>NZ_JAGGQB010000009.1 GCF_018613535.1 Bacillus sp. ISL-51
GCCGCTGTCGCCGTACGTGTACGATTTTGTGACGTTGTTGTCTGCGTCTGTTTCATACAGGACATTCAGGCTGTCTCCGTCATAAAAGTAGTTCGTGACGTTTCCGTTGACGGTTTTTTGGATTCTGTTGCCTTTTTCATCGTATTTGTATGTTGCGAATGGCTTGTCTTCGCCTTTTTTCGTCACGGCGGTCAGGTTGTCTTCCGCGTCCCATGTGTACGTGTATTTTCCGTCGGATGTGCGGTTGCCGTTTTTATCGTAGGACAGTTCTTCGTCATTCACCTTCGTCAGCTGGTTCATGATGTTGAAGGAAGCGTTGACTGATTTGCTTGCGCCGTCCTTTGTTGTGGTGACGTTTGTCCGGTTGCCGAAGCCGTCGTACGTGTATTGAATGACGGTGCCGTCTTCATGAGTTTCTTTGACGAGCTGGTTGAGCTTGCCGTATTCGTATTGCACCTTTCCGCCCGCTGAGCTGTCGATGATCGTGCGGTTGCCGTTGGCGTCGTACTCATAGCTTTCTTGGAAGATGCTGCCGCCATTTTTCGCTCCGATATGAAGAGAGCTGACGAGATTCCGCTCATCATACGAGAAGCTCGTGCCGACTTCATTGCCGCTGATGAATGTCTGCACATTTCCGTTTTCATCGTAATCAAATGTATAGGCTGAAGTGCCGTCTTTCATTTCAATCATTTGATCAAGTTTGTTGTACGTAAAGCTGTTTGTTCCTTTTTGGCCGCCGTGGCTCCATGAGAAAGTTTTCAGCTTATCCGAATCAGCCGGATACGTCCAGCTCTGGCTGCCGTCGCGGTCGGTTAATTCGGTCAGGCGGTTTTTGTTGTCAAATGTGCGTTTCTTCGTTGTATTTTGTTCTTTATTGACGACAGACGTTTCATTGCCGTTTTTGTCATACGCAAAGTTGTACTTTTCAGTGCCGTTATATGATTTTGACTTTACCCGGTCTGTTCCGTCATAGGTCAATGAGACTTCATTGCCGTTGGCGGAGACGGTTTTCGTCAGGTTGCTGTTGGCGTCATATTCACTCTTCAGTACATTGCCGAGCGGGTCGGTTGTTTTGACGAGCTTGCCCATGACGTCATATTCATATTGATAGGTCTGGTCTGCGCCGGCCCGTATCGTTTTTGTCAGCTCATGGCCTTCCTTGTCATAGCTGTGAAGGATGGATGTGCCGTTTGACAGGGACAGCTTTGTCAGCTGGTCTGCCTGATCGTATTCGTAGGCGGTTGTTTCGCCTTTCGCGTCGGTTTCAGACGTTTTCTTGCCTGTCTCATCATATGCCGTTGTGCTGGCGTAGCCTAGTTCGTCTTCTTCTTTTGTGACATAGTTTCCTTTTTCGTCATAGGTGCTTTTCGTTAAGATGCTTCCTTCGATTAATCGGATATCATCAAACCATGCCGTTCCTGTCGCGCTTTTTTGGAACAGAATGCTGATGTCGATTTTGCTGATCGGCTTTGTTTTCGGAATGACTGCCGCTGCGCGGTTCCATTCCTGTGTCCCCTGCGGGAATTTGGCGCTGTATACCCCTGTCGTGCCGTCCGCATAAGTGACATTGGCTTGAAGCGAGTAATCATTTTCATTTGTCAATTTGACGCCGTCAGCCTTGGACATCCCTGTCAGCGTGATATATACCGGTTTATCGTCTGCGCTTTGGCCTAATGTGACGGTTTGTTTTGCGGCCGCATTGGCTTGTGATGTATTTGTGCGGGACGCTTTTAATGAGACGTCGTCATCGAAGCCTTCATCCGAATCTGCGGCGGCTCCGCTTGCGCTCCAGCTGTCTGTTTTGGCAGTGAAACTGCTGTTTTGAACCGGGTTATAGCTTGACGATACTTCGCCTTTTTCCAGCTGAACCTGATCAAACCAAGCTTTTCCTTTGCCGTCCTTGTCGTTATGATCCACTTCCATATAGATGACGGCTTTTCCTGCATTGGCCGGTGTTGTAAAGGTGATTTGCCGTTTCGTCCAGTCATTCTTTCCGGCTAATGCGCTGGATTCGTTGTGAATCCATTGAATGCGTTTTTGGTCTTTGTCACGCAGATCAATGTTAAAATAGGCTCTTGCTTTCGTCAGATCTGTTTTGATCTGGCCGCTGAGTGTATATGTTGTATTCGGTTCAAGCTGTACTTCCTGTGTTGCGGACGCATGGCCGTGCTCCGTTCCGGCAGAAGCGGATTGAGATGTAATTTCCAGCGCTTTTTGCCCTGACAGCGCGCCGCTTCTTTCGTTTACCGCCGCGATTTTTCCGCTGTCCCTTGTTGCGGTGAGGTTCCAGCCAAGCTTCGCCCCTTCAAAACTGCCATCTGTCAGTAAGCTCGCTGATGCCGCCAGCTCTTTGCTTGATTGAATGACGTTTCCGTATTTATCATAAACAGCAGCGGACGAGGATTTTCCGCTTTGATCCGTTTCAGAAACGGCATCAAGCCCGTCATAGGCAATATCCGTGACGTTCCCCTCGGTATCCTTCATTTTCGTGACGTCATTGTTTTTGTTGTATTCATAC
The DNA here is from genome assembly GCF_018613535.1 of Bacillus sp. ISL-51. GTDB lineage: Bacteria > Bacillota > Bacilli > Bacillales > Bacillaceae > Bacillus. Next base: position 2,519 of record NZ_JAGGQB010000009.1, read on the forward strand.
GTTTCGGTGCCGTAGGCGTCTTTTACAGCTGTGACGTTGCCGTCTTTATCATATTGATAGCTTTCTGTCGCTTTGCCTGTACCGGCATCGTTCGGATCGGTGTCCTGAATAACGTTGTTGCCTTCGTATACGGTGTTGGTCGTGATTTTCAACCCTTCGGCGTCATCGATCACCTGAATCGGGTTGCCTGCCTCGTTATAGCCGTACTGCACCTTGCGGCCGTTCGGCTGCGTCATCATCAGCGTTTTTTTGTCAGCATCATAGCTGTAAACGTACGTTTCTTTTTTTGCATTGATGGCTTTTTCAAGGCGGTGGCCGCTGTATTGATATTCAGTGAACAGCGGTTTATCATCTGTGCTGTTTGCGGAATACTGCTTGACGAGGCGTCCTTCGTCATCATAATCATAGCTCGTGACGCTGCCGTCAGTATCTGTCACTTTTTTCAGAAAGTCTTTTTCATATGAATACGAAATCTTTTTGTTTTTCGGCCCTGTAAGAGATGTGACATGGCCGTTTTCATCGTATTCAAAGGTCAGCTTGCGTCCTGATGCGTCTGTTATGGATGTCAGCTGATTTTTGTCATTGTACTGGTATTCGGTCGTATTGTTGTGTCCGTCAACAACCTTTTGAAGCTTGCCGCCTTTTTTGCTGAAATACGCATTCGTTTGGTCCTTTGTTTTTAATACAAATTGATCGCTTGTTTCGGTTAACTCGAGATAAACGCCTGTCGGCGGCTGGTAGGTGCCGTCTGATTTCTTTGTGAATACATGGGTTGTCGCATCTTCATCAATATAGATGGCTCTTCCGTTTTCAGAAAGAATGGACGTTTCCGCATCAGCATACCACCCTTGGCCGAACATATGGTCAGAGCTGTCAAGGCTGTTATAGGTCCGCGACAAGCCAAGCCCCGGTCCGCGTCCGTCGATTGACATGTCTTCTTCATTGACGATGGCATTCCCCGTGGCGCCGTTCAGCTGCCCGTCCGGAATGTCAATGATAGACCAGAAATCTTCCGTTCCGAGAAATTCCGCGCCTTCGTGAAATGTCGGATTAAAAGGTGCGGTCGGAACGGTGTCACCGTTTGCGTCATAAGCGGTAAGTGTAAAGGAATAGTTCTTCTTCCCTTTGTAATTGCCGTTTGCGTTCGCATAAACAGGCGAAGGATCAAGCGCCAGCTCTCCGCCTTTTCCGTCTGTGTGAAGCTGATATTTGCCTGCTTTTATCTCATCGGATGACGGCCAGATGTTTTTGTTTTGGGTCGTCCAATGATCGGTGTCGCCGACATCGAATGATTGATAGTCTTTCCCGTTATAGATATTGATTTTATAGCCTTTGGCGTTTTTGACTTTGTCCCATATGAGATTGACATAGCCTGTTTGGCTTGATTTTGTATTCGTATAGACATAACCCGTCAGGTTTTTCGGCTTTGCGATATCAGGCAGCGCCGGACTTGCTTCAGGTGACGAAATCGCTTCTCCGTCTTTGTTATAGGCAATGACTTTAAACGCGTAGGTTTTCCGGTTGGCATCTCCCCCGGCGTTTTTATAAACGGGACCCGGGTTAATCGGCAATTCCGCACCGTTATTGTCTTTCAGGTGAAGCGCGTATTTTCCGGCGCTGATTTCCGCTTTTGTCGGCCAGATCTTTTGGTCTTTTGTCGACCAGGATGTTTTATTTCCGAGGTCAAGGGTTTCAAAGCCTTTACCGTTGTAGACCTGAATTTTATACCCCGCAGCGCCTGATACGGCTTTCCAGGAAAGATCAAAGTAGCCTGTGGCGTTATTGTTATTAAAGCCTTTTGTGGTTGGTTTCTGAGCTCTGCCCACATTCGGGATGACGGGCTTTGCGGCCGCTGACATTGCGCCTTCTCCTTGGTCAAACACCGCGCTGACCGCGACCCAATAGTTTTTGCTTGCCGGATAGCTGCCTCCGGAATTTTTATACACCGGTGACGGGTCAAGCGCCAATTCGCTTCCGCCTTTGCCGTCTGTATGCAGCTTGAATTTTCCTGAGTCGATTTCCGCTTTTGCGGGCCAGATGTTTTTCCCCTTTGTGCTCCAAGAGGTCACATTGCCGACAGAAATGGCTTGATATTCTTTTCCGTTATAAAGCCAGACTTTATAGCTTTTGGCGCCTTCGGCTTTTTTCCAGCTGATATTGAAAAATCCGCTCGAATCACCGTTGTGATACGCTTTGACAGACGGTGTGTCCGCCTTCGGAATCGTATATGTGACTTCGATGTATGGTTTTTTGTCGGAGTTAGCTGAGGACATCAGCTTTTTCCAATACTCTTTTCCGTTGCCGTTTGCGTGGAGCTTAAAGCCGTAATTCGCTCCGCCGCTGTTCCACGACTTGACTGCGGATGTGACATCGTAGCTTGCCCATTGGCCTTTGTAGACCTCGGCTTTGCCGATGTTTTTGGAGCCCGGTTTGTTTTTCCACGTGACCTTGGCATTGTCGTAATTGCTGTTTACGGTATCAAGCCAAAGCCCGGTCGCTTTTGAACCGTAATATGAATGGGCTGTGTATGCTTTGAGCGTTGCTTTTGTAACCGTCATATTTTTAATCGGCTTTAGATTATCAAACTTCATAAACGCATAGTTTGTTCCCGTTGTGCCATCATAATAGCCCGTTTTCAGCACGTACGCTTTTAATCCGGCGTCCCATTTCTGTGAGGCGGCGGAGTAGTTTGTCGTCGGGTAAGCGCTCATGACAAAGGTATCTGATGACACGGATACAGATGTCGACGGGTCAATAGATACCGGATAGACCCGCTCAGGATCTTTCAGCCATTTTTCATCGGCCATTACGTGGAGCAAGTAGCCCTCGTTGTTTTTCTCAAGTTTGAAGCTGACATCATCTGACCGGCTGACCTCGCCGGACTTCTCGTCTAGATTGGAATCGGTCATAAAGGGCTTCGGCACGTTATAGATGACTTTTTCTTTGTCATCAGAAAACGCGATGGAGCCGTCTTCCTGTTCTTTTGCTTGTAAATCGGTTTTGATTTGAAACGTAAATGAGTTATATCCTTCATATTTGTGAAGGACGAGATCTTCTTTGATATTTTCGTTGAATGTGTAGGTTTGTAAGTCAATGTCAGGAAATACTTGCTGATACGTAAGCTCGTTACTGTTTTCCTTCACTTTTGCTGAGGCATCTGTCGGAGTAATTGCAGCCTGATCGGGGCCTTTTGCGCCAGTTAATGAGTATGCGAGCTTATGATCATCGTGTTCAAATGTAGCGTACAATCCGTTCTTCATTTGTTTCAGAAAATCGGAATGCAACACTGTATTTTCCGTCTCGACTTCCTTTGAACCGGTTTTTAATTCAGGGGAGACTTCTTCCCAGTCCGCATTCGCGGTTTCTTTTGTATGAATGGGCTCTGTGTAGACTTCCTGCTTATACACACCGTCTCCCTCATAGAAAAGCTTTGAATGTTCAGTTCTTTCAGACGTGATTTCACCGTCTTTGTTGATATCTTTCTTATCAAACGGCAGCTGTTCGTCTGATTTTTCCGCCGGAAGATCTTTTTCCGGGTCTGCGGCCGGAACGGCGGCTTTCTCTTGCTTGTCATTTTCACGCGTTTCTGCCGCAAATACATCGGCAGGTGCGATCGAAATTAATAAAGCCGCCGCAAGAGTGCCTGCTAACCAGCTTTTCCACTTGTTCTTTTTTCCCATTTTCATATGTCCTCCTCCTTCTTTTGTAACATAGACTTAATAATAGTAATCTCGCTGAAATCCTTTATCAATATATTTCTAGGTATTTAAGGTTATTTTAAGGATAGGAGGAATATATATACTTTTACTCACACAAAAAAACCGCCGCATATTGGCGGCGGTTTTCTCGTATTACGGATAGCGCAAAGTTGAATTTTGCGCTCCGGCGTAGGATTGGGCGTAATTTTTGGCATCCTGTGATGATAGCGTTCTGTAGCTGTAATTTGTTTTCGGGTTCCAGCTGGTGAGAGGTGATTTTGGCGCTTTCAGAGCCGGGAATGAGCCGATATCGGTAAACTGCGCCGTGCCGTAGTCATCTATCATTCCGCCTTTTTCATTTCCATTGCCAAAATAGTTGGCTTCTGAATAAACGGTTGCGTTTGTATGAATGGTAAAGCCTAAATTGAAATTGGTAATATAATTGTTTTTAGCATGAAAATAGCCGTATCTCATCAGTCCCGGTGAGCGGACATAAACATTATTAAAGCAGTTATTGGTGATCGTCATATGCGGGTATCCGATGTAATTCCGGCCTTCGTTATCATCGTTCGGATATCCGAGAATAACCCCGTAAAGGTGATCCGTGAATTTAGAGTTAGAAAGGGTGACAAAATCCGCTTTTGCTCCGACGTAAAGAAGCTTTCCTAAATCATCGTGGTTATTCGGATTATCGCTGTGCCCTTCAAACCAAACGTGGTCAATCCAGTAATTCTGCCCGTTCGCTATGTACATTGGGATGTCGTTGTTGCCTTTAATGGCGGCATTATGGCTGATGATGAGGTTTTTAAAAATCACGTTGTTAGAGTTTGAGCCCGTTGTTAAGTAAATATTGGTGAGTCTGTGGCTGGTGTAAGAGCCGACGATGGTTTTATTGGCGCCGACTGTCACAACGGCTTTTCCTGAGGAGGAGATGTCACCTGTAATGACGATGGTTTTGCGGTCAGTGCCGCCCGCATTGTTTTTCAAATCATTGAGATTGCTGACGTATACGACGGAACCGCCTTGGCCTCCTGATACGGCAGATTTTGATTTTCCGTTATGATCCTTCGCATTTCCCGCAAAACCGGTAAGCCCCTGCATAACATCCGGATAGCTTGCCGCTGCTTTTGCCTGCTTTGGAGCGGAATATGAGATTGCCAGACAGAGCACAAGCCCGAGGGTAATGCCAAAAACGAGTTGACGCGCCTTTCTTATCATTCAATACAGCCCCTTTAATCTCTCAAATTGTAAACATAAGAAATATTATACAATTACCATCCGTTTTTTCCATGATCTGTTTGTCTTCTTTTCTGTCAGTTGACTAGATAGCTGAAAAGCCCCAAAACACATAGAAAAGGCAGCCATCTTGGCCGCCTTACATATGGGTGCTTTCTGTCTTAACAGATTTTTGTTTCTTTACAAGCGTCAGCGCCATACCCGCAAAAATCATGACAATGCCAAGTGATTGATAGAGATCGGGACGAAAGCCGGTAAACACGGTATCCAGCACAATCGCCACAGCCGGATCGAGAAAAACGATGATTGAAATAAATCGGGTGGACAAAAAACGCAGGCTGTCAAAAAACAGCAAATACACAATCCCGGTATGAATGATCCCGGTAGACACAATCATGATCCAGTTACTGTACGACAAATGGGAAAACGATCCAAAATGGATAAACGGAAGCAAGATGACAATCCCCAGTCCCGTCTGCAAAAAGGTGACGGCATAAGGGCTGAGGCTGTTGATGCCTTTCCCGAGCAATGTCGTAAAGGCGTAAAAAAGCGCGGCCAAAACGGCCCAAATGATTCCCGAGCCCATCAGCTGAGCCAGCGACGTATTCCCGCTGATGCCGGAGATCAGCGCGGTGCCCAGAAAGCAAATCACAATCGAGGCGACAGACATGACACGCAGTTTTTCCCGGTATATGACGCTTCCGAGGAGAAGGACAAGCACCGGGGCCAAATGATAAACAGAAATCGCAATCGTCACAGACGTTTCTTCAAATGATTTGAATAAAAACACCCAATTAAACACGAGAAAAAAACCGCAGGCCAGCGTTTGAAGGACCTCTCTCCGGCTCCACTTTTCGGTACGATACTGCCCCGTTGCAAACCAGCAAATCCCTAAAAATAATGTGGCGCAGAGACACCTGACGAAGACAAGTTCAAACGACGGCACATTTGTGTGTTCTGAGAAAAAACCGATTGATCCGAAAATCACCATGGAGATAACCATCTTGATCACGGCGGTTGATGTTTGTTTAGATTGTACAAGCTTCTGCTGCATACGTATATTCTTCCTCCATATATCATATCGTTAACTGTTTATTCAGATAATGATTTTCAGTCCATTGTACTGGAACTGGGGGAAGAAATCATCCTATTTTTAGCATTTCATAAAAAAAGCCCCGCCGAGGCAGGGCTTTTTTTAATGAACGATCAATACAGGACAAGGAGACAGTTGTGAGACCTTGTGGCTCACGCTTCCGAGCATCATTTCTTTAAATCCGCTGATTCCGCGGCTTCCGACGACAATCAGATTGAAATGCTGTTCTTTCGCTATGTTTAAAATTTGATGCGCAGGCTCACCTTGGACATACAAGCCTTGAGCCTCTACTCCGCTTTCAGCCGCTTTCTGTTTTGCATCTTCCAAAATAGCTGTTCCTTTTTGTTCGACTTCATGCTTGATATCTTCAATGAAGTTTTCAGGAACATATACAATTCCGGTTAAGGCTGAGGTTGAGACAACGGCCTCCCTCCCTGCATAGAGGATGGTGAGTTCAGCCTGCTGTTCTTTTGCTAAATGAATAGCTGCGTCCAGCGCTTTGCTGCTCATTTCTGAGCCGTCAACTGCTGCAAGTATTTTTTTAAACATATGAATCCCGCCTTTCTGCTTTTATTGTCCTCCTCTTTTTTCCGATTGTCAATTTTGTTGGTCTCCCGCAGAACACTAAGAAAAGCCGCCCGTTTAACAGGCGGCCTGTTTCTGTTTACAGACTTTCTCCATTTGTGGAAATGACGTCTTTGTACCAGTGGAAGCTTTTCTTTTTCTTCCGTTCAAAAGTGCCTTTTCCGTCATTGTCCCGATCGACATAGATGTAGCCGTAGCGTTTTTTCATTTCTGCGGTTGATGCGCTGACGAGGTCAATCGGCCCCCATGACGTGTAACCGATTAAGTCGACGCCGTCGGCGATTGCTTCTCTTGCTTCTATTAAATGGTCACGCAGATAATTGATCCGGTAATCATCCTGAATGCTTCCGTCTTCCTCCGGCTGATCCACTGCGCCGAGACCGTTTTCTACGATGAACAGCGGTTTCTGATAACGGTCATACAGCGTGTTCAGGGTGATGCGCAAGCCTTTCGGATCAATCTGCCAGCCCCATTCAGATGATGTCAAATGCGGATTTTTCACGCCGCCGAGAAGATTCCCCTCAGATTGCGCGAGATGCTCTGGGTCTGTGCTTGCGGTCATTGACATGTAGTAGCTGAAGCCGATGTAATCCACCGTATGTTCTTTCAGCAGCGCCTCGTCTCCGTTCTTCATCTCGATCGTAATTCCGTTTTCTTTAAAGAAACGCTTCATATAACCCGGATAGCTTCCTCTCGCCTGCACATCAGAGAAGAAAAGCGTGCTTCGCTCTTTTTGCAGGGCTGCCAGGACATCTTCCGGCTTTGGCGTCATTGGATATGTTGTCGTCGCGGCGATCATGCAGCCGATCTTTGCATCAGGGATGATCTCATGCCCCGCTTTTACCGCCAGCGCGCTTGCCACAAATTGATGGTGCGCCGCTTGGTACATCGTGTTTTGTTTATTTTCTCCTTCTTGGAACACAAGACCGCCGCCTGTGAACGGAGCGTGAAGAACGACATTGATTTCATTAAATGTCATCCAATATTTCACTTTGTCTTGATAGCGGCTGAAAACGGCGCGAGCGTAACGCTCATAGAAATCCACGATTTTACGGTTTCTCCAGCCGCCGTAGTTTTTCACGAGGCCGAGCGGCATTTCATAGTGAGAAATCGTAACGACAGGTTCAATATTGTATTTTTTCAATTCATCAAAGAGACGATCATAAAATTGCAGACCTTCTTCGTTCGGCTCTTCCTCATCGCCGTTCGGAAAAATCCGCGTCCACGCAATAGAGGTGCGGAAGGCTTTAAAGCCCATTTCAGCAAACAGCGCGATATCCTCTTTATAGCGATGATAAAAATCAATTCCGTCATGATATAAATTCAGCGCATCATCTGATTCATGAAACGGAGACATGATGCCGTCAGGAGAGACATCCGCCGTAGAAAGCCCTTTGCCGCCTTGTCTGTATGCTCCTTCAACCTGGTTGGCGGCAACTGCGCCGCCCCATAAAAAACCTTCTGGAAATCTTTTCATGTTTTTTCACCTCTTCTTCAGGATAACGCTAAAAGCGCTTCGGTCGGCTTGACCATGCCGCTTTCCTTCACAGCTGTAAATGAATATTGATCTGTGTTGGTAATGATGACCGGCGTCGTCAGATCGTATCCGGCCGCTTCGATTTGTTCGATATCAAAGGTGATCAGCATATCTCCGGGTGCGACCTTATCGCCCTCTTTTACATGCACGTCAAAATACCGGCCGTCCAGCTGGACTGTATCCAGCCCGATGTGAATCAGCACTTCCGCTCCCCGTTCGCTCGTAATGCCGATGGCGTGCTTTGTTTTAAATACGGTTGTGATCTGCCCCTGCACCGGAGAAACGGCCGAGCCTTCTTCAGGAAGGATCGCAAACCCTTTCCCCATAATTTCACCGGAAAACACGCTGTCGTTCACTTCGCTTAACGCTTTGACTTCTCCTTTAATCGGACTGTGAATGATTTCACCGCCAACCGTCATGTCCGGTTCGTCAGACGCTTTGACGCGTTGATTTTCTTCTGGCTGAACATCTTCAAATCCGATGATAAATGCCGCAATCACACCTGCCGCAAATGAAATGACAAGCCCGATCAGCGCGTAAATAAACGTCGGGCCGATGAAGACCGGAATACTCGGAAGACCGGCGTTTCCGCCGACAATGTAGGAGGCGACGCCCGTAACGCCGTAAAAGGCTCCGCCTGCCGCCCCGCCGATCAAAGCAGCCATAAACGGTTTTTTTAATCTCATGTTCACACCGTACATCGCCGGTTCGGTGATGCCCATTAACGCCGTAATGCTTGTCGTAAATGCCAATGATTTAAATTTTTTGTTTTTCGATTTTACGAAAACCGCAAATGACGCGCCGGCCTGCCCCATATTCGCCAAGAACATCGCAGGAAGAATATAATCATGGCCGTTTTGCGCAATGTTATTGATCATGATCGGCACCAATGCATAATGCATGCCCGTCATAATGATCAGTGAGAATGTACCGGCAAGCAGAATCATCGCAACAATGCCCGCGTGATCGAATAAATAATTCACGCCGACAGACAGATAATCCCCGAGAATCGCGCCTAAAGGACCGACCGTGATTAACGTCGCTGGCACGACAATCACCAGCGTAAGCATCGGAACCACAATCAGCTTAAGAGAAGCCGGAGTGATCCGGTCAATCCATTTCTCCACATAAGACATCATCCAAATCGCCAATAAAATCGGAATGACCGTGGAAGAGTAAGTGGCAGCGGTTACAGGAAGCCCTATAAAGGAGATGCTTTTCCCTGAACCGAGCAATGCCGTCAAATCGGGGTGCAGGATCGCCCCTGCCGCCGCAGCCGCCACGTACGGGTTACTGCCGAATTTTCTCGCCGCACTCACCGCAAGCAGTAAAGGCAGGAAGTAGAACGCCCCGTCGCCGACAACCGTAAGAATACTGTACGTCTGGCTCTTATCCGACATCCAGCCGAATGTCAACGCTAACGCGACAAGCCCTTTAATCAGCCCCGCCCCGGCAATGGCCGGCAGAATCGGCGTAAATACGCCGGAAATCACATCAAAAATGGCACTCAGCACATTTTTCTTCTGCTTTGCAGCTCCGTTTGCGCTTTCATCACTGAGCCTGCTGTTTTCCAAAAGCGCTTGATACACCTTCGGCACATGATTTCCAATAATGATTTGAAATTGCCCGCCGCTGATATTTGTCCCCATGACGCCTTCCGTCTGCTCCAAACCGCTCCGATCGGCTTTCGCATTGTCATACAAGTTAAAACGAAGCCGTGTCATACAGTGGATGACGCTTTGAACATTCTCCTCGCCGCCCACAAGTTGTAATATCTCTTTCGATATTTTATGATAGTCCATGAGTATACCTCCTTAGAAATGGGGGGAACTGCCGGACGAAAGGTGGCCGCCTTTCTCCGGCTTTTTTTATGAAAATACGCATCACCTCCAACAAAAGGGTATAAAAAAAACCTAAACTGCGCAGATCACGGGGGTGCTCCCCTATCTGAACAATTTAGGTTTTGCCTGCTGTTGCAGTAACAATCCTATAGTTGATTGTTATTGGTTTGTAGGTATACTTTAGCACTGGGTTTTTAGAATGTCAACGCTTTCATTTTGAAAATTGTTGTGTTTTTGTGATTCATATACGTATGAGAATGTTTTTTTACATATACGCCATATATCACAATAACTTAAAAAAGAGAACACTTGATTAGTATTTAACTAATCAAGCCTCTAACGGTAAATCTACTCTTTTAATAGATAGTTTTTCTCTTTATAAAAAATCATTAAACACGTTAACTAATTTTTTGTTCTCTTCTTTAACCTTCTTATAGGCTTTGAAATGCCTTGTTTCATCCTGATAAAACGTTTGATTCTTACCTTGTATCTAATTTAACACTTTACAACTTCCAATTATGATAGAACTATTTCATTTTCACCTGAATTGGCAAACTCACAACAAAATTATACCCAATTGATCTGCGAATTTTACCTTTATTTTTTCTTCATCCTTGATATAAATGATCATATTATTGTTTACCTTCTTTAATTGTGTAACATTTTTCAACTTTGAATTAAAAACGATTCGTTCATCATAAGTTAGGCTTAAATCGCATTCCATTTTATATACATCAACTAATAAGATCAATTTAAAACCTTTAGTATCTTTAATAGAATATATTAATTCTCCAGCATCTGGATTATCTGCTATGCTTACTGGATCACTCAAAAACAGCTCTAATAACTCAAGCTCATCATATTTTATAAACAAATTAGGTCACCTTCTAAATATATTCTTATTTTGGAATTACAGTTATAACATCGCCAGAAGCATTCAGCACTACTTGAACATCCTTTGTTGAATGAACGAACGTTCCAGGCTTATTTCCTGGTATTGCTTTATTATTTTTTATAGCGTCCTCTATCACTGAAGGCGGAATATTCCTGGGATCAATATATTTATTGATAAAATTTTATATTCTATTGTCTGTGGTCTAAACCCAATTTCTTTTGCCTTTTTTGTTGCCCTGCTAAATAACTCTGCCCTCACTTCAGGCCTGTTCGGCGCCATTCTCTCCAGAGCATGTTGGGAGTAACGTCTATTATTTACAACTCCTCCGTTTTTCCCTAAATCCAACCGTTCTCTCCAAATTGAGAAATTCCATCATTTTTCTTAAATATCTTTTTAGCTTCCCCTGTAACACCCTTCTCCGCCAGCCGCTTCACCGTATGCTTTGCCAAATTTCTCACAAGTCCGGCCGGATAAATCCACTCCAATACCTCATAAGGTGTCCCGGCAAAATAGGTATCAAGCTCCTTCGCTCCGCCGATCTTGTTATCTGGAATCCGTGAGACGATTTCGAGTTTCTTTTTGCCGCCTGTGCGGAATTCTCTTACGATTTGGCCGTTTTCATAGACATGGTATTTGCCGCCGATGTAGTCGATACTGGCGGTGTCACTTGTGGTTTCGTCGATGACTTCAATGGTATCAATGGCTCTTAAGCCTTTATGATTATATAGTTTATCATGGATGATGCGGATGTCTCCATCAACCCTCGGATGAGCGGCGGCTTCTTTTTGGAGGACGGTCAGGGTGCTTCCGCTGGCAGCCAATATCTTGTTCAATCTGATCGTTTTGAGCGTTTTTCTTCAACTCCCCGCCAGTCTGATGATGATGTTTGTTCAGCTTTTCAAGCATCACTGTCATCGGAGACTGTTCCGAAGAAGGGAGCTGCGTTTTCAGCATGCTGAATGTATCGTTCAGTTTTTCTTCCTCAAGCGATTCAATAACTGTATCTCTTCTATTCCAGTATTACATTATTACCTTTTGGTAAAAGCAGTGATAAAGTGGAAGCATTGATATAAAAAAAAAAGAGAATATGATGATTAACCACAAAGGCTTCCAAGAGGAAATTAACAACAGCAAAAACCTTATCCATCACAACATCACATTCAGCCTGTCACTCCAAAAGAATATACTGAAGTTTTGAAATGGATATTCCTGTTTCAGATAATTTGGCTTAAACTGCTTGGAAATCATCAGACTCATGAAATGATTTAAATTATATTATGGCTTTTTATAATCTAGTTTTTATATTTCCTTTTCACATGTAAAATCCATTCTTCCAGCACTATCATCGTTTCGTTAAAGTTTTTAGGATTTAACTCATGTTCCCAAATACGATATATATTCCACCCTATTTTATTATAGTATTCATTAACTTCAGCATCTCTTTTTATGTTTTTATTGATTTTATTAGCCCAAAAATCCACATTTGATTTTGGAGTCCTTCCATGCAAAGAACACCCGTGCCAAAAACAAGAATCTATAAAAATTACGATTTTATACTTTTTTATAGAGATATCCGGCTTTCCTTTTAAATCTTTCACATTTTTTCTAAACCTTATCCCTTTCTTCCAAATTTCTTTACATACTCTCTGTTCAATCTTTGTATTTTTTGATTTTACAGCTCTCATAACATTGCTTCTTTTTTCTTTTGTTATATTATCCATCTCTCTCCCTCCTTCTTAAGAATATTATTACCTTTTATGAAAAACAAAAAACCACCTATTTATTAATAGGTGGTTACTCTAGATCTCGATATACTTCCGATATATTCTTCTTCCATTAAAGTATAGTAAGCTGCTCTGGCGATATGCCACCCCATAACTGGAGGTACCGCATTTCCAATCATTTTATATGCGCTTGAAGCAGATACTATAAAATTAAAATCATCAGGAAAAGATTGAAGCCTTGCGCATTCTCGTATAGACAATCTTCTCCATCCCTCCATATCATTCTCATCTTCTATATTATGTGTTCTATAGTGAGCTTCTATGTTGCCATGATGCTCTGCTCTTATCGTTCCAGCAGGTTTATCAGCAGCAATCCTGTTATTTCCCTGCATCTTTTTCCCAGGATAAAATTTTGCCTTCGAATAATCCTTAGATGTATGATTTAGAATATAGGGATCATCTATTTTACTCCATAAGTCATCTATTGCTTCCTTGGCGGTTACCCACGCTCTTCTCAATAATCCCTCTTCACTATGCGATGGTTCTGGATAAAATATATTCGAGGAAATATCCTTTCTGACCCCAAAAATAATAACCCTTTTCCTTGTTTGTGGGACACCATAATCAGCCGCATTTAACACCTTATATTGGACATTGTAACCTGCTTTTTCGAAGTCTTGTAAAATAGTATCTAAAGCAGTGGAGTCAACATTAGCATGAGCTTTATTTGTTCGAATGCCATCTACGTTTTCCGCTACAAACATTTTAGCGTCACAATGCTTTATCACTCTAATCATGTGCTCATAAAGTCTTCCACGCTCACTGGTTAACCCCTTTCTTTTCCCCGCAAGGCTAAAGTCTTGACACGGGAAACCGCCAATAACTACATCTGCTTTAGGAATTATATTTAAATCAATATCTGCAATGCTTTCTTCTATACCTATATGTCCGAAATTATGTTCATAAACTTTCATAGCAGCGGAAAAGATATCATTAGAAAAAACAATTTCAAAGGGGTTTTCCTCATATTTCTCTCCCATGAAATGAAATCCACCTGTAAAGCCGAGATCCATTCCTCCACACCCACTGAAGAGTGACACAACTTTAATCTTTCCTTTATCTCTTAATGTAAGTGCTTTAGTATTCACTTCAAGAGGGCTTTTTTTATAAAAAGTATTTGCTGACATATAAGCCACCTCCATTTATTAATATAGTATAATTAGTCTTGAAAAGCCACCAGTTTTATTTTCAAGGGGGATTAAACGTGATGGAACGGCTATTAACACTATTAAAAGCCAGAATTGAAACCGATAATTGCATATTCAAAGATGTAAATTCAGGAGAAACTTTTGAAAATTACGTATTTAAACTGATTAAAGAATTACCAGCAGAACTAAAAATTAAAAGTATAAAGCATAACGGAGTTCATTCTTTTCCCGATTTTAGAATTGAATTTGACGACGGCACCTTATTCGGCTTAGAAATTAAATTTTCCAGTTCAGGTAATTGGTACTCAAAAGGAAACAGCGTATTTGAAACTCATTCAAACAAGGAGGAAGAGGATAATTTATCGTATAAAGAAATATATATCCTATTCGGCAGAAAACCTAAGGCTAAAGAATGTATTTCTAATTGTGAGGTGAAATTCTCAACTTATAGCGCTAGTATTAAAAAAATAGAGGTCACTCATTCACCTAGGTTTGCAATCAATATGAATGAATCACATACCGACCTTTTTACAGCCCTTAATTCTGCAGATACATATTTAAAATTCAGAGTTAAAAGCGTCTCAGAAAAAAATGAATTTATAAAAGATTATTTCAATAAATTCACCAAAGATGATCCTCAGGATAAATGGTATATAACCAAAGGAGAAGAAATACAATTAAAACCTGTTAACTTTAAAAAATTAAATAGGCTAGAAAAATCTAAAATTTTAGCTGAATCCTTTATACTGTACCCTCATGACTTATTCCAGAGGATTGCTGATTATTCTGAAGTCGGAGCGAATATGATCACAAGACATTTTGTATATAGCACCTCCTTAAGGGATAGTTTTTCAGCTGGAGGAAAAATAAAAATTTTACCTAATGACCCAATTGAATATCCCAAAATACTAAATACTTTTATTAAACATCAAAATCTCATAAAACAGATATTGAATAACCCAGAAGAAGATTTAGAGGAACTTTGCTTCAATACATGGAAATCAGCATTTAGAGAATCAATTGATATAAAAATTGATAAAACAACAAGCTTAGAGGAAAATTTTAAAAATATTATCTTAAACTTAAAGCCGACTATGGAGATAAAAGAACAAAATAAAAAAATAAAAAAAGTCATCGATCTCTCCTTGTTTCTGACTTTTTGATCTCAAAACAGAGAAGTGTAGATAAACTAACAACATTATAGAACAAATGTTCTTATTTTTCAATATGTGTAATGAACTTATAACTAAAGAGAGTTACCGAGAAAAGAAGGTAACTCTCTTTTAAACTTTAAAAATAAACTTTTTTATTCAATTTTAAAGACACGCATTCAATTAAATCGGACAGTCTCACCTAATGTTTCTAAATTTAACAGCGTCAGGCTCTTCTTCCTCCTCATGCCCGAACTTCTTTATTTCAATCAAACCATTAATTTATGGAGCAATTTGTTTTTGTTTCGGACTGACCAATGACATGTAAAAAGGAACACGGCAAAAAAAACACAGATAAAGATTTAGGGAATTTTAAGGGCGTTCTCTCATGTCCTCCATCCTTCTTGTTATTTTATAAGTCTTTACCTTGCAAAATTAGTTGAAAACTGTCAGCTTCTCCGTTTTCAGGGGATACCTGATTTATTTAGAATTGAGTTTTTTATTTTATCTCGTTTTTTTTTGATCTTCAGAGTGATGGTATGCCACACCATCCACCGCAATCACTCCGAGTGGCTCATTCCCATTTATTAGTGAAATAGAAAATCACCCCTACTACTTCTATCATTTAATATTATATGAACAGTTATTTCACCGTTTTGACTTTTAAATCCTATTTTTTAATTTGCTCAGACGCAAAATTAACGCATTGTTTTCAAAAAGGCGTGATAAATCTAAATAAACCCTCCTGTAAATAGAGGGTTCTAAATATACAAGTCACTTCACACCCCAAACAGCCTCCTCATCACCACTCAACACACTAAACGTCATCACATCCTTCTCCCTCACAGAATCCCACTCCTTCACAAACACCCCGTCATAGCTCACACCGTTAAGTATAATCTTTGCTTTGTAGTCCCCGGTTTTTGTCCATGTTCCGCTCATTTCCCCGGAAATGGTGTCGTTTGTGTTGAGGCGGATGGTTTTTGGGGTTTTGATTGTTGCTGTGATGTCTTTTCCGTGCTGGATGAGTTTGTAGGTTCCGGCAGCTGCTGCTTTTGATACGGTTTCCAGTGATTCTCCTGTATAGCGGTAAGGGGCGGCGAGCGGCCAGCCGTCTTTGTTCATGTACAGCTGGTGAACTCTGACTTCGTGCTCTTCGCCTCTGTTCGGGAAACGGGTGTGGAAAATCCGATAGGTGCGTTTTGATTTATCGTCGTAGAAAACGGAGTTGTGCCCCGGTGAGACGTAGCCTGTGCCCTTTTCGGTTTGTGCTGCGAAGTTGTAACTGCCCATGAGTTTGACGCCGTACGGTTCGATTACTTTGTCGTCGAAGAAGGTGCCGTCCTTTCCTTTGGCGTTGAGCATGTCATGGCCTGCGGCGTCATAGTACGGGCCGTCCGGGTTTTTGGAGCGGGTTACGCGTATGTTGTAGCCGCCTGCGGCATCAAGACCTCCGAATGACAGATACAGATAGTAGTATTTCGTTTCTGGATTGTAGCTGATGTACGGGCCTTCGATCCGGCTGTGGTTTCCCCCGAGCAGTTTTTTCCCGTAGCCTTGGTTCGGGAGCGGAAAACCGGTTTTCGGATTCATTTCTAAGATGAAAATGCCGCCTGAGTAGGAGCCGTATACCATCCAGAGCTTGCCGTCTTTATCAAAAAACGTTTGCGGGTCGACGACGTTCGGATGGATGGCTGCATTGTATGTCGTGCCATCTTCGCTTTTTCCGTCCATACCTGATTTCAGAAAGACGCCTTTATTTTTGTAGGGGCCTTCTATGCTGTCACTCACGGCGACGCCGAGAGCGGATCTTGGCGAATCTCCTTTACAGGCGTTGTAGTACATATAAAACTTGCCGTCCGAAAGCTTAACGACGTCCGGCGCCCATAATGTATCAGACTGGGCCCAGTCGAAGGTTTCTTTTAATTCTGTATAGACGTTCGGAATCAGCGGGTTGTTGTTATTGACGCTTGTCGAAATTTGCTGCCACTGCATCAGGTTCTTTGATTTGGCGGAAGCCAAATGCGAGCCGAATACATAATACGTATCTCCCGTTTTGATGACGGACGGATCATGGACGCTGACTTCTGAGAATACCGGATGCCGGGCTTTTGCCTGCGGCAGGGTAAACCCGATGACCGCTGCTGTAATTAGGCACACGCGAAAGAAGCTGGTTTTCATTTACGGAAATCTCCTCGCTCTCCTCTTTAATAAAATGCTATCAAGACAACGTTCCATTTTATGACGCGGGCAGCGGGAGTATGTGAAAAAATGCTGCCAGATTCCTGATTTATCACTGCACCGCAATAGCAAACTGATTTGTGAAAGGCTGGAAAAAAAGTTTTGACTTCTGATGCATAAACACTTAATATAAAAAACAGTTACTAGTTATCAGAATATTTAAGAATCGAGTGAAGCATATATGACCTTACACAAAGACCGCCGTATCGGGCGATTGTCCGTCCTTCTTCTGCTTCATGAGTCTGAAGAAAGCCAGCAGATCAGCCGGCTGGAGCGTGACGGCTGGAAAGTCTGTCTCGGCAAGGTAGGTTCAATGGATGCGCATAAAGTGGTAGCCGCAATTGAAACCGCTTCCAAAAAAGGCGGAGTGATTCAATCAGAGGGGTATCGGGAATCACATGCGCTGTATCATGCGACAATGGAGGCCTTGCACGGGGTGACCCGGGGCGAAATGCTGCTTGGCTCGCTGCTTCGGACGGTCGGCCTCAGATTTGCCGTATTGAGAGGGAATCCTTATGAGAGTGAAGCCGAGGGCGATTGGATTGCCGTTGCACTTTACGGAACGATCGGAGCTCCGATTAAGGGGCTTGAGCATGAAACATTCGGAGTAGGAATTAATCACATATGAAACAGCCCATAGATCTTAGACGATAGGGGGCTATGCGTGAAAATTAATTTTCATGGCATAGCCCCTTTTTGCATGGGCGCTTTATCAAAGTAAAGAAAAAAGGGGTTGAAATGATGGTAACGTTAGACGGTTCCTCACTGACAACCGCAGACGCCCAGCGTGTGCTGTTTGATTTTGAAGAAGCTGCGGCTTCCGCAGAAAGCATGGAGCGCGTGAAAAAAAGCCGGGCGGCAGTGGAACGGATGGTTCAAGAAGAAAAGACCATCTATGGCATAACAACAGGGTTCGGCAAATTCAGCGATGTTCTGATTCAAAAAGAGGACGCCGCGGCCCTGCAGCTGAATTTAATTCTCTCCCACGCATGCGGCGTCGGTGATCCTTTTCCTGAGTCTGTGTCGCGGGCCATGCTGCTTTTGCGCGCCAATGCCCTGCTAAAAGGCTTTTCCGGTGTGCGCGCTGAGCTGATTGACCAATTGCTCACGTATTTAAATAAACGCATCCACCCCGTCATTCCCCAGCAGGGATCACTGGGGGCAAGCGGGGACTTAGCACCGCTTTCTCACCTCGCGCTGGCGCTGATCGGGCAAGGCGAAGTCTTTTTTGAAGGCACCCGGATGCCGACGATGGCCGCTTTAGAAAAAGCAAAAATTGAGCCGGTCGTACTGACCTCTAAAGAAGGGCTGGCGCTGATCAACGGGACGCAGGCCATGACTGCGATGGGGCTTATCGCTTACATTGAAGCAGAAAAGCTGGCTTTTCAATCGGAACGGATTGCTGGCTTAACGATTGAAGGCCTTCAGGGCATTATGGACGCGTTTGATGAAGACATCCATGCCGCCCGCGGCTATCAGGAACAAAAGGATGTCGCAGAACGAATCCGCTATTACCTGTCAGACAGCAAACTGACGACTGTCCAAGGCGAACTGCGGGTCCAAGACGCTTACTCGATCCGCTGTATTCCGCAAGTTCACGGCGCGTCCTGGCAGACGTTAGCATACGTGAAGGAAAAATTAGAAATTGAGATGAATGCAGCGACAGATAATCCGCTCATTTTTCATGACGGCAGCAAAATCATTTCAGGCGGAAACTTTCACGGACAGCCGATCGCCTTTGCCATGGATTTTCTGAAAATCGCAGCAGCCGAGCTTGCGAATATTTCCGAGCGCCGTATCGAACGGCTTGTGAATCCGCAGCTGAATGACCTGCCGCCCTTTTTAAGCCCTCAGCCCGGCTTGCAGTCCGGAGCGATGATTATGCAGTATGCGGCAGCCTCCCTCGTGTCGGAAAATAAAACGCTGGCCCATCCCGCAAGTGTGGATTCCATTCCGTCATCGGCCAACCAAGAGGACCACGTCAGCATGGGAACCATCGCTTCAAGGCACGCCTATCAAGTGATCGCGAATACGAGGAGGGTGCTTGCCATTGAAGCCATTTGTGCGCTTCAGGCGGTGGAATACCGGGGCATAGAAAACGCATCCACTTACACGAAACAGCTGTTTCATGAAATGAGAAAAATCGTGCCGTCCATTCAAGAGGACCGTGTTTTTTCCTACGACATCGAACATCTGAATGAATGGCTGAAGAAGGAATCCTTTCTGCCGGATCAGCATCACCAAAAACTGATGACAAATTAAGGGGGACGAACAGATGACTGACGTTAAAAAATCAATCCGCGCCAACCGGGGCACTGAGCTTGAATGCTTAGGGTGGGAGCAGGAAGCCGTGCTTCGCATGCTTCGAAATAACCTCGATCCGGAGGTCGCGGAGAAGCCGGAGGACCTGATTGTGTACGGCGGAATAGGCAAGGCCGCGCGAAACTGGGAGGCTTTTCACGCCATTGAACGCTCTCTCAAAACGTTGAAAAATGATGAAACGCTGCTTATCCAATCCGGGAAACCGGTCGGATTATTCCGCACGCATGACCGCGCGCCCCGCGTTCTTTTAGCCAATTCAGTTCTTGTGCCGAAATGGGCAGATTGGGAGCACTTTCACGAGCTTGAGAAAAAAGGCTTGATGATGTATGGGCAAATGACGGCCGGCAGCTGGATTTATATCGGCTCTCAAGGCATCTTGCAGGGGACGTATGAAACCTTCGCTGAGCTTGCGAGACAGCATTTCGGCGGCAGTCTGAAGGGAACCCTGACGCTGACGGCCGGACTTGGCGGAATGGGGGGCGCCCAGCCGCTGTCTGTAACGATGAATGATGGCGTCGTCATTGCCGTGGAGGTGGATGAGAAGCGGATTGATAAACGGATTGAAACAAACTATTGCGACCGTAAAACGTCGTCAATTGATGAAGCCCTGCGCTGGGCCGAATCCGCCAAACAAGCCGGAGAGCCTTTATCGATCGCCCTTCTCGGCAACGCAGCAGAGGTGCATCATGAGCTTCTGAACCGCGGGGTCAGCATTGACATCGTAACTGATCAGACATCGGCCCATGACCCATTAATCGGTTATATCCCGGCAGGCTATTCGCTCAAAGAGGCAGATCGCTTACGCCATGATCATCCGGACCTATACGTGAGCCTTTCCAAGCAAAGTATGAAAAAGCATGTAGAAGCTATGATCGCATTTCAGGAAAAAGGGTCGATTGTCTTTGATTACGGCAACAATATCCGCCAGGTTGCCAAAGACGAAGGCCTCGCCGAAGCATTTGATTTTCCGGGCTTTGTCCCTGCCTACATCCGTCCATTATTCTGCGAGGGCAAAGGCCCGTTCCGCTGGGCCGCTCTCTCCGGTGATCCGGAAGATATTTACCGCACGGATGCGTTATTAAAAGAACTTTTTCCGGAAAATAAAGCCCTTCACCGCTGGATTGACATGGCGCAGAAAAAAGTTACATTCCAAGGCTTGCCGTCACGTATCTGCTGGCTCGGCTACGGAGAACGGGAAAAGATGGGCCTCGCCATCAACGAATTGGTCAGAAACGGTGAGCTGAAAGCACCGATTGTCATTGGAAGAGACCATTTGGACTGCGGGTCTGTCGCCTCTCCGAACCGGGAAACCGAAGCGATGAAAGACGGCAGTGACGCGGTCGGCGATTGGGCCGTGCTGAATGCGCTTGTCAACACGGCCTCAGGCGCAAGCTGGGTGTCCTTTCACCATGGCGGCGGCGTCGGCATGGGTTACTCTCTCCACGCCGGTATGGTCGCAGTCGCTGACGGCAGTGACCTTGCCGAAGAACGGCTCGCCCGCGTTCTGACAAGCGATCCGGGAATGGGCATTATCCGCCATGCCGACGCCGGATATGAAAAAGCATCGCAAGTCGCGGAAGAACAGGACATTTTGATACCGATGAAAAAGGAGCGGTAACATGCCGAAACAAATTGATACGATTCTCACCAATATCGGCCAGCTTTTGACGATGGAATCTAGCGGCCCGCGCGCAGGCAAAAGCATGCAGGATCTTCATATCATAGAAGATGCCGTTGTCGGCATTCACGATCAGCGCATTGTCTTCGCCGGAAAAAAAGGGGCTGAAGCGGAATATGAGGCCGATGACATGATCGACTGCGGGGGAAGGCTGGTCACCCCCGGCCTCGTCGATCCCCATACCCATCTTGTATTTGGCGGATCACGTGAAAAAGAATTAAATCTGAAACTCCAAGGCATTTCTTACTTGGATATCTTAGCGCAAGGCGGCGGCATTTTGTCCACGGTGAAAGAAACGAAAGCAGCTTCCGAGGAAGAATTGATCGAAAAAGGGCTTTTTCACCTCGGGCGCATGCTGTCATACGGCATCACGACAGCTGAAGTGAAAAGCGGGTACGGACTCGACAAAGAAACGGAACTGAAACAGCTGATCACGGCTAAGAAACTTCAGGAACGCCAGCCGATTGACCTTGTCTCCACCTTTATGGGGGCGCATGCGATTCCTCCTGAAGACCGGGACAGCCCTGATGAGTTTCTGAACCGTATGATCGCCCTTTTGCCTGAAATCAAAGAGAAACAACTCGCCCAATTTGCAGATATTTTCACAGAGACGGGCGTCTTTACAGTCAGCCAATCACGAAGGTACTTAAAGAAAGCGGCCGAAGCGGGTTTCGGGCTGAAAATCCACGCAGATGAAATTGATCCGCTCGGCGGCGCGGAATTGGCCGCTGAATTACACGCTGTCTCGGCCGATCATTTAGTGGGGGCATCGGATGAAGGCATTCAACAGCTTGCTGCATCAGGAACGATCGCCGTCTTATTGCCGGGCACGACTTTCTATCTTGGAAAACACACGTATGCCAGAGCGAGAGAGATGATTGATGCGGGGGTGCGGGTCAGCTTGGCAACCGACTTTAATCCGGGAAGTTCACCGACGGAAAACCTCCAGCTGATCATGTCGATCGCCGCGCTTCATTTAAAAATGACCGCTGAAGAAATTTGGCATGCCGTAACCGTTAATGCCGCTTACGCCATCGGTAAAGGAGAAGAAGCCGGACAGCTTAAAGCCGGCCGTTCGGCTGATCTCGTCATCTGGGAAGCGCCGAATTACATGTATATTCCGTATCACTACGGCGTCAACCACGTGTACCGGGTCATAAAGGACGGAAAGACAGTTGTTACAAGGGAGGGAGCGGTTCTTGGATAAATATCCATTTCTCAAAAAGGCCGGCTCTCTTTTCAAAGACCGCCATGTGACAAAAGTGGGCGATCTGACGGAGACATGGACGGGGCAAACGATCAAAGGGCCGGCCTTGATCGGCGTCCCCCTCTCTAAATCATCCATCAGCCATTCCGGCGCATGCTTTGCCCCCGGCGCGATACGCCGTGCGCTGGGCGGTATATCTGCTTATTCCGCAGAGCTTCGGGATCATGTCACAGATCATCTATATGATATGGGCGATATTGATATTCATGTCACGGATATTGTGAAATCGCACGAGCAAATTTATCACACCATACATGACCTTCTGACGGATCAGCCTGATTGGGTGCCGTTTGTGCTTGGCGGCGACAATTCGATCAGCTATTCCACCGTAAAAGCCATTGCACAAACGAAAGGAACGACAGCGGTCTTTCAATTCGACGCCCACCACGACGTCCGCAACACCGAGGACGGAGGGCCGACAAACGGCACGCCATTCCGGCGCCTGTTAGATGAGAAAGTCATTAACGGCCAAAACCTGATCCAGCTTGGGATCAGAGAATTCAGCAACAGCTTTGCATATGAAGAATATGTAAAAGCGCATCAGGCGGATGTACACACGATGGAGATGATTCGCGATAAAGGGCTTGTCCAAACCATTCAAGAGATCTTGCCGGCTGTTCAAAAAAGAGCGGATTCCGTTTTTATATCGGTTGATATGGATGTGTTGGATCAAGCCCATGCGCCTGGCTGCCCTGCGATCGGACCTGGAGGCTTGTATACCGAAGAACTGCTTCAGGCCGTCAGGTTTTTAGCACAAGAAGCCAATATTGCAGGGATTGAAATTGTGGAAGTCGATCCCACACTCGATTTTCGCGATATGACGAGCAGAGCTGCGGCTCACGTCATATTGCATGCGTTAAAAGGGATAAAATTGTCTCATTAATTGTGATGTCCGGCAGACGTACTTGGCTGCCGGGACATTCTCATGTCATGTAAAAGGGGGAATCACGTTGGATGTTCATAAAGGCAGCGGCACTCAATTGAAGCGCACCATGAAAAGCAGGCATTTATTTATGATTTCATTGGGCGGCGTCATTGGGACGGGGCTGTTTCTGAGTACAGGTTATACATTGAGCCAAGCGGGACCCGGCGGGACGATACTCGCCTACTTAATCGGCGGCTTCATGATGTATCTTGTCATGCAGTGCCTCGGAGAATTATCGGTAGCCATGCCCGTGACCGGATCGTTTCAAACGTACGCGACGACATTCATCGGGCCGTCTACCGGATTTATGGTGGGCATCATGTACTGGGTGAATTGGGTGGTGACGGTAGGCTCAGAGTTTACCGCCTCCGGCATTCTCATGCAGCGCTGGTTTCCCCACAGCAGTGTCTGGATGTGGAGCGTGATTTTTGCCGTTCTCCTTTTCGCGGCCAATGCGTTCTCGGTTAAATTATTCGCGGAGACAGAGTTTTGGTTTTCCAGCGTCAAAATTGTCACCATTCTTTTATTTATTATTTTAGGCGGCGCCGCGATGTTCGGCCTGATCTCATTACACGGAGCGGCTGAAGCCCCGATGCTGTCGAATTTCACTGATCACGGCGGACTGTTTCCGAACGGCTTTCTCGCGGTTTTTATCGCCATGATATCCGTAAGCTTCGCCTTTTCAGGGACGGAACTGATCGGAATTACAGCGGGAGAAACCGCAAATCCGGCAAAAGATATTCCGCGTTCGATCCGAAATGTCGCCTGGAGAACGGTGATCTTTTTTATCGGCGCAATCTTTGTGTTATCCGGCCTGATTTCCTGGAAAAAAGCCGGTGTCATTGAAAGCCCGTTTGTGGCGGTCTTTTCCCAGATCGGGATTCCTTATGCCGCAGATATTATGAATTTTGTTATTTTAACGGCACTGCTTTCTGTAGCAAACTCTGGGCTGTACGCCTCCACCCGGATGCTCTGGTCTTTGGCCAATGAAAATATGATCAGCTCCCGCTTCAAAAAAATCACTCCGAAGGGCATTCCGCTGAACGCCTTAATCGCCAGTATGGCCGTATCTTCCTTATCCTTAATCTCCAGTATTGTTGCTCCGGGGACGGTATACGTGGTGCTGGTGGCGATTGCGGGGTTTGCCGGAGTGGTTGTATGGATGAGTATTGCGCTGTCTCAGCTTTTGTTTCGGAAGGACTTTCTTAAAAAGGGCGGAAAGGTCACAGATTTAACCTTTCGCACGCCGCTTTACCCTCTCGTTCCCATCGCTGCAATGATCTTATGCTTTGCTTCCTGCATAGGCCTTGCGTTTGATCCCAATCAGAGAATTGCCCTTTTTTGCGGAATCCCTTGTATTATCCTTTGCTACCTTATTCGCTTTTTTAAGAAAGGGCAGCCGAAAGAAGCCGTCCGTGAGATACAGAAAACAATGTCATAAAAAACGGCACATACCGATGAAGTATGTGCCGCTTCTCTATTTTCTTATTCCGTAATCAGCGTATGAATCAGCTTCGGCGCTTCCGCCTTTTCCGCAATGCGGATGTTGTCATAG
Organism: Bacillus sp. ISL-51; assembly: GCF_018613535.1. Lineage (GTDB taxonomy): Bacteria > Bacillota > Bacilli > Bacillales > Bacillaceae > Bacillus. The sequence goes on from NZ_JAGGQB010000009.1 coordinate 27,475, forward strand.
ATTTTAGTGATGACTTCGTCAACGTTTTCGCGGTTGGCGTAAAGGGTGACGAGCGCCTCGCCTTTATCGACTTTGTCTCCGACTTTTTTGCGGAGCATGATGCCGACGGCCAGGTCGATATCGTCTTCTTTTGTTGCGCGCCCCGCGCCCAACAGCATGGCCGCGACGCCGATTTCGTCAGCAACGATTTCTGATACGACACCCGCTTCCTTTGCAGGAACGTCAATTTTGTATGCCGCCTGCGGGAGTTTGGACGGATCGTCAACGACAGAGCCGTCACCGCCTTGGTTGTTCAGGAATTCCTTAAATTTCTCAAGCGCTTTGCCATTTTTCATTACTTCCTGAAGCTTGGCTCTCGCTTCCTCCAATGTCTCGGCTTTTTTCGCTAAAACGACCATTTGGCTGCCGAGCGTGAGGACAAGTTCGTTTAAATCTTCCGGGCCTTCTCCCCTCAAGGTATCAATGGCCTCTTCAACCTCAAGCGCGTTTCCGATCGCATAACCGAGCGGCTGCGACATATCAGAAATGACAGCCATCGTCTGGCGCCCTACATTGTTTCCGATACGCACCATCGCTTTGGCGAGGTTCACGGCGTCTTCGTCCGTTTTCATAAATGCGCCCGCTCCTGTTTTTACATCAAGCACGATCGCATCCGCCCCTGCGGCGATTTTTTTACTCATAATAGAGCTTGCGATCAGCGGAATGGAATTCACCGTTCCCGTCACATCACGAAGCGCGTACAGTTTTTTATCAGCAGGCGTCAAATTGCCGCTTTGGCCGATGACGGCTACCTTGTCGCGGTTTACAAGCTTGATGAATTCATCTTTTGACAGTTCCACATGAAACCCTTCAATGGCTTCCAGTTTATCAATGGTTCCGCCGGTATGTCCGAGGCCGCGGCCGGACATTTTAGCGACGGGAACACCGAGAGCTGCGACAAGCGGAGCGAGTACAAGTGTTGTCGTGTCGCCGACCCCGCCCGTTGAGTGCTTATCAACCTTAATGCCTTCAATTGCAGAAAGATCAATCGTTTCTCCTGAGTTTACCATCGCCATAGTGAGATCAGCGCGTTCTTGATCCGTCATATCCTGAAAGAAAATCGCCATCGCCAGTGCGCTTGCTTGGTAATCCGGGATGCTGCCGTCCGTATATCCTTTTACGAAAAATTGAATTTCTTCCGTTGTCAGTTCTTTTCCGTTTTGTTTTTTTATAATAAGATCTACCATTCTCATGTTAAGTCACCTATCCTTCGTTTATGGTCAGTAAATCAATCCGACGATTGCCGCTGTTAAGAAGCTGACAAGCGTGGCGCCGTATAATAATTTCAATCCGAACCGCGCGACGACGTTTCCTTGCTTTTCATTTAATCCTTTCACCGCGCCCGTGATAATCCCGATGGACGAGAAGTTAGCAAATGAAACAAGGAAAACAGATACAACTGCCTGCGTATGCGCGCTGAAATGAAAACTTCCGGACGAGAGCGTCTGCATGGCGACAAATTCATTCGATACCATTTTAGTTGCCATTATGCTTCCGGCGCTTACCGCTTCATTCCACGGAATGCCGACTAAAAACGCAAATGGCGCGAATACATATCCAAGCAGCGCCTGGAAAGTAATGCCGAAGACCGCGCTAAAGATTCCATTAATCAAAGCAATTAGCGCTACAAATCCGATCAGCATCGCCGCTACGACAACGGCGACTCTGAATCCATCCATTATATACTCACCGAGCACTTCAAAAAAGGATTGTTTTTCTTCTTCAGGGACGACAATGATATCCTCTTCTTTGCTCACGTCATACGGGTTGATGATCGAAGCGATAATAAATCCGCCGAATAAGTTCAGCACGAGCGCCGTCACGACATATTCAGGTTTCAGCATTGTCATATAAGAGCCGACAATAGACATGGAAACCGTCGACATCGCTGATGCGCAAAGCGTATACAAGCGCTGCTCTGATAGAAAGCCGAGCTGCTTTTTCAGGCTGATGAAAACTTCTGATTGCCCTAAGATCGCTGATGCGACTGCGTTGTAAGATTCAATTTTTCCCATTCCGTTCACCTTGCTTAAAGCAAGACCGATATATTTTGTGATCAAGGGGAGGATCTTCCAATGCTGCAATATTCCGATTAAAGCGGAAATAAAGACGATCGGCAGAAGCACGCTTATGAAGAATGTGGTCTGTTTCGCATTCACAAGCCCGCCGAACACGAAGTTGATCCCTTCTGATGCATATTCCAGCAAGTAGTTAAATCCTTTTGCAAAGCCGCCGACAAGATAATTACCGATACCGGTGTTGAGGAGAATATAGCCAAGAATCAGCTGCAGAACAAGCATGACTGCTATCGGCCGAATTTTAACTCTCTTTTTCCCATTGCTGATGAGCCAGGCGAGACCTAAAAACACAATGATTCCAATGATTCCGATAAGATACTTCATGTGTGTTCTCCTTTTATTTGTATTCGCTTACAATTTTTCATGCACGAACGAAAGAGAGGAGATGACGGAAGCAAAACGCTTCCGCACCTTTCCTTAATAATTGTCGCTGCTGCCGCCGTCGCCGCCTACGATGGATACGCCCGCACTTGCGCCGATCCGGCTCGCGCCCGCAGCAATCATGCTGTCAACATCAGCTTTCGTTCTGATGCCGCCTGATGCTTTTACTCCGATGTTCGGTCCGACTGTTTTGCGCATCAAAGCGATATCCTCAGCCGTTGCCCCGCCTGTAGAAAACCCTGTTGACGTTTTGACGAAATCAGCGCCGGCAGAAACCGCCAAGCGGCATGCGCGCTCTTTTTCTTCATCTGTCAGCAGGCATGTTTCGATGATGACTTTGACAAGCGCTTTTTGTGCCGCAGCTTCGACAACCGCGCGGATGTCAGCCTCGACTGCATCGTTATCGCCGTCTTTTAAAGCGCCTATATTGATGACCATATCAACTTCAGTTGCCCCTTTTGAGATGGCATCCCTCGTTTCAAATGCTTTCGTTTCCGTTGTAGCCGCGCCGAGCGGAAAGCCGATAACAGTACAAACGTCAACACCTGTGCCCTTTAGTTCTTTTGCCGCGAGTTTTACCCAAGTCGGGTTCACACAAACGGAAGCGAACTTGTATTCTTTTGCTTCTTTTATCAGTTGTAAAATATCTGCTTTTTGTGTATGCGGTTTCAAAGCAGTATGGTCTATTTGACTTGCAATTGACATTGTATGCACTTCCTTTTTACTAGGATACGTTTAGAATAACCGAATTTTGAACATATGTAAATTGGTAAATGAAATTATGTTCAATAATTGTCACATTTCTTGAACGAGTACTTTGGCCGTATGCTGATCGACAATCAGGACATTCGCATATTTTCCGGCCAGCGCCCCGTGAATGGCCGGGACTTTTCTGCTGCCGCCCGCAACCAGGATGGAACGCTCCTTCATTTTTAAATCAGCTAGCTCCACACCGATTGTCCTATCGTTAATACTGCTGCTGCAAATATTGCCCCCGGCGTCAAAGAAACGTGAACAAATATCACCGACTCCGTGTTTTTTCAGCAATTGCTTTTCTTCTTCGCGGAAATAACCGAGTCTGAAAAGCAGCGCCTCATCCCGAACGGTTCCTACCGTAAACAAAGCGATATTGGCTTGTTTGCCCATTTCAATGATCCGCTTAATATGCCTGTCCTGCTCCACCATGTTTTTCACATCGGCATTGTCAAATATAACGGGCAGCGGCAAATATCTCGGCATCGTCTGGAAAGCCTCGGCAAACAGCTGAATCGTTTCTGATGAATACGTATTGACATTGGAATGGCTGATGCCGCCTTTCAGCTGCACCACTTCAACGCTCTTCACCTGCTTCGGTTCCATATTCCGGGCCATTTGGTACATTGTCGTTCCCCAGCTTACACCGAGAATGTCGCCATCCTTTACGGTTTTATGCATATAGTCTGCGCCGTAGCGGCTCAAGTAATGTGTAATGGCAGGGTAATCGGCACTGGGAGAAAAGACGACGTGCGCCTCAAGCAGACCGTATTTCTCCTCCAGCTTCGCACCGAGTTCATCCAAATCCTCAAACGGGTCCATGACACGGATTTGGACATATCCTTTTTCTTTGGCATACTGAAGCAGCCTCGAAACGGTCGGGCGTGACAGGTTAAGCTGTTCCGCGATTTGCTGCTGGCTGTAATCCGATTGATAATATAGTTTTGCGGCTTCTATGCTGAGCTGCTGTTTTTCACGATCCATATCGAGCCTCCAGATTAGAATCAATATTTTCTATTTATTTTTACGTATTTCAATTTATTTTAACATTGAAGTACTGTATACGCTCCATTATCGGATGGTTTAATACACTTAAAAGTGATATTTGAAGACAAATTAATAAAAAACGCTCAATATATAAGGTATTTCTAAAAATGACTATGATTAAAAGCTATTTGCTTAATCATTTAAACAATTATAGGAATTTAATCTCCTGTTAAGAAACATTTATATTCCTGGTTACGACTTTAAATATATACACCTGAAGCATACCTCATAAAGTAATGAAAGACTATCGCCCTTTATTTTTCAATATTATCTCGCGATCTATGTTAAATGGTAACTATAAGAATAAATACTCAAAAAAATAGAAAAAAATAGTTGACATGTAAAAATAATATAGTTAATATAAGCTTATTGAATTTTTTTCGAGTAAATAAGAGGAAGTGTTCTTTAATGAAGAAATTAATCTTTTTACTATTTTTCACAGTATCCCTCTTAATGATTTCTGCTTGTGGCAAAAATAATGAAGTCAAGATGGTTACAGATTCGGTATCAGAACCAATAGTTGTAATAACAGATACCTCTAAAGACCCTAAGAGCGAAAATAATGACTTTTGGTTAGACTCTGAATCGAAAAATATTTATTTCAAAAAAATATTTTGGTCATCTGATTTTAAGAATGGTCCTTTTTACAGTAAACAAGTAGAGACGAATAATGCTGACATTAAAAAATTACTTAAAGGAAAAAAGACTGATATTGTCCCACTCCCAAAACATAATAAGATTGAAATGGTTAAGGAATTAAAGCATCCTACACCAAATTACATACTTGGAAAGATAAGTGGTGAAAACGGGCAAGAAATTACATGGAAACAAACTTACAAAGATCCTGGACCTGATACAGATTTTCAAATCAAATTACCATCTTTCAAAGGAAAATCAGCAGTTGTTTCTCTTCGGTTTATTTGGTTGAATGAAAATCATGACTGTTACGGTGTGGCAGACAAGATTTTTAATATAAAAAAAATATAGAGGTGACTTAGGTGAAAAAAAAGTTAATTGTATTTATGCTTCTTTTTGGGGTTAGTTTTACTTCTTTAGGTACTGCCAAATTATTAGCGGCCAGCCCACCAGATGGAAACTTTGTAGACACTAAATTTCATTTTGGGTTCTTGAAGGGAAACCCTTATGATGAGACAACTGAACGTGACAAATACCGAACAACTTATGTATATCAAAATGTAAAAGATGTTAATATTGCTTATACATCTTGGGTTAAAGCCAAAGGGCATGATGCTTCCCACGGGCATAATTATACAGTAAGAAAAAAAGGCGTAGTATTAATGACAAACTATGCAGTTGAAGATTATAGAAGTTGGTGGGCGGATTACGTAAACACTTCTATTGCAGCTAAAAAAAATGGAAACGGCCACTCTAATGGCGTATGGAGTCCTGACTACGATAAATATTCGTGATAAAATGTGTTAGTTTCAGAAGGGAGTTAAAGTATGAAGAAAAAGGTTTTTATTTTCGCTCTTATTATGGGGATGAGCTTTACTTTAATAGGTATTAACAAAGTTTTTGCTACTACACCAAAAGATATGAATGCAAGTTATCATTTTGGATTTTTAAAAGGGAATCCATACGATGAGACTCGTAAGCTCACTAAATATACTAGAAGTGCTGTCTATCAAAGAGTAACAGATATAAATATTTCATATACATCTTGGGTTAAAGCAAATGGGCATGATGCTTCCCACGGGCATAATTATACAGTAAGAAAAAAAGGCGTAGTATTAATGACGAATTATGCCCTTGAAGATTTTGGAACTAGAGGTACAGTATCAGCTTCAATTGCTGCTAAAAAAGATGGAAACGGCCATTCTAATGGAGTGTGGAGCTCCGATTATTGATAATTTCTTAGGTACTGATTTTTCAGTACCTATTTACTTGTTAGAGGAGGATTCTATGGGAGTACTAATTTTACACCGACTATTACATAAAAAATCATTTTATATCGCAATTTTAATCGGCTTATTTTGTTCTGTTGCTTATTTTTATACAGATGAACTTTTCTTAGAAGAATCAATTGAAAAAGACGGCGGAATAGCGTTTACACCTTATACCAAGTGGATGGGGATTGGTGGAATTTCAGACTATCCTACCTTGTTTCTGTTCCTTTTACCTGTAATAGCCTCTCTCCCATTAGCAGATTTATTCGCAAGTGATCAACGTACTGGCTATACACCTTTTTTATTTATAAGGAAAAAAGCAAGTTTATACTTTAAGGCTTTATTTGGATTGAATTTTGCCGCAGCTTTTATTACTGGAACGCTGCCTCTAATTGTTAATCTTTATTTATCTTTCATGAAGTTGCCTAATATTCCGCCTGATCGAGTTATCAATAATGAAATGCCTTTAGTAACAGGCTATACATTTTACCCTGATTTTTATTATAATCATCCATTATTACACATTTTATTCTATATATTACTAATCGGTTTGTTTTCTGGTGTATGGGCTACTTTTGCACTGAGTATAAGTATGTTATTTCACAATATGTTTATTGTTGTTTTATCACCGTTCGTACTTCAATTTATACTTAATACTGTATTTACAACGTTAGGACAAGATCAAATGCAAGCCAATAGTTTTTTGCAACAACAAGCACCCAATGGGGCAAGTTGGTCTGCAATGTGCTTTCAGTTAATAGGGATTATGCTTTTAAGTTCAATAATTTTTCTATTAGGAGTTCGCAAATATGTTCGTGATTAAGGAATGGAAAAACTTAATAGCTGATTTATGTGCGGATAAATGGAAGATATTGGGTTGGTTTTGCTTATTTATACTGACTATTCTTTTCTTAATTAAGAGCGCACGACTTGAAGATCTAAAAGGTACGATTAGTATTGCAGATGCAATGGATCAATTTTTCTCAATATATACATTTACCTTCCCTCTCAGTCCACTTTTTCTTTTATTTGTGTCTATTGGTGTTTTATCATTTTTCTCACTATTTCGTATCATTAGATACAGATCACGTTCAGAACTTTTTTTAGCTTTCATTGCTCGATTGTTTGGTATTTCCTTATGTTTTACATTATTATTATTATTATTTGGATATATTATTAGTGGAATTTGGTGCGGTGATTTTGTACATTACTGGGACACAACAGCAGGAACACCATTTATAAGATATGGAGACCAAATAAACCTCACATCTTTTTCAGGGATATGGATGATTACTCGTTATTTTATTACGAGTACTCTCGTGTTCTTTTTCATTTCGGCTGCTGTTAGTGCTATATATTTATTGTTATCAAATTACATATATAGTTTTATCGTTGTAATGTGTTTAATTATAATGGACCGTATGATGAACAACTTTTATGATTTTTCAATTTTGCATGATCACTTATCATTAAATTTAGACCAATGGTTAGTACCAGAATCGTTTGAAACCACAGTCTTTCTTTTTACAGGCGGAACAATACTTTTATTTTCTATAATATATATACAAATGGTCAAAAAAGATTATTCAGATGGAAAAATTGATGAGAACAATGTTAAGAAGAACTAATAATGGAGGTTGAAAAATGTCGAAAGTAATCATAGAAGCTAAAGATATTGTAAAAACATTCAAAAGAAATACGGTACTAGATAGTATTTCTTTTAAGTTAAATAAAGGCGAGATTTACGGATTTCAAGGACGGAATGGATCTGGTAAGACTATGTTGCTTCGTGTACTCTCTGGATTGATGCGCCCTACTAAAGGACAAGTTTTAATCAACGGAACTAATATGACAAAGCAAGGAGATTTCCCTAACAATATTGGCGTTTTAATCGAGTATCCTGGGTTTGTACCTGATTACACCGGCTTTAAGAATTTAAAGTTGCTTTCAAAAATTCAATCAAAAATTTCTGATAATGACATTAAGGAAGCTATTAAAAGTGTCGGCCTAAATCCTGATGATAAAAAAAAATATAAAAAATATTCCTTAGGCATGAAGCAACGCCTTGGAATTGCTCAAGCTATTATGGAAGATCAACAAATCATAATGCTGGATGAACCCACAAATGCTTTAGATCGGGAAGCTGTAAAAGTGGTTGAAAAACTTTTATTTAAATTAAAGGCTGAAGGAAAAACCATATTAGTTGCTAGTCACGACTCTGAAACACTTAATGCAGTATCAGATAAAATTTTTGATATTGATTATGGACGTATTATCCGGGAGTCTGAGAGGAATGTGAATTAATGAAGAAAAAACTATATTTAGCTTTAGTATTAATTTGTTTGATTTTCGTTACTGCATATAGTATTTATCAATACCGTGCTACTAATAAAAACTATGCTGGTTACAAATTATCTATTGTTAATTCTAAACTTGACACACCAATAAAAGCCTTAGGCCTTACACAAACATTCGGTAAAGCAAAAACTGAAGTAGTGGAAGATGATATGTTGAACAAAATAACAATTTTTTCCATACCCTTCACTTTTAAAAATGACACTAATAAAGCTGTTGCATTTCATCCAGAATTTTACCGGTTGATGCGTGGAGAAGATATGACGCAAAGTATCGACTTTATTGATAATCGTACAAAAAAAAGAGTTTATTCTATCCCTCCTTACACAACAATCAAAGGTGAAGCTAAATTCACCTATAATGATATGAATAAAACTGCACCATTACAACTAAATATTAACTCTAGGGATGGTATGTCTATAAATTTGTTCAAAATTCCAGTTTACAAATAAGGCTTTATGGAAGTGAAATTCGATGAAAGATTATTTCTTATTAATAAAAAGAGATCTGCAAACTGGCTTTCAACATATTAAAAACAACTTCATTATTTTTCTAATTCTCACGCTGTTTTTTTTGTTGTACCCAGTACTTCTGTTAAAATCATATGATCAAAATAGTTATTATTCGTATTTAGATGCGTTACTAATTGGTATCGGAGGTGTACCAATTGATCTTGTGAAGCAACACTCTTTTAAATTCCCTTTTTTATGGTTGTTTATTCAACTAAGCTTAATTTTTATTATGAATACATGGGCAAGAACAGACATTATAAATTTCAGCTCATTTACTAGAATTAGAATACGTAAAGTATATTTACTTATCATTAGTAAATATACCTGTACTTTTATTGTAACATTGATCTACTGCTCTCTAATATTTTTATTAACACTTTTTCTATGCTCTTTATTTGGGATCCAGTCAACAAATTATACAGAATATACTTTGCATACACTCAGTTTGTCAGATTTAAAAATGCCTTATCTACAGTTAACATGGTTCATCATTTTGTTGAATTTTTCAAGTGTACTCTGTGCTGTTTTTCTCTTCACAACACTTTCAATAATGATAAAACCAGTTTATTCCTTTTTAATCATAACTGCATGGTACGTGCTGTCTATTTTCAGAGACTCCTTTGTTTTTATAGGAAATCTGAGTATGGTTTTAAGACAGCCCCTATTTCACCAAAATGTTTTTACCTCTATTATGATCACCTTGTTGATACAAATAATAATTATTTTTATGTGTGTAATTACTTCCATTATATTTCTTAACAAAAAAGACATCATAGGGGATTCTAACGATTAAAAATACTGAGCTAAAGAATTATTTCAAATTTTAAAGGGTTTAATCTTAATCATTTCTGAAATCGACTTTAATATTTTAACTATCCTCTCGGTTAATGTAACTACAATATTTCTTAATTAGTATTTAAACTTTTTTCAAAAAGCACCCTCTGATAGGGTGCCTATTTTTTCAGCACAAGCTCCTGAATCGCATGTGCGACGCCGTGTTCGTTGTTTGATTTTGTCTCATAGTCGGCAATTTCTCTTGCTTCCGGGATGGCATTGGCCATCGCCACGCCGCAGCCGGCCCATTTTATCATGGACAGATCGTTGCCGTTATCGCCGATCGCCATGACCTGTTTCTGCTCAATGCCGAGCTGTTCAGCGAGCAGTTTGACTGCATTTCCTTTGCTGACCTTCGGATGGAGAATCTCATAAAAGAACGGCGCGCTTTTGACCATTGTGTACTTTTCTCTGTATGGTTCCGGTATCGATTCGACTGTTTTGTCCAGCTTCTCCGGATCGTCGATGAACATGATTTTCGGAATCAGGATATCCTTCGGCACTTCTTCAATCGTGCGGAAATGAAGCGGCACCTTCGTGATGTATGATTCGTATACTGTGTATTCGCTGATGTCCCGATTCAGTGTGTATAAATTGGCCGAATCAAAGTAATGCATCGGCGTGTCCAGCTGTAAGCTCAGCTCATGTAACGATTGCAAGTCTTCAAAGCCTAAGGATTGCTCAGCTACGACACCGTTCGTATACGTGTTTTGGACAAGGGCGCCGTTGTAGGCAATGACATAGTCGCCTTCTTCCTTTAAATTCAGCTCGTCCAAATACCGCTGCACTCCGCCGAGCGGACGGCCTGTGCAGAGTACGATATTGACCCCTGCCGCTTTTGCGGCATTGAGCGCCTCACGGACTTCGGCTGTGACTTCATGATGATCGTTTAAAAGTGTTCCGTCCATATCTATCGCGATTAACTTGTACATCTTGCATCTCCTTCGTATTGTTTTCGTCTAATGATCTCATCATATCGTTTTTTCATTTCTCAGTTCAATCTAAAAAGACGTTTTTCTCCTTATGAGCCGCGTTTGTTTTCGGATCGGAACCCGCCTTCTTCTTCGGCCGGTCTCCTCTGTTTCAGCGCCGCTTTCTTTTTTCTGCTTCATCAGCATCAGCCCTGCCATTAAGAAAGGAACGGCCGCCAAATCCATAACGGCAAGCTTCACTCCCATCGCTGCCGGAACGTATCCCCACAATGAATAGCGGTTCCGCCTGATCATCACATAAGAAATGATTTCTAATATGATAAAAACGGCATTCAGCCATAAATAAATGAGCAGAGCCGCAAACATAAAGAACAGCAGCGTATTCCGCATCGTCCCTGAATAAAGAAGAGAACGCATCATATCTGAAAATGAAAAAGACTGCATGGTGCCGTTCACAACATTCGGATTATAGATGGTAAAATGCCCGAACTTATTTTCAATCTGAAAGAACAGCCGCAACAGCGTAAACCATTGAATCATATGTATGATGACTCCTGCTAAAACGAGCCGGTCGGCAGCTTTATTTCTCATGTTTGTCCTCCTCGCCTGTTTTCATTCGTTTCATCGTTTTTATTTCTCCATTTTCAATCCAGATCAGCGTGCCGTTTTTTCCCCTTTTCAATGTGCTTTCACCAGGATGGGGCGAGCCGAGATACTGAATTGTGATGGTTCCGTCTGTGCTTTGGGATAACACTTTGTAAGCTTTAAAAGGCAGTTCTGCTTCTCCCCGGCCTTTCATCACTTGCTTTGTCAGTACTTTATCCTTCGTAAACGTGACGGTTTCTGATCTCACCCCGTCCATCGGCCCCGGCTTCAGGCCTTCATCCCATGTTCCGTAATAAAAAGGCGTTTCATCCTCTTTCTTCTGCTGGCAGCCCGTCATCATTACACATGCGATAATAAGAAGCAGCGTAATGAAGCCTATACCGCGAGAATGTGTATTCCGCAATTGTGATCACCTTCCTTTGAAACCTCCTTGTGCTGGGCAGATGCCGTGGCACTGTGCGATTGACTACATAAGGTATAAAGAAATTGACTAATAAGGAGAATGATGAATGAATCCATATCAGTACTACACACCCCCTGGTTATTTCCCTCAGCAGGAATATGAAGTGAGCCATGTTGAATATGAACCGTATCAGCAGGAAACCTATTATGCGCCCTATCAGCAATATCATCAAGATCAGCAAGACGATCGGCAAACGACGGCTTTAGAACGCAGAGTCGCCCAGCTCGAAAGACAAAACGTTCAGCAAACGAGAGAGCTTACCCGCCTCTCAAATGAAGATCAGCGCCAAAACCGTGAACTGACGCGGATGAATGAACAAATCGGACGGTTAAGCCAAGCGATTGAGCTTCATACCCGCCGCTTAAACCGTCTGAATCAGCGCCTGCGCACTGTTGAAAACAGACTCAATATTCCCTTCCACTCCACTGAAGGCGGTTTCTGAGAAAAAGGCCGGAATACAAAGCTCACAGGCAATATCGAGCCTTGTATTCCGCCCTGTACATAAAAAGGTAAATAATTGAATTCCTGTATTTGATGAATGCCGCTCTTATTCCTTCACATGATAAATGTGTAAATCCAATAACCCAATGGAGGTTTTTTATCATGTATCAAAATCAATACAGCGGAAATCAATTAAATCAATGCCGCCAAACAGCGCAGCAGCTCATTCAGCAGACACAGCAAAGCAGCAATCAGTATAAACAAATGCTGCAGCAGGAACAGCAGAATATTCAAATACTTCAGCAGGTGCTTAACCATGAGCAGCATGCCGTGCATACTATTCAACAAGCGCTGCAGGGCCATGAAATGGCGATCCAAAAATGCCAGCAGATCGTAAATATGTGCAACCAGCTGCAGCAGGAAGTAAGCGGACAAATGTCTTCATCTATGGTGAATTCAAACGTTTCTTCATTCCCGCAAAGCCAGCAGCACACACCATTCCAGCAGCATTCATACCAGCAATAACCGCTTTATGCAAATGACAAAGCACGATGATGCCGGCTTTGTCATTTGTTTTTTACCGATGTTTTGTCAAGTCAACATGCCGGGCGGGTTTTCCGCCGAATTTTGCCTCCGCCTCATGTCTTACCGCTTCAAACGCTCTTGCCTCTGCATTTTGTTTAAACACATCAAGCTGGATCATTTCAATCCATGAATGATTTGAAATGATCCATAAAGGCAGAAATAAGACCGTATTTCAGCCAGTTTTTGTTCTTGGCTCTGTAACCGATATAGAAAAAAGCCAAAAAACTGGTCAGCGCAAAGGACACGAAAATCAGAAGCAGCCACCAGCTGTGCAGCACTTCCCACCATGCCCCTCTTTTCGTAATCAAAACACATTCCCTCTCCTTTACCACTATATCATGGATAATCAAGGAAGGTTTTCTAGAAAAATTATAGACGGCCTCATGTCTTCCTGCTATATTAATAATGATAATCATTATCATTATTAAGGAGGATAATTATGAAGAAACAATCATGGCTGATCGGTCTGGCACTCCTGCTTGTTTTTGCTTTAAGCGCGTGCAGCGGCGCGAATGAAAGCAGCGGGTCAGTGTCCGGCAAGGAAAAGACAGACATGCGTACATACCACTCATCTAAAGGCAATGAAAAAATACCCGCGCACCCGAAGCGGATTGTCACTGATTTTTATGCGGGAGAGCTGTTCACCGTTGACGCAAATGTCGTCGGAGCAGGCTCATGGTCCTTTAAAAATCCATTTATCAAAACACAGCTGAAAAACGTCACGGACATCGGCAATCCGGTCAATGTCGAGAAAGTTATGCAGCTGAAACCAGATTTAATTGTGTTAATGAAAGATGACCAATACGATAAATTGTCTAAAATCGCACCGACAATCGTTATTCCGTTTAACACTGCAAAAAATGTAAAAGACACGGTCAGCTTATTCGGAGATATTGCCGGAGCGAAGGATAAAGCGAAAAGCTTTATGGCGGACTTCAACAAAAAAGCGGAAGCAGACAAAAAGAAACTCGAAGGCGTCATCAGCAAAGACGCGACATTCGGACTTTTTGAAAGCACGGATAAAGGAGAGCTTTGGGTCTTTAATGACAATTCCGGGCGCGGCGGCCAGGCTGTGTATAACGCACTCGGACTGAAAGCGCCAGCCAAAGTGGAAAAGGACATAATGAAAACGGGGGCAATGAAACAGATCTCCCAAGAGGTCATTCCTGAGTATGCCGCTGATTATATGTTCATCACCGATTACAACCCGAACGGAGAAAGCAAAACCCTCCAGCGGCTGAAGGGATCTTCCATTTGGAAAAACCTGGACGCCATTAAGAACAATCGCGTCTTTATCAACGACTTTGACACCTTTTATCCATATGACCCGATTGCCGTCAGCAAACAGATGGATCTGATCACTGACATGCTGATCAAGCGGGCTGAAGAAAACAAAAAATAAATAAAACGGCACAGAGTTTTCTCTGTGCCGTTTGCTGTATGGTTTAATGAAATTTTGACTGCACGATGTTCGGCATCTCTTCATACTTGACTTCTTCCCAGGTCTCTACATACTTTCCTTTTGCCTTGACCTTCAGATAAGCTTGCTTCCGAAGATCTCCTCCGGCAAAAAAGGTCACTTCTTCTTTTTTTCCTGATTGATTATATCCGTCTAATGTATATTCAATACCGCCCGGGCTAAGATGTTTGCCATCTCGATTAATCTGTACATAAACATCTTGTTTGTGAATAAACGGATTAATTCTGTCTGTAACGTCATTATGAAAAAAGAGAAGCCCGCAAATCACGGCAGCGGCCGCCAAAGCGGCCAAGATTGCCAGTACCTTTTTCATCTGTATACTCCCCTTACTTTTTCATTTTTTTCAAATAGCTTGACCGTACCGCAAGGAAGAATAGAAGCTGAAAAATGAAAAATCCTCCGATGGTGAAGCTGAGCGGTCCCGCCACATTGGAATAGCCTTCCACCGCCAGTGTTCTCAACGCAAACAGCGTATGAAGCACGGCGATCGCAAATGGAAAGAAGAATAAAATCGCCAATTGTATCGTCACGCTCTGCGACATTTCACGTTCACTCAAGCCGATTTTCGCCAATGAGCGATAGCGATGCCGATCCTCATCTAAATCGGTAAACAGCCGGAAGTACAAGAAGCTTGCTGCCGCGATAAAGAAGACGATCGCGATAAACAGCCCGATGAATAAACTCAAGCTCGGCAGCTGCACCGTAGCATAGTAGGTGCCGGCTTTTGTCATAAAATCAAAATGCACATCTGAATAGTCGCCGTAAAAGTCATTTTTCAGTGACTGGCTGAAATCAAGACTGTCCTTCCAATGATCATAGCTGTAACCGTATAATTTAGATGTTTCACCCAGTGATTTGAGATGGGTAAAGGTTTCGCCGTTAACCGCGATAACGCTGTTCAATGAGATAAGCGGTTTTTTGACCTCTTTTACCGAAAGCTTTTGATCCGTCAGCTTTTGTTTTTGGTTCAGCAGCTTCAGCTGATCCGGCGATTCGTTTTTAAAATTGCTATCGTACGTGCCTGGGAAATATACGGCCTCGCCGTCTTTCAGACCGTCCAAGCTGACATGGAAATATTTTGACAAGTCCGATTGATTGATCATAATGACAGGCGGTGCGCCGTCTCCCTGCTGATATCGAATATAGGAAACTTCCATATCGTCTCTCTTATACGTAAAGCCATGCGTTTTCAAATCATGTTCAATTTCTTTCAGATGAGTCTGTTCTTTCTTATTGCCGCCGTATGATAAATACTCCATTTCATAAGCGGATTCCTTCGCCCCAACGGTCGCTTTGTACATCGCCAGGACGCCTGTGGCTGTAAACGCCACGGCGGAAATAATGCTGACAATAAAGAACAGGCGGGCGTTGTCTTTTAAGCGGTAGACAAGATCAGAAACCCAAATGACATTTTTCCCGTGCAGATAAAAGGTTTTCCATTTCTTCAAAGCCCGCAAAATCCAGATACTGCTTTGGCTGAAGAAGAAATATGTGCCGATAATCGTTAACAGTAAAATAAAAACAGGCTCATACCCGTGCACACTGCCTTTGAGAACCATGCCGTACCCGGCCGCAAGGCATCCGACGCCGAATAATGACAGAATCACAGACGGCTTCGGCTCCGGTTTGATTTTTTCAGTGCCTTTGATCAGTTTAATAATCGTGTTTGATCTGATAAAAAAGATCGTGAATTGCGATAAAAGGAAAAATAAGAGCAGGAACCCGCCGGCCGTAATTCCGAGCGCTTTCCAAGGCATATATAAAGGCAAAGCATCCATTTCTAAAATATAAGCCCCGACTGTAAAAAACGTTTTTGAAAAGATAAAACCGCCGATAATGCCGGCCGCGATCGACATAACGCCGATGATCATATTTTCCGCAGTAATCAGCGTTCTGAGCTGTCCCGGCGTGATTCCCTGCATAAGCAGGATGCCGAATTCCTTATTCCTTGATTTCAGGAATGCATTCACGGAATACAGAACGAACAAGAAAGAAAAGACAAAAATCATCCATTCGGCTGCGGTTAAGCCCTTTTTGGCAATGCTATTCAAGTAGCCTTCCTTCAAAGCCGGATGAAACAGAAACATGGCAAAGGTAAAGAAAATCAAAACGGAAAAGGCGCTGCTTAAAAAGAAAGCGAGATAGGCCCTTTTGTTCCTCGTGACATTTTTATAAGCGAACTGAAGAAAGGTCATTTGCGTTTCCCCCCAGCATAGACAGCACATCAAGAATTTGTTCATAAAACACTTGGCGGTTTTCCCCGCGATAAATCTCGTTAAACAGCTCGCCGTCTTTAATAAAAATGACGCGGCGGCAGTAGCTCGCCGCAACCGGATCGTGGGTCACCATCAAAGCCGTCACTTTATCATTCTGATTCAGGCTCTGCATCGTTTCCATGACATCCTTCGATGCTTTGGAATCAAGGTTTCCCGTCGGTTCATCAGCGAGAATGAGGGACGGCTTATGAATGACCGCTCTTGCGATGGCGGCCCGCTGGCGCTGGCCTCCGGACACCTCGAACGTCCGTTTATTCAGCAAATCTTCAATCCCCAGCTTTCCGGCGATGCTGTGCAATTTTTCTTCCATCACAGACGGTGATTCTTTTTCAAGCGTTAACGGCAGCATGATATTTTCACCGATCGTCAGCGTGTCCAGCAGATTGAAATCTTGAAACACAAATCCAAGCTGCTTGCGGCGAAAATGGGCCAGCCGCGTCCGCTTCAGATGGTGCGGGTTCTCCCCGTGAATCAGGATATCGCCGGAATCCGGGCGGTCAATCGTTGAGATGATGTTCAAGAGCGTTGTTTTTCCTGACCCTGACGGCCCCATCACCGCCGTAAACTCCCCTTCTTCTATTGAAAATGAAATTTGCTTTAAGGCTTGATAGGACACTTGTCCTTTGTAAGTTTTATTTATATGTTTAACTTCAAGCATATTCGCCATGAGAATCCTCCTTATGGTTTTATTCTTGTTGAACAACGTGTTTTTCATGTGGCATCAGGGCTTTTCAATGAAAAAATCCCCTTGACGTAAACAAATTTTATCAAGGGGAAACAGAATGTGCTATGTCGTTTTCTTAACGCAGCCTTACACTTTTGTAAGAAATGAAAATCGAACCGCTGTCCCTTCGCCGGGAGAAGAGCTGATCTCCACCTCATGATTGAGCTTGCCCGTGATTTCTTTGACAAGGTGCAGGCCGATGCCCGTTGATTCTTGGAAACGGCGGCCGTTTTCGCCGGTATAATAAGGGTCAAATACCCGCTTCAGATCCTGAGAAGGAATGCCGACGCCATGATCTCTGACCTCCAGCACCGTCTTGTCCCCGTCTCGGAAGACGTTCAGCTCAAGCCTGTCACTCATTCCGGCTGAATACTTCACCGCGTTTGTCACCACCTGGCCAATCGCGAATTTCAGCCATTTGGCATCGGTGTAAATCTTGTCCTCAGCGAGGATTTTCGTTTTAGGATATACCCGATATTGGATAAAAAATCGTTTATAGCTTTGAACAATGGATTGAACGAGCTCGGATAAGGAAACCGCCTCGATTTTGAAATCCCTCTCAAACAAATCAAGCCGTGATGAGTAAAGGAGCGTCTCAAGCCCGTATTCAATCTGCCGGACTTCTTTTTTGATTTGTTCAAAAATCGGCTCATCCTCTTCCTGAATGATTAAATTAATGACAGAAAGCGGCGTTTTCACTTGATGGACCCATTGGTTCATATATGTCACCCTTGCGTCAAGCTTGGCTTCCGTCTCATGGAGCTTCTGATGCTGCAAGCGGATCAGCTCCATCTGCTTTTCATAAAGCTCTGAACTAAACACCGAAGAACCGAGAAAAGGAATCTCCATATCGTCCTGCCCCGAGCTGATCCACTCATAAACGCCGCGTTCCTTGTACCAGCGGTATGCCAAGTACCCCGCCAAAATCAGAAGCTGCACGCCCAATATATAAAAAAGATGAGAAAAAGAATGAAGACCCGCAAACCAATAGTAAAAGAACACAAACAAACCTTGGAGGAAAAACAGCAGGATTAACACCGTATGAGATCGCAAAAACAGCTTCATGACAGCGTCCTCAGCTGATAGCCTTCGCCCCGCACCGATTCAATCGAAACAGGCACACCGAGCTCCCGCAGTTTTTTACGCAGCCGTGTAATATACACATTCAGCGTATTGTCATCCACAAAAATATCAGTGTCCCACGTTTTTTCCATCAGACGGTCTCTTCCCGTTACCTTTTCTCCCCGCTCCAAGAGCACCTCAAGCAGCTTGCTTTCCTTCTTTGACAGTTCGCTTTTTTCATGTTGATAACGCAATTCAAACCGTTCCACAAAAAGCTGCACACCGGCATATTCGATCACTTTTTCTCCTTGCTTTGCGGCGTACTCGCCATATGCCCTGCGGATTTGGCTTTTGATTTTCGCCAATACAATATCATAGGAAAACGGTTTTTCTATATAATCATCACCGCCGTTTTCAATCGCCATCACCTGATCCATTTCCCCGTTTCTGGCTGAAATGAAAATGATGGGGCTTGTCGAGTGCTGGCGGATCTGGCGGCACCAATAATACCCGTCATAGGACGGGAGGTTGATATCGAGCAGCACCACATCAGGCTTTTCCCGCAAGAACACGTCCAGAACAGACGTAAAGTCAGAGGTCACCACGGTTTGATATCCGTATTTCTCTAAATAATTCCGCAATAGCAGCCGAATGTCTTCACTATCTTCCACAATCATGATTTTATTCAAACTGAACCACTCCTAATTTTTGCGCTGATGCCCTCATCATAATCGTTCAGGACATACAGACGCAACACCGCGCAAAAAAACCGCCTTCCCGTTAAGATGGCGGTTCTTTATCCTGTCAGCCCACATGCTGCTTCGCGGCTTTTCCGGCTGATCCGAATTCCCTCATTTTGCTTCGCACTGTCTCTTCCACGGCTTCAATACCGGGTGTCATATAGCCCCGCGGCTCGTACATGTCTTCGTTTTCCAGAAACATGCTCCGTGTTTTGTCTGTCCAGGCGACCATACATTCCGTATTGATATTAATTTTCGCGTGGCCGAGTTTGATGGCTTTTTTGATTTGATCTTGCGGAATGCCGGATGCTCCGTGAAGAACGAGCGGAACATCGGTGATGCCGGAGATTTCTTCCATTTCCTTAAATCCGAGATTCGGCTCGCCCTGATACTTGCCGTGAACGGAGCCAAGGGCCGCGGCCAGCGCGTCAATATTGGTTTCTTTGACAATCCGCTCACATTCCCTGATATCGGCATAGCAGACTCCGCCAATCAAGCCGTCTTCCATCCCGCCTACCGTGCCGACTTCGGCTTCGACCGATACGCCGTGCTTTGCGGCATAATCAGCGACTTCTTTTGTCATGGCGATATTCTCGTCAATCGGGGAGTGGGAACCGTCAATCATCACCGAGCTGAATCCCGCGTCAATCGCCTGTTTGCAGCGTGCCGCACTGCTTCCGTGATCAAGGTGAAGCACAACGGGAACGGTAATCGCCATTTCCTCCATTAACGCGCTGACCATGGCGGCAATGGTTTTAAATCCGCCTAAATAATCGACCAGCCGATCGGAGGCTGCGGCGATGACAGGTGATTGCTCTTTTTGCGCCGCTTGTAAAATCGCCTTTGTCCATTGAAGCCCGTTTATATTAAACTGGCCGACTGCGTAATGCTCTCGCTTTGCTTCCGCAAGAAGATCTTTCATGGATACAAAAGCCACGTTCACCCCTCCTTTTGATTACATCTTGAAGTATTTTGATAACGCGTCAACTGTTGTTTCTTTCGCCGTTTTGATTGTTTCCTCCGCGCTCAGCCTGTAATATTCAGGCCGGAACAGCTCGACGGAGGCAACGTCTGAGAATCCGATTTCTTTCAGCGCCGATAAGTGGGCGTCTAAGTCGATCGCTCCGTGCCCCGGCCAGACGCGATCCTCGTCGGTTAAACATCCGATTGGGAAATCTTCTGTATCGTCAATGTGATAAATAAAGATTTTCTTCCCGTCAGCCTGCTTTAAGCTTTCGATATTTGACCCCATCGCATGGAAATGAAAGCTGTCAAAAACAAGTCCAACATTGTCGCTGCCGACAGTGTTCACGATGTCATACGCCTGTTCAAATGTATTGACCGTACATTGCGGATGGCCGACAAATTCAAGTGCGATTTTTACGCCGTACGGCTCCGCGATATCAGAAAGCTCAGTCAGAACCTCTACACAACTCTTTTTGATCTCTTCTTTTAAGATTTTCTGCTCTGTCACAAGCGGAACGGCCACCACATATCTCACACCGAGGGTTTTGCACGTTTCCATCATGCCCTTGAATTCAGCAATGATGTTCTTACAGCCCTTTTCATCACGATTGTTGAAGAAAACGAGTGCGTTTAAGGCAAGCGGTTTAATGTGATGGGTTTGAAAATATTCCGCAAGATCGGCCAGTGAATGGTCTTTTAAGTACTCCGGCAGCTTATCCATTGTGCGGATTTCAATATAATCATAGCCGTGCTTTTCGCATAGCTCTAAATCCTCTTTAAGATTTGAATTCTCCAATGTTGTTGCTTCATTAAAACAAAGTTTCATGTCAGACTCCCCCATCTGCGTTTTAGATATGAAGGGAGTTCGGCAGGAAGGCTGTTCGCCAAATCCCGCCGAACTCCATGCTCAGCTTATGCCAGACCTAATTCTTCTTTCACTTTTCGAAGCATAAATCGGCTTGATTCATCCGCTCTTTCGTCGACCCAAGCAAAAACGGCATTCGTCGCAATTCCGTCAAACTTCATCTCTCTCAGCTTTCTGAAAATCGTATCAAAATCAACCTCGCCTTGACCAATGTCCAAATGCTGGTGAACCGTTACTTTCGCGTCAGGCGGATTGACGATGTAGCGCAGGCCGTGAGCCGCTTTATGATTAAAGGTATCTGCAAATAAAACATGTGTGAGGCGGTCTCCGGCTTCGTCAAACATGGTCTCGATGTCGCCTTTGCCGTCATCATAGAAGAACGTATGCGCAGTCGAGTAAACAAGATTGATCCAATCCTTGTCAAGCGCGCGGATCATATCCATCGCACCTTTGTGCGTTTCGATAAAATCGTATGGATGGGCTTGAAGATTGAGTTTAACGCCTTCTTTTTCAAAGACGGGCAGAAGCTCATCCATGGATTTGATAAATTTTTCTTCACTTGTTAAAGGATCATATTTTGAACCGCTGAATTCACTGTTCATCAAATCGACTTCAAGTTCAACCGCTATTTCGATTGCCCTTTTCCAATTGCGCACCGCAGCCTGACGGCGGTCTTCATCAGGGCCCGCCCAGTGGTAAAGCGGAAGGAGTGATGAAAGCTTAACACCTGTATCCCGTAAAAGACGCTTTAATTGTTTGATCTTTGCTGAATCAACTTTCGGATATTTATAGAATGGACAAAAATCCTCGCGCGGTGATAGTTCGATATATTCATAGCCAAGCTCCGCCGTTTTATAGACCATTTCCTCCAAGGTTAAATCATCTCGATACATTGATGGATCCAATGCTAATTTCATATTTTTCACTCCTTACCTTATTTGTTCACAGTTGTAAATGACTGATAGAATTCCGGTTTCTCTTGGAGTGCCACGGGCTCTTTCCGGCCGGATTCCTGAGCTCTTACGCACGCGTCAGTCGTCACGGCGGCGATATAACCGTCCCATGCCGTCGGCCCGCTGACTTCGCCTTTCTTCAGGATAGAATCAATGAAATCTTGGATTTCCACATCGTACGCAGCCACAAAACGACGCTGCCAATCCATCATAATATCTGTGCTGAATCTGCCTTCTTTTCTCAAGCTGATGCTTGACGGTTCAGGAAGCTTGATGATGCCGTCTTCTCCGACGATTTCACATTGAATGTCATAGCCGTATTTACAATTCACATAGATTTCAGCATTGATGATGATGCCGCCTTTTGTTTCAATCACGACGATTTGCGGATCTTTTAAATGCGGCAGCGCGTTTTTTGATTTTTTCGGATAGATCACTTGAACTGACTCATAGTCATCATTGACTAGCCAGTGCAGCACATCAATTTCATGAACAAGCGTATCAACAACGGCCATATCCGTTGTATAGTTATCTCCCACAGCCGGGTTGCGGTGCGCGCAATGGATCATGAGCGGTTCGCCGATGACGCGGTTGTCGATGGCCTCTTTCAGCTGTACGTAACCGCTGTCATATCTGCGCATAAAGCCTACCTGCACCATCCGTTTCCCCGTTTTCATTTCCTCTTCGACAATGCGCATGCAGCCTTCCGCCGTTGTGGCAAGCGGCTTCTCGCAAAATATGTACTTGCCGTGCTGAATCGCTTTCAAAACACTGGATTCATGAGCCGGCCCCCAGCTTGTCACTAAGACAGCGTCTACATTCTCATCAGCGACGAGGCTGTCATCATCAGCGTAAACAGCCGCGTTCAGTTTGTAATCTTGAACGGTTTGCTGCGCAGCGGCCTGATTCACATCCGTTACAGCCGTAATTTCCGCTCCGGACAGTTTGTTTGTGATGCGGTTGATGTGCTCTTTTCCGATTGCCCCGGTTCCGATAACACCAATACGTAAATTCATTGACAGCCACTCCCTCTGATATTAAATAATGTTTCTTGCCTTGCTTTTCTTTGTGCCGCCGCGAGGAGTTCCGTAGAGTTCCTCTTGGATCTGTTCAAGCGGCTTACCAGATGTATTCGGTGCGAACACAAGTCCTATGATCATACTGGCCGTGACGCAAACCAGCAGGATCGCAGACATAAAGCCGATGCCGAAATGTGTCATGATCATCGGCACAAATAAACTCCAAATCCCTATCGAGATACGGACTAGAAAGAACATCAATCCTTGCGCAGAAGCCCGGTGCTCCGTCGGAAACAGCTCACTTGCCCACAGCTGGTAGTTCGCTTGCTGACCGGCTCCGTTATTAATGCCGATCACGAAGACGAACAGAAGCAGAACCGGCAGTCCTTGAATCGGCAGTAAAAACAGCGACCAGCCGATGACGGCCATAAATGCGCAGATTCCGAAAACCGTTTTCCTGTATTTATCCGCAAAGGGCATGAAGATACAGGCGACGCCAAGCCCTGTGAAGATAAACAGACCCATTTGCAGCATATTTGCCATGTTCGCAGATACCCCGCCGACCTGCTGATAGATATACGGCATAAAAAATCCCATCACTCCTGCGGCCAAGTTCCATATGAGAAACACGCCCATTAAGAACAAAATGTTCTTAAAGAATTGAGGCTGAAGCAGATCAAAGTAAGAAGTTTTTTTCACTGCTGCCGGCTGATCTTCTTTCTTTTTCCAGGCATCCGACTCAGGTAAACGCTTTCTTATTGTATATGTGATAAGGGCGATCACCAGCAGATGCGCAAAGACGATTTTATTTCCTAAAAGCCCAAGGTCTCCGGTCAACACGGACAACAGCAGCACAGCAACGGCTCCGGCCGCCCATGCCACCTGTGCCACGCCGCAGTGTCTGGCCCGGTTTTTCTCCGGGGCGTTTTCTGCGATAATCGTCCACGATGCCGTAATATCAGCGCCTACAGAAATTCCGATAATCAAGTAGCCGCTTAACAGCATCGGAAAGTTAAATCCAAACAGCACTAAGCAAATTCCTAAGGCGTAAACCAGCATACTGTTTGTGTATACAGCTTTACGGCCGATCTTATCAGCCAAATATCCGCCAAGCAGCGCACCGATTGCCGCTGATATGGCGTTTGCGCTAAAAGCGCCGAGCAAGCCGATTTGACTGTCGGACAGCTTCAGATAGCTGACCCACATGGATAAACCTGCCGATCCTGCCACGATGGAACCTTCGTCTATATAGTTTGCTAATGCTGCGGCAATGGTCCTTTTATTAAAAGCCGATTCCGCCCTGGCACTATTCATATAAGTCCCCCTCTAATTTGCAAGATCGAGCAGTTCGGAGTCGATATACTGTCTCGCCATCAGCGCATACTCAAGCGGGTTGGCCACATCCGGGTCTTGTTCGGCTTCGATGACGATCCAGCCGGAGTAATCGCGCTTTAAAAGCGTCCGGTACACCTCTGTAAAATCGATGCATCCGTCTCCCGGCACGGTAAAGATTCCCTGCAAAAACGACTGCTGGAATGACTTCCCTTCTTTCTTACATTGCTCCATAATATCAAGCCGCGCGTCTTTGAAATGCACATGCTTGATCCGGTCAATATGCTTGTTGAGCATCGGCATACAGTCTCCGTCCGAGATGTAGGCATGGCCGGTATCATAGAGAAGATGGACATGCGCAGGATCAGTATGTTCCATCAGCCGGTCGACTTCTTCCGCCGTCTGGACGCCTGTGCCGAGATGATGGTGGTATACAAGTGTAAGCCCGTGCTCATCAGCGATCTTCCCGAGACGGTTTAAACCTTTACACAGCGTCTCCCATTCTTCGTCCGTGAAGTGAGGTTTTTTCTTAAAGACATCAATGTCCAAGCCCTGTATACTGTACGTTTGTTCAGACACGGTCGCGACATCAGCCCCGACTTCTTGCAAATATTTGCATTGTTCTGTAAACTCATCAGCCGTTTTTTCAATACCATCACGAAGGATGAAGCTGCTGAACCATTTCCCCGCGATCCGTAAATTCCGAAGCCCCAGCTCCTTATTCAGAATGGAGGGTTCAGGAAAAAATCCTCCGACCTCTGTCCCTTGAAAACGCGCGACAACAATGTCACTTAACAAATGCTGCAGCGTATTGCCGGCTCCGATTTCCGGCATATCGTCATTCCGCCACCCTATGGGGGCGATGCCCCACAGAATATCGTGTTTGCCCATCGTGATGCCTCCCATCTAGTACTGCTTCGCAGCATTTAGCATTTTCTCTTTTGCTTCATATGCCTTTTGGACGCTTTCCCGTTCAGAAACTTCAGCAACGCCGACATGCCACCAGCTGTCATAGCCGTCTGTCATCGTTTTCGGAAGGACCTTCATCTCAATCAATGTTGATACGTCTTGTTTTTTCGCGTCTTCCAGCGCCGCTTTCAGCTCTTCCGCTGTATTGGCTTTGTATGTTTTGGCGCCGTAGCCCTCTGCCACCTTTGCATAATCAACATTTAAAATGTGATTGTCGCCTGTGCGGAACTCACAGAAATAACTGCCGCTGCCATGATCCATCTGGAGGTTGTTGATACAGCCGAAGCCGGAGTTATCAAAGAGCAGGACATTGATTTTTTTGTTATATTGAATGGCCGTAATCAGCTCTGAGTGCAGCATCAGGAAGCTGCCGTCTCCGACAAGCGAATAAACCTCTTTGTCAGGGTGGGCCAGCTTGAGGCCGAGCGCGCCTGATACCTCGTATCCCATACAAGAGTAGCCGTATTCGAGATGGTACGTATTCGGGGCATTTGAGTGCCACAAACGCTGTAAGTCTCCCGGAAGAGAACCCGCCGAACTGATGACGACGCTGTCTTCGGGAATCGTTTCGTTAATGGTAAGCAGCGCCGTTGTTTGCGGAAGCTCCGTCTGCAGCGCGTCAGCATACTCATTTAATACGTCCTGTGAGAAATGATTTTTAATTTCCGGTACGAATGCTTCGCGTGTAAAGGTGACCTTGCCAAGGCGCTCCCGTTCAGCCAGCCATTCGTCTTTCCATTCTTTAATCGTTGAACCGAATTCACTCTTGTATCCTTCTAATAAGCCGTGCAGCTTGCCGAGCGTCGCTTTCGCATCCGCTACGACTTGGAACGCGTCCATTTTGTACGCCTGCATTCTGCTGACATTGATATTTAAGAATTTGGCTTTATCAAAATCGAATGCCGTTTTTGATGATGTCGCAAAGTCCGTGTATCGTGTGCCGATTCCGATGATTAAATCAGCCTTTCGGGCCGCCTTGTTCGCGGCGAGTGTTCCCGTAATGCCCATGCCGCCCAAATTGTTGGCGAAATCAGCCTCAACCGTTGATTTGCCGGCCTGTGTTTCCACAAGCGGAATGCCGTATGTTTCAGAAATCGCGATCAATTCATCACGCGCGCCGGAATACTTCGCGCCGCCGCCCACTAAGATGACTGGGTTTTTGCTCTCTTTCATTCTTTCTGCCGCGCCTTTCAGCTCACGCTCGCTCGGCTGCATCCGGTCGATGTAATGAACGCGCTTTTCGAAGAAGCTTTCGTCGAATTCAAATGCTTCCCCCTCCACATCCTGAGAAATACAAATCGTTGCCGGGCCAGCTTTTGCTGGGTCTGTCATCACTTCAAATGCCCGGATTAAGCTGCTCATCAGCTGTTCGGGGCGTGTAATGCGGTCCCAATAGCGGGAAACAGGCTTCAATGCATCGTTTGTCGTAATCGCCGCACTGTATTCTTGTTCCACCTGCTGTAAGACAGGGTCCGGCTGCCTTGTCGCAAATGTGTCTGCCGGAAGCAGCAGCACCGGGATATTATTGGCCAGCGCCGTACCTGCCGCGGCCGTTAAGTTCGCGGCTCCAGGGCCGACTGACGTCGATACGGCGTAAATTTTTCTTCTCAGCATTTGCTTGCTGTATGCCATTGCGGCATGTGCCATGCCTTGCTCGTTTTTGCCTTGAAAAACTTTCAAATGGCCTGCGTCTTGTTCAAGCGCTTGCCCGATCCCTACGACATTTCCATGCCCGAAAATCGTGAAGATCCCTTCAACGAACGGCTCTTCTTTTCCGTCAATATGGATGTACTGCCGGTTTAAGAATTTGATCAGCGCTTGTGCTGTCGTTAAGCGAAGTTTCTTGCCCACAAACGATCCCACCTTTTATACGTTTGATTTACCATTAAGACTGTGCTTCAATGAGCCTGACGATTTCATCCGCAGCCGGCATCGCTTCCGAGGAGCTGTGCTTGCTGACGACAATTGACGCGGAGGCGCTCCCGTATTTTAATGCCGTTTCAATGTCTTTTCCGCTGACAAGCCCGTAAATGAAGGCTGAGGCATAGGAATCACCAGCGCCGAATGTTTTCAATACTTTTGTTTTGTAGGCTTTTGCCCGGAAGACCTCTCCTGATTTGCTGTATGCGTATGACCCGTCAACACCGTGCTTGATGACGACAAGGTCAGCGGAGTGTGCAAATAAATGTTGAACGGTTTCGTCGTTACTGCCGCCGGGGCGGTGTTCCATCACGTCAAATTCATCACGCGTGCCGATGACGATGTCGGATTGTTCCGCAACCAATGTATAGTACACGGCGGTTTCTTCTGCCGACTGCCATGTATACGGACGGTAGTCGAGTTCAAAAACGACTTTTACGCTATGCTTTTTCGCGATGTTTACCGCTTTGAGGACGGCTTCGCGTGAAGGGCTTTTCGCAAGCGCCGTACCTGATACGAGAAGCATCTTCGCGTTTGCAACGTACTCCTCACTGACTTCAGACGGTTCAAGATACAAGTCCGCCACGTCATCTCTGTACATCAGAATGCTGCACTCTTCAGGGCTGAGTATTTCAGTAAAGGCAAGACCCGCTTTGTGTCCGTTTCTGTCAATGACCATCTGGGACGTATCGACACCCTTATCCTTCATATACGACTCTATGAATCTGCCGTGCTGATCGTCCGGAATTTTACCGATAAAACCCGCTTTTAAGCCGAGCTTTGCGCTGCCGATCGCAATATTCGCCGGAGAGCCCCCGACATATTTAGAAAACGTCATCGTTTCTTCCATCGGCCGATTGTATTCCGCCGCGTTCAAGTCAATACACGCGCGTCCGATCGCGACAATATCAAACTCTTTTTCTTCATTAAACGTATACTCCATCGTAAACTGCCACTCCTCACTTGTTAGCGTTCCAGAATCCATTCGTGGGCGGGATCATTATGAAACTTCCATTTCCGTGTCGGTCCCGCCATTACATTTAAGTAGTAAGATGTATATCCGTCAGGAACACCAACCGGGTGATAGCCCGCCGGCACAATGACAACGTTTTCATTTTCTGCAGTCATCGTCTCATCAATAGAGCGGTCGTCCGTGTATACGCGCTGGAATACAAAGCCTTGCGGCGGGTCCATTTCATGATAATAGGTTTCTTCTAAAAAGGATTCAGCAGGCAGATTGTCTTTGTCATGTTTATGAGGCGGATAGCTCGACCAGTTGCCGCTGTCCGTATAGACTTCAACAACCAGCAGGCTGTTCGCCGACGGGTCTGAATCGGGGAGAATGTTATGAACCGTACGTTTATTCGCCAGCTTTCCGCGGTGCTCCACGCCATTATCCTCAGCTTTAATCAGCTTTGTCGGGAGCTGCCGCTCAGACGGAGAATAGCAAAGCGCGACCCGTGCCTGACTGACCGCTGTCACTTCAAAGGATTGATCGTTTGATACATAGACGCTGTCCGTCGGTTTTCTTTCAAATACGCTCTCGCGGGTGCCGATGCTTTCAAATGTCTGATCATGGTCCGTTACCGTGATTTTGCCTGTCACTGCAACGATACAGCACTCCATCTTTTTCAATTCTTCTGTATAGCGGGAGCCCGGTGCGAGATCCACGACTTTAAACCCGGCATATTCGAGGTCTGAATTAGCTGAAGTGACGTCATGGATGATCTTCACGCCTTGTGAAAGCTCATCCGCCTGCGGTTTCCGCAACAAATGACTCATGATTATTCCTCCTCTTTATTGTAAAGAATGAGCCGGACGGCAGCGGTTCGCAAGCCGTCCGGGATGGCTGTCATATTAGCTGAAGTCCGGAGACGGGTATCTTGCCGTCACGACTTTTTTACGTGTATAGAAATCAACGCTGTCTTTTCCGTTTGCGTGCAATGTTCCGAAGAAGGAAGACTTCCAGCCGGAGAATGGGAAGAAAGCCATCGGCGCAGGCACACCGAGGTTGATGCCGAGCATTCCCGCATCGATATTCTCACGGAAGTAGCGGATCGCGTTCGCATTTGAAGTAAACAGGCACGCGCCGTTGGCAAATTCAGACTGATTTGCGATATCGACCGCTTCTTTTAAGTTCTTCACGCGGATGACGGACAATACAGGCGCGAAAATTTCGTCTTTCCAGATTGTCATATCCGTTGTGACGTTATCAAAAATCGTCGGGCCGACAAAATAGCCTTCTTCCGATACGTTTTCACGGCCGTCACAAAGGAGTCTTGCCCCTTCCTCAATCCCTTTTTCGATATAGCCGAGCGTGCGTTTTTTGTTGTCCTCGCGAATGACGGGGCCTAAGAATACGCCGTCATCCAATCCGTTTCCGATTTTGATGTCTGCGGCCTTTTCCTGCAATTTCGCCATAAACTCATCAGCAATTCCCTCTTCAACCGTCACAACCGCACAAGCCATGCAGCGCTCTCCTGCTGAACCGAATGCAGCGCCGATAATGTTTGTGACCGTATCCTCAAGGTGGGCGTCATTTAAAACGATCGTATGGTTTTTCGCGCCCGTTAATGCCTGAACGCGTTTTAAGTTTTCGCTTCCTTTTTTGAACACGTACTCGCCGACCGGTTTTGAACCGACGAATGAGATGGCTTTAATCTCAGGATGCTCAAGAACGCCGTTTACGACGTCATGCGCTCCGTGTACGACATTGAATACGCCTTTCGGCAGCCCGGCTTGTTCAAACAGCTCGACCAGCTTTTCCGTTAACAGCGGGGTGCGCTCAGACGGCTTCAGTATGAAGGTGTTTCCTAATGAAATCGCCATCGGGAACATCCAGCAAGGAACCATCATCGGGAAGTTGAACGGCGCGATTCCGCCGACCACTCCGATCGGGTAGCGATAGTTCGCCGCTTCTACATCCGTCGCGATGGAAGCAAGTGAGTCGCCCATCATGAGCGATGGCGCTCCCGCTGCGAATTCGACGTTTTCAATCCCGCGGCCCACTTCGCCCAGTGCTTCTGTCGTATTTTTTCCGTTTTCCAATGTAATCAGGCGGGCAAGCTCTTCTTTGTTTTGCTGAAGAAGCTGCTGATAGTTAAATAGAATTCTCGCGCGGCGCGGCACCGCCGTCTTTGACCATGTTTTAAACGCTTCAGCCGCTGATTGGACGGCATAATCAACATCTTCTTGCGTAGAAATCGGAACCCGGCACATCACTTCTTTTGTAGCCGGATTGACAACGTCTTCATATTGATCTGTTTTACTTTCAACCCATTCACCATTGATGTAGTTTTTAAGTTTTCTGATCTCTGCCATTCTTATTGCCTCCTTAAATAGTAAACATCCTGTATACAGCTGGATCATAATGGATGAATATATTCATGATTTACATACAAAAGACATGAATTAAACGCTTACAAATGCTAAAATGATGGTAATTCATAAAATTTGATCATTTGCTGAAAACAGCAAACGGTTACATCTTTCACTTTTGATTTCACAGGGTACTTTTTGGTCATTTCTTGGTTACATTGTAAGCCCATCACACCTTCAAGTCAATCTAAAAAATCAAAATTTTTTCATTATTTTTATAATACTTTTTTCGGATGAAAAAATAAGGTATTGTATAACGGTAATTTAACCATACAAAATGGCACATCGGTTTTATCATTTGTTAAGTAACTATTGATTAACTCTTGGTATTTATTATATATTTTAATTACTTTAAGAATTCTAGAAGGGGTTTTTTTTATGAAACTGATGCGGATACAGGAGATGGAAGAATACATCTTAAAAAACGGTGCTGCTTCATTAGATGAATTATGCGAGGTATTCAATGTCTCTAAAAACACGGTCAGGCGCGATATTAACAAGCTTGCGGAAAAAGGGGTTATTAAAAAAGTATACGGCGGCGTCACATCGGCTGAAAAATCGGTGCTTGTCCCTTATGAAAACCGCACCATTCAAAACCAGGACGAGAAAATTAAAATTGCCCATTATGCTTCCCGGTTTATCGAAGATCACGATCTTGTTTTTATTGACTCCGGCACAACGACCAAATCCATTTTGGAGACGCTGGACCCCAATAAAAATGTGACCGTACTGACAAACAGCCTGGATATCATTAATTCCGCTTCATCCCTGAAAAATATCAATCTGATCATCATCGGCAATAACTACAAACGGAAGACACGGTCCTTTGTCGGCATTGATGATCCAAACACACTTAATAAATACAATATTAACAAGGCATTCATGTCCGCTACCGGAACAACGATCACCCACGGCCTGACGAATTCCGACTTACTGGAATACGAGGTCAAAAAGAAAATTTCCGAAAAGGCGAACGAAGTGTATTTGCTCGCGGACCATTCCAAATTCGGCAAATCAACGCTTTTAACCTATGCGCCTTTCGAGAGGCTGCACTGCATCGTAACGTCTCAGCCGCTAGATGAAGAATATACGAAGTATTGCAAAGAGCATCAAATCGACATTCACTTGGCATAGCGTTATAGTTAATAGAGAATGCTGCCATCTTTTGCCGGCAGTCTCAATAGATACCTACTTTCTACCAGGAGGCGAAATCATGAGTAAAGCAACAATCGGCAAATCAGACTTACAAGTTTTTCCGATCGGTTTAGGCACAAATGCGGTCGGAGGGCACAACCTCTATCCGAATTTGAATGAAGAGACGGGAAAAGAATTAGTCCGGGAAGCCATCAAAAGCGGCGTTACTTTATTAGATACCGCCTATATTTACGGCGTGGGCCGTTCTGAAGAATTAATCGGCGAAGTCCTGAAAGAATTTAATCGCGAAGATGTCATCATCGCGACTAAAGCGGCGCACAGAAAAGAAGGCGATGACTTTGTGTTTGATAACTCACCGGCCTTTTTGAAACAATCGGCGGAAGACAGCCTGAAACGACTGCAAACCGACTACATTGATTTATTTTACATCCATTTCCCGGATGACCATACACCGAAAGATGAAGCCGTTCAGGCTTTGCATGAATTGAAAAAAGAAGGAAAAATCCGCGCGATCGGCGTCTCCAATTTCTCTCTGGAGCAGCTGAAGGAAGCGAACAAAGACGGCTACGTTGATGTGATTCAAGGCGAATACAATCTGTTGAACCGGGAGGCGGAAAACACGTTCTTCCCTTATACAACAGAAAACAATATCTCATTTATCCCGTACTTCCCGCTCGTATCCGGTCTGTTAGCCGGCAAATACGACGAAAACACAACCTTCCCAGAAGGCGATCTGCGTAATGAACAAGAGCATTTCCAAGGGGCGCAGTTTAAAGAAAACATAAAAAAAGTCAATCAGCTCAAACCGATTGCCGAAAAGCACAATGCCGACACTGCACACATTGTTCTTGCGTGGTATTTGGCAAGACCAGAAATCGACATCTTAATTCCGGGCGCCAAACGCGCGGAGCAATTAAAAGATAATATCAAAGCAGCGTCCATCAAGCTTTCTGAAGAAGACATCACGTTTATCGACAAGCTGTTTTCATAAGAAAAAAGAAACACGCCTCCCTCAGGAAGGCGTGTTTTTTATGTTTATCTTTTTTTTCACAAGGGAATGAAATAGTTATCTTACTACACATTCATGCGTTCCAGAAGATGAGGAGGATCATCTGTGAAGAAAAACACAAAAAAATACATGATTTACTTTTTTGGAGCATTAGGAGGTTTGCTTTACGGTTATGACACCGGCGTGATCTCCGGCGCTTTGCTTTTTATTAACAATGATATTCCTTTAACCACTTTGACAGAAGGAATGGTCGTCAGCATGCTGCTTCTCGGTGCGATTTTCGGCTCTGCACTAAGCGGAACCTGCTCGGATCGATGGGGCCGGAGAAAGGTCGTATTCGTCCTTTCACTTATTTTTATTTTCGGAGCGCTTGCTTGCGCAGCTTCACAAACCGTCACCATGCTGATCATATCCAGGGTCATTCTCGGATTGGCAGTCGGCGGCTCTACGGCGCTTGTCCCCGTTTATCTTTCTGAAATGGCGCCGACGAAAGTACGCGGAACGCTTGGCACACTGAATAATTTAATGATTGTGACCGGTATTTTACTTGCATATATTGTGAATTATATTTTTACACCATTTGAGGCGTGGCGCTGGATGGTCGGACTGGCAGCAGTTCCGGCAGCGCTTTTATTAATCGGGATTGCGTTTATGCCGGAATCTCCGAGATGGCTTGTCAAACGCGGCCGTGAAGAAGAAGCCAAAAAAGTCATGGAAACGACGCATGACAAAGAAGATATTGAAATCGAACTGGCAGAAATGAAGCAAGGGGAAGCCGAGAAACAAGAATCAACGCTCGGCTTGCTGAAAGCAAAATGGATTCGCCCTATGCTTTTAATCGGGATCGGACTGGCTGTCTTCCAGCAGGCTGTCGGCATTAATACGGTGATCTACTATGCACCGACGATCTTTACAAAGGCCGGCCTCGGCACATCGGCGTCAGTGCTCGGTACGATGGGCATCGGCGTCCTCAACGTCATCATGTGTATCACCGCCATGATCTTAATTGACCGTGTCGGCAGAAAAAAACTTCTGATGTGGGGAAGCGTCGGAATTACCTTGAGTCTGGCGTCATTATCAGCCATTCTCCTTTTGGCCGGCTTATCATCATCAACGGCTTGGCTGACCGTCTTATTTCTCGGAATCTATATCGTGTTTTACCAGGCGACATGGGGGCCCGTCGTATGGGTTCTGATGCCGGAGCTGTTCCCGTCCAAAGCACGCGGAGCCGCAACGGGATTCACGACATTGATTCTGTCGGCAACCAACCTGATCGTATCGTTAGTGTTCCCGCTTATGCTCAGTGCGATGGGCATCGGCTGGGTCTTCGGCATTTTTTCAGTCATCTGTCTCACTTCCTTCTTCTTCGCCGCCTATATCGTCCCTGAGACGAAAGGCAGAAGCTTAGAAGAAATTGAGTCCCATCTGAAAAAGCGGTTCACATTAAAGAAGGACAGCAAACAAAACCGCATCCTTAAACAGCGGACGCTGTAAAAGAAAAAGGAATCGTCTCCTGACTGAGACGATTCCTTTTTTTGCGTCATACCATGACTTTGCAGATGTCATTCGTAAACTCTACCGGATCATGGATCGGCAGCCCTTCGATCAGCAGCGCTTGATTGTACAGAAGGTTTGTATATAATGCGAGTTTTTCTTTGTCTTGTTCATGAGCATTTTTCAGCGTTTCGAATACTTCGTGATTCGGGTTGATTTCCAGCACTTTTTCCGCTTTGACCTGCTGGCTGTCAGGCATGGCGTTTAATACTTTCTCCATTTCAATGGTCACTTCACCGTCTGTGGCTAAGCAGACCGGATGTGATTTCAGCCGTTTGGAGGCTCTGACGTTTTTGACCTTATCCGCAAGAATCTCCTTCATGTTTTCAAAAAGATCTTTATGCTCGTTTACTTCGGCCTCTGTCTGCTTTTCATCCTCATCCGGGTCAATGCCCAAGTCTGCGCTTGAAACGGACTTGAATTCTTTTTCTTCGTAGCTTGTCAGCATTTTGATCGCGAATTCATCAATATCCTCAGTGAAATATAAAATTTCATAGCCTTTGTCGGCCACCATTTCAGTTTGCGGCAGCTTTTCAATTCGCTCGTACGAGTCACCGGACGCGTAATAAATGTATTTTTGATCCTCAGGCATTCTGGACACATATTCATCCAGTGTAACGAGTTTTTTCTCTGTAGAGGAATAGAATAACAGCAAATCTTTCAATACGTCTTTATTTGCGCCGAAATCATTGTAGACGCCGAACTTCAGCTGTCTGCCGAAGGATTCATAGAAAGATTCATATGTTTCTCTGTTGTTTTTCAGCAGGCTTTTCAGCTCGCCCTTGATTTTTTTATTGATGTTTTTCGCAATCAGCTTCAGCTGGCGGTCGTGCTGCAGCATTTCTCTGGAAATGTTTAAAGACAGATCCTCAGAATCAACCATTCCCTTTACAAAGCTGAAATGGTCAGGAAGCAGGTCGGCGCATTTGTTCATGATCAGCACGCCGTTGGAATACAGCTCCAAGCCCTTTTCAAATTCCTTCGAATAGTAGTCAAACGGCATGTTTTCCGGAATAAATAAAATAGAGTTGTAGCGCACCGCTCCGTCCGCACTGATATGGACATGGGTAAGCGGCTTATCAAATCCGTAATGCTTCTCGGCATAAAATGCTTCGTAATCTTCATCCGTCAGCTCGCTTTTATTTTTTCTCCAGATCGGCACCATGCTGTTGACCGTCTGCTCTTCCAGCACCTCTTCAAACTCGTTGTCACTGTCTTCTTTCGGTTTGTTGACCGTCTCTTCCATTTTGATCGGGTAGCGGATAAAGTCCGAGTACTTCTTGATGATTGATTTAATACGGTAGTTATCTAAAAACTCATCATAGCTTTCATCTTCTGTGTTTTCTTTTATTTTCAAGGTGATTTCCGTACCGACGGTT
Organism: Bacillus sp. ISL-51; assembly: GCF_018613535.1. Classification (GTDB taxonomy): domain Bacteria; phylum Bacillota; class Bacilli; order Bacillales; family Bacillaceae; genus Bacillus. The sequence continues at coordinate 63,189 of NZ_JAGGQB010000009.1, forward strand.
TCCTTGTCACAAGGCTCGATCGTGTAGCCGGCCGCGCCTTCAGACGCCCATACATACGCCTCGCCTCGTCACTGCCGAGCGCCTTACTTTTCACCGTGACCTTATCAGCCACCATAAACGCCGCATAGAATCCGACGCCGAACTGGCCGATAATATCATGCCCATCCTTGATGTCATTTTCTTTTTTGAAAGCGAGAGAGCCGCTTTTCGCAATCGTTCCGAGATGCTGCTCAAGCTCATCCTTCGTCATTCCGATTCCGGTATCTGTAACAGTGAGCGTTCTTGCATCCTTGTCCGCCGTCACTTTTATGTAGTAATTGTCTTGATCAAAGGTTAACGAATCATCCGTTAAGGCTTTGTAGTAGATTTTGTCGATGGCATCGCTCGCGTTGGAAATCAACTCGCGGAGAAAAATTTCCTTCTGCGTGTAAATGGAGTTAATCATCATGTCTAGCAAGCGTTTGGATTCTGCTTTGAACTTTTTCTTTCGCACTTGAGATCTCTCCTTTGATTCATGCTTTTATGTTATGTAAACTCTTTTCAGCATCTATTTACCATATTCAAAGAGATCTGTCAATCTATTAGAATATGATATTCAGCTGAGTATTTCATATAATTAATTTAACATAAAAAACAATAATTGGATCATATTTTTCAAAAACCGATGATGCAAAAGTCCGCCATCGCGGTTTCGATATTCCGAATTATGTTTACTCCTTCACATATCGGGAAAGTTCCCAATAAAAAAGGAGAGTGCGGCATGGGAAGATTAACAAACAAAACCGCTGTTATCACAGGGGCCGCGACTGGAATTGGGCAAGCAACGGCAGAGGTCTTTGCCAATGAAGGCGCGCGTGTGGTCTGCGGCGACATCAATGAAAGTGACATGAAAGAAACCGTCAATAGCATCAGAAAAAACGGCGGAGAAGCAGAAGCCTTTCACCTTGATGTCTCAGATGAAGAAAATGTGAAGTCATTTGCAGACAAAATCAAAAATATGTACGGAACGATTGATATTCTCTTTAACAACGCCGGAATCGATCAGGAGGGCGGAAAGGTCCATGAATATCCGGTTGAGCTGTTTGACCGGATCATTGCCGTCGATCTTCGCGGCACGTTTCTTTGCAGCAAGTACCTGATTCCGCTCATGCTCGAAAAAGGAGGCTCAATCATCAACACCTCCTCCATGTCCGGCCAGGCCGCAGACCTTGACCGCTCCGGCTATAACGCCGCAAAAGGCGGCATTACGAACCTGACAAAAGCGATGGCCATTGATTATGCCAGAAGCGGAATCCGCGTCAATTCCATATCGCCGGGCACAATTGAAACACCGCTGATTGACAAATTGGCAGGTACAAAAGAAGAAGAAATGGGAGCCAAGTTCCGGGAAGCCAACAAATGGATCACACCTCTCGGCCGGCTCGGGAAACCGGAGGAAATGGCGGCCGTAGCTCTCTTCCTCGCCTCAGACGACAGCTCTTACGTCACAGGCGAAGACATCACCGCTGACGGCGGCATTATGGCTTACACATGGCCAGGGAAGATGCTGATTGATAAGAAGTGGAAGGAAGAGACGGAGTAATGGAGAGTAAAAAAACAGCCAGTGTGCAGCCAAAAAACACACTGGCTGAACAAACTGAGGGCCGGTTACTTAAACCAGCCCTTTTCCTTTGATCGTGTAATAGCTTCAATTCGGTTTTTTACTTCTAATTTATCTAGGATCATCGAAACGTAATTGCGGACTGTTCCGCTTTTGATGCTAAGGGCGCTTGCGATTTCTTTAGTATTTTTTCCGTCTGCGACAAGCTCCAACACCGCTTTTTCCCGTTCGGTCAGCGGGTTTTCTTCACTATAGATGTCCTCCATTAATTCAGGTGCGTAGACGCGTCTTCCTTTCATGACGCTGCGGATGGCGCTGACGAGCTCCTCGCTTGGGCTGTCCTTGAGCATGTAGCCGCTGACGCCTGCTTTTAGCGCCCGCTGAAAATAGCCGGAGCGGGCAAATGTCGTTAAAATGATGATTTTCACATCGCTGTCCTTGAGCATTTCTGCTGCATCAAGTCCTGATTTTCCGGGCATTTCGATATCCATCAGACAGATGTCAGGAGCGTGTTTTTCCACGAAATCGATGGCATCCTGGCCGCTTGTGCCTTTGCCGACGACCGTCATATCCTCTTCTAAATTCAACAGCGAACCAAGTGCGCCGAGCAGCATTTGCTGATCCTCAGCAATGAAGATGTTGATCATCTGCAACCATCCTTTTCTTTTGATTTTGAGTCATTTGGGATGCTCATGGTCAGCTTTGTCCCAGTAGATGTATCGATGGCTAAACTGCCATTTGCGAATTCAAGCCGTTCTCTCATTCCAAGCAGGCCGTGTCCCTTTGAAAAAAAGTGGGCTTCGCTGCCTCTGAAGCTGCCGTCATCCTCAACCGTGATGACAACCTCTTTCCAGAGCTGCTGAATGGTAATGCGGCATACATTGGCGCCGCTGTGTTTCACGACATTGGTGACAGCTTCTTTAATGCACATGCTGACGATGTTTTCGTTTAACATGGATATGTTTTTTGGCGCTTCTTTTTCTTCGTACACAAAGTCAATTCCTGCTGCTTCAAGTATTTGCCGAACATTGCCAAGCTCATCCTTCAATCGGATGCCTTTCATAGACGAGACAATTTGTCTGACCTCATTTAAGGAGGTGCGGGCTGTCTGCTGAACGTTTTTCAGCTCAGTGCGCGCCTGTTCAGGGTCCTTGTAAATCAGCTTTCGGGCAAGATCGCTTTTTAGTCCGATTAAGGAGAGCTTTTGCCCAAGCGTATCGTGAAGGTCGCGGGCGATGCGCTGTCTTTCTTCCAGCTTCACAAGATCTGCAATTCGTTCATTTGCAAATTCTAATTTCTCCTCAAGGCTCTCTCGTGCCTTCCTGCTTCGAATGCTGAGCGGAAGCAAGATGGCACTGATCAGTGTAATGATGATAAACGGGATTTGTGTCAAAAACCATCCTTTTTTCAGCACAAGGCTGAAGTTGACTGCAATCGCCGCACTGGCGATATGAACGTAATATAAAATGTAAAAAGGAACTTTCTCCCGAATGTGGCCGATGAAATAGGCGATAAAGAAGGCGAAATAAATATAGCTGAACAGCATGACCGAGCCGGTCGAAATGCCGATCAAAAGAAGCGCCCATAAGTAAAGCGGCCAGCCTTTTGCGACAAATGCAAAGCGATATGCGGCAAAGAAAACAAGTGTGAAAATGACGCCGGCAACCATTACAAAGGTTGAGGATGTCTTAAAAATAAAATAAAAGGGCAGGATGAAAAAAATCGTCCATATATAAGGGGAAATCCCGTTCAGTTTTTGAAATTTAAAATACTTCTTCATCCTTGTTCCACCTTCTGCTTCTTGTGTCTACCATCACTTTATCAAAACACCGCCTTCATTGCATCCTCATGCAGAAGGCCCTTTCCGTTAAGAGAAAGAGCCTTGCGCCATATTAGGCATTTTTCTTTAAAGATTCTTCCGGCACCTGCTGGGACGGCGGTGTTTTTCGTGCCTCCCGAAAGGTGACAAACTGCTTTTGATCCTCATCCCACAGGCGGAATTTCATGGATTCAAGACTTGTTTTAAGCGTAATGGTCGGTACATTTTTTAAAGGTTCATGCCCCTCATGAGCCGCTTCCAGCTTGTAATTTGGCACTTTCGGACTTAAATGGTGGACATGATGGTAGCCGATGTTGCCTGTCAGCCATTGCAGAAGCTTCGGCAGCTTGTAAAAGGAGCTTCCTTCTACTGCGGCCTGCACATAGTTCCAATGCTCATCGGCTTCAAAATAAGAGTCTTCAAACGTGTGCTGCACATAAAAGAGCCAGACGCCGATCGATCCCGAAATGAGGAAAATCGGACCCTGTACAAGCAAAAAGCTTTCCCAGCCAACAAGCAGGCACGTGGCACCAGCTAATAAGACAATCGCCGCGTTCGTGAAATAGGTGTTCAAGCGCTCCTTGCGGCGGGCGCCTTTTACGTTGAAACGGTTTTGAATAAGAAATGCGTAAATCGGTCCGAGAATAAACATAATAATCGGATTGCGATAAAGTCTGTAGCGTACTTTTGTCCAAGCTGACGCTTCGTTGTATTCCTTGACAGTCATCATCCAAATATCGCCGGTGCCTCGTTTATCTAAGTTGCTGCTTGTCGCGTGATGAATGGAGTGACTGCGCTGCCATTGAAGGTACGGAAACAGTGTCAGCACACCTGAAATAAAACCGAACAGGTGGTTCAGCTTCTTTTGTTTGAAAAAGGATTGATGGCAGCAATCGTGGAAAATGATAAAAATTCTTGTCAAAAAGCCTGCTGCTATAACAGTAAAAGCGAGGGTCAGAAGATAGGAGACATTGAGGCTGAAGTAAGCAAGAAACCAAAGGGCAAAGAACGGCACAAACGTGTTGAAAAGCTGATTGACACTATGCTTTGTATCGGCACCGGAAAATGCAGCAACCTGCTTTTTTAAAGATGCTTGTTTTTGAGTTGCGGTGTGATTGATCATAAATGTCATATCCCCTTTTTTTTATTATGATTCCAAGTATACCGAGGCGCTCGCGGCGTTTGTAGTAGCAGCCATCATGCCCCGAATATGACATTTGTCATGTTGGCAGCAGAATGCTGATCAGACGGCATTTGGAACGGTTTTCTTTTTTTGAACCGGAAGGGAAAAAGGCGGAAAGGAATTTTAAAAAGACAAGAAAGCCGCACTTCATATTCTGCAGATGCAATTATTTTTTGCTAAGTCTGACCGTTTGATTATGCGGTGTTTATCAATAAAAGACCTTCAGCCTGTCGCGGCTGAAGGTCTCACAGCAAAATCACCCTATACTTCTTCACATCCAAAAACTGCAAGAACTCCCTCGCCAGCACTTCCGGGGCGTGGTCTTTTCCTTCGTGGAGGCGATATTGTATCAATCCGACGAGCATGGATGCGACGTAATAGGCATAGAGCTTTTTGCCGGCGTGAACGCGGATCGGCTGGTGCAGGTAAAAGGATTGCAGCGCTCTGAAGATTTCCGGGATGACATCGGGGACGCCGGAACCCTCTCTCAGAAAATGGACGAGCGGCATGCCTTCCGATAGAGCCGAAAACAGGCGGACGAGCGCGGCTTCCGCTTCTGCCATGGAGCAGTCAGCAGGCGAACCGTTTACCGTCAATAAGCCGATCAGCTCCCGGCACGATTGGTGAATAATCGTTTTCAGCAATTCCTCTTTATTGGCGTAATGGTCATAAAAAGTGGCGCGGCGGAGATTGCTTTTCCGGGCAATATCGGAAATCGTGACCGCCGCATAATCTTTTTTCTCCGCCATTACGTCAAGCATCGACCCTTGTAAGGCCTGCCTCGTTCGGATCACCCGACGGTCGGCGGGCTGTTTTTCTTCATGTTCCGACACCCGGCGGCCGAACAGCCAGAAAAACCGCTTTTGAGAAATCAAATCCCACACCTGCCCGCTTACCGCCTCCGGGGATGCCTCCTGATCCTCATTCAGCCAATACAGAACGATGGCATACGTATATAAGGCGCGGTAATGAATGTACATATCCTGTTCAGTCGGCGAGAAATTCGCATTGACCGGCGACAGAAGAACATCCTGCCGGAACACATCTTTAAAAAAGGCGTGAAAGTGAAAATAAGGCATTTTATTGCGATCCATCATGGTTTGGAAAAATGCACGATGCTGATCAACAAATGACAGTGTTGGATGCACCTTTTGCCATGTCCCGTTTAAATTGAGAAAATCCTTATGCTTCAGCGAATCATAGAGCGCTTCGCTCAGTCCTTCTTTCATTTCTTCTGTAATATCTTCTATAATTGCATGTTTATCCTCGTAATAAAGGTACAGTGTCCCCCGGCTTACGTTCGCATGCCCGGCGATTTCCTTCATTGTGATCCGGCGGATATCCCGCTCCTGCAATAGGGTCAGCAGCGATTGTTTAATGTCAGCCGTCACAGAATCAGGCATAAGAGACACTCCTTTCATTAGACAGTTGTCCTGTTATTGTACGGTAACGTATAGATGCTTTCCCGCTGTCTTTGATACGGAATCACACCATTTTATAATAGGCCCGAGAGAAACAAAAAAGCAAATCAGGGGGAATTACAGATGGACCAGCAAGCAAAAGCGGATATTCAGCGCGTCTTTCAGCTGCAGAAGAAAAACCAGAAAGCATTGCGCGCTTCAACGGCGGAGCAGCGAAAAGAAAAGCTCAGCCGCTTATTAGAGGCCGTCACCGCCCATGAAGAGGAAATCATTGAAGCGATCAGACAAGACGTCCGCAAGCCTTATCATGAGGTAAAAAGAGCGGAGACGCAGGGAACGATCAAAGCCATCAAAGATAATATGAACAATCTAGAAGCCTGGATGGCTCCAAAACAAGTCGGCTCAGCCCTGAACCCGGAGGCTGACGGCGTATTAATGTACGAGCCAAAAGGCACGGCCCTGATTCTCGGCCCTTGGAATTACCCGTTTATGCTGACGATGGCTCCGCTTGCAGCAGCGATTGCGGCAGGCAACAGCGCGATTGTGAAGCTGTCTGACTTTACGATGAAAACAAGCCATATCGCCGCAAAAGTGATTCGCGAGGCATTTCATGAAGAAGATGCCGCCATTTTTGAAGGGGAAGTCGATGTCGCGACAGAACTCCTCGACCAGCCGTTCGACCATATTTTCTTCACCGGAAGCACAAACGTCGGAAAAATCGTCATGACGGCTGCGGCGAAGCATTTGTCATCCGTCACGCTTGAGCTTGGCGGAAAAAGCCCGACGATTATCGACAGCGAGTACGATCTGATGGACGCTGCGAAAAAAATAGCAGTCGGCAAATTTGTCAATGCGGGACAGACATGTATCGCCCCTGATTATGTTTTCATTAAGGAAGACGTACAGGATGCATTTACAAATATGCTGCAGACCATTGTCAACGCCGGTTTTATGGAAGATGACCATACGATTGACCGTGAAAAATTCACGCAGATTGTCAATGACCGGAACTTTAACCGTGTCAAAGCCCTGTTTGACGACGCAATTGATAAAGGGGCGGAAGTCGCATTCGGCGGCGTGTTTGACGCACATGACCGCACCATATCGCCGACCGTGCTAAAAAACGTCACGCCTGACATGAAGATCATGCAGGAAGAAATCTTCGCACCGATTCTGCCGCTCATGAATTACGAAGACATAGACGAAGCGGTTGAATACATTACAGACCGTGACAAGCCGCTTGCATTATATGTATTCAGCCATAATCAAAAGCTTATCGATTACGTGCTGCAGCATACGACGTCCGGCAATGCCGCGGTGAATGATGTCGTCGTTCATTTCACGGACGTGAATCTCCCGTTCGGAGGCGTCAATACGAGCGGAATCGGTTCATATCACGGCGTGTACGGCTTTAAAGAATTTTCTCATGAAAAAGGCGTATTTATTCAAGCCTCTAAATAGAAAAAGAATCCGCGCATGTGACGCGGATTCTTTTTGTTATGTCGCTGAACCAAAAGCAAGCAGTTTTTTATAAGTGCCGATGTACAGCGTCCCGCCCTCAGCGAGAACCGATGAAGAAATGACATTGCTGTACACTTTATGGAATGATAGTCACATCGTCTGCTGTCGGTGCGGAGCCGCACGGAACGCAACAACATACCACAGCACATTGACGATAAAAGCCGCGCCCGACCAAGCCAAAACGCCGGAAAAGGAAGACAGCTCCTGTCCTTCATTCATACCGATAGCCAGCGTCACCAAAATGACAGCAAGCCAAATGATAAGCCCGATTCCGCAAAAAACAGCCATAATGATCTTCATCACATTTACACCAAGAACATAAAGAGCAAGCGGAATCAGATAGAAGACAAGCATCATACCGACAGACGTCCACATGCCGGCAGAGTTAAACGAATTCGCGTTCGGCCCCGTTTCTGCAAACGGAGATAGCGAGCCGATAACCGGCAATAAACAAAACATCACAGCGGAAAACAGGGTCACCGTGACTGTACCTTTTTTGTTTGTTTGATTCATGAGAATATCCTCCTGACGACATCCCGGTATTGGTTTTACCGAGAATCTGATAATATGTTATATTTTAACACATTTATTTGCGAAATTTTGGTCTGCCCCCATTGTGAGAAAGGTTTTTTTGAAAAAGAATTTACAAATCTAGAAAAATAGATATAATAAGCTGTATGGAACCAATACTTATTCATAAAGCGTTATCTAACAAAACCCGAAGTGACATTATGACATGGCTCAAACATCCCGAGGAACATTTTGATGAAAGGCCTTATCTTGAACAGGGCCTCAGCTTCCGCACCGGGATTTGCGTCGGTGATATTCAGGCGAAATCAGGGCTCGCGCAGTCCGTGATATCAAGCTACCTGCTGACGATGCAAAAAGCCGGCCTGCTGGAATCTGAACGGATCGGAAAATGGACATATTACAGACGAAACGAAAAAAACATCAAAGCCTTTGCTGAGTACGTCCAACACAATTTATAACATGAAAGGAGGGCTTTTTTGTTATAACATATCTATTTTTCTATATATGTAGTTACAAAAGGAGGCTTACATAAAAGTGAAAAAGAACAGCTCAATCTTCATTATTTTCTTGGCATTAGGGGTTTTCGGGATCATCACTACCGAAATGGGGATCATCGGTGTTCTGCCGCAGGTGGCGGACAGATTTCATATCACCGCTTCAAAGGCTGGATGGCTTGTCAGTATCTTCGCGTTAGTCGTCGCTGTGTCCGGCCCGTTTTTGACATTGCTCGCGTCAGGCTTGAATCGAAAATATATTCTTTTGCTGGCCGTGCTGATGTTTGCCGTTTCAAACACAGTCTACGCGTATACGGAACATTTCAATGTCTTGATTGCATTTCGGATTATCCCCGCCTTATGTCACCCGGTCTTTTTTTCTGTAGCTCTTGCGGCGGCGGCCCGGCTTGTCCCTGCCGATCAATCCGGAAAAGCCGTAACAAAAGTATTTTCGGGCATTACCGTCGGGTTTGCTTTTGGCGTGCCGTTCACGTCTTATCTGGCGGAGCGGCTGTCGCTGGAGGCGGCTTTCTTATTCGGCGCAATGGTCAGCATCATCGCTTTCGCAGGCATTCTCCTCTTTCTGCCATCCATGCCGGTGAAGGAAAAAATGTCTTTCAGAAGCCAGCTCGGCATCCTGCGTAAAACAGCCTTATGGCTCAATATCGGAGCCGTCATCTGTCTGTTTGCGGCCATGTTTTCTGTCTACAGCTATTTTGCGGAGTACCTCGGACAAGTGACCCATATGAATGGATCATGGATCAGCCTGATGCTGATGAGCTTCGGGGTAATTATGATCGCCGGAAATTTTGTCTTCGGCGTCATGTTACACAAAAATACGAAAAAGACCGTCATCCTGTTTCCGCTTCTTTATACAGCGGCTTACTTTCTCGTATACGGGCTCGGAACGTCTTTCATACTGATGGCTGTCCTCGTCTTCGTATGGGGCGCCGTTCATTCAGGCGGGCTCATCGTCAGCCAGACGTGGCTCATTGCGGAAGCAAAGGAGGCCCCAGAATTCGGAAACAGTCTGTTTGTCTCCTTTTCCAACCTCGGCATCACCCTCGGAACAGCTGCGGGCGGCTGGTTTATTTCACGTCTGGGAATCCATCAGCTGATATGGTGCGGCATGCTGTTCGCCCTGCTGGCTTTCGGATTGATGATGGGGCGGCTGGCATTGGGGAACAGAAAGCTCGCAGAAAACTGAGATCTTTTACAAAATTCGGCATAGTTGCGTATAACATACCAGATTACGTCAAGGGAGAGAAAAAAGCGCCGCATAACATCATTTACTGAGTCCGGGCTTTTCGAACCCGGACTTTTTATGACGGGTGCGTACGCGTGATGTCTATTCCGCCTTCACCGTCAGCTTCAATATGTGTCGTCCCGTTCACGGTGATCGAAAGCGGATGAAACTCCGCGTGTTGCTCAGAAAAAATCCAGCGGCGCCCCCTCGGCCCCAAAAGCAAAAACGCCCCATCCTTATAATCACCCATAAAGTGAAACCCGTCCTTGGCAAGAGGCGCATCATTTCTCACCGGAATGCCGAAGCGCTGTAATGTCTCCCCTGTTGACACCACCTCGGCAGCCGTCACATTGATCTCGCCAATATTCAATACGGACTCAATGGAAAAACTTTCTTCAGAGGCCGGCGACGAATCTCTGGCGATGAATTCCACAAGGTTTTGAGACGGATCTGAGAAATAAAAAGAACGGGCATTGATATGGGGAAAATACACCTCATCCTCACCAACTTCTGTTTGAAACGCCACCTTCCCCTTCGCCCATGCCTTTGCTTCATGAAATTGATTGTTCGGAACGTTAAAAGCAAAATGATAAAATGGATGAGATTGAGAATCGGTCCGCCTGAACTCTAATTCACTGTCTCCCGCCTTGATTGTAAACGAATCGTCCGTACTTTCGATCAAGGTAAAACCAAGCTCCCGTACATAGAAGCGTTTCGTCTTCTCCAAAGCATCACTGTACAACGTTACTTTGTTTATCAGCATCGTGATCACCCCTTTGGTTTATCTTACCACCTGACGGAAGAATTCCCACTATTTTGCTTCGCCAATTGAGAAACATCCCTCCCTCATTTCATTAAATTTAAAAACGGGGACAGACCGCTCATACCAAGCGTTTTCATACCTTAAAAGCAAAAAAACCATAAAATAATATGCCATATGCCTTGACAAAAAATAAATGTTATTTAATAATTCATATATAATTAGAATTATTATTGAAAGATAAAGTGTATTCTTTGTCTTTTTTAATATTTCAAATCACATTTCAGGAGGAAGATATATTATGTCTCTAATTGGAAAAGAAGTACAACCATTCGCAGCGAAAGCTTACAAAAACGGTGAATTCATCGATGTAACAAATGAAAGCCTGAAAGGCCAATGGAGCGTATTCTGCTTCTACCCTGCGGATTTCTCATTCGTATGCCCGACTGAGCTTGAAGATCTTCAAAATCAATACGCTGCTCTTAAAGAACTTGGAGTTGAAGTATACTCTGTATCTACAGATACTCACTTCGTACACAAAGGCTGGCATGACAGCTCTGAAAAAATCGGCAAAATCACTTACGCGATGATCGGTGATCCTTCTCAAACGATCTCCCGCAACTTTGATGTCCTTAACGAAGAAGAAGGTCTTGCTGATCGCGGAACATTCATCATCGATCCGGACGGCGTGATCCAAACTGTTGAAATCAACGCCGGCGGTATTGGCCGTGACGCAAGCAACCTTGTAAACAAAGTAAAAGCGGCTCAATATGTCCGTCAAAACCCAGGTGAAGTCTGCCCGGCTAAATGGGAAGAAGGTTCTGAAACACTGACACCAAGCCTTGACCTAGTAGGTAAAATCTAAGGAGTGCATTCTATTGGTACTTGAAGCAAATATCAAAGCACAATTAAATCAATACATGCAGCTAATTGAGAATGACATTGTTCTCAAAGTAAGCGCAGGTGACGATGACACCTCGAAGGACATGCTGGCTCTCGTTGATGAGTTGGCTTCCATGTCATCCAAAATCACAGTTGAAAAAGCACAGTTAAACAGAACGCCAAGCTTCAGCGTCAATCGTGCCGGAGAGGAGACCGGCGTCACATTTGCCGGTGTTCCGCTGGGACACGAGTTCACATCTTTAGTGCTTGCGCTATTGCAAGTGAGCGGCAGAGCGCCTAAGGTTGATCAAAAGGTCATTGACCAGATTAAGAAGATCAGCGGAGAGTACCGCTTTGAATCTTATATCAGCCTGACGTGCCACAACTGCCCTGACGTCGTCCAAGCATTAAACATGATGAGCGTGCTCAACCCGAACATCACACATACGATGATTGACGGAGCGGCTTTTAAAGAAGAAGTCGAAAGCAAAAACATCATGGCCGTGCCGACTGTTTTCTTAAACGGCGAATCTTTCGGAAGCGGACGTATGACCCTCGAAGAGATTCTTGCAAAAATGGGAAGCGGCGCAGATGCATCTGAGTTTGCTGACAAAGAGCCATACGACGTGCTTGTCGTCGGCGGCGGACCTGCCGGCGCCAGTGCGGCCATTTACACGGCACGTAAAGGAATCCGTACAGGGGTTGTCGCTGAACGCTTCGGCGGACAGGTTCTCGACACGATGAGCATCGAAAACTTCATCAGCGTAAAAGCGACAGAAGGACCGAAGCTCGCTGCAAGCCTTGAGGAGCACGTGAAGGATTATGATATTGACGTCATGAACCTGCAGCGCGCAAAACGCCTTGAGAAAAAAGACCTTTTCGAACTCGAACTCGAGAACGGCGCTGTTCTGAAAAGTAAAACAGTCATCCTTTCAACAGGTGCCCGCTGGCGCAATGTCGGCATACCTGGCGAACAAGAGTTCAAAAACAAAGGTGTCGCCTACTGCCCTCACTGTGACGGGCCATTGTTTGAAGGCAAGGACGTTGCCGTCATTGGCGGCGGAAACTCCGGGATCGAAGCAGCGATTGACCTCGCAGGCATTGTGAAACATGTCACTGTATTTGAATTCATGCCGGAGCTGAAAGCAGATGAAGTCCTGCAAAAACGTCTTTACAGCCTGCCAAACGTCACTGTACTGAAAAACGTACAAACAAAAGAAATCACAGGCGACCAAAACGTAAACGGCATCACGTACGTTGATCGTGAAACAGGCGAAGAAAAACACGTTGAACTCCAAGGTGTCTTCGTCCAAATCGGTCTCGTGCCAAACACGGAATGGTTAGACGAAACAGTCGAACGCAACCGCATCGGCGAAATCGTCGTCGACAAACGCGGCGCCACAAGCGTCCCAGGCCTATTTGCCGCAGGAGACTGCACGGACGGCCCGTACAATCAAATCATTATTTCAATGGGATCAGGTGCAAATGCCGCTTTAGGCGCGTTTGATTATTTGATCCGGAACTAATACAAAAGCCGCCATATTACCTGATTGGCGGCTTTTTTGATATGTCCCGTTGAATTAAGAAGGCAGTATTTCTTCTAAACACTCCTCGCTGATTTTATAAGATTTTGGTCTTCTGCTCACCAGCTCAACAAATCCTTGCTGCTCTAAATAATCCATTACTTTGTTAACTTTATGTCTTGATTTATTTGAGAGATTCATTAAATCTTGCACCGATAGCGTAACATAATCATTTACAAATACATTAATGGTGATAATGATATTAAAAATATCACGTTCATCCTTATAATCAGCCCATTGGTCGCTATCAATATAGTTTCTAATTCGTTTCAGCTTCATTAAATTAAGCTCAAGGTCCTCGATAATCCCTTTTTGCCCTGACAGAAGCAGCTCCAACATATTTATTAAATAAAAAGTCATCTCTCCCCGGTTTAAAGGTGCGGGAATTTCCTCTAATGCCTTGAAATACTTTTCTTTATTCTTATTGACCGCGTAAGAAAAAGTGATGGCAGAATATTTTTCTAAGTATCTGGATAAATAACTCCCAACGATTAAACGCCCCGTTCTTCCGTTACCGTCATAAAAAGGATGAATATATTCATAATAATAATGGGCTGTCATATAACGATACAGCTGTGGATGTGATTCATCATGCAGATAAGCAATTAATGCCTCCAATGCTTCTGTAATTTTCCGTTCAGAGCTGATCCCGATATGGGTGGTCATACTCCCGTCATTTACTTCAGCATACCCTTTTCTGAAAAGCTCACCATCCGGGGCATCTTCTGCTACTATTTCATCATATAATTTTCTGAAGTCCTGAGCACTTGTAAATGAATGAATTTGGTCTATAAATTGATATGTTTTCATTAGTCCAAGAAACCGCTTATGTTGCGGTTCAGATTGTTCCAGCGCTTTAAGAGCTTCTTTCAATTCTTTTTTTGTACTGCGAATCCCCTCAATTTCATTATTACTCTGAGCTTCATTAATGATTAATTTATTAAAATAAGGCTTCACAACAAATTTAGGAAGCTGACTAATGAGTGAAGATATTGTAGAGCTGTTCAATAACACTTCATTATTCAAATTCATGAGTTCATGGGTATTTACATAAAATAATTCGAATGAATCGTTTGTTAGATGACCTTTACGAAATCCGCGCACTGTTAATGATGTAGAATAGCTGCCATAGCTGCTTATTCTTTTTTTAAATTCTTTATCATATGAGTCAGTATCCATTTTATAAAAAAGCTTCGATAATTTCTCATACTTCATAATATCACCTCTCTTAATTTAAAGATCTGGACTTTTTTAAAATTACACATTCATTATAGCCTGATTTCTAATAAATATTCTCGCTTTCTAATAATTAAGTGCGATCAGGTCACTGCGATTGGACCCTGCAGCTATTCTGCGATTCCCCCTAAAAGAATGAGTGCACAGATAGCTTGTACCTTCCCCCGTTCTCATAACTGCATTAAATATATGCCTGTAAAAAGAAGCGGTTAACAAAAATAAAAACGGCATACTGCATGCAGTACACCGTCTTTTTCATGATTAGAGATTTATGGAACCACCATTTGATATGACTCATCAGGTCCTTCTTTTCTTGCTCCCCCAATATAGGATAAATAATAAAATAAACCACAGAGGAGTCAGCAGCAAGGCCGGACGGGTTGCATCCGCAAACAGCATAATCATAAGAATGACAGCAAATAGAGCCAGGACAGCGTAATTGATAAATGGCGCAAATGGCGCTTTAAATGTTGATCTTGCGTGTAATTGCGGACGGGTTTTCTTGTATCGGATATGACAAACAAGAATCACACCCCACACCCATATAAAACAAATCGCGCTGATAGTTGTCACGATGCCAAAAGCTTGTTCCGGTATCAGCTTGCTTAAAAGAGCTCCCGCTGACAGGACAATGGTTGATACCCATAACGCGTGACTCGGCACATGGTTTTTATTCAGCTTCGCGAAACGATCCGGGCCCTGTTTCGTTTTGCTTAAATTGTACAGAATCCGGCTTGTTGAAAACATCCCGCTGTTACAAGCAGACGCGGCTGACGTTAAGACGACAAAATTAATGATTCCCGCGGCAAGCGGAATACCGACTAAGCTGAAGGTCTTCACAAAAGGGCTTTCTGCCGCATTCAGTTCCATCCATGGGTTAATACATAATAGGACGATAAGCGCGCCGACGTAGAAAAATAAAATACGCAAAGGAATTTTATTAATAGCCGATGGAATATTTTTTTTCGGATTCGATGTTTCCGCCGCTGATACACCTACTAATTCCACACCGACATATGCAAAGATCACCATTTGGAAAGAAAGCAAAAAGCCTGAAAATCCGTTTGGAAACAGGCCGCCATGCTCCCAAAGGTTTGTAACCGAAACCGTTCCTGTATGCGTCTTAAATCCGATCACCAGCAAAATAACCCCGATAACAATTAACGCCAGAATCGTGATCACCTTTATTAAAGCAAACCAAAATTCCAATTCTCCAAAAAGCTTGACCGTTAATAGATTAAGCCCTAATAAAATGAGTAAACAGATTAGTGCAGGGATCCACTGCGGAATATCAAACCAATATTTCACATATACACCGACGGCAATCACATCCGCCATAGCCGTCATAATCCAGCAAAACCAATACGTCCAGCCGGTGACAAACGAGGCCCGCGGCCCCAAATACTCCTCCGCAATATCTGTTAACGATTGATACCCCGCTTTAGATAACAGCAGTTCTCCCAGCGCCCGCATCACGAAAAAAAGCGCCATACCTACAATGAAATACGCAAAGATGATAGAAGGACCCGCCAATTGAATCGCTTTACCAGAGCCTAAAAATAACCCGGTGCCAATCGTCCCGCCAATGGCGATAAGCTGCACATGCCGATTGGATAAGTCCCTCTTTAATTCTCGCTGTTCCAAATCTAACTCCTCCTTACCTCTTTATTGTGAAACGACGAGCAATGAAAAAAGCCCATAAAAAAAGAGATTGGATGTCCTCCAATCTCGTCGTGGTCATAAGAATAACAAATTATATTTGTGCCGCTGACAATCATCAGCACGACAAATACATATTCGGTACTCTTCTGTCCTTTTGCCTGAGATTGTGAACCCTTCGGCGCCGCGGAACCCCGCGGTCTCTCCAGAAGCTGCTCCTGCTGTAGTGCGACCCACAGCAATCATAGCTTGCTACGTATTGAGTTTTCGATAAATATGACTATCAGATAACTTTTTATTTTAATAGAAGTTGAATCGTTTGTCAAAGGGATGATGAGCTGTCTGCGGAAGGCATCCAAGCTTTGAGGGCGTTCAATGATTCTTTTTTGAAATCGACAGTACCGCCTGTTGATGTATGTTTTACGGCATTATTCCGGCCCTTTTTTTCAAGATTTTGATGCCTTAGGCGCCACATTTTCCGTTTTGATTGTCTCAAAAAGGAGTTATGCGGTACTATCATATAAGATCTAATGATGTAAAAATAATGTCATACTTTTAAATTTACCTTATCATGCAAATGCTCATAAATAGGGACAGCTCTTATTCTAAAAAGGGGATGGACGATTTTGGAAACCAAATACTTAGATCTGCTCGCGCAAAAATACGATTGTGAAGAAAAAGTGGTAACGGAAATCATTAATTTGAAAGCGATACTGAACCTGCCAAAAGGCACCGAGCATTTTGTCAGTGATTTGCACGGGGAGTATCAGGCATTCCAGCACGTGCTGCGGAATGGTTCAGGACGAGTAAAAGAGAAGATCCGCGATATTTTCAGCGGCGTCATTTATGATAGAGAAATTGATGAACTGGCAGCATTGGTCTATTACCCGGAAGACAAACTGAAGTTAATCAAACATGACTTTGATACGAAAGAAGCATTAAACGATTGGTATAAAGAAACGATTAACCGAATGATTAGGCTCGTTTCTTATTCCTCCTCCAAGTATACCCGCTCCAAATTGCGCAAAGCACTGCCTGCCCAGTTTGCTTATATTACGGAGGAGCTCCTATATAAAACAGAACAAGCTGCCAACAAGGAACAATATTACTCCGAAATCATAGATCAGATCATAGCACTCGGCCAGGCTGATAAGCTGATCACCGGTCTTGCCTACAGCACGCAGCGATTGGTGGTCGACCATCTGCATGTTGTCGGCGATATTTACGACCGCGGACCGCAGCCGGATAAGATTATGGAAGAACTGATCAACTATCATTCTGTCGATATTCAGTGGGGAAATCATGACGTTCTCTGGATAGGCGCTTATTCAGGCTCCAAAGTATGCCTGGCAAATATTATCCGCATCTGTGCCCGCTATGACAACCTGGATATTATTGAAGACGTGTACGGCATCAATCTGAGACCGCTCTTGAACCTTGCCGAAAAATATTACGATGATAACCCGTCTTTCCGTCCAAAAGCGGACGAAAACAGACCAGAGGCTGAGATTAAGCAAATCACAAAAATTCATCAGGCGATCGCGATGATCCAATTCAAGCTTGAAAGCCCGATAATCAAGAGACGGCCGAACTTTAATATGGAAGAACGGCTGTTACTGGAAAAGATTGATTATGATCAAAATGAAATCACGCTGAACGGAAAAACATATCAACTGGAAAACACCTGCTTTGCGACGATTAATCCAGAACAGCCGGATGAGCTATTAGAGGAAGAAGCAGAAGTCATGGACAAGCTGCTATTCTCTGTCCAGCATTCCGAAAAGCTGGGCCGACATATGAATTTTATGATGAAAAAAGGCAGCCTTTATTTAAAATATAACGGCAACCTGTTAATTCACGGCTGTATTCCTGTCGATGAAAACGGCAATATGGAAACGATGATGATTGAGGACAGAGCCTACGCGGGCCGCGAGCTGCTCGATGTATTTGAACGGTTCTTACGGAAAGCCTTCGCCCATCCGGAAGAAACCGATGATCTGGCGACAGATATGGCCTGGTATTTATGGACAGGCGAGTACTCCTCCCTCTTCGGAAAACGCGCCATGACGACCTTTGAACGCTATTTCATTAAAGAGAAGGAAACGCATAAAGAAAAGAAAAACCCGTATTACTATTTGCGGGAAGACGAGGCAACCTGCCGGAATATCCTGAAAGAATTCGGTCTCAATCCAGATCATGGCCATATCATCAACGGCCATACACCGGTAAAAGAAATCGAAGGAGAAGACCCGATCAAGGCAAACGGAAAAATGATCGTCATCGACGGCGGCTTCTCCAAAGCCTATCAATCCACAACAGGCATCGCCGGCTACACGCTGTTGTACAACTCCTACGGCATGCAGCTCGTTGCCCATAAACACTTTAATTCCAAGGCAGAAGTGCTAAGCACCGGAACCGATGTCTTAACGGTGAAACGATTAGTGGATAAAGAGCTTGAGCGGAAGAAAGTAAAGGAAACGAATGTGGGTGAGGAACTGCTGCAGGAAGTGGCTATTTTGGAGAGTTTGCGTGAGTATCGGTATATGAAGTGAGGGATATTTAGGGTTCAGAGATGATTCTCTGGGCTCTTTTTTACGATTCTCCGTAACAACTGGCTAATGAGTCCCTTTCCCTGTATGTAAAACAGATTTAACTGCTTCTTCAATCTCCCTATAACCAGTACATCTGCAAATATTGGACTCCAGCCAATCTTTTATCGTTTCATCACCAGCATTCGGCTCAGTATTAACTAAAGCATGACAATTCATGAGAAAACCCGGTGTACAATAACCGCATTGAAACGCAAATTTTTCAATAAAAGCCTTTTGAATCGGCGTATTGATAAGTCCTTCAATTGTCGTAATGTCCTTTCCTTCCCCTTCTACCGCAAGCATTAAACAAGATTTCATCGGTACCCCATCCATTAATACCGTACAGGCGCCGCAATCACCATTTAAGCAACCTGGCTTTGAACCAGTTAATCCAAGACGAAGACGAAGAGCATATAACAAAGTATCGGCTGGTCTGACAGTAATCTGTCTTTCCTTACCATTTATTTTTAATGTAATAGGATTAGACATTTGGGCCTCCTTCTAATTCATGTAAGGCATCTAAGATTGTATGTTGTAAGACAAATATTCGATATTCACTTGAGCCTTCTGCATCATCAAGAATAGGTTTGGGTACATACTGTAAAGACCTGCGTACTCTATCTTCTAATGAGCAGCTTTTATCGTTAAACATAACCTCCATTTCAACAGAACGAAAAGGAAATGGACATACGCCGCTAAAGGCCATTCTAACCTTTTCATCTTTTTTTAGTGCACAAACTGTCACCAATGGATATCCGACATTCCACTGTTGTCTTCTTTTTATACTTACAAATGGCAAGTCTGCATACATTCGATCTATAAGGATATTAAATAAAAAATCCCCTTTTTGTAATTGTATTTCCCTGTTAAATACTTTATTTATCGGATGGTAATGAAGCCCTGCTCGCCCTGCAACCCCTACCAAACTATCGGAAATTAACAACGGCAAGACTGCCTCACGGTAATATATGCCCCCGCAAATATTTCCACCCAGGCTGATTTTATTTCGAGCCGTCCGATCCGCAATTTCACTTACTGTTTTACTTAATAACGGAAAAGGATTTTCTTCTTCCACTTTCGTTAATGACACACCTGCTCCGATCACTAGATAATTTTCATAAAAACGGATGGTATGAAATTCTGGAAGTGCGTTAATATCTATAACTGCATCCGTATATATGAGATTCAGCCTTCCTAACGTTATAATTTCTGTGCCGCCAGAATAATACATTGGTGTTTTCTTTTCGGCCATAAGAGAGTGAAATAGATTGGTTGTTTCTTGAAGTGTCTTCGGTTTAAAATATTCAAAATCAAACGGTATCATCTTTCCACCCCTCTTGCGTCCTCCATAATACTTCAGGAATAAGAGGAAGTTGATTCAATTGGACACCTAAAGCAACAGAAAGGCAATTTCCTAATGCTGCCGGCATCCCCAACAGTCCATGTTCCCCGCCGCCACGTGCCCCATAAGGCGCAATAATATGCGGAGTTTCAATAAATTCAATGATATATTCAGGCTGCTCTCCATAGTGAAGGGGTCTGTATGTTCTAAGTTGAGGATTTAATACTCTTCCATATGGATCAAATACAAAGGTTTCCCTTCCTCCAAATGCAATTCCCATACTCATCGCCCCCATCACTTGACCCCTTGCAGCTTTTTCATTCAATACAGTTCCTATATCCACAACAGAATAGGCTTTTATAATTCGGTACGTATAATCCCGTCTATCTAACTCAACTTCAATTCCCTGAGCACCTACAGCCCACTCGGGTCCCGGCTTTCCTTTTCCTGTTTCCGGGTCTAAATTAGTCATCCGGGTTAATGTGTAGTTGCCGCTCGCAATTACTTGGCCGCCAATGGTATTTCCATTCGGAAACGTATATCCATAAGCAATGTCTTTTATTTCAACATTTACATGAGGATTATCTAAAAAATAAACCTTTCCATCAGCCACTTCTAATTCCTCGACAGGAACTCTTAAAACACATGATGCCACTTCCTTAAGCTTTCGAATGGCTTCATCCGCTGCATTCAGTACGGCTCTTCCTCCCATTAAAGTCCCTCTGCTGCCTACAGTTTTCCAATGCTCAGGTGTTGTTTGTGTATCCACAAGCATTTTTACGTGAATTTTACTTATATCCATTTTCATTCGTTCCGCTAAGATTTGGGCTAACACTGTTTTTGTCCCTGTTCCAATTTCCACTACCCCTGACATCAAATTAATGCTTCCATCAGGATTAAAGGTTAAAATAACCCCGGATGTTGCATTTGTATCAAATGTTGAGGTTTTCCAAATACAGCTGATCCCCTTTGCCCGTATCTTCCGATTATCGATTTCAATTCTCTGTCCCTCGTCCCAATTCATTAATTCCTTCAATCTTTCAATGCATTTTGGTACATTTCCGACTGTGCTTGAATTGAGAAGAACTTGAGTAGGTGTGGTATCACCGGGACGAATGGCATTTTTATAGCGGAGTTCTAACGGATCCATGTTTAGCTTTTCTGCCAATACATCCATCGTTCGCTCAAAGGCAAATAAAACTTCAGCATGACTATAGCCTCTAAAAGCACTGGGATATGGATGATTCGTATACATACAATATGAATCACACCATATGTGGTCGATTGCGTATGGACCCGTACAATCAACCGCTCCTGCTCGACTGATGTCAACTCCTTTATCAGAGTATGCCCCGCCATCAAATAAAAATTGAATGTCTGCCGCCTTTAAGATTCCATCCTTTGTTGCTCCTAATTTGACAATGGCATCCAATCCTATATGAACAGGAGATGTGATCATATCCTCTTCTCTCGAATTAAATAATTTTACGGGCCGGCCTCCAACTGCTTTTGATGCCAAATATGCAATAACCTCTAACTGAACTGCTGCTTTTCCCCCGTACGCCCCTCCTACTAAAGGTGTTTTGACGATAACCTTTCCAGGTTCAATCCCAAAATACCACTCCATTAATTTTTTAATGGCAAAAGGAGCTTGAGAGGATGTTGTCATGATAATCTCCTCATCCGCTCGAATTTCAACAATCGAGCATCTCGTTTCCATAGCAGCGTGATCAGAAGGGTTAAAGGAAATTTGGAATTCTGCTGTCACATCACTTTCCCTAAACCCGTCTTCAATATTTCCTTTTCTTATTTTATCCAGGTTTGCGATATTGGTCTTCGGAACTGGGAATACACCTTCCTTCCTCTCATAGCGGTCCACATTTTCATGGACGAGGGGGGCATTCTTTTGGAAAGCCTCGCGGGGGGAATTTACGACGGGAAGAGGTTCATAGGACACTTTGATGGCATTCACTGCCTTTTTAGCTATGATTGGATTTTCCGCAACAACAACAGCAACCGGCTCACCATGGTACCTAACTTTTTTATAAGCAATCGGCGACCTGTCTTTAATTTCTTCACCTGTAAGCGGAAAAGGTTCATCACCCAATATCGCTTTCACTCCGGGAATCTTCCAAGCTTCTGAAAAGTCAATAGAAGCAATATGGGCATGAGCATATGGACTGATCAACATTTTTGCGTGTAATGTACCTGTTTCTTGAAAATCATCTGTATATTTCGCCTTACCTGTCACTTTTTCAAGGGCTTCTTTTCGAATCACACTTTTCCCGATATACTCCAATCCATTCACTCCCCGAATTTATTCAGCAGCAGAGTATAATCTTCAATTGTATCTACGTCATAAAAAAGCAAAGGGTCTTGAAAGTTGATCATTTTTCCCGTATTGATCATACTTTCACGGATTACATGCCGAGCGCCTTGATCTCCCTTTAACTGATGTAATACTGGAAAACATTGATTTGAGAATAAGATAGGGGGCATAGGAAGATGTTGATTTTCAGCAGCTATAAATGAATAGTGGTGCTCCCTTTGATAGGAATCAATTAACGTATTGATGATATCTGTGGTGACAAATGGCTGGTCTGCAAGGAGAATGATAACGGCATCAGCCTCATACTCTAACGCTCTTTTTAAACCGCATTGTATAGAGTGGCCTTGGCCCTTATTCGCTTCCTCACATTCTACCTGACTCCACTTATTTGACATAGGATATAAAAAGAAAAAAGCTGAAAGCCAATGTAGTGAATCTCCCTTTCTGGTTATAACGAGAATATGATCTAATTTAGATAACAAGGCATTTTTAAGAGCCATGCTTCCCAGGGAGACTCCATTAAGAAATAAACTTCGCTTATCCGTCCCCATGCGTCTGCTTGTACCAGCTGCCAGGTAAATGGCTGCTGTTTTCATGAGGCGGACCTTTGTTTTCGCATTTTTTTAATCATCTCGCCAACAATACTGACAGCAATTTCCTCAGGGCCTTGTGCCCCAATGGGAAGTCCAATGGGGGAATGAATATCTTCCGGAATCTCAGCTCCGCCTAAAAGCCGCTCAGTACGCCTTCTGGGGCCTAAAACGCCTTTATAAAACACATTCTTGTTTTTTAATGTATGTAAAATGGTCCGATCTTTTTGAAAGCTGTGCGTCATAATGACAACAAAATCCCTTTGTGTCATGCTCAGACCTTCTATTACTTCTTCCGGTGCTCCTGTAATCAAATGGCCGGCTTCAGGAAAATGGCCGTAATGACATAAAGCAGGGCGCCAGTCAATCACCGTCACATGAAAGCCCGTACAAGCCGCCAAAGAAACTAATGGCTTAGCATCTTCCCCTGCTCCAAAGACATATAAACAAGGTTTTGGAACCATCTGATGGATAAAAAATAAATCAGATGTATGTTCATCCCTTTTGATTCCCTTTTCCGTATCATAAAGGGGATTCTTATTTCTCAGTTTTTGAATACAGCCTTGTTCCATAAAATCCCCAGTTCCAAACACTCTGCCATCTTCAACGATATACATATCTTCCCTTGGCTCTAACCTTTCAGTGAATCGTTTCATTCGAGTAACAGACTTTTTTACATCTAAGCATTTCTTTACTGTCCTCAGATGTCTTTCCAATTCCCCTTTTACAGGCTCGAGTAAAACCGTCAAAACACCATTACAGCCAACGCCCTGTCCCCAGGATAAATCGTCCTCCGCGCTCATATCAAAGCGAACAATCAACGGCTCTCCTGCAGCCCAAACTTGCTCTGACCTTTCCACAAGATCTTCTTCCAGACAACCGGCGGATAACATTCCGACTCTTGTTTTGTCCCCTAAAATTAACATGGAGGCCCCTTCCTTCCTATAAGCAGACCCCTCTGTTTTAATGATGGTAGCCAGTACTTTAGCTTTTTTAGAAGTGGCGATGACATCCAAAATCCGGTGTATATCATCCATTTCATTTCCCCCGCTTTTACCCAATTTATATCTGCATCTGTAAATCCATATTCTTTTTTTCCAGAAAACATTACAAACTTTTCAGCAATTTCATCGTTTCTAAAAAAAAAGAGTCTTTATAGACCTTATGACCGGGCGGCGGGTACGACAGCATGTTGGAACGGAGAGATTCCAATAACATGTTCTGTTCCTTCTGTTTCCAATTGTCTGTTTCACCCTGCTGTATTCCTTTAAAACCCGCAAAAAATTCGCTTAAGACTTGTAAATCATTCCCCAGCTCCATTTTGTCACTTGCAGATAAATCCCCTTCTTTTTCCCATTCTTTTAACGTTCTCACTATATTTGAGATGTACTCATATCCAGCATTCATCTTTTGCATCTCTATTTGATATCTTGAAAGAATAATTTTATGTTTTTTTCTGATGGGGTTGAATTTTAAGCTCTTAGAGGCCGTTTGTAACATGTCTTTTGTCGTATGTAACTCCTGCAGAAGATTGTTCATTTTGTACTCCATGATGTTCCCTTTTCCTTGTCCCCACTCGAATTGAACCCATTTGGAAAGTTCGAAAAGGATTTCAGAAAGCTGATGAGCTAATGTGCGAAAAGAGTCCGCTGCCTTTTTTGTATAGTCTGGCGGAAAAAAGAACATATGAACCAGAATGGCGATGATGACGCCGATCATCGTATCGATTATTCGATCCATTGCATAATCTTTAGAGTTTCGTTCAAACGTAAATACCAATAAAATGGTGAGCGCTACCTGATGTAAAACCGTTTCATCTATTCGTAACCACTTTGCAATGTAGGTCCCGCCTAATAGTAACAGCCCCAGCATCCAGCCATTCATTGGTAAATGATTGACAAGATAGGCTGTTAACATGATCCCAATTGCAGTTCCCGCAATACGATGAAAAGAAAATCGAATCGACTGATCTATGGTTGGCTGCAAACATAATATAACGGATAGAGGTGCTAAATACGGGTGATCAGAGCCCACTAGTTTTGCCGCTTCCCAAGAAACAGCAGAGGCAATCGCCATCTTCCAAACCAAGGATGTTTTGTTTTGAATTTTTTTATTTTTCTTCATCCTATTCCCCCTCCTTTCAGGAACCTTTTCCACTAGGTTTCCGTTACTCAAAGGGATTTATACTGTCATATGGAAAAAGCGAAAAGAAGCTGTGATTCAGAGGGGAATTCTTGAATGACAGCTTCTTTCTGGAATTTGGTAAACATTAGTAAAGGATATATCGTTTACTACTCTTTGTAGCAAGGCGTTTCTCTGGGCTCTTCTTTACGGTTTCTGCCCTCCTTGATAACTTCGCATCAGATATGAAGCTTACTCCCCTATGACTTTTGAAGGGAAACATACAAATCTTGTTGGTTAAATGTAATGAAATTGGGTGAATTTTTTATCATTTTATATTGTAAGGGTTTAAGAAGCAGAATGCCTTTGTTAGTATGGCAACCAAAGGAGGAGGATCAATTATGCAAAGCAGAATGAAGCTAACCGCAGTGAAACTAGCAGCCTTGGTATTCCTAGTAGGTGCCTTTGCCCTCCCGGTTTTCCCTCATGCTGCAGCTGCCGCAGAATCCCAAGCTACATACAAAGTTGAAAACCTCAACGACAGTGAGCTGAAGATGACGTTCAATCATGCAGATGTTCATATTGACGCTAAAGGCAATGCAACCCTAAAAGACCACATAACGGGCGAGGAGCAGGCTCTTCCGAAAAGCTCTACTGACAAAAATGGTGAACCTGTTACACTGCAATACGAAAAAATCAAAAATGGCGTTTTAGTCAAAGTAGTGAACAAGGACTCTGCGAAAACGAGCGGGTCAATCAGCACCCAATCAGTTGGAAAATGTATTTTAGGTACTGGCGGCGGTGCGGTAACTGGCGGCGGCACACTGGGTCTTGCAGGAGCTGCTGTAGGAACAGTCACAATACCCGGTATCGGAACAGTAGGAGCGGGTGCCGTTGGAGCAATTACCGGCGCTGTTGGCGGTGCAATGACAGGAGCTGCTGCATCTTGCTTTTAATCATGAAGAAAAAGGGGCCCGCGCCCCTTTCTTTTACTAACTATGGAAGGTGGTCGACATGTACAAAATCATCATTCCTTCAATACTAGCCATCTTCATTCTCTGGATACTCTTACAGATTTCACTGGATTTGAGCATCGTTAAGAATCCATTGAATTATTTTATCGTATTCATTGTCTTCTTTCTCTTTATTAAGATGGTGAAAGATAAGCAACAATAGGTTGCTTCTAATGAGCTGTGGGAAACCAGATTTGTATTGGAATCTGGTTTTTTGTGTTTTATTCATTAATTAATCTAAAACATCTAACAATGTCACCTTCAAACTTCAATCACCTTCCAAAAATCATTAATAAAAATTAATATTAGCCACAGAGAAATTTCTTGTTTTTATCAAGGGTTTATTATATCTATATCTTCAGGTATTAATAAATTATCACTAAAGAAAATATACTCCTGAGCTTTCTTATTTTTATTAATACTATATCTAACATCAAGATAACTATATCGAAAGTTCGAATACAAGTCTCTCACTAATGGACAGATATCATACGTGACAACCCATTTTCTTCCGCACTTGGAGATCTCTTCCGATAGATTTTTATGATCATTTTCATTGAAGGAATTTTTATACAATTTAGATCCTTTCTTAACATATGGTGGGTCGAAATTTATGAATGCTTTGTAAAATTGTCTTAAGTTATTTGGCTTTAAAAGCTCTAACCCATCCATATTCAATAGAACAATCTGGTCTTTATAGGCAGAGATTCTATGAATCTTTTCAATTAAATTTATTTTATTGAAACGTGCGTTCATAGGGTTAGAACCATTTTGATTAATTCCACCAATCAAACCACCTTTAATAACTCCAGATACATTAGTTCTGTTCAAGAAAAACGTTGCAAATCCCAATGCTAAAGAATTTGTTATGTCTTGTTGAAAATATATATCTCTCTGTCTTATCCATTCTTCTGGTGTGATTTCTGTATCTAATATTAAGTTACAAAAATCATCTGTATGAATTAAGATTGATTTCCAAAAAGAATATATTGAAGGATCTAAATCATTCAAAACAATACGCTTAACGTCATTGTTAAGAAGAAGCTTAATGGCCAAACCAGCTCCCCCTGCAAAAGGTTCTATATATGTTTGACCTATCAAATTATTACATTCTAATATATTTTTAATATAAGCATAAAATCTTGTCTTACCACCAGGATACCTCAAAGGAGACATGGTTATTGGCACACAATCACCTCCTACAATTTTATATGAATTACTGGTTACGTTAATTCATAGTTTTTATTCAAAATCCCATTCTTTTGGATTGATTCCATGGAATTCCGAAACTTTCCTAAACATTATGTGCAAATCTTCATAAAACTTTTTAATTTGTTCCTCATGTTCAGGATTGTTTACCCAATGTTTAAAAAGTATTTCAAAAAATCGCTGATGTTTCAAAAATACTTTTTTTCTCATATCTCTTTCAACTCCGTGTGTCGATTCACCAGAATCCCTCAACGTTTTTAATTTTTGATTGATCCCTTCAATATCTGGTTTTCTATTACTGAGAAAATTTGTTTTACCATAATTGAGATTTAAAATTGTTTCACTTGTCCAAAATGAGTCATCATTATCTAGAAGTTGTAGAGCATATTCCATTATTAGCTTTTCTGGAGATTCCTGACCTGGTAAAACAATAATATATTTATCTAGACACCGTTTATCTTTCTGATCTCCGTCTAAAATACAGATAGACTGCATAGTTGATTTAAGAAGATACGTATCACTAAAAATATTTATCAAATTTATAGCACCAATATTTGCTTCAACAAGATGAAAAAAACGTCTTACCTTAGTAAAGTTATCAAAGTTTGTTTCGAAATAATCTAGTAGGATGTTCAAAAATATTCTAGCTTCACTATCTTCAGTGAAAACTGGTATGACGTTGCTTGTATAAATATCATCCCTAGTCTCATTATGTAGAAACATCTTGATTTTATATATATCGGGTGTCTCCATTTTTATTACGTTTGTCATATTGTCAATCAAATAAATAACATTATCTTTTCTCTTTAATGCATACTCAAGTAGAGGCAAACTGTGGGTTGTAAAAGCCACCTGTATCTTATATTCAGTTGAAAATTCACGAATAAGCTCCAAAAGCTTAAATTGATATGATGGATGTAATGTAGCATCAAATTCATCTATCAATAAAATACTCTCTATATCATTGTTGCTCTGAATGGATTGGTAATAGTATTTAAGAGAAACCAATGCAGTTAGCAGCATGTACAGATTATCTTCCCCTGCTGATATTGTATTGGAATCTACACCTGCTATATCACTGATAAAGTCTGTTCTAACTTTTATATCTCCCATTTTTTGAGGAGCAGAAGAAGAAATATTAATATGAGTAAAACTAGTATATAAATTGGCAATTTCTATTTGATATCCATCTGGCAAATTTTTCTTAATATCCTCCACAGCATCTTCATTTCTAAACTCTCCAAAAGGAAACAATCTTGCTAAACTTAAGTAGACTACTGGACAAAATGGCAATGAATCTTTTGTGTCTTTCGAATAATATGGTTTTACAGCATATCTACCATTTATTTTCGAATTATGCTTTCGAAACGATAGCTGACCATGATTAATATATTCAACACTAAATAACGCTCCATTATGTCCGTTTGCAGGATCATTATACTGCTTATCACCCTTTGTGAGACTTTCTATTTTAGGGTTCGTAGAACTATTTACTTTATTAAAGATATCTAAACAGTTTGGTTCCTGAATCCATGTACATCTTTTATTTACAGCTTGAAAAGAATTGCTTATCATGTGAAGTAATGACGTCTTACAAGTTCCATTACTGCCAGAGATTATATTGATACCATTCACAAAATCAAAATCTAAATCTTTAATTTTACGATATTGATTTACGGTAATTTTTTTAATCATACAGACACCTCCACGATTAACATTTTTTAATGTAGAATTTAAAATTAAGAATTCTTCCAATTTTACTCTTTAATTATATGTATTTTTATAGTAATTGTATAAGGCGTCCACTTTTATATTGAATATTATAACGCCTTTGAAATTCAATTTTGTGGTAATACACCATAAATTGCGATGATAGGATTTCCCTAATTTATTTACTCTTAAATCATGTCCCCCTATTCTCCATGTCAAACTGACTATTACTTGAGTATTTGAAAATAGCCCTACCAAATAGATCGAGTCAAAAATTAGTATAATGAACCTCATTTACTTATGATAAGGCTCCCCACGATTAATCCGGAACGCTCGATAAATCTGCTCTACTAAAATCAGCCGCATCAACTGATGAGGAAACGTCATTTTTGAAAATGACAGTTTGTCGTCTGCCCGTTTCATGACGGCGTCGCTTAGTCCTAGTGAGCCGCCGATGACGAAGCAGATTTTGCTTTTTCCATAAGTCGCCAGCTTATCTATTGTATCGGCCAGTTCTTCGGATGTTTTCATTTTTCCTTCGATGGCGAGGGCGATGACGTGAGTGTCCGGGCTGATTTTGGCCAGGATGCGTTCGCCTTCTTTGTCTTTGACAATTTTCATGTCTTGGTCGCTCAGGTTTTCCGGGGCTTTTTCGTCCGGGAGTTCGATGATGTCGATTTTTGCGTAGGCTGAAAGTCGTTTTTTGTATTCTTCAATGCCTTGCTTGAGGTATTTTTCTTTTAGTTTTCCGATTGTCACAATATTAATATTCACAGGTCATCCCCACTTTAGAAACAAGTTATTCATATATGTTGTCCACAATTGTGGATATCTTTTCTGTATTTTGTGTAGGATCATTCGTTCCCTACTAGATATGTTGCGGTGTCCCCACATAATTCACAGGCTGTGGATAAACTGTTAGTATGTTCGATTTTTCTGATTTCGGGCGGAAGCTCATGATCATCTATGTACATGTCCAGCACGGTTTCGATATGTTCTTCACAAGAATAATAAGCGGTTTTCATTGTTACATCCTCCGGTTTTCTTTTGCACACGGCAATTGTTCTCTTCTCAATATAACCTATTTGTACACATGTTAGTAGTACTTCGGGCTGAGTATTATCCACAATTCGGCATATGAAGCTGTTGATAGGCGCAAAAAAAGCCGGCGTTCTGTCACGTCCGGCTCATTGCTGATTCTCTCTTTTCTCCATCCGATACATGATCCAAATTCCTAATACACACGCAATTAATGTACAAAGCAGATCAATCCAGTCCAGCTTTCTGCCATTTTGAAAATATCCAATAAGCAGGGATGTCAGCAGGATCGACACGGTCACCGCAGCAAGCTTTTTCTTCATCGTCTGCCTCCTTCACCCTGACTTCTTCTGCTTTATCAATCAAACCCCCCCATCACCTGAACATCATACAGCTTGAGATGGCTTTTCGGCGTGACGATGTCTTTCAGGTTTGGGATGGTTCGGTCGTTCAGTTTTTTTCCCGTTTTCAGGTCGAAGGATTCGATTTTGGCGGGTTTTTTGTAGCTGTACGTGAACAGATACAGCTTTCCGTTTTGATGGGTCAGGTCTTTGAAGTCGGCTTTCATTCCTGATGCGGGGAGGGTGAAGGTTTTTTTGCTTTTTCCCGTCTCAGCGCTGATGCGGTATACCGCGCCGAAGCCGTCGATGAAGTAGAGCCGGTGCTGCTCCATGAAAAAGCTTTTTTTGAAACTGAACGGCATCGAATCATAAAGGGTTTGTTCGTCATCTTTATAAGAGGCGATGTCATACGTTTTGATGGCTCCGCTTTTTTTCATGATTTTCACCATTTGATACATGTTATCGGCTTTTTCTCCTCTTGTGACGAAGTAAATGGCGGTATCGTCCGCGGCGAGCTGGGATTCGACCGATGCGCCTTCTTTATATTTCCATGTTGCGATGGTTTTGGTGCGGAGCTTTTCTTTTTCAGCTTGAATGTCGATGGCGTGATAGCCTTTTTCGTCAGCTGTCGGTGTGAGCGCATAAATATGGCCTTTCAAAAAGCCTGAGGCGCGGATGTAGTGCGGGATGATATCTTGCTTCCACTTGCCGTCAAGCTGGCGGTACAGCTCTGAACGATAGCTGCCGCCGCTTTTGTCGTAGCCTGAATTATACAGCGTGTAGAAGCCTTTCGTGCGGTCGATATACCCTGCGCTGTCTCCCGTATGCTGATACGCTCTTTTATACGTGTGAAGGCCGTCTTTTACGGTATAGATGCCTTTTTTGTCCTCCAGCAGCATGCTGCCGTCATGCACCTTGGCCGATCCGAGCTCAAGCCCCTTCATTTGATAGGAAGAGAGCCTTCCTTTTTCATCGGCGAATAGAGCATAGCTTTTTCCGCCTCCGAAGGCGTCTTGGTCGGCCGTCGTGGAGAAATACAGCAGCGCCTCTTTATCTTTCAGAAAATCGGGGTCATTCAGTGCGTCCCTTGTGATCTCCGCAGGGTCTTCTGTCCGAAAGTGAAAGAAACATAAGACCGCTGCGGCGACGATGATCACAAGAGACATCCATATGAGTTTTTTCACCGTTTTTCTCCTTAGTTAATGGTCAGAATCGTTTTCGTGTAAGGTGAGCTTGTGATGTCGCGCGGATATACGCCTAAGCCGCCGTTAGAGTCAATGTCGATCCCTGCTTTTAAGAGGAATGCCGACCACAGCAGTTTCGAGCAGTTTTTGGCGCCTTCATGGCCTGTATTTCTGTTATTGACGAAGTTGAAGGAGTACTCGTCGCCGACTCTTGATACGGCCCAGTCAGCGGCGGCTTGTTTTTGGGTGTCCGTGACGCTGACGGTTTGGACGATTGAATTGTCTTCTACTTCTCTTCCGTTATAGGCGATTTGCCGAACGCCGTCTCCCGGGACTGATTCTACGATCTTATCAGCGGCCGAATACATGCCGACGTGGCCGTGGTTGTAAAAGGCTGTGTAAGAGTTGGTGTAATAAATGTTGCCTTTTACGCTTTTCGGAAGTTTTTTGGTGCCTGAAGAACCGCCCATGACAGACAATCCGGTTTTGGAAGCGATTACATTTCCTTGCACCTTGTCAGAGGTGATTTCGCTGTGAAACTGCTTGAGGATGGATTCTGTCGTGACATGCTTCTGTTTGGCCAGCTCTTTTGCAGACTGAATGACCTCTTGCGGGCTCGTGCCCTGCTGGAGTTCCGCGATCTCTTTTGCGTAGCGGGCCGTTTCTGATTCTTTGGCTTTTACATTCATACCGGAGAAAGATAGAACCATGGCAAACGTCAGTGCAAACGGAATGACAGCTTTGAACATTTTCTTACACTTCATAACATCGCCTCTTTTCTCAAGATATAATTTTTTCCATATTTGTATTATATGACAGAAGTGCAGCGAAAAAATAGTTAATTTACAGATTTTTAAAAATTTTATAACAAAATGGGCATCTTCAGCGTTCAAAAACGATTGCCCGGGAAATGAACGTTCGATCATGAAAAAAAGAGGCCCGCAGTCAGGGCCTCTTTTCGTTATATCTTTTTACTCATGATAATATCAGTCTCCAGAAATCCGGTCTTCTCATAAAGCCGCCGCGCTGTTTCATTGTGAGCGAAAACATGCAGAGACAGCTTACGGACTCCCATGTCCCGGGCCTTTTCATCCAGCCTTGCGAGCGCCTGCTTCGCATACCCTTTGCCCCGATAAGGAGAATAGAGGCCGAAGTCATAAATGAACGCGTCGCGCTGCGGATGCGCCGGTTCAGCGTGCAGCCACAGCCAGCCCGCCGCTTCCTTCCCGTCCAGTGTCAGGCTCCACAAATGATGATGGGCCGTCTGCAGACCGTCAGGGAGCAAATCAAGAAAGGTTTGCTCGGCCAATTCAGGCGCGTCTTCAGGCAGCCATGTTCCCGCCTTGATCTTTTCTTCAGCATAATGCTTTGTTGTATAAACGAGGTAGGATTGAAATTCTTGCTCCGTCATCGGCTGTAAGGTAATGGTCATGAATTCACTCCTTAAAAAACACAGCCTCACAGCTGTGTCGTGTCATTTTATCCGAAAGCGCCGTTTTCTGCCGGTTTAATGGTTTGTGCCGTCTGTGCTGCTGAATCAATTTCTGTAAAGAGTCCAATAGAGATGAGACTTGCCATTGTTACTGAGAGTAAAATGAATTTACATGTTTTCATTACGAATCCCCTCCGTCAATCTCAAAATTTGGTCATTGGCATCAATTGATTCTTGGAAATATTTCGCCGCCAGTTTGTAATTCTCCTGTTTTTTAAAATGCTTGGCGGCTTGGCAGGTCAAATCCGTTACGTCACTCCACAGCTCATAATGTTTCAGCTCGTCAAATGCTGCCGCGAGCATTTCTTCGTTGTGATCAATGAATACATACTGTAAGATGCGGAGCTTATGCTTGTAGCTTGATTCGTTTTTTTCCTCGGCTGCTTGCAGCGCTTTATGCAGCCAGAACCGCCCTTCGTCCGTTTGTTCCTGCTTTAATAACACCCTGGACAGCATGTACATACTCCGCACTGAATAGGCTGAACTCATATGTTCTTTCTTTTCCAGAGCTGTTTCAAACTCGACTCTGGCTTCCGCTAATTTCTCCTGCCGTTCATAGCAAATCCCTAAATTAAAATGAGCGAGCGCCTCAATATGCCCGTCACCTGCTTTTGAAGCTTGATGAATGGCGGTTTGTAAGATTTCCTCGGCCTGCTGATAATGAAACAAATCCATTCTGTTACAGCCGATCACCATTACACATTGTGCTTCTCTGACAGCATACATTTCATTGGCTCTATAAATCTCTAACGCTTTCTCAGCGTGATTCATGGCAAAGTAATTTTGCCGGATTTCATAGTAGGCAATCGCCACTTGATAATTAAATTCTGCTCTTTCAATCTCATTCGGTATGTGCCGGAGCCTGCTTTCTGCAATACGGTAAAAATTAATCGCTTTCGTAAATCGTTTTTTGTAAAACTCATGCATCCCCGAGAAAAAATAGTAGTAATACTGAATCATCTGATCCGTTTTTTCTTTATCGGCGTTCAGCTGGATCGTTTTTAAAATGCCGTCTGTTTTCTCATACTCTTCCATCAAAAGTTTATAGCGGGAATCAATCAAATTAAAATACAGGAGTACCGTTTGATGTTGTGTCATGTTTTGCAAATCCGTAAGCAATTGTTCTCTTAATGCCTTAGCCGATTCGGTTTTGTGCTTCTTGATTTCCTCATACCAGTCACTGATTTTTTTAGCCACTTTTTCATGGGCGATCACCTCAATCAACTGATAGACACCTCCCCTTCCCAATTTGTGTAATAAATATATCATATTTACAGGTCAGATTTGAGGGTAACAGCGGACTAGTTTCCTAATGGCAATAAAAAACCTCCGCAAATGCGGAGGCAAGTCTCTTTTTATAATAACTTCTTCCCTAACAACGATTCCACCAACTCCACCGCTGTTTGTCCGGTTTTGTTTTTGTGATCGAGGATCGGATTGACTTCTACAAATTCAGCCGATGTGATGATGTCGGCATCGTACAGCATTTCCATCGCTAAATGGCTTTCCCGGTAGCTGATTCCGCCGACAACAGGTGTGCCGACACCCGGTGCGTCGCTCGGGTCAAGGCCGTCAAGGTCAAGGCTGAGGTGAACGCCGTCACAGTCTGACAGGTAGTTAATGGTTTCTTCAATGACCTTTGTCATGCCGAGGCGGTCGATTTCATGCATCGTGTACACCTTCATGCCGGTTTTCTTGATGTATTCGCGCTCGCCTTCGTCAAGCGATCTCGCACCGATGATCACGACGTTTTCCGGCTTGATTTTTGGCGCATAACCGCCCAAATTCACAAGTGTGTCGTGCCCGACGCCGAGACTGACGGCCAGAGGCATGCCGTGAATATTGCCTGACGGGGATGTTTCCAGCGTATTTAAGTCGCCGTGTGCGTCATACCAGATGACGCCGAGCTCTTTATAGTGCTTCGCTGTTCCGGTAAGCGTTCCGATCGCGATGCTGTGGTCGCCGCCTAACACGAGGGGGAACCGCTCTTTCTCAATGACGCTGTTCACCTTTTGGGCGAGCTCTTCATTGCCGGAGAGCACCGAATTTAGGTTTTTCAGCTCTTCATCTTCTTTGAGTTTTTCACGATTGACGGGGATGTCGCCTAAATCCTCTACCGAATATCCCATGTCAGATAACCGTTCAATGAGATGCGCATATCGGATGGCGCTCGGGCCCATATCCACTCCGCGTCGTGCTTGTCCTAAATCCATCGGCATACCAATAACTGAAATTTGTTTATTCATCTGTCTTTCCACCTCAACATGTCGTATGTTGTCCTATGCGGGTTTCCTCAAAGATGACTTGGACACAAAAATGATTTATAGCTCTAAGTGTTTATCTGACTGCTTATGCTTTTTCACATATAAATGATATACGATAAAACAGATTACCATAAACGGGATGCCGCAATAAAGGGCGAGCCGCTGTTGCGGGTCAAATGCAAGGCTGATGAGCACCACTGTATTCAATGTCAGCCCAACGAGCGGGAGCACTGGGTACAGCGGGGTTTTAAATTTAAGGTCTTCCACTTTGCCGCCCTCACGGATGTATTTTCGCCTGAACATCAATTGGGACAGAGAAATTGTAATCCAGCCGACCTGTGCGCTTAATCCCGCTAACGATAAGAGAAACATATAAACGGTTTCAGGCGCCGCCACTTTAGATAACAGAGACAGACAGGCAACGGCCAGCGTCACCATCAGCGCGTTCAGCGGCACACCGCGTTTATTCGTTTTTCCAAGCGCTTTAAAGGCTTGTCCTTCGTTCGCCATGGCATACAGAATACGCGTCGATGCGAACAAACCTGAGTTGGCTACTGACAGCAGCGCAATTAAGATAACAAAGTTCATGATATCAGCGGCATACGGAATACCGATTTGTTCGAAAACTACGACAAACGGGCTTTCCACAACTCCCGCCTGCTTCCACGGAATCATACCCGCGATGACAATGATAGAGAGAACGAAGAAGACAAGCGTTCTCCATACTGTCTGCCGGATAGAGCGCGGGATCGTTTTCTCCGGATCTTCACTTTCTCCCGCGGCAACCCCGATCAGCTCCGTTCCCTGGAACGCAAAGTTCACGGTAATCATCGTAATAAGCATAGCCTTAATGCCGTTCGGAAACAATCCATCCTCATAAAAATGAGAGAAGAAAGGAGCCTGCTCGCCGTGTTTCATGTCAATCAGGCCGAACATGGCGGCGCCGCCCAAAATAATAAACAGCAGAATGACTAAAATTTTAATGCCGGAAAACCAAAATTCCGACTCAGCGAACGCTTTTGTGGTTATGGCATTCAAAAGAAACATCAGCCCGACAAACACAAGACACCACACCCAAACGGGAACATGCGGAAACCAGCGGAGCATCAATTGGCCCGCGGATAAAAATTCAATCGCACATGTGACCGCCCAGCCGAGCCAGTACAGCCAGCCGAACGCAAACCCAAAGGCGGGGCTGATAAATTTGGTTGCGTATGTCTGAAACGACCCTGATACGGGAAGGGCAACCGCGAGCTCGCCTAAGCAGAGCATCGTCAAAAACATAATGAACCCGCCGACTAAATAGGACAGAACCGCGCCGAGCGGTCCCGCCTGGTTTATTGTAAATCCGGTACTCAGGAAAAACCCGGTGCCGATCACTCCGCCCAATGAAATCATAAATAAGTGCCGCGATTTCATTGTACGCTGAAGCTGATTCTCATTTTGTTGATTTGTATTCACCATTCTGCACCCCTTCAGCAACTTGTATTGGAACCAAGCCGGCGCTAGAAACCGATTTGCTGTCCAAAGAGCCTCTATTTGTATATGGATTTTATATTAAAATTCATTTTCGTACATAAAGATACATTATACTAAAATACTTACGCTGCGCAAATAGAGAGTGCTGAATTTTTTATTTGTCAATTCCATACAAGCGGAGGGAAAGCGCTGCCCATCATGGTTTTATGCGCTTTGAAGCACTTTTGTGATCTTTTGGATCGCCCAATCTAAATCTTCCTTGGAAATCATTAACGGCGGCGCAAACCGGATCACGGTATCATGTGTTTCTTTGCATAAAAGCCCTTCGCTTTTCAGCTTCTCACAATACGGGCGGGCTGCTTCCGTCAGTTCAACGCCGATAAACAGGCCTCGGCCGCGCACTTCTTTAATCACGGGGTTATCAATTTTCTCAAGTTCCGCTTTAAAATACTCTCCAAGCTGAAGAGAACGCTCTGCCAGCCGTTCTTCCTCAAGTACTTCAAGAGACGCGATTGATACCGCGCAAGCGAGCGGATTACCTCCGAATGTAGAGCCGTGGGAGCCCGGATTAAACACGCCCAAAATATCGCGGTTCGCTGCGATGCATGAGATCGGGAATACACCTCCGCCGAGCGCTTTACCCAAAATGAACATATCCGGGACGATGTTTTCCCAGTCGATCGCAAACGTTTTGCCTGTGCGGCCGAGCCCCGTCTGTATTTCATCAGCAATCAGCAGCACATTTTCTTCCTTACAAATAGCGGCCGCTTCTTGTAAAAATCCTTCCGGCGGAATGACGATGCCCGCTTCACCTTGAATCGGTTCAAATAAGAAGGCGGCAGTATTCGGCGTAATCGCCTGACGCAGCGCCTCTGCGTCGCCGTACGGGATCAATTTAATGCCCGGAAGCATCGGCCCGAAGCCGCGTTTGTACTCTTCTTCTGAAGAAAGAGATACCGCAAGCATCGTTCTGCCGTGGAAGTTGCCGACACACGCAATGATTTCCGCCTGATTGTCTGCGACGCCTTTTACCTCATAAGCCCAGCGTCTTGCCGCTTTCACAGCCGATTCGACTGCTTCAGCTCCTGTATTCATCGGCAGTATCATATCTTTTCCGGTCAGCTTGGCTGCTTTCTCGTAAAACGGGCCGAGCTGGTCATTGTGAAACGCGCGTGACGTCAGAGTGATTTTATCCGCCTGATCTTTCAGCGCCTGAATGATTTTCGGGTGTCTGTGCCCCTGATTTACAGCAGAATAAGCACTTAGCATATCCATATATTGATTGCCCTCAGGATCCTTTACCCAAACACCCTGAGCTTCAGAAATCACAATCGGAAGAGGATGATAGTTGTTCGCGCCGTAATGTGAAGTTTGACTGATAATTTCTTGAGATTTTGATAAAGCTGACATGTTCTGATTCCCCCTTGTTTTCTAAACATTCAACACAAGTTCTTGCTTTCCCTTTTTATAAAGCAAGTATCGTGCCAATCCGAAAGAACGAGGTTTTTCGTCAAAATTCTCGGTTTCCCTGCAAAAATTTCAGGCAGTTTCTTTGCAAAGGACGGATAACCGCAAAATTTTTTTGCATTTCACTCATTATTTATTTTAAAATAATGAATGTTAAGACTATTATAAGGGGGGATTCTTCTGCACACAAACAGCGAATTTTTCACACTGGTTTTAGAAAGCATTCTGGAGGAAATCGATGTCGGTCTGCATGTGGTGGACGAGAAGGGCAGCACCGTCATTTACAATAAGAAAATGATGCAGATTGAAGATATGGACGAAGAGGATGTTCTGCATAAAAACCTGACAGATGTGTTTATGTTTTCGAATCAGCAGGACAGCACCCTTGTACAGGCTCTTCAAGAAGGAAAAACAATTAAAAACGTGAAACAAAGCTATTTCAATAATAAAGGCCAGGAAATCACGACGATCAACCATACCTTCCCGATTGTGAACGACGGCGGGATCAAAGGGGCGGTGGAGATCGCAAAGGATGTGACAAAGCTGGAGCGTCTGATCAGGGAGAACATGCACCGAAAAGAACAGAACAGCTACACGTTTGACAGCATTCTCGGAAACAGCCCGGTCATCCGCGAGGTTATTGAAAACGCAAAACGGGCAACCCGCACGTCGTCATCCGTGCTTCTGGCAGGCGAAACCGGTACAGGCAAGGAATTGTTCGCTCAAAGCATCCATAACGGCAGCCAGCGCTCCGGTGCGCCGTTCATTTCACAAAACTGCGCCGCCCTGCCTGACAGCCTTGTGGAGAGTATTTTGTTCGGCACGAAAAAAGGCGCCTTTACCGGAGCGATCGACCAGCCCGGTTTATTTGAACAGGCACAGGGAGGAACCCTGCTGCTTGATGAGATCAACTCTTTGAACCTCAGCCTTCAGGCAAAACTGCTCCGCGCCCTTCAAGAAAAGAAAATCAGGCGGATCGGCTCTGCCCAGGACAAGCCGATTGATGTCCGCATCATCGCCACGATGAATGAAGACCCGATCACCGCGATTTCGGAAGAACGGCTGCGCAAAGATTTATATTACAGATTGAGCGTTGTCACACTGATCATTCCGCCGCTCCGGGAGCGCAAGGAGGACGTCCTGCCGCTGGCCGAGGTATTTATTCAGAAAAACAATCATCTGTTCCAAATGAATGTGGATTCGATCAGTGAGGATGTGAAGCAGTTCTTTTTGGAATATGATTGGCCGGGCAATATTCGTGAGCTTGAACATACCATTGAAGGCGCCATGAATTTTATGACGGATGAGACAACCATGACCGCAGCCCACCTCCCCTATCAGTACCGCATGAAAATCAAGCCGGCTGACAGCAGCCAAACGGCCGCGGCAAGCACCCAGCCCGGCGCCGATTTAAAGGATAAAATGGAAAGCTTCGAAAAGTATATGATCGAAAAAATCTTAAGAAAGCACGGCAATAACGTGTCCAAAACCGCAGGCGAGCTCGGGATCAGCAGACAGAGCCTGCAATACCGCCTGAAAAAATTCGGGCTGGACCGGGTGAAATAGAAAAAGGCTGAGATACCCAGCCTTTTTACATTTACCGCTGGTCAACAAGCCGCTCTTTCGCAAACTAAAAGTTTTCGCTTACCGCCAAGGTATGTTCTGTATTCACGACTTGATGCCACCAATTGCGGGGAGCGTAAATGATTTCTCCCGCCTTTTGCGTAAAGCGGATCGGATTCGCTTTCTGCTCCATGTCCTTTTCATCAAAAACATTGATGTTTCCCTCATACAAATAAGGGGTATCATCCGGATGGTGGAATATCCATTCCTTCTGTCCGAAAATAACGCCGTTCCATGCGTGTGTGTGGTTAAAGTCCTGATGCAGCGGCGTGCCTGTTTGTTGAGAGCCGAGAAAAAACCACTTGAAATCTTGTCCGGTTTCTTCATCCACTCTTAATGTATCTTTTGTAAAGTAATCGGGGGAAGAGTAGACGAGATCTAAATCTTTCTGGTTTAAAGCCGTAAAATTCCAGTCACAGTACCAGTTTTCA
Source organism: Bacillus sp. ISL-51 (assembly GCF_018613535.1). GTDB lineage: Bacteria > Bacillota > Bacilli > Bacillales > Bacillaceae > Bacillus. The sequence goes on from NZ_JAGGQB010000009.1 coordinate 103,348, forward strand.
TTGTTCTCATCAATATATTCGATATAGTTGGAAAGCCTTACTTGTTCTAATAAACTCGTGAGCTCGTCATCACTCAGACTTTCAGACAGTCTTGCTTCTATGGCCTTCATTTCCTTTTGAATCGCCACTAGAGAATCAAATGATTTTTCCAGGTATTCATATAATGTAAGGTCTTTATTGGGGTCGGCGATTTGCTTAAGTAATCCGACCCTCTCCCCTTTGTTTATGGCAATCGTTCCTTCAACGGCTTCCAGCTCACCGGAAAGCGCCCTGAACAGCGTACTCTTTCCGGAACCGTTCGGCCCGGCCACGAGCACCTTTTCTCCTTCATTGATAAAGAAGGAAACATTTTTGAAAATGTTATCTCCCGCCAGATTTACCGTAAGATTATGAATATTTAACAACGTACATCATCCTTTTGTCATTCTATTAAAGCTCGACTTTGTTCTGGATGGCGACAATCGCTTTTAGTTTGTAAAAGCTAAGCAGCATAAATAGCGACAGCAAGATTGATAACACCCCGATGACGGTCAGCAGCACGGTTGAATCAAAATAGTCCGTTAAGAAGCCGACAAACGGGAACGCAATGAACATAAAGAAAGATGTCATTAAACTGATAATGGACAATAACGTAGCTCTGGTTCTTGAAGGGATTTCATTATTCACCACCTGGCTGGAGACAGGTTCGATAATGTCATACAGAGCATTAATGATGATAAAAGCCGCTACCGTCACGTAAAGACTTCCCGAAGGAATGAACAGGTATGCTGCCCCGATGATGCAAAATGTAAAAAGAAGCACTCGTCTCGGTGTGAATTTTTCTGCCGGCTTTGAGGAAAAGATGGAACATAGCGCCTGCACAATGGACAGACACGCAAAAATGATGGATATATGACGTACAGAAAGCCCTTCTTGGTTTAACAGATCCTGCCCGTACATATAAAAAACCGATGTAATGGCAAAGAACACAGAAAGAGAAAGGACTAAATATTTAAAGGCTTTGTTGAGCATGAAGAAATCTTTGACTTCTTTTAAGATGTCACCGACGGTTTGCGTTTGATGTTCACTGTTCTCAAATGTGATTTCCGTCAGCTGTGTAATGACAGCCATTGCGATCAGCTGTGTCAGAATACCCGCAATAAAAACATACGACCATGAAATCTCTTGCAAGTATCCCCCGATTCCCATGGCTATGGCCAAACCGAGAATGACGAGTCCATTATAATTTCCAATGGACTTTCCGTACAATTTCTCTTTCCCGTTCACTTTTAATGAATCAAACAGGAAGGCATGATCCGTTCCCGAAATAAACGTCAGCCCGATACCGTATATAATATGGGCGATCAGCAGCGCAAAGAAATTATGGAATGACAGGAACATGGCCAAGTACACAATGACCATAAAGTGTCCAAGCAGCAGCGATTTTTTTCTCCCGATTCTGTCGGAGATCACGCCGCTTGGCACTTCCGCTAAAAACATGGCCAAATTTAAGACCGACTGCAAAACGCCGACAAGAAACAAGGAATAGTTCAAACTGGTTAAATACAGAATCCATATTCCCCGTTCAAAAAAAAAGTTTCCGAAAAAACCAGAAAAGTACAGTAAGTTTCTATTTCGCAAATGAATACCCCTTTCCACGCTATCTGCATTTTAAATCATGAACAGAAAGGAGCCCATCAACCTTTACACTAAAACCCTCTATACATGGATCTTGCAGATACAGACTTTTCCCAAAACAAATTGGGTAATAATGAGTTGTATTCTCGAATAAACCAAAAAGTTCCTTCCTTTTTTATCTCTGATAAAAAAAGCAATTTATCCCGGCAGCCGAATGATAAACACGGAGCCTTTTCCTTGTTCGCTTTTCACTTCGATCGTTCCGTTATGGCTCTCGATAATGGTTTTTGTGATCGCAAGCCCAAGCCAGGTGCCGCCGTATTTACGCGCGCGCGAGGTTTCTGCCCTGTAAAACCGATCAAACAAATGAGGCACGTGTTCCGGGGCGATGCCGGAACCGTTATCGGCAATCATGAGCATAATCCCTCCGTCTTTTTGCAGCGATACGGTGATGATTCCCGTCTGTTCATCCGTGTGCTGTACCGCGTTATAAAAGAGGTTGAGAATGGCCTGCTTCATTTTGTCCCGGTCAAAGACGGTTTCTATTTCCTGATCCACAAAAAACTCCAGCTTTCGTTTTCTCGCAAGCAGCTTCAGCTGAGGCTCCATTTCCAGGATGACGGCTCCGAGCACTCCTTTTTTCATTTCAAAGCTCGGCACCCTGTCAATTTTCGCAAGAAACAGAAGATCCTCTATCAATTTATTCGCTCGGGCAGATTCTGCATACATACTTTGAAGCGCTTTTTCTTTCTGCTCCGGCTGCTCGGCCGCTCCGCGCATCAAAATTTCGATAAAACCGTGAATGGAGGTAAGCGGTGTTCTCAGCTCATGGGAGGCGTCAGACACAAACTGCCGGATGCGCTCCTTTGCTTCTTTTTCCGCTCGGAAGGACCTCTCAATCCGCTCCAGCATTCGATTAATGGATATACCCAATGACTCAATTTCCGCCTGCTTTTTATATATGGGAAGCCTTTTATTCAGATTTCCGGCATTAATTTCACCCATCATATGCACGATTCGCGATAACGGCTTAAGCGTAAGCCGAATAACCGGTAAAAATGTAAAAAGGCCGATCAGCAGAGCCGCAAAGGAAAGCGTCGCAAAAATACTGATTTGCCGAAAAAGCAAATCATTCAGCGGCTCTGTCAATGTACTCATTTGGATGACTCCCGCCTGTTTGCCATCAATGGAAATCGCCTGAAACACGACAATGATTTCTTCCCCTGAATCGTTATAAGCCACCTGGTAATGAAGCGCCATGGTGTCCTGAAGCGCGTTTTGGTACACTTTTTTCGGAAAAGACGGCGGCGCTCCGGCGTGAGGGTCTTCTGATAAGACAGACATTTTGTTTGATTTGCCGATAAAAGCAACCGTCCCCCCGGGGTACAGCAAATTCGGATGAGGCGGTTTTTCAGAATTTGAAAGTGTTTTGATGGATTTCCACACATTTTGATCCATCGAATGAATATAGCTTTGGATGCTGATGGCTTGGTTTTCATACATCCTGTGTGCCATAAACATGTACTGTGTGCCGACGACGAAGCATAGCAGCAGGGTTAAAATCACCAATGACCGAAACAGGAGCTGAAAACGAAGGGTTCTATATAGCTTTTTCATTTTCATCCCAGATCCGCCCTGTACCCGGCGCCGCGGACCGTACGAATCACTTTGTGCTCTTTGTCCTTCAATTTTTCACGTAAAGAGCGAATGTATACCTCGACAATATTTTCTTCACCATAGAAATCATAGCCCCATACTTGATCCAGAATCCTCGTTTTGCTGAGAACTGTTCCGTGATGCAGCATCAATCGTTTCAGCAGCTCATATTCGGTTGCGGACAGCTTCAGAGGCTCTCCTTTGTACACAATTTCTCTGCTTCTGTCATCAATTCGAAAAGGGCCCGAGACCACTTCATCAAAGAGGTGGGGAAATTGATTCCGGATTCTTGCGTAAATCCGGGCAATCAGCTCCTTGAAGCTGAACGGTTTTATCATATAATCATCCGCGCCTTCAATCAGCGCCTTCACGCGAAGCTCCACTTCATCCTTTGCAGTCAGCATGATGACAGCGGTATTGCTTGTTTTTTTGAGCATTCTTGACAGCTCAAGCCCATCCATTCCCGGCATCATGATATCCAAAACGGCAATATGAGGCTGAAATGTTTTGACAAGGTTCATTGCCGCCACCCCGTCTGCCGCAGACATCACTTCGAATCCTTTATTGACAAGCCCCATCGTTAAAAAATCAATGATGGCCGGCTCATCATCTACAATCAGCACCTTGATGCCTTCCAACTTATCCATAATGCAGTCTCTCCTTAGATGTATCCGCCTGTCCTTATTTTTTTCGCTTCATCTTCTATTATTCGCTTTTATCTGAAACCAAACTGAATCTAAGCTGAAAATCCGCTGAATTCAGCAAGTTTTCAGCTTGTCCTCATTTGATTTTCAGTTTGAATCTATACAATTAGCCTTAGTTGGGAAACCAGCAATGACATTAAGGAGGAATACAAAAGCGGTAAACTTCATACTTTCCATATTAATTGCAAAAACAGCAAAATCGTAAAGCATGACATAAAGGAAAACAAAGTAAACATGGCTCGTGCAAAAGCGGAATCTTTCGCTTTGAACCATTGCAAAGGTGTCGTTAAATCTTCTAAAATGAAAACGGAAAACGGCGTATCCGTATACGTTGTCAGCATTTTCGGTCAGGACGGCAAACTGCATACCCTCCACATGGATGACAAAAGCGGTAAAGTTCTGAAAGAAGACGTTAAGAAAAAACAAGTCATAATCGCAGCTGAAAAAGCGCATTCCATCGCACTCAGCAACTGCAAAGGCACTGTGAAATCTTCTGAAATGAAGAAAGAAAACGGCACCCGCGTGTACATCGTGAAAATTACTGCTCAAAACCATACTGAACAAACGGTAAAAGTAAACGCTGAAAACGGAAGCATTTGCAAATAAAAATCTATACTTGCCGGCGCTTCAATTTCGTACCATCAGTCTGTTTCAATCACAAAGTTCTAAGTTCATGTCTACCTTTTTCTAAATATACCTATTTTTCAACTGAACGTATGTGACCCGCGTTCAGTTCTTTTTTTATCAGAGGGATGGTAAATACAAATAACGGTTTGAAATTCTTCTCTTCACAATTGAGCTTCTAAAAAACGGCATAAAAAAAGCGCCCCGAAAAGGACGTTTCCATGACAAGTCTTTCTATACAAACGGAAAAATGTGAATCGCAACTGCTTATGAGCAGTTATATTCTGCACTCCAATATAATTCTTCCTTCACATTCATTATCAATTTCACTCAAAACAATAATCATATCCGCCGTTTTCATGTTCCCACCTCCTTGTTACGAATATTATAATATATCCAGTTTATGTAATTCAATGATGACCTTAAAAAAAGCCTGCTGTCAAACAGCAGTGTAATCAAAAAGCAGCCCGGTTTTTCCCGGGCTGCTTTTTATTTCTGTAATCGCTCTGCTTCCGACAGTTTGACGTCCGCTGTTTTTTTCTTACCTGAACGGTAGAAGGTAATCTTCACACGATCACCGATTTTTTTCTGATACAGGCGTTCACGAAGATCCACAATGTCATTGACCTTATGACCGTCAAATCCGGTGATGACGTCGAGCTTTTTCAATCCCGCTTTTCCGGCCGGTGAAAAAGCGTCAACTCCCATGATGACCGTTCCTGCTTTGATGCCTTTAGGAAGCTTAAGCGTCTGGCTCCAATGGTAGCTGGCAATGTCGGTTAATGATTTCATCTCGATGCCGAGGAAAGGGCGTCTGACTTCCCCGTATTTCTCTAAATCCTGAATGACGGGAATGACAAGCTTAGACGGGATGGACAGGCCGATCCCTTCAACAGCCGATTCTGCGATTTTCATCGAGTTTATGCCGATGACTTTTCCTGATATATCCATCAAAGCGCCGCCGCTGTTCCCCGGGTTAATGGCCGCATCAGTCTGCAGCACTTCCGCATTCCAGTCCGGCTGTCCATCACCGTTTGAATCAACGGGGACCGTCCTTTCTGTCCCTGAAATGATCCCCTGTGTCACCGATCCCGCAAATTCAAGCCCCAGCGGATTCCCAATGGCGATGACCGGCTCACCGACTTTCACTTTATCGGAATTGCCGAACTGGGCAATCGCTTTGATTTTGTCGGTTTTCACCTTCAGGACGGCGAGATCCATGAGCCGATCACTTCCGATCAGGTCGGCAGGCACCCGCGATCCGTCCTTCAGGCTGATTTCAATTTGAGACGCGCCTTCAATGACATGATGATTGGTTACGATATAGACGGTGTTGCCGTTCTTTTTGTAAATGACGCCGGACCCGCTTCCGGCTTCACCGCTTTCTCCCCAAATATCCGTCTTTTGAATATTGAGGACGCCGACCACCGTATCCGATACATCACTGACCATTTTCGTGACAGCATCATTGACATTCACATTTACTGTTTTCACCTGTTCGCTGCCGATATTCTGATTTGTGTTCATGCTGGTTGCCCCATGGTCACCGCCTGTCCAATACGGCAGCAAAAAGGCCATGAGCGCAGCCCCGACGATGACGCCGATCAGACTTGAAAGGAAGTATCCTCTCTTGCTGCGGCGAGGCCGTTCAGGGGCATACTGTTCATCCTCGCGATTATAATCCACCCTATCTCAAATCCTTTCAAGAGAACTCAATTTGGTTATAGTGTGGGTTAGAACGCGAATTAATAATCATGATTCATTTGAAAAAATTACACGGCACACAGCGGCGTCGGTTTTTTCGGATCGGTGTCATATAAATCAAAGGATTCCCCGGTGACATATCCTTTCGCAGCTAATGTCTGCTGAACGGACATTCTAGCCAGTTCCTTCATATTATTGTCTTGGCTCAAATGCGCCAAATAGATGCGTGACGTGCCGTCTCCGATCACGTCGGTCATGGCGAGCGCCGCGTCTTCGTTTGAGACGTGGCCGACATCACTTAATATCCGGCGCTTAATGCTCCATGGGTATCTCCCCATTTGCAGCATGCCGACGTCATGATTACTTTCAAAAACGAAAACATTCGCCTCGCGGATAATGCCTTTCATTCTGTCGCTCACATATCCGGTGTCCGTCATGAGTGCGAGCTTTCTGCCTTGATAGTGAAAGACATAAAACATCGGCTCGGCCGCGTCGTGGGAGACGCCGAAAGACTCGACGTCAAGCCCGCTGAATGATTTCACGCTCTCCATCGGGAAGATGAACTTTTGCCCGGTGTCCAGCTTGCCGATCTGATTCTCCATCGCCTTCCACGTCTTTTCATTGGCATACACGGGAAGCTGGTACTTTCTTGCGATGACGCCGAGCCCCTTAATATGGTCGCTGTGCTCATGAGTGACAAAGATGCCGTCTACATCGTCTATCTTGCGCCCAATTTGCGCCATCAGCCCGTCCATTGCTTTTCCGCTCAGACCGGCGTCCACCAGAAAAGAATGCTCTTCTGTTTCCAGATAAAACGCGTTTCCCGTACTCCCGCTCGCAAGCACGCTAAATTGCAAGCCCATTGTGTCTCACTCCATTATTTATTTTGATTGTTATCAATCACTGTGCTCTCCATTGCATTGACAGTGTAAGTTTCCAGCGTCTTTTTCTTCGATCCTTTTGATTTGTCTTCAATTGTAATTCTCCATACCGGCGCCAGCACCTGCGTGCTCGTCAGCGGATATTGGGCAATGTAGCCGAATTTCACGCTTTTTACGGTGCAGTTCGCTTTTAAGTAGTTTTGAGAATACAATAACTCAACGGCATCAAGCTCAGGAATCAGGCTTTCTGTCTGGATTCGTTTGAATGACTCCAGCATGGTCTGCTCGTACGATACAACCTCGTTTTTATCATTCAGATGCAAAATCACCTCGCCGATAGCATCCGAGGACGAATCATAATCCTGATAAATATATTGGCCGTCATATGTCTGATAAAAAGTGATCTGCTTTTTATCCTTGTCGGTTTTCCACAGCTTATATTTTTCGCCGCCGGTTATTTTCGAGCTGACAAGCGATTCTGCGTCATCCTGCGGTTTTTGCTTCGACAAGGCGATCGGGTTGGAAAACTTCATTCTCAATGTCGTTACCTTATGGTCACCTGCAGGCATGTCCATTAAAGGTTTTTGATCTTTTAAACCGTTGATGTCTTCCTCAGTAAACACCTTTTGGCTCGCTGTCAGCCGGTAACCGGCAGTTGAATCAGCAGACAGATTACCGAAGACGATATGATCCATCTCCATGTCGTTTTCCACATTTGACGTTTTGATCACTTCATATTCACTGCTGGAGCGCTTTTCAAAAAACTGAAATCCAAGAAAAATATCGAGGATGAGGAAGGCAATGATGAAGATTGTTTTTGTTTTATTCCACTCCATTATTGTCCTCCTCCTTCGCCAGCAAGTCCTTCGTGATCGGCACGATCTTTCCGTTAATTTTCATACTCCACACCGGCTCAAGCTCGACCAGATCATTCGTTGACGACGATACCATCTGATACGACAGGAAGATTTGGTCAATCTTATTCACATCGTACTTGTGCTGCTGTTCCAGCAACGCTACAACCTCATTGCCGCTCATCAGCTTCACATCTTTTGTTTTGATCGGGTTCGGCCCGAGAACGTAATTCGGCCGTTTGTAGCTGAGCACCTCTTCATTGGCCCATTGCAGGCTCAATACAGGCCCGGCTCCAAAAGGTTTAGATGTGCTGTTGATGACAGGCATTTGATCTTTAAACATGTAGAAGCTCAGCTGCTGGTTATCACTGACATTGAAAAATTGATAATGATCCGTCCAGCTTCCCGTATCCTCTAAATATTTATAGCTCTTCTTGATAAGCTCACCTGTTTGATAGGAGGTGCTTTGCGCCAAATTGCGGTGCTGGAATTGAATTTGGCGCTGCGTCGAATTGATTTCCAGACGGCTGATTCCGTCAGTCAGCACATTCCGGTTGTAATTCGGATCTTCTCTTACAGTGCTCGGATCATTAAAGAGCGTCTGTTTAAACAGATTCGTCTTAATCGTTTCTGTAATAAATTCTTTTTCCTTCATTTCAAACGGCTCATTCGGCATGAGAAATTCTTTGCTTTTCCCGACCGAATAGATATGGTACAACGGCATGCTGGATTTTTTGCTGTATAGCTCGTTCATCATGTTGCGGTAGTTGGCCGATTCCACGGTCACTTCCAGAATCAGCTGCTTGCTGTAAGACACCAAGTAAATCTTCTTATTCGTCTTGTTTTCATTAAACGGAATGACAATACGGTCAAATGAGCTGTATTCCATCGACTGATTCGACCATTTAAACATCGTCTGAAAGATATCAATCGGAATGGTGTCATTGAATTGCAGATCCAGCTTCGCCGAATTGCCGTTTCTTCCGTAGAGCCAGTTTTTAAAACCGAGCTTGTCGTATTGGTCTGAAATGTCCTTCATGCCCTTTATTTCCCATCTCGGCAAGTCGGACCATAAATCATTAAACATTGTCTCGTCATTCACCTTGTAATGGGCGCCGTTTGTATGAATAAACATATCCCGCGGCTTGATCGTTTGCGTCATTTTTTGACTGGTCTTATCAATCTTATACTTTTCCCGGACAGTCGATTTGGTTGAGGTCGTGCCTTCTGAAAAATTGGGCTGGAACGTCCAAATCCCCCATGTTAAAACAAGACTAATGATGACAAGTACCGACAGTATGACTGTTTTTATATTTTCACGCCTCATCCCAATCATCCTCTTGCTCTTCTTTATATGGAAGAGTAAATGTAATCTTCGTTCCCTTTCCTTCTACACTGTCCGCCCAAATATCACCGCCGTGCGCCTGAACCATTTCTTTGGCAATCGCAAGGCCAAGGCCGGTGCCGCCAAGCTTTCTCGTCCGGGCTTTGTCCACTCTGTAGAAGCGGTCAAAGACCTTTTCCACATCTTTTTTCGGAATGCCGATTCCTTCATCTTTTACGCTGATGTAAAGCAGCTCTTCTTTTTCATTTACATCAACTGAGAAGGTCACATGCCCGCCTTCCGGTGAGTATTTCAGCGCGTTTGAAATGATATTATCAAGAACCTGCGTTACTTTATCCTGATCAATTTCCACGTACAGATTTCTGTCCGGGAGCTCTCGGATAAACTCGACATGCTGTTCCTTCGTCATTTCAAAACGGTCAATGATCAATGACATAAAGCGGATCATATGAATCCACTCTCGATTAAACTGATAATCCTTGCTGTCAAACTTAGAAAGCTGGAGCAGATCATTCACCAGCCTGATCATTCGCTCGGTTTCATTTTGGGTGACCATTAAGAAGCGCGGAGCAATATCTTTATTCTCCCAAGCGCCTTCAGCAAGCGCCTCTAAATAGCTCCGCATTGTCGTCAGCGGCGTCCGAAGCTCATGAGACACGTTGGCAACGAACTCTCTGCGCTCCCGATCCAGCTTTTCTTGTTCTGTAACATCATAAAGAACCGCGATTAACCCATCAATTTTTCCGTGCTCTCTCTGAATAACGGAGAAATTTACCCGCAGCACAGTTGTTTCATCATCACGTTCTATTTCCAGAAGCATTGAATCCTGCTGTTCTACTAAATCCTCAAAAGTGAAGTTCTCTTTTATGCCTAATAAAGACGTAATCGGCATCTCTAAAGCCGTTTCACGTGAAACATTCAACAGCTCCAGTGCCGGGCTGTTTAAGAGAATAATAGCGCCGTTACGGTTCGTGGCTATGACTCCGTCCGTCATATATGCGATAACGGAAGAAAGCTTCCTTCTCTCACCTTCAGTCATTGCCTGCGCATCTTCAAGCTCTTTTGTCAGATGGTTGAATGTCGTTGCAAGCTGGCCGATTTCATCATGCCCGTATTTTCTGACCTTTCTGGAGAAGTTTCCTTTTGCCAGCTCCATAGCCTGCTTGCGCATGTCCGAAAGCGGATGGGTAATCGTCCGGGCGAGGAATATCCCCAGAAGAGCCGTCAGGACAAGGGCTAAGCCTGTTCCGGAAGCAAGAATCGAGTTAACGGTCTTCATTTGGTTAAAGGTATCTTCCATACTGGCCACGACATAAATCGCACCGACGACTTCCTGATTCTCGGTGATGACCGGCTTTGCCGAAATCAGCACCCTGTTTTTGCTTTTAGGGTCATAGTATTTTTTTGAATAGGCCTGCTTTGTTGAGAAAATCCGTTTAAAAATCGGATCTGTCGTCTGTTTGCCTGCTATTTCTTCACCATAAGGCCTTGATGATCCGACAACCTCATAGCTTTTATCAACAAACGTAATCTCACGGATTTCATTGTTTTTCGTAAAATCATTTAAAATACGCTTAACGTCATCCTTGATCACGGTGCTGTCATTGTCACCTTTATATTCCTGTTCAATATAATAGGAAAGGTTGTCAATCCGCTGATTTAACGATAATTCATAGGACTTGAGAAGGGAATTCTCCACCTGTTTTACAAAATATACGCCGATGATCTGCATGGCAATGATAATGAGCAGCACATAAATCAGCGTGATCTTAAACTGAATCGACCGAAAAAAACCAACCTTATTCATCGTTGGTTAGTCCTGCTCAGGATTTCTCAAGTAATAACCGACACCGCGTCTCGTAACGATCCAGTTTGGATGGCTCGGATTATCCTCGATTTTCTCACGGAGGCGGCGCACCGTGACGTCTACCGTTCTCACATCACCGAAATAGTCATAGCCCCACACAGTTTGAAGCAGGTGCTCGCGGGTCATGACTTGGCCGATATGTTTGGCTAAGTAATGAAGCAGCTCAAACTCACGGTGTGTCAGCTCGATTGTTTCTTCTCTTTTTGATACGACATACGCATCAGGGAAGATCACGAGGGAACCGATATGAATGTCATTAGAAGCCGACTCCTCCTCTGCGGGCGCAACTGTGAGCTGGCGTCGCAGATTCGCTTTGACGCGGGCCAGAAGCTCACGGGTGCTGAACGGTTTTGTGACATAGTCATCCGCTCCGATTTCAAGGCCGATGACCTTGTCAATCTCTGAGTCTTTGGCCGTCAGCATAATAATCGGCATATCATATTTTTTCCGGACTTCCCGGCATACTTCAACCCCGTCTTTATTCGGAAGCATAATATCTAAAAGAATTAAATCAGGCTGAAGCTCCTCCACCATTTCCACGGCTTCGTTTCCGTCATACGCACAATGCACGTCATAGCCTTCTTTTCTTAAATTAAACTCTAATATATCTGCAATCGGTTTTTCATCATCGACTACAAGGATCTTTTTATCCATCATCTTGATTTTCCTCCTGCCAGAATGACTTCATCTTATCTATTGATGTTTCATGCTAATCATAAAACGGACCGCTGAAAAACGTTCCCTGTCTATTATAACGGTTTCAGGTCAAAAGATAAAAAAATTAAAGAGAACAGCGCAAAAACGTATTGAACTGCCATTCTTTTGTCATGTTTTTTATGTTCTTTTAAAAAATTTTATTTCTTTGAAACCTCACCAAAAAGACTTCCGTCTAGTGTTTGACGTCTTCTTCTTGGGCCGGCTGAAAAGCCGGCTCTCCCTTTTTTTATATACAAAGAAAAAAACGCACCTACTATTGCAGATGCGTTTGGGTAAGTGGCTCGGGACGGAATCGAACCGCCGACACACGGATTTTCAGTCCGTTGCTCTACCAACTGAGCTACCGAGCCAGATGTTTCTTTTTCTATACTATATAAAGTAAAGTAAAATGGCGGTCCGGACGGGACTCGAACCCGCGACCTCCTGCGTGACAGGCAGGCATTCTAACCAACTGAACTACCGGACCTTACAGTAATTTGTCCGGAGCGCTGTATCGTGGCAGCCCTCCGAGACAAATAAGGAGTTAGCAATAACGCTAAAGTAAATCAATGACCCGTACGGGATTCGAACCCGTGTTACCGCCGTGAAAGGGCGGTGTCTTAACCGCTTGACCAACGGGCCATAACAAAATGGTGAGCCATGAAGGACTCGAACCTTCGACCCTCTGATTAAAAGTCAGATGCTCTACCAACTGAGCTAATGGCTCTTGATGTGTCGGATTATGTATCATAGAGCATTCAGACAAATCATTTCATTGCGGTACTCTATTGAAGCTGTTCCGTAACAACGAGATTTATAATATCATAGAACATTCGAAAGTGGCAATAACTTTTTTAAAAAATATCTATTATTTTTTTCCTGGATCAAAAAACAAGCCTCCTTGATCGGAGGCTTGTCTGCTTCATCACCCTAGTTGGCGCGGTAAACGCTGCGGATGACGTTTGTTTGTGAACGGTCAGGACCGACAGAGAAAATAGAAAGCGGAATACCTGTCAGCTGAGACACACGCTCAAGATAATGACGTGCATTTTCAGGAAGATCGCTGAGCGTTTTCGCGCCTGTGATATCTTCCGTCCAGCCCGGCATTTCTTCATAAACCGGTTCACATTCAGCGAGGGCTTTCAGGCTCGCCGGGAATTCTTCAATGATTTCCCCTTTGTAACGATAAGCGACACAGATTTTCAGTGTCTCAATGCCTGTTAACACATCAATTGAGTTCAGAGAAAGATCTGTGATTCCGCTGACGCGGCGCGCATGACGGACGACGACGCTGTCAAACCAGCCGACGCGGCGGGCGCGGCCAGTTGTCGTGCCGTATTCGCGGCCGACTTCACGAATTTGGTCTCCGATTTCATCTTTCAGCTCAGTTGGGAAAGGACCGTCACCGACACGGGTCGTGTATGCTTTAGATACTCCGACGACATGCTGGATTTTTGTCGGGCCAACGCCTGAACCGATAGTGACACCGCCGGCAACCGGGTTGGATGATGTCACAAATGGGTATGTTCCTTGGTCGATATCAAGCATAACGCCTTGCGCGCCTTCAAATAACACGCGGCGGCCTTCGTCAAGTGCATCATTAAGCACGACAGATGTATCGCATACATACTGTTTGATCTGCTGGCCGTATTCATAATACTCATCCAGAATATCCTCGATTTTGAATCCTTCTGTTTCATACATTTTTTCTAGCAGACGGTTTTTTTCTTCAAGGTTCCGTTCGAGCTTTTCCGCAAACACGTCACGATCTAAAAGATCTGCAATCCGAATGCCGATTCGCGCTGCTTTATCCATATAAGCAGGTCCGATTCCTTTTTTCGTTGTGCCGATCTTGTTGGCCCCTTTGCGTTCTTCTTCTACCTCATCCAATTTAAGATGGTACGGCAGAATTACATGGGCTCTGTTGCTGATTCTCAAGTTATCCGTGCTCACGCTGCGTTCATGAAGATACGCAAGCTCCGTTACGAGCGCTTTCGGATCAACAACCATTCCGTTCCCGATGACACATGCTTTTTCTTTATAAAAAATTCCTGATGGGATCAAGTGAAGCTTGTACGTGACTCCGTCAAATTTGATGGTATGTCCTGCATTATTTCCGCCTTGATAACGTGCGATCACTTCTGCATTTTCTGATAGGAAATCAGTAATTTTACCTTTTCCTTCATCGCCCCACTGCGTACCTACTACGACTACTGAAGACATATATCCGTGCACCTCCGTTAACCTTTCAAACGATATCTTATTCAAACAAATTAAGTGTATCAGTGCAGAAACAGAAAGTCAATCGTAAATCCGAACATTAAAATCTTATCATTCTATATTTGTTCGCCTTAACCTTAATTAAAAGCGTTTTCTCTTTAAATTGTTATCTATTACCCCTGAAACTTTCACGCTTTACCAAGAGAAAGAACCCGGAATCCCTGGTTCAAAGAAAACTCTTAGATTCCGCTCGTATTCATCAGAACGATCCGCCAGCCGTCAGGATCTTCTATCGTCACGCCTTTTTCCTTCCAATACGGATTCTCCGGTTCTTTCTCCTTAAACCCCATCTGCTTCAATTTCGTGCTGATGCGAATGACCTCCTGTTGGTGCGGCATGTAAAAAACAAGCAAGCTGTCACCGTGCGGGACGGGTGCCGGGGCGGATGCATCCGTTTCTTCCGTAAATTCTAAATGGTATTGCGTACCGGGCATCCCGAACATCACGCCGCTGTATCCGTTATGTTCGGAGAATTCGCCGACTCTTTTCAGCCCGAGGCCTTCTTCATAAAACCTGGTGATTTCATTGAGCTGTCCGGTCGGCCGCGCCACCCGGATTTGTGCAGCTTGAAATTGCGGAAATGTAATAGTCATATCATATCGCTCCTCCTTTTCTTTCATTATATAAAAACGCTTTCATTTTTTCGCCTGCCAGACGAACGGCAATTCCTCATTCTTTCGAATGAAAAAAGCCTCAAGACATAACTTGAGGCTTTACGCACCTGCCGGAACACCGCCGTCGTCAAAGCGCCGTTCCAGGTTAACGAATTTATTGTATTCCTTCACAAATGCCAGTGAGACGGTGCCCACCGGGCCGTTACGCTGTTTGGCAATAATGATTTCGATAATGTTTTTGTTTTCGGATTCTTTATCATAGTAGTCATCACGGTACAGGAATGCGACGATATCGGCATCCTGCTCGATACTTCCCGATTCACGGATGTCTGACATCATCGGGCGTTTATCCTGACGCTGCTCAACACCGCGGGAGAGCTGAGACAGGGCGATGACCGGCACCTCAAGTTCCCTTGCCAGCGATTTTAGCGCCCTGGAAATTTCCGATACCTCTTGCTGGCGGTTGTCGCTTGAACGCCCGCTTCCCTGAATGAGCTGCAAGTAGTCAATCAAAATCATGCCCAAACCGTTTTCCTGCTTCAGTCTCCGGCATTTTGAGCGTATTTCGCTGACACGGATGCCTGGGGTGTCGTCAATAAAGATACCGCTGTTTGACAGGCTTCCCATAGCCATCGTCAGCTTGCCCCAATCCTCTTCCGTCAGATTACCCGTTCTGAGGTTTTGGGCGTTAATATTTCCCTCAGCGCAAAGCATACGCATAACAAGCTGCTCAGCGCCCATCTCAAGACTGAAAATCGCGACGCTTTCATCCGTTTTGGTGGCGACGTTTTGCGCAATGTTTAAGGCAAACGCGGTCTTCCCCACAGAAGGACGGGCCGCGACGATGATTAAATCGTTCCGCTGGAAACCCGCCGTCATCCGGTCAAGCTCAATAAAGCCCGTCGGAATCCCGGTAATATCACCTTTCCGATTATGAAGCTGCTCGATATTATCGTATGTTTGAACTAAGACGTCTTTAATATTTTGAAAGGCGCCCGAATTTTTTCGCTGCGCGACTTCCATAATCGTTTTTTCCGCGTCGCTTAATAAATCCTCGACTTCATCCTCGCGCGTATACCCATCCTGGGCAATTGTTGTGGCGGTTCTGATTAAACGGCGGAGAATCGATTTTTCCTCTACGATTTTCGCGTAGTATTCTATATTAGCCGCTGTCGGAACCGAATTTGCGATGTCCGTAAGGTAAGAGACGCCCCCCACCTCTTCTAATAAATCGGTATTCGCAAGCTCTGACGTCACCGTCACCAAATCCACCGGTTCGCCGCGGTCTCCAAGCACCAGCATGGCATTGTAAATTTTTTGGTGTGACATTCTGTAGAAATCATCTGGAATCAACACTTCAGAAGCCAGTGTTAACGCAGACGGCTGTAAAAAAACAGCACCTAACACGGCCTGTTCGGCTTCTATATTTTGCGGCGGCAGCCGATCATTCAGAAGGTCTGTCATGCTAAGCACCGTCCTCTCCTTAAAAAATATCCAAACTCCATTTTACCATTTCTCAAGAAAAAAAATAGAATTATCTCGTTTTCCCTGTTTTTGTCAGGCCAACTGTTTATGTGTTTCACTGTCCCAACTGCCGGGAAACAAATGAGTAATCAGAAAAATAGGAGGTCAGAAGGATGAAAACGTATGCGGTGACACCCAGTATTGATGCGGACGGCTGGTTTGTAAAGGCAGAAAATGTGGCGCCGACGGCTTTATATACGTCAAAAGACGCCGCTATTGAGAAAGCCGAGCAGACGGCAAAAGAAAACAGCCCGTCTAGGCTTGTCATTTTTGATCAGCATAAAAACATACAAGAAGAACGGACGTTTTAAGAAAAGCCTTCGCCCCGCGAGGGCTTTTCTTATTCCTTGAAACGAATATGCAAAACCGTTTGCGCCATGAGATCGGCCGTTTTTTGATAAAGATCCCATTCTTCATAGGCGGCAAACGCCTTCATCATTTCCTGCAATGTCTGTTTCAGCATGATAAATTCGTCTAACGTGCGCAGTTCTGCGGCTTTTTTTTGATAGTCAGCCAGCTTTTGCTGTAATAACAGTAATGGCGATTGCATGTGAAACCTCCCCCATTTAAGTTATAAAGCCCTGCTGTATAAACCTCCATTCCTTTGTCATATCCTCTTACGATTGATTTCTGATTTTAGTACAATGGAGAAACGGAAGGAGTGATATCCATGAAACCGCTGCAAATTTCCGCCGATACGGCTCAAAAGCTTGCAGAATCATTGAATCTGCCGCTTGAGCAGATCATGCACATGCCTCAGCACATTCTTCTTGCTAAATTAGCTGAAATCCAAAAAGAGAATGATAACAATTAAGGCTGCTCTCACATATATATGTGCGGGAGGCGGAAGCAATGGCTTTCCGCCTCTTTTTTGCATGGAGAAAATTCTGGTAAAACGTCCTTTGAATCGTTATCGTTTATTCATGACATTTTCATATTTGTTTTTTTACAATGGGGTCACAAAAGAGGTGAAAACATTGAAAATAAAACGAATAGACACAGTCGGCTTTTTGAATATGTACGGCATTTGGCAGGATGATGCCGCCTCCCAACCTGCTCATGAGTGAAGCAAATGTACGCTTATTCACCGCCAGATAATTATTTTACAGCTATAAAAAAGGGTGCTCATCCTTCACAACAAATCGGCTTCCTGCCTCAGTACAAACACCTTGTTCAGCAAAATGCTGAAAACGAATCGCCGAAAAGACAATTCTCCCTCGTTTCCCCGCCGGAGCAAAAAAAAAGAAGCAAGGTCAACCGGCAGATCAGAGATGGGCTGATGACGGAATCGGCGCACGGTTGTCCGCACAGTGGAAAAACGTTTCTGAAAATATGATTTATACCATCCATCAGGCATATGATTCCGGCTTCACATTCGACGAAATCGCCCGGAGGCTGCGGTATAACCCGAATTATTTAAGCAGCATGTTCATTGCGGGAAAAATTGACATATAAGAACCCGAAAATTTATCAGTCATTCAAAAAACGCAAAGGCATCACACCCGGAAAATACTGTGAAAGAACCCGCCGGGGACATTTCAGTCGATGGAATGGACGGGTTAGACAAATCTAAAGATCCCCATCTTCATCACTCTCTAAAAGATCCGATCCTTTTTATAGAAATGAATGATAGACACTGTGTATTCCTGAGACCATGACATCCTGCCGCAGATACTGCGCGGCATATGAGTGTGCTTCTTTTCCGAGCCGTTCTCTGAGAGACTTATTCGTAATCAATAATACGAGAGCATCAGCAAGCTCGCGACTATTTCCAGGCTGACAAATAAGTCCTGTTTTCTCATGCCGGATCATTTCAGGTATTCCCCCGCAGTCAGAGGTGATAATGGCTTTTCCGGAAAACATAGCCTCGATGATCGCTACGGGAAAATTATCGTTTAGCGTGGGCAGGGCGAAAATAGATGATTCAGCCAAAAGCGCTGGCACATCATGCCGTTTTCCGAAGAAAACCACACTGGAAAGACCAAGTTTTTGCTTCTTCTCTTCCAAAATCTTCCGCATGTTTCCGTCTCCGATTATCCATATTTCAACCCCGGACAAATGCTGCCGAATTTGTCCGAGGGCGTCCAGCAGCACGTCATGTCCTTTTCGCTCTGTCAGACGGGAAACACACGTAATCACAAGCTTTTCAGCACTTTTTTGCTGCGGTGCGGTCTGAAATTGAATACCGGTATAAACCGTTTTCAGCTGGGTCTCCTTTGCGCCGTAATCCGTTAAAGGCGCATGAAAGGAATCGCTGATAGTAATGATTTTGTCCGATGCCCGAATACCCTGTCTTTCTATTTCGCTGAAGTATGCCTCTTCAAGTGAACCCTTTTGTATTTTATGGAACTTTATCCGGCTTTTAGTAAAATGTCCGTGAGGCGTAAAAAAGAGCGGCCGCCGATACGTCTGATTGAGGTATCCCATCAAAAATACCGCAAATAAATCCTGCGCGTGAAACAAATCATATTGTTCTAAACCCTTTTCATTCAAAAATCTCTGAAACACAAGTAAATAGCTAAGGTTTTTCACAATTTTTTCGTTTGCGGCACCGTATCTGCCAAAAAGAAACGCCCTGATATCATCAGCGGCCCGCGGGATATCTTCCTGAAAAAAAGATGGCGGCATTTGGAGCGGCGAGATGACATCTGCCCGATGACCGATGCGATCAAAACCTGTCTTAACTGACGCAATATAACTCGCTAATCCACCGACATTTGGATAACGGAGAAAGGTCACGTACAAAATACGCAATGGCTTTTTTCTTTTGGAAGAGCTCTTTCTTTCCACACCAAATGACCGCAGTGTTTCTTGTTCATTTTGATGTTCGATACCATAAAATTGATCCATTACGCGCAATAATGTGAGAGGCACCAGACTGTTTGACTTTCCAATCTCATCTCTCAAAAACTCGCTCCCCCTCTCTCTGTAAACCTATAAACCTAATTCC
Source organism: Bacillus sp. ISL-51 (assembly GCF_018613535.1). Classification (GTDB taxonomy): domain Bacteria; phylum Bacillota; class Bacilli; order Bacillales; family Bacillaceae; genus Bacillus. Next base: position 122,664 of record NZ_JAGGQB010000009.1, read on the forward strand.
CGGCCCCATTGTGACACTTTATCTAAATGATACGGCAGCAGCTCCCCTCCCCGATTGTCGAAGATTCTGCGCAATTGAGTATGAAGCCCTTTCTCCAGTGTTCTCTGCAAGTAGGCCATTTTATAAAGAGTCATAGGAGGAGTACGAAAATGAATGCCCCGCTTTTTCATTTCTTTCGTATACACTTTCACGCAGTAAGTCCGAATGTCTTCTGCATGCTTGCTCCAATCTTTTCTGAAACCGAGCAAAATTTCAACCAGCACAACCATATCAAACCAAACCGGCGCGTATTTCGCTGATTCCCAATCAATAAATTGAATGTCCCATGGATCATTTTTGAAGACATTGCGGGCGCAGATGTTCTGCATATGAAGATCGCCATGTGTGATGGCTGAACCATTTTGTATCAGTTCGGGGAAAAAATCCGGCCCTTCTTGTTGCAACAAGGTTGTGATTTGGCGATAATGAGGCTTTACGATTTCTTTTGTACGCTCATCTTTAAGCGCCCTATCCAGAAATGCCGCTGTTTTTTTTATCTGTTTATTACGCTCCTTGCTCATAGCCTCCGATTCATATACCGGAAGCCATGACCGCCATTTTCCGTCAGAAAGATCCTCGTCCTCAAAGGTGCGGCTGTGCAGTTCAGCGACAGATGGAATAATATAACCGAAATGCTTAGGATGAAATGTAAGCTGCCCCCTGATCTGGCTGACAAACTCCATAAATATCCACGTCTCATGTTCATTTTCTTCTATAAGATATATGTCCGGCAGCAAATCGCTTAAGACAGAATAGGCTCTATCGTATATATTAATTTCTACTGTATTTTTATGGCGGCTCGAATTGTACACCTTCAAAATTAGCGGAGCGGTTCCAGATTTCTTTCTTACAAGCAGTTTATAAATCGCGCTTCTATTTGTTGATTTTAAGCACGTTATTTCATCAGGATTCACAGCCGTCTTTTCGCCAAACGAATATGATAATTTTTCATCAATTCTCAGCTTTTGAATTGCGTCATACAGAGAATCCATTTCATACATGCCGATCTTCCTTTCGCTTCCGTTTCCAGCTATTTTTGAGATGGGACCAAGTGCTTCTGATAAACGGCATCGGGTCATTCCAAGCAAATAGGGCATACTCTTTTTTTCCTTTGCATCCTTTCCAAAAAGTCCGGAACGTCATTTCTCCTCTTTTTCGTTTCTGCAAAAATGTTAAAAAGTAACGCACCCCGTAAATCCACTTGATTCCGTCTATTTGTTCGAGCTGAGGCTTCACATGCTGTCCAGTCACATACAGATAATACATGTAAACGAAATGGACCCCTGCCTGTTCTGTGAGACTATGGGTGAGCCAGAAGCGCGGATTAATCTCTATAAATTTGTACACATTGTCACGAGGATCCTTTTTAAATTCCGCCATACCGATACCTTTCAGCTGAATCGCTTCAAAAAACGGCAGGCACTTCTCTATTAATTCAGGAATTCGTTTGCTCACGACGTGAGCGCCCGTGCCAAAATCAGCAGGGAATTGGTGGTTTTTTTGGAGAGAAAATAAGCCGAGCAACTTCATTTGGTCATCATAAAAAGTGGCGACTTTATAAAAACACTGATTGTCCCCGGGAATGATTTCTTGAACGAGCAGTTTTCCATTTTCTCTGTAGGACTGGTACTCCTTGCGCAATTGTGCTGCATCCTTCATAACAATTGCTTTTTTGTTTACTTTTTTTCTAAATTCGTGGCCGGTCACCGGTTTTAAAATACATGGGAACTCAATATTCGCGATCGCCTCTTCAAGCTCATCTTGATTGTTCGGAAAAAAGGTTTTCGGGCAAGGGATGTCATGTTGAATCGCTAATTCATATGCTTTATCTTTATCTAAGACAGTTTCCAACAGCGAGTGACTCGGGAGCAAAAATAAAAAAAATCCGGCTAATGTTTCGCGGTATTTGGATATAAACCCCACATAGTCATCGGACCCTGCGTATAATACCGGCTTGACTTGGAATTGCTTCGCAAAATCAGACAGAAATGCCAGAAGCTCTTTCTCTTGTGTTAAAGGGCTGGGGCATATACCGCATGTTGCTAATCTTGATTTTCCAATACGATAAGGTTCCTCCGTGTCAAACGCGTAAACATCTATTCCTTTTCGGGCCAGGCTTCGAATCATCCCGATCCCGTTTGCACTAAAATCAAGCACAACGGCCGCATGTTCATGTTTCATGATCTCCCTCCGCGCTGATCGTATTTTGATAAATGGATTCGATATTTTTTATCATCATCTCACTGCTTAAATATTTAGCAGCGTAGGTCTTTGCATTCGAAGCAGCCTGCTTCCGTGCAGATTTGTTTGTGATAAAAAACGCTAAAGCCCGGCCAAGAACCTCCGCATTTCCCGGCTCGACAATAATCCCTGTTTTGTTATGCTGTATCAGATCCGGAATGCCTCCGCAATTTGTAGCGATAATAGCCGAGCCGCTAAACATCGCTTCAATTATAGAAATGGGCAGACTATCATTAATCGTCGGCAGTACGAATATGTCCGTCTTATCCAAAATAGCGGGAACATCTCCTCTTTTCCCCAGGAATGAGACCATTGAGAGATTCAATTTCCGAGCCTGTTCCTCTAAGGCACTCCTTGTCTCCCCGTCGCCCACGATCAGCACTTCAACATGATGGAGTAAATCGGGCGGAATTTGCGAGAGTGCGTCCAATAAATAATTATGTCCTTTTCTCGGACCTAATCTTGCAATACATGCGATGATGATCTTATTTTTCGGAAACGGGATATTCTTCTCCCGGCCTGTTTTTACATCGTAGTCTATTCCTGTGATCACCGTTGTCATGTCTTCTTGTTTTGCTCCAAGCTTCATTAGCGGACTGCGAAACGTATCGCTGAGAATAATCAGATGATTTGCGTATTCAATGGCTTTCATCTCTAATTTTTTATAATAAAACTCTTCTACCGAGCCTTTTTTAAATATGTGAAATTTAAGTCTGTTGAAAGTGAACATGCCATGCGGTGTAAACAGTAAAGGTTTTTTATAGATTCGGTTGAACCTGCCTAATATATTGGCTGTAAATAAATCTTGAGCATGAAACACATCATATTTTTCCAAATTAAGCGTTTGAAGCATTTGCTCGTATATAAACATCAGCCGATTATTTTTCAAAATATGATCGTTATAATCCCCGTATCTGTCTGTAAAGAAATCTTTCAATTTTGGAATAGCAGCCGCGCGCAATTCTTTTACCTTTGCGGTCGGAAACTGTTTAGGCGATATGACATCCACCTTATGCCCTTTCTTTTTAAGTCCTTCACTAAGGGTTTTAATATAATTGGATAAGCCGCCGGTATGCGGATAGTCCCAAAACGTGGTGATTAAAATGGATAGCTTCTTTTTTTTACCGTATAATCGCGGAATGAGATGTTCATTTTTCAGCTGAGTTTTTAATGCTGTTTTTTTTTTCGGAGGAGTTTTTATTCCATAATAGTGATCAAGCGTCTGAACCATGTACGGATAAGGGACAGAAAAAGTCTTGATCATTTCCAGATCCTCCGTATGACTTCAAATGCTTCAGCGTATTCCACACCTGCTGTCATCCCTCTGACTCTTCCTAAATGTTTGACGCCTTCATATGAACGGGGATGAGGGTAATCCCGCATTTCTACATCATAGTGGTTAAGCGCTGCGAGTTTGGCGTCCATAGTATCTGTGATATTAACGAAGTAATTAGGCTTGAAGAGTTTATCTGCCGTATTCCTCTCCCACTCGCTTGAAGATAACGTTTCAAACGTAATCAGTTCAATAGGTTTCCGTTGTGGAAGCGGTCTGGCGGCTGTTAAGACAGCTTGGAATGTTTTCTGGTGGTCAATATTGATATCACCGTAATGATGAGTAAAGATTTTACTAGGCTGATAGGCGTGAATGTATTGCTCTAATTCTTTCACAAGCTTATGAAGAGGCATACATTCAAGCTCTAAATTCGTATGCTCCAGAAAGATGACTTTCTCAATTCCAAGCTCCTGATTCGCACGTTCACCTAATTGTTTAATGTGATGAGCTTCTTCTTTTCTGCCTAAAGCTGTAATGATGGAAATAACTTTATATCCTTCATTGATTAGCCGTTTTATGGTTCCTGCTGATCCCAATAGTTCATCATCAGGATGGGCGCCAATAATCATAATGTATTCTTCCATTTTTTCCACACTCCACCAACAAATATTACAAATATCATATGATTACCCCCAAAAAAGGCAACTTACATATGCGGATTTTCAGAAACTTACAGCTGCCGCTGCCATTCCCTGTAACGGGACGGATTCAATTTTTTCATGTTGTGCAAAAAATCATCCGCCAAGCCGTATTTCCCTAATCCTTTTAATAGTTTTACAGGAACTTGGGCAACGGTGGAAAAAGCCCTTTTATGGTCGATCACTTTAAGATCACCGTGTTCGTTGATTAGAATGTGCCTGATTTCGGCATCCCATCTGGTAAAACCGAGGTTTTTTAATTCATCCAGCATATCTAAAATGTCAGCTGTTAGTTTTAAGGATAGGAATTTTTCTTTTTTGATATGGCGGGCGAGGGAAGTGCCTTGGACGTATTCCATCACAATATAATAATCTCCGTATTCATACAGCCGGGGAATCACCGGGGAAGTTTGCCCGATCTTCAGAGCTTCCAATTCCTTCTTGTATGTCTCTTTTTTAAAAAAGTACTTTAAGCATTTGTTATGCGTTAGGCGATAGACTTCCCCGTCTTTTCCATCTCCGATCAGCCGATAGTCTTCCAGCACCTTTTTATTCTCCGGGTTATAAAAGAAGTTTTCAGGAAAAAAACGCTTCATATCAACACTCCTTTGTCATGATTTATTACAATATGCAATTCCGCAACCATCAGAAATGAAGCATTCTCATCATTTCCAGACTGCGCCCCGTCTGCAGACATGAAAAAACCCGCCGAGACCGGCGGGTTTTTCATTATTTTTCCTTCTTTATTTAAGCTTCGCACTTCATATATGTTACGCTTCCTCTTTTACGTGAACCTTCAGTACAGCCTGAACTTCAGGATGCAGCTTTACAGGAACGTTTGTATAGCCCAGTGCGCGGATACCGTCTTGCAGCTCAAGTTTCCGCTTATCCACTTTAATCTTGTGCGTTTTTTGAAGCTCTTCTGCAATCTGTTTGCTTGTGACAGACCCGAATAGGCGGCCGCCTTCTCCGGATTTGGCACTCAGCTCAACCGTAAGCTTTTCAAGCGTTTCTTTTAAATCCTTCGCCTGTTCCAGCTCCGCAATCGCTTCTTTTTTCTCTTTTTCTTTCTGTCCGTTCAATGCGCTGATGCTCGATGCATTTGCTTCAACAGCGAGGCCTTTTTTAATGAGAAAGTTATGTGCATAACCGTCTGCTACGTTTTTGACTTCGCCTTTTTTTCCTTTACCTTTTACATCTTGTAAGAAAATAACCTTCATCTCTGAACGCCTCCTTCAAAATATTCCTCAATGGCATCCTTCAGCCGATCAAGCGCTTCTGAAACTGAAATGCCTGATAACTGGGTCGCCGCATTGGTTAAATGCCCTCCGCCTTCCAGCGCCTCCATAATAATCTGCACATTGACATCGCCAAGCGATCTCGCACTGATGCACACCGTGTTCTCATCCCGCCTCGCCACGGCAAATGAGGCTTCCACCTCACTCATGGATAAGAGGGAATCAGCAGCCTGCGCGATCAGCACTTGATCGAAGTACTCCTCTTCATTCTCGGGAAGAGAAGCAATCGCAATGTTATCTTTATAAAGAGATGTATGCTGGATCAGCTTCGCCCGTTTAATATAAGAACCGACCGATTCTTTGAGGACTTTCTGCACCAAAACCGTGTCAGCGCCTTTCGCTCTTAAATAAGAAGCAGCGTCAAAGGTGCGCGAGCCCGTGCGAAGGGAAAAGCTCTTCGTATCCACTATTATACCAGCTAACAGGGCCGTTGCTTCAATCATATTGATTTTCAGGCGCTTCGGCTGATATTCAAGCAGCTCTGTGACAAGCTCGGCAGTTGAAGATGCGTACGGCTCCATATAGACGAGCAGCGGATCTTTGATAAACTCTTCGCCTCTTCGGTGGTGATCGATCACGACGATATGTTCTATTTTGTTCATAAGACGCTCTTCCATCACAAGCGACGGTTTATGTGTATCCACCACTACCAGCAGCGTGTCATCATTTGAGATTTCCATCGCCTCTTCCGGCGTGATAAACCGCGACCACAGCTCTTCATATTTCTTAATTTCTTCAATTAGGCGCTGAACGCTGGACCCGATTTGGTTCGGGTCAATGACGATATACCCGTCTTTGCCGTTAGCCTGCGCCACCTTCAAAATCCCGATCGATGCCCCGATAGAATCCATATCAGGAAACTTATGCCCCATAATAATCACATTGCTGCTTTCTGAGACGATTTCCTTGAGCGCGTGAGAAATCACTCGGGCGCGAACCCTTGTGCGCTTCTCCATCGGATTCGTTTTCCCGCCGTAAAATTTTACCTTGCCGTTCGGCATCTTAATCGCAACTTGATCGCCTCCGCGTCCAAGCGCTAAATCTAAGCTGGATTGTGCCAGATCACCAAGCTCCTTCAAAGAAGAAACCGATGCGCCGATTCCGATACTCAGCGTCAAGGACACACTGTGAACGGATGTTTTTTCACGAATTTCGTCTAAAATCGAAAATTTGGCGTTTTCAAGCTCGGTTAAAATGTGTTCATTTAACACAGCGATAAACCGCTCCGAGGACGTCCGTTTCAGGAAAATCCCAAACTCCTGCGCCCATGCGTTCAATAAGGAGGTGACCTGGCTGTTCATCGTGCTTCTCGTTTGGTCATCCAGCCCCTGTGTGACATCATCGTAGTTATCCAAAAAGATATATGCCAAAACGGTTCTTTCATTTTCATACTGCTTCTCGATCTGAATTTGTTCTGTCACATCAAAGAAATACAGCAGGCGCTCATCTCTTTTGATCACCACTTTAAACTTTCGTTCATTCAGCGTGATCGTTTCCGAATCGACCTCTTGCTTAATCAGCGGCACGACCGCCTCACACGTATCGTACAGCGAGCGCCCGACAAGCGTGCTTTCATTAAAGCAGGAAGACAGGAAAGGATTGGCCCATTCAATGTAATATTGATCATTAAACAGCATAATCCCGATAGGCATCTCCATTAATGCCTCTTCGCCTACTTTTTTCAACCTATAGGATAACGTGGATATATAGTCGTCAATCTCTTTTCTGATCAGAGAATCGGCACGTTTAATGAAATACAAAATAACGGCGAGCAGTAAAACACCAACGGCTCCTATGATCCAGTTAAAATAAAAGCTGATGAGGATTATGATGATTGATAATGCAATCAATGCATAGATGGGATACCGAAACAACGGTTTTTCATAAAAACTAGGCATTTCTATCAACTCCCCACCTGTAAGTCACACTCAATTTCGCGTCACCTTATTTCTTATGTTAAAGCCTATGTCTATAATGCCTAAGAGGAGATACACTGACATAATGACCGGAAAGAGTAAACCGATAACAATCGCAATCACCGGAACCGCCTTCGGCATCTTCATCTCATGGCAATAGAAGAAAATAAACGCTAACCCTTGAATACAAATCAGCAAGCTGAGAATAAATCCCCCATTTAATGAAACGGAATACAGCATATGGCCTTTTTCCAAAGGCAGAAATCCTAATATCATCACAATAAAATACAAAATCACAACACTTTGCGGGAATTTCAGCTCTCTAAAAGGCTTGATATTCGGAAGATCAGGGGAGAATCGCCTTAAGAGCGGCCGTGCGATAAAATAACTGAGGAAAGAAAAGACAACGCCTGCCATCACGATGGCTGTCGGAAAAAGATATTGAACAGTGCCCAACTGCTTTTCCATCAGCTCCAATTGCTCTCCCATCTGGCCTTCATAACCCATTTGTTTTACCATGGATTCTGTCAGAGACAGTGACTGCCGAAGCTGAATCATTGTTTGATCAATCACATTCATATTAAAAACCAGTATGCTGATCACAAAATAAGCGACGATACAGAGCACATAAGCAATAGCTCCGCCCGCCACCGCGTATCCGGGCTGTTTCTTCTTAAAAAAATACCCCATCGCGATTCCAGCACACGCTGCCATAAATGCCCCGGCAAGACCATTGAACGAACTGACAATAAACACAACAGGAAGACTGACAATACTCATCCACATTCCCAGCTTCAGTCCGTGCCGAATGGTGTAGAGAATGATTGGCAGCGGTAAAGCAAAGAAAAGAGCCACTCCTAATAAAGGGATGTATACAATCAAAAGCGAAATGATTGCAAAAATACTGATTAAAATAGCGCCTTCCATTAAAGCCCTTGTATTTTTCACTTACTCACCTCAAACCTCGTATCGCTCACAACATACGAATAGAAAAGAGCAGCTTAGACGACTGCTCTTTTGACGCCGCAACGTTTCTTATAAGACCTGATTTTTCCATAAACTCTCTAAAATACACGTTTATATTTTAACATAAGTCGAAATCGCAAGTAAAATCAGCACAAATAAGCGCAATGTTCCATGTGAAACATCTGAACAGACAAACGGACATTCCAGTGAAAGAATGCCCGTTGTATCAGTTATCCTGATCATCCATGAAACCAGAGGTATCTCGATTTTTCTTTTTCGTTTTCCGTACATATAACAATACAATAATGACGAGTAAAAGAGTGGTTGCCTGTAACACCCCGCTGCTGAAAAGGAAAAAGTTCTTTATCATGTCCCACATATCATTTCACCTCTATTTCGTTTTTCCTTTACAATGAATTTCCCTTTCTGAAAACTTCAAAACATCATGAACAACATTGGCTCCGGGGCATATGCTGATATTGAAAATGATTGATAAAGGAGATTCTTACATGACTGAGCGGAGAACATTGGCATGGCATGAAACGTTAGAGATGCATGAGTTGGTCGCTTTTCAGGCAAACGGACTTGTGAAGTTAAAAAGAACGGAACGCGAAGTAAGCGATGCCAGGTTAAAACAGCTTTACCGATTTTCCATCCAATCGCTTGAACAAAATTTGAGAGAGCTTCTCCCGTTTTTCCCGGAGGCTCCCGGCTTTCGTGAAGATGAAACCGAGGAACGCGCCGATTCCTCTTTTTACAGCGGCGGCCTGCTGAGTATGGCCAAGACGTCTGTACGCAGTTATGCTTGGGCCATTACAGAGACAGCCACACCGCAATTGAGAAATGTCTTCGTCAAACATTTAAACGCGGCCATAAAGTGGCACCAAATGGTCTTTGATTATATGGAAGAACACAGCCAATACCCGGCATACAATCTCAGTGAATTGCTGAGAAACGATGTCAGAAATGCGAGAAAAGCTATTGCTATGAAATAAAATGAAGCAGCAAGGAAACGTATTCCTTTGCTGCTTCTTATTTTTGGGCGGATTGATTCTGAGGGACCGTTTTTTTCCGATACGATTCGAGACTCTCTCTGTTGGCGTCTCCCCATTTTTTCATTTGCAGCACGATCGGCTCAAGCGACCTGCCAAACTCGGTAAGCGAATATTCCACCTTTGGGGGCACTTGCTGATACACCTCACGATGCACGATGCCGTCCGCTTCAAGCTCCCGAAGCTGAAGCGTAAGCATACGCTGCGTAATGCTGGGGCAGATGCGCCGAAATTCATTAAATCGCTTTTTTCCGCCGATCATATGATAAAACAAAATCCCTTTCCATTTCCCGCCGATCACGGAAAGCGTCAATTCAACCGGACATCCTTCTTTATTCGGATAAATGTTCATCTCTCATCCTCCATAGTACCTTTTTTGATACTATATGCTGTTTAGCATCTGACTTACCCAGTATTTTACTCGCATCACCCTGTTCCTCACAACAAAAATGCTCCTTTTTCACATCAAATTTTAAGGTTTTGAAGATTACACCTTCCGCAAGACGTGTTAAACTATAAAAAGAATGTTTACACTACTTTAAAAAGGACAAGGAGTTATTATGGAAAAAATTCTTATTTTCGGACATCAAAACCCAGACACTGATACCATTTGCTCTGCCATTGCCTATGCAAACCTCAAAAACAAGCTCGGCGTAAACGCTGAACCGGTCAGACTCGGCCAAGTAAATGAAGAAACGAAATACGCGCTTGATTACTTCAAGCAAGAAAGCCCTCGCCTTGTCGAAACAGCGGCAAACGAAGTAAACGGCGTTATTCTCGTTGACCATAATGAACGCCAGCAAAGCATCAAGGACATCGAAGACGTTCAAGTGCTTGAAGTGATCGACCATCACCGAATCGCGAACTTCGAAACGAGCGAGCCGCTTTACTACAGAGCGGAACCGGTCGGCTGTACGGCTACAATCCTTAACAAAATGTTCAAAGAGCATAACGTAACGATCGAAAAAGAAATCGCAGGACTTATGCTGTCAGCGATCATTTCTGATTCTCTATTGTTCAAATCCCCGACCTGCACTGACCAAGATGTCGCAGCTGCAAAAGAACTTGCTGCCATTGCCGGCGTTGATGCGGAGGAGTACGGCTTAAACATGCTGAAAGCAGGCGCTGACTTAAGCAAAAAAACAGTGGAAGAACTGATTTCTCTTGATGCGAAAGAATTCACACTCGGCAGCAAAAAAGTCGAAATCGCTCAAGTTAACACAGTGGATATTGAAGACGTGAGAAAGCGCCAGCCGGAATTAGAAGCAGCTCTTTCAAAAGTAATCGCTGAAAAGAGCCTTGACCTGTTCCTTCTTGTGATTACAGATATCCTGGAAAACGATTCACTCGCGCTTGCCCTCGGTGATCAAGCGTCAAAAGTGGAAAAAGCGTTCAACGTCACTTTAGAAAACAACACAGCTCTGTTAAAAGGCGTTGTTTCCAGAAAGAAACAAGTTGTTCCTGTCTTAACAGATGCGATTGCAGAATAAATGACAGACACCCCGGCTATCCCGCTGGGGTGTTTTTTTGTGTATCCTTCGTATGATGAGCCGGTCACTTCGTCAATCACATCATGAAACGTTTACTCATGATCCACTCTCATTGAGAACGTCAGCACGTACCTTTCAAAACCAGTTCCCGGGCGTTCCAAGGCCGGATAACAGGTCCTTCTATGACGTTGGCTCCGGCATTCTTCACAAACGCATCCACGTCATCTGCAGCAAACTGAAGAATCACTCTCTCCTCTTGGGAAGCACCGTGAGTGTCACCAAGCACTAGCACCAGATCCTGATATTTCTTCCTTCTTATGTGAGCCATTACGACATTCCCATCATCGTCCGTCAGCTCAGAAACAGCCGCAAAATGAAGAACCTTTCTATGCCATTGAATCAATTTTTTCACATCCTAACTGTCAGCTTGGCAAACATAGGCATCGGATAAGCTTCCATATGCCTCACTCCTTTCTGAAGATGAATCAAGTGCAGGCTATAACGCAGCGTCAGATTCAACAAGAAGCTGAAGCTCAAAATCATTTTGACTGCGTGTGAAATGTGATATATAATATATCACATGAAAGGGCGGATTTTCATAATCTGTAAATACAGCCGCCGCAACACGATGTACGGGGGATTTTATATTGGAAAAAAACGCAGCTATTTCTTACTCACGAACAACGGGAATTGTGCTGGTGCTTACCGGGGCTATATTATGGGGCGTTTCGGGAACGGTCGCCCAGTATCTATTTCAGCACCATCATTTTAATACAGAGTGGTTAACCTCAGTGCGTTTATTGATGTCAGGCATATTGCTGCTGGGGATTGCTTACCGAAAAGAAAAACGGCGCATCTGGTCTGTCTGGAAGGACAAACGAGACGGATTTTCTCTTCTCTTATTCGGTATTTTCGGTATGCTAGGCGTTCAATACACCTATTTTGCGGCTATTCAGCACGGGAATGCGGCCACCGCTACCGTCCTTCAATATTTAGGACCTGCCATTATCACTTGTTTTTTAGCGCTTCATTCAAAAAGGCTTCCTTCAGGAAAAGAGCTGCTCGCTGTTTTGCTGGCCGTTTTAGGCACATTTATCCTTGTGACACACGGTAATGTCCGCAGCCTGTCCATGTCCGGCTGGGCAATCTTTTGGGGTATCAGCTCGGCTTTTGCACTGGCATTCTATACATTGCAGCCACACCGGCTTCTGAAGAAATGGGGATCAGCTATCGTAGTCGGATGGGGCATGCTGATCGGCGGAATCGCGCTCAGCTTTGTCCGCCAGCCGTGGAATTTTGAAGGTCAATGGTCACTGTCCGCTTATGCAGCCATAGTGTTTATTATCATTTTTGGAACACTCATCGCTTTCTATTGCTACCTGGAAAGCCTGAAATATTTGAGCGCCTCTGAAACCAGCCTGCTCGCCTGTGCAGAGCCGCTGTCCGCAGCCTTTTTAGCGGTCATATGGCTGCACGTGCCCTTTGGATTATCGGAGTGGCTTGGGACACTGCTGATTTTAGGTACAATCGCTTTATTATCCATAAAGAAGCAAAAATGACCTCTCTTGTTTAGAGAGGCTTTTGTCGCGTAATCAAAAACCAATAGTCTCATTGACCCATATATTACAAGGGCTTTTTTCATTTCCTATCAATGCAAAAGAGGTAAATAGACCAGTTGTCATCCGAATCAGAGTCTAATAGAATGAGTTCGAAAAGCAAATAATGCAGGATTGTTACTGATTAAGCAGGCAAGACCTAAAATGTGTTAAGGGCAAAGTGTATTCTTTGGCGTCACCCCTTACATATTTTAGGTCTTTTTTTGTGTAACTGACCTGTCATCTAAGAAAGCAGGAGGGCTGGAAAAGCAGATCGCCAAAACGGTACATGAAAAGGAGACATGAATGATGAACATCAAAAAAATTGTAAAACAAGCAACAGTTCTAACCTTTACGACTGCACTGCTGGCAGGGGGCGCTACTCAAACCTTTGCGAAAGAAAATAACCAAAAAGCATACAAAGAAACGTACGGCGTATCTCATATTACACGCCATGATATGCTGAAAATCCCTGAACAGCAAAAAAGCGATAAATATCAAGTGCCTCAATTTGATCAATCAACGATTAAAAATATTTCTTCCGCAAAAGGCTTGGATGTCTGGGATAGCTGGCCGCTGCAAAACGCTGACGGAACAGTCGCTGAATACAACGGATACCACATCGTATTTGCTCTTGCCGGCAGTCCGAAAGACGCTGATGACACATCGATCTACATGTTTTATCAAAAGGTCGGAGACAACTCGATTGACGGCTGGAAAAATGCGGGCCGCGTCTTTAAAGACAGCGATAAATTCGATGCAAATGATTCGATCCTAAAAGACCAGACGCAAGAATGGTCAGGATCTGCAACATTTACATCCGACGGTAAAATCCGTTTATTCTACACTGACTTTTCCGGTAAAAATTACGGTAAACAAAGTCTGACAACGGCGCAGGTAAATGTATCAAAATCCGATGACACGCTCAATATCAACGGAGTGGAAGATCATAAAACGATTTTTGACGGCGACGGCAAAACATATCAGAACGTTCAGCAGTTTATCGACGAAGGGAATTATACATCCGGCGACAACCATACGCTGAGAGACCCTCACTATGTCGAAGACAAAGGCCATAAATACCTTGTATTCGAAGCCAACACGGGAACAGAAGACGGATACCAAGGCGAAGAGTCTTTATTTAACAAAGCATACTATGGCGGCAGCACAAACTTCTTCCGCAAGGAAAGTCAGAAGCTTCAGCAGAGCGCTAAAAAACGTGATGCTGAATTAGCGAACGGCGCACTCGGCATCGTTGAATTAAACGACGACTACACACTGAAAAAAGTGATGAAGCCGCTGATTACTTCTAATACGGTAACAGATGAAATCGAACGCGCGAATGTCTTCAAAATGCACGGCAAATGGTATTTGTTCACTGATTCACGAGGATCAAAAATGACAATCGACGGCATTACATCAAACGACATTTATATGCTGGGTTATGTATCTAATTCCTTAACGGGTCCATACAAACCGCTGAACAAAACAGGCCTTGTGCTGAAAATGGATCTTGATCCTAACGACGTGACCTTTACTTACTCTCACTTTGCAGTACCTCAAGCAAAAGGAAATAATGTCGTCATCACAAGCTACATGACAAACAGAGGCTTCTTTGCAGACAAGCAGGCAACATTTGCGCCAAGCTTCTTAATGAATATTAAAGGAAAGAAAACGTCTGTTGTTAAAAACAGCATTCTTGAACAAGGACAGCTGACGGTCAACTAATAATAAAGAAAAAAGAAAATGCCGATACTCCATTGGCATTTTCTTTTATTTCTCAACAAAGCGGTGAATGAATAATGGCACGAAAATGGTCCATAACAGCACTTGTGTTTTTGGGGGCATTCTTGCTTGTCGGCTTACTGCCGCACAAAGGCAATCACCCTTCAAAAACAAAACCAACGCAAGAGACGGACTACCGGGCGGCATACCATTTTACAACCCCGGACAAATGGAAAAACGATCCCCAAAAACCGATTTTTTTTGAGGGGAAATATCATTACTACTATCTTTATAACCGAGATTACCCGGACGGAAACGGCACAGAATGGCGGCATGCCGTATCAGAGGACTTGGTACACTGGACAGATGAAGGTGTAGCCATTCCTAAATATACAAATAAAAACGGCGACATTTGGTCCGGTTCTGTCGTCATTGATAAAGACAACACGGCCGGTTTCGGCAAAAACACGCTTGTGGCAATTGTGACGCAGCCCTCCGCAAAAACCAAAAGCCAGGAGCAATATTTATGGTACAGCACGGATAAAGGAAAAACATTTACATCCTATAGTGATCAGCCGATTATGAAAAATCCGGGCACAAAGGATTTCCGGGACCCGAAAGTCATTTGGGATGAAAAGGACGGAAAATGGGTGATGGCCATGGCTGAAGGCGAGAAGATCGGCTTTTATGAATCTCCCGATTTAAAGGATTGGCATTATACAGGCGGCTTTGTTACACAGGAGATCGGCCTTGTTGAATGCCCCGACCTTTATATGATGCGGGCAGATGACGGGACGTACAAGTGGATTCTCGGCGCGAGCGCAAACGGCAAACCGCAGGGCAAACCGAATACGTACGCCTATTGGACCGGAAACTTTGACGGAAAAGAATTTGCTGCTGATCAATCCGAACCGCAATGGCTGGATGACGGCTTTGACTGGTACGGCGGGGTCACATTCGAAGACGGCAAAAGCACAGATCCATTAACAAAACGGTATGCGCTGGCATGGATGAACAATTGGGATTATCCAAATGAGACGCCGACCGAAAAGAACGGCTTTAACGGCACAGACTCCATCGTCCGTGAAATCCGCCTTCAGCACCAGGACGGCGGCTCATACAGCCTCATCTCAGAGCCCGTTGAAGCATTGAGTCAATTAACCTCTTCTACTGACAAAATAGAAGACATGACGGTGAACGGCTCTGAAACATTGCAAATTAAAGGCACCGCGTATCAGCTGGAGATGGATATGGCTTGGTCAGATATCAAAAACGCGGGCGTAAGACTCAGAGAATCGGAAGACCAAAAGCGGCACATTGACGTCGGTATTTCAGCGGAAGACGGCTATGCTTATGTCAACAGAGCGTTTACAGATCAGCCCGACAAAAGCGGGACATACGCCGAAAGCAAAGCTCCCTTTGATGAAAACAAACGGCGCGTACATCTGAAAATCCTCGTGGACAAAACAAGCATTGAAGTCTTTGCGGACGATGGAAAAACCGTTTTCACAAATGAAGTCTTTCCGAAATCCGAGGACCAAAGAATCACCCTCTTTTCTGAAGGCGGTTCCGCCGAGTTTCAGAATATTGAGGTGAAGCACTTCGGCTCGATTCATTCTTAGACATCACCTCTCATTTCTTAACAGCCTTTGGACTGTGGTAAAATGCAAGTAATATATGCAGTATATTACGATTCATGAGGTGTTCAATTGAGTAATCCAAAAAAAGAACCTGTGTTAAAAAGAACCATTATGCGGGACGAAGTGTACCATACACTCAGAAATTGGATCATATCGGGCAAGCTTAAGCCAGAAACGAAGTTAAAGGACAAGGAATTGTCGGAAACATTGGGAATCAGCCGCACTCCGATACGGGAAGCCTTATTGCGATTGGAAGATGACGGATTGGTCATAACAAAAGCAAACAGATGGACGCTGGTGGCTCCAATTGAATTAAAAGAAGCGGAAAACATCTATTCCATTGTCTGGACACTCGAAAGACTTGCTTTGCAAAAGGCCCTCTCGCATATGACCGCCGCAGTTATCCAAGAACTGAAACAGCTTAATGAAAATCTGCTTCAAACATTGAAAGAAGGCGATAAATTAGCCATTCTCGAAGCAGATAACGCTTTTCATCATTACATCACCCTGCAGGCGGACAACCCTGAGCTTCACAAACTGCTTGTGAGCCTGAAAGTGAAAATACAAAGAATGGAAATTCGTTATTTCAGCGAAGATGATGCGTTGACCAGATCGTATAACGAGCACTCAAACATCATCAGCGCGATCGAAAAACAAGATGCCGATGCTGCTCTAGAAGCAATTGAAGCGAATTGGAAAAACAGTTTAAAGCGTCTGCAAGAGATGTCTTAAAAATGTGCAAAAAAGCCAAATCACTCATATGATTTGGCTTTTTTGCTGCTTATAATGACTCAGTTAACGCTGAAATAGGAATCATCATGATTTCGCAAGCGTTTATCACAGAACCGCGGGAGTTCCCCACACTCCGATTTTTACTAGGGCTGGCCATGGCAGGGCTGAACCGTCCATCAATAACCTCGTTAAAAAAATAACGCCTGAGGCCCTCACAGGCAGAGTGTTCGGCTTTACGATCTGCGGGGTATCTCGGCGTATTTACGGGCTCAATGTTAGGCGGGCAGGCGGCCGCTTATTAAGGAATCAAATATTGTATTTCTCATCACCAGCGCATTGCTGCTGAATGCGCTGTGGGTTTATGTAAAAGTGTATAAACCGCTTCGGATAAAAGAAAAAAGACAGTCGTCATGACTGTCTTTCTTACTCTTCCTTTGTTTTTACATATAAATAAACGCCGTAATCTGTCGGAACAGAAGCATAGCCCGCCTGTCGGAGCATCGCTGTTATATTGCCGCGGTGATACGTTCCGTGGTTCACAACATGGAGTACCATATCGGACACGGCGGTCTTCATGATGTCACCGGAAGGATGTTCTATCACAAGAGGCTGATTGATATTATCATCCTGCTGAAGGAACGATTTGTATCGGGCTGATAATTCCAAAAACATCGCTTCCATCTCTTCTATATCCTTGGACATGATTTCCTCTTTTCGCTCTTCCGCTGACCTCAGCGTATCCTCCGGACGTTTGCCTGAAAACACGTCAATCCACCATAAATCTGACAGATATACATGAGCCAGTACACCGGCTATCGATGGAAACACACTTTCAACCTCTTGATGATACACATCATTTGGAAGCTCTTTGAGCCGACTGAAGATTTGTTTATTTGCCCAGATATGATAGTCATACAGCTGTAATGCGAGATGCCCCACATAACCCTCCCCTTCCTATTAAACAAACGCATGTTCCCTTACTATACCACGTTACTTCCTGCTTTGTACGGTTTTCTCCATTTTAACTGAGAAAGCCCTGATGCTTTATTCGATTCGCCTCTTCTTATTATCGAATGTTCTGCTTTCAAAAGCATATTGACGTGAAGTTAACTCCATCTATTAGGCTTTATAAGCAGAAAGGATACTCTGATAACCATCTTGAAGATGTAAATTTACGATTGAAATGAGGTTCAACTTGATAGCCATTCGTTACTATGAAAGATCGTTTGATGCCTGCATCGCAAAGAAAAGAAAGGGTTACTTCGTTAACGTTAAAAGCCGGAGTCCCTTTTTGAATATATGTCATCTGGTTCTCAACCATCCATCTTTTTTGCAAAATATAACACCGATCCCTTATGATGTATAATGCATTATATAAATATTTATAATGCCTATGAGTTATACGAAAGAAAGAGGTGATGTTCTTGGAGTGGGAACAGCTTGAATATTTTCAGACACTTGCGCAAACCGAGCATGTAACGAAAGCCGCACAGCTTTTATCAATATCGCAGCCTGCCCTTTCCCGTTCTATTGCCCGATTAGAGAATCACTTAGGAGCTCCGCTTTTTGATCGGCAAGGCCGTTCGATTAAGTTAAACAAGTACGGGAATATGTTTTTAAGGCGGGTTCAAGCTATGATGAAAGAGTTTAGTGATGGGAAAGAGGAAATTCAGGCACTTTTACAGCCGAATCAAGGAGAAGTATCGCTCGGATTTTTACATACACTTGGGACGGCCCTGGTTCCGGATGTCATCAAAACATTTCAGCAAAAATACCCCGGAATTGACATTACATTAAGACAAAATCATTCTTATTGGCTTCTTGATCAGCTTAAAGAAGGCGAACTGGACCTCTGTCTCCTCGCATCCATCAAACCTGAAAAGTCTATTCGATGGGTACAATTATGGAGCGAAGAACTCTTTTTATATGTACCAAAAGGGCACCGACTGGCCAATTATGAAAGTATCACATTAAATGAAATCGCAGAGGAGCCTTTTATTTTATTGAAAAAGGGCTATGCACTTCGAATCACGATAGATGAACTGTTTGATCAGGCAGGAATTCACCCGAACATTATGTTTGAAAGCGAAGAGGCTGCAACCGCAGCCGGTTTCACAGCCTCTGGTCTCGGTATTTCTATCCTGCCTGATTTAAAAGGCCTGGATCAAAGCAACCTCTCAAAAATACGTATCAGCTGGCCAACATGCCAGCGCATCATTGGTGTTGCTTGGATAGAAGGTAGATTTTTGTCACCTGTTGCTGAAAAATTCAAGCAGCATGTTATCGAACATTTTAGCTGATGGCACCGCCTCACAATACGATAAATGACGAATCTTGATAGACAAACAAGCCGATGCTCGTTAGCATCGGCTTTATAAAGAATCTCATTTTCAGTATTTACAAAATATACCCATAAACTATCACGACCTTACATGTCACCAAACGACTCAAGAACAAGTGACACAAAAGCTTCTGCTGCCGGCAGCTGCCATTTTTTCTTTTTCACTAACATATGAGAATAAAGCCGATCGAAGCTCTCAGATTGATGAAGGATTTTCAGTTTACCTGCCTCCACTTCTTCTTTCACCGTTACATAGGGTAAAACAGAAAAACCGAGTCCGCTCATAACCGTTTGTTTTATTGCTTCTATACTCCATAATTCCATTGTTTGCAGATTATGGATGTCGTGCTTCACAAGATATTTTTCAAACATTGACCGATAGCTGCAGCCTTCTTCATTTGTAATAAAAAAATGCTTATTGTTTTGTTTATAGTCGTCAAAATGGTCAGGTGCATCACTGCCGGCCACAAGGACGATTTTCTCCTCCCGTAAGGAGTAATGAATGCATTTTTCTATTTGTATCTCCGGATAAACCATAAATGCAATATCCACACGCCCGCTTAATAATTCCACCTGATTCTGTCCGCATGTTCCGTTGCTTAATATAATGTTGACGTTAGGATACTTCAAGGAATATTCCCGGATAATCGGTCCCAGTCTGGAGATTGTTAAAGACTCTGGTGCCGCAACTTTTAGGACTCCCTTGACCTCGTGAATGCTTTGCATATTCTTGATCTTGTCATGGGTCGAAAGTAAATCTTCAGCTAAAGGTATCAATTCTCCCCCTAAAGGAGTCAGCTTCAAATTCCTTTTTTCATACGTAAATAATGCTCCCCCGATTTCCTGTTCAAGCGCTTGAATATGAGTGGTAATCGTCGATTGCGTATAACCTAACTTCGCAGCTGCTCCTGTATAGCTTCCCTTATCTACAATAGCCTGGAATGTGATAAGATGTCTGATCTCCATATTATTTCTCCTCTAAGAAGTATCGAAAAAATTAATAATGCTTTTTTATATTTCAATTTTATTTATATTTGTCCTTATCATACAATAAAAACTGCCCGAAAACATTAGTAAGTGAAGGTGATTCAATGAGTATCATAGCTTTTCTTTCATATGTCATAATGACATCCGTTACACCCGGTCCAAGCAATATCTTAATGATGAATGAAGCGCGAAGGGCAGGATTTATCGGTTCATGGCGTTTTAATAGCGGCATCCTGTCAGGGTTTGCAGTGCTTGGCATTCTCAGCGGTATGTTTACAATGAATGTATACAATTGGATCCCCGTTGTGGAGCCATACTTTAAAATAGCTGGTGCAGTTTATCTGCTCTATTTGGCATGGCAAGTCTGTTTACCAAAAAAAGCAGAGGGGGATTCTGAAGGAACGCGCTCATCTTTTCTATCAGGATTTATACTTCAAATGATCAATATTAAGAGCATTTTATTCTTTTTAACATTGATGAGCGTTTTTATATTACCATTTCATCATGCGCTCAAATCGATCATGTTTTATCTCATATTAGCCATTATTCTGGGCTGGTCGGCTTTACTGCTGTGGGCAGGGTTCGGTTCTGTTTTTAAAAATCTCTTCGAGAAACGCGATAAAGCCTTTCGAATTGTGATGTGTTTGCTGCTCATCTATTCAGCGGTGAGTATTTTTCTGTAAACGTGAAAATAAAAAAAGAGGGCTTCCCTTTTAGAAGCCCTCCTCAACTATGATCTTTTACGATATGTCTACATCACCAATTAAAGGAAAACCAGAGCCAAAATAGCCGGAAGACCTTGTTTCACAATAATTGATTTATTGGATGTAAATCCACCGAAAATGGCTGCTGTGACCACACAAATGATGAAAAACAATTGAATCATATGGCCAATCGGAGCAGCTCCGAGGATAAGCCCCCAAATGAGTCCGGCAGCTAGAAATCCATTATACAGTCCCTGATTTGCAAACATGACGGCTACATTCGGGTCTCCTTCTAAATGCTTCGGCAATTTAAAAGACCGTTTTGCTGCCTTTGAATTGATAAAAAACATTTCAAGTATCATAATAAATACATGCTCCAAAGCAACAACTCCGACTAAAACAGCTGCAACGATTTCCACCGGCTCTCTCCTTTCGGTCTCCTCACCTTAGAAAATTTATTTCCATTGCGCGATTTTTTCAACAGGGAGACGGTAGGAAGCATATCCTTCGTCTGCCGCTTTTCCGATCGACAGAAGCATAACCGGTACATAACGCTCTTTTTCCAGCCCGAAGACGTCAGCGATGTTTTCTTTGTCATAGCCGCCGATCGGGTTTGTATCGTAGCCGTGCGCGCGCGCCGTAAGCATCAGCTGCATGGAAACGAGACCCCCATCGATCAGGATTGTCTCACGGTTCACTTGAGCCGGAAGTTTTTCAAAATGTGCAGTCAGCGCAGTTATTTGTCTGTCTTTTACTTCCTGCGGCATGTAGCCCAGTTCTACCGCTTTTGAATAAATTTCTTCTAAATAGTCAGCATTGTTCATATCTGCAAATACTGCGATAACGGCAGATGATGTGCTGACTTGTGTTTGATTAAAGCTGGCGAGCTTCGCTAGTTTTTCTTTGCCTTCCGGGCTGTCGATGACCAGAAAACGCCATGGCTGCGCATTGACTGAAGAAGGTGCTGTAGTTGCTTCCTCCAGTATTTCAGTCATCTCTTCTTTGCTGATTTTAACCGTTGGATCATAGTTCCGAATGGAACGTCGTCCTTTCATAATCTCCATAAAATCATTCGTTTTTAATGCAGTTTCCATGTGTAAAACACTCCTCTATGACTTAATATTTTCTATATTTTTTTGCATCTGTGACAGTACATTTTTCAACATACTTCGTTCTTCTGTACTGATACCTTCCAGCATTTCCTTTATGAAACGCTCCTTTTCTTTTTTGGAAGACTCGATTCTCTCCCGTCCCTGCCCGGTCAGGCGGACAAGTATGATACGGTTGTCCTCAGGCTTCCGTCTTCTTGCTACCATTCCCTTAGCTTCAAGCTGTTTCAAGTGCCTTGTGACGGCTGCGCCATCGATATTGACCTTTTTTTGAAGATCGCTTTGACTGATTTCCTCAACGTGAAAGAGCACTGCGAGCAGCTCAAGGCGAGATTGACTGATACCGGTGCATGCTTCAAATTTCGTACCAATCACCTTATGCAAACATTGCAGCTGATATAAAATCTCAGCTTCTTGTGAACAACATGTTGTCAAAACCCATCCCCACTTTCTTACGCGCAATTAATTGACTAGTCAATGTTTGATATATCAACAATATACACCCAGCTTTATTTTTTGGCAAGTATTTTTATTTCATTCGTGTTTTTATTTCCATTCCGCTCATAAATATAGTGACAAATTTTAGATCAGTGAGTTCAAGAATAAAATGGTATATTACTTATCATAACGGGTTGGTATCATTGAGGTAGATTTTCCAATGGGAGAAGGAGATGAAGGAATTGAAAAATAGAGAAAATGCGCAGTTCTCTGCAGGTTTTCAGTTTATGCATATAAAAAATGATCACGATGAGATCACTATTCCAACGATGATGATGTATCCTGCACACCCTGAAGAAAAAGCAAATCAAATAGGGCCTTATCAGTTAAAAATAGCGAAAGATGTTCCTCTTGCGAATGGAACATTTCCGCTGGTAATCATTTCTCACGGTGACGGAAGCACACCGTTTGCTTATCGAACCATCGCTCAATTTCTTGCACGTAATGGATTCATAGCAGTCATACCTCAACATCCTTTTAATAATCGGGAAGATAATACCTTATCAGGGACTGAGGAAAATCTAAGGAACCGCCCTCAGCAGATATACACAGTGATAGACTGGCTAGTAAAGAAGAGCAGCTATTCGTCATTTATTAAATCAAATGCCATTTGCCTGATCGGCCATTCAATGGGGGGATATACTGCACTGGCGATAGCAGGGGGAGTTCCCACATCTTTTCCGCATGAATCATCAGACCATAAGCCTCACGCGTTACGTATTGTACATGATGACCGTGTTCAATCAATCATCCTTTTAGCTCCGGCAGCCGGATGGTTCAGAGAAAAAGGAGCGCTGCAGAAAGCAGATATTCCTATCTTAATGATAACAGGAGAAAAGGATACCATCACCCCATCTTTTCATGCTGAGTTTGTATTAAAAGGAATCTCCGATCAGAATAAAATTCACCATAAAGTTGTGAAAAACGGGGGACATTTCTCATTCCTCAGCCCCTTTCCCGATCATATGCAAAATGAGGCATTTCCTCCTTCACAAGATCCGGTTGGGTTTAATCGGGAGGAGTATCATAAAGAATTACAAGCAGATATCCTGGATTTCTTACACCGTACTCTTTAAAAGATAAAGAGTCACCGTTTAAAACGGTAACTCTCATTTTAATTATAAGTTGTGTTTTTTTCTAATGATTATTAAGTTTTCTAAAATTACTGCCCTTCACTTCAGCTACGTCATATACGGTAACAAAGGCATGTTTATCAATATCATTAATAATTTCCTTTAGTTTGGTTTCTTCTAAACGGTTGATGACACATGTGATTTCTTTAAATTTCTCGTTGGAAAAACCGCCGTAAGCTTCTTTATAGGTGGCGCCTCGGCCTAATTCATCACGTATTGTCTCAACCATTAATTCAGGCTGTGTTGTAATGATTTGAAAGGTTTTAGAACCGCTTAACCCTTCCTCAACAACATGAATGACTTTGGACGCAATGTAGTAAGCAATAACTGAAAGCAACGCCCCTTGTAAGCCGAATACAACAGAAACAAAAATAAACACAAAAATGTTTAGAAATAGAATGAGGTCGCTCGTTCCAAACGGTAATTTTCGGGATAGCAGCACGGCAAGCATATCAATTCCATCTAATGCGCCGCCATTGCGCAATGCCAGCCCCATTCCCAATCCAAGAATAATCCCGCCCACAACGGTTATTAACAAAGTATCGCCCTCTATGATAGCTGGAGTGTGGTGAAAAAAACTTGTACCGGCGGCGAGTGATGCGATTCCGATAATTGATAATAACGCAAAGCTTTTCCCAATTTGCTTATATCCTAACCAGACAAACGGAATGTTTATCGCTGCGATTAAGATCCCTAGCGGCAAATGAAATAGTTGTGAACCGACAATGCTAAGACCGGTCACCCCTCCGTCAGATACACTGTTTGGAATCAATACTGTTTCTAACCCATATGCCGCTATAATCCCGCCGATAATGACCATGATGACTTGTACGATCTTTTTCACTTTGAATTTCTTGTGTTTTTGCTTTTCGATTGAATTCATATCATTCCTCGTTTCAAATATTTTGTCTTATTTAAATATACCATAATAGATATTTTCAGTTAAAAACATGCTTTTATTTAGATAAGTTTTTTCTCACACTCTGATATTGGATTTTAGGACATGCTGTATAAAAGGATTGGAACCGAGGAATTGCAGATCTTAAAGATAAGTTAACCATTTATGGCTTTGAACATTCAAATTGACCTGATGAGTCAGTTAAGACCTATGTCTCTCTGCAAAAGGAGGAAAACACTTTTGAATCTCTTGAATTGCCAACAATCAAAACCTCTGGGGAGAACAAAACGCGGAAATAAGTCCGTTCCGGTCAGCAATCGGCTATTCGACCTGTCACTGGCGGCGTAGTTGTCAGATTACCCAAAGGCTTAGACCATCAAGTTAGTGCAATTAATGCATAAAGGAGTGTAGAGTAAATGAAGATAATAGATAATATTTATGATGATTATTTAATAGATGACATTCTTGAAGAACTTATTTTCAGTAATCCAGTACAAAGACTAAAAGGTGTTTACCAAGGAGGAGCAAGTTATTTTGTTAATGAAAAGTGGAATGTAACAAGGTATAAACATTCCATAGGCGTAATGCTCCTAATAAAAAAACTTGGCGGTTCTTTAGAAAAACAAATCGCAGGATTACTTCACGATGTATCGCATACTGCATTTTCACACTATAAACAATAAAGTTCAACACAGCCAAATGGGAAAGGGAAGAAGAAGAGTGATACATATTAGTCATATATAATATGTATCATATCACCTTTATTTTTTTGCATTAGATCTTGATAACAATCGTCTGCTCTTTTTTTCATTATGTAATTTTCAAATCCACAATCCCATAATTTACAGCTTCTTTGAATCATTGACTCATTTGTCTTTATCATTAATTGTTTATAAAAATGGAGGCGGCCTATTTATGACTAAGGATGAAATAATCGATTACTGTCTGACTTATCCAGACACCTATAAAGACTATCCTTTTGGTGAAGGGTGGACAGCGATGCGTCACAATGGTAATAAAAAGTTGTTTGCGCTTATCTTTAATCTTAATGGTCATCTATGCGTCAACCTTAAATGCGAACCTGAGCATGCCAATTTTCTGCGTGGCATTTTTAAAGAGGTAAAGCCCGGGTATCATATGAATAAAGATCACTGGAATACCATTATTTTAGATGGTAACCTCTCGAAAGAGGCCCTTGAGGATATGGTGCAGCATAGCTTCAAATTGACAGAGCCAAAGAAGTCACATCGCTGACATCTATTTCAAAACGATAAACTAAAGGTATTAATGGACGATCTCCAGTGACTTATCATAGTACAGAATAAATTAAACAGGAACTCTATTAAGTTCCTGTTTATTTATCGAAATGTTTATCGTTTAATTAATACTGATAACTCACCTTCAAATACTTTTTCCTCTTTATGATTATAAGTAGATAACGATACAGTAAGTATCCCCGTTTGACTTTTATTTGGTTTTTTATCAATAACCTTTACAATAGTGCTCAGTTTATCATTGGGATATACGGGTGCTAGGAATTTTATATTATTCATTCCTGTTCCGGCAATAATATCGTCTTCATGACACCCTTCTTCAATCCAGAGCTTAAAAGTAATAGCTAACGTTTGTATTCCAGAAGCAATGATTCCATTAAATTTGCCTCTTTTTGCTTTCTCTTCATCTAAATGCATGTATTGCGGGTCATATTCTTCTGCAAAATTCATTACATTCTCTTTAGTTAATTCAAAAAATTTAGTTTGAAAAACCTGTCCAACAGTAAATTCATCTAACTTCACAAATACACCTCCGTGAATACAATCTTCATAACCTATCCCACATCACATTTTAACATACCCTAAGGAAGCCCCTTTGCTTTGAAGCACGTTCGCAAAAAGAACCAACAATTAAAAGCTGATATATTAGAAAAACGTTTAAAAGATCTATGGAATCCTCTTTTTAATCTTTCGTTTATATTTTTATTATCAACGAGGAACCACTACACCCTTTTAATTATGACTTTTTGTCCGATAATGGAAATTTCGATCTCAGAGGTATTAGCTTTGTGAATGAGATTTATTGCCCATGATCATTTCATGCAGCTTTAATGGTAAAAGGATCCATTTTGGCAAAAGATTAATCAAAATGGATTCTTATCGCAGATTTATGTTTCGGTTTTATAAAAAGGTTAATCATTTTCTGCCTGTATCGCTGTACAATTGCGCTTTTTAACAGAAAACTAGGGTTCAATGTCTTAACAGACTTCATATCGGCCTTCAGTTATTGCCCCTTAAATGTCCTAGTGACAGGGTTCTTCCCATAACCGCAAAGCACTGATGTCATGAATTATAGTATTTCTATATACCCTTCTGTTCCATTCACCCTGATCCTTTGTCCATCCTTGATCAGCTTCGTAGCATTCTCCACACCTACAACTGCCGGTAAGCCATATTCACGTGCGATCACTGCTCCATGGGTCATCAGACCGCCAACTTCGGTGATTAGACCTTTTATGGATACAAACAATGGTGTCCAGCTAGGGTCAGTAAAGGAGGTGACTAATATATCTCCATCTTCCAGAACAGCATCTTCCATGTTTAAGATGACACGCGCTCGTCCCTCTATCACTCCGGAAGAAACAGGCAGCCCTGCAATAGCTTCGGTTGGGAGATTTTCTCGTTTGTACTCACCTGCAATGATTTCACCGTCTGACGTGATCACACGCGGCGGAGTTAGTTTTTCATATAATTTGTACTCGTCTTTTCGTTTGCTGATGATCTGGTAATCCAGTTTATTTGTGCGTACGGCTTCGTGAAGTTCTTCAAAAGTGAGATAGAATATATCTTCTCTGTCATGAATAACGCCCGCTTGAACGAGTTGTTCAGCTTCTTTCAGCAAAGCCTGCTTATAAACGAAGTAGCGATTCACCATACCGTATTTTGGATATTCCCGATAGCCTATGAAATCCCGGACCATGTCGATCATTCGTTTTGTTTCTTTAGCCTTTTGTTCACCATCCGGTAATTGCTTCAATCGGTCTAATAACTCTTGTTCTTTTTTCAAAGCTTCCTGGCGCCCTTGCTCAAATTTCCGCCGGCTGGCATTAGGCGTAAAGTTTTTGATATTACCAAGAATCATCGGGACAAGTGTAATCGGTTTTTCGCTCCAACGAGTTCTCGTAATATCGATTTCCCCGGCACATCTCATTCCGTATTTGTTGAGATAAGCATTGATAGCGTTTTGGGTTTCCTGTCCGCCATCAAATGTAACCAGCTCATCCAAAAAGGCATCATCTTTTACATGTTGTAAATACTCAATTACTTCTGGATAAGGACGAATCACATCTGCGACATCCAATAGCGCCAGACCCATTTCCGAAGTAATATTGTTTGGTACAGATTGAGAAAACGTATCTGCTGCGTTTTTTTCACCTAACCACTTGTTCATTTTTTCATTGATCCATAATGAGGCATCCATAGCAACCCGAATCACGCCCGAACTTTGCGGGTTAAATAAAATCTTCTTTAATTCCTGGATATCTTCTAGGATAAAATCAATTAAATCGGCTCCTGATTTCGTTTGGATGTTTTGTTTTAACTCTTCAATGGATGTTTGACTACGTTTAATCAAATCAGAAACGATTGATGGATTGTTTTCAATTTGTGCCGGTATATCTGTATTGCCTCTAGCGGGACTCGGTGCTTTATTATCATTTGGCAACGATGTTATAAAATCTCCTCGCTCAATGATGTTCATAAGTGCGCCTTTCATGAGCGGATCGTGTTGTCCCATGGCATTTAATAAAATGTTTCTACCGACAGGTGAAGCCAGTTGTTGTGTGACATCAACAAACAACCTTCCGCCGGCTTTACACATGGGTGCATTAGTTGTTAACAGGAATAAAGACAATCCCAATGGTTTCATGGGGTCGGTCATCATTTGTTGATGACCGACAGATACATAGACGTGATTTTCTTGATCATTTGCTTCAGGAATGGGGTATAAAGTCGTGATTGGCCGACTTTGGACAATATAAAATGTATCATCAGCCAAACACCATTCGATATCTTGCGGACAGCCAAAATGTGCCTCAAGCTTTCTGCCAATCCCTTCAAGCTCTAACACTTGCTCTTCTGACAGGGTCGATAGATTCTGCTGATCCGGCTCAATTTTCTTTTCCTCCGTTCCGCCTTCTTTTCGTGCATATACAGCCAACTTTTTGCCAGAAATCTTCTTCTCCACAATCCTGCCTTCCCACACTTGATAATTGTCCGCAGACACTAAGCCAGAGACAAGCGCCTCACCCAGTCCAAAGCTGGCATCGATCGACAGCACTTTGCGGTTTGAGGTAACTGGATCAGCTGTAAACAGTATTCCGGAAGCTTGCGGAAAAATCATCCTTTGAATAACAACAGACAGATAAACCTTGCGATGATCAAATCCGTTTTTCATTCGATAAATCACAGCACGGTCAGTAAATAGTGAAGCCCAGCACTTACTAATATGTTGTAAAATTGCATCTTTCCCTTTGATGTTTAGATAGGTATCCTGTTGACCGGCAAAGGAGGCAAATGGAAGATCCTCAGCTGTAGCACTTGAACGAACGGCATATGCATGCTCGAAGCCAAAAACTAAGAGACATCGATCGATCTCTTCTTCGATCCCCTTTTCGATTCCGATCCCCTCAATCAGCTTACGAATCTGCCTGCTAATTTCACTGATTTTTTCTCGTTCGTCCACTTTTTGATCTTCCAGTTGGTCCAGTAATTGATGGAACTCCTCATTTTTCCCAATGACTCTTTTATATGCATCAGTGGTAACACAAAATCCTTCTGGCACAAGTATTCCTTCAATCCTCGAACATTCGCCCAAATTCATCCCTTTGCCGCCGACCGCCATTTGTCTCGTTTTATCGATCTCCCGAAACTCTAGTACGTATGGTTTCATTTCTTTCCCTCCCATTTATCGCTCAATACCAAACGAATCCTGACCACTCGTTCTTGCTCCATGTTCACATCAAAACACTCCCTTTTTTTAAAAATAGGGGTTGACTGAAAAGGATTTTATGTTGTATAATTAAAATAGGGATAATATACACAAAAATACACTATTAGTGTATCTATATCAATTTATCACAGTTTTTCTTTTTTATCAATGTTTTTCATGACCATAATTGTTGCGAATTCAAAGGAAGAAAAACCACAAATGACTCACAAAACTTCGTCTGATACCGGTGTAACAGCCGGTATTTTCTTTTTATAAAAAAGACATTACTGTCATTGTCCCCTTTAGGCGGCATGTTCGCAAAAGCACTTAACAAAATAAAAAGTGAGGTTTTATACACCTCACTATCAAACCTATAAAACTTCGCTGCCTCAATCACTTTCATTGTTTGTTGTTTGGCTTGCGTTTTCAACATTATCTGCTTCGCCGTGACCAGGTCCAAAAAGATTTAAAACTACTACTCCTGCAAGAATTAAAGCAATCCCTGTAACACTGGCAACGTTAATTTTTTCTTTCCAAATCAAAATTGAAATTATTGTGGTAGCAATAATCCCTATTCCAGACCAAAGTGCATAGGCGGTATTCAATGGTATGGTCTTCATTGCAAGTGACAAGAAGAAAAAGGAGCCTATAAAAGCAATAATTGTACCAATCGTAGGGTAAAGTTTTGAGAAACCTTCAGCTGCCTTAAGCATAGAAGAACCAATAAGTTCACCTGAAATCGCGAGTACTAAATATAAATATGCCATTGTTACTTCTCTCCCCTGTATTAAATAATCAACGCATAAAACCTTTATAGAACCTCTATAGATTTTCTTCACTATTTCTTTATTCATTCCAACTTTACAAGAAACAGCAAATGTTTATAAGTCTTTATTTTGCAAAAATTTTGTGCGCAAAAGGCTGGCAATCCTAAGACGCAATTAGCAGATAAAACCTAATCTATAACTAAACTCCATTATGGCAACGTAAAATAAAAACAAATAAAAAGTGAAAGAAGGTGATCCTATGCCAAACAACAATAAACCCAATAGATTAAACGCTGAGGAGTCTCCATATTTACTTCAGCAAGCCCATAACACGGTAAACTGGCACCCCTGGGAAGAAGAAGCCTGTTCAGGTCAGTATCGGCTATTCGACTTGTCACTGGTGGCATGTTTGTTAGAGTAACCATCAAAAATTCACATCTTCTTTATGTTGATAAAAATAATAGCCGGGAGGTTTCCCCACGGCTATTAAAATTCTATTCACCTGTTTCAGCAAATCGTTTTATGCGTTCTCCAATTTCATCACGGACTCGTTGGAAGGTGTTCCATTTTTGCTTTTCGGTTCCTTTTGCTTTTGCAGGATCATCAAAACCCCAATGGTCTCTTTTAACATGTGGTGGAGTCATGGGGCATTTATCTGCCGCATCACCGCATAATGTGACGACAAAATCAGCATTGTTTAGAATGTTAGGATTAATAATATCCGATGTTTGATTAGATACATCAATACCTATTTCCTTCATAGCTTTAACAGCATTAGGATTTAATCCATGTGCTTCTATTCCAGCGCTGTAAACTTCCCACACATCATCCAAATGCCGTTTAGCCCATCCTTCAGCCATCTGGCTTCGGCAAGAGTTTCCTGTACAAAGGAAGTAAATAATTTTTTTATTCTTCATATATGATTCTCCCTTTACATGGAGTGATTTTGAAAATATTTTCGTTGAAACCACAAAGCAACATTAACAAGTGCAATCATAACAGGTACTTCTACAAGCGGACCAATTACGGCGGCAAATGCTGCACCTGAATGAATTCCAAATACACCCACAGCTACAGCAATCGCTAATTCAAAGTTGTTGCTTCCTGCTGTAAAAGCTAATGTAGTGGTGACAGCGTAGTTTGCTCCAATTTTCTTTCCTAAAAAGAAGGAAACAAAGAACATTAAAACAAAGTAAATCAATAATGGAATCGCAACTCGAATAACATCTAACGGCAAGCTGACGATTACATCACCTTTCAAAGAAAACATGACGATAATTGTAAATAGCAAAGCAATTAATGTAATTGGACTAATTTTAGGAATGAACACTCTTTCATACCATTCTTTTCCCTTCACTTTTACAAAAATATAACGTGTCAGCATTCCTGCAATAAAAGGAACTCCAAGGTAAATGAATACAGATTTTGCGGTTTCCGACATCGTTATATTAACGATAGCTCCTTCAATTCCTAACCATTGTGGAATAACCGTCACAAATACATAAGCATAAATTGAAAAGAAAAGCATTTGGAAGATTGAATTAAAAGCAACTAATCCTGCCGCATATTCCGTATCACCTTTTGATAAGTCATTCCAAACAATAACCATCGCAATACAGCGAGCTAATCCAATCATAATAAGTCCAATCATATACTCCGGTTTATCTGGCAAAAAGATGATAGCCAAAACAAACATCAGAATCGGCCCGATAATCCAGTTTTGCACTAATGACAAAATTAACACTTTAATATCTTTAAATACCCGCCCAATTTCTTCATAACGAACTTTTGCTAAAGGAGGATACATCATTAGTATTAAACCAATAGCTAAAGGAATGGATGTAGTTCCGACTTGTAACTTGTTTAATCCACCGACAAACCCCGGAAATATAAAACCTAATCCTATTCCTAATGCCATCGCCAGAAAAATCCAGAGGGTTAAATAGCGATCTAACAAAGATAAACGTTTCATCACTTAATCCTCACCTTTCATATTAACAGCATGAATTCGTTGTATTTTCACTTGGTGTTACACAACAAGAGAAGGAATTTTGTTTTTGAACATCACTATTTGATTTGGTAAAGAAAAATTCCCATTCATTCCCGTCAGGATCAGTAATCCAAAATTTATCTTGGACTGCATAACAACAAGTCGTATCCATTTCTTCACGCGCAAAAAACCCTTCTTTTTCAAGCCTTTCCTTGTGATTCAAGACTTCATCCACACCATCTACTTGGAATCCAAAATGATTCACTTGATTTCCCTTTACTTCATCACAAGCATTTAAAGTGAAGTTTAATCCAGGAGTTTCTAATAAAAATTTTGCATAGTCCGTTTTTACTTTTACAGGCTTTACTCCAAAGACCTTTTGATAAAAATCGATCGATTTCTCCAAATTGACAACATTAATCCCTACATGAACAAATTTCATAATAATTCCCCCTCTTATCTATTAATCAAAAAAATTTGATTTAATGATTAAAGTTAACAACAATCTCCTTTACCTTTTTTTCTAAATACACAACAAAGTTCTTCAGATAATAAATGATTTACCTCATTGTCATTTAAATCATAATAGCACCATGTTCCCTTTGTTTCTTTGGTAATTAAGTTGGCATCTAATAAAATTTTAAGATGATAAGAGAGTTTAGATTGTGTCATCTCAAAGATTTCAGTCAGATCGCAAACACAGGTTTTTCCCCTTTGACAAAGTTCATACATGATCTCTAATCGTTTCTGATCAGAAAGAGCTTTAAATTTTTGTTCATATCTCTGAAGTAATTCTGATTTCGTCTCATTCATCATATCGCCCTCTTTAATCAAATTTTTTTGATTTATTTATTATACTCAGGATTTTTTAATAAATGCAACGAAATAAATCAATTTTTTTTGATTAATTATTAAAACCCCTAAAAACTTGTGTAACCAGATAGAGGTTTTCTATTTTTTTAATATCTTCATTACATCAAGGTTACCACTTGTATTTGGTGGCACAGTATTTTTTTATAGTTATTTTGACAAAAAAACATACTAAGGTGAGAAAGGAGAAACAAGGTTTTCAGCCCACTCTAATGCTCACTTATATGCACATCTACCAATAGAGGTCTAAAGGAAGGGTTTACCAGGAGATTGGTCGAATTTATGAAGCGCCACTACCCCTTTGCGGTTTTTTTGCGGTTATAGCGATGCTTTTGCGACTTGATTAAATAGAAGTACCTTTATGACAAAATACAAAGGAGTGTTTAACAATGAATATTGCTAAACACTCCCTCTAAAACCAGCAAAAATTTCAAGATGTATAGTCCGCATTATGTATCGGCTTTTCTTTAAAAATCAGTCATTGTCTACATACTTCTATAAATCTTTCTAAAAATCGGAACGAATAATAGAACTAATAGATACCCAGCTGCATTACTAATCACATCATCAATATCAGATACTTTATTTGGATAACCAGTTATCCAATTTATTAAGGCTTGAATCGTTTCAATCAATAAGGTTGAGAAAAAAGCAATAAGTATATTTTTCACTATACTAATTCGCCAAAGAGTATTTAGATATAGCGCAAACGGAGCAAGCAATAGAATATTTCCAACAAACTGTATTAACTGATTAAAACTTAGATGAGAGACGTATAACATAATTGTCTTAAAAGGAACGAACTGAAAATAAGCTTCCGATGGAAAACTCATTTCTCTTGCCATTGATCCAAACGTTATTGGAAAAAAGACCAACTTAAGCAACATTAAAAAATAAAAGATAAATATAGAGGTTATAAAGGTACGTTTGGATGCCAATTTTCCTTTTAGAGTAAACTTTTTGATAATTAAGTAAACAATCTCACAAACAATAAATATTAAAATCAATAATAACATTGGTATTGTTTGAGTTATCATTATAAAACCCCTTCCAATTTTTGTTACAAAAACCAATACTAACTGCAAATTACATCTCCATTACAAGATCCCTTGTTTTTTCCTAATTGTACCACTGATATGAAGTAAGGAGAGACTATAATCATAACGCCAAGATTTCGAAATAAAAAACAACAATTTGATATTGTTGTTCCTAATTAGACTAATTTTTTATTTTTTTAAAAAATCCATTTCAACCTGTGCAATCATCACAATTAGAAACTTCCCATGACTGATATAGAGGGCTATTATATGGCCCCCAAAGAGGACATGAATTGACTGCACATCTCTGCCAATAACCGCGGCCATTCCAATACTGACAGCATAGATTCCTCTAAAATACTGGATAATATGGGGGGAAACAACCTACTCCTATATATACCCAATTACCATTTTGACAAGAGTAATATGAATTGTAAATACAGGCAAAGGATTCATTAGGATAAGATTGTTGTGTTTGAGGATGAATACAACTCCTATAAAAATAACTATGTTTCACAAACTCCACCTCATTTTCTATAGTCATAAACATAGTTATCGTTTATTAATTTTCTGTGCTTATACATGTTAGACATTGCAAAGTATTTTTCAAAGCAAATATGGTAAGTTAAATAAGTAACTTATTTTTATAAAAGACAAGAAAGAAGGTGATCCCATGTCCACTAACAGTAAACCCAACAGTTTAATCGCGGAGAAATCACCATATTTACTTCAACACGCCCACAATCCAGTTAACTGGTTCCCTTGGGGAGAAGAAGCCTTCGAAAAAGCAAAGCGCGAAAACAAGCCTGTTCTGGTCAGCATCGGCTATTCGACATGTCACTGGTGTCACGTAATGGCACACGAATCCTTTGAGGATGAAGAAATCGCCGGCATTTTAAATGATAAATTCATATCCATCAAGGTAGACCGGGAAGAGCGGCCGGATGTGGATTCGGTGTATATGAGAATCTGCCAGCTGATGACGGGGCAGGGCGGATGGCCCCTAAATGTGTTTGTTACGCCTGATCAGAAGCCGTTTTACGCAGGAACGTATTTTCCGAAGACAAGCAAATTTAATCGTCCGGGGTTTATTGATGTGCTTGAACATCTGTCCGAGACGTTTGCGAATGATCGGCAGCATGTGGAGGATATAGCAGAAAATGCGGCAGCTCATCTTGAAGTGAAGGCCCATCAAAACGAGGGCATGCTCGGCGAACAGGCCGTTCATGACACTTTCCGCCAGCTGGCCGGGGGGTTTGATACGGTGTATGGCGGGTTCGGCCAGGCTCCGAAGTTTCCGATGCCGCATATGCTCATGTTTCTGCTTCGTTACTACAGCTATACAGATAAAGAGCAGGCATTGAACAGCGTGACAAAAACGCTCGACAGTATGGCAAATGGCGGCATTTTTGACCATATCGGCTTTGGTTTTGCGCGGTACTCGACTGATAATGAATGGCTCGTGCCCCATTTTGAGAAAATGCTGTATGACAACGCCCTGCTTCTGACCGCTTATACAGAGGCGTGTCAAGTCACGCAAAATGAGCGTTACAGACATGTTGCCAAACAGATCATTACATTTATTCAGCGGGAAATGATGCATGAAGACGGCAGTTTTTTCTCAGCTTTAGATGCCGATACAGAGGGCAAAGAGGGGAAATATTACATATGGTCTAGGAATGAAGTATTAGATCTTTTAGGAGACGAACTCGGCTCGCTTTATTGCAAAGTGTATAACATCACGGAAAAAGGCAATTTCGAAGGGAAAAATATCCCTCATCTTATTTTCACACGGCTGGAAGACATTCTGGAAGAGACAGGCCTGACAAAGCATGAACTTAGCGAACGGCTGGAAGACGCAAGGCGGAAGCTGTTAGAGGCCCGTGAAAACAGAACCTATCCGCACGCGGATGATAAGGTGCTGACCTCATGGAATGCGCTCATGATTGCCGGACTCGCAAAAGCGGCAAGGACATTTCATGAACCTGAATATCTCAGCATGGCTGACAAAGCCGTTCGTTTTCTTGAAAAACACCTCATGCCAAACGGACGCGTAATGGTCCGGTATCGTGACGGAGAAGTGAAAAACAAAGGGTTTCTCGATGACTATGCCTTTCTCATCCAAGCGTATCTCGAGCTGTACGAAGCCGATTTTGACACATCGTATTTGCAAAAAGCAAAAGAATTATGCAAGGATATGCTTCATTTGTTTTGGGATGAACAACACGGCGGATTTTACTTCACAGGCGATGATGCCGAACCCCTTCTTGTCAGGGAAAAAGAAGTCTATGACGGCGCCGTGCCTTCCGGAAACAGCGTGGCAGCCGTTCAGCTGCTTCGTCTCGGCCGCCTGACGGGTGATGTATCGCTGATCGAAAAAGCGGAAACCATGTTTTCTGTATTCAAACGGGAAATTGAAGCTTACCCAAGCAGCAATGCCTTTTTTATGCAAAGCGTATTGGCACATATAATGCCCCAGAAAGAAATCGTCATATTCGGCAGCAAAGACGATCCGGACAGAAAGCGTTTCATAGAGACTCTTCAGCAGCATTTCACACCCGCGTACACGATTCTCGCAGCAGAAAAACCGGAAGACCTCAAAGACATTGCCGATTTCGCAGCGGAATATCAAATCATCGACGGCAAAACGACGGTTTACATTTGTGAAAATTTCGCGTGCCGACAGCCGACGACAGATATTGATGAAGCCATGAAGACATTACAAAAAAGCAGCAGGGATTAAACATCCTGCTGCTTTTTTTCTTTCTTCACAAAACGGAATGCAAGCCATACAAATACAACGTTGATGGCCAGCGTCGATATGCAGTCGTAAAATTCATGATGGCCGGTATATAGAAATAGAGAAGGAATACCGCTGTACACAGTGTGATCCTCGGTGAGAAATATGAATAAAAACATATTGTTCGCGGCGTGCCCGCCCAGCGACAGTTCCAAACTGCCCGTTTTAATACTGATGAAGGTCCATATCATGCCGATGGCGATATATCCAATCCCCGCCCAGAGAGCTCCATTTTCCATTTCCGGATTTCCGAAGTGCAGAGCGCCGAATAGCCCTCCGATGATTACGGACAGGATCACCGTGTTTGTTGTCAATTTTCCGGCAAACTGAAGCAGGAAGCCGCGAAATAGAAATTCCTCCGCAGAGGTTTGAAACGGCACCAAAATGATCGCTGCCGCTAACAGCCATAAAAAGCGGGAAGCATGGAATTCCTGCAGTGAGAAACTATCATGATTGACCGCAAAATCGATCAGCTCCGCTATGATCATCAGGATAAAATAAGTGCCGAATCCAAAGAAAATCCTCTTCCAATTCAGCGTCTGATTCGGTGTGATGATTGATAAAAACCGGCGTTTCATGATAAAGCGAACGGCAATCCATATGCCCGGAATCGCTATAAAATATACGATATGCTGCAAATAAATGTCTGCCAGCGGGTCACTTAAAACTCCCTCATCCCAATCGATTGTTAACGAAGGATCAATGACGGATGTGAGAAACATATAAAACACAGTCACAATACTTCCAAAAAAGAATAAACCCACGATTAATAATAAAGAAAGGAGATATCTCCAAACACTATTTTTGCCTTCTAAAGGCCGTATAAATGTATTCATTTTTATGTATCAGCTTCCTTTCCTTGAACATTTTACTATATGGACAGCATCCTATATAGGAAAATTTTATAAGTTCTTAAGAAAAAAGCGCTATTCCATTTCCTCTGGCTCTGGTTATTTAAACTCTTTTTTCGAGACAGAAAGACCATTATAATGTATTTACAGGATTTAATTTACAGTATTTTCTGATTACAACAGTCAAATCAGGGGGTTTTTTATGAAAAATCAGTCATTCTCAAACGTCGCGAATCGATTAGACCGTCTCCCCATTTCGCGTGTGCACTACCAAGTGTTAACCGCTCTCGGAATCATTTATTTCTTCGACCTTGCCGATCTGTTTACGCTCAGCAATGTCGCTCCGGCGCTTATTGAGCATTGGGGCGTAAAGCTGTCCACTATTGCCGATATCACGGCCGCATCATTTTTAGGCATGTTTTTAGGCGCTTCACTCGGAGGAAGATTATCTGACCGAATAGGCCGAAAAAAAGCGCTCAACTGTTTTGTCCTTATTTTTTCAATCTCATCCTTTTTAAATGCGTTAGCCTGGGATATCCCTTCCTTAATGATTTTCCGTTTTCTGACCGGGCTCGGCGTCGCAGCTGCAATGATTGTGACGAACAGCTATCTGGCGGAATTTTTCCCTTCCTCAGTGCGCGGGAAGTACATCTCCTTTTGTGCAATGATCGGTTTAATAGGCGTTCCCGTCACAAATGTCGTGTCCGCTTTTGTGATTCCTTTAGGCTCATGGGGATGGCGGCTTGTCTTTGTATGGGGAGCCGTCGGCCTTATTTATTTCTTCTTTATCCGCAGGCTTGAGGAATCACCGCGCTGGCACGAGAACCGCGGCTCTTACGATAAAGCGGACGCTATTATGAATCGGATTGAAGCACGGGTGGAGCAAGAAAAAGGCCCGCTTCCCGCGCCCAAGCAAGCAGCAGCTCCGCCTGCCGTCAAGCACGCGGGCTACTTAGGACTGTTTCAAGGAAGAAACTTAAAAATTACCATTATCCTTTCCGCAGTCTGGATTCTTGAAACCTTTGGCTTCTACGGCTTTGCTTCATGGGTGCCCAGCTTATTAAAAAGCAACGGCATCACCATGGAAAAAACGCTTTGGTACAATGTACTTCACTCTGTCGGCGCTCCGCTTGGCGCATTGCTCGGATCAATGATATCCGAAAGATTCCAGCGAAAATGGATTTTGGCGGCAAGCGCCTTTCTGACCGCGATCGCGGGTCTATTATACGGGATGACGTTTATTCCCGTCATGATTATTGTCTTCGGTTTTATCGTCAACATCACGGAACGGGTTTTCACTTCCAACTTATACGCGTACACATCCGAACCATATCCTACCGAATATCGCTCGACAGGCAGCGGTTTGGCGTACGGACTCGGCCGTTTTTCAAATATATTCGGCTCCTTGCTTGTCGGTTTTATTGCCGTAAAGCTCGGCTATGTCAGCGTCTTTATTTTCATTGGCGGCTGCTGGCTCCTATGTTCCGTCCTATTAATCCTTTTCGGACCGAAAACAAACGCACAGCAAATCTGATAAGAAAAACAGTGCGGGTTCTCTCCGCACTGTTACACTGTAATTTCTATCAAATTGCCTTCCCAATCCTCTATTACACTCTCATAATAACCGTCACCCGTCACCCGCGGGCCGCTCATTACCTTAAAACCGTCTTTTATAAAGGTTTCCGTCAGTTCGTTCACCCGCTCCTTGCTGCCGGTTGAAAATGCGAGATGCGCCCAACCTGTCATGTTCTGCGAAGGTGTCTCATTCACATCGCCTTTTTTCATGATTTCCAGTCTGCATCCGGAGTCAAACGAAATAAAATACGATTTAAAATCTTTTTTCTCATTATGGTAAAGGTCATTCGCTTTTCCTTGAAAGTATTTTTCATAGAACTCTTTCATCCGCTCTAAATCCTTGACCCATATGGCCGCATGCTCAATCCTCATCTTCATCCTCCCTTTCCTTATCAATCTAGTTATAAGGCATGAAACCCATTTCAGCTCAAGAGTTTTTTCCTCCGAAATTGGTGCATAATTTGTTTTTTGGCTATATTCCTGTGTAAAAACAAAGAAAAAGCCTCTTTGCCGACCCGTTCTAAATGAAGCTCCAAGGAAGGAATGTTCAAAACCCGGCTGACGCTCAGGTTCCCCTCACCAATGATCTCCACATCCCATTTTTGTCTTTGCGCAAAATGGTATAAGCCGGCGGCAACATCATCACTATGCGCATATATGGCCGTCGGTGCCTGGCTGCAGTTGTAAAAGTATGCACCGGCACGCTCTCCGTCGTCCATATCATGACAGTCGACCAAAATACGGCTATCATCAAGAGCCCCATAAACAGCCTCATAAGCGTTTACTTTATCAGCCGTGCTTGGGCTTTTTTCCGATTCTCGGACACAGGTAAAAGCGACGTCTTGATGCCCGCGGCTTTTTAAATACTGAAAGCTTTCTCTATATGCTGACAGCCTGTCATTATAAGCGCATGGAATATCCTGATGCTGCGTATATTCACAGGCGACAACAGGCCCGTATTCAAGGTACGGAACCACTGTTTCCCACTCATTCGCGCGGGAGGTGACAATCAATCCGTCAATTTTTTTCATTTTCAACAGCTCGAAATATTTTATCTCAATATCGGGGTCGTAATTGGTGGGGAGAAGGGTTGTCACATAGTCATGAGCAAAGGCTTCCTTTGTGATACCGTTTACAATTTTATCAAAGCAAGGATGGTCGCTGTAAGGCAGGATCACGCCGATCGTATTGGTCTTTCCGCGAATGAGATCAATGGCAGTGCGATTGGGCGTATAATCCAATTTCTTCATTACTTGGTGCACAAGCTGCCTCTTCTCTTCAGACACGTACGGATGATGATTTAACACGCGGGACACGGTGGCTACCGACACATTCGCCAATTTCGCAATCTCTTTTATATTTACCATGTACTCCTCCAGTTTCGGGATAAGAAAAGCAGCAAGAGCGGAAAACTCTTACTGCTATCTCATCATAAATCAATTGTAATTTCAACAGGGCAATGGTCAGAACCCATCATGCCGGCACAAATATTCGCTTGGCTGATCCGTTCCTTCAGCCTGTCCGAGACGATGAAATAATCAAGGCGCCAGCCGATATTTTTATCCCGTGCATTCAGCCGGTAAGACCACCAAGAATACGCCCCTTCCACCTTGGGGTGCAAATAGCGGAATGAATCGGTAAACCCGCCTTCTAACAATGCGGTAAAAGCTGCCCGCTCCTGATCGGAGAAACCGGCGTTCTTCCGGTTGGCTTTTGGATTCTTCAAGTCAATCTCCCGGTGCGCCACATTCAAATCGCCGCATAAAATGACAGGCTTTTTCCGATCAAGCTCCTGCAAATAAGCCTTAAAATCCGCTTCCCATTGAAGCCGATAATCAATTCGTTCCAATCCGCGTTTAGCATTGGGCGTGTAGCAGTTGACAACATACACATTCTCAAACTCCAGCGTAATCACTCTGCCCTCTTGATCATGCTCTTCTATTCCCAATCCGTACGATACACATAGCGGCTCTTGTTTTGAAAAAACAGCGGTGCCCGAGTACCCTTTTTTCTCCGCATAATTCCAGTATGCATGATATCCCTCGGGCCGCAATGATACCTGTCCGTCCTGTACTTTTGTTTCTTGCAGACATAGAATATCTGCTTCCTCCTCCTGTACATATGCAACCATATCCATTTTTTTCATCACGGCCCGCAAGCCGTTGACATTCCAAGAAATAAGTTTCATTGCTCCCCTCCTGATATTCACGGCAAAAATCCGTCACGGCTCACATACAGCTGATCCTGTGAAAAAACGTCTGCCATTCTGTTATAAACTTTACGGTAAGCACCGGGAGAGTACCATTCCCGCATATCCAATTCCTCATAGATCGATTCAATTCCCAGCCGCCTTGTTCGCTTGCCGCCGCTTCCGTCTCCCATAAAATAATCATCAATACAAACACGGGAGACGTGCGGCGCGAGTTTCTCCGGAAAAGCTTCCGTGCTTGGCAGAGTGGGCGCAACCGCCGCTTGAACCGGAATCCCCGCTTCAGAAAGAATTTTCAGCGTATGAAGCCTTCCTTGAATCGAAGGCGCATTCGGGGCAAAACGCCTCCGAATATCCTCTCTGTCCGTTTCTATCGTTATGCTGACTCTGACTCTATCTTTTAACATTCCTAACAAATCAATATCCCGCTGAACAAGCGGACTTCTCGTCTGCACTAATAAGAAGTCCGGCTGATTGACCGACATGACCTCTAATAGTGTCCGCGTAACCCTCTCTCGCTGTTCAATCGGCTGGTACGGATCAGTACTGGAGGACATAAAAATCGTGACACTTCCTTTTCTCTTCGCCCTTGTGAGTTCTTTTTCCAGAAGCTCTGCGGCACCCTGCTTAATGTCGACCCATGTTCCCCATTCTTCTTTTCGGAACGATGAAACAGGCATGCGCCGTACATAACAATAAGAACACCCAAATGTACAGCCTGTATATGGATTTAGCGTGTGGCTGTACCCTGATAAAAATCCTGAACCTTTGTTTAACATTGTTTTCGGCTGTTTATATAATAAGTGCTTCACCGTTACATCTGCCTGCCTTCTAATGCCAGCAATTGCTTTTTCATTTCTAAGCCGCCTCTGAACCCGGTTAATTTCCCGTTTTTCCCGATGACACGATGGCACGGAACTATAATTAACACAGGATTTGCACCGATTGCGGCACCCACGGCTCTGACTGCTTGCGGTCTATAAATCTTTTCCGCTACGTCAGAGTAGGAGAATGTCTCCCCGTACGGTATGTCCTGAAGCGCCTTCCATACAGCAAGCTGAAACTCCGTCCCGCGAAGATCAAGCGGCATTGTAAATGCTGATTTGTCGTTTTTGATATAATCATGCAGTTCAGCTGTGTAAGGCTCCAGTTTTTCATCATCGCGCACCAATCGGCATTGCGGCATTTTTTTCCCGGCCCACTGCTCCAATTCATCCAGTTTCCCCTCGTTCGAGCCGATAAAGCAAAGGCCCTTGGAGGTGGCAGCCATATATAAACTCCAATCATTCCATGTAAATAGTGTCCAATATACAGTTATCTCATGAGTCATGATGAACCTCCTTGTCCTATCTTTGTGATTTTCTGTACTCCGTTGGCGAACTTCCCGTTTTCTTCTTAAAAAGAGTCGCAAAATGGGAAGTGTTCGAAATCCCGACGGCCATTCCGATCTCTGTGACTGTCTTATCAGTCAGCTTCAAAAGGCGCTCAGCCGTTGCTACCCTTATGTTCTGTATATATTCATTCGGAGTCGTGCCCCTGATTTTTTTAAATGTCCGCTGTAAATGATACGGGCTTCCGTGACACATATCAGCCAGCGTCTCCAAAGTAAGTGATTCATGATAATGGCTGTCGATATACTCAGTGATTTGCGTGACCCACTCTTCATCAGGCAGACGGAGTCCGTTCGGACGGCATCGTTTGCACGGACGGTAGTGTTTGGCCAGTGCCTCATCCGCCGTTAGAAATACCGCCACATTTTCTTTATTCGGAACTCTGGATTTACAAGAAGGCCGGCAGAAAATCCCCGTCGTTTTCACCGCGTAAAAAAACGTCCCATCATAGGAAGAATCATTGTGGATGATCGCGTTCCACTTTTCCTTCGTCAGGACATGTCTTTCTGTTCCCATCTGAATCACCTCCTCCTTCAGTATAAACAAAAACAGTACGTATGTACGCACTTTTGAATAGGCGAGCAAGATAACAAAGATTAACTTTATGAAACCGTATCGGGGTCATTTGAAGTAACCCGGCTGTTTTTTCAATGTTTCATGTGAAACACTCCGTACATCGCTGTATTGAAGCGATTGGCAGGGAAGAAACGGATAAAGGGACAAACTGAAAGGGGCAATTCTCGGAGACACGAGGTCAGGCGGAAACAGTGCTATAAATCAAAAAAAGAGCAGGAACCCAAAGGCCCTTGCTCTTTTATCTATCGGCTTACTCGCCAGTTACGTATGGAAGTAAAGCCATTTGACGTGCGCGTTTGATCGCGATAGTCAATTTACGTTGGTATTTTGCGTGTGTTCCAGTTACACGGCGA
This sequence comes from Bacillus sp. ISL-51, assembly GCF_018613535.1. Taxonomy (GTDB): domain Bacteria; phylum Bacillota; class Bacilli; order Bacillales; family Bacillaceae; genus Bacillus. The sequence continues at coordinate 166,401 of NZ_JAGGQB010000009.1, forward strand.
GGTAAAATTTTACCACGCTCAGAAACAAACTTTCTAAGAAGATCTACATCTTTGTAATCGATGTGCGTAATGCCGTTAGAAGTGAAGTAACAAACCTTACGGCGTTTCGCACGACCGCCTCTGCGTCCTCCTGCCATTGTCATTTCCCACCTTTCCTGTTATGAATATAGCGATAATCTATTAGAACGGAAGATCATCATCCGAGATGTCAATCGGCTTGCCGTCGTTGGCAAATGGGTCATCATTAAAGCTGTTCCCTTGATTTCGTCTCTGGTTGTTCTGATTTCCGCCGAACGGATTATCATTTTGGCCTCCGCCAAAGTACTGGCCTCCGCCGCTGTTTCCTTCGTTGTATCCACCTGAACCAGAACCGCCGCCGTTTTTAGGCTCAAGAAATTGAACACTTTCAGCTTGGACTTCGGTCACGAAGACACGCTGTCCCTGCTGGTTTTCATAGTTTCTTGTCTGCAGTCGGCCGTCTACGCCTGCAAGGCTTCCTTTTTTGAGGAAATTTGCAACGTTTTCGGCTTGTCTTCTCCAAGTGACACAATTAATGAAATCGGCTTCACGTTCTCCGGACTGATTCGTGAATGTACGATTCACAGCAAGAGTAAACGTGGCAACAGCCGCACCGTTTGGCGTATAACGAAGCTCTGGGTCTTTTGTCAGTCTTCCGACTAATACAACTCGGTTAAGCATAAGAAAGACCACCTTTTAACATTATATATTTCAAATTGCTTATTCTTCTTCTTTAACAACGATGTGGCGAATGATGTCGTCACTGATCTTAGCCAAACGGTCGAATTCAGCAACCGCTGCAGCATCAGACTGAACGTTTACGATTTGGTAGAAACCGTCGCGGAAATCGTTGATTTCGTATGCTAAACGACGTTTACCCCAATCTTTTGTTCCAGTGATCTCCGCTCCGTTAGAAGTCAAAACGTTGCTGAAACGCTCGATAACTGCCTTCTTTGACTCATCGTCAATGTTCGGACGGATAATGTACATAACTTCGTACTTTCTCATCTGTTTGCACCTCCTTTTGGACTAAGCGGCCCTAAATGGGCAAGGAGCAATAATTCTATTACTCACAAGTTTATATTATACCAAAGCTCTTGTCCCTTTACAACAGTGTCCTATACATTAAATCGGAAATGAATAACATCTCCGTCTTTTACAACATATTCCTTACCTTCAAGGCGCACTTTTCCGGCTTCCTTAGCTCCTGACATACCGCCGCCTGCGAGAAGATCCTCATAAGCAACCGTTTCAGCGCGGATAAATCCGCGTTCAAAGTCAGTGTGAATGATTCCCGCACACTCAGGGGCTTTCATGCCTTTTTTGAAGGTCCATGCACGGACTTCCTGTTCGCCTGCCGTGAAGTATGTCGCAAGGCCGAGAAGAGAATAGGATGCCTTAATCAGCTGATCAAGACCTGATTCTTCGATTCCGAGCTCTTCAAGGAACATTTGTTTTTCTTCGCCTTCCAGCTCAGCAATTTCAGATTCAATTTTCGCGCAGACGACAATGACTTCGGCGTTTTCGCCCGCAGCATACTCACGGATTCTCGCGACGTATTCATTTCCTGACGGATCAGCCACTTCATCTTCGCTCACATTCGCCACATACAGCACCGGTTTTGACGTCAGCAAATGAAGCTGTTTTACAAGCTTTTGCTGTTCTTCCGTAAATTCAACGGAACGGGCCGGCTTTTCTTGCTCAAACGCCTCTTTTAATTTAGACAAAATATCAAACTCGATAACAGCTTCTTTGTCTTTTTGCTTTGCAAGCTTGCTCACACGCACGATGCGTTTTTCGACCGTCTCCATGTCAGCAAGGATCAGCTCAAGGTTAATCGTTTCAATATCATCAATCGGATCAACTTTTCCGGAAACGTGTGTAATATTGTCGTCAGCGAATGCACGCACAACGTGGCAGATCGCATCAACCTGGCGAATATGTGAAAGAAATTTATTTCCGAGTCCTTCACCTTTTGACGCGCCTTTTACAATCCCGGCGATATCTGTAAACTCAAACGCAGTCGGCACCGTTTTTTTCGGTTTGACCAGTTCAGTCAGCTTTTGCAGACGTTCGTCAGGCACTTCCACGATTCCGACGTTCGGATCAATCGTACAGAACGGGTAGTTGGCTGATTCGGCACCAGCCTGGGTAATTGCATTAAACAACGTCGATTTTCCGACATTCGGCAAACCGACAATTCCAGCAGTTAAAGCCATTCTTTCATCTCCTCTATATCAAACCATCATCGTATAAACGTTAAACCTAGAGCAATTATAAGGAGGTTCATGTGAAAAGACAAGCTGGGAAAAAAGCATTTCCGGCTCTCTCTTTCCTTAGATTATCCTTTTTTAACCGCTACCAGACAGTCAAAAAGCGTACTTCCCATTCCATTATCGGAATTTGTATCATTTGTGAGCGTGTTGACCGAGCCGCCGAATACAGACCACATGCCTTCATCTATATTCACCGTCTTCGGGTGTGCCTTCTTCATCACTTTCACCTTTCCGCGCAGACGCCCCCGGTCATTGAACACTTCAGCCGTATCTCCGTCCTGAAGAGAAAGCTCCTCCGCAATATCCGGTGAAAGATCCACCTGCACCTGCTGAAGCTTATCAATAAACGGGACGTGCTGCGAATGATTAGAGCGCTGCGGATGAATGGACAATAACGTATACGGGTATTTCTCAGCAAGCTCTCCGTCATGATAAACAGACTCTTCCGGCACTTCCAATTGAGGCAGGCCGCTGTATCCTTTCTCCTCTGCAAGAGAAGACACAAACTCAAATTTCCCGCTCGGCGTCAAAAATTGATAATCATCCCACGGAACCTGCTTAACCGGAAGCGGCAAATGGCCCTTTTCCTTTAATTTTTCAAGGGTGATTCCCTCTGGCTCCAAAGAAGAAAGCCCCATTTGCAAAAATTCTTCCGCGCTATAGTCAAACAGCTCACCGAATCCGAGACGCTTTGCAAGCTCTGTCCAAATCCAGCGATCGGATTTTGCTTCTCCCTGCGGTTCCACAAGCTTTTTGCCGTATTGTACATAATGATGATACATGCTTGAGTAATAAATATCCTCTTCTTCAAAAACAACAGCCGTCGGCAAAACATAGTCACAGAGCTTCGCCGTATCGGTCATGATAGAATCAACGGCCACTGTGACCGGCGTTTTCTCAAACGCTTCCTTTACTTTTCCGGTATTGGGCACTTGCGTGAGCGGATTGCCGCACGTGACAACGATCATCTTAATAGGAGGATCAGCCGCATTGAGCGCCTCTTTGGCCTGCGTCATCATCGAAAACGTTCTCGTGCTTTTTTTCAGTTCAGGACGTGTGATACCGGGTTTTGCAAAGCTTTCACCGACTTGGACATTCCCAAAATTCGCTCCGCCGCCTTTGATCCCGACATTCCCGCTCGCAGCAGCCAAAGCGTCAATCCAGCGTATCGTCCCGCCGCCATTTTTATATCGCTGCATCCCAAGACCCATAAACGTAGAAGTGGGTCCATCGGCATATAAATTAGCAAGATATTCAAGTTCTTCTATATCCGTTTCTGTTTTCTCAGTAATTTCTTCTAACGAGATCGTTTGTAACAGCTTTTCTATTTCTTCAAAACCGACGGAATGCTGCTGAATAAAATCCGTATCCGTTCTGCCGGTTTGCCGCAATATTTTTAATACACCTGCGGCAAGCCAGCCATCCATTCCCGGTTTGACAGAGATATAACGATCCGCAAGCTTCGCAGTCGGGTTGAAAATCGGGTCAATGACCGTCAGTGTCACACCCTTTTTCTTCACCTGCTGCAAGTGATGATAGAGATGCATATTCGTACGGGAAACGTTTCTGCCCCATACAATGACATGCTTACTATGATAAATATCAAGCGGCCCATGCCCATAAGAGCGCCCGAAATCCCATCGCTGCGCTTCAATGCCGGAACCCCAGCAAATGCTTCCCGTAATCTCAGTCACACCGCCGTAGCCATTGAAAAAACGCTGGTCAAGTGCCTTTAACAGACCGTTATTGGCATAATCATGGCTATGAAGCACCGCGGTTGTGCCTGCTGTCTCCTTGATTACCGCCATTTTTTCCGCAATTTCATCCAATGCCTGCTCCCAGGAAATGCGGACAAACTCGCCGTTCTGCTTTTTCAAGGGGAAACGAAGCCGTTCCGGTGCATTGGTTTTCGTCTCAAGCATTCTGCCCCGGCCGCAGATTTTTCCTTCTGTAATGGGATGATTCGGGTCGCCGTCTACTTTTGTTACCTTGCCGTCCTCTACTGTCACCAAAAAACCGCAGCTGTCCCAGCAATTCAGCGGACACGCTGACTGATGCACTTTGCTCATCAGGTCTCTCCCTCTCTTCTATATGAAAAAGCATGAGCGCCAGCCTCTATGATGTAGGCTCCTCATGCTTGACGAGTACTTTTTTCAGCTTTCTTTCAAAATCTCTTCTCGGAATCATGACACTGTGGGAACATCCCATGCATTTAATCCGAATATCCATTCCCATCCGAATGATTTTCCATCTGTTCTCACCGCACGGGTGCGGTTTCTTCATTTCAACAATATCATTCAGGCCAAAGTCTTTATCCGCCAAGACCCTTCACCTCTCTTCATAGACTGCTTTATTTATTGTACAAAAAAAGAGCGGATAAGAGCAATGACCGCACTCAAATTGACCCTTATATTTTTTTCCATTTACCTAATATAGGATAAAGCAGCAAACACACCAGCAAATAAAGATTCAAAAGCCCGTAAATAGGATATAAAAAAGCGATCAAATCTGAAAAACCAATTGTTGTAAAAGGCACCATCGCGGCCAAAAGGAGAAAAACGAGCGCCCACCTCGGCATTTTTACAAACGCAAGCATACGGCTCGACAATCCGAATAACCCTGCCACAGTTGTTGTATATATCGCCAAAAACAGCACGGCGGTCATACAGAGAAATAACGGATAAGGAGCACCCTCAAGAACGGCGAAAAGGGGGATCTCATATTGTGAAAGACTTCCTGAAAGCTGTACAAGTGTCTCATTATAAACAAATGAAATGACGCCAAAGATCAACCCGCTCGCCACACTGGCGATTTTCGCTTCCCCAAGTCCCTTCATATCCTTCCCGACAGAAGAAAGGATCGCCACAACCGAAAGAATATTTAAAGAGGTAAATGTAATACTCGCCGGCCAATTGTATTGCCGTGCCAAATCAATGGTCCATGTATAGTGATGGGTTGTCTGAAAAAAAATCAATGCATAAAGCAGGCCAGCCACAAGAATCGGTATCAAAATGCTATTTAACGATAATATTCCTTTGATATCCCAAAAGAATAAACAAACGGTAACCCCGCAAAAAAGCAAAATGCCAATCCAAAACGGAAGCTTGTACATCTGCAGGGTCACTCCGCCTCCCGCAATCATTACCATTGTTGTCGAAAATAAATAAAACATAATAAGAACATCATAGATTTTGGCAAGCAGCGGCCCCATAAGATGCTCAAGCACCGGTAAGAAATGCGCAGATTGAACCCGGTAGCTGATCTTCATCACGATATAAGCCGAAATGCTGAACATGACCGTAAACAACACAATAGCCAGTCCGCTTTCCACGCCGAAAAACTGCCATATTTCCTGTCCGCTTGCATATCCGGCTCCAATCAGGCTGCTTAATATGAGCAGCATCCACCTCATCCCGGCTCTCCACAACCTTATCACCTCATAGGTAAAAAATTCTGCTTGTTCCCGCATACTGCTACTATATTGAGGGACTTCGGCAATCATTCATACAAACGGGACAAATATGATACAATGATAAATATTGAATACTCAGACTTCTTTTTTGTGATAGATCCCCTCTTCGCAAAAAGAGCATGAAAACTATAAAACAACGATATATCGATATGGTCTTATTTCTTAATTCACATATGAACTTGGAGTAGCGCTACAGATTCATTTTTTATTCTTCCCTCTATTCCTTACCTTCTTTTAAAACTTACCGCACAGCTAACCACTCACATAAGCATAAAAAAAGATGCCGCTGGATATACTGTAAACAACCATCTCAGAAAACTTCAATGTAATATTCGTATGACATGACAAGGAAGTGAACCCTATGAATCGAAAAGGCGGGCTTTTTTCTCAAGAGCGGGCAAAGCAATATGTTTCACATACGGATTCTGCTGCCGCAAACCATATACAAACAATCCTCACTTCATCATTACGTAAAGCAGCCGGCAGGCCGTTAGTAACCGTGTGTATCGGCACAGATCGATCTACCGGAGATTCATTAGGTCCGCTCGTGGGATCAAAATTAGAGAAAATGGAGTTAGGCAGATTGCATGTATACGGAACTCTGTCAGACCCGGTTCATGCCGTGAATATGAAAGACAAACTAAAGGAAATTCAACACATACATAGAAACCCGTTTATTATTGCGGTCGATGCATGTTTAGGCCGCGTCAAAAGCGTAGGGTCATTTCAAATCGGTGATGGGCCGCTCAAACCCGGAGCGGGCGTACAGAAAGATCTGCCTGAGATCGGTGACATTCACATTAATGGCATTGTCAATGTCAGCGGGTTTATGGAGTATTTTGTCCTGCAAAACACGAGGCTCCACCTCGTCATGAGCATGGCAAATGTTTTAGCTGAGGGCTTACAATTAACAGATAAGGCAGAAGGAAGACAGGAACGGCTTAATCCGTTTCAAAAGCTTACGAGGCGCATATAAAAAACCATCTTTCAAAAAAGATGGTTTTTTAAGATTCCCTTTCAGACAAAAGCTCAAGAATACGCTCAAGATCATCGTTAGAGAAAAATTCAATCTCAATTTTCCCCTTTTTCTTTTGTCTTTTAATATTTACAGTTGTCCCGAAGTAATTTTGCAAATACGATTCTCGTTCTTTTAAGACAACATCCTGAACAGGATCTTTTTTCTTTGTTTCACGTGGAACATTGCTGTTTAACTGCTGAATCAGCTGCTCCAGCTGGCGAACGTTTAGCTGTTCGTCAACTACTTTCTTAACTAGCGGTTCGAGCTTATTCTTATTTTTCAAACCAAGCAACGTTCTGCCATGCCCCATAGATAACGTGCCTTCGGCAATCAGCTGCTGGATGCTCTCAGGCAGTGTCAGTAATCTTAGATGGTTGGCAATATGAGGCCTGCTTTTTCCGAGCCGTTTAGCTAATTGTTCTTGCGTAAGATCTAAATGTTTCAGGAGCGAATCATATGCCAAGGCTTCTTCGAGCGGTGATAAGTCTTCACGCTGAAGGTTTTCCAATAAGGCGATTTCCCGCATCAGTGATTCAGATAACTCACGCACAATAGCTGGCACAGTATCTTTGCCGGCAAGCTTAGCGGCACGATAACGGCGTTCACCGGCCACAATATCATAGCCCTTTAACGATTTTCTTACTATAATGGGCTGGAGAATGCCATGCTGTAAAACAGATTCTTTTAATTCTGCTAATGACTCATCGTCAAAATGCTTTCTTGGCTGATAAGGATTAGGTCGTAAATCGCTGATTTTAATTTCCTCAACTGTCTCTTCAGACAAATCAACTTGATTAAACAACGCATTAATCCCTTTTCCGAGCCCACCTTTAGCCATTCGCTGCCACTTCCTTTGCTAGATCTAAATATACTTCCGCACCTCTCGAACGCGGATCGTATAATATAATCGGCTTGCCGTGACTTGGCGCCTCACTTAAACGGACATTGCGAGGGATAATGGTTTGGTACACCTTATCTCTAAAGTATTTCTTCACCTCTTCTATAACCTGAATGCCGAGATTTGTTCTCGCATCAAGCATTGTCAGAAGAACTCCTTCAATCATTAAGTCGGTATTTAAATGCTTTTGCACGAGCCGCACTGTATTTAATAATTGGCTCAATCCTTCAAGAGCGTAATATTCGCATTGAACCGGGATAACGACTGAATCTGAGGCGGTAAGCGCGTTGATCGTTAATAACCCGAGAGACGGAGGACAATCGATAATCATATAATCATAATTTTGTTTAACTGATTCTAATGCTCTTTTTAACCGGACCTCCCTTGAGATCGTCGGAACCAATTCTATTTCCGCTCCTGCAAGCTGTATCGTGGCCGGAATGACATCTAAGTTCTCTACTGAAGTCGGTTTAATAATACCTGTTACATCTGCGTCATCTACTAGAATATCGTACACACAATGATCCACATCGGCTTTTTCAATCCCTAATCCGCTCGTTGCATTACCCTGCGGATCGATATCAACAAGAAGAACCCTTTTACCTATGTAAGCCAAACAAGCCCCAAGATTAACAGAAGTCGTCGTTTTTCCGACTCCGCCTTTTTGGTTCGTAATTGCTATGATTTTTCCCACGATGTCACCTACCTTCACATGAACATGTACTGTCTTGACTCTATATTATCAAAAAAAGAGTAAAGCGTTTTATTTTTTTCATAATTTGTTTATCGGTAAGAGAAAAAAATGTAAAGTAAAAAACCGCTTTCTCTTATAAATTCTCTCATCACGGTACTTTTTTGACTGTAAAAAGGCATTTTACGTTGCAGAAAGAAAATTTTTACACTTTTGAAGTTATGGTGAAAATGAAATATTGTTATTTTAATATAATTATTTTTTCCTTATAAAATAAAAACTCCCCTGCTAATCAGGAGAGTTTTTATTTAGGTATCCGAATCGTCAATTGAATGTACTCTTCGAATTCTTCTTCCTCGGTATTCAGCCTGACGCCGCTGTCTTCAACCATTGACAGTGACTGGCGGATCGTATTCATCGCAATTCTCGTATCCCTGCTGAACGCCTTGCGTCTCGGTTTCGGTTTCCGCTTATCTTGTTCAAGCATTTTAACCACACGGTCCTCTGTCTGCTTTACGTTTAAGCTTTTCTCAATGATTTCCGCGAGCAATGTGATTTGGAGGTCGGGTTGCTTGAGCGGAATCATGGCTCTCGCATGGCGTTCCGTAATTTTTTTCTCCATAATCGCATCCTGGACTGGTTCAGGCAGCTTTAACAAGCGGAGTTTGTTCGCAATCGTTGACTGGCCTTTTCCTAATCGCTGCGCCAAGGCTTCCTGCGTCAAATCGTGCAGCTCTAACAGCCTTGCATATGCATGCGCTTCCTCAATAGAAGACAATTCTTCCCTTTGCAGGTTTTCAATCAAAGCGACAGATGCTGTTTCCGTATCAGAGAAATCCTTTATAATAGCGGGAATCTTCTCCCATTCGAGCGTCTGTACCGCTCTCCAGCGCCTTTCACCCGCAATGAGCTCATATTGTCCTTCTTGTTCTGTATGTCTGACAACAATCGGCTGAATAATGCCGTGTGTATGAATAGTCATTGCTAACTCTTTGATTTTTTCATCTGAGAAAATGGTGCGTGGCTGAAAACGGTTGGGAACGATAGCATGTACCGGTATTTCGAGTATCTCTTCTTTGTTTGTATCATGCTCAGCTATCTCCGGTTCCTCTTCCTTCTCACCAAGCCCGAAGAAACGAGAGAATGAATGCTTCATGTACCTACACCACCTTTAAAAACTGCCATTTTTATAATTCTATTTTCTCATGGTTTTTCCTGCTGAATCTTCATCAATTTTGAAGAAAATATGATGGAATTGTCACATCAGGCTGTCTAAATTACCCTTCAATTGGCGATTTATTAGGAGTTCCCGGTTTTCTCGGATATTTTTTCGGAGTGCTTTTTGTTTTGCGGATGATGATGATGTTCCGCTCACTTTCTTCAACGGGAAGTGTGAAAGAATGGATATGTTCAAGCTCTCCGCCTAAAACTTTGATCGCCTTTTGTCCCGCTTTCAGCTCTTCGTCAGCCGCTGCCGCTTTTAACGCGGCAAATATGCCGTTTTTCTTGACCAATGGCAGACAAAGCTCACTCAGCACAGAAAGACGCGCAACTGCGCGGGCTGTTACGAGATCAAAGCTTTCCCGAACTTCTTTTCGCTGTCCGAATGTCTCCGCCCTGTCATGGACAAACGTCGTATGCTCCAATTGTAAAGCGTCAGATAAAGTTTCCAAAAAGGTAATCCGCTTATTTAGTGAATCGACAATGGTGACATGCAGATGCGGGAAGCAGATTTTGATGGGCAGACTGGGGAAACCGGCGCCCGCGCCCACATCACAAAGGCTTGTAATATTTTCAAAATCAATATAGAATGCCGCCGTAATCGAATCATAAAAATGCTTAAGATATACTTCCTTCTTCTCAGTAATGGAAGTCAGGTTCATTTTTTCGTTCCATTCCACGAGCATCTCATAATACAACTCGAACTGCTCCAGCTGGCGGCCAGAAAGGGAAATCCCTTTCTCCGCTAAACCGGATGTAAATTCCTCTATATTCATGCCGTCATCCTTTCTATTCAGCTACCTTGGCAATACGGCCCTGCTCTAAGTACACAAGCAGGATTGAGATGTCCGCCGGATTGACACCGGAAATACGTGAAGCCTGAGCAACTGATAAAGGACGCACTTCTTTCAGCTTTTGTCGGGCCTCTGTGGCAATTCCTTTAATTGCGTCATAATCAATCCGATCAGGAATTTTTTTGTTTTCCATTTTCTTAAGCTTTTCAACTTGCTGCAGGGATTTTTCAATATACCCTTCATATTTCACCTGGATTTCCACTTGCTCCGCCACATCTTGCGGAACCGGGAATTCAGCCGGCGCAAGCTTTACCACCGTTTCATAGTTCATTTCGGGACGTTTCATCAAATCAGTGCCGCGCACCCCGTCTTTTAATTCGCTTCCGCCGAGAGACCGAATATACTCCTGGTTTTCAGCAGACGGCTTGATAATAACAGACCAGAGGCGTTTTTTCTCTGCCTCAATCGCCGCTTTTTTCTTTTCAAACGCTTCAAAGCGCTCGTCAGAAATTAAGCCGATGTCATGCCCGATTTCCGTCAGACGGAGATCTGCGTTGTCATGACGAAGCAGCAGTCTGTATTCCGCCCGTGAAGTCAATAGACGGTATGGTTCATTGGTGCCTTTCGTAACCAAGTCATCAATTAATACTCCGATATAAGCATCGGAACGGCTGAGAATGACTTCTTCTTTTCCAAGCGCTTTACGGCCGGCGTTAATTCCTGCCATAATTCCTTGTCCAGCCGCTTCCTCGTAACCTGATGTACCGTTGATTTGACCGGCTGTAAACAGGTTAGGGATTTTTTTCGTCTCCAGTGTAGGCCAAAGCTGCGTCGGAACAATTGCGTCGTACTCAATCGCGTAGCCGGCTCTCATCATTTGCACATTTTCCAGTCCCGGAATGGTCGCAAGCATCCGCTGCTGTACATCCTCCGGAAGGCTTGTGGATAATCCCTGTACATATACTTCCTGCGTATTTCTGCCTTCCGGCTCAAGGAAAATCTGATGGCGCGGTTTATCATTAAACCGGACGACTTTATCTTCAATGGAAGGGCAATATCTCGGCCCCGTTCCCTTAATCATACCGGAATACATTGGCGAACGGTGCAGGTTGCTGTCGATGATCTCATGAGTCTCAGGGCTCGTATAAGTCAACCAGCAAGGAAGCTGATCCGTAATGTACTCAACAGTTTCATAGGAGAAAGCACGCGGAACTGAATCCCCCGGCTGAATTTCCGTTTTGCTGTAATCAATCGAATCACTTGAGACACGCGGAGGCGTTCCCGTTTTAAAACGGACAAGATCGAAACCGAGCTCCTCCAAGTGCTCAGAAAGTTTAATAGACGGCTGCTGGTTATTCGGGCCGCTTGAGTAAGATAAATCACCTAAAATGATTCTTCCTCTCAGGTAGGTTCCGGTTGTCAGAACTACCGTTTTCGCCTTATATTCAGCACCGGTTTGCGTAATGACGCCGCGGCACTCTCCGTCTTCAATAATTAAGCGCTCCGCAATTCCTTGCAGCAGCGTTACATTCGGTGTTTTTTCAAGCGTATGTTTCATCTCATGCTGGTATTGGAATTTATCCGCCTGCGCACGCAGCGCACGCACAGCCGGTCCTTTTCCTGTATTCAGCATTCTCATTTGAATATGAGTTTTATCTATATTTCTAGCCATTTCTCCGCCGAGCGCGTCAATTTCGCGGACGACAATCCCTTTCGCGGGGCCGCCGACAGACGGATTACATGGCATAAACGCAACCATATCAAGATTAATCGTCAAAACAAGCGTTTTGGCTCCTTGGCGCGCCGATGCGAGGGCAGCCTCAACACCGGCGTGCCCGGCGCCAATGACAATCACGTCGTATTGGCCTGCTTCATACCCCATGGTTTTTTCCTCCCTTTTATTTTCCTAAACAAAATTGTGAAAAGAGCTGATCGATTAAGCTTTCGTGGACGGCATCACCGATGATTTCGCCCAACAGTTCCCAGCATCGTGTCAAGTCAATTTGCACCATATCGATCGGTACATCCTGATCAATCCCGTTAAGCGCGTCTTCAATTGCTTGTTTCGCCTGATGCAGAATTGAAATATGACGTGTATTGCTGACATAGGTAAGATCTCCGCTTTCGATCGCTCCTGTATAAAATAATGACTGGATCGCTTCTTCTAAGTCATTAATGCCTTCTTCTTTCAGCAATGAGGTCGTGACGACGGGACGGCCGTTTGCAAGCTCTGTGACGCGCTCAGCGTCAATCTTAGCCTCAAGATCCGTCTTATTCATAATGACAATGACGTCCATCCCCTCAACCGCTTCGAATAACTTCACATCTTCTTCAGAAAACTCTTCGCTGTAATTAAGCACGAGCAAAATCAAATCCGCTTCCTTCAGAACCTGACGTGAACGCTCAACTCCGATTCTTTCAACGATGTCCTCCGTCTCACGAATACCCGCCGTATCGACGAGCCTGAGCGGCACGCCTCGGACATTGACGTATTCCTCAATCACATCACGTGTCGTTCCCGGAATATCGGTCACAATCGCTTTCGTTTCATGAACAAGACTGTTAAGCAAAGAGGATTTTCCCACGTTCGGACGGCCGATAATAACGGTAGACAGTCCTTCACGCAAAATTTTCCCCTGCTCAGATGTCCGAAGCAGCGCATCGATTTCTTTCTTCACGCCGCTTGCCTTCTCTATTAATAGCTGATGCGTCATTTCTTCCACGTCATCATATTCTGGATAATCTATATTTACCTCAACATGGGCGAGGGTTTCTAACAATTCATCCCGCAGACGGCGGACCAGCGCAGAAAGGCGCCCTTCCATTTGATTCATGGCGACATTCATGGCACGGTCCGTTTTCGCTCTGATTAAATCCATCACGGCTTCCGCCTGTGAAAGGTCAATCCGCCCGTTTAAAAATGCGCGCTTCGTAAACTCACCAGGTTCCGCCAATCTCGCCCCTTCTCTTAATGCAAGCTGGAGCACTTGATTCACGGTTACGATTCCTCCGTGACAATTGATTTCAATCACGTCTTCCCGCGTGAATGTTCTCGGCGCTCTTAAAACAGACACCATCACTTCCTCAATGATCCGTCCCGTCCGGCTGTCTGCAATATGGCCGTAATGAATGGTATGGGATTCCGCCGAACTGAGCGTTTTCCCTTTCGGCCCCTTGTACATTCTGTCGGCGATTTGTACGGCTTCAGGCCCGCTCAGCCGAACGATCGCAATCGCGCCTTCCCCCATCGGAGTGGAAATCGCTGCAATTGTATCCATGCTGTTCACCTCTCTTTATCTCTGTTTCCATCTATATAAAAAAATTTTATTTATGCCAAAATTAAAAGATAACATAGTTTGGTTTGAAGTGGAAGATACGTTATCCACAGAAGCAGAAATTCATCCCTTATTACTTTAACTTATCCACATGTGAATAACAATTAATTTTATTTCCTAAAACTTTTTTTATCAACAGCATACACCGAAAAAACAAAAACTTAAACGCATAAAGTGTGATTCTATAAAGGAAAACGGCCATTTTTTCGAATAAAAAAACCGAAGTTCCGATTTTACCCGGACTTCGGTTTTTTGCTATCTTTATGGGAAATAACGAGATGGCGATACCGGCCTTCACCGGTAGAAAAGGTTTTGATTTTTGGATGCTTCGAAAGGGCGTCATGGATGATTTTTCTTTCACCTGACGGCATCGGTTCTAAATGAACATCCTTTTTCGTCTTTAACACTTGATTGGCCAGCCGGTTTGCCAGCTGATCCAAAATTTCTTTTCTTTTTTGGCGATAATTCTCTGCATCAACCACGGCTTGGCGATATTGGGCGGAGCCGCGGTTTAACACGAGCTGCGTCAGCGTTTCAAGGGCATTTAAAGTCTGGCCTCTTTTCCCTATCAGCAATGCCGCTTTTTCACCTTTAATGTAAAAGTGAACCGTTTTTTTGCTTTCTTCGACGGCGACCTCAGACGGACCGGCAATCGTTTTGATAATTCCTTCCAGATACGCTTTTGCTTCCTGGACGGGGAATTTTTTCTCAACCAGTTCTACGATCGCCTTCTTTTTTCCGAAAATACCCAAAAACCCTTTATATCCTTCTTGCACCACTGTCATTTCTACTTGATCTCTTGTTAATTGAAGTTCTTGAAGGCCTGATTGCACTGCTTCTTCGACATGTCGTCCTGCAGCGGTCACCTTCCTCACTTTTTCTTTCCTCCCGCTTTTTGCGTTTCCGGCTCTTTTTTGATGTCCGGCCCTTTAATCAGGAATGTCTGGGCAATCATAAACAGGTTGCCGACTACCCAATAAAGAGAAAGTGCACTAGGGAAGTTAATCGCAAATACGATAATCATGATCGGCATAATCCAAACCATCATCGCCATTTGTGGGTTTTGGGCAGGATTTCCGGCCATCATCAGCTTCTGCTGAACAAATGTGGCCACACCGGCAACGATAGGAAGAATATAATAAGGATCTTTCTCTCCTAAATCAAACCACAAAAAGCTGTGCTGTGAAATGGCTTGCGTCCGCATAATGGCGTGGTAAAATCCGATCAAAATCGGCATTTGGATCAGAATCGGAAAACAGCCTGCCAGCGGGTTAACCCCATGCTTTGAAAACAGGGCCATCGTTTCCTGCTGAAGCTTTTGCTGCGTTTTTTGATCTTTTGAGCTGTATTTTTCTCTAAGCTTCTGCATCTCAGGCTGAAGCGCCTGCATCGCTTTAGAGCTTCGGAGCTGCTTGATCATCAGCGGCAAAATCAATAGGCGGATTAAAATAGTGACAATAATAATCGATAATCCGTAGTTGTCTCCCGTCAGTTTCGCTACATACGTAATGACTTCCGACAATGGGTACACAATATACTTGTCCCAGAAATGCGGGCTGTTTGCCGTAATCGGTTCTTTCACACTCGAGCAGCCAGCCAGCAGCACGAGCATACCGACCATACTCAGTAGTAACCATATTCTCCTTTTCAAGAACGTTTCCTCCTATACCAATCTTTATAAACACTTGTATGTATTTTAGCATCTTTCAGTTTTAAAATGGCGGTCATTTTTCGCCAATCAAAAGGAAGCGCTTTTAAAATCGTGAAGAAAACAAAACATGAGCTATTTCGACGAAGATTTCTTATATAAAGAGGTTTTTCTAAATAAGTGCTGCAGGCTTTTTTTCGTTTCCTCAAAACTGAGTTCGCTAGCGGGTTTTCTTGCAATAATAATAAAATCTTTCGGCTTCAGCAGCTCTCTTTCCTCCTGAATCGCCTGCCGGATTAAACGCTTTACCCGATTGCGCACCACCGCGTTGCCGATTTTTTTACTGACAGAAAGTCCTGCCCGAAGCTCTTTTTGCTGCGGCTGATCAAGCGTATACAGCACGAACTGGCGGTTCGCCATAGACGTCCCGCGTTTAAACACTTTTTGAAAATCTTCATTTTTCTTTAACCGATTTCGCTTCTTCACTCTGATTCACTCCGATATTTACTCGCAGAAACTTTTATTTCTATCTAAAAAAAACGGGCCGCCGGAATACTGAAGAAATTTCTCCAGTACCGGGCGACGCATGACATATCTTTTCTCTTAATGTGAAAAAAGACCACTGACATTATTCAGTGGCCTAAGCTGATAATACTTTTCTGCCTTTGCGGCGACGGCGTGCTAATACTAGACGACCGTTTTTTGAACTCATACGGCTTCTGAAGCCATGAACTTTACTGCGTTTACGGTTATTCGGTTGGAATGTTCTTTTCATTTATGACACCTCCCTCGAGGAATAGCTGTTAAAGACAGTCTTACTTATTATATTTGTGTTGCCTATTCATTGTCAACTTCAGCAGTGCTTTTATTTCTTACAACCATAATAGGATAACATACCTTCACCAGTTTAGAAACCTTATTTTTCACATTCCTTTTTTTAACGCAAAAAAAACCGCTCAGCCCCGTGAAAAAGCGGGATGTGGATATCTTTTTAATCATTTTTTAATATCCACAATCGTTATCGACAACATTTTCACACTGCTAACTCCTGTGGACAACGATTTTTCAACAAGTTGTCAGGTTTGTGGATAAGATCATGAGAACCATTGCAAGTCCTCGCTTAATTTGATATTATATTTGTGTTTTAACTCTTAATTACTTATCCTGTCTATTCTCTTTATCCACAGAGTGTGGATAAGTTGTGGATTGTTTTCACACAGCTTGTGTAGAATGTTGTCCACAAGTTGTGGAATTTGTCGAAAAGCTATTTTTCTACTATACTATATGTTTTCAACATTTTATGTGTACGAATGGTCAGAGCCATACGCTCTTTTTTTGTGTTCTATAACAGAAGAAGAGACACTGATTTTTAAAGAAAAGGAGGGCTGTGCCGGATAATGGAGAATATATTGGATCTTTGGAATCAAGCTTTAGCTCAAATAGAGAAAAAGTTAAGCAAACCGAGCTTCGAAACTTGGATGAAATCAACAAAAGCCCATTCACTGCACGGGGATACCTTAACGATCACCGCTCCTAATGAATTTGCCAGAGACTGGCTGGAGTCCAGATACTTACATCTCATTGCAGATACTATATATGAATTAACCGGGGAAGAATTGAGTATTAAGTTTGTCATCCCTCAAAATCAGGATGCGGAAGACTTTATGCCGAAACCTCAAGTGAAAAAGGCGGCAAAAGAGGAACCGTCTGATTTTCCCCAAAGCATGCTCAACCCGAAATATACATTCGACACGTTTGTCATCGGATCGGGAAACCGATTCGCCCATGCGGCGTCACTGGCTGTAGCGGAAGCACCCGCAAAAGCGTACAACCCGTTGTTTATATACGGGGGAGTCGGCTTAGGAAAAACCCACTTAATGCACGCAATCGGCCATTATGTCATAGATCATAATCCTTCAGCCAAAGTGGTGTACCTGTCTTCCGAAAAATTCACAAATGAATTCATCAACTCGATCCGCGACAATAAAGCCGTTGATTTCCGCAACCGCTATCGCAACGTTGATGTACTTTTGATAGATGATATTCAATTTTTAGCCGGAAAAGAACAAACACAGGAAGAGTTTTTCCATACCTTCAACACGCTTCATGAAGAAAGCAAACAAATCGTTATCTCCAGTGACAGGCCGCCAAAAGAGATTCCGACTCTTGAAGACCGGCTGCGTTCGCGTTTCGAATGGGGGCTGATTACAGATATCACGCCGCCTGATCTGGAAACAAGGATTGCCATCCTGAGAAAAAAAGCGAAAGCGGAAGGCCTAGATATTCCGAACGAGGTCATGCTTTACATCGCGAATCAGATTGACAGTAATATCAGAGAACTGGAAGGGGCATTAATACGGGTTGTGGCCTATTCATCCTTAATTAATAAAGACATTAATGCCGACCTGGCTGCAGAAGCGTTAAAAGATATCATTCCGTCTTCAAAGCCGAAGGTCATTACCATAAAAGAAATTCAGCGGATTGTAGGCCAGCAGTTCAACATTAAGCTTGAGGATTTCAAAGCGAAAAAACGGACAAAATCCGTTGCGTATCCAAGACAAATCGCCATGTATCTGTCCAGAGAAATGACAGACTCCTCTTTGCCTAAAATCGGTGAAGAGTTTGGCGGAAGAGACCATACAACCGTCATTCACGCTCATGAAAAGATTTCAAAACTGCTGATTGATGACGAACAGCTTCAGCAGCATGTGAAAGAAATAAAAGAACAGCTTAAATAATAGAGCCCTCGGATGAACCCGGGAAAGTGTGAATAACTTTTCAATAGTCATACACAGTCTGTCCACATGTGGATAGGCTGTGTTTCCTGTCTCTTTCACAACTTATCCACAAATCCACAGGCCCTACTATTACTACTGCTATTTTAAAAATATATTTATATTAGTTATCCGTTAGGAGGATAAAAATGAAATTCACGATTCAAAAAGATCGTTTAGTTGAAAGTGTCCAAGACGTTCTAAAAGCCGTTTCATCCAGAACAACAATTCCCATTCTGACCGGTATCAAAATCGTAGCTTCGGATGAAGGAGTTTCTTTTACAGGAAGCGACTCTGACATTTCGATTGAGTCCTTCATCCCAAAAGAAGAAGAAGATAAAGAAATCGTCACGATTGATCAGCCGGGAAGCATTGTGCTGCAAGCGCGCTTCTTCAGTGAAATCGTTAAAAAGCTGCCGATGGCAACTGTAGAAATTGAAGTCCAAAATCAATATTTAACGATTATCCGCTCCGGAAAAGCCGAATTTAACCTGAACGGTCTTGATGCAGATGAATATCCTCATCTTCCCCAGATTGAAGAACATCATGCCATTCAAATTCCGACGGACCTTTTGAAAAATTTAATTCGCCAAACCGTGTTCGCTGTGTCCACCTCAGAAACACGCCCTATCTTGACAGGTGTAAACTGGAAAGTGGAAAACGGTGAATTATTATGCACTGCGACGGATAGCCACCGCCTCGCTTTAAGAAAAGCGAAGCTCGATATTTCAGAAGACAGCTCATATAACGTCGTAATTCCGGGAAAAAGCTTAACTGAACTGAGCAAAATCCTCGATGACAATCAAGAGCTGGTCGATATCGTCATTACAGAAACGCAAGTTCTGTTCAAAGCGAAAAACGTATTGTTTTTTTCTCGATTGCTTGACGGAAACTATCCTGACACGACCAGCCTGATTCCGCAGGAAAGCAAAACAGAAATCGTCGTGAACACAAAAGATTTTTTACAGGCGATAGACCGCGCTTCTTTATTGGCAAGAGAAGGCCGGAACAACGTCGTTAAGCTTTCTGCTAAACCGACGGAATCGCTTGAAATTTCATCCAACTCTCCTGAAATCGGGAAAGTGGTCGAAGCTGTCCTTGCCGACCAGATTGATGGTGAGGAATTAAATATTTCATTTAGTCCAAAATATATGATGGACGCTCTGAAAGTACTTGAAGGATCGGACATTCGCATCAGCTTCACGGGAGCAATGAGACCGTTTCTTATCCGTACGCCGAATGATGAAACCATCGTTCAGCTCATCCTTCCGGTCAGAACGTATTAATTAAAAGAATTTGCTGCCGGCTGGGTTCGGCAGCTTTTCTATTCATCAGACGCTCCCTCAAGTTTTCCCTTTCCTTATTTCAGGATTTTTTAGTACAATTAGATATTAGTGATATTTGAAAGAGGTCGATATTATGGCAAATCCGATTTCGATTGATACAGAAATGATTACGCTTGGCCAGTTTTTAAAATTAGCCGATGTGATTCAGTCCGGCGGTATGGCGAAGTGGTTTCTGAGCGAGCATGAGGTGACTGTCAACAATGAACCGGACAATCGCCGCGGCAGAAAGCTTTATGTTGGAGACGTGGTCGCGATTGAAGGATTTGGTTCATTTCAAGTCGTCAATTAAAGCGGGTGACAGCGGTTGTATATCCAAAATTTAGAATTAACATCCTACCGTAATTATGAGCACGCTGAGCTTCAATTTGAAAACAAGGTGAATGTGATCATCGGAGAGAATGCCCAAGGAAAAACAAATCTGATGGAGGCAATCTATGTTTTGTCGATGGCAAAATCGCATCGCACCTCAAATGATAAAGAACTTATACGGTGGGACGAAGACTATGCTAAAATAGAAGGAAGAGTGATGAAGCGAAACGGGGACATCCCAATGCAGCTTGTCATTTCCAAAAAAGGTAAAAAGGGCAAGGTCAATCATATAGAGCAGCAAAAACTAAGTCAGTATGTCGGGGCGCTTAACACCATTATGTTTGCTCCCGAGGACTTAAACCTTGTAAAGGGCAGCCCCCAGGTGAGACGGAGATTTCTTGATATGGAAATCGGGCAGGTATCTGCCGTTTATCTGTATGATTTGTCTCTTTATCAAAAAATCCTCTCGCAGCGGAACCATTTTTTAAAGCAGCTGCAAAGCAGGAAACAGACTGACAGAACCATACTTGATGTTCTGACTGACCAGCTGATTGAGGCTGCCGCAAAGGTTGTCGTCAAACGCCTGCAATTCACGGCGCAGCTTGAAAAATGGGCGCAGCCGATCCATTCCGGCATTTCACGAGGGCTTGAAGAGCTGACACTGAAGTACCACACGGCGCTTGAGGTATCAGATCCCAAAGACTTGTCAAAAATAGGTAATAGCTACCAGGAGTCTTTTTTAAAATTAAAAGAAAAAGAAATAGAACGTGGTGTCACGCTGTTCGGACCGCATCGGGATGATGTCCTTTTTTACGTTAACGGACGCGATGTGCAGACTTACGGTTCGCAGGGACAGCAGCGAACGACGGCTTTGTCTCTCAAGCTTGCCGAAATCGATTTGATTCATGAAGAAATCGGAGAATATCCCATTTTACTTTTGGATGACGTACTAAGCGAACTGGATGATTACCGCCAGTCCCATTTGCTTCATACAATCCAAGGCCGTGTGCAAACATTTGTCACCACGACGAGTGTGGATGGCATTGACCACGAAACCTTACATCAAGCAGGAATGTTCCGTGTGGAAAACGGTGCATTAGTGAAGTGAAGAAATGAGGTGAGCGATTGTATATTCATTTAGGTGACGACTTTGTCGTTTCGACACGCGATATTGTCGGGATTTTTGACTGTAAAGTAAATGCATCGCCGATTGTTGAAGAATTTCTGAACAGACAGAAACAAAAAGTGGTGCCGTCCGTAAACGGCACGCCAAAGTCTATCGTAGTCACGACTGAGAATATATATTACTCTCCCTTATCTTCCGGCACATTAAAGAAACGTGCGCAATTTATGTTAGAAATAGATTCTTAGCGGATCTTTAAAATGAATATATCGTTTAAGAAAAGTGTAGGTGAATGTGCATGGCTATGGAACAGCAGCAAAATAGTTATGATGAAAATCAGATACAGGTATTAGAAGGATTGGAAGCTGTTCGTAAGAGACCGGGGATGTACATCGGATCAACTAACAGCAAAGGCCTTCATCATTTGGTATGGGAAATCGTCGATAACAGTATTGACGAAGCCCTGGCCGGTTACTGTACAGATATTAACATCGAGATTGAAAAGGATAACAGCATTACCGTAAAGGATAACGGGCGCGGAATTCCAGTCGGTATTCAGGAGAAGATGGGCCGTCCTGCGGTTGAAGTCATTATGACCATTCTCCACGCCGGCGGAAAATTCGACGGAAGCGGATATAAAGTATCCGGCGGTCTTCACGGTGTAGGGGCCTCTGTCGTAAACGCCCTGTCGACCACCTTGGACGTCACGGTTCACCGCGACGGAAAAATCCATTATCAAGCGTATGAACGCGGCGTACCTGTGGCTGATCTTGAAGCCATCGGCGATACAGACAAGACCGGAACGATTACACACTTCGTTCCCGATCCGGAAATCTTTAAAGAAACAACAGAATATGACTATGATCTGCTTTCTAACCGTGTTCGTGAATTAGCCTTTCTGACAAAAGGCGTGAATATCACGATTGAAGATAAGCGTGAAGGACAAGAGCGCAAAAACGAATACCATTACGAAGGCGGAATTAAAAGCTACGTAGAGTACTTAAACCGTTCAAAAGAAGTTGTTCATGAAGAGCCGATCTATATCGAAGGCGAAAAAGACGGAATTACGGTTGAAGTTGCCTTACAGTATAATGACAGCTACACAAGCAATATTTATTCTTTCGCAAACAATATCAACACATACGAAGGCGGAACACACGAAGCCGGCTTTAAAACCGGTTTAACACGGGTGATTAACGACTATGCAAGAAGAAAAGGGATTTTCAAAGAAAGCGATCCGAATTTAAGCGGGGATGATGTGAGAGAAGGGTTAACCGCCATTATTTCAATCAAGCACCCTGATCCGCAGTTCGAAGGCCAAACGAAAACGAAGCTCGGCAACTCGGAAGCGAGAACGATCACTGATACGCTGTTTTCTTCAGCGCTGGAAACGTTCCTTCTTGAAAATCCGGACTCAGCCCGCAAAATCGTTGAAAAAGGCTTAATGGCTGCGAGAGCGCGGATGGCTGCGAAAAAAGCCCGCGAATTAACGCGCCGGAAAAGCGCCCTTGAAATTTCTAATCTGCCCGGTAAGCTCGCAGACTGTTCCTCAAAAGATCCGAGCATTTCAGAGCTGTATATCGTAGAGGGTGACTCTGCGGGAGGATCAGCGAAACAGGGACGTGACCGTCACTTCCAAGCCATTTTGCCGCTTCGGGGTAAGATCCTGAACGTTGAAAAGGCGAGACTTGATAAGATTCTCTCCAATAATGAGGTCAGATCAATGATTACAGCGCTCGGTACAGGGATTGGAGAAGACTTTAATCTCGAAAAAGCGCGTTATCATAAGGTTGTCATCATGACTGATGCCGATGTAGACGGCGCGCACATCAGAACGCTTTTATTAACGTTCTTTTACAGATACATGCGTGAAATTATTGAAAACGGCTATGTCTACATTGCTCAGCCGCCGCTTTATAAAGTGCAGCAGGGAAAACGGGTGGAATACGCTTATAACGATAAGCAGCTTGATGAGCTCTTGAAGGAGCTTCCTCAATCACCTAAGCCCGGTTTGCAGCGCTATAAAGGTCTTGGAGAAATGAACGCCACTCAGCTTTGGGAAACGACAATGGACCCGTCGACAAGAACGCTTTTACAAGTCAATCTTGAAGACGCGATGGACGCTGACGAAACATTCGAAATGCTGATGGGCGACAAAGTAGAACCGCGGAGAAACTTCATAGAAGCAAATGCCAGATACGTGAAAAACCTAGATATTTAACTATGAAAGCCTTATTTTCGTTAAGAAATAAGGCTTTTTTCTCAAAGTGGCTCCAATCTGCCTGAGAAAACCCGCAAAACCCGTACATTCTAGTAAATTAATGTGTATAAACACAAGTTTATTGTTATAATGGAGAATAGTGAAATCGTATTGAAGATCATAATGGACAATCTACTCCCACATTATTTCATGTGATACTTCAGGGAGGTTTTTTTAAATGAGTGAACAAAACAAACCACAAGTACGTGAAGTCAATATCAGTCAGGAAATGCGGACATCCTTCCTGGACTATGCAATGAGCGTTATCGTCTCCCGGGCGCTTCCGGATGTGCGTGACGGCCTGAAGCCGGTCCACAGACGGATTTTATACGCGATGAATGACTTAGGCATGACCAGCGAAAAGCCGTATAAAAAATCCGCCCGTATCGTCGGTGAAGTTATCGGTAAATACCACCCGCACGGCGACTCAGCGGTTTACGAGTCAATGGTCAGAATGGCTCAGGATTTTAACTATCGCTACATGCTTGTCGACGGACACGGCAACTTCGGTTCGGTAGACGGCGATTCAGCGGCGGCGATGCGTTATACAGAAGCGAGAATGTCAAAAATCGCAATGGAAATCCTCCGGGACATCACGAAAGATACGATTGATTATCAAGATAACTATGACGGCGCAGAAAGAGAGCCTGTCGTCATGCCTTCGAGATTTCCGAATCTGCTCGTAAACGGGGCTGCCGGCATCGCGGTCGGAATGGCGACAAACATTCCGCCTCACCAGCTGGGCGAAGTCATTGACGGGGTGCTTGCCGTAAGCGAAAACCCTGACATTACAAACCAGGAGCTGATGGAATTCATCCCTGGGCCTGATTTCCCGACAGCCGGTCAGATCTTGGGCCGGAGCGGAATCCGCAAGGCATATGAATCGGGACGGGGATCTATCACCATCCGGGCCAAGGCTGAAATTGAACAGACCTCTTCAGGCAAAGAAAGAATCATCGTCACGGAACTTCCTTATCAGGTAAATAAAGCAAGATTAATCGAAAAAATCGCAGATCTTGTCCGAGATAAAAAAATCGAAGGAATCACAGATCTTCGTGACGAATCCGACCGTAACGGGATGAGAATCGTCATCGAAATCCGCCGTGATGCGAATGCGCACGTCATTTTAAATAATCTGTATAAGCAAACGGCCCTTCAAACATCTTTTGGGATCAATCTGCTTGCGCTTGTTGACGGGCAGCCGAAAGTATTAAACCTGAAACAATGTCTTGAGTATTACCTTGATCACCAAAAAGTTGTCATCAGACGCAGAACGGCTTACGAACTTCGTAAAGCGGAAGCAAGAGCTCACATATTAGAAGGTTTAAGAATCGCTCTTGACCATTTAGACGCAGTGATTTCTCTTATTCGTAATTCTCAAACGGCTGAGATTGCGAGAACCGGTTTAATCGAACAGTTTTCACTGACTGAAAAACAGGCGCAAGCCATTTTGGATATGCGTTTGCAGCGGTTAACCGGTCTGGAGCGCGAAAAGATTGAGGAAGAATATCAATCACTCGTTTCATTAATTGCCGAGCTCAAAGACATTTTGGCCAATGAGGAAAAAGTACTCGAAATCATCCGAGAAGAGCTCACTGAAATTAAAGAACGGTTCAATGACGAGAGACGCACGGAAATCGTTACGTCCGGTCTTGAAACGATTGAAGACGAGGATCTCATCGAAAGAGAAAACGTCGTCATCACGCTCACTCATAACGGCTATGTTAAACGCCTCCCAGCGTCAACATACCGCAGCCAAAAACGCGGAGGAAAAGGCGTGCAGGGAATGGGCACGAACGAAGACGACTTTGTGGAGCACTTAATTTCCACTTCAACACATGACACGATCCTTTTCTTCTCTAATAAAGGAAAAGTATATCGTTCAAAAGGTTATGAGATCCCTGAATTCGGACGGACGGCAAAAGGCATCCCGATTATCAATCTGTTAGAGGTTGAGAAAGGCGAATGGATTAACGCCATCATTCCGGTCAGCACGTTTGATGAGGATCTGTACCTGTTCTTTACGACAAAGCACGGCGTATCGAAACGTACGGCACTGTCTCAGTTTGCTAATATACGGAATAACGGCCTGATCGCTCTAGGCCTCCGCGAAGACGACGAGCTGATGGCTGTCCGCCTGACTGACGGCTCTAAACAAATCATTATCGGTACTAAGAACGGTTTGCTGATCCGATTCCATGAAGAAGATGTAAGACAAATGGGACGGACTGCTGCAGGCGTAAAAGGCATTACCTTGACTGATGATGACGTAGTTGTAGGGATGGAGATCCTTGAAGAAGACTCTCATGTCCTCATTGTGACAGAAAACGGTTATGGCAAACGTACGCCGGCTGCTGACTACAGAGTCCAAAGCCGCGGCGGAAAGGGCCTTAAAACGTGCAAAATCACTGATAGCAACGGCCCGTTAGTAACCGTTAAAGCTACAAGAGGCGAAGAAGACTTAATGATTATCACCGCAAGCGGCGTGTTGATCAGAATGGATATAAATGATATCTCTGTCACAGGACGTGTAACGCAAGGTGTCCGACTTATCCGCATGTCCGATGAAGAACACGTAGCCACTGTAGCGCTTGTTGAAAAGAATGAAGAAATACCGGAAGAATCAGAGGAAACAGAAGAAGTGTAATAAAAAAGTGCAGCTGTTCCAGGCTGCACTTTTTAAATATAAGGAAATTGAAAAAAACTTTGACACAATGCATGGATGCTGGTATAATTCTTTTTGTTGTCTTTCAAAAAAGACAGCATGCTAAAAAATACTTTTTTAAAAAAGTATTGACCTAGTGAACTATAAATGTTATGATTAAGTGGTCGCTTCAAAGAGCGGCAGACAAAGTTCTTTGAAAACTAAACAAGACAAAACGTACCTGTTAATTCAAAGTTTTAAATAAATCGCACAGCGATGTGCGTAGTCAGTCAAACTACTTTATCGGAGAGTTTGATCCTGGCTCAGGACGAACGCTGGCGGCGTGCCTAATACATGCAAGTCGAGCGGACAGATGGGAGCTTGCTCCCTGATGTT
>NZ_JAGGQB010000010.1 GCF_018613535.1 Bacillus sp. ISL-51
GTTTAGTTTTCAAAGATCATCTTGTCTTTCGTTCAAGCGACTTTATTATTATATCTTATCAATCTCTTGAAGTCAACAACTTTTTAAATTTCTTTTTTTCGTCAACGCCTTGTTCAGCGGCAACGAATAATAATATACCATCCCATAAATAATAGTGCAATAGTTTTTTTGAAAGAAAACCAAAAAACTTTTCGGGATGTAATATTTTCAAAAAAGCGCCGCACTGGAGTACGGCAGAGGCGGCGCTTCTTTTCTATTAACGATGTCTCATTTGAGGGAATAATAAAACATCTCTGATAGACGGAGCATTTGTTAAGAGCATGACAAGACGGTCTATGCCGATGCCCAATCCTCCGGTCGGCGGCATGCCGTACTCAAGAGCTTCAACGAAGTCTTCGTCCATCATATGCGCTTCGTCATTTCCTTCTTCTCTTTCTTTTAATTGCGCTTCAAACCGTTCTCTCTGATCGATAGGATCATTCAGCTCTGTAAATGCGTTGGCGTGCTCACGGCCGACGATAAACAGCTCAAAACGGTCTGTGAAACGAGGGTCCTCTGGATTTTTCTTAGCCAGAGGAGAGATTTCTACCGGATGGCCGTAAATAAATGTCGGCTGGGTAAGAGTTTCTTCAATCTTTTGTTCGAAGAATTCATTGATGATATGGCCGACTGTCATTGAGTTCGTAATTTCCACACCGTGTTCTTTTGCGTGACCGCGTGCTTCTTCCACCGTCATTTCATTCCAGAAATCCACACCTGTGGCTTCTTTCACGGCGTCAACCATATGGAGTCTTTTCCATTCCGGTTTCAGATCAATTTGCTCCTCGCCGTATTGAATAGTGGTGCTTCCAAGCACTTCTTGCGCGATATGAGCGACGAGGTTTTCTGTCAGGCTCATGATATCTTTATAATCAGCGTATGCTTCATACAGCTCGATCATAGTGAATTCAGGGTTATGACGTGTAGAGACACCCTCGTTACGGAATACGCGTCCGATTTCGTACACTTTTTCTAAACCGCCGACGATCAGGCGTTTCAGATGAAGTTCAATCGCAATACGCATATAAAGAGGCATGTCCAGCGCATTATGGTGAGTGATGAACGGGCGTGCTGATGCTCCCCCCGGTATGCTGTGCATCGTTGGCGTTTCAACTTCTAAGTATCCGTGGTCATCTAAGTATCTTCTCATCGCTTGGATGATTTTACTGCGTGTGATAAAGGTTTGTTTGCTGTCAGGGTTCACGATGAGATCAAGATAGCGCTGGCGGTAGCGCTGTTCAACGTCCTTTAATCCATGGTATTTATCAGGAAGCGGCCGCAGCGCTTTTGTCAGCAGTACAAAAGATGTTGCTTTGACGGACAGCTCACCTACATTTGTTTTGAAGACCTTCCCTGTGATTCCGACTACGTCGCCGAGATCTGAAGACTTGAAGATTTCGTATTGTTCGTCGCCGACACTGTCTTTTCTTACGTAAATCTGGATCTGCCCTTCTAGATCCTGCAGATGCGCAAAGCCGGCTTTTCCTTTTCCGCGCTTTGTCATCATGCGGCCTGCAATGGTGACTTCAATTGCTTTTTCTTCAAGCTCTTCTTTAGAAAGCTCTTGAAAAGCTTCAATGATTTGTTGAGATTGGTGTGTTCTTTCGAAACGTTCGCCGAAAGGATCAATGCCGTTTTCTCTCAATTGGTTCATTTTATCGCGTCTGACTTGCAGCTGGTCGTTCAATTCCTCATGATTTTGCTCTTCTTGACTCATTGGTATCACTCCGTTACATTTTGATTTCATGAAAAAAGCAGAAAAACTGCCAGCGGAAAGCTGGCAGTGAGCAGCAAATAGAGGTGTATATTAGCCTACTTTTGCATCTTGAAGCTCTTTTGCCTCTACTTCAGCCGTAAATGCATCTAAAAGCTGTACAAGTTCTTCACGCGTCTCACAATGGTTGATTTCGTTGCGGACCTTCGCATTGCCTCTGACGCCTTTCAGATACCAGGCAGCGTGCTTTCTCATTTCTCTGACTGCCACGTTTTCGCCTTTTAATTTAATCAGACGGTCCAGATGCAGCTTACATACTGACATTTTTTCGTGAACTTGCGGTTCATCTTTTAATTCACCTGTTTCAAGGTACTGAACCGTACGGTAAATCATCCACGGATTTCCGAGTGCCGCGCGGCCGATCATTACGCCGTCAACACCGGTTTCATCAAGCATGCGCTGGGCGTCTTGCGGCGTTTTGACATCACCGTTTCCGATAACGGGAATAGAGACGGACTGCTTCACTTCTTTAATGATATCCCAGTTCGCAGTGCCCTCGTACATTTGCACTCTTGTGCGGCCGTGCAGAGCGACCGCTTTTCCGCCTGCACGTTCAACGGCTTGAGCGTTTTTCACCGCATAGATGTGATCTTCGTCCCATCCCATTCTCATCTTCACTGTGACCGGCTTATCAACAGCATCTACTACTGCGGATACCATTTCATAAATCTTATCAGGATCGAGAAGCCATTTGGCGCCCGCATCACATTTTGTAATCTTTGGTACGGGACATCCCATGTTAATATCAATTATATCAGCCGTTGTATTTTGATCTACGAACTTAGCCGCTTCTACAAGGGTTTCTTTCTCTCCTCCGAATATCTGAAGGCTGAGGGGTTTTTCTCTTTCCTCAATATAGAGCATTCCCATTGTTTTTGCATTGTTGTACAGAATGGCTTTGTCACTGACCATTTCCGCGCATACCAGACCCGCTCCGAATTCTTTAACGGTCAGTCTGAATGCGGCGTTGCAGACTCCTGCCATCGGGGCAAGAACCACTCTGTTTTTCAATTGAATATCACCGATTTTAAACATTATTTGTCCTCCTTTCGTTTATTTTCCGGCGGAGCCAATTCCTCCGCGCTTATATTTAAAGTATCAGCCGCGTCACGAATGACCGCAGCTGACGGCAAACGGTTTCCGCGTTCAATCTCGCCGAGAATGGAAACTGATATACCTATCGCTTTTGCAAACCCTTCTTGAGTATACCCTTTCAGCTTTCTGAATGCACGAATTCGTCTACCCCAGATTTCTGCTTCCATACTCTTACACCTTCTTGGTTTGTTTCGGCGCTTATTGTTATATTAACAGCTTGCGGACAGATTTCTTTTAAAGGCGCAAGGACAAATAAGCGCTCATACATTCTCGGATGCGGAACAATCAGCTGCTCTGTTTCAATATTTTCACGATTATACAGCAAAATGTCAAGGTCTGCCGTTCGCGGTCCCCACCGGACTTCTCTCGTTCTGCCTAATTCGGCTTCGATGCTCTGTGTCAGATCCAGAAGTTCAAAAGGAGAAAGAGAGGTCTTGATTTCAACCGCCATATTGAGAAACTGATCTTGATCCTTGTACCCGACCGGGTCTGTTTCATATATTGAGGACACCTTCGTCACCGTTACACGCTGATGCTGCCCGAGCATTGCCACGGCTTGCCGCAAATAGCGTTCACGGTCGCCTATATTTGATCCGAGGCCGATATATGCCGTATTGTTCATGATTTCTTTCTCGTCATTTCAATCGCTACCGATTTATAATGGCCCGGAATCGGCGGATCGGGTTTAATGACTTTAACTGTGCATTGGCGCACCGGGTCAAACTTCTTGAGGACGGTGTCCGCAATCCGTTCCGCAAGCGTCTCCACCAGATTGACAGGTTCTCCCTCTGCGATTTCCCGGCAGACGCTGTAAAGCTCCGCATAATTAATGGTATAAGCCAAATCGTCAGTTTGTCCCGCTTTGCTCAAATCAAGCTCAGCTGTGAGATCTACCTTAAAGCGCTGCCCCAGTTTGTTTTCTTCTTCAAAAACACCGTGGTATCCGTAAAACTCCATACCTTCTACATAGACTTTATCCATGATGTACGCCTCCTTTATTCAACATAGCATCCATCATCTTCGCCATCCTTGCGATTTGTTTCACATCGTGCACTCGGACAATGTCAGAGCCTTTCTGGATGCCAAGACATACTGTCGCTCCCGTCCCCTCGGCTCGCTCCTCAGGAGGAAGGTCAAGCACACGGCCGATGAATCTTTTTCTTGAAGCAGCGAGCAGCAGCGGGTATCCCAAGTTGCTGAACAGTTCAAGTTGGTTCATGACGGCCAGGTTGTCCTCATATGTTTTCGCAAAACCAATCCCCGGATCAAGGATGATATTTTTATCTTCAACACCGGCTTCCGCCGCGATCTTTACGCTTTCCATCAAGTCGGCGAGCATATCGGGAATAAGGTCGTTATAGTTTCTCTCCTGCCGATTGTGCATTAAGATAATCGGAACGCCATGGGCTGCCGCTACTGACGCCATGTCAGGGTCGCCCTTTGCTCCCCAGATATCATTAATGATGGAGGCTCCCGCCTTTACCGCTTCATCTGCCACAGAGGCTTTGTACGTATCGATAGAAATCGGAACGTCCAGTTCATTTGTTATCCGCTCAATCACCGGAATCACCCGTGACAATTCTTCATCGACAGATACAAATGATGCGCCCGGTCTGGTCGATTCACCGCCGATATCGATAATATGAGCGCCTTCCTCGGCCATTTTCACTGCATGCATGAGAGCTGTTTCCGTACTGTCGAATTTACCGCCGTCAGAGAAGGAATCAGGCGTTACATTTAATATCCCCATAACGAGCGTCTTCTCTTTATAAGATAGAACGCCTTTTTTTGTATGAATCAATTTGGGCTGTTCAATCGTTTGCTGCGCCATTTTGCTCCTCCTTCTGTTAGATCATTTTGTTTATTTCTTGCTGATACAGCTCTTGGAGCAATTGTACTGTCTCTCCGCTCGCTCCCGAAAACCGTACTTCCTCTATTTTAGAAAACGGAATGATCTCGAGAACAGAGTTTGTCATCCACGCCTCATCCGCCTCCAGCATTGATTGAAAAGGGAATCGGCCTTCGATGACTTCCGTTCCCTGACGTCTCATTTCACCGATCACAAACTGCCTTGTCACACCGTCAAGTATGCCTGTATCCAGAGAGGGTGTATACACGGTGTTTCCTTTGCGCCAAAAGACATTGGAAACAATGCCTTCTGCGACATCCCCTTCTTCAGTCAAGAAAATCCCTTCATATTTAGGGTCATTGCCAATTTCCTGTTTGGCGTACAAGTTGTTTAAGTAGTGATGGGATTTTAACCGAAATGACCCTTCAGGTGTATTCCTCCGAATTGAGAGGAGCCTGCCTTCTTTTTGATCAGGCAGTGTTTCAGGGTTCAGCGGGTGGACAAAACAAAGGACTGTCGGTTTTTCATAGGTCTGAGCGGCAAAGCCTTTATCACTGATTCCAGCTGAAATGTTAAGCCTGACCCGTGCGCTGCCGTCCTTTATGTCATTCAAAAGCAAAAGCTTTTCCAGCATATCAAGCAGCTCCTGCCTGCTGACGTCATATGCAATCTGCACGTCACGAAGCGCCCGTTTAAGTCTGTAGATATGGCCGTCCAGCAGAAAAGGCCGGCCCCGATAAAGCCTGAACGTCTCGAACACGCCGATTCCGTACAGATAACCATGGTCAAAAGGAGAAAGCACTGCTTCTTTCTCCTCTATATATTGACCATTCAAATATATAATCACACCGTCACTTCCTTCTCGCGGTGCGTCTCAATAAAGTTTCTGAGCATTTCCTTTCCGAAGGAGGTCATGATCGATTCAGGGTGAAATTGAACGCCTTCGATAGGCAGTTCATTATGGCGGATTGCCATAATTTCTCCTTCTTTTGTCTGTGCGGATACCGTAAAACAGCTCGGTAATGTCTCCGCTTTGACGATAAGTGAATGGTAACGGGTCGCGACCAGCGGATTTTGCAGGCCTTTAAATAGCGTCTTCCCGTCATGCATGATTTCTGATGTTTTACCGTGCATAAGCCGTTCCGCTCTGATGACGTCGCCGCCAAAAACCTGGGCAATTGACTGATGCCCGAGGCAGACACCGAAAATCGGAATGCTGCCTGCGAAATGTTTGATGGCTTCAAGGCTGATCCCCGCCTCGTCAGGACTGCACGGCCCCGGTGAAATCATTAAAAAATCCGGCGACAGCTCTTCGATTTGCTCGATCGTAATCTCATCATTCCGTTTGACGATCAGCTCTTCCCCAAGCTCTCCTAAATATTGAACCAAGTTATACGTAAATGAATCATAGTTGTCAATCATTAATATCATCTCTGCTCACCTCATCTGATTTTTGTCTCTTCTGCACTCAGCTCTAACGCTTTTTTCATCGCAAAAGCTTTTTTGAACGATTCCTTATATTCATGCTTAGGAACCGAATCAATGACCACTCCTGCGCCGGACTGCATAAAAGCATGTCCTCCTGCTGCATAGATCGTCCGAATCACGATGTTAAACTGCAAATCACCGTTAAATCCAAACCATCCTATAGAACCAGTATAAAGCCCTCGTCTTGTCGGCTCAAGCTCTTCTATAATTTCCATCGTTCTAACCTTAGGCGCTCCGGTGATCGTGCCGCCGGGGAAGACCGCGTGAATGATGTCTACCGCGTCATATCCGTCTTGCAGTTCCCCCTGTACATTTGACACGATATGCATGACGTGGGAGTACTTTTCTATCGCCATAAATTCGTTCACACGAACGGAGCCGTAGCGGGATACACGCCCGAGATCATTTCGTTCCAGGTCTACAAGCATTACATGTTCCGCGCGTTCTTTTTCATTATGAATTAACTCGTCAGCCAGCGCCTTGTCTTCAGCGTCATCTTTTCCTCTGGAACGCGTCCCTGCGATCGGCCTCGTTTCAAGCTTCTTCCCTTTTTTCGTTACCAATAGCTCAGGCGAGCCGCATATCACTTGAAAGCCTGGTGTTTCCAGGTACGCCATATAAGGTGACGGATTGACGTCTCTTAAGTGCTTATACACCTCATAAGGATGGGCTGAGAGGGGCTGAGATTGCCGAGTGGACAAATTAACCTGAAATACATCCCCGCTCGCGATGTATTGCTTTATTTTTTCTACCGCTTGTGAGAAGCCTTCTTCAGTAAACGGAGAAGCATAAGATCCGTCTCCGTCTTGCTTCAGCGTCTGGCTAGGCACATTTTTCGTCTGGCGGGACTGCCACATTTGCTCTAACTCGGTAAGCTTTGCTTCGGCCAGCTCCTCATCTCCATCATCGGTATGAGTAATGAGCCATAACGCTTCCTCCATGTGGTCGTAAACAGCCACATCATCAAATACGAGAAAGTAAATATCGGGCGTTTCCAGATCATCTAAGGAAAGCATTTTAAAATGCTCAATATACCGGGCGTAGTCGTAGCTTATAAAACCGATCGCTCCGCCTTGAAAGTCCGGGAGTTCTTCTTTTGTTTCAGTTCCCAGCGTCTGAAACCAGCTGTGAAAGGCACGCAGCGGGTCACCTTCTTTAAACAGCGTTTCCCCTTTATGCTTAATCGTTGTAATCCCGTCTTTCCCTTTTACGGACGCAATCGGATCTAGACCGGCTATGCTGAATCTTCCCCCTCTCGCACTCTCAAGCAAAACATGCCGCTTTCTCAATTTCGCAAGGTTTTCATATTGTTGTAAGAAGTCTTGTTTTTTAAAAGGTACTTTTCTTCCTGCCGGTCTGCGTTGTGCCATCGTATCAATCCTCTGCTTCGTTTTCTCTTAGTTTTATTTTAAAGCAATCACGTGAGTGAAAAAAGTGAATTTCTCTTCCAACCATAAGATTCGAAGTGATTTTTGGATTTAAGATACTTCGGGCACAAAAAAACTCCCGGAATAACCGGGAGCCGCGTGTGTTTTTTCTATTCAAACTGATAAAGCGGCGTGCTTAAGTAACGTTCTCCGTTACTCGGGATGATGGCAAGCACTTTTTTGCCTTTCCCCAGTTTTTTCGCAATTTCCAGAGCGGCGTAAATCGCTGCCCCTGAAGAAATACCGCCAAGGATTCCTTCTTCTTTTGCCGTTCTGCGGGCATATTCAAATGCATCCTCGTTTTGTACGGGAATGATTTGATCATAGATTTCTGTATTTAATGTTTCCGGCACAAAGCCTGCTCCGATCCCCTGAATTTTGTGAGGGCCCGGTTTTCCGCCGGAAAGCACCGGTGAATCAGCCGGCTCTACAGCATAGATCTTGATGGAAGGATATGCTTTTTTCAGAACTTCGCCTGCCCCAGTGATGGTTCCGCCTGTACCGATCCCGGCAACGAACGCATCAAGCTGGTCTTCTCCAAACTGTTCTACAATTTCTTTCCCTGTCGTTTGACGGTGGATTTCAGGATTTGCCGCATTGTTAAACTGCTGAGGCACGAAATAACCGTGCTCCTTCGCAAGCTCTTCTGCTTTCTTAATGGCACCCTTCATTCCTTCTGCTCCAGGGGTGAGCACAAGCTCCGCTCCGTATGCACGGAGAAGATTGCGGCGTTCTATACTCATAGTGTCAGGCATTACGAGGATCGCTTTTAAGCCTTTTGCCGCTGCAACCATCGCAAGCCCGATTCCTGTATTTCCGCTTGTCGGCTCAATAATCGTGTCTCCCGCTTTTAATTTGCCTTCTTTTTCAGCGGCTTCGATCATTGCAATTCCGATACGGTCTTTTACGCTGCTGCCCGGATTCATATATTCAAGCTTCAGATATACGTCTGCACTGTTTTCGTCCGTCAGACGATTTAATTTTACAATTGGAGTATTTCCGATTAATTCAGTAATAGAATTTGCAATACGCACCATCTTGGACACCTCAATTTCCGACTAATTTTATTGGTATTATGTATATAACTTATCAATTTCAAAATTTTTTGTCAATCATTTAGTTCTTTTATCCTCATAAAACCAGGAGACTCCAGCCTCTTTCCACAACGTTTTAACTGTCGCCTTGTCACCTAATTGATCCATAGCGATTTGTCTTCTGATTTGGCTCTTTACTTCATCGTATGAGAAAGTTCGCGCTTTGAGCTTTTCTTTCAGCTGAATGACGGCATAACCGGCAGAAACTTTGATCGGTTCAGAGGACCATTCGTTTTCCTTAAGATTTTTCGCTTCTGTAATATAAGCAGGCGGGATATTGTCCTGGTTTTCTGTTATAAAACCGAGGTCTCCTCCGTATTGGGATGTATATCTGTCTGTTGAGCGTTCTGCGGCAACGGCTTCAAAACTTGAACCGCCCTTCAAATCAGCCAGCACCCGTTCAGCCTCTTTCTCGCTTTTCACAACGATATGCCTGATTCTGTAGGAATCATCAAATTGGTACAGTTCTTTATTTTTATTATAGAATGATTGCATTTCTTTATCCGAGATATCGATGTCCCTCGTTAACAGCTCTTCCAGCAGAATATTGTAGCGAATCTGGTCTTTCCATTCTTTTTCCGTTACATGGTCATCTTCGTAAAATGAATTATTGACGGCTTTAATTAAAAGGAATTCGCGTTCAAGTTCGCTGTTTGATACTGTGAGTTTGTTCTTTTTTGCAAGCTCTTCTACCACTTCGGCGTTAATCATGTCTTCCAGCGTTGATTTTCCGTATTGGTCCTCCATTTTTTTCATCCACTCTTGTCTGGTGATATTTTTATCATCGATAGAGGCGATGGATTCTTCAGATGATCCTGCGGCTTGGGATTTCGTTAACTTATACGCGATCCCCACGCTGCATACTAACAGCGCTCCTACAATAAGCGTCAAAAATGTCCTTGATTTCAAATTCTACCCCGTCCCTTTTTTAAATTAAAAACAACCCGCTAAAGAGCTAGCGGGTTGTTTCGTCACGAAGCTCTTTCAGTTCTTCTTTTGTAAATAAATAATTCTCATTACAAAAATGGCAAACCGCTTCGGCTTTTCCGTCTTCTTCTATCATATCTTGAATTTCTTTTTTGCCTAGTCCTAAAATGGCTGTTTGGAAACGTTCTTTGGAACAAGAACAGTGAAATTTGACCGGCATTGATTCAAGAACTTCCGGTTTTTGTCCTAATACTTCTTCTAAAATTTCTTCCGGTGTCAGGCCTTTTTGAATTAATTTCGAGATCGGTTCGACCTGCGACAAGCGCTGTTCGATTGTTGAAATGGTCTCCTCATCGGTTCCCGGCAGAAGCTGAAGAATGAATCCGCCCGCCGCCAGAATGGTGTTGTCAGGGTTCACTAGCACCCCTACACCGACAGAGGATGGCACTTGCTCTGATGACACGAGGTAGTAAGTAAAGTCGTCACCAAGTTCACCTGACACAATTTCTACTTGGCCCGTAAAGAATTCCCGCAATCCTAAGTCTTTTACCACGCTCAGCGTCCCATTTGTTCCGACGGCGCGTCTGACATCCAGCTTGCCTTGTTCATTAAGATCAAAATGAACGTGCGGATTTGATACGTATGCTCTGACTTCGCCCTTTGCATTTGCATCAGCGACAATGGCTCCGATCGGTCCGCCGCCTTCTACCTTTACTGTCAGTTTGTCTTCTCCTTTTAACATGGCTCCGAGCATAAGAGACGCCGTCATCGTCCGCCCTAAAGCCGCTGAAGCGGTCGGCCATGTGTCATGCCTTCTTTGCGCTTCGTTTACCATATCCGTTGTTCTGGCAGCATAAGCCCGTACTTTACCGTCAAATGCGATTGCTTTAATTAAATAATCCATAGTTACCTCCTATACATGACCCACACGATTGCGTTCATAAATAATTTCTAATCCTTTCAGAGTGAGAAACGGGTCAACAATGTCTATACAATCTGATTCGTTTGCGATTAATGGCGCAAGACCCCCGGTGGCGATGACTTTCGGCTCTTGTTCGGCCTGCCATTTCATCCGTTTCACGATGCCTTCAACTTGTCCGACATAGCCGTATAAAATGCCGGATTGCATCGCGCTTACCGTATTTTTCCCAATAATATTGTCAGGCCGCGCTATTTCGATTCTCGGAAGCTTGGCCGCGCGCGAGTACAGCGCTTCAGTCGAAATCGTAATGCCCGGCGCAATAGCTCCGCCCATGTATTGTTTGTTTTCATCAATGTAGCAATACGTTGTCGCAGTTCCAAAATCGACCACAATAAGAGGACTTCCGTACAGCTGAATCGCCGCAACTGCGTTAACGATCCGGTCTGCTCCTACTTCTTTAGGATTGTCATATTTTATATTTAAACCTGTTTTCATACCGGGACCGACAATTTGCGGATCGATATGAAAGTATTTTCTGCACATTCTCTCTAAAGAAAACATAATCGGCGGAACAACGGATGAGATAATAATCCCTTCGATCTGTTCAAACATCAGGCCGACATGTTCGAATAAGGAGCGAAGCAGCATCCCGAACTCGTCCTCTGTTTTATGCCTGCTCGTCTCTATACGCCAATGATATTCTAATTCCCCATCATGATATACACCAATTACGGTGTTGGTGTTCCCCACATCTATAACCAGTAACAACCTCTATCACCACTTTTGAATAGTTTCTTATCATTACTTTTTCAAACTTTCTACAATACCATACACGATCACCGGCTCTTTTGTAAACAAAACGGGACCAGTAAAAAAACCGCCGGTGTATGCCGGCGGTTTTCATATCAGAAAGCGATCTATTCTTTCGAGTCGTCCTTCTTTTCATCTTCTGTTTTAGACAGAATATTAACTTTCACATCATCTTTTTTGAGATGGTCATCTGAGAAATTGCGCTCAGGGAGTTTTCCGTGATCGATGAGATGCTTGATTTGTTCCGCATCTAACGTTTCAACTTCAAGCAATGTTTGGGCGATCAATTCAAGCTTATCGCGGTTTTCAGTCAGGATCGTTTTCGCGCGCTCATAACATTCTTTAATGATGCGCTGAATTTCCTGATCGATTTCGTAAGCGATTTGATCACTGTAGTTTTGCTCATTATTGAAATCCCGGCCGAGGAATACTTGACCGCCTTGAGATTGACCGAATTGAAGCGGTCCGAGTTTTTCAGACATACCGAACTCCGTCACCATTCTTCTGGCAATACTCGTTGCCCGCTGGAAGTCATTGTGAGCTCCCGTGCTGACCTCGCCGAAGATAATTTCCTCGGCAACGCGTCCGCCTAAGAGACCGACAATTTTATCAAGAAGTTCAGGTTTTGTCTGGAAGTAACGGTCTTCTCTAGGAAGCATAACCGCGTATCCTCCTGCTTGACCCCTCGGAACGATCGTTACTTTGTGAACCATATCGGCTTCGTCTAATACAAGTCCGATAACGGTATGGCCGCCTTCGTGGTAAGCCACGATATTGCGTTCTTTTTTCGAAATGACGCGGCTCTTCTTCGCAGGCCCCGCAATGACGCGGTCCGTCGCTTCATCAATGTCGCGCATATCGATTTTTTTCTTGTTTTGACGGGCAGCAACGAGCGCTGCTTCGTTAAGCAGGTTTTCTAAATCGGCGCCTGAGAAGCCCGGTGTTCTTGAAGCGATTGCTTTTAAGTTCACCGTTTCATCAAGCGGTTTGTTTCTCGCATGGACCTGCAATACGGCTTCACGGCCGATGACATCCGGACGGTCTACCGTAATCTGACGGTCAAAACGTCCCGGACGGAGCAATGCAGGGTCCAGAATATCCGCACGGTTTGTCGCAGCGATAATAATGATTCCTTCGTTCGCACTGAAACCATCCATCTCTACAAGCAGCTGGTTCAGCGTCTGTTCACGTTCATCGTGTCCGCCGCCAAGACCCGCTCCCCGCTGACGGCCCACTGCGTCGATCTCATCGATGAAGATCAAACAAGGCGCGTTCTTTTTCGCATTCTCAAATAAATCACGCACACGGGAAGCACCGACACCGACAAACATTTCAACGAAATCAGATCCGCTGATGCTGAAGAAAGGAACGCCCGCTTCACCGGCAGATGCTCTCGCAAGCAATGTCTTACCGGTACCCGGAGGTCCTACTAAGAGAACACCTTTAGGGATTCTTGCGCCAAGCTCGGCAAATTTTCGCGGATCTTTCAGAAACTCAACAACTTCTACAAGCTCTTGCTTCTCCTCATCCGCTCCGGCTACATCCTTAAACTTCACGCGTTTCTTCTCTTCCGTGTACAGCTTCGCTTTGCTCTTGCCAAAGTTCATGACACGGCTTCCGCCGCCCTGAGCTTGATTGAGCAGGAAGAAAAACAGAATAAAGATGATGACAAATGGAATGATGGTCGTTAAAAACGTCACCCATCCGCTTGTTTCTTGTGCGGGATCAACCTTTACGTCCGTCTTTTTAATCGCATTAAATATCTGGTCTGCTCCCTTTCCTTCAGGAACATGTGTTAAAAAGTACTGATCTTTGTCGTATTTTTTCAGCTGCCCTTTAACCTCATAAACACCTC
Organism: Bacillus sp. ISL-51; assembly: GCF_018613535.1. GTDB lineage: Bacteria > Bacillota > Bacilli > Bacillales > Bacillaceae > Bacillus. The sequence goes on from NZ_JAGGQB010000010.1 coordinate 13,281, forward strand.
TGACAGGCTGAACCGATACGCTTTCAACTTTACCTTCATCGAGGTTCTTGATAAACGTACTGTACGACATATTTTCTGTTTTCGGGTTTGAGGTCTGGAAGTAACTCACAACCCCGATTACTACTAATAAAATAAGTAAATAAAAAATGGTATTACGGAAGACCCGATTCATTCCTTACCTCCTCCCACAGTAAGCACAACTATGTTCAATAGTACCATAGAAAATCATTCCAATACAACCGATAACCATCTCGGAAGCAGGCAGCCAATCAGCTTTCATAAATCGCCGGTTTTAACACTCCGATGTAAGGCAGATTGCGATAGCGTTCGGCATAATCAAGCCCGTAACCCACAACAAACGCGTCAGGAACTTCAAAGCCCACAAAGTCGGCTTTAATATCCGCTTTTCTTCCGCTTGGTTTATCCAAAAGGGTAACAATCTTAATTGATTTCGCTTTACGATATCGGAAGAGTTCTACGAGATAGCTCAAGGTTAACCCACTGTCGATAATATCTTCAATGATTAAGATGTCACGGCCTTCTACAGATGTATCCAAATCTTTTATGATTTTTACTTCTCCGGAAGAAACCGTGGAATTTCCGTAGCTTGATACATCCATGAAGTCCATTTCCAAATATGTATCAATATGTTTTAAAAGATCCGCCATAAAAGGAAGAGCTCCCTTTAACACGCCGATCGCTAACGGAAACTTGTCGCTGTACTCGCTTGTTAATTGCTCTCCAAGCGCTTTTACTTTCCGCTGGATCTCTTCTTCTGAGATCAGCACTGTTTCAATATCTTGTTTCATGTTAATGCTTGCCCCCCTACACTTTTCATGCTGTCTATATTGTAATACAATGCGGTCACTGTTTGGAATCACAAGATCTTCAAAGATGGATTTTTTCAAGCCAGGCAGCCAGATAATTTCACCGCTTGCATCCGTTACAATCGGCCATTCGTTCCGATCTTGCAGAGGCAATTTTTTATCAATAAATATATCCTTTACCTTTTTTGAGCCATTCATCCCTTTAAGTTTCATCCGGTCTCCAGTTCTTCTCGTCCGGACAGTTAAAGGAAATTGCACCTTATTCCTGCTTGTCATAAAAACAGCATTCCCATTTTCGAGATGAGGATCGGCGTAATCTGCGACCTCAATCGTAAAGCCGTTGGGGAGAACAGCCGTCTCTCCTTCAGCTCCGTGCAGCTGCAGCTCAAAGGGAACTTTGTCACATTGCCATTGTTCAAATGTAAACAAACATGTCTGATATGATTTGACCACCCTCAGCCCTTTCGGAAAGTCAAGCACTCCCGAAGCGCTGCCGTTTTCAGCCCATTCGAGAAACTGGTGAATATGGCGGGCGGAAAACGTTGATGGAACGTTTTCATAAAGATAGTTTAATATTAGTTGAACTCCTCTTCTTTGTAAAGGTATCGGAAGGGCAAGCAATAGAGAGGAATTGATTTCAACTGATATGTCAGACTTGCTTGTAATAACCTTATTCATTCGTTCTTTCGTTAATGACTGCAAGTATTGCTCATCTTCTGTCAGAGCTTCACTTACCTTTTGAAACATTTTGTGAACGTCAGGCGATTCTTGCTTTAAAAAAGGGAGCACGGTCTTTCTGAATCTGTTTCTTGTATAATCATCTTTTGTGTTGCTCTCATCCGTTCTGTAGCCCAGCCCTTCTTGACGGCAATATTCGAGAATATCATCCTTTGTCACAGAAAGAAAAGGCCTGATCAGAAAGCCGGATTCAAATGCGCGGACGGGCTGCATTCCCAGAAGGCCGGCCCCAAGCGTCCCTTTTGCAAGCCTCATGAGCATGGTTTCGATTTGGTCGTCACCATGATGGGCCAGCGCTAAAAACTTCGCTTGATGCTTAACCATCAGATCTTTGAAAAACTGATATCTGCATTCACGCGCGGCAGCCTGCTTATTCAGCTTGTTCTTCTTTGCATATGCAGAGACATCAATCTGTATCGTTTCGCAGATGACGTCTTCCGCTTCGCAATATGCCTGCACAAACCTCATATCTTCTTCAGAATCAGCTCCTCTGAACTGATGGTCAACATGCGCCGCAATGATAACAGAAGAACGCCCGAAGTGCTTGTTCAGCAAACTGAGAAGCGCCATTGAATCAGGGCCTCCGGAGACGCCTGCAATGATGGTTTCTCCCTCTGCCTGAAGATGATATGTTTCAAAAAAATCTTTCACGCTTTTCACAATATCCTCCTCACGGTGAGCAGGTTTTTTAAAGATATACATATCCTATCACTTTAAACCCCTTCAAGCAAAGAAGAAGCATGGCTGTTCACGCCTGACCCGGCTTAGATCAGAAAAAAGACGATATAAGCAAAATAAAGGGCAAGAACGCTGATCAAAATAAGCAGTGTTTCAAACAAACCATTCGATTTTGCCGATTTCTGTTTGGGCTTATATCGTGTCTGTGTGACTGACCCTTGGCGCGGTTTAACCCGCTGCTGCTTTGGCGGCCGGGCGGCTTTTTTTCTGCTCCCGGAGTTTTGTCCCGCCGTCAGTATGTCACGCTTCATTGCTTCGGCAGACGGATATTGACCGTTTAAAGCAGAAAACAAAACCTTTTTATACTTATTCAAAAACGGATGGCCTTCAATAATAGAACGGAGCTGTTCTTTTGGCTGACTTGTCTTTTTGTATTCCTTTTTTTGTACACAGTGAATCATGATCATCGCAACGGCAAACAGGTCATAGGATGGTTCTGCTTTTCTTGTACCATACCCCCAATACCCCCTGTCGTAAAACTCTGTATACTCTTTAATGGCTCTTCCCTGTTTTGTCGTCCCTCCCACATCTATGCAGCGAATAGCAGCCGGAGGGCCGGTTACAATGAGGTTTTCCGGTTTGAGGTCGCCAAAGACCCATCCTTGCTGATGAAGAACCGATAAGCTTGAAAGAAGCTGCACCATCAGCACCGGAATCCACTCCATGCCCCTACTGCTGATATATTGCGGAAGAAGCGGGCCTTCTATGTATTCCATCACGTAAAAAGATACACTTTTTTTCAATTGCGGTATGAATGCGTCGTCTGCATCAAAAAAAGAAGGCCCCATCGTTTGCGACCGGGCCTTTGAAAAGGATTTTAAGACATTCACTTCAGAGGTAACAGACATGCTGTCGTCACTTACTTTTAAAGCGACATGTCCGTCTGATGCTTCTGCCAAATATACAATTCCGTTAGCCCCTTTACCAAGCTGTTTGAGTAATCTGTAGGATCTGCCGTTCCATTTTCCCTGAATCGCCATTCCCGGTGTCAGACTACATGCCAAACTCGTTAAAGCGTCGTTCATCATCTGCCAACATGCTCCTTCTTGAGCGGATTTTCTCAAATTGATGCGTTGCTTCTCGAATAGCAGGCCCGGTAGGCGTAATACCGCCGGTCGACAGCTTCGCAAAGAGTGCGGAAAGCGATTCAAGCTTTGGCGTCCAATTCAGCACAAGCTCAACCTCTTGGCTTTTCCCGGGAAATATACACATAGCAAATTCATTATGCCCCGCCCGGGAATTGAGACTGATGGAAAGATCGATCAGCGCTTCCTTCACTGTCGGCAGCTTCGGCGCCATGCTCGCACTCGTATCAACCAGCACAAGCACTTGTAAATGAACCGTTTCTCCGAGTTCATCGACCACTTCCATTACTTCACCGCGTTTTTCCGGAGAAAGCTCCTCCATCTCAACGTTTTTTCCTAAGATTTGTTTTAGCTCTTGATTGACAACACCTTGGAGCGTTTGGGTCATCGCTTTTTTAGTAACCATTTGGACCGTCTGAGACAATTGAGATGCATAAACAACTTGATGCACGCCGCCTCCGGCCATCGCGATGCCTTCGACTTCCTTCATTGCCTCTTGGTCAATCGCGTTTTCTTCCATAATTCCAATAACATTCACCGTAATTCCCTGCTCCTTGGCAAAAGCCGCCATTGCGATCGGGTCTTCGCCGTGGTTGGAGCAGCCATCTGTAATCAGCAGAACTTGATTTAAATGTCCCTTATTCACATACATTCCTCCCGGTGATACGATTAATCACATCTTCGCCAGAAGGGAAATGATTTATACGAAGGGATTATGAAATCTCCTTTTTATTTTGGAAAACAGCCGGCACCGGAATGGATGCCCATTTCGGCGTATTGTGATCAATCCGAATCACCACGACTGTCATATCATCCTCGATTTGGCCCGCGCGCGTTCTGATGACTTCCTCCATCATTAAATCGGCGATTTCCTGCGGGTCCTCAGTTTTTAACCCTTTCATTTTCCTTTTCATCCACAGATCATGATTCTCGACATGCTTTGGCCCTTCGAAAATTCCGTCACTCATCATCACGAGCAGATCACCCGCTTTTAACTGTTCACTCACGACCTCCACATCAAACTCATTAATAATGCCTATCGGCAGATTGCTGGCCTGCACTTTAATGACCTGATCTCCCCGCTTAATAAAGCTTGGCGTTGAGCCGACCTTCAGAAACTTACAGCTTGCATCCTGAAGGTCAATAATAGAGAGATCAAGAGTCGAGTAAATTTCGTCTGTCGTCCGCAAAGACAAAATACTGTTGATGGTTTTAATCGCTATTTTTTCATCTATACCTGATTCAAGGATCTTTTCGAGCAGTTTAATCGTCTCATTGCTCTCATAATGAGCCCTCGCTCCATTTCCCATGCCGTCGCTGATCGCGGCTGCGTACTTTCTCGCCCCCAGCTCCATCATGCTGTAACTGTCGCCGGAGACAAGGCCGCCGCCTTTTGCCGCGTGGGCCGCGCCTGTCGACACCCGGTAAGACTTGGTCGAACCGAACGCGACATGACTGTAGCCATTCGGATGATTTGAGTGCTGTTCGCTTTTCACGAGAATCTGTTCCTCGAGAATATCAGACAGCATAGGGGCGATAATCTTCTCACTCTCGCCATGGCCTCCGCTGAACGGAATGGTCATTTCAATATCGATATTCCCCTGCTCCAAGCTGTATATCTCCACATGCTGTATCTCAATTCCGAAATGCTGGAGCGCCTCAATCATTTGCTCTTCCTGAATAAAATGCTGTTCCCTTTCCCGCTTTATTTCCCGAGAAAAGTCCGCCATTACCTCAGAAACGCCTAATAGCTGTTCTGCAACAAGCCTTCTGCTGTCCTGAACTTTTCTCTTCAGGGTCAGATGGGCATGATGATGGGCAAGCTCGTCCTCAATCAGCTCTTCAACTTGTTTCGATTTCGAACAATGCTGACTAAACTCCTTTTTCAGCCTGCGGTTCGATGTGTATTGTCTTTCCTCTGTTTCGTGCATAACTTGTTTCATTAAATCATATGTTTTATCAAAGTTCTGAACCCAGCACTTGTTTTTTTTATAGCAAGATTGACAGGAATGCTCCGTAATTTTGCTTAAAAAGAGATCAATTTCTCCATCTTCAGCCTGTTCATCAGAAGACGTCTGATGAAATGTAGCGAAGCTCTCCGACAAGGCGTGAAACACATTGGAGAATTGATCCACTTTCTGGGCGGTGACATCTCTGATTTTTCTCGCGTACTGCTGCTGCTCCTGAATGTGCTCAGCAGTGCCCGGTATGTATCGCGCCACCTTTTTCGTTATGGACTGCGGCGTCAGTAAAAACAGTGCAACGGCAATCAGAGATTCGTAGAGGGTGGTCATTAATCCGGCCGACCCTTCTCCATATAAAGAAATGAGCAGCGAACCGATCACCAATCCGACGGCTGCACCGGCTTTTTTGCCTTCCTTCAGCAGCCCGCCGAGAAGACCGGAAAACGCAAGCAGACTCATTTGATAAAGATTTCCGATATTGGCAAGCCCGAGGATCAGCCCCGTCACGACCCCTACGGTACAGCCGATGCTTGCCCCTCCGACAAAAGAGAAACTCAGCACGACATAGCGGGCCAGGATATGTTCCGCCTGCATTCCTTGAAACGAGACACCTGCAAGCCCCGTTAGTACAGAGGCGATTAAGATCATGAAACAAATGATTTCTTCTATTTTTAAAGATTGTTTGACTTTTTTTATCGTAAAAATCGGAAGGCTTTGCAGAAAGATTAACGTCAAAATAAAGGCCAAGCCCGCTTCGACTACAGCCATCACGTAATCATAGGTTGTAAAGGCTCCGTTTTCTACATACACAAATCCGATTCTGGCAGCTGTCATAGAGAAAAACACAACGATCGGCAGCATTTTCACCCGATCCTGAATAATGAAGGTGCCGATTTTTGAAAAAAGAGAGAAGACGATCAAAGCTGTCAGGATCATTAAAGAATGTTTCGGCGAAATGGTCAGTGCGCCCGCCAGTAAAGCAAGACAAGCATAGAAAGCTTTATCTCTTCTGATCAAAAGCATCGCCCCGAAGAACGGCAGTGCAAAAGGAAGAACCTCAGATAATATGAAAGCCCGTCCGAGTAAAAAGCCGATCACGACATAAATGAAACCCTTATAGAAAAAAAGTGAATGCGCTTGATGGACTGTGAGCTTAGCCGCCTTTTCAAAAAACGATTGAAGTTTTTCCAAAGCTTGTCCGGCCATCGGCCCGTTCACTCTTCTTTCTGCTTTTTCCATTGCTCTCATCCCCCACCTGTTTTATTCGTTGCTAGTCATTATAAATGAAAGCACAGATAGGATTTTGTCAAAAGAAGGTAACGATTCCAAAGAACTCTTCGACGCTTTCTCCCTTGTTCCCCTTTCCTCTCTTATTTCCACCGACATTTCTCAAAAAGTTGTCTAAATATGAAAAAATCGGCTTCTGTAGCAGAAGCTGATTCGCTTGATGACCCGTACGGGATTCGAACCCGTGTTACCGCCGTGAAAGGGCGGTGTCTTAACCGCTTGACCAACGGGCCTAACAAATATGGTAGCGGCGGAGGGGATCGAACCCCCGACCTCACGGGTATGAACCGTACGCTCTAGCCAGCTGAGCTACACCGCCATATAGGTGCTTATAAGCACAAGTTATATAATACAAAGGTTTCTTAATTCCGTCAACAGAAAGTTTAAAGTTTTAATTTTCTGACTACAAAAAGAAGCATACAAAAAAAAGCACCCGCTGGGATAGACGGATGCCCCATGTATTTATAGAAAGCAGCAAGTTATCCTCTTCTTGCTCCGCGCCCTCCACGTTTTGATTCCGTGTTTCGTTTTAAAGATGATAAGCGGTCTTCGCTATCTTTAAGAAACTTGTTCATTTTCTGTTCAAAAGATTCTTTCGGACGGAAATCATTTCTAGGTCTGGCTTGCGGACGGTCTTTAGCTTTTTTAATTGATAAACCAATTTTCCCGTCTTTTTCAACGTTGATGACTTTCACTTCAACTTGATCGCCGACTTTTAAATGTTCGTTAATGTCTTTGACATAATTATCGGCTACCTCACTGATATGAACGAGACCGGTTGAGCCTCCAGGCAATTCAACAAACGCTCCGAAATTTGTAATACCTGTTATTTTCCCTTGCAACTTGCTGCCAACTTCAATCGACATAAAAAAAGTGCTCCTCCTTAGGCTTATAAAAAGATCGTTTGTTTAATTATACCTAAATAAAAATTTAAGTGTCAACAAGGCTACTTGCTCTTCTTCTCTACATTGAAGAGAATTTCACCATTTCCTGACATAAACAAGTCTCTTCTGGCAAGCTCTGTGACGTAATCCTCATCCTTTAATTTGGTAATTTCATCTTTTAAATCTGCTTGTTTTGTATTCAAACCTTTGATTTCTTTTTCAAGCTGTGCTTTCTTTTCTTCGTTTGCGCTAAGGGAAGAGGTTTGTGACCACAGAGAACCCGCTAACACAATAGCCGTTAACAACACAAGGGCACCAAATACAATCAACCGTCTGAAAAGCCCTTTTCGCCTTCTTTTCATGAGCTGAGATTGCCGCTCTACCTGCTCTTTATAGTCATTTTGAATTTCAGTTATTGTTCGTTCCCTAGATAGATTCAAACCAGACGGTCCTCCTTTCACCTTTTCAAAATACGTATAATGGTCGATCTGATTGTTATGAATAGTTTCTTGCTCTGTTTTAAAAATCCTGCACCCTTTTGAAAATATCGTTTGAAAGTAAGACGCCACTTTTCAGGAAGAAGTTTCAATATTTGTTTTAACAGAAAATACAGCGGATACAGCAAGAACTTCATGATCCTATAAAGACATAATACGAAAAAAGCAATCATTCGGTAAGAGTATAAAGAAATAAACACAACCAGTCCGATCACCAGCTTGAACAGCCCGACGACCGGACGAAACAGCACATGCTGAATGAGCTTTTTGACAAATTGATAAAAAGAAACCACAAGATGAATGGTGAATTTCAGTATTTTTATATACATTCGTTTACAAAGGCTTTGGTACGTCGCAACGCCCAATAATACAGCTAAGAAAATGTATATCCGGAGTTCTCCCTCATTTACATTGAGCAGCACGTAGAAAAACAGCAGCCCTTGTACAATCCAAAAAAGAATATCGTGGATGAATAACAGCCATCTGGCTGTTTTGGCGCGAATGACAAAAAGCCTGTATGTATCAAGTGACGCTCCGAGCCAGGCGCCCATACCGGCCATTGCCAGCATTGTATAAAATTGTGTCGTCAGCGTCATTTAAACAACTTGCTAAAAAATCCTTTAGCTTTATCCCCTTGCTGCTCGTCTAAATATACAAGGTCAAACACCCTGCCTTTTATGGACACAATTCCCTTTTCCACATCAAGATTTTTCATTTGCAGATTCTCGCCTCTGACCGAAAGCATCCCCATAACCGTTTCCAGCAAAAACTCTTCGTTATCAAAACTTTCCACATGCTTGACGCCCGAAATGTCTAAATGCTTTCTGCCTTTCATTGTCACGTCATGCTGTTCCGGAACAGAAGAAGAACCTTTTTGCTCATAATATGAATTCATCTATTCAGCCCCCATATCCTCGATACTTTTAGCATTATTACTGCATTGTATGAGGCTGGGGCTTGGTTTAGAACAAGCCTATTCGCCGAGTTTTTCTTCTTTGACGATCGTGTACATGCCTGCGGCTTCCTCTTTTTTCGTCGTTTCTTTCAGCTCGTTCACTTTTACAGTGACAAGCTTTTGACCGAAACGGACCTTCAGTTCGTCTCCCGCTTTTACGTCAGAGCTGGCTTTCGCCTGATTTCCATTAATGGTGATTCTCCCCTGATCGGCAACTTCTTTTGCCAATGTGCGGCGTTTAATTAATCTGGATACTTTTAAAAATTTATCGAGTCTCATACTAGGATCTCCTCTCCGTTTCTTTTGCCTCATTCCACAGTTTGTCCATATCCTCAAGTGACATATCTGTCAGTTCCAGCCCCTTTGATGCGGCTGTGTTTTCAATATAAGCAAACCGCCTGCGGAATTTGCCGTTTGTCATCGCAAGCGCTTCTTCTGGTTCAATTTTATAGTATCGGCCGACATTGACCAATGCAAATAAAACATCACCGAATTCAGCTTTCAGGCTCAGTCCGTCCGAAGTTTCATCGGAAGCCTCAGCAGAAAATTCCTTGATCTCTTCATTCACTTTGTCCCACATTTCTTGAACCTGATCCCAGTCAAATCCGACTTTTGCCGCCTTTTTCTGAAGCTTGGCGGCTTTTGAGAGAGCAGGCAGGGTTTTCGGTACGGAATCCAGCAATGACGCGGAAGTTGTTTGTTTTTCTGCCTTTTTGATTTCTTCCCAATTGGCGACGACATCATGTTCATCCCGAACCTTAACATCTTTAAACACGTGCGGGTGCCTTCTGACCATTTTCTCGCTGATGTCTCTGAGGACATCATCAATTGAAAAATATCCCTCGTCTTCTCCGATTTGGGCGTGCAGCATGACCTGAAGCAATACGTCCCCAAGTTCTTCTATGATATGATCCGTGTCTTCTTCGTCAATGGCCTCAAGCAGCTCGTAGCATTCCTCGATCATATATTGTTTTAAAGACTGATGTGTCTGCTTTTGATCCCACGGGCAGCCGTTCGGCCCGCGAAGCTCTCGGATAATTCTTCGGAATGCAGAGAATTCTTGGTAAAGGAGTTCCTCTTTTTTAATCGGCGGAACGTACACACTTGTTAAATTATTTATGCCGACACTGCGGTCAAGCTCATATAAAGGAACCTTTCTTATATCCTCTTCCTTGCTTCCCGCCGCGGTCACGATCACCACTTCATAGTCATCTGGCAGCTTCTCCATCAGCGTCAGCTTCACATCTGAGGCGGTCATTTGGTCATATACCTGACAAATAATCAGATGATGACGCAGCTCAAGCTCATCTGGACTCATCGTTGCCGCATCTGCAAATTGAAGCCCCTCAATCGGGTCAATACGCAACGCGTTAAATGTCGCATCCAGAAAGCTTTGTCCTCCGGCGGTGTGTACGGTTATCTGTTTTTCTTCTTGCCGTTCAAATAACAGCTGAACTGTTTTCTCCGCAACGAACGGATGGCCCGGGACTGCGTAGACGACATCTTCATGCTTCACTTTTTCAAAAAGAATGTCCGTGATCTCTTCGTAAACGGCTTCGAATTGATCGTGTTTTTCATAAATCTCATCAAAGAAATAGATTTGGGCCTCGGTCTCTCGCTCTAATTCTTTTACTAAAGGGTGGTCTTTCGTTCTCAGATAAAGAGCCTCCGCCTGAGTCAGCAGCTTATGTACGCCAACTGTTAACTGGTCCATGTCTCCGGCGCCAAGACCGACGACTGTAATGTTACCTGCCATGTTTTTCTCTCCTCGTTTTCAATTTGCTTAATGTATTGCCAAAAGGAACGCTGCTCAGCTCTTCGTCCGTAAAGATCTTCATTCTTATCATACAATAGATAAACAAAAGCCCCCCGATTGCTGATGCCGATAGGCTTTCACAGACCGCTCCACCCCTGCTGACGGAAACAATACTCTGCCAGAGTTTCAAATAGACGAGCAGTAAGACTATCATCAACAGACCGCACCACAGCAGCCTGGCAATAACGCCGCCTATTTTGGTCAGCCAGCCTTTTTTCCAAATCCGATGCAGATTGAGGCCCGCAACGGCGGCAAATGCCAGAACGGTCGCAAGCGCCGCTCCTGCAATACCCCAGCTTGGGACAAATAAAACATTCAGCAGCCATTTCAGCACCCCTCCTGCACAGACTGATACCGCAGGAAAAATGGTATGTCCCGCCCCTTGAAGAATAGCGGCGGCTGTCAGCGCGATTGATGCAAAAAAGATGGACAAGCTGAAAATTTGTAAGGCCGCCGTTCCCTCGCTGTTCTGAAACAGCATAATATTAACCGGTTCTAGAATACAAAAGAGACCAGCTGAAGCCCCGATTCCCACTGCAAGGCAGAACTTGACGGCCGATGTTGCTTTTTCTGTTATGATAAACGGTTTCTTTTCATTTACCGCTTTTGATATGGATGGAACCAAAGAAGCAGCGATGCTGACGGCAAACACGGTTCCCAGCTGAAGAAGCGGCTGTCCCCGGTCATAAATGCCTTTCAGCCGTTTCGCGCCGCGGCTCTCTGTGCCATCTGACAGCAGTGAATATAAGTTCAGAGCGTCAACAAGCTGAATCAAAAGCAATAATACACTGCTGACGCAAATGGTGATGGAATACAGCAGCAGCTTTTTTACAATGACGCCTGTTCCGATGTCGCCGCTGTCCCTCTTTGTGTTTTTTCTTTTGCACCAAAAAATACCCAATACACATAGCGCTGCGAAGCCTCCGGCAATTGATCCCGAGGCTGCTCCCGCTCCCGCCGCGTACAGTGAGTGACCTTTTTTCAGCAGCCAGAAGGACAAGCCGAGAAGCACCGCAACACGCAGCAGCTGTTCTGTAATCTGTGATAAGGCTGACGGCAGCATATCGTGCACACCTTGGAAATAGCCCCGCAAAAGCGCAGTAAACGGAAACAGCAAAAAAGCAAATGATGCGACGCGTATCAGCATCACAAGACGGGCGTCACCCATAAAATCGGCTAACGGCGCCGCCCCCGCATACATCAATGTAAAAAGAATGATTCCCGCTCCCAAGACATACAGAGCAGAAATTTTCAGTATTTTTTGTCTATGATCGCTATAGTCATTCATTAATTTTGATATGATCACCGGAAAACCGGATGTTGAAAGCATGACTGCGATACCCAAAAACGGGTATACCTGCTGATAAATGTAAAATCCGACGTCACCGACAATATTTTGAAAAGGGACTCTGTACACGGCGCTCAATATTTTTGTAACGATGCCCGCAATGACCAGTACAAAAGCACCCTGCCATGCCCATTGCCGTTTGGCTCCAACTGAATCGTTCATCCAAAAGCTCCTTCCAGCCGCAAAAAAATACGAACTATAAAAACGAGCTTATTATATCACAATCTAACGGCGGAACCGATTTCAGATCACATATGAAAAAGAACAGCACATGTTCCTGAGCTGTTCTTTCCCCGTTGCTTATTTCAATAATGGTAATAAGGCCTACTGTTCCATCTGTCTGGCCAAAAAACTGGCTGCCGTTTCAACCGCTTTATGCTCGACTTCGCCTAAGGCTTGTTCTTTTGAAAAAATGACTACCGCTCCGATGGGATCGCCATTTGCTACGATAGGAGCTATGGTATAAGAGCTCATGTCTTCATCAATGTCATTCACAAGCTGCGCCGATTTCACGTCGCTCTCTATTACGGAGCTGCGCTGATCCATCGTTTTCTCCAGCAGGTCACTGACTGCTTTGTTTAAAAATTCTTTTTTCGAGCTGCCTGAGACGGCAATATATGCGTCACGGTCGCAAATCAAAACGGAATGGCCGAGACTGTCATAAAGCGCGTCTGCATATTCCTTCGCAAAATCACCCAGCTCACTGATTGGAGAATACTTTTTCAGAATAACTTCTCCGTCGCGGTCAACAAATATCTCAAGCGGGTCTCCTTCCCTGATTCGCAATGTTCTCCGAATTTCTTTAGGGATGACGACCCGTCCCAGATCATCAATACGACGTACGATACCTGTAGCTTTCATCTCTCTGGTGCCTCTCTTTCATGTGATGATATTTAAGGGAAAGTACTAAAGCTTTCTACTTTATGTAGCTTCCGCCACTCGCTTGAAATTAGTATCCGTCACATCAAATGTAATATACACCAGAGAGTAACAATTTTTATGAAGATGCGATTGTTTGTTTTTTCACGTCTTGCAGGCCTTTCAGCATGCCGAGCACGGTATCCAGCCACTCTTCCGTTTTGCGGCCTTTTGTCTGCACTGAGATTTTCAGTTTTTTCCCTTCCATTCCCAGTCCGATTTGTCTGCCGTATTTATTGCCGAGCTCGAATAGTTTTTGTCCGTCAATTTCTGCACTGGCTTCTTCAGAAATGGTAAATCTGACTGCGTCTTTATCCTGCTTAATGAGTTCGACGCGTTCATACTTTCCGTACACCTTCATCTCAGCGACTGTAAACAGGAGTTCCACTTCTTTCGGATAGCTGCCGAACCGGTCGATCATTTCGTCTTGAAGCTCGTTTTTCTCCTCAATTGTCGCGATTGATCTAAAGCGCTTATACATATCGATCTTCTGTTTGCCGTCTTGGATATAGTTCTCGGGAATGTAAGCGTCAAGTTCGATGTCGATTTCCGTTTCGAACTGCTCGCTTCTCGGCGTATCGCCTTTTCGCTCTTCAATTGCTTCTTTCAGCATTTGGGAATACAAGTCAAATCCGACTGAATCGATAAAGCCGTGCTGCTGGGCGCCGAGAAGATTCCCCGCTCCCCTGATCGTCAAGTCGCGCATGGCAATTTTGAATCCTGAGCCAAGCTCCGTAAATTCTTTAATCGCTTGAAGCCGTTTTTCCGCCACTTCAGTAAGCACTTTGTCTCTGCGGTACGTGAAATACGCATAAGCGACCCGATTAGAGCGTCCGACCCGTCCTCTGAGCTGATACAGCTGAGAGAGCCCCATTTTATCGCCGTCAAACACAATCAAAGTATTGACGTTTGGAATATCTACGCCTGTTTCAATGATGGTCGTGCTGACCAAAACATCCGATTCCCCTTCGAGAAAATTAAGCATGACGCTTTCCAATTCATTTTCGGTCATTTTCCCGTGGGCATATGCCACCTTCGCATCAGGAACAAGCATGGAAATCTCATCAGCTTTCCGCTCAATATCATCAACACGGTTGTACAAGAAATAAACTTGCCCTCCGCGCGCCAGCTCCCTCTCAATCGCTTCCCTTACAAGCGCGCCGTTGTATTCAACCACATACGTCTGTACAGGGAAACGGTTTTCAGGCGGTGTCTCAATGACAGATAAGTCCCTTACCCCCAGCATGGACATATGAAGTGTACGCGGGATAGGTGTCGCTGTAAGTGTTAATACATCGACATTGGCTTTGATCTGTTTGATTTTTTCCTTATGTGTGACACCGAATCGCTGCTCCTCATCAATAATGAGCAGACCGAGATCCTTGTAGACAACATCCTTTGATAAGAGCCTGTGGGTTCCGATGACGATATCAACCGTTCCGTTTTTCAGACCCTTGATCGTTTCATTCGCTTCTTTTCTCGTTCTGAATCTGCTGAGAAGGCCGATATTGATCGGGTAGTCCTGAAATCTTTCCATAATGGTTTCGTAATGCTGTTGAGCCAGTATGGTTGTCGGCACGAGCAGTGCTACCTGCTTCCCGTCGGCAATCGCTTTAAATGCGGCACGGATGGCTACCTCTGTTTTCCCGTAACCGACGTCGCCGCAAAGCAAGCGATCCATCGGGCGCTCTCTTTCCATATCCTTTTTGATTTCCTGAATGGAGCGGAGCTGATCTTCCGTTTCCTGATAAGAGAAAGCAGACTCGAACTGCCGCTGCATTTCGTGATCAGGAGAGAAAGCGTAGCCTTTGCTTGCTTCCCGTTCCGCATATAGCTTAATTAAATCGTCGGCAATGTCCTGAACGGATGTTTCGACTTTTTTCTTCACCCGTTTCCATTCGCTGCCGCCGAGCTTATAGAGCTTCGGTTCTTTGCCTTCTGATCCGACATATTTCTGAACCTGGTCAATCTGTTCTACCGGCACATACAGCTTATCGCTGCCCTGGTAATGGATGTTCAGATAATCTTTATGAATCCCTTTGATTTCAAGCGTTTCAATGCCTAAATACTTACCGATTCCGTGGTTGATGTGGACGACGTAGTCTCCAACCTGCAGTTCAGAATAGCTTTTGATCCGCTCTGCATTTGTCAGCTTCTGTTTTCTCGGTTTCTTTTTAATCCGGTTTTTGAACAGTTCTTCCTCCGTGATGACGGCAAGCTTCATCAGCGGCAATTCAAAGCCTGATTGCAGCTCGCCCTCCATCACATAAACCTGTCCTTGGACAAGTGCTTTAGTACTGTCCGTTTTAGCCGCTTCAATTTCATAATCAGCCAGCACGGAAGCCAATCTGTCTGTTCTGTCTTTATTTGCTCCTAAAAAGACGACAGTAAAGCCCGATTTCTTAAAGCGTTCTATTTCACCGGCGAGCACGTTCATCTGCCCGTGGAAATTCTGCATCTGCCTGCTTGTCACATTCACGATATTCTGCGGGCTTGTATGCTGTACATGACGTAAAAATAACGAAAAGTATAACGTCGGGCGCCGTTTTTCGGACATCAGGTGCTGGAAGCTGAAGGATAAATTGATGTCATGCAGAATTTTCCCTTCCTCCAGCAGATTTGTCATGAACTCGGCCTCTTCTTTTTGCAGCTGCTCCTCCATCTCATGTATGCGGCTGACCTCGTCTAACACTATAAGCGTGTCTGACGGCGTATAATCTAGCAAACTAGCAGGCTTTTCGTAAAAATAAGAGAGATACTTGACCAGCTCTTGATCAGTCTGTCCTGTTGATAATCGCTCTTTATCATGAGAGATATTCATGTGCAGCATCTCTTTTTGTTTGTCCTGCTTCAGCTTTTTCAGACTTTCGGCCAGACCTTGATCCAATTTCTCCATCGCACGGGCTTTTTCTTCCGCTCTGATGATCAGTTCCTTAGCGGGACCGATTGTGACGGTTTTAAGCGTCTCAATTGATCGTTGGTCATCGGAGTTAAAGCTTCTGATGGAGTCAACCTCTGTATCAAACAATTCAATTCTCACCGGGTGCTCAGACGTCAGCGGATAAATGTCGATAATTCCGCCGCGAATACTGAATTCACCGGGTGCAGAAACCATATCGGACCGCTCATACCCCACCTGTACAAGGCGTGCAGAAAGCTGATCCGGCTCTATATCATCTCCGAGGGTAATAACCAATTGACTGTTTTTCCAAAGCTCTTTTGGCGGAAGCATTCTTCTTACGGCAGCGACAGGCGCCACGACAATAGGCGCTCCCCCATTTGTTAATCTATTAATGACATCGAGCCGCTGAGCCCGCAGTTCCGGACTCGCCACCGCGATTTCTGAAGAAATCAGTTCGTTAACGGGGTATAAAAAAACAGACTGGTCCCCGAGAAGCGCCGTCAGGTCTTCCGTCACTTTTTGGGCCTGGTATAAATTATGGGTGATAAAAAAGATCGGCTTTTTCGTTTCCTGGGCCAGGGCGGAGGTAAAAACAGAACGTGCGGAACCTGACAGACCCGCAAGCAGCTGTTCCTTCAGCCCCTCGTGTAAACCGTTAACAATGGAGTTAAAATCATCGCTTTCTTTTATAAAGGTTTGAATATTGTCCATATGGGCCCCTCCTCTCTGTTTTCTGCAAGAACAGAAAAACGCTTTGGTCTAGAATCTACACCAAAGCTTTTTATTGAATAAATGTATGGTGTTCATGATACTGCGGATTACGCTCCAGCGCCTCTTGGCAGTCTTCACAAATTGTAAGAACATGGACATCTCCATTGTCTTTATATGAAATCATATCGTTTCTTTCCTCATTTGTTAAGTGCTGAAATCCAAGTGACTGTGTCGGCACCATCGAATATTCCAGGCTTCCTACTTTATAACCGCAGTGGCGGCAGAAATAATGCAAAGCCATACATTGGACCTCCTGATGTAAAAAATCATTTTTCCCTAGTATGGTCTCCCATTATGTATCTTATACATTTGCATTAAATTCGTTCATGACTTCTAAAAACGGTTTCGTTAAGGACGCATCACAGGCTTTAACTGATTTTGAAATGGCTTCATTGATAAACGGCGCTTCTTCTTTCGAAAAGGCTCCTAACACGTAGTCAACCACTTTCATTCCATTGACGGGACGGCCGATTCCGATTCTGATGCGGTCAAATTCGGGGGTTCCGAGGTGCTGTATCAGGGATTTTATGCCGTTGTGGCCGCCTGCGCTTCCTTTCGTCCGCAGCCGGATTTTACCCGTAGGCAGATCGAGATCATCATAAATGACCTTCAGATCTTCATTCTCCGCTTCATAATAATCCATTAACGGCCGCAAACATTCCCCTGATAAATTCATATATGTAAGCGGTTTAACGAGTAGAACTTTTTTTCCGGAAACAAAGCCCGTTCCGTAAAGCCCGTTGAATTTCGTTTTGTTCAGTTCAATATTCCATTCCTTTGCAAGCTGGTCAATGGCCATAAAGCCGACATTATGTCGTGTATTTTCATAGTTCTTTCCCGGATTTCCCAGACCGGCTATCACAAGCATCGCAAATCCTCCCTTAAAACATGGCTGTAATTCTTCTCATTCTAGCACAAAAGACGTAACCGCGGGCGGGTTACGTCTTAAAGCACTTATTGTTTTTCTCCTTCGGAATCATCCTCAGGCGCTGGTTCTGCATCCTCTTCGAAGGCTTCTTGCTTCGGAGGAAGGATGGACGCCACGACCTCTTCCGGTTCGTTCATGAACGTATAGCTGCCGTCAGCAGTTAGGTCCGCAATTGTCAAAACGTCATTCATCTCAAGTCCCGAAATATCAATATTGATTGTCTGAGGGATGTCTTTCGGCTTAGCCTTAATCGAAAGTTCATGCAGCGGCTGCTGGATGATGCCTCCGTCTTTGACTCCTTTTGCCTCTCCCGTCAGCTGAATCGGCACTTCAGCCTCAAGTTCCTCACTCATATTTACGACTTGAAAATCGGCGTGCGTCAACTCGTTTTTGAGCGGGTCTATCTGAAGATCAGTCACCATGACTGATTGCTGATTTCCGTTGACATCAATTGTAATAATCGCGTTTTTTCCTTCGTCCCGCAATGTTTTACGCAATTCAATACTGTCTAAGGAGACAGGTGTATTCGTTGTTTCTTTACCGTATATAATCCCCGGAACATGTCCTGAATGACGGATTTTCCGAAGCGTCGAACGTTTAAAATCTGTTCTTTCGTTTGCTTTTAAAGTTGCCATATTCAGCACCATCCTATTTATCGTTTTATCGTCCTATTAGAACAATACCCACAATATCCAGGATTTAAACCTTAAAAGATCGGTTTAGCTGAATAAATAGCTTACAGATTGCTTCTCGTGAACTCGGACGATAGCTTCTGCCAACAGAGGTCCGACAGAAAGCTGCTTGAAGCGCTCGATTTTTTTCTCATCAGGAAGCTTAATGCTGTTCGTCACGACAAGCTCCTTGATTTTAGAGTTGTTGATCCGTTCAACGGCAGGGCCTGACAATACAGGATGCGTACAGCAAGCATAAACTTCCGCAGCTCCGTTTTCAACCAGTGCATTTGCGGCAAGTGTAATTGTGCCGGCCGTATCAATGATGTCATCAATCAGAATCGCTGTTTTTCCTTCTACGTTACCGACGATATTCATCACTTCTACCTCGTTCGGTCTAGGACGGCGTTTATCGATAATCGCGATCGGCGCTTTCAGACGGTCCGCAAGTTTACGGGCGCGCGTCACACCGCCGTGGTCAGGAGAAACAATGACGATATCTTTAAGGTCTTTGCCTTCAAAGTAATGGCCTAAAATCGGAACACCCATTAAGTGGTCAATCGGGATATCAAAGAAACCTTGAATTTGCGGCGCGTGTAAATCAAGCGCGATCACACGTGTCGCACCCGCTGTTTCAAGCAGGTTTGCAAAAAGTTTTGCCGTGATCGGTTCACGTGATCTTGCTTTTCTGTCCTGACGTGCATAGCCGTAGTATGGAATGACAATGTTAATCGTTTTTGCAGAAGCGCGTTTCAAAGCGTCAACCATGATTAACAGTTCCATAATGTGCTCGTTGACCGGCGCACTTGTCGACTGAATGATATAGCAATCACAGCCGCGAATGCTTTCTTCTATATTGATTTGGACCTCTCCGTCACTAAATCTTGTAACAGAGCACTTTCCTAATTGAACTCCTACATTATCCGCGATTTCTTTTGCAAGCTCTGGATTTGAATTCAAAGAAAAAATCTTTAAATTCTTATCTCCGTATTGGTTAGACATGGTAAACCTCCGATTTTAGGATTATTTTTTATGAATATTTTTCACATAATCTTCTTTGTTGACTTGTCTCGCTCTGGCGATAGCAAGCGCTTCGCCCGGTACATCTTCTGTTACGGTTGAGCCCGCAGCGACGTACGCGCCTTCTCCTACAGTAACAGGAGCAACCAAATTGGAGTTGCAGCCTATAAAAGCGCTGTCTTCAATTTTCGTTAAATACTTCTTCTTCCCATCATAATTGACCGTGATGGAGCCGCAGCCGAGATTTACATCCTCGCCTACTTCAGCATCACCGACGTAGCTTAAATGGGACGCCTTGCTTCGGTCGCCGAATTGTGTTTTCTTGATTTCCACAAAGTTTCCGATCTTCACTTCATTACCAATTGCCGAATCAGGTCTGATGTGAGCAAATGGTCCGATGTTGACATCATTCCCAACTTTGCTTCGATTGACAACGGACTGTTTAATCAATGTGCGGCTGCCGATTGAGCTGTCCTCTACCTCAGTATGAGGGCCGATGACACATTCTTCACCGATTTCAACTTGTCCATTCAAAACAGTTCCGGGATATATAACTGTATCTTGTCCGATGATGGCTTCAGCTGAGATGTAAGTATTCATCGGATCAATTAAAGTGACTCCGTTTTGCATATGCCGTTTGTTGATCCGCTCTTTCATATACATTTCAGCCTGAGAAAGAGCGACTCTATCATTCACTCCGAGCGTCTCTTGGAAGTTACCAGTCTGGTAAGCGGCAACAGTTTCGCCTTCGTTTTTCAGGATTTCGATGACATCCGGCAGATAATACTCGCCTTGGGCGTTTTCATTCGAAACCTGCTCAATAACACGAAAAAGAGCCTCGTTATCAAAACAGTACGTTCCCGTGTTGATTTCTTTCACAAGACGTTCTTGCTCCGAAGCATCTTTATGCTCCACGATTTTTTGAACGGCGCCGTTTTCATTGCGAATGATTCTGCCGTATCCGGCCGGGTCATCGGCAACGGCTGTCAAGACCGTGGCTTTTGCACCTTTTTTTGTATGTTCCTTCAGCATGGCTTCCATTGTCTCCGCCGTCAGAAGAGGAGTATCGCCGCAAATGACGATCGTGACGCCTTTTTCACCATGAAGAAATGACTTTGCCTGTTTTACAGCGTGAGCCGTTCCGAGCTGTTCTGCTTGGAGGGCATAATCGCTTTTGTGTCCGAGCTGCTTTTTCACATCTTCGGCGCCGTGTCCTACAATGGTGACAAGCTTCGCTAAAGATAATTTCAGAGCTTCGTCAGCAACGTGCTCTACCATAGGCTTTCCGCATACCGGATGAAGGACTTTGTAAAGTTTCGATTTCATTCTCGTTCCTTGTCCGGCAGCTAAAATGACTGCAAACCGCTTATCCATTTAATGGCCTCCAATATCCCTTTTATCCATAGAAAAATATATCCTAAATAGCTGTTGATTTCAAGGAGACATCATAAAGTGCAAGAATTTTCTATGTAATCGCTTTATATTTGAAAAATCAGATATAAAAAAGGACTGCCGGAAAAGGCCGTTTGTCAGCCTTTATCAGCAGTCCTGCATTTTGTTATTTTTAAGAAGCTCCAGCTTCTTCATATTCTAATGCTTCAGAGTCACCCAAACGATGGTACTCATTTAAAACAGCATCCTGGATCTTGCCCCGCGTGCTGGAATTAATAGGATGAGCAATATCGCGGAATTCTCCATCAGGGGTGCGTTTACTCGGCATCGCAACGAAAAGACCATTGTTTCCATCAATCACACGAATATCATGTACGACAAATTCGTGATCCAGCGTGATGGATGCAATCGCTCTCATGCGACCATCGGTATTCACGCGGCGTAATCTTACGTCAGTAACTTCCACAGTAGTTCACCACCTTTTCCCTATATAAAAGCATTAGTCTAACAATTCCACGATTCTTTTTAAAATCCTGCATGTTCCGAAAAGTTTTTTTGAAAATATAGGATATACATACACAAATAGGTGATAAAACATTTTTGGAAATCATATACTGCATAAAAAAAATGATTCCGGAACCCGGAACCACTTTCTAACAATAATTATTTCACTAACGCGATGACTTCGATTTCAACGAGAGCGTCTTTCGGCAGTCTTGCAACTTCCACACAAGACCTTGCCGGCTTATGTACATCAAAATATTGTCCGTACACTTCATTCACATCCGCAAACTGCTCCATATCAGCAATAAACACCGTTGCTTTTACAACCGTCTCAAGAGAAGCGCCTGCTTCTTTCAAAACAGCCTTTAAATTGCTGAACACTTGACGCGTTTGCTCTTTGATATCACCGTTTACCATTTCTCCCTCCGCAGTAAGAGGAATTTGGCCTGAACTGTAAAACATGTTATTTACGATTATTCCTTGTGAATATGGCCCGATTGCCGCCGGCGCGTATTTCGTGTGGATCGCTTTTGTCATTTTTCTGTCTCCCCATTCTTTAAATGCTGTTCTTTAAAAAATCGCAGAAAATTGCCGTTTTGAATCTCAATTGTTTTGTCTTTCATGTTAATGGTTGAAAGAGTGAGCAGTGACATATATTCGTCGACAAGCCGTTCGTTCACTCCCTCAGCTTCAACTAAGACGCCTATCCCCGCCACGTTCGCATTAAATTCATCGAGCAGGTTAATCATGCCGGTAATCGTTCCGCCGGCTTTCATAAAGTCATCGATGATTAATACATTTGAACCCGTTTTCAAACTTCTTTTCGCCAATGACATCGTCTGAATGCGGTTAGACGACCCTGACACATAATTGATGCTCACTGTAGAGCCTTCCGTCACTTTATTATCTTTTCGCACAATCACTACGGGTACATTAAGATAACTGGCCGCTGCGTAAGCAAGAGGGATACCTTTTGTCGCAACGGTCATCACCACATCAATTTCCCGGTCCGCAAAGACGGAAGCAAACAGCTTGCCTACATTCGACAGGACAGAAGGTTTGCCTAAGATATCCGTTAAATATACATAACCGCCCGGAAGGATACGCTCAGGATTCACTAATGACTGTCCCAGCTCCTGTATAAACTCTTCAGCTTCAGCCTGCTTCACTTTCGGGATGTATTTGACGCCTCCGGCAGCTCCCGGCACTGTAAGCAACGTCCCAATGCCTTGCTGTTCAAAGGTTTGTTTAATAATCGTTAAATCTTCACTGATTGATGACTTTGCTGATTGATACCGTTCTGAGAAAAACGTCAACGGTATTAATTCATGCGGATGGGTTAACAAATAATTTGTTAAGTCCACCAATCTGCCGCTGCGACGAAACTTCATGAACTTACCCCCAAAATCCGAATAATTTAAAAATAATATAACTTAATATACGGATTTAATCAAGAGCATTCTGTTCGCCGATCATCCTCACTGCGTAAACCTGATCACAGAAACCTCTTAACCCGTTATAAATCCGCTGCACCTTTGATTCGTATTGAACCAATCCGAATACAGTCGGTCCGCTGCCGCTCATTAACACTGCATCAGCGCCGAAGCGTTTCATTTGATTTTTAATCATGGCGACCTCGGGATGCAGGTTGAGCGTAACAGACTCCAATACGTTTCCTAACTGCCCGCATACCTTTTGGTAGCTTTTTTCTTCAATTGCATCGATCATGGCCTGCACATCGGGATGACGAACCTGTTGTAAGTTTAACCGCCGGTAAACTTCAGCTGTCGATACTCCGATCGTAGGCTTTGCCAGAACGACCCAGCAATGAGGCGGCGCGCTGATATGTTTAATCTTCTCTCCGCGTCCTGTTGCGAGTGCTGTGCCTCCGTACACGCAAAAGGATACGTCTGAACCGATTTCAGCTCCGAGCTCCGCAAGCTCTTCGACGGAAAGCTTTAAATCCCAAAGCTTGTTCAGTCCTCTGAGCGTGGCCGCCGCATCGCTGCTTCCTCCGGCAAGTCCTGCCGCTACCGGAATCACCTTCGTGATCATAATGGAAACGCCCTTTTTGACTTTGTATCTTTCTTTAAGCAGTTTTGCTGCCTGATAAGCCAAATTTCTTTGATCATCGGGAACAAAGCGGTTGTGTGATGCAACCTTTATTGTGTTTTCAGGCAGTTCTGTCAGTTCAATCCGATCTGCCAAATCAATTGTCGTCATGATCATTTCCACTTCATGATAACCATCCGGGCGTTTGTTCGTAACATCGAGGGACAGATTGATTTTGGCCGGCGCTTTTTCTAAAATACGCATAGCTTTCACCTACTTCTCCATCTAAACATAAGTATGAACATTGTATCACATTTGGAGATCAGGAGGTACTTATCCGAAAATGACGCAATTCCCTGACAGTCATATATAAAAACCGGGGAACGGATCGTCCCCCGGGCCACTGCATTATCGGTTATTTTGGTTCTGAGCCGCCATCTGCTGTTCGGCAATTTCGATTGCGCGCTTTACCATATTACCGGCATCACGTGCACGAATGCCTCCCCATCCTTCATTTTTTACCGTATCGTAAAAACCAAGATCTTTAGCCAGCTCATATTTGAACTCATCTGACATAACTCCACGACGTCTGCCCAAACGAAACAACCCCTTTTATAGAAATTGGTTACCATTCGTGCACGCCACGATAAAACATGTGACATCTATAGCTTCCGTTTTAATCGGCAGAAACTTTCGAGGGAATAATTAGAAGAGCAGATTGAAGGCAAAACAAAAAGCAGTAAACAAAAGTTCACTGCCCATTAAAATGCTACTGAGCTTGCCGCATCATCATTAAATGTTAATTCAACAGTCTCAGTCAGAATATCAGCATAACTGTATGAAACTCTTTCAAACGAATTCTCGTCTTGATCTAGTTGTATCACAAAAACAGCAGGGTACGTCTCAGCTAAAATGCCCGAACGCTCAATCGTTTTTCGGCGGCCACCGTTTGCTTTTAACGTAAGCCGTTTACCTAAATTTCCATCAAGCGATCTTTTTATGTCGGACAACGTCTTCGCCATTGCATCCACCTCACTACATTTATTGTACAACAAGAGCCCAATTTTGTCAAATAAAATTTAAATTATATCAACGTTAATAAGCTATTGTCAACAAAATTATTTTGACAAAATTCTATTGATTCTACGTTATTTTTCACAAGTTCCGGTAATTTATGTATCAATATGTAAAATAATTAACCCGCATATCGAACCATATGCGGGTTTTTCTCTTGTTAATTTGATTTATACGGCATACCGACTCTCAGTACGCCCTTCGTTTCAATCCCTCCCATTCCTTTTTCCCTTGTGAGTGTATTTCTCAGGACATCCCAAACATTGATCCGTTCCATAAACGGAGTAAAGCTGATTTTTGCGACAATGTACACCGGATCAAGCGCATGGATATTCACGCGCGACGGCGAGCTTGCAAAATTCGCGCCCGCTCTGATCAAAGATTCGAAATGGGATTGGCAGGCGCCCGCAAAAATCACCAGCTGATCCAAATGAGGCACCTTTTTTCTCGCTTTATGAACGGTGTCGACAAAGTGCTTTGAGTGTCTGTACGCACTTAAATCGTTAATACCGCCTTTATGCTTAGAATAAGCGTCATGACCCGTAATAACTAAAATGTCAGGTCGGTATTTGTCGAGCAATTCATCAATCGATGCCGACATTTTTTTCTCATGGCAATGAATCCCGTAGACCGGCACCCCGATTTTTTTATAAACATTCAGGCACTTTTTCAAATATGCTTCATCGCCATCCAGATGCAATACCTTGCCCGGCATATGAAAGTAGTGCTCCTGATGCTGGTATTGGTTCGTCGCGTAATATTCCTGCTTTTCCCGAAGCAGCTTATAATCCTGGCGGAGCAGCTCGAGAGATTCATTCATCCTGCTTTCATCTTTCTGTTTTCTCATCACCTGTTCGTCTTTTCTCACAGGCTCCAAATCAGAAAAATCAGCATCCGCAATCAATCTGACTTCGTCACCATGCAGGATAGCAATTGAATTTCCTTTGCTTGTTTGCTCTATACCAATAATGCGAAATAAAACATCCATTCGATAGGATTTTCTGGCTACCATATCCCCTATTTGAAATTGCACGTTACCCACTCCACAAATAGACTAAGCCTCATCATGAAAGAAAGCTTTATGAAAAGCACCTCTCTCCGCTGCGGCGCTTGAAGCTTCAAGCTTTTCTTGCAGTTGAATGAATAAGGTTCTTCTCTAGCCTATGTGGCGGCAGTCCAAGTGGTGACGCAAAACAAAAAGCCCTCTTAGAAAAGGGCTTTATACAATCCGTTGGACAGCGCTGCAAACTCTTCAATAGATAAGGCTTCGCCGCGGCGTTTTCCGTCAATGTTTGTTTCTTGAAGGACTTCTTCAATTTGTGATTTTTTCTCTTTTCCGCTAGGAAGATTATTTACAAGGTTGTTCAGCAGTGTTTTACGGCGCTGGGCAAAGCTTGCTTTAATCAGCTGAAAGAAAAACGCTTCATTCTCGACATCAACGGCCGGGCCGTCACGAAGCAGCAGCCTGATGACTGCGGAATCGACATTAGGCTGAGGCACAAACACCGTTTTCGGCACCGTCATTACGGTTTTAGCCTCCGTATAAAACTGAACCGCGATTGAAAGCGATCCGTATTCCTTAGAAGACGGATCAGCGGCCATACGCTCTGCCACCTCTTTTTGAAGCATCACGACAATCCCTTTCAGAGGGAGATGTTCCTCTAAGAGCTTCATAATGATCGGTGTGGTGACGTAATACGGAAGATTTGCCGTCACCATGATTTCATCGCAGTCTTGGAATTGCTCTTCAATGACGGACTTGACGTCCGCCTTCAGAACATCCTGATGAATGATCGTTACGTTATCATACGGAGACAAAGTATCATTAAGAATGGGCAGGAGGCGCTGATCAATTTCAAAAGCGACGACCTTTTTCGCCCGTTTGGCAAGCTGCTCTGTCAGCGCGCCGATACCCGGGCCTATTTCAATGACTCCGGTCCGATCAGTAATTTCGGCATGATCCACGATTCTGTCCAATATATTTGTATCAATTAAGAAATTCTGTCCCAGGCTCTTTTTAAAAGAGAAACCGTACTTTTTCAGGATTTCCTTCGTTCTGATAGGTGTCGCTATATCTTTATTGTTCATTCTGTTCCTCCTGCATCATAGCATCGAGCGCGTCTATAAAATCACTTCTTTTAATTTGAAACATTTGCAGCCGCTTTTGAAGCTGTTTGCCGTTTGTATAGCCGATCTTCAGCATATCGCCCAAACGTTCGCGGCGTTTTTTTGCCGCCGCGCCGCCGATAAGCCCGGCCTGTATTAAATCTTCAGCAGAAATCTCACTCGGCTTTGCCTCCATCTCTTCGTGCACGTTTTCCAGACACGCTCTGATACTCTCTATGGATGCATGCTCAACGCCAATGCCGCGCTTATTTTTGGGCTTGGCAAGATGTTTGGGCAGAAATGCGTGTTTACAGCCGGGCACCGCTTCCGAGATCGTTTTGCGGATTTTTTCACCCGGAAAATCCGGATCCGTCAAAATAATGACGCCTCTTGTCTCCTGCGCTAACCGAATCTGCTTGATGACTTGGTCTCCGATTGCTGATCCGTTCGTCTCGATCGTGTCCGCATCAACGGCAAGTTTAATGCGCGCAGTGTCATCACGTCCCTCGACTACAATTATTTCTTTAATTTTCATTACTTCCTCCAAAGAAAACTTTTTATATCCAAGACGAAACTATTCCTTATGTTTGTCGTCTAATTTACTGAAAATACACTTTATCTATTATAACGAAAAAAACAGAGGGCGCAAAACCCTCTGAATGAATCGTCATCAATTTAAAATTTTAATGGTGACTTGTTTCTTTCCCCAACGGTAAGCTGAAGACTTTTCCGGGAAAAAGACATCAATCCGTTTACCTTTAATGGCTGACCCTGTATCAGCGGCCACTGCATCCCCGTATCCGTCTACGTGGACTTTAGTGCCGAGCGGAATAACGCTTGGGTCTACCGCGATGACTTTGGCATTCGGATTGCTCGTCAGGTTAACGCCTGTAGCCGTATGGCCGGAACAGCCGCTGCAGCTTGCGGTATAAGCAGTGGAAGACACGGTAAGCACTTTACCGGATGATTCATTTTGGCTTGAATCCGCCCTGCTTGGTGCACTTAGCTGCTCAATCTTGGGACTGTGCTGTTTTGTGCCGACAGCGATGATTTGATCTTTGCTTTTTGCAGATGTTTCTTCTTTGACGAGCTTTCTCGATACTTCTTTTCCATTTTCTTTCACAACATGAAAATGTTTTTTGAGCTTGCCTTCTTTTCCTTTTTGAACGATCTTTTCTTTCCCTCTCTCGAGAGACGCGTCTTCTTTTTCTTTCACATGATACGCTATTTTTTCTTCAACTACATCGGTGACTTTTTCGATACGAGTAATCTGTATGCCAGCTTTATCTTTCGTCAATTTTTGATCTAACGCCGGCTTTACTTTATCTTCGTCTTTCGTGTTCATCTTATGCTGTTTTAAAAAGTCAGCGACCGTAGTCGAAGTCGTCCATATTTTCTTCTTCTTGCCTGCATCATTTACAGTGACCTGAAAAGCCGGATCTATCGTGACTTTCATGCCGTTTTCGACTGCTGTATTTGCGGCTGGATCTATTCTATCGTGTTGATTCACAGGTGTATGTTGTTCGTTTAAAAATGCGCCGACTGTTTTTGCCGTTGACCATAAAGTCTTTTCCTCTCCGCCTCTTGTAAGCCGGATCTGTTTTGCAGCTTCATACACGACATTCATGTTGTCTGTCAGTTTCGTTTGCTTAGACGGGGTGACTTGATCTTCATCTCTTGTCTTTATATCCAAAGTTTCCAGAAGTTCCCCGACGGTTCTCGCATGTGTGCGTATATGTTGTTTCTTGCCATTAATCGAAATTGAGACTGATTGTTTTGAGAGCTCATGAGCTCCGTACGCAGTCCCGGTTCCTGTCAACAGCAGAAAAGCAGCGATGAGAATGACCTTACTTTTTCCAAGCTTTACGGAAAACAGTTTTTTCATTTTTTGTGTGATGAAAAACGCCTCCTTCTCCTCGGAGAGATTATATAGAGTATCGAAAATGCTGTCAACCCTCCCATCTTGAAGATCAAAAACCTTCAGCGTATTCCTCATTATGCAAAAACGCAGCAAAAAAAGAAAGAGAGACATATCGACAACCTATCCTATGAGAAGAAGGAAGCTTGTAGAACTGTTTGACATATCCTCTGAATCGGACAAGCCTTTACAGATTACGACAGCACATCCTGTCAGTTCATGCGGAAAAGTCTTTTTGCATTTTCCGTTGTAATGGAAGCAATTTCTTCATACGTCATCCCTTTTAATTCCGCGAGCTGCTCTGCGACATATTTCACATAGCTCGGCTCATTTCGTTTGCCTCGGAAAGGATGCGGCGTTAAGAAAGGACAATCCGTTTCAATCAGCAAACGATCATTCGGAATTTCCTTTGCCACCTCTTTCGGCTTCTTCGCGTTTTTAAAGGTAACCGGACCGCCGAATGAAATATAGAAATTCATATCCATACATTGCTGTGCAACTTCTGCACTTCCCGTAAAGCAGTGCATAATTCCGCCGACCTGTTCAGCACCTTCCTCCTTCAGAATCGTTACGACATCCTCAGTCGCATCGCGGTTATGAATGATGATGGGAAGATCCACTTCCTTCGCAAGGGCAATTTGCTTTTTGAACACTTCTTTTTGAATATCTTTCGGTGATTTATCCCAGTGATAATCGAGTCCCATTTCTCCGATTGCCACCACTTTTTCATGAGAAGACAGTTCTTTTATCCAAGCTAAATCTTCATCTGTCATATCAATAGCATCTACAGGGTGCCAGCCGACAGCGGCATAAATAAAGTCGTATTCCTCAATCAGTTCCATTGCCCGAGTGATTGTCGGTCTGTCGAATCCGACTACTACTATCCGTTCAACCTGTTCAGACTTTGCACGTTCGATTACCTCTTCCAGATCTGTGTCGAATTGCTCGGCGTTTAAGTGTGCATGGGTATCAAATAGCATCAAAAAAACTCCTTTCTTGTTGAAAAACAAAAGGTGTTCGACGGAATGTTACACGTGAAACACCTTTTGTACCTGTTTATTTAATTCTTGTGCCTTTTGGTAATGACTGGTCAACCGATACGACTTTGAGAACACCATCCGATTCTCCAGCAAGTATCATTCCTTGAGAAAGCTCACCTCTCAGTTTTACCGGTTTTAAATTAGTTACACAAATGATCTTCATTCCGACAAGCTGCTCCGGTGTATAATGTTTTGCGATTCCAGATACAACCTGGCGCTTTTCAAAACCGAGATCAATTTGCAATTTCAGCAACCGATCTGCTTTTTTCACCGGTTCTGCGGACAAGACTTCTGCCACTCGAAGCTCTGTGTCCATAAATTGATCAATTGTTATTTCAGGAAGACGGTCAACCTCCTGCGGCTCTTCTGTCTTTTCTTCTTTCGCAGGAGCTGTCCCTTGCATTTTTTGTTTGATGTAAGCCACTTCTTCTTCTGCTTCAAGACGAGGGAACAACGGCTCACCTTTTTGCACTTTCGTATTCTTTAATTGGCCAAATGCTGTAATGCTCTCCCATGCTTTAAGAGACTGATCTTCTATACCGAGCTGGGCAAACATTTTTTCAGGCGTTTTCGTCAAGAAAGGCTGAAGCAGCACTGCTGAAATACGCAATGACTCAGCTAAGTGGTACATCACGGATTGCAATTCTTTTTCTTTTTCCTGATCTTTTGCAAGAACCCACGGAGCTGTTTCATCAATGTATTTATTTGTCCGGCTGATTAACTGCCATAATGTTGACAATGCTACTGAAAACTCCATGTTTTCCATTGCACTTTCATAAGATTTCACTGTTTCTTCTGCTACTGCAGAAAGCTCCCGGTCGAAATCGGTGACGTTTCCATCATAAGATCCGATCTGGCCGTCAAAATATTTATTAATCATTGCGACTGTACGATTTAAGAGGTTTCCTAAGTCATTTGCCAAGTCATAATTGATCCGCTCTACGAAGCCTTCCGGAGTAAAGACGCCGTCTGAACCGAACGGCACTTCACGAAGAAGGTAATAGCGCAGCTCATCTAAGCCGTATCGTTCGATTAACGTCACGGGATCAACGACATTACCTTTTGATTTCGACATTTTACCGTCTTTCATCAGCAGCCAGCCGTGCGCGAAAACTTGCTTAGGCAGCGGCAGATCCAATGCCATCAGCATAATCGGCCAGTAAATTGTATGGAAGCGGACAATTTCCTTACCAACAAGATGAACGTCAGCCGGCCAGTATTTTTTGTACAGCTCATCATTTTTCGTATCGTATCCGAGCGCTGTAATATAGTTGAACAGCGCGTCAATCCATACATATACGACATGCTTCGGATTTCCAGGAACTTTTACGCCCCAGTCAAACGTTGTTCTGGAAACGGCTAAATCCTCAAGACCCGGCTTAATGAAGTTGTTAATCATTTCATTTTTACGTGATTCCGGCTGGATAAAGGAAGGATTCTCCTCATAAAACTTAAGCAGACGATCTGCATATTTGCCCATGCGGAAGAAATATGATTCCTCTTTGATTAATTCTACAGGGTGGCCGCTGTCCGGGCTTTTGCCGCCGATAACCTCGCCCTTGTCATTTCGTTCCACATCTACAAGCTGTGTTTCTGTATAAAACGTTTCATCCGGAATACTGTACCAACCCTCATATTCATCCAGGTAAATATCGCCATTATCAAGAAGCTGTTGAAACACTTTTTCAATAATCTCTTTATGCCGGCTTTCCGTTGTCCGGATAAAATCATCGTGAGAAATGTCGAGCTGCTTCCATAGTTTTTGTATCTCAGCAGCCGCACGGTCTACATATGCCTGAGGAGTGATGTTCTCCTCCTCTGCTTTCTGCTGAATTTTTTGCCCGTGTTCATCCGTTCCGGTTAAATAGCGCACATCGAAGCCCTTCAAACGCTTGTATCGCGCCATTGCATCACCGGCAACAGTGGTATACGCATGTCCGATATGTAATTTTCCGCTCGGATAATAAATCGGAGTCGTAATATAAAAAGTATTATTTTCTTGCGGCATGTTGCAACCTCCCAATCAGAATGTCGAAAAGCTCACGCCCAAAGGACGAGAGCGGTTTTTATTTAATATACAATATTGATATTTGTCCTCTATCTATGATACCATCTTAGCCTTTAAGATCAAGGATATATACGTGCGGGGTTTAAAAGAATAAATAAAATTAAAAATTTTTATTGAAATTAAAAAAAGTCTTAACATGTCGAATTTTGTCGTATATAATCTACTAAGATAAAACACCTTGGTTCGAAAGTCTTGATTTAAAAGGAATTTTAGTAGGATAATAGGTTGGTTAAAGCGGTTAAAAAGCCCGTTATTTCAAGATTTCCAAGGCTTTACTTACTATAAGAACTAATTCTTACAAACAATAGCAAACAAAATGATTGACGATTATTGGAAACCTTGATATGCTAGGAATGTAAGGAATTTGTCGAATAATGACGAAGAAAATTATAATTTACAAATAATTATCTCTCGGGAGGAGACTGTTAATGAAATCTACTGGTATCGTACGTAAAGTTGATGAACTTGGACGCGTAGTTATTCCTATCGAACTTCGCCGTACACTTGGCATCGCAGAAAAAGACGCTCTTGAAATTTATGTTGATGATGAAAAAATCATCCTTAAAAAATATAAACCAAACATGACTTGCCAAGTAACTGGTGAAGTTTCTGATGATAACCTTAAACTTGCCGGCGGTAAGTTGGTGCTTAGCAAAGAAGGCGCTGAGCAAATCATCTCTGAAATTCAAAACCAGCTTCAAAACCAAAAATAAGCTCTTTATACAAAAACCGTTCTTGTTACGACACAAGAACGGTTTTTTTCGTTATTTAATGTGATACGCATCATAGATCTCCCGCTTCGGCACGTTCCGATCAACTGCGGTTTGTTTAATGGCCTCTTTAGAAGAAGCTCCTTCATTCATGTAATGTTCCACATGTTCCTTTTCAGAAAGATCTTCCCACCACGGCTTCTCTTCCTCATCCGGTTCAGCCGCTTGATTGCCTTCGACAACGAGACAGAATTCGCCGCGAATTTGATCTTCATTCGCCCATTTAATGACCTCCGCGATCGTCCCTCTTATAAATTCCTCGTATTTTTTCGTTAATTCCCTTGTTACGGCGATTTCTCTATTTCCCAGAACGGCATGCATCGCAGTTAATGTTTCTTTCAATCTATGCGGCGCTTCATAGAAAATCATCGTTTCCTGCCGCTTTTTAAGGATTTCGAGCTCTTTCTTCTTTTCTTTTTTCTGTCTGTTTAAGAATCCGTAAAAGAAAAAAGGCTGCGGCATAATGCCCGATGCTGTGAGCGCAGTTAACGCTGCATTGGCTCCCGGAAGCGGAACGACATATCCGCCGATCCGGGTAAAATCTCTTACGATCTCAGCCCCCGGGTCAGATATTGTGGGCATTCCCGCATCGCTGACAAGCGCGACATTCTTACCGGATTTCAGCCATTCCATGATTTTATGGCCGCTGCTTTCTTTATTATGTTCGTGATAACTGACGAGAGAAGTCTCTATCTCATAGACATGACACAGTTTTTTCGTCTGTCTCGTATCTTCGGCAGCAATGACATCGACCGATTTCAGAGTGTCCACCGCACGAAATGTCATGTCTTCCAAGTTTCCTATCGGTGTAGGAACAAGGTAAAGAATCCCCATATCAGACTTTCCGTTAAAACTCATCTGGCGTCGTAACATATACAGCCTCCTTGCTGCTTTTGTTTTTCTTCTATATATTGTTCTTTTTTCTTTCGGGTCAGTCTCTTAAAGCGATACTCCGCCTGCATCGCTTCCCGTTTTGTTTCAAATGATTCCGAATGGAATAATGTCACCGGCCTTCTTGCTCTCGTGTACTTTGCGCCCTTCCCGTCGTTGTGCGTTTTCAGGCGTTTTTGCAAGTCATTTGTATAGCCGGCATACAGACTGTTGTCATTACACAGCAGCACATAAAAGAAATGATTATTTGTCTCCATACAAAATCGTGCGGATCTCTTTCGTATATTCATTATTTTCATCATACACAAACAGCGGAGGAAGAATTTTCAAATCGGGACGCCCGCCTTTAATGCCTTCTACCAAAATGGTATTCGCTTCTTTTCCTTGTTTCGGATAAATAAACTGGACCCGCTTCGGTTCAATATGATAAGTTTTCATCAGTTCGAAAATTTCCAATAACCTTCCAGGCCGATGAACAAGAGCCGCTTTGCCGCCCTGCTTCAAGAGCTTGCTGCTGACAGAAATCACATCTTCGAGCGTACAATGAATTTCATGCCTTGCGATTCTAAGATGTTCGTTCAAGTTTTGCTCAGCCTGTTTCGGTGTTTTAAAATAGGGCGGATTGCAAGTGACTACATCATATTTATTATGCCCGAGTCTTTCCGGCATATTTTTCAGATCATCATGAATGAGGCTGATCTGATTTTCCAATCCGTTGTATCCCACGCTTCGGAGTGCCATATCATATAGACGCTCCTGAATTTCCACCCCGATGATATCTGCCTTTGATCTCGTACTGAGCAAAAGCGGCACAATTCCGTTCCCCGTACATAGATCAACCATTTTTCCTTTTTGTATCGGAACGTATGCAAATTTCGATAACAGCACGGCATCTAATGAAAAAGCAAATACAGTCGGGCTTTGCACAATTTTCATATCTTCAGCTAATAAATAATCCAATCTTTCATCATCACGTAATGAAACCATAATCTTATCCTTTCGGCGCTCTTTGAAAAAGGCTTCCGACATCAGCGGAAGCCTTTTCCTTATTTTTTATTTAAGAATGACAGACAAAAAAGACAATCTCCCTTGCGGACGCTTCCATAGTGGACGTTGCAAATATGAAAGCCTTCTTGATACAGCCGGGCCAGATTATCGTACCCTTCTCCTATATCCGTTTGCTCTGTCTTCTGTGTTTTTGTTTCTTTCTGATCGGCTTTGAATTTCTCTATTTGCTCTGTCGTGTCGTCAAGCCGTTTGCGCAAATGTTTGTTCTCAAGCTGCAAATGGTGATTCTCTTCAATCATTTCGCCGATATGCTGCTTTAAGTCACCCAGCTGACGGTACAGCGAACCGATTTGTTCCTCCAGGTTAATGACTGTATCAAATAACTCTTTTTTATCCAAGGTTCCACACCTCGTTAATCTGTGGTTTGTGCGGATACGACGCCCTCTTCCAGGAGCTCTTCCCAAGTATATTCTATCACTTTTTCACGGTTCTTCAGTTCCACCTGAAGCACCCGTTCCAGAATATTAAGACCGACAACCTTTGCAGGGCCGTTTGCCGTCGTAATCATTTCGCCTAAATCCGGCAGCTGTTCTTTTGCTGTCTCATACTCATCATTCTCGTATTTTAAACAGCACATCAGACGTCCGCAGAGACCGGAAATTTTCGTTGGGTTCAGTGATAAGTTTTGATCCTTCGCCATCTTGATGGATACCGGTTCAAAATCACCGAGGAACGTAGAGCAGCAAAGCATTCTCCCGCACGGACCGATGCCGCCGAGCATTTTCGCCTCATCTCTTACCCCGATCTGGCGCAATTCTATTCTTGTTTTAAAGATAGATGCCAAGTCTTTTACGAGTTCCCTGAAATCGACCCGGCCGTCAGCCGTAAAGTAAAAAATCACTTTATTGCGGTCAAATGTGAACTCTACATCAACCAATTTCATATCTAAGCCGTGGTCGGCCACTTTCTTCTGGCAGATTTCAAAAGCGGATAACGCCTCTTGTTTGTTTTCTTCTACAATGAGAAGATCGCGCTCATCTGCGACGCGTATGACTTTCCGAAGCGGGAGCACAACATCATGCTCGTCCACTTGTTTATTTGCGATGACAACCTGTCCATACTCGACACCTCGGACGGTTTCGACAATGACGCAGCTGTCTTGTTCTATATCAAATCCGTTCGGATCAAAATAATAAATTTTCCCCGCTTTTTTAAAGCGGACGCCAATTACGTTGTACAAGCTTATCCCTCCTGCAACGTTAACACCAAGTGCTCCATTAATCCCTGCACATTCACATTGGAATGAAGCCGTTTTTTTGCTTCTAAAACAGCGAGAATTTGGTTCGTAACGCTTTGTTGTGTAGATTGCAGCGCATGCTGTTTTATTGATTGGAATAAGTCTTGATAAATCAGTTTATCTTCATTTCCAATTTGGATGGATAGTACATCACGGTAAATCAATAAGAGCATATCAAGACCCATTTCTTGATGGGTTTTTTCTTTGAAAAAGGGCACCCACTGATCCTGAATGAAGAAAAAGGCATGTCCTTTCCGCTGATGTAAGACTTCATACAATTTTATCACTTTCGCTCTGGACTCTGCAAACTCATCATTTCGACTTAATTCGACTGCTTCTGCTATATTATTCGTCATATTCGCTAAAAGTCTTGCCATATGAGGCGCCACTTCCTGCTGAGCGAGTCTTTCTTCTATTGCTTTCGGCTGCAGCGGCTGAAACGGAAGAACCTGGCATCTCGAAACGATCGTATCCAGCATTCTGTGCAGCTGCTCAGTGATAAGAATTGCGATGGTGTCTTGATTAGGCTCCTCTAAAAATTTCAACAGACTGTTGGCTGCGTTTGTTGTCATTTGATCCGCATGGGATACAATGTACAGTTTTTTGTGCGATTCCAGCCCTGTTTTAGAGAACTCCTCCTGAAGCGATTGGATTTGAGCCTTTTTGATGGATAACCCGTCGGGCTGAACCAGATGCAGATCAGGATGGTTTCCGGAATCAATACGCTTACAGTTCCGGCACTCCCCGCAAGGCTCAGTCCCGTCTTCAAGGCAAAAAAAGCTTTTTGCTAGAAGCAATGCGGCATCCAGTTTGCCCGTTCCTTTTTTTCCTTCAAACAGATAAGCATGAGAAAGCCTTTTCTTTTCTATGCTATTGTGCAAAAGCCTCATCACTCTTGGCTGCTGCTCGGTCATTTCCTTCCATGATATTTCCATTGTATCACTCTCTATGTGTAAAGGTTAATCAATAAACCTTTTATTTCTCCAATTCGATCCAGCAAATCAATTGCCGGTTTTCCCTGATCTAACATCTCTTCAGTCAGCTGAAGCAGTTTTTCATCTATTTCTTTCACAAGCCCCAGCGTTCTGCTGTTTCCGTAAAGGTCAAAGCTTTTCGCCGTTTCGTGCGATAAACCGCTGTCAACGGCCTCTTTTACAAAGCGTTTTACCAATCCTTTAAATTTCGCTAAGTCTTTGAAGTTCCTCGACTTCGTCAATCTTTTACCGAATGTTTCTATATCCGTTAAGAACCTGCTCAGCTGGTCAAATTTCAGCTTGCTGTTTTGGCTGTCCATTGAGCTTTTGAACGTTCCGGACAGCTCTGCAGATTTGAAGGCAGGCTGCTGCTTTTTCTCTATAAATGTACGTAAGTCAGAATTTATTTTCACAGCTTCATATCCTTAAAATTGATGAAATTCATCGACCGGAAGGACAAATACCGTCGCTCCGCCGACTTCCACTTCGACAGGATAAGGGACGTAGGAATCTGCATTCCCGCCCATCGGGGATACCGGAGCAATCATCTGGTCGCGTTTACAGCCATTCTCTTTAATGAGGCTAAGCGCTTTATTGACACGGATATCTTCCACCCCAATCATAAACGTTGTATTGCCTGATTTAAGAAAGCCGCCTGTCGTCGCAAGCTTCGTCACCCTGAAATTGTGGTCCGTTAATACTTTCAAAAGTCTGTTGCTGTCCTGATCCTGTACCACTGCCACTATTAATTTCATCTTAAAGGCCCCCTTTAGGTTGGAAACAACATTGTGTAGTTACATTTATTATATCAACTAATGAGAATCAGGTCACAACTGAATTTTTTTCAGTGCTTCATTTATCACATTCAGTACGTCCTGGATGACGCGATCCTTTGTCTGAGAAGCATCAATTGAATGGAATCTTTCCGGAAAACGCTCCATCACCTTTTGGTATCCTTCTCTTACTTGAGTGTGAAAGTGTAAAGCCTCAAGGTCAAGACGGTTCTTTTCCCGTGACTGATTTGCCTTAATCCGTTTCAGTCCTTCCTCCGGCTCAATGGAAAAATAGATGGTGATGTCCGGCATGGTACCGCCGATTGCAAATTGATTGATGGAAAGGACCTCATCAATGCCAAGCCCTCTGGCATAGCCTTGATAAGCCAGCGAGCTGTCTATGAAGCGATCGCACAGAACAATACGGCCCTCTTCCAAAGCGGGCTGAACTTTTTCGACTAAATGCTGTCTTCTTGCAGCCGCATAGAGCAAAGCCTCCGTCTTAGAATCCATTAACGTGTTGTTTTTATTTAAAATGACTTCCCGGATTTGTTCGGCAATTTCGATACCCCCCGGTTCTCTTGTCGCCGTTACGGGCAGCCCCTTTGTTGATAGGAGTTCTTTTATTGCCTGAAGCACTGTCGTTTTTCCCGCTCCTTCAGGTCCTTCGAATGTAATAAATAAACCGCTCATGATTTCTCCTCTTCTATATAAACAAGTAATTGTTTCTCCTTCGACCAGCCTTGAATATGCGCATTCATGCCGATTAAACGAGATAGCTTCTGTATGCTTTTTTCTGTTATTCTTTCTCCGTCCATGATAAGCGGAATCCCCGGCGGATATGGAATGATATCCGCTGCATGTAAGCGTCCGGCTGCCTTATCCATTTCAACAAATTCTTTTTTGAATCGGCTGATCTCGCTTTTTGGATAATCGAGTGTAGTGATGGATGGAAATGTCCATTTAACAGCTTCCTGCCGTTTATCAGGCAGTGTATTCTCCAGCTTTTGATGTATGTTTCTTACGGTTTCCGGTTCTACCTCTCTCCGGCCGCCTAGCGGCAATACGAGCAAAATCTGATATTCATCAGCCAGTTCAACAAAAACCCCGGAGCTTTCCAATATCCTTTGCAACGAATAGCCCGAATGTCCGAGCTTCGAGCGAAGCGTCAGCTTTAAAGGGTCCGGCCGCAGCCCATTTCCTGATGGATGGATCACTTCAATATAAGGAATTGAAGCAAACGTTTGTTTAATTTGGTCAATGTGCTGTAAATGAGCAGGCAGTGTCCCGTTCTCAGCGATGTCCTGCACATAAGCGCGGGCCGTATCTAAAGTCGCCATAATCGGATATGAGGGGCTGCTGCTTTGCAAACTGCTTAAATAATATACCAGTCTGTCTCTGTCAACCCGGCCGCTGTTCAAATGAAAGTAAGACCCCATCGTCATGGCCGGAAGAGTTTTGTGAGCGGACTGAACGACGGCATCAGCTCCCATTGCCAATGACGATGGCGGAAACGGTTCACCTAACACAAAGTGAGCGCCATGCGCCTCATCAACAAGAACAGGAATCCCATATGAATGGGCTTTTTTGATTGCTGCCGTCAGATCGGCAGAATGCCCATAATAAGTGGGATTGGTAAGGACAAGCCCTTTCGCATTCGGGTAGTCCGCTAACGCTTCTTCAATTACTGAAAGAGGCACATGAGCCGGCACGTGCATGCCCTCATCAACCTCCGGCGCTATATATACCGGCTTAGCCCCAGCCATTGCCACCGCATGAAATACGGACTTATGACAATTCCGCTGGATCAGGATAGGCTTTCCCGGCTCACAAACCGCTAAAATCATAGCTAAATTGCCTGCTGTCGACCCATTGACGAGAAAGAAACTTTCCTGTGAGCCATAGAGCCGGCTCACCAAATCCTGTGCTTCCTTTATCACTCCCGTCGGATGGTGAAGATCATCAAGCCCCGTGATCTCAGTCATATCTATCGATAAAAGAGATTGATAAACAGATTTAGCTTCATCAAAAAAGACATCTCCATTGTGATGTCCCGGAACATGAAAAGAATACGTATTTCTGTGCGCATGCTCAATCAGCGCTGTATATAAAGGTGTCTCCATTTCAAACAAATCCTTTGACTATCATACTTATTATATCGTGCCTGTGATACAACTTAAAGCTAAGACTTTTTGCCAGCTAGCTGTTGTCCCGGCCGGATTTCATATTCAGCAATTTTTCCTTTAAATCGCCTTCCATGACTACCAGCTCTTCCTCAGCCCGCCTGCGTTTGATTCTTCCTTCTTCCTGAATGGATATCGTTTCTTCCAGTGTACTGATTAAGCTTTCCTGCACCTTTTTGAGTGTGTCTACCTCGACGAGGCCGCGTTCATTGGCTTTTGCTGTTTCAATCGTATTGGTCTTGAGAAGCTCGGCGTTTTTCAGCAGCAATTCATTCGTTGTATCTGAAACCTTCTTCTGTGCATCTGCCGCACTGCGCTGCTTTAAAAGCGTTAACGCGATGGCGACTTGGTTTTTCCATAGCGGAATCGCCGTTACGATTGAGGATTGGATTTTCTCTGCCAGCGCTTGATTGGTGTTTTGAATCAAACGGATTTGCGGCGCGCTCTGAATCGTAATCTGCCTGCTCAGCAGCAGATCATGAATTCTCTTATCTAACCGCTCAGTAAATTGAATAAGATCATTTACTTCCTGCACAGCCATTTGATTGTGTTCGTTTGATTCCGCTTTTCTTGTTAAATCAGGAATCATCTTTGTTTTTAGCTCTTCTAATTTCAACTCTCCCGCAGCTATATACATATTTAGTGCGGAAAAGTATTCTTTATTTTGTTTATACAGCTGCTCTAACAGCTTATTATCACTCATCAGCGTGTTTTTAGAGTGCTCCAGTTTTTTGCTGATTCGGTCAATCTGCACACTTGTCTTTTGGTATTTTGAAAGCACTTCCTGCACAGAGCTTGATACCCTTCCGAACATACGGGCGAGAAACCCTTTTTTCTTCTCTTGCAGGTCGTCAGGGTTTACTTGATCAAGCTTTTTCATCAGATCGCCTAATATGCGGCCAATCTCTCCGATATCTTTTCTTTGCACATGCTCTATCATAGTGTGAGAAAAATCAAGGAGATTTGATTGTGCTTGTGAACCAAATAAAACAATGCTTTGCATATTCTTGGGATCTAATTTCTCTGCCAGCTGAAGTGCTGCTTCTCTGTTCCCATCATGCATTGTAGCTGCAAGCCTAATATTCGCCTGACCATTCTCACCGTTGACTTCATCTGAACGGTCTTTGCCCATTTTCTTCCCCCTTTCTTATTTTCTCAGCGAATGCTTTGCTATATCTAATTCAAAGTGTAATTCATCTATGTCTTCTTTCATGATTTCATAAAGGTCCTCTTCCAGCCGCCTGGTCAGCTCTGCAAGGGTGATTCTCGTTTCGCTCAAGGACATGGACAAATCTTTATTTTTCCTAGGCTGTGATGATAGCAAGCCATATTTTTCTGTTAATTCAACCACAGAATCGAGCGTCTGATAATAGAAACGTTCTGCCTGATAAAAACGCTTCGGTTCTTGTTTGGTAAGTATATATATCCGCCTGACAATCCTCAGTATCTCGGCATTTTGCTTCAGCATTTGAATACTCTTAGACCGAAATAATGCTTTACGCAAACGAACGATTTTATCTTTTGCTTCTTCAAGATTTCCCTTGATGAAAGCATATTCTTTTCTTGTCAGCTGATGTTTTCTTAAAAAGAGGCGCTTTGTATTCCACAGGCCGCCTGCACAAACGACCGCCCCGCCAGCCGTTCCGTATAAAAACGAATGCAGAAAAGGCTGATGCCATATGAAAAAGCTTGATGTCCCAACGATAACAAACGCAGCACTGCCGCCCAGGGTCCATTTTATAAATTGAATAAACGGTTTCATACATGATCGACTCCTATTTATTCACTTCTATCAGTATTATCTATTACATTCCATTTCTAAACAAGTTCCTCTTCTTATCGTATCAGTTCCTTTATAAAAAGTGAAAGAAACCCTTTAAATTTATGCAAAAAAAAGACCCTTTTCAGGGTTAGGAATATAAAGTCGGTGTATGAAGGCTTTTCAGTTTCCTGACGTAAAATTCATAATCCGGGTCAGAGGTTGAAGTGGAAACTACTTTTTTCTCACACTCTAAACATATAAATTTCGTATAAATATGGATGCCTCTGCTTTTTTTGGTTTCACACACAATACATGTTTCTCCATGGCTGGACGTCTCATTCATCATGCCCACCTCCGTATGAATAGCCTTCCCCTAAGCTAATGGTTGTATACACAATTTAGACCTTTTTGAAGTTTACAATTAGTATATGGGGTCTGCGGCATTTCGGTGTTTGTATTGTTTTTTGATCAAAAAATAAAAACCCAGCTCATTCTGAGCTGGGTCAAAGATTGCTTGGCGGCGTCCTACTCTCACAGGGGGAAACCCCCGACTACCATCGGCGCTGAAGAGCTTAACT
>NZ_JAGGQB010000011.1 GCF_018613535.1 Bacillus sp. ISL-51
GCACAAACGCCGCAGGAAATCGCAATTCAATACGAAGATGCGGTGATTTCTTACAAAGAGCTGAACGAAACGGCCAATAAACTGGCGCGGATTCTCCGAAAACGGGGTGTGAAGCATCAAGAGCCGGTGGCTGTGATCACCGGGCGTTCACCATCATTAGGAGCGGCTGTCCTCGGCATTTTAAAAGCGGGCGGGGCTTTTGTTCCGATTGATCCGAGCCATCCTGCCGAACGAATCCGCTACATCATGGAAAACAGCGGCTGCGCTCATGTTGTAACAGAGAAAGACCAGTCAGTCCCGGAGGCAACAACGCAGCTTGTCACATACTTAGAAGAAGCTGAGACTGAACCGGACGGAAGCAATGTCCAGACGATAAACACGGCGGCGGATCTGCTTTACGTCATTTATACATCAGGAACGACGGGGAAACCGAAGGGTGTCCTGCTTGAACATAGAAATATGGCCAACTTGCTGCATGACCAATTGACACACTCAGGCATCGATTTCAAAACCAATGTGCTTCAATACGCATCTCCGGCGTTTGACGTCTGTTATCAAGAGCTGTTTACAGCCCTGCTCAGCGGCGGCACGCTTCACATCGTGCCTGAATCGATCAAGCGGGACGCGGCTCAGCTGTTTTCGTTTATTACTAAACATCAGACGGACGTTGTATTTTTCCCGACCGCTTTTGTCAAGATGCTTTTTAACGAGGAGAGCTATGCACATTCATTTCCGCGCTGTGTGAAGCATGTGATTACAGCAGGAGAGCAATTGACCGTCTCCCGTTTATTTCAGCAAGTGCTCCGCACACACGGCATGCATTTGCACAATCATTACGGTCCGTCAGAAACTCATGTCGTGTCGGCGTACACCATTCGTCCGGGAGATGATATTCCTGAGTATCCTCCGATCGGCAAACCGATATGCCATAACAATATGTATATCATCAGCAAGAACAAACAGCTTCAGCCCTTGGGCGTGGCGGGAGAACTGTATATTTCGGGAGCAAATACCGGGAGAGGCTATGCGAATAACCCGTCTTTAACGGGAGAGAAATTTTTGCCTGATCCGTTCAGAAAGGGAGCGGTCATGTACCGCACCGGGGATTTGGCAAGGCTGCGTGCGGACGGGCAAATTGAATACATCGGCCGTATTGACGATCAGGCGAAAATCAGGGGCTATCGGATCGAACCGAAGGAAATTGAGGTGATATTGGCCAATCACCCGGCGGTGAAAGAAGCAGCCGTTCTTATTCAA
The DNA here is from genome assembly GCF_018613535.1 of Bacillus sp. ISL-51. Taxonomy (GTDB): domain Bacteria; phylum Bacillota; class Bacilli; order Bacillales; family Bacillaceae; genus Bacillus. Next base: position 1,258 of record NZ_JAGGQB010000011.1, read on the forward strand.
AAAAACGCTGCGGGTGAAAATGAATTGTGCGCGTACTGCAGCGTATCAAAAGCGACTGATCCTTCAGCATTACGGACAGATCTGGCCAAAGACCTTCCTGACTATATGATTCCCGTAAAATGGGCTTTTGTTGAATCAATTCCGCTCACTGTAAACGGAAAAGTCGACCGCAAAGCGTTGCCAGCACCAGAGGGAGGCGTGCAAACGGGAGTCGAATACGTGGCTCCTCGTACAGCGGCGGAAGCGCAGCTAGCGAATATCTGGCAAGAGGTGCTTGCACTTCCGCGTATCGGCGTGAAAGACAATTTCTTCGACGTTGGCGGTCACTCGCTGCGGGCAACGACTCTGATAGCGAAGCTGCACAAAGAGATGGGTGTCAGCCTGCCGCTGCGGGAAGTGTTCCGATCGCCAACAATTGAAGAAATGGCAGAAATGATTACCGGTATGGAACACACTGCATATACATCTATCCCGACCATTGAAGCAAAAGAATACTATGCCGTCTCCTCGGCGCAAAAACGACTGTACATTTTGAATCAGCTGAAAGGCGGAGAGCTGAGCTACAACATGCCGAGTGTCTTGAGAGTCGAAGGAGCTCTGGATCGGGACCTTGTCGAGAAGGCGATCCGCAAGCTGATTCAGCGCCATGAGACGCTGCGAACCGGCTTTGAACTGATAGACGGAGAACCGGTGCAGCGGATTTATGAGGACGTGCAATTTGCAGCGGAATTCACTCAGGCGGAAGAAGAAAAGGCGGAAGCCCTCGTTCATGGGTTTGTGCGAGCATTTGACTTGGAGAAAGCGCCGCTGCTGCGGGTAGGACTCATTGAGCTTGCAAAAGACCGCCATTTGCTGCTGTTTGACATGCATCATATCATTTCTGACGGCGTATCTATCCGCAATTTGATTGAAGAGTTCGTCTCATTATATGAGGGAAAAGAACTGCCGCCATTGCGGATTCAGTATAAAGATTATGCGGCGTGGCAGCTGTCGGATATCCAAAGCGAACGGATGAAGCAGCAGGAAGCGTACTGGCTGGATGTGTTCAGCGGAGAGATTCCGGTGCTGGATATGCCAACCGACTATGGAAGACCGGCTGTGCGAAGCTTTGAAGGAGGACAAATCGAGTTTGTCATCGGACCGGCCTTGACGGAACAGCTGAAAGGTTTGGCGGTAAAGAGCGAAAGCACGCTGTACATGGTGCTGCTGGCTGCTTATACGACCATGCTTGCCAAATACAGCGGGCAAGAAGACATCGTAGTAGGCAGCCCGATTGCCGGAAGAACGCATACGGATTTGGAAAGCTTAATCGGCATGTTCGTGGGCACGCTGGCGATACGAACGAATCCGGTTGGGGAAAAAACATTTCGGGAGTACATGCAGGAAGTCAAAGAGCATACATTAAAAGCGTACGAAAACCAGGAGTATCCATTCGATGAACTGGTGGACAAGCTGAATGTGTCCCGAGATTTCAGCCGCCATCCGCTGTTTGACACGATGTTCATATGGCAAAACACAGAACGAGGAGAATTGAGCCTCGAAGACGTGCGTTTTACCCCTTATCCGAACAACCATGCGATGGCGAAGTTCGACCTGACGTTCCAAGCGGCAGAGAAAGAGGAAGGAATTACAGGTGTTATCAGTTACGCGGCATCGCTGTACAAGCAGGAAACTGCGGAACGCATGGCAAAGCACTTTATCCAATTGATCGAGGCTATTGCAAGTGATCCGCAGGCGCCGCTTTCATCGCTGGAGATGATCACGGCGCAGGAGAAAGAGCAGATTTTGGAGAGATGGGACCAACCGGCGATAGACTATCCTCGGGACAAAACAATTCACCAATTATTCGAGGAGCAGACGGAGCGCATGCCGGAGCAAGTGGCCGTAGTTTACGAGGAAAGCCGATTAACGTACCGTGAGCTGAACGAACGGGCGAACCGGCTGGCGCGGATTTTAAGAAATAAAGGCGTGCAGCCTGACCAGCCTGTGGGCATACTGGCAGAGCGTTCTCTGGAGATGATCGTGGGGATTATGGCGATTCTGAAAGCCGGGGGCGCGTATGTGCCGATGGACCCTGATAGCCCGAAGGAACGCATCCGCTATATTCTGGAGGATTCAGGAGCAAAGGTGCTGCTGTCGCAGCGTCATTTACAGGAGCATGTATCGTTTGCCGGAGAGCTTTTGCTGCTGGATGGCGAACGAATGAACGGCGGGGATGGTTCGAATCTGGTGACGGCAGCCAGACCGGATCACTTGGCGTATGTGATCTACACATCAGGCACAACCGGCAAGCCAAAAGGCACGCTGATTGAGCATCGCCAAGTTCTTCATTTGATGGAAGGGCTCCGCGGACAAGTGTACGGTGCTTATGATCCGGGATTGCATGTGTCTCTGCTGGCTCCCTATTATTTCGATGCATCGGTAAAACAAATTTTCGCATCGCTGTTAGGGGGACATGCGCTGTTTATCGTTCCCAAAACATCAGTATCGGACGGTCATGCCTTGTCAAGCTATTATCGCAACCACCGCATTGACGTGACAGATGGAACACCGGCACATTTGCAATTGCTTATTGCTGCAGATAGCCTTCATGGGGTAACGATCCGGCACATGCTCATTGGAGGAGAGGCGCTCCCGCGGGCGACGGTGGCGCAATTGCTGGAATTGTTCGCTTCGAACGGGTCAATGCCGGCCATAACCAATGTATACGGTCCGACGGAAACCTGCGTGGACGCATCGGTCTTTCATATCGTGCCGGAGACATTGACATCTGCTGACGACGGTGGTTACGTTCCGATCGGCAAGCCGCTGGGCAACAACCGTGTGTATATTGTTGATTCCCGCGATCAGCTGCTGCCAATAGGTGTAAAGGGTGAGCTGTGCATTGCCGGAGACGGAGTAGGACGGGGTTATCTGAACTTGCCTGAATTAACGGGTGAAAAGTTTGTGGCCGATCCGTTTGTAACCGGAGAGCGGATGTATAAAACAGGCGATCTTGCCTGTTACCTGCCGGATGGAAACATTGAATATGCCGGAAGAAAGGATCATCAAGTCAAAATTCGCGGTTACCGGATCGAACTTGGCGAGGTTGAAGCCGCTCTTCTCAACATCGAGCATGTACAAGAAGCTGTTATCCTAGCCAGAGAAAATGCAGAGGGGCAAAGCGATTTGTATGCCTATTTTACAGGGGAGCAATCAGTGCCGATCAGTCAGCTTAAAGAAAAGCTCTCTAATCAAATACCGGGCTATATGGTTCCTTCATACCTGATCCAGCTGGAGAAAATGCCGCTAACCTCCAATGGAAAAGTGAATCGCAGCGCGTTACCGCTGCCTGAAGCAGGCTTGCAGACCGGGATTGACTATGTTGCTCCAAGGACAAAACCGGAAGAGCAGCTGGTTCACATCTGGAAAGAAGTATTAAAGTTAGAACAAGTTGGCGTGAAAGATAACTTTTTCGATCTCGGCGGGCATTCGTTACGGGGGATGACGCTCGTTACCAAGATCCATAAGCAATTCAACAAAAGCATTTCATTGAGAGAAGTGTTTCAATACCCGACGGTTGAAGAAATGGCGAAGGTCATTGCAGGCGCGGAAACCTGCGGACCGGATGAAATCCCTGTTGCAGAAGTCAAAGATGTTTATCCTGTATCTTCCGTACAAAAGATGGTTTACCTGTCTACACAAATTGAAGGCGGAGAACTAGGTTACAACATGCCGGGGATTTTGACATTGGAAGGCAGGATCGACATGGATCGTTTACAATCTGCGTTCCACAGGCTGATTCAGCGCCATGAATCGCTTCGAACCGGATTTGAAATGATTCGAGGTGAACTGATGCAGGTGATCAAGCCACAGGCTGAGTTCTCTATAGAAAGGTACAAGGCAGCGGATGAGGAGGTCGAGGAGCTGTTCCGCAATTTCGTGCGAACATTCGATCTTAGCCAGGCTCCATTGCTTCGAGCCGGACTCATTGAATTAGAACAGGACAGGCATGTTTTCATGTTTGACATGCACCATATCGTCACGGACGGCGCTTCTATGAATATCTTTGTTGAAGAACTGATTCAATTGTATGACGGCAAAGAATTAGCCCCGCTAAGGATTCAATACAAAGACTTCACTGTATGGCAGCAGCAGACAGAGCAGAGGGAACGCATCAAGAGGCAGGAGGACTATTGGCTGAATGTATTTCATGAGGAGCTCCCCTCGCTTGAGCTGCCGAAAGATTTTGCCAGACCGCGAGTTCGAAGCTTTGAAGGGAAGCAATACAATTTTGTTCTCGATGAGACTGTGGTCCAAGGTATAAAACAGATGGAAGAATTGACCGGATCGACCGCTTATATGATCTTGCTGTCAGCCTATAACATACTGCTGGCCAAATACAGCGGTCAAGAAGATATCATCGTCGGTACGCCTATTGCGGGAAGAATGCATGAAGATTTACAGCATATCATCGGGATGTTTGTGAATACGCTGGCCATCCGTACGGCTCCGGCTGGAGAAAAGACCTTTATGGACTATGTAACGGAAACAAAAGAAACGATGCTGAAAGCTTATGAAAATCAAGAATATCCTTTTGAAGAATTAGTTGAGAAACTGGGAGTGAAACGTGATTTAAGCCGCAATCCGTTATTCGATACGATGTTCGTGCTGCAAAATACGGAACAAACGGATATCGAAGTGGATTCTCTCGCTGTCAGACCATATGAACAAACGAATACGGCGGCCAAATTTGATTTGCAGCTGACCTTCGTGATGAACCCGCATGAGGTTCGAGGAAGCTTTGATTATTGTACGAAGCTATTTAAACAGAAAACCATCGCTACGTTGAGCAAGGATTACGCCATGATTCTGTCAGCGATTATACAAAACCCATTGATTCCTTTAAAAGAAATTCAATTAAGTGAGAAAGTAAACAAAAGTGAACAATACGCAAGCGAAATCGAATTGAATTTCTAAAAACGGCCGGTAATGGCTGTCCCCGGCATGATGTTTTTGCGGGGACAGCCGCCAGCCGGCTTAAATTTACTGGAGGGATATTAATGTCAGAATTTAAACAACAGGAATTATTCTGGAGCAGCATGTTCGATGCGGAAGATCGTCCCATTGCATTCCCTTCGTTTCAAATGTCGGACTCAACAATAGAGCACAATGCGTCGAGTGCCCCTAACTGTATTCACAGTTCATTGAGATCCGATGTATCCCTGCGTATCATGACTATGACGAATAAATCGCCAATGGCCGTTTATATGGTTCTCTTGGTTGGAATCGAATGCCTTTTGTACAAATATACGGGGGAAGAGCGCATTGTTTTAGGTGTTCCAACCTTTGAAGACGAAACGGATGAGAACCTTCGCTTGGATCAAGTCATGTTAATCAAGCAAAACATAATGGCAAACAGCACGTTTAAATCCATATTTAATGAATTCAAACATACGCTGAACGGAGCTATCTTACATCAGCAGGTGCCCTTTGATAAAATGGCCGGTCCATTGAGCCTGAATTACGATTCGAATCATTTGCCAATGATCCCTACGATCGTATCATTAGATCAAATTCACCCCACTCGTTTCAAAGAAACAGTTGCTTCGGATACTTTATTTCAATTTGACATGGGGGATGACTCTATTCATGTAAAGGTAACTTATAATGAGGATGCTTATGATCGTCAATATATGATGCAAGTGATCGAACATTTAAATCGGATTTTTTCGATCATGTTATTTCAACCCGACCTTACGATCCGCCAGCTTAATATTCTGTCAGATTCAGAAACAAATAAATTCATCGCCTATAATCAAACGGCTGCCGAGTATCCAAGAGAAAAAACGATTCATCAATTGTTTGAGGAACAAGCGGAACGTACGCCGGATCAAACGGCTGTTGTATACGAGGATAGCCAACTGACGTACCGGGAACTGAATGAAAAGGCGAATCGACTCGCTCGGACGTTGCAATCAGAAGGCGTAAAGCCTGATCAGCCGGTTGGGATTATGGCCGAACGCTCCCTGAATATGATTGTAGGGATCTTCGCGATCTTGAAAGCCGGTGGGGCGTATGTGCCGATTGACCCGAGCTATCCGGAGGAACGGATTCGATACATATTGGAGGATTCGGATACGAAGTTGTTATTAGTGCAGAATCATTTGCGAGAGAGAGTACCTTTTACGGGGAAAGTGCTGGATATGAAAGATCCGCAAAACTTTTGTGAAGACGGTTCGAATACAGAGCCGGCTGCCGGCCCGAATCATTTGGCCTATGTTATTTATACATCAGGGTCAACGGGCAAGCCAAAAGGTGTAATGGTAGAGCATCGTTCAGTGATCAATCGGCTGGTGTGGATGCAGGAAAAGTATCCTCTGGATGAGCGGGATGTGATTCTGCAAAAAACTGCGATCACCTTTGATGTTTCGGTGTGGGAACTGTTCTGGTGGACGATGGCAGGTTCTAAACTGGCGCTGCTGCCAAGCGGAGGAGAAAAGAACCCCGAGTTGATTTTGGATACGATTGCAGAAAAAGGTGTCAGCACAATGCATTTTGTACCGGCGATGCTGCATGCCTTTCTGGAATCCATGGATCAGAAGCCAAGCGAGATGTTGAAACAAAAGTTAGCGTCATTAAGACATGTGTTTGCAAGCGGCGAGGCTTTGAAGACTGTACATGTGGCAGGCTTCAAACGCATCATCACGTCGGTGAGCCAGGCTCAAATCATCAACTTGTACGGACCGACTGAGGCAACAATTGATGTGTCATACTTTGAATGCCAGTCGGAAGAAAAGTATGCATCGATTCCGATAGGCAAACCGATTTCCAACATTCAATTGTATATATTACATGCCGATTTGGAACATATGCAGCCGACCGGTGTGGCAGGAGAACTGTGCATAGCGGGCGATGGGCTTGCAAGGGGCTACTTGAAACGTCCGGAGCTGACGGCGGAGAAGTTTGCAGATCACCCGTTTGCAGCAGGGGAGCGGATGTACCGGACGGGAGACTTAGCAAGATGGCTGCCTGACGGCAATATCGAGTATTTGGGCCGAATCGATCACCAGGTAAAAATCCGCGGTTATCGCATTGAAATTGGCGAAGTCGAAGCCGCTTTTTTTCATATACCGGCGATCCAGGAAGCCATCGTTATTGCACAAGAAATCGATGGGGAAACATCCTTGTGCGCCTATTATACCGCACAACATGATTTAACGGCAGGCGAGCTCCGTGAACAGCTGTCCCGGCAGCTTCCATCCTATATGATACCTGCTTATTTCGTTCAGTTGAAAGAGATGCCGCTTACTTACAACGGGAAAATAGATCGTCAAGCGCTTCCTTCTCCAAGAGAGAATCTTACAGGTATGAACTATGAACCTCCACGCACAGAACTGGAAAAAATACTAACCGCAGTGTGGGAGTCGGTATTAGGCTTAGAACGGGTCGGAGTCTCGGATCATTTCTTCGAATTGGGGGGCGATTCCATTAAGTCGATTCAAGTGTCCTCAAGATTATACCAAGCCGGGTATAAGTTTGAAATCAAACACTTGTTTAAATACCCAACGATCTCCGAGCTTGTTCCTTACGTAGAGCCGGTAACCCGAATCGCAGAACAAGGAGAAATTAAAGGCCAGGCGCTGCTGACACCGATTCAGCATTGGTTTTTTGCCCAGAAATACCCGGAACTACACCATTATAATCAAGCGGTTATGCTTTATTGGAAAGAGGGACTGGATGAATCGAAGCTTCGGGAAGTCATGAAGAAGATTACAGAGCATCACGATGCTTTGCGCATGGTCTATGTTCCGACAAAACATGGATACGAAGCCCGAAATCGGGGGATCGATGAAGGTGATCTATTCAGTCTTGAAGTGATCTCATTACTCGAAGAAAAAAATGTTTCCCAGGCGATAGAAACGATATCCAATGAGATTCAGCAATCCATTCAATTAGCCGAAGGTCCGCTCATGAAACTGGGATTGTTTCGGTGTCAAGAGGGAGATCATTTGCTGATTGCGATCCATCATTTGGTCATCGATGGCGTTTCATGGAGAATTTTAATCGAGGATATAGCGGCTGCTTATGAGCAGGTTCAAAACAGAGAAGCGATCCGGCTTCCGAAGAAAACGGACTCTTACCTGTTATGGGCTGAACAGTTGAAACGTTATGCAGGAAGCCCGGAATTTGAAATAAAAAATCAATACTGGTTTCAGCATGAACAAGCTCCAGTACAATTATTGCCAAAGGATAACGAGCGGGAAATCGGCCTGGCCGAAGATCGGGAAACGATCATCGTCCAATGGACGGCTGAGGAAACAGGCCGTTTATTAAAAAACGCTCACCGGGCTTATACGACAGAAATGAACGACTTATTGCTGACTGGGCTGGGGATTGCTATTCGTCGTTGGACTGGATATGAAGACATTCTCATTCACCTTGAAGGACACGGCAGAGAGTCTATTATTCCAGATCTCGATATTTCGCGTACAGTGGGCTGGTTCACAAGCCTATACCCGGTTTCGCTCCAAATCAAGGCTGATCAGGATATCTCGCAGCGGATTAAAACAGTGAAAGAAAATTTACGTAAGATCCCCCAAAAAGGAATAGGATATGGCCTGATCAAATATTTGTCCGATCACCCGAAGGCTTCCGAATTTACCGGACATCCGGAAATCAGTTTCAATTATTTGGGTCAATTTGATCAAGATTTCCGAAACGGCAGGATGGAGGTATCTCCTTACTCAAGCGGGAAAACAGCCAGTGACAAGCGCCCCATAACCTATGCACTTGATATCAACGGCATGATTTCAAACGGCCAATTGTCGCTGGCAATCAGTTATTGCGGTAAACAATATCAAAGAGAAACAATGGAAACATGCGCAGATCTCTTAAAAAGCAGTTTGCAGCAAGTCATCGAACATTGTGATGCTCAAGATCAAATTCACCTGACGCCAAGCGATATTTCGTTAAAAGATATAACGATCGGTGAACTAGATCAATTTGTGCAACAAACGCATCATCTTGGTGAAATTGAAAATATATACCCATTAACCCCTATGCAGAAGGGGATGCTGTTCCATAGCCTGATCGATTCGGCTTCCGAAGCTTACTATGAACAAGCCGCTTTTGATCTGAAAGGTGTCTTGGATATCGAGGCATTTAGGATGAGTTTTGCGCAGCTGGCCGAAAGATATGACATTCTTCGAACTACTTTTTATACAGAATGGAAAGATCAGCCTTTGCAGATCGTATTCCGGCAAAAGCCGATTGAAACGGTCGTTGAAGATATTCGCAGCATGAACAGTCATCAACGCAGCGAGTTTATTGCCGATTTTGCGAGAAGAGATAAGGCGCGAGGATTCAATCTCACCCGAGATGCTTTAATGCGCGTATCGATCCTGCGGACAGAGGAAAACCAAGCGCGATTGATATGGAGTTTTCATCATATTTTAATGGATGGCTGGTGTTTGCCTCTTGTTACGAAAGAAGTGTTTGAAACCTATTATGCGATTCTTGAGCGGAGGCAGCCGAAGCGGGGAGCCGTCACTCCATACAGCCGATATATCGAATGGCTGGATAAACAAGATCACAAGCAGGCAGCAGCCTATTGGCGTAATTATTTGGACGGCTATGAAGGGCAAACTGTTTTGTTACAAGAACAATCTTCAAACCAGGAGAAAGGATATGAAAAAGGAGAACGCGCGTTTCGTTTAGGAAAGCAGCTCACAGACGAGATCAAACGGGCCGCAAGCCACCATCAAGTCACCGTCAATACATGGATACAAACCGCATGGGGCTTATTGCTGCAAAGATATAACGGGAGTCAGGATGTCGTTTTCGGCACGGTCGTATCCGGCCGGCCGGCAGAAATTCCGGGAATAGAAACCATGGTCGGTTTATTTATCAATACCATTCCCGTACGTATTTATACGCAACCTGAAATGACAGCTGCACAAGTATTGAAAATGAATCAGGAGCGGGCACTGGCTTCTCAAGCATACGATACATTTCCGTTGTATGAAATTCAGGCTCAAACTGAGCAAAGGCAGCAGTTGATCAATCATATTATGGTATTTGAGAATTATCCGGTCGAGAAACAAATGGAACATATGAAGCAGGATGACAAAGCATTAGACATTATCGATTTTCATATGGAAGAACATACCCATTACGATTTTACTTTTATAGTTATGCCGGCCGGAGAAATTGAAATTCGTTTTGTATACAATCGCGATGTTTATGATCAAGCAAGTGTCGAGCGGATGCAGGCGCATTTCATGCAAATCATTAAGCAAATGGCGGACGATCAGGAAACTCTCATCCAAGAACTGGATATATTAACAGCGGATGAACGATCGCTCCTGATAGAGAAGTTTAACGATACGGCGGCTGATTATCCAAAGGAAAAGACGATTCATCAATTGTTCGAGGAACAAGCGGAGCGAACGCCGGAGCAAGTGGCGATTGTTTTTGAAGATAAGAAGCTGACGTATCGCGCATTAAATGAACGCGCCAATCAGTTGGCCCGAACCTTGGTTGCCAAAGGTCTTCAGGCTGAACAGCTTGTTGGCATTATGGCGGAACGTTCCCCGGAGATGGTGATAGGCATCCTCGCTATTTTGAAAGCGGGGGGAGTTTACGTACCGGTCGATCCGGAATATCCGAAGGAACGCATCCATTATATGCTTGAAGATTCTAACGTCTCTATATTATTATTGCAAAATCATCTTCAAGAATGCACCGCTTATCAAAGTCATGCTGTCTTCCTTGACGATCCGTCATCATACGAAGCCGAAGCAGCCAATCTCAATCGAAGGGCAGCGCCAAATCAATTAGCCTACGTCATCTATACATCTGGAACAACGGGGAATCCGAAAGGAACGCTCATTGAACATAAAAATGTGGTCCGTCTATTATTTAACAACAAAAACTTATTTGATTTTAACGCATCGGACACATGGACCTTGTTTCATTCCTTCTGCTTTGATTTTTCGGTATGGGAAATGTACGGAGCGCTGCTGTATGGGGGCAAATTAGTGATTGTTCCGAAACAAATAGCGCAAAACCCGGAGAGCTATTTGCAATTGTTAAAGTCGGAAGCTGTGACGATTTTAAATCAAACGCCAAGTTATTTCTACCAACTGATGCAGGAGGAGAGAGCAGATCCCGAATCCAATTTAGACATCCGAAAAATCATATTTGGCGGAGAGGCGTTAAGTCCATCCTTCTTGAAAGACTGGAAGCTTAAATATCCTTTAACGCAATTAATCAATATGTACGGCATCACAGAAACCACCGTTCATGTCACATATAAAGAAATCACGGAACGAGAAATCGACGAGGGCAGAAGCAACATCGGACAGCCTATTCCTACCCTCCAAGCGTATATTTTGGATGAATATCAGCGGCTTCAGCCAATGGGCATACCGGGAGAGCTCTATGTTGCAGGAGAGGGACTGGCCAGAGGATATTTGAACCGCCCGGAATTAACGGCCGAAAAATTTGTTGAACACCCGTTTGCCGCAGGCGAAAAAATGTACAAAACGGGAGATGTCGCCCGATGGCTGCCTGACGGCAATATCGAGTATTTGGGAAGAATTGATCATCAGGTGAAAATCCGGGGCTACCGGATTGAAATTGGCGAGGTCGAAGCGGCTTTATTGCAACTGGAATCTGTCAAAGAAGCGGTCGTCATCGCGATTGAAGAAGAGGGCTCAAAGCAGCTGTGCGCCTACTTGTCAGGAGACGAGTCATTAAATACGGCGCAGCTGAAGCGTCATTTGCTGAACAAACTGCCCGCGTATATGATACCGGCTTATTTTGTACAAATAGAGAAGTTGCCGATAACCGCTAATGGAAAAATCGATCGAAAAGCTTTGCCGGCTCCTGAGGGAAATAGGCTCACCGGAACCGAATACGCAGCACCCGAAACGTTAATTGAAAAGCAGCTGGCCGAGATATGGAAGAACATTTTAGCTCTCAGTGACCCGGGAATTAAAGATAATTTCTTTGACGTTGGCGGCCATTCGCTCAAAGTTTTGCAAGTTATTCATCAGATTAACACCAGTATGGGAATCAAAATGCATTATCAAACCGTATACGATTTTCCGACCATCGAAACAATGGCACGCGCCATTCAAGCGGCAGTTTTCGAGTCCAAGACGGATAACGTATTCGTCAAGATGAATCAGAACGGTTCAATCCCTGTGTTCTGTTTCCCGCCTTTAATCGGGTACGGGCTGGTTTATAATGAAATGGCGAAAAGACTTGACGGCCACTGCACCGTCTATGCCGCTGATTTCTTAGAAGAGCCGTCTTACGAGAAAGAGATAGTTGACCGATATGCAGAAAGCATGATAGGCATTCAAGAACAAGGGCCTTTTGTTTTACTTGGTTACTCCTCGGGGTCGAATTTGGCTTTTGAGGTTGCCAAAGCCTTGGAGAAGCGCGGGCGCATTGTATCGGACATTATTATGCTGGATTCTAAAATAGCCGTTTCGGTGACTTATTTATCAGAAGAGGAAACCGAAGAGATCATCCATCGGAATCTGGATATCATTCCGGATTATTATAGAGAATTATTAACTATTCCTTCGATTAAGGATAAAATCAGAAGCTATCTCACGTATCACAATAAACTGATCAATTCCGGCGCGGTTAACGCCAACATTCATCATTTTCTATGCGGCGATTTGACCAATAGAGGATGGACGCAATCAACCGCACAGCATTACCTTGAGTACAAATTAAAAGGAGACCATGTGACGATCTTTGACCCTCACAATATCGAAGAAAATGCGGATGCAATTCGATCTATTATCAAAAGGATTGAAGAACGGCATCAACACGGACTTGTTCTTGAAGAACAACTGTCAACGGGATCGTTTGCTGGTAACACAAAGTTTGACAAAATGTAAATGATCCAGGGCAAAATGCCGCTGATTGCAGTCAGCGGCATTTTTTATTAAAAGGAGATTTTCAAGCTTATGTTTGGTGGTACATCCGCAGATCATACGGTCCTATGAAAGAAGACGGTACAATCAGCAAACGCGGTTACAATATGGCTCATTTCTCGAAGTTTGTGCGTCCTGGCTATGTACGGATTGATGCAACGAAAAATCCCGAACCGAATGTTTACGTCTCAGCATATAAAGGCGACTAAAGTCGTGATTGTTGCCATTAATAAAAGCAATACAGGGGTCAACCAAAGAATGGATCTGCTTCGCAAGTATCTAGATGGATCACGAGCAGCAGCAATCTTCATCCTGGAACGGATCTCAATGTAACGGGCAATCATTTTTAGGCCCATCTTCCAGCTCAAAGCGTGACAATATTTGTCGTAAAGCGTTAAAGGCATCATCATAGCAATAAGCCAATTTTCTCACTCGAAAAAGAAAATTGGCTTATTTTCTGTGAGTAGAAGAGAAGTGTTGATTTTTTTAACTATGCACGGACATTGGGTATAATAATGACAATGACCTCAAGGAGTGAACAATGTATGTCACGACATCACAACAAAGTTTTAATTATAGATGACGAAAAAGAAATTTTGGACCTGATCAAAACAGTATTAATAAGAGAAGGCATTGATCACGTGATCACCGCTTCTACTGTCCGTGATGGATTGGCTCAATTTCATCAAGAAAATCCAGATCTGGTTTTATTGGATATCATGCTGCCAGACGGTGAAGGCTATGATATCTGCAAGCAAATAAGAGATATTTCACATGTTCCGATTATCTTTTTGTCGGCAAAAGGAGAGGAAACGGACAAAATTGTGGGACTTGCCATCGGCGGGGACGACTATATTACAAAACCCTTCAGTCCTAAAGAAGTAGCATACCGGGTCAAAGCACAGCTAAGAAGATCATCTTACTTACAGCCGTCCCAAACTGATACCGTGATAAAAAAAGGGCCCTTTGAATTAAACCAACAACAAGCCGAGCTCACCAAAAACGGAGCGGCTATTGAGTTAACACCGAAAGAACTCATGCTCATGACCTATTTTTTGCAGCATCCCAATCGCGTGATCAGTAAAGAAACACTCTATCAAACGGTATGGGGAGAAGATTTCTTCGGTTCTGACAATACGGTGATGGTTCATATACGCAGACTCCGTGAGAAAATAGAAACCAGCCCATCAAAACCAGACTTTCTCGTCACAGTGAAAGGGTTAGGCTACAAATTTGTTGTAAAGGATGCTTAAGTATGAATTGGCGATTAACAGGTAGATACATGGTATCTGTCATCATAGTGACCATCATTACAGTCTTCATTAATTTATTTGTTTTTATGATTTGGCTCGTTTTCCAAGCGAGCAGCCATCATGATGACGATCAAAATACGCCGGAATCCTTCACGAGATCATTCCAACAATATGTCACCTTATCGAACAATGGTATCACAGTAAACAAAGAGGGACAAAAAGCCTTAAAAGAACAGAATGCATGGATTCAAATATTGGATGAAAACGGACAAGATGTTTATCATGATAGAGAACCTAAAGGACTGAAGAAAAAATATACGCCTATTGAAATTGTGAATTTACATAAATATAAGGATGAGCAATTATTATCAACCATTTACGCCAGCGGAAAAAAAGTGAACGGCAAGGAGTACAGTTACTTTATAGGGTTTAAAAATCCCTCTCTCGCAAAGTATATCCTCTCATATGATACCAAGGAATTAGTGACGAAGTTCAATGTAGGGACCATCATTTTATTATCAATAGATGCAGTGATCGCGTTACTCATTGGGTATCTATTCAGCCGGCAGCTCACAAAACCGCTGAGTCGTGTCATTCAAGGAATCCAACGATTAGCTAATGGAGATTACACGATCAAATTGCCATCCAAAGGCATTTATAAAGATGTGTTTTATAATGTCAATCACTTATCGGAACAACTATCATCAAGCAAAAAAGAAAAAGATAAATTAGAGCAAATGCGTGAAGAATGGATCAGTCATATTTCTCATGACATTAAAACACCATTAGCATCTATTCAAGGCTATGCAGAAATCATCAAAGATCCGAATTATCCTCTTTCAGACGAAGAGATCAGAGATTACGCCCAAATCATTGAGAATAAATCACTCTATATCAAAGATGTGATGGAGGATTTAAATTTAACGACAAGGCTGAAAAACAACGATGTGATGTTAAATAAAGAGCAGGTAAACCTTGTAGCGCTGTTACGGGAAACATTAATTGATATTTTAAACGATTCTAGATATGCGGATAAGACCATTGAGCTTCAAACCAACGAAGAAGAATTGATACTGAATCTCGATGTGATCTTGATAAGAAGAGCGGTCACGAATCTCATTTTGAATGCCCTCGTACACAATGATCCTGATGTGAAAATCGTTGTACAGCTTGAACAAAAAGAACGAACCCATGTGACAATTAAGGACAACGGCAAAGGGATAGAAGAAGAGGAGCTGGAGAAAGTGTTTGATCGCTATTACAGGGGGACGAATACAGGGACGATGCATGCGGGATCTGGTCTTGGGATGGCCATAGCAAAGGATATTATCCAAAAGCACGGAGGGGACATCACCATTCACAGTACCGCGGGGAAAGGGACAACGATAGATATACAATTATCATAATGGCTATACAAAAAAACGGTTCTGTTGATCAATAACAGAACCGTTTTTTTCACCTATTATTCCGAAAACACTTTGATTCCTTTGACAATGTTCCAGATGAAAAAATAGATCGCCATAATAAACGTAACGGCATAAGTCGCAAGCAGGAAAGGCCCAGCATGTCTAATATCATTCATACCAAGTAAACCTGAACCGATGATGCCAATTCCAAAAATCAAATAAGGAATCAGATGCGTCCACAAAGATTTTTTCGCATGATATTTCACATCGTCCTGACCTAAGAAATAGACGATCATCGGAAACAGAAACGGCGCAAAAAATACACTGAAGTAACATAATGAAGACAAAATTTTATTTTCTCTCAAACCTTTTCACCTCTATGATTTATTGAAGGGGAATCCTTTTGACTGAATCCCTCACTGAAGTACAATCTTATTGTACAACTCCAACCTTAACCTGTATTAATCCGAACCTTACATTAACCTTACATTAACAAGTACGGGCAAGGGCTAGTCCTGTTACAGCAACCTTTTAAATATATATATTTTTCTGGTTTCTTACGCCGTTTGAAGAATGCCATATTGAGACTCATCACATGTAGCGTATCTAAATGGAAGAAGACTTAACTGTAGAATATGCAATCATTATGTATGGAGTTCATCACGTCAGAGCTTTCACTAGACCCATGCAGAATAGATAACTCTTGATGATTTTGACTAGGATACGATAAAGTATACCGCCAGAAATCACAAAGCTTTGAATTTCTATAACAAAAAGAGACTTGAAGGCAATTGTAGAGGAAGGAGATGTACAAGGAAGTAAATATAGATCCATTTTATGCGTTGTAAACACTAGTCAAATAAGTATTTTATCATTTAATGGATCCACTTTTATGTTCTCTTTACAGAAAGTAAAAGTGGATCCATTCTGAACGACTGATGCACTATTACTGAGATATTATGAATATTTATAGAAGGGTATTGTAGAACCTTGTCGAAATTTTATAGAAAAATCTTGTTAAAAGAGGTGTGCACATGTATTCGCCCATTAACATTAAAAGAAGCAGCAAGTTTGGAAATAATTATTGGGAATCATATAGTCCTAAACTAAAAAGGAATGTTCGCTTGTTCAGTGATCTAGAATACGATTTTTGGGTTCTTGTTGAAACAGACCCTAAAACAGTTTTGAAAAGCGCTTATAGCGCAATGTATGTATTGCACATTCGCCACTTTTATTAATTAAGGGGGAACAAGAGAATGAAAACTTATGACGCATTTCCAGAACCAATTGGCGGCTATACTGTCGGTCGAACCCAGATGGATTTTGAGTACACGGCATCAGATCACTCAAAAAGAGAACTGACGGCGTTTGTGTACTATCCGTCCGACAGTAGCGAAGGTAAGACTACATCAACGTACATGTTTCCTGAAGTCTACGAGATGTTTAATGAACAGCCACTTCTCACTGCGTTGAAGGATGCTTTCTCTATAGATATCAAGACCCAGTGTTACGACGACCTTGCTCTCTCTGGGAAGGAAAAGCGCTATCCGGTGTTATTCTATGTTTGCGGCGGGGGCGGTTCTCCAGAATGGGGCACAGTGATCTGTACAGATTTGGCAAGCATGGGATATGTTGTGGTAAGCATCGGCCATCAGAATAGCACGATGTATAAGCGTAAAGACGGGCGCCTGTTTAATGTATCAAAGGATTTTTCGGATGTCATTATGGCGTTTTCTGAAGATCCGGAGATGCTGGCGTTGGCTGGTAAGATGGAGATGCGGCCTGACGATGAGACTGCCGTTGAGATGTGCCGTAACGTGCTTACACTCCCGGTACTTGCCAAGTTAACAGAGTATAGTGAGTTACAGGCAGAAGATGTAAGGGCTGTAGCCGATTATCTTTACAAACTGGACTCTGGAGAGGAGAATTCCTTCTTTAAGGGCAGATTGCTCTTTGACATCGGCATGGGCATAGTCGGACATTCTTATGGAGGGCTTACGACGGCGATGGTTTGCCGGGACGACGACCGGTTCGCCTGCGGGATTGGCTTGGATAGCGGTGCGTTCGGCCTTCTCGACAGCGACCTTAAGAAACCCTTCCTGCTGCTGTTTCGTGAACCCAACTATAATATGAATGCGATAATTGGCGCTAACAATAGCAGGGAAACCTATTATTTCTCTGTTGATCGTGTTGCGCATTTAGATTACTGCGACATCGTGTTTACCAGTGTTAATGAGGAACTCAGAGGCGAACGGGATGCTATGGAGATGCGAAATCTTGTTACAGACTATACGAAGAACTTTTTTGATCATTACATACTGCAGAAGGCTGCAAGTGTGGAAAGTCTGGCATACGATGGCGTGGACTTGATCAAGAAGACCAGCAACAAGTGACATAACCGAGAGGTTGCTGTTAAACGCATGTCAAAGAGCTAGCCGTACAGACACAGAGCCGATAACCCTATTACGCGGTTATCGGCTCTCTCATATTTCAGGCATTGTTTTCTATTTGAGATGATAAGCGGTGTTTTCACCGTTGAAAAACACACATGAATTCAAATTCAAAAATGATCAGTATGAATAGCCAATAATGGATACTCTTTATTTAAGTATAATCTGATTTCGTTCTAGTAAAGTCCATAAATGTTCGGTGATTTCTTCTACAGGATAAGGCATCAATTGCGTTATCCACCACTCTATTACACCAATTATTGCGGAGGACCAAAACTGAATGAGGATCTCCTTGTTCATATTTTGATTTATTCCATTTAATTGCAATTGTTCCCTTAACCCTTCTTTCATGACAGTTAATAATTTATTTCGGAAGGTGGGGACCCCTTTATTTGTTAACAATGTATGGTAGATAAAAGAGTGTTCCTCTAAATATTTAAATATCTGTAGTAAAGTTGTTTTAGAAGGGTAGCTTCCAGAACCTTTGGGCAAGCAATAAATAAGCAATTCCTGTATTTCTCTTTCAATGCATTGTTCTAATAAATCGAATTTATCTTTGTAATGTAAATAGATCGTTCCTCTATTTACATCTGCTCTTTCCGCAATGGAGTTTATGGTGATATCTTCAAAATCGTTCTCCGCGATTAAACTAATAAGTGCTTCCTCTATAGCTTTTTTAGATTTTTTAATTCTTTTATCCATAATATCCTCCCTAATAGGATCGTTTAATTAAAGAATAGACCCATTACGTTAATTATAATGAACAAAAGTATAAAAAGAAACAGATGTTTATTTTCTTGTTAATGAACAAATACCTTTAATCTGTTCATTATTAAACAATATCTGTTTAATTAACTATTGAAGCATAGATAGACTGTTGATAAAATTGAAAAAATAGACAGTTGTTGAACAATCAACAACCATCTATTAATATCATAAAAAACTTTAACTATAAAGATTCTATAGAAGGGGAGTTTTACGATGAAAGTATTGGTTTATGGTGCTGGTGTTTTGGGAAGTTATCTTGCCCACTCATTATTACGAGGAGGAAACAATGTTTCCATTTTAGCTAGAGGGAGGCGGTATGAACAATTGAAAGAAGATGGAATTGTTATTCGACATCATTTCCAACGAAAAAATACTGTCGATGCAGTAAATGTAATTGATAAACTACAACCTGAAGAACACTACGATCTCATATTTGTGGTGATGAAATACAATCAATTTTCATCGGTTCTCCCGATTTTAGCTGAAAATATAAGTAACAATATTGTGATTGTTGGGAATAACGCTGATGCTGCAAATATGCAAACATTCCTAAATAAAAATAGCAAAGTTAAAAAAAATATTGCGTTTGGTTTTCAAATTAGTGGGGGGATGAGGGAAGAAAATGGTCGTGTTATTTTTATTCGGGGGGGAGGACAAATGGTAATCGGTAGCTTAGACGGTGGCTTATCATTTAAATCTACATTAGAGAAGGCTTTTAAGGAAGCGAAACATAAACTAAGTTTTAATGAAAATATTGATGGTTGGCTTAAAAGTCACTTCATACCGATTATTGCTATGAACTCAATCCATTATATCAATAACTTTGACTTTAAAAAAATAGTGAAGGATAAGAATGCATTAATGCAGATGATTTCTGTAATGGATGAGGGGTTTATGGTTTTAGAAAAACTGGGATATCGAATTGACCCAGCATTTCAAGTGAATATGGTTCGTAACCATCGAAATTTTGTCTACCACGGTTTGAGAATATTTCACAAACTTCCGATGGCTAAACTTTTTGAGTGCTCCTTTAGCGAGATTAAAGCCTTATATGAAACATTTGATGAATTGAAAAAGGAAGCGAATATATCAACTCCAAATTTGGACGACCTTCAAAAACGATCAACTTCTAAGTATAGAGATGAGGTCAATCGTTAGTAATTCTCATATAAAATGTATATCTACCAAATTACTCATATAAATTCAATATAATATCACGATTGTGAAATAAAACGTATACCCCCGTCCTGTTTTGGATGGGGGTATACGTTTTGGAAGCATTTAACTCTTAACAAAAACAACTCAATTTATGACCCATTTTTACACGTACCCCGGCTGAGGGTGGATAAGGGGGGATAAATTAAATGATGGGAAAAGTAGAGATAAGGGTCTCAACAACAACAGAGGATGAATTTTCGAAATGGACCCTTGTTCATGTCCTAAATGGAGCCTTATCGAAAAGAAATCCAATATGAATTTCATTTTATCTAGTTTACATAATATATATTCTAGGAAGTTATGTTTTGAAATGAAATTCTCGTCTCACTAACTAAGTATACTTAAGAAAATGAGACGAGATTTAAAAAATAGAATTCATTTACGTTTTAATTACTTGTATACATAACAAGTTCCATCGATAATTGATACACATGTATAGGTATCATGATAAGATCTGCCTTCACCGTCTCTAAAGAAAACAGTTACAGTACCGTCACCATTCCATTGGAATTGATAACCGTCTTTGTATTTGTTTCGAATGGGTGTTAAATCTTCGGGCTTGACTGCCGCATTCACTGCTGGCGTTCCAGATACTAGCAAGGCTCCAACTAGTGCAACAGCTCCCACTATTTTTTTGACTTTGTTTTTAAACATCAATATTACCCCCCTTGTCATTTTGTGTCTATTAAATGCTCGTCCATTTAGCAGACAACCCGATTTTATCACTCTAAAGATGAAAAAAATGTCTAATTATGTAGAATCGAGATAAAATTCTAATAAAATACACATTTTTACAAATCATTTTCATCTGTATTTTGATGATTCCGCTAAGTATACATTGAAAGCATGAAAACGATCTTAAAATTGATGTATTTAACATATTTCTTACAGCGTCCTTCAAAATTCATATAAAAAAAGGCTGCCGGCGATTTCCGGCAGCCTAAAATCCCTTAGAGTCCTCTTTGGAAAAACTTCCATATCCCTTAAACGCGTCCCTCTCATCAGCTTTTATACGATGAATTTGGATTGCCGCATGTAATCCGATAATTCACAGTAAGAAATTTCATCCCAAACAGCCACATGCGGTGAACGGCTGTCAATCGGTTGTCGCCCTGTGCTGTTATGAGAAACGTTTCCGACAATGGAAGGCTGCATGTTCCAAATTTCGTTTGCAGATAGATCCCCTCGTCACCCGCTCCGCTTTTTCTTCGTCTGCTTGTCAGCATGAGGCTCTCTTTATGATGATAGGGCTTCAGAATACCTGTCATTTGGCTGAACGGAAGCGGAAGAGAAATATTCATGTATCCCTCCCCGTTTGACCTGTACACAGAATACAGCGCAGTGAATATGGTTTCCTGTTTCTCATTTGTTCTGATCCAGGCACGGACCTTTTTCCTGCCGTCTTTACTGGAATCAACGCCTTTTATTTGACTGTGCATCGTATACCAGTCAGGATTCATTGAGAGATGAATTTGTCCGGTTCTTCTGCTGAACCGTTCATAGATATGTGCAAACGGCCGAAACCACGTACTCCATGTCACTTTTGCTTCTATATCATAATTAATCGTTTTCTCATAAAACGAAAGAATTGCCGGCGTTAGTTTCTCTGCTGAAAAATGGTCGGAATGAAGGTCATTCATTTCATCAACCAGCCCAGTATAATAATCGTTAGTTTCCGCATGAATGTCAGCCAAGAAATCGCTACCTATCGCTCTCTTTCCGTAAATACGGCTGAAAGTCTGTACACAGTGCTCATCAAATGGCCTCGGATTTTCCATTCTCCAGCCTGCCAGAGCCGGCAAAATAACGCCGCATGCATTGACGGTCCCGTGAATCCAAATCATTTGGCTGATGGTAAGTGTCATTTCTTCACGATAAACACCAAAAGAATAAATCAGAGAGAAACAAATCGTAATCATTAATACGGCCGATGAAGTTCGAATCAGCAATTTCCCTGTCTTCGTCTGAAATGGTGCCCTAAAAACGAGATATGCGTTTATATACAGTGCTGACATGTACATTCCGACTGCAATAAGATCAAGTGTCTTTGAGAATGTAATGCCCATTGCGATAAGCAGCGGCGAGAGCAGAATGATTCCCGTGCTCCAGCGGTAAAGACCCCGTCTTTCTCTTATGATTCTGCCGAGTAAGCCGTTAAAGATCGGAATAAGAAAAGCAGAATAATGAAAGTGAACAGCTGTCAGCAATATAATAAGCGGACCGAAATGCATAATATCCATTTGTGAAACATAAGCAAAAAACCAAAATCCTCCGCCAGCCAAATAGATAAGGCCGAAGATAACCGAAGTTTCTTCTATTCTATGTATGTTTGTCTTCCATAGCCTCACCACACCATACACAGCCAATAAAATGGTGTACAGCCACCACAGCAGCGCAAAAAAGCTGATATCCGTAATAAAAGCCAGTGCTGCACATAAAGCTGCTGCCGGATAACACTGTACTAATACGTTTTCAAATGGTTGAACCTCACGATCAGCCGTTTGTTGAAAAACAAGAGGAAAAACACCCGGAACGAAAAATAGAACGGATAACAGGACAAGCGCCTCTGCAGCAGACACATGCGGGGCTTCAGCTGCAAAAAATCCTATAAAACAAATCATGCTGATCACACTGTTTCGTTTCAGCATATATCTCCCCCTTCTTCCTTAAATGTTCCTTGATAATAGAAAAGGGTGCCGAGAATCATATTCTCCACATGCACTTGTATAGTAAAACAATTCATTTCTTCATGATAGCTCTCGTAAACGGAGGATGTGCCGCAAAGCCATTTTGGAAGCGGAATTTTCTTTCCCAATATCAATAACCATTGCCTTCCCGATGTGATGTTAAGCGCCCCGTCTGAGGTTGCTTCTAAATGTAAAACAGACAGCAGAATGTACGGTTTGCCGAAGTAATCAAGAATTCGTTTTTCTTGTTCGTCATATACCATAACTGCGTCAAAGAAACGCTTTTTGCCTTTAAAGAAAAATGTTCGGTTCCATTCCACACCGATATGCTGTTTCGTATAAAAAGTTTTATTTTGAATGGTGAAAGGGATGTCCTTCCCGCTCTCAGAGAAGAAGCATCTAAAGAAGACACCAAACTTCAATAGCATTCTGACGACAAATGAGCCTTCCTTTATGTCTGACATGATTCCTTTTCCGATGAACGTGTGTGATTCGTCTAATTGATAGCGTTTTTGCAGCTGAGGATGTAATAAGTGATAATTAACGATTGATTTTTCATAAATTGAACCCACAACTTCACTTCTTTCTCTTTCGTTTTGTATGCCGGGCGCTCGGGAGCTTAAGACTAAGAATAATTCCCGCAGCCGTAATCGCTCCTAACAAAACAGATAATAATATTCCCGATGGCAAAAATGCTGATACAGAAAAGATACATACCTGTCCGGCATGAAGCAGCCATTTTCTCCCGAAAGGAACCATCCATAAAATACCCAAACCTGACTCTAACGCCCCTGCTATTCTGTTTGCTTCAAGAAAAAAATCTGCAAACCCTTGATGAAACCAATACAAACTGAAAAACAAGCACAACATGACATAGACGAATCCGCAGTAAGCCGATTTCTTCGGGTGTCTGTTCTGCTCAATCCAAAGCCGCAAAGCATCAAAGCTCCACGCCGTGGCCCAGCTTAACAGCGGCCGAAATACAAATCGATCTATCAATCTCCCGGGCAGGCCGTATGCTGTTTTATATTGGTATTGGGTCATGAACGTGATACTCCGGTTATCATGCGGTCTATACTTCCAATAGCCCCTGCCGGTTTCAATCAGAGATAACGGATGATCGGAGTGAAAGGCCAGGGAAGATACCCAATGAGAAGAATGCTGATTGGTGCCTCCAACTGTTTCCCCAGTGCCAGACACCTTTAATCCAAAACCTATCCTTGTCTCATAAAGAAATTTCTGCGGTTCGTTTGGTTTTCGATGAAGGTACGTAATATCTGAAAAACGCAGATCCCATTCCTTATGAAGCGCTGGGTTTTGCGTATATTCCCAAAGCGTATTCAAATCAGATGTTATGTCAATTTCCACATAGATCGGCTCCTGTTTCATACGCCCTCCTTTTTCCCTTCTTTTGTAAACACTCCCTATATTAGCATATTGATAGATTGAATGGCAGTGTGACTCCAGACTTTTGCTGACCCCGAGTCCGGTCTCCGATATGTCATCCCTTGTTTCCCTTTCTTTTCTTTAAAAGATGCCTTGGTTTGCAAACAAAAAAAGACCGGTTATCTGCCGGTCTTCAATCATTTCAGATGTCTTCAGGCCGCCATTTCTCATCTGAACGCCCGCTGGGTTCTCATCCACCGTAAAGGCCCTTTTAATAAGAAACCGTATCTTCGGCATCCGATCCAGCAGATTTGCTGATGATCAGACGGACGAAACGGATAACAGCAAGAGAAGCAAATACAGCTAAGCCGCCAGCCAGCAGGAACGCTCCAGAGAACGTACCGGTTTTGTCAACGATAAAACCGATTAACGCAGGTCCGATAATACCGGCCGTGTTTGCGAGGAAATGCATGAATCCGCCAACGGATTCGACATTTTTTGGGTCTGCCACGTCTTGAATGATAGCCCAGTAGATGGAACCTGTTACATACAAGAAGAAAACAGATAAAGCGACAAGTATGACGGCGCTTACAGTAACGGTGACAAGTCCGGCAAATCCGATGAATACTGCGGAAGCAAACAGACAGGTGACAAGAATCACTTTACGCGAGAACAGCACGCCTTTTTTGGCCGCTTTTTTAAATACATAATCGGAAATAAGTCCTCCGGCTGCCAGACCGATAAAACCCAGAATCTATGGAATAACAGTGACCACGCTCATGAATTCAACACTTAATCCCCGTTCGTCCACCAAGTAGCTTGGGAACCATGTCAGGAAGAAAAATAAGATGTAGTTATAGGCGAAAAAGGCGAAAGCCGTGAATAGTACAGTCTTTTGTTTCAGATAAAAGGTGAGCGGAATTTCTCATGAGGCGCCCCGTCCGCCTTCATTGTTGCCGGCGCATCCCCCATTGGCTCTGCCGGTTTTTCTTTTACGAACTTAAACCAGCACAGCGCCCAGACCAAACCAATGATCATGATGAGTACAAAGGAAACCTTCCAGCTGAACGCAACAGCAATCATACCGACAATCGGACCGGAAATCGCTCCGCCCAGCGGCGTACCGCTGCTTGTCACTCCGATGGCTGATGGATGCTACTCCGCCAACAAAGTTAAAGATAGCGTAACCGACAGAGAAACTGCTGAAGATCAAACCCATTTGGGTTGCAGACAATGTGAGTTCGTCCTGAATAAATGGAGCTGCAATCGACAGTGCCGAACGGTTCAAATAGTTTATGACACCGGCTAAGAATAAAAGAACAATCACTGGAAGCCTGTCTTTTGAAAACATGTAAACCTCCCTACATTTTTAATATTCTGACATTTTTAAAAACCGGCATAAACCGGTTTAGTTTTACTGAGAGGCCTTACCCGGAATGCCTTGCCATAAGAGAGGGCTTATAGCGGTGCATCCACTCTGCTTCTGATTCTTTTTTTTGGATTTGACGGAGAAGAATGTCAGCCGCTCCTTTGGCCATTTCAACCGCAGGCTGGACAATGGTCGTAACCGGCGGGGTAAAGAAACTGGCAAAGGAAACTTCGTCGATTCCGATGACCGCTGCATCCTCTGGAATGGCCATGTTTTTTTCTTTCATATACTTTAAAGCCTCAACGAGCACAATATCGTTTCCTGCCAATATCGCTTCCGGCGGTGTGTTCAGTGCAAACAGCTCCGAAAGCGCTCTTGGAATATCATCTGTATCTGCCGTTTTGATGTACTCTTCACGAATCGGAAGTCCATGCCTTTCCAGCGCCTTCTTGTATCCTTCGATTCTTTCTACCCTGGGACTGATCTTGCGAATAATAGATGTGGTAATGATGGCGATCCTGTGCAAACCTTTCTCCGCAAACCGGTCAACAGCAAGCTTTGCTGCATAATGGTTATCAAGCATGACCGTCTGAATCCCGAGCTCTTCAATCGTTCGGTCCATAAATACAATCGGAAACTCATCGCGTTTCATCTTTTCATACAGTGAAAGATTCTCGCCTGTTGGAAAAATAATAATGCCATCCACCTGCTTGGCACGCAGCATTTCAATATACTTCTTTTCTTTAGCAGGCTCGTCATCCGCATTGCAGACAATAATATGAAATCCTTGTTCATGGAAATAGTCTTCAATTGCCCGGATGACTTGGGTGGAAAAGGTGTGAAGGATATTGGCGACTACTACTCCGACTGTAAACGTTGATTTCTGCTTTAAGCTGCGGGCTACAAAGTTTGGCTGATAATTCAGCTCCTGAATGGCTGCCTCTATTTTTTGTTTCGTTTTTTCACTCATATAATCAAAGCGCCGGTTTAAAAATTGAGATACGGTACTTTTAGAAACGTTTGCATGTTTAGCTACATCAGCGATTGTAATGGTTTTCATAAGTCATCCCCGTCTGCCTTCATTTTTCATTAGTATAAGCCAGAAATAAACTCATTACAAACTAGACAGGGAGACTGGTATATCCGTTAAACTCCGGAATATGCCATAAATCCTCCATCAACAGGGATGGTAATTCCCGTTACAAAACTTGAGTATGATTCATCCGCCAGCCAAAGCAGCGTTCCCAGCAAGTCCTCCGGTTTCCCGAAGCGTTTAATCGGTGTACCGGCAATGATTTTGTTGGAGCGGTCCGTATAGCTCCCATCTTCATTTATCAACAAATCGTGATTTTGTTTGGTGAGAAAGAATCCTGGTGCAATCGCGTTGACCCGCAAACCGGTTTCTGCGAAATGAACCGCCATCCACAATGTAAAATTATTAATTGACGCTTTGGCCGCACTGTAGGCCGGAACCTTCGTCATAGGTGAATAGGCACTCATGGATGAAATGTTGATAATCGACGGTGACTCAGCCTTCAGAAGGTCTTTGCCAAACACCTGAGAAGCGAGAAATGACCCCGTAAAGTTTGTAGAGAATACGGTGGCAAATCCGTTCTCATCCATATCAAAGAAGGATGTTCCTTCCCCCTCTTCTTCATAAGTCTCACAATCAGTGATAGCATCCGGATGGTTTCCTCCCGCTCCATTGATTAAAAGATCGATGGAGCCAAACCGTTCAAGAATCTTATCTTTTGCTTTTTTCAATGATCCGCAATCCAAGACGTCAGCAGAAACAGAAAGAGCAGTTCCGCCGGCCTCCGTAATGTCGTTCACGACGCGCTGTCCTTTTTCGGCACTTCGGTTCACTATCGCGATTTTCATGTTGTGGCGGGCAAGTTCTTTTGCCATCGCTGAACAGAGCACACCGCTTCCGCCTGTTATGACAGCGGCTTTACCGGACAAGTTTTCATGAATCGGTATCATACTTCCGCCTCTTTTTTCACCAAAGACGCATAGGCATCCCACAGTCCGTTCAAGTACATAATCCCTAAAGCGCGATCATACATACCATAACCCGGTCGGCATTGTTCACCCCATATATGGCGGCCGTGATCCGGTCTTACATACCCTTTGTAACCTTGGTTGTGAAGTTCTTCTACTACACCTTGGATATTGATGGACATCCTTTGTCAGATGAGAAGTTTCTACAAAATCACCGGTATCATAAAAATCTTTACATTACGTATGTGTGAGAATGGAGCAATGCCGGCATAGTGTTTTGCGATCTCCGCCATGTCATTGGCGGGATTCGCACCCATTGAGCCTGTGCACAACGTGATGCAGTTGGCCGGTGAATCTGATATCGCCCGAAGCTTTTCGTAGCTTTTTGCCCCGGTCATAGCCAAAAATAGACCAAGGCGGATCATCGGGATGAATAGCCATTTGAATGCCATGCGCTTCAGCAACCGGCAGAATCTCTTCTAAAAAGAATGTCAGATTGGCCCAAAGCTGTTCTTCATCGACCGTTTTGTAGGCTTCAAACAGCTCTTGAATCCGTATCATTTTTTCCGGCTCCCATCCTGGAAGCGTCATATCGGAGGCTTCCGCCACCATGCGGATCAGCTCTTGGGGCTCCAAGCTCTCTACTTTTGCTTTTTCAAAAAACAAAGCGGTTGAACCGTCTTCCAGCGGTCGGAACATATCGGTGCGGGTCCAGTCAAAAATCGGCATGAAATTGTAGCAGATCACTTTTACGCCAAATTCGGAAAGGTTGCGAATGGTTTGCTGATAGTTTTCAATGTACTGGCCGCGTTCTTCATTTCCGAGTTTGATCGCTTCATGAACATTCACGCTTTCTACAACTTCTGCATGAAACCCATGGGATTGAATATATTCGACTTCCGCTTTAATTTCTTCTTTCCCCCACACTTCACCCGGCTGCTTATGGTGGAGGGCCCAGACGACGCCTTTAACTCCTGGAATCTGTTTGACTGGTCAAGTGTTACGGTATCATTGCCTTGTCCGTACCATCGAAACGTGATATTCAAGTTACACCCCCGTATATTCAGACTTCTTGCTGACGTATTCTCTGCTGAGTGACACAGCTGCTTCATATCCGCCCTTTTGATAGGCCTTGGTTAAATCGCTCCCCACACCGACAGCAACCGCTCCGGCACTCAGCCAATCATTCATATTATTCAATGAAATGCCGCCTGTCGGCATGATGCGGACATTGGGCAGAGGTCCATTTACTGACTTGATAAATGAGGGATCAAATGTAATGGCAGGAAACAGCTTCATTACATCACATCCGGCTTCAAGCGCCGATGCCATATCCGAAATGCTCATGCACCCTGGCAAATAAGGAACGCTGTACAGGTTGCAAAGAGACGCAATGTCCTTTACAAAATGAGAACTGACGATAAATGTCGCTCCGGATAAAATGGCATGTCTTGCTGTTTCTGTATCCATCACAGAACCTGCTCCAAGAAGAACATCCATATGACGCAGCTCCTTAAAGACGTCTTCCACTTCAGGAGTTGTATATGTAAGCTCGATTGCATTGATCCCCCCCGAGATGGCCGCTTTTGATACTTGTATCGCTTCATGGCTGTTCTGACCGCGGACGACCGCCACTACTTTTTCTTCCAAAAGCTGCTGGTAAACGAAGTATTTAGGCAGCATGTTCACTCCTCCTTTAATCAAACGTATGAAAACGTATGAGTAACGAGCCCGTTATGCGTTAATCTGCCTTCATTCAGTAACTCTATCACTCTCGGAAACTGATGTGTTTGCAGTCTGGAACCGGTTATCGTGACTTCCTTTTTCGTAATCGGCAGCTGTGAAATAGCTGAAGCATTTTCATCAAATCCAAGAACAACCACATGTCCGGCCGGAGAAACCGCCTCAATGGAAAGTGCGAAAGTGGCTGGGAGGCAAACGGCATCAATGACCACGTTGGCTCCTTCATTTCCGGTCCATTCATGAACTCTCCGAATGATATCTTCTTTTTGTACATTTACGATACGGTCCGCACCGTTTTCTTTGGCAAACGCTAAACGCTCTTCATTTAAGTCGGTCACCATGACTGAAGCGCCCTGCAGCTTAGCCATTTTTAATATGCAGATTCCGATGGGGCCCGCCCCCTGGATCAGAACAGTGTCTCCTTGTTCCACCTGTCCCCTCCATACCGCTTGAGCGCCTATAGTGTAGGGTTCTGCCATGACAGCTTCTTCCCACGGCAAATAGGCTGATACCGCATGCAGCTGCTTTTCCGGCAGCACAACATATTCCCGCATCCCGCCTTCTTCATGAACACCGAAGACAGAAAGCTTTTCACAAACATTCGGCCGCCCTTTTCTGCAGGCATAGCATGTTCCGCAGTAAGATATCGGCTCAACAACTACATGGTCACCTATCTTAAGATGCCGGACACTAGGGCCAATCTCTTTTACTTCACCTGTTACTTCATGCCCAATGACTCTCGGCAGTGAAGCCAATGGATTTGTGCCATGATAAATATGCAGATCTGAACCGCAAATTCCCACCCGTTTACTTGGACGAGAACGTCATCGGCTTGAATGACGGCTGGCTTTTCTGCCTCCGTTATCACCAAGTCATACGCTCTCCGTACTTGAACCGCTTTCATTTTCTCACCTGCTTTTTAAGAATTTATCCCCGCACTGCCGATCGGTTCTTATTTTGATTTTTAACCTTAACGCTCAACCACCGTCTCTTTGTTAACAAATGTTAAAACCTCTTCCAAAAGGGGCAGCCCCTCATTATCACCGGAAACTGTTGTAACAAGCGCACCGACCGCATTGGCAAACTCCAGACGTTTCTCAGGTTCAAATTTATGCAGATAACTGTATAAGTAGCCGGCATCAAAGCCATCACCCGCTCCAACCGTATCAGCAGTTGCTACCGAAAATGCTTCCTTTTCGATCCACTGATTTTCACTATACAGAGCTGATCCTTTTGCTCCGTCTTTAATGACAAGCTGACTGATAGAATATTTCTTTGCAAAAACAGTTAATTCTTCGTTTTCCTCAGTTCCTATGATGTTTTTCATTTCATCACGTCCTGTCAGCAGAATATCAATATATGGGAAGACCGTTTGGTAAGCTGCCCGTGCATCTTCAATCGTCCACAGTTTTAGCCGGACGTTCGGATCAAAGGATATAAGGATTCCTTTTTCTTTCGCCATGAAGAGCACTTTTTGAACAATATCCAAGTTTTTGCGGTCAATCGCCATAAATACCCCGGTAAGATGAACAATATCAATGCCTCTAAACATCTCTTCAGTAATATCTTCCGGTTCAAGTGTTAGGACAGGGGAGTTGTAACGATAATAAAAGGTCTTGCCTGCTCCGTCTTCTCTGATCTCCTTTACATTTAAAGAAGTGGGATAGCCTTCAACATAGGTGACGTCAGTCATATCGACTCCTTCTCCTTTAGCAAAGCTATAGATCACTCTGCCAAACTCATCCTTTCCCAGCCGGCTGATCCACTTTGAATAAAGACCCAGCCTTGCACAGGCAATGGCGAAATTCAATTCTGCTCCGCCTGCTTTTCTTTCAAAATGAGTAACAAAACGCAAAGGTCCTGTACTCGCGGGATTTAAGGTGATCATCGCATCACCTATAGTTAAAATTCCATATTTGGTTGACACATCTATACTCCTTTCATTTCGATATCGAATAGGAACTAAATCGGTTTAGTAAACCGATTTAGCAACACTTTATATGAAAAATCTTACAAATACAAGTAAAAATACTTTAAATTCAGAAAAATCTGTTTGCGATTCTGTAATCCTTCATGTTTCCTTACTGTCAGTGTATCATCGGCAAAAAAGGCACCCCTTCTAAGATTACGATTACAAGAAAAATCCCCGCTTTTTGTGCGGGGATTTTTCTTCAGCATTAAAAGCCCGGAAGATAGCTTTGACATAAGAAAAACCCCTTTACAGGGGTTTTTCAGGTGCAGTTTCATGCTGTTCAATTTGCAGCTTTATGCTCAGAGCCTGTCTGCTCTTCTTCTTCCCATGTTTCAATATGTTTCAGCTCGGGAATGTTCTTCGCTTTAAATACAGGATCAAGGCCTTTTTTGCGCTGAACGGCATAATCTTTATAGACCTTATATGCCACATTAGACAGCAGCAGTATCGCAATCAAGTTAGTCAGCGCCAATAAGCCCATAAACAAGTTTGCCATATCCCATACAATTTGGAAATTGGCTACACATCCGTATACAACCATTGCGATAACAAAAATGCGGTAAATATTGAGCCATGTTTTGCTTGTTTTGATAAATTCAATATTTGTTTCCCCATAATAATAGTTGCCGACAACCGAACTGAATGCGAATAAAAACATTGCAATCGCAATAAAAGTCGGCGCCCAGCTTCCGATATGGTGCTGTAAAGCGGCCTGTGTCACTTGGATGCCGTCGCCTTTAGGCGTTACGCTGTACAATAAAATAATGAATGCTGTCGAAGTACAAACGATAAACGTATCAAAAAATACGCCGAGAGTCTGAATTAATCCCTGCTTTGCCGGATGTGACACGTGTGCAGTTGCTGCGGCATTCGGCGCGCTCCCCATACCGGCTTCATTTGAGAACAGCCCGCGCTGCGCTCCGATAATAATAATGCTTCCTAAACTTCCTCCTGCAATTTGCTGAAGGCCAAACGCATTTTTCACGATCGTCATTAGCAGCTCCGGAACCGCCGTGATGTTCACAACAACAACATATAGGGCGATAATAATGTATAAACCCGCCATGACGGGAACGATTAATTGTGAAACAGAAACGACCCGTTTTAAACCGCCAAAAATAATAAATGCCGTTAGTACAGCTAAAATAACCGCAATAACCGTTTTATTTACATGGAATGCTTCGTCAAAAGCAACGGAAATGGTGTTTGACTGTACAGCATTAAAAATCAATCCGAATGAAACGGTAATCAAAACGGCAAATAAAACACCGAGCCAGCGCGCGCCGAGACCTTTTTGCATGTAGTAAGCAGGCCCGCCGCGGAAATCTTCACCGGAACGCACTTTATAAAGCTGCGCCAATGTGCTTTCCACAAAGCTTGAAGCCATTCCGACAATAGCCACAATCCACATCCAAAATACCGCTCCCGGACCGCCCGTTGCAATCGCTAAAGCGACACCGGTCAGGTTCCCGGTTCCGACACGCGAGGCTGCCGAGATAAAGAATGCCTGCATAGAGGAAACCCCTTTGGAAGGCCTCTCCCCCACAATTCTGAACATCTCAATAAAATAGTGAAATTGAACGAAACGAAAACGGAAAGTGAAAAACAATCCGATTCCTACTAAAATATAAACAAGATACTTCCAAATAAAATCATTTGGAACATTAATAATATCTTTAATAAAAGCCTCCATGTGTAACCTCCCTATACATCTTTTACTGTGATTTTCGCTTCTTATGTTAGATTTTTTAACACAACGAGTATTATTATATCACAACATCATTGATTGAGAAGTTTTTCAACAAAATTATTTGGTTTTTTACGTATCGTTATGCCTCGCTCTGTTTATCTGCAGTCTGAAAAAACCCGTCACATCTCAGCCTTTATTTGCATAAGATAATAAATATAGTCTCTACCCGCTTTCTTCGGCTTGCTGATAAAAAATGAGTGAAGTAACGGCTCAGATGTTATATACTTAACCAGGATAATATTTTTTAATTTATTAAATGAGGTTTACTTTCAGTTTGAATTAGGGTATTATAATAAAAATATTCAGACTTATGAAGGGGGGAGAACATTTGAAAAAGATCCTGTTTTTAAAGGCATCTATCCTATTTTTAGCGATTGCAAGCTTTCATTTGCTCTCCATTCCCCATGCGTTTGACACCGCTCATCATTTTAAAGCAGTAGCCGACCAGCAGGAAATGCACGAAATGAAGGCCGGCCAAAATGTCGATGATGAGAAAAAGTCTTTGACGGGCTCATTTATACTGACGGCGCTTTTTGCCGCTTCTGTCTCACTTATCGTGATAGCAGACAGAAAAAGTCCGTCTTCCAGGAGAAGACAGCGTAAAAAAAGCTTTTTGATCGCTAAATTTTATCAGTCCTCGTATTTCGATGAGCTTCATGTTCAACATCGCCTATCTGTGTAACATAAAATGAGGAGGTTGTTAAACATGTTGTTTATCTTACGAATGGTGATCTTAGGCTTATTCTCATTCACTGCGTTGAATTTATTTGTATGGCAGGGAATTGAAGTTGTTCACGCCATTACCGATTTATTCGGCAGCCACGAAAGTTAAATTGTAAAACCCCCGCTCAAGTAAAATTGAGCGGGGGTATTTTATTTTTATTCTTAAACTTCAGATGACTCTGCACGCCATACATCTGTTACCGGCCCTGACTCATCTTCATCAATAAAGAAGGAACCGTTGCTGTATCTGTCGTTTGCCCTTAATGACTGAACGGCGACTTCGCTTCTCTCGCCTTTTTCTGTTTCCAGTATGATTCTGTCAGACTGGGGACATGCGAATAATCCCGTTACACGATGCGGATTCTTTTTGAGCTCGCGGAGCATGATGACCCCGCGTTTTGCTCTGGATGTTTTATCAAATTCAGAAAGATTCATTCGTTTAACGGCTCCGCGCTGTGTGACAAGCACAAGCGAATCTGTCTCGTGAAGAATCTGGCCTGATACAACAGCATCGCCGTCCTTTAAATTAATTCCCTTTACGCCGGCCGCCCGCGCTCCGACCACATTTACTTCATCTTCGCCAAACCATAAGCCGTATCCGAGGCGGGTCGCGATAAACAGCTGACACTCTCCATTTGTAACATGGACGTCGATCAGCTCATCTTCCCCTTTAAGGTTCAGGGCTACAAGCGCTTTCGAATACCGCTGCGCTTTGTAATGTGTCAGCTCGGTCTTTTTCACCATCCCGTTTTTTGTGAAAAACAATAAGTATGAGGATGGATCAAACTCTTTCACCGGAATGGCTTTCACGATCGTTTCATCCCGGTCAATTGTGATGAGATTTGTCACATGCTGCCCCATGTCTTTCCATCTGATATCAGGAAGCTGGTGAACGGGACAATACACATAACTTCCCTTATTGGTAAACAGCAGCAGGACATCTGTTGTATTCATCTCAAATTGATGAATAAGCCTGTCTGTATCCTTCATTCCGAAATCCTGGCCGTTAGAAGCGGCAAACGAACGCTGGCTTGTTCGCTTCACATAACCGTCTTTAGTGACCGTGACATACACGTCTTCTGATGCGACCATGACCTCAAGATTTATTTTAATTTCCTCAATTTTTTCCTCAATCACTGACCGCCTGCTGTCGGCATAGGTTTTTTTCAGTTTCTTTAAACTGCCCGTAATAACTTTTAACAGTTTTTTGTCATTGTTTAAAATGGCTTCAAGCTCATCGATTTTCCGGCTGAGCTCTTCCGCTTCTACTTTTAACGCTGTAATATCAGTGTTTGTCAGACGGTACAGCTGCAAAGAAACAATGGCCTCTGCCTGAGGCTCGGTGAAAGCGAATTTTGAGATTAAATTGTGTTTCGCGTCCCGCTTATCATTGCTGGCACGGATGACGGCAATGACTTCATCTAAAACTGACAGGGCCTTCATCAAGCCTTCAACGATATGATGTCTTTCTTTCGCCTTTTGCAGTTCGAAAATGGAGCGGTTTGTCACCACTTCCTTCTGGTGGGCAATATACGCGTCCAAAATGGCTGGGAGGCTCATCAGCATCGGCCGGCGGTTATGAATGGCAACCATATTAAAGTTATACGCCGTTTGCAAATCAGTATTTTTGTATAAGAAATTCAGAATGCCCTTCGCATCTGCTTCTTTCTTTAATTCAACGACTACCCGAAGGCCCGTGCGGTCTGTTTCATCACGCACCTCTGATATGCCCTCGACTTTTTTATCAATCCGGTATTCGTCCATTTTCTTCACAAGGTTGGCTTTGTTTACTTCAAACGGAATTTCGGTGATAACGATCTGCTCACGGCCGCCTCTGATGGTTTCCACTTCCGCTTTGCCGCGAATCATGATTTTCCCTTTACCCGTTTCATAGGCTTTCCGAATACCGTCTACCCCTTGAATGATGCCTCCTGTCGGAAAATCAGGTCCTTTGATGACGCCCATTAAGTCATCAACAGTGCAATCGGGCGATTCAATCCGTTTAATGACGGCATCAATGACTTCGCCTAAATGATGGGGCGGAATATCAGTGGCATAGCCCGCCGAAATTCCGGTCGATCCGTTGACCAATAAATTAGGGAACATAGCCGGCAGGACGACCGGCTCCTTACTTGTATCATCAAAGTTCGGAACGAATTCCACCGTATTTTTATCAATGTCCCGCAAGAGCTCAGACGCGATGGCAGATAATCTTGCTTCTGTATAACGCATGGCAGCGGGCGGGTCACCGTCAATGCTCCCGTTGTTTCCGTGCATTTCTATCAGCACATTTCTGACTTTCCAATCTTGGCTCATCCGCACCATTGCTTCATATACGGAGCTGTCCCCGTGCGGATGATAGTTACCGATTACATTCCCGACCGTTTTGGCCGCTTTCCGGAAATTTTTATCAAACGTATTTCCGTCTGCGTGCATGGCGTATAAAATTCTGCGCTGCACCGGCTTTAAACCGTCTCGTGCATCAGGCAGCGCCCGATCTTGAATAATATATTTACTGTAGCGTCCGAAACGGTCGCCGATTACCTCTTCTAACGGTAAATCATGAAATAATTCTGGCTGTGCCACTATTAAACCTCCTCAGCGACCGATAAGTTTTCATTTTCCAAAATATTGCTTTCCTCATCTAATCCAAAGGCAACATTCTTTTCAATCCATTTTCTTCTCGGTTCTACTTTGTCTCCCATTAATGTCGTTACCCGGCGCTCTACGCGGGCTGCATCATCAATTTTGACTCTTACAAGCGTTCGTGACTCAGGGTTCATTGTCGTCTCCCAGAGCTGATCTGCATTCATTTCTCCAAGGCCTTTATAGCGCTGGATCGTATAGCCTTTGCCGACCTTTTTTAACACGCTGTCCATTTCTTCATCGGACCAGGCATATTCAATGATCTCTTTTTTGCCGCTTCCTTTGCTGACTTTGTAAAGAGGCGGCAAGGCGATGAATACCTTTCCGTGTTCAATCAAAGGTTTCATATAGCGATAGAAGAACGTTAACAGCAGCACTTGGATGTGAGCGCCGTCAGTATCAGCATCTGTCATAATGACGATTTTGTCGTAGTTAATATCCTCTACCTCAAAATCCGCTCCCACTCCTCCGCCGATCGCATGAATGATCGTGTTGATTTCTTCATTTTTGAAGATATCGGCAAGCTTTGCTTTTTCTGTGTTAATGACCTTTCCGCGAAGCGGCAGAACGGCTTGGAATCTCCGGTCTCTTCCCTGCTTTGCAGATCCTCCGGCAGAATCCCCCTCTACGAGATACAATTCATTTTTGGCCGGATTTCTGGAGCCTGCGGGAGTGAGCTTTCCGCTTAATGTCGCTTCTGATTTTTTGCGCTTTTTGCCGCTTCTTGCTTCTTCTCTTGCTTTACGGGCTGCTTCACGCGCCTGGCTTGCTTTGATCGCTTTTTTGACAAGCAGAGTCGCCGTGTCACGGTTTTCCTCTAAGAAATAAGCAAGCTTTTCTGAAATGACGGCGTCTACGGCAGATCTTGCCTCACTTGTGCCCAGTTTTCCTTTTGTCTGACCTTCAAATTGCAGGAGTTCTTCAGGGATACGGACGGAAATGATCGCAGATAATCCTTCTCTGATATCCGTGCCTTCAAGGTTTTTGTCTTTTTCTTTTAAAAGCGCCACTTTTCTGGCATACTCATTAAACGCCCTCGTCATTGCCGTTTTAGCTCCCGACTCGTGAGTCCCGCCGTCTTTTGTTCTGACGTTATTGACGAATGACAGGATATTTTCGGAGTATCCGTCATTAAATTGGAACGCAAAGTCCACTTCAATGTCATGGTGCTCACCTTCAAAGGAAACCACTTCGCATAAAGCATCTTTTTCCTCATTTAAGTAAGCGACAAACGCTTCAATTCCGTTCTCGTAATAAAATACTTCCTTCATTTGATTCCGTTCATCAATGAGCTCTATTTTCAAGCCTTTTAATAAGAAGGCAGATTCGCGCAGACGTTCTGAAAGCGTATCAAAATTATAAACCGTTGCGCTGAACATCGACGGATCTGGTTTAAAATGCGTGAGGGTACCCGTTTTTTTGGTCGTACCGACTTTTTCGAGTGAAGTCGCCGGCTTACCGCCGTTTTCAAACCGCTGTTTATAGACAAAGCCGTCCCGCTCAATTGTAACGGTCAGCCACTCCGATAAAGCGTTTACGACTGATGCGCCGACTCCGTGCAGGCCTCCGCTCGTTTTATAGCCGCCCTGGCCGAATTTCCCTCCGGCGTGGAGCACGGTGAAAATGACTTCCGGAGTCGGTTTCCCGAGTTTGTGCATACCGGTCGGCATTCCGCGTCCTCTGTCTTGTACGGAGATGCTGTTGTCCTTATGTATAGTAACGATAATATGATCTCCGTATCCGGCGAGAACTTCGTCGACGGAATTATCGACGATCTCATACACCAGATGGTGCAAGCCGCGTGCGTCAGTCGAACCGATGTACATACCCGGTCTTTTTCTGACGGCTTCCAGGCCTTCAAGCACCTGTATGGCATCTTCGTTGTAATCAAATTGCTGTTTTCTAGCCAAACGTACAAACCCCTTTCAAAAAACCTGCTTAATCATTCTTTTTTTCATGTTTCATGTCTTTGTTTTAAGTATGCGCAAGCTTCGGTCCAATTCTCCTCGGACTCACAATTATAACCAATATGCTTGATTTCGCAACATTTTTGAGCGAATGGCTTATTTTTTAGGCCGCAAGACATACATTCGAATATCTTTTCATCTTTTTGGTGCCCTTTTTGGTAATGTAGAACATGAGTTCGGTTTCTATTATATCGATTTATGCCCGCCATCGCAAACAGACTGTAAAACCCCTGTATGGAAAGGGCTGCTAAAAAAGCTGTTCAAGCTTTATTGTATCTGTTTCACCATAATACGCAAATAGTATTCTTAAAATAAAAAAGCAAAAACCCCTGAACAGCCAAGGATCTTTGCCTTTTTTGTCTCTATTTTGTAACAGCGCGGGCGACTTTTATGCATAAATCCATAATTGCCGTACGTCCTTTGTCTTTAATCATGTCATAAGCTTCTTCATTTGCCAGTCCTTGCTGCGCCCAAAACACAGGAGCGTCTGTTTGCAAAAATTCTTCAGCGACGCCCGGCAGCTGTTCGGAACGTCTGAACACGTTTACAATATCAATCGGCCCTTCTACATCTTTCAATGAAGCGACGGCTTTGACGCCAAGGGCTTCATCAATCGCCGGATTGACAGGAATAATCTCGTATCCATCCTCCTGCATCGCTTTAGAAACCATGTAAGAAGTTCTGTCGGGCCGATCTGAAAGTCCGACGACTGCAATCCGTTTACTTCGGTCGAGAATGTTTTTAATCTCCGATTTTGAAGGGTTTTGCATCTATACCATCTCCTTTTCATTTATTTTACATGACGGGGGAGCCGGAATCAAAAAATGAGGTTTGCCAGCTTAATTCTCAAAAAACTTGTCATCAGACGGAGACAACTCGTGTTAAAATAAAGTGAAGGGACATTGAAAAGGAGAAATGTAGATGTTGATTGCTTTATTGATTATTTTGGCTTATTTGATAGGCAGCATCCCGTCAGGTTTAGTCGTCGGCAAACTTGCTAAAGGGATTGATATTAGAGAACATGGAAGCGGCAATTTGGGTGCGACTAACGCTTTTCGCACGCTTGGCGTAAAAGCGGGATCAATTGTTATTGCAGCCGATATTTTAAAGGGCACACTTGCCGCAGCACTGCCTTATTTACTGCACATTCCCATCCATCCGCTTCTTGCCGGTGTCGCAGCAGTTATCGGCCATGTGTTTCCCGTGTTTGCAAAATTTAAAGGAGGAAAAGCCGTAGCCACTTCAGCGGGCGTTCTGCTGTTTTATGCACCCCTGTTATTCGTCACGATGGTTGCTGTGTTTTTCATATTTTTATACCTTACAAAATTTGTTTCTCTGTCTTCAATGTTAACAGGGATTTATACGATTATTTATTGTCTGTTTGTAAAAGATCCTTATTTATTAATCGTGGTGACGCTTTTAACCGCGTTTGTCATCTACAGGCACAGAG
This sequence comes from Bacillus sp. ISL-51, assembly GCF_018613535.1. Classification (GTDB taxonomy): domain Bacteria; phylum Bacillota; class Bacilli; order Bacillales; family Bacillaceae; genus Bacillus. The sequence goes on from NZ_JAGGQB010000011.1 coordinate 40,985, forward strand.
CAAACATTAAAAGAATTATTAACAAAACAGAACCGAAAATCAAATGGTTTTGATAAAACTTCATTTTTGACAGCGAAAAGCCATATGCGTTTATAATAGAGATAATTTCTTTGTGAGTTACAAAAAAAGGAGTGTTCGGCATGAACATGAAAATTAACGAAGACGCGCTGAATTGGTACAAAGAAGAGCTTGATTTAGAAAGCGGCGATCAGGTGCGTTTCTTTGTACGCTACGGCGGCTGCAGCAGTGTACAAAAAGGCTTTTCCCTCGGTGTTTCAAAAGATGAACCGCAGAGCATCGGGATCAGTACGGAAATCGGAGGCATCACCTTCTTCATTGAAGAAAGTGACTTATGGTACTTTGATAACCACGATTTATCCGTCACGTACTCTGATCAGTCAGAAGAGCCGGTATTTGATTACCAATAAAGAAAAAAGAACGCATGCGATATGCGTTCTTTTTTATAGCCGGAATCGAGTCAGATGCTCTGTCAGATGTTCTTCCTCTAAAATGCTCTTTTGCGTCTCTCCAAGCAGATCAAAATGCGGATATTCATCTTTTCGGTGAATCCATTCCGGTTTCAGCCCGTATTCCGCTCCCCAGCTGATCAGTTTATCAATGTCGCTTGAACCGACCTTCGTCACGGTTTTTGCGTCCGGAAAGCGGTCATCCAGCCAATAATGCGTTAAAAAAGCGATCTCTCCTCTGGAAACAGCTTCTTTCCACCGTTCCAGTTCACTGCGTGTAATCCCAAATGCCATTTTCAGCCGCTCCTTATTTTTTTGCCTTTTCGTAAGCGGCATGCCAATCAGGAAAAGCCTTACGGAACTGAATCGGCTTGAAGCTTTGTTTATCGACACAGATATGAGAAGATGACGCTTCGATCGCAAGTTCATTTTGCGGGTTATAAATGTGATAGCCGTACACGGTTTTAAAACCGTTATATTCCTCAATCCACGTATGTACGGCAGCCGTTTCACCGTAACGGAGCGGTTTTTTATAAGAAATGTTAATGTCCACGACCGGTGAAAGAACCCCTCTTTCCTCCATGTCACTGTATAAAAAACCGAGGTCTTTAATTAATGCCGTTCTGCCGACTTCCATCCAGATTAAGTAGTTGGCATGATACACAATTCCCATTTGATCTGTTTCCGCGTAACGCACTTCTATTTCTTTTTTTGACACATGCAACGTTCTCTGCTCCCTTATCATTCAGATTAGCCCTATTTTATCACAACATGAAGGAAAGAGAAAAAACCAGGTTTCCCTGGTTTTTATGACTTGTATCCATTTTCTCTCGCAGCGGATTCATCTTGAATTTCATTGCGAAAAGATTCAATGCTTTCATTTCGTCTGGCGTTTTTTTCCTGAATCCGCTGTTTTTCTTCTTCGGTCGCGAATTCCATTGATTCTTTTGATTCTTCTATATTTTCAATTGTATTTTGCACCATATCCTGCAGTTTTTCAACGTTGTCAGAACGGTCATCAGGATTTGGTTTTCGGTATTGATTCGTCATATTGTCTGTTCTCCTTTTATCGTGTTATTCGCCCTTTGTTTGCATGACAATCGGATGTCCGTTTGATTTGTCATGAAACTTTTCCCCTTTGTTGCGTTTATACTTAACAGGCTTTGTCCCTAAATGGCTGGGAGCGTATTGCGGCTGGCCGTCTTTCTTGTTTATACCCATGTTCATCCCTCCTTAAGAGTATATTTCGCAAAAGGAGGAGCAAACATGACTGCAAATTAAAGGTTATTTTTGTTTGAACCGCTGCTCCAGCTTTTCCTCTAGCTGATTCAAGTATTCCGTGTTGGTCATCAATTCACGCTTATTTTCCATAACCAATTCATGAAAAGAGCGTTTTCTCATTTTTTTCAATCTTCTCACCTCCGTGTTTTCTTTCATTTTTTCCAATTTTTTAAATGATAAGCCTTTCAGCATAAAAAAACTGAATCTCTACTTGAGATCCAGTTTTTGTTTCATTTCTTTTTTTGTCATTGTCCCGACACGGATATGCTTAATGGTGCCGTTTTCATCAAGTATGTACGTTGTTGGGTAAGACAGTACGTTAAAATCCGCGTTCACTCCGATTTTGTCAATCAGGATAGGAAAGGTTAAATGGTATGTGCCGGCAAACGACTTCACGGTTTGACTGTTTTTTTCGGAGGACGTAAAATTCACGGCCACTACCGCAACATCAGGATATTCCTTTTGCAGTTCTTGCATATCTGGCATTTCTTGACGGCATGGCTTACACCACGTCGCCCAAAAATTCAGGAGCACTTTTTTTCCTTTATAGTCAGACAATGAGGTGTTTTCCCCTGACAGTGTTTCAAGCGTAAAGTCAGGCGCCTTCATCCCTTCTTCAATGCCTTCTTTTGGGCTTTTTTGTACGGCATATATATTCCAGCCCGCGTACGCTGCTAATCCGACAAGAAAAATTCCAGCAATCCATTTCATGAGCATCGCACATACCCCCGCATAAAAAGAAGAGAAAGCAGTATTGCTTTCTCTCTTCTGTTTATACTACTGTTTCATTTTATCGCGAAGCACCATTTGTAAAATGCCGCCATGGCGATAGTAATCAATTTCCACTTCACTGTCAAAGCGGACGATAACTTCGAATGTTTTGACTGTGCCATCTTCACTAGTCGCTCTGACTGTCAGCAAGTCGCGAGGACGAACTGATTCATCCACATCCACCTCAATGACTTCTTTTCCGGTTAAGCCGAGTGTATCCGCGCTTTCACCTTGTTTAAATTGAAGCGGCAGCACACCCATAAAGACGAGGTTGCTTCTGTGAATTCTTTCAAAGCTTTCGGCAATAACGGTTCTAATTCCGAGCAGGTTTGTTCCTTTTGCCGCCCAGTCACGCGAAGAACCCATACCATAGTCTTTACCCGCAAGGACGACAAGACCTGTTTTGTCGTCTTTATATCGCATACAAGCGTCATAAATGGATGTCACTTCACCAGTAGGCCAATATGTCGTGTAGCCGCCTTCTGTGCCCGGCGCGATTTGGTTTTTAATACGGATATTTGCAAATGTTCCTCTCATCATGACTTCATGGTTTCCGCGGCGTGAACCGTAGGAGTTAAAGTCACGAGGTGAAACGCCTTTTTCCTGCAGGTATTTACCAGCTGGTGTATCTTTGCCGATCGCTCCGGCCGGAGAAATGTGGTCTGTCGTAACAGAGTCGCCGAATTTACCGACTACGCGAAGGGCTCTTAACGGCTCCACTTTTCCAGGCTCTACAGACATTTCTTCAAAGAACGGCGGATTTTGAATGTAAGTGGAATCATTATCCCATTTATACAATGCTTCGTCCGTTGTTTCGATTTCATTCCAGCGCTGGTTGTCGTCAAATACGGTTTCATATTCTTTACGGAACAATTCAGGAGTAACCGTTTGTTTAACAAGTGAATTGATTTCATCCATTGACGGCCAGATGTCATCGAAGTAAACGTTTTGTCCGTCTTTTCCGACACCGATCGGATCACTTTTTAAGTTAATGTTAACTGTTCCCGCTAATGCGTATGCTACAACAAGCGGCGGAGAAGCAAGGTAGTTTCCTTTGACAAGCGGATGAATCCGGCCTTCAAAGTTACGGTTTCCTGAAAGAACAGAAGTGATCAAAAGGTCATTTTCAGCTACTGCTTCTTCAATTTCAGGAGAAAGCGGGCCTGAGTTTCCGATACATGTCGTACAGCCGTATCCGACAAGGTTAAAGCCGAGCTCTTTCATGTAAGGAAGAAGCCCTGAGTTTACTAAGTAACCTGTAACAACCTTTGATCCCGGAGCAAGCGATGTTTTAACGTAATTTGGCACTTTCAGACCTAATTCAACCGCTTTTTTCGCAACGAGTCCGGCGCCGATTAACACGTAAGGGTTTGACGTATTCGTACAGCTTGTAATGGCTGCGATCGCAATTGCCCCCGTTTTCATCACTGTTTCTTCGCCGTTAAGCAACTTGAAAGAGATTTCTTTATTAGCTTCTGCAGCTTCCAGTCCGAATCCTTGGTTGCCGGCAGGGCTTACGAGATGCTTTTTAAATGTTTCCTGCATCACAGATAGCGGAATTAAATCTTGCGGACGTTTCGGACCTGATAAGTTCGCTTCAATTTTTGACAAATCGATTTCCACGATGTCTGTGAAGCTAGGCTCTTCTGCATCAGGAGTAAAGAATAATCCGTTATTGCGGCAATATGCTTCTACAACGTCGATTTGCTCTTCGTCACGGCCTGTCAGGCGCAAGTAAGCAAGCGCTTCGTCATCAACCGGGAAGAATCCGCATGTCGCCCCGTATTCCGGCGCCATATTGGCGATTGTAGCCCGATCAGCAAGCGGAAGTTCAGCGACGCCCGGTCCGAAAAATTCAACGAATTTATTTACAACGCCTTTTTCACGAAGCACCTGAGTAACTTTCAGCGCTAAGTCAGTCGCTGTTGTTCCGTTCGGCAGTTTTCCGACAAGTTTCGCGCCGATTACCTCAGGAACTGGGAAATATGAAGGCTGGCCGAGCATTCCTGCTTCCGCCTCAATTCCGCCGACACCCCAGCCGAGAACGCCGATACCGTTGATCATTGTCGTATGGGAGTCTGTACCGACGAGTGTGTCAGGGTAGGTTACAAGTTCTCCGTCTTCATCTTTCGTATGAACGACACTTGCTAAAAACTCAAGGTTTACCTGATGCACGATACCTGTTGCAGGCGGAACAGCCTGATAATTATTAAACGCTTTCTTTGCCCAGCTTAAAAATTTGTAGCGTTCTGCATTTCTTTCGAATTCTAAGTCCATATTAATGGCTAACGCGTCTTCCGTACCCGCTTTGTCTACTTGCACAGAGTGGTCAATCACCAGGTCAACCGGGATTTCAGGATTGATTTTGTCCGGGTCTCCGCCGACAGATGCCATCGCTTTTCTCAAAGAAGCCAGATCAACCACAGCAGGAACGCCGGTAAAGTCTTGCAAAATGACCCGTGACGGTTTAAAAGGCACGTCAATGTCTTTTAATTCAGCAGTACCCCATTTTGCTAAATTTTCGACATGTTCTTTTGTAATCACGCGTCCGTCTACCTGACGCAAAACGGATTCCAGCAGAACCCTAATAGAATAAGGAAGTTTTGAAACATTGCCGACCCCTGCGTCTTCCAATGCTTTTAATGAATAATAGTGATATGTTTTCCCGTTAGAAGAAAATGTTTTTTTCGCTTGGAAAACGTCTTGTGTTGCGACTTTTTGCTGATTTGTCATTCTCCAAAATCCCCCTTCAATGATCAAGATCTTTCTTTAGATGAATGTTACATTCCATCACAATTTTCTCACAATTTCATCTTAGTATAAAATCATACATAAGTAAATATCAATGTTTTTATTAAATACAATAAGATCGTCTTATCAGCATATTTTCGGTAAATTTTGTCCGGTTTCTTCCCTCATACTAACCGCCGGAAAAAGCCATATTAATGATGAGGTGATGATCATGGTAAAACGGAAAGCCAATCATGTGATTAACGGCATGAATGATGCGAAAAGCCAAGGAAAAGGCGCCGGTTATATAGAAAATGACCAGCTTGTCCTGACGGAAGAACAGCGGCAGAACAACAAAAAAAGAAAAACAAACCAATAGCCGTCACACCTTAAAAGGAGGCTTTTTTAATGACGAATAAAAACTCAAGCAAAGATATGCATAAAAATGCGCCGAAGGGTCAGAATCCCGGCCAGCCGGAACCATTAAGCGGAAGCAAAAAAGTGAAAAACCGCAACCATACTAGACAAAAACATAATTCAAGCCACGATATGTAAAACAGACCTTAGTGTCTGTTTTTTTGTTACATTCACCCATTTGCCCCTTTTGCATACGTTATAGCAAGGTTTTTAATATGGAGGTATGCTTCCATGAACCACTCAAAAAATGATGAAGAATTCGATGATATGGAAGAATGGCTGCGGCAATTTTACGAGGATCCGTATGCTTGGTATGACGAAACACTGCCGATTGATTTATATGAAACAAGTCAGCAATATATAATTGAAGCCGATCTGACAGCTTTGCAGCCCATCCAGATGTTGACCGTCACGCTTTCAGGCTGTGAATTCATTTTGTCTGTCAAATCTGCTGAACGGACGCTGAAAAAACAAATGATGCTCCCCTTTTATTTGAATGACAAACATATTTACACAGACTTCACAAATCATATTTTGACCGTCTCCATGAATAAGGAAACAAATGAGACCCCCGCCTCTTTCTCCTTTCAATTCCCGCTATAAGACATAAAAAAGTCACTTTCATCCCTCAATGAAAGTGACTTTTTTGTCCGCTCGTTTTTGTCATATACCCTCAAAAGTGAGTCTCCCATGGCCAAATAGCAGAATCACTATACAATAGAATATGATCTATCAATTCATTTGACTAGACGTCTATCATTTTTTTCTATTCTTTTTTTCATGTTCTTCTATTCTTACTTCGTATACAATATGGTTAAAGTAAGGAGGCGGGTAGAACTATGCTGGCAGGTTGGTTTATGTGGTTTATTTTATTTTGGGTCATCGTGATGATCGGTTTATTGTCAATCGGCGGGTTTTTTATGTTTCGGAAATTTTTAAAACGCTTACCAAAAGAAGACGGCCGGTCAGAACTGGATTGGCAGGACTATTACATTGAAAAAAGCAGACACTTATGGAGTCCGCACGACAAAGCATTTTTGGATGAGTTGGTCGCTCCCGTGCCAGAGCTGTTCAGGGACGTCGCGAAAGCTAAAATCGCCGGAAAGATCGGTGAACTTTCTTTACAAGAAGAAGCGGAAAAAATGAACCAGGACTTAATTATCAGAGGTTATATACTGGCAACCCCTAAACGTGATCATCAATTTCTGAAAAAGCATCTTCGTGAAAAACAGATTGACCTCACGCCTTACCGCGCTCTGCTCAAATAAAAAACCTTTCCGTCTGCCGGAAAGGTTTTAATTCATCTGAATATCAGCAGTCTTCAGCTCATTCGAAAGCTTGCGGTAAGAAACGAACATGGCGATCCGCCAAGGCACGATCATTCCGAAGGCTAAAATCCAAAACATCCCGCTTAAAGCTCCGTAATCAATCGTCGTGCTTAAAATGGATTTCATCGCAATTCTGATGACCAATAACCCGATCAGGATAAAGACAAACGCCTTTGACCGCTTTAAGTAGATTTCATTATTTTTAATTTCAAATTTAGAAGTTTTTATTAGAAAAATAGAGAAAATGACGCCTAATGTAATGGCTTCCAAAAACTCTTCGCCAGTCACTCTGAAGAACGGAATAAAAAACATAAGCGCTCCCGTGCTCATAAAGATCGGCGGGAGAATAATTTTTTTCGGTGAAGCTGGCTTGTCGGAGGATTTAATCCTGACAATCATCACGGCAATTGCCATGGCCGCTGCAATAACAGATGAAATTATAATCATCATATTTATCATTCCTTTGCTTGCACGGAGTTTGATACTATATACTATACTCCAAAAACATAAAAAAAACCAATTTGAAAAGAAAACACGTTTAGGCTCCCATTACACGGGCCACGGCCTCCAGGACTTTCGATTCCTCAAACGGCTTGACGATAAAGTCTTTCGCGCCTAATTCAATCGCCTCCAGGACGATCCGCTGCTGGCGCATCGCGGTGCACATGATGACATTCGCTTTCGGATCAAAAGATAAAATATCTTTAAGCGCCTTGATGCCGTTTTTCACCGGCATGGTAATGTCCATTGTCACCAGGTCGGGCCGGAGTTTTTGATACAGAGCCGACGCTTCCTCGCCGTCCGCTGCTTCTCCGGCTACTATGTAATTCGCCGATTCCAGGATTTCTCTGATTTTCACCCTCATGAACTTGGCGTCATCTACAACTAAAACTCGTGTCATATTCCCCTCCAGATATTCAACATTAACTAGTCTTATTGTACCAAAAACGAAAGGGTATATAATAGTTCAAAAGTTATTTATTCCTTACAGTCCTGTGAATCCTCCAAAAAGATTTGACAGAATGATCAGGATAAAGCTCATCCAATTAAAAAACAGCATAACCCCGATCACTATCATGAGAATACCGCCTGCTCTCATCATAAGAAGCTGATGTTTGCGAATCCAATTCATCCTTGTAATAAAAAAAGAGAGAATAAGAAATGGAATGGCAAACCCGAGTACATATAAAATCATGTACGGCACTGCAGAAGAAGGATTTGTACCCGCCAAAGAAAAAACAGCTCCTAAAATAGGCCCGCTGCAAGGCGACCAGCCGGCAGCAAAAGCGAGCCCTATCAGAATGGAACCGACAAATCCTCCCGGCCGGTGCTTAAAATGAATCCGCCGCTCTTTCATCATCATCTTTGGCTGGAACACACCGGCTGTAATCAGGCCGAACAATATCAGCAAAATGGCGCCGAGCTGCCTGATGGCTTCATGATAATGCGTAAACAAACTGCCGATAAACGAGGTTCCGTAGCCCAATGCGATAAAAATCACTGAGAAACCAAGCAAAAAACAAAGCGTATGGAACAAACCGCGCTTTTGTAAAAGTACTTTTTCTGTTTTGACCTCATCCATACTGACGCCCGTTATATATGACAAAAAAGCTGGATACAGCGGCAGGCAGCATGGAGAAATGAAAGACAGGAAACCGGCTCCAAATGTCAGAAAGTAATTAAAACTCACCGTGACACACTCCTTTCAAGTTATGACAAAATCATTTCATTTTTTTAACACTTTTCCTCGAAGGATTACTTTTTATAGAAAAAGCTTATATAATTTAATTTGACATCGAGACATTATACTCCTTCTTATTTGAAAAACAGTATAAATGTGGATATAATAATAACAATCAATGAAAGATTTATGTATGAAAGGATATATCCCTGTGATTAGAGAGCATCTATTAAATGAAATTGAAAAGAAACGGGCAGAGCTGCTTCAAATCGTCACGACGAACGGAATGACATCTCACATTACGATAGAACTCAGCCAGGAGCTAGACCACCTTCTCATACAATATCAAAAGGAACTGCACGCCAGCAGTATGGGGTGAAAAATGATGCCAAAATAAAAAACCCTCACCGGGTTTTTTATTTTATAACCATGTTTCTCTATATCATAATCTTTACGTATTATTTCGTTTGATTATTCATGGCTTTCATCATTTGGTTAATTTTCTTTTGAGAAGGTTTCATTCCCATTTGCATCATCATCATGCGTAACATTTGTTCATTAATAGGCGGATTCTTTTTCAAATAGCTCATCATATATTTACGAGCAATAAAAAACCCGAGTGCAACACCTATGAGCAATGCCACAACGCCCACTAGGATGCCAACCCATAAAGTCATTTTATTTCCTCCTTCATGTTGTCTAGTTTAAAGTGTACTAAACCAAATGCTATTATACAACATTTACATCTCTTTTTCCTCGGTTTTAGACAAAATTTCTTTCCTTGACCGGATTTAACCACCCGTACCGCCGCGTTCTAAAATCCATAGCAAGAAAGCACGGACTGATTTTACGGAGAATCTCAAAGAAAATCGTTTCTGCCTCATAATCTCCGGATGCCGCAATCTCAATCAAGTTTTCTTTCATCATAAAAGAGGCATGGCCCTTTGCTTTCGGCAGAGTCAGTCGGTAAATCGAATCCAAACGGCTGTAACTCACACGATTTAAATGCAGCTGCAGGCGCTGATGCATATGTAATACCGGAATCGGTTCTGTTATATATTGAATTTGCTTTTCAATCATTTGATATTGCTGGGGTGTTAGATTCGTCCAATGATAGTCTTGAAACAGCTCAAACATAGCGGTTTCCCGCCCGAAGTAGTGGTTCGCAAACTCATCCTTGATCAGGTACGTATAGTAATGACGTTCCATTTCCTCATCCCCTTTTACAGCGCTTCATTTATTGCTCTCTATTATACAAAAGAAGAAAAGAAAGTATTGTCTATTACTGTTACGGCGCCCCTTCTATTTTTGTCGTATATACATGAAAAAGAGAATGATTTGACTCATCCTCTTTTGTCAGCATTATTTGTTTACTAGTTTCTTCACGCGGTCAGCCACGTTTTCTGCTGTAAAACCGTATTCCTTCATAATTGTTTCTCCCGGAGCGGAAGCGCCAAAGCGGTCAATTCCGAGAACCTCTCCGTCAAGGCCGGTGAATTTGCCCCATCCGAATGAAGAGCCCATTTCAATCGCAAGACGTTTTGTCACATTCGGCGGAAGCACGCTGTTTTTGTACTCTGCAGATTGTTTTTCAAAACGATCCCAGCTCGGCATGCTGACAACTGATACTTGAATGTTTTCTTCAGCAAGCTTCGCCTGTGCTTCAATCGCAAGCCCGACTTCAGATCCTGTAGCTAAAAGAAGAGCATCCGGTGAATCCGTTTGAGCTTTAGATACGACATACGCTCCTTTTTCTACTCCTGCTGCCGCTTCATCAGCCGACTGATCGATGGTAGGCAGATTTTGACGTGTCAGCACAAGCGCCGTCGGATGATCTTTGCTTTGAACTGCGAGCTTCCAGGCAGCCGCAGTCTCATTTCCGTCAGCAGGTCTGATAACGGAAAGATTCGGAAGCGCTCGTAAAGAAGCAAGCTGCTCAATCGGTTCGTGAGTAGGACCGTCCTCACCTACTGCAATGCTGTCATGTGTGAAAACATATGTCACAGGGAGTCCCATTAATGAAGCAAGACGAATCGCCGGTCTTAAATAATCGGAGAATACAAAGAATGTACCGCCGAAGACGCGAAGGCCGCCGTGAAGAGCCATTCCGTTTAAGGCTGCTCCCATGGCAAATTCACGAACACCGAACCAGAAGTTTTTGCCGGAGTAGTCTTTTGCCGTACAGTCTCCCGCATTTTTTATTGTCGTTTTGTTTGAGCCTGCTAAATCCGCAGATCCCCCGACAAAGAAAGGAACTTTTTTAGCGATGCCGTTCAGCACCTCACCAGAAGACGCCCGTGAAGCAAGGCTGCTTCCTTTTTCATAAACCGGAACCTCTTGATCCCAGTCTTTCGGAAGTTCGCCTTTGATGCCGAGTGACAGCTCTTCCGCAAGCTCAGGATATTTTTCTTGATAAGCGGAGAACAGCTCATTCCATTCCTGTTCTTTTTTCTCTCCGGCTTCTTTAACAGCTTTACGGAAATGCTCATACACTTCTTCTGGAACATGGAAATCCTCTTCAAATGTCCAAGCATATGCCTCTTTCGTCAGCTTGCTCTCCTCTTTTCCTAGCGGAGCGCCGTGAACGCCTGATGTGCCCGCACGGTTTGGAGAACCGAACCCGATTGTTGTTTTCACTTCGATTAATGTCGGTTTTGTATCATTTTGGCGCGCTTTTTCAATCGCCGCCGTCAATTCGTTAATATTGTTTCCGTCCTCTACATAAAGGACTTCCCAATTCATAGCTTCAAAACGCTGTTTGACATTTTCAGAGAAAGAGCGGTCTAAATCGCCGTCTAAAGAAATGTCATTAGAATCGTATAGTACGATAAGCCGGCCTAATTGAAGATGGCCTGCAAGCGAAGCAGCTTCAGAAGAGATGCCTTCCATCAGATCGCCGTCACCGCAAATGCCGTATGTATAATGATCAACCACGTTGAATGAATCACGGTTATATGTTTCAGCCAAATGGCGTTCAGCCAGCGCCATGCCGACTGCCATAGCGATACCCTGACCAAGAGGCCCAGTCGTTGCGTCTACACCTGCCGTATGTCCGAACTCCGGATGTCCCGGTGTTTTGCTTCCCCATTGGCGGAATTGTTTGAGATCGTCAATGCTGAGATCATATCCGCTCAAGTGCAGCATGCTGTACAAAAGCATTGAACCGTGCCCAGCAGATAATACAAAGCGGTCTCGGTTAAACCAGCTCGGATTCTGCGGATTCACATTCATAAAATTCGTCCATAATGTGTAAGCCATCGGCGCAGCCCCCATCGGCATGCCCGGATGTCCGGAATTTGCTTTTTCAATAGCGTCTATAGATAGTGTACGTATGGTGGCAACTGATTTCTTTTCAATTGTATCCATCATAATCCCCTTCCTTATTGTTGTACCCTTTCATCATAAAGTGATGCCGACTTTTTCTCAACTCTTTCAGCTTAAATTTGAGATAAACTTGTTGAATTTTGTCGTAAAGCAAGGTCTGGTATTAGTATATACGAAAAAAGAATACGATATTGCCGTATTCTTTCTTTTTTAATGAAGTTTATTATTTTTTTGTTCTCTTTTTAATTTTTCTGGAGTGACGTCATTGCCTTCCGGATCAATGATTTTTACGCTTTTTAATGTATTTTTCATTGAAGAGCGGAAGCCTTTCAAATACTCCTGGCGCAGCTTTTGCTGTTCCGCTTTTTCCTCATCTGTTATCGTGTTTGCCTTGGCTTTTTGAGCCAGTTCGTTAATTCTCGCAATTTTTTCTTTAGAAATCATAATAATCTCCTTTGGTGCGTGTTGATTATATACTACTAAATCATGGTGTGTTTTACAACTGATGCACGTCAGCTTTCCTCTTTGTCCTGTGTATATTCCTGAAAGCGCCGGTGAACCGTGGCTTTTGACACATCATAGCCGAAACCTCTTAAGGTGGCTGCGATCTCTGCAAAGGTGAGCTTATTGGCTCTGAGCCGGACAATTTCTGAAACGGGGACCTCTATCTTTTCTTTCCCGCTGTTTTCATGTCTGTTTTTTAAGTTCCGCTCAGGTTTATAGCCGTTTTTGACCGCTCTTTTCATACCGCGCCTGATTTTCATATTGTGAATCTTTCTTTGATATTCCTCAACAATACTGACTATTTCAAGCACCATCGAATCGGCTTCTGAAAGTTCAAGTTCTCCTTTATGGGCTGTCGTATAAATTTTTACGTTTTCTCTATAGATACAGTGCAAAAGCGCGATTTTGGCATTTCCTCTGCCGAGCCTTGTTTCGTCCTGCACCAATATCGCGTCAATGTCTGATTTTTTAATTTCATCCAGCATTTCAAATACCCCGTCACGGTCCATTTCATAACCGCTGGCTTTTTCAGAAATGACTTTTACGACTTCCATGCCGTTTGCTGCTGCGATCTCACTAAGCTCCTCTTCTTGTCTTTTTAAAGACGTTTGCTGCTGTTCTTTGTTTGTGCTTACACGGGCATAAATGAGCGCCTTCATTTCTCTCTGTCCTCTCTATTTGACGATTGCCAGCTGATACGCGGCCGGATGCTCCTTCTTCAAAGGAAGAATCAGCTCGTCTCCCGGTTTTATATCAGCGGTTTGGAGATGGTTATTCTCCGTCACCCACTCAATGAAATCCTCTTTATTAATCTTTTTCTTCTCAGCCACATGATCCGCAAGTGACCACAGTGTATCGCCGTCCTGAACTTTTATTTTAACATACTGGCTAAGCCCTTGATCGCTGCCTGCACAAGAGACAAGTAAAATAGCAGCGCCTAAAATCGCAGTGAACAGACCGACAAATATGATAGATTCTTTAGCCATCAAAACAACCTCCAATAAGAATGTTTGTTCGCTTTTCATATCACTCAGTATATACGAACAAACGTTTCTGTCAATCGTTTTTTTTCGAACCTATGTTTGTACTGTCAGGAAAATCATGCTATAATCTACTTAAAATCGACGTTTTGAGGTGCGAAAAATGACGAAGCTATCAAAAAGGCAACTTGATATCCTGCGATTTATTAAAGAAGAAGTCAAAACTAAAGGGTATCCGCCTTCTGTAAGAGAGATTGGAGAAGCTGTAGGGCTGGCCTCCAGTTCAACCGTCCACGGGCATTTGGCGCGGTTGGAGACAAAAGGTCTGATCAGACGGGATCCTACTAAACCGAGAGCGATAGAGGTATTGGATGAAGAAGAAGTTCAAATACCGAAAAGCCAGGTCGTAAACGTTCCCGTTATCGGAAAAGTAACAGCTGGAATGCCGATTACAGCCGTTGAAAATATCGACGAATATTTCCCTCTTCCGGATCGTATGGTTCCCCCGGGTGAACATGTGTTTATGTTAGAAATTATGGGTGAAAGTATGATTGACGCCGGCATTTTTGACAAAGACTACGTCATTGTCAAACAGCAAAATACGGCGAATAACGGAGAAATCGTCGTGGCTATGACTGAAGATGATGAGGCAACGGTCAAGCGCTTCTATAAAGAAGAGAATTACGTGCGTCTGCAGCCGGAAAATCCGACGATGGAACCGATTATCCTGCAAAATGTAAGTATTCTCGGAAAAGTCATCGGCGTATTCAGAACCGTTCATTGATTCTATTAAACTTACATTATTTTAAAAACCCCTTTTTTGAAAAGGGGTTTTTTCATTGTATAAAAAACAGGTTCGTCCTGGCTTGGAAACGAACCTGCTGCTAAGGAGGAAAAACTTACATCATGCTTACATCCTTATTATCCAACATTTTGGTTTTGAAATCAACTAATAGTGTTTCTTCAAGGAAACTTTTTTACCGAAGCGCAGTCTTTATTGATTTGATCGGGGGAAATCATCATGATTTATCCAGTTTTTATTGAGCGGGCGATACTTTTTAAATATGAAAATTTAGTACATAGTACAATAAGTATCTAATAAACACAACATTATTTACTTAAAAAAACCGCTTTCACAGCGGAGTTCGTTTTTTTAATCAAAATGATAATACCCTACGCCGTAAAATCCTTTTATATGTGCTGGTTCACAAAGGTTTGAAGCGCTTTCGATTAATATTCTGTATTTATGGTATGGATCAATCGATTTTTTATCCTGAGCACTGAGGTTTAACCAGCTGCCGCTGAAGTTTTTAGTACTTAATGTATAAAAGTTTCCGTTCAATGCCGTTCTCTGGAGCTTCACATTTAACCCGCATGAAGAGTTATTCAAAATTGTGAACTTGTATCCTAAAAAATAATCGTCAGCTGGAACAGTCCCGGGGTCATCAATATAAAACTCTTTAGCATCTCCATCCAATGTAAAACTCGTTTTCAATTCGAAGTCAGTTGTTGCGGCACTAACAGACTGTATTCCGCAAAAAGACAAAAAAACAGCAATTACTATCCATATTTTTTTCAATGTCCATCCCCCTTTTTACAAATTTTAACTTCCGGTTTTTAACATGTCTATTCACATTTTACAAAAAATACACCATCCACCCACAAAATACCAGTTTAAACCATTCGGTTTTGCTTACAATACGTTTTAATAGTGCTAAACGAAAGGGATGAAGGTTTTGATTGGGCTTCATGAGACATTAGAGCTTCACGAACTGCTTGTTTTTAAAAATCTTTGCCTGACAAAATCGTCCACGATGACCGGGCTTGTTCAGGATGATGCTTTAAAAGCGATATTAAAACAGGATGCTGCGAAAACAAGAACACAGATTGATCAGCTGAAGCATTTATTGGCCGGAAGAGGTGAGACGCTTGAATGAGTTTTTTCAGAAACTTGTCGGTATGGGCAGCATGACTGAACAAGTGATTGCAACCGATTTTTTAATCACGGCAAAGGCTGCCGTCAGAAACATTGCAGCCGCCATAACCGAATCTGCTACTCCTGAAGTGCGGGAAACGCTCCAGCAGTATTTACATGATGCCATTGATACGCATGAGCAGATTTACAATTATATGACTGAAAAAGGTTTTTATCAGTCATACGATATAACACGGCAAATCGGCCTTGATATGCAGGCGGCGGAAACCGCAAAAGACTTGCCGCAAATATAAACGAATCGGCATCTCAGCCGAAACCTCATAACGAAGGTGGTTTAAATGAAACACTTGATTGCTTTCGCCTCTAAAACGACATTCACTTTAGCATTGCTGTATGTAATTTTGGACCGTATGTACCAAGTATCCTTTTTAAACGTTCTGTTTATTACATTGCTCTTAAGTTTAATCACTTATTTTGCCGGTGATTGTATGGTTCTTCCGAGAACAAACAATTTCACCGCAGTTATCGCTGATTTCGGCATTTCATTTATTATATTGTGGATTTTTCTCATGAACGTAAGCAGCTACGGCGTGTCTCCGGCCGCGGCATCAGTTATTTCTGCGCTTTGCATCTCTGTCTTTGAAGCTTTTTTTCACCGGTATTTAAGCCATTATGTGCTTCCGGAAGATTACCAAGACACAAAAGAGACAGAAAGCCCTTTGTTACGCTACCAAACGGAGGCTTCTGAAGAAATAATGCCGGAAAATGATCATCAAGAAAAAACATAAAAAAGGAGGTCTTCGCCTCCTTTTCCCTTTTATTTTTTCTCTTGGTCATCTAACGGCAGCTGCAGTAATGAATCTGTGCCTGTCGCTTTTGGAGTTTTTCCGTCCCATTTTTCAATCCATTTATATTTGATCATTTCATCAGACATTGATTTCTTTATGATTTTGTTATAATCAGCAATTCCTTCCGCCTCAATTTTTTTCTTTTTCGCCTCTGCTTCCGCTATTTTAATCTCAGTTTGGGTGCGTTCAAGCTCCTGAGACGATTTCACCCTGGCATCAATTGCCTCCTGCGTCGCTTTATCCGGCTTCGGTACACCGAGTGTTAAGTCATCAATTAAAAACCCAAGGCTCTTCATATCATCTGCAAAGGTTTTTTGAACGTCCGCAGCAGCTTCTGCCGATTTTTGCCCGTATGTATCAATGACGGAGTATTTGCTGATTGATTTTCTTGCCGCATCCCACAGTCTTGTTTTTAAATATGTATTTTCAATCGTTTCAACGTCAACTGCGCCGAATTTATTAAACAGATCAACAACTTTGTCAGGCTGCACGACATAGTTATAAGCAATGTCCATTTCAATATTTTTTCCGTCAGAGGTTGCTACTTTTATATTTTCATTATTTACCGTTTGCATACGCACCGGATATTCCGTTACTTTATTAAATAATCCGACTAGATGCCAGCCTTGGTCTAAAGTATCTGATTTTACTCCGCCATTCGGTGAGTAGACGACTCCGACATAGCCGTTTGGTATTTTTTCAATGAATAATGACGCTGTGACGCCTGCAATCAAAAGCGCTGCACCTATAATTACACCGCCGATTATTTTTTTTGTGCTTTTCCGCTTATTTTCGCTCATGCTGATCTTCCTCCCACGACTTTTTGAATTTTTTTGCTCCGCTTCCAACCTGCTTAAAGATAGGACTCAGCATCAGCCATAAGCCGAATCCGATAATGACAAGAAGAATAATAGAACCGATAATAACTTTCATTCGCACACCTCTTTTCCGCTATCATGTTCTCTCTTATGTATACGATCTTAAGAACTTAAAGTTTCATGATTTTCAAAAGAAAAAGCCCCATCAGCAAATTGTGAAGAGCTTATTTGTAATTGTTATTAATGAAATCAGATATTGTTTCTGTAAATTGATAAAATGTTTCGTTTTGGGTGAACATCCTGCTTTTTAATGTAAATGTCCCGAATAAAGATTTTCTGAAGCCCGTACTCATTTCCATTTGAATACTAAGTCCCGATACGGATTGATTCGCCAGATTGTTCGGACTGATACCGGCGTATTTATCAGTCGGGCTCAGCAAAACCGCCGGAAATCCGTGCAGCTTAAGAACATCAACCAGTTGTTCGGCCCGTTTTCTGTCTGTACCGCCAATTTCTATTTTTTTATCATCGCTCCCATAACCATGTAATGAAATGACGCTTGTATGCTCTTTCACCATCTGAATGGCCTCAGGTTCGTCAAAATGGGAGCTGGTTAAATGGAGGCTTGCGTTTCCGGCAGACTTTAACCCTTCAAACAAATACATGCTGCGGTTTTTTGCGATTTCTCTTGCTAACTCACTGGTCCCGGGTTCTATCCCCCCGCCGTGAATAACCAATATTAAAATGGAGCGGTCACGTTCTTTTGCAGAAATTGAAAAAGCGGACGGCTCCTCATTTTGCTTTAATTCCGCGAAGCTGCCGTAAGCATCTGCTTTGGCATCAGCTCTTAAAAACGGCAACAGGAAAAACGATAAAATTAAAACCAAAATTCCTTTTTTGGTTATTGATGGAATTTGTGTGTTTATGTTACAATACAAATGCTTCAGCCTTTGAAGCGAACGGCAGAACAGGGTTACTTTGGTCGGTTTCTTCTGCTCTGCCTCTTTGTCAGACCCTTCATTTATTGTTCCTCGGACCCTTTTTTCCACAACAACACCCTTTCTTTTGTTTACACTTTTGTCACAATATTATATACGTTGGACAAGAGTTCCGTTCATCTTGAAGAATAAAAAACCGCCTCATTGCCGGCACAGTCAAAAGTGACTTGTTCCCTCAACAAGAAGAGAGCGCAAAAAAGCCTTTCCGATTAAGAAAAGGCTGCAGTTCGATCAAACAAATGAAACCTCTCCCCATTTGTTTCGTATGAAAACAAAAGGAGGATTTGAATATGAAAGAATATGAATTCGTAAAAGTTGAACTAAGCACGATGAGAAGAAGACCGAAAGAAAATTATCAGGAAATCATTCACCAATATGCAAAGCAAGGCTGGCGCCTCGTTCAAATATTTGCTCCCAGTATTGACGGGTACGGGGCAGCGGCTTACTTTGAAATTATTTTTGAACGAGAGGCGTGACATTTTACGCTTTTATAAAGTCAAACGCAGTGTGGTTTAACTTTGCGGCTGTCTCCTCAGACGGTTTCTTGAAAACAACTGCAAGTCAGAAATCGATTTATTTCGTATTTGTCTAATTGCCAATTTCCCTTCTTGAACTGTATCCATTTTTGGATTCAGCCCTGTTTGGATCAAAGCCCCTATCATTATAAAAGTATGGTCTTTTGATAACAGCATTTACTTTCGGTGTTTTTTCTGTATCCCTCTTTTATCCAAATTGTAAGCGGAGCGTTTATATGTAAAAAAGACTGCTCTTAAGCAGTCTTTTTTCGCCCTAATTGTTTACTTAGTCCCCGTAGAACCTAATCCGCCTCGGTCATCATTTCCCAGCCGTTCTACTTCAATCAGCTCCACATGCGGCATCTTTTTCATCACTCGGAATTGGCAAATACGATCTCCCTTAGTGATTTCCGTGTCACGCAATGCGTAAGCAGGGAAAAACCAGAAATCATTATCTCCTTTATAAGACTCATCAATGACGCCCATTGAATTTGTTTGAATGACGCCGAAATGTTTATATGTACTTGAGCGCGGCACAACATGGGCTTCATAGCCTTCGGGCAGTTCCATTGCAACTCCTAACGGGATGAGTTTGAATTCATCTTTTTTTATTGTTACATCTTCTGCGGCCCGCAGATCAATCCAATCGCCCTGTTCAATTTTGCTGATTCTGGTTTGTGTATCGTCTGCGTATTTAATTTTAATCTGTAATGTCATATTCGTTACTCCTTTTGATTCCCTATTTCGGTTATTTCAGTCGTATGATGATCATTTCCCTGAACAATCATACCATTTAAATTATACAGGAATTCGGCCTTTTGTGCGGGTGTGACCGGAGAAAGGTTTTGTAAGCAGAAATGAAAACGGGGTGTTGAAAGACGAGCCTCGAGAAAGGGGAATTGCTCCCCTTCTTTTGTTGTCAGGCTTTTGATTGCTGCTGAAAGTAATAAAAATTATACTTTTGATCAAATGCTTCTTCGCTTCCGCACAGATAAATAATAAATTCAATAAATGCAATAATCGAGGGAATCGAAGTCCAGCAAAACAACAGATAAAGTATCCCTTGTCCGACTCTTCCTAAATAAAACTTATGAATACCGAATCCACCTAGAAAAAATGCTAATAATGCAGCAACAATCCTGCTTTTCTTGCTTACCATATCGTCCTCCTTATTCTTTTTATCACAACTTTCGTTACGACAGGTCTAATTATAATACAATTTCTCTATAAAGTGCAGAAATTATAGAATATCAACCAAATTTCCCCTTACTATTTTATCATTCTTAAAACCATTCATGTTAAAAGAGGAAGAATGAATTTTCGGGATGACATTTCTCAAAAATCGGTCTGGATTTAAAAGGAATTTGAGTTGCAGATAAAGAATTTGAAGAGTAAGCGCAAACGGCGGCAAGGCTCTTTCCAATCCTGTCCGCCCAGCGCCTATATCAAAAGAAAGAGGTGTCTTTAGAATGGTTCAATTTAAAAACTATCCTGATCCGTCTTTAAACGCCAAAATGCAGTCTCTCCCAGAGCATTCTTCTGAATTTGAGCATCTCAAGGCAAGGATGCAGAATTTTATTAAGCATTCTGTTACTGATCAAAATCTTGAGATCGCGGATGCACGGGTGACGGCGGAAGGAGTGGTCACCTCACTTTTAAAAGAACGGCTTGATAAAGAATACGATAAGCTGATGAGTAAAATCACCCGTGAAGTTAATGTCGAAGATTTCGGGGCTGTTCCTGACGGCAGGGACAATACGGAAGCCTTTCAGAGAGCCATCGGAAATGGACGCGTCAAAGTGAACGTTCCTGCCGGAGAATTTTTGGTTCAGGGCATTAAACTTCCATCCTGGACAACAATTTCCGGACAAGGCAAAGGGATTACTATTATTAAACTTCATGAAGATACCCCCGCATATGAATGGGTAATCACAAATGATGATTATCAAAATGGGAACCGCAATATTTTTGTTCAAGAGATGTCATTAGATTGGAACCCGGATAGACAATGCGGTGTAAAAAACCCCGGAGGACAATTTTCCAGCTGTTTAACGTTTGCCAAAGTTGAATATGGCTGGATTAAAGATGTCGAAGTCATTAATGCAGGCCTTCACGGCATTGACATTACTTCGCCGACGTACGACCATTTGCCTGATACCGACTGGACAAAAGACGGCTGCCGCTATATATGGATTGATAACTGTGTGGCATACGGCGCCGGCGACGATGGCATTACCACCCATTACAGTGAGTACATCTTTATTTCTAACTGCCATTCCGGAAACCCGCGCGGCACAGAGCACGCAGAAGGCAGCGCAAATTCTAACGGGATTGAAATTGATGACGGTTCTAAGCATGTATGGCTTTTGAATAACTATACGAGCGGAAACATCCGCGGAGTAGAAGTCAAAGCTCACAGTCTATGGCCGGCCTCTCAAAACGTTCATATCATCGGTCATGTTTCCTACCGCGATGTACGCGCATACGATATTCGGCATATCGGCCATCACCAAGCCTCAGACCCTGAAAGCACCACAGCTTACGATGTTACACTTACCGATTGCTCGGCGATTGAACCCGTCTTCAACTCTCTATACGATGGCGTGACACCGAGAGCACTGGTGATTTCAGCATATAAAAATGTCAATGTAAGCGGATTCACAGCAATCGGCGATCCCTTATATGACTATGGAGGAAATCCTGTCGTAGCGCTGCAGTACCGCAGCCAAAATATTTCGATCAACGGTATTAAAATTCGCGGATTTAAACAGGCCGGCGTCGATATTAATTTATCAGGCGGATCGAACAAGACTGATTATGTTAAAATTTCCAACTTTGATATTTATCAATCTTCTCCTAAAGGAATCTCGATCGGCGGCGGTCTCTATAACGTTAATATTATAAACGGAACGATGATTGCAGACGGAGGTTCGGTCGGAATCCAGTCGCCTAACAGTCAGGCCGTCATTCTCGGAGTGCACGCAGAAGGATACAGCGCCGCGGCATCTGTTAAAGGCCAAACCTACCAGCAAGTTCCGGTCAACTTAAAGGGAGGCGCCCAGCTTGCAACAAGCTCCGGATTTGCGTTTGATCCGACAAGCGCAGTGATCGCAGGTACCGGCGACATTATGGCGAAAGGAGAAAGAAATGCGATTATCAGCACTTCAGGAGGCTCCAGTACAGAGGGTTCCAGAGCCTTAATCGCTTCTTCAAACAACGCCCACATTACAGGCAGTAAAGTATCCAGAACGATTCTTTCTTCTGAAAGCATAACTCTGGAAGAACCGTATACAGTAGCCGGAGGCCATCAGTCCATCAAATGGAAACTTGACTCTGCCGGAGGAAACGGAACATTTGCCGGAGCAATCACCTCCTCCTTAACAGGCTACGGAGAGTATTTTGAGAGTTCAACCGGGCAGTTCATCCCCGCGGGAACCATCGTCACAGTAAGGGGCGAAAAAATTGAACCGGCTCACGTCGGAGACTATATGCTTGGGGTGATTTCAGAAACGGCGGCTTTCGTGTCAGGCGCATCCAGCTTTGTCTGGCAGGGACGCTATTTAACAAATGAGTTTGGCGGCTTCATATATGAGAATGTGATTGATGAGGAGACCGGGGAAACGATACGCATGCCGAAAGAAAACCCTGACTACGATCCGGCGCTTGAGGCTGATTATCATTCACGCGCTCTAAGAGACGAGTGGCACATTGTCGGGCTTATCGGCCGGCATTATGTGCGGATCGACCAGACAGTCAGTCAAGGAGATTATATTACGGCCCATAATGGGATCGGAACAAAAGCGTCTGAAGGAGACTGGAAAGTGATGAAAATAACTGCCTTATACACTTCTGAAAAAGGATACGGAATTGCTCTTGCGGTTATCAGATAATGGTTAAATTTCAGGCTCATCACCCATTCATCTGGGCTGTGCAGCCTGTTTTTTGCGTCATTTTCAGTATGAAATATATTCTCATCTCTCACATCTCTCATTCTGTAAAGTGATCTTAATAACTTTTCCTCCTCTTTTTCGAGAGTATAAATCGCCCTCGCATCCTGAGCAATGCTAAATGCTATTAAAAGCAATAGAAGATGTATCTGCCAACTGCCGGATATTCTGTAGATCCCCTATTGAGATGGGTTATGAACGCCCTTTCGATTTATGAGACAGCCCTTTTTTGTCTTTCCATTACATTGCTCCATGCTAATTACTCCTTCATTCATATAATAATATCGATTAGGAAGAAAAGGAGGGATATGTATGGGCAAGTACAAAAAGTATAAAGAAGTGTATTTCACTGGTAAAATAACGTATTATATGAAGCACAATGATGATAACAAAAAGTATTATGAGCATGATAAGAAAGATTATTATGATCATCAGATGGACGCGGCCCGTAACAAGCATGATGATAAGTACGATTATATTGTTGAATATAAGAGGAACTGTAACCCTAACAAATGTAAATAAGCTCCCTTTCATAAATCATCATGACGCTTTGACCCGGTTAATCGCCGGGTTTTTTCTTTAATCTATTTCATAACGCAGTCTCTCTGGTTTCAACTTCACTCGAAGTCCCGGATGTTTGCTTTCCGTATCCCCAAAACACATACCCCCATAAAAATAAACTTCCCTTAAATTATTTCACTTTCATTTGATTTCTGTATGCGAATGATTCGATACAAATTTGTAAAATAATAACCGCAAATAAAAAACCATATTTTGTAAATCAGGTTATAATTAACTTGTTTCACCATAATAGGAGTGTTTTGATTATGAAAAAGGTGTTACAAAGTTTAATGGTTCTTTACTGGTTTTAAGCGTTGTCTTCTTCTTTGGTTTTGGTGAAAGAGCAGGTGCTGCAGGTTTGTCTTCAAGTACTGATAAGACATCTGTTGATGGAGCCCCGGAACAGTTGAAAAGTTTAACAATGGCGGGAACGTTTTTGTTTTTTCTGGGAAACAAAAATTCGAAGAGCACATCAAAGCGAAAACAAAGGTATCTCAATCTAAAGATGCAGGTGTCCTGTCAGGAGCCGATTATTTCTTTGATCACCCTGATCAAGGAGGATACTATACGGGTATGGCTTCCGGGACTTCGGTGCCTAGTATAAGCACATATTGGGGAAATTTTAAATTCCAGATAGCTCCTTCATCCTATGTTACACTTTATCAATATGATTATTATAGAGGGTACTCTCTTACACTTAGCAATTACTCAAGTAATCTGTTGACAACAATTTGACTAACTATTATATGGAAAACGGCAGTTCATGGAGCGGACAAGTTTCCTCCATTACTTCCGGAAATTACTAATCCCCGCAGAGGTATTCCGAAAACCGGACAAATGGAAAGCTTCCGTTTCTACTGACCGGTTCCTTTTGTCTGAATCACCAAAATAAGCCCTATCCTTGGATAGGGCGTTTACCTTTCAAAGAATTTCTCACTTAATTCTATTACCATAAATGTTTCGCCCGTCTCTTCAAATGGTGATTCTATCCTCCATGAACGCACTGGGTAATAATCTTTATGGCTTGATAAAATGACAGATTGAAAACCAAGTTTTTTCATTTAACGCAGCGGTGATGAATAAACGACCGATTTCTTTTTATCGTAATACCCATTTAACCTTTCTTCTTTCGTATTTCCTTCTGTATCTTCTTTAACGCTTTTTTCGAACCTCGTTCTATATCATGGTGCATTTTTCGGGTACTATAATCTGTAAACAATGTTTCCAGGTCGTATCCTTCTGGATATAATTCTTTTGCTGATGCTTCCAGAGCAATACGCTTAACATTTACTTCAATAAATTCTCCTCTATAAAACAAAACAATATTGTAGAAATGATCCATTTCCTTATATACAAGACCGAAGTCATCATGGTCTAATAATTTCACACGGTCCCCTTTTTTATATTCATACCTGTCTTGATTTTTCTCTTTCATTATCTTAGGCTTCCTTATTTTATTCTCGTTTACACGGTCTAAATGATATTCTTTGTTTTCCATGTAATCTTTCGCTCTTTGCAGAACATTTTCACGCACATTCACTTTTCTGGAAATCCAAAGGGCATTGCTTTCCCCTGATTTACCGATCATTAATGTATACAGCGGTTCCAATGTTTCGCTATTAAATCGCATTGCTGCATTCATAAAGTCAGTGTGCATTTCTGAAAAACGTTTAATCTCTCCATAATGAGTAGTTGCTATTGTAATACATCCCATTCGGTAAAATTCTTCTAAAATTGAAATGGCAAGAGCTGCTCCTTCATTCGGCTCTGTACCGCTTCCTATTTCATCGAATAGTAAAAGGGTATTATTATTTGATGCTCTCATAATATCTGAGAGGTTTTTCATATGTGATGAAAATGTACTTAGCGCATTTTCAATACTTTGATTATCTCCAATGTCTACAAAAATATTTTCAAATACCGCTATTTCCGTTTCCTTATCTGCGATAATGTGAAAACCTGAAAGTGCTGCTAATGTTAATAAACCAATTGTTTTTAGAACAACCGTTTTTCCCCCAGCATTTGGGCCAGTAATGATCAAGCTGCGGTAATCTTTTCCGATTTCAAAATGAAGCGGTACCGGCTCCCCAGTTAAAAGCGGATGTTTACAATTAACCAAATTGATATATCCATAATCATTTAACTTTGGTTCTATCCCGCCAATATGTTTGCTGAATTTTGCCTTTGCAAACACCATATCATATTGACTGATAAGATCGATGTTTATCTTAATTTCATTAATGCTCTCTAAGATCATTCCTGATAAAGTCGCTAATATTTGATATTCTTCCACTGCTTCTTCAGATTTTAGACTTGCAAGTTCCCCGTTTAATTTTGCAACTGTACTTGGCTCTATAAATACTGTCGAGCCTTTAGAAGAAACTTCAATTATTGTACCTGAAACTTGATTTTTGTAAGAAGCCTTAATCGGAATGGTGTATCGGTCATCTTTCTTACTGACAAAGAATTCTTGTATATATTTTTGATTTGTACTGCTCTTTAAAAATTTATTTAAGCGATCATTAATTTTTTCTTCAACCGCTTCTATGCTGCTTCGTATCCGTTTTAATTCTTTGCTTGCAGCGGAATCTACCCTGTTTCCCTTAATTGAAAAATGAATTTCTTCTTCCGTACTTTCAAATTCCGTCATTGAGTTTGCATAAGATGCTAATACCGGTGCAAAAAACTCCTTACTCAACATAAATTTTTTAATTTTTCTACAGCCTCTTAAAAAATCCGCTACACTTACAAGCTCACTTGGACCTAGAATGATACCTTTTTCAAGATTTTGTATTGTATTGCCAATATTGGAGACTCCTAAAAACGGTACATGGCTTTCTGTATCTAAGATTGCTCGTGCCTCAGTTGTTTCATTTAAACGGTTTTTAACTTCTTTTATATTCGTACTTGGCTTCAATTTATCCAATAATTGTTTACCTAATCCGCTTACACAATAAGATTTAACGATTTGTTTCAACTCGTTATATTCTAACTTTTCATAAGTTATATTATTCAAGTTCTCTTCTCCTCACTATGATTTATTCATCTCATAACTGAAGATACCTGCCGATTAGATTTCAATCATACTTTAACCGTAAAACAGAATCGTTTTTAAAATAAACGCAAAAAAGCTGCGGGGATACCGCAGCTTTTTTACAAGGCATGTACAAATATGCATAAAGAAATAAACTATAAAAATATAGCCATCTCCTTATGATTATTACACGCTTTATAAAGTACTGTAGGTATCTTCATAGGTCACAAAATAAATCCATAACAAAATACAGGCATAGATGTAAAGCAAGCCTCTATTGTTATCGTATTTATTTCATTAAATTTTCCTATTTAGTACCTACCGCACTCATAAAAAGCACCTCTCATTAATTTATAATTACTTTCATTGAAATCTAATTGGTACAAATTATGGTACCATATGGCAATTGAGATGTGAAGAGGCTATTGTTCCATAATTGAAAATACTGGGTGCCAGTAATCACCCTCTAACTAAACTTGCCGCATCTGGCCATCAGCTTCCAAAATCATCAAACAGCAAAAAGCCCGCCCCAAGTAAATTGACTTGATACATCATTTTCTGAGGCAGCAAAATCAGAATTGTTGGTGCAATGATAATGAACAAACCTTACAGTAATTAAACAAAGAACCTATGCACAGTGAAGCTTGACGGCACAATCAGCATTTCTGATTCAGTTAAAGGATCAAATAATCCTAAGTACAAAGAACAGAGGGGGTTAAATGAGGTCGTTTTTTGGTGTCTAAAAGTGACCGCAAATACCGCAAACATTGCCGTATTATATCGAAAAATCTTTAATTGCCTTACATAAATTGTTATCATTGTGCTACAGTGACAGCCGAGTATTTCAAATTTTCCAGAAAGAGGGGTTATTTAATGAGCAAGATCGCTTCTGAGATCGTAGCTACTGCTTTAAATGATTGGTATATAGCAATAAAAAAGCAAAGGGTTGAAGAGTCAAAAGAGTATTACTCAAAAATTAAGAATTTGTTTGATGATATGGAAGAAGATCAAGAAGTCCTTGCGTATTATAGCTTACTCGAAGAGAGACACAAAATGTTATTGCACTCATCAAGAGGGGAGCCGCTGCATCGCCATACCTATTTTACAGAAGACAACCAAGAATTCATAAAGAAAACAAATGATAAGCTTGAGTACAATTTTTATTTATTTGAAGCTATGTATGAAGCTTATAATAAGAACTACGACCGAGCAATCAACCTGTATGGACTGGCAGAGAAAAAACTTGCTGATATCCCTGACGAAATTGAGGCTGCTGAGTTTTACTCAAAAATATCTTACCTTTACACACTTATAAAGCAGAGCATTATTTCTCAGCATTACATAAAAAATGCAATAGCTATCTATAAACTGAGACCTGATTACAAAAGCAAGCTTGCTGTATCTACAATGATTGCAGCAACTAACTATGCTGACATGGGCAAATTTGAAGAAGCTGAAGATTATTATTTTGAAGCAATGGATCTTGCAAAGGAACTGAACGATGACTTCTTCGCAGCCCAATTGCAGCACAATTTAAGCATCCTCTATTCAGACTGGGGAAAATCTAAAAAGTGTATCGACTCACTTGAAAAAGCACTCAAAAATGAAGATTGGAGAAATTCCTCGTATTTCATTCATTCAATGTTCATGATTATAAAAGAACTGTTCAAAATTGGCGAAAATGAAAGTGCACTAAATTTTCACAATCAGGCAAAGGAAAGACTGGCTTATATGGAGAATAAAATATATGAAGCCAAAATAAGCATCCTTATTAATCTTTATTGCGGCAACGCAAGAGATAACTTTAAAAAGTGTATGGACGAGCTATGTTATCTTAAACAAGAAAATGATTTAGAGAGTGTTGATGAGTTATCTTATGTGGCTGCAAAACGGTTTGAGTCACTGGGTGCTTTTGAGGAAGCTGCTGCGTTCTTCAATCAAAAAATTTGGGCTGAACACAAAATGAAACAGGTGGAGGGAATTTTATGAAAAAATTTGTTCTTTGCGTGTCTATCTTAACAATCCTTGTGAGTGGAGCAGCGTTATTGCAACAAAGTTCAAATTCACCATCTAACATCCAGGTAGCTGAAAGGCCAGTCGGAGGCTGAACATGTTTTTATTTATCCGCCCTTCTCCAATGAGATGGGCTTTTTTGTTTAGCTTTATGCACCTGTCAAACCTGATCTTTACAATGCTGTTCCCGCAGGTGTGTATGATGTAATATCGCCTTTAACCACTCATCCAAATAAATCAAAGCTATCTATTCATTACCCTTTTCAAACAGGCTTGGCTCAATTAATATCTTCTTTTATATGGAACAAAGACGAAACGCAGCGTCATTAAACTCAAAAAAGAGACTGAAGAGACATTCAGAACCTGATCTTTTTTATGATAACGCCTCAATCACTTCGCGGATCTTTTAGTTTCGCAAAATTGTCATTATCCAGCAAACTGCTGCCATCAGAAAAGTGTATCCAAAATGCTTTCACTGGTTATTGTGCCCTTAAGCAACTAATTACAAGATTGAATATTATTCGTTAAAACACTTGGCCCCAACTTTTGAGTTCTAGAATTAGAAGGACGTACTTGAATTTTAACATTCTTTATTTCGGCTGAAATGGAGTCAAGCCTTCCCGCCCAACTAGAGCTCTCTTCTTCGGGAGTAGGATAAAGTTTAAACCGCCAACTAATCTCATCTGGTTTAGAGGCAACCCCTTCGTAACTGTCGTAGTTTCCATAAGAAGATGGCTGGGGAAGGTGGACAGCAATAATGCTTATATTCGTTCTGGCAGCACTCGGCGGGTATAATTGCACCTTATAGATTAATGCGGCACCTTTGGCATTTTTTAGGTTTTTATTCACCGGTTCCAGTATTACACTGCAAGGCATTGTACTCGCATTTGTTTGAATGGGGTAGGTAACCACAGCAGCCAATAAGGATAGAACTAAAAGAGCTCGTTTCATGATAATATTCCTCACTCACAATTTTTTATAGTTAAATTCCCTTCTTTTCGGATTGGTTATTCATATATTTTTAAATGGATTTAATTTAGATTACTTTTATCTAAACCTTTCCATCTTGCACAAATCCCCGTATTAAATAAATTCTTAGGAGTGTTTTCATCTAATGAGTAAGGAAGATTTGCCGTTCAAAAAATTAAATCTTAAAACCAATAATTATTGGGATCAGCTTAATCTTACTCGCAGCATTTATAATTTTTGCTTTCCCAATTTTCTTTGGTGTGACCGGCTTTTTCAAGTTATTCGGTGTTACATATGAATCAAACACTTCCATCCTTCTCTTTATCTTATTAGCATTCTTAATTGGCAGCATTTTTGACTTCATCGGGAAAATCTTATAACCATGACATCAATAACAATTAAGAACAAAATGGTATACCAATTTGTAAAGTTTGTTGTCGATTTCCTTATGAACTTAATCACCTTAAACATTGTCGACAGGATAATGAGCAGTGTTTTCATCCCTCAAAATGTCCTTCTGATCGCCGCTGCTTTACTTGCTTTAATGGAAGCCGCATTCGACGAACAGAAGTCTAGAAAAACACCATGATACATTCATTTGAGCCTGTTTGTTTGTGCCCCTTTTGCTGTCACATAGTTGTTCAGTTCTTAAACCACGCTGGCAACGTTGTGTAGATTGTAAAGGCTGCCGATCATTAAAAACTTAGACTTCTCTGCTAAAACAGATGAAGAACTCTTCGGAGAAACCAAAACGTATGAACCTAAAAGAAGGATATCATCGGCTCTTCCCTTTCTGCATCTTTACAAAAACATAAGAAGCGGTAATTTGAGAATAAACAAATGTCGCAGGATGATTATAAGCATGAGCTTAATTTAGTTTTTTGTCGAGTCGAAGGAGACAAAGGTGATACTGGCGCAACTGGATCCAAGGGAGCTACAAGTGCTGCTGGTAAAGATGGTTTATCTGCATATGAATTAGCTGTGCAACAAGGTTTTACAGGCACATTAGATGAGTGGCTTGCCTCTTTGAAAGCAACGGCTAATTGATTACATTACATACCCTTCTCTAAACCGAGGAGGGTATTTTTATCTAGTTTTAATCTGATTAGACAGGATAAGTCAAATATCGACAAAAAAGATTATGACCACAAATTCAAAGCAAGAGTCGAAAGCGCCCATGCCATTATGCCGAACGTCACAAAGAATCTAAGAAAAGTTTCATATTTTGTAAGTCTTCGTTCTCTTTTTGTTTTACCTAATCTCCAATAAAGGGCGTAGCCGGAGAACAATAAAATTATTTGTCCAAGTTGCGACACAGATTCTAAAAATTCTATACCGTTCATTGATTTTATTCACCTCGTTTATTTATGAGAAAAAAATAAAGTAGACTTGTGGAGAGTCTACTTATAGCGCTTATCCAAAGTACCCATTTTCTTCGGTTTAAAAACAGCTTGAGGAATTTATTTATGATTTGGCTTGGACGCCAGTTAATAAAGTAAGGCTTAATGCCATTGTTTTAAAATGCCCCATCCTTATTCCCCTCCATTTATCCATCACAGTTTTATTATCGCAGATGGAAAGCCCATTTCCAACAATTATGAAAAAATGAGTAACCTGCAATATGTCTAATGGTATAAGAAATGATGTTTCTTTTATTCAGCATAACCATGAGACCATTATAAAAGAAAAAAAGAGCCAATTTCATTCACATTGAAGCTTTATCATCTTATTTTTATGATCTGTGTCCACCAGTCAAACCTGATCTTTACAATGCTGTGCCTCCAGGTGTATATGAAACAGCTCGCAAGATCGCTTTTGATCCGTATTTGATTCTAATCCCATCCATTAACCCGTGCTTTCTTCTTTCAAATAGGCTTATTTGCTGATTAGAGTCATCTTCAATATTAGACAGAGTAACTGAGATACTTCGTACTTACAGGATTCTAATAAGAAGATTCGTTATTATCATTATTTTGACCGATGTTCCCTTTTAAAAGAATCATGTATGATCGATAAGGAAAACGCTTTCAAAGAAAGGGGGATGCCAACATGTCTTACCCTATGAAACGAGTGTTGTTGCTTCTTGTCACTGGATTGTTTATGAGTTTGTCTGCAGTCACTTCTACTGCCTCGGCTCAAACAGGTGGATCGTTTTTTGACCCTTTTAACAGCTATAACTCCGGATTATGGCAAAAAGCAAATGATTATTCGAATGGAAATATGTTCAACTGCACTTGGCGTGCAAATAACGTATCAATGACATCATTAGGTGAAATGCGTTTGGCGCTAACAAGTCCATCTTATAACAAGTTTGACTGCGGGGAAAACCGCTCTGTTCAAACATATGGCTATGGACTTT
This sequence comes from Bacillus sp. ISL-51, assembly GCF_018613535.1. Classification (GTDB taxonomy): domain Bacteria; phylum Bacillota; class Bacilli; order Bacillales; family Bacillaceae; genus Bacillus. The sequence continues at coordinate 72,466 of NZ_JAGGQB010000011.1, forward strand.
ATGAAGTCAGAATGAAACCAGCTAAAAACGCAGGGATCGTTTCATCGTTCTTCACTTACACAGGTCCAACGGATGGAACTCCTTGGGATGAGATTGATATCGAATTTTTAGGAAAAGACACAACAAAGGTTCAATTTAACTATTATACAAATGGTGCAGGAAACCATGAGAAGATTGCGGATCTCGGATTTGATGCAGCCAATGCCTATCATACGTATGCGTTCGATTGGCAGCCAAACTCAATTAAATGGTATGTCGATGGGCAATTAAAACATACTGCGACAAGCCAAATTCCGACAACACCAGGAAAGATCATGATGAACTTGTGGAATGGTACGGGTGTCGATGAATGGCTCGGTTCCTACAATGGTGTAACACCGCTATACGCTCATTACGACTGGGTGCGTTATACAAAAAAATAATGTCACATGTGATAAGAGCCTGCTGCCTCAATGTAGCCAGGCTCTTATGATTGTAATGAGAAGTTGTTGGCATGAATATCTTCTATTCACTAAAAATATCCTTATGATTTAGCAGCGACAAAGATGAATCATTGGTATGTGGCTATTAAAAAGAGTTGGGTCGGCAGAGCAGAAGAAATGCGTAAAGAAGTTATGCAGGAAATAAAAGGTATGGAAGAAAACCAAGATGTTTTACTATACTACTCCCTACTTGAGTTTAGACATAAGCTAATGTTGGCATATATGTACCCTAACGCTATAAAAGACATTGAGAAAAATTATGGCGAGCTAAAAGAATACGAAGGTCATGGGAATTTAACAGGAATGCTGGAATATTACTATTACTTTTTCATGGGCATGTTCTGTTCCAGACAAAAAAATGGGTACGGAAGAGCAGCGTTCAAAGGTCTTTTGGATCGTCGTCAGAGAACGGCAAAGCAACTTGATCGGCACCCTGCTTTTCTATGTTGAATTTCAGCAAATGTTTTGCTTAACGAGTCTCCTGGTTTTTGTACCACCATTCGCTCCATTTTATTTTTTGTTCCTGTTCAGCCATACAGAAGATACCATTCTACTGTATGGCTGAACAGGAACAAGGCAAAGGCGGCACCCCCGGTACTCGTATAGCCCCGGATCGGCGGTTATGTATACGGCGTTTAAATCCGTATCCGCTCCAACGCGGTACCGCTTGTCTTAGGTGCCCTTAACGATTTACGACAAATGTTGTCACGCTTTGAGCTGGAAGATGGGCCCAAAAATGATTGCCCGTTACATTGAGATCCGTTCCAGGTTGAAGATTGCTGCTGCTGCTCGTGATCCATCTAGATACTTGCGAAGCAGATCCATTCTGCAACACAAAGTTTTGGTTGACCCCTGTATTGCTTTTGTTAATGGCAACAATCACGACTTTATTGTCGCCTTTATATGCTGAGACGTAAACATTCGGTTCGGGATTTTTCGTTGCATCAATCCGTACATAGCCAGGACGCACAAACTTCGAGAAATGAGCCATATTGTAACCGCGTTTGCTGATTGTACCGTCTTCTTTCATAGGACCGTATGATCTGCGGATGTACCACCAAACATAAGCTTGAAAATCTCCCTCTACCATTGAATGGTGAATATGCTCTGAAACACCTAATGCCTCGGGCCAGCGATCCGCTGAATTGTTGTCACTATTCGGATAGTATACTTCCGTCATCCATAGCTCTTTCCCTCCTCCTTTTTGTTTGAAAAGAGGATAAGGAAACTGACTGATCTGCGTACCGTACAGGTGAGCGCCGAGAATATCCATATTCCTAAGCGCCTGCGGATCGTTCAAAATCGGGTCCGACATATTTTTCAGGTACTGAAATGATTCCGGTGCGATGACACGGGCATTAATCAAGCCGGCATTTTCTCTCATGAAACGAAGCATTTCTTGCGGCGTCCACCATGTCCATTCGTGTGCATAATCAGGCTCGTTTTGCACAGAAATCGCATAAAGATTCACACCATTATTCTTCATGTAAGTCACAAAGTCGTTAAGATGCTGAGCATACGCAGCGTACTTATCGTATTTGAGCCGTTTTGCCGATGTATCACCATTACGATTGAAGGTCTCAACCATGTCACTTGGAGGATTCCATGGCGAAGCAAAAACTAATACTCCGTGCTCTGTCGCTCTTTTGGCAGTGGCTACTTCTCTGTACCAATTATTTCTGTTATCGTCTACATTGATTCTGAGAATAGAAAAACCTAACTGATTTTTTCTATTGCCAAAGGCGGTTTCTCTTTGAGCTGCTGTCAAATCTCCAATCCTCTTCGTTTTCTTGCTCTCTAGATCAAGAGCTAACTTACTCAGCAACATGTTGTCTCCAATGCCAACAGTGCAAACTAAGCCAAATTCTTTCTTCATGCAATCTTGAATTGCTTTTCGCCATTTCTTCTGGATTTTGTTTTCCTGCGTCTAAAAAAGATTCATCTACACTGTAGGTGTGTACGCACTTCTCAGGAACAAACCTGTAAAACAGCTTAGTAATTTCAGTTGAAACTCTGATGAAAAGTTTCATTTGTGGATTTACTGCATGTATTCTTGGATCATCTGGGATCTCGAATAATCCAGACCCAGTTTTGATTCCAAAATCTTTTTTAAGCGCAGGAGATGCAGCTTAAACTACACTTCCCTGTCTATCCGTGTTTCCGACTACAGCCAGATAACAAGTCATTGGATTCAACCCCATAGTGACTGCTGAAACCGAAGCATAAAAGGATTTCATATCAGCACAAAGTATATTTTTACGCGGAAACTGTGAGTAATCAATCATTATAAGCAACTCCTATGATCTATTCATGGTGATGCATACGGTTTGTCTTCTTGATCCTTAACATGTAGCTTGTGTTGTTCGTAATTGAGATAATGAACTTTACCAATCAAGTCTTCAGCACTTCCCTCTTTATAGAGCTTAAATTTTAATTCCTTGTTCATCTAAAGACGGCTTCTCAATTTTTGATACATCTAACAAGTCCTGTTTTAGCTGCGTTAAATGTTCTGGAAGCATCATGGAAGTCCATTTGATCGCTGCTCGATCCCTGAGTGGTAAACTTCCTTTTTCAAAAGAATATTCAACATATGTCCCCTATGCACTTGAAAATCAATACGATTCAAGTTTGGTCGGTATATTAACAAAAGACAGCGAAATCGTTTTTAATCCTACTTTTGGCGCGCTTTAAGAACTAAAGGGATTGAGGTAATCGAATTACCCCGGAGCAGTAAAGGAGGAATGATTAAATTGTTAAAAAGCTAAACCAACTTACACAACCTACAATGGGTTCATATTGGCTATAACATATTAGTAGATTCGTGTAGGTTGTCAGTATATTACAATGAATCAGCCTACACGAAAAAAATCGCTAATTAAACGATGGTGTAAGTAAAGTTGCCAAAAGCTACAAAAGGTTTGGGAAAAGCGACCAAGAAACAGCGGATATAATAGGAGTGAATAGAGTTACTGTAACAAAGTGGCGGAACTATGACCTTCATTTTAGAGCAGAATTGAATAAAAGACGAAAAGAAATATGGGGTTCATCCATTGACTTGGATGATTATCACGAGCTTTTTGAAGAGAAACCACAACTATTACAAGAATTAAATAACAATAAACGCGTGGGAAGGGAAATTCGTTCATCATTATATAAGTGGATGGCACCTAGACGAAAAACAAAATAAGATTCCAATCTAGAGAGGAGCATGAGGAACAACTGCAAGTGCAGCAAGAACTATTTGGTCATAATTGTTTTATTATGCAGATCGATATTTGTCACCCGTTTTCCCTAGTTACAAGTGCAATCCAATTATTAGCTGCTAAAGTGAGTATTTTAACTATCAGGACAATTCTCAATTAAAATGCAATTGAAAGGGGCCATGCTATCATCGTATGTAAGATTAATCTTTTTTCTTATTAAATAATATGTAAATTTATATATTTTTATAGCAAAATATACGAAAGCGCTTTATTTTCTAAAGAATTAAGGAGTGCCAATAATGAAACAAAACTTAGAATTCATCTCTAAAATGATCTCTGATGCATATAATGTTCCAACTTTTGTTTTAAATAATAAAAACAATCATATTTTTAGCAGTGGAGATCATCTGAAACATCCTCTTTTTCACTCAATAGAAGAATTTATAAACCGGCTCATTCAACCTGAAGATCAGCAAAACGTTCCTTTAATCAGAACAACAAACTATCTGGAGACGTTCATTGTATTTCATTTATCTTCAATCGAAACTATAATAATCGGACCTTTTTCTTCCTACGAGGTTACGGAGAACATAGTAAATGGTATTATGCATGACTATCAAATATTTTCTGCTTATCAGCAAGAGTTGTTTCTTTATTACAGTCAATTAGAGTGGTTAAACCAAAAACAAATTTTGTCTCTTTGCTCCCTTACTTATTATTTAATATGCCAAGAACCACTTGAAGAAGAGTTAATCAGATCTCAAATAATGAATTCTGAAGAAATTGAACCAACCCATATTGAACAAGTGGTACGCCACCGCCGTCTTGATGCTTCTTTTCATATGGATTATCGGGTCGAACAGAAAATCTGGCAATGTGTAAAAGAAGGAGATAAGGAAAAGCTGCTGCAACATTTGGATACGATCAAAATTGAAGGTGTGGGTCTGCTTTCGAAAAGAAGCCACCTTCGTAACATTAAAAATCAAACAATTATCTCTATTGCACTTGCAACAAGAGCAGCAATTGACGGTGGGCTTTATCCTGAAATTGCTTATACGATGAGTGATATTAGCATTCAAAAAGTAGAAGAAACTTCCGAACTACAAAAAATCTACTTGATTGGGGATGACTTCTTATATTCATTAGTTGACCGTGTGAATGAAACCAGAGAAAATAATCACTCTAAAGCTGTACAAATTTGTAAAAACTATATATTCAATCATATTTTTGAGCAAATTTCTATAAAGGATCTGGCAGACATGGTTCATTTAAATCCCGTTTATTTGTCACAGCTTTTTAAAAAAGAAACCAACAAACCGCTTGGAAAATACATTCAAGATGAAAAAATAAAAGAAGCTCAAAAATTACTTATCCAATCTGAACATTCTGTGGCGGACATTTGTATGCTTCTTCACTTCAATGATCAAAGTTACTTTTCAAGCATATTTAAAAAGTATACTGGATTAACACCAATTCAATACCGGAAAAATCCAGTCATTCATTAATTAGTTCTCATTCTTTACTCAATCTTGCATTTACATAAAAAGTCGCTAATCCATTAGGAATTAGCGGTTCTTTTCATTGAATCAGTTTCAGTGGATTGATTGTAAAGGAAGTTAAAAATCAGCTAAATCTGCCTGTCTTCTAACACTCACTATTTGCTGATTTTTTATAGTTTTGAAAGCCTTTGAAATAACGAGTTCCCCTAAAGCCTCCCTATTGATTAAAGATACATTAGAAAAGCTTGTTAACTTTTTATAAAGTGATTTAATCGTTTCGAATTGATTGGCATCTTCAGATGAAATGGGTTGAAACATTTGATTATCCACCCAAATAATAGGAAGTCCTTCACTCTATTTAAGTATCTATGCATGAATGTTGACGCCGCCATCCACATTTAGTGTTTGCCCGGTTATGTGCCTGGAATCTTCACTTGCCAGAAACAGTACTGCCGGTGCAATATCCTCATACGGAGCTCCAAATCTCCTCAGAGAGGTTTGCTCGAAGCCTAACTTTGTTGGATCACGTTCCTCTTCTGGTAAATGATCGAGGTACGCTTGTATAACATCTGTGATTGCTCCTGGATTTATCACATTTACATTGATATTATCAGGACCCCATTCACGGGCAGCTACCCTGGAGAGACCACGGATTGCTTCCTTAATAGCTGCATAAGCTGCATATCCCTCCTGGCCTTGATCACCAGATCCCGATCCAAAATTAATCACTTTACCGCCTTTTTCTTTAAGATATGGGTAACACAGCTTCATAAAGTTCCATGTTGAAACGAGCCCAGTCTGGTAACTTATATCAAGTGTTTCTCTCGTGTGATCCAAGAATGAATGAGGCGTCTTAATAGCAATAGCCAAATTCACCAAAATATCTATTGTCTGATAATGTTCTACCGTAGCAGAAACAAATTCTTTTGACTGGTCAAGATCGGAAGCATCAAAAGCGTTTGCAAATACGGCAGCGCCTTTGCTTTTACATAATTCGGTTGTTTCTTTAAGTCCTTCTGTATTGATATCGCATAAGGCGAGTTTGGCCCCTTCTTCCGCGAAGCGAACTGCAATATACTTACCTAACCCGCCGCCTGCCCCTGTAATAATGGCAACTTTTCCAACTAGTTTTCCCATTCTCTCTTCTCCTTCTCTTCCTAACAAGTGCTTTATTAAACGTGGGTAAAGCAGCTTGTAAGTCAGCTAAATAAACAAGATTTATATTACGGCTTAATTTTAATCGATTTCGTTATAAGAAAATATGTACTTTTAAAGATTTTTATAATAATTTATAGGATATTTATTTTTTATCATTTTAAAAACTCTAATTTATTTTACCCCGGCTACTATCAATCTATAAATTGAATAAAAAATAGTCAACCAGATTTCTCTGACTGACCTTATAATACGAAAGGGTGCATTCGTTAAAGAGGAACGTAAGTGATTTTAAGGCAGAAGCCATATTTCAGTTATTCCATTAAAGGGCGCGTTTGTTGAAGAAGGATTGTTACTGAAGAGGAAAGAGCCCTACTCAATTGAGAAGGGTTTTATGCTTTATTACATCTAAATTGTCCTCTGGTGTCCTCCAATTTGTCCTTCGATGTTTTATATCACATTTAAAATATTTAAGTCGAACTTTTAAAAAAGTTGATTTACATTATTTCTTTCTATTATATATGAAAATGAATGGGGGGCATGATGTAATATAAAAAAGCACTCTTAAACCCGGCTAAATATGGTTTTGTACGGTAAACTTTCGTGCCGAAATGATTTTATTTTGCATTTTAATCTATTTTAAAAAAATCGGTTAACACTTGGTATAAAGCTATTTCTTTATAAATGATTTCAAGCTGTTTACGTACAATTAATCAATCTTAAAACAGATGATTCACATTGGTAATTTATTGTGAATTTTTAATGACAAGTTCATATTTGTATTATTACCCTACTTATAACCATATAAAAATGGTATTTGCAATACTATTGCTTTATGGTTAAAACCATTATTTTATTTGGAATGTGGATGTTTACTCGGACAAGCAACAATACTTTTATATTTTGTTATTCGTATCAGCATCCGTATCCAACTAAAGCCAACAGTACAAATACTCAGTCAGAAGTATCAAGTTAAGCTTATACAAAGTCAATTTTAGGCGAGATTGTTTCCAAATCATCTCTATCTCTAAATAATTACCTAATCAGTTATCTTTTTCAACAGTAGGTATCACTGCAATTAATAACTATTATACAGCAGTTGGTATATTATTTTCAGTCTCAGGGGAAGTCATTTATGTAAGCTCAAGGATGATTGAAAAAAGATTCTTTATTTCAATAATTGAGTAATTGCTGCTTCAAAATCACATTTGCCATATCCAGCATCAATAGCTGCCTTCATCTGTTTTTCCATAATTTAACATACGCTGATATCAATGTTATTTTCCTCTAATGTTTTCATTATCGTTTGGAGTTCATGCGTATGAACATCCAAGGATGCGACGGTAGCATCTTGGAATTTGCCAGTGTAGTTTTCTAGGTTATCAGGCAAGTGTGTAACAAGTTGGTGACCCACCACCGGAAGTGCTGCCTTGATATGTTTGCAATACTCGGAGACAGGCAACTTGTTTCGTATGCAAAGCGCTGAACCTAGCAGGGCAAACCAATAAAAACCGAATTGCAGAGCAGACGTGCTCACCTCAATGATTTCTGAAAAGCGAATGTCTGTCCCCACAAAATGCGGCTGCGAAAGTGCCGCAAGCTGGTCTTCAATTTGGTCAAAAGCCTCCTTGGGGCCAGAATATACAAGATATGCCCGATGTGAGCCAATATCGTGAGGATAACAAATAATCACACTTTCAAGGGAGATAGCGCCTTTTTCTTTAATCATTTGCTCAAAGATTTGGGCTTGGGCTGGGGTTGTGGTAGTAGTGTTTACAATGATTTTACCTTTGATATCTTGCGATTTACATTGTTCGATAACCTGCATTGCTATCTTATGGTCTGGTAAGTTTAACAGAACGAAATCGCAATTCAGAGCGTCATCCAATGATGATTTGAACGTAGCTCCTTCAGCTACAAGCAGTTCCGCTGCAGCGGGATTTTTATCGACTATAGTAATAGTGTGACCTGCTTTCATAAACGCGCGAATCAGAGCGCTTCCCATAACACCGCAACCAACAACAGTAATTTTTGACATAAGCAACCTCCAATATGATTTATTAAGTCCACTTGGACTAAATAAATCACATTACTCTTATCATGCCTCGTCAATATTTTTTGAATAATTCAAAAAAATCACAGCGTGATATTTGCTAGCACAGCATCTATTCTTGATTCATCTATCTTTTCGTGAAGTGAATAAATTAGAAGACCATCGATGATGATTAGAACTGCTTCTGCCTTATATACCATGTGGTCACCTTCACCTCGATAAATCTCCTCCAAAACATGTTTGATGGAATCTCTCCACTCGTTATAAACCTTTTTGATTGCAGACCTTATTTCCGTATTGTATTGACCCACAGTGCTTATTTGTGTGAATGCCCACGATTGGTTTTGATGATTTATCAAAACCATATCTTTGATGAAATTTTTTACTATCGTTTGTGAACTTTCGTTGAGATCGTTGCTATTTTGTTTTGTTTATACTTTATGTACCAATGCTCAATCTCTGTTTTATATGAAACAGCAAAAAAGTCGATATAAGCCAGTAGAAGTTTCTCTTTTGTATCAAAATAATAGTTTATTTTTGAATGAGATTTTGGCCTTTGCTGCGATGTCTCGCATAGAGACCTTTATAAGAGGCTTTTCCTCTAAACATTGCTGAAGTGCATGCAGTATTTCTTGCCGTACCTTTTCTCTGTCAACAATAAGTGGCATATCCTTCCTTCTCCTTTCCTTATTTAGTGTGCCTGATATCTTTTTACAAACGATGCCTCACCACATGAGATTATAGTACATTATTGATCTGCTTTACCTTGAGTACTTTTAAGTATTTCTATTACAAATTGATTTATTATTGCTTTGAGGTTGATGCCAAATTGTTGTAAATCTCATTATTTTAAAAGTGAAAAATCTAAAAAAGCTCCCTTAACGAGAGCTTAAAACATTATCTTTACGGGGATCATACTATTGAATTGGACATATCCTCTCTTCGAAAAGCAATACGCTCTGGTGAACTGAAAGGGGTCGCCATCCTTAACCCTAAACAAATTGAGAGACTTATAAAAAATGATACGAGACAAACAGACAATTGGAAAAATAAAGCCCTCAAATGGACAAATAGAGATACTGAGTATTTTGTTAAAGGTGAGATACCAAAAGAATACTTCAAAATGTTTACTAAGGAGTGACGCTTATGTTTCTTTATTATCAAAATGTGTGTTTAGGTAAAATTGAAGGGGCTGCGATAGAAGGACCTTGGGCTTATGGGAAGATCATCCCTAATGAGAAGATGGAAAACTTCAAGGACTTTTTTAGAGCTGTAGTAGATGAAGATGATTCCTCTGCAATTGAGAAGTTTGACAATGATCTATTAGACGATGATAATTGGTTTATTGTTGATGACGAGCAAAAAAAGTAGGCATTTCCCTGCCCGGTATCTATGAAGAAGATAACGAAATAAATTGGAGATGGAGATAAATAGGATATTAGGGCCCTCATAAAGAGATGCTCCCTTTTTTCATTTCATTAAAATTTTTAGTATCGCTTTCGTTTGTTGGCCATAATTATAATCATTATCAAAGTCTTTACAAAGCATAGAAATGAATCCTCATTTGCTTTAAAAAGTAAATGTTGTTTGATTAAGAGGAGGATTTTATGAAAAAGTTTGTTTTTTTATTATCCATTTTTCTTTTATGCTTTGGTATATACACATGCAGTTTTACTTTTAGAGTCAGGCGCTGATATGAAATACATCCAAGAACGTTTAGGTCATAAAAGCATGATGGTAACTGCCGATGTTTATTCACATATTAGTAAGAAGCTTGACCAAAACCGAATAAAGGATTACGAGAAATACGTGTCCTCAATTGTGGAGTTAGATTCATAACTTCAAATTTTTTTGGTCATATTTTGGTCAAGGATCAAAAATATTGATTCATTAATCTTTTGACCAAAATATAAAAACCCCCTGACACCAATAGTGCCAAGGGATTGAGAGATTAATACTGAGACATATACTGTTCGCGCTCCCAAGGGTGAACTTGTGTGCGGAACATATCCCATTCGATTTCTTTTGCTTCGATGAAGTGTTCGAATAGGTGCTCTCCAAGGGCGCTGACCATGACTTCGTTTGATTTGAATTCGTCGAGGGCTTCCGCCAGTGTTGCCGGAAGGTCTACGATTCCGTTTTCCATACGCTCTTCTTTGCTCATGACGTAGATATTGCGGTCAATTGGAGCAGGCGCTTCGAGTTTGTTTTTGATTCCGTCAAGCCCTGCTGCAAGCAATACGCTTAACGCCAGGTATGGGTTTGCCGCAGGGTCTACGCTGCGCACTTCAACTCGTGTGCTGATGCCGCGGGAAGCCGGAATACGGATAAGCGGGCTTCTGTTTTGCGCGCTCCATGCCACGTAGCAAGGCGCTTCATAACCTGGAACGAGACGTTTGTAAGAGTTCACTGTCGGGTTTGTGACAGCCGTAAAGCTTGTCGCGTGTTTCACGATACCGGCAATGAAATGCTTTGCCGTTTCGCTCAGCTGAAGTTCAGCGTCTTTATCAAAGAATGAGTTAACGCCATCTTTGAAGAGTGATAGATTACAGTGCATACCTGAACCGTTTACGCCGAACAGCGGCTTCGGCATGAATGTCGCATGCAGGCCGTGCTTGCGGGCGATTGTTTTTACAACGAGCTTGAACGTTTGGATGTCGTCGCAAGAACGGATGGCGCCGGCATATTTAAAATCAATTTCATGCTGTCCGGGCGCAACTTCATGGTGAGACGCTTCGATTTCAAAGCCCATTTCTTCAAGTTCCAAAACGATATCGCGGCGGCAGTTTTCTCCCAAGTCAGTCGGAGCTAAATCAAAGTATCCGCCTTTGTCGTTTAATTCAAGTGTCGGTTCGCCTTTTTCGTCTAATTTGAATAAGAAGAATTCAGGCTCAGGCCCAAGATTGAAATCACTGAATCCAAGTTCTTGCATTTCTTTCAAAATCCGTTTGAGGTTGTTTCGCGGATCACCTTCGAACGGTGTGCCGTCCGGATTATAGATGTCACAGATGAAACGTGCTACTTTACCTTTTTCAGCCGTCCATGGGAAGATGACAAATGTATTTAGGTCAGGATATAAGTACATGTCAGACTCCTCGATGCGAACAAAACCTTCAATGGAAGATCCGTCGAACATGCATTTATTATCGAGTGCTTTTTCAAGCTGGCTCACAGGAATTTCAACGTTTTTAATTGTTCCGAGAATGTCTGTAAATTGAAGGCGGATATACTTAACGTTTTCCTCATTTACTAATTTTACGATATCTTCTCTTGTGTACTTTGCCATTTCGTAAAACTCCTCCTCTAAAAAGGTAAATGTATATAGCAAAACAGTTGCTAACGGATTAATGAAAGAATCGGGACATATCACCTTGGCGGAAGGTATTGCCTCTTTGGAAACGGCCTGCCTGCATCAGTTCATTCTTCAGAAGTTTTCTGAGTTCATCGTCAGACAGATTGTGTTTCATCGATTTGGCTGTTTTTTCGGATTTTTCTTCCGGCTGGGCAGATGCCTTATCCAGAATTTGCTTAATCCCCGCCATATTGACACCTTGTTCAATCAAGTTCTTAATTTCTAACAGTTTATCTACATCATGGAATGAAAATAATCGTCTATTCCCTTCGCTTCTTGCCGGAAATATCAGTCCATTTTCCTCATAATATCGAATTTGCCGGGCAGACAGTTCTGTTAACTGCATGACAATTCCTATTGGAAATAAAGGCATTGAGCGGCGAATGTTATCACTCATCTCAATTTCCTCCTTTTCTTATCTTAGTCTCATTATAGGTGATGTTATATTTTGTGTCAACATAATGTAAGGAATCTTAACATGAAATTCTTTGAAAATTTCAAATGGCTTATATCAGACCTTTTACCATTAAAGCATTTACTGCGCTGCAAATCGCATTTTTGACGTGCGCATAGGTTAATCCTCCTTGGACGTAAGCGACATAAGGAGGTCTGATTGGGCCATCCGCTGATAATTCAATGCTCGCCCCCTGCACAAACGTGCCTGCAGCCATAATGACATCATCCTCATATCCCGGCATATAGCTTGGATACGGCGTCACATGCGCATTAATCGGAGAAGCATATTGTATCGCCTGGCAAAAGGCGATCATTTTATCAGGGTCGTTAAACTCGACCGATTGGATCAGATCCGTTCTTTGCGTGTCCCAAGCAGGATTTGATGTGAAGCCCAGTTTTTCTAGGAAACGGGCGGTAAATACGGCGCCTTTCAAGCTTTGCGCCACAACATGCGGGGCAAGAAAGAAACCTTGGTACATTTCCTGAAGCGAATAAAGCGATGCTCCGGCTTCTCTTCCGATTCCCGGTGAGGTCATCCGGTATGAGCAGGCTTCAATCCACTTTGCTTTGCCGACAAGGTATCCGCCCGTTTTGGCAAGGCCGCCGCCTGGGTTTTTAATCAATGAGCCGGCCATGAGGTCTGCTCCGACGTGACAAGGCTCACGCTCTTCCGCAAATTCCCCGTAACAATTGTCCACAAAAACAATTACGTCTTTTTTTATTTCCTTTACGAAACGGATCATTTCCTCTATTTCTTCTATACAGAAGGACGGACGGTTGGCGTATCCTTTTGAGCGCTGGATGCCGATCACTTTCGTATTCGGACCGATTGCAGCGCGTACCGCTTCAACATCCACTTTGCCTTCTCCTGTTAAATCAACCGCATTGTAGCCGATGTTAAATTCCTTGAGCGAGCCTGAATGCTCTCCGCCTCTAACCCCGACGATTTCTTCGAGCGTATCGTAAGGCTTGCCCGTGATATAAAGCAATTCGTCTCCCGGTCTCAGCACACCGAATAGCGCAATTGAAATCGCATGTGTTCCGGAGATGATTTGCGGTCTCACCAGCCCCGCTTCTCCCCCGAATACATCGGCATAGATTTCTTCCAGTGTATCTCTTCCGATGTCATCATATCCGTAGCCGGTTGACGGGGTAAAATGAGTATCGCTTACTTTATGCTTTCTGTAGCTTTGCAGCACTCTCCATTCATTTCGTTCACTGATTTCTTCAATTTTTTTATGAACGGCGGTGATTTCTGCTTCTGTTTCTTCGGCGGTCTTTTTTAAAAGGGCGCCGTGTGTCAGTGTGTCAAACATTTTGTGTATCCTTCCTTACATGAATTTCTTCAGCTCACCGAGTATGCTTTGTTCCGCTTGAACGTATCCGGAGATCTCGTAGCGCTCACTTTCTTCATTAAAATAAAGGCTGTCGATCATGGTCTCTGATTTGATTCGCGAAATCAGCCTGCCTTCCGCAGCCGGCACATGCGCCTCATACGGTGTCAGGAGCTCTCGACGCAAATAGGCTTCGATTTCCGCTTTTAATTTCGCTTCATCGCCTCCTATTCTGGCGCTGATCATAATGTGTTCGTTTCCTGAAGTCGGAATAAACTCCGGATGTGTTTCGTCCCGTTTGTTATAGGCGGTTAAAACCGGAATATCATCTGCCTCCAGCTCTTTCAAAAGACTGAGAACGGTATTTTCATGCCCTGCGTAATCCTCATTCGAGGAATCAATCACATGGATGATTAAGTCTGCTTCTTTTACTTCCTCGAGCGTTGACCTGAAAGCAGCAATTAAAGTCGTCGGCAGGTCTTGAATAAACCCGACCGTATCAGATAACAGCACACTGTAGCCGCTCGGAAGCGCCATTTTTCTTGTCATCGGATCAAGCGTCGCAAACAGCAGATCTTCCTCGTAGCTGTCAGAGCTTGTTAATCGATTAAACCACGTTGATTTGCCCGCGTTGGTATAACCGACAAGCGCTGCCTGAAGCACACCGTTTTTCTTCCGTCTTTCCCGGTAACGGCTTCTGTGGCGAATGACCGTTGACAGCTGCACGTTAATTTCGTGAATGCGGTTTCTGATGTGGCGCCGGTCGGTTTCAAGCTTTGTTTCCCCCGGTCCCCTCGTTCCGATTCCCCCTCCTTGTCTTGAGAGATTAATCCCTTGGCCGCTCAGCCTTGGAAGCGCATACTGAAGCTGCGCTAATTCGATTTGAAGCTTTCCTTCCCGCGTTTTCGCTCTTTTCGCGAATATATCCAAAATGAGCTGCGTACGGTCAATGATTTTTGCCTCAATTGCAGTCGCAAGTGATTTGAGCTGGCTCGGTGACAGCTCATCATTAAAAATGATCAGATCCGCTTCAAGCTCTTCACATAACGCCTTCAGCTCTTCTGCTTTCCCTTTGCCTATATATGTAGCCGCATCCGCTCTGTTCCGCTTTTGCGTAATCCGTGTCAGCACCGTTCCGTCAGCTGTTTTCGTAAGTGAAGCAAGCTCGTCCATCGAATGGTCAAAATACTCGTCCGTCATGTGCGGCAGCTGGCAGCCGACCAATATGACCGTTTCCTTTTTTACTTCCTGTTCGTTCAAATGGATGTTCCTTTCTGTGTCGTATTGGGCAGTAGTACTATCATACCAAACCCGCAGGGCGTATACCACACATCCAGAGGGTTTTAAAGAGAGATATGAAAAAAAGACCTCTCAAGCAGGTTGAGAGGTTATTCGGGGCCCGCCGTTTCGTCTTTTATGGATAAATCCTGGCTTTTAATCGTCATCAGATCGCTCTTTAAGTACTGGTCTCCCATTAAAAGTCTCATCGCCTGAGCGCGGATTGATTTTTCAATCACATTTCTGACAAAACGGCCGTTGCTGAATTTAATGGGACTGGTTGTGCTTTTTACTGTCATTAAGTAATCTTTCAACTTCCATTCGGCTTCCTGGCTTAATTGGTATTCCCGTTCCAAAATCATACGCTTTGCAATATCCATCAGCTGGGTTACCGTGTAATCCGGAAAGTCGATACTGATGGGAAAACGCGATTGCAGACCCGGGTTTAATGAGAGAAAATGTGTCATTTCTCTCGAATATCCCGCAAGGATGAGAATAAACTCATGCTGTTTATCTTCCATATGCTTAACAAGGGTGTCAATCGCTTCTTTTCCGAAATCCTTTTCCCCGCCTCTTGCAAGCGAGTAGGCTTCGTCAATAAATAAGATGCCTCCGAGCGACTTTTTAATTAAATCTCTCGTTTTTTGTGCCGTGTGCCCGATGTATTCTCCAACAAGATCAGCTCGTTCGGCTTCAATCAAATGGCCTTTGGAGAGAACGTTCATTTCAAAAAACAGTTTGCCGATCAGTCTCGCGACGGTTGTTTTGCCGGTTCCCGGGTTTCCTTTGAACATCATATGAAGGGCTTGTTTTCCGACTTTCAAACCTTGTTCGGCCCGTTTTTGATTGACGAAAATCCACGCGTAGATTTCTTTAATGTTTCGTTTCATTTCTTCCATACCGACTAACGTGTTCATTTCCTTTTCAATTTCTTTCAGAATGCTGTGTTTGGCTTCGTTTTTTTGCAGAGCAGCCTGATATTCCGCCTCCGCTTCAGCATTTGTCAGCACTTGCTTTTGACCGTTTAGAATAATGTTAATTTGTCCGTTATTTTTATAGGTTACAGCGCGCTCCAACATGCTCACCTCTCTGTTCTCTCTTTATCTTATTCATGAAAAGGGCGTTTGTGACATCCGCCTATCATGAGGGCCATTTTTTCATTTCATCTGTCATATTTTCCGTTCTCTTCGGGAATGGTGTTGAATTCTGCGCTTTCCCGAGAAATATTTTTCATTCCCTATTGTATTCAGCATAAACGGAAGGACAAACCATTTTATTTTATTTTCCGGGAAATGGCGGGCGTTTTTCTTATTTTTTTCAGCAATGACAGTCGTACAAGCACATTTTATATTCCATCATATGCTGTAATGAGGTGATGGAGAATGGTTAAAATTTTTATAGATCCCGGACATGGCGGCACTGATCCAGGTGCAGCCGGGAATGGCCTTCAGGAAAAAGCAATCACTTTGGAGATCGCGCTGGCATTACGCACGATTTTGACAAATGAGTATGAAGGGGTTTCTGTCTCTATGAGCAGGACAAGCGATAAGACGGTCAGTTTAACTGAAAGAACTGATGCCGCCAATAGCTGGGGCGCAGATTACTTTTTATCCATTCATGTTAATTCAGGGGGAGGCACCGGGTTTGAGAGCTATATTTACCCGGATGTCGGAGCACCTACCTCCACTTACCAGTCAGCTCTTCATTCACAAATAATAAAAGCATCCGGCTTTGCGGACCGCGGTAAAAAGTCAGCCAACTTTCATGTGTTACGAGAAACAATTATGCCGGCCTTGCTTACGGAAAATGGTTTTGTCGACACGGCGGCAGACGCGAATAAGCTGAAGACATCCAGCTTTATTGAAAGCTTGGCGAGAGGATATGCTAATGGCTTGGAGCAGGCTTTTAATCTAAAAAAAAAGACTAGCTTATATAAAGTCCAAATCGGCGCTTTCAAAGTAAAGGCGAATGCTGATGCGCTTGCTGCCAATGCCAGATCAAAGGGATTTGATGCGATTGTGCTGGCAAAAGACGGCCTATTTAAAGTGCAAATTGGCGCATTTTCTTCTAAAGGCAATGCAGACGCGCTTCTGGCAAGAGCCGAAAAAGCCGGGTTTGACGCGGTTCTCATTCAAGACTGATCAAAAAACCCTGTTCTCCCGCTTGGGCGAACAGGGTTTTTCGGCTATTTCAGGATATCGGCGACAAACTGGGACCATGTTTCAAGACGCTGATACACATCTTCCTGTTTTAAGTCAGAAATGTTCATCCAGCGGCCAGCAATTTGTTCTTTTTCTTTCACTTCTACGTGCGCTCCCGGTGCTAATTGAAGCGCCGAAAGAATACCGATATGCACCTTTCCCACACTGTTTTCGTCATCATTGATTAAACCGAGTGTGACTATGTTTTGTTTATCGTCCTCATTGATGTGCAGCTCTTCGGCAAGCTCGCGGTCTGTGTTCAGTTTCAGCACTTCAGAAAATGAAGCGGCGCCTTCAATCTGATTCATGTGGCCGCCGAAGCCGAGTGATAATTTATTGTGGAGGCGCGCTTCCCCTCCTCCTGCCAGCCGTTCATACACAAATACCTCATCATCGCGGCGGATGACGACATATGGGATCGGCTGCTTAAAACGCGGGTCCTCTTCCGCGTCGCCTCTTCTCATTTCATGATAATGCGCCTCCATGTGAGACATAATGTTTACAATACGTTCATCTTCACTGTTGACTCCCTGGAATGTTAACGTTTCTTTTTGAAACACATCTTCCCTCGGGGCAACCAAGATGATTTCATCCATTTTCTCCATGTCAGTTCCTCCTTTTTAAGTCTCCGTCAAGCCGAAAAGAGCAGATATTATATCTGCTCTTCGTCTTGATCAAAATAAAAATCGTCGTCTTTAATCGGTTCTACCGTAGCCTTTTTATAGCCGTTCCCCTTCATGGAGAAGAAGTCGTGCGATTTCGTTTTTGTATTTAAACCGTTTAAGACGATCGGATTAATGTCTTCTTCTTCAAAGTGAGATTCGAACCCTAAGTTCATCAGCGCTTTATTGGCGTTATAGCGGATAAATTTCTTTACGTCATGAGACAGCCCGACTTGGTCGTACAGATCCTCGGTATACTCGAGCTCATTATGGTAAAGCTCCTCTAAAAGCTCAATCGAAAATTCGCGAAGCTCCGCTTTTTTCGCTTCTGTTTGTTTGTTGTATATTTCTTGGGCAAGCAGTCCGACGTATACGCCGTGAATCGCTTCATCACGCAAAATAAGGTTGATAATTTCACCGCTTTGCATCAGTTTTCCCTGGCCGTAGAAATATAACGGATAATAAAAACCGCTGTAGAAAAGGAAACTTTCCAAATAAACGGAAGCAACCATGGCTTTAAATAGAGAAATCTCGTCATCTTTTTTAATAGCGCGGTAAAGGCCGACAACGGTTTGGGCTTTTTTCTGCAAAAATTTGTTTTGCTTTACCCATTCGAATACTTCGTTTATCGTTTCAGTCGGCGCCAGCGTCATAAAAATATTCGAATATGACTTTGCGTGCACCGCGTTTTCCATCATCGCCATAAAGTTGAGCACGGCTTTGCGCTGGTGGCCTTCTACATGTTCAGCCACAATCGGCATGCCCGTGTTTCCCTGCTCTGTATCAAGCAGCGTCAGTCCGGCAAGCACCTTCATGTACGTGTCCTGCTCATTTTTACCTAAGTATTTCCAAGTGAGGAGATCGCCGTTTAATGCGATCTCTTCCGGAAGCCAGAACTGCTTCACATTTTGGTTGTAAAACATCTGGGTGAAATCATCTTCATGCTTTGACCAGTTTGCTGCGTCATAAATTTTTGTCACTGTAAACTCTCCTTTAATCAAACAACACAAGAAAGACAGCTGTCCTGCCCGGTATCTTTCGTTCTTGCATAGTAAATGGTTTTAATGCCTCTATGGTGGGCATACAGATCAATACGGTTCAGATCACGAGTGGTCATCGTATCTTTCAAGAACAGGGTAAAACTGATTCCCTGATCGATATGCTGCTGGATTGTCGCGATCATATCCACCACTTTGAACATATCCATGTCATAGGCCTCTTTGTAGAAGAACCAGTTATTTGACGCTAATCCCGGCATTGGGTAATACGTTTTTGAGTTTCCGTATGTTCTTTCTTCGATCCGTTCCATAATCGGCATAACGGATGCCGTGCTGGATTGAACGTATGAAATGGAGCCGGTCGGCGCAATGCACAGTCTGTAGCTGTGGTACATGCCGTTTTCGGCCACGAACGCTCTCAGCTCTTTCCAGTCTTCAATGGTCGGAACGTGCATGCCTTCAAACAGCACGGCGATTTTTTCGTATTTCGGCGAGAAATCATTTTCTACGTATTTATTGAAGTATTCTCCCGTTTCATAAGAAGAGCCTTCATAATGCTCAAACGTCTCTCCTTTTTCTTTCGCAAGCTCGGCCGAACGCTTGATGGAATAAAAGTTCACCATCATAAAGAATGTGTTCGCAAAGTCTCTCGCTTCCGGGCTTTCATAGGCGATGCCGTTTTGCGCAAGGTAGCCGTGAAGGTTCATCGCGCCTAAGCCGATCGACTTCATCGCTTTGTTCGCGCGTCTTACTGCCGGCGCGTTGCGGATATCCGTCGTCTCGGATACATGCGTCAAGGAATCCGTCGCAAGTTTCACCGTACGCTCAATCGATTTATGCTTCATCACATTCAGAATGTTTAAAGAGCCGAGGTTGCAAGAAATATCCAAGCCGATTTCATCTTCCTCATCATAGTCGGTATAAGAGGAGACTTGGGATGCCTGAAGGACTTCTGAACACAAGTTCGAAAATTTCACTTTTGAAACGTGATTGTTCGCGTGCTCTTTGTTTACATTGTCTTGGAACATAATATACGGGTAACCTGATTCAGAGCGCAGGACTGCAAGCTTTTCAAGCAATTTGCGCGCATTGACTTTTTCTTTTTTCACGCGCGGATTGTCCACAAGCTCCTCATACATCGCCGTCATGTCCATTTCGTCCATGTGCTGGCCGTATTCTTTGTAAATGGTATGCGGATAAAATACATAAGCCGCTTTGTCTTCTCTGGCAAGCTCAATGAACTTGTCCGGAATCACGACGCCGATAGAAAGGGTTTTAACGCGGACGTCCTCATCGGCCGAGATTTTTTTCGTATCGAGAAAATCATTAATATCACGGTGGAAGATGTTCAGATATGCTGCTCCTGAACCTTGTCTTTGTCCCATTTGGTCAGCATAGCGGAACGCGTTATCGAGAAGCTTCATGACGCCGACGACGCCTTTTGTGGCGTTTTCTACGTCTTTAATCGCTTCACCTTTCGCACGGAGCTTCGACAGGTTAAGGGACACGCCTCCGCCGAGCTTAGAAAGCTGCATGGAGATGTCAATCGCTCTTGAAATATCGTTCAGCGAGTCATTGACTTCGAGAAGGAAGCAGCTTACAAGCTCTCCGCGGCGTTTGCGTCCGGCATTTAAAAATGTCGGCGTGCTCGGCTGATATTCCTGATTAATCATTAAACGCACATAATCTTTCGCTTTTTCTGCGTCGCCGTTTGCAAAAAACAGCGCCACAATTGAAATTCTGTCCTCATAACGCTCAAGGATTTTTTTCTTGTCATTCGTTTTCAACGCATAATCGTTATAAAATTTAAATGCACTCATGAAGGATGGAAAACGAAATTTCTTCGCGTAAGCTGTCTTAAACACTTCTTTTATCTCTTCTAATGAATAGAGGCTCAGAAACTCTTCTTCGTAGTATTGATTTTCAATCAGATAATCCAGCTTCTCTTTCAAATCGTGAAAGAATACTGTGTTTTGATTGATATAGTCAACAAAATAGCTATGTACAGCCTCTTTATCTTTATCAAACTGGAATTTTCCATCTTTTTGGATCATAATTTCGTTATTTAACTGAATCCATTTTGGCACTTGGTTTTGTGACAACTTTTTCTACCTCCTGAGTAAACAATTCAACGTCTTTCGCTGTGCCGCTGAGTTCAAATTTATGCAAGACCGGCACCTGATACTGCTTTGAAATCGTGTCGGCGCTTTTGGCAAAGTACTCGCCCCAAACCTTGTTGCCGCTCGCAGCGACTCCTGTCAGCAGATGGGCGTTTTTTTCGAGAAATGCCTGTGTTGATGCCGGCACCTGTCCGAAGTTTGTCGTGTAGGTCACCAGTACAAACGGAGTGTACAGATCTTCAATCTCGTCCACTTTTCGGATCAGCTGGAAGCCTGTTTTATTCACAAAACGCTGAACATTCCCTGTCTTCGAATCAAATATGATTTGAACCATCCTTATCACGACCTATCAAAAATAATGAATCTCTTAACACTATATATAGTATACTAACCTATCAGAAAAACACAACATATTGAGATGTATTTATAAAAAGTTCATATTTTTGAAAGAGCGGACTGCGGCTCTGGCCCGTTTAGCGCCCAAAAAAGAGAGCAGAACGAGAATCATCTCTCATCCTACTCGGGGTGTCATTTTTTAAGCCGATGTCTATCATAACATGAAAAAAAACTGCTTAGTAGTCTAGACTTTTTTTCTTATTTTTTGTAAGAATCGCATTTTTCGCTTTCAACGGTTTCTTCTATCTCCACGTCAGCACCGATTTCTATCAGCACGGTTTTGAGAGCGCTCGTAATCGATGCTTCTCTGATTAACTCTTTGCCGTCTACGATGATGCTGGTTCCATATTCATAGCAGGAATCATCTTCACAGGTTTCTTCCCAATGGTTGATTATCACCTTGTGTTTCAATATTCTCACCCTCTGCATGATCAATGTCAGTACCTAGTTTAGCTGGTGCTGCCCGCTTTGTAAATTCGAATGCTTGTGAAATTTATTCAAGCTCATCCAGTGACGATTCTTTTTTCAGCTCGATTTTATTGGTTTTTTCCTCGTACCGGTAGATTTTTAAATAGCCGTCCTGAACCACACCGAAATGATTATTTTCAAGCGGCACCGTGCCTTCTGTCTGCGGCTGGGCATCTGATGAATCGCTGTCATCGGTCGTCACAACGGTCTCGTGATTGCCGCATGCCCCAAACAGCAAAAATACCGCAATCCAAACAAGCGTAATTCTGATACGTCTGAGCTCAGACTCACTTTCAAACAATATTCCCCCAGCTCCTTTAGTCTTTCGGATATATGACCATCAATATACATATCAGCATAAAAAAAGACCATTTCTCATGGTCTTTATTGAAAGTCTATTCAAGCTCAAGCTGCACGTTTTTTTGCGGAGCGAAGGTGGAGATGGCATGCTTATAAATGAGTTGCTGCTTTCCTTCCGTTTCAAGCAATACCGTAAAGTTATCAAAGCCTTTTACCTGGCCGCGAAGCTGAAAGCCGTTGAGTAAAAAAACTGTGACGAACGTATTGTCTTTTCGGATTTGATTCAAAAACTGATCTTGAATATTAATCGGTTTCATGTTTCGTCCTCCTTGGTTCTCAATACCATACAGTTTCGATTAAACTTCCAGTTTTCCTGCTATATACTCGAAAATTTCCTTTTTTTTCAGTTCAATATCCACAGGCGGCGTCATATCTGTCCATATGACGGGCATTTTATTGCGAAACCAGGTCAGCTGGCGTTTCGCGTAGCGTCTTGAATTTTGTTTTAATTGACTGACGGCTTCAGACAGCGTCACCCTGCCGTCAAGATATTCGTAAAGCTCCTTATAGCCGATTGCCTGAATGGATTGGCTGCCCCGCAAATCCCGGTCATACAGCCGCTTCACCTCGTCAAGAAGTCCCGCTTCCATCATCATGTCGACCCGCTCGTTAATTCGGTCGTACAGTGCCTGTCTGTCCATCGTGAGCCCGATGAGAACGGCATTGTACAGCATTTCCCGTTTTTGGTCTTTAAGATGCTCAGACATCGTTTTTCCTGACGAATGTAAAATTTCCAGCGCGCGAATAACTCTTCTCGTGTTGTTTTCATGAATGGCGGCTGCAGCTTCCGGATCGGCCGCCGCAAGCTTGGCATGGAGAGCACCTGCTCCCTCTTCGGCCGCCAATTTCTCCATGTTCTCGCGGAAGACCGGATCACCGGAGTTTTCTGTAAATGTATAGTCATACAGCACAGACTGAATGTATAATCCCGTTCCCCCGACAATCATCGGCAGCTTTCCTCTGTTTGCGATCTCACTGATTTTCGCTCTCACCATCGTTTGATAATCCGCTGTTGAAAATGAGTCAGACGGTTCCAAAATATCAATCAGGTGATGGGGAACGCCCTCCATTTCCTCTTCGGTGATTTTGGCGGTTCCAATATCCATCCCTTTATACACTTGCATGGAATCCCCGCTGATGATTTCAGCATTCAGCATTTTTGCAAGCCGGATGCTTACATTTGTTTTTCCAACTGCCGTCGGTCCGACCAGAATGACGACAGACTGTTTTGAATTATTCACTATGTATCACTCTCTTTTAACAATCTCCCTCCAATTATAGCACTCATTTCTCTATCCACCTATCCATTTTGCCCTTTTTCCGAAGCGCTAAACGTCGGTTACCATCCGAGCGGCTCATTCCCGACAACCTCCCTTGTTTTCCCCTTCAGCTTGTGGCGGTGCGTTTTTCTGCCGTCGTTTCGCGGATCGTAAACGACGCCTCCGTATCGGATTTCAATCGGCTCGTTGTAAGCGGAAAATGTGGTTTCCTCGAGCTCGTGGTAATGGGTTCCGTCGAGCCTTGGAATCGCCGGCCCGGAAATGCCGTAGTATCTGTGAAAATGGCCGTTTTCAAAAGAGGTGATTCCCGTATAGTAATGTGTATGCTGATCTGTGTTGCTTCCGTTCTCGGGCTGTGAAAAACCTTCAATCAAATGATAATGCCCTTGCTGAACGTCCGTTTTCGCCTGGTAAGCGTGTGTGTGCGGAGGTTTTTTTGACCAGTCAGACTGATACAGGCCCACGCGGCTCACTCCTTTTTTTTACAAACGCCCAATCAAAAATTGATGGGCTGAATACTCTGTTATCATCTAAAATTTATTCATGGAGGTACCTTGATTATGAATGAAGAACACACTTATGCAGAAGAAAGTGATATGAGACCGTTCGGGAGACCGGGATTTGGGTTTGGCCGTCCGGGATTTGGATTCGGGAGACCGGGATTTGGGTTCGGCCGCCCGGGCTTTGGCTGGGGATTTGGCCGTCCGTTTGGTTACGGGTTTGGCCGTCCATTTGGTTTTTACGGAGGGCCGTTCTTCGGCGGGCTTGTCGGCGGACTTGTAGGAAGCGCTTTATTCAATCCGTACCTGTACGGCGGTTACGGTTATGGCTA
This sequence comes from Bacillus sp. ISL-51, assembly GCF_018613535.1. GTDB lineage: Bacteria > Bacillota > Bacilli > Bacillales > Bacillaceae > Bacillus. Next base: position 96,595 of record NZ_JAGGQB010000011.1, read on the forward strand.
CGGTTATCCTTATTACCCGTATCCGTATTTCTATTAAGCAGAAAAGGCTCCATTTGGATGGGGCCTTTTTATATAGGCCAAATGTCTTGACTTGACTGGCGCAGTTCAGATATTATTTTACTGCCCCAGAGAGAGGCAGCTGATTATAAAGAGAGGGGGATTTGATATGATTGCAGGTTATATCTTCCTCACAATTGCTATTTTATCTGAGTCAATGGGTGCCGCCATGCTGAAAATCTCCCGCGGTTTTACGCGCTTTTGGCCAAGCGTGATGGTAGTGGCAGGCTATTCATTGGCATTTTATATGCTCTCACTTACCCTGAACCTCATTCCGCTCAGCTTATCCTATGCGACATGGAGCGGAGTCGGAACGGTGCTCGCAGCCATTATCGGCGCAAAGTGGTTTCATGAAAAACTGGACAAGCAGGCTGTGATTGGGCTGATCTTATTGCTGGCCGGTGTCATCCTGATGAATTGGTAGAAAGGAGGCAGAAAGATGAAAGGGATTTTATATTTGGCAGCCGCCATTGTGTCAGAGGTGTTCGGAAGCACGATGCTGAAGCTGTCAGACGGTTTTACGCACCTGTTGCCCGCTCTCGGGGTCATCGCCGGAATCGGCGCTTCCTTTATGTTTTTGAGCTTTTCATTAAAAACCATCGATTTATCAAGCGCATATGCGACATGGTCAGGTGTCGGGACGGCTTTAACGGCAGTCGTCGGCTTTTTTGTTTTCAAGGAAGCCATGACAATCAAGATGATTATCGGGCTCATTTTGGTCATTGCCGGGGTGGTATTGTTAAATCACTCAAAATCACAAAAAGCAAAAAAAGATCAAACGGCCCGCAGCTGACCGTTTGAACTTATTATGCCCGGGCTGCTTTTACCTCAGCCTCCAGCTCCATTTCCACATTTCCTTGAATAGCGCGTGAAATCATACAAGAAGACTCCGCTTTCTCCGCTAATTTCCTCGCCAAAGCAAAATCCGCTTCTTTCGCATCAGGCTTTAATAAAATAAACGGACGGTGAATGATTTTCTGATACGTAAACACCCCGTTTGTCACATCTACAATTCCTTCAGACTCCATATGTAAATCCGCTTTTTCCAATCCGCTTCTTTCCATCATTGCCGCAAGCGTAATGATATAACAAGTCGCGGCCGCTCCAAGCAGCATTTCATCGGGATTTGTCCCTTCTCCCGGCCCCTCCATTTCCTTAGGAATTGAAACAGCGGTTTGTAAATGGCCGCTTTTGATATCGCCGACATCATTGCGTTTTCCGGGCCAGTTTGCTTTTAAATAAAAATGATGTTTTGCCATGGTGCCATCCTCCTTTTTTTCATCTTTTTTCAGTCTGCTGATCTTTCACTCGTTTGCCTTGTTTTTTGCTCAGAATACCCTTGATTGATCACTCTTTTTATCGTACGGACGAAACGGTAAAATTCATCTGTTTTTGTGTATTCTCTTTCACGGTAATCAAAATTATCAAAAAATGCTTCTCTCTGTTCTCTGCTGATTTCAAGCTGTATGCTCAGGCCTGTTTTCCCCTGATTGTTAATATTTTCGGCATGAACTCCGGCCAGCCCGCTTTTAGAGGATGCCAGTTCAGCAGAAAAACCGCTTCTTTCGAGAGCTTTTACCAGTTTTGCCGCCCGTTTTCGGTCGCTTCCCCCTACAAGAGTGTTCTTCCCGTCCCCTTTATAACCGTGGACAGCTATGACATAGCGATGCTGCTTAATGCTTTTGAGTGCGGCCGGCTCGTCAAAATTGGTGCTCGTAATGTGGAGAGTCTGATTATCATGCGCTTTTAATCCTTCAAACAAATAGGTTGAAAAATCATCACTGAAAGAACGGACGATCTCGCTTACCCCGCCCTCAATTCTGCCTCCGTGCGGCGACATGATTAATACCTGGCTTCCCTCTTGCCTGTTGTATGATATATGATAATCATCGGGATCTTCATGCTCCGCGAGACTTTTAAAATCTAAATATGTATCAGAAGTAGAGGGCTCAGGTTCTGACGCATAATGAACACATCTGATTAGTAAGACCATTGCTACAATTATGATGACATTAAGTAAAATTCTTTTCATCAGTTCTCCTTTCTATAAAAATGGAATGTTCATTATATGATTTTTGTCAATAGGTCTTATCTTAACATTCTATTCACATTATCATCAGTGAAAAACTTCCCGGTTTCAAAAAATCAATTGATTGTCACAGTTCAAGCTGTTTCACACCGGGCATCAGTGAAAAAAGGTTGAGAGAGGGTGAAATAAAAGGGAGAAATGCCCGAGATTTATGAGGGCAGCAGGTTTACAGCCGTGCAGTTTTGCTGAAAATGCATCCTCAGAAATGAATAACGCAGGAAAAAATAGATTGTTTTTCGTACGGCACAACGCCTTTACTCCCTTTTCAATCCCTTTGCCGTCTTTTTATATATAATATCAATCGAAAGCAGGAATGTCTTCTTTGACTATTTCCTCCTTCGTTTCAGCCGAATATTTGTTTCTCACTATCTCTCTTAAAAACCGCGTTTTAACCATTGCTATGAAGGACAAACAAACTGACCAAACATACTGCCTGTTCATAAGGTATAAAGAGAATCGCCAGAATGGGAGGAAACATATATATGTTTGGTTACTCGATGGTTCAAATGGTGCGGTCAAATGCTCACAAGCTTGACTGGCCGCTCAGGGAAAATGTATTACAGTTATACAAACCCTTCAAATGGACACCTTGCTTTTTACACAGCTTTTTCGAAGCGAAGTTAAAAAACAGAAAGAAGATGTCGGTCATTATTGAATTTGAAGAAGGCCGCCATGAAACCGGTTATCATGCAGCCGGACAGGTTTTATTGAATGAGAAACGCTCCAAAATCAAAAAGCGGTTTCATAAAATCAATTGCTGCAGCGCGGATGTCACTCCAACCGCTCTTCATATGCTCCTTTCACAGTGTGAGGATATCCGTAAAGTTTATTTAAACCGGGAGGTAAAAGCGCTCCTGGATACAGCAACAGAATCAGTCCATGCAAAGGAAGTCAAAAGAAACGGAACCGCCTTAACAGGGAAAGGAGTCAACATCGCCGTCATTGATACCGGAATCTATCAGCATCCTGATTTAGAAGGCAGAATTACAGCGTTTGCGGATTTTGTTAATCAAAGGACGGAGCCATATGATGACAACGGACACGGCACACATTGCGCGGGTGATATCGCAAGCAGCGGCGCTTCATCTTCAGGGAAATACCGGGGGCCGGCGCCTGAAGCAAACCTTATCGGGGTGAAGGTGTTAAACAAATCAGGGTCCGGAACATTAGCTGACATCATTGAGGGTGTAGAATGGTGCATTCATTACAATGAAAAGTACACCGAGAAACCGATACACATCATCAGCATGTCTCTCGGCGGTGAAGCGCTTCGTTATGACAAGGAAACAGATGATCCGCTCGTCAGGTCTGTCGAAGAGGCATGGAACGCAGGGATCGTCGTCTGTGTCGCCGCCGGCAACTCCGGTCCTGAGGCACAAACGATTTCAAGCCCGGGTGTCAGTGAAAAGGTCATAACCGTCGGTGCCTGCGATGACAACGGGACGGCAAGCAATGAAGACGATACAATTGCTGCCTTTTCGAGCCGCGGCCCGACTGTATACGGGAAAGAGAAGCCTGATATTCTCGCACCCGGCGTGGATATTATTTCCCTCCGTTCCCCCCGGTCATACCTTGATAAATTACAAAAATCAAGCCGCGTGGGGTCATTATATTTTAGTTTGTCCGGTACATCCATGGCCACGCCGATCTGTGCCGGCATCGCCGCGTTAATCCTCCAGCAGAATCCAAAGCTTGCACCTGATGAAGTAAAAGCACTTATGAAACAAAGCCCGGATAAATGGACAAACGAAGACCCGAACATTTACGGGGCGGGTGCGGTGAACGCAGAAAATGCCGTTCCGAAGGAGTAAGCTTTTTAGCATGCAAACACGGAATCGCCTGCATCAGCAGATGGTTCCGTGTTTTTGCCATTCAGATCAATATCGAAAAACAATTATAATGAAAAAACTCGGAAAATCCTTAGAACCTCGGGCTGAAAAAAGAAAAATATCAAACGGTGTAATTCTAAAAAGAATAGGGAATAAGTATGGTGTAGAGCAAAAGGAGGAATAGCAATGGCACTTACAAACACCGAACTGTCTGAATGGCTGAAACAACAAATCGGGCAGACGCTTAATATCAGAAAAGGCGAGCTGACAGACAGCCGGAACGAGATTTCCGACTTGGATCAAATCATGCTTCACCTTGATGACGTGCTCATCCGCAAAACAAATCATCCTGATGATTATGTAGCAGAGGAAGAACTCGTACTGAAAGGTCAGGGAACGACCTATACGGAAGAAGGTAATGTCCCCCTTCCTCAAGACGCGTATGAAATTCCTTTACTCGGCGACATGAAAATACAGCAGGAGCATGACGGATTAAAGGTACATACGGACCGCGCCGTTTATACAATCGGCACTTATCGGCAGCAATAATAAAAAAACGCCGCTTATTCAGGGCGTTTTTTTCGTTATTAGGCTTTTTCTTCCGTATAAGCGTGGAACTTTGTGATGGCGCAAATGATAATTCCTAAAATGATGACGATCGGAAGCCAGATGATCGCAAATTTATAATCCGGTTCGGCAAAGGCGCCGATCACTGCCCCGAAGCAATACAGCACAAGGGCAAGCGCGCGTAAAACAGCATCTCTTGTAAAACGTCTCCGGTCTCCCGCTTTATAGAATCTCCCGGTGAGATCTTCAAAGAAATTGGCAAGCGTCCCGGTTAAGACCGTCGTGGAAATACCCGCTACGCCAAGCTTTCTCGCAGCAGTCGTCTGCATTCCCATCGCAAAACTGAGAAGCACGATCAGCACATATACTGATACATCGCCCGCGAAAAAATAAGAAAACAGAGCGAATAAAAGCAAAACAGCCCCTTCAATCGCCAGAGCAGCCGTCACGGCAGGCGGCCAGAATGCTTTCTGTTTATTTCCGACAAGCGCAGCTGCCGCAATAACCCCGAGAATAAATCCGATTAAGGAAGCGAGAGATTTGAGTACCGTCAGCTGCAATGAATTGCCGATCGCTAAGCCGAGAAGCACGATGTTCCCTGTCATATTGGCAGTAAATACATGTCCCAAGCTTAAGTAGCCAATCACATCCACAATTCCCGCAGTCATACAAAGAAGTAAAAGCGTAATATTTCGATATGCAGAGACTGTCAATGTGATCCAATCCTTTCTCAGCCGATTCCAACATATAAGTTTACTCTTTGCCGTTTCTAATGTCCAGCTGACATAAAAAATCTCCGGCAATGCCGGAGATTTGATTACTGAACGATAAACCATACCTTTGTACCGCCAGATTGGTTTCCTGCCCACGTCCCCCATAAAATCGAATTGAAAAGAGATCACTAAAAGCAGACATACCATCCATTTTTTAAAGCCATCATTTACAGCCTCCTCAAATGTTGACATGAAGCTAAATATGTATATTAGGCGGCCATGTTATAAATGATTACATACCAGAATAAATTTCATGTTTTGTTGATAATCAACGAAAATGGAGTCTTTATGATTTGTCTATTGAATCCCTCTATCTTTCCATATATAGTTTTAGACATACTCATGAGCCGATGTAACCAGATTTTAGGTTTCCGGCATGTAAAGGAGGAATGTTCACCCGGGCACGTGTGTTCAATGATTGAGACTGCTTGGTGATGTCTTTTAAAAACAGGAAGGCGGGGAAGTCAAGATGGAAAAGTTAATGTTTCATCCACAGTCATCTGAGTTTAACGAAAACCCTTTTGCGGTATTAGGCAGGTTCAGAGAGCAAGACCCTATACATAAATTCGAATTACACCGTTTCGGCGGCGCATTTCCGGCATGGTTAATTACGCGTTATGATGATTGTATGGCATTTTTAAAAGACAGCAGAATCACCAGAGATGTGAAACGCGTAATGACGAAGGAACAGATCGCAAAGCTGAATGTCAGCGAGGATATTGACTTTGTTTCAGATCATATGCTCGCAAAGGACCCGCCGGATCACAGCCGGCTGCGCTCTTTGGTGCACCAGGTGTTCACTCCCCGGATGATTGAACAGCTGCGCACAGGCATTGAACAGATCACGGAAGAGCTATTGGATGACATGGAAAAAAAAGCAGACGCCGATATCATGAGGGATTTCGCGGCCCCGCTTCCGTTCATTGTCATCTCCGAGCTGATCGGTATTCCTAAAGAGGACCGATCCAAGTTCCAAGTGTGGACCAACGCGATGGTCGACACGTCAGAAAGCGGACAAGAAACAACCAATCAGGCGCTCAGAGAGTTTAAACAATATATTAAAACACTTATCCAAGAAAGAAGAACCAATCCGGCGGATGATTTGACGACCAAGCTCATTCATGCGGAAGAGGACGGCCAAAAGCTGAGCGAGACAGAATTATATTCCATGCTGTTTTTATTAGTTGTAGCCGGACTTGAAACAACGGTTAATCTTCTCGGCTCAGGCACTTTGGCGCTTCTTTTGCACAAAGACCAATTGGAAAACGTAAAGCGGCAGCCCGAGATGATCAATACGGCGGTCGAGGAGCTTTTGCGTTATACCTCCCCTGTTGTAATGATGGCGAATCGCTGGGCAATTGAGGATTTCACTTATAAAGGAGCCTCTATTAAAAAAGGCGACATGATTTTTATCGGAATCGGTTCGGCCAATCGAGATCCGGAATACTTCGATGATCCCGAGACGTTAGATATAGCGAGAACGCCGAACCGCCATATCTCTTTCGGCTTCGGCATCCATTTTTGTCTCGGGGCTCCGCTGGCCAGAATGGAAGCGGCGATCGCGTTTGCCGCGCTTTTAAGGCGGTTCCCGAATATAGAGCTGAACATTGCCCGTGAGGATATCAAATGGAGAAAAAATGTGTTTTTAAGAGGGCTTGAGACCTTGCCTGTTACACTATAAAATGATAATCCCCCGTATTGGGGGTTTTTCATTTCTTAACGACGAATCAAATGTTTATCATGAATATTTAGTACATGATACATTTAGTTTATTTTGAATGAAAAAAGGCCGCCGGCATCCCAGCGGCCTTTTTTCACATTAACGCTTCACTAATTCATTTGTATCTTCGAACTTTTTTCTGAACGATTTGAGGAAATTTGCACTTATTGCGCCCTTATTCGCATACAGCTTTTCACAAAAAGCCTTTATGGCGTTTTGCGGCTTTGTTTCTGAAAGCATCACCACATGGCTGGACGAATGGACATCTAATAGATGAAACTGTTTCATCTGCCGTTCCCATTCTTCCCAATAGGCCTCATGGTCTAATGAGATTTGATCATCCTGAATCGTCAAATAGCGTTCAAGACCGCCTAGAAACAAGCCGCTTTTATTACGGAAATAGTAGCATTGCGGCGCTTCGGGATGAGGCAAAGGCTTAATGATATACTCCTCCATTCCGTAAGCGAGCTGAGTGTTTATCATTTGCTCAACCTGGATACGGATGGTTTCTTCTGATTTGGGCAATCCGCGTTTTTTCGCCAGCCCTATCAGCTCTTTCAAAAAATCTCCTTCCTCTGCCTGTACACTGATTTCTTCCCGGCTGATCAATGCTTCCTCCGGTTTTTCCGGTTTGAGAAATGCCGTAAGCATCGTATTCACCGTTTGCAGCATAACTGATTTTAATGAAGGTTTTGTTTCTTTCCACTTTGTGCTGTACGGTGTATCGACCATGACGATGCTTTTCACCTCATGCCCTGCTTCCTGCAGCAGGCGGGCCGTTTCATATGCAAGCATTCCGCCTAAGGAATATCCGCCGAGATCATAAGGGCCTTTCGGCTGTACGGCTTGAATGATGTTCATATAATAAGCGGCCATCTCTTCAATTCCTTCCAGCGGGGCTTCCCCTGTCATAAAACCTTTTGCCTGGATGCCGTAAAAAGGACGCTGGCTCTTTTTGGCGAATGGCTGATACGCTTCAACGCCGCCCGTTCCGCCGTGAAACCAAAAAACGGGCCGGCCTTTTTCCCTCTCATTTAAATGAACAAGCTCAGAAAACTGCCTGTGCAGATTTCTTGATGAGGCCTGCTGATGCTCCGCTGCTGCCAGAACGGTCATTTCCTCCAGCGTGCTGCACTTCTGAAGCGCTTCTAGACTGATACGCCGATCAGCAGACGCCTCCAGCTTTTGCAGCAATTGAATACAAGAGATTGAATCAAAACCGTATTCAGCCAAAGGCTTTTGCGGATGGATGTCTGCCGTGTCCATCCCTAATATGTCGGCTAAAATGTAACGCAGATCTCCGTTTTTGGAAACAGGCTCTTTTGCAGCAGGAGAAACTTCGATCTCTTCCGTTTCAAACCCGCGCCAATATTTGTTTTTTTCAAACGGGTACGTCGGCAGCGAGATTCGCTGAACGTGTCTGCCTTGATGAAGCCGTTCCCAAGGGATGTCCGCACCTCTGACCCAGCAAAATGCCAGTTTTTCTAAATTGGTTTCTGCTAAGAGTGTCTCCATAACGACATTGCCGAGGGTTCCTTCTAATAAGGCGCCGATATCCCCTAATCCCGTTTTCTGACTGCCGATAAAGGCGGGAACAGAGCTTCGGAGCACATCGTTTTCATCAGATGCTTCTTCGTAATCTTTCAGCCCCTGAAGCAGTTCATCCTGATTGCGGACGACCAATGCCAGCCGGCAATTCATAGCATCGCGGCCGGTTTGGAGTGTATAAGCGAGATCCCGGAATGAAGGGACTTCCTCTTTCTCCGCAAAATCAGCCATTTGACGCGCAGCTTCTTTGAGCCGTTCTTCACTCTTGGCAGAAAGTACGACAATCTGAGGCTCAGGCTTTCGTTCCGCTTCTTTTGGAGATGAACTGTACTGTTCCAACACCACATGCGCATTTATGCCGCCGAATCCATAGCTGTTAATAGCGGCCCGGCGCGGAATTTGTCTGCCCTTATGATCTGTCAGCTGTCTCCATTCATGATTTTCTTCAGTGAGACGGAATCGGCTCTTTTGAATCGGCATTTGATTATTTACGGCAGTAAATCCGGGAATGCCCGGTATGATGTTTTCTTTCATCGCCATCGCCACCTTCATGAGAGCGGCCATCCCGGAAGCAAGTTCGCCATGACCGATGCAAGGCTTCAGACTGCTGATATAACAAGGCTGGTCTTCTTGATTGCTTTGCTCCGCTCCTTCAAGCTCGCTGTATCCCGTCTTTAAGGCATTGAACTCAATCGCGTCCGCAAGCTGGGATGCAATGCCGTGGGCTTCGACATATGTGACGGTTCGCGGATCGACGTCAGACCCTTCATACGCTTTTTTCATCGCGGCCTTCATTCCGGCCGGGTTTGGCGCGTGAAGCGACATTCCCTTACCGCCATGAGACACGCCGGTTCCTTTAATGACCATATAAATGCGGTCGCTGTCTTCGATCGCTTTTTGCAGCGGTTTGATGATGAAGACGCCCGCACCTTCGCTTCTGACAAAACCATCAGCGTCATTTTGGAAGGATTTAGCTTGTCCATCCTTGCTTAAATACCCCATGGAATCAAAGCCGAGAAAGCCCTTCGGCGAAAGCAGGATATTGGCGGCGCCGACGACTGCTTGCTCACATTCATTATTGCGGATGGCTTGAATCGCCCTGTGCAATGCAACAAGCGTTGACGAACAAGCCGCTTCGTAATATTCGCTCGGGCCTTGCAAATTCAGGGCATACGAAATCCTGTTCGGAATGATGGACGGGATTGCCGCACCATTGTTCGGATCGCTGTTGCCCGCGGCAACGAAAACGCCAGTCGGCCGGTTTGATAATGCCTTACTGGTCAGTCCCGCATCCTCCATAGCCTTCCATGTATGTGTCAGCAAGAGAAACTGTTCCGGGCTCATTTGTGACGCTTCTTTAGGCGATATCCCAAAAAACAGCGGATCAAATTCGCCTATACCGTCAATAAAACCGCCCCAGCGAAGGCTTGATTTACCCTCACCCGCACCGTACCGGCGCCAATCCCAGCGCTCCTCCGGAATTTCCGTAACACAATTGTCTCCGTTTACGACATGTTCCCAAAATGATTGGATATCAGATGATTGCGGAAACTGTCCTGACATGCCGATAATTGCCATTCCGTTCTTCTTATGGGCTTCATTTTGTCTTACTTGTTTTTCCTCCGGCAAAGCTTTTGTTTGCGATTCCATACGCTCTTTTGCCTGCTGCTTGTGATCAAGCAATTGAGAAAATTCAGCCTCGTATTCGGATGCAAAGTAGCCTGTCAGCTCTTCTATCGTCGGATACTCGAAAAACAATGTCGGGTTGACATCTATTTTTGCGTCATGTTCGATCTCTTTCGTCAGGCCGATTAAACGGGCTGAATCAATTCCCAAGTCCATCATATTGGCATCAGGACGCGGGGATGCAGCCGGATCGCTCATCATTCCCGCAAGCTTTCCGATAACGTAACGGCGGATATCGTCTGTCAGACTTCCCGTACTCAGTCTGCCTGTATTGGGGTCAGCCAGAACCGGCTGTTCTGTTTGATCCGCGGCCGTGCGGAACCGTTTCAGAGCATAACCTTCATACCGGATCACGGTCTCAGATGCATCGCTGATGACATCCGCGTTAAACAGGATCATCTCCCCCGTATGTTTGGCTAACGTGATGTGCAGCCAGCAATCCGTCAATTTTGTCTGACTGCCGAATTGAATGGAATTAATGCCAAATGGCAAGAAACTGCCTGCATCTGATTGATCCAATAAAGATAGAATAGCCACGTAAGCGCTGTTGGCGATGAATGGGCTGATGGCATAACCATGCGCCCGGAGTGATTCGTTTTGCTTCAGACTCAGTCTTGCCAAAACGGCGCCGTCTCCTTTGAAAAGGCGGGTGACGGTTTTAAATTCTTCTCCCCACCTGACGGCGCCGGTTCCGTCTCCATATAAGTCTTCTATATGATCCATTTCACGATACGACTGCTGAAGGGCCTCTATATCTATTCGTTTTTTCTGAAATTCATATGGACTGCACTCGGCGTAAGCGGCCTGTTTCCAATCGCGTGACGTATGACTGCGATACATTATGTTCAGTTCAACAGACGGGCCGTTTTGCCTTGATTCTGTTTTAAGCTCGATACGATCGCCTTTGTTGACGGTGACAGGACTGACATAATTTAATTTGCTGATCTGACCTCCTTCCGCTTCAGGAAAGATATCATAAAACGCATCGGCGGCCAGGCTTCCGTATGTAGCCCCGACAAGCACTTGTTCGCCGTTAAACTGATGCCCTTTCACATACGGTTCATCGTATCTATAAACATCTGACTCGCTTTCTGCATCACCGAAGTGAAAAGCCGTTCGGCGGTCAAAAGCATAGTTTGGCAGATGGATGGAGTGCTCTTTCTGTTCCTGATAAAAGGTAACCGTCCCTCCCGCTGCCCATTGGCGCGCCCGGTTGCCGATCTCAGAAGAGGAGGTAACGTCAGCCGCGGAATTCATCCGGTAAGCTGTCAGCTTTTTCACCAGTTCCTGAACCGAACCGGCAGTAAACGCTGCGCGATGTTCGGTATGGTGCGTTCTCTTTTGTAAAGCGGATGCGATACCGGCCAGATTATGTGAAGGTGACTTTTCTAAAAAGGCCAGTAATTTGTCTAGAAATGCTTCAAGGCTCCATTTTGTTTTCGCTGAGACAGGAATAAGGTATTCCTCAGGACCGATGTATGCTTCATGAACAGAATCCGGGCTGATATATTCTTCTACGATAAGATTCGCATATGCCCCGCCCGCGCCAAATGAGTTAATCATGCTTCTGCGCGGCAGGGTTTCGCCTGTTTCAGTATCCTTCAGGCGTTCCCAATGCTCAGTTTGTTCCTGAAGATAAAAAGCCGTTTGGTCAAGAGTAATATTCGGGTTTTGCGGGCTTGCATTAATCGTCGGGACTAAAGTTTCTCTGTCCATCTGCAGCAGCACCTTAGTAAGCTGAGACATGCCCGAAGCCGCCTCCAGGTGTCCGAGATTTGATTTAACAGAGCCAAGCGCGCAATACTGCTTTTTATCGGTATATTGGGAAAACGCATTTGTTAGGGCTATGACCTCAATCGGGTCTCCTAATACAGAGCCGTTTGCCGCAGATTCAACATAGCTGATCGTTTCCGGGTCAATACCGGCTTTGTCAATGGATGCAGCCATCAGCTTCGCCTGCTGTTTCGGATCCGGGGCCGTGTACATCTGCCTTCCGCCGCTGTGGCACAAAGCACTGCTTTTAATCACGCCGTAAATATGATCATTATCGGCAATCGCTTTAGAAAGCGGCTTCAGCAGCACCGCGCCGACTCCTTCTCCCGGCATGAGCCCCGTGCCGGTTCCGAAGCTTTTACTTTCACTCCCTTTTTCCAGCAAATTCGCCCGTTCGAGCGCATCATATTTGGACGGTTCAAGCGTCAAGTTCACTCCGCCGGCGATGGCCATTGAGCAGCTGTTGAGCTTCAGGCTTTCACAGGCGAGATGAATGGCGCTCAGTGAGCTGGAGCATGCGGTCGTAACTCCCATGCTCGGACCCGTTAAATTGAAAAAATGAGAGATACGGTTTGCGATATGCCAATCCCCCCCGTTAGAGCTGAGGGCGGCTTGCTCCAATGAAGGGATATTCCAAAAATATTGGTTGTACATACTGCCCATAAAGACACCAATGCCAGATTCCGTTTTCTGCCATTTATTCAATCTCTCTAAAGAGTAGCCCCCGTTTTCAAATGTTTCCCACACCGTCTCAAGGCTTAATCGAAGCTCAGGCGTCATTTCCATCACATGGGCTTCATTCACTTCAAACAGGTGATGGTCAAAAGCGTCGATATTTTGCAGGAATCCGCCGTACCGCTTTTTCCCGTCAGCTTGGGAGGATTCTTTCGCCAATGCTTTCAGAAGCGATGTCTGCCATCTTTTTTCAGGTGCTTCGGTGATACAGCTGTCTCCGGCTTTTAAGTGCTCCCACAGCTCATCAAGCGTATCAGATAACGGGTATCGGCCGCTTATGCCGATAATGGCAATGTCCTCACGATTTGAGCGGGCGGCAGGAACCGATGCCGGTTCCTGCTTGGGCGCTTTTGGCTCTTCTTTTATAAATCGCCGTGTTTCAATGGCAGGAGGAGCTTCTTTCTTGATAACCGGTTCCGTTTTCTCTTTTTCAGAAAGCGCTTGTTCTGTAACAAACGCCTTTTGCAATTTATCCGGAACGTTTTCAAGTAAATATGCGGCAAGCTCTCTTGTATTTGTGTGTTCGAAAAGAATCGTTTTCGGAAGCTCGCCTGTCAATGTTTCCAGCTCACGGATAAAATTCACCTGCAAAATGGAGTCGATTCCGTATTTTTCAAAGCTGGTTTCATCGTGAATACGTTCTGGAGAAAGCTTTATTGATTTTGCTAACGTTTCTTTTATAAATTGAATCGTTTGGTCTGTGACTGACAGACCAGGTTCAGAAGATTGGACCTGATCAGCGGAGGCTGCGATTTCTTCAACCGCCTGCACACCCGGCTGCTTTTGCCTAATTACCCCGTCACTTTCAGCGGCCACGATTTGCTGGCCGAGCTGGTGCGACGATTCTGCCATAAATGTAACGTACCGGAATCCCTCGCTTTCCAGCACCTTTTGCCAGGCTTCGGGATATAAGCCCGGGCATCCGGGAATGCGCAATTCACCATCTTCATAGAGCCACCAGCCTTCTAAAAGGCCGAATGTCAGGTGAGAATAGACCGAATGGCTGCTGATTTCGTTCAAGAGCAAAACACCGTTCTTTTTTAACACTGCTTTGGCATTGCGCAGCGTCTTACGGATATTTTTCGTTGCATGCAGCACATTTGCCGCGATCACCGCGTCATATGCCCCCGCTTCTATTTCCTGCAGGGCGGGAGGCTCTTCCACATTAAATCGCTTATAGGTCAAATACGGATTATCAGGGCCGTATTCTTTTTCAGCATGTATCAAAAAGGCCTTAGACAAATCGGTATAGCAATATTCTTTTACATGGTGTTTGTATTCTTTTAATCTTTGGAAAACGGCTGCGCTTGTTCCGCCCGTCCCCGCTCCGATTTCTAATATCCGAACTTCAGCCGCCGGGTCTTCCTTCACCCGTTCTTCAATGAAGGCAGTCAGTGTGTCGGCAAGCACTTCATTAAAATAATCTGCGGTTGTGTTGTTCTTATAAATTCCTTCTACTAAATTCATAGAGGAATCGGGAAACAGAATATCAGTGGCAGAAACTCTGCCGGATAAAATATCCGGCAAAGCTCTGAGGGCTGTCTCTACTAAAATGATCATCGCCTGTTTATTACTGTCCTTGAGTAAAGGAGTTTTCTTTTCATCCCATTCTTTCCACAGTACATCCGCACGTTCTATCGGTTTCGTTAAAACGTACGTATTCTCGGACTGTTTGAGAAAACCGTTTCGCACTAAGATTGAGATGCTTTCTTCAAGCCATCTTCCGTAAAAATCCTGTAAGACCGGCTGAGTATTGTTTTCTGTAAAAAATCCGATAGATTTCAGCTGGCCTGCTAATAGTTTGTAAAGAAGATCTTCAGTGTTTTGCAAAGCCGTCTCCTCCTTAACTCAATTGTTGTACATGTCTTGTTACTTTAGGCCGATAGCTTCGCAGTTTTTGCATCGCCGAGCCGTGGTGTTCCGGATATACTTCAATGATTTCATCAGGCTGTTCATCAGGTTCTTTCTCAGGTTTCATCATGACAAGCTGGTTCAGCGGCCCGCCGAGCAATCGTTCCAGCGCCGCCATCGCTTCAGGCGCTTCAATTGAACCTACACCGGCCTGTTTCATTCTTTCTTGATATTCAGACGATGACACGATTCCGACGCTGCCCCAATAGCTCCAATTCATCACGGCTGCCGTACACGGCCAGACTTGAGATAAATGAGCGGCAAAGGCGTCCTTAAAGCTGCATCCGGCGGCATAATTGCTTTGTCCGGCCGCCCGTGCGAACGATTGGACGGACGAGAAGAACAAAGCAAAGTCCAAAGGCTCTTTTTGGAAAACACGAGCCATGTTCACGCTGACATCGACTTTTGCGGCAAGCACGCTTTTGAAGCGGCTTTCCGGCATATTAGCCAGACTCTGATCCTCTAAGACGATCGCAGAATGAATGATTCCGTTAATCCGCGGGTGCATGCGTTTGATCGTTTCATACGCGTATCGGAGCTCGTCTAGATTTGCCGCGTCGGCTTCGATATAAACAGGAGCAGGGCCTATTTGCGCAAGCCTGTCGATTTTAGCTTGGATGGCGCTGTCATGTTTTCGCCTGCCGATCCAAATGACGCGGGCTTGATAGGTTTTAACGGCGTATTCACTCCATGCTTCGCCGATACCGCCGGCGCCGCCTATGACGACATATACGCCGCCTTTTTGATATGCTGGCTGACCTGATACTTGCTGCTGCACAGGAATGAGACGCTGTTTGTACCAGCGATTGTTTCGATATGCCCATGTGTGTCCCTGCGGGTCAAACGGCACCGAGAACAGCTCAGCGTCTGATACATCACCCGGATCTTCGGCGTCGATCAGCCTTGTTTTCCAGTTTGGAAATTCTTTTGCCAAGGAGCCGATCAAACCGTGAAGCCCTGCATGAACAGGACTGACGATATCATCCGGCAGAACGGATTGGGTCATCACCGTTACCGCAGTCAGGCTCACTTGCTGACTGTCATAACCTAAAGCAAGCATCGCCTTTATCACTCTATACATCTGAATGACGCCCTCGTCCTGAGCTTTCACTATATCCTCATAGCCTCGGGAAGGGGCGATCCAAACGATGTGGTCAAACGGCCCGGCAGCTTTCATTTCAGCTGTAACAGCCTCTATTTCGTCACCGGGGGCTATGCAGAGCCTTTTTGCAAACGGATGCTGCCTATGAAAAGCCGCGCCCTCCTCGTCTCCCGCGATAAAGAGAACTTGATCTTCACGAAGCGACGGGCTTTTTTCACGGATGTCCTCATGGTCCCATACAGGGGCCAGCAGGTTCGCCCCGTTTAATGATTTTTCCGGAGCCGTTTCTTCCATCATTCTTGAAGAAATCCCCTTGATTCTGACACAGACACGCCCGCTTTCGTCACATAAGTCGATGTCAAGGCGCTGTATTTTCCCCTCTGCTCCCCGGGAGTTGACATATGCCCACATGCGGGATGTGCACGGACTGAAAATGTCAATCTCCTCAAGGGCGAACGGCAATGACAGCTGATTGTCATCGGCGTGAAGTTTCAGCCCGAGTGTGGCTTGCAAAGCAGAATCAAGCATACACGGATGCAGAACATATTGATCTGCCGTACCTTCAAGGATTGAAGGCAGCATAAGCTCAGCTAATGCTTGATTGTTCCCGATGTAAATTGTTTTGATTCCCTGTTGTCCGGGACCGTAATCAATTCCGATTTTACTGAATAAGCCGTAACACTCTCCGGAAGTCAGCATATTTTCTTCGCATTGAGCTTTCAGCGCGGCCAAATCTCGGCGCGGAGCCTCTGCAGCGCCGAGAATGCCGGCCGCTCCCTGACAGTGAATCTGCCGGCCGTTTGATGCTGTCTGTGATTCGGTATAGATGTCATAAGCGATCTCGCCGTTCTCCTTCGGAACAAGGCTGATCTCAGCTTCTATCGGCTGGCCGGCCGCTTCTATCGGCTGGACCCAAACGATATTTTTGAGACGGATGACAGATGGATGTTCCTTTTGTCCTTTGACTGCCTGAGTAACGGCTGCACGAGCCATTTCCAAATATGCCACACCCGGCATGACCGGTTTGCCTTTAATCATATGGTCAGTAAAAATCGTCTCTTGTCCCGTAAATACGGATCGGAACCGCTGCTCAGTCAAATCTGAGATATTTTCGTGCAGCAGCGGATGCAGCACCCGAGCCGCCGTCACATCGGCTCTCGGTTTCTGCGCTTTTGGCCGGTTATCTGTGATCCAGTACCGCTCTTTTGCAAACGGATAGGTCGGCAGACTGACTCGCTTAGGCTGCGTTTCCTCGTATAGGCTATCCCAATTCATATCGATTCCTTGCACCCACAGTTCAGCAAGCTTGTCAATCTCGCGGCGTTTTTGCCACTCTTCTATATTCTCTTGGACATTTCCGTTTGCCATCATTGCTTTTATTGCTGCTTTATCCGTTTTACCTTTATAGATGCCGGAAATGTTATAGCGTCCTTTGGCACAGCTGTTCAGCTTGTCCCGCAGCTCTTCGGCCGAGGAAGCGATAATGGCCGCTCTCTCTTCCATGGCGTCACGGCCGGCCTGCAATGTATAGGCCATGTCGAAAAGCTGACCGTCTGTAAAGGAGGTATCCGCCAGCTGCTGCGCCTGTTCCTTCAGACGTTCCTCATCCTTTGCCGATAATACGAAAATGTGAGGCCTTTTTGGTGTAACAGCTTTCTCAGCTTGTCTCGGTATATATTCTTCAATGACAACGTGCGCGTTTACTCCGCCGATGCCAAATGAACTGATTCCCGCGCGGCGCGGTACATCATTGCCTTTTTCGTCTTTCAGCGCGTTCCATTCTCTCTTTTCCTGCACGATGTAAAACGGGCTGTCCTTCAGCTTGATGTACGGGTTGATCACCTCGCTGTGAAGGCTTTTCGCAAGTGTTTTATGCTTCATTTGCATTAATACCTTGATGACACCCGCGACACCCGCAGCAAGCGACAGGTGGCCGATATTCGTTTTTGCCGATCCTAAACCGCAATGGCTTGTATGCACGGCCGAATCTCCGGTTTTTTCGTACAGCTTTTGGAAAGCGGCTTTCAGCCCGTTAATTTCTACAGGGTCGCCAAGCTCAGTCCCGGTTCCGTGGGCTTCAATATAGGTGACGGTTCTCGGATCGATGCCCGCCTTTTCGTATGCCGTTCTGACAACTTCGGCCTGCGCTTTCGGGTTAGGCGTAGTCAAGGAGTTCGCGCGTCCGCCGTGATTGACCGCACTGCCTTTGATGACGCCGTAAATATGATCGCCCGCCTTTTCTGCTTCTGATAGTTTTTTCAAGAAAAGAATACCCGCGCCTTCACTGACGGCAAATCCGTCAGCCCGGTCTGAGAACGTTTTGCATTTTCCTTCTTTGCTCAGCGCTCCGGCTTTGTCATAGGCGATATGTCCTTGCGGGGTGACGACAGTATTGACACCGCCCGCGATTGCCATATCGCAATTCCCGTTTTCAATCGCGCACACGGCGTGATGAATGGCGACCAGCGAGCTTGAGCAAGCCGTGTCGATCGGTTCACTTGGGCCGTGCAGGTTCAGCATATAGCTGACACGGTTCGGTCCCGCTGACGGGCTCATATTAGCGGCAGACGCCCCGCCGATGTCCAGATCCGAAAATAACGAGCCGTAGCCTGTATTCCCCGTGCCGATATAAAGACCCGTTTTTGTGCCGGAAAGGCTTTTTGCAGAGTATCCCGCATCTTCTATCGCTTTCCAAGCGTACATCATTAACAGGCGCTGCTGGGGATCCATCTGCTCGGCTTCCAACGGAGAAATTCCGAAGAACAGCGGATCAAAATCCGCGACTCCGTCGATAAATCCGCCCCATTTTACGTTTGTTTTATTTGCTTCATACAGCGGGTCGCCGTAATACTCACGCCAATCCCAGCGATCAGCGGGCACCTCTGTAATGCAATCCGCTCCTTTTTCAAGTTTTTTCCAGTATTCATCAATATTTTTTGCTTTCGGGAACACCCCGCTCATTCCTACGATGGCAACCGGCTCAGGAGTTTGTTTCATCTCTGTCTGAACAGGCTTTGTAACCGGTTTGGCAAACCGTTTTTTGCCTGTCAGCCTGATGTCTGCATCGTTTTTTGTGCGAATTTGTTTTTCTTCTTTCGGCTGCGTCCGGTCTGTAAATTGCGTTTTATATTCTTTTGATAAATACGCCGCTAATGTTTGGATGGTGGCATATTCAAAAAATATCGTCGGCGCGAGTTCAAGATGGTATGTTTCGTTCAGCTTGTTTGCGAATTCCGTCAATGTGATGGAATCGAAGCCGTATTGGTTGAACTCCAGATCTGTATCTATCTCTTCAGGTTTTATTTTAAGAAGTTCGGAGACCTCGTCTCCCAGCAAATCCTGAAGTTTTGCCGACAAGCCCTTCGGAGCGGCCGTTTCTTCCGCCGTTTTGGCCGGTGCAGCCGATGAAGGCGCTTTTTGGAGCAGCTTTTCCTGCATCACGTCACGAATTCCTTCCATGACGAGCACGCTGGTTTTTCCCATGTTCCACGCTTGATAAAGCGCTTCTATCCCGGTTTCTGTCCGCATCGGCGTCACACCGGTTCTCTTCATCGTGAGCTTCGCCGTCTCTTCATCTACTTGCATACCGCCGTCTTTCCACAGCGGCCAATTGATCGACAGTGTATGCCCGTGGCGGTACATCGCAGTAACAAGCGCGTTGCGGTATGCCGCATAGCTATCCATAAATGCGTTTGCTGCCGCATAATCCGCCTGTCCCGGATTGCCGGTGACACCGGATATGGATGAAAAGACGATGAAGAAGTCCAAAGCCAGATGCGTGGTTGCTTCATCCAAATTGACAAATCCGTCTGCTTTAGGCGCCAATACACCGTGCAGCTCTTTTTTCGTTTTCTTTACGACATATTGATCCTTCATTACACCCGCGCTGTGGATGATGCCGTGAAGGTCTCCGTATTTTGTCTCTATGCTTTTTATGACGTCAGCAGCCGCTTGCGCTTCCGTCACATCCGTCTGTCTGTATTCCGCGTTTGCTCCCAGTAGCCTGAGTGACTCCAGCTGTTTTTGCTGATTCACACTTAATGCGGAACGGCCCGTCAGAATAAGTGTCGGCTGTTTCACTTTCGCGGCGATTTCCTTTGCGAAAATAAAGCCAAGTCCGCCGGCTCCTCCGGTAATAAGATAGATGCCGCCGTCTTTCCACGGGATGCGGATGTTTTTGTCAGGGATGGCCACTTCCTTGACGTCAGCGCTGTATCGTATGCCGTTTTCATATTTCACGCGGCCGTCATCGGCATGATTTTTATTCTCTTTTATGATGTCAGCGATTTTGCCGTTTTCGGCCGCCTCCACTTCGATGAGCTGGGCTTTTAGTTTTTTATTTTCCAAGCCGGCGGTTTTTAACAGACTTGAAAGCCCTGAGAACAGCTGGTGTTTATCTGTTTTAGAGAGGACGGCTTGTACAAGCACGTCTCCTTCCGGTTTTTCCGCCAAAATTTGCTGCAGCGTTTCTAATACCTGCTCGGCATAATCGCGGTAGCGTTCCGCCGCTCCCTTATGCGCGGAGGCCAGCTTAATGCATTCGGCGCCCGCAACACCGGCTTCGACAATTTCTTTTGTTCCGGCATTTGTTTCACAAAGCATCACGATATGCCGGGCAAAAACAGGCGCTGGCTGGTCTGCTGCCTGGCTGTTTCGAGTCCATACAGGTTCAAACATCAGCGTTTCTAATGTTTCCGCTTTTTTCTCCGGTTCTTTTTCAGCTGACCTGAAGGACAATCCTTTCAGCCGGACACAAACCGCACCGTTCTCATCACAAATATCAATATCGCGTTTTTCTACGCGGTCTGCCGCTTTGTTATCTTCAGAAAGTCTGGCGTACACCCACATGTCAGCAGAACACCTGCCGTATACTTCAAGCTCCTGAACCGCAAATGGCAGCATCAGCTTTTGATCGTTTGTTCCGGTCAATATGCTTGATGCCTGCAGCGCCGAATCCATTAATCCCGGATGCATGGTGTAGTCCTCTAAAGTATCCATACAAGCAGGATGCAGCGACAGTTTGCCTAAGACGAAATTCTCACCAGTATAAATGGCTTCGACACCCCGGAAAGCCGGACCGTAATCAAAGCCGATCATGCGGTACGTATCGTATACTTCGTCTACAGTGAACGGGCTTTGGACGCATTGGGCTTGCAGATGCTGCAAATCAAGCACTGGGGCTTGGGCTTCTGGATGGACAGATGCAGATCCTTGGCTGTAAACGATCGGATCAGCAGTTTCTGAATAGCTGTAAATATCGTATTGAACGTCATCCGTATCGTCAGGAACGAGCCGGATGTTTACGTCTAATGGCTCCTCATCAATTGTGATCGGACGCACCCAAACCGTATTTTTCAGTTTCACGCTTCCTTCTCCGGCTTGCAGTTCGGCCGCTTCTTCCATCGCTGCCCGCGCCATTTCAAGATGTGCGACTCCCGGTAAGATCGGCACGCCCTTGACTACATGATCCGCGAGGTAAAATTCTTCACCCGTGTAGGTGGAGCTGAACCGCTGTTCTGTCAGATTCGATGTATTCCGGTGCAAAAGCGGATGTAAAACTGCTCCGGCTCCTGTAAAAGCAGTGCCTTCGCCTTCATTTTTATGCGCGGTGCCGGAAACCCAATAACGGTCTTTTGCAAAAGGGTATGTCGGCAGGCTGATGCGTTTAGGCGGTTGGTCTCCATACAGCTTCGCCCAATCGACATCTAATCCTTTTACCCATAATTCAAGCAGTTTCGCATATTTCCCGCGCGCCATCCATTTTTCCACGGCTTCTTGAATTTCTTCATCCTCGGTCAGCATTTGCAATGTGCTTTTGTCGATTCTGCCTCTGTACAGGTCAGCACTCTCGTCTTCATTTACAAATTGAGACAGTTTTTCTTGCAGTTCTTCAGCGGTGCCCGCAATGATCGCCAGACGTTCTTCCATGGCGTCCCTTCCCGTTTGGAGGGTATAAGCCATAGAAACCAAGCTCAATTGATCGTACCGCTTTTGCTGAATTGCATGTTTCAGCTGCTCGGCTTGTTCTTTCAAGCGTTTTTCATTCTTGGCCGACAGTACGAAAAGGCCCGGATGCTGGTGAGACTGATCTGTTTCCTCTCGATCAGTCGGAATGTATTCTTCTATGATGATGTGGGCGTTGACGCCGCCGATTCCGAATGAGCTGATGCCCGCGCGGCGCGGCTGTTCTTGGCCTCGTTCATCTTTTGGCGCTTGCCACTCCATCGTTTCCCGCACGAGATAAAACGGGCTGTCCTCGAGCTTAATGTACGGGTTCACCGTCTCGCAATGAAGGCTTTTCACCAAAGTTTTATGCTTCATCTGCATCAAAATTTTAATGATGCCCGCCGCTCCGGCTGCGAGAGATAAATGACCGATATTTGTTTTTACCGAGCCTAAGCCGCAATATCCCGTCGTTTTGTCTTTCTCGTCAGCGAATGAGCTGAAAGCTGCTTTCAGACCGTTAATTTCAACGGGGTCTCCAAGCTCTGTCCCGGTGCCGTGCGCCTCGATATATGTGACTGTTTTCGGATCGATGCCCGCTTTTTGGTATGCGGCTTTTATAACTTCCGCCTGCTGTTTCGGGTTGGGCGTTGTTAACGAAGCCGCCCGGCCGCCGTGATTCACGGCGCTTCCTTTGATCACACCGTAAATATGATCTCCATCTTCTTCAGCCGCTTTTAACCTTTTCAAGAAAAAGAGACCGGCTCCTTCGCCATGCGCAAAACCGTCGGCTTGATCTGAGAACGTTTTGCAACGCCCTTCTTTGCTCAGCGCGCCGGCTTTATCAAAGCTGATGTATACGTCCGGCAGAATAATCGTATTGATTCCCCCTGCCAAAGCCATGTCGCACGTCCCTTCTTCAATGGAAGAGATGGCGTGATGGATGGCGACGAGCGAGCTTGAGCAAGCCGTATCAATCGGTTCGCTCGGGCCGTGCAGATTGAGCGTGTAGCTGACGCGGTTCGGTCCGACTGACGGACTTGTATTCGCCGCTGATGAACCCTCAATCGCTGAATTCGCATTGGCCAGCAGTGAGCCGTATCCTGTATTTCCCGTACCGATAAACACACCTGTTTTTGTGCCTGACAGACTCTTTGCTGCATACCCCGCATCCTCTATCGCCTTCCACGCGTACGTTAACAAAAGGCGCTGCTGAGGGTCCATTTGTTCCGCTTCACGAGGAGAGATGCCGAAAAACAGCGGATCAAATTCAGCAATTCCGTCAATAAATCCGCCCCGCTTGACGTTGGTTTTATTGGCTTCTTTTGCGGGATCGCCATAATAGTCCCGCCAATCCCAGCGGTCTTTCGGAATTTCTGTCATGCAGTCTTTGCCCTCTTTAAGGTTTTGCCAGTAGGCGTCAATGTCTTCGGCCATCGGGAAAATTCCGCTGATTCCAACGATAGCAATCGGCTCACGCTGCGTATCATGGCGTTTTGTCTCTGGTTTGGCAGCAGGATAAGTCCGGCGCCGCTTTACAGCTGAATGCATGTTTTGAGTCTTTCTCGCCGGCTCGGCGGCTTGATTTGTTTTCGTGCTTACTGTAAACCGTTTAGCGAATTCGGCTTCGTATTCTTCGGTTAAATGGACGGCAAATTCATGTATCGTCGGATGATCAAAGAAAATCGTCGGTGTCAGCTTAAGCTGGTACGTTCGGTTTAGTTGGTTTGTAAATTCCGTCATCGAAATGGAATCGAGCCCGTATTTTGTCATTTCTTCATGATGGTCAATACTGTCAACCTTTACTTTTAACAAAGCGGATGCCTGCTGTTTTAACAGATGTTTCACTTTTTCAAGCAGGCTGTCAGCGTCAATGTCATGCCGCTTTTCAGTCTCAGCTTTCGGCTTATCGTCCTGTTGGTGAAGCAGCTTCGCTTTAATGTTATTCACATCCCCTTCAAACACCGTCATCCGGGCTGCACCGCCCATCAAGCCTTGATATAAAGCGTTGATGCCTGCTTGTGTGCTCAGCGGCGCAACGCCCGCTTGCTGCATCAGCATGTCTTTTGTGTGCTGATCCGCACGCATTCCGCCCTCTTTCCATAAAGGCCAGCTGACAGAAAGCGTCTTCCCGTATCTTTCTCCTGACTGTGTAAGAGATTGCCGGTACTCCGCATACACATCCATAAAGACATTTGCCGACGCATAGTCGGCTTGGCCGATACTTCCCATCACTCCTGATAAAGACGAAAAGACAATAAAGAAATCTAATGTCTCATTTTTGGAGGCTTCATCGAGGTATACAAGGCCTTTTACTTTAGGAGCCAGCACTTCTTGGAATTCTTCGGCCGGCTTTTTCACCATGTAGTTATCCTTAATGATTCCGGCGCTGTGAAGGATGCCGTCAAGCCTTCCGTGCTTTTGCCGGATGCCGCGGATTAATTGGTATACCTCTGCTTCTTCTGTGATATCCGTTTGCTCGTAGCATACAGAAGCGCCCGTGCTGCGCAAGCTTTCAAGCGTGTTTTCCTGCTTTTCTCCAAGAGCGGAGCGCCCGGTTAAGATGATGACAGACTCTTCCGTACGTTTCGCTATCTCTTTTGCAAAAATCAGGCCTAAACCTCCGGCGCCGCCTGTAATGAGATAAACCCCTCTGTCTTTCCACGGAATGTCCGGCTCTTCTTGAGGTACGTCCATTTCTCTCCAATCAGCAATATAACGCTTGCCGTTTTCGTATTTCACATGGGCATTTTCCGGGTGCATTTGATTTTCCGCTATTTTTTCTGCAATGCCTTCGGCGCTTTCTTTGTTTTCTGCTTCTATCATTTGGCAGGTCAGTTTGGAATGCTCCAGGCTTGCTGTTTTGAACAGACCTGTTATACCTGTGAACAGCTGCTGCAGCCCTGTTGACCGCGTGACAGCCTGAAGGAGAATACGCCCCTGCGGCTTACTTTTGAGAATGGTTTTAATGTGTCCGAACAGCTGCCCCGCATACGATTGGAAACGCGCTTCAGCAGAGCCCGGACGCGCATCCAAGGTAAAG
Organism: Bacillus sp. ISL-51; assembly: GCF_018613535.1. Taxonomy (GTDB): domain Bacteria; phylum Bacillota; class Bacilli; order Bacillales; family Bacillaceae; genus Bacillus. The sequence goes on from NZ_JAGGQB010000011.1 coordinate 121,371, forward strand.
ACGCTTGCGTGTTCGAGCTTCGTTTCTACTGCTTTTTTGACAGCTTCATCGTATTCACAAAGAAATACGATATGCTGATCATACGAAGATGCTTCGCCAGACTTTTCGGCAGTTTGTTCAGTCCAGACCGGTTCGGCTAACAATGTCGCGGTACGTCCGGCAGAAAGGCTTGAATTCGTCTCTTCTTCCATGATCCGCGTGGAAAATCCTCTCATGCGGATACATACCTCTCCGTCACTGTCACATAAATCAATATCCGCTTTTTGAATAAGGTCGCCGGCTTTATTATTCGCACTGAATGTGACGTGAACCCACATATCAGAAACGCATGATTTCAGCACTTCAAGCTCCTCTAAAGCGAACGGCAATGCGGCTTTGAACGGTTCGCCGTTTTCTGCCAGCTGAGCTCTTGTCACATTCTGCAAATATTCGGCGGCTTGCAAGGCTCCGTCCATCATACTCGGGTGAAGGACATAATCGTCTTTTGTATGTGACACGGATTCAGGGAGCTTCAATTTGGCAAGCAAGCGCCCGTCCCCTCGGTATACGAGCTGTACACCCTTGTACCCCGGACCGTAATCAGCTCCGATCATCCCTCTGTAGAATGCTTCAGATTCCATTGTTCCCTCGGTGCATTGACGCTGCAGCTGATCAAGATCCAATCTTTCCGAGCGGCCTTTTTGTATGATTTCCGCGATGCCTTGATTATAAAGAGGAGGCTCTTCACCAAGTGCTTCCGGCTCTCCATACATTCGGTAATGAATCTGCCCGTCCTCTTCTTCATAAAGTCCGATATGGACATCAACCGATTGCTGATCGGCTATAACCGGACGGACCCACACGATATGCTTTAAGCGCATGCATAAAGATTCTTCTGTTACACCGCCGATGCCCTGTTCCGCTGCGGCTCTTGCCATCTCCAGCGTTACGGCAGCCGGCACGATCGCCATTCCTTTGATGATATGCTCAGCGATAAAATACTCTTTTCCCGTGAACACTGAGCTGAACCGCTGCTCCTGCAAAATGGATGTATTTTGATGGACCAATGGATGCAAAAGCTTTGTTTCAGCTTGTTTTGCGTCTTCTTCCGGCCAGTATCGTTCCTCTGCAAACGGATAAGTCGGCGCGCTGATTCGCTGCGGCATTGATTCGTTATACAGCATGCGCCAATCCACACGCACGCCCTCAATCCATAACGCGGCCAATACGCTCAGCTTTTCTTCCGCTGTTTCTAATGCAGCCGCTTCTTCCATCTGCTGAGGTGATGCCTCTTTGTTTCTCACTTTTTCGCCTTGTAAGATGTTCTTGTCACTGCCATTGATAAATTCCTGCAGCCGGCGTTTTAAATCATGGATATTGTTTGTGATAAAGGCAGCTCTGCTTTCCATTGCCTCACGTCCGGTCTGATACGTATACGCTAAGTCCCGCAAAGACACATCAGTTTCGCCTTCATGCAGAAAGTCTAATAAAGCAGTCGCGTATGCTGTAAGGCGCGGCTTGCTTTTTGCCGATAACGGAATGAGATAAGGCGGCTGGTCATGGATTGCTTCATCGGCCCTTTCTTGCCGGTATTGTTCAAAAATCGCGTGTGCGTTTGTTCCTCCGAGCCCAAACGAACTTAACGCGGCGCGATGCGGCGTCTCTTTCTCCGGCAGCGGCTTTCTTTCGTCCACCACATAAAACGGCGAGCCGTCGAGTTTGATATTGGGATTCGGTTTCGTGTAGTTAATGGTTGGCGCAAGCTCCTGATGGTATAAACTCATGGCGACTTTAATGCATCCGGCCAAGCCGGCCGCTGTATCCAAATGTCCGATATTCGTTTTTACAGAACCGATGCCGCAATATTGCTCTTGATCCGTATATTTCTTATATACTTGCTGTAAGGCGGACATTTCAATCGGATCGCCTAATGTCGTGCCTGTGCCGTGTGCTTCTATATAGGAAACGGTCTCCGGATGAATGTTTGTGCTGTCTAAAACATTTTGGATTACCTCTGTTTGGCCTTTTACACTCGGTGCGTAAAAACCGACTTTATCCGCCCCGTCATTGTTGAGTCCGATGCCCCGAAGCATCGCGTAAATATGGTCTCCGTCTTCTACGGCTTGTGACGCTTTTTTCAGCAGAATAACGGCGGTTCCCTCTCCGCCGGCCATACCGTCGGCTGAGGCGTCAAACGCTTTGACATGCCCGTCGCTTGAAAAATTCAGTCCGGTTTGATGAACATAGCCGATACTTGTGCTTGCATGCAGGGTCGCGCCGCCGACGAGCGCATATTCTGATTCTCCGCCCGTTATGCTTTTATACGCTGAATAAAGACCGACCAGTGACGACGAGCAATTTGAATGGACGAAATAGCTTGGCCCCTTTAATCCGAGCTTATGGGAAACCATCGTCGGAATTGTGCCGCTCTGAGCCAACACCCATGAAACATAGCCGTCAGGAGAGTCGTGGCCTTCTGTCGTTTTCTCCGGTAAAAGCGATCTGTATGAGTTATTGCTCGCAGACATATAAACGCTTGTATTCGGAATGTCTTTTGCCACATATCCCGCGTCCTCGACCGCTTTCCAAGAATGAAGCAGCAAAAGCCGGAGCTGAGGGTCCATAAATTCAGCATCTTTAGGAGAAATGTGAAAGAAACCCGGGTCAAACAGATCTTTTCCTTCTATTGTTGATAGCGCCGGAACATAATCCGGGTTTCCGATCAGATCTTCCGGCACACCGGCTTTTCGAAGCTCTTCAGCCGAGAAGAACCGGACGCTTTCTTTGCCTTCTTTTAACTGCTTCCAAAACTCATGATGATTTTTCGCACCCGGGAATTGACAGGACATGCCTACAATCGCTACGCTGTCTTCAAAATAAGGCGGCATCGCATCATATGTCTCTCGTTCTCTTTCTCTTTCATATTCATCAGGCAAATATGTTTCATCCGCCTGCTTCGTTTCGACGATAAATTGGCTGATTGCCAGAATTGTAGAGTGTTCAAACAAATCTGTGACGGTAAACTCGCATTCAAGCTCCTGTTTGATTCGTTCAGCCGCCGCCACAGCAAGAAGTGAGTCGCCTCCCACATCGAAAAATCCGTCTTCCGTTCGGATGCCTGTCGTATTCAGCAGCGCTTCCCATATGCGGGTGACCTTGGCTTCCGCTTCTGATAACGGCATCTTGCTCACGATTTCCTGGCGATGGACAATCGCTTGACGCTGCTCAAGGTCTTTCCGGTTCACTTTTCCGCTCGGCGATAACGGCATTGCATCCAAGCGGATAAAATGCGCAGGGACCATATAATCCGGCAGACTCGATAAGAGATGCTGACGCAGCGCTTTTGCATCTGCTGCATGATCGGTTCGCGCTGTATAATACGCTGTGAGTTTTTTATGGCCGTTCTGCTGCTGGACAACAACCGCCTGATCAAGAATGTCCGGGTGTTCACTGAGCTTTGTTTCAATCGCGCCCAGTTCAATGCGGAATCCGCGGATTTTCACTTGGCTGTCAATACGGCCGGCATATTCAATATTTCCGTCCGGCAGCCATCTGGCTAAATCACCTGTTTTATAAAGCTTTTCGCCTTCATGAAACGGGTTATCAATAAACGATTTCGCCGTCAGCCCGGGCTGTTTATAATACCCTCTTGCCAAACCGGCGCCCGCCACGCAAAGCTCGCCGGCAACACCGTCGGGAACGGGGGTAAGCTTTTCGTCGACGATATAAATTCGTGTATTGTCAATCGGTTTGCCGATCGGCGTATTCCGGCTCGTGATCTCCTCATGATTGCAGCTGTAGTAAGCGGCATAGATGGACGTTTCCGTCGGGCCGTATATGTTTTCGATTCTGGTATTTTTAAAGATTGAGACGGCTTTTTTGACAAGTTCTTTCGGAAAAGCCTCACCCGCAACCATCACATATTTAACAGGACCGTGCTCTGTAAATGACTTATACCGTTTTACCGTTTCCAGAAACACATTAAATACGGCAGGAGCGAAATTCAAATGCGTCACCTGATGAGTTTGAATATAATCCATGCAAAGCTGCGGATTTTTTTCTCCGTCCGGCGGCAAAATGACCAGACGGCCGTTTCCGATAAACCAGCCGAATAATTCTGATATTGATACGTCAAATACATAATTCGTTTTTAACAAATACGCGTCCTCTTGTCCGACCGGGTACTCGGCTTCCAGAAATTGCAGTGTATTCATGATGGCCCGGTGCTCAACCATGACGCCTTTCGGTTTCCCCGTACTGCCGGACGTATAAAGGATATACGCAAGGTGATGCGGTTCCGTAAGGCGCTCCAGTTTCTTCCCTGCGAGAGAGCGGCGGCTGTCTTCAATCTGCACGGTGCTGACGCCGGCATTTAATTGATCGATCCTGCCCCGTGTTTTTGCTTGCGTTAATACGATGGAGACACCGCTGTCGGCCAATACGTGCGCTAATCGCTCGTTCGGAAACGCAGGGTCCAGCGGCACATATGCTCCGCCTGCTTTTAAAATACCGAGTATCCCGATGACCATCTCAAATGAACGTTCCGTACAAATGCCGACCGGGCATTCCGGACTGACGCCCTTTTTCTGGAGATCCGCGGCAAGCGCTGTGCTGCGTTCATCTAATTCGCGGTATGTAAGACTTTGTTCACCAAAGATCACAGCTTTTTTATCAGGATAACGCTCCGCTTTTTCTGTAAACACATCATGAATGCAGCGCTCGTTTGACGTATTATATTTCTGTTGCACGCCTTGTTCTTTATGGAGCAGGCCAGAGCATCCTTCAAACGTGACAGCCGGATCAGAAAGGACTTTTTCTGCCAGCTTTACGTAATGCTCTGCCATCCGTTCGATAGAAGAAGCGCTGTATATATCCGGGTTGTACAGAAATTGCAGGACGGTTTCATTTTCTTTTTTATAGACTTCAAGCGCGAGCTCGAATTCCCCTTCTTGATGAATCTCCTCTATCATTTCAATGCCGAGTGATTCATATTGTTCGCTCAGCTTTTCGGCGCCTTCTGTCTGGAAGAAATTTTGATAGAAAAAGGCGGTTTGAAAAACGGGCGATGCGGCCGGTGAGCGATCAGCCTTCAGTTCTTTAACAAGCGCCGGAAACGGGTAGGCAGCATGGTCTAGGCCTTCTGCAAGCGTCAGCTGCAGTTCCTTCATAAACGCCGTAAACGATTTACTGCCTGTTTCCCTGCTTCTGACCGCGATCATGTTAATGAAGTATCCGATCACAGACTCAAATTGAGCCTCAGACCGCCCCATCGTCGGCATACCGACGATCACATCATTCTGATTCGTATATTGATAAAGCAAACCTTTGAAAATAGCGAGAAACACAACGGATTCATTTACATTATGAGTGCGGGCGGCAGCTTTTATTTGCTGATTCAGTTCATCGGGAAGCAAGCGCTGATACGCCTGCCCCCTGCAAGTTTGAACCGAGGATCTCGGATAATCGGCCGGAAGCTCAAGAACCGGCAGCGGTCCGTTAAGCTGCTGTTTCCAATAAGAGAGATGCGCCTTCCCTGTGTCACTCTTTAACAGCTCTTGCTCCCATAAAACAAAATCATGGTAATCTGCCTCTGCCAGCACAACGTTCGGCTCTTTGCCTTCGCTCAATTTCGTATACGCGTCTAATAATGCCGTCATAAACGTCATAAGTGACACGCCGTCAAAAATAATATGGTGTATGGTAATCAAAACAATCGATTTCTGCTTCGCCTGCCGGAACACATGAACGCGCATTAACGGCCCGGTTTCAAGCGCAAAAGGTTCTTTTGCTTTTTCCTTTATAAACGGCACGATATCACGCTCGCTGAGATCTGAAATATCCATTTCAACTGCCGTCAAGAGTGCGCCGGGCTCCTCAGTCTGATAAGGAAGGCCGTTCTCCTCTTTTATCAGACTGGTTAAAATGGGATGCTGACGCTGCACAAACAAAAGGGCATTTTTAAATGTCTCTATATCCAGCTTTTGAAAACGAAAGCATAACGGGATGTTATAAGCGCTCATATCGGGAAACATCTTTTGAAGCATCCACAAACCTTTTTGGCCTTCTGAAAGCGGACGTTTTGCAGATGTCCGCTTGAAGGCATTTAGCTGCCGTTCGACCTCGGCGATGGTGAGAATTCCTGATCTGTAGGCATCGAGAAGTTCTTTATGATTCATACGTTTTACTCCCTTCTATGATGTCTTGCACTCTTTCAAAATCTAATGTTCCTTCTGAGACTTGTTTCATCATGGCGATGATCTCCTGATCTGTGTACGGCTCCTTGTTTTCAGGCTCAGCGGTTTCTGAATCTGTCTGAACCGGCGCCTTTTCTGTCCGGTAAAACCCCTCGATCGCCTCTTTATGTTCTGTCAGATAGTATTTCATGAGATCCCCGAGCGTTGCATAGCTGTAAAATAACGCCGGTGTCACTTCAATACCGTAATGTTTCGATAAGAGAGCGGCGAATTTTGCTAAATAGATAGAATCAAATCCGAATTCCGCCCAATTTTTATGCAGGACGAGCTTGTCCTTGGATATTTTAATCAGGCTGTGAATCAGCTCTTTCATATCCGACTCAAGGCGTTCCTCCACGCTTTCAGCCTGGATCGGCGCTATTATTTCAGACGGAACTGGCAGTTCTTCCGAGGCTTGCTGACTGATTCCTAAAAAGCGCTCAGCTCGGCTTCTTTTTCCGGCAATGACCAGATACTGCGAGTCTTCTTGGGATATAATGCGCTCGAATAAGTCAATGCCTTCTTCTGTTTCTAACAGGCGCTGGCCGCTTGATTTCAAGTACATTCCCGTCGTCTCTTCACCGCCGACTCCCATTCCGCCGTTTTTCCATACCGGCCAGTTGATCACAAAGGCTTTGCCATGCACTGCATGTTCGTTTTTATATTGTGCGTACGCCATTTGGAACCTGTTTGCCGCCGCATAATCACAGCATCCAAAGTCTCCCAAGACAGCCGAGGTGGAAGAGAAGTAGCAGATGAAATCTGGCGTTTCTTCTTTCAGCCACTCGTCAAGAAGCAGGCTCCCCCTCACTTTCGGCTCAATCGTATGCTGGAAATTCTCGATTTCTTTCTCAAAAATAGACGTTTTGCTTTCGATACCGGCCGCATGAATGACGCCGTGAATTTCCCCAAACCGTTCTTTGGCGCGCTTTATGCAGTCACCCATGCCGATCGGATCGCAGACGTCGGCTTCAGCATAAATGACGCCTGCTCCCAGCTCCATGAGTTCTTTCATTTTTTCTTTCTTTTTCTCATCGATTGGCGATCGGCCCGTGAGAATGACATTGGCCTGATAATTTTGGGCCAGATGACGGGCAAATAAGTAACCAAGGCCTCCTAATCCGCCTGTAATGAGATATGTTCCGCCGGTTCTGAGTCTGTTGTTCCCCGGCGATAATTGAGCCCGCTCCATGTGATACACAAAGCGTGTTCCCTTTTCATAGAAAGCGGTATGTTCTGTTTCGCCCTTCAGCTCTGCCCATATTTTCTCCATCCAGTCAGTCATCGTTCCGCCTGCTTTTTGGAAAAGACCGGTGATGTTTGTATTCGGAAGGACGATGCCGAGCGACCGTTCAAAGCCGATCCACGACTCCAGATAGCACCTTTCAAGACCCGTTTCAAATGCTCCCGCCAGTAATACCCGTTCAGGCTGGAGCTTGGCTGCAGCCATTGCCTGCAATATATAGACGATACATGAATAATCTTCTATACAGCTTTTGTCTTCCAGCGTCCATAAATATAAAACAGCAGAGGCTTCGCCATGTTCTTTTTGAATATGCGTAAAGGCTTTTTCATAGGAATGCGGATCTTTCCGCACCACTTGATAGCTGCCGGAAGGAAAAGCTTCGTACCGGTCCCCCTGTGCTATAAAAATGACTTTTGCTTCACTGTCAAATGACCGGACTGCCGAGACGGCCGCCTGCTGCTTTACTGGGTCAGAAAGGAAAGAAATCAGCGTTTTGATTTTCTTTTCTCCCGCTTGCGGCACGGCCTGTTCTTTCAGCACTTCCCGGAAGGCCATCACCTCAAATCGCTCCGCTGTGTCTTTTTCAGCAGATCGTTTGCTCACCGGAGCAGCTTTTCGTTCTGCAGGCTGCTGGTGCCAAAAGCGTTCTTTTGCAAACGGATAAGCAGGAAGACTGATGCGCGCCGGCGGAATGTCGCCGTACAGTTTCGCCCAGTTCACATCCACCCCTTTTACCCAAAGCTCAAGCAGTTTTGAAAATTTGCCTTTGCTGATCCAAGCATCAATGATGGCTCCCATATCCTCATCCGCCGCAAATACGCTGAGCATCCGTTTGTTTTCTTCCGTTCCGTCCCGGTACACCCCGGCGGTCTCTTCCCCAGTGATAAACGCATTCAGTTTTTCCTCAAGTTCTTTAAGCGAATGAACGATAACGCCGAGACGCTCCTCCATCGGTACACGGCCCGTTTGAAGAGTGCAGGCCATATTGATAAGATCTGAGTCGTCGTACCTATTGTCACGGATGGCGGCTGTGAGCTGTTTTGCTTTCTCATTGAGCCGTTCGATGTTTTTCGCAGACAGCACGATTAATGCGGGCGGATAAGCCGGTTGAACGGGCTCTTTGTCAGCAATATATTCTTCTATGACCAGGTGGGCATTCGCTCCCCCCGCGCCGAAGCTGCTTAATCCCGCCCGTCTCGGACATTCTTTGCCATCGATGACAGGGCGTTTCCACTCACTGAGCTCCTGCTGGACGATAAACGGCGTATACGCGAAATCAATATTAGGGTTCAGCTGTTTCGCGTGCAGTGACGGAGCAATCTTGCGGTCTTTCAGCTGGAATAATATTTTGGTCAATCCGGCAATCCCGGCCGCGCTTTCGCAATGGCCGATATTTGATTTGGCGGAGCCGATGGCGCAAAATTGTCTATCCGTTGTTTCCTCTTCAAATGCTTTTGTTAACCCGGCAATTTCAATCGGATCGCCTAATGCCGTTCCCGTGCCGTGGGCTTCAATATAGCTGACAGTCCGCGCCGGGACATTCGCCCTTTGAAGAGCTTCTTTGATTAGTGCGGCTTGCGCATTCGGATTCGGAACTGTGTAGCCGTTCGTTTTGCCGCCGCTGTTGAGCGTGCTGCCTTTAATAACGCCGTAAATATGGTCGTTGTCGGCAATAGCTTTGTCTAATGGTTTTAAAACGACAGCGCCTACACCCTCTCCGTCTACAAACCCGTCCGCGCGGTCTCCGAATGATTTGCATGTATCGCTTGCAGACAGCATGTTCATGACTGATAGATTCATATAATGGATCGGATCTGTGACAATATTTACGCCTCCGGCAATGGCACACTCGCTTGACCCGCTGTATATGCTTTCAAGCGCCAGGTGAATCGCCGTCAGGGAAGAAGAGCAGGCTGTGTCCACTGCAATGCTCGGCCCTTGGAAGTCAAAAAGATATGATACTCTGTTGGCGATGGACCAATAGCCGTAGCCGGTCGGATAGTTTTTGTTCATCGCTCCGGCAAACACGCCGATTTTTCTGCTTTGACACAGGTTATCAGGTGTGTAGCCCGCGTCTTCGATACTGGCGTAAGCCGTCTCTAAAAACAAACGCTCTTGCGGGTCCATCCGCTCTGCTTCTAAAGGAGAAATCTGAAAGAAGAGCGGATCAAATTTGTCCATATCCTCTATAAAGCCGCCCCATTTCGTATAAATAGAGCCTTCTTTTCCTTTTTCTTCATCGTAATAATCCTGCCAGTTCCAGCGGTCTTCCGGAATTTCTTCAATACAGTTTTTTCCCTTTTTAATATTGTCCCAAAGAGCAGCGGCCGTTTTTGCTTGCGGATATCTGCCTGAAACGCCGATGATGGCAACGTCACGGACTGAATTCTGCGGCGCTGTCTCTGCCGTGATCCGTTTTTCCCTTCGGTAGCGGCGGGATGTCTGAAGAGGCATCACAGGTTTTGCCGCCTGCGGTTTTGAAGCCGTCTCCGGTTCTGCTTGAACAGGCACAGCTCCGGTCAGTTTAATCATCGCGTCTCTTTTTGTTTTGATTAAGTGTTCGACAAGAGCATCGATCGTCTGATATTCAAAAAATAAAGTGCTGCTGACTTGGTCTAAGACATTTCGCAGCGTATTTGTCAGCTGTACGACGACGATGGAATCGATTCCGTATTTCTCAAGCGGCGCTTTCGAATCGATATGGCTTGGCGGAATTTTTAACGTTTCTCCTATTAACGTTTTCATATACTCCGTGCTTTTTTCCTTTAAGGAGACGTCACTTTTTTGCACGGCTGTTTGCTGATCAGCGGGCGGAGCCGGCTGGGCTTGCGGCGCTTCATCCCGTTTCCCGGATACAGTCTGCAAAGCCTGACGGACGATGCCGTTGCTGTTGGCCGCGATGATCTGATGACTCAAATCATGTGCCGCTTCAGCAGGGAAAAAGACCGAGTGGCAGCCTTCGCTTTCTAACACTTGCTTCCAGCTTTCAGGATACAGGCCCGGGCACCCCGGAATGCGCAGCTTTGTATCTTCATGAAGCCACCAGCCTTCAAGCAGCCCGAAGGTAATATGCGGAAACAGGCTGTTTCCCGCCATTTCATTTAAAAGCAGCAATCCGTTATGCTTCAGAACCGCTTTTGCGTTTCTCAGCGTTTGTCGGATGTCTTTCGTCGCATGAAGCACATTTGCGGCAACGACAATGTCGTATGCGCCGGGATCTATGTCCTGATGAGAAAGCGGCGCTTCTGCATTAAAGATTTTATAAGTCAGATAAGGATTCTTTTCGCCATATTCGGTTTCAGCATGCACGAGAAAGGCTTTTGATAAATCGGTATAGCAGTATTCTTTTATATTGTTCTGATACGGCTTCAGCTTTTCAAAGATTCCCGCGCTTGTTCCGCCGGTACCAGCCCCGATTTCCAATATGCGGATAGAGGCTTCAGTATCTTGGCTGATCCGTTCTTTCACATAGGCTGTTAATGTGTCGGAAAGCACGCTGTTAAAGTAATCAGCGACTTGATTATGTTTATATATCCCTTCAACAAGTTCCATGGAAGAGTGAGGGAACATGATATCCGTCGCCGGCACGTTCTCCCGCAAGATGTCCGGCAGTGATTTGAGCATCGTTTCAGCTAAAACGGACATCGCTTTCGTATTGGCGTTATTCAGCCACTCTCCTTTTCTCCGCTCCCATTCCTGCCATATCGAGCCGCTTGCGCTTTTTGCCCGGGCAGACAGGGTAAATGAATCCGTATCGCCATCAAGATAACGATGCTCCAGCAGGAAAGCCACACTTTGTTCGAGCCATTTTTTAAAATAAACATGCTCAGGCTCATACGCTTTCATGCTCTCCGGTGTTAACAAGCCTGCTTCCTTAAGCTGGGCGATCAGCAGCTGATAAAGAAAATCATCCAGCTCCCCGTGTTCAGCGCCTCTTAACGTTTCCGCTTCGGGCGGGCGCACATCCAGCTGTGCTGCAGCGGTGAGAGGCTGCGGCAGATAAACGGACATCTGTTCTTGTTCATTCATGCCTTCTACAGCAACTGGTTTTGTCGTATGAATGAAAGCCGCTTGATGCACAGGCATGGTCAAGAGCGCTTCTAACGCCTCCATCGCGGCATCCGGTTCAATCAATCCAAGTCCGATTTGATCCATGAGCTGAACAAAATTGCCGTCTTCAGCGGCTTCGCTGTTCCCCCAATATCCCCAATTCATCACTTTCACCGGGCAGTTCCAGTTCAGTTCAAGCTCCTTCGCGAATGCATCACTAAAGGCGCAGCCTGAAGCGTAGTGGCTTTGTTTCACATTATGGATAAATGCCACAAGTGAGGAGAAAAAGAGCGCAAAGTCAAGCGGCTCCCGTTCAAACACTTTTGCCATAGACACGCTTACGTCAGCTTTTGCCCTCAGCACCGCCTTAAATTCATCTAACTCCATATTATTCAGGCTTTGCTCGGACAGATCCATTGCCGAATGAATGACGCCGTTAATGTTTGTCCAGCGCTCTTTTATACGGTGATAAGCCCGCTCTAATGAGGCACTGTCGGCGGCATCGGCTGAAACATACTCAGGAGCCGGGCCGTATGCGGCAAGCCTGTCCAGCTTTGCCTGTATCGACTCATTTATCCGGCTTCTTCCGATCCAAATGACGCGGGCCTGGTAGCGGCGGATCACATATTCACTCCACGCCTCGCCGAGATAACCGGCGCCTCCGATGACGACATATACGCCGCCTGTTTTATATAACGAGCCGTTTTTCGGAACGTTTGCGAGCGGAATCAATTGCCGCTCGAACAGCTGCTGTTGGCGGTACGCCCACATTTGCCCGTTTTTCTCAGCTGACAGAGAAATTACATCGTTGATCGGCCAGGTGCCGTCCTTTTCCGTGTCGATCACGCGGATATTCCAATGCGGGTACTCTTTCGCCATCGTTCCCGCTAAGCCGCAAACGGCGGCTTGAGTTGGATTGGCGCCGTCATGTTCACAAAACGGCTGCGCTTCCTCTGTGACAAAGCACCAATTTAGGTTTTTCTCCCCGTATCCCAATGTAAGGAAGGCTTTCATCAGCTTAAATATATGAAAAACGTTGCGTTCCTGCTCTTTGAGACTGTCCGCTGAATCGGCCTGCGGAGCGAGCCAAATGATCTGTTCCCATGCTGATGCTCCGAGCATTTGCGTCATGGAGGTGATATCATCCGTGCTTCTGATAGGCAAAAATGCCGCGTTTGGCAGATGCCGTTTGATAAGCGTGTGCTGGGATTCGGTTCCTCCGAATACCGCAGCTTGTCCTGCCAGCGTTTTGACATTGCCGTTTCGTTTAGCTGCAACCGGCTCCCAAGCAGGAATCATCATCGTATGGCCGACGGGCGGCTGACCGGTTTGGGTGTTGTCGAGCGCCCGGACAGACGCGCCTTTCATCCTTACATATACCGTACCGGTTTCATCACAAATATCGATGTCGAATTTTCTTACTTTGTCCTCCGCTTTGCTGCCTTCACTGTAGCGGATATATGACCACACCTTTTCCGGGCACGCACCGAGCACTTCCACCTCCTGCATCGCAAACGGCAAAGAGAGCTGATGGCTTTTGGCATTGTCATGAATCGAGCGGACAAGCAAGCCGATGGAGGCGTGAAAAGCCGCGTCCATTATGCTCGGATGAAGCGTGTATTGCTGTTTGCTCTCTTGTACGGCGGACGGAAGTGAAATATTGGCGAGCAATCGGTCTTCTCCGATCAGCAATTTCTGAACGCCCCGATAGGCCGCGCCGTAATCAAGCCCAATCTTTTGAAATGCATCATAGCACTCGGCTGCCGTCACCGTCTCCAAGCCGCATTGCGCCTGCAAAGACGCGATATCTAACTGTACATCTTCGGCTGCTGTAATGACGGCTTCACCTTGGCTGTGAATGACAGGATCTTCATCTCTTCCTTCCGCCTCGCTGTATATTTCGTAGGTAATCTCTCCATTATCCTCAGGATAAAGGGCAATATGTATTTCCTTCGGTTCGTTTTCAATGATGATCGGACGGACCCAGACGACATTTTTGAGTGAGATGCATTGATGTTTTTCCTGCACACCCGCCGCTTTTTTCACAGCCTCTCCGGCCATTTCCAAATAGGCGACTCCCGGCAATATCTTTTTGCCGTCTACGACATGGTCAGAAAGGAAAAATTCATCTCCCGTAAAGACAGAAGTGAATCGCTGCTGTGAAAAATCGGATGTATTCTGTTGTAAAAGCGGGTGCAGCACGATGCCTGACGGACTTTTTTCTTGTTGCTTTTGCTGCGGAATCCAATAACGTTCTTTAGCAAACGGATAAGTCGGAACGCTGATTTTCAGCGGTTTATGTTTCCCGTACCGCTTGCTCCAATCCACATGTTTCCCTTCCGCCCATGCCTCGGCAAGCTGCCTCACATTATCCGTTTCAGGAGCGGAGGCGTTTGCGGAAAGCTCCGGCACCTCGGCTTGTCCGCGCCAGCAGTCTGGTATGTTTTCTTTTCCGTTTGCGAAATCGTTCAGCTTCTGCTTTAGATCATGAATGTCTTTAACGAAAAAGACAACTCGTTCCTCCATTGCTTCACGGCCTGTCTGGAGCGTGCAGGCAATTTCAGAAAGTGACGCTTTTTCAGGCAGTGACTGGGCAAGCTTTTTTGCATACGCTGAAAGCCTGTCTCTATTTCTCGCGGAAAGCGGAATGATCTTGCATACGTCGTTTTCTAATACAGTGCCTTGATGTGCAGGCGGAATGTATTCTTCTAAGATGATATGCGCGTTTGAGCCTGATGCCCCGAAGGAACTGAGTCCGGCTCGGCGCGGGTAATAAGTCACTTGTCCATTCTCTTCAGCTTTCGGCTTTTGCCACGGAGCTGTTTCTTGCTGCACGTAAAAAGGTGATTGATCGAGCTTTACATACGGATTTAATTCTGCGGAATGCAGGGATTTCACAAGCGTTTTATGATGAAGCTGGAGCACCGCTTTGGTTAACCCGCTGATGCCGGCCGCAGACTCGGCATGGCCGATATTTGACTTCACTGAACCGATTGAGCAAAATTGCTTGTCCTGCGTCCCTTGGCTGAATGCTTTTGCCAGTCCTTCAATTTCAATCGGATCTCCTAACGAAGTTCCCGTTCCATGGGCTTCCACATAGCTGACTGTCCGCGGACTGACACCCGCTTTTTTCAGGCATGCCCCAATGACATCTGCCTGTGCCGCAGGGCTCGGGACGGTAATTCCGCTTACTTTTCCTACATGGTTAACGGCGCTTCCTTTAATCACGGCATAAATCCGGTCGCCGTCTTGTTCGGCTTTCTGTAAAGGCTTCAGTAATACCGCTCCGACACCCTCTCCGGAAACGTAGCCGTCCCCTTCTTTGCCAAACGTGCGGCACCGTCCGTCACTTGAGTGCATGCCCACGCTTCCGTAGCTGATATATTTCGCCGGATGCAAAGACAGGTTTACTCCCCCTGCTAACGCCGCTTCACATTCCCCGCTGCGGATGCTTTCAATAGCCAGGTGAACGGCTGTCAATGACGAGGAGCATACCGTATCAACTGCCATGCTCGGGCCGTGGAAATCACAGTAATAGGACACCCTGTTGGCGATTTGAGCATAATTAAGCGAGACGGGAAACGGATTTGTTTCCGATAATTGTTCTGCGCCGATCAATGAGTAATCCTTATGCATCACGCCCGCAAATACCCCGACTGGGTGTTTTTTCCGTTCGTTTCCGCCAAGCGTCTTAGGCGTATAACCCGCGTCTTCAATCGTTTCCCAGCACGTCTCTAAAAACAGGCGTTCCTGCGGGTCCATCGTTTCTGCTTCACGCGGCGATATTCTGAAAAACTGCGGATCGAAGCAGTCGGCATCGTCGATAAAACCGCCCCATTTTGACAGTGTTTTTCCTGACGGAGACGTCACGTCTGCATATGTCCGCCAATCCCAGCGGGACTCCGGAACTTCGGTGATGCAATCAATTCCGGCCTTGAGATTTTCCCAAAACTCTGCCACATTTTTCGCTTTCGGATAGCGTCCGGCCATTCCGATAATCGCGATATCTCCGGCTTTTTCACGATTTGCCGGTTCGGCTGCTGGTTCGGCTGCTGGTTCGGCTGCTGGTTCGGCTTCAAAAGAAGGCTTACATGAGGGATTCGCCGCCCCTTCAAATGAAACCGTTTCTTTCAGATAGGCTGCCAGTTCCTTTATGTTCGTATATTCAAAGAGAAGCGTGGGCGCAAGGGCTGCGCCCGTCTTCATGCTGATGTCTTGAACAATCTCAAGTAAAGAGGAAGAGTCCAGACCGAGTTCGTAGTAGCCGGAAAGGATATCCAGTTTTTCTGCGGGCCTGTCCAGTTTTTCGGCTAAGAGCTTGCGCAGGAAAAGGATGATTTCTTTCTCGTTTGCGCTTTCCGGCTCACTTGTTTTCTTCTTTGGCTGTCCCGCTTGTTCTGTGTGTACCGCTTCCTTATCACGCACCGCTTTTCCCGCAAAGTTTTTAAGCACGGCCACCTTTTGTCCGGATTTGTTAAAGTACTCAATCGTCATGTATGTGAGTTCTTTTTCCTGGCGGACGGCCGAAGACCGGATACGCGCCGCGCACTCTGTTTGCAGAGTGTCCGCGGCCGTAAACGATTCATAGTATAAGGGCAGGTGAAGGCGGTTTGTTTCAGACAGCAAACCGCTTGCCCCTATGCCGCTCGCATCCAAAAGAGCCGGGTGGAACAAAAAAGCGTCCTTTCCTTCTTCGGCTGACAGATCAATCAGCACGCTGTCGTCCGTTTCATACAGCCGCCCGCTTGATTTCATCATGCCAGAGTGCGCCAAGTCATGGCCCAGACAGCGATCATACATATCATTCAGATCAGAGGAGCACGCTGATTGTTTCCAATCGTTGAAGTCAATGGTTTCGTCAAACGTGATTGCATCTCTTTTATGCATTTCCGCCGTCGCATATTGGATTGGCTCTGACAGCTCAGCTCCTTGCTGTTTCTGCCCTGAAAGGGAGATGGACCACTTTCCATCTCCGCTTTCTGAACATTGAATGGTCAGAATGATTTTATCCGTTTCACTGACGGTTAAAGGCTGATAAATCGTCACATGTTTCAGTTCGAGCTCATTATACGCACAGCCGTGCTCTTGAAATACTTGATACATTAAATCTATATAGGCAAGACCGGGTAATAACGCTTCACCAAAAACCTTATGGCCTCTCATGATAGGATGATCCAATGAGAAATTGATTTTTTCCGTTATCATTTCTTCCCACTCCTCTCTTAATTGAATGTTTTCCAAAACATTTCTTTCGCAGGAAGCTCTTTTTCTTTTACTGGACGGGCCGTTTTTTCTGCTATTGCCTTCCGTCTTAATGGCGGTACCGGCAGCGGCTGTCTTTTCTCTATGGTGTGATCTTCCTCCTGCCATGCTTCTACTATGACGTGGGCGTTTGTCCCGCCGTCGGCAAAACAGTTAATGGCTGCGGCCGGTCTTTTTGCAGCCCAAGGGCCGGTTGTTTTATGAAAATAAAAATCAGTTTCTTTTATATCAAAATGCGGCATCGGCTCATCCCCTGACAAAAACGGAACCGTTTCTTTATGCTTCAGCATTAAGACGACCTTAATAAAACTGGCGATGCCTTCTGCACACAGCGGATGCCCGATGTTCGGCTTAATGGAGCCTATTCCTAATGGCTCGTGATTATCAGAGCGGTATACGGACTGGACCGCCTTCAGCTCAAGTAAATCTGTCACCGCCGAACCTGATCCGTTTGCTTCAAGATAGGTGATGTCTTCCGGTTTTTTACCGCTTTTTTCAAGCGCGGTTTGCATCACGTCTTTTTGCGCCTGCAAATTAGGTGCAGACGGTCCTGCCGTCCGGCCGTCATTATTTATGGCGGCGGCCTTGATGACAGCGTATATAGAATCACCGTCTTTTTTCGCTTGGCTTACCGTCTTTAACAGCACCATACCGACGCCTTCTCCTAAGACAACGCCGCCTGCCCGTTTGTCAAACACATGGAATGACGGTTTCTTGCTTAATAGCCCCCGCTCTTGGAACATCCGGTGCGCCGCGTCTGTATGGAGCAGGCTGACGCCGCCCACCACGGCTGCTTCGATATCACCGCTCCTTAGTGCCTGAACGGCCATGTTCATACCGACCAGCGCCGATGAACAAGCCGTATCCAGCACGATGCTCGGACCGCGCAGATCAAAAAACTGCGACACATTTGCGGCTAAATAGTTTTGTCCCCCCGCGACGATCGGATTGCGGGTTTTAGCAAGACTTTCTTGATCAGGCTGATGCTGGCTGCGACCCCCGATATACACACCGGCCTGCATGCCCTTTATTTCTTCACGGGTATAGCCGGCGTGGCACCAAAGTTTTAAGCTTTCCTCTAATACCGCCAATGCTTGGGGGTCCATCGCTTTCGCATCGTTTTCCGGTATGAAGAAGAATTCGGAATCAAAGTGATCCATGCCGTCAATCATTCCCGCTACAAACTCATTTGGATACCCAAAACGTTCAGCAGGCACTGCGCTTATCGCAGAACGGCCTCCAGACAGCAGATCCCAATATTGTTCTAGGGATCCCGCTCCCGGAAATCGGCAGCTTAGGCCAACGACGGCGATGTCTTCTGTTTGCGTCTTCCTCTGAGGAGCATCGTTCGCCGCTTGAACGGCAGGCTGCTGTTTTGTTGTTTCAGGCTCTTGCTGTTCTGTAAACAACGGCTGCTGATTCGAGACAAGCCATGCTGCAAACGCATCTATCGTCGGATGTTCATATAAAACAGACGGATCTAAATCCTCTTTGAGCGCTTGATTCATTTGCTGTAAAAGCTGGGCTAATATGATGGAATCCACTCCGTAATCCTGGAACGGTTCATCGGTTTCCAGTTCATCAGGAGCGATTTTCAGCTCGTCGGAAAACAGTTTCACAAGCCAAGCTTTTGTGTCTGTGAGAAGACTTGAGCCTGCCGTTTGTTTCACTGTTCCGTTATACACGCTGTCTTTTGCTTCTCTCTGTATGTCTTCTTGATTTAACAGCCTATCGGGATTCCATCCGTCTGCATGAATGACAGCCGGAAGAACTGCGGGACGGATGTTTTCCGATAAGATGCCGTCTAAAAGCTGAAGCCCTTCCGCATTTGTCAAACCTAACAGTCCAGTCTGCTTTAAGCTTTCTGTATGGACTTCCCCCAATCCGGTTTCTTTCCAATTCGGCCACTGAACGCTCACCATCGGATATTGATCTTGATGAGCAGCCGCGAAATAGTCCATGTACGCATTCGCCATCGCATAATCCGATTGCCCGGATGCGAGAGCCGGAATGACGGCTGATACCGATGAAAATAAGATAAAAAATTGCAAAGGCTCGTTTGTGAGCAGGCTGCTTAATGTTTGCAGACCGGCGATTTTCGGTTCCATCACCTCTTGTATGTCTTCGGCCGTCTTCCTGATAAACGCAGGATTTGTTGTATTTACTAATCCCGCACAGTGAATGACGCCGCCAATCGGCCCCATCGTGCGCCGGATGGTTTCGATACCGGCTTGTACGGCATCGCGGTCAGACAGAGTCATGTTGAGCACCGTAACTTGTACGCCTTTTGCTTCAAGCTCTTCAATCGCTTGTATCTTCTCTGCAAGCGGTGTGTTTGCCGTTTTGAAGGATGCCCGCTCCTCACGCGGAGGGAACGGCTCCCGGCCTGTCAGAACTACTTTTTTCACTCCGTGCTTTTCTGTAAAGTGGCGGGCGCATAAGAGGCCCAGTCCTCTCGTCCCTCCTGTAATCAGAAGCACGCGGTCTTTCGGAAACGGAGCGGGCTTCAACTCAGCTTTCTCATCCATCGGTATTTCCCGGTAGCAAGCCCGGTATCTCTGCCCGTTTCGGTAGCAGACTTCAGGCTCTGTGCTGCCGGCAAAAAATTCATCCGCAATTTGCTTGGCAAGCACCTTTTGCTCAGTAAAAGAATCTGCATCCATGTGCCTTGATGTCACGCTTTTGTATTCATTTTGCAGCATTCGGTACAGCCCGCTTTTCGCTGCTCCCGACAGTTGAACCGTCTCCTGCTGAAACGGCTCCAAGCCTTTTGTAACACTTAAAAGCGTTATTGAACGCCCTTGACGGCGGCTGTTCTCAATCAGTTTCTGAAGCCAGCTGATCCCTTGTAAAGTCTCCGCTTCGTCCCCGCATCCGGTCAGATCCACGGCGCCCGCTATCTGATCCCATTCAGTATGTGCGTCATCAGCCGATTCGATATCAAGAATGGCTGATTCAGCAAAATGTTTAGCGGTTTCCTCAGCAAGCCCTATTGTCTTCTGATCAGCTAATAAAATGACGGTTTGGCGGTTTTTGCTTTGGACTGATTGGATTTGGCACGGTGCCCACTGCTTTTGTAAAAGCCGGGTCTCCCGCATGTTTCCGTTTTCTTGTAATCCGGCTTTCGGCTGGGGCAGCCAATACGGCTCCTTTGCAAACGGATAAGCCGGCAAACTGATTCGGCGGGGCTTTTCGCCGCTATAGAGCCTGTCCCAATCAACCTGAAGCCCTTTTGCCCATAATTCGGCGATATTGGACCATTTTTTCTTTTGAAACCATGATCCAAGCAGCTGCTTCAGATCATCATCCGTTTCAAATGTTTTGATTTCGCTTTTAGATGCTTTTACGTGGGCAGCATATACACCCTCGCTCGTTTTGCCGTCGATAAAATCCGTCAAACGTCTGATCAGCTCTTCTTTCGAATCTGCTGTAACAGCGAGGCGGTAATCCATCGCGTCCCTCGCGGTTTGAAGGGTATACGCCACATCAGAAAGATTCAGCTCTCCGCTCGCTTTTGCGAAGTCTTTCATAGACTCGGCATAAGCCTTTAACTGCGGCGCCTTTTTCGCTGAGAGAACAAATATGTTTGTCTCATCCGGCTGCCTGTTCCCGCTCCACTTCGGCTGATACTCCTCAATAACGAGGTGGGCGTTTGTGCCGCTGTAGCCGAAAGAGCTGACACAGGCCCGCCGCGGCGTATCGCCGGATTCCCAATGTTTCAGTTCTGTATTGACATATAAAGGCGACTCATCAAAGGCAAAATGTTCATTCGGCGTGTTGAAATGAAGCGTAGGGACGAGCGTCTGATGCTTCATGGACATCAGCACTTTTTGTACGCTTGCCACACCTGCCGCAGCTGACGTGTGTCCGATATTCGATTTTACAGAACCGATGGCGCAGTATTGTTTGCGATCCGTTTTCTCTTTAAATACCGACGATAGAGCTTCTAATTCAATCGGATCGCCCTGCTTCGTTCCGGTGCCGTGCATCTCAGCATAGCTGATGCTTTCAGGGTGGATGTTGTGCGCTTCATAAACTTCACGCTCTAAATCCATTTGGCTTTTCGCGCTTGGTGCGGTAATGCCGTTCGTTTTGCCGTCTTGGTTAATGCCTGAACCGATAATGACGCCGTATATATGGTCTTGGTCGGCTTCTGCGTCTTTAAGCCTTTTCAAAACGAGCGCACCCGCACCTTCACCAGGCACAAATCCATTCGCGCTGTTATCAAATGCTTTGCATTGACCGTCCGCAGACAGCATTCCGGCTTCACACATGCTGATGTATGATTCAGGCGTTAAATACAAGGTGACACCGCCGACGAGCGCCATATCGATTTCATGGTTTAACAGCGCCTGGCGCGCCAGATGAGTGCCGACAAGTGAAGATGAGCAAGCCGTATCTATCGGAATGGCGGGCCCTTTCAAATTGAGATAATACGGCAGGCGGGCGGCGGCGATGCTGAAGCTGTTGCCCGTGGCGCTTCCCCCTGACTGATGTTTGTTAAGCATCATGCCGTATTCATTGTTCATAATTCCCACATATACGCCGCATTTTTTCCCGTTTAATGTCCTTGCGTTATAACTCGCATCCTCAAAGGCTTTATAGCCCTCCTGTAAAAATATCCGGTGCTGAGGGTCCATCAGTTCGGCTTCTGAAGGAGAAATATTAAAGAACAGCGGATCAAACTCCTCAATATCATCCAGCATGCCGATTGATTTGCAGTACACTTTGCCTTTCTTGTTCAATGCCGGATCGTAATATTTGTTCACATCCCACCGGGAAGGCGGAATCTCGCGGATTGAGTTTTTCGCTTGAACTAAATTGTCCCAATACTTGCCGAGATCCGGCGCATCAGGATACCTGCCCGACATACCGACGATGGCGATCGCATCCTGCCTCTCCTCTTTCGGCGCTGAGTTAACAGGTTCCGTGTCACGTTCCTTTTGAACCGTTATTTGGATCGGCTGCACCTGCTTTTTTTCAAAAGGCGCCGCTTCCTTTTTCAGTTCGGGCGGGCGTTCTGGAGGCACCCGCTTTTTTCCGCCCCTGCCGGCCAGCTCTGAATGCAGAAAATCTGCAAATTGGCGGATTGTCGGATAATCATACACTTTGGTGACGTTACAGTCTGTTCCGTACCGTTTATTGACGGCCTTGACCCATTCCAGACCGGTAATGGAGTCCATGCCTAAATCAATGAATGCTTCATCGATGTCTGCTTCATGAGGCTCCATGTACAGAACATCAGCCAGCGCTTTCGATAACTCGTCATGCAGCGCCTCAACCGGTTCATCTGTCTCAGAAGATGCCGCTGTTTCAGACATCCCCTCCCTGATGTCAGCAACTGCATACGCCTGTACACCTTGCCGCTCAGTCAAAGACTGTAACGAAATATTTGACGGCTTTTCTATTGCCTGTATTTCAATCTGTACGGCCTCAGCATGATCAAGTGCTGTTTCCGCGCCAAGCTCGTCTTTTAAGAAAGCTGCAAATTGGCGGATTGTCGGGTAATCATATACTTTGGTGACAGTAATGGATGTGCCGTACGTTTTATTAATCGCCTTTATCCATTCCAGTCCGGTAATCGAGTCCATGCCGATGTCAATAAACGTGTCGTCTTGGTCAATGTCATGAAGATCCATATATAAGACATCTGCCAAACTTGCCGTTAATTCTCCGCTTAAGGCTTCAGCCGAAACCGGCGAATGGTTAACAGGCTGTGCGGCTCTTTTCGGTTCCGGTCTGCTTAAAGGCTGTAATGCGATATGTGCCGGCTTCTGACTAACAGTCTCATCCGCAGGCAGCGCTTCAATGGCCGGCTTTACGACGGCTGCCGGTGTGATCGGCTCCGGCCGTTTTTCGATCTGTCTGCTGGAAGGCATATCCGCCGATTTGTCAATCCAATAGCGGTCTTTCGCAAACGGATAAGCCGGGAGACTGATTTTCCGCGGTTTGCCGGTCTCGTATAACCTGTTCCAATTTAGCGGAAGACCCTTGACCCAAAGCTCTAATATTTTCGCGGCTTTGCCTTTTGCAAGCCAGGCTTCAATGGTTTTTTCCATATCTTCATCCGCCGCAAACAGCGCCATCGTGTCTTTATTTTGTTTGACCTGTCCGCGGTACAGCAGGTCAATCGAATCCTTGCCGCTGGTAAATTCACCAAGCTTTTCTTCAAGCTCCCGTAAATTGCGGACAATCAGCCCGAGACGCTCCTCCATCGGTTCACGCCCGATTTGCAGGGTATAAGCGACCCGGCTCAGATCTGACTCTTGATAATGTCCGCTTTGAATCGCTTCAAGCAGCCGTTTTGCCCGTTGCTGAAGTCTTTCTTCATTTTTTGCAGAAAGGACAATCATGACCGGATGCGGTGCTCCAAAAGCAGTATCCTTTTCTTCTTCCGGATACTCTTCAATGACAATATGGGCGTTGACGCCGCCCGCTCCGAAAGAAGAGAGTCCCGCCATTCTCGGATATTCCGTGCTTTCTCCGTTTTCATTTATGACCGGTCTCTTCCACTCTTCAAGCGCTTGCTGCACTTTAAACGGCGTACTGAGAAAATCAATATTCGGATTAAGCGTTTTGGAATGCAGCGAAGGCGCGAGCTGTTTGTATTTCATTTGCAGCAGAACCTTTGTCAAGCCGGCGATGCCCGCGGCGCTCTCACAGTGGCCGATATTTGATTTAGCCGAGCCAATTGCGCAAAACTGTTTATCTTGTGTTTTTTCTGAAAAGACTTTCGTAAGTCCCGTGATTTCAATCGGATCACCGAGTGATGTTCCGGTGCCGTGCGCTTCGATATAGCTGACCGCCCTCGGATCGGCTCCCGCATCTTGGAGCGCCCGTTTTATAACGGCGGCCTGGGCATTCGGATTAGGGACGGAATATCCGTTTGTTTTTCCGTCATGGTTTACGGCCGTTCCTTTAATCAAGCCGTAAATATGGTCACCGTCTGCTTTTGCTTTGGACAGCGGTTTGAGGAGAACAGCGCCCACGCCTTCACCAGGCACATATCCGTCTCCCCCTTCTCCGAAACTTTCACATCTGCCTTTACTTGATAAAAATCTGTTCTGCCCGAGCATCAAGTATTTATTCGGGTGAATGGATACATTGACACCCCCGGCAAACGCGGCCTCGCATTCCCCGTTTCTTAAGCTTTGGCATGCCAAATGGATGGCTGTCAAAGAGGAGGAGCACATTGTATCTAAAGCGATACTAGGCCCGTTAAATCCGAAAACATAGGAAGCCCGGTTTGCGATTGACGACGGATTTCCGGTCAGGGCAAGCGATTTTCCACGCGCTTGCTCCTCGGCTCCGTACAGCTGGTATTCCTCATACATGACGCCGACATAAACGCCGACATTTGCTCCCAGCGGATCACCGTCTTTTTTATTCAGATTTTCCCGCGTATAGCCGGCATCCTCCAT
Organism: Bacillus sp. ISL-51; assembly: GCF_018613535.1. Taxonomy (GTDB): domain Bacteria; phylum Bacillota; class Bacilli; order Bacillales; family Bacillaceae; genus Bacillus. The sequence goes on from NZ_JAGGQB010000011.1 coordinate 145,562, forward strand.
CGTTTCATAGACGCATTGCAAAAATAACCGCTCCTGCGGGTCCATCATTTTTGCCTCTCGGGGTGAAATATGAAAGAATTGCGGATCAAATTTGTCCACGTCTTTCAGAAATCCTCCCCATTTCCCGTAGGTCTTGCCTTCTTTGTCTTTATCAGCATCATAATAAAGGCTGTGATCCCAGCGCTCGCTTGGAATTTCTGTAATGCAGTCTGTGCCTTCCTTCAAGTTCTTCCAAAACTCCTGAAGGTTTTCGGCTTGCGGATAACGTCCTGACACACCGATTATCGCGATATCTTCGCGTTCAGGCTGCTGCTTTTCGGGCGCCTCTGTGCGTGTGCGGACAAAACCCTTTTTGCCTTTTGCCTTGAAGGAAGCAGGTCTGGCCTCCGTTTTCGCAGGAGCAGCAGGCTCCGCTGAAACGGCTTCCTCAGTTTCCACTCCTAAGATTTCCAGTAAGGTATCACGGTGAGCTTCGATAAAATACTGTGTTAATGATTCAATATTTTGGTATTCAAAAAATAATGTTTTTGATAATGAACCGAAGCTCTTTTCCAGACGGCCTGTCAAATGCATAATCATAATGGAATCGATTCCGTAGTCTTCCATAGGCGCTTTGGCGTCAATCCGGCTGACCGGAAGTTTTATCACCTCGGAAAGCACGTCTTTCAAATAATGCTCCGCTTTTTCTCTGAGCATTTCTTCTTTGCCCGCTGAAAGATTCGTTGGTTTCGCAGCTTTGTGATCGCTTGCTGTTTTTCGCAGAAACGCGCGGATTTTCGCTGCGAATCCTTCTGTTACCATGACTTGGGCTTTCTTTGCCGCCCATCCGCGGTACAAGGCTTGAATACCGTTTTCGGTTTTCATAGGAACCATGCCGCTTTCTTTTGTCAGCATCGCTTCTGTTTCCGCATCCACCCTCATGCCGCCGTCTTTCCAAAGCGGCCAGCAGACAGAAAGGGTGCGGCCGAACCGCTCGTTCGCCGCTTGCTGCCGGTTTCTTTTTTCACTGAACGCGTTCATAAACGCATTCGCCATCGCGTAGTCCGCTTGGCCCGCGCTCCCCGCACTTCCCGCGCCTGAGGAGAAAAGAATCAGAAAGTCCAGCGGAATGTGCTTCGTCGCTTCATCGAGATGAACCAGGCCGGCGACTTTCGGAGCCAGCACCTCCCGGATTTCCCCTTGCTGTTTTTTCAAAATGTAATTGTCTTTTATCGTTCCGGCGCTATGGATGATGCCGTGTAAGCCGCCGTATTGCTTCCGGATATCCTCCGTGAGTGATTGAACCTCTTGTTTTTCGGCTATATCCGTTTGGCTGTAGACTGCGTGCGCGCCAAGCGCGGACAGCACTTGAAGCTGTGCTTTCTTTTGATCATCAAGCAAAGAGCGCCCCGTGAGAATGAGCACGGCATCTTTCGTTTGCTGCGCGATTTCCCGTGCGAATAAAAAGCCGAGGCCTCCCGCGCCGCCTGTAATCAGATAAACGCCTTTGTCCTTCCAAGGCTTTTCGGCGCCGAATCGTTCCAGACCGGTCTCCTTCCACTCAGCCGTATATCGCTTGCCGTTTTGATAGCGTATATGCTTGTCATCCGGACAGAAGCTGCTTTCTGTCAAGTGTTCAGACAGCACATCGGCCTTAATGCCGGGCTCCAGTTCGATGAGCTGGCAGGTCAGGTTCGGGTTTTCGAGCGCTGCTGTTTTCAAAAGCCCCGTTAAACCGCTGAGGAGCTCCGTATCGGCTTCAGCCGGCACGACAATTTGAAACAGCTCCCGTCCTCCGGATTTTGAGGCGAGGATTTGCTGCACCACTTCAAAAGCTTGGAGCGCACAGGCTTCAAACTGTTCGTCTGCGCTCTTTTGATGATCATGGAGCACCTTACAGCTGAAGTCTGCTTTCATTCTATTCATCTGTTCTGTAAACCTGTCAGAAATCAAGACATGATGCGCTGTGTAATGGATCGGCGCCTTCATTTGTGAAACGGTTTTTTCTTCCCATACGTGCTCAAATAACAGTGTCTCAGTCTTTTCCGTTTCTATCGTTCTTGCAGAATAGCCCGTCATTTTCACACATACATTGCCGTGCTCGTCGCACAAGTCAATATCCAGTTTTTGCACGGAATCTCCCGGCTTACTATCCCCGCTGTATGTAATCGATACCCACATATCGCTTTCACAGCCTTTGAAGATATCAATCTGTTCGAGGGCAAACGGCAGCATTGGGTTTTTGTCCATCCCGCCTTTTTCAAGCTTCAAACCGATCGTCGCGTGGAATGCCGCATCAAGCAGGCTCGGATGCAGGACAAATTGATCTTTTGTGTGCGCAGCTGTAAATGGGAGTGACAGCTTCGCCAGCACTTCGTTTTCCCCCGCATACATTTCCGTGACCGCTTTATGAGCGTCTCCGTATTCAATCCCCATCTGCTTATAAGCCTGATAACATTCGGCAGGCGTGATCAAACGGCGTGATTCTTTCAGTTTCCTAATCTCGATTCCGGCCGGTTCTTCCGCTTGAACAAAAGCGGCGCTTCCTTGTGCGTAGAGGACAGGCTCCTGTTCTGGGTGATCCGGCTCTTTATAAATCTCATATGACATTTCGCCATTTTCTTCATGATATAAGCGAAGATACAATTCGGCGCTTTCTTCCGCTGCCGTAAACGGACGGATCCACACGATATGTTTCAGGCGGATTACGCCTTCTTCCCGTGTTTCTGCCGCTTGTTCAACGGCTGCCCGCACCATTTCCAGATAGGCCGCGCCAGGTAAAGTACGCTCGTTTTTTACGATATGATCCTTCAGGAAAAATTCAGTGCCGCTAAAGGATGACCGGAAGCGGACACCTGACATGTTTGATACATTTTGATGCAGCAAAGGGTGCAGAATACCGGCGGTTTGTTCCTGCGTCTTTTCTCTCGGCTCCGCCTGAGGCACCCAATAACTTGTTTTTTCAAACGGATAGGTCGGCAGGCTTATGCGGTTTGGCTTGTTTTCTCCATATAAGAGATTCCAATCCAGTGTGCCGCCGCCGGCCCATCTTTCAGCAATCGTCTCCAGCCCGCCGTCAGAAAGCAAATGATGTATCAAGCCGGGAGCAAGCTCTGTCCGTTTATCTTTATCCGCCCTGCCTCTAAAGCACCCGCTGATATCTTTGCCTAGAACAAAAGCCTTCAGCTGCTCTATCAGCTGAGTTATATCCTCAGCGATGAAAACAACCCGCTCCGCCATTTGCTCACGGCCGATCTGGAGTGTATATGCCGCATCTCTCAGCTGCAGGCCGGAATGGAGAAATTCGGACAGCTTTGCAGCGTACGCCTGAAGCCGCTCCTCATTTCGGGCAGAAAGCGGAATGAGGAATGTCTGATCTTCTGACGGCTCTGTTTTTTTCTGCTCTGATTCATTCGGAACAAATTCCTCCAGAATGATATGCACATTTGAACCCGTGGCCCCGAACGAGCTGATTCCCGCGCGGCGCGGGTACACAGCCGCTTTTCCGTTTTCTGTCACAACAGGCTTTTGCCACGCCTCTGTTTGATGCTGAACGTAAAATGGCGATTGTTTGAAGTCTAGGTACGGATTCAGCTCCTCTGAATGTAAAGAAGGCACCAGTGTTTTATGGTGAAGCTGCAGGACAACCTTGCTTAAGCCGCTGATTCCCGCCGCTGATTCCGCATGCCCCATATTGGATTTCACTGACCCGATGGAACAGAACTGCTTGTCCTGTGTATATTGGCGGAACGCCTTCACCAGCCCTTGAATTTCAATCGGATCACCTAAAGAAGTACCCGTTCCGTGCGCCTCGATATAGCTGACCGTGCGCGGGTCGATTCCCGCTTTGTCCAGACACGTCTCAATTAAATCGGCCTGGGCAATAGGACTCGGGACAGAAATTCCGCTCACTGCTCCCACGTGGTTAACGGCACTGCCTTTTACAACAGCATAAATACGGTCGCCGTCTTTTACCGCCTGCTTTAACGGCTTTAATAAAACAGCCCCGAGTCCTTCTGCCGGAACATATCCGTCTCCATCTTTCCCGAACGTATGGCAAAGGCCGTCAGTTGAAAACATGTCCCACAAGCCGTAGGTCAAATATTTATTCGGATGCAGCGACAGATTGACCCCGCCGGCTATTGCCGTTTCACATTCTCCGCGGCGAATGCTTTCAAGCGCCAGATGCACTGCCGTCAGTGAGGAAGAGCAGACCGTATCAACCGCCATGCTCGGCCCGTGAAAATTACAAAAATATGAAACTCTGTTTGCAATTTGCGCATAATTAAGAGAAAGCGGAAACACATGGTCTTCAGATGAAGCCTCAGCTCCGACCAATGTATAATCCTTGTGCATCACCCCGGCAAAAACTCCGACGCGCTGCCTCTTATTCCGTCCGCGCGGCTCTGCCAGCGTCTTCGGCGTATAGCCGGCATCCTCAATCGTTTCCCAGCACGTTTGGAGGAACAGCCGCTCCTGAGGGTCCATAGTTTCGGCTTCTCGCGGCGTAATTCGGAAAAACTGAGGATCAAAGCAATCCGGATCATCAATAAATCCGCCCCATTTTGATATTTTCTTCCCCGAAGGCGACTCTACATTTTCAAAACGGCGCCAGTCCCAGCGGGATTCCGGGATTTCACTGACACAGTTTTTTCCTTCTTTAAGGTTTTCCCAAAATTCATGAATATTCTCGGCCTTCGGGTAGCGGCCCGCCATGCCGATAATCGCAATGTCCTCATCTTGCGGAACGCTGCTTTGCCTGATTTCAGGTTTCATCACCGCCGGCTCGCTTTTTTTCTCCGGCAATACAGAGGAAGCGCTGAAATGTTCCCCGTATTGCTTCGTAAGAAAAGCTGCTAATTCGGCTACGGTTGTATATTCAAACAGCAATGTCGGAGAAAGGGTTTCACCGATTTTTTCGCTTATGGTTTCGACGACGTCAAGCAATCCCGAAGAGGTCAGACCCATCTCATAGTAGCCGGCCTGCGTATCAATCTGTTCAATCGTCTTTTCCATTTTTTCCGCCATAAGTTTGCTGACATACTGTTCTGCTTCCCCGTACGGATTCTCTCCTTCAAGAGATGCGGAGACTTCCGTTAAGCCGGCAGCGGGAGGCACAGGTTTCGCCTCGGGCTTATGGTTTTTATTAATAAGCTCGGCACCCCGCACGAGCTTGCTTGTGAAATCTTTCAGCTCAGCTACTTTTTGGCCGGAAGCGTTGAAAAACTCCAGCGTGATGTAAATAAGCTCTTTTTCCTGCCGAAGCGACGAACGTTTGATCCTCGTGATGCACCCGGCCTGTAAGGGTTCGGAAGCGGTAAAAGATTCATAGAAAAGAGGCAGAAACAGCCTCTTTTCCCCATTTAACATAGACGAAATCAGTTTATTGGCACCTACACCGCTTCCGTCAATGAGAGTCGGATGGAACAGAAAACCATGCGCTTGCTCCATCGCGTCTTTCCCGAGTGACAAAGCAAGCGTTACACCGTCTGCCCCCTCAAACACTTCTCCCTCCGCTTTCATATATCCGCTGTGAACCAATTCCTGGATTCTGCACTGCTCATACAGTCCATTCAAATTGACAGTTTGTTCGGCAGCATGTTTGATTTGGCTGAGATCAAGCGTGTCATGAAATACTGCGGGTGAAACCAAATGCATTTCAGCTTTTACGTATATGTGTTCTTCCGGTGACAATCGCCCCCCGCTGAACTCTTTTCCTTTTGCGGCGATTTTCCAGCGCCCCTCTTTTACCTCTGTACAGTCGATCGTAAGCTTAATGGCAGTGTCCTCTTTCGCAATAAGCGGCTGATAGATTGATAAATGGCGCAATTGAAGCTCAGCGTAAGAATAGCCCCGCTCTTTGAAAATCTGATAAAACATATCTATATAAGCCAATCCCGGAAGTACTTTTTGTCCGTAAACGGCATGGTGAAAAATAAACGGATTTTTTAGCGATAAAGTGATTTGCTTTTTGAAGTTCTTCACGTTAAACCTCCACTTCATAGGTATCCCAGATGTTTGCCGCAGTTTTCTCTTTTATTTGCTCACGGCTGTCCGGCGAAATCAGCCGCTTTTTTAATACAGGCGGCGTCAAAGGCTGGCGCTTGACCTTGCGTTCTCCGTTTTCCTGCCACGCTTCAATAATGATGTGGGCGTTTGTTCCGCCGTCGGCAAAGCAGTTTATCCCTGCTGCCGGGATGGATGACGGCCACTCCGTCAGAGCGCGGCTGAATATGATATTGGCCTTTTCTCTATCAAAATGTGCATGTTCTTGTTCGCCGGATAAAAACGGCACGAAGCTGCGCTCTTTCAGCATGAGAACGACTTTAATGAAGCTTGCAATGCCTTCCGCGCATAGCGGATGCCCGATATTCGGCTTCACAGAGCCGATTCCGAGCGGACCGGCGTCTTGAGGCCGATAGACTGATTGAATGGCTTTCAGTTCTAAAAGATCGGTTACGACTGTCCCGGAACCGTTTGCTTCGATATAGCTTATATCTTCCGGCTGTTTGCCGCTTTTAGCGAGAGCAGCCTTCATGACGGCTTTTTGGGCATCCAGGCTTGGCGTAGCCGGTCCTGCCGTTCTTCCGTCGTTATTGACGGAAGCCGCCTTCACTACGGCATAAATGGAATCCCCGTCCTTGAGCGCCTGTTTCACCGTTTTTAACAGAACCATTCCGACGCCCTCGCCAAGCACGACTCCATCGGCACGTTCATCAAAAACATGGAAGGCAGAAGCTTCGCTTAAAATACCGCGCTGATCAAACAGCTTATGGGTTTCTTCAGATTCGAACAGGCTCACGCCGCCCACAACGGCTGCTTTAATTTCTCCGGTTAAAAGGGCTTGAACGGCCATATTCATGCCGACTAAAGCAGAGGAACAAGCCGTATCCAGCACAAGACTCGGGCCGCGCATGTCAAAATACTGAGACAGGTTGGCCGCTAAATAGTTTTGGCCCACCGCGACAATCGGATTTTTCGCATCCAAGAGATTCTCTTCACCCGGTTTATGACGGCTTCGTCCGCCGAGGTAAACGCCGATCGGCTCCCCTTTTATTTCCTCCGGTGTATATCCCGCGTGATACCACAGATTCAGGCACTCTTCTAACGCAGCCAAAGCTTGCGGGTCCATCGCCTTTACATCCTCTTCAGGAAGTAAAAAGAATTCAGGGTCAAACTCACGAATGCCGTCAAGCACTCCTGCGTAATAAGGGGTCTCTGAGCCCCAGCGCTCCGGCGGAACCGGACGGATTGACGAACGGCCTTCCGCAAGAATCGACCAGTACGCCTCTAAAGTGTCTGCCCCCGGAAAGCGGCACGACATGCCGACTACCGCAATATCCTCACCGTGCGGTCCTCCGTCAAACGATTCTTCTTGCAATGCAGCGGCTGGTTTTTCACCTTCCCGCTCAGCCTGTGCTTTAGAAGCAGGCTCCGGCGTCTCCATCTTAAACAAGCCTGACAAAGACTCGGCATAGCCTTCAATAAGCCAGACGGCGAAGCTTTGAATCGTCGGGTATTCATAAAGAATCGACGGGTCCAGTGACGCTTCGAGGCTCCGGTTAATCCGCTGCAAAAGCTGCGCGAGAATGATGGAATCCACACCGTAATCTTGGAATAATACGTCTGTCTCAAGCTGATCTTGATCAATCCGAAGCTCTTGAGAAAATAACTCTGTCAGCCAAGCTTCTGTTTTCTTCGCTAATCGTGCGTGATCTTCGGCAGGATCGGCGATTTTTCCCGCCGGTTTTTGATCCGCCGGACTCTTTTCGTGCACAACCTGTTTGCTGCGGCGCATGAATTGTTCCGGTTTCCAAAGCTCTGGATTTGAAACGGCCGGCAGTACCGCTCCCCGGATTGACCGGGCTAAAATGCCGTCTAAAAGCTGTAATCCTTCTGCATTCGTAATGCTGTACAAGCCGCTGTCTTTATAAGCTTTGTTTGTCACTTCGCCCATCCCGGTTTCTTTCCAGTTCGGCCATTGAATACTGACAATCGGCGACAGCTCGCGGAATGCATTCGCAAAGTAATCCATATACGCATTCGCCATGGCATAATCAGCTTGGCCTGCCGAAAGCGCCGGAATTGCCGCTGAAACGGATGAAAACAGAACGAAAAACTTCAGCGGCTCGCCGCTAAACACGTTGTATAACGCCTGAAGCCCGTCTATTTTCGGTTCAAGCACGCGCTGTATATCTTCATCGGTTTTTCTGATAAACGCCAGCGTCTCTTTATCGGTCACACCCGCACAATGGATGACGCCTCCGATCGGTCCGAGCGTCTGTTTAATATGGTTCAGTTCTTGTTTTAACACTGCTTCATCCGCTAAAGGGACGGACAATACGTGTACTTTTACGCCTTTTGCTTCCAATTCAAGCACGGCTTGAATTTTCTCCCTTACAGAAGCGGGGGCCCCTTTCAAGCCGCCCGTCCACTCATTTCGCGGCGGCAGCGTCTCACGGCCTGTGAGCACGAGCTTTTTCACTCCGTAATGTTCGGTAAAATGGCGGGCGCATAACAGTCCGATTCCCCGTGTGCCGCCGGTAATGAACAGCACATGATCTTCAGGAAAATCTGTCCGACGCTCTTCATGTAAATCGTGATTTTCAGAGGCTTTTAATACGGCGCGGTACCTCATGCCGTCCCTCCAGCAAATCTCGGCATCATCAGAGCGGACATTAAATTCATCCGCGATTTGTTTCGCGACCTGCGAACTCTTCAGAGACGCTTCAAGATCGAGGTGTCTCGATACGAGGTGGCTGTACTCGCATGCAAGCATCCGGTACAGGCCGGCCCGTCCTGCCCCTGTTGTTTGAGCTGCTCCTTTAATTCCTAACGACTCCAACTCTTTCGTTACGCAAAGCAGTGTAATACCGTCTTTACGGCCATGCTCAATCAGCTTTTGGAGCCACTTCATTCCAATCATGTCTCCATGGTCTTCTTTCGCTGCGCCGAGAAGATCGATGACTCCGGCAAAACTTTTCCAATCATATTCAGCAGACAGTTCTTCCGTACCGATAATCCTGTGATTCGGAAAATGCGCTGAAACTTCTTCTGCCAGATTCATCGTTTCCCGGTCAGCAAAAATCGCGACGGGACTTGTGCTTGGTTCCCGATATTCTGCGGGACTCAGCTCCCATTGTTTCGTCAGCACGCTCTTTGAACGTTTCTCTATATGAGGCTGATGCTTTTTGTTATGTTCAGGCAGCCAATACGTGTCTTTTGCAAACGGATAGGATGGAAGACTGATCAAACGCGGCCTGTTGTCATCATACAGACGGTTCCAATTGATCACGCCGCCTTTTACCCATACCTCTGCCAGCTTGGCGTATTTTCTTTTTCTGATCCAGGCATCGATGACGATGTCCATATCTTCGTCGGCCGTAAACAGGGCAAACGTCTCTTTATTGCGAGACTGGCCGGTGTAAAGCCCTTGAGCGTCTTGTTGATTCTCCGTGAAAGCGTACAGCTTCGTTTCCAGCTCCGACATCGTTGCTGCGAGAAATGCCAAGCGTTCTTCCATTTCATCCCTTCCGGTTTGCAGCGTATAAGCGATAGCGGCCAAATCCTTATCGGTATATGGCTTTTTGTGAATCTCCTCCAGCAGCTGTACTGCCTGTTCGTGAAGTTTTGCTTTTGATTTGGCAGACAGGAGGATAATCGCCGGATTGTCCGGGTTTACTTTATGCACTGAATGACCCGCTTCTTCCGGAATATACTCTTCAATGACAATATGGGCGTTGACGCCGCCAATACCGAATGAGCTGACTCCGGCGCGGCGCGGAATGATTTTTCCGTTTTTGTCCGTTAAAGCCTTCCATTCCTGATTTTCCTGCACGATATAAAAAGGACTGTCTTTCAGCTGGATATAAGGATTGATCGTTTCTGCATGCAGGCTCTTGACCAATGTTTTATGCTTCATTTGCAAAAGCACTTTCATAACACCCGAAATTCCCGCGGCCAGCTCTAAGTGGCCGATATTGCTTTTGACTGAGCCGATGCCGCAGCGATGATCGGCAGCCTCAGACTCTTCATTTGTTTTTGACAGCTCTTGAAACGCCGCCTTTAAACCGTTTATTTCAATCGGATCGCCCAATTCGGTTCCCGTTCCGTGCGCTTCAATATAAGTGACGGTGCTCGGGTCAACTTCCGCTTTCCGGTAGGCATTCACCAATAAATCAGCCTGCTGTTTCGGATTCGGCGATGTTAATGTGTTGGCCCGCCCTCCGTGATTTTCCGCCGTGCCGCGGATAATGCCGTAAATCGGATTGCCGTCCCGTTCGGCATCAGCCAGTTTTTTCAGCATGATCATCCCGGCGCCTTCTCCTCTGACATATCCGTTGGCATCTTTAGAGAAAGTTTTGCATTTTCCGTCTTTACTGAGCATGCCCGCTTTGCTGTAGCTGATGTGCGCTTCCTCGGTCAAAATCGTGTTGATCCCGCCGGCGATTGCCATGTCACACTCTCCGTTTTGCATAGCGGAAACCGCGCGGTGAATCGCCACAAGCGAGCTTGAGCACGCCGTTTCAACCGGCTCGCTCGGACCGTGAAGATTTAATAAATAGCTTAAGCGGTTCGGCCCTACTGAAGGAATCATGCTGCCTGTCGCCGCATGGCCTTCCAGCGGCAGTCCGGCTCTTGTGAATAAATCTTTATATCCGGTATTTCCCGTCCCGATAAAGACACCCGTATTTGTGCCGGAAAGGCTCTCCGGTTTACATCCCGCATCTTCTATCGCACCCCAGGCAAAGGTCAATAATAACCGCTGCTGCGGGTCCAAATACTGAGCTTCCCGCGGTGAGATGCCAAAGAACAGCGGGTCAAATTCAGCGATGCCGTCAATAAATCCGCCCCACCTGATATTCGTTTTATTTTCTTCAAGATTCGGGTCGCCATCAAACGCCTCCCAATCCCAGCGGCCTTTCGGAATCGTTGTGATGCAGTCTTTCCCTTCTTTCAGATTGCCCCAAAATTCATCAACATCCTTCGCGCCGGGGAATCGGCCGCTGATGCCGACAATGGCAACCGGTTCAAAACGAGGTTTCGTAAGTTTCGGTGTTTCTGCCTTGGCGGTAATAACCGATGCGAAACGTTTTCTTTTTGCCGCTTTCGGCTTTTGGGCTTCCGGGTGCTCTTGTACTGAAACCTCTTTCGGCTTCGTCTCGGCAAATCGGCCGTGATACTCTTTTGCCAAATGCCCGGCAAGGCTGTTGATCGTTCCGTATTCAAAGAAGATCGTCGGTGCAAGCTCAAGCTGATGCGTTTCATTAATCCGGTTTGTAAAGACGGTGAAGGAGACTGAATCAAAACCGTATTCACTCAGCTCTGTATCAATATCAATGTCCTCACGGTCAACTTTTAAAATCTCGCTTACCATGCCTGTCAAAGAGGTATGAAGCGCTTGACGGGGTTTGCCGTCTTCCGGATCTCTTACCGCAGAAGAAAGCTCTGCTTTCACTTCATCCGTCAAATATTCTGCTAAGCTGCGGATGGTTCCGTATTCAAAGAAAATCGTCGGCGCAAGCTCAAGCTGATGCGCTTCATTTAATTGATTTGTAAAGACAGTGAAAGAAACTGAATCAAAACCGTATTCGCTCAGCTCTGTATCAATATCAATGTCCTCACGGCTGACTTTTAAGATCGAACTTACCATTTGAGTCAGCGGATCATGCCAGTTGCTTTCTGAAACGGCAGATGCCGCCGTATGTTTCTCCTCTGGCGATTCAGGTTCAGAAACGGGTAGGAATGTCTGTTTCAATTTTGCCGCCATCCCTTCCGCTGCAAAAAGATGAGGCTTCGTGTGAGCCATTCCTTCATAAAATGCGGCTAAGCCGGTCTCCGTTTGAAGCGGAACCATTCCGAAGGTTTTAGCCATCATCTGTTCAGTCTCAGCTCCGGCCTGCATCCCGCCTTCTTTCCACAGCGGCCAGTTAAAGGAAATCGTTTTTCCGTGCCGCAAGCCGACAGCTGCCAATGAATCTCTGTAAGCGGCATATGCATCCATAAATGCATTGCCGGCGGCGTAATCTGCCTGGCCGATATTGCCGAGGCTTCCGGAAACAGAGGAGAAGAGAACAAAAAAGTCGAGCTCGCAGTCTTTGCTGGCTTCATCTAAATAAGCAGCGCCTAATACTTTAGGAGCCAGAACTTCTTGGAATTCCTGACTCGTTTTTTGGATCAGAAAACGGTCTTTTATGACTCCCGCACCGTGAATGATTCCGTTCAGCTTCCCGAACTGACTCATTATCTCTTGAATGAGCGCTTCGTTCGCCTGCCGATCAGCAGCATCGAGCTTTTTATACACGACATTGGCGCCCGCTTGTTGAAGCATGCTGATCTCACGCTGCTTTTCTTCGTTTACATCTGAGCGGCCGGTCAGAATGAGTCTCGGCTGTTTCACACGATTTGTGATTTCTTTTGCGAACATAAGACCTAAGCTTCCGGTGCCTCCGGTAATCAAATACACGCCTTCGTCCTTCCAGACGGCGTCGGTTTCAAGTGCCGGCTGTATTTCTTTCCAAGCCTTCACATATCGTTTTTCTCCTTTGTAACGAATATGTTTATCTTGAGGTCTTTGGCTGTCGTTTTTCAGCTTTTGGGCTATAGCAGGCATTTCTTCTATCGCTGATATTTCAATAAGCTGACACGTCAGTTTTCCGTATTCCAATTCTGCTGTTTTTAAGAGGCCTGACAAGCCGGCAAACAATTGCTGGCTGCCGTCAGCGGAAATAACGGTTTGAATCAGAATGCGCCCTTTTCGTTTTTCGCCCATCATCTGCTGAATCCGCTCAGCGATAGTTTGCGCGTACGTTTGGAAGCGCTCAGCCGCCGTTTTGCCCGCACCATCGAGCATCAGTAAGCCGGCGTCTTTCAAGCCGGAAGCAATATCTCCGTTTGCATGACGTGCTTCTTCACAAAGAATGACCAAATGCTCGTCAGCGTGTAAACCGGATGCCTGAGACAGCTCCGCTTCTTTCCAGACTGGCTCAAACATGATTTTTTCAGAAACGGAAGACGTTTGAATGGATTCTGTATCTCCCTCAAGCACTCTCGTTGAAAAACCTCTCATTTTGACGCAAACCGCCCCTGTATCGTCGAACAGGTCAATATCTGCTTTCTGAACGGGATCTCCGCTTTGGTATCCTTCACTAAAACGGGCATGGGCCCACATATTCGGCGTACATCGTTTCACGACTTCAAGGTGTTCAAGCGCAAACGGCAAAATCAGCTTGTGCCCGGCAAACTCCTGCATAATGCAGATCGTCGCTGTCTGGACGGCTGAATCAATCATGCTCGGATGGAGTGTAAATTGTCCGCCCGTATGAGAAACGGAAGACGGCAGCTGTAATTCGGCCAGCACTTCTTTTTCGCCGATAAAGGCTGCCTTAATGCCTTGGAAAGCCTTGCCGTGGAACATTCCCCTGCTTCTGCCTTCTTGATAAAAGGCGGCCGGTTCAAGCTTGTCCGCTGCACATCTGCTTTGTAAAGCGGCAAGGTCCGCCTTAGGATGTTTATCAGCTTTGATGATTTCCGCACGCCCTTGGCTGTGCAGCACTTCTTCGTTTTCATTTACACTGTATATGTCATATGAAATGATTCCGTCTTCTTCAGGAAACAGCGCAATATGCACTTGCCGCTGTTGTTCATGGACAACAATCGGTTTCAGCCACACTGTATGACGCAGCGTGATTCTTTCATCATCTTCTAATAAACCTCCCAGCGCCCGTTTTACGGCTTCATATGCCATTTCCATATACGCCGCTCCCGGAAGCACAGCTTTTTCTCTGACCACATGATCTGTCAGGAAAAATTCTGAACCTGTAAACAGTGAACTGAATCGCTGCTGGGACAAATCAGATGTATTTTGATGCACGAGCGGATGTAAAGCCGAGATTCCGGCTTGTGCTGCCGGTGTTTTCCGCTCTGCTTTTTTCGGCCAATACGGTTCCTTCGCAAAAGGATATACCGGCATGCTTATGCGGTTAGGATGTTTATCTTTATAGAGCTTATGCCAATTGATATCGACGCCTTTACTCCACATCTCAGCCAGCTTGTTTCCTTTTCCTTTCGCCAGCCATTTCTCAATGAGTTCAGCGCTGTCATCATCATCAGAAAGCCATGCGATGTCTTTCGCCTGCTGTTTTTCTCCCCTGAAGCAGCCTTTAATGGACGGCTTATCGTTTACAAAGTCGCCAAGCTGCTGCGTCAGCTCCGCAATGCTGCTTGTGATAAAGACTGCCCGCTGCTCCATCGCTTCCCTTCCGATTTGGAATGTGTAGGCGGCATCAGCGAGATCAGCATCCGTCGTCTCATTCGTTTGTAAGAAAGCTAAAAGCTGCCTTGCGTACTCTTTGAGCCGCTCTTTCTTTCTGGCCGACATCGGAATAATGAAAGGGCCTTTCCAGTCTTCTTGCCGGGAGGATGGCTGATATTGTTCAAAAATCGCATGCGTGTTTGTTCCGCCGAGACCGAACGAACTTAACGCCATGCGGTGTGTGTTGATCTCCCGGCTTAATGCTTTCTTTTCTTCCACGACGTAAAATGAAGAGTTTTCTAAATCAAGGTTCGGGTTCGGTTCTTTGTAATTGATGCTCGGTGCAAGCTCTTGATGATATAAGCTCATCACAACCTTGATACATCCGGCCATTCCCGCCGCCGTGTCCAAATGACCAACGTTTGTTTTTACCGAACCGATTCCGCAAAATTGTTTTTGATCTGTATATTGTCCGTAAACCGATCCCAGTGCCGACAGCTCAATCGGGTCACCGAGTTTTGTGCCTGTGCCATGAGCTTCGACATAACTGACGGTTTCAGGATTAATGCCCGTTTGATCGATGACCTTCTGAATGACTTCAGCCTGTCCTTTGACGCTCGGAGCGTAAAAACCAACCTTGTCAGCACCGTCATTATTGACGCCGATTCCGCGCAACAGCGCATAAATATGATCTCCGTCCCTTACAGCGTCCGCAGCATTTTTCAACAGCACGGCTGCGGCTCCTTCACCGCCCATCATTCCGTCAGCAGACGCATCGAAGGCCTTAATATGGCCGTCGCTTGAAAAATTCAGTCCCGGCTGATGCACGTACCCGGCATTTGCTTCAGTATGAAGGGTCGCACCGCCGACAAGCGCGTACTTTGATTCGCCGGATTGTAAGCTTTTGTATGCCGAATGCAAACCGATTAAGGAAGACGAGCAGTTGGCATGAACAAAATAGCTCGGCCCTTTCAGCCCAAGTTTATGAGAAATCATCGTCGGAATCGTGCCGCTTTGGGCAAGCACCCATGACACATAGCCATCAGGCGTTTCCAGCTGTTCTGTCGTCTCCGCCGGCAATAGATTGCGGTAAGAATTATTGCTTGCCGACATATAGACGCTTGTTTCAGGAATTTCTTTTGAGACATAGCCTGCATCCTCAATCGCTTTCCAAGAATGAAGCAAAAGCATCCTCAGCTGCGGGTCCATAAATTCGGCATCTTTTGGAGAAAAGCCGAAGAAACCGGGATCAAACATCTCTTTTCCGTCTATAGCTGATTTCGCCGCGACGAAGCCGGGATGATCAGCAAGCTCTTCTGAAACGCCGAAACGGCGAAGCTCTTCTTTCGTAAAAAATGCGATGCTTTCCTTGCCTTCTTTGAGGTTATCCCAAAATTCAAAATGATTTTCAGCTCCGGGAAACTCACAGGAAATACCGATAACCGCGACACTGTCCTCGTAATAATCAGGAAGATCATGAGACGGCCTTTTCCGGGAATCTGACCGCGTTTTTTTGTGCGGTACAGCTGAGAGAGCAGCTTCTTTTGGTTTTTGATCTGCTATATACCGGCTGATTCCTTTAACCGTCGCATATTCAAAAAGCTCTGTCACGCTGAATTCACAATGCAGTTCCTGTGTAATCCGATCAGCCGCGGTGACGGCAAGAAGCGAATCTCCGCCGGCGTCAAAAAAGCGGTCATCAGGCTCAATTTCACTGTTTTTCAGGACATCCCGCCAAATCGCAAGCACTGTATGCTGAATATCTGATGAAGAGACAGCTTTCGTTTCTGCCGGATTTTCCGTCAGGCCACGCCGCGCAAGCCGCTTGCGGTCTACTTTTCCGTTTGGCGTGAGCGGAAGCTCTTCAAGCCGGATAAAATAAGCTGGCACCATATAAGCAGGCAGCGCTTTTTTCAAATGATTCCGCAATTCCTTTGCTGAAAGAAGCGATTTCCCGTTTTGTGCGATATAATAAGCCGCCAGCCGTTCACTTCCGGTGTGACTGTTGACCACAACCACGCTCTCCTGCACGTCCGGATGGGCATTCAGCTTACTCTCAATATCCCCCAGTTCAATCCGGTAGCCGCGGATTTTCACTTGGCTGTCCATCCGTCCCATATATTCGATGCGGCCGTCAGGAAGCCAGCGCGCCATATCCCCTGTTTTGTAAAGCTTTGAATCACGCTCCAATTCATGATTGACGAAGGCTTTCTCCGTCAGCTCCGGCTTATTAAAATAGCCTCTTGCCAGTCCGTCTCCTGCAATGCAGAGCTCTCCGGACACCCCCGGAGGAACAGGCTTAAGCTGAGAATCCAATATATAAATCCGGGTGTTGGCGATCGGGCGGCCGATCGTAAGCGCGCTTTCACTTTCAGATATGCGCTGAACCGCGGACCAGATCGTCGTCTCCGTCGGACCGAACATATTCCAAGCCTCACTGCCGGTATTGAGAAACTGCTGCTTCAATTGTTCAGAAAGCGCTTCGCCGCCGCAAAGAATTTTCATTCGTTCTTCATTTGTCCAGCCGGAATGAAAGAGCATTTTCCACGTAAACGGAGTCGCCTGCATGATCGTCGGTTTATACTCCTTTATCAGCTCTTTCAGCTTCTTGGCGTCTTTTGTATCTTCTGTTTTACAAATGTTGCACTCTGCTCCTTTAATTAAAGGAAGGTACAGCTCTAAAGCAGCGATATCAAAGCAGTACGTCGTCACGGCAAGCAGCTTATCTTCTGATGAAAGACCCGGCTCTTGTGCCATGGAAGTCAAAAAGTTTGTCAGCGCACGGTGCGGGATCATTACGCCTTTTGGCTTACCCGTGCTGCCTGACGTGTAAATCACGTATGCCAAATCGTCAGGTGTCACCAAGCGTTTCAGCGCCGTTCTTTCTGCTACCGTCCGTTCTATTTCATGCCAATCGCGATCAACCGCTACGGCCTGAACGCTGCTCCAGTTTAATGAATCCTGCAAATCAGCCGTCGTCAGCGCCATCGTAATCCCGCTGTCGGCAATCATATATTCCAGTCTGTCTGCTGGATAGGAAGGGTCGAGCGGCACGTATGCCCCTCCGGCTTTTAAAATGCCGAGAAGGCCGACAGCCATTTCTAATGAACGATCTGTATAAATACCGATGAGACCGTCAGGCACTGCGCCGTGCGCCTGCAAAAAGAGCGCCAGCTTCGTACTCTTCTCATCAAGCTCGCGGTACGTCAGTGTTTCCTTTTCATACACGACCGCACAGGCGTCCGGCGTTTTTGCCGCCTGCCGTTCAAACAGTTCATGGAAGCATACATCGGGATACTCGCGGCTTGTCTCATTCCACGTATGAAGGATCAGCTCCTCCTCTTCTTTAGGAAGCAGGGAAATGTCCCCCAGCGGCAGGTCCGCCTGCCCCGTCAATGATTCAGCTGCATGGACAAATTGGTCAAAAAGCCTGGAAACACCAGCTTCGTCAAATAACTCTGTGCTGTATTTCATCGTGAGATCCATGCCTGATTTCTCTTCCCACAATTCAAACACAAGGTCGTATTCGCCTTCTTGATGAATGTCTTTTACAAATTCGCAAGAAAACTCTTCATATTGATCAAGCATAGATTGATAGCTTGTATTTTGCAGGAAGTTTTGATAGAAAAAGGCCGTAGTGAAAATAGGCGACCCGATTTGCTGCGGCTTCACATTGACATCCCGCACCATTTTCGGAAACGGATAAAACGAGTGATCGAGCCCGTCAAGGACGGTATCCTGCACCTTTTTCACCAACTGTGCGAACGGCTCTTTTCGATTCACTCTGTTTCGGATCGGAAGCATGTTGAGAAAATGGCCGATTACCCCATCAAAACGCTCTTCCGGTCTGACCATGGCCGGCATGCCTACCACAATGTCTTCCTTATCCGTATATTTGCTTAACAGCACCATATAGCAGCTCAGCAAAACGGTTGACAGATTAGTTGAATGAGCCTTAGCAAATGATGTCAATCCGTGCAGCAGCCGATCCGGGAGGCGGCGTGTATACGTATCTTCTGCAAGCTCCGGTGCCATTTGGCTTGTGCGCATTGACGGAAGCTGAAGATCCGGCAATGTTCCTCCGAGCTGTTCTTTCCAGTAGGAACGGGAGGCTTTGCTTTCTTCGCCCGCCAAGTACCGCTTTTCCCATGCCGCAAAATCATAGTGCGTGACTGAGGAAACAGATTGATCATCTTCTTTCCCCTGCAGCAGCGCCTGATAGTGATCAAGCAGACTATGAATAAATGTAATGGAAGAAACGCCGTCAAAGATGATATGATGGATCACCGTAAGTAAGAAATGCTCCGTATCCGATTTTGAAAACAGCTGTACGCGAAGTAACGGGCCGGATTCCTTTACGAACGGCTCTTTCACTTTTTTTCTGATAAAAGCGGGTATATCTGACTCTTTTACTTCGGAAATGTCTACCTCCGATAAACCAAAGGGATACTGTGCTTCCATTAAATAAAAATCGCCGTTTGTTTCTTTCACAACACGCTTTAACATCGGGTGCTGTTCTAATACAAGCTGAAAAGCCTGCTTTAGTTTCTCTTTGTCTATTACTGATATGAATCGGAAACAGAGCGGAACATGATAAGCAGATGATTCAGGCGACATTTTTTGCAGGGTCCACAGCCCTTTTTGAACCTCAGAAAGAGGAAGCGCCGTTTGTTTTTTCTCTGTTTCCACAGACGGTGCAGGCTGCGCCGGATTAAGCTGATCAGGCGCTTTTTCAGCTGTATAGGCCGCTAATGCGCCAATCGTCGGATGCTGGTGCAGCTCCCTCGCCGTAAGCCTGATATGATACGTTTTTTCAATCGATCTGGCGAGTCTCATCATTTTTATGGAGTTTACTCCAAGACTTTGAAACGGAGTATCTGCGTCGATAAGCTCATCTGCTATTTCAAGTTCATTTTTCAATAAGCGGATACATTCATTTTGAATCTCTTTTTCTGCTGCAGCAGATTCAGAGATGTCCGCACCTTGTCTCTTTTTATGTAAAGAATCAAATTGTCCTTGTTCGAAAGACGTTTTCAGCTGGGTGCGCTGGATTTTTCCGATCGCCGTTTTCGGAATGTCTTCTTTTGCCACCGGCAATAAATAGTCAGGTGTGACGCCGACTTTCTGTGTCACATGCTGATGAATGGTTTGGAGCAGCTTGGCCATGCGGTTGTCATCCAATTGAACGGACGTGACAAAGAAGATCGCCAGCTTGTCTGTCGTGCTTTGATTCGGCCGGACGGCGCATGCGGCTGTAAATGACGTTTCAATTTCCGGTAATTCCTCAACAGCCGATTCAATCGCGTGGCTGTAGAAGTTCACGCCGTTAATGATGATGGCATCTTTTGTACGGCCCGTTATCGTCAGGCGGCCTTCACGCAAGAAGCCGAGGTCTCCCGTTTCAAACCAGCCGTCTTCTGTGAAGACACTCTCATTTAAATCCGGGCGCTCATAGTAGCCGCTCGTAACAGTCAGTCCCGACACTTGAAACCGGCCGATTTCTCCTTCTTCCACTACTTGATTCCGCTCATCCGTAATCCTCATATTAAATCCCGGGATCGGAAGCCCGATCTCGACGAAACGGTCTTCGTCGCTCGTGTTTGCCCGTGTAAACTCGTCTGAGAAAATCACGCCTGAAGATGTTTCAGACATTCCCCATGCGGGCCGGATCGCATTAGCGGGCAGGCCGTGCGGCTCGAGCAGCTCCATGATTCTGCGCCCGACTTTTGCAACCGCGGCCTCCCCGCCATTGAGCATGTAACGCATTGAGGATAAGTCCCAATTCCGGGTTTGAATGTCTTCTGCAAAGTCTGCAAGAAGACCGAAAGCAAAATTGGGCGCCCACGTAACGGAAGCGCGGTAATGATCAATCAAATCGAGCCATTTCAAAGGGTCCATCAAAATAGACTCACTTGGTATATTGATTTCTTTACACCCAAGGTAAACATCGCGCAGGTGGAGCATTCCGATGCCGCCGACATGGTCAAAAGGCATCCAGTTAAATGTGACGTCATCACTTGTATAGCCCTGCATTTGAATATTTCCTTTCACCATGCACACGATGTTTTCATGACTGAGCATAACGGCTTTCGGCGTGCCCGTGCTCCCTGAGGTTAACAGCAGCATCGCCAAGTCTTTCGGACGGGGATGGTGCCAGTCTGTTACCATATCTGCCGCTGACAGATCTTCCGCGGCTAAAGCACAGAACCCGGCAAGTTTCTGCTCCATCGCCCATTCTGTCATTTCCGGCAGCATCTCCCGGCTTGTGATGACAAACGGCTTATTCAAAAGCGTCCAGGCGTCTTTCAGTTTTTGAGTGCCGCTGTTCATTTCCGTATAAGCCGGTGCGGCTGCAAGCGGCACCGGAATGGCACCCGCTAAAACACAGCCCCAAAAAGCGGGGATGAGCTGAGAATTGTCGCTGAGCTGCAAAATTACTTCATCTGCAGCTTTCACTCCTGATTGCCGGAGCCCTTTTACAATTGAAAGAGCGATTTTTCTCAGACCGCTGTACGTCTGATATACTTCAGTACCGTCAGGCTGGATATAAGTGATTCCCTTTGTGTCTCCCGCCGCCGCGGCAGTTTTATGCAGAACTTCAGGAATCGTCATCGGCTGATCCGCAGAGAGCCGCAATGGTTTTCCATAACTGACAGATGGTTTGAGTAACCCGCTTTCATTCATATCCCTTTTCATAGAGCTGCCTCCATTTCATCTGTATGTATAATGTATTTTTACACTCCGTACATGGTCGTGATCCGTTTTTTCACTTCTTCATCATGAAAGGTTTTGTCATGCATGATTAATTCTTTTTCAATAACGGCAGGCAGCTGCTCGCGAAACGGCGCCACTAAGTGTTTTTTCAATGTGATTAAAGAGTTTCGCGGCTTTTCCGCAAGCTCACGGGCCAATTCCTTCGCATGGCTTAATACCTGCCGGCGCGGCAGCACCGGAAAAGGAACTCCCCTTTTCTCCAATTCACCGCCTCGGTAATGGCCGCCGTTCATCAGCATCTCATGCCCAAGGCTGAAGCCGAGCTTCTGAGGAACGATAAATGTAGCGCCCATTCCTGGGGTAAACCCGTATTTCATAAAGTTTGCGGTATACACACTTTCTCTGCTTAAAATGACAAAATCAGCAAACAGCCCCATGACAAACCCGCCGCCGATTCCATGGCCCTGCATAGCGGCAACGACGGGAATATCGCATTCCAGCGCCAAAGAGTACATGCGGTCTTCTGTAAACTTCGTAATGCCCTGCTGAATCCTGAGCAGACCTTCCTGCGTGCCTCCTGAAGCAAAGTAATTATCATATCCGGTTAAAATAACGGCTTTATAGGCTGAAGATGCCTGTATCCGTTCAAACGCCTTCATTAATCCATCTGTCAGCTCTTGTGAAAAGGCGTTTTTGTGGGCTCTGTCTTGCATCGTCACTTGGACAATATCCGGTTCGATCTCAAGCAGTTCAACTGCAGCGTGCGGCATGATATCCTCCTAACTGTTTTCATTCTCCCATGGTAACCGGCCCGTTTCTGCGTAACGGATAATGGCCGCTTGATTATCCCGGTCTGAAAACATAGCTTGGTTTTCCGCTAAAGCGATTGATTTAGAGCGATGAACAAGGTCATTCAGCGAGTCCATGTATTGTTTGTAGCGGATGACGGCCTTTTTCGACAGCAGGCGGAGGCGAAGCAAATGCTTTCTCAGCTCCGCGCCGCTTTCCGGGCTGCAAACATCCGCAAGCCCCCATTCCTGTGCCTGCCGGACGGAAACGGGTTTCGTCATGATTGTCATATAATGCGCCTTTTGGAACCCGATCCGCTGAATCAAAAACGGCAGAACACACGCGGGAAAAAGTCCGAACAACAGTTCAGATAAGCTGAATGAAGCGGACTCGTCTGCAATGACAATATCGCTGGCGGCAGCAAAGCCAACTCCTCCGGCATTTACTTTTCCGCGGACGTGGGCGATTGTAATGTACGGCCCCGACTTTAATGCCAGCCATAAACGGTACAGCGGTTCCTGCGTCTCCGCATGCTGAATCCCCTGCCTCATCTTCTGATACATCTCGCCGAAATCTGCCCCAAAACAAAACACCTCAGGCAGCCCTTCAAGCACTACGACGGTAACCGATGCCTCGCATTCAGAAAGAACATGCAGGCATTCTTCCACTAAACGGTCATTAATCGTATTATTGGCTTCAGGGCGGTAAAAGGTAATGAAGCAGACATTTTGCTGAAAGCGGACTTGTATCGTGTCATAGGTCACAGCAGCCACCTGTATTTCCGATGGAATTCGCTGATTTCTTCTAAATATAAACGCGGGCTTCCTTTGTGATGGTCTGAGATGCCCGGGATCATGTTCATATCCAGCTTTACATTACGGGTGCCGAACTTCACCATGCCGCTTTCTTTAAATAATTCTTCATACTCTTCCATTGACAGCCGATACCTATTGTTCAGATGCTCTTCTATTCCAAATGACCGCTGCCGTATTTGTCCCTCAGGCGTAACGATGCCGCTGTAAAATTCCGAGCAGCAGCCTGATCCGTAAGAGAAACAGCCGATCCGTTTTGAGGTTTCAAATGTCCCCTGGTCGATGGTGCTTGCCAGCGCCAAAAGGACGGCGGCTCCCATAATATTTCCGACTCTTTGACAATAGCGTAATCCCGGCTCTACCCTGCTTTGGAAATCCTGTTCAATCTCAGCGCTTTTCGCTTTCGCAAGCTTGCGCATCATCGTACGGTGCGCTCCTTTTACCATGCCGCCAAACGGTGTATGATAGGCCAAATAGTGAAACGTATCCTTGTAATCGGCAAGAGGCACACGGTTTTTGTACTCCCGAAACGTCTGTTCACAGCAATCGAGATAGGACATCAGTGACAGGTCCGCATCGCCCGCTTCACTGTCAGGAATCGGGCGGCACGTATCCATAACTTCATAGCCGTAGTAGCCGTTTGCACCCGCATCCGCCTGAAAAACGATCGGATTTTCGCCTACCAATAAGGCAACCGCACCCGCTCCGGCACTCGGTTCTGCATAAGACCAATCCTCGCTTAACGCATCACCGCCTTCGGCAATTAAGAACCGGGAAATATCAGTCGCAACGACAAGCGCTTTGGCTCCCGGGGATGTTTGAGACAAAATAAAGTTGAGCGCCATCTGAAAACCCGCCGTTCCCGAATAACAGGCTTGCTTCAGTTCAAATAAACGGCAGTTCCGATTCAGGCCTAAGTGATCATGGATATATGTACTGAGTGATTTTCCGAAGTCAATGCCCGACTCCGAGCAGGTAATCAGCAGTTCAATCCGGTCTTTTTCAGCCTCTGTCAAGCGATCAATAATCGGCTTTGCCGCATTTACACCGAATGTAACGGGATCTTCGTACGGAAGCGCCACCGCTTTTTCTTTCATCAATAAATTTTCAAATCTGGCAGGGTCTAAATTTCTGTATGCCGCCAGCTGCATGACATCGAGATAAGCTGTACCGCCAAACACATTGATTGCTTCTATTCCGGCCGCAGCCATGATCTTCGCCTCCACATATGTATTAAATTCCCGTTTTTCGTTCGTTTTTTAAATCAGACAGCCTGTACTTTTTCATACAGCTTTTCTGCTAATTCGCCGATATTCGTAACTCCCGTCAGCTCAACGCGGGGGATATGCAGCGATAAACCCTCCAGCATCATCGTAATAATCTCAGCCCGGTCAACGGAATCCGCCCCTAAATCAGCCAAGCGGTCTTCAAATGAAAGCTCCCGGCCTTCTAATTCAGGCAAAACCTCATATATATTGCGTTTCAGCATTTCAAAAATTCTCTCTTTATTCATTGACATTTCCTCCTAGTCCTCTTTCGTTTTATGAATTTTCCATGTTTTCAATCTATCATTTCGTCTTGTCAACACATTTCCAGAAACGCGCTTATTTTTTTATTTAAAAGCGAGGCTGTCTCTTCCATAAGACGGCAGCCGATTTCACCGACGCGGCGGTTTCTCCATGATTCCAGTTCCGTTCCTTTAACCCATTGGTTAAATGCGCCCAATGCCGGTCCGCAATGAATTTGGTAATCCACCTTAGCTTCGGGGTCTCCTTTAATCGCTAAAGAAGAACTCTGCCTGAAGTAACATTTGAATACGAGCGCCATTTTATGTTTCGGGTTCCGCTCAGCCTTTAACAATTCTTCATTTGAAAGACGTGCCTTCACTTCTTCGTACACGTCTCTTATGCTGCGCTTGAAATATTTTTGTTCAATTTGGGTGAGTGTTCTTTCGTCGATTTCCTCAAGCGAGCTGTAACGCTGGTATAATTCATGCAGCTTGCCGGCTCGGGTCGGGAAGAACAGCCCTTTCTTTAATACCTGCACCTTGCTGCCTGATTCAAACATATCCCCTGCGGGCGCGTAAGCTGTGTCTTGCACATTCATCTGCTGAAGCAGATCCTTTACCTTATCACTCGTTGCGGCTTCAACGGTGCATTGGTTGATCGAGCCGGTCACAATAAAGTCAGCCCCCAGCATAAATGCCGCCATCGCAGACTCCGGAGTCCCGATTCCGCCTGCCGCCCCGACCCGGATGGTTTTATCATATTGATATTTCTTCATCATTTCGTCCCGCAGCCGCAGCATCGCCGGCATGAGACTGTATGCGGAGCCCCCGTCTGTATGGCCGCCTGAGTCCGCTTCCACGCAGATGTCATGCGCAACCGGGATTTCCCGCATAAGGTCTGCTTCTTCAGCCGTAATTTTGTTTTCCGCCGCCAGTTTTTGAAGAAGATGTTCTGGAGCCGGACTTAAAAACGCTTCTGCTACCTCAGGCCGTGACAGCTTCGCAATGATACGATGGCGCGGAATTACCTTACCATCATTACCGCGCTTTAATCCGTTAGCGCGAAACCTTACTAAAGCAGCAGTAACCGTTAAAAATGCCGACGCCTCCAGATTTATGACCCCGTGTTTCAGTAAAAGGTCAATCATTTTTTCTTCTGAATCTGTATGCTTCATGCTGTGTACGACATTAATGCCGAAGGCGCCGCCGTACTGAAGTTCGTTTTGAATCGACAAAATGGCGTCCTCAGCCTGCGGGATGCTTAAACCGCCTGTTCCGAAAAAACCCATCATGCCTTTTTTGGCCAGTTTTACGACCATTTCCTTTGAAGCGATTCCCCGGTACATGCCGCCGGCCAGATAAGCGTATGTCAGCTGATAATCGCGTTTAAACTCTTCATTTCCTAATGACACCGCTGTAATGGCTGGCCGGGCGGTGACTGCGGGAGCTTTTGCTTCTTCTGTAATCGGCTCTGCTTCAGCTGTAATTCTCTGAATAAGTCCGGTCAGCACTTTTCCCGGGCCGATTTCCTCAAAGCTCATGCCTTTTCTGCCCATTAAAAAACGGATACTGTCTGTCCAGTTCACTGTGCCGCTGATTTGTTCCGCCAGCGTTTCCTTTATCCTTGCTTGTTCATACGGTCTTGCCGTGACATTTGAAATAACGGGGATCGACAGCGGATTAAAGTGAAGGGACTCAATAAAATGTGTAAACTCCTCCTTCGCTTCACGCATATATCTGGAATGAAAGGCTCCGCTGACATTTAAGCGATGGACCATTTTTACGCCTTTGACCGCTTCAAATACGGCTGCGGCTTTTTCTATATCTTCTTTATATCCGGAAATCACGATTTGCTGAGGTGTGTTGATGTTGGCGATATCTATCATATGTAATTGATATTCTCTTAAAACGTCTGTCACCTGCTGATGATTCAGGCCGATCACGGCTGCCATGCCGCCTCCTGATACACGGCTCATCAGCTCGCCTCTTTTTTTGACAAGCTGTAAGCCTTCCGCAAAATCAAATGCTCCCGATGCGTATAAAGCGTTGTACTCTCCTAAACTGTGTCCTGCCACAAAATCCGGTTTCAGACCGGTTTCCTCTGTCTTTTTCAAATAACAGAGAGCGTTGACGACATACAGCGCCGGCTGGGTGAACTGTGTCTGATGTAAACGTCCCCCATCCTGGCACAGTTCTTTCACCGAGTATCCGAGAATATGATCGGCCTTTGCAGTCAGCTCGGGATATTGATCAAATAAATCAGCCCCCATGCCTTTTTGCTGAGAACCTTGGCCGGGAAAAACAAAGGTAATCATCTCATTGCCTCCTTCCGGGCGATGATAAAATGATGTCTTCTATTTGCTGTAAATGGTTAATTTCTTTATGAAACGGCGTCATAATGGTGCGGATGCGCTCTGCCGAAACTGCGGGAAGCAGCTGTTTGGCAAACGCCGCCAAAGTTCCGGACGGTCCTGCATCAATATACATGCCTTGCTGGCGGCTTTCTGCATATTGAAGCGCTTCGCGAAATCGGATGGGCTTTCTTACTGCATCCCAGAAAAAATCTTTTTGGACGTCTGTTACGATGCCGCCCGACAGACTGGAAATATAGGGTATCGAAGGAGGCTGCATTGACTTCGTGTCTAAAAAACGCTTAAATGCACGCTCCGCCGGGTCGATCAGCGCTGAGTGAAATCCATACGAAACCGGTAAAAGCTGATGAGGAATCTGCTTTTCTCTCAGAAATTCCATCATCCCTCTTACCTTTTCCCGTTCTCCGGAGATGACAAAGTGAGAATGATAATTAACAGAAGCCAATTCACTCTGCTCATATAACACCGGAGATTCTTGATATAATTGCGGATCGCCCAGTATCGCCAGCATACTTCCTTTGCGGCATGTTTGTTCAACGATTCCTGCCTGTTCCAGTACGCAATCCAAGGCATCTTCGGGGCTCAGCACACCAGATACGGCAGCCGAGGCGTATTCTCCGAGGCTTGCCCCGATGACGAAATCAGGACGGATACCCTTTTTCTCCATCGCGTAAGCAAGTGCATACTCAGCCATAAAAATCGCAGGGTGAGTAAGAAGAATGCGGTCAAACGGATCAGACAGCCGCTTGGCCGAATGATAAACTTCTTTTATGACAGATAAACCGGTACGCCCCGCAGCAAAATCGTCCATATCCAGCATCTTTTCACGAAAAGCGGAGTTATGGTTAAACAGTTCTTTTCCCATCTGATAATATTGGGAGCCCTGTCCAGAAAACATGAAAACAATTGGCTGATTCATTTGTTCTCCTTTTAGCTGCTTATTTTTTTAAAATATTGATTTATGAGATTCATGATGTTGTGTGCAGATGAGGTGGTCATAATGATTTTTGACTTGCACATATTGTGAAAAGGTGGTGACTTTTTCCTAAGTGCCGCTAAACGGCGCCTGAAGGTTCAGTTTCTTTTTTGATGCGGTGAATGAGACCTGTCAGCACATGGCCCGGGCCTACTTCTTCGAATTCCATCCGTCCTTTGTTCATCAGGTAATGGATGCTTTCGTTCCACCGGACTGAATGGTCGATCTGATCGGCCAGAACCGAGTGGATTCCGTCTTGTTCATAAGGCCTGGCATGTACGTTCGAAATGACAGGAATTGATATAGCAGAAAAATGAAAAGACTGTAAAAATTTTTTGAACTCTTCTTTTGCTTCGCTCATATATCTGGAGTGAAAAGCGCCGCTCACGTTTAAAGGGTGAAACATCGTAACACTTTTTATTCCTTCAAACACAGCTTTCGCCCTTTCAATATCTTCTTTACGTCCAGAAATGACAACTTGATGAGGGGAATTGATATTGGCAATATCAACCGTATGTAATTCATGTGTTTGGAGTACGTCCGCGACCTGGCTTTCAGTTAAACCCATCACGGCGGCCATTTTTCCGTCGGTTGCCATACTCATTAATTCGCCTCTTTTGCGGACAAGCTGCAAGCCCGTGATAAAATCAAATGCTCCCGCTGCAAACAGCGCGTTATATTCTCCCAGACTGTGGCCCGCCGTATAATCGGGCTGAATGTTTGAATTTTGGATTTTTTTCAAATAGCTTAGCGCGTTGACAACGTATAAAGCAGGCTGAGTGAATTGTGTTTTGTGAAGGTTAGAATACGGATTTTCCAAACAAAGCCGTTTCATAGAGTATCCGAGCGTTTCATCAGCCTGCTCAGTCAATTCTTTAAACTCGTCAAAGAGTGAACTTCCCATTCCCTGTTTCTGAGAGCCCTGCCCCGGGAATAAGTATGTGATCATTTTCTCAGCCATCCTTTCTCGGATTCAGATAGAAAGCATGTTCATGTTGATAGTAACTTCACAAAAATACCATGTCAAGTTAATTTCTCCTACGGCCGCTCCTTCATAATGCCTAATTTCTTCAGGCCGGCAGCTGATTCAGGGCTTTCGAAACGGAAATAAGCAGAACGGCCTATTCGACACATTTCGCGCACAATCTCGCAAATCCCTGTTACTCGGCCAAATCCCGCCCAAAAACCGGTAACAATATATCATTTTCTTTATAGATTTTCTTTCAGATATAAGCAAAAACAGTCAAATAGAACTAAATTTCAAAAATACCCAATACCGACATGTTATTTAAAATCGAACAGTCCTTTTTGATTTTTTCTGTTGCGAAAATTCACGAAATGTTCCTTTTTATCAATTTGAAAATAAATATTATACTTCAGAAGTCGTTCCATCTTTTGGCCCGGCTCTTCTCCGAATGAATGCCCCGGGCACACCCGCACGTCAGGGGGAATGAGAGCTTTAATCCGCTGTATACTGTCAAACATATCGTCAGCAGAGCTCCCTCTGTCCTCACATATGCCGCAGCCTTCAATAAACACTGTATCCCCCGTAAAAAGATGGTCAGAAAGCAAATAACACATTCCGCCCGCCGTGTGTCCCGGGGTCAGTATACTTCTGATTATAAAGCCTCCCGCCGCAAAGGTCTGGCCGTCTTCGAGAGCTATTAAATTTCTGCACCGGAATTGATAAAAACTGATCTCTTCTGCCGACATGTACACATCAGAATGATAGATCTGCTGCAAAGGTTCGACTAGATTCACATGATCATAATGAGAATGAGTTAATAAAATAGCGGATAAATCAACATCCAATTCATATAACGTATTGGTAATTTTATCGATTTCCCACGACGGATCAACAACGATCGCAGATTTTCTGACACGATCCGCGATGATATAACAATAGTTGGACCACATCTGGTGAAATGTTTTGATTTGATGAACTTCATATGTATGATCCATTGTCACCATTCCTATTTGTAATATCCGGACATATAAATGAGTACCCGTCCGGCCTGCTGTTTCCACTTTATCAGATGGCACATTGATTTTCCATGGATTTTCCGGTAAAGATAAAAAACTGTTGAAATCAACAAAAAGCCCCAGCCGCAGGCTTTTCGGCAATTTGTTATCTTAATATATAAGGAAATAAGAATATTCATTTACCTGAATACTTTAGGGAATTTTATTCAGAAAATGAAGGAAGTTTTTGAGATTGAGATAGTGAGAAAAACGAAATGAAAAGTTACGACCGAAGAACCAGTAATTATGAACCATTACCATCGTAGCCTCACTTTATCAAAATGTTATAACGTTAATATTAGAATAGTATTTTTAACCGGTTGAAGTATGATGACATAACTTACCTTAAAGCCAAAGGAAACAGTTGTATAAGTTCCCCCGTATTGTTCTGCGTAAATCGTTCACAAATAATTAACAATTATTTACAAGGAAAAATATAGAAAATATCTAATACTTACTATGCAAGACAACAAACTTTAAGGAGTGTTTTAAAATGAATGTAAAGAAAACTGTAGTTTCAGCGCTTTCTATTTCGGCATTGGCCTTGGCGGTGGGCGGGGCAGCATCTGCAAAAGAAATAAACACATCTCCGGTTCCAAAAACAAATTCTATTGTTGTCTCAGGCCCGATTAAGGCTCAAGACTATTCCATCACATTAAAAGCAGGAGAAACACGAGACATTTCTAACCCAGTAGCCTATTACTATTCCTCTGATTCGAGCGGTGTAGCATCTGTAACACAGGGCGGAGTAGTTAAAGGCGTAAGCAAAGGCTCGGCTACTATTACTTTACTAAAGCAAGATAGGTCTGTTCTCGGGAAAGTATACGTCACTGTTCAATAACCATTAGTATTTTCCGCTGCCGCAAGAAGAAATGAAACTCTTCTTGCGGCTCAATGTTACAAAATCATCATTTACTTAAAGCTCCTTTTAGCACCCGCCTGTCCCCACAAGTTTTTTCGTAAAACCGCCGTATCATACAAACTGAGCAACAAAAAACGGACACTGAATTACACAGTGTCCGTACGCTTTTGTGTCATTATAAATCAAACAGGCGCCTCTACATCACGCGCTTAAACATCTTTTCCATCGTATGTGCTGTTATTTTTAGTTTTTTGACAATAAACCATGATTACTCAAAACATTGATATTTCAGAGCTTCTAATAGTTTTCTGGCTAAATATTTTTATTAAATTAGCATGGTTAGACATAAAATGTGGGCAAAATGTGGGCAATGAGAAAAGCGATACCTCAATGCTAAAAGAGCAGGGAAATAAATAAAGCGAACACACCTTCATTTATACAATACCATAAACCCTAATTCATGTAGATACCTTCTGTCCATTCCTTTAAAATGGTACCATCGACTAAATTTTAGGGGGAAGAAATGAAGAAATTAATCATTGCCTTTTTATTATTACTTCTTACGGGTTGTAATCATAACTCAGCCACTAAAGAGGATACTCAATCACCCGAGAAAGCCTTTTTAAAGGAGTTTACTTCTCGTTATAATGAATCAATAGATAGTCTAACTGAAATGGAGAATATGCCGACATTGCCAAAAAAGATTGATCTTGAGAGCGATATAAAAAAAGAAAACAATAAGGATACATATACTCAAATTGTTGCATCTGAAACCGACTCATCAGATAACGGTTTTCTCAATTACCAGCTCAATATAAACTATGATAAAAACAAAAACTTCACCGGATTTCATATGCAAGCTTTCGGAACAACTAAGGAATTACCAGTAAAGTCAATTGGGTGTGCGGTCATTCTTCTTGACAGCCTTGATCTTGATTATGAGAGAGCAGCCTCCTTTTTTGATGATAATAAATATGATGATGAGTGGACCGAGAATGGTTACAAAATTAAATTTAAGCGAACCCCTATTATAAATATAGCCTGTTTATATATCTAAGAAATAGTCTTAACTTTTTAATTTAAGGGAATGAAAGATATGCTGACTCAGAAAGGAAATATACCGTATTATACTTAACATGAGCTACCGGTGTAAAAGGCCAGTTAAAGAGAAAAACAGGAAAAAGCGAAATAGATTTACGTGCAGTTGTAAAAAGTCTCATGCGACAAGGAGAGGTTCCGTAAGACAAAATACAAAATTGCATCATCTAAAAAAGCCCAAACTCTAAAGGGACTGACCCCCTAGAA
>NZ_JAGGQB010000012.1 GCF_018613535.1 Bacillus sp. ISL-51
GGCCAGCACCGAAATCACCATTTCCGGCGAGCGCTCAGCGAGCACGCCGATGATGCTTTCTTTGGCGGCGCCTTTTTTCCGCAGCTGTGCCGCGAGCCGGTCTGAATACTGATCAAGCTCCGCATACGTCAGCACACCGCCCGAAAAGCGGAGCACCGGAAGATGCGGCGAAAGGGCCGCACGGCGTGTGAACAGCGTATGAAGCGTCGGAGCCGGCGGTTCAAGCGCCTCTGTTTTGTTAAACTCAAACAAAACCCTATTCTTTTCTTCCGTATCAGCCATATCAATGTTTTGAATCAGCTGGTTCGGATCCTCAATGGCTTTTTCAACAATGGTAAGCAAATGAGATTGAATCCGTTTAATGGCGTTTTCGGTAAACAAAGCGGACTGATAATCGAAATTCAGCTGAATCATCCCTGTGTCTATCCGTTCCTTAATCAAAACGGAAAGCTCGTTTGCGGTATGGCCGCTGAAATACATAGCCGTTTCATAATCGAAGCCGTCCGCTTGATGCCATTGAAGCGGCTGATACTGCATAGAAATGCCGATTAAATTTTGCAGGTTATTGTGTGTCTGTCTTAACTCATTAACTAACAGATTGTAAGGGTATTTCTGGTGGCGCATGACAGACAGCTGCTCTTTTCCCACACCGCGGACAAAGGAAATAAATTCAGTTTTAGGATCTGTCGTCATTCTGATCGGCAATGTGCTGACAAACATGCCGAGCATGTCCTTTTCCATCCGGGAGCCGCGGTTTCCGTAATAGGTCCCGATGGCAATATCCTTTTTAGCTGTGAGGCGGCTGATGCATATGTATAACGAAGCCATAAACAGAGATATAATGCTGACTTGATGGTCTTCACAAAAACGCCGGATTGATTGTTCTAAGGAGTGTGAAAGAGTAAGTGTGTTTCTGGAAGCTTCGGTGCTTTGTCGTTGATGTGAGGCTTGTTCCGCCAATGAAAAATGTTCCGGAACGGTTTGGTAAGCTTGTGTCCAAAATGAACGGTCTTTTTCAAAACGGGAAGAATCTAAGTATTGTTTCTCTTTTTCCATGTAGCTGAGGTAGGAAGGTCCGTGATGTTCAGGCAAAGCTTCATTTCGAATCATCTTTTGATAGATGTCAATCAGCTGATTACCGAGCAGATTGAGCGAAATGCCATCCATGATAATATGGTGAAATTTTGCGTAAAGCCAAACTTCTCCGTTTGGCATTAACAGCAGGGAAAATTGATAAAGCGGTGAATGAAAGAGTTTAAACGGGATAGAAGTCTGTGCGTCAATCCAGCTGTCCCGCTGCGTTTTATCGGTATTTGTAAAATCAATGACCTCCGGCGGAATCGGCCGGTGTTCAGCCAGATACAGCTGAGGCTCTGAACCGTCACCCTCTGTCAGCTGAAATTTGAGCGAATCATTTCGTGAAAACGAAAAATCTAAAGCGCGGCGCAATACGTCAAGATCGATTTCACCTCTGAATTTGACACAGGCTGCGAGATTGCAGATGCTCGTGCCGGGCTCAAGCAATTCCGTAAACCACACTCTCCTTTGAGCATGGGTTAAAGCGTAAGTAGTGTTTTCCAATGGAATACCTCCATTTCAATTTAAGAGGATAAGAAAGTGAAATAATTACAGTTTGTAATCGACAGCATATGACTAAATCATCCATATAAGCATTATTTTAAAACATATTTTAGAAATCACAATAAAAAATTAAATTTTTTCTAACATTTTTTAGAATATAGTATATATTTCACACTGATTTTCTCGTTTTCTATAATCTTTATACCATGTAAAACAGCATGTATGCATACTAGAAACTAGTTCTTTGAAACTAAAATAAGGAATAAAATGTATATCAAATGACCTCCCGAAAATAAAATCATAGCATTCCTAAGAACTGATTTTACTGTTTTTTACATCTAAAGAATGTTTTTATTATAAAAGTGAAAAAACAGTGAACCTTTGAGAAAGGAAAGTGTCATAAAGAATTCGAAACTCAAGAAATTATGAAGCGAAATTATTTTGTGAAAAGATTGATTCATGATAGCGGGATAATAATTCGGCTATTCCGCTCCGGAATATAAAAAAGCCGCATCATTTACGGACCGGCCATTTTCACTTTCATCTTATTGATTCGCCAATAATAAGGCTATTTTATCTTCAATATCTTTTCCATCATCCTCATCAAGCAGACCGTTTTGAAGAACGGAAAAAATCAACGTATCTCCGGATTTTGTTTCTGCATAGCCCGCAATCGAACTGACGCTTGTTAAGGAACCGGTTTTCGCTTTGATTTTTCCTTCCGCCGGGGTATCCTTCAGCCGATTCCGCAGCGTGCCCCCCGTCATTCTGTCGCTTGAGCCCGCCACAGGCAGCGAGTGAAGCAAAGCCGGGAACCATTTCTCTTTTTGAACCGCATATAAAAGCTTCCCGACTTGGTCCGCGGATACACCGTCAATGTGGGAGACGCCAGATCCGTCTCTCGCCATAATCTCGTCTGGATTCAGTCCGAAAGCTGAAAGCTGGGAGGTCATCACCTCCAATCCTTTTTCCCAGCTGCCTTCCCCTTTTTTCACTTTCCCCATTTCCTTGATAAGGATTTCGGCGTGTCCGTTGTTGCTCAGTTTCATAAATGGTATCAGCAGTTTTGAAAGGGGCATGGATTTTCGGGATATTACCTGCTGTGTGTGATGCGGCATTTTCCCGGGTTTCACTTTTCCCTTTACGGTAATGCCTTGTTTTTTAAGCGCTTGTTCCCATAAATCTAAAGCATAGTTCGTCGGTTCCCACACCGCGGCCCATTCCTTTGTTTTTCCAGCGTCGGTCGGTATCGTTCCCTTTACCGTAATCAAATTGCCGCCGTGCTCACGCTCAATCTTCAAGTCTTTTTTCTCGCCGGCCGCAACGGTTTTCACTTCATTTTTCACATGCACGGCACTCGTTTGCGGTGAAATCGTAATGTTTGGCTTTTTGCCGGGCTGTTTAGCCGGGCTGATTTCCGCAATCACGGTCCCTGCATCATAGTCCTCATTAGGGGAAGCAGTAAGGGCAGATACTTGCGCTCCATAATATTGATCTTCATCGCTCCATGGCAGGTCAGCGGAATACCGGATGTGGTCATACCATGTGTCATCACCTATTACATCTCCTTTGATGACTTTAATTCCCGCCTTTTTTACCCGCTCTGCCAGTTTGTCAAAATCTGATGCCAAAAGGGTCGGATCACCTTTTCCCGCAAGATAAAGATTTCCATGTAATTGTTTTCCTTTGACAGCACCGTCAGCCCGCACTTCTGTTTTAAATGTGTAGTCTTCGCCGAGTACAGAAAGCGCCGCCGAAGCCGTCAACAGCTTCATAAGGGATGCAGGTCTCAGCCGCACATCTTCCTGATGACCGAACAGAACTTCTCCGGTTTTGGCGGATCGAATGCTGACACCCGCTATGGCGCCTTTTAAGGCGGGTTCTTCCTCGAGGATTTTTGTTAGCTGCTCTGTTAAAGCGCCTTTTTTTTCAACCGCTTTGGCAGAATCATCAATATAAGGAACCGCGGCAATGACAAAAAGCAGCATCACGGCGGCCCAGCGTTTCATATGTTTTTTCAATTTCATCCCGCCTCTCCCCTATTGTTCCCCGCGCTGAATAATGATATCGCATGACGCCGATGCTTCCCCGCCCGGTTTCAGAATCTGCAATCCGGTAAGCGATGACGGCAGATTGAGATTGAATGCATCAGTGACGGATGTATAAGGCTCGAGGCTTACGAACCCCTGCTTCCCGTCCCCGTTGTAGACAACCCAATGTTTGAATGCCTGGTCCGCCCGATACAAAACGGTTAATTGTTCACTCGGATGGAATATGGCCGCTTCGTTTTTTCCGCCGTTTCGCCCTGAAGAAAGGAAAACATCATCAAATTGTTTGTTTTTTAAAGACATCCCTTCCTGAAACGCTTCTTTATCCGGCACATCCAGCAAACTGCCCGTCGGTACGAAGCGATCATTTAATTCCCACTTTCGGTCCGCCGTCAAAAAAAGCCGGGAGCTGTCTTCACAAAAGATAAAGGAGGTGTGATACCCGAGTCCCCACGGAAAGGGTTCCGTTCCTTTATTGATAATCAGCGCCCGCTGAGAAAATACATTGTCTTTCAGTGTATACGACATCCGGACAATCGCGTCATGCGGGAATTGCTCATATACGTGGGGAATCTTTGAAAGATCAATTTCTGTTTCGGCCAATAGCTGATCATCCTCTTCTTTCATCGTGACAACCTTCCAATGCTCACTGTAAAGAAAGCCGTGAATATGGTTATGTTTATCCTTTTCGTTTATATCAAATTGATACGTGCGGCCGCGAAAACGAAATGTCCCGTCCGTAATCCGGTTCGGCGGAAATAAAACAGGAATTCCGAAAAGCATCGGTGTATTGTGAAATTGCTCCGGCGTCTTTGGTTCCCTGAGAAGACGCATACCGGTTTTTTTATCCTGAAGAGAAATGACATTTGAGCCCCATTCCGGCACAATGATAAATTCAGCCTGATCATTGCCGGCTCTGATTGCGGGAACTCCTAAATAGGTCGTATGTTCAATCATCATAAGCCACCTGCCCTTTCTTGTTAATAGCATGTATAGGAATTCCATTTTATAAACGCATTTTCCTTCTGCCAAAAAAACATCGCCTGCCTGAACAGAGCGATGTGTTGTATAGCTTATTGAATCAGCCGGGTAATCTGTTTTTTCTTCCACACGAACCGGTAATAGCTGTATTGCAGCAGAAGGCTGATGACGAAGGCGGCCGGATAACCGACCCAAATGCCGAGAATGCCGAGGTTCGTATAATGAGAAAGAATAAAGGCGACAGGCACTTCAATACCCCAAATTGTAAAAATACTGATGATTGTCGGCCATAATACCGTGCCGCTCGCCCGCATTGTCGCCGAGACAATCTGAGCATGGCCGAAAATCAAATAGCTCCATAAGGTAATCATAATGAGGCTGTGGGCGATGTGCAGCGTATCTTGATCCGTTAAAAACAAAGCCAATATCTGCCGTGAAAAGGCATAAATCAAAATAATCAGCACGCCCCCGATCAGATAATTCAGGCCGATACCGACTTTGATCACTTGTTTCAAACGGCCGAATTCATTGGCCCCTATAGATTGGGCTGCAAAAATCGAAACGGCGATTCCAAGGCTGACGGCAGGCATCTGTACATAACTCGCCACTTGATTGACGACGCCGTAAGCAGCCGTTGCGTTTGATCCGTAATGATTAACGAAGGAAATGACGGCTATTTCAGAAAGCGATACGAGAATCATGTTGATGCTTGACGGAATGCCGAGCCTCAGCAGGAGCGCAAGCAGCTTTCTGTCCATTTTTAGGCTGCGGAGCGCCGCCCGGTCAAATGCGAGCGGATGTTTCGTTTTCCGTAAATAAAGCATAAGGACGATAAATGTGATAATCGTTGAAATAACGGTTGCATACGCCGAGCCGTAAATGCCGAATTTCGGAAGCCCGAAAAGCCCGAGAATCAACAGCGGCAAAAGCCCGATGTTAATCACCGTACTGACAATTAATGTGTAAAACGGCGTCTTTGAATCTCCCGTTCCCCGTAAAAATGTCGTATAAGCAAAATATAAAAACATCAGCGGCATCGCACAGAACAATATACGTGCATATCGGACACTGACATCTATCACGTTTTCCGGCGTTCCCATCAGCCGCAAAATATCAAGCGTAAAAACACTGCCGACAACAGCCAAAACGACACCGATCAAAAAGGTAAATGTCAGCGTTGTGCCGACAATGGCTTTCAGTCTTTCTTCGTTTCGCGCGCCGAAAGCCTGCCCGATCAGAATGGAACTTCCAGAGCCGATACCGATCGTAAACGAAATCAGCAGGAAAAAGAGCGGAAAAAAAGACGAAACCGCGGCGAGCGCATTGACGCCGAGCCACCTCCCCACAAATACCATTCCGACCAATTGGCCCACAGACTGCAATACATTGCTTAACAGCAGCGGTACTAAAAACAGTGACATCGACCGCCATACAGACTGATTGTCACTGCCTTTCTCCCGATTATCTTGTACTTCCATATGTAAGGTCTCCTTTTCGGTTTTCTTCCATTTTATAATTCAGCATACACCTTGTAAAAACCTTTTGTTCACACAAAACTCTCTATCTTTTATTTTTGCCATTAATGGAAATTCATCATAAAAATAAAAAGTACGGAAAATATTTCTGAAAAGGTATTGTAATCTTACCGTAATTATTGTAACATTTGTAACATAAGAGAAAGAGATTGATTGAAGGAGAGAAAAAAATCATGAAAAAACTTCTATTACTTTTAACGACTATTACATTGATCTTGTCATTAGGCACAGTGGCAACAGCGAAAAATACATCTAATGACCTTACACAAAAACAAGCACTGCAATTGGCCTTATCAGCAAGAGAGCATTTCTGGAACACAATGAGCGGCGGCACTCACAAATCAAATACAAACTGCACATCTGAGCCCTTCGAATATCAAAACCTGCAATATGTATTTATGTGCAAAGAGCTCGGCACAAAAACAAAAGCTGTGAAATATTTGACACCTATTTTTACAAAACAAGCAATTGACAAAGGCTTTAAAAATTATCACTTCGCCGTGAAAGACGGCAAATTGGCTGTTCCGGTCGGCGACGGAGACAATCTCCTCAATTGGAAAAAAGCAAAAATGACCCTCCTTTCTAATAAAGGAAGCGCAAAAACATACCGATTCACAGTACCTACACTTGACGGTTCTCCGTCAGCAAAACGTGATGTCACATTCGTAAAAGAAAACAACGTTTGGAAAGTAAATCAATTTGATGCTGTCATATAAGAAGGAGTCCGCTTTGAGCGGGCTTTTTTGCTTTGATAAGATTGCAATCCTGTCTCAGGCGGGCACTGACCGGAATGTATATCCCGGTACTAACATTAAAGACAGAAAGGAGACGCGCCTTATGCCGGAGCTGCTAAGTGACGGGAGCAGAAGAAATGAACTACACAATGAGGGAAAAAGAAGCTTTCGAAGTCGTCAGCAAACCGTTTCATGTTTCTGCGGTCAATTCAACAAAAGAAGAATTCCGGTTTTGGGAAGAACTGAATACACGGACCGTCTTGCAGCGGCAGCTGACTCCTCTTCCCTTCTCGGTATTTGTACCAATTAAAACGGAGATCTCCGGGAGTTTACGTATCTTGTCGCCGCAGAGAAACATGGCGGACCGATTCCGGAAGGCTGCTGTGTGAAAACAACCCCGCGGGCGACATGGCAGTTTTTGAAGCAATCGGGCCTGTTCCGGGCGCCGTGCAAAACACGTGGGAAAGAATTTTCTCAGAATAAAAGCACAGTACTGAAATTTGGATTCCGGTTAAGAAAAAGTAATCAAAAAAGACAATGGCCAGCAGTCAGCCATTGTCTTTTTTACGCTCTAGGAGAGATTCGAACTCCCGACCTGCAGTTTAGGAAACTGCTGCACTATCCGCTGTGCTACTAGAGCTTACTTTCATAGTACCGCTGATGCTCATTTTTTTCAAGTCTACAGCCCTCCGAATACTTTATATGCGGCTCTTGTCGTATCTTCATCAATACCGATATAGCGCATTGTAATCGAAGGAGAAGAATGATTTAAAATCCGCTGAAGCTCGGCGATATCCTTCGTCCGCTGATAAAAATGATAGCCGAACGTTTTTCGCAGCGTATGCGTGCCGATCTCCTCCAGTCCGCAGGCAGCTGCCGCCTCCTTTAAAATTCTGTACGCCTGAATGCGGGAAATAGGCTTGTTCGTCCGTTTGGATTTAAATAAATAGTCATTCTCCTTCATATCTTTTGTATAGGCGTAAATATCAGCTTTCAGTGATTCTAATATCAAAATTTTTCTTTTCTTTCTCGTTTTGCTTTCGGTTGCCCACACATGATCTTTGTTCCTGATATCTTTCACGCGAAGCGGCAAAATATCAGAAATGCGCAGTGCGCTGTTCATGCCGAAAATAAATAAAAAATAATCCCTCTCGCTTTTGTTCATTAAATAACGTTTGACTTCCTGAATTTTTTCCAAGCTTCGGATCGGCTGTACGATATGCATCAAAAAACCCCTTAAAAATGGTAAAGTAACATATTGAGTCTTATGTTACTATTATAGTCGAAACCTGTTGAATGATAAAGGATAAAGCCCCTTATGTAACATAATATACATAGTGTTACATAAAGGGACAAAGAGTCTTATTTTTAGCAAGACACTCCATAAAGCCATTTAAACTGTTTTCAGTGGTTTTTGGTGATCTGGATACCAAAGGTATTAAAAAAGAAAAACAGCACCTTTAAAACGAAATCTGAGCACTCATTTTTTTCATGAACAGCTGAAAAAATGCAAAAAAAAGACACAATATGTAATTGTGTCCTAGTCCTCGTCTTTTACATCAATATCCTCAGGAATCGGTTCATTTAAAATCTCTTGAATCATTTCCTTATATTTTTCCAACTGCTCAAGATGGGTATAAAATTGTTCCTTGTTAATTAAATACTGATGACCGTCATGAACGGCCCTTATTTTATTCGTCAGAACCAAGTTTTGCACATATTCTTCAGGAAGGCTGGTAAACTCCGCTGTTTCCTTGATCGTTAAATACATGGCTCACATTCCTTTCATTCATCATGCTTTTTATTGTAGCTTATTTTTCACAAATATGCTTGTATCGCATCCTCTTTTAAAGCAGTTTCCCCTTCAGCCTATTCCCGTCTGATTATATTCACACAGAAATCAAAGCTTTTAATATGCCGGACTATTCCCTTTGTCACTTGTGAAAACAGCACATTTTTCTTATTCTATAATTGTAAGAGGAAAATAAAGGAGGCAGACTATGAAAAAAGTAAAAAATCTCTGTTTTATCGTTCTGCTTAGTGCTTTGCTGACGGCCGGAAGCATCCCTTATCATGCCCAAGCTAAAAAACACTCATTTTCCTACGACGACTACAAACAAGTCGATGTCGGCAAGGACGGTATGGTAGCCACCGCCCATCCTCTCGCTTCAGAAATCGGAGCTGACGTACTGAAAAAAGGCGGCAATGCAGTTGACGCCGCAGTCGCAATTCAATTTGCATTAAACGTGACTGAACCTATGATGTCAGGTATCGGCGGCGGCGGATTTATGATGGTTTATGACGCCAAAACGAAAGATACCACCATTATTGACAGCCGGGAACGTGCACCGGAAGGCGCAACTCCAGATATGTTTCTGGATGAGAACGGAAAAGCCATTCCTTTCTCCGAACGCGTTACAAAAGGCACCGCTGTCGGTGTTCCGGGAACACTAAAAGGCCTTGAAAAAGCGCTCGACAAATGGGGCACACGCTCCATGAAGCAGCTCATCACTCCTTCCATAAAACTTGCCTCAAAAGGCTTTCCGATTGATTCGGTTTTAGCTGACGCTATCTCAGATTATCAAGACAAATTATCACACACTGCCGCAAAAGATGTCTTTCTTCCGAACGGAGAACCTCTGAAAGAAGGAGACACACTCGTTCAAAAAGACTTAGCAAAAACCTTCACAGCCATCAAATATAAAGGCACTAAAGCCTTCTATGACAGCGCCTTCACCAAAAAGCTTGCTGATACTGTACAGGAATTCGGCGGCTCGATGACTGAAAAAGACATTAAAAATTTCAACGTTACGATTGACAAGCCGATTTCGGGAGATTATCAAGGTTATCATATTGCCACTGCACCCCCTCCAAGTTCCGGCGGTGTTTTCCTTTTACAAATGCTGAATATCTTGGATGATTTTAAGCTTTCTCAATATGATATCCGTTCATGGCAAAAATATCACCTTCTTGCAGAAACAATGCATTTAGCTTATGCTGACCGCGCCGCTTACGCAGGGGATCCCGAATTTGTCAACGTTCCTCTGAAAGGGCTGCTTAATTCCGACTATATCAATGCCCGCAGACAACTGATAGACACCAATAAAGTAAACAAAAAACCGAAAGCCGGTGATCCTTGGGCGTACCAGGAAGGCTCTGCAAACTATAAGATTGTTGAGCAGCCGACCGACAAACAAGAAGGCCAAACAACTCATTTCACAGTAGCTGACCGCTTCGGCAATGTCGTATCCTACACGACTACGATTGAGCAGTTATTCGGTTCCGGTATTATGGTTCCCGGTTATGGCGTCGTCCTGAACAACGAATTAACGGACTTTGACGCGGTGCCTGGCGGCGCAAATGAAGTTCAGCCAAATAAACGGCCGCTGAGCAGCATGACACCGACCATTTTATTTAAAAATGACGAACCTGTATTAACCGTCGGTTCCCCTGGCGGAGCGACAATTATCTCCTCCGTTCTGCAGACCATCCTGAATAAAGTTGAGTATGGCATGGAGCTGAAAGCGGCTGTCGAGGAGCCTAGAATTTACACAAACAGCATGACATCTTACCGTTATGAAGAAGGAGTGCCGGAAGATGTCCGCTCTAAGCTGAACGAAATGGGACATAAATTCGGCGCCAGTCCGGTGGATATCGGCAATGTGCAGAGTATATTAATCGATCGTGAAAACGGCACGTTCACGGGAGTTGCAGATTCAAGCCGAAACGGAGCCGCCATCGGCGTTAATGTAAAGAAATGCAATAAATAAAAAGAAGCCTAATTTCTCAAAAAGAGAAATTAGGCTTCTTTTATTCTGCACTGATTCCTGAAGAAGGTTTTTTATTGCGTAATGGAGAAAGAGAGATCACGGCACATATCGCAATAATCATCCCGCCTGCTCCAATCCAAGTAACCGAAGCAAGAGAAAGCTGGGTTACAGCAATGCCTCCGATACCGGCACCTGCGGCCATAGCCAATTGCATCATAGACTGGTTGAGACCAAGTAAGACACCAGAGGATTCAGGCTCCATGGTTGCTAAATGATATTGCTGGGCCGGGCCTGATGACCAGGCGGCAAATGACCATAATGTAAGCACCACCGCTACGCCGGCCACAGAATGTGTGATAAGCGACAATAAGATCAGCATCAGGGTATGAAGCGCCATCCCGCCGGTTAAAGTCACCCGCGCCCCCCACCTGTCAGCGCTGAAACCGCCTAATTTAGAACCGATGAGACTTGCAACTCCGAATATGAACAGCAGCGAACTCAGCATCCCGCTGCTTACATGGGACACATTCAGTAAATACGGTGAGAGATACGTGTACGCAACGGAATATCCCCCTAACCAAAAGAACGTAATGGCCAAGCCGACCGCTACCTTACGTTTCTTTAAAAGAGAAAATTGCTGAACGAGCGGCACCGGTTTATCTCCTTTCGTCTGCGGCAATGCGAAAAAAATAATGATGATGGCAATGATTCCGAAGACGGCGATTCCTCCAAAAACAGATCTCCATCCAAAAGCCTCCGACACGACTCTGCCGATGGGGACACCAATGATAAGCGCTGCCGTAAATCCCATGATGACAGTAGCAAGGGAACTTGCCTGTTTTCCGGGAGGAGCAATTTTGGCAGCGATATTGAGTGCGGTTACCACAACCATTCCCGCACCAATCGCCATGATAACCCGAGCCGCCACAAACAGCCCGTATCCCGGAAGGATAAAGGAACACAGATTACCGAAAACAAACAAACCGAGGGCGTATATGATGAGTTTTTTTCTGTCCAGCCTTGCAGTAAGAGCCATCATGACAGGCGTTCCGATCGCATAAACAAGTGAGAAAATCGTAATGAGCTGCCCCGCCGCTGCCAGCGTGATGCCCAAGGAATCAGCAATCCGATCAAGCACGCCGGATATGACGTATTCTGATGTTCCGACTAAAAAACTGATAATGGCCAAAATATAAACTTTCCATGTGTTTTTCATCTTACACTCTCCTTAGATGAGATTTATATAAAGATATATTAGAATATATCGATATAAAAAATTAGAAAGAAACAATTCGCAATATGTCGATATGTAGTCTGAAAAAGAAACTGAACCCTTCTTTAAGGATTCAGCCTTACATCTCGTGCTGAAAAAAATCGGCAATCACCTTGATGGCTTCTTCATCTCTTTTATAGTATGTGTACTTGCCGATACGTTTTGTCTGAATGAGGCCTGCCCGCTGAAGGATGGAAAGATATTGAGACGCCGTCGACTGCGTCATCTGCAACTTATCAGTAATCTGACTGACACATACGCCGATATCATTCATATCAATCCCTTCATGAGGGGCAAAATGACGGTCCGGTTCTTTCAGCCATTGTAAAATCTGTAAGCGCGACTCATTGGACAATGCTTTAAAAATATCTATCGGTTTCATACGCTCATTATATCGCAAATTTGCGATATGTCAATATTATTTTTCCTGAAGCAGTGTTTTTCGATCAGTCTCATTCTTGATTTTCGAAATGAAATCTGCCAGCTTCACTTCAAATGACGATTCTTTTGCGTATTGCCTTACATGGACAGATCGATGATCGCGCTCCCGACCCCCTACAACTGCAATATACGGAATCTTCTTCATTTGTGCTTCTCTGATCTTATAGCCGAGCTTTTCTTCACGCACATCCAGTTCCGCCCGGATGTTCCTTTTTTGCAATTGCCGCTGCACCTCTTCTGCATACTCTTGATGGACAGTGTGAGAGACAGGAATAATTTTCACTTGAACCGGCGCCAGCCATAACGGAAATGCTCCCCCGAAATGTTCGATGATAATGCC
This sequence comes from Bacillus sp. ISL-51, assembly GCF_018613535.1. Classification (GTDB taxonomy): domain Bacteria; phylum Bacillota; class Bacilli; order Bacillales; family Bacillaceae; genus Bacillus. The sequence continues at coordinate 12,704 of NZ_JAGGQB010000012.1, forward strand.
GAGAAATCTGTCAAGAGAACCGAATACGGCGCGGTGAATCACGACAGGCCGGACTTTTTTGTTTTCTTCATCGATATATGTTAAATCAAATTTTTCCGGCATTTGAAAATCCAGCTGCACGGTAGCGCACTGATGGCTTCGATTCAGGGCATCTTTTATGTGAATGTCGATTTTCGGACCATAAAACGCTCCATCCCCCTGATTAATACGATAATCGCAACCCAGTTTTTTCAAGACATTTTCTAATGCGCCTTCAGCCCGATCCCACAGCGTTTCACTCCCCATGTGATGTTCTGGTCTTGTTGACAGCTCGATATCATAGGAAAAACCAAACGTACTATAGACCTCATCTATTATTTGAAGCGCTGATGCTATTTCCTCCTCAATTTGCTCTGGCGTTACAAAAATGTGCGCGTCATCCTGGCAAAAAGACCGGACGCGCAGTAAGCCGTTCAGCGCCCCGCTGAATTCATGACGGTGCACCTGCCCGAACTCCGCCATCCGAATCGGAAGATCGCGATAGGAACGGAGCTTATCCTTAAACATCAGCATATGGCCGGGGCAATTCATCGGTTTTAGCGCAAAGCGCTGATGATCGACATCGGAAAAATACATATTATCCTTATAATGATCCCAATGCCCCGATCGTTCCCAAAGCCGCTGATTCATCATCATCGGTGTCCGCACTTCCTGATATTGATAGGAATTCTGTAAAGTCCGCAAAAACGATTCGAGCGTATTCCGAATGAACTGCCCATTCGGCAAATAAAAAGGCATACCGGGCGCTTCTTCTGAAAACATAAAAAGGTCTAATTCAGCTCCCAATTTTCGATGATTTCTCTTCTCTGCCTCCTTTACCAGCTGAAAATGCTGTTTCAGCTCTTTTTTTGACGCAAATGCCGTACCGTAGATGCGCTGCAGCACTTTACGATTGCTGTCGCCGCGCCAATAAGCGCCTGACACATGTGTAAGAGAAAAAGCTTTGATGAAACTGGCAGACGGCAAGTGCGGACCGCGGCACAGATCGGCAAATTCGCCCTGACGGTAAATACTCACTGTCTCCTCAAGCGGAATTTCTTCTAAAAGCTCAAGTTTAAGGGGATCATAAGCAAACATTTCCTTTGAAGCCGTAAGCTTTATTCCCCTGTTCGTCCTGTAAAAAAGCTGCGTGTTTAATTGCCGCTCCAGCTGCTGAATACGATTTGTCACATTTGTTTGGACATAGTGCAGGCTTTTCGCCGCTTTAGAAATGCTTCCTTCCCTAGCGACAGCCTGAAACACCTTTAAGTCTCCGCTTTCCATATAAGGACACCTTCCTGCTATGATTTTTATTGATAACCAGCCATCAATTTTGTTTATTTTACTCAAAGTGAAACTGCATGTAAAATTTTTCTCATCAATAATAAAGGAGAAAAGAATAATGAATGCCCTTATCATACACGAAAATGGATTTGATTTCAGACAAGTGCCTGACAGACAGCCCGGGCACGGAGAAGTAAAAGTGAAACTGAAAACAGCCGGATTAAATCACCGCGATTTGTTTTTACTGGAAAAACATAAAAAAGGTGATCCAGAATTTATTCTCGGTTCAGACGGAGCGGGGATCATTACCGAAACAGGAGAAGGCGTTCCTTCACATCTGCTTCATAAAGAGGTCATCATAAATCCAGTGCTGAATTGGAAAACGATTGAGAAAGTACCGGAAGTACCCGACATTTTAGGAGGTCCTGCAGACGGAACATTTTCACCATATGTGATCATTCCGGCCAAAAATGCCGTTCAAAAGCCCGCCCGCCTTTCCTGGCAAGAAGCCGGCGTGCTGCCGTTATCGGCATTAACCGCTTATCGCGCGTTATTTACAAAGGGACAATTAAAAAAAGGGGAACACCTTCTTCTCCCCGGTATCGGAAGCGGTGTCGCAACGTACGCCTTGTTAATGGCAAAAGCGATTGGAGCGGCTGTCAGCGTCACATCCCGCAATGAACAGAAAAAACAAGCCGCTCTGACATACGGGGCGGACCGCGCAATAGACAGTTATGGAGATTGGAACGGAGCACTGAAAGGCGAAAAGGCTGATATCATTCTTGACAGTGTAGGTCCCGCCTTGTTCCAAAACTATTTCGACATTATAAAGCCCAACGGCCGGATCGTAACCTTCGGCGCCAGCTCAGGCGACCATATTGGCTTTCCGATCCGTTCATTGTTCTTCCCGCAAATCAACATCCTCGGCACGTCGATGGGAAGCAGTGAGGAGTTTGCGGAAATGATTGAATTTATAGAGCTTCATAAGATTCATCCCGTTATTGATCGTATGTATCCGCTCGGACAGGCGGCTGAAGCATTTACCAGGATGAAGCAGGGACAGCAATTCGGAAACATCGGATTTGTCTTTGATGAATAGAATGTAGAGGAGCGGGACCGCACCCATTCCTTCATTGATGAGCTTTTTATATGATGAAGGAAGAAATAGGTTTCATTGTCACACAGAAAAACCGGCTGCCATCAGCCGGTTTTATAAATAATCCCCTTTATTTACGGTAAAACAGTGCTCCCCATTAAATAACTGTCGACTTCGCGCGCCGCTTCACGGCCTTCATTAATTGCCCATACAATTAAGCTTTGGCCTCTTCTTGCATCCCCTGCGGCAAAAACGCCGTCAACATTTGTTTTATATTCCCCATATGCTGCATTAATTTTATGATTTGCTGAATCAACGCCAAACTGTTTCAACAACGGCTGTTCGGTGCCTTCAAAACCGATGGCGATGAAGACAAGCTGTGCAGGCCATACCTTTTCGGTTCCAGGAATTTCGCGGAACTCATATTTTCCGAAATCATTTCTGACTTTCTCCATTTGGATCGTATGAAGTTCTTTTAAGCGGCCTTGTTTATCAGCAACCATTTTTGTCGTTTGGATTGAGTATTCTCTCGGGTCTTTACCAAATTTCGCTTGTGCTTCCTCATATGCATATTCAAGAGTAAAGACGTGCGGCTGTTCTGGCCACATATTTTCATTCGTGCGCGCCTGCGGAAGCTTAGGGTGCTTGCCGAACTGATGCACACTGCGCGCTTTTTGACGCAACGCGGTAGCTACGCAGTCGGCTCCTGTGTCTCCCCCGCCGATAACGATGACATCTTTACCTTTAGCGTCTATAAATTGTTTGTCTTTGAAATTAGAATCTAAATAGCTTTTGGTGGCTAATGTTAAGTAATCCATGGCATAGTGGACGCCTTTTGCTTCCCGGCCTTCAATCAGCAGATTGCGCTGTTTTTGGGCGCCTGTGCAAAGAATGACGGCATCATACCGTTCTTTCAGCTCATCGGCCGTAATATCGACTCCGATTTCTGTGTTTGTCACAAAATCAATGCCTTCCTGTGTCAGCAGCTTAATGCGGCGTTCGACGATGTCTTTATCAAGTTTCATGCTCGGAATTCCGTACATTAACAGGCCGCCGGCTCTGTCAGCGCGCTCATATACCGTTACAGAATGACCTGCTTGGTTCAGCTGATCGGCGCTTGCAAGACCTGCAGGGCCTGAGCCGACGATAGCGATTCTTTTTCCTGTGCGCTTTGCGGGGATTCGCGGCTGAATCCAGCCGTTTTCAAAGCCTTTATCAATGATCGCCCGTTCAATATTTTTGATTGAAACGGCAGGATCTGAGATGGCCAGCGTACAAGATCCTTCACAAGGAGCGGGACAGACCCGCCCGGTGAATTCCGGAAAGTTATTCGTTTTAAGGAGACGCTCTAAGGCTTCTTTCCAGCGGCCCCGGTACACGAGATCATTCCATTCAGGTATTAAGTTATAAATCGGACATCCGGAAGTGAAGCCGTTTATATCAGCGCCGATTTGGCAAAACGGTGTGCCGCAATCCATACACCGCGCCCCCTGCCGTTTTGACGCTTCTTCTGAAAATGGAGCCGAATATTCTTTCCAATCCTTTAAGCGAGTGAGAGGGTCCCGCTCAGCCGGTTTTTCTCGTTTTTCTTCCATAAATCCAGTTGGTTTCCCCATGTTCCTCTCCCCTTCCTTACTGTACTACCGCTTGTTTTTGACCTTGGGACGACGCTTGTTTTGCCTGTTTTGTGTTGGCTTCAAAGGCATACATAATCGCGTCTTCCTCTGATAAGCCCGCCGCTTTTTGTTCTTCGATGCTGAGGAGCATTTGTTTATAGTTTTTCGGAATGACTTTGATAAAGGTTTGGACGGTTTCTTCCCAATTGTCCAGCAGGCTTGCTGCTTTTTGGCTGCTTGTCAGCGCCGCATGCTTTTCCACCATCGCTTTAACCTCTTGAATCTCTGTCTCATCCGTCAGTTTTTCAAATGAAATCATTTCAAGGTTGCATTTTCGTTTAAATGCTTTGGCGTCATCAGCCAATACGTATGCAATTCCGCCTGACATACCTGCTCCGAAGTTTTTGCCGACTTCTCCGAGAATGACAACCCGGCCGCCTGTCATGTATTCACAGCCGTGGTCTCCGATCCCTTCAACAACGACATTGACTCCGCTGTTGCGGACCGCAAATCGTTCTCCGGCACGCCCGTTAATATAGGCTTCTCCGCTTGTCGCTCCGTAAAAGGCTACGTTTCCGATAATGACGTTATCCTGTGTTTCACAGTTGAATGCATTAGGTGCTTTCACGATAATTTTCCCGCCGGAAAGTCCTTTTCCTACGTAGTCATTTGAATCCCCGTTCAAATGAAGCGTCATTCCTTTAGGAACGAATGCCCCGAAGCTTTGTCCGGCTGATCCTGTGAAATGAAGTTTGATCGTATCATCAGGAAGCCCTTCCGCTCCGTAGCGTTTTGAAATTTCACTTCCTGTCACGGTTCCGGCTACACGGTTTGTATTATTAATCTTTATTTCAACTTCCGCTTCCCTGCCGGCTTCAATCGCGTCTTTTACTGCCGGCAAAATGGCGGTCATATCAAGAGACTGATCAATTTTATGATTTTGCGCCGTACGGAAAGTGCGGATGCCCTCAGGCTGATACAACAGCGTGGATAAATCAAGCTGACCGGCTTTCCAATGTGCTTTTGCCCGTTCGCTGACTTGAAGAACGTCAGTCCGTCCGATCATCTCATCAAATGTTTTAAAGCCTAACTGCGCCATATATTCACGCACTTCTTCAGCAACAAACAGCATGTAGTTCACGATGTGATCAGGATCGCCCATGAATTTTTTGCGAAGCTCCGGATTTTGTGTAGCGACACCTACCGGACATGTATCCAAATGGCATGCGCGCATCATGACACAGCCCAGCACAACAAGCGGTGCTGTCGCAAACCCGAATTCTTCTGCGCCGAGCAAGGCAGCCATGACGACGTCGCGCCCTGTCATCAGCTTACCATCCGTTTCTAATACGACGCGTTCCCGCAATCCGTTTAACATCAGTGTTTGGTGAGCTTCTGCAAGGCCGAGCTCCCATGGAAGGCCTGTATGTTTAATACTTGTTTTCGGCGAAGCGCCCGTTCCCCCATCATAACCGCTGACGACAATGACATCTGCCGTACCTTTGGCGACTCCGGCGGCAATGGTGCCGACGCCAGCTTTTGATACCAGCTTGACACTGATTCGCGCATCCCGGTTCGCATTTTTCAAATCGTGGATGAGCTGCGCCAAATCCTCGATTGAATAAATGTCATGGTGAGGAGGCGGTGAAATCAATCCGACACCCGGTGTTGAACCGCGGACATCAGCTACCCAAGGGTATACTTTATTGCCCGGAAGCTGGCCGCCTTCCCCAGGCTTTGCCCCTTGCGCCATTTTAATTTGCAATTCATCCGCATTGACGAGGTAATGGCTTTTTACACCGAAACGGCCGGACGCGATTTGTTTAATCGCACTTCTCCGGTCATCACCGTTTTCATCAGGGACAAATCGTTTCGGATCTTCTCCGCCTTCCCCGCTGTTGCTTTTTCCGCCAAGGCGGTTCATCGCAATTGCCAATGCTTCGTGAGCTTCCTTACTCAATGAACCAAATGACATGGCGCCTGTTTTGAAACGCTTAACGATTGATGCGGCCGATTCCACTTCCTCCACTCTTAAAGGCTTGCGGTCTTCCTGAAAGGCAAACAGATTGCGTAAAAATCCGATCCGCTCTTCATCTGCTGCATGAGAATATTGTTTAAACAGGCTGTAATCATTTTTTCGGCATGCCCATTGTAAGGTATGAATGGTTTTCGGGTTGAAAGCGTGATGCTCTCCTCCGTTTCTCCATTGGAATTCACTTCCTGAATCAAGCGTTTTACTGTAATCATCCTTGTATGCCGCTTGATGGCGCTGTTTTGCTTCTTCTGCAATCGTTTCGATGCCGATACCGCCAAGCTGAGATGCAGTACCCGTGAAGTATTGGTCGATGACGCCTTGGCTGATGCCGACCGCTTCAAAAATTTGGGCGCCTCTGTAGCTTTGAACTGTTGAAATACCCATTTTTGACATCACTTTTACAACGCCTTCTGTAATGCTTTTGCCGTATTTGCTGACGGCTTCCTCATAATTGATATCAAGCCGTCCTGCATCAATTTCCTGTTTGTATGTGGCATATGTCAAATATGGATTTACTGCATCCGCCCCATAACCGATGAGAGCGGCAAAGTGATGAACTTCACGCGCCTCGCCTGATTCAACGATAATGCTTGCTTTTGTCCGCAGGCCTTGGCGGATCAAGTGCTGATGCAGCGCGCTGACAGCCAGTAACGGCGGGATCGGCGTCAATTTTTCAGTCATTGCTTTGTCGGACAAGATTAAAAGGGACACGCCTTGATTGATCGCTTTTTCCGCTTGATCAAACAAATCCTTTAAGCCTTTCTCAAGATCGTCAGAAAACAGCATGTGAATGTTCTCACTCTTCACATCAGGGTGTACAATCGTTTTGAGCGCGTAAAACTGCTCATTCGATAATACAGGAGTGTACAGCTTGATGCGCCGGGCATTTCTTTCACTCGGATGAAGAAGATCGCCTTCCGCCCCGAGCCATGTCACCGTTGATGTCACAAGCTGTTCACGGATCGCGTCAATCGGCGGGTTTGTGACCTGAGCAAAAAGCTGTTTAAAGTAATTAAACAATGATTGGGCGCGATCTGATAACACGGCAAGCGGCGCGTCATTTCCCATCGAACCGAGCGGATCCTTTCCTTCTTTAATAACGGGAATTAAATATTTCTGGATGTCTTCATACGTATAGCCGAATGCTTTTTGACGGACGAGAAGATCTGCGAACTGTTCTTCTTCCCGGATTTCCGGATCAGGATTCACTTGAACCAATTCTTCCTCAAGCCATTTTTGGTACGGAAATTCATTGGCGATGTCTGTTTTTACTTCCTCATCAGAAATAATCCGGCCTTCCTGCAGATCAATTAACAGCATTTTCCCCGGCTCAAGACGTTTTTTATGCAGAATGTTCTCCTGCTCTGTTTCAATGACGCCGACCTCAGATGAGAAAATGATATGATCGTCTTTTGTCACATAGTAGCGAGCCGGACGAAGGCCGTTGCGATCAAGGATGGCGCCGATTTGTTTTCCGTCCGTAAACGAGATGGCGGTCGGTCCGTCCCACGGCTCCATTAAAGAACTGTGATATTCATAAAAAGCTCTTTTCGCTTTTGACATATGGGTGTTTTCCGTCCAGGGTCCAGGGATCAGCATCATTGCCGTGTGCGCCGGCTTCCGTCCTGCCATGACGAAAAATTCAAAAGCATTGTCGAGTATGGATGAGTCGCTGCCGTCGGCATTCAAAATCGGAAGAACCTTTTGAAGGTCATCTCCGAAGCTTTCTGATACGAACTGCTGCTCTCTCGCACTCATCCAATTGATATTGCCTCGGAGCGTGTTGATTTCTCCATTATGAATGAGATAACGGTTGGGATGCGCTTTTTCCCATGTAGGGAATGTATTCGTGCTGAATCGTGAATGTACAAGCGAAAATGCAGATACAAATGCTTCATCCTGCAAATCCAAATAAAACGCGTCAACCTGCTCAGGCGTTAACAAACCTTTATATACAATCGTCTGGCTTGACAGGCTTGCAAAGTAAAAATCGAGCTGCTCTGCTGCGCCCCAATTTTCCGCCTGTTTCCGAATGACGTACAGCTTTCGTTCAAAAGCAAGACTGTCTTTCAATTCGCCGCCGGCACCGATAAATACTTGACGGACATACGGGCATGTGCTTTGCGCGACTGTTCCGATTTTTCCAACATTAACAGGCACGGTTCTCCATCCGAGAACAGTTTGCCCTTCTTGCTCGATTAATGTATTAACCTGTTTTTCGATTTTTTTTCTTTCTTCTTCATTTTGCGAGAAAAAGACCATTCCTACCCCGTAACGCCCTTTTTCCGGCAGTTTCATTTCACCGCACTCTTTTTTAAAAAAAGCATCAGGGATTTGAACCATTAAGCCAGCGCCGTCACCCGTATTCGGATCACTGCCCTGACCTCCTCTGTGGTCTAGCTGGCAAAGCATCTTCAGTCCTTTTTTGACAATGTCATGTGAAGGCTTCCCTTTTAGGTGGGCATATAAGCCGATTCCGCATGCATCATGCTCAAATTCCGGACGGTAGAGACCTTGAGCTTTTGGCATTTGATTGTAAGTCATAATTCCTCTCCCCCGATCAGTTTCCGTTAATTACCGGTCATAAAATCTGACAACTCTAAATTCATTGTAAGTTTTCAAAACAATATAAACAATATATAATTTAGATCAAATAGATCTCAAAATGAGATAGATAGGTGTGAGACATAAATGGAATTGCGCCAGCTTCGGTATTTTATGGAGGTAGCCGAAAGAGAACATGTGTCTGAAGCGGCTGATCATCTGCATGTCGCTCAATCCGCCATCAGCAGGCAGATTGCAAATCTTGAAGAAGAACTGAAGGTCACTTTGTTTGAACGGGAAGGCAGAAATATTAAGCTTACGCCGATCGGCAAGCAGTTTTTAGAGCACGTGAAAACGGCGATGAAGGCCATCGATTACGCAAAGGAACAGATTGATGAATATCTCGATCCAAACCTCGGGACCGTCAAAATCGGCTTTCCCACGAGCCTTGCCAGCCAGCTGCTGCCGACGGTGATTTCTGCATTTAAAGAGGAATATCCGAACGTTGAATTTTTGCTGCGCCAAGGGTCTTATAAGTTTTTAATTGACGCGGTAAGAAACAGAGATATTGACGCAGCGCTGCTCGGTCCTGTTCCGACAGATTTTCCGGACATAACAGGCAATATATTATTCACAGAAAAAATTTACGCGCTTGTTCCGTTCAATCATCCGCTCGCCAAAGAGAAAAATATTCATTTAATTGATCTGCGAAACGATCAATTCGTTTTATTCCCTGACGGATTTATTCTCCGCAATATGGCGATTGACGCATGCAAACAGGCGGGCTTTGCACCGCTTGTGTCGACAGAGGGCGAGGATTTAGACGCGATTAAAGGATTAGTATCCGCAGGAATGGGAGTTACTTTATTACCCGAAAGCACTTTTACAGAAACCACACCCCGATTTACGGTCAAAATCCCGATTGAATTTCCCCAAGTGAAACGGACCGTAGGCATTATTAAACCTAAAAACAGAGACCTGGCTCCGTCTGCGAACGATTTTTATCATTTTGTCATTCAATTTTTCTCCACACTTGAGCAATATCAATAAATAAAGAACCCGAGCTTCCAGATGAAAGCTTCGGGTTTCTTTGTCTTTCTTTTCATATTAGGTCAGCAGATCGGTATAGAGAGTTCAACGTGACAGACAAACGCTTCTGGATCAATAACCGATTGATCCGCTTGTTTGTGAGGCGCTTCTTTTAATGTTTGCAGCTGAGCTGAAGAATAATTGACAATGCCGAGTCCGAGCTCCTCACCCTGTTGATCCAGCAGCCTGACAACCGCTCCGCTGCTGAATTTACCTTTAATTCCATCAATGTCTTTCGGCGATAGGGAAACATTTCCGTTTGCTGCATGGCGGCTGCTTTCTTTTCCCATCACAATTTCGCCTTCCGGGCCGGAATTAAACGCGATCCATTGTTCTTTATGGTTCAACGGAAGTGTTCCTTCCGCTTCAAAATAAGTTCCTTCGGCGGCTTCTTCTACCGCTTGAAGTAAGATGTCAGGAGCATTTGCCTGCCCGAGAAAGCCTTTAATTCCGGAGGCCATGACGATTTTAAAAGCGTCAAGCTTAGAACGCATGCCGCCCGTTCCCATTTCACTCCCGGCTTCTCCCGCGCTTGCTTCAATCTCAGGCGTAATGTCACTTACATGTCTGACTCTTTTTGCTTTCGGATTGCTGCGCGGATTATCGTCATATAGTCCGTCAATGTCTGATAAAATCGCAAGCATGTCGGCATCGATTAAACCGGCCACTTTTGCGGCCAGCGTATCGTTATCGCCGAACTTCAAACGGTTGACGGTGACGGTGTCATTTTCGTTAATAATCGGAATGATGCCGCGTTCCAAAAGGACATTCATCGTATTGCGGACATTGTGGTAGCGATACTCGTCGGAAAAGTCGCTTCTGGTGATTAAAATTTGGGAAGCGACATAACCGTGCGCTAAAAACAATTTTGAATAAGCCTCCATTAATAACCCTTGCCCGATTGAAGCAGACGCCTGCTTTTCAGGAAGACTTTCCGGCTTTTGTATAAATCCAAGCTTGCGATAGCCTGCTGCAACCGCACCCGAGGACACTAAAATCACTTCATATCCGCTGTCTTTCAGCTGTGCGATTTGATCCACCAATGCTTCTAATTTCCTTCTGCTGATTTCTCCGTGCAGGCTCGTCAGTGAACTGCTTCCGATTTTCACAACGACTCTTTTCATCTTGGTGCGAGACGTCACTGTATCACTCCTGTTTTCTCTTTTTATAGTGTTGCTGCTGTTTTTTCTATCGTTTTGCTGATTTCTGCGGAACGTTCGGTTGCGTGTTTAATTGCTTTGGCGATGGCTTCCCCTCCGCCTTCTGAACGGAGCGCATTGATGCCCGCCGCCGTTGTGCCGTTTGGAGAGGTAATGTTTTCTCTTAACACATTTGGCTTTTCTCCCGTCTCAATCAGCATTTTAGCCGCGCCTAATAATGTTTGCGCACCGATCTGCCGGGACAGCCGTTTGTCTAAACCGGCTTCTTCCCCCGCTTTTTCGATAAATTCCATTAAATAATAAAAGTAAGCCGGTCCGCTGCCGGCAATACTGGTGAAAATATCCATTTGATCTTCTTTGATCACATACACTTCACCCAGGCATTCAAGCAGGGATACAGCGATTTTCGCCGAGCTGTCAGTCACATGGTCTCCGAGCGCCGCGGCTGTTGCCGATTCGCCGATCATGCTGGAGGTGTTTGGCATCACCCTGACGACAGGCTGTTGATCATGCAATGATTGTTGTATAAATGAGGTGGTAATGCCGGCCAGAACCGACAGGATTAATTGGTGGGGTTGAATACGCGTTTTCAGCGTGGCCAGAGCGTTTTCAGCATCTTTCGGCTTCATAGCTAAAATAAATACATCAATGTCTTCGGTTTTCATGCTGTCAAAAGTGACGCCTTGAATTCCGTATTGATGTGCAAGTTCAGCCAGACGCTCTGTATTACAGCGGTTTGTCACGCAGATGTTTTGATTAGAAATTTTTTTGGCACGGACCATGCCTGCTATCATTCCTTCAGCCATTGATCCTGCTCCGATAAAAGCAACTTTCTTTTGGTCTAAGATCGGTAACATCTCCTTTGTTCGCATTTCTGTTCGTATTTTTCACACGTTTTACATGTTACCACGTCAGGAGTTGATGTCAAGTTTGAAGGTTTTATTGATATGTATTGTCCCCTGGCTGCCATTATGTATAATGAGTCACAGAACACACCGCTCGGATCCCGGCCCGGGTGTGTTCTGTGCTGATTAAAAATTATCGGATATTGCTTTTTCAATCAGCTTTTTGCAGCGGCCAAGTTCGACCTTCAGCTGTTTTTTATAAAGTTTTGCTGCTTCATAGTCTTTAAATTGATAGAGGACGACCTCCTGAAGCTTGGCTCCTTCTTTTTTTACTTTTATTTGCTTTAATATGCCGTCATCCAAAAGTTCATGGAGCGAGCGATAAACTTCGGTATGATTCGGCTTAAACCCGATTGCTTTAAATTCAGAACGCAGCACCTCCAGAAGCTTGAGTCCGTAAAGCCGTTCCTGCTCTGTCATTGTAATCATGTAGAGCTTTAAAAAGGCCCTTTGCTTGACTAAAAAACCGGTCGAATTTCTTTTTTCTTCTTTCAATATGTGCACCTCTCTCCTTACAGATAATTCCATGTACTAAATATTCTCTATACATACCTGTTTCCCTTTTTATATGTTGTATCAGTTTTTTATTTGTATCTTGATGTTTTTATGGATAGAGGGAAAAATTGAACAAATGAACATTTGGTACATAGTTTATTTAGTATAATTATAACCTGTTTGTGCCGATATTCAATCTTTCGTTCCGGATAGTTAGAAAAAAGAATCTTTTGACCTATTAACATTTTCTTCAAAAGTAAAAATGAACAGATTCCAATAAAAAAGACCTGTCATTAAGACAGGTCCCTTCTCATTAAGGATTTGTTGACCATAAACCGGCAGTTTTAATAAAGATGCGCGGATGTAATTTCAATTGAGCCACCATGTATTCTGCAAGATCCTCCGGCTGCATTACTTTATCAGGGTTGCCGTCTGTCAGATTTAATTCAATTGACATGTCACTGGCAACAGTGCTCGGTGTCAGCGCGCTGACACGGATATTGTGCTTTCTGACTTCCTGCATAAGAGATTCAGTCAAGCCGAGAACGGCGAATTTTGAAGCGCTGTAAGCACTTGTAGCTGCTGCGCCTTTTTGGCCTGCTGTAGAGGAAATATTAATAATATCTCCTGTTTTTCTCTCAATCATTTCAGGAAGAATAGCACGGGTCACATGGTATACACCCATTAAGTTGACCTGGATGATCTCTTCCCACTCTTCAGGCGACAAATCTAAAAATCCGCCGAATTTACTGATGCCCGCATTATTGATAAGAATATCAACAGCACCCAGTTCATTTTTCACAGCTGCGACAGCTTGTTCTGCCTCTTTTTGATGTTTCACATCTGCAGCAGCAAAGGAAGCCTTCACTCCTAAGGCCTTCACTTCTTCTGCAACCTTTTCGACATTTGCCTCAGTCCGGCCGATTAAACCGATATTGACTCCTTCTTTTGCCAAAGCAATAGCGGCGGCGCGTCCGATTCCTCTGCCCGCACCCGTTATAAGAGCCGTTTTGTTCTGTAAGCTTTCCATGCCTGTCACCCTTTCTGATTTTCCTTATGTACGATTTCAAATTATAAGCAGAAAAAAACCAATTCGCAAATAAAACGATTCAAATCCTTATTTTAGGGTAAAAAGAGAAAAAAGGAGTGACCAGATAATGATCATTTTATATGCGAGTACAGCTGTAACAGCAGCCGCACTTATTTATTTAGGAGTATCGGCTATGCGCTTCAAGAAGAAAATGGACCCGGCTTTAAAAAAGATGAACAAAACAGCAGGCACCATGCAGACTGCCATTGAAGAGATCAAAACAGAGGCCGGCTTGTTGTCGCAAAAACAAAAAGAACTGCGGGAGGATATTTTCATCAAAAAAACGGCCATTCAACAGACAGCAGCTGAGGTAAAAGGAACGCCTCACGTTCTAAAAATACTCTGGAATGCCGGAAAAAGCGGATGATGATCCTGAATGCAATTGGCCTTATTGATTAAAAATAGAAGGGATTGATATGTTTCGGGAGGGATAATATGATTTGCGACCGCAAGCGGCTTGTGCATTATTTGAATCAGATTAAAACAGGACTATTTACAAAGTCAGACTTGCTGACCCCTCCATACCGCCTTTTTCAGGAAGGAGAATTGGATATGTTTTATTCTCCTCATAATGAATATATCAATCCCCAAGCATTGATTGTCATTGCCGGGATTACCCCCGGCTTTTCGCAGATGAAAAGAGCATACAGCACGGCAGCGAATCTTTTAAAAAGCGGCGCTTCTCTGGAGCAAATAGCATTTGAGACAAAAAAAGCAGCAGGGCTCTCCGGATCAATGAGGCAGCATATTACCGGAATGCTTGATGAATGCGGCCTTCCAGCCGCGCTTCACCTTCAAGGTTCATCACAGCTTTTCAGCCATAAACGGGAATTGCTTCATACGACATCTGTCATCAAGCATCCCGTTTTTTATCAGCAAAAAAACTATACGGGACACCGGCCATCAATCCGCCAATCAGTTCTTCTCAGCCATTATGCGTTTGAGTGCTTCCCTGCTGAAATTGAAACACTTAAAAGACATATCCTGCTCGTCCCTCTCGGCAAAGCCGCCGAATCTGTGTGCCATACACTAAAAGAACACAGCAGGCTGAAAAACGCGATGCTCCTGCGCGGCTTTCCGCATCCGTCCGGTGCAAACGGGCATCGCTTTAAGCAATTCAGAGAAAATAAAAAATCGTTACAAGAACAAATACAGCGCTTTGCGGAACGTATTCAATAGGGCTCTGCTACATGCCCATCAAGCTAATATTTTGAAATACCCTCAAAACGAAATGTTTACTCTGCAGTTATTTATGTGAATTCGGCGTTTTGGGGACCAATTAATTTTTAACTTGATGGTGATGGGGAGCGCCCTATTAATAATACCTTTAATTGTTAAAAAGAATCTGGAGAACTAATTCAGCTTATATTGCGTTGTATCCAACAAAGGCATATCCGTTTTAAGGCCAAAACGATCTAGAGAATGAATATAGAGAATATCTCCTTTACGAACCATCCGTCTCATGAGGTGGTACTGTTCCAACATAATTATTGGAACCCATTACAAAAGCCAAAAAATGAGGATGATCCACATGGGTAATCTGATTAAATACATTCCAACTTTAGAGTTCACTAGTGTAGTGTGCGTACTTCAGCCTGTATGTGCCTGACGAGTCCATTTTGTGATGTCAACAGCTTATGTATCTTGATGAATGCTCAAAGCTGATTTTTTCGTGCTACCCTATATACTCTCCTGCTTTAGTGCATCAATAATGTTTTCCTTTTTTATTTTCGCGCTGGAATTCAGCATTGCTGAAATCACGATGACAAATACGACAGCAATGACATAAATAATACTCATCCAAGGAAATGTGAATCCATAGCTAAATTTGTTCATCATTGACCTATAGATCAAATACATCACGGCAAAGCTGATCGGAAGCCCGAAAATCAGCGACTTCATTCCATAAAAAATACTTTCATAGTTCATCATTTTATTAAAGCCTTTTGGCGTCATTCCAACAGATTTCAGCATCGCAAATTCCCGTTTTCGAAGGGATATGCTCGTTGAGATTGTATTAAAGATATTCGCAATCGAAATCACTGAGATTAATGCGATAAACCCATAAGAAAATACTGACATTAACATGATCATCTGTTCGTTCTGTTTTCGATATTGATATATATTTTGAACATACAAATTATCATCTTTCATTTCTTCAATTTCTTGTTGTGTTTTCATCGGATCAGAGCTTTTCAGAAATAGGTATCTCTGAATCTCACCCTTCACCTTATCGTAAATCAATTGATCCATGACTTGTTTTGACGAAATAATATTTAACCCGCCTGCCCATTCGGTCATAATCCCCATTGGATATTGATCTGTCAGCGCTGCTATTTTCACTTTTTTTAAATTTATTTCTTTTTCTGCGTCCCCATCTGTATCTGTATAGGTTAAATCGATACTTTGGCCGGCTTTCGTATGAATGGCCTTCGTTTCGACATATTTTTCTGTATCCATATCTTTATAATGAATTGTATCAATCACGATTACAGCTAAATGTTTCGGATCCGTCAGCTGTTTGTAATCGGCACCCACTGCTTTTGCATAAGCCTTCAGATTCGAATCATCTAATGCATTTACCCGAATATTGTAAGGATATTTTCCGTTCTTAAGCCTGCTCTTATCCTTTTTTACCATCTCTTTCAATTCATTAGCGATTGATGCCTCTTCTATCCAAGCGTTTACATCTAACTCGTTAATTGTGCTGTATTCCGTCACATCATTTAGGCTTGCAATCGTTTGAATCGATTGACCATCTATTTTTTTATAGTTATTCGATACTTGAATATCATAATTCACCCCATCTTGTAAAAGTTTTACGGATTCTTTCAAATTGGAGGTGAAAAATGAGACGACTAAAAACAGAACGATGCTAATCACAAGTGAAAATACAGTTGCATGGTACCTCCGTTTATTTCTTTTTAAGTTTTTCAATCCTATCTCCGCTTCAATTCCAAAAAGCTTCCGAATGAATTTCGACGTTTTCACTGTTTTACCCGTAAGCTTCACATCGGCGGTTTGCCGAATGGCATCCATGGCTGTAATCTTAGAGGCTCTTTTGGCAGGAAAATATGTTGAAACAAAAATCGTCAACATGGAAACAGCGCAGGTAATCAAGAGCGATAATGGCGTGACGATCATCGTTAACTTCTCAGTAATTCCTAAAGCATCTTGAATCATGGAGTTAATGAACTGAAAGGTAATACCGATCCCGGCAAGGCCGCATAAAATTCCAGCGGGTATACTAATTAAGCCAATGATCAGCCCCTCAAAAAACACTGAATTTCTCTTCTGACTTTTCGTAGCCCCAACACTCGCAAGCATCCCTAAGTGGCGGTAACGTTCCGAGACGGAAATCGCAAAAGCATTATAGATTAACGAAACTGAGCCAATCATAATGACGGCCATAATGATGACTGTTAGTGGAAAAATTGTGCTGCGCACGCCGGGTTTATTGCTTGTGCCGTAATAGTGAAGTAAGTCATTATTATATTGAACAGATTCGATTTTATTTTTCTTAGCTATGTTTTCGGCGTGAGTAAACAAGGAATTATTAACTTTTTTTAAGACAACTGCGACATTGACCTGATCGTTTGCTCCTATCATGTTTTCATCCACATAGCTAATCATTGTATACCCTGGTGCCCAGGTCGGTTCCCATGAGGGACGTTTTATAAAGCCTACAACAGTATAATGCCTTTTGTCTTTATCTTTTAATGTTTCATCCGCTTTACCATTTTCGATTCGTAATGGTTCAGATTGATCCAATGGTGTGCCGCTGCCTTTAATGAATCGTTCGCCTACATCAAGAGTTACATGCTCACCGATCTTATATTCTACCTTTGCATTCGAAGCGATGGCTTCTGAAATAACGACTTCATTTTCCGTTTTCGGAAGGCGCCCCTTACTCAATTCAATCGGAAATTTTTTGAAGCCTTGTGAATTGTACGCATTGATAAATAAATATGGCTTGTTTGTATTTTGTCCCCCTTTTAAAGAGGCATAGCCTACATCTTTGAAAATTACCGCC
This sequence comes from Bacillus sp. ISL-51, assembly GCF_018613535.1. Classification (GTDB taxonomy): domain Bacteria; phylum Bacillota; class Bacilli; order Bacillales; family Bacillaceae; genus Bacillus. The sequence continues at coordinate 30,069 of NZ_JAGGQB010000012.1, forward strand.
GCTTCTGTTTCATTATCGTTTTTTATTTTTTGAAGCTGTTCCTTATTTACATTGTTGTAAAGAACATGCCATTCCCCTGCATCTGCGATGGTTTGCCTTTTCATTACATCCAAAAAAGAGAAACCGAGTGTCGCAACGGCAGTTACCATGGCAACCGAAATAATGACACCGATGATTGTCACGAGCGTTCGTCTCTTGTTTTCTTTCAAATGTCTGACTGTCAGTTTATTTACGATGTTCATCGGCGGATCACCTCATCTTTGGCAACCCTTCCATCTTCAATGGAAATGACCCTGTCAGCTTGCAAAGCAATTCGTTCATCATGAGTAATCACGATCAGCGTCTGATGATAGGTTTTATTAAACATGATTAATAAGTCAATGATTTCTCTGCTATTCTTACTATCTAAGTTACCGGTCGGCTCGTCTGCCAGCATAATAGCAGGATTGCCAATCAGCGCTCTTCCAATCGATACCCTTTGCTGCTGTCCGCCGGAAAGTTGATTAGGCAGATGGTTTAAACGGTTTTGCAGGTTCAGCCTTTTCACGATATCATCAAACTGCTTCTTGTTCACCTTATGTTTATCAAGCAAAAGCGGCAGTGTAATATTCTCTTCAACCGTCAGGACGGGAATCAGATTGTAAAACTGGTAAATCAAGCCGATTTGTCTGCGTCTGAAGATTGCCAGCTGTGTTTCATTCAAGTTATAAATGTCCGTGTTCTCAACCCAGACTTTTCCGCTTGTCGGCCGATCTACACCGCCCAGCAAATGCAAAAGCGTTGACTTCCCTGACCCGGATGGACCGATAATGGCGACAAATTCACCTTTTTTAACCGAAAAAGACACATCATCAAGCGCCTTTACCGATGATTCACCTTTTCCATATATTTTAGACAGATGTTCTATGTTTAAAATGTCCATTGTAAACCTCCATAATTATGCTTGATGGATATATTTTATCTGTCTAAAATGACTTTCAAGTGACTGCAATAGTGACAATTTAGTCACTTTACGGTTAAATCACTTGCTTATAAAATTTAATCCGAAATTGCGTGCCCTTTTCACTGTTACTCGTCACATCAATAACTCCGTTTTGGCTTGTAATAATACTATAAGCCATAGAAAGACCGATGCCGATGCTGCCATGCCCGGCATTCTTCCCTTTATAAAAGCGTTTAAAAATATACGGTAAATCTTCCTTTAGAATTCCTCTGCCGTTATCAGCAATCACAATTTCCGTAAATAACGCGTTTTCAAAATAGGAAATGGCGATCATTCCGCCTTCATTAGTGTGCTCCACACAGTTTTTCAAAATATTGATGGCCGCCTCAGCTGTCCAATTGAAATCGCCGAGAAAAGTGACGGTGTCTTCACCCTTGATTGAAACAGTTTGTTCTTTAATATCCATAGGGATCAAAACGGGCTCTAACGCCTTTTCTATAAGTTTTTCTGCTTTTATTTGCTCTTTTTTGAATTGAACAGTCTTCGCATCAATTTTCGAGAGTTTTAATAATGAAGAAACAAGCCAATCGATTCGTTCAAGCTGAACACGGATATTGCGAGTGAATTCTGTTCTTTTTACAACAGACAGCTCAGGGTCACTTAATAAATCTGCCATGACCATCATGGATGTAAGCGGCGTTTTAAGCTGATGGGATATATCAGAAATGGCATCTGTCAGCTGAATCTTGTCTTTTTGCAAAAGTGATCGCTGCTCTGACAGCATGAGCGTCACTTTATAAATATCATTCTTTAATATGCTAAGCTCGCCTTCTTGATTATCACGAACATCGAGAGAATAATTTCCGCTGCTAATTTGGCGCAAATAGATAGACAGCTTTTCGATCTCGCGATATCTCCACCGTGTAAATAATAAACTGCTTCCAATAAGCAAAGCAGAAGCGATGAACACAGTCATTGCGGCAATAGGCGAAATAAATGCCGCAACAATGATTGCCGCTAAACTGATTAAGCTCATGAATAGTAATAGAATTTGAATTTCTCTATTACGCAGCATGCTAATCACCAACCTTATACCCTAAACCGCGCACTGTTTTGATCAACTTCGGTTGTTGAGGATGATCCTCAAGCTTTTCTCTTAGCCTTTTTATATAAACAGTTAAAGTATTATCATTCACGAAGTCACCTGCCACATCCCAAATCTGCTCCAAAAGTTGATTTCTTGAGAGTACCTGTCCAATATGGCTGCTAAAGATAAGTAATAAGCGATACTCTAAAGCCGTCAATGAAGTTTCAGCGCCATTTTTATAAACCTTTCCTTCAAGCGTGTTAATACGGACATTTTCTATGTCAATAATCGCTTTTGTCTGAGTCTGCTTATGGTATCTCCTCAAGACTGATTTAATTCGAGAGATAAGCTCACGAATACGAAAAGGCTTTGTAATATAATCATCAGCCCCCATGTCCAGCCCCATTACGACATTGACTTCATCGTCAATCACCGTTAAAAAAATGACCGGAATATCTCTCTGCTCTTTTACAATCTTGCACAATTCATAGCCGCTTCCATCCGGAAGTGATAAATCAAACAGACATAAAGCAAATTGATCAATTTCTTCAGCTAATACCTTTTTTGCAGATGCAACATCATGGCAAAGAACAGCAGAAAAGTGATCTTGCTGAAGCGAATATTCAAGACCAGACGCGATCGTTTTATCATCTTCCACTAGCAAAATTTTCATCTGGGAATCTCCTAACTATTTTATTTTGAGAAAATCAATCAAATATAGCGAAAATAACGGTAAATTACAATAAGGCGGACATGCCTCTTGATGAGCTTCATTTGTCTCAACGATGTAAAGAATTCCCGCAGCTGATCTTGCGGGCTCTTAGCCATCAGGCTATTGAATTTCATGTCGCAAAAGCCCTCGTATTTTACGTGCTCAAAGATGCTGAACCAGATGAATAAATCTGGGAAAAGAAAAGTTCCGGAAAGTGCTCTTTTAGATTTTATCCCAAAATGAAGGCAAAAGCATATATATCCTGTTGTCTTAAATCTCACCTCTTGAACGGAAGCATATCATTTTCTTAAGATTACACCTTGTATGGAAAAGAGTCGCAAGTACACTCACTTCCTTCCCTTATCGCGCGGGGTCTAATAAAAAAACGCCCCGATTATCCGAGGCGCTGCAGCTAAGATGCATATTCAGGCAAAGCTTCTTTATGTTTTGCCGCTTTTTCTTCAGGGACATGGATCCATTTTGTCAAAAGTGCACTTGCAAAATATAACGCCGCGAAAATCCATACGACGCCTTGTGCGCCGACAAGGCCGATAAATGCCCAAGCCAGCGCCGGCCCTACAAACGCTGACAGGCCGGCTGCCAGATTTAATACAGACATGGCCGCACCCTTATCTTGGCCTGCCACCGTCGGCACAATGGCTCCAATCGGAACGAACCCGGCAAGAAGACCTCCCCAAATGAAGCCGATGATGCTGACCAGAAGCAAGCTTCCGTGTGAGAAAACGGGAGCGTAATATAATAACACAGTAAAGATGCCGCACCCGACTCCGCCAAACCACATAACGGTGTTTTTCCAGCCGAACGTATCACCGATCACGCCGAAAATTAAGTTGAATACGATGTTGCCGAGAAAAATCGTTCCCCAGATTTGCAGCCATACATTTGTAGAGATGCCGTGCTGTGCCATATGCATAGGGAGAAAAACCGGAAAACCGTATGTTCCGATGCTGTTAATGATTCTAACGATGCCGCCTGAAAGTACGCGCGGATTTGACACAAGGATGGTCACTCCTTTTAACAATTCATGAACCGTTTCCTGCTTGCTTGCTTTTTTCTTTTCAAAACGATCTTTATTCACGATTAATGCAAAAAACGCGCCGAGGCATACCCAAAAAATCGAACTCCAAAGAGTATTCAAATAACCGAATGATTTGATCGCCCAGCTTGAGTACCAGGCGCCGAATACAAACATGCCGCAGCAGTAGGCAATCCAAAACCAGCCGACTGCCGTGCTGAGTCTGTTTTTCGGAGAACGGTAAATGACCCAGGTCAAAAATGAGTAGGCAAACAGCGGATATCCCAATCCTTTAATAAAGTATGTCACATACATCACCGATAAATTGAGATGTTCAAATCCGTACGCGATAAAAGCGGCCGTTCCGATAATGTAAAATAATAATCCCATAAACATCGTTCGTTTCGCGCCAAACGCCTCCAGGCAGACGCCTGAAAACCATGAGGCAATGGCGAGAGAAATGCCGTAAACGGTAAATATGGATGCGGACTGCTGGACCGTCAATCCGTTTTCAACTAAAAACGGACTGAGCCAGCCCTGTTCAAGGCCGTCTCCCATCATAAACAGCACGACTCCCAAAAACCCCCAGACGAGCTGTTTCGGGATTCCTATTTTATTGAGCATATCTGTTTCCTCCTATATGCGCTTACTTGGTGTAAAGAATTAACTAATAAGTACTATTAATTGTAAATTAAGCCATTACCTCTGTTTTTGAAGACGGCTGAAAATGTGAAAATAAGCTTTGTGTGTGTTTCCATTCTTCATATAAGAATAGGTCTGTCTGATCCGTTTCCGGTTCAATGACCTTCGTATCATTCGGCCGCTCCGCTTTCACCCCAAGAGCTTCGTTGCAAATCATTGCTGCCCCCATTGCCGAAGCCTGGCTGAAGCCTTTTCTCTTATAGATCTTCTTCTGTAAGAGATTTGCGAGAAACTGTGTCAGGGCTTCACTTTGAAAACCGCCGCCGCACGCCCTTACATAATCAAGTGAGAAAGGGCTGACTTCTGTTAACATATCAAAGTTCCATTTGATTGAAAAAGCGATTTCCTGAAGCGCTGCTCTGACAAAATGCGCTCTGGTCAGCTCTTGGGAAAGCGGAGCGTCAAATACGAAGCCGCCTTTTGTCAGCGCATTTTTTTCCGTTGATAAATATGAACCCAGCGCTGAAACACAGGCGTTATCATTCGAAAGGCTTGCGATTTCCCGTTCCATGACGCTATAAGACTCATTCGGATAAAAGATAGCTTTTAATTTCTGATAATTAAGCCCGGTAATGCCTGGATTTGTTTCAATGAGCCACTGCCCTTCTTCTGTATGGCAATTCAGCCATGTTTTCATTTCGCTGTCTGCATGAGCTTCCCCGGTTACCTTGGTAATGGGAGTCGTCGTGCCCGACACAATGACGATATCACCGGGTTGTGCATGCGCGCTTTTAATCGCAAGCTGTGTGTCTCCGCCGCCGGCTATAACCGGAACCCTTTCTGAAAGGCCGAGAACATCCGCTTTCTTAAACGTTAACATCCCGACGACTGTGCCCGACCTGACCAGCGAGGGAAGAATAGAGGAAGAAAAGCCGAAGATGCTGCACAGTTCCTCTGACCAGGCATTTTTTTTCACGTCAAACAGCAGCGTTTCTGCCGCCTGTGACGGTTCATAGCTTAAGATTCCGCTTAGCTCAAACGTCACCCAGTCACTAATGCTCGTCATTTGATGAACTTCTTTCCACAAAGATGGCCGCCTTTCTTTTAATCCGAAAAGCTTCAGCGCGGAAAACAATGCACTCGGAAGGCGTCCGGTGCGCCGGTACACTTCTTCCTTTACATCAATCTTGTCTTCCCATTCGCGGCCGCGGTTATCGATATTCGGCAAGCCGAGAAATGCTCTTCCGTCTCTGTTGATAAGAACGATCCCCTGCCTTTGGCTGGTGGAAGTAATGCCGATCAATGTGATATCGGGGCTTTTGGCGATTGCACGCTTTGCCATCCCGCTGATTTGCCGCCATAATACCTCCGGCGAAAAATAGCAGCTGTCAGGATAAAGCGTATCCGTAACATATTCAATATCTTCCCTTTCAATCGCCGTTACCTCACCGCCGGCAGTCACTACCGCAACCCGGGCATTCCCCGTTCCGATGTCAAACACAAGATAGCCTTTTTGTTTTGCCAAAATTGCCGCCCCCTTTTCTTATCCTCCGGTTTGAAGTTCGTTTTTGTTATAAAGCGCGGGTATTGAATAGGTTTGTTCTTTTTTCCATTTGATAAGCGCGTCGTTCAGTATACGCACGTGATGATCCTCCACTTCAAAGGTCGCGCCGGCTAAATGGGGTGTTGCAAAAACATTCGGCAAGGAGATCAGTTCATAATCAGAAGATTCAGGCGGTTCATGATAGAACACGTCAAGAATTGCTCCTCTGATTCGGCGTTCTTTAAGCACCTGCAAAAGATCTTCCCTGTCTGTCACTGCCGCTCTTGATGTATTGACAAAAATGGCGTCCTTTTTCATCAAATGAAAATATGCGGCGTCTATGAGGCCGATGGTTTCTTCTGTGCGCGGCAGGTGAACAGATACAATATCACTCTCTGAAAATACCCGTTCGATCGATGTTTTCTCATACTGACGATTTTCATGATCTACAAAAGGGTCATAATACAAAACCTTACAGTCAAAGGCTTTCAAAAGCCCGGCGATTTTCTGGCCGACAGCTCCGAATCCGAGCAGGCCCACCGTTTTTCCGGTCAGTTCGTTCCCCCTGAATTTGACGTAAGCCTGTAAATAATCCCCGTTCCACATTTCATCCTTCAGCCATTGATTTGACGGGTATGTGTGGCGCAAAAAAGAGATAACATTTCCGATAAACATTTCAGCCACTGCCTGAGCGTTGCGGGCCGGCGTGAAAAAAACGGGGATTCCCTTTTTCGTTGCTGCAGCTGTATCAACATTAGACGGCATCCCTCTGCATACACCGATGAAGGCAAGCTCTGGTGATGCGGTAATGACACGATCCGTTACGTCGTCAAGTTCGGTAATAAGCCCTGTCGCATTCGTCTCTGCCATCAGCCGGATTAATTCGTCTTCCCGATAGGCCCGGCCGTGCTTTTTCCAAGAGCGGTAGACGACAGTGCCGAACACCTCTTCCAGCTCAATCAGCCCTTGTTTGTGATATGGTGCGGTAATTAAAACCGTCATGGTGCAAAACATCCTTTTCACATAAATTTTTTCATAAAAAAATCTCTTTCCCGAAGAAGGAAAGAGATTCGTATACTGTCTTTATCCGCTTTATGCGCACAAACATGTATAGACCCATTCTTTCCTATCTTTCAAGCATACGCTTGCTGGAATTGGCACAATAATGTTGCCGAGGTTTCATAGGGCCAGTCCCTCCACCTCTCTTGATAGAAAATAAAATGATGAAATTGTCAGTCTGTTTAAAAGAATAAACTCATCATAGAAAAGTCTTTCCGTGATGTCAATACTTTTTTTCTGAATTGACGTTCAATTTCGAAATGTTATAATGCTTACAATATACATAAAGAGGAGAAATGGGCTATGAATTCTTTTGCCGAACAACCAAACGGGGTCTTTAAATCGGTATGCTCGTTAGACTGTCCGGACCAATGCGGCTTGCTTGTTACAAAAAAAGACGGCAAGATCGTCAAAATACAGGGCGATCCCGATCACCCGGTCACTTCAGGAAGTATTTGCAATAAAGTCAGAAACATGGCCGAACGCATTTATGATGACAAGCGCTTATCCACTCCGTTAAAGCGTGCCGGTGCGAAAGGGGAAGCTGTGTTTGAGCCTATTTCTTGGGACGAGGCCATCAGCACCATCAGCACAAACTGGAAAGAGCTGATTACAAAAGAAGGAGCAGAAAGCATTCTTCCATACAGCTTTTACGGCAATATGGGAAAACTTGCGGCAGAAGGAATGGACCGCCGCTTTTTCCATCGTCTCGGCGCAAGCAATCTGGAACGAACCATTTGCAGCAAAGCCGGATCTGAAGGCTATAACTACACGATGGGAGCCGGCACAGGAACAGACCCCGAGGAAACCATTCATGCTAAGCTGTTTATATTTTGGGGAATCAATGCCGTCAGTACGAATATGCATCAGGTGACAATTGCTCAAAAAGCCCGTAAAAATGGGGCGAAAATTGTTGTCATTGACGTTCATAAGAACCAAACGGGACGCCTTGCCGATTGGTTTATTCCTATTCGTCCCGGCACAGATGCCGCGCTCGCTCTCGGTATGATGCATGTTTTATTTAAAGAAAACATGCATGACGAAGCATTTCTTTCTGAATACACCGCAGGCAGTGAAGAATTGAAAGAACACGTCAAACAGTATGATCCGGACACAGTCGCTTTGATTACAGGCGTCAAGGCGGACGATATCCGCCGGCTTGCGAGAATGTACGGAGAAACCTCCCCTTCCCTGATCAGAATCGGAAACGGCATCCAGCATCATGATAATGGCGGAATGATCGTCCGCACCGTTTCCTGTCTGCCGGCTGTTACCGGGCAATGGCTGCACGCCGGAGGGGGCGCGATCAAGCATAACAGTGCGGTATTAGGCTATAACAGAAAGGCGCTGCAGCGTCCAGGCTTGCTTCAGGGCCGCACACCGCGATCGTTTAATATGAACAGGCTTGGGAGAGTTCTTTTAGATACAGATCCTTCCGTACGCTCTCTGTTTATTTACGGAACAAATCCCGCAGTGGTCGCGCCGGAAGCGAATAAGGTCAGAAAAGGCCTGCTGCGTGAGGATTTATTTGTAGTCGTTCATGATCTGTTTTTAACAGAGACGGCTAAATATGCGGATATTGTTCTTCCCGCTGCATCCGCTTTTGAGAATACAGATTTCTATACTTCTTACTGGCATCATTTTATTCAGCTTCAAAAGCCGGTTATAGAACGATACGGAGACAGCAAATCAAATACGGAAGTGTTTCGTTTATTGGCTGAGGCAATGGGCTTTACCGAACAAGAACTGCAGGATTCTGATGAGGAGTTAATCAGACAGGCATTAGACTTTCCTGATAATCCGTATATCGAGGATATTACTTACGATTCGCTCTCTAATCAATCCTTTATGAGAGCCAGTCGAAAAAAACCGCTCTTCCCGGGTAAGCTCCCGACACCGAGCGGAAAAATTGAATTATATTCTGAAAAAATGAAGCAAGATGGCTTTCCGGCCCTGCCGACGCATATTCCGCTGCACAAAGATGGCAAAGATGAAGATTTTCCGTTTTTGTTTGTGCCTGGGCCGAATCATAATTTCTTAAATTCGACATTCTCGAATAACGAAAAACACGTAAAACTTGAAAAAGCGCCGAAGATTTTTATCCATAGTGAGGATGCCGCTTCACGGGGTATCGAAGACGGGGAAACCGTCCGGATTTGGAATAATCGAGGCGAATGTGAATTGACAGCTTCTGTCGGAGAACAAGTCCTCCCCGGCGTAATTGTCAGCCAAGGGCTTTGGGCTGACATGAATGATAAAAAACAGCTGGTCAATTCGCTGACCCCCGACCGATTATCTGATATGGGCGGAGGCGCTGTCTTTTTCTCAGGGAAGGTACAAGTGGAGAAGCTCGGTGATAAAAACCGCCCGGATTAAATTCCCGGCGGCTTTGTTATGTATGAAACCTTTTATCCGTTCTATTGTAAGAAGAAGCAAAACATTTCGTGCCTGACACCGCTTAAACCCCTCATATCTTAAGGAGCGGAAAGCATTGCGGAATCCCCGCTGACAAAACGAATCGGTTCTCCGTCAAAGTTACAAAGACGTCTGTTATAACACCGGCCGTCAGCATATAGAATGCTTTTTGTTCTACTCATATTTGTCATCCTTCGACAATAAATGCCGGATTTCTTTTTCACTTATCGGAAGATCCCGCTCTTTTGATTTCAGATAAAACCCTTTTGAATATAACCGCTTTACTTCCCCGTATGTCAGCTCGTTTCGAATCAGAGCCATTACTTGTTTATCTCTCTTATGGTCTTTATTGAACCAATCGTAATGTTCTGACCAGTTAAATGTTTGCATCGTAAACACCTTCCTTTTCTGTTCTGGCCGCAATTTACGGGGCTTCAATTTACATAGACAAAAAAATCATTTTAAAATCAACTAGACAAGCATCCCTGTCGAAAAATATCATTTCAGCATATCTTGTATTAATCCTCGCAAGGGAGGTGAGACAATATGGGATACTCAGGTATGGGATACTCAGGTATGGGAGGCGGTTATAATAACTCCTTTGTATTAATTGTGGTGCTGTTCATCCTATTAATCATCGTTGGTGCAGCATTCTTAGGCTAGTATGACCTCCCCTCACCGCCATATCAGCAGTACTTCCTTGTTCGGATAGACGCCATAAGAAACTTTTATGGCGTTTTTTCATGTTGATCGCTGTTTTGCTAAGTTCAACTGCTATCTTTCTTTTACCTAAAAGAATACTTTCATTTTCACTTTAATCTCTCATGTACCACTTATGTAGCCCCCTTCTTTTGCGGGGGTGTTTTTTATGTTTTATGTCCGCCTGTTAAACCTGTTCTAATACAATGCATTCCCTCAGGTGTATACGATATAGCTCGTAAAATAGCCTTTGAGCCGTATTTGTTTCTTATTTTATCCATACTTCCTGATCCTTTTTCAAACAGACTGAGCTGCTGATTAACATCCTCTTCAATATTCGCTAGTGCAGAACTTATCAAACAGCAACAAGCGATATCTATAAATATCCATTTTTTTGATCCGATTCCTAAAGTGACGCTTCGCCCCGCTTTTTCCTGATTTGAAATCCAGGCAGTGATTTAGCCATTACATTTCTTGGTTTCTTTTCGTATAACCGGAGCTACTTCTGTAGCCAATCGTTCTATGTTTTCTGCAACTTTTTTAAATGGCATACCGCCTATGTCTATTTGCGCAATGAACCGCTGGTGACCAAACAGCTCGTATTGGTGCATGATTTTTTCGATGATCTGTTGCGAGCTTCCGACAAAAAGGGCAGTTTCATTACTAGATGCCCGTTCAAAATCCGCTCTTGTTAAAGGCACAGTAATCCCATGATAACAATTGAGGTGATACCAATAATTTGAATGATACGGATAAAATTCTTCTATTGCCTGCTGATTAGTTTTTGAAATAAATGCGTGTCCGGTAACTGCAACCTTCAAATTTTCCTGTGAATGGCCGTTTTGAGAAGCTGATTCTCGGTATCGGTCAACAAGCGGCTTATATAAGCTTGGATCACCGCCAAGAATGGCTAATGCTAAGCCAGTCCCTAAGTTTCCGGCTCGTTCTGCACTTTCCAGAGTCCCTGAAACACCTAACCATACCGGAATTTTTTGCTGAACAGGACGGGGAGAAATTTCTGCATCCTTCAATGATGGACGATAGCGCCCATTCCAGCTAACCAATTCCTTCGTATTCAGCTTTAGAAAAAGCTTGATATGTTCTTCAAACAATTCTTCATAATCATTTACATCATATCCGAAAAGCGGAAATGAATCTAAAAAAGCCCCGCGTCCCGCAATGATTTCAGCCCGCCCATTTGATATAAGATCAAGTGTTGCAAAATCCTCGAATAAACGAACAGGGTCTACGGTGGATAATACAGTCGTAGCACTTGTCAGCTTAATGTTTTGGGTGATTTGTGAAATGGCTGATAAGATGACCGGCGGTGAGGACACTGCGTAATCTAAACGATGATGCTCGCCTACACCAAACACATCCAGACCTGCTTCGTCAGCCATTTTTGCAGCCTTGATAATTTCTTCTATCCTTTGCTTTACGCTGATTGTTTTCCCTGTTAGAGGATCTGGGTATAAATCTGCTAATGAATAAATTCCAATTTCCATACTATTATCATTTTCAGCACTCAAGTTTCTCTCCCCCTGCAATGATGTAAAAAGCTTTTGTTTCATCCTATTCAACCCTTCAAAAAAAGGAATTAATCCTGAAACTTTCCCTGTCTGCCCGTGTTTCCGATTACGTCATGATAGCAATTCATTGGATTTCAGCTTCATGGTTACAGCTGAAACCGAAGCATAAAAAGATTCCATATCGAAACAAAGTATGTTTTTACGTGGAAACTGTGAGTAATCAATCATTGTAAACAGCTCTTATGTTATTCATTTCTTGGCTGCAGCAGATTTTTATATACAGCATAAGAATGCATATCTTCCGACTTTTCCACCCTCTCCATCTGCATAAAGAATTTGTTTTTTTAAACAGCATGAACAAAGACTAGGCGAGTTTCATATCATAGCAAAAAATGTGTGGGGGGGTTTGATGAATGAATAATGAGCGAATGTATGCCCGATTCAATTCGCGGGACAGGCAAGTTTCTTCTCCAGCTCAGCGGCTCCCCGTCTCACATGATGAATGGGAGTACAGGGCGCGTCAGATTTTGCCTGATGGCCCATTTGGTTATATCTCAGGCGGCGCAGGCACAGAAGATACAATGCGCTCAAACAGGGAAGCATTTTTTGAATGGAACATCCGCCCCCGCAAACTCAGAGATGTATCGACACGGGATTTAACCGTATCCCTATTTGATCAAACGTTCCCTGCCCCCTTTCTTCTGGCTCCGATCGGTGTACAGGAGATTGCTCATCCCGATGCTGATTTAGGGTCGGCGAAAGCTGCTGCTGAATCAGGAATTCCATTTATATTAAGCACACACTCATCTTATTCAATCGAAGACGTTGCGGCTGTTTTAGGGGATACCCCGCGCTGGTTTCAGCTGTATTGGCCAAAGGACCGGGATATTATGGTCAGTTTCGTGCAGCGGGCAGAAAAAGCGGGGTATTCAGCCATCGTTGTCACCCTTGATCTCCCGGAACAAGGGTGGAGGGAGAGAGATATACGCAACGGCTACTCTCCGTCTAAAGCAGGTTTAGGAACAGCCAATTTTATGTCAGATCCTGTCTTTCGTTCTAAGCTGCGGCAATCTCCCGAAATAGACATGCAAGCTGCTATTGCTTTTTTCTTAGATATTTTTAATGAACCGACTTTAACCTGGAATGACCTTGCTTACTTACGAAAACATACAAACCTCCCAATCCTGCTAAAAGGAATTCTCGATCCTAGGGATGCTGAATTGGCCTTACAATATGGCGCTAATGGCATTATCGTTTCCAATCATGGCGGAAGGCAGCTGAACGGGGAAATTGCTTCGCTCAAGGCTTTGCCAAAGATATCTGAAGCAGTTCAGGGGCGTATGCCCATCCTTTTGGACAGCGGAATCCGGGGCGGCAGCGATATCATTAAAGCACTCGCCCTTGGGGCATCGGCGGTTTTTTTAGGCCGCACCTATATATATGGATTAGCTGTTGCGGGCGCTGCGGGCGTAAAACAGGTCATAAGCAATTTTATAAAGGATATTGATATAAGCATGACCAATGCCGGGGTCAAGTCCATTGCAGACATCGATCGTTCTCTGCTTCAGCATGTTTCCGAATAACTTTACATTGGGAGGAAAAAGAAGATGATGTATTGGCATCCGCAGGTTTTCTACAACTATTCAAGTCAGCCGGACTTCATGAATAGAAATAAAATAGAACAGCTGTACCGGATCATGGAACAGCAATTGGCGGCAACGAATGAGATCTTAACGACTGTTCAGAGACATGATCAATTATTGACAATGCTTTACTCACGTCAATTCGGCGCTTATCCGCCCAGCTATGGAGGAAAGGGAGACAATCAATAAAATGGTGCTCTCCTCTCTTTTCAAAACATGTTAAGATGGCGGAAACCAAGAGTTTTCAAAAAAATGCAAAACCAATGCGGCTGTGATCTTTGGTTTCAGTCTGATTATTCTGGCAGCATCTTTCATATTTTTTGGCGTCACCGGATTTCTCCAAAATATTCGGTGTTACATATAAATCAAATACTTTTTCTAAATATTCGCTAATAGATTTTAACTATTTATTCCTTTACAATTAGATAGTCATGCGATAACCCCATTCTAATTTCAACAGTTTACGTCAAAATATGATGATTTTTCTCTTGCAATACTCCCCCCCGTCATGCTATATTGATATAGCGATGAGCTGAATTGTGTAAGCCGATGCACATGCCCTCTGCGGCGCACACGAATGTGGCGTGTGGTGTATCGCCTCAATACGCAAAAGACGTTTGCTTCGGCAAACGTCTTTTTTTATTAGCCGATTTTTGTTCCGTTCGGCACAGTTTGTTCGGGCGCCAGCAGCACGACGTCTCCTCTTTCCGGGATGCCGCCGAGGACAAGGACTTCTGACTTAAATCCGGCTATGCGCCGCGGCGGGAAATTAACGATGGCGGTGACTTGTTTGCCGGTCAAATTACTCGGCTCATACCGTTTCGTAATTTGGGCGCTGGATTGCTTCATACCGATTCCTTCGCCAAAATCTATTGTCATCTTAATAGCCGGCACTTTCGCTTCCGGAAACGTCTCCGCTTTTACGACGGTTCCTATTCTGAGATCAAGTTTGATAAAATCTTCAATGACTGCCATATCGAAAAACTCCTTTTTTTCTATCATGATACAGAAAAAAGACACTCTTCGTTTAACCGAACTTCAGGTTTATTTATCCGTATAAAAGGTATTTCTATACGCGCGCGGTGTCATTCCCTTGTTTTTTACAAACCATCTTGTAAAGGAAGACAGGTTTTGAAAACCGACTTCCTGACTTATGTCTGTCAGCGGGTCTTTTGTATCAGTAAGGAATTGTTCCGCCTTCTTCAGTCTCAGCCCGGTAATATACGTTTGCGGGGTTTTTCCCGTCTGTCTTTTGAACCAGCCCGCATAATAGGCAGGATGGTAATGCTCAATAGCGGCAAGCTCCTTAACCGACAGAGGTTTTGATAGATTGCGGTGAATATAAGCGATCGAATCATACGTTTGGCTCCGCATTTTTTCAGCGATATATTGAACAAGCAGATTCAGCGAATGAGCCGATTGCTGCTTCGCTTCTTCTGTCAGCAAATACCGAATGGATGTCCAAAAAGGATCAAGATCGGCGGTAATACCTGTTTCAAGTGTTCGTCCCTCTGTTTTGATGAGATGTGCCGGAATATCTAGAACGAGGCATTCATTTCTTCCGATCGAACGAAACCGGTGTTCGCATTCAGGCGGTATATACAGCAGCTGATCAGGTTTTAACTTAACCTCCCGCTCTTCTGTCTCAAGGTCAAGATCACCTTCAAGCGGAAAAAGAAATTGACAATATGTATGAGCATGAGAATGATAAAGGTGTGAATATGTGCGCCGTTCGCAAATAATGGTTTGTAATTGATCCATTTGCCCCCTCCTCCCGTTTCATCAGTTTGATTCGGTCATAGTGTTTTGAAATTGCGGTGATCCTAAATCCTTTTTTTAATCATAAATAAAATATTCACATTAGTTGGTAATATTTTAGTTTACATAATATATTTATTGTTAACATCTTTACAGGAACCGCCATCTCTTCATATAACATGGTTAAACCTGTCACGCTAGCTCTGTGTTAATCCCTCGAAGACCATTAACATGATGTAAAGAGGTATCGTTAGGAAAATGCGGATTAAACTTGATTTTTCAGCTCATCTATTTATTGAATTCATTAATCGGAAGAAGTATTTAGGTTTTTGAGTCTTATGTAGGTTATACCATGAATGTAATGTATCTGGTGAAAATACATCTAATTTTTTCAGTACTTCCATCGCAAATTCCAGAGGAGCTACTCCTGATGCAGTAACCAAATTCTCACCAGATACCGCAGGTTCCATCTCATAAAATTTTTCTCCCTTTTAATGAGGGCAGACCATTTTAATATACTCTAAGTTATTGCTTGTATGCTTTCTAGAATCTAGGTATCCACAATTCGCGAGGGCTTCAGTTGCACCACAAATTGCAGCAACAATAGCGCCAAGCTTTAAAGCTTCGCCAATTTTTTTCATGATAGGTTGATGAATCTCTTCTCTCCAATTATTCCCTCCAGGTAAAACTAAAAGATCTTTACTCTCAAGAGTACATTCATTGATGGGGATTTCTGGTTTTATGCTCAGTCCCCCCATCGTAGTAATCATTTCTTTATCAGCTCCTGCTGTAACTACTTTTAACGGTGTTAAATTTCTTTTGGAATACCTTCCTGAGTTTAGTTCAGCAATTAAATATCCATATTCCCAGTCTGACATTGTATTAAATACATAAAGAAACTTTTTTCGTTTGCATCCAATAACACTCCAATTATGTATCATATTTTTTCAAGAAAAAATACTGCTTAATTTTATGATTGAACCGCGATAAATATTTGAATTTGCGCCTGAAGCGGCTGTGCGGCTTCTAAGCCGTATTGCTCAAAATCGCCAGAGTATGTGCGCAAATGCCGTTTTTCCCACGACCAAACCTCCTGCCACGTTTCAATAACGATTTCCTCAATCGGACCGGATCTTGAAGTAAATACGGCATAAGATGATGCAGGCAAAATTCTCTCTTTATATTTCGGAAATGTGCTGATTCCGTCTGTAAAAGTTCCGATTGAGAACGTATACTGTCCGTGAGTCTCTTGTTCGTAATCACTGTATAATGCGATCACATCGGATTGACCGCCGGCCAGCATGATGGGTGCATCCCGTTTCCAAAATTCATCCCATAACGCAGGGATTTTTCTTTCCGCCGTCATTTCCAGCTTATTGCTTGTTCTTTCTGAAATCCCGATAAACCGTTTTTTCTCAAGGTGTACAAAGTGTGAAAAGCTCATTTCATATCCTCCTTCAACAATATAGCTTTATGATACAAAAAGAAACCTGACAGCATAGTGTCAGGTTTCATATCTTTTTTTCATCTCTTGAATTGTTTCTTTTACCTGTTCGCGAATATGGAGGGGAGAAAGAATTTCAATCTCTTTTCCAAATTGGAGTAAAAAACCGATCAGCCACTGATTTTCAGGAAGTGAAATAACGGCACGGCAGTTTCCCTCTTTGTCAAAATGAAAAACATCATATCCGAACCATTCGCCGAGCCGCTGCCGTGCCCCTGGATGAACAAGAAGCTCCAGACGGGCTGCCTTATCCTTACGATACCACTCAGCATCCCATGGCAGAGTATCCAGCTGAATGTCTTTTCGTTCAAACGTTATCGTCTGTACGGCCAATGTTTTCATCCGGCTCAGCTTAAAAAAGCGAAAATCCTGTTTTGCTAAGCAATACGCGTACAAATACCATCGTCCGGTTTTACAGACCAATGTATATGGCTCAGCCTGTCTTTCCAATGTTTCACCTTTTGCATTCGTATAAATAAATGTAACGGTTAACGTTTGGTCAATCGCACTGCTGATAAGCTTATGCAGCTTTTTTTGATCATTCGTATGCCCCCATGGCGTCATATCAAAAAACCATTTTTCCGTTTTACGTTTAAATTCCGCTTCGTTTTGTACAGGCACAAGCTGCTGGATTTTTTGGATAGCCGCGCTGGAAGCGTCCGGCTCATATACGGAAGAAACGCTTTTGAGAGCAGAAGTAATTACGGCAAGCTCCTCTTCCTTCAGCCATTCTCGTTCCAATCGGTACATTTCCGCCATTTGAATGCCGCCTCCAAAGCCCTGTGACGTGATGATGGGAATCCCCACTCTGCTTATGGCGTCTATATCGCGGTAAATCGTTCTCACGGAAACTTCGAACATCTCGGCTAATTCTGCGGCCTGAACTTGTTTTTTGCTGATTAATAGCACAACGATGGCTAACAAACGTTCTAGTTTCATATAAGCACCTTCTGAATATTTCAAATTTTACGTTTCTTTAGCTACACGGGCGCATCTATTATGCAAAAAAAATGAAAAAGCATATGGTGATAAGACGGGTGTTTGCTGGCTGCAGCAGTACAGCCTGCAAATAAATCAGACTACTAAAAACAGACGGATAAGCATACACTACTCAACGGAGGGGGATTCACACCATGCATATCACACTTCAAAGCATCTGCCCTGTCTTAATGATTGCCTTTTTTCTGTATAAAAAGGTGAAACGGTCCGTCGGATTTCAGCCATTGAAACCCCGCTGGCTTTATACGAGAATGATTCTTTTTTCTTTGCTTGCTGCTGCCCTGGCTTTTTTCAGCATGAAGCATCCGTTTCTGTACGGCCATCTCCTATTCGGCACGTTCTGCGGATGGCTTTTGGTTCTTTTCGCCAAACGAAATATTTCTTTTGAAGAGCGGCGCGGAAAAATGTATTTTCGCACTCATCTATGGATTGAACTTATTCTATTAACTTTATTTCTATCGAGATTTGTATATCGGGTTGTTGAAATCTATCGTGTCACATCGGATTTCACCCGTCCGGAAGCATACAGCCAGACGGTCGGAGCCGATCCGCTTACAATCAGCATCTTTTGTTTCATTGCTGTTTATTATAGCGGATTCTCCTTTTATGTATTAAAAACAAGCAGAGATGAATCGAATAAAAGTCAATACGGCTGACATCCCTGCCCAAAAGCAAGGATGTCTTTTTTTAATCATGCCGGGTGTGATGAATCATTTGCTGAAGCACGTCTAAGACGTGTTCATCTTCTGGGGAATAATAAATCGATGTGCCTTCTCTCCGCGATTTGACAAGGCGCAGATTTTTCAAAAAACGCAGCTGGTGAGAGACCGTAGATTGCAGTAAATTCAGCTTTTCTGCGATGCCGTTGACAGCGTGTTCTCCTTGTGACAGCAAATGAAGGATTCTGATTCTCGTCGGATCAGACAGAGCCTTAAAGGTCTGGGCTACCAAAAATAATGTCTCCTCATCCAGATCTTCAGCCGGGTCATTTATTTGATCGGATTCGTGAAATTCAGTCATATACCTCACCTTTCTCTTCTCATTAGCCCAATTATACCAAATGTCAAATGACACAGACAGACTGCATGCAGACCTATAGGCCTGTTATTTTAAATTTATGTTTCAAATACAGGTTTCCGCTTGGTTTCACGTATTGTTCTGTGTCATAATGAAAAAGTCATAACGCTCCTGAAATTGAGGGTGAAACACAGTGAAGAAAAAGAAAAAAGGCTGTTTCGCTGCCGCGGGTCTTATGGTGATATGTGTTTTTGTCATGGTTTCCTTTTTTCTCATCCTGCTATTTTCAAATAATGAATTGCTCAAAAGCCTGCCGTTTGACGTCAAACCGATCGTGCTTGAACGATTAACAGACTACAAACCGCTTGTGGAAGATGAGCTGGATGAAAAGGGGCTCACCAAATATACATCGCTCGTTCTCGGCATGATATATCAAGAGTCAAAAGGAAGAGGAAATGATCCCATGCAGTCTTCAGAATCTTTGGGTTTAAAGCGCAATGAGATTAAAAACCCTCAAACCAGTATCAAACAAGGAATCAAACAATTTACTCTCATGTACAAAACAGGCAAGAAAAAAGGCGTAGATTTGGATACGATTATTCAAAGCTATAACATGGGAGCCGGCTATATTGATTTTGTGGCTGAACATGGAGGATCGCATACTGAGGAACTGGCAAAACAATACTCCGAGCAGCAGGTCAAAAAAAATCCTGAACTTTATACTTGCGGAGGGAACAAAAACAATTTCCGTTATCCCTACTGCTACGGTGATTACACGTACGCAGAAAAAGTAAAAGCAAAAACAAAAACAGTTGAACAATCTTTAAATGTTGCAGCATTTGAAACGCTGGAAGAGTAAAAGGCACCCTGAACGAGAGGGAGCCTTTTTCAATAGAAAAAAAGCCGTAACGGTACGGCTTTTTAATAATAAGGCGATATCATTAAATACACAATGACACCTGTCAGACTGACATACAGCCAAAGCGGCATCGTCCATCTGGCGATTTTTTTGTGGCGCTCCACCTGCATGCTGAATCCCCTGATCAGGGTAAACAGCGCAAGCGGCACAATGATGGCAGAAAGACAAATATGCGTGATCAGAATAAAGAAATAAATCCCGCGAATAATGCCGTGGCCGCCGAATAATGTATTTTCCGCAATCGAATGATACACCACATAGCAGATCAAAAATAGCAAAGTCGTCGTAAACGCCGCCAAAATAAAGCGTTTATGCGCTTTAATGTTCTTTTGCTTAATCATAAAGAGCGCTGCCAGCAAAAAGATAAAAGTAAAGCTGTTAAAAATCGCATTTAACATCGGTAAAATATGAATATTCGCAATGCTGTAATGATTCCCCTTCGGCATAAAAAACAGCACTGCAATTAATCCGTTGATCAAAACGGTCAATGTCAGCACGATTCCAGTATAATTTTTAGATTTATTTTCTGTATGGTTCATCTTATGACCTCTCCCATTTTACTGACTATCCAAATGGTATGGGAAATCGGGCTTGATGTCAACGGTTTCGCCTGCTTCGTCAGAAATTAGACAAACTTAAGCCCTAAAAGACCGGGTTCTTACAAACCCGGTCTTTCGTCACGTTATGCTTCCTTTAATAAATCCTCGATCACCTTATGTTCATTCTCATTTAGGAGGTTTTTTTGAATTTTCATATCAATAGGCTTGTTCATATTCTGATCCAGAATATCAGCCGTTTCCTTATCGCCGGCGATAACGAGGCGTTCCCATTTGTTTGCCGCCGCCTTTTGATCGAGATTTGAAGCCAATCGTTTATACAGTCTGTTTTGGTTTTCTTCAATATGGGCTTTTGCGGCATCCTCTTCCATTGAACCGGTACTGCCGCTTATGGCTGACGGCTTCCACGTTTTATGAATGACGTCATATTCATAATGCTCCACCCCTTCTATCTTTCCGAGTACGGTTTCTATGATCTTCACTTCATTTTGCTGTGTGAGAATAAAAGCAGTGCTCGGATATTGTTCACGCAGCTCTTCTAATTGATCAAGCACGGCCATTTCTTCCCAATAAAATCTCGTTTCAACCGGAACCTGTAATTCAATCGTTTCCCATATGCCGCTTTGCCCCGATGCAAAAAATACAAGGCTGCGCGGAATCTCTTTACCGAGTCCCTCGATATATTGATAGACGCTTTCCATCATGCGGCTGAGACATTTTTCTTCCTCCGGATCACTGGCTGATAAATACTCTTTTAATCTCCGGAAACCGCTTTTTAAAGCGATCTTCCACTCTCCCCCCTGCTGATCGGGGTTTCTCATATCTGTATTCACGTATAAGGAGAGTATTTTATCCGGCGATTCTAACCTTACATACTTCAACTTGCTGATGAGTGAATCAATTGCCATTGTTATTCCTCCTCTTTACGTCGTTCACTGTTCCTTTCCCTTTGATCCTTCTTAAAAACGTCATTTGACAAACGGAAGGGAAACTTTTCAAAAAAAGTTTTTGAAAAAGCTATTTACAAACCAATTCACCTTCCACTACAATGGATACTTGTGTTTAACATAGCTGTTTTGTTCTATGAAAGGAGTATGATTTTGTTTACTGCAGAAGAAAAAGACCGAAAAGAGTTAGAAAAAGAGCTTCATAAGCTTGAATTCCAAATCTTCAGAATGCGGGAAAATCTGAAGGATGTATCCAAAGATGCGCGAGTGCTTGGTATTGATCAATCGAAAAATGACGATTGGATCATTGTTTCCTCGATTGATGATGGCCAAACATGTAAAATTATGCTGACAGATTGTGAATCAGCCTACAGAGGAAGAGGCTGCTTTTCGCTTGTCGCCTCCTATTATGAAAATGCCATTCATATTGGGGATATTAAAGGCCCGCCGAATTACGGCTATGGCTCGATTTGTATGAAATTTTTAAAACATATTGCAAGAGAACAGAATATCCCGAAAGTAACGGGCGATATTGCCAAGCGGGATTGGGATCATGTCGACAGGCTCGTTCATTTTTATGAAAAACATCAGTTTGATGTCTGGATTGACAGCGATACGCAATCAGGCGGCATTAAATGGGTCGACCTTTAAAAAAACGATAGAGGAATCTTCCGAAATATGGTGTAATAGATAGAACCATGTAAGGAGGGTTCTTTCTTGTACGCAAAAAAGCTGCAAAAGGGAGATCAGATTCGGATCGTGTCTCCCGCTCAAAGCATGTCCGTTATGTCAGAAGAACAAATAAATGCCGCAAAAACGAAAATTGAACAGCTGGGTTTCCGCGTATCATTTTCAGAACACGCAAAGGAAACAAATGAATGTAATTCATCTTCAATTGAATCACGCGTTCAGGATCTTCACGATGCTTTTTTCGATCCTGACGTTAAAGCTATTTTGACGACACTCGGCGGTTTCCAATCCAATCAGCTTCTCCGCTATCTCGATTATGAAAAAATAAAACAGCATCCGAAAATTTTGTGCGGTTATTCCGATATTACCGCTCTCAGCCACGCAATTTTTCAAAAAACCGGGCTTGTCACTTATTCCGGCCCTCATTTTTCAACGTTTGCCATGAAGAAAGGTTTGGACTATACGATTGATTATTTTTTGGCCTGCTGCGCAGCAGACAAACCGTATGAAGTGCTTGCTTCAAACACATGGAGTGACGATAAATGGTATCTTGATCAAGATGATCGGCGCTTTCATCCCAATCCGGGCCCTCTCGTCATACAGCCGGGTTATGCGGAAGGAACTCTGTTCGGCGGCAATCTTTGTACGCTGAATTTGCTTCAGGGCACTGAATACTTTCCTGAGATGAAACAAGTGGTTCTGTTTATCGAAGATGATTACATGTCTGATGTGAATATGTTTGACCGTGATCTCCAATCGATGATACATCTTCCCGCTTTTTCGGCTGTAAAGGGAATCGTCATCGGGCGTTTCCAAAAAGCTTCACATGTGTCTGAAAAGGCATTACGGGCCGTTATTCAGACAAAAGAAGAACTGTCATCCATGCCCGTCATCGCGAACGCTGATTTTGGCCATACCTCACCGATTATGACATTTCCGGTCGGCGGAACATGCCGGATAGACGCGGCTTCGGACGGCGCACGGATTTGGATTGAAGAGCATTGATACAAAAGGCGGGAAGAACTCCCGTCTTTTTAAAGTTAGTTCTCCATTTTTAGACTGATGTTTCCGTCAGGAGCTATTAACACTAAAATCTTTGCCCCTTCATGAAAACAGCTGAGCTCATCTTTGCGTACAGCTTGTGTAAATTCTCTTTTATATTGTGAGCCATCCCTTTTCGTAACAGTTAAAATAATCGAAAACTCAGGATCACCATTAATAGATACGCCTGTTTGCCTGATCGATTGTATGATGCCGGATGCCTGCTCACCGCTTCTTCTTCCCCTTTCAAGCACCTGAAACATCCTGACAGCCGGCATAGACAATCCGATCACCAGCAAAATGGCGGCTCCTCCATACATGCCGGTTTTAAAGACTCCCGATTCCATAAAACTGCTCCAGGCGAACAAAAGCTCTAAAACCACCCGCCCTCCGGCGGCCATTTCGATTCCCATTCCCTATTTCCCTCCGTTAAAAAGTTGCTTCGCAAACAAATCCGAAGAGCACATATTTCTTTTTTAGCATATAACGATTACTCACAGATAAAAAAGGGAAGAAAAAAAGGACACGAAGCATTTTGCTAAGTGTCCCTTACTCTCTATATAAACTAGTCTAATACTTTAACATTTACTGTTCTGACGCCCCAGTTATTAGCGTCACTTTTCTTTGCAACAAATACATCAATTTTGTTTCCTTTAATTGCGCCGCCGGTATCTGCTGCCGTTGCTACTCCGTAACCTTCAACATAAACCTTGGAGCCAAGCGGAATCACTTTAGGATCAACCGCAATGACTTTTGCGTCAGGGTTTTTGTTTAAGTCTACACCGGTTGCCGTTACACCGGAAATGCCGCCGTCGTTAGCGGAATAAGCAGTTGCAGTCATTGTCAGCTGCTTTTTAGACTCTTGGTTATCTGTATTTGATTGAACAGGCTGTTGTTCTGTTTGGACAGCCTTCGCTTCTTGTTTAGGTTGTTGTTTTTGGACAGGTGCCTGTTTAGGCTGCTGCGTTTGAACAGCTTCTTGTTTTGGCTGTTCTGTCTGCACAGCTTGCTTTTGTTCAGCTTTCGGCTGGCTGGCTTGAGCCGGTTGTGCAGCTTGCGCCTGACCTTTTACTTTTAGTGTTGTACCTGAGTAAATGATATCTGATTGCAAGTTATTCAAGCTTTTCAGATTGTTTACTGACGTTCCGAATTTCTGAGCAATTTTCCAGAGGCTGTCCCCCTCTTTCACTGTGTACTGCCCAGATGTGGTTGTTTCTACTGAAGAAATAGTCAGTTTTTCTCCTGCCATGATTAAATCAGAAGATAACTGATTCCATTCTTTTAGGTCCTTTAGGTTCACTCCGTTTTTTTGTGAGATTCCCCAGAGCGTATCACCCTTTTGCACCGTGATTTCTTTTGCAGAAGCGTGAGCTCCGAATGCAGTTGTTGAAAGTGCGGCAACTGCGACAAAGGACATAATCGTCTTCTTCATAAGTAAATCCTCCCTTGTTAGCTTTTTATTGGCGGCTAACAGGTGATATCGTAACATATGAAAATGTCAGTTCAATAACAAAACGATTTGATTTAGATTACAGTTCCTTTACATGAAACATTTCTCTCGCTTGGTAAGACTTGCTTAACCCTTGATATAACAAGGTTTTTCAAGCCTGTTATGTTTTTGTCCCGAGAAGAAAACCCAATGTGCAAATCTCTAAAAAAATCTTTTTTTATTCTGTTTCTCTTGCATAATTTCGGATTTCTTCTAAAAAAAGCGCTCCGTATTTTAATCTTTTTTGTTCTCCTACTCCTTTTACAGAAAGAAGATCATTTTCCGTTTCCGGCTGTTTTGCCGACATTTCTTTTAACGTCTGGTCGGAGAAAACAACAAATGGAGGCACACCTTGATCTGCCGCAATATCTTTACGGAGACGGCGCAGACGCTCAAATAATTCATCATTTTCTGTAATGGCGGCCGCCTGCAGGGCTTCTTTTCTGGAAACCGCTTCTTTTCCAAGCAGGACGTGTCTGCCTTTTTCGGTTACGAGAAGCGTAGGAAAGGTGCCGTCAGCCATTCTGATATACTCATCAGAAATGAGGAATTCAATAAAATCACTGATTTCCGATACGGATTGATGCTTCATAATGCCGTAAGTTGACAGGCTGCTAAAGCCGGTCTCCAGCACTTTTTTATTTTTTGAACCTGCAAGCACTTGGGCAACCATCGTTTTTCCGAAGCGTTCATTCATTCTGATGATGCACGACAGCACCATTTGCGCTTCTTTTGTGACGTCATGCGCGGCCCTTGTATCGGTACAATTGCCGCAGGCCCCGCAAGCTTCTGCCTCCTTCTCGCCGAAATACTTCAGGATAAAACGCTGCAGGCAATCTTCCGTATGGCAGTAATCCACCATCTGTCTCAGTTTTTTGAGATCTTGTTTTTGTTTCTCTTCACCGGCGGTTGATTGGTCGATTAAAAACCGCTGCACCATAATATCCTGCGGCGAGAACAGGAGAACGCACTCACTGTCAAGTCCGTCGCGGCCCGCTCTTCCCGCTTCTTGATAGTAGCTTTCCATGTCTTTTGGAATTTGGCCGTGCAGGACGAATCTGATGTTGGACTTGTCAATTCCCATTCCGAATGCCGATGTAGCGACCATCACTTGGAGCTGGTCGTTAAGAAATTGCTCCTGCTGCTCTTTTCTGACATCATCCGCCAATCCTCCGTGATAACGGCCGGCATTGATTCCGTTTCGTTTTAATTTTTCATATATACGGTCAGCTTCTTTTCTTGTGGCTGTATAAATAATACCGGCTTCGCGTTTATTTCTCTCCAGATATTGCTCGATAAAACGGTCTTTATTTTCACCCTTTACTACTTTAAAGGTTAAATTCTCCCTGGAAAAACCGGTATATACGGTATGCGCCTTATCAATATGAAGCTGTTTGCAAATGTCGTCATGAACTTCCGGTGTAGCTGTAGCCGTTAATGCTATGATAACAGGCGGCTCTTTTAATTCTCTAAAAAGAATTTCTATATTTCGATAGCTCGGCCTGAAATCATGGCCCCATTGCGAAATACAGTGGGCTTCGTCAATCGCGACTAGCGGAACTGTGATATTCTGCAAAATATGAATGAATTCAGGAGAGGTTAAGCGCTCCGGCGTTATATAAAAAAGCCGATAAGCCCCTTCTTTCAGCCTGTTTAAACGATCGTGAATGTCGCGGCCCGTTTGCGTGCTGTTAATATAAGCTGCTGCGATCCCCGCTTCTTCAAGCGCATCAACTTGGTCTTTCATTAAGGATATAAGAGGAGAAATAACGATAGTGGTGCCTTCAAACAGCAATGCGGGAATCTGATAGCAAATTGATTTTCCGCCGCCTGTCGGCATGATGCAGACCGTATTTTGTTTATCCTCTGTCACTGCTTGTATCGCCTGTTTTTGGCCCGCCCGCAAACTTTCGTAGCCGAAATAGTGTGCCAGAAGAGATTCGGCTTTATCCAGCATATCTTGTAAAACCTCGCTTTTCTTCGTTTTCTCTCATCTTATCATAAATAGAGAGGTCAGTTGCTGAGATTGCTATAATCAAAATGTTGATAAAAATAAAAAAGCCATTTCCAAAAGGAAATGGCTTTCGCTACGTATTGCCGTACGTAAGTAAGAAAGTTTTAAACCACCACTCCTCAAAGTGGGTGTTTGCAGAAACGTTCCTGTCGTCCTCTCGCAATGGAGGCATGACATTCCGGCTTCGATATAAAACTCCCTATTACAGCTTAAAGGTTAAAACTTAATTAACAATACGAACAATGTAGCTTCTTTTATATCCTACACTATCAGGCGCATTTTAGCAAGGGGGCTGATCTTTGCACAGAAAAACTTTTTTCTGAGTAAATAACACTTTTTTCGCTATAAAAACTGATTTTCCAACAAAAAATCAGTATATCGGTATAAGATCAGACCGAGATTTGTCACCAGTTTCTTCTATAATATATGCGAAAAAAAGCCCTTACACCCGTATGAGGGTGTAAGGGCTTTACCGCATTAAAATTTAGCAGCAAGATCTTTCGCTTCTTGTAATCCTTTTTCAATGATCGCTTGAGCATTGTCAGGTGCTGCGTTATGGCCTTCGATGACAACAGTGTGCAGATCTTGGACTCCCCAGAAGCCGAGAACGGTTTTCATGAAGTTTAATGACATTTCAAGAGATGCCATCGGGCCTTCTGAATATACGCCTCCGCGTGCGTTTAAGAGCACTGCTTTTTTATCTCCCATCAAACCTTTAGGTCCTTCAGGAGTGTATGTGAATGTTACGCCTGCGCGAGACAGGTAATCAACATAAGTATGAAGCACAGCAGGTACTGTGAAGTTCCAAAGCGGGAATGCAAATACAACTTTATCAGCTTTGACAAACTGGTTTAGATAAATGTCAGCTGTTGATGCTTGTTTTTTCTCTTCGTCTGTCATTTCCATTCCTTGAGCCGCTTTATATGTTCCGTTAATCATATCTCTTCCAAGGTAAGGAAGGTTTTCTTTATGAAGATCAAGTTCAATCACTTCATCATTCGGATTGTTTTCTTTATAAGCAGCTAAAAACGCTTCATATAATTTTACTGATACGCCTTCTTCAGCTGTACGGTCACTTGATTTAACAAATAATACTTGAGACATTTTATTTCCTCCCGGTAATCTTTTTATATTTACTTACAAATAGTATGTTACTTTCTTTTTTATATAAAGTCAATCAATTTATTTTGAATATGAGATTTTTTTACGAAAAAAAAACAGGCACTAATGAATGTGCCTGCTTTAGCGGTTACTGTGAATCCTGCTCCCGATCCAAGATTTCGTATGTTTGGGAGCTTTTTTGGTCAACGGTTTCTTTATTTGAAAGATCCTTCACCTGTTGATGAAACTCTCTCTCATAAGACGGGGCATCAGTCTTGAGATCACCCTCCGCCTCTTCCTGCGCTTCGACTGTCCTTCTGGCGTACGGGACAGCTTCCAGCCTTTCATAAGGGATTTCCTTTCCCGTTTTTTCGCATATGCCGTATGTTCCCTTTTCCATTCGTTCGAGAGCGGCATTTACCTCATCTAAAAGATTCTGATCCACTTCATTTAAGGTTTGATTTGTGACCCTGTCCAGATAGATGCTGCCATGATCAGCTAAATGATTATCTACGCCGTTTGAGAGTTCTCCCGTGTCTTCACTCATTGATTGATCTTCCTTTGACTCGCCTTGGAGCCCTTCTTTTAAATCGATTAATTTATGATAAAGGCGGTCTCGTTGTTCGTTTGACAATGACACATTCATCATCTCCTTTTTCGTCTCTTTTCCGGCTGCCATAGTCTTTTCATACCCGTGAAAAAGGAGGCTGAAACACTATACATTAATGCTTTCCTGCCCTAATGGTGACATTTGGCGTTTTGTTTTCTGCCGCTCTTTGTTCTTTTAAATGATTTTTCTGATGTTTGTCCTGAAATTCTTCAGCATCAGCTTTTTCCAGCTGCTTATCCGGCGTATGGTAAGTCGCACCTATATTTAAGATACCGCTCAGTTCGTTAATACTGAGCCTTTCGAAATCGATATTGTATTCAACCTTGTCCACTTTGACGTGTTCGATATGGACATACGTTTTTTCTCCTTCTATCATTTGCGGATCAGCATGGCATTTATCCTCAAGCTCATCAAGCTGTTTTTCTAATTTCTCAAGGCGTTCTAATTCTTCTTCGCATATTTTTTTGACCAACTTTTTTATCATTTTTTTCAAAGAAAATCACTTCTTTCCCTGTTCACTCTTGGAAAGTTCTATGTCCTTCTCATCATGAATATATAAACATGGTATACAACAGAGGGGGTGAATTATGATGTTTTTTCCATCCGTTATCAATTTAGAAAACACAAAAATTAACAGTATCAGCGGCGGAGCGACTTTTACTACAGGCTCTTCCATGATGATAAGACGAACAGCTGTCAGCAAAAGAAATGAGGGATATGGTGAACAGAGCGGAGATTGCGTTGTCACAGTGATCCCTATTCTTAGTATCAATGATTATGATCAATTAGACAGCACCGCTAAGAAGACTAACCTTCGATAATAATGGGGCTTGCATTTCCTGTATGTTTATCTATCGAAATATATAAAATCCCGTCTTTAAATACCGCCTGCATTCCCTTGTTTCCCTGAACAGAATGCGGAAGGTCAAGCTTCTTTTCAAAATCGCCGTATTTTCCGGTCTTCTGTTTAAAATCCTGTTCATTAAAAAAGGACTTCCTGGTGCCTTTCACTAAAATATATTCCCCATATGATAATAACTGAACATCTTGTTTTCTGTATCCGGGCAGGTATAGCAAATATTGCAGCTCATCATGGGTTTCAACAATATCTATAATAGGGAAATCATCCTCATTTCTTCTCATTTGCTGGTCTCCCTGCTGAAAAGGAAAATGTGAATGACCGCTTTGAAAAGATTTTATTTGCTCTTCATCGAAGACTGTTTTCCAAAAGTCGCCGCCGGACATGTTTTGCGCCATTTCCATCCATTGCTTCATCTTATCAAAGTCCATTTTTATCCTCCCTGTCTTAGCATACGGTAAAAAAAGACGGCATACACCTGTATTAAAGGAGGTTTGCCTGTGGTTCATCCAACTCCATATATCAATATTAATATTTTCATGTTGAAAATTAATTCCTTTGAAAATGCTTCAGCGGTTAATGTCGGACAGAATTTGCTGGCAGAATGGCAAAATTCAGATAAAAAGAATCAAGGTTACGGACAAAATTTCGGGGATGCAAGCGGATTTTTTGGAACAAACGGCAAAGTAGATGACCGCGACCAAATTGACTCACCTTCTTCATTTGAATCAACACCAGCCAACATACCTGCTGGAAAAGGAGGCCCATTATGATGTTTTCGCCGGCTTTGGTGAATGTAGGCGGATTTAAAGTAAATGCAATGGACCGGGGTTCTTCCGTCACGATTGGACCATATCAGCAAATTGACTATTTTTTATCGAATAAGATTAATTACGGGTTCGGTGAGGAGAACGGAGATTTGGCACCAATTTATATTCCGATCAGTTCAATTGTTGATCCAGATCTCATTGATTCAACTTCTGCCAAAACAAGTATCGTGTAATAAAAAAGCCATCCGAATGTGAATTCGGATGGCTTTTTATGTGAAAATTATTTGCATAAATGCTTTGTCAGCACGGCTTGAACTTCGCTTAAATCCGTATCCTTTGCAAATTCTAATTCAAAGGTCTTGCTTCTTGTCATCAATAAAAGTCCGGTATCCGGATCAAACATGCCGGCCTCTTGGATGGCAAAGCTTTCAATCGTTTTATATGGAAGAAATACGCGGACCTTCTTTTTAGAAAACATTTTATTATCAAAGAAAATGATCCGTTTATTTGTGAAGCAAATCTGGTCAACCCGGAGCTTATAGATTGATTCTATTCTTTCCCCCTCAACGAGCAAAGCCTCAAGCTTCTTTGTGTCAGTTGATCTGCTAACAGAAAAAATTCCCAATGAAGAACCCCACTTTCTGCTTCTATCTATTGTATTATCACGTTTCCCATAAAAAAAATAAGTTCTTTTTCCCTATATAAGAATACGACATAGACGGCATTTAAACCATTACGAACAGATTACATTTTTAGAACACGCTAATAAATGGAACCTTTTCCGCTCAGGAGATGCTGTTATAATGTAGTACGTGTAAGCAGGCGGGAAAGTTTCAGAATGAAGGATCTTTTTTTCGAAAAGTCAGTTTTTTACGTTTTTTCCTTTCTTCTTTCTTTATTTCCCTTTTTCTCAGGAAAAGCCCATAAAAAAACCGCGGCTTCTGAAATGCCGCGGTTTTCCTCATATTTCATCCCGATCCGTATCTTCAATTGTTCCTTCTTTATAGGTATCTGAGATTTGTTCAAGCGTGACGTCCGTGCCTTCTGCCGGATGCACTTGTTCTGTCTGATCTGTTGTTTCGTTCTTACTGCCGTACTCTGATTTTTTCATTTTGCAGCCATCCTTTATGTGTAGTCTTTCTTTAGTATGGCTCGGGCAGCATGAATTCATTCGGTTTTAGATTTCTTCGAAGTATTCTTTATAAAATCCCCCGACCTTATTTGTATTATCAACGACAAAAATGAATTCTTCTGTCTCATTTTTGACTTCATACTCTTTTCCCGGCGTCAACACCCGGTTGACAATGTATTTTTTTGCATCGGTATGTACGCATTTGACTTTTTTTACGGTTTCTTTCGTCCGCCAATTGTTATGAATCATGTAAAAAACTCCTTTTCTGATCGATAAGCTTATTGTAGCCGTTTTTTCTTGTGAATTGCAATAACGGTTATCAATTGATTTTATAAGGCGCTGTATTATAGAATGACTGTATGCGCTTACTCTGCGCGGACATCAAGATGCTCAAAACAGACCATAAAAAAATTCGGGAGGTTTGTTACGAATGAGTTCTTTAACGATGCAGATCACAAAAAGGCTGGAAACATTTTTGCAAGGAACGAAGAAGCTTTACATTGACGGAAAGTTTGTCCCAAGTGCTTCAGGATCAACCTTTGTTACACCGAATCCGGCAACCGGCGAGACGCTGATGACTTTGTATGAAGCACAGGCAGAGGATGTCGACAGTGCAGTCAAAGCGGCACGCAAAGCCTTTGATCACGGCGAATGGCGCACAATGCCGGCCGCTTCCAGAAGCAGGCTGATGTATAAGCTGGCTGACTTAATGGAAGAGCACCAAACTGAACTCGCGCAGCTTGAAACACTTGATAACGGAAAACCGATTAATGAAACGACAAACGGAGATATCCCGCTGGCGATAGAGCATATGCGCTACTATGCCGGCTGGTCCACAAAAATAACCGGGCAGACGATCCCTGTCGCAGGCTCCTATTTTAATTACACCCGCCATGAACCCGTAGGCGTCGTCGGTCAAATCATTCCCTGGAATTTCCCTCTGCTTATGGCAATGTGGAAAATGGGCGCCGCCCTTGCCACAGGCTGCACGATCGTATTAAAACCAGCAGAGCAGACACCGCTGACAGCTTTGTATTTAGCGGAGTTAATTGATCAGGCCGGATTCCCTGACGGCGTCATCAATATTGTCCCGGGCTTCGGAGAGACTGCCGGAGAAGCGCTCACTAACCATGACGATGTCGATAAGCTCGCTTTTACGGGCTCTACAGAAATCGGCAAAAAAATTATGGAAAAGGCCGCAAAAACCATTAAACGCGTAACGCTTGAGCTTGGCGGAAAATCGCCTAATATCATGTTGCCTGACGCCAATTTTAAAAAAGCGATCCCGGGCGCGTTAAACGGCGTTATGTTTAATCAAGGCCAAGTATGCTGCGCAGGCTCCCGTGTCTTTATCCATAAAGACAAGTATGATGAGGTCGTCAGCGAAATGGTGTCTTATGCCGAATCGCTTCGCCAAGGAGCCGGTCTGCACCAAGATACGCAAATCGGCCCGCTCGTCAGCCAGGAACAGCACGAGCGTGTGCTTTCTTATATTGAAAGAGGAAAAGCTGAAGGGGCAAAAGCCGTGACAGGAGGCGGCTGTCCATTTGAAGAAGGCTATTTTGTCTCCCCGACCGTATTCGCGGACGTGGATGACAGCATGACGATTGCCAAAGAAGAAATTTTCGGACCGGTTTTGGCCGCCATCCCGTATGAATCGGTGGATGAAGTCATTGAGCGGGCCAACCGTTCAGAGTACGGCCTTGCAGCGGGGCTTTGGACAGAAAATGTAAAGCATGCCCACTACATCGCTGACCGTCTTCAAGCCGGAACCGTTTGGGTCAACTGCTATAACGTATTTGATGCGGCGTCTCCATTCGGCGGCTATAAGCAATCCGGTCTCGGACGTGAAATGGGATCATACGCATTGAATAATTATACAGAAGTGAAAAGCGTATGGATCAATCTGGAAGATTAATCTCTTTATGAATAGAAACTGCTGCCTGTCAGCAGTTTCTTTTTTTGTCATGCGGTCATGTGTATATGAATATATATGCTTCTGAAGGAGTTGAGCGAGTGTGAGCACAATTCAGGAAAAGGTCAGAAGCCGACAAAAGAAAACCATCGCCCTATTAAGAGAAAAACAAAATGCGGACGGCTCATGGTCGTTTTGTTTTGAAGGGCCGATTTTGACAAACGCCTTTTTGATCCTCCTTCTCACCTCTCTTGATGACAAAGATAAAGAGCTGATCGCAAAGGTTGCAAAAGGCATTCGTGCTAAACAGCGCCCGGACGGGACATTCACCAACTATCCAGATGAACGGGAAGGAAATGTGACGGCAACGGTGCAAGGGTATGTCGGCATGCTGGCTTCAGGCTTATATCGCCGGTCTGATGCGCATATGGTTCAGGCAGAGCGCTTTATCATATCAAAAGGCGGCTTGCGCGACGTTCATTTCATGACAAAGTGGATGCTTGCAGCAAGCGGTCTTTATCCATGGCCTGCACTGCATCTGCCATTATCTTTCCTAGTGATTCCCCCTTCCTTTCCGCTTCACTTTTACCAGTTCAGTACATACGCGCGTATCCATTTTGTTCCGATGGCCGTGACTCTTAACAAAAGATTCACGCTGAAAAATCCCAACGTCCCTTCCCTCGGGCATTTGGACCGGCATATGACCAAAAATCCGTTTACATGGCTTCGGTCTGATCAAGAACAGGACCGAGATATGTCGTCTCTTTTGGCGCACTGGAAGCGTCTGTTACACATTCCGGCTTCTTTTCATCAGCTCGGCCTGCGGACGGCAAAAACGTATATGCTTGACCGGATTGAAGAAGACGGCACATTGTACAGTTATGCGAGCGCAACCATTTTTATGGTATTCGGCCTGCTCGCTCTCGGTGTATCACGCCACTCCCCTGTTATCCGAAAAGCGCTGACCGGCACGAAGTCCTTATTAACAACATGCGACGGAACGCCATACTTAGAAAATTCAACATCAACAGTATGGGACACGGCACTTACCAGCTATGCGCTCATCAAAAGCGGCATTTCTGAAAATGATCAGATGGTAACGTGCGCCGCCCGATTTTTACGTGAACACCAGCACACGAAAATAGCGGATTGGTCCGTTCACAATCCTCACGCGGAACCGGGAGGCTGGGGCTTTTCAAGAATCAATACGAATAATCCTGATTGTGATGATACAGCCGCCGTGCTTAAAGCCATGCCGAGAAAGCTTTATCCTGCTTCATGGGAACGCGGACTGAGCTGGCTGCTGTCGATGCAAAACAGCGACGGCGGCTTCTCCGCCTTTGAGAAAAATGTAAATCATCCGCTCATCCGGCTGCTGCCGCTTGAATCCGCAGAGGAAGCAGCTGTCGATCCTTCGACAAGCGATTTGACCGGGCGGGTGCTGCGCTGTTTAGGAGAAACAGCAGGCCTTCTTTCTGACCATCCGCAGATCGAAAAAGCGGTCCAATGGCTGATCGATCATCAAGAACAGGACGGCTCCTGGTACGGCAGATGGGGCGTTTGCTACATTTACGGCACATGGGCGGCACTAACAGGCATGAAGGCTTGCGGCGTCAGCCAAAACCACCCGTCTGTAAAAAAAGCCGTCCGCTGGCTGAAGTCGATTCAAAACGATGACGGGAGCTGGGGAGAATCGTGCAAAAGCGCCGAAGTGAAATCATATGTCCCGCTTTCCTATGGAACGGTTGCGCAAACGGCCTGGGCGCTGGAAGCCTTGCTCCAATATGAAAAACCTCACCGCCCCGCTGTCATTAAAGGCATTGATTTTCTCATTGATGCCCGCCATTACGAAGGAACACCTTTCACATATCCTGCGGGAATCGGACTGCCGAAGCAGTTTTATATCAGGTATCACAGTTACCCGTATGTGTTTTCCTTACTGACGCTCAGCAGCTTTATGAAAGCGATTGAAAAGGAGGCGGAAAAATGAAACGGCACGCTTATCAAACGGAAATGCTGAATTGGTGTGAAACACTGAAGGAACAAGTCATTCAGCAAGGGCGCTTCGATCGCTTCGCGGCTCAAATTGACCGTATTTTTCACACCCTTCAGGATGACGGATTAACAGAAGCAGAGTGGTACGAACAGGCATCAGCCCTGTACCGGGACATTACTGAGACAGAGGAGACGGAGGAGGCGGAGGAACGCAGAGCCTACGTTCCGATCGGAAAACATGTTCTGCCTCATCTGCCTTATAGCTATTCTGCACTGGAACCGTATATATCGAGAGAAATTATGAAGCTGCATCACGACAAACACCATCAGAGCTATGTTGACGGATTAAATAAAGCAGAGTTGGAACTGAAAAAAGCGAGGCAGACCAAACAGTACGATTTAATTGCCCATTGGGAACGGGAATTGGCGTTTCACGGAGCCGGCCATTATTTGCACAGTATTTTTTGGTTTTCCATGAATCCAAACGGAAAAAGGCGTCCGACAGGCGCTCTGTTTCAAATGATTGATTTATCTTTCGGAAGCTATGCCGCCTTCAAGGAGCAATTTTCTCATGCGGCCAAAAAAGTGGAAGGAGTCGGCTGGGCTATTCTTGTATGGGCGCC
Organism: Bacillus sp. ISL-51; assembly: GCF_018613535.1. Taxonomy (GTDB): domain Bacteria; phylum Bacillota; class Bacilli; order Bacillales; family Bacillaceae; genus Bacillus. Next base: position 65,317 of record NZ_JAGGQB010000012.1, read on the forward strand.
CCGCTCCGGACGGCTGGAGATTTTAGCCGCTGAGAAGCATCAGCTCTTCAGCCAATGGGACGTTATTCCATTGCTTCCGATTGATGTGTGGGAGCACGCCTATTATTTACAATACAAAAATGACCGGGCAGCTTATGTGGACCAATGGTGGAACGTCATTGATTGGCGCGAGGCGGAAAAGCGGTTCGAGCAGGCGCACCGCGTGATGTGGCCGCTCTATTGAAAAACCCCCGTATCGCTGACGGGGGTCTTCTTTCTGTTTAAAAAATGCCGAGCACATGCAGAAAAACAATAATGATGGCTATAGGAGACAAATATCGAATCAAAATAAGCCAGACGGCAAACCACTTCCGTTTTAAATCGGACCCGCTTTTTAATTCATCAAACAGCGCCTGCTTCGGAATTTTCAACGGTACAAAAATGGCAATCATCAGAGCGCCAAACGGCATCAGTACGTTGCTGACAAGAAAATCGGCAGCGTCAAAAATGGACAGATGAAAAATCGAAACATCACTTAATACTCCGTATGACAGCGCCGACGGCACACCGACGGCAAAAATTGCAAGGCCGCCGAGCCAAGAATATCGTTTTCTTTTTGCCGTATCGCCTTTTGACAGAACTGCCACTAAAATCTCAAGCATGGAGAAAGCAGATGTCAAAGTCGCGAATAAAAACAACAGCAAAAAGGCCAATAAAAACACAATGCCAAACGGCATTTGGTTAAAGACAGTCGGAAGCACATTAAATAAAAGCTGCGGACCTTGATCCGGCTTCAGTCCGAACGAAAATACGGCCGGAAAAATCGCAATTCCCGCCATTATGGCAACAAGAACATTTAATACCGTAACCGATACAGCGGATTGAACGAGATTTTCTTCTTTTTCTAAATAAGCACTATACGTTACCATAACGGAAACACCGACGCTTAGAGAGAAAAATGACTGCCCCATCGCATATAAAACCGTATTGGCATTCATCGCCCCGAAATCAGGCATGAAAAAGAATTTCAACCCCTCCATAGATCCGTCTAACGTGACCGAACGGATGATTAAAAGGATAAAAAGAACAAAAAGCGCAGGCATTAAAACTTGGCTCACTTTTTCGATTCCGCTGCTTACCCCTTTAGCGACGACTAAAATCGTCAGCACGATAAACAGAAGCTGGCCGAAAACCGCCGCGTAAGGGTTGGAGATAGTATTGATAAACAACGTATCAAAACCTGACGAAAGCGATAAACCGCCTGTAAAGCCTTTAAAAATGTAGATTAATATCCATCCCCCCACAACGCTGTAAAAGGATAATAGAATAAAACAAGTGATAATGCCGAGATAGCCGATCCAGTGCCACTTTTTCCCCGGCGCAAGAGCCTTATAGGACTCCACGGCATTTTTTTGTGTTTTTCTGCCGATGATAAATTCACCAAGCAAAAGCGGCAGTCCGATTAAAATCGTAAATAAAATAAAAATAAGCAGAAAAGCGCCGCCTCCGCTGGTTCCCGCTACGTAAGGGAACTTCCATATTGCGCCAAGCCCGATTGCAGAGCCGGCCGTAGCTAAAATAAATCCCAGCTTTGATGACCATTGATTAGCTTCTTTCACTTCAGCACTCCCAATTCATTCAGTATAAAGATTCATTGTAAGAATATATGTCTGAATAGTCAAGAAGATATTAGTTAACATAATATTTTTACGAACAACAAAAATTAATATTGAATTATTCAGAATATTATTTATAATAGAGTGCAGAAAAGTCGGTTATATTTTCTGCTGACATACTTGTGCTACAGAAGGAGCTGTACTTATGGAATGGATTAAAAAAATAAGCGGTTTTGCGGGTCAAACCTTTGGCCTATGGGTTATCGTCTTTGCTGTCTTAGGGTTTTCCTTCCCTGGTTTATTTTCTTGGATCACTTCTTATATGACCGTTTTTCTAGGAATTATAATGTTTGGGATGGGACTTACCCTTCAAGCTGACGATTTTAAAGAATTAATCAGAAAACCGTGGCACGTTGTCATCGGGGTCTTCGCGCAATTCACGATTATGCCGCTTGCTGCTTTCGGGTTAGCGTTTGGTCTGCATCTTCCCGCAGAAATTGCAGTCGGCGTCGTCCTTGTCGGGTGCTGTCCGGGCGGCACCGCATCTAATGTCATGACCTTTTTGGCGAAAGGCAATACGGCTTTGTCGGTTGCCGTCACCACGATATCGACATTGCTCGCACCGGTTTTAACGCCTGTATTGATTATGATGTTTGCCAAAGAGTGGCTGCCTGTTTCTTTCGGTTCGTTATTTGTTTCGATCATACAAGCTGTATTGCTTCCGATTGTCCTTGGGGTTATCATGAAGCTGTTTTTCAAAAAGCAGGTTGCACAAGCGGTTCACGCGCTTCCTCTCGTGTCTGTCATCGGCATCGTAGCCATCGTTTCCGCCGTTGTCAGCAGCAATCGTGAGCATCTGCTTCAATCGGGTTTGCTGATTTTTTCTGTTGTCATTTTACATAACGGAATCGGATATTTGTTAGGCTATCTGGCTGCAAAGCTTTTTAAAATGGATTATTCCTCTCAAAAAGCGATTGCGATAGAAGTCGGCATGCAAAACTCCGGTCTGGGCGCGGCGCTTGCGACAGCGCACTTCTCCCCCCTTTCAGCCGTGCCGAGCGCGATATTCAGTGTTTGGCATAATCTATCTGGATCAATTCTCGCAACTTATTGGTCTAAGAAAAAAGAAAAAGATAGTGCCGGAGGGGATGAAACGGCTAAGGTTCCGCTTTCATGACTGAAAAAGGATAGGCGGCAGCCGCACCTATCCTTTTTTTTCTGCAGATCACAAAGCAGGCGCAAGAGCGCTTTTTTAGCATCCCCCTTAAATAAACCTCCATGATAACAAATCAATTGGCGGATATCATAATCAAGCAATCGGCGCACGGAACGGACTGCATCATTCATATGTAATGTATAGCGGGGATTAGCAAGGTTAAGCTTTCCGTCTTCGATTACGACCGCATCACCTGCGATCATTGTTTTTTCGGCAGTCAGATAAAGGCTGATATGGCCGGGTGTATGGCCCGGCGTGGCCACAATGCGAATGCCTCCGCACCATGGCAGCAGCTCGCCGTCTGTTACCGTCCGGTGAACAGGAGCCGCTTCGACCGATTGAAGCGAGCGGATGAACTGCTTTGCATAAGGTTTTTCCTCCACTGGCAATGAACAAAACGTTGATTCTGCCTGCTCAAGCCGTAATGATTTTTTAGAGCCATCAACATACGGCGCTTCACGTTCATGTGCTGTCACGCTGATATCCGGGTGCAAACGGTGTAATGCAGCGAGTGAGCCGATATGGTCTATATCGTGATGCGTTGCAATGACTTTCGTCAGTGAATGAAGCGAAATTCCTTTTCGCGCAGAAGCCTCTTGAAGATGATTTATAAAACCGGGATATCCGCAGTCTATTAAAATCGTGTCATGTTCGTCTTGCAAAAGAACAGGTGTGATAGAATGCAATTCTTGGTTATATTCAAATTCGATTTCAAGCGGATAACAGCTTTTCATATAAAGTCTCCCCTTCTCTCAATTAAAAAAGTACACCGCTCGTAAGGGCAGTGTACTTTTTGTCTGTCTCAAATTATCCTTCCAGCAGCAGCTGTTCCGGATCTTCAAGCAGGTTTTTAATTGTTACAAGGAATCCGACCGCTTCCTTACCGTCTACAATTCTGTGATCATATGATAACGCAAGGTACATCATCGGACGATTTTCAGAACGCTCTGCATCAATCGCTACAGGACGAAGCTGAATTTTGTGCATGCCTAAAATCCCAACCTGAGGACTGTTTAAGATCGGCGTTGACATAAGCGAGCCGAATGTTCCTCCGTTTGTGATCGTAAAGGAACCGCCTTGCAGCTCACCCAATGTTAATTTATTGTTTCTTGCTTTTTTCGCAAGGTCGCCGATCTCTTTTTCGATGCCGGCAAATGTCAGGCGGTCGGCGTCACGCACGACTGGGACGACAAGCCCTTCTTCAGCCGCAACAGCGATTCCGATATCATAGAATTTTTTCACGATCAGCTCATCGCCTTGAATTTCAGCGTTAAGCAGCGGATATTTTTTCAATGCTGCCACGACAGCTTTTGTAAAGAAAGACATGAAACCGAGCTTCACTTCGTTTTGTTCAAGGAATTGGTCTTTACGGCGTTTTCTTAAATTCATAACAGCCGTCATGTCGACTTCATTAAAAGTAGTCAGCATCGCAGAAGTCTGCTGCACTTCAACCAGACGTTTAGCGATTGTCTGTCTGCGGCGCGACATTTTTTGCACTTCTACAGGTTTGTCAAAGCTTTGCTGTGTTTTTTGGGCCTGCTGCTGTTTCGGCTGTGCCGCAGGTTTTGCAGCCGGCTTTTCATAAGCTTCCACATCTTGTTTGCGAACGCGGCCGAGCGGGTCCCCTGTCGGAATTTGTGAAAGGTCAATTCCTTTTTCCCGTGCCAGCTTGCGTGCAGATGGAGACGCTACCGTTCTTGATTTCGCTTCTGGTTGCGCTTCCTGGCTGACTTCTTGGGCAGCCGGTTCAGCTTTTGCTTCTTCTTTCGTTTGTTCATTGCTTGCAGCATTTTCTGAAGGGGCAGGTGCAGAACTTTCTCCCGCGCCTTCTGTAATGGTACCGATAATTTCTCCGACTTGGACGGTATCACCCGAATCTTTCAATACCTCTTGCAGAACACCCGATTCTTCTGCTGTCAATTCAACATTTACTTTATCCGTTTCCAGTTCAAGCAAATACTCACCCTGCTCTACATAGTCACCGGGCTGCTTTAACCATTGGGCTATCGTTCCTTCTGAGATTGATTCTGCTAATTCAGGTACCTTAATTTCCGCCATTTTTTCATTTCCCCCTTAGTTTTTGCGAGTCAAGCTATCAGATACAATGCGTTCTTGTTCTTTTTTGTGAACCGTTGGATCTCCCTCAGCAGGGCTGGATCGTCTTCTGCGGCCAATGTATTGGACACTTACCCCTTTTGGCGCTATTTCAGTCAGGTAAGGGCTGATATAACTCCATGCACCCATGTTTTGCGGTTCTTCCTGAACCCAAACGATCTCATTCAAGTTCGGCAGTTTGGCGAAAAGCTCTTTCGCGTCTTTTGCCGGGAACGGGTACAGCTGTTCAATTCTGGCAATGTGCAGCCAATCTTTATCGCCTTCCAGCTTATTAAAGTAATCGCTGATGTCAATAGACACCTTCCCGCTTGATAATACAAGGCGCGTCACTTTTTCATATGCATGAGAAAGCCCGGACTGCTCATATACAGCCTTGAATTTGCTCTCGCTCAGTTCCTGCACCTCAGATACCGTATTCGGATTACGGAGCAGGCTCTTCGGTGTCATAATCACGAGCGGACGGATTTCCTCACGAAGCAGCATTTTCGCCTGTCTTCTCAAAATGTGGAAATACTGAGCCGCGCTGGTCAGATTCGCAACCGTCCAGTTGTTTTCTGCCGCAAGCTGAAGGAACCGTTCGATTCGGCCGCTGGAATGCTCAGGCCCCTGGCCTTCGTAACCGTGCGGAAGCAGCATGACTAATCCTGATTTTTGTCCCCATTTTGCACGTCCGGCAGAAATGAATTGGTCAAAATACACTTGAGCCGCGTTGGCAAAGTCTCCGTATTGCGCCTCCCACAAGACCAGAGTCTCAGGCGAATGCACGTTGTATCCATACTCAAAGCCGATAACTGATCCCTCAGACAGCGGGCTGTTATGCACCGCAAATGAAGAAGAGCAATCGTCTAAATGATGGAGCGGAACAAACTCTTTGCCTGTTTCACTGTCGTGCAGCACAAGGTTTCTTTGAGCGAACGTTCCGCGCTCTGAATCCTGTCCCGTTAACCGGATCGGCGTGCCGTCTTTAAGAATGGAAGCAAACGCAAGCGATTCGGCCAATGACCATTCCACTTTGCGGTCATCATCAAATGTTTTCGCACGTCTTTCCAAAATTCTTTTCAGCTTGCCGAAGACGTTAAAGGATTCCGGCCAGTTGACCAGTTCACCGTTCAGCTTGCGAAGAACGTCAAAATCAATGGATGTGTCAACATCAGGAAAACCGTTTGACACAGGTTCCGGCAATTCGATTTCACGCACGGCATCTTCTTTTTTAGCGGGTACCTTTTTATAAGCGTCTTCTATTCGTTTGGTCACTGTTTGTTCAATGTTTTGCGCTTTTTCCTCGCTGATCAGTCCCTCTTTTACGAGTTTCTCCGCGAAGATCTGCTTGACAGTCGGGTGCTTTCTGACGGCGTCATACAGCATCGGCTGTGTCGTGGACGGCTCATCCATTTCATTGTGGCCGTACCGTCTGTATCCAATCAAATCAATTAAGAAATCTTTATTGAACCGTTTGCGGTATTCAACCGCAAATTTCACGGCTGCCAGGCATGCTTCAGGATCATCAGCGTTAACGTGAACGATCGGAATCTCATACCCTTTTGCCAAATCACTGGCATATTTCGTTGAGCGTGATTCTTCACTTTCAGTTGTAAAACCAATCATATTGTTCGCGATGATATGAATGGCCCCGCCGACCTGATAGCCTTTCAGGGAACTGAGGTTCAAGGTCTCTGCGACGATACCCTCTCCCGGAAACGCAGCGTCCCCGTGAATTAAAATGGCAAGCGACTTTGTTTCATCCTGAACCGGATATCCTTTTTGCTTTCTTGTTTCCTGCGCGGCTCTTGTGCTTCCCTCAACGATCGGATTGATGAATTCCAGATGGCTCGGGTTGTTTGCAAGCGTGATTCGCGCGCTTTTCGTTTCAGCGTCCTGAAGCTGTCTGTCTGCTCCGAGATGGTATTTTACGTCGCCTGTCCACCCGTAGCTGATTCCAGTGGAGCCTTCTGACGGCACAAGGTCTTTATTCGGCGCGTGCTGGAATTCCGAGAAAATAATCTCATAAGGTTTGCCGAGCACATGCGCCAGTACGTTCAAGCGGCCCCTGTGCGCCATTCCGATATTGACATTAGTCGTGCCTGCTTTTACAGACTGGGCGATAATGTCGTCAAGAACCGGTACAAGTGCGTCCAATCCTTCAATTGAAAAACGCTTTTGCCCGACAAAGGTACGTTGTAAAAATTGTTCAAATCCTTCTACTTCTGTCAGTCTTTCTAAAACGGCTGACAGCTTTTCCGGTGAGTTCTTTTGGAAAAGTTCGCCGGATTCGACCATTTTTGTAATCCATGCGCGCTCTTCGAATTCATGCACATGGTCAAATTCGAAGGATATCGTTTTTTTATACGTATTGCGCAAATGCTGAATGGCTTCTATGCCGTTTGTTATATTGGCAGGTGCGTCTTTGCAAATGACGGACGCGGGTATAGCTTTGATTTCTTCTTCTGTAAGCCCGTAATCGGATAACGGAAAGAGCTCGCTCTTTTTTTGATCCTTTCTGAGCGGATTGACGGAAGCGTTCAGATGGCCATAGGTTCGAATATCTTCTGCAAGTTTAACTGCTGATGCGATCTTTTGAATCAGATCTGCTGTTACGCGTCCCTGTTCCTTTGTTCCCGATGCCTCTTTGATCTGGCTTGGAGGAGCGCCTAGTTCATCAAACATGTCTTTCAGATCCGGATCAATGCTGTTTGGATCTTCAACATATTGGTCGTACAGCTCCAATGCGTAGCCGAGGTTCGGTCCGTAAAAATCTTCCCAATTCATTCGTTGTTTCATACTATTTTGAAACATTTGAATATTACCCCCAACTTAGATAATCAGTGATGATTCACTATCTTGAAATAACTTTTGAACACTGTGCCCAAAATTATGTAATAAAAACGCTTCCAAGGGTATTTTACCACTGTTTGCGATTTGATTCTACCTTGATTGTTCACAAAATAGTAAAAAAATCATCTAATTAACGAAAAAATTAAATCATTTTAAAATAAAAAGCGAAAAAGCATAGGAAAAGCCCTATCCTATGCTTTTGTGAAGCAGTTTTTTCAAGAGAGGATACAGCACATCCGGCAGCTGATCGACATCCGGAACAAAAATGCTGAACTTTCCGTACATGTCTTGGATGGTTTTCATCTGCGATTCTTCTATTGCTGTATTGGACAGAAAAACATTTATCACTTCTATCCCTCTTTTTCTCGCTTCGATGACGGCCTCGCTCGTATCGACGATGCCGTTTTGCTCATAGCCGAATGCCGCCGGTTCGCCGTCTGAAAACACGATTAAAAACTTCTGCGCCTCGCTCCGCCGCATCAATTGTTTCGTCATTTGTCTGATGGCGTAGCCGTCTCTGTTGTCTTCCTCTGGTTCAAGCTGCATGATCAGCGGCCCTGCGGCCTGCTTCAGAGATTCTTCAAACGGGATGACCGTATTGAAATAGTTCGGCTGGCTCGTCTCGGTCGCATCGTTTGTGTCCTCCCAAAATCCGACGATCTGATGCGGAACGGACACAGATTTCAGTGCTTCATGAAAAAGAACGATGCCGCGTTTTGTTTCGTCCATTTTGTCGAACATGCTGGCGGAACAATCGACAAGCAAGGTAAAAACGGCGTCAATCTCCGACGACGGATCCTGCTTTTTATAGAAAAGGCGCGGATTCCGCTCTGTAAAATAACGGAGTAATTTATTGTTCAGCCGTCCCGCGTGAAGGTCTGTCCGCGGTAACGTTTTCTTATGTTCAAGTGTTTTTTGAATCATTTGCTTCAGGCGTTTTTGATATGATTCTATCGTTTTTGCCTGCTCTTTATATGACAGCTCTTCAGCGGGTGAGGATTTTTCCGGCGTTTTATAAATCGGGAAGGCAAATTTGTTTTCTTTTCCGTCAGCCATCCCCGCTCCTGCCGGTTCATCCCGTTTGGATTCAAGGGATTCCAGCTTGGAATAATCTTTTCTTTTCGTCTGGCGGGCGGATCCTTGAACAGAGCCCAGCGCCTGGTCACCGTCATCGCCTTCTCTGGCCGCGTCTTTTCCTAAATCTGATTTCGCGCCGTGCTCAATATCAAATTGAAGAAAACTTTTTGACGAAGCCTCGGTTTCACGATGCCATGTCGGCATTTCCTCGTCATGAATGTCTTCATCTCCGTCGGAAGATTCCGGGAGCGTGATATCGTCACTTAATGACGGCGCTTCTTTGATGCTTTCAAATAAAGGCTGCTCGGCCGCTTTCTCGTAATCCAGTTCAGGCAGAAAGAAGTAAGTGTTCAGCATATCTTTTTCCAGCACTTCTTCAAGGCCTTCTATAAGGTCTTCGGTGATTTTTGCGATCTGCTCTGTAGAATCAGACTCATATACGCGAATGAGCTGCCCTTCGATAAACGGCCTCATCATATCGATGTCTTCACGCATTGAAGGAATGCCTTCCAGCGGAGACTCAGCTGTCAGTTTAACAAAAAGCGCACAATACAGGGCATCGGTAAAAATGCTCCGTTCTAAATTCAATGTAAGCTGGGTCGTAAAATATTTTCTGTACATCTCTCTCCGCTTTGCAAATACACGCTTTGTTCCCGGACGCTCTTTTTTAATCAGCTCTTCAATTCTGATATCCTCAAGCAGCATAAAGAGCTGTTTTGCAAAGCTTTGATGGGTGAAACGGCGGTGAACGCCATGTAAAAATCCGGCAAAATCCCTGAATGAGCTGCTGCGTGTTCCGACAGCACGCAAGTACACATCGCTTTTCAGACCGGCTTCCATATCTGCCGCCGACCTGTCCTTCCAAAAGTGACTCATATAAATTTTCTTTTCAAAAGGATTGTAGTAGGATTGAACGCCGTACTCTACTTCCACTTCTTTGCTTTTGGTCAATGTTTTTGCCAAGTCGGTCAGCATCATGAATAAAAAGGAGTCAATCGTGCTGTCGTTGAATTTGATAAACTTCATTGTGAATCCCTCATTCGAACAGCGTTTCGGCAATATTTCGGACGGCGGCTTTTTCCCGGTCGTCATCAAGTTTTTCCACGATGCCTCTTTCGATTGCCCGTTTCGGCGGAATGTATGCCGCTAAATCACATGTATCAATTAAGGCTCTAATAGACGCTGCTTCCTCTGAGACTTGGCCGTTATGCGCTTGTACGATTAAATCAGATGACAATGTCATAAAGCGGTCAATCAGCTTCTCGTCTTTTAAAACAGATTGAGCGGTAAGCACTTGTTTTAACAAGCTCCCTTTAATATACGGAACATCAATGATGACAAAGCGGTTTTTGAGCGCTTCATTCAGCGGAACGGTGCCGACATATCCTTCATTAATGGCGGCGATCACACCGAATCCTTCACTTGCCTTAATGACCTCTCCGGTAAACGGGTTGGTCATCATTTTTCTGTAATCAAGCACGCCGTTTAAAATCGGGAGGGTTTCCGGCTTAGCCATATTGATTTCGTCAATGTATAAAAAATGCCCCTCATTCATTGCGGTCGTTACAGGTCCCGGAACAAATTCAATTGCCGCCTGCCCCTGTTCATTTTCAATCGTTTTATAGCCGACAAGCGCTTCTGCGTCGAGATCCACGGAGCAGTTGACGCTGTGCATCGGCTTATGAAAATAGCTTGACAGCGTTTCTGCTAATTTTGTCTTTCCTGAACCGGTCGGTCCCTTTAATAAGATATTTTTTCCCATTGACAAAGCAATGATTGCATCGAACAAAATGGCTTGATCTTCAGCTTCATAGCCCGGAGATCCGATCAAATCCTGAAATTCTTTGGAAACGGGATGATTTCGATAAGCTGTCAGCTTGTTTTTTATATCTGCCGGCAGTGATAAGTGCTGTAATTCTGTTGTCATAGGTGATGTTTCCTTTCCATTCGTATTCCATATCCGAGTATACTAAAAAAGCCCTTGTATACTCAATACAAAAGGGCTCATTCTCGGCGGGCGCTTTTTGTCAGAGGAGCGCAGGCGATTCGGGCGCCGGAATTTCCGCTTGGATTTGTTAAGTAATCATCCGTACGTTCATGTATAATAAACGCGCTTCCGTCCCCATCAAGCATGTTGAGCCTGCTCCCTTCTGTTAAAGATGTTTGCGGAGCATTCATAATGACATCAACTTTGCCGTCGGCACCGACCTCGAGATTAGGCAGATCCCCTGCGTGGGGGCCCATCGGATTGTTGAAGCCATGCTCTTTGTTCATAGGATTAAACGGTCCGCCCGCTGATTCAAAATCCGGCGCTTTACACGTCCCCTTTTCATAAATGTGAAAACCTAGTGAGGCTCCCGGCGGAAGATGGCTTGCTGATATGTGAACGTCCAGCCCTTCCTCTTTAGATTCCTTGACTTCGATATAGCCGATGTTTTTTCCGTTTTTATCGATGAGTTCGGCATGCTCGCGGTATGAAGATGTTTCCAATGCGCGGCGTTCCACTTGATTTTGCGGCCGTAAAGGCGCTTGTTTGCTGCCGCAGCCCTCAAGCACAAGCGATGCGAGCATGAAGAAAAGCAAGAGACGATACATGCTGCCTCCCCCTTATTTTTACCCTTCAGTCTTGTCAAAACTTAAAAACGGTAAACAAAAAAAGCCCCGAAAGGCTTTTTAAAAATAACTGCGTGCCCCTAAATAGGCTTTTTTCCAATAGGAATTGCTTAAGTTTGAAATTTCAACCCCGGAGGAGCTTGCGTGAATAAAGCTGCCGCCGCCTAAATAAATTCCCATATGAGAAGGGCCCGCTTTATATGTCGTAAAAAAGACAAAGTCGCCCGCGGACGGCTGGCTGACATGTTTCATTGTATTCCAGTATCCGGCAGTACTCAGGCGGGAAACAGAGCTTACTTTATTCAAAAGGTAATAGATATAACCGCTGCAGTCGAATCCGGCAGGGGTATTTCCTCCCCAGCGGTAAGAAACGCCGACGTATTTTTTCGCTTCGGCTATCATTCTGTCAATCTTTGATCCTGTCTCAACGGGAGATTCAGGCACAGGCGGCTTATTTTCCGGCTTCTGCACAGGCTCTTTCGTTTTATTCGTTCCGTTAATCACCAGAACTTGTCCGATTTGCAGCACATCGGTTGTGAGTTTGTTTCTTTCTCTGATGAGTTGTGCGGTGATGCCGAACCGATTGGCAATTTTCCAGAGGGAATCGCCCGGTTTCACTGTATATGCAGAAGGCTTCTCAGAAGAATTTGGTTTAGAAGGTGTTTTTGCGCCGCTGTTTCCGTTCTTTGAAGAACCTTTAATTTTTAAGACTTGTTTCGGATACAGCATATCGGACTGTAAATGGTTTAACGTCTTTAATTCAGCAATTGTCATACCGGCTTGATTGGCGATCTTCCACAGCGAGTCGCCTGGCTTTACGGTATAAGTTCCTGATGGTGCCGCACCTTTATCAGGCTTAGTCTGTTTACCGCCGCCGGCTGAGCCTTTGATTTTCAGTTTTTGGCCCGGATAGATAACGTCTGAACTCAAATGATTCAGACTTCTTAGCTCCGAAACGCTCATTCCGTGTTTTTTAGCGATGACCCATAACGAATCACCGTATGTAACTGTATAAGTTCCCGTACTGTTTTTGCCTTTTTTGGCTGCCTTATGTTTATTGCCGTCCGGTATGTTCAGCCGCTGTCCCGGGTGCAGGATCGTTGATTTTAGTTTATTTTCCGACTGCAGGGCTGAAATGCTTGTATGATATTGACGGGAAAGTTTCCAAAGAGAGTCGCCGTTTTTCACTTGAATCGTTTTAGCTTCAGCGGGATGCACTGCGAATGTTGAAGTCATCACTGCAGAAACAGCCAAGCCGGCTGCGATCTTTTTTTTCATATAACGAAAAACCTCCTATTGTCATTATTGCTAAAGGAATCATCCGTTTTTTAGGACAATCTCTATCTTTCAGGATTTATTCAGAAGTCGACACCATTTTTATTTCATTTGAACCTATGATGAAGTAATGCCACACATTTTACATAAATAGAGATCATTTCACAAAAGACTTTGGAATCATTTTCATTATTTTCGCGATTTTCCTCCTTTCTTGTCTGTTTTTCATACAATTCTCTTTTTAACGGGAAATTCCTCCCCCGAATGAGGCCAAAAAAAGCCCGTTTCCTTTTTTAGGAAACGGGGAGTTATTACAATGCGGCGGAATCAGTCGCTTTCACGTCTTCTAATATCAGCTCGGCTGCGCGTTTTGCGCCTCCGGCAGTTCTCAGTGAATCTCCTATTTTACTTGCTTTTTCTTGATACTCAGGATTTTCACTTATTTCTTTTATCGTCTCTCTCAACAGCTCAGCAGTTATATCTTCTTTTTTAAATTGCTTGCCCGCGCCTGTTTTTTCCACTTGTCTGCCGACAGCAAATTGATCTCCGCCCATCGGAATCACGATCATCGGCGTTTTGTAATAAAGCCCTTCGCTCGTGCTGTTCATCCCTCCGTGAGTGATAAACAAATCGGCTCTTTTCAGGATTTCAAGCTGCGGCACATATGGTTTGACGATGACATGCGGCGGAATTTCATCCAGTTCAGCCGGGTCAAGATGCTTGCCTATAGACATGACGACCTTCCCCTCATAGTCCCTGCATGCTTTTAGGCATTGATTAAATAATTCCTTTTGATTATTGAAAATCGTGCCCATTGAAATAAACAGCACCTTTTCCCCTTCAAGCTGTTCAAATGGGAAATCGCTGTCTGCCGGCCTGTCGGTAATAGACGGCCCGACAAAAAGGTAAGAGTCTCCGAAATACTCCTCCTTCGGCTGAAAAGCTCTTGAGGTAAACACGATCGTTTTCTTGCCGTCATTTGAGAAAATATCAAATGGAGCGGCAATCTCTGCTCCGAACTCATTATTTAATTGGCCGACCTTCTCAGTGTATGCCGGATAAAATGGTGATTCTTCAGAAACCAAGCTCGCATTTGAAAAGACTTCTCTCACGAATTCTTCATTCATCGCAAACGTCGTACAAAGGGAATATGCCGGCAGTTTTAATATGTTTTTGACCAGTCTCCCTGCCAAAAAGTGGTGGTCGTACATTATGTAATCATATGATTCCTGCTTTACTTCCTCAATAATGCGGCGTGCGGCTTTTTTAGAGGTTTCGAGCATCATTACTAAAAATTCTGTAGAATCTCTGTTCTCATCACCGGTAGCGTTTTTTCCGAATTGATCTTTTCGGAAATCCTCATATTCACGGAATTCCGCGCCGCTTGACACGATTTTATCTTCGTATTCCTTAACGCCGTAATACACAACGTTCTCACCTTTTGCCTTTAATTCCTTTACAACGCCTAAAGACGGGTTGATGTGGCCTTCTCCCGGAAAACCGATCATTAATACATTTGCCATCTCTCCACTCCCTATCCCTTTAAAATTTTATGTATAATTCAACGATAACACTTATACAAAAAAAGGTAAAGATATTCACTTCATTAATATTTAAATGAGTACAATATTACTACGTTATTATTATTTATGAAGGGCGCGCTGAGATACAAGCGGATACAGGACGCCATCTTTAGCGAAGGACATTTTTCCCGTTTCTTCTGAGACGACAAGAACAAGTGCATCAGTCACAGCCGAAAGACCCATTGCGGCCCTGTGGCGAGTGCCGAATTTGAGATCCACTTTTTTTGTTGTTAAAGGCAGTACGTTTGCAGCCGATACGACCTGGTTTTCCCGCACAAGTACGGCACCGTCATGAAGCGGGTTTCCGGGATAAAAAATGCTTTCAATTAAAGCGGAACTGATTTCCGCATGCAGACTGGTTCCTTTTTGGATAAGCCCGTCCAACTGGTCTCCACGCTCAATGACAATCAGCGCGCCGTGTTTTTCTTCGGCCAGATGCTGAACCGCCATCGCCAGCTCCGTATATGAAGGTGTAAAATGTTCTATATATGACTGTAAGTAAAACGATGAGGCGATCGCCTGCATTTCCTGAAACGTATGGCCCAGTTCATCTAATTCGCAAAGAAGACACTGATCTTTTTCGTCCAATGTCCGCAATATCATTGCGGCATCCTCCGTAATTTGCTTTAAATAGGTTTGGACAGCAGCGGTAAACGCACTTTCGTTCATTTGGATTCGGCGCATACATCATCAACTCCTTTCTCTTATTTTCCGCAACCCGCGCATGGATATGCGTTTTCGTGTACATCATAAAAAAGAAAGGAGGCGCGGTCCAATGGAGTTTGCACGAGTGATGCAATATATCTGTACCTTTTTAGGGATCATTTCTCTTATATTTATTTATGCCCGGATGTTTAAAAAGCCGAAATCGGCGAAAAAAGAGTAGGCTAAGTGTCCATTGCTTTTTATACATAAAATGTTATAATTTCTCTCGTTAAAATAAAGAAACGGGGAACCCAACTTGAGAGAAACAATAACGAATGGTCAAAAGGTCAGACAGCTGTTACATATCTTCATTCCGATTTTAATTACACAGGCAGGCCTTTCTCTTATTACGTTTTTAGATACCGTCATGTCAGGGAAAGTGAGTGCGGCCGATTTGGCCGGCGTTGCAATAGGCTCCAGCCTGTGGACACCGATTTATACGGGGCTTGCAGGGATATTGATGGCCGTTACGCCAATCGTGTCGCAGCTTTTTGGGGCGGGCAGGCATAAAGATGTCCCTTTTTCTGTCATCCAAGCCGTTTATGTAGCGGCAATTCTCAGCGCGGCCGTTATCCTCATCGGCTTTTGCACCATTGATTTGATTTTAGGAAGTTTGCATCTTGAACCGCCTGTGCAGAACATTGCCAAACATTTTTTAGGCTTTTTATCACTTGGCATTTTTCCTTTATTTATGTACGCGGTGCTGCGTTCGTTTATCGATTCGCTTGGGAAAACGAGAGTCACCATGCTGATTACGCTTTGTTCATTGCCTATCAACTTTGCTTTAAATTATGTTTTTATTTTCGGAAAGCTCGGAATGCCTGCATTAGGCGGTGTGGGCGCCGGACTCGCTTCCGCCCTCACCTACTGGTGTATTTGTGCGATCAGCTTTTTTATCGTTTATAAATTCGAGCCGTTTGCCGGATATTCCGTGTTCCGTAAATTGTACCGGTTTTCTCTGTCCGAGTGCAAAAAGCTGTTAAAAATCGGCTTGCCCATCGGCTTTGCCGTGTTTTTTGAAACGAGCATCTTTGCGGCGGTCACATTGCTGATGAGCCACTTTCAGACAGTGACGATCGCAGCCCACCAGGCGGCGATGAATTTTGCTTCCCTGCTGTATATGCTGCCGCTCAGCGTGTCCATGGCGCTGACCATACTAGTCGGATTTGAAGCCGGCGCAAAGCGTTACAAAGATGCCCGTTCGTACAGTTTTATCGGTATTGTAATTGCCATTTGTTTTTCTTTATGCACGGCAGCTTTCATTCTGCTGCTCAGACCGCAAATCGCCGGGATGTATACGTCTGATCCGGATGTATTGCTTTTGACGCAGCACTTTTTAATCTATGCCCTGTTTTTCCAGCTGTCTGATGCAATTGCCGCCCCTATTCAAGGCGCTCTGAGAGGATATAAGGATGTGAATTATACACTCGGTACGGCTTTTGTCTCATATTGGATCATCGGGCTGCCGGTCGGCTACGCTGTCGGCACCTATACGAGCCTGGGGGCATACGGCTATTGGATTGGTTTAATTGCCGGACTTGCCGCAGGGGCTGTCGGTTTGTTCTTCAGGCTGCTTAAGCTGCAAAAGCGTTATGTAAAAAAAACGGCGCTCTCATAAAGGAGGAGAATGATGCCAAAAAATATACAGCTATACGACTATTTAATGCAGCACGCGGAAGAGATAAGTAAAACATGGTTTGAAACCATTCATGAAACGGACCAAAATTCTGTTTATGCTTCTTCTGATCCTGCGGTGATTGCAAATCTAAAAAAACAAAACCTGGCGTTCAACTATCAGATCAATCGGATTTTTTCTGATAATGAAGAAGCCTATACGTCCGCATTAAAAGAGTGGGCGTTTGAAGCTGCTCAAGATGAGGATCATTTGAAAACGCCTATTCATTACATCATTCGGGAGTTTATAAGAGTGAGAGATTTGTATGTCGGCTATGTGAAACAGTTTATCAGGCTTCACCCTGACATCATGACGACAGAACACGCCGAGGATACCTTTCATACGCTGATTAAATCGTTTGATTTGGTGATTCATATTTTTATAGAAGAAATGTATAAAAACACAAACACTCAGCTTGAAGCCCAGAAAGAATTGATAACTGAGCTGAGCTCGCCTGTGATTGTGCTGTTTCACAACGTCGGCCTGCTTCCGTTAATCGGGGATATTGACACTGCAAGAGCCAAACACATTATGGAGAATACGCTGCATCAATGTGTGCAAAAACAGATTACGCAGCTGTATATTGATTTGTCGGGAGTGGCGATGATCGATACGATGGTTGCCCAGCAGCTTTTCAGCTTAATTGAGTCACTCGGAATACTCGGGGTTGCATCGACATTATCGGGGATCCGCCCGGAAATTGCCCAAACGGCGGTTCAGCTCGGCCTGACATTTACCGAAATATCAGTACGGTCTTCACTTGCCGAAGCGATCGCTTCAGATCTGAAATTAAAAAAGGTATAAGGCTGAAAATCGCCTTATACCTTTTTTATTAATCTTTCCACGGGTATGTCCAATATACTTCTTCTTCAAACCACGTTTGGAGAACCGGTTCGTTATTTTTAATTTTTTCTTCAAGCTCTCTGAGCATGCCTTCTGTTTGGGTGCGGTGTGCTTTTAAGGCATTCATTTTAATATCAGCGACTTCTTTGATATCAAGTATGACGTCAGGCTTGCCGACAACTTCTTCCCTGTTGCGGGTGATCGCCATGCAAAGCGTGCGCGGACGATCCTCTTTTTTCTTCCTGTAAAGAGCTCTGATTACCGCTTCACCACAGGCATCATGATCCGGATGGACGCCGTGTCCCGGATAAAATGTAACGATCAGACTCGGCTTTACATCATCGATGATTTCTTCCATGATGTCCGCCAGCCACTCGTCATCTTCAAATTCAAGTGTTTTGTCACGTAATCCGAGCATTCTCAGATCGGTGACGTCCATCGCTTTACATGCATCAATCAGCTCTTGCTTTCTTAACAGCGGCAGTGTTTCACGATTGGCGAAAAAGGGATCTCCCATGTTCCGGCCCATTTCGCCAAGCGTTGCGCAGGCATACGTAACGGGAATATCTTTTTGTCTGTGTAAGGCAATCAGCCCTGCCACTCCGTATGATTCATCATCAGGGTGAGGCAGGATGACGAGTACGTGTTCTTTCATGATTTTCACCCTTTTCTTTAAACTGTAAACGGCTTTTCACTGATTTGAAGTGAAATTGCCAATTTTCCGCCCGGCAGATGCCCTGCCATTAAGAGACGGTTGTCGTCATCTACTGTATATTCAGTCAGGCCTTCTGCATAAATCCAGCCCTCTTCGGTTTTCAAACCGACGCGATACGGACCGCTTCCTTTTATCTTCGCCTGCCGGTACGTCACTTTCGCATTGCGTATATAAGCTACAACCGTCATGTTTTTTTCATTCAGGTGTGCTGAATAAGAACCGGTTGTCGTTTCCAAATGGATATATACAGGACGATCCGCAAATCGTTCTAAAGAAGTTTGCACATCTTCTTTTATGATCGCTTTCATAGCTGCTCCCCTCTTTCTTCTCTTAAAAATTGCAAACGCTTCGTATGTAATTCAACCAATTCGCATTTCTCAATCGGTTCCAGCCGGGAATTCACAATTCGCTGCACCGCCAGCACAAACTTCTCCTGAAGCGGTTTTCGCAGCCTCGGATGTGTTCTTTGATCCAGCAGTTCAAGATCAATGGCCTCCTCCACTTCTTCAAGGGTTGAACCTGAGAGTGTACGGTTGTTCCACAGTGCGGTATAAGCGGCGGCTAAATCTTTATCAGTTCCCATTGTACAGCTCCTTTACATACTCGTAATGATTATACATAATTTAAGCTTCCGCTGGAAAGCGAAAGGCTTAGCGGCTTTTTAAAGGCCGTTTCCATTTCAGCTGTGAAACCGTAAACAACAGCAATGCGGCCCATATACAAATGAAGGTAAACACTTTTTGTCCTGAAAAAGGCTCGTGATATACAAATACTCCGAGCATAAGGGTAATGGTCGGCGCAATATATTGCAGAATGCCCACCTGATAAAGCGGCAGACGCTTTGCCCCCTCTGCAAACAGCAACAGCGGCAGCGCCGTAAATACGCCGGCGAAAAAGAGCAGCGCCCATGTCCCCGCGCTCCATGAACCAGACGAGCTTCCATGAGCGGCATAACCTATATAAATAAGAGCCAAAGGCGTAATCAACAGCGTTTCCAGCGTTAATCCGATCGTGCTGGACAAACTGGTTCTTTTTTTGAATAAGCCGTATAAACCGAAGCTGAATGCAAGGAGTAATGCGATATAAGGAACCGCGCCATACTGAAACGCCGAAAGGATGACGGCTGCCCCGGCAATAGACACTGCTGCGATTTGAAGCCGGTTCAGCTTTTCTTTTAAAAATATGATGCCCAAAAGTACAGAAACGAGCGGATTAATATAATATCCGAGACTTGCTTCAAGCAAAAAACCGTGGTTTACGGCCCATATGTATACAAACCAATTGACGGAAATTAAAATGGAAGCGAAAAAAAACGCCAATAGGCCTCCGTTTGCCTTCAGCAAACGCAGCTCCCGCCATCCCGTCCTCCACTTGCGAAGCACTGTCAAAAGCACACACATAAAGACAAACGACCATATGATACGGTGCGCTAAAATCTCCATTGCCGGGATATGTTCAAGAAGCTTCCAATAGACCGGAAACATCCCCCACATGACAAATGAAACAGCGGTATAAATGATTCCTTTTCTTGCGGCATTATGCTGCACAGCCTTCCCCTTCCTTTCTGTAAACAGATTATATTATATCACGGGAAGCTTTAGGCAGGCATATACTATGTTGTCCGTTAAGAAAGGGTGAGATGCCGATGTTTGAATGGAATAGATATTTTCCCTTCCATAATCAGTTTTCTAAAGAAACGTTTAAAAATGCAGATCCGAAAGATGTCGAGTCATACGTCAACCGAGTGATGGAAAGTGTGTTCGGTTCCGATTATGCGGGGCAATTCCCATTTCGCGACCCGCTTTCCAAAAAAGCGGAGCCGGTCGAGGCCGAACCCCCGAAACCGGAAATTGACTTGTTCGAAACTTCTGACCATGTCTTTGCGAAAATTCCGGTTGAACAAGATGAACTTGATCATATCAGGATTAAGCATACGTCACACAGTCTTGTCATTGAAAACAGCAGTCTTTCGGAAGGGAAAAAAGAAATCGTCCTCCCAAGCCTTGTGAAACGGAAGGGAACGAAGGCGGTCTATAGAGACGGGATGATAGAAGTCATGTTTTCAAAACAAGAAGATTATAATTTGTCGGAAGTGGAAATTATGAGATAAAAAAACGGCCTGCATAACGCAGGCCGTTTTTCTTTAATAAAAGGGCGGATAACCCGCTCCGGGTCCAAAACCGCCGTATGGAGCTCCTCCGTATCCGTAACCGGCAGCACCGTACGGATACGGGGGCCTCGCAAACCCGGTAACAAGCGCACCTCCGAGAAGGCCGCCTAAAAATCCGCCGACTAAAGGAGCGCCGAACAAAAAAGGACCTCTCGCCGGATATCCGCCCGGTCCGAAATTCCCGCGATACATTTCATGATGAGGGTACATGTTTTTTCCTCCTTTATGTCTGCCTATTCTTAAGAATATTCATAAAGGGCGGGTTTTGATTGGGCGGCCTCGCTGTTTGCAGCCATTATGCCTCTCAACGCGCTTACCATCTTTTGATGCATAGTATATCATGTAATGGTTATAGTTTGATAATGTATTGGTCATTCGTTATACTTTTTTACAAACGCTAGAGAAATCATAAGGGGGAAAAAAGATGCCATTACTGCGTTTTGACGTTATTGAAGGACGGGATAACACATCATTAAAAAAATTATTGGACACCGCCCACAATGCGATGGTTGAGGCATTTAACGTACCTGTAAAGGACCGTTATCAAATCGTTCATCAGCATCCGGCTCATGAGCTTATGATTGAAGATACCGGACTCGGGTTCAACAGAAGCAAAGATATTGTCATCATCAGCATTGTCAGCAAGACCCGTACAGAAAGCCAAAAAGAAACATTATACAAACTTATGGCTGAAAAGCTTGAAGCCGAATGCGGCATTTCACCTGAGGACGTCATGATCTCCATTACAGAAAACGGCAATGCCGATTGGAGCTTCGGACTTGGAGAGGCTCAGTTTTTAACTGGGAAATTGTAAGATTTATAATGTTCTTCAAGTGAGTGCGGCCTGATGTCAGCCAGAAAGCGTTATGGCGAGATTTTGTACAGTGAGTTTAGAATCTTACATTCCAGAGTTTGACGATATTCTGAAGCATTTAGAAGAAAGATGCTGTTTTCTATAATTTAGCAGAAGGCGCAGCAAAGTATTACTAAGAAAAGCAAATGAAATGTTTTGTGAAAACTTATGATTTATCTGGATTAAAACATGATGCTAAAGAAAAAGCCCCTCTCCTTAATGGATTGGGGCCTTCAAAATTTACACTCATCAATTTTCGCAACCGGGAAAATATCCGGCAGCCTTCTGTTAAGGTCTGTCCTGCTCTTGTTCACATTTTTCGTCTCGTGCGGCCGCTCCCGGTTCGCAAAAACTGTCGGCCCACTTTTGCATTTCCTGAAAAACGGATTGCAGCGCCATGCCTTTGTCGGTCAGTTTATAAATGACTTTTACAGGGGTTTCAGGCAGCACCTGCCGCTCGACAATTTCATTTTGTTCAAGCTCTTTCAGCCGCTCCGCCAGCATTTTTTGGCTGATCATCGGTATAGTTTCAGTTATATCTTTAAAACGTTTCGGCCCGTCCATCAGCACATGGATGATAAGACCGTTCCAACGCTTTCCCAACAGTGAAAAAGCGGATTCCATTTTAGGACACATTGTATATCCCATGTGACTCCATCCCTTCATCTATTAATTGACAAGTTTTCAGTCATCCATTAAAATAAGTTTTCGAGTTACATTTAGTAAGCTTCTAACTTTTCTATTATGATAACACGTTTATCCGAAGGAGGAAACATTATGACATCCGTATTGGATCTTTTAAAAGAACGCGCATCTGTTAAAGAATACGATAAAGATGCGGTTATGACAAAAGAGGAATTAACAGAACTGCTTGAAATCACGACACAAGCGCCTTCCGCTTGGAATCTGCAGCACTGGCATTTCCAAGTATTTCACAGCGACGAAGCAAAAGCGGCTCTTCTTCCGGTTGCCTTTAACCAAAAACAAATTATCGAATCATCTGCGGTAGTTGCCGTTTTAGGTGATTTGAAAGCAAACGAAAACGGTGAAGAAGTATATTCTGAGCTGGCTCGTCAAGGCAATATCACAGAAGAAATCAAGCAAACGCTTTTAGGCCAAATTAACGGCGCTTACCAAAATGAACAATTCGCCCGCGATTCTGCATTTCTAAACGCTTCTTTAGCAGCGATGCAGCTGATGCTTGCCGCAAAAGCAAAGGGTTACGATACTTGCGCAATCGGCGGATTTAATAAAGATCAATTCGTAAAAGAATTCGATGTCAGCGACCGCTTCGTGCCCGTGATGCTTATTTCTATCGGTAAAGCTGTCAAACCGGCACATAAAAGCAACCGTCTGCCTGTTTCAAAAGTTTCAACTTGGCTGTAAGATTAAAAAAACCTTAGTTCGCATATACGAACTAAGGTTTTTTTTACATATGTTGCTCCCGGTACCACACGCGCGCTTGTTCTGCTTCATGCTGGGTAAGCTGATGACCGCCCTCCTGCCAAAAGAGAGAAGCGGCTGCATTTGCTTCTGTCAGATATTGATGCAGCTCCTCAGATTCCTCTTTTGAACAAAGCGGGTCTTGCTTGCCTGCGCCGATAAAAACAGGCAGCCCGGTCATATCCGGCAGCGCCAGTCCCCGGATCGGCACCATCGGATGATGCAGAATCGCCCCTTTTAATACATCTTGGTAATGAAACAGGAGGCTCGCCGCAATATTGGCGCCGTTTGAATAACCGGCCGCAATGACGTTTCTTCTGTCAAATCCGTACGTTTGTGCCGCTTCATCGATAAAATCCTTTAGTTCTTTCGTCCGTTCAATCAAATCCTTTTCATCGAACACGCCTTCTTTCAGCCGCTTAAAAAAACGGGGCATGCCATTTTCGAGAACCGAGCCTCTGACACCGAGCAAATTCGCGTCGGGATCGATAAAACGGCCGAGCGGCAACAGGTCATGTTCATTTCCTCCCGTTCCGTGCAAAAGCAGCAGAACGTTTTTTGACGTTCCTTTTTCATAAATATGTTTCATCGTATGCGCCTCCTTATATTTTCGGAAGAATGCCGGTAATTTGTTTGCGGTGTGCTTCCAGCCATTCCGGAAGCTTAAGCTCTGTACCGAGACCGTCAAATGTTTCATCTGTCATAAAGCCCGGTTCATCCGTTGCCATTTCAAATAAAATACCGCCGCTTTCTCTGAAATAAATAGATGTAAAGTAAGACCTGTCAAGAATTTCAGAGGATGAGAGATGTGAAGCGGTAAGTATGTCCTTCCATTTTTCCTGTTCTTCGCCTGTTGTGCGGAAAGCGACATGGTGAACCGTGCCAAAGCCGCCGATACCGCTCTCTTTCGGCGCAAGATCAACATCTATCATATGTCCGATCGCAGCCTCCGACTGAAGCCTGACGATTTGATTTTCCTCCCCTATTTTCGAATAGCCGAAGCTTCCGTCAGAAATCTGATAGTAGCTTCAGGACGGTATGAGTACAAAAGCACTCCCCTTATGCCTGTAATCGCTTCATTTTCCGTAATACCGTCGGGCGTCCATTGGCTTTTTCCGCTTCTTTCATCTTCCATGATTGCAAGCGGCAGATTCTCTGTATCGTCAAACAGAAGCACTTGTTCAGATAGCAGCGTATGCTCCGTTACAGATAAGCCGTTTTGTTCAAGGCGGCTCTTCCAATAGGGAAGCGCCCCTTTCGGCACGGAGAAATAAATCCTTCCGGCCTGTCCTTTTCCCACAGTGCCCCGGCGGCTGCCTTGAAAAGGGAAAAATGTAATAATCGTGCCCGGATCACCGTTTTGGTTGCCGAAATAAAAATGATACGTGGCGGGGTCGTCAAAATTAACGGTTTTTTTAACAAGACGCAAGCCGAGCACCTCTGTATAAAAGCGCAAATTTTCAGCAGGTCTTTCGCAAATGCGGTAACGTGATGCAATCCTGGTGTATTCAATATATTCACTCCTAAATATCTTGATTTCGAGATATTCATTATTTTAAATTGTTTCCGGTGCAAATGCAATCAAAGCGCTTCGGTTAAAATAATAATAGAAATCTTTTTTTTCTGAAAAATATCTTGTGATCTTATCTGACAACTGCTATTATAAGGAGCATTATCAGGTTCCAGGAGGAAAGTAAATGGTCAGAAAAGCATTAATTTTCATTCTTGTCTTCATTCCTTTCAGCCAGCTTGCGTTTCTGTCGCTCGCTAATCGGATTGATCCCATTATATTCGGGCTGCCTTTTTTTCATTTTTGGCTGCTTTTATGGATAGCAGTCACTCCTTTATGTTCGTTTTGCATTTATAAGCTTCAGAAGAAACAAGGAGGATTGGATTGATGCCCGCAAATGTTACCGCACTTATTATTACAGCCATTATCGTTTTAACCGTCGTCTGTATCGGCTTTATCGCCGGAAGAGACAAATCAGCCCGCGCATCTGTTGAAGAGTGGTCTGTCGGCGGCAGGCGTTTTGGCGGATTGCTCGTCTGGTTTTTAGTCGGCGCCGACCTTTATACCGCTTATACGTTTTTAGGGCTGACCAGCACTGCCTATACCGGGGGAAGCGTGGCCTTTTTTGCGATACCGTATTCTGTGCTGGCATATTTTATTGCCTATTTCTTTTTGCCGAAGCTTTGGAAGGTAGCGAAAATACATAAATTGACAACGCTTGCTGATTACGCCCGGGAGCGTTTTGACAGCAAGCTTTTGGCGAGCCTTGTCGCCATTGTCGGTGTCCTCATGCTGATTCCTTATATCTGTCTGCAGCTGAGCGGCATTCAGGATACGCTTCAGGTAGCCGGGACAGGTGTAATTAATGTCAACATGGTGGTCATCATTTCATTTGTTCTTGTTGCGCTTTATACCTTTTTCAGCGGTATTAAGGGTCCTACTTTCACAGCCATTATTAAAGATATTTTAGTATGGGTCATTATGCTGTTTATGGTTGTGTCACTCCCGCTGATTCATTTTCACGGCTGGATGCCGATGATTCACACGATGGCGCAAAAAGCGCCGCAAATGCTGACGATTCCTTCATCAGGGCCGAAAGGAATCCCTTGGTTTATTACGGCTTCCATCGTATCGGCGCTGGCTCTCTTTATGTGGGCGCATGCCGCGACAGGAGTATTTACGGCAAAAAGCGCTGATGCGGTCCGTAAAAACAGTATGTTTCTGCCGCTTTATAACATTGTCTTGATTCTTGTCATTTTTCTCGGCTTCATTGCGTTTCTTGTACTGCCGGAGGACACCGATCCGCGGCTCGCTTTGCTTAAGCTGATTCAAACGTCTTACGGCGGCGTCGCGCAGGGCTTTGCTTATTCAACCATCGCTCTTGCTTCTTTAATCCCGTGTTCCATCATGGCTATCGGGGCTTCTAACTTATTTGCGAATAACTTGTACCGCGATTTGATTCATCCGAATGTTTCACAAAGCAGGCTGACGATCATCACCCGTTCTATGGTGTTTGTCGTCATCGGTCTTGCGCTTTTGTTCGGAATGCTTTTCCCGACGGCGCTCGTTACGCTGCAGCTGCTGGGCGTTTCCGGAATGGTGCAGATTTTCCCGGCCATCGCCGTCAGCTTGTTTTGGAAAAATCAAACGAAAGAAGCGACGATTATCGGTCTGCTCGTCGGTCTTATTGTGACGTTTACAGTAAACATAACCCAATCTTCCCACGGCATTTATGAGGGCTTCTGGGGTTTGGTTTCCAATCTGTCAGCCGTCGTTATTCTAAATCGGTTTTTTGTGAAAAAAGCGGCTTCAAACGCAGTGAAAGAAGGTTTATTCGGTAAAACTTCCTCTGATAAACTGAATCAAAAAGGCGCGTAATATGAAAGCCGGCACGTATCCCGTGCCGGCTTTGTGATGTGATTATTTCTTTTTATGATCCCATTTATAGGTTGCAACGGTTTTAGCCGGAATGACGGCTTCAAACTGCTTATGTTCCGAAACGGCACGGAATGTTTGGTTCGAGGATGTTTGGTTGATGACGACTGTAACAATCGAATGGTCAGGATTAAGGAACGACACATTTGTCACTGTGTTTTTGGAGCCGTAATTACTTTCAATCCGTTTTGCTCCTCGGTCCACAAATTTAGAAAAGTTCCCTGTTATATGGTAAATCGGTATGTTCCAATAATGATCAGGGTTCTTAGCATCCTGAATAAACAAGGTTGGATCAGGCGTACCTATCCAATGATGGGTTTGAATATGACTATCAAGCATTGTCACCCAGGCATTGTAGCTGGAAGCGCCGTTACGGAAATATTGAGCGATCCGATCCGCACCCTCTGTTCCCCACACAGACCGTTCTGTTAAATGAATTGATTTTTCAGGATATCTCCTTCCGATCTCAGACATGACCGAAAGATCCCCGTCATAATCATGAAAAGCAATACCATCTGCTGCTTGATTTCCTTTTTTATTATCTAAAATCGGCGGGATATAGTTCCAAGCCCCGCTTGCATTATGATCATAGATCCATATTTTCGTATCTATTGAATGTTTTTTCATTTCCATTTTCAATGTAATAGCGAGCACGCGCTGCTGGGCCGGCGGCATGTACATGCTCGGATAATCTATTTCCAGTAAAGGTTCATTTTGAAGAGTCATTGCGTAAATTGGAATCCCTTGTTTTTTATATGCTTCAATGAATTTTCGGTAATAGGCGGCCAATTCATCAACATATTGATCTTTAAGCTTTCCTCTGCTGAGACTTTCATTCGTTTTCATCCATGCCGGCGGACTCCATGGAGAAGCAATGATTTTAAGCTTAGGATTAATACGCAGCGCTTGCTTAATTGTTGCTGTAATGTTTAAATCAATATCCTTTTGAATAGAGAAATTTTTAAGCTTGGGATCCTTTTTGCCTTTAGGCATGTCATCATACGTATAAAACTCCTGAGCCGTAAAATCTGAAGTCCCGATTGTAATACGCATCACATCCATACCAATACCCTCATGCGGATCCACCAGTTTTTTCAGCACTTCTTCTCTCTTCTCAGGAGACATTTTGGATAAATTATTTACCGAAGATTCTTCTAAAGACGAACCTATGCCTAAAATACTTTGATAACGTTGTGACGGATCGATATAAATTGCTTGTGAGTCAGACGCTTTCTTCTTTTTTAACGTAAGGGGGGTTTGTTCGTCTAAAGCGTATGTGACTTCTTTTGGTCCATCATACCAGGAGCGGGACGCCGGGTCTTTTTCTGAGCTGTACCAGACCCGTACTTTATTTTTGCCGGTTCCCTTATGATCAGCCGCATGAACAGGGTTTCCCATACTGCTTGTTAACAGTAAAGAAGTAAGCAGAAGAGCCAGCGATAATTTTAAAAAAGTCATATATTCAATTCCCTCCCCTTTTTTCATAATCCAATGGATGACAACTGTGAATCGGACTGATCCAGTTCACCTCCTTTCGTTCATCTTCATCTCAAAAATTCACCGAGAAAGCGCTTACAAAAAAAAGCGAATCCTGAATAGATCAGACGGCACCTTGGGATGAAGCTTTTCTAAACTTAAGCTGTACTCATTTTTCTCGGCTTATACGCAGTTTTGTCCATGCCAATAGCCGTTTTACAAGAAACCTGTTAAGCACACATCAGCCATGAAACTATAATCAGACTTTCCTCCGTGAAACAGAAAACACCTGTTACGTCATAACGCTAGCGGTTTATAACGTAACAAGGTGTTTTTACTTGCGGCCTGCTATCGGGCTGCTACATTTTCTTTTTTATTGTTTCAATGGCTTTTTTCATTTGTGTATCGTTGTCGGCCAGCTTTTTCTGCAGATCCGTCATCAGTTTTGTCGTTGTGTCTCCCGTTAAGATTCCTGTTTGTTTCAAATTCTCTTTGGATTGGAATTGTTTAACGGCTGCTTCAAATGCTTTATCGTACGTGCTGTTTACATTCACTTTATATCCGAGTGCTTTCAGCATTTTTTGCGCATTTTTCACATCTGTGCCAGAGTCACCGTATTGATATGTTTTTTTGGCATCTAAAAACGGCAGGTTCGCATAATCAGGAAGCTTTACTGCGTGTTGCGGCTTAATGCCTTTTTTATGGATCCATTCGCCGTCGGCTGTCAGCCACTTCGCGATGGTCAGTTTAACGGTTGAACCGTCGCTGTAATCTTTTGCTGTTTGCACGGTGCCTTTTCCGAAAGTTTTTTCGCCAATCAGCGGAATGCCGGAGGATTCATGCAGCGCTGCTGACATAATTTCTGCCGCGCTTGCCGTACCGTCATTGACGAGCACGACTGTCGGTTTCGTCACTTTACGCTCTTCGGTCGCTTTCATGACTTCTTTCGTACCGTCTTTATATTCCACCTGCATGATATTTTTTCCTTTATCAATAAACATATTGCTCATTTTAATCGCCTGATCCATCAGACCGCCGGGGTTGCCCCTTAAATCCAAAATATATCCTTTTGCCCCCTGTTTCTCAAGGCTGTCAATAGCTGAGTTCAGCTCTTTTGCCGTTGATTCAGAGAAGGAAGTGATTTGAATTTCGCCGATGCCGCCTTTTTTCATTTCAGAATACACGGTTTCGACCGGAATGGTGTCACGTTTAATCGACAGGTTTATATCGCCGACTCCCGCTCTATGTAACACAATCTTGACGCTGGTTCCTTTTTTGCCGCGGATTAATGCAACAGCTTCGTTTACATTAAGGCCCTTAACGCTTTTGCCGTTCACCTTAATGACCTGATCATTCGGTTTAACACCGGCTTTTTCCGCGGGTGATCCTTTGATAGGAGATACGATCAGTATGCTGCCGTCCTTTTCTTCTACTTGCGCGCCAATGCCTTCAAATGAAGCGGAAATTGTTTCTTCAAAAGACTTTCCTTCCTGCGGATCCATATAAGATGAATACGGATCATCCAAGGAACTGATCATGCCTTTTATCGCTCCGTCTACTAATTTGCTGTCGTCTGTTTTTTGGTAATAATCACTTTTGATCTGCTCGTAAGCTTTATTGAATTTATCAAATTTGCTATTGCCAAACGCTGTTGAGCCTTGTCCGAAAATGGTCGTATTGCCCGTGATAAATAACGTAAGGGCTGAGGCTGCAACTGCTGTGATCAGCACGATAAAAAACAGTTTAAATTGCCGTTTCAAGTAAACACCACCTTTTTATTCTTTCATTATTATCATAGACGAACTCTTATTCGTCAACTTCAAACGTGAAGCGCCCTTCTTTCCCCTTTACCCAAACCTATGCATTTCTCTCAACATATGCTGAGGGAGAAAGGAGGATTCGGACTTTGAGCAAATATTTAGAAATGCTGTCCTTATTCGGAGTCGGAGGGGCTCACCCAGGCGGACTCGCTTATTCTAAAGCTGTTCTCACAAAAGCGGCTCCACCTCCTGGCGAGCCGATCCTTGACGCCGGCTGCGGAACGGGACAGACGGCCGCTTACCTCAGCCAGCTGCTGTATCCCGTCACCTGTGTTGATAAGGATCCTCTTATGCTTGAAAAAGCAGCAAAGCGATTTGCCGCTGAAGGCTTAACCATTCCGGTCTATTTGGCGGAGCTTGAGCGGCTTCCGTTTGCTGAAAACCAATTTTCTGCCGTCCTTTCTGAATCAGTTCTCACCTTTTCAAATCTTGATTCATCGCTGTCTGAAATACTGCGGGTCCTTAAACCCGGGGGCATGCTGATCGGCATTGAAGCAGCTTTAAAAAAACCTTTGCCGGAAAACGCCATCGCGCAGATAAAAGACTTCTACGGTTTTACCGTATTACAAGATGAAGCGGCATGGAAACAGAGATTGCTTCAGCAAGGCTTTCAGAAAGCGGATTTCATTCCCGCTTTCTATGAAAACAATGCGCAGGAGCCGACTACAGAAATGGATTTGTCGCCCGTTATCCAGCCGGTTCACTACGATACGCTGACGGCTCATTATGAGCTTATGCAGACGTACAGTGAATATATGGGACACTGCGCTTTTGTCGCTTACAAGTAAAACGGCGATTGTCCTCCTGTTTTCGTCCAACCTTTTTATAGCACTCTATCATAAGCTGACATAGAAAGATAGGTTGGATAGGAGGAGAAAAGATGCAAAACTATTATCATATTTGCCGACAGCACCAAGGAAAAGTAGCAAGGATTACAGAACGAAACGGCAGGGTCCATGTCGGAAGAATCGTACGGGTGACTAACAGCAAAGTGTATATCGCCCCTGTCGGCGGCCGTCACAGAGGGTACGGGTACGGATATTGGGGAGGCTGGGGAGGCTGGGGAGCAGCCTATGGTATCGGCCTTGGTTTAATTACCGGATTTGCGCTTGGAGGTTTACTCTTCTGGTAATAAAGAAAGCCCGCTTTATGGTTTTTAAGCGGGCTTTTTTTATTATTAAACTTTCTTTACTTCATTAAAATATTCTTCAAGCGTTAAATGATGATCATGCATCACTTTTGCCGCTTTTTTGCCTACATAACGCAAATGCCATGGTTCATACTCATATTTTGTAACGTCCTCTTTGCCTTTAGGATAGCGGATGATAAAACCGTATTCATACGCATGGTCTTTCACCCATTTGCCGTCTGCCGTGTTTCCGAACGCTTCATTCAGCTCAAATCCGTTGCTTTTGCTGGAAATATCCATGGCAAGCCCCGTCTGGTGCTCACTTTGTCCCGGGTATGCGACTGCTTCTTTCGCCTTCCTTTCACCTTTCAGGCTGACTTCATTATCGAAAATAACTTTCTGCCTGTCGTAAGAGCGGTATCCTGATACGGCAACCAGTTCATAACCTTTCTTTTTCCCCGCGTTAAATAATTCCGCCAAGGCATCGGCAGCGGGTTTCCGAATATATCTTTTCTCTATTTTCTCAGTGAAAGAGAAGTCAACTTTCGGTACGACGAGATCACCTGGTTTATAATCTCCCGGCAGTGTGTATGTCTTGTTCACAAGCGCGAGTGTGTTTTTAGGGTTTTGAATGGTCTCAAGCCCGTTCACTTCTTTAATATTGTTAAAATATTTACTCTCCAATAAAAAGTCGTTGTCTTGTGTCTTCGTTGTTTTTTTGCTTGATGCGTCGTCAGATTGTTTTGTTTCAGCAGTGGTTTTTGTGTCCTTATGGCTGTCGCCGCCTGAAATGCTGCAGCCGGTCCCCACGATAGCGGTTACGCTGAGAGCCGCAGCGAGCGAGAACCATTTACTGGATTTCTTCATTTTACCCTTACCTTTCTTTTTTTGAATCAGCTGCATAAAGAAGAGGCTGCTTTGTTTAGCATGCCCCTCATCTTGCTTTTACGATACAGTATGCAGCGCCAGCTTTATCATATCATGAAATGTCGTTTGGCGCTCTTCTGCCGTTGTTTCTTCTCCCGTTAATACATGATCGCTCACTGTCAGGATGGACAGTGCTTTTTTGCCGTATTTCGCTGCAAGCGTATACAATGCCGTCGTCTCCATTTCAACGCCAAGCACGCCGTATCTGGCAAGCTTTTCGATTTGAGAGTCTTCATTATAAAACTGATCCGCCGTAAATACGCTTCCTACCGCCAC
The DNA here is from genome assembly GCF_018613535.1 of Bacillus sp. ISL-51. GTDB lineage: Bacteria > Bacillota > Bacilli > Bacillales > Bacillaceae > Bacillus. The sequence goes on from NZ_JAGGQB010000012.1 coordinate 97,100, forward strand.
AGGCAAGTTGTTTTGCTGAGCGGCCTGATAAGCTTTATTAAGCAGATCAAAGTCCGCACAAGGAGCATAATCTATGCTGCCGAATGCCACACGGTTCATTTGTGAATCCGTTGAAGAAGTCATGGCCAAAATGACGTCGCGCACTTTCACATCTTTGCGGATGGCGCCGCATGAACCGACTCTGATTAAATTTTGAACGTCATAGCTTTGAATCAGCTCATTCACGTAAATGGAAATGGACGGAACTCCCATTCCCGTGCCTTGAACGGATACTTTTTTGCCGTTATATGTACCTGTAAACCCATACATTCCTCTGACTTCATTGTAGCATTCCACGTTTTCAAGATACGTTTCCGCGATAAATTTTGCTCTCAGCGGATCGCCGGGTAAAAGCACTGTATCGGCAATCTGACCTTTTTCTGCATTTATATGTACACTCATATCCTTTTCCTCCTGCCATATTAAAACTCCCAATCATTGTACACTGAATAACGTGATGAGACAATCATCAGCATTGATCATCCCGGTTATGGGTAAAATAGCTAGCGATCATAAGCCGGAGAAGAAAAGGAGGGATCATGATGGGTAAAAAGCAGCGGAACCGGGTCACCGGCCAGAAGAAGAACAACCACATTCCCGTATCAGACGTGATTGCGGCTGATGAAGCACACGGAAAAGAGCATTCTGCCGCTAAACGGAAGCCATAATAAAAAAATGCGGATATCTCCGCATTTTTAGTGGGGGACAGCAGCCGGCCTTTTAAGCCGGCTGCTGTCTCATTTAGGCTGTACGAGCAAACGGTTAATTTTACTCCACCCCGCAGGATCGAGCCTGTAATAGGTCTTCCCTTTTCTGCCTTCGTCTATGAGAATAACATCTCCGGTCGCTATAAACCTGGCTTGATAGTCGTTTGGGACCGTGTCAGGCACGTTAAAAACAGAAAATGCCCTTTTCAGTGCGTCTTGATGATTGTCAGCAGCCAGTTCAGTCCGATAGACGACTTTGTATCCTTTTTTCTCGCCATATCGGGGTGTTTGAAAAATCGTCACATCGTAGGCACAAGTCTTCTTTTTAAACACAGGCAGCGATAACAGCATCAAGATCCCTCCCTCTTATTTCTTAATAGTATTAGCGTTTTTTCTCCTTTTTCCTCTTTCTATTTTTGTCGAAACGGATGATACTTTTCGTCAAAGAACGCAAAAAGCGAGACGAGGCAAAGCCCAAGACTGAAGCCGGCAAGGACGTCCGTCGGAAAATGCGCGCCCAGATAAATTCTGCTTATCCCTATTAAGATAACGAGAATGCCGGTGCATACAGACACGATGCGCTTTTTTGCTGCAAAAAAGGGAACATGCTTGATGAAAAGGTAGGCGATAACGGGATAAATGACTGCCGCATTCATGGAATGACCGCTCGGAAAACTGTATGACGTTTCATGGACAAGCGGTTCATAAGCAGGCCTGACCCGTTCGATCAGCTCTTTTACCTTTATGTTTATGATCCGTTCAATCAGAAACACCAGCGGCACAAAAACAACATCCGGCGTCTTTTTGTAAAAATACAGCACCGCACACGACAGAAGAAGAAGAGGCAGTAAAACCGCGGTCGTGCCGAGCTCTGTTATCCACAGCATCACCTCGCTGACCCACGGCACCCTGAGAGAGACCGCTGCTTCTATCACCCGCTCATCAAAGAGCTGAACGGCTTCGATTCGGATGGCCAGAGTTAACAATATAAATAATGTAAAGAGGCCGACTGGCTTGTACAATGTTTTCCCCCCATTTTACATTCTGGGAGCCGAATGAAAAAAACCGAAGTTTCTCACTCCGGTTCCGCGTTTTCAGTCTTCATCCAGCTCTTCGTCTATCATACATTTTTCTAATAAATAATCAAAGGTGATGTCGGCTATTTCAAAGATCTCCTCTTCACTCGGTATGTACCCGCGCTGAGCAAGCTGACTGTAAAAAAAATCAGCGATTTCTTCTGTGTCAATCACAAGATCTATTTCTTTCATGCAAACACCCCCTCCTTTTTTATGGTTTATGAAAAAATCCCCCGAATTATACCCGAAAGTTCTAAACGTTTTTTCCTCTCATATACTTTTTAAAAAACAAGCCCCGGAGGAATAAAATCATGATCACTAAAATGATGGCCGTATTGGACGGAGATGGATTTGATATCGTATTGGAAAAAGTGCTGAAAGGAATGTCTTTTGTCATCTTTGCCGGCTGTCTGCCCTGGTTTTTATATGTCGCCGTCCGTTTTTTTGCCGGCTAGCTGAAATGCTCCCGCAGGCTTTCCAGCACAAATTTCATCATGTCTTTATACTCTTCGTCACCGAACATGTTATACAGGATCTTATAATCGTTATAAATATCAAGCAGCTCATCTACAATCGATACCGCTAAAACATGCAGAGTATCGGGATCATCAGCATCGCCTTCAAACTGAAGAAGAGCAGACGTGACTGTATCCTCGCCGATCTCACGGGATGTCTCTCCAACATAGTGGACAAACAGCAGCTGATGCACAAACTGATCCATTTCATATTTTCTCAGAACCAGCGTGAGATCCTCTTCCTCCGTTTCAAGCCACTCTCCATCTTTTAATCGAGTCAGCTCATAAATGATATCTTCCCATCCATCCTCTAAATACCTCCATATTTCTGTTCTGTGGCCGATGACACGGAACAATTCTTTTCCGTAGTCCTTTACATACACCACGTCGCCAATCAGAAATTCATATTCGATATCAAGTTTTTCCATATCAACAATAACGCCCTCATAATCTTTATAAAGCTGGATGGACGATTCAAAATAAAGCACTTCATTATGATTGACCTCGTAAAGATAATGTTTATCAATTTGATGAACCTTTGTAATGGTGCCGACGGTTCCGTACATCACGACGACCACGATATCTCCCACTTGAAATTTCGGTTTTTTTGGCTTCATGCTGTCTCCCCCTTGCCGCGGACTGTCATACGCTATCGTATGCCGGCCGCCATTATTTCGCATGGGCATGAAAACCACAGGAAATATCCATTTATCCGCCTCTTCAAAATGACAAAAAAACCGCACATTGTGCGGTTTACGTTTGAGTAAGTATCGGTATGATCTAGATTAATCTTTATAAATATGATTTGAAGACATCCATTCTAAAAATTGCTGATACGGATAATAAACAGTGCCTTTCAATTCCACTTTTGGTGCGTTAGGATACTTGTGTAACAGCTCCTTCACCTCATCTTTATGTAATCCAAGGTAATAATGCAAGTCTTTTTCTTTAATTAATGTCGGGCAGTCAGAATAACTTCCTTTCGGGTTTTTAAAATTTTTCAACCCTTCCCCAATGAAATAACCCATTAGAGCTAATCCAATTCCAATCCATAATGAATCCATTTAAAATACTCCTTTCTCCTTGATTAAACAAGCTTTTGAAAAAAATGATGATCTTGTCCCCGATTATACTGTAATATTCCATGTTTTTCCCTATATAAGTTTTCTGGTTTTTCTTTAAATTTTCTTTGGCGAAAGACTTATCTAACAAAAATCCCAAAAGGCTGCAGGACACTAATGATGATTAATATTATGCCACGATCAATTATTGTCATATATTATTACTGTCGGATCAGATCGCCTTGATCATATTTTGCAATTTTCAGCAGGTTTCTTGTTCAAGTAATGACGCGCATTAAACCAATTAAATGAATAAACAAAAGACCGCTCCTGATCTGGAGCGGCCTTTTTACGCTGAGTTCAGGCTGCCTAACCTTTCTTCAGTCCCTTTTTTTCCATCACTGCAAAGTAGTTTTTTTCATGATCAGCAAAGTTAAATACTCTGCCTGATGGCGTATTTACGATGTCTCCGACTGTAATGTTTTGGTCCGAAAAGTCTTTATATAACTTATCGAGATTTTCTGTAAAAAACATGATCGAAGGTGTTTTCAGGTTTAATTCCGGCTGCATTTTTGCAATGAATTCTTTATCATGAAGAATAATACTCGTTTCCGCTTCCTTTGTCGGAGCAATTTCGATCCATCTGAATCCTTGGCCGTTTTCATCAGAAACGACATTGAATCCTGCTTTTTCCGTCCAAAATTTTAATGCCTCGTCTTGGTTATTCACATACAGCATGATTTGGCCGACTTGATTAATCATTTTTCTTCCCCGCTCTCTTCTCATTAATGACTTTTCTTTCGTAGATTTTATTATATATTATTTAACTGCTTTACTGATTATATTACCTCCTTTGTCCCGGCCTCTTACAAATGGAAGCAAAAAAACCGCACAATGTGCGGTTTTCATCAGGCGTGATGCACCTCGGTCTCATATTTTTCCCAAGCTTCATCAAATGTCGACATTGTCTCTAAATAATCGGCGCTCAGTTCCAGGTAAGAACTGAGCTCATGATAATCGCTTGAGGTTTTCGGGAAGCTGTGATCTTCATATGCCTTGTTTGCAAACCGGCTGATTGCGTCCTGCGGCTTAGGATGTCTGTATTTCATCAAATAGTGGTAAAAGGATTTCATGGGTTTCCCCTCCTGATGACTGTCTTTTGTTGTACTATTATACATTTCGAGTCTGAAATTACAACAAAAGAAATTTAGGAGAAGTCAAAATAATTGCGTTTTAAGATGCGTTCGGTCTGCATCAGCTCTTGATACGTAAGGGTTTGCGGCAATTTTTTGGCATCAATTAAGAAAAGCTGATTTTCAATTTCTCCGATGACAGCCTCTTCTTGGTACGTCATCCCGCAGGAGTTGCAAGCGAGAGCCGGCGTCTCTGTAATCTCAATCGCCCTTGTGCCGTCAGGAAGCTCCCAATACACAGTCGCCGCGCACGGTGACGTTTTCAGATCATTACACCACTCGCATGGCATCACGGCGACTCACCTGCCACTTCCGACTCCGACCCTTCTTTCCCTTTTTTTTGCTGGGCTAAAAATTTCTTTTCTTTTAATTCATCTCTTTTTTCTCTGCGGTTTTTCAGCGTTTCATGTTCAGGATCTGACGTAAACGCTTTCCTTCTGTTGATCCTTGATACGTTTTCAGGGGTAAATGAAACTTCTTTGTCTGCGAAAATGGCGCTTAGGCCGACTGGCTCCCGTTTGTCACTGGTTCCCGGAAAGACGGATTCAAAATAGTCATCGGCCTGATTCGGGATATAGTTTTCCGGCTCAGGATAAGAGGTGATGACGCCCTCAAAATTTCTGAGCACGACCTTATCAGGGCTTTGGGACAGCAGATAATTCGGCTGCAGCGCGATTTTTCCGCCTCCGCCAGGGGCATCGACGACAAAAGTCGGCACCGCAAAACCTGTAGTATGCCCTCTCAATCCTTCAATGATTTCAAGACCTTTTGAGACCGGCGCCCTGAAATGCCCGATCCCTTCGGACAAATCACATTGATAAATATAATACGGACGCACTCGGATTTTCACCAAATCATGCATGAGCTTTTTCATGATCGGCACAGAATCGTTAATGCCTGCTAAAATAACGGCCTGGTTCCCGACCGGAACGCCAGCGTTGACAAGCTTTTCGCAAGCTGCAACCGATTCCTCCGTCAATTCAATGCTCGTATTAAAATGAGTGTTCAGCCAGACCGGATGATACTTTTTCAAAATTTCACACAGGTTATCCGTTATCCGCTGCGGAAAAACGACAGGCGCTCTCGTGCCGATTCGGATAATCTCAAGATGCGGAATCTCGCGGAGGTTTTTTAAAATATATTCCAGGATTTGATCGTTAATCAGCAGACCGTCACCGCCGGAAATCAGACAGTCGCGTATTTCCGGTGTCTCCCGGATATAGGCGATCGCCGCGTCCAGCTGTTTTTTCGGCACACCCATACCGATCTGTCCGGAAAAGCGTCTGCGGGTGCAATAGCGGCAGTACATGGAGCATTGATTCGTCACCAGAAAGAGGACGCGGTCAGGATAGCGGTGCGTCAGGCCCGGTACAGGTGAATCCTCATCTTCAAAAAGAGGGTCTTCAAGGTCATATTTGGTTTTGTGCATTTCTTCTGACAAAGGGACAGACTGCATGCGAATCGGGCATCTCGGATTATCTGGGTCCATTAAAGATGCGTAATACGGCGTGATATTTAACGGGATGGTTTTTACAGACATGTTGACGCCTTCTTCTTCCTCTTCCGTTAAATGAATGACTTTTTTCAGCTCATCGACGGTCCTCACAGTATGAGTCAGCTGCCACAGCCAATCATTCCACTTTTCTTCTGGAACGTCCTTCCACAGTTCAATCTCCTTCCAATGACGCTTCGGTTGAAACCATTTGTTTGCCAAACGAATTCCTCCTTATGGATAAGCTCTAAAGTTTATAATGTCTTGCACCATACATTCATATTTTCCAGTCCTTCAGAAATCCGGCAGTTATTCACAAGCCTTCCTCTGTAGCTGTATCCCGCTTGATACAGTACGGCATTCATTCCATAGGACAAAGCGCGGGCCAGAGAAAAAAGATGAAATATCCCTCTCCCGGCTAGTTCCTGCTCCAACGCTTCAAACAGGCGGGCGGTTACGGCATTTCCCCTGAAATCCGGAAGCACTGCGCAATCCGTCATTTCAGCGTGCCCTAATAAAGGATTGATATCTGCGCTGGCCGCGCCAATGAGGCGATCCTCATCAAACACAGCAAAATAAATGGTGTTTTCCTCCATCGTCTTCCTGATATATGAAGGATCAAAAACCGGCGTCGGGTAGGTGAGAAAAACGTTTTGATATAAGAGCGACAACCGGCTTGCATCTTTTGCTTCCGCTTTTCTGAGCGTCAGCGCTGTTTCTGTTTGGTTCATTCCCCGCGGCGGTTTTTCATATAACCTGTTCACAATCTCATCTTCTGATAAATATGAATCTGTCTGTCTCCGTTTCTCTGCAAGATACCGGACCATTACGGCGGCCTCTCGCCCCATATAGTATCCGTCTATGACACCCTCGGTAACAAACAGTCGCTTTAAAAGCTCCGGTTCATCACGCCGTTTGGCAAAGACAATCACCTTTTGGGCGTCTTCTTTTTCTGCTTCTGCTAAAACAGCCGGCACAAGCTCCGTTATGTCACCTTCATAGCGAATGACTCTGATCCGTTCATTAAAACGGTCAGCGTCTATTTCGGCGAATACGCCTTCACCCTTCAATTCCTTTATCAGCCGGGTCACCCCCCTCTGCAATACCGCACCATTCCATGATAAAGAGAGAAATGATTTTTGCTGCGTCAATTAATGCCGTGATTTCAATGTATTCATTTGCCTGATGAGCTGCTTTGACTTCTCCCGGGCCAAAGACAATGACCGGCGTTTGACCGGCATGATGCAGGAGTCCTCCGTCCGTTCCCCATGGAGAGGCTTCATGGATCGGTTTTTCCGCCTTAATTTTTTCATATGAGGATTCCAGGGAGGAAATTAACGGATGCCCGTCTTTCAGGTCATTTGGCAGCCACTGGGCCCCAAACCATTCGATTTCAACCGGATGGTGTTTAAACCATTCATCCTGATATTCTAAGTCTTTCAGCCAATTTGTGAGTTCTTCCTTAACGGTCTCTGGCTTTTCATTCGGAGCTATGCCGCATCTGCCTTCAATTGTGACCCGGTCCGCGACTGAAGACGGCCATGTGCCGCCGTGTACGGTGCCGATATTAATCGGAACGGGAATCGGAACATCCTGATAGAGCGGGTCCTTAATCCGGGCGTTGCGGACATTTTCCAGCTCTTTCAGGGCTGTAATGACGTGCAGGCTTTTTTCAATAGCGCTCACCCCTTCATAGCGGGTTCCGCCGTGGGCGGATAATCCCCTGACCGTAATGCGGAACCACATCGATCCTTGCTGCTTCACAAACAGCTTTAAATTAGTCGGTTCGGGAATGAGCGCCCCGTCAGCCTTGTAGCCTCTCATTACCGCCGATAACGTTCCGGCGCCGCCGCACTCTTCATCTACGACACTTTGAAACAAGACATCTCCTTTTAAGGTGACCCCGCAAGCATCAAGCGCTTCTAACGCAAAAAGCAGGGCTGTATTGCCTCCTTTCATATCGGTTGAACCGCGGCCGTATATTTTCCCATCCCTTTCAACAGCCAAAAACGGCTCATACGTCCATGCAGCGGGATTTCCTTCAGGCACGACGTCGATATGTCCGTTCAGTATCAGTGATCTTCCTCCGCCTGCTCCCTTTTTTACGGCAACGATATTCGGGCTTTCGTTAAAGTCCTCCCGATCAGATATAAAATAAGGATGCTCTTTTAATTGTTTTACACTCGGCTCCCATACATCGATATCCATGTCAAACTGCCTGAGCTTTTCTAAAACGACAGCCTGAGCCTTAAATTCTTTCCGATACGTGCTTTTTTCCCCTATCAGCCGTTTAAGCAGGCGCACCGCTTTTTCTGCGTTCTCCTCCGCCCACTCAGTGACTTGCTTTTCCAATTGATCCATGCACAGGCCCCCCTCTAAGAAAAACATTCATCTAAAATAACTTCGGCATCTGTTGTACGTATCACATCTTCTATTGTTGAGTCATTCAACAGCTCTTTTAAGACAAACTTTTCTTCTTCTATGCTGAGCACGGCCTTCTCCGTAATAATGAGGTTCGCACAGCCCGCCGCCGTAAGCGGCAGTGAACAGCTGTCGACTAATTTAGGCCGGCCCTTTTGATCAGTATGGCTCATGACGACTACCACTTTTTTCGCGCCTTGAGCAAGCTCCATCGCCCCGCCCATTCCGGGCACTTTCTTCCCGGGAACGAGCCAATTGGCAAGATCGCCCGTTCGGCTTACCTGCAATGCGCCTAAAATTGTGATGTCAATCAAACCTTTCCTGATCATGGCAAAAGACAGCCCTGAATCAAAATAAGAGGCTCCCTTCACCGCACTGACAGGATAACCGGCGGCGTTGCACAATAACGCATCCTCTTTTCCTCTCTCAGGGGTTCCGCCTATTCCGAGAACGCCATTTTCAGCCTGCAGCATCACCTCTGTGTCCGCCGGCAGAAAATTCGGCACCAAGGAAGGAATGCCGATGCCGAGATTGACGATCATGCCAGAAACAATCTCACGGGCGGCCCGCCTTGCGATCTGTTCTCTTTCCTCTATTCCCAAGCCCATTTCCACTTCACTCCTTCACTTTGCACGACACCTTCTACAAACACGCCAGGAGTTACAATATGCTCGCTGTTCAGTTCGCCGGCGGGGACAATCGTAACCGCCTCGGCGAATGTTCTTTTTGCAGCAGCCGCCATCAGCGGATTCATATTACGTGCGGTTTTGTCATATGTCAGGTTTCCGAATTCATCAGCGACGTGTGCGGAAACAAAGGCAAAATCAGCTGTCAGCGCTTTTTCAATTAAATATGGCCTGCCATCCAGCATAACAGTGTCTTTTTTTTCGCAGACGGTTTTGTTATCAATCCCGATATCAGTTAATATACCGCCGAGCCCCGCGCCCCCTGCCCGAATCCGTTCGGCAAGCGTCCCTTGAGGAGAAAATTCCACCTCCAATATTCCGTCGGTCATTTGTTTGCCGGCTACGGGGTTTGAGCCGATATGGGAAGCGATCAGCCTTTTCACCCGCTTATGAACGATGAGCGGGCCGATTCCGATTTCCGGAAACCCCGCATCATTACAGATGACGGTAAGCCCTTTGACCCCTCTTTCCAATATCGCTTCAATCAGTGACGGAGGAGAGCCGACTCCCCCGAAGCCGCCGAACATAAGGACAGATTCGTCATGAACATCGGCAATTGCGGCATCAATATCGACCGTTTTATTAAAAATAGACATTCAGCTCAATCCCTCTTCATCATTTTTTCAACTTGTGTTACGGCTTGTGAAAATTTGTCCGTCAGTTCTTCCAGCTCAGCATGCGAAATGGTAAACGGAGGAGCGATGATGACGGCATCCCCTTCGCCGCTGTCAATTCCGGGCTTGGCGGGGTAAATGAGCAGTCCCCGTTTTTTGGCTTCCTTAATAATATTTTCTGTAATTGACCGGTTCTGAGGGAAAACCTCCTTCGACGATTTGTCCTTGACAAACTCGACCCCTAACAGCAGGCCCTTTCCGCGGACATCCCCGATCATCGTGCTTTTCTCCATCACATTTTCTAACTTCCGTAAAAGCACGGCGCCTTTTTCCTCTGATTGCCGGAGCAGATTGTGTTTCTCGATGTACCGCAGCACCTCAAACGCCGCTCTTGCACAATACGGGTTGGCGCTGTACGTATGGCCGCTCATAATCAAACCTGAGCCCCGCTTTATGGTATCAATGATGTCATCAGACACAACGGCAGCCGCAATCGGCGCGTAGCCGGCGCTTAAACCCTTTCCGAGCACGGCGATGTCAGGCACGATGTCCCAATGCTCCGAAGCAAGCATTCGGCCTGTTCTCCCAAGCCCTGTCATCACTTCATCAGCGATAAACAATACCTGATGCCGGCGGCATACGTCCTGCAGCGCCTCATAATAGCCGGCCGGCGGAGTAATTGCCGCGCCGGCAGCCCCTATAATCGGTTCTGCTACAAAACCCGCGATAAATGAACCGCCGATCCGTTTAATGGCCGTTTCCAGTTCTGCGGCAGCAGCCTGCACAAATTCCTCTCCCTGTAACTCAGAACGATACAGATTAGGTGCTGAAACAGCGGGAAACCGTTCGATTAATTGTGTAAAACGGTATCTCCGTTCATAAAAACCCGATAATGAAAGCGCTCCCAAAGTTATACCGTGGTAACTGCTCCATCTTGATAAAAAGACGGATTTTTGGTACTGGCCTTTTTCCTGCCAATATTGAATGGCGATTTTCATTGCCGTTTCGACTGCCTCTGAGCCGCTGTTCACAAAAAATGACCAATTCAGCCGGCCCGGGAGATGATCGGCCAGAAATGAAGCCAAATCCTCGGCAGGTTTACTGGAAAACTGTGAGCGATACACGAAAGACACGGAATCAAGCTGCTCTTTTAAAGCATCCGTAATGTCAACTGCCCCGTGGCCGATATTACAAGTCACCGCTCCGGATGATCCGTCAAGATACTTGTTCCCCTCCTGATCATACAAATATGATCCCTTTCCATAGCTGACAATCGGATAGACCGCGTCAAGCTCAGGTTTAATTAAATAGCTCCCCATATGTTCCACCTCGAAAAACCCTTTTGCTTCATTGTATGAACAGATGAATAGCGGCATTCTTATCCTCTGGAAAAGTTTTTTTCACGGAAAAAAGCCTCCCTTTGCAGGAAGGCTTTTTCCATTTCCTATATCAGACTAACAAATAAAAGCTGCACCAACGATGATTAATAAGATAAACAATACCACAATCAGCACAAACGTATTTGTTCCGCAGCCAAATCCTCCGTATCCATAACTGCCGCCGCCGTAACCATAACCATATCCGTATCCGCACATACGAAAATCATCCTTTCTTCTTACGATATACGTCATTGTATGCGGGCCAAGTCCCAATTGGTTTATGCGGATGCCCAGTTATGTAAGAAAATAATGAAAAATCGTATGCATTCTCCGGAACCGTTTAAAGCCGAGTTTTTCATAAAAACCATTTACCCCATCCATGCCTGAGGCGACGAGATAAACGGTTTCCATACCGTTCAGCTTGGCTGCAGCCATCATTTCGCTCATTAATATTTTCCCGTAGCCTTTTCTTTGAAATTGATCCAAAATAGCGACTTCTTCAATTTTGGCGGTTTTTTCTTCTTTGTTCATGAAAAGCTCTCCGCAGCCAATCGGAATGGTACGCGAGGCGTCACTGTAGCAAACGACAAGCATAATCGTTCCGTTCTTATATAAAGGATATTTCCGCTGCAGCTTTTGTTCGGCTGCCGCCTCGCCAATATAAAGCGCGTCATAAATGTTCATGATCGATGATCCGTCAGCGAGGCTCTTTTGCGTTCCCCAAGCGGCGAGCGGATGTCCGGCCTGCTGCTTCCAATCCTCCAGCCCTCTTGCAAAAAACAGCTCATCCTCCACTACAAAGCCCTTCTTTACTAATGTTTGTTTCAAAATAAGCGGAAATGTATGCAGCGGAGATGCTTTAACGTGAATATAATTGGTGTGAAGCATATTTGGAACCGACGAAAAAAACGGAAGCAGGCTGTCTAACGGAAATGTACGGTGCAGCTGAACAAAGTTATGCGAAAAAATCTGCGGCAGCAAAGGATCAGCATATACACTGTAATGATCAAACCTTTGAACGCCTGAAGTCAGTTCTATATATTGTTTCTCGGTTTTAGCAAATTGATCAGTCATGAAAGCTCTCCTTTTCCTCACATCCAACTGCATATCTCAACCCTTTGTGATATTGAGATTTCTTACAATTTCATCGTACACCGGATAAATCGGGTTTCCAATTGGTAAATGTTTGATCTTCTGAAAAGAAGTGGGTACCGGCCTCTGTTTGATAAAAAAACGCTTGACCACATCACCGCTGATCGGATGAAGAACACCCTGTACATATAAATACAGCTCCCGTTCGATAAAAAACAAAATTCTCCCAGGAGGGTGATCAATACGGCCTGATCTCTCCCAGCCGATCGGCGGACCGTCCGGCAGCGCATGTAATTCCTCTTGCTCCAGAGACACAATGTCATGCCGTTTAAACTGGTAAAAGCGGAATGCCCGGTTTTCAATCAGCCTTTTTGCCCCTCCTTCGATATAGTAGACAGCATGCTGATTCTGAACAAGCTGATAATTCGGAATGTTATTGCAGCTCTCCTCCTCATATTGGAATAAAAACGGATCTGGAATGACGACGGTTTTCCCTCCATATATCGGGCTCCACTGCTCCTTGACGGGACGCCGTTTATTTTGGTCAAGCTGATACACCTTTTGATCAGTACCTTTTACAAATGTTCCGTCGATTAATACAGCCGGAAGCGACTGGTACGTGTTCTGAAATGAATGCGGCGTTTTATAAGTGGTGTCTAACACTTCTTTTATCGGCAGAAATGGAGAAAATGTGTTTAGTCTCTCCCAAAAAATAGAGTCTCCGTGATTCCAATGTATAACATCTTCGTCCCAAAAGCTTCCGAACATTTCTTTCACGCGTCCGAGCAATGAGCGGCGATGCATGACAGAACAGTGATCAACCTGAAAAGCCGCCTGATCAAGCACACGATCAGCAAAGCGGTAAAAATGAAATTGTTCTGCTCCGCGCTCATTTACATGAACAATCTTCTGACTGGAATATACGGCATCGTAATCGGGACAGTTATTAAGGACTTCCGCCATACGGCTGAGCCTGTTCGGATGGTACTCAGTGTCATCTGTAAGGTAGGTGATATACTCCCCCGCTGCACAGGAAAGCGCATAATTAATCAATACGGCATAACGGGTTGATTTTAACCGTTCAGCAGGCTGAATAAAGCTATTATAATAATGAATGCGGTGATCTTTTATATACGGGCTGATGGCAGCCGAGGTTTCTTCATTTGAATGATCATCCATTAAAAAAAGCTCCCAATTCTTGTAGGTCTGCTTCATGACACTTTCAATTGCCTTTTTAATGAGATCGGGCTTGTTATAACTCGTTAAAATGATTGAAACCTTCTTTTCCACTCCAAAGCCTCCCCTATCAACGTAAAAAACGGCTCCGAGTGAGACAGAGCCTGATGAATTGTTATTAAAAAGCACCCCAGCTGACAATGCTTGAAATCGCTACATTCGATCTGGAGTTATTAAGCGGATTTTGAAAAACAGCCAAATCTGACAGCACTTCCTTTATAATCACGTTCTGCAGAGTGCTGCCGTTGATCAGATTAACCCGTGACACAGGAATACCAAGCTCTTTAGCCATCACCAGCTGCCGCCGCAAGTCTGAATGGTCTCCGGATTGCTCACGTGATAATAAAAGAAGCAGAAGCAGTACGAGATTACATTCCTGTCGACCATCCTCATGATTCACAGTTTCTTCTGAATCCAACACAATTCTCTCCTCCATTTTTTAATCTATACAACGTATGTAGCCCTCTCACAATCCGCAAAGGCAGACGAACCATGATTCGAAATTTCAGCAGTTTCACTAAATAAGAAAAAATAACGGCAAAGCGGCATTCGACTTATACCAATCAGACAGATACCGAATATGAATAAACGTGAGGTTGAAATTGGAAAAGGAGGTGTATGTCAACATGAGCGTTGATCGCTTACAGCTCAAAAAGGATCTGATTAAAACCCTTTTGGACCCTTTATTTAATAACAGCGCTAGCGGCACAGATGGAGGAGATAACGTGGAAAACAAGATTAAAGATTTATTAGAAGCAGCAGTTGACAGAAAAGTGGATGAAGCAGCTGCCGAAGACAGCCTCAACAGTCAATCCGTTCTGGGCAGCGGTATTTCATTAGCAGCAAGATGGATTTTTGCGAGAGTTGCGCCTGGCACTGTCATCAGCATCGTGATGGATTCAGGCGACATGATCGGTCCGGTTCAATTTGTAGCTTTTGATCAAGTTCACGGAATCGTTTTTGTCACACAGGAAAATTCAGTGACACCGGCTGGCTCTTCAACAACGTTGCTTGATGTCGATAAAGTCGAAAGTGTCACTTTCACTACGTAACAGAATATGAACGTTTTATATATCCGTTCGGGATATAAGGGCATTTACACGTATTTTGACCGCTGGATTGAGGAAGGCTTTTTACAGTCTTCCGTCCGTTTTTTTTCTGTTTCTGAGCTTCAAGCAGATACCATCCGCAGCATTCAGGCATTCAAGCCGGATTTTGCTTTTATGATGGCGGGTGACAGAATTCCGTCTGAATGGCTCACATGGCTGAAGACAGAACAGATTCCGGTTTATGTGTGGCTGACGGAGGACCCTTTTTATTTCGATGTCAGTTTGAAAATCGCACCGCTCGCCGACGCGGTTTTGACCATAGACCTAAATGCTCTCGATGCCTATCGGCAAATGGGCTTACGGCATGTGTATTATGTTCCCATTCCCGTCAATCAGCGGCTCTTTAAAAAACAACCGGCTGATGCTTCCCTTCATTCAAATCTGCTGCTGATCGGATATCCTTATCCGAATCGCGTGGAGCTGGTGAAGGAGGCGGCGAAGCTTCCGTATACACTTCGTTTAATCGGCAAGGGATGGCGTAAACATTTACCTAAAAAAATCGCCAAACAGCAAAATGTGCTCATAACGGATGAATGGATTGAACCGGAACATGCCGCGGTATATTATAACAGCGCGGATTTGATCTTGAACCCGCATCGTTCTTATCGGTTTGCGCTCAATCAAAATGAACGCGGCATTCAAAATATCAGTTTAAATACACGAAGCTTTGACATTGCGGCTTGTGAAGCATTTCAGCTGACAGACCTTCCTCCCGCTCCCCCTTTTTCATCCTTTGTTTCTTACAGCGGGTTTACGGATTTTAAGGAAAAGACCGATTTTTATATGGCACACCCGGACGAACGCAAACAAATCGCGGCGCTTAATTATCAGGAAACGGTGCCGGCTTATACGTATGACCAGCTTCCGGCCGTGCTTACGGCTATCCGCTCAAGGCTTTCCCATGAAACATTCTTCACATAAAAAAGCAGCTTATGCCAAGCTGCTTTTTTACAATGTTTTATTTTCCGCTTCTGTCCGTCAGTTTTCTCGGATCAACTTGTTTATTCACCGGCGGGTGGAAGCCGATGTTATCAGCAATTCTTTCCCACGGCACCAATTTAAAATTTTGGTTGGCCTTTTGCCCATGATCTATATTCTCCCCGTCCTGCGCGATGAAAACGCCGAACGGATATTTAGGCCCCAATCCGAAGCCAAGTACGTCAATTCCGTCTGTATCGCTTGTGCCGTCTGTTTCAGGCCCGTCTGTTATGCGAAAATCCGCAACGTACTTATGCTGCCCTTGTCTTTCATAGATTGTGTAACTGCTGCTGCCCTGGCTTGATGCCAGAAGATACCCTTTTCCGTCAGCGGCATAGTAAATTGTCAACCCTTCAATATCAGGGGTTAAATGCTTGCCGTCGGCACGGTCGATAATCGTTCCGTTACTGCCGCCCTCTGGCTCAGCGCTGAATTTCCAAATGGCCGCATCTTCTTCTGCAATGTAAAGATTGCCGTATTCGTCGTCTGCCGCCATTCCTTCTGTCTGAGAATTCATTTTAAACTCCCGGACCTTTTTTCCCGTGACATATCCTTTTTTGCCTTCCGTCAATTCGTATTGTTCAAATTCGCCCTGTTTCCCCGTCACTAATGCATAGAATTCACCTGTTTTTTGACTGTGATATAAGCTGAAACCGTAAACCTCGTCAATCGTTGCTGCAATCGGATGGTCAGGATCGGTAATGCTTTTTAATGTTCCGTTTTTCCCCTCAATGGCGTATACCTCGATTGAATTTTTCCCTTCAGACCGATTTGACGCTGCCGCAATATCGACTTTTTTTCCGTTTAAAGGGAAGTCATACCTGATATCGACATTGTTCAGCTTGCCGGCATTATAGGAATGAAGCATTTTCCCGTCGAGATTGTAAACGGCTAAGCCTGATTTTTTATTGGTTGTAATCAATTTGCTGTTTTCAGGAAATTTCGGATCAAGCCAGATCGCCGGATCATCGGCCGCGTCTCCGGCTGTGTCAACCGGTTCTGTTTCCCCTGCCGCCGCAGTTAATAGAAATGTTTTTGAATGGATCATGTTTGATTCCTCCTTTAGTTAACGTACACTCTAATTGTAAAATAAATGCAGAATGTCCAGTGTAAAGACTTTGTGAAAATTGTCTGAACGTGAGGAAATGTGTATCACGAAGAAAAAGGGGCGCGGACATAAATCAATTTGAATATTTAGTACATTGTTTTGTTAGTTATCAATAACTGATCTATTAAACCGCTTGAGCCAAAATGAAAGCGCATCAGAATAATGATTTTCTCTAATTTTTGATTTATTAGTTGCTTTCATTAACTCGCAGAAATTGTTCAACATATGATGCATGGTAGAGAAAGAAGAGTTGGAGGATAAGCCATGCCTAAACAGCAAGCAGTAGAGCTAAAACCGTTTTTTCATGATAAAACTGTTCTCGTCACAGGCGGGACAGGATCAATCGGAAGCCAAATTGTTAAACGCCTTTTGCTCTTAACACCTAAAGAAGTCATTGTGTTCAGCAAAGATGACAGCAAACAATATGTAATGAAGCAAAAATACGCTGATGAAAAAAGACTGTCATTTGTGCTTGGGGATGTCCGTGACTACAGAAGAGTAAACCAAGTGATGAAAGGTGTTGATATTGTCTTTCACGCCGCTGCGCTGAAGCAGGTTCCGACTTGTGAGGATCACCCGTTTGAAGCCATTCAAACCAACCTTATCGGCGGACAAAATGTCGCAGAAGCTGCTTTGCTGCAAGAGGTGACGCATGTGATTAATATCAGTACCGATAAAGCCGTTTATTAGGATATTAACAATAATACAGAAAAAAGAAAGGGCTATTCTGATTTCTTCAGAGCCCTTTCAAACAATAACTTTGCTATTTCTTGATAAAACACTCCTTCATTTTCACTTCCGTATGTCTGCTCAATAAACCTGATTGAATAATTTCTCCTTTGGACGACTTTTATGGTCTTCTTCTTGAATTCTTCATACTCCCCTGAAGGCATTAGATCAACCCCCGTTTGCACAGGAGTATTATATGTTGGAATATGGTTGTCTCTTGACTTTTCTTTCTTAATCAAATCATCATCATGAGGAAATCATTAAAGATTTGCATACGTGGTCAATTTCAATCATTACATCAGGAGCAGAAAAATGCTGCTCCTTTTTCTCCATCATATTTCTATATATTCAGTGGTATGATTTTCCATGTAAAAACCAGCAAGAGGTGTCATACAGGAGTCAGTTAAGAAGAGATTGCCAAAAAAACAAAAGAATTTAATTATGCTCTCCAAGTTCTTTATTTATCAATTTTTGTGAATTTAATTGATGTTGAAAGTTCCATTTCATCCCCATCTTCTGCATTAAATGTGTATTCACTTTCCCAACCACTTCCTAAAACCGTATTCACTTTCAAGTCGCCTAAAATACTATGTACAATAAAGTTGCCTGATTCACCGGCAGCTTCAGCTTTATATCTTCCCTCAGGCAAGTCAGATCCTACAGTAAAGCTACCAGCACCTAAAGTTTTTGGCGCCGCCTTTGCTTTCTCGACTTCCCCTTCAACAGATGCCAATTCGTCATTTTTATCGTCAATGTTACTTTTAATTTGCTTTAATTCATCTTTACTGCTTTTAATTTTATTTTTGAGATCGTCAATTTTCTTTTCATTTTCTTTTTTTGAATCTAAAATTTCTTTCGCGTTATCGAATTCAGATTGTTTGTCCTTTAAATTTTTGTTTACTTCTATTGTTTTATCACTCAATTGAGCCAATTCAGATTTTTTATCTGAGATTTTCTTTGTTAATTCTTCATACTTTACTTTTTCTTTATCCAATTCTATGGAAGCTCTTGAGTTACCTAGACTATAACTTACACTCATTCCTCCTGCTAGTACTACTAATCCTGCAACACATCCTATGACTATCTTCTTCATCCATTGATTCCCCTTACAAATTATTTAGGTATTTGTTCCTTATGTCAAGGAACTCAAGACCTAATTGCATTATAATTTACCAATATTAACATTTCAATAACATATCACATCCATACCGTTTTCTTTAAAACACTTTCTTTTCTACTATTAGGTTATTTTACTGATAACATATGGCTTACAAACACATCAATATCATTTTCAGTCCTACAAAAACAGCGATCTTATCTGTGTCAGATTCAATCTTCTCATTTAATCGTTTTGCATCCTTATTTCCCTTTGAATTATGCAGCTGCAGTCCATGTCGAATAATTTCCAACCATCCATACAATATTTAATCTTTTCATAGGTGTGAAAAGCAATTACTGTAAAATTTCTGAACCTTTAAATCATGAGTATGGATTGAATATACACTTCTTTTAAGATATAAAAAAGATCGGCAGATGCACGAACATCTGACCGATCTGTAATCGAATAGCTCCTTTATAGAATCTGCTTCACAGCATTTCATTTGATTCTAAAGTATTTGTCATTAAGTTTGGCGGATGAATCGAGATTCAACGTCATTGTTTTAAGTTTACATCAATAACGTTATAAAAGGCATTAGAGGTGTCCGCAACATCCCACACACCTAGAATGACGTGATAACCGCTGCGATCAGTTGGTACGAAAATCTTATGAGAAAGATTAGTGTCAGCCTTTGAACCATCGTGGTTGACAGTTCCAATTAATTCAAACTCATCTCTTGTCAAAGGTTTATTGGGATTCCAATTTTTCTTGGTTATATAATAGTGCCACTTTGATGTGGCGTGAGGAGCAGTATAGTGCCAAGTAAAGGTATTCAGTCCTCCGCGCAAGTCTTGTTTTACCCAATAATCTGCAGTCTGCCTGTCTAACCCAAAATCAATTTGACCAGAGCCTCCATTTGCCGACGCAATTTTCCCATCTGGCGGACCCGCGGATGGGAAACCTTTCGGCCCTTCTACTGATTGCGGACTATCAATGACAGAGCCATATTTTTGTGCAGCTGCCGTCCAACCGATGATTTGTTTTTCTAATGATCCCATGTACGCTCTGCTGGCGGGTTCTTTTATGTACCCGTGTGCAGATGCATCACCTGCAAATAAAGTTGCACCAATACCTAGAGCAGCTGTCAAAATAGCGCCTTTGATAAAACCCTTCATTACCAAATCATCCTCCCTTTGTAAATTTTTATCTTTCCTATTATATAATTCATTACGTGTGGGGTAATTTCCTTCTATATCTTTGACATTGTAAAACCCAATGTGTTCAGTCCAGGACAGTGAACTTCAGGCTGGCGTTCACTTTAATAATATTCACGGCCCTTTTTTGTGATTTTCGCTTAACAAAGGTTATTTGCTACCATTCATCCGGTTCATCATGCTCAAAACCATAAAAACCTTTTATCCAAACGTCTCCGCATCCAGCTCCTTTAGTGATCTCTAAATAATGATTTCTGTTCGCATCGGCTTTCACCTGGTCTGTTGCACTTAGATTTAAATGGTTATCGGTGAAATTCTTCTCGCTAAGTGTAAAAACATAACCTGCTAGAGTAATTCGCTGCAGTTTGAAATTCAATGTGCATCCTTCAGCATTGTAAATGGTAAACCTGTAGCCCAGCTTAGTCGGCCAATAATCAAGATTTGTGTCATCAGACATAAAGAATCCGGTTTCATTTTCTGTCATTTGAATGCTTATCTTCTGCTCATCTTTTGTAATCTTCGCTGATACATCCCCAATGCTCAAAATCCACACCAATAAGACGGCAGCTGCACTCAAAACAATTTTCTTCATCCCCACTCCCCCTTTTCCAAATTATACAACATATAAGAAAAAGAGTATGTGAACAATCGGAGCTCTTTACTATGATCACATAAAACAACGCGGACATTCTGATATGATTGATGTCCGCGTTTTAAGTCAAGGTTTAGTGAAAACTTTGCCTCCTCATCTTTTAACTTCACCTCATTTATGGTGCAAAGTTTAAGAGAAACGTCACATTCCCAGTGAGTCTTTGAGAAAAGCTGTTACATATTCGGCATTGGTTATTTTTTTGTTGCATTCGCTGCTATCGGCGCAAATCAGATTTCCGATGGCCTTGTAGTAATCCGGGTTTTTAGATTGTTTCGCTTTTGTTACGGTGGAAAAATAGACAACTTGGCCAAAGCAATTACAGAAGGAACCAACATTATGTTTACTAGCCGATGCAAATTTACATTCAATGCCGACCATTTTTCCGTCCAGCTCATATATAATAAATTTTTTATTGGATCTTAGATCGTTCCAGCTTAAATAGGTCAGCTGGCTGTGATCTATCTTTGATAAATCAGGCAGCTTTAATTTTTTATGTTTCGGAAACATTTTTTTCAGCTGTTGCTCGGTGATTTTTGGAAAGGGGATCAAAAAGGCTGAAAGCCGCTCGATGTATTGATCATATTCGGCATCTGTTTTCAGCCTGGAAACATCCAGCAAATCTTGCTGATCCAATGTTGCATTTGGAATAAGATCCAAGATTTTGGCATTGGCTAAATCGATCACAGCAGCCAAAACGGTTGGGGCAACATTCTTCTTTGTACTGTCCTTAATCAAATCAATCTGTTTTTTTATAAAATTCAAATGTTCATTTTTAATAAATTTTTCGGTCATTACGCGGCTCTCCTATCATCTCTTTACACTTATTTTAAAAAATGCAGCGAGTGTCTGAAATGGAGAAAATGACTTAGAAACGTTTTTTACATAAAAAAGCACTGATGAAAATGCTTCATCAGTGCTTTTCTCTTACTTTTTATGTGAATAAACAATTTTCTTAATGGTTTCGATTGAAAGGTAATATTCCTTCGCTAATTGCGGGATGCCGGTGCCGCTAATAAAAGAATTTCTAATGGCGGCATTACGGCGGTCAAGCAGCTGTCTCCCTCCACTTGAAGTTCCCCATTTCCGATGCTCCGTTTCCAGCTTGGGAATGTAAAGGGTTTCCCCCTGAATATATTTTTGAATTTCCACGATTAGTTTTTCAGGTAAAACTTTATTTGCATTCATATATTTCAATTTTGCCCGCTCCTTATTTTGATTTTGAAAAAAATAAGGTGCAAAGCCAAAATATCAGAAAAGCTGTCAGCGATAAAATGAAATGTTTCGCTCCATGCAAAGTATCGCCTTTCCAATAATAGGCTTTGCATGAGTGGAAGAAATACCAGAAAATCTTAAGTGACTCTCCATCTGTATTCACCCCCTTTCATTTATATGATAGCGAAATTTTTACAGGAATGGCTTGCCTAAGCGTTGAACGAATCATCCGGCTTCACAGAAAATAGTAATACCTCTGCCATCACGAAAAAGTAAACCTTTAGGCGATACGGCCATGTGAAAATGAAAATAATGGAGGCAAAACCGTCATATTTTTAGAGGTAACTGTTTATTTTAAAGATAAATTTGGCTCAATTATTACAAAAAGATAAAACTCAACCGATCAATTTCAGAAATGGTGAGGCCAAACAAAGAAGGGCTGACTTACAAAGCTTACTGATATAATAATCAGTTTTACTATCAAAACACAAATCGGGAGGTGTGTTTTTTTGGAGTTAAAGCATATTGTAAATTCATATGATATCACAAATATTCTCGGGTATCTCAGACGTTCGCGACAAGATATGGAACGTGAAAAAAGAACAGGCGAAGATACACTCACAGAACAAAAAGAGCTGATGAACAAAGTTCTAGCCGCAACTCAAATCCCATACGAACTAAGAATGGAGATCGGTTCAGGTGAAAATATTGAAGGCCGGCCTGTTTTTAAAGACTGTTTAAGGGATCTTGAAAATGGAAAATATCAAGCGATCGCAGTCAAAGAAATCACTCGTCTAAGCAGAGGAAGCTATAGTGATGCCGGACAAATTGTTAATCTCCTTCAAAGTAACCGCCTGCTCATTATTACTCCTTATAAAGTATATGACCCAAGAAACCCTGTAGACATGAGACAAATCCGTTTTGAGTTATTTATGGCCAGAGAAGAGTTTGAAATGACAAGAGAGCGAATGACAGGAGCTAAATACACTTATGCCGCGCAGGGGAAGTGGATATCCGGTCTGGCTCCGTATGGCTACAAATTAAATAAGAAAACATCACGACTGGAGATAGTTGAAGAAAGAGCAAAAGTGGTTCAATTAATCTTCCATCTCTTTTTACACGGGTTGAATGGAAAGGATTATAGTTACACAGCAATCGCTTCTCACTTAACACATTTACAAATCCCCACTCCAACTGAGAAAAAGAAATGGAATCCATACACCATTAAAGCGATTCTTCAAAATGAAGCATATATCGGTACTGTTAAATATAAAGTCAGAGAAAAAACAAAAAACGGTAAAAGAACAATAAGGCCTGAAAAGGAACAAATTACAGTTCCGGATGCACATCCCCCTATCATTGACAACGAACAATTTGGGCAGGTACAAACAAAGATTGAAAACAAAATTCCCCTTCTTCCTAACAGAAAACGTTTTGAATTAAATGAACTGGCCGGTGTATGTACTTGCGCTGAATGCGGTTCTTCATTGTCTAAATACGAAGCCGTAAGAAAGCGCCGAAAGAAGAATGGTACAGAAAGTGTTTATCATGTGAAATTACTTCGATGTAAAAATAACAAGTGTATAAATGTCAGATACAATGATGTTGAAGAGGCGATTTTGGATTATGTAAAGTCTCTAAAAGCATTAAATGATACCGACCTTTCAAGACACATCCAATCAATAATTCATGCACATGAAAGCAAAAAGAACATGAAATCAAAAAAACAAATGAATGAACAATTCGAGCAGCGCAAAAAGGAGCTTCAACAAAAATTGAATTTTATTTTTGATAAATATGAAAGCGGCATTTATTCAGATGAAGTTTTCTTACAAAGAAAGTCGGCTTTGGATCAAGACATTCAAGAACTTCAAAAAGCTAAGGATGAAATTAATGGCTTAGCCCATATTAAGTCAGGAATCGATCTTGATCAGTTTAGAGACAATATGCAAAATGCTGTAGAGATATATAAAACTTCAGAAAGCAAAGAAGAAAAAAACAAGCTCCTCAGAATTATCCTTCAAAAAGTAATTGTCAAGATGACTGCCAAGAGAAAAGGCCCGGCCCCGGCTCAGTTTGAAATTCTTCCTATTCTCAGGTTTACCTTTTTAACAGGAGATCCTATTCTGATTGAACAAACTCATTGTTTATATCCTAAAAAACCGATAAAGCCGTTTCCCCGGTAAACACAATGGGAGCCACTAAGCTTTTGTCCGAGAAACTGTTCCATCAGGCGAACCATCATGTACAAAACCGGGGGACGGTGTTTTGCTCGGTTCGTTTCGGCAATGTGCTCGGTTCACGCGGTTCCGTTATCCCTATTTTATTTGCACAGATGATGGCAGGCGGTCCGCTCACCATTACCGACAAAAACATGACAAGGTTTTTTATGTCGATTGATGACGCGGCAACCTTAACTTTACAATCCGCAGCAATCACAAAGGGCGGAGAAACGTTTATTTTCAAAATGGAATCATTAATGCTTGAAGAACTGCTTCACGGCTTTGAAGAATATGCCGCACAGCACGGGCTCCCGCGCCCTGCCGCTGTTGAAGTTGGAAAGCGGCCCGGTGAGAAGCTGCATGAAGAGCTGATCTCCCCTCACGAAACAGAATCTTTGTATGAATGGGGTAATCTATACGCGATATTGCCGGATCCTGCCAAACACCCGGAATTTAAGAAAGTCGGTCTGACTGGATATCAATCTGATCAAGCTCCGCTGATTACAAAAGACAGAATAGCGAAGATTATCGAATCATTGCATGAAGAAAAAAAAGCGTAGAAAAGAGACCTGTCTTAAAGGCAGGACTCTCTTTTGATCCTTACTTATCAAATAAATGCTGATAGGCTTCATAGCCTTCTTCTTTCAGCTTGCCTTTCGGAATAAAACGCAGCGCGGCGGAATTAATGCAATAACGGAGGCCGCTTGGACCCGGGCCGTCATTAAACACGTGTCCCAGGTGGGAATCGGCTGTTTTGCTTCTTACTTCCGTACGGATCATGCCGTGGCTCTTGTCCAGTTTTTCTTCGACCTCTTCATCCTCGATCGGTTTAGTAAAACTCGGCCAGCCGCAATGAGAATCAAATTTTTCCTTAGAAGTAAATAAAGGTTTTCCTGATATAATATCAACATAAAGCCCCTCTTCCTTATGGTCCCAGAATTCATTCTGAAACGGAGGCTCCGTTCCGTTATTTTGAGTGACTTCATACTGCATCCGGTTTAACGATTTAATCTTTTCTTCTTTATTAAAAGCCATGTTATTTACCTCCCCAATGCTCATTCAGAAAGCCTTGGCGGCCTGAACCCACGCGATAGCGCCCGTAATGCTCAGGGTTTTTCTTATAAAAGTGCTGATGGTAGCCTTCCGCTTCATAAAAAGGTTCAGCCTTTAAAATTTCTGTCACGATCGGCTTTTGAAAGACGCCGCTTTCTTCAAGCCGTTTTTTAGATGCTTCAGCAAGTTCTTTTTGTTCTTCATTATGGCAGTAAATTGCCGCTCTGTACGAACTTCCGCGGTCGGCAAACTGGCCTCCCGCATCAGTCGGATCGATTTGCTGCCAAAACAGTTCAAGCAGCTTCTCGTACGAATAAACGTCAGGATCGAATGTAATCTGAACGGCTTCGCGATGACCGGTCGTTTCACTGCACACTTCCTCGTAGGTAGGGTTTTCAGTATGGCCTCCTGTATAGCCGGATACCACTTTTTTAATTCCCGGCTGTTCGTCAAACGGTTTCACCATGCACCAAAAACAGCCTCCTGCAAATGTGGCGATTTCTTTTTTTTCTGACATACGGGTGCCTCCTTTGTTCATACGTGGTATTATTATATTATAGCATGTATAAACATAATAAAAATAATTCTGCTTCCCCCTAGGAATACCTAAGCCGAATGCCACGCTGATTACATATTGGAGGTTCATGATTTGAAAGTAAGAACACAAATGATGTATGATATGGAAGCTTTGCTTCGAAAAGTGTTTAAGCAAATCAGAAATGAAGTTAATGAAATTCTAGATAAAGAGCTGTCTCGGAACGAATTTACGATTTTGCGAATCCTCAGCGAACAAGGCCCGAAAAAAGTAACGGAATTCGCCCCGATTCTTGAGGTCTCAGCAAGCCACATTACCGCTGTTACCGATGCTTTAGTAGAGAAGGAATGGATAACGCGCATCCGCTCAAAAGAGGACAGACGAATTATCAGAATCCATATTACGGAAGCCGGGGAGAAAATTGTCGATCATTTCAACCAGAAAAAAACAGAGTATTTCTTTAAACGGTTTGACTGCTACTCTGACGAAGAACTTGCGGCGTTAATCCAACTGTTCAGCAAACTTGACAAGAAACGCTGAAAATAAAAAAACACAGATCCGTTTGAGGATCTGTGTTTTTTATGAGAACTTATTGCTTCGGATGATAGTATGAAAATTCAATCTCATCCGTATCAAGGTTGATTTTATCCGCCTTTACATACATGCCGTTATCTAATGGCATTTCCGACAGGCGCACTTCGATGCTTTTATCGCTCGGATGGACGTGCACAAATGACGGCAGTTCGTAAAAGCTGTCCATATAATTCAGGACAAAGCTGATTGGCAGGCTCAATTCGCCTAAAGAAAATTTCGTTACTTTAAGCATAACGTCTCCGTTTTTCTGAACGGACGGTTCAAATGTGACAACCGCGTTAATCGATGTTGAGAATGCCTTGATTTTTCCCGCCACGTGCACATCGTTATTGATGTCCACTTTGTAATCAAGCTGGTTTGACGCCTTTTCTTTTAAGTACGCATTCACAAACGCGGCAAGAGATTCCTTCGAGCTTGTAATATGAAAGCCGTACTCGCTTTTTGTCTGATCCTGTATTTTCGCCTGCTCTCCCGGCATGACCGTCAATGTCACAATCACGGCGGCTGCGATGACATTTAATGCGAGAAGAACAAAAAACAGCAATTTCCATTTCTTCATCATTTCACCCTATTCTGCTGGTAACCCTTCTTTTTCCATTATTCCATATAATCGTTTGGCTATTAATGAATATCCTTTTGCATTCGGATGAAAATCATCATCCCCCGAAATTCGGTTGCTCCCGCTTTTCTTACTGAATAAATCTTCGACATTCGCCACAGCTGCATGAGGATCTTTTTTCAGCTCTTTTTCGGCAATTTGATTCCAGCCGGTTACGACTCCGTTAATCTCTTTCAATTCCGGCAAAGTAAATATGAAAGGATTGTACATGCTGACATACATCAGCTCAGCATGCTGATTATATTTGCGGATTTTTGATATGATGGCTTTAAACCTATTTTTAAAAGGTTTTTCTTCCTCTTGAAACGGCTGAATCGTCAGCTGCATAACATTTTGGCGAAGCACCTTCATTAAATCATTTCCGCCGATTGTAAAAAAGATGTAGTCGGCGCTTTTTAATGATTTCTGTACGTTTTTATCGTCGAGCTTTTTCAGCAAGTCAACCGTCCGGTCCCCTTGCACCGCATGATTTTTGATGTCTACCTTTTTCACATGTCCCTTTGTCTTGAGCGAGTCAGCTACCTTGCCGACATACCCCAAACCGTCAGGGTCTCCCACTCCCTCAGTCAATGAATCACCGACCGCGGCAATGACAATGTGATCTTTCGTTTTCGGTTCTTCAGCTTCAGAACCGGTCCGCTGGACAGAACAAGCGGATAAAAGCAACGCCATTCCGGCGATTAATGAGAACATTCGCAGCTTCAATCTAGTTGCTCCTTCCCCGTCTACTAGTGGAAAGTGTAACATGTTTTTTGAGATTTGAAAATGTCTAATCTGCCAGTTTACTTGAGTGTCTCAGCCGCTTTTACATCTGCAAGAATATCATCATACGGAATGTCCTGCATTCCATTATAGTCCTTAAGCACCTTGCCGTCCGGGCCGACTAAATAAAAAGAGGTTTGGTGGATGACCTGGTCCTCTCCTTCCAGCTTTTTAACGGTTGCTTTAAAACTGTTATACGCAAATTCTTCAATCTCTTTTTGGCTGTAGCCGGTCAGGAAATCCCAGTTTTCAAAAGAGAGCGGGTATTTGGCCGCAAATGCTTTCAGTTGTTTCGGCGAATCATTTTTTGGATCTACACTGAACGAAACAATTCGGACATCCAGGTTCTCAGCCTTCAGTTTCTTTTGAAGTTCTGTCATATGGGCGGTCATCGGCGGGCAGACCGTTTTGCAATTTGTAAAAATAAAGTCGGCAATCCAGACTTCCCCCTTTAAGCTTTTCAAAGATACCGTTTTTCCGTCTTGATTCTGGTATGAAAACGGCTCGATTTGATAGTTCAGCGGATCTTTTATTGCCTGTTCTCCGCAAGCGCATAAAAGCAGCAAACAAAAAACGGCAGCCATACTTTTTACCCGGTTCATCCTCATTTCCTCCCATCATTTAAAACGCTTACAACAAACAGCGGAACGCACAAAAAAATTCCCGCGCCTCCCTTTTATAAAGGAAGGCGCTAAGGAATACCGGCACCGTCATGCGTTGTGTTTTAACATCTCTTGATTGAAAACGGCCTCATAATCTTTCCACTTCATACGGCGCTTAACATACTGTCGGAATGAATACACTGTTCTCACACTTTGTGAAGCAAAAACTTCTCTCAAATAAAGCTCAAGATGCTGATGAATTTGAAAAAAATAATGTTCACCTTCCGTGACAACCGGTATGTCTGTCACTTTTACCTGAATCCCGTCCCGTCTTTTGAACTCTAGGCTTTTGAGTAACAAAATATCAATCCTTCTTTTTCGATTGTTTTCTTTTCATTATATACAATCTGATAAATCGTGTCTGTCATTTTGTGCTGCCGCTGCGAAAAAAAGTGTCAGATTAACAGATGGAACAGATCCTGATCTTTATTGACCTCTACATAATGAAAGCCTTTTTTATTCATCCGGGCAATGAGAGCGCCGTAATCTTCCCGGTGCTGAAGCTCAATGCCGACTAAAGCCGGTCCGCTGCTTTTATTGTTTTTTTTCGTATATTCAAAACGGGTGACGTCATCGTTCGGGCCGAGCACCTCATCAAGGTATTCGCGAAGCGCTCCCGCCCTTTGCGGGAAATTGACGATGAAATAGTGCTGAAGCCCCTCATAAATCATCGAACGTTCCTTCATTTCCTGCATTCTGCCGATATCATTATTTCCCCCGCTGACCACGCAGACTACATTTTTGCCTTTGATTTCTTCCTTGTATAAATCCAAGGCTGACACGGACAAAGCACCCGCAGGCTCAGCCACGATGGCGCATTGATTATATAATTCGAGAATCGTGCTGCACACTTTTCCTTCCGGCACAAGCAGGACATCATCAACGACAGCTTCAAGTGTCTTAAAGGTTTCGGCGCCGATTTTTTTCACAGCCGCTCCGTCGACAAATTTATCGATTTTATCAAGTTCAATGACTTGTCCGGTTTTGTTGGATTCAAAGTATGAGGCAGCACCCTTCGGTTCTGTCGCTATGATTTTTGTGTCCGGCGATATGTTTTTCATGTACGTTCCGATCCCGGAAAGAAGTCCGCCTCCCCCTACGCTCGCAAAGAGAAAATGCGGTTCAACGTCAATGTCATTCAGGATTTCAATTGCCACCGTTCCCTGCCCGGCCATTACATCCGGATCGTCAAACGGATGAATGAACGTGCGGTTTTCTTTTTCGCAGCATTCGACCGAACTTTGATATGCATCATCAAATGTGTCACCCGTCAAAATAATCTCTACAAATTCTTTACCGAACAGCTCCACTTGGGATACTTTTTGTCTCGGTGTGGTGGACGGCATGAAAATCTTTCCGTGTATGCCGAGATGTTTGCATGAAAATGCGACTCCCTGCGCATGGTTTCCCGCACTGGCGCACACGATCCCGTTTTCGGTCTGCTCGTTTGAGAGCTGCCTCATTTTATTATAGGCCCCTCTAAGCTTAAATGACCTGACCACCTGCAAGTCTTCTCTTTTTAAGTAAATATTACATTCATATCTCTCAGAAAGTCTGTCATTTCTTTGCAAAGGCGTATGTATCACAACGTCCTTTACATTTTGGTGCGCTTTTAAAATGTCTTTTACTTGGATGAGAGAGTCTTCTTTAAGCAACGGTTTCATTTACAGAGTCCTTTCTTATTTTAAATCCCTATTTAATATGCCATTATAACACGAATATTCAAATAATAAGATAATTATTTGAATTTCGCAAATAAAAATAAGTGAAACGATTGATAAAGAAAAGGTGTTTTCCGTCGTTTAGGCATGTTATACTTAAACCAATTAGAACCAAAAGGAGCCAATTCATGACTGTTATTGCACATACTGATCTTTTTCATCAATTAGTCGGCGAGCATAAATCCTTTTTAGAGGCGAAACAATTGGCCTACCTATTCGCGCTGTCCGACCTTCCCGTTTTTATAACAGGCGAAGTCGGAACTGGAAAAAAACAAATGGCGGCAGCCATCCACCATAAATCAGCCAGAAGCAGCGAATCCTTTATTACCGTCTATTGCAGCCAGAGCGCTGAACGGCTTGAACACGAGCTGTTCGGCGCTGACGGAGCCTTGGAAAAGGCAGCCGGCGGGACACTGTTTTTATGTGAAATCGGAGACATGCCTCTTTCCATACAGGCCCGCCTTCTTTGCACATTAGACGCTGAGCCTTCCGCCCGCATCATCTCAAGCAGCACAACACTGCTCACAGAAGCCGCAGCCGACAGCAAGTTCAACAAGGATTTGTTTTACAGGCTTAATGTGTTAAGCCTCCCGCTTCCCGCTTTATCTGAACGAAAAAGTGACATACCGCTCCTTTTACAGTATGTTCTGGCAAAAATGGGGCATCATTTGCATATTGATCCGTCGGTTTACCCGCTCATTGAGCAGCACACCTTTAACGGCAATGTCAGAGAGCTCCAAAATGCAGCATGCTATATGGCGGCAGTCTCTTCCGGCGGCACGATTTATCCCGAGGACGCTCCTCCGGATATC
Organism: Bacillus sp. ISL-51; assembly: GCF_018613535.1. Lineage (GTDB taxonomy): Bacteria > Bacillota > Bacilli > Bacillales > Bacillaceae > Bacillus. Next base: position 127,692 of record NZ_JAGGQB010000012.1, read on the forward strand.
CGAGACAGCCTGACGGCAAAAGCGGATAAGAAAAAAGAAAAACGGCTGACTTTTATGGAAAAAGAAGAATTCCTGTTCATTTTGGAATCGATAAAAGACTTTAATACAAAAGGAGAAGCCGCCAGCAGGCGGAGCATCTCCGAGTTGAGCAAAAACAGCCCCATGCCGTTAACGCCCCAGCAGGTCAGAAACAGGCTTGATTACTTGGAAAAAGTAAACTATGTCACAAAAGGGCGCGGACGCGCGGGTACAAAAATCACGTTAGAGGGTTTAGGGTTTTTACAGTCGCTGAAAAAACAAATCCTGTAAAACAAGGGGGACATTTGATTGTTCACGATAAAAGAAGAAATTGCAAATGCCGTTACACACGGAATCGGTGTTTTGTTATCGATTCCGGCGCTTGTCTTTTTAATTATTTTTGCGGTGAATTACGGTTCCGCTACGGATATCGTCAGTTTTTCTATCTTTGGCGCCTCCATGCTGCTGCTTTATCTCAGCTCCACTCTTTTGCACAGCATTCAGCATAAAAAAACGAAGGACATTCTTGAGATCATTGATCATTCCGCTATTTATGTATTAATAGCCGGCACATATACGCCCTTTTTGTTAGGGCCGCTGAAAGGCACACTCGGCTCAACCCTTTTGATTATTGTGTGGTCGCTTGCAATCGGAGGCATCGTATTTAAAATTTTCTTCGTGAAGCGGTTTATCATTTTTTCAACGCTTGTATATTTGCTCATGGGCTGGCTCATCATCGTTGCTATTAAACCTTTGTACGCCTCATTGTCAGGTCCCGGCTTCAGCCTCCTGTTACTCGGCGGCTTATTATATTCTGCAGGGACGATCTTTTATATATGGAGGAAAATCCCGTTTCATCACGCCATTTGGCACAGCTTTGTTTTAGGCGGCAGCGCCTCGATATTTTTCTGTATTTTATTTTATTGCGTAAAAGTGCCGTTTCTCTGATAAAAAAAGCACAGCCTCTCGAATCGAAGAGGCTGTGCTTTTTTATGCACGCAGTTGTTTTTGAGCAGCCGGATAACAGGCAGGCTTCACGTGTAATTCAATATCAGCCGTTTTCAATCGTTTAAAAAATCTGCCCCTTAAAAGCTTATCCGTACCTGACGTTTCGACATTCACGATCGGAAGCCCGAAACGCAGGGCCAGTTCCTCCGGATTGATCTTGCCGTCTTTAGAAAGAATAAGGCTTTGCCCTTTTTCGAGCCGGTCGGTCACTTCTTCAAGCACGGTGTCTTGGCTGTCTCCGTCGGAAATAACCCCCATAAGCTTCAGCCATTTTCCGAGAAGCGGGATGCGGAAAGCTTTCTGATCAGCGATGAAGCTCGCGGGCTCTTCAAGGTGACCCGCAAGCAAAACAAGCTCAGCCAGGCGTAATTGAGGGTGAACGTACAATACAGGGCCGCCCGGTATCGGTTTATCATGGTAGATGCTGATTACAGACCCCGAAATGTCAATACAGCCTCTCATAAACGCTTTCGGCCGCTCATAAACCAAACTCATCTGCTTTTGATAGGAAAGCCGCGGATCAAGCAATTTTTGATTGGCATATTCCTGAATGTTTTTTATAAGCATGAATACAACGCACATCACAAGACAGCTGTAGCGAATCAATTCTTGTCCCCCTGCTTTACATCAATTCTTTTTTTCGTACACAAGATACTCATAGTCGTAAGGGTTTTTTTCATCCTTTACTCCCTGCTTGCGGGAAATCAGTTCCCATTCGCCTTCATTAAATTCCGGGAAATAACGGTCCCCTTCAAACGCATGGTGAATTTTTGTCATATAAAGCCTGTCCGCATAAGGAAAGAGCGCACTATACAGCTGGGCGCCGCCGATAACAAAACACTCTTCCCTTTCCGGAATAAGCTTCAGCACTTCCTCAGCCGAGCACGCCGCCGTGCAGCCCGGAAATAAAGATCCGTCCTGCGAGGTAACCACGATATTGTGCCGGTTTGGAAGCGGCCGTCCGATCGACTCAAACGTCTTGCGCCCCATCACAATGGTGTGTCCTGTCGTCACTTTTTTGAAATATGCAAGATCATCCGGCAGGTGCCACGGCAAATCGTTATTTTTTCCGATCAGCCTGTTTTCATCCATTGCAAAAATAAACGAAATCATACGCTGACAGCCCCTTTAATATGAGGATGCGGATCGTAACCCTCTAAAATAAAATCTTCAAATTCAAAGCGGAAAATAGAATCAACACTGCGCGCAAAGCGAAGCTTCGGCAGCGGGCGGACATCTCTTGTCAGCTGCAAATTCACCTGCTCCTCATGGTTTTGATAAATGTGGACGTCTCCGAACGTATGAATAAACTCACCCGGTTCAAGGCCCGTCACGTGCGCGATCATCATTGTCAAAAGCGCATAAGACGCAATATTAAACGGGACGCCGAGGAATACATCCGCCGAGCGCTGATAAAGCTGGCACGAAAGCTTTCCATCCGACACATAAAACTGAAACAGGCAATGGCACGGCGGAAGCGCCATTTGGTCGATCTCTCCGATGTTCCAGGCGCTGACGATTAAACGTCTGGAATTCGGGTTCGTTTGAATGTCATGAATCAGCCGGGAGATTTGATCGATGGTTTCCCCGTCTGCTCCGCGCCATGAACGCCATTGAGAGCCATAGACCGGTCCGAGCTCTCCGTTTTCATCCGCCCATTCGTTCCAAATACGGACCCCGTTTTCCTGAAGGTAACGGACGTTTGTATCTCCCTTCAAAAACCAAAGCAGCTCATGCGCGATGGATTTGAAATGAAGTTTTTTTGTCGTAATCATCGGAAAACCTTCTTGAAGGTCAAAACGCATTTGGTATCCAAATGTGCTGATCGTTCCCGTTCCCGTCCGGTCTTCTTTTTTTTCTCCATTTTCTAATACATGACGGCATAAATCTTTATATTGTTTCATTTTTTTCATCCTTTAAAAGTAGTCTTTTAGTAGTGTAACACAATAAAAAATCATTTCTGCATAATTTCTCAGAAATGATTTTTTTATTCTTAGCATTATTACACGCTCATCCAGTTAGGAGGCGTGTTGCGGTCCCAATAAATGCTGCCAAGCTCATGATGAGATTGAAATCCGTCTTCTGCGGTATGGTAATGAAAATTAAACCAATAGCCGTCTTGCGGAGGGTGATCCCGGCGAACATGAAATCTTAAGAGATCCTCACCTGTCACCCGGTTGTACACATGAAATATTTTTTCTGTTTTTCCTGCCGACGGTTTGCTTGAAATGACAACATCCTGAAAAGCTTCATTATCTTGAAGCTTCGCTAAATGTCCGGTAATCACTTCTTCGATCTTCGGCATGATCTCTTTTCTGTAATCATCCTCAATGATCGGAGAAATTTTGTTTCCGAATTTTAAGAATGATTGATTTTCAGCATCGCCGAGAAGCTGCTCCCGGTGCGACTGAAAAAGCAATTCCGGCTCCCGCCTTGCTTTCTTTTCCCCTGACAGGGCATGTTCATCATAAAAAGCGGTGTAATCATTCTGCTCAAGACTGCTGGGCTGTCCTGAAGGCTTGTCTGTCATCAGAGCAGCCGGAGGAGACACAAGCCCGAACGTTACAATCGTAAACAGAACCACAAGGGTCTTTTTCATCCACAATTTCATGATAGATTGTTCCCCTCTGTTTTATTGTCCTCTTCCGTTTATTCTAGCACAGATTGGCATCCGGCGTCATGCACGTTATCGTTTTGTCATACAATATAGGAAAATGGTAACTATGCCCGTCTCTATAAAACGCTTACAATAAAAGGAGAAAAAGGAGGGAATGAGATGATTAACGCCTTGTTCGCGACCGTATCACTTCTCACACTGCTTTATTTTGTCGTAATGGAAATTACCGATTAAACGAAAGATAAGCCCATGGCAATCATGAGCTTACATGTATGACACCGAAATGGAAAAGCGCCGTCTTTCTTTTTAACACCTTGAAGCCGTATCGTTCAAATCGCGGGCTTTTCCAGTGGTCTTTTAAGACTACGCATTTTCTCGCTGCCCGAACGGCATGCTGAATGCACTCTTCGTTAAATCCGTCTTCTGCAAATGCGCGCAGCGGTCCAATGCCGTCGGACGTCTCAATCGGCTCATGAAACATCGGGTCAAAATAGATAACATCCACTGAAGAATCAGGCAGGCTTTGCAAATAGGCTGCACAGTCGGCATGCTCAACCTTAATTCTTTTCATTGCCGTTTGGAGCGTCTCTATGTCTGTTTCCCACGTATGAAGGCCTGTTTTGACAAGCAGCGAGACGAGCTTGTTTTTTTCCACCCCGACTACGGTTCCGCTTTCCCCCACCGCCATACTTGCCAAAATCGCGTCGGAGGCCAGGCCGAGCGTACAATCTAAAAAGGAATCTCCCTCACTTAATCCTGAAGCTTTAAGCATCGGCTCGACTTCCCCTCTCAAAAACCGCTTCGCACGGAACATTGCTGTATTCGGGTGAAAAAAGAATTTCCCCCCTCGCTTCGTATAGAGTTCAAACCGCTCCTTTCCAATGACTAAAAGGTCGTTTTCTGCGTTTTTCAGCATTTTTTCAATAGGCTGTTTATTTCGGCTGCAATAGCTGTCATTCAGCTTTTTAGCAAGTGTTTGCGCTGTACGTATCGTATCATCTGACGGTCTGTAGCTGGTTGTAATCATCTTTTTCTCCCAAAAGAAAATGCCCGGAATACGGGCATTTTAGCAGTGCACATCGAAGGCATCCGTCAGATTTTTCATAATCTCTTCCATCTCATGCCCTTCAATTTCGTGGCGGGGAATAAAATGAACGACCTCTTTTCCTTTTAAAAGCGCCATTGACGGGGATGAAGGTTCCTGGCCGGTAAAATATTCACGCATTTTGGCCGTCGCTTCTTTGTCTTGACCCGCAAAAACGGTAACGGTATGATCAGGCGCTTTATCATGCTGTAAAACAGCCTGAGTCGCAGCCGGACGGGCAAGTCCCGCGGCACATCCGCATACGGAATTGACAACGACCAATGTCGTGCCTTCTGCTTTTCCCATAAAGCTTTCCACTTCTTCTGCAGTTGTTAGTTCCTGAAAGCCGGCGCCTGTTAACTCGCGGCGCATCGGCACGACCAGCTGGCGCATATATTCTTCATAAGCCATTGACATAAAAAAGCCCCCTCTAAAAATCCTTATATAAAGTCAAGGATACTATAGAGAGGGCCGGAATTCAAATGTTCAATCCGTCAATTTAAATTTTCATGATGCCGCCTGTGTTGGCGCTTGTTACGAGTTTTGAATACCGGGCAAGGTAGCCTGTTTTCACTTTCGGCTCAAACCCCTTCCAGTTCTCTTTGCGTCTTTCCCATTCATCTTGCGGTACTTGTACGTCAAGTGTCCGCTGTTCAATGTCAACGATGACATGGTCGCCGTTTTCAACGAAAGCAAGCGGTCCGCCTTCAGCGGCTTCCGGTGATACGTGGCCGATCGAAAGGCCGCGGGAAGCTCCTGAAAAACGCCCGTCTGTAATCAGCGCCACCTTCGGCCCAAGTCCCATGCCGACAATCTGTGAAGTCGGAGCCAGCATTTCCGGCATGCCCGGTCCGCCCTTTGGTCCTTCATAACGGATAATAACTACGTCGCCTTCTTTTACTTTGCGGTTAATAATACCTTCAAGAGCTGCGTCCTGTGAATCGAAGACGACAGCAGGCCCTTCATGTCTTGTAATCCCGTCCTGAACGCCGCCTGTTTTAATAATGGCGCCGTCCGGAGCTAAGTTTCCAAACAGCACGGCCAGCCCGCCTTTTTCAGTAAACGGTTTTTCGAGCGGATGGATGACATCGTAATCTTTCACCTCATGACCGGCAATTGTTTCTCCAAGCGTTTGTCCTGTTACAGTCAGCGCGTCAAGATGAAGCGCGCCTTCTTTTTTGGCCAGTTCATTCAGCGCCGCCGATACGCCGCCGGCTTCATGCAGGTCTTCAATAAATACGTCAGAAGCCGGGGCAAGTTTTGCTAAATGCGGCACGCGCTCCGCCACTTCATTGATGCGTTCCAAGGAGTAGTCAACGCCCGCTTCATTAGCGAGGGCAAGCGTATGAAGCACAGTATTTGTTGAACCGCCAAGCGCCATGTCTAACGCAAACGCGTTGTCGATCGCTTTTTCAGTTACGATATCTCGCGGCTTAATGTCCTTTTTGATGGTATCCATCAATTGAGCTGCTGATTTTCTCACAAATTCCCTTCGTTCCAGTGAAGCAGCAAGAATCGTTCCGTTGCCCGGAAGCGCCAGTCCGAGTGCCTCAGACAGACAGTTCATAGAGTTTGCGGTAAACATACCTGAACAAGATCCGCATGTCGGACAGCCGAACTGTTCCAGCTCCTGGAGGTCGCTTTCGCCGATTTTTCCCGCTTGGTATGCTCCGACGCCCTCAAATACTGAAGAAAGAGAAATTTTGCGGCCGTCACTTGTTCGGCCCGCAGCCATCGGTCCGCCGCTGACAAAAATCGTCGGAATGTTGATCCGCATAGCAGCCATCAGCATTCCCGGCGTGATTTTATCACAGTTCGGAATACAAACCATTCCGTCAAACCAATGGGCTGAGACGACCGTTTCCACTGAATCGGCAATGATTTCACGGCTTGGCAGCGAATATCTCATTCCGATATGCCCCATGGCGATTCCGTCGTCTACGCCGATAGTATTAAATTCGAAAGGCACTCCGCCTGCTTCTCTGATTGCTTCTTTTACGATTTTTCCAAATTCCTGCAAGTGAACATGCCCGGGAACGATATCGATGTATGAATTGCAGACCGCAATAAACGGTTTGCCGAAATCCTCTTCTTTAACGCCTGCTGCGCGAAGAAGGCTGCGGTGAGGCGCTCTGTCAATTCCCTGTGTGATCATGTTACTGCGTAATTCTGCCATGGTGATCCCCCTACATTCTTTCAATTGTTAGATTGTACTTTATTTTAACAATTTTCAGTTTATTTTGGACTGATGATGTCATATCGTCAGATAAGGCCGTCCCTGCCCCTGTCTGTTTATCGGTGCATTTTTCTCTCTGTATATCGATATAAACCCTCCAAAAATTAATATTGTTACTTACTATATATAGTTTTGAATCATTTTTCAACAATATTCACAATAATTTTTATAAAAAGTGAATTCAAATAAAAAAGGCGCATTTTGCGCCTTTTTGTTATGATTGTTCTTTTTTTCTGCTCTCTGTCATCTGCTTCCAGACAGAGCCCTTCGCCTCTTCCCCGTGCTCAATCCGCTCAATCGCCATCTTCACTTGCAGGCTTACTTCGAATTCAGGATCATCTTCCGCAGCTTTTAACGCTTCAAGCGCGCTTTCATCACCCACTTCATACAGAAACATCGCCGCGCGCCAGCGTACAAGCTTGCTTGAATCGCCGAGTGATTTGATCATTGCCGGTATGGCGCTGGCGTCGCCGATATCTGAAAGGCAGTCGCCCGCCGTTCTTCTGACCGTCACCGTTTTATCTTCAAGCGCTTTGTATAGAAGCGGCAGCACATCTGGTTTCTCGATCATCCCTAAATAGACGACAGCTTGTCTTCTGATTGATGTTTTCGGATCATGAAGCGCCTTTTCTAAAACAGGAATATCGTCTTCCTCAGGATCCATTTGCTCAAGATGCGCATAGCGCTGTTTCCAATCTTCGTCATCCAGCATGTCAAGCGTCACTTTATAGGCTTTGCGCTGGACAGACGGTTTGGCCTCGCCTTTCTGTTGGACGGCTGCCTCTGTGAGGCGCTGAAGCCGGTCGTCACTGTAAGCTGCTTGAAGCTCTTCTGTTACATCATGACCGATTTCCTTAAAATCTCCGAACCGGACGCCCTGTTCTTTCCAAGAGCGCTCAAAAACAACGTTTGAGGCTTCAGAACGCAGCTTTAATATGGCTTCTTGAAAGCGTTCCGGAAGGCCGAAGCGTTCTTCCCGTTCTCCGTCCGTCAGTTTCACCTGCATGGGAATGCCGCTGAACATTTGCACGAACACCTTGACTTCACCGAATGATTCCTGTTCAGAACGGCTCTCAGTCTGCTCTGCGCTCTCCATCCCGAAGGCGGATCGAACTTGCGGCAAAATGTCCTTCCAGTCAAAGCGGGCGTTCCGTTCCACCGCCAGAAAGTCAGCAACGTGATAAACGCCTTTTACACCCTCAATGTTTAAAATGTCACGAACAACGGCCGGAGCATCTTCTGCCTGGTCCGGCTTGTAATTGTTGCTTTTTCCTGCCGGAAGCTCTTCAGTCAAAATCACTTTCATCGTATTCGGACTTGGCGTCGGCTCTATTGATTTAATCTTCATAATGGTCCTCCTATGCACACAATCTGAAACTTATTCTAACATAGTCAGCACAAGCGTTCTATTGCGCCGCCTTACCTTTTCTGCACCATGGCCTCTTTTTCAAACTGCGCCGCAAACCGCAAAAAAAATTCATGTCTCTCCTCCGCCAAACGCATCCCCGTTTTTGTATTCATCAAGTCTTTCAGACGGAATAATTTTTCCTCAAAATGAGCCAAAACGCAGGTTTGTGATCCGTACATCGGATGGCCCTTCGCACCGGCAAACATAAAAGCTCTGCCAATTCCGACGGCGCCGATCGCATCCAGCATGTCTGCATCCTGAACGGCTTTTCCTTCCAATGAAAGCGGCCGTTCCCGAAGCATTCCGCGGTGTCTGAAGGACATTCTCGTTATAATATCAGCGATCTCCTTAACGGTGTGGTCAGTGATTCCGAAAGCGGTCAATTGTTCCGTCACTTCACAAATGGTCAGCCTTTCGCTCTCAGACAGCTTGGCGTCAATGACGTCATGAACCAATGCTGCCGCCTCAGCAACAAATAGATTCGCATGTTCCTCTTTTCCGATATACAAAGCAAGCTCTGCAACCCGCGAAATGTGAAGCCAGTCATGTCCAGTGCGTTCATTGATAAGCTTTTTTTTGACCCAATGCCTGATATTCTCCAACTGATCTCTTTCGTGCACTGTATCACTCACCTCTTATTCGGCCAAAAGCCTTTGCACCGTGTCCTCAAGCTCCTTCGGATTGACATTGGGCGAAAAACGGCCGGCAACTTTCCCGTGCCGATCCACTACGAATTTCGTGAAATTCCATTTAACCGCCTTAGTGCCGAGCATCCCCTTCGCTTCTTCAGTAAGAAATGTAAAAAGAGGATGAGCATTTGCCCCATTGACGTCAATTTTTGCAAACATCGGGAAGGTGACACCGTAATTTTTTGTGCAGAATTCCTGAATCTCCTTCTCATTTCCCGGCTCTTGGTTCATGAATTGATTGCAGGGAAAACCTAGTATCTCAAGCCCTTCCTGCTGATATGTATCATAAAGCTCCTGAAGCTGCTTCAGCTGAGGTGTAAAGCCGCATTTGCTCGCTGTATTAACAATGATCATCACCTTGCCTTGAAAAGGCGAAAGGGTCATGTCTTTGCCCGTTATGGTCCTTACATTTATGTCGTAGATTGTCATCTTTAGCCTCCTCATACCATTCTTCATCCATTCTACCTGTTTTACAAAGGAAAACAAACGGAAACTGTTTCTTACAGCCCCCTTTTTCTTACCGTATAATGGAAAACGTTTTTTCAGAGGAACCAAACGGCTCTTTATTCGTCATAATAAAGAATCATCCTGATTTTTCGGCTTTTTTTCAGCCTTCCGCCCGTGCTTCTTCTTCATTTGCGGTTTATTACGCCATGATGGATTGAAAAATGGCTTAAAAATTTCTATAATGAAGAAAATTAACGGGGAATAACGGAGGTGGCATATTGCCTATTAATATACCGAATCACCTGCCGGCTAAGCAGGTGCTTGAAAGTGAACACATATTTGTAATGGATGAAAACAGAGCGTTTCATCAGGATATTCGGCCGCAGAAGATCGTGATTTTAAATTTGATGCCGAAAAAAATCCAAACGGAAACCCAGCTCCTCAGGCTGCTTGGGAATTCGCCCTTACAAGTTCACTTTACGTTCTTAATTCCGAGCACACATACTCCAAAAAATACAGCAAGGCAGCATTTGGATGAATTTTACACTGTGTTTTCCAGCATCCGCCACAAACGGTTTGACGGAATGATTATTACCGGAGCGCCGATTGAGCATCTGCCGTTTGAAGATGTTTCTTATTGGGATGAATTGAAAGAAATCATGGAATGGAGCAAAACAAACGTAACTTCGACGCTGCATATTTGCTGGGGCGCGCAGGCCGGTCTGTATTACCATTACGGCATCGAGAAAGTCGAAATGCCCAAAAAAATCTTCGGGGTATTTGAGCATACCGTTCTCAAGAAACATGAGAGATTGGTAAGAGGATTTGACGAGCTATACTATGTGCCCCATTCACGGCATACAGATATTAATACGGAGCAATTGCAATCAGCTCAGGAACTGAATGTCCTGTCCGCATCAGAGGAAGCGGGTGTCTGTTTAATCGTCTCCAAAGACGAGAAACAAATTTTCTTAACAGGACATCCGGAATATGATACCGATACGCTTCTTCATGAGTATGAAAGAGACTTGGACAGGAATCTTCCGTCCGTTGAGGCTCCTGAGCACTATTTCGCACCCGGCGGGAAAGAACCGGTAAACCGCTGGAAGGCTCATGCGACGTTATTGTTTATGAATTGGCTGAATTACTATGTTTATCAAGAAACCCCGTATGAGTGGGATTAATTTTTGTTTTAAGTGATACGGTGACAAAAATATGATAAAATACTCTTGATTCAGTATGTGCATAACAAAACTTTAAAATACTGGAACATATCAATTAAATTTAGTTTAAATATGTTGCCATGCTTATTATAAGATGATGTACTTGTGTTATGTTTATCTATAGACAATAACTCCTTACGATGCATGAAGCTTGCTTGTTGTTGATTACATTGAGGTGAATTTACTTGAATACCAATAAAAAAGTATTAATTTTGACTGCAAATTACGGAAACGGACATGTTCAAGTGGCCAAAACGCTCTATGAGCAATGTCTCCGTCTCGGCTTTCAGCATGTGACGGTTTCTAATTTGTATCAAGAGTCAAATCCGATTGTTTCAGAGGTTACTCAATACCTTTATTTAAAAAGCTTCTCAATCGGGAAACAGTTTTATCGTTTGTTTTATTACGGAGTTGACAAAATCTATAATAAACGCAAATTCAACATTTATTTTAAAATGGGAAATAAACGTTTAGGCCAGCTTGTTGAAGAGCATAAGCCGGACATTATTATTAATACATTTCCGATGATTGTCGTGCCGGAATACAGACGGAGAACCGGAAAAGTCATTCCGACGTTTAACGTTATGACAGATTTTTGCCTGCACAAAATCTGGGTTCATGAAAATGTAGATAAATATTATGTCGCCACAGATTACGTGAAGGAAAAACTGATTGAAATCGGCACCCATCCGAACAACGTAAAAATCACGGGCATTCCGATCAGGCCACAATTTGAGGAAACGATGCCGACAGAGCCCATTTATAAAAAATACAGCATCTCCCCTGACAAAAAAGTCCTTCTTATCATGGCGGGAGCGCACGGCGTTTTAAAAAATGTAAAAGAGCTGTGTGAAAATCTCGTAAAGGACGATCAGGTGCAGGTTGTAGTGGTATGCGGAAAAAACGGCTCGCTGAAAGAGTCACTCAGCAGCTTAGAGGCCGCCAACACAGACCGGCTGAAGGTTCTCGGCTATGTGGAAAGAATTGACGAACTGTTTCGGATTACGGACTGCATGATTACAAAACCGGGCGGCATCACGCTGACAGAAGCAACAGCCATCGGCGTACCGGTTATTTTGTACAAACCCGTGCCGGGACAGGAAAAGGAAAATGCCATTTTCTTCGAAGAACGCGGCGCTGCCATTGTGGTTAACCGCCACGAAGAAATTTTAGAGTCTGTCACCTCCCTTCTTGCAGATGAAGAGAAGTTAAACCGAATGAAGGAAAATATAAAAGGCCTTCATCTTCAGCACTCTTCCGAAGTCATTTTGCAGGACATCATAAAAGAATCAGAAATGATGACCGGGAAGGTAAACATGGCGCTTTCATAAAATTGAGCACACGAACGTTTTCGTGTGCCTTTTTTTATGCCTTGATCGAATCCTTTCTCATTTCTGGAAAAATAAAGATGAAAAATAGATATCGGCTGCTTGACGGGCGCTCCCATATGGTGTATAGTTGAACCATCATTTAACAACGTTTACAAACGTACGGTTGAATGATGACAAAATTTTTTTTAGCACGAAGGTGCTACAGTACTAGGAGGAATTAAGCAATATGCAAAACGGTAAAGTAAAATGGTTCAATAATGAAAAAGGATTCGGCTTCATTGAAGTTGAAGGCGGAGACGACGTATTTGTTCACTTCACTGCTATCGAAGGAGATGGATACAAATCATTAGAAGAAGGACAAGAAGTTTCTTTTGAAATTGTCGAAGGTAATCGTGGACCTCAAGCTTCTAATGTTGTAAAACTCTAAACTCAATACATGTTGATTAGATGACAAATAGAGGAGAGGCGTATGCCTCTCCTATTTGATTGCTGTCTGAATCTCGATGGCTACAAGATTCTGCTTGCACCGCTGCTCGATCTCTTCGATTTGTTTCTCCATTGACGGCATTCCTTTTTTCGCCATTGTTGCTAAACTTCCCAAATCACCGTATATTTCTTTAAACGTTTGCTGAAGGATTGTTTTTAAGTCTTTATCATCCACGGCTGTTTTTCCCTTCTATACCAAGATACCCAGAATAGTAAATACGACCTAATCATTCAGGTTCAATAGTTATATCGGCTTATTTTCAACATTGTTTTCTATTTTTTGTACATATTTATAAAAAAAATCTCCAAACTAATCACGGAGGTGTTTTTTTATGGACTCTGAATTTTTTCCAAACGGACTTACTGATAAACGCCAGCTCGAATTAGCGGTGGAAACGGCACAGAAAACAACGGGCGCGGCTACACGGGGCCAAAATTCGACCTTGGTTGAATCTGCTTACCAAGCAATTCAGGATGCCAGAACGATGTCGCAATCGAGTGAATTGGAAACCCTTGACCAAGATTTTTTACAGAAGCAGCGCATGCTTCTGGACGATTGCCAGCATCAGCTTGATGAATTCAAAAAATAAAACCGCAGTTTCTGCGGTTTTATTTTTATTGATTTGTCAGCACTTTTCCGTAGGCTTTCAATTTCTCTCCTACTGTACATTGATTAATGCAAAACGAATGGGCCTGTGTTTTTCCGAATTCCTTGCGAAAATGCTGTTTAATAAAGCAATCTTTGCAATATTCGTCCTGCAGCTCGGTCAATTCTTTAAAAATGCTTTTTTTATCCAATATCAGTCATCTCCGTTACCTTCTAATATCATGCGGCTTTCAATCCGTTGATCCAAAAGAATTTTTTTGGCCAGATCATCCGCTTCTTGATTTTCTTTACGATCGATGGCTTCATATGTCGGGGTCAGCTTAAGGGAATCAAGCAGTGCTTCAATCTTATCCAGCCATTCGTTTTGGCTTTCGTCATAGCACGGCCAACTGCCGTCAAGCTGATGCAAAACGACGAGGGAGTCTCCTCTTATGGTAATTGAGTTTCTGCTTGCTCCGATTTCCTTTACTTCCCTCAGCGCCTCGTAAAGAGCCGCATACTCAGCTTCATTGTTCGTATTGAGCAAAAGGCTTTTGTTTCTCCTTAATCGGTGCCGTTTGGCGCCGAGAGAATAATACACGGCGATGCCCAGACCGGCCTGGCGGCTCTGTTTATCATAGCTGCCGTCAAAATACACCGTGATGTCATCCGGCTCATGAGAAAGCTCTTCAGTGAGTTTTTCCAGTTCCTTGAGTGTCCAGCTTGCACCTTTTTCATCTTCAAAATGTATGTCTTTTATATACGGAAAGCGGCCGATTTCTCTTGCGAGCATGCGCGCTTTTGGAACAGTCAGCCAATCCTCCGATATAAATGAGACGGCCCCCGCTCCTTTTGCTTCCATTGTGATATACGGCTTAAGATTCATTCAAATCACCTTACCATTCATTAGTTGACGGGCGTGTGCTATAATCAAACCATTCTATTTTTGAAAGGAAGTCAGTGGGTTTTGTTTAATGACGTATTATGGGTCTTATTTGCGATCATTCATTTTATCATTGTTCTTTTGTTTTATAAAGGATTTGGCAAAACCGGCCTTTTTGTATGGATTGGTTTCGCCACGGTGTGCGCCAACTTACAGGTTGTCAAAACAGTAGAGCTGTTCGGGCTGACGGCCACACTCGGCAATATCATGTACGGCACCGTTTTCTTCGCTACCGATGTGCTGAATGAAAAATACGGCCCTGCTGAAGCCCGCAAAGCCGTTTGGCTCGGTTTCTCCACCCTTCTGGCTTTGACATTCGCCATGCAGGGAGCTCTCTTGTACAAGCCCGCTCCTTCTGATATGGCGCAGCCGGCGCTTGAGACCATTTTCGGTTTTCTTCCGCGTGTGGCACTCGGGAGCCTCTTGGCCTTTATTTTCAGCCAAACGATAGATGTTTATGTATATTCGGCCATCAGGCGAATCTTTCCTTCTGACAGGCTCCTATGGCTGCGAAACAGCGGCAGCACTGCGCTCAGCCAGCTCCTGGATACGCTGATATTTACTGGAGTGGCCTTTATCGGTGTTTATTCCGCGGGCGTCTGGTTCAGTATTTTTATTTCAACTTATCTCATTAAATTTGCGGTATCATTAATTTCTGTCCCTTATGCATATGCGGCAAAACGAATGGTACCGGGCGGAGAGTGATGTTTTATGCCGGCTGAAATATATGTAGACGGTGCAAGCGCCGGAAATCCCGGACCGTCCGGCATCGGCATCTTCATCAAAAATGAAGGAAAAACCGAATCTTTTTCGTTTCCGATCGGACACCATTCAAATCAGGAAGCTGAGTTTCTTGCATTAATTGAAGGAATGAAGCTGTGCGCCGCGCGCGGATATCAATCCGTCTCTTTCCGGACGGATTCCGATATCGTAGAGCGGGCCGCTGATCTTGAGGCGGTAAAAAACAAAGCGTACCAGCCGTTTGTCGATGAAATCATCCGATTAAAGGCTGTTTTCCCATTGTTTTTTATAAAATGGATTCCCGGCAAACAAAATCAAACAGCCGATCAGCTTGCAAAAAAAGCGATCCGGCTGAATGAATGACAGGAATGAAATCGTGTCTTGCTGTTCATCCTAAACACGAGGTGAACAGTATATGAAAAAAGAAAATAAAGGCCGGCTGGCGGGCGGCGTAAGTCCTCAAGGAGACATGGAAGGAAACGCGCATAAGGACCCAAAGTCAGCCCTTGAAAACAAAGCAAAAAAAAGCAATACAAAACGCTAGAGGATCATCAGCTGATCTCTCTGGCGTTCAGCTTTTCGAGCATTCTTTCAATTCCTTTGATCTGATGGCGCTGGAGCATCAATGATGCCTCGTCCATTTTCAGCGTAAAAAACGCTTCCTCAAGCGTACAGGCTAACGGCACTTCGCAATGTATTTCGGCAAGCTGCCTTGACAGCTCCAACTCTTTTAAGCTTTGCTGAATTTTACTTTGCTGGCCTTTCGGCAGTAAAGAAAGGCTTTCCAATAATCGGTCAATGTTTTCATATTCACGAATCAGCTTGTACGCCGTTTTTTCTCCGATACCCTTAACGCCCGGATAGTTGTCGCTTGTATCTCCCATCAGCGCCTTAATGTCAATAAGCGCTTGAGGCGGGACTCCCGTTTCTTCCATGAATACATCTTTCGTATACACTTTATAATTGCCGATGCCTTTTTGAAGCAGCGCCACTTGAACTTCGTCATTTAACAGCTGAAGCAAATCTTTGTCGCCCGTTACTATCGTTATGTCGGCTTCACCCGAAAATAAGGCGGAAAGCGTGCCGATACAATCATCCGCTTCATAGCCTTTTATGCCGATATTTAAAATACCGAGTTCAGCTGCCGCTTCCTTGGCTAAATCAAATTGCGGAAGCAGCTCAGCCGGCGGCTCGCTTCGGTTGGCTTTGTAATCCTGAAACAGATCATTGCGGTACGTCTTGCTTCCCATATCCCAGCAGCAGATGACATGTGTCGGCAAAAAGGTGTCCACCGCCGTAATGAGGTGCTTTAAAAACCCGTTTACGCCGTTTGTCGGAATTCCGCTGTCATTTATCATAAAATTGCGATGGACGGCAGTCGCGAAAAATGAGCGGAATAAAAGCGCCATGCCGTCGACGAGAAGTAATTTATTGTTGTTCATATTGAAACTCCCTTTTTATTCAATGTTCCTATTTTACCATAGACGGGCCATAAAAAAACAGCATCCTCTTTTCAGAAGATGCTGCCATCATATTTACTGCCCGTGTCTTTTATTGCTTGCCATCAGCTTTTCTGCTTCCCGGCCGGCATAGGAATCAAATCTCTGTTCAAAGCCGTTTTTCTTTTTGGCATTATTATTTTGCTGTGCGTTTTTGTTTCCAAGTTTTGTTCTGCCCATTTTAGAATCCCCCCTTGCAGCGGATACTGATAGTATGCGCCGCAAGCGCCGCGTTCACACGCGGCAGGATCATCCATTACTGTTTGCTGACGAATTCTTTTACCATATCTTCCGTCACGAAACGTCTTGACGGCACAATGCCTGTTTTGGCCAGCTGGTTCATTTTCGCGGTAATTTCATTAATGGCATCCGTCGTGAACGGTTCATTTTGTCTGCATTTGAGAACAGCTTCTTCAATGGCCTGTTCACGCTGATATTCAAGCTCTACAAATGACTTGACGTGATGATGCTGTTTTGCGGAATGTGCTGAAATAGCTTTATGGACTTCTGACATGGATCGTTCATCTCGCTTTTTTTCATTTAGTCTACCATGACTTGACATGCAAGCCAACCGGATTTTTATATTTTCATCATTTCATCTTCGTTTTTCCATGCCTTGGTGACTTGGAAAAGGTGTTCGATTTCGCCGGCGCTGCCGCTTTCTGTAAGTCCTTGTAAATAAGTGTCCTGCTGTTCTTGGATTTGAGACAGGCTCTTGTCCGCAATGTCTTCTTGTAATTGCTTCACATGTTCTGTATAACGTGCGACAAGGCTTTCCCTTTCGATCTTCAGCCAATTTTCAGTAACTTTTTGCAGATGCAGACGCATTCCTTCCGTAAATGCCGCTTTTCCGTTCTGTTCAAAAAATTGTTTAGGCGATTTCACTTCTTTCAAATGCGGCATGAATTCTGAAGCTTCGATATCCGCTGCTACCTCTTTCAGCTGTATGGCAAACTCGTTTTCGCCGCTGACATAAATGGAGAAATAGCCGTCTTCCAAAAGCTTCTTGCGGCAGTTTTCCATCCATTCCTCCGTGACGTGGCTTTCAATAAAACCGGTCATGCGGATGTCGAGTGTTTTCATTTCTTGAATATACTCGAACTGAAATTCCTTTAATGCTTCTTTAAGCGCCCCCGCTATGTTTTGTTTCCACTCGCCGTTTTGAAGGCCCGGATGAAAGGCTGTTTTCAGCATATCATTCGCATAAAATGACAGACGCTGTTTAATATGATAGAGCTGTTCTTCTGTATCTTTTATTACCTTGCGGATGATGACCTCAGAAGTACGGCGCTTTGAGATATCAGCGAGAGCTTTTTCAAAAGATGCTTGCAGGCTCTGTTTTTTCTTTTCTTTTTCTTCCGCCGATTGGTGGAGCGATTCGTGAAGCTGTTCGACCGTTTCACACAATTTGTTTGCCTCAGTTTTCAGCTGTGCGGCAGAAGCTCTCATTAAATCTTCTTCTATAAAATGGGCCAGTCCCGCCTTTACATCAGAAAAGCGGTTATAAAATGCCTCCTTTTTACCGGCAAGCTCCTCTTTACTTGATACATGATAAAGCTTAGGGCGGTGGATGCCTTCTTTGAGAAGCTCGGAGCGGACATAGTCTTTTACCGTCTCAAGCTCGCTTTCAGTTTTAGCAAGATCCGCCGCGTTAATGACAAAAAACATTTTATCCATGCCGAGCGATTCTTTTACAAGCCCCAGTTTTCTTAAAAAAGACCTGTCTCCCTTTGAAAAGGAATGCTGATAGTACGTCATATAAAAGAAGGCATCGGCATCTTTTATATATTGAAAGGCAAGCTCGGTATGCCGTTTGTTCATACTGCTCGCTCCCGGCGTATCAACGATGGTAATTCCTTTTTCCGTCAGGGGCGAATCATAATACACCGTTACTTCCTTTACGGCGCATGCGGTTGATTCTTCTGCTACATAAGGCTTCAATTCTTCAACCGGGACCGTCATTGTCAATTGCTTTCTGATCGGGTCTTCATACGTACCATACGCTTTTAAAATCGTATGAACCGTTTGCATCAGGTCATGAGGGACTTTTCCCTTTTTAACGGCGTTTAGCCATTTCTCCTTGAGTGACCGGCCCTTTACATCAGCTTCCTTCAGCTCCGTAAGCTGGAGTAATTCAGCATGTAATTCTTCTTCCGTTTTAAAGATAATATCCGCTGTTTTATGTTTTTTTCCGTTTTCGGGCTTTGTGATTTTATTAATAGTGGCCGTCGTCGGCGTCGGTGAAGACGGGAGTACGTGTTCACCGACCAGCGCATTGGCAAACGATGATTTTCCCGAGCTGAAACCGCCGAATAACGCCAATGTGAACTGGCGGTTTTCAAGACGTTTAATTCTGCTTTGAAATGCTTCTGCTTGTTTTGCCAGCATGCTTGACGATTCAAGAATGTCTGAGAGCTGATAAAATCGTTGTACTTGCTCTTTTAGAGGAAGCTCTTTCAGCTCACTTTTTTCAGGATTGATGTCTTCCAGCAGTACAGTCCGCTCAGGTTTTTTCTTTTGAACCGGGGCCGATGCAGCGCGTTTTTTCTGGGTGAACCAATCCCGGCTTCCATTATAGCCGGCCGGCTCCGTTTGTTCCCACAGGGCGCGGACCCGGGCTGCTTTTTCCTCGGCATGCCGTTCTTCTTCCGCCGCTTGAGCGAGCGCTTCCCGGGTTTTCCATTCTTCCGTTATTTGCTTTTGCAGTTCCTCTGCATGCGGGTTGTTTTTTGCCCGGATGTAAGCGGTCAGCTCCTCAGCGAGCTCTGCTGTCCTTATTTTGGCTTCTCTTCGGATCATGTCTGCAAGATCTTTCGTATAGGTCAATACATATTCAGCTGAAAACGCAGCCCCCTGCTTGACCGCACGCTTCAAGATATCTTCTGAAAGCGGTGTGCGGTAAGCCTGAATTTTCTTGATCAGGTCATCAGAATCCGCTTCATACCGTTTGGCCGCCTTGCTGAATGTATCAATGATATGCCAATCCGCTTCTCCTTCCGTTCTTTTTCGGATGTTTGCGAAAAATTCCGTCTGCCTCTTTTCTTTTTCCGCTGCCGTTTTTGCCTTTGAAAAGAAAAAGCCGGTTTTAAAGGATGGCTGCTGCGATTCTAAATACGCTGATGCCAGCTCACGCATCTCAAACGGCGTCAGATTTGCATTTTGTAATATGTTCTGCACCTCTGTTTTAATGTCACGCTCTGCGTCTTCGGACTGCCGGGATATTTTTTCAAGCTCCTGTTGTAAGGAACGGACGAGCTCGTCTTGTTTGTCAAACTGCTTTGAGACAGAGCCGCTCTTTGCATCTTTTGCCAGCATGTCCGCATGCTCTTTGACTAAGTGAGCGATTTTTTGTTCGGTTAAGGGCCGAAGATTTGCTTTTGCCTGCCGGTTCAGCTGCTTTAAATGCTTTTTCAGATTTTTGATCCCGTTCAAAGGATGATCAGGCTCGGTTACTGACGTAAAGAAAAGCGACTCCTTCGGTATTCCTTCACCCTCAAGCATATCTTCAACCTGCTGCCGGTAATCTTCAAACCTCGTTTCCGTTTCATCATGCCGATCAATTTGGTTGACGATGAGAAACAGGTTTGGAATCCGATCTTTGATTGATCTGAGAAACATTATATTTTCTTCTGAATGGACGTGGTTATAATGGACGACATAAAATAAAGCGTCCGCCTGATGAAGAATGGAAGCCGCGGATAAAAAATGCGCTTCATCGGTCGAATCAATCCCCGGTGTGTCAATATAAGCGACATAAGGCTCCGCTTCTTTATAGGGAGCAAATACTTCAACCGTTTCAATTTGATCGCCGTCTTTGCAAAACCGCTGCACTTCTTCTTTATTATAGCTTCCTTTTATTTCCGCATAAGCCCCATCGGTCGTATGAAGGGCGACTCTGTTTTCCCCGTTTCTGATCACAACCAGGTTGGCGCTTGTCGGAATCGGGCTTGTCGGCAAAATGTCTTCACCTAACAATGTGTTTAATAAGGAGGATTTCCCGGCGGAATAGTGCCCCGTAAATGCGATGTAGACCTCTTCATCAGCCGCTTTTTTCATAATGGCTGCGAGCTGATTGGCTCTTTTTTCATCGTCATTGTCCAGTAATTGTTCATATAAGGCTCCCGTTCTGCTGAAAATCTCCTCGTTATGGCGTTCTTCTGTCATGTGTCTTTACCCCTTTGTGTCCCATCAAATGACGTTATCGTTTTTAGAAAGCTCTGAAAAAAACCTCTCTCCCATTTTACACAAGAATGACTCACTTTTCTTCAGAAAACAGCAAAAAAGCCGCCGTTATCGGCAGCTTATAAAGAAAAACACCTGCGTCAGCAAAAAAACGCAGATGTTAAGAAGACATTGATTTATTAGAAACTTTTTTCAGCACGAACCCAATTAACACGCTGTATGTACAAACGGCTGCAAATAAAAATAACATTGTCATTTTTCGGCACCACCTTGAATGAGAATCATTTTCATATTTACATCTTACCACGGGTGAGAATGATTTTCAATCTCTATTTTGCAGTGTTTTCCTCTAGTGCCTTGTCTTCAGCGCGGATCCGCACAGTGAGCATGCAGGCATTTAAAATAGAAAAAATAAAAAGCGTCCAATATGCTCCGTATAAAAGCGGCAAAAAAATAAACTCTAAGACGACGACTGCATAGTTAGGATGCTTCATCCACTTGTACGGCCCCTTTTTGACCAGCACGGCATCAGGGACCACGAGAATTTTCGTATTCCAATAGCGGCCTAACGATAAAAGCGCCCAATATCTGATGCCCTGCACAAATAAAATGATTGCTGCAATGGCAGCCCACCAAGGTGAAGGTTCTTTATGAAGCGCTGACACCTCACCTATGAGGGAGATAAAAAAGAGAACATGCATCAAAACGAGAAAGGGATAATGGCCTTCTCCGTATTCAATGGCGCCTTGTTTTTTCACCTTGCGTTCATTCTGCCGGGCCATGGCCATTTCTGCAATCCGCTGTGCGGCTAACAACAAAATAAACAGCCAAAACATGGCTATGCCCCCTTTTCCCAGCTGAACAGCAAAAGCTCAGACGAAAAGCCCGGCCCGAGCGCGCCGATCAGCCCTTTTTCATTTTCTTTCTGCCGTCCGTGTAAAAGCTGTTCTTTTATGACATAAAAAATGGTTGCCGAGGACATGTTGCCGTGCCTTCGTAAAATCGTTTGCGATGCAGCAAGCTGATGCGCCTCCATTGATAGGCTTTTTAAATAGGCATCAATGACTTTTTTTCCGCCGGGATGGGCGAGAAATGTTTTGATATCGTTATCCATCAGCCCTTGTTCAGTTAAAAAGGAATCCACATTGTCTTTTAACCAATTTGAGACAAGGGTTGGGATGTCTCTTGAAAAAATAACGTTAAAACCTCTATCGGTAAATTCCCAGCCCATGACATCTTCCGCATCCGGCATCATAACGGATGCGGAAGCGAATATACGCGGAACAAGCGTCTGTTTGACGTCTTTCCGGCTCGCCTTTTCCCCTCCGATTAACACAGCGGCGATCCCGTCGGCAAAAAGAGAGGTGCCGATTAAGTTGCTTTTTGACTTATCCTCCGGCTGAAACGTTAAACTGCAAAGCTCAGCCGCAATCACAAGCACATACGCTTCGGGATAGGCGCGGCAGTATTCAAACGCCCGGGAAAGCCCGCTGGCTCCTCCCGCGCATCCTAATCCCCATATCGGAATCCGTTTTGTGTTAAGAGAAAACGGCAGCTGATTCATCACCTTAGCTTCAATACTCGGTGTAGACAGCCCGGTACTGGAAATAAAAAAGATCGCATCCACTTGTTCATACGGGATGGGATTTTTCAAAAATTGCGGATTTGTTAAGCACTCAGCTGCCGCACGCACACCGTGCCTAACGGTTTCTTCCACATACAGCCGGTTTTTCTCTGAAAAGCTACGCGCTGTTTCATACCATTCAATTGGCCTGACAAACTGCCTTGATTCAATTTCGCCGTTTTGAAAGACTTTCAGCAGCCGATCAATATCCTTAAATGACTGAGCAAACATCCCCCTTGCAAAATCTGCCGCTGTTTCTTGCGAGACATGATATTCCGGAATGCTAGTGCCGACCGATAACACATATGCCATGCCCATCACCTCTTTACATACAAGGTTTCCGCATTTTTCCTGATTGTATGCAAAGTTTTTGTGATTGTATCCTAAGCAGCCAAACATAAAAATGACCCTTTGCCCGATTAAAGCGAGGGGGCATCATCTCCTTTCATCATCAGCCGCCTGCCGGTCTTTCGGCTATCAAAAAAAGCCTGCCAATACGGCAGGTTTTTATTCAGATTTGTCACAATAAGCTGATTGTCAATTAAAAAGGTTTACTTAATGGATTTCAAGCTCATATAAGTACAAACTGAGATCAACCCGGCCATCTGCAGTGACAGCTACCCCCTCAGCTTCAAGTGAGAGCTTTTGGACAGAATACATTTCTTCATCTTTAAATCCAATCTCACCTTTTGCATTAATGACCCTGTGCCAAGGAAGACGGTGCTTTTTACTCATTGAGTGAAGAATTCTCACAACTTGTCTTGCACCTCGCGGACTCCCGGCCAGACCGGCAATTTGTCCATAAGTCATCACTTTTCCTTCAGGTATTTGTTTTATAATGGCTAATACCTGTTCCGTAAATGTCATGGAAACCCTCATTTCCTTCAATACCGTTAAGCTAGAAAGGCGGTCTTTTCTGCTTCATTTGTATTTTATAGTACAACAGTTTCGATGGAAAAGTCATATGGGTGCTGATTGTCTCATTATTATTGAAGATGACTTCATAAAACAGCCCCTTGGGAAGGCCTGTTTTATTGCGTTTCAAGACTTGCTCATGTTTCGGTCAGTACCACGCCTGTACATTGCTGTTGTGTGGGGGATTAGGTTGCATCATCATCATTCTGATGAGTTCTGTAATAATTCTCGGCCGTATAGATATTCCATTCCCAGAAATTTGACCCTTGGGAAAGAACATAGCGCTCCACGAACAGTTCAAAATTGAGATGCATCAGTTCATACTCCATTTGGTTAAGGAACCAAAGATAGTTTGGATCAGCAGAAATTTTAGTTTTGTCAATTAATAAATAACAGCCGTCTAACAGATATGCAACAGGTACAAAGTTAGGCTCTAAAAAACCATTTTGCATATATCTTTCAATCTCTTCTAAATTAAGAATATGAAGGCCCCCGCCTACATTTTCGCCGTAAATCAACGATTCAAAATTCTGGCTCCGTTATGCAGTTTTAAAAAGGTCTTATAGTCATCAGGGAGCGAAACATTTATTTTCTTCTCAAAATGTTGTATCTCCTGGTTTGTCGCACCTTTAGAAAAGGCACACTCTACCTCAGCAAGTATGCCTTCACTCCCTAAACATTTTAATTGCCCTTTTTCATCAATTAATTCTTTTAAGCCTTTTAATGTTTTTTTAATAAAAACCGTCATTGCGTCATCTATGTTTTTAGAAATTTATTCCCTTTTCACTGTTATAACCATTGTCTTTTTTGATATATATAATGATTCCTTAATTATAATCTTTATTCTATCACCCTTTCATGATCCATGATTTAAGTACATTATTAGTATGTTCACAAAAAGTTCACAAAAATAAAAATGAACACTTTTAATATATTACGCAATAATACATTTGTATCAAAAAGAGAAAGGAATGTTATAAATGAAAATGAAAAAAGTTTTAACTGGTTCCGCCTTGTCTCTTGCTCTGCTTGTTTCAGCTGCTCCTGCATTTGCAACCACAGCTTCAGCAACATCTAACACAGTCGGAGTTGTAAAAGAACAACAAGTAGTAATGTAATACCACAAGCATATTTAAAAAGAGTTGCTATTCCTGGATAACCATCTAAATGGAGCATTCCTAACACAACAGTTTTTATGGGAGTTACACTATATTTGAAAGAAGCTAAACAGGAAAGTAATGGCACATGGACTGGAATATTTGAAGGTTGGTTTAACGATGAAACAATATTAAAGTATCTTGAGCACGAGCACTTGTACTTTAGGACATGTTACGAATAAAATGAAAGAGGATGCCTCGCAAAAAGTCCAGCAAACTCGGAAGCATCCTCGATTTAGGGATTTCATAAATAAATGTTATTTTTTCAAGAAAAACAGGTGTCTAACCCTCTTGAACCCTTGTCACATCAAGGGTTTTTTTCGTTTTAGGAATCATATGATAAATAATATTCAAAAGTACGGCGGTAAAACTTCCGGCGACGATTCCGTTTGTGGTCAGCAGGTTTAAGTAAGACGGCAGGTGCTTGAACATGTCGGGAACGACGGTTACGCCGAGTCCCAAGCCGACGGAGCAGGCGACGATTAAGAGGTTTTCCTGCTTTTTAAAATCGATTTGGCTGAGCATTTTAATGCCGTAGGAAATGACCATGCCGAACATCGCAACCATGGCCCCGCCTAATACTGCTGACGGGATGATCGTTGTGAATGCGGCGATTTTCGGGAAGAGGCCGAAGAGCATTAAGAGAGCTCCGGTTACAACGATGACTGAGTTTTTCTTAATCCCTGTTAATTGAACGAGGCCGACGTTTTGTGAATAGGCTGTGTACGGAAATGCGTTGAAAATACCGCTCACAAATACCGCCAGGCCTTCAGCGCGGTAGCCTTTGGCTAAATCCCGTTCAGACAGGCGCCGGTTTGTCAAATCGCCCAGAGCGAAGTAAACACCGGTTGATTCGACAAGGCTGACAATGGCAACGATTGACATGGTTATGATAGGCGCTGCATGGAATGTCGGCGTCCCGAAGTAAAACGGTTTAATCATTTGAATCGCGTCAGCGTTCGCTACATTGTCAAATTGCACTTTTCCCATGAAATATGCAATGGCTGTCCCGATTAAAATGCCGATTAAAATAGAAATTGATTTAAAGAATCCTTTTGTAAACCGATATAATAAAACAATGATGACAAGCACGATAAATCCGAGCGCGAGATTAGCGGGATCACCGAAATCCTTGCTTCCCTCCCCGCCGGCGATGTGGTTCATCGCAACCGGCATCAGGGTCATCCCGATGATGGTCACGACAGATCCTGTCACGACTGGAGGAAAAAATGCGACAAGCTTGCCAAAGAAAAAAGAAAGAAAAATAACGAGCAAACCGGAAGCCAGAATGCTTCCGTAAATCGCTGAAATACCGTATTCCTTACCGATGGAAATAATCGGCGCTACCGCGGTAAACGTGCATCCGAGCACGACGGGAAGCCCGATGCCGAAAAACTTGTTTCTCCATACTTGAAGCAGCGTGGCCGCTCCGCACATAAAAATATCAATTGATACGAGGTACGTCAGCTGTTTAGCGTTCAGTCCAAGCGCCGCCCCTACAATTAAAGGAACGACTACGGCGCCGGCATACATCGCAAGCACATGCTGGATACCTAGCGACAGCGTTTTGGCATAGCCGTTTTTCATGAATGGACCTCCTGTACAAATGTCACTTTGCCGTCCTTTAGTGATTGAATTCTTGCCAATGATTCCACGCGGCAGCCCTTTTTCACAAGCTCATCTCTTCCCGGCTGAAACGACTTTTCAATCACGATGCCAAGCCCGCAAACAGCGGCTCCCGCTTGGTTTACGATTGACAGCAGGCCTTCTGCCGCCTGGCCGTTCGCTAAAAAGTCGTCAATAATTAAGATGCGGTCTTCTTTTGAGAGATGGCTGCCTGATACGGCAATTTGGCTTTCTGTTTTTTTCGTGAAAGAATATACGGATGCCGTTAAGAGATCATCCGTCAGCGTCAGAGATTTCCGTTTTCTCGCAAAGACGACGGGAACGCCGAGTTCAAGGCCGGCCATAACCGCCGGGGCAATGCCTGATGATTCGATTGTTACGATTTTTGTAATACCGTCTTGTTTGAAGCGGCGTGCAAATTCTTTGCCGACTTCCTGCATAAGAACCGGATCAATTTGATGGTTTAAAAAAGAATCAACTTTGAGCACTTGATCAGACAGAACAATTCCTTCTGCCTCTATTTTACGTTTTAATGCTTCCACAATAAATACCCCCGCTTATATAATAAAAAAAAGCATTGCCCGCTCTGAAAAAAGAGCAAGCAATGCTGAACATCCACACGTAACGGCCGCAAAAAAAGCCGTCTCATTGCTCACTCATAGTCGGACATTTACGGTGACCGGTAGAAACTTGCGTGCCATATCCACGCGATTATATGAGTGTTGATATGATATTAATTCAAATTATAACAAGGTTCGATTCTTTTGCATAGAGAAATTTGTATATTTCCGAACTTTTACAACGTTTTAAAGAGTATTATTCGTCTTTTTAGAATTTTTAGAAAAACGCCCGCTATAGCCGGGCGTCTTCATTACAAGTACAGATTCGAATATTTATCAACGAGATGCTGAATGAGATAACGAACATTCAGCTCTTCTCCCGTAGCATCCTTAATAATATCCAGCGGCAGCTTTCGTCTTCCGTGAACATGAACCTTTTCCGTCAGCCACTGTTTAACAGGCTCAAAATCCCCTCTTTCAATTAACTGATCGAATTCGGGAAGATCTTCTAGCATTTTATGTTTCAGCTGTGCTGCATACATGTATCCGAGCGCATAGGAAGGGAAATATCCGAAATCACCGCCCGCCCAATGAACATCCTGTAAAATCCCTTTTGCATCAGAAGGAGGCGTAATCCCTAAATAATCTTGGTATTTTTGATTCCACAAAGCAGGCAGCTCTTCCACGAATACTTCATTGCTGAAGATCGCTTTTTCAATTTCATAACGGATAATAATATGGAGCGGATACGTCAGCTCATCCGCTTCAATTCGGATGAAGGTCGGCTTTGCATCGTTTACGGCGCGGACAAAATCCTCTCTTTTCACATCTTGGAATTGGTCTGGCGACGCATCAATCATTTTTTGGTAATACGCAGTCCAAAAATGCTCGTTTCTGGCGATAAAGTTTTCATAAAATAGGGATTGGGATTCATGGATTCCCACGGAGGCTCCGTCAGATAAATTCGTGCCGCTCAGCGCTTCGTCAATATTCTGCTCATATATGGCATGGCCGCATTCGTGAATCGTTCCGAAAATCGCGGTGCGGAAATCATTTTCATCATATCTTGTTGTCACCCGCACATCGCCCCGGTTTATCGTCGTCACAAACGGATGCACCGTTTCATCCAGACGGCCGCCGTCAAATTCATACCCGAGCTCTTTTAAGAAATACAGGCAGAGCTCTGTTTGTTTATCCTTTGGAAACGTTTTCGTGATAAAGCCGGTATCCGGTTTGCCGGTTGAAGCCGTCACTTTCCGGACAAGCGGAATAATCGCTTCCTTCAATTCAGAAAACAGCTGATCAAGCACCTTTACCGTAACTCCCGGTTCAAACATATCCAGCAGCGCGTCATATGGGTGATCTTTGTGCCCCCAATAGGAAATAAACCGTTTATTATAATCGATCAGCTTTTCAAGGTACGGTGCAAACTTGGAGAAATCAGACGCTTCTCTCGCGTCCTCCCATGCCGTCTCAGCCTTTGACGTCAAAATAACATATTGTTTATACTCTTCCTCGGGGATTTTTTTATTATGATCATAGTCTTTTTTCGCCAGCTCTGCGGCCTTTATTGTATCCTCAGGCAGCTTTTCAGCATGCTCAAGAAGGATGTCCAGCAGTTCTTTCATCCGGTCTGAGGTCTGTATCTTAAATATATCCGCCGACAGCTGCCCGATGCTTTCAGCCCGGTCATCGGAACCTTTTTTCGGCGCTCCCGTTCTTAGATCCCAATGCATTAAGGCAGCCGCTTCCTCATAGTGTGATATTCTTTTTAACAGGTCAAAAAACTCTTTTTCATATGTATGTAAATCCATATCCGTTCCCTCCCTTTTCACTATCAATTACAGGCTAATTGAAGGCGGGGAGAAAGTCAACTTGTTGTAAAAAAAGAATGCCGGTTTACAGACATTTGATTGTTCTGCGGCAAACGCTATCATCGATTTTATCCGCAAATGCGCCGGCATTTTCGTCCCGTATATTCATCAGCGCTAAGTAAAGGCCACCGTTGTTTTCATTCATGACAGCGGCAATGGCCAATATGGTGCCCGGTAAAAAAACCGGGGTGAATTCCGTTTTCAAAAATAAAGTGAGCGGCAATCACGCCAAGCAAGGCGGGAAAACCGATTTCCCCCAAAAGAAGCGTAATTCCCTTTATGGCAATATATCATGTGGAGCGAAAATCAATTGCAGCGCCTAGCACAAAAGATAAAAACGCCTAAAATCGGCAGTGTCCCGGTAATCGGCGCTCCCGTAAACCCTCTAAAGAAGTCTGCTGTTCAGTGGGTAAGTTTGTTTAACGCTGTTCCTAGAGAGAGGCAGCTGGCTTGCCCGCATATAAAAAAGGCTGCCGGAAACGAATCCGGCAGCCTTTCCTCTTACATCAATTGAGGCGCAACAGGTAAAATCTTTTTCACTTCGTTCAGAACCCGCTCACTTTCTCCGCCCGCATAAATGGAAATGGAGCCGCTGTCTTGATTGGACCGTATAAGACGGCCGATTCCCTGCCGCACTCTTAACAGCATGTACGGCAAATCAACTTCCTCAAACGGGTCTTGTTTTGCTCCGTTTCGCTTCGCGGTAAAGACGGGATCATGCGGCGGATACGGCAATGCCCAAATGGTCACGTTACGAAGCGAATCGCCCGGAATGTCAAGCCCTTCCCATAAGTGGACGGAACAAAGCACAGATTCTTCATCCCTCTGGAACTTTTCGACCAGGCTGCTGATTTCTTCATCACCTTCATAATAGATCGGGTAAGGCAATTCCCAGGCGGCGGCTTGATCTTTAAACTCCTTCATTTCTTCAAATGAAGGAAAAAGGACAAGCGTTCTTCCTTTATACTCCTTAATCGTTTCTATTGTCCGGGCTGTTTTCTGCTCAGCCGTCATTTCGCCGTAAAGCGCAACTGCCATTTGCTCTTCGTAATCGTACGGAGATTCAACAGTAAACGATAATGGATCATGTATACCGAGGCTGTCTGCAATATAATCAAACGAACCGCCCTCTGACAACGTAGCAGATGAGAAAATGTAAGGGATTTTTTTAGAAAACACCTTTTCACCCAGCACTTCCGCGACAGTTCTCGGCATGACGACAAACGTTGAGTCCGCATCCTGTTTTTCAAGCCAGCTGATGGCATCCTTTTGATACAATGACAAGGAATAGGCCATTTGTTCAACGTATTCTTCTACGACTGACAGCTCGTATTTATCGATCGTATACATTTCTGACTCAAATACAAGCGCCTCGCCGATTTTATCCAGAAGACGGCACAGCTCGTCAGCCGCGCGTTTTACACGCTGGTCGTTTTGGATGTCAAGACGGTGAGATCCGGCCACTTCCTTAGATTCCTCTGAAAGCACATAGAAAAACTCGTCGTTTGCAGCAAGCGAATCTTCTATCAGCTCGGCAAATTCCTCCCTGATGTCGTTTTGAAGCAGGCGCTCTAAAAACAATTCAAGCGTTGATTGCTTCACGCGATATGTTAATGCTTTTTGTGCAGCGAATTCCAAAAGGTGCCCTTCATCAAACACAACGGCGCTGTGATCCGGCAAAAGCGGCAGCTGCCCTTCCCGTTTGCGTGATTCCTCTGTCCACACATGTTCCATGTAGAAATCATGGGAGCAAACGATCAGATCCGTTGATTTTCGGTAATGGTCTCTTGAAAGCGTTAAGCCGCATCTATGTCTCATATCACACGTTAAGCAGTCCTGGAAGGAGTCATAGCTTACGCTTGACCATTCTTCATTCGTCAAATCAGCGTATTGCTTGCGGTCGCCGTACGGATAAAAACGTTGCATCGCTTGCGATTCATGGACGAAGGAAGGCAGGGATTCATAGAGATCAAGCCACTTCTCATCATCAGAACGCTGCATCGTTTTCTCAAGCTTTTTCAAACAGAGATACTGCTCATGTGATTTTGAAAGCCTTGTATCAATCTGTAAATCCAAATGCTCCGTCAGCTTTGATATGTCGCCTTCCTTTTTAACAAGCTGTTCAATTAACGTTTCATCAGCACACGCGATAATGGCAGGTTTTCCGGTATACCTTGCATAGCTGATCGCAAACAGCAGATATACCAGCGTTTTCCCCGTACCCACTCCGGCTTCGGCAAACATGACTTTTTTTTCTTTAAATGCCCGCTCAAGCTGAAAAGCCATAAACACTTGCTCATCCCGAAGGTCAAAGCCTTTTTCGGGAAGTATATCGTAAAACACGTCACCAATCCAATTGTTCAGTTCTTCGTAAAAATTCTTTTGTTTTGTTAAAGCAAAAGGCAAACGTGATGTTGTCACCCAACTCCAACCCCTAACTATTCTGCATTCAGACCATCTATAATATCATTTAATCCTTTCTAATACAACAAAAAAACTTGGCCGCGCCAAGCTTTTCTGAACAATCATTTTCGGTTAATCACATGTGAAGATAAAAACGGATGGTCTGTTGAATTTGTATGCTCCACCGCTTTTTCAAAATCTTCTTGTGCATGTGTCATGACGGAAGGAGAAAGCTCCGCCCCGGTTTCTTGCAGCTGAGCCGCTGTTGCGTCTAACGCCTTTTGAATCCGGTTAAAGTGTTCGCTGTTCAGCATGAGATCACCTCTCGAATAGAAATAATCATCATTCTATGCGGATTTTTCACTTTATATACATGCTTTTTGAATGATCCGCACATGACCTGCACAAACTACAAGAGATATTCACGATTGAATATCCATCTTCACAAACTTATTCTATCCGGGAGTGATGGTTACATGAGTTATAAAGATCGTTTAGATCAGCATTCTGAATTGTTTCATCACAATTGGACTCGGCCGAAGCGCTCAAAATCGCAGGTCAACGGCCACACCGAAATGTCCCAAACCAACATTATTTTACGGAGCAACGCAAAAGCGCACCGTTGGTAATGATAGAATAGAATGGAAAGATGCCCGGGAAGACGCTGTTTAGGCGTCTTCTCTTTTTGTTTGTTCCTGCTTTTTCCGCTGCGGGCGCACTTTAGCCCAATACTGGTAATAATCCGCCTTAATAAATCCGTTAAACAGCTTGCGTTTTTTTGTCGCTTTTCTTCCGTATGCTTCTTCAAATTGTTCATTTGAGGTTAAGATGTACACAGACCACGTATCAAGCGATTCTAACGCACGGCCCATTTCTTTATACATCCGCTCTACTTCACGTTTCTCACCAAGCCGTTCGCCATACGGCGGGTTTCCGACGATGACGCCAAAATCAAGTTTGGTCGTGAAATCTTGCACTCGCATTTGTTTACATTCAATAAGATCACCGAGACCGGCTTCTTCTGCGTTTTCTTTCGCGATTTGCACCATCCTGTGATCAACGTCACTGGCGAAAATCTGAAGCGGCTGTTCATAATTCGCCTTTTCCTCCACTTCAAGACGCGCTTTGTCCCATAGTTCTTTCCCAATCCATTCCCAGTCTTCCGAGACAAAATCACGGTTAAAACCAGGAGCAATGTTTTGCCCGATTAAAGCGGCTTCGATTGCAATGGTGCCGGAGCCGCAGAAAGGATCGACAAACGGACGGTCAGGCGTCCAATTGGTTAAGAGAACAAGCGCCGCAGCCAGCGTTTCTTTAATCGGCGCGCCGCCCTGATCGACCCTGTATCCCCGTTTATGAAGGCCTGTCCCGGATGAATCCAATGTAATTACGGCTTTATCCTTTAAAAGAGAGATCTCGATCTTATATTCGGCGCCTGTTTCTTCAATCCAGTCATTTTGTTTGCCGGACTGGATTTTCAGCTTTTCGGCAATCGCCTTTTTCACGATCCGCTGACAGTCAGGAACGCTTGCGAGCACCGACTTAACAGATTTTCCTATAACAGGAAACTTTCCGTTTTCCGGAATATACGACCGCCAGTCAATGGCCTTCGTTTTTTCAAAGAGCTCATCGAACGTTTTTGCCTGAAACTCGGCGACCTGCACTTTTATGCGGTCAGCCGTTCTGAGCCATAGGTTAGCTCGGCATATCGCAAGCG
This sequence comes from Bacillus sp. ISL-51, assembly GCF_018613535.1. Taxonomy (GTDB): domain Bacteria; phylum Bacillota; class Bacilli; order Bacillales; family Bacillaceae; genus Bacillus. The sequence goes on from NZ_JAGGQB010000012.1 coordinate 160,066, forward strand.
CGTCGCCTTCAAAAATGACTTTTCCGTTATCTACTCTGCACTCGTACCCTAACTCACGGACTTCTTTGGCAACAATCGCTTCAATTCCCATCGGCGCCGTCGCTATTAGTGTATACTTCTTCATCGTATCACCCTGTCTTTTCAAACTTTCGTTTCATTCAAGATAAAAGCTCCCCATGAAGGAGAGCTCTGAGTTTGTCATTTAAATGTTTAACGTTCTGTAAGCCATGTTTTGTTCCGTCGTACTGCAATCGGCTCATCACCTCGTACTCAGGCGGCAATCATCTATCTACAGAAAGTATTCTGTCCTTCTATCTGTTCAATTCCTTCAAGAAGGTTCCCCTACCAAAATTTGGGTTTCTCGCTCGAGGGGTTTACCGCGTTCCACTCTCACCATTTCTGGTGAGACTTCGTCACTGTGGCACTTTCAAGGATACTCAGCCATATCCGAAGACGTAGGCTTTTTTCCTGCCGTCAGCCTATCAAGGCTGCCCTAGCTTATCGCTTCGCTAGGCACGAACACTACGGGCATCTCAGCACCGTGCGAGCATGGACTTTCCTCTACAGATTCGGAAAACCTGCAGCGATCACCCGAACGTTAAGAACACTTGTTCATTATAAAGCAACTTGTCTCATTTGACAAGTGCGTCTTTCTTATTCATCATACAGCTTGCTGCCGAATACATGTTTCTCAAGGTTAGACAGCCGTTTTAAAATATCAAAGTTCGTCGTATTGGACTGAACCGGCTGCTTTTTGCTTGCTTCTTCAAGCTGCTTTTTCAGCTGCAGATTTTCCTGCTGCAGTTCTTCTACTTCTTGATGAAAGGTTTCATAATCCTTAATAATCATATCTAAAAATTTGTCAACGTCTTCTTGTCTGTACCCTCTAACGCCTGTTTTAAATTCTTTTTCCAAAATGTCTTTCGCAGAAAGCTTTACTTTATCAGCAAGCATCTTTTTCACCTCGTATCGTGAATCATATCTTATATTTTATTCAGAAACACGTGCCGTTGTCAAATGTTCTCTGGAATGTTATGTAAAGAAGGCTTCTTCTTCAACTGCTGCCCGGAGATCATCCATCGTAATTGAATAGATCGGATATCCGTCTTTTTCACTCCGTTTCTCCGCTTCTTGCAGCATATATTTAGGCGAACCTTCCATTTCCGGATCATATAAAAGTAAAAGCGCGTCTGATTTTTCAATAAAAAACGCGTTTTTCTGCCGGAACTGCAGCGGACTCTCATAGGGCCTATGCGTGAGGCTCTCTTCATAATCTGCCTGTGCCAGCACGGCTTCATACATCTCTTTATTCGCTTCCTTCCACTTTTCTTCCTGGCCGTAAAAAGGCGTGATTACGGCCACCTTAAGCTCTGGATAGTCCTCTCTAAGATCGTACGCCGTTTCCGCCGCCCAAAGTTCGGTCCCCAGCTGGCCTGATATAAGCACCCACTCCAAGCCTTCGTCAAGAAAGCTCCTCATCCGGTTTTCCAGTGCTTTTTTAATATAAACCAGCGCGCGGTCATCCTGCTTAAAGATGCCGAGTTCAAACGGCTTATACCCTGATACGGCTAATACTTTCAATTCCATCACCTGCTTAAAAAATGGGGCTCCCATCGGGCCCCATTTTGATTTGCTGATATCCTTACCGATCTTGCTTAAACGTTCAATACTAGTAATCGCAGCAAGGGCTTCCGCACTGAATATGCTGATGTGTTGTCGGATCAACATTTGAGTAAGTGTGCGGGAAGTAATGAACGTGCTCAAAGTTGTGGTGATTTACGTTAGTTGTATGCTGCGGATGAATATGCGGCACAATCGTGTTGGAAAAATTATGGTGTTCACAGCAATGAGTCGGATGGACAATCGGCGGCATCACGTTTGGTCTGCAATGATGAAACATGCTAAAATCCCCTCTCCATAAACTTTTATTACACTGTTAAGTTATGAAAACAAGGGGATGCATGTTCTAATGCAATCACCCAATTTAGAAATGCATGAGCAAGCTGTCTTTAAAATTCGAAAAAACAAACGCAATTAAAAAAACCACGACAAAGAACAAGTAAAAAACACCTTTATACATACTAACTCTCCCCTATAAATAACTAACGCTATTTTACAGGATGCGTCATTATTCTACAACTAAATCGATGTGAAGTCAGAAAAAAATATTTTTGCCGAATCCGCTCGTCTTTTGCGCTTTCCCGGGCAATATTTCAAGAGGAATATTTCCTCTTCAGCCGGACAATCCGCACATGTAGCCTTTCAGCTTCTTTTTCCGATAATTCCTCATCTGCGGCCGCTTGTTTTGCGGCTTGTAATGCTTGCCTGAAGTCTTTTACATGATGCTCAAAATATTTCGCCAGCTCCACCGCTGATTGATATCTGCATATATGAAGATCAGAAGTCATAAGCTTTTTCCAAAGCTGAACGGCGTCTGCCTGACGGTTTTGTTTTTTATAAAGCATTGCTAAGTCAAAAAGGGCTTTGTCTGAATCCTCAAATGCTTCGCCTATAAGCGCTTCAAGCTGCAAAATGGCACGTCCTGTTTCCTTATGGGCGATAAACCACTTCGCCATCGCATATGCTTCCCGGTGTTCTGGCGTCTGATCAGAGGCCGCAAAAATTTTCTTAGACATATGGACGTATAGAGTGATGAGAGAAAGCACATCCTGTTCATTATGTGACAGCACTCCTTGTAATAAGACGGGGTCTTCCGCTTTTAAAAATTGAAAATACAGCATCGGCGCCAAATACCCCGGAGTGTCTTCGTCTCTTATTACGGAAAGCTCCTCTTTTTCTACCGTGCCGAGCGATACACGCTCCATTTTATGTTTCCAGAGACGTCTCGCTCCGTGTAAGAGGTCAAAATGACCGAACTCCGGCAGCTTCGGCAGCCTGTCCCGAAGCAGTGTATGCCTTGTTTTTACCTGCGGCCAGTCAAAGGCTTTGCCGTTATAGGTCACAAGAGACGTAATATCAACCTCGCTTAAAAAGCTTTGGTACAGCGCAGCCTCGTTTCCGGGCTTAGGTAGCAGATGCTGTTTTACGACGACACGGTCATCATATACACGGGCATGCCCGAGCAAAAAGATCATATTTCCTGCTCCGCCTCCAAGACCCGTCGTTTCAGTATCAAAGAAAAACAGCTGGCTTTTTTCATATCCCTCGGCTGATAATGTATGTGTAAGCCCGCCTTCATTCCATAAAGCCATCACTTCATCCAGCTCAGAAAAGCTGTATCTGCCGTGGCGGTGCGTAAGCGGATAAACAACTTCACGGATGAGGCAGTATTCATCCTCAAAGAAAAAAGGCTTCACGCCGAATGACTCCCATTTTTCCGCAAACGGAATATCAGCGACTCGTTCTGAATGAGAAGCTGCTGCCGGCTTTTGTTCTGCTTCCTGTACATTGATGTGCTTTTTCATCCGCTGCAATTTATTTTTTAAGGACATCTCTCATCCTCCTTTTCTGTTACACGTGATTCAAGAGCCGGAGAATTGTTTTTTTCGCATCTGTCCCCTCTATTTCGGTGCCGATGCAGGAAGGGCAGCCGTCTTGACACGGGCATTGCCGAATCAGGCGCTTTGCCCCCTCATTAATTTCATCGAATCGTTTATATACTTCATCAGCCAGCCCGATGCCGCCGGGGTAATGATCGTATAAAAAGATCGTCGGCAGCCCTGTGTGAGCGGCTTTAATTTGCGACACGACATGCACGTCATTGCGGTCGCACATTACATATACAGGCACGATATGCTGAAGTACATGGGCGATGCCTAAAAGCAGCTGCTCCAGCGTTTTTTCGCCGATCTCCGAATCCGTTTCTTTTATTTCAAGCCAGGCCGCACTTGTATGCAGTTCTTCTTCCGGAAGATGAATCGGACCCGAACCTATATTTTCAAATGTGGTCATTTTAATTTTTTTAAATATCGTCGGCAGGGCATTTACGGTCACATCTCCAAAGTGCAAAGCCGTTTTCCTTCTGCTGTCTGTCCTGTCAATTTCCAGTACTTTGAGCTGCACCGCTAAATTTGCATCTGTATAATATTCGACATCTACTTTTCGGACGTATGCTTTTTTATGATCCCAATCAAGCTTTTCAACTTGATATTGCACTCCTTCATGCAAATAAATGGCTTCATCATGCAAAAGCGTCATCGCGCTGAATCGGTCCATTTCTCCGATGATTTTTACATATGCCGTATCAGACTGGTCGACGATGACGACGTTTTCCTGTGACGCCGAGCGAAGACTGATATTTGAGGCAGGAAATGATTCGCTCGCCCAATGATAACGCTCACGGTTTTGATGAAGCACCCCCTCTTCCTCCAAATACTCGAGAATGTCCTGTGCATCATTTGTGCCGAATGTTTCATCCGCACGAAATGGCAGCTCGTAGGCAGCGCACTTTATATGGTCAACCAATATAATGAGATTATCAGGATTTATTCGCGCAGATTCAGGTGACCGCTTAAAGAAATAATCAGGATGGCGCACGATATATTGATCAATCGGTGCGGAATTGGCCACCATGACAATTAACGCTTCCCCGTGGCGGCGGCCCGCTCTGCCCGCCTGCTGCCATGCGCTTGCCACACTGCCCGGATAACCCGTCATAATGCAGACCTGCAGCTGGCCGATGTCTACGCCGAGTTCCAGCGCATTTGTGCTGACAACGCCGAGGATGCCGCCATCTCTTAAACCCCGTTCGATCTCCCTTCTTTCTTTCGGGAGATAGCCGCCCCGATAGCCTCTGATAGACTTTGCGCCTATTTCTTTTTTAACGAGCTCTTGGATGTGGCTTAAAATAATTTCAACTCGGACCCGGCTCCTGGCAAAAACAATCGTCTGTATCTGATTTTCCAAAAATGTTTTTGCCAGCTCGTTTACTTCAACGGTGGCGCTTTTTCGGATATGCAGCGGCTTATTTACAATGGGCGGATTGTAGAAAGCAAAGTGTTTTCTTCCGCTTGGTGCTCCATTATCATCAATCAGCGCAACAGGCTGTCCTGTCAGCTGCTGCGCCAATTCTTTCGGGTTGGCGATCGTGGCGGAAGTGCAAATAAATGACGGCGAGCTTCCGTAAAACGCGCAAATCCTCTTTAAACGGCGGATGACGTTAGCCACGTGGCTGCCGAACACGCCGCGGTACGTGTGCAATTCATCAATGACGATATATTTCAGATTTTCAAAAAGGCTCACCCATTTTGTATGATGGGGAAGAATGGCCGAATGGAGCATGTCGGGATTTGTAATGACAATGTGCCCGGCCTTTCTCACCTTTTGCCTGATAGCCGGAGAAGTATCCCCGTCATATGTAAAGCTTTTGATGTCCATGCCCATTTCATCTATGATTTCATTCAGCTCGCTTTTTTGATCCTGGGCGAGCGCTTTTGTCGGAAATAAGTAAAGAGCCCGGCTTGTCGGATCTTCAGCAATGGACTGGAGAACCGGAAGATTGTAGCACAGCGTTTTGCCGGAGGCTGTGGGAGTGACTGTCACAATGCTTTCTCCGTTTTGAACGGTTTGAAAAGCAGAATACTGATGGGTAAACAGCCGGTCAATTCCCCTCTTTTTGAAAGCCGCTCGGATTCTCGGATCAATCCTGTCAGGCATCGGCATGGTTTTCGCCTCACGGGGCTCCTCTTCATGCCAATGGACAATATTCTCATGTTCTTTTAATTCATGAATCAGTTCGGTCAGTGATTTTTTTTTCATCGTTCACACCTCTTTATGAGGTACAGTTTACCGAATATTTGTTTGCCTGGCTAGATGAAAATGCAGTAAATAAAAAAAGCAGGGCATCAGCCCTGCTTACTTCATTTTTAGTGTAAAAACCTCTGTTTGTCCTTTTTTAGCTTCTTTTGCGCCTGCGGACTGTAAAGATTCTGCGGCATCACCGTTCATAATGACCATCGGGATTACCGTGCTGCTTGCTTTTTCTTTTATTAAGTCTAAATTGCACGTCAAAAGCGGGGCGCCGACTTTTACTTTGTCGCCTTCTTTCACATGGGCTTCAAAGCCTTCGCCGTTCATATTGACTGTATCTAAACCGACATGTATCAAAATCTCCGCCCCGGACAAGGTGCGGATGCCGACAGCGTGTTTTGTATGAAAAAGCTGAATCACTTCCCCTTCAGCCGGCGAAACAATGTCACCGTTTGCCGGTTCTACTGCAATGCCGTCCCCCATCATTTTTTGTGAAAATACAGGATCCGGCACTGAGCCTAAATCCATCACCGTTCCGTCAGCCGGTGAATAAATCGTTTCTTCGGCCGGCTTTTTCCGGCTGTCTCCCAATCCGAATAATTTTTTCAGCAATGTTTTGTGCTCCCTTCCTAAAAGTGAATCCGTTACCAGTTTATTCTCCACTATTTAACCACACTTTCTTTTTTCCTTCAATTCATAACCACATGGCACAAAAGCGCATAGTCTGTTATAAAAGGCGGTGGTTATATGGGAAATTCACATGATGATAAACATCATTTACAAAACAATGAGGATATCATAAGCCATGCGATGGACCATTTTTTTCATTCCGGGCCATTCGGTGAGCTGATCCAAGGGTTTCAGCATCTAGTCAATTCAGCTTTTTCAGATGTTCAGGTCACAATTGACATCAGAGAAGAAGAGTCGGGTCTGGCGGTTGATATCAGTGTCCCGCCGACATTCCGCGACGGAGATATGCTGGTTGAAGTCAAGGGCCAGTATCTTCATGTCACTCTTTGGCAGCAGCAGCAGGCTCATTCATCCCATGTTTCTTCAAGCATGACGAGAACAGTCGTCCTCCCTTATGAAGTGCGCGAAGAGGATATGAACACTTCATGGAATGAACAGACGCTGACCCTCTTTTTCCCCAAAAATAAGCATGAATGATTCGTGTCATTCATGCTTTCATTATTTAAAGAAGCCGGTGAATCCTTTTATCAGAGATCCGAACTGGTTGACAGCGCTCATCATCTGCCCTGTCGTATCCATCATTTTATTAAAGTCGAACTGTCCGTTTGTTTTTTTAAATTGAGAGAGTATGCCTGAGAATTGAGAAGGCTGCTGCTGATTCGGTCTGGGAACGGGATACGGATTAAAAAATCCCGGCTGTCCGCCTGGCATGCCTGCCTGCGGAGGAGAATACGGCTGCATGTGCCCGTACTCCTGATTCGGATAAAATTGAGGCGGAAATTGCCCCTGCTGAATATACGGCGGGTGCTGATATTCCTGAGGCTGCTGATATTCCTGCATCTGCTGAGGATAGTAATATCCCAAGGGCTGCTGCTGATACATATTTTGATATTGCTGCGCTCTCCTTTTCATATGATGCTCCCCCCTAAATCTCTCATCAAGTTTCTTCTTTATATGTATGAATTCTGCCTTGCTTATGTGTCTTTCTAGAGACGCCCGCTTTGTCAAATGTTGTCGAAAGTCTTAATTTTTTAAAAACAGAAAAAAGTCGAATCGCTATGTTACGATAACCTCAACATACATGAGAGGGGATGCACCATTATGAACGTATCATACTTAAGAAAACGTTTTGCAGAAGCAAAAAAATATGAGACAGATTGTGTGAATAAATTGATGGACTTTGCAAAGTTCCTCTATATTCAAGGACACCTGACCGCAACGGAATTTCGAAACAGTATGAAGGTTCTCGAAGCAAGTGGAGCAGAAAACCCGGCATATGAATGACATGCCGGACCCCTGAAAAAAGAAGGCAGCTGATCAGCTGCCTTCTTTTTCAACTTCATCCTTACATATACGAAGTGTATATAAAACAGATTCAGTTAAATCCTTATACCTTTTTTTATGGATATGATGAACATATGATTGGAGCATTAATTCCGAAAAGTTTTCTTTAACGGCCAGAATCTGTTCCTGATGAACGTATTTCGGCCGGCTCGTTTGGATAAACGGCAGCGCCTTTTCAATCCAAAGCGCGCAAAGCTTATCCTTTTTTTCAACATCAGGCTTAATGGTTTCAAAGAAATCATATGAGCGGTCGTACTCTTTTCCGTCTTGGTACCTTCTGTCAGCCTCTATAGCCGCCTCTATCATTTGTTCTGTTAACTTCAATAATGATTGTGTCTGCAAACGGACTCACCTCAATACATATCGTACCAAAGTTTCAACACAAATTCAGCTTATCCGGCATGCCTTAGGTAAAACCGTTTTGCGCTGGTCAGTCAAGAACAGGTCGTCAATACAGATATGAAGCTCCCGCAAATCGTCCTCCAGGGCAGCGAGACGTTCATCCTCTGTTTCCTCAGCTTCTGTTTTATAGAGCGTCATTGATTGTTCAAGCGTCTCTTCAGCACCAGAGAGCCGATCTTCGATATCAGAAAGCAGACGGAGAATATCAGCCTTACTCGTGTAAACGGTCATTCATGTTCCTCCCTTTTGTCACTTACGTATCTCCGAGTATAATTCTCGTTTTTACGCCTCTTTCCTTTGCACCTGACAAAACTAGAAGCAAATCGCCAAACAAACACGTTTTATCCTAAAAGGCGGGACTTTCGACAAAAAAGTGACGCAAACTTTGTATGAAGCAGCACGTTAATGCAAACGATACAGTTGAGGAGGTGCCGTATGAAAACGAGACCGAAAAATGCAGGCAAACAGCAAAAAACCGAATCAAAAGCGACCGATACGTTAGATAAAAAAACAGGCGGCCCAAACCGCCCTTCTACGTAAGGCAGATGCCCAGCCCGAAACCGCCGAAACGGTTTTGGGCTTTTTCATTTTTTGAGCCAATGTTCAACGGCAAAAAGCGCATGCAGCTGACGTTTTTTTTGCAGATACCAGTTTGTAAGCTCCAGCTGCTTCGGCATTTTCTCCTGTAAAAAGGCCCCCTTCTTTAACCTTTTTTGAAACCAATCCTTCTTTCTGCCGTCTAATGAGTGGACAATCAAGGGATAGGTTGTTCTGAGCATTGGTGATGTTCGTTTTTTGATGCCGATTATTTTCTCCATATCAAAACGCGAGCCTGTATGAGGCACGTTATCGAGAAAGCGATAAAAAGAGCCGTAAAGCTCCGGGCAGAATAGCAGCCGGGAAAGCTGTTTTCCGAGCGTAATTCTTTCTTCGGTTTTTGAAAACCGTTTGACGGAAATTCCGTATAAACATCCGTCATATGAAGGAAATATCACCGTGTTAAAGTGAAACCAATCACTTAAATAAAAAGGAATCGTGCCAAAAACATTCTTTTTAAACGAAGGATTTTGTATAATAGGTGTTTGGATAGTGTTTTGTTCATTTATAATAAGAGCATACATGAGCCGTTCCGTATCTCCGTCACGCCAAAAACGGAACCATTCTTCCTGCATAAATGCCGAAACGCGGAAATGAGAAAGATGGCGAAAAAGAGGTTCACCGATTTTTTTCGACCACTGGTATAACAAAAGCTGGGGATAAGCGTCGGAAAAGATAAGCCAATTCGCCCTCTCATAGGACAGAAAAAACCAGTTTTTTTGTTTGCTATCAAGCCCCTGCTGATAAAGACTGCCTCTTAAATCAGTCATCGACCAGCCGGCATTGCGGGAAACAAAAGATGCCAAAAGTGACCATTTGATCTCAGGATGGCGGTCATAATATGATTTATAGGCATTCGTCCGGGAAATATTATCGGCATTTTTCATTTTCGTCTCTTTTTCGATTCGGCGCAGAATGGTTGTTACGGTCTGTTGTGTTTGCACGTTCATTCACTTCCGTCACTATAAGTTTGATAAGGAGGATGGAAAAAGTGATTCGGTATCCGAATGGAAAGACATTTCAGCCGAACAAAACGGTTTCATCCCAAAAAAGCCAGAAACGGACGCCTTCTTACAGTAATCGCGGCATGACCCTCGAAGACGACCTGAATGAAACGAATAAGTATTATCTGGCTAACCAAATTGCTGTCATTCATAAAAAGCCGACACCCGTTCAAATTGTAAATGTCCATTATCCGAAAAGAAGCGCCGCAGTCATTAAGGAAGCCTATTTTAAGCAGTCGTCAACAACTGATTACAACGGGATTTATAAGGGGCGCTACATTGATTTTGAGGCAAAAGAGACAAAAAACAAAACGGCATTTCCCCTGCAGAATTTTCATGACCATCAGATTGAGCATATGAAGCAGGTGACTGCTCAAGGCGGCATTTGTTTTGTTATTATATCCGCTTTCGAAAAAGTTTATTTCCTCGAGGCTGATAAGCTGTTTATCTTTTGGGAGAGAAAGGAGAAAAACGGCAGGAAATCGATTCGCAAAGACGAATTAGAAGATGCTTCCTTGCCGATTTCCCTTGGATACTCACCGAGAATTGATTATATTAGTATTATTGAACAGCTTTATTTTTCGCAGGAGACAGTAGACTGAGCGAAAGGTTGATTAACGAAAGGTTGAGATGTTATGTCAGATCAATTTATGAGTCGTGAAGAACGCCGAAAGGCAAAGCAGACGAAAAACAGCAAGCCGGCTTCTTCACCGAAAAAAGGCAAGAAACAGCGTAAAGGCGGTTTATTTAAAAAAATTGTACTGTCTTTGGTTATTCTGTTTGTCCTTGGCATAGTCGGCGGAGCGGCGGCATTCGCCGTTTTAGTTTCCGGCGCACCGTCATTGGATGAAGCTAAGCTGAAAACGCCTTACTCTTCAACGATTTATGATAAAAACGGCAAAGAAATCGCGGAAGTGGGCGCCGAGAAGCGAACCTACGTCCCGATTAAAGATATTCCCGATGTTGTAAAAGAAGCGTTTATCGCGACAGAGGACGCCCGTTTTTATAAGCACCACGGGATTGACCCGATCCGGATCGGCGGCGCCTTGGTCGCCAACTTTACGGACGGTTTCGGATCAGAGGGAGGAAGCACAATCACCCAGCAGGTTGTGAAAAACTCGCTTCTGACTCACCAGAAAACGATTAAACGGAAAGCTCAGGAAGTATGGCTTTCATTGCAGCTGGAGCGCCATTATTCTAAAGATGAAATTTTAGAAATGTATTTAAACAGAATTTATTTCTCACCGCGCGCCTACGGCGTCGGTAAAGCCGCTGAAGAATTTTTCGGCGTAAAAGACCTCAGCAAGCTCACGGTTGAACAGGCAGCGACCCTTGCCGGTATGCCGCAGAGCCCGACCGGATACAACCCTGTTAAAAATCCGAATTCCTCTGAAAAGAGACGGAACATCGTTCTCAGCCTAATGGAAAAACAAGGTTTTATCTCGAGTGCTGAATACCAAAAAGCGAAAAAAGTGTCCATGAAAGATGAAGGCGTCGTCAGCCAAAAGCAATATGAGAAAAAGGATACAAATAAATACAGCGCTTTTGTTGAAGAAGTTATGAGTGAAATCGAAACGAAAGAAAAGAAAGATGTCGATATTTCCACTGACGGATTAAAAATCTATACGACCCTTGATACGAAAGCGCAAGATTATCTTGATGAATTAATGGACGGCGACAGTGTCGGCTTTACCCAAGGCATGCAGGGCGGCGTTACCCTCCTTGACACGACAAACGGCGAAATCCGCGCCATCGGATCGGGACGAAACAGCACAGTCGGCGGGTATAACTATGCCACACAAGCCAAACGCCAGCCGGGTTCAACGATTAAACCGATTCTTGATTACGGACCGGTTATTGAAAATAAAAAATGGTCAACGTATGAGCAGATTGATGACTCTGCTTACTCTTATACAAACGGAACAGCGATTCACGACTGGGATCGTAAATACCTTGGCCCAATTTCTATGCGTTATGCACTGGCACAGTCAAGAAATATACCGGCTCTGAAAGCATACCAAGCAGCTGGAAAAGATAATGCTGTCGACTTCGCTAATGGATTAGGCTTAGGGCTGAACAAAGACAGTGTAACTGAATCATATTCAATCGGCGGTTTTGGGGACGATAATCCGGGCGTTTCCACTCTGACCATGGCAGGCGCTTACAGCGCGTTCGGCAATAACGGAACATACAATGAACCGCATGCGGTCACATCGATTGAATTTAATGACGGCACGAAGCTTGATTTAACGCCTAAATCGAAAAGTGCAATGAGCGACTACACGGCGTTTATGATTACAGATATGCTGAAATCTGCAGTGCAAACAGGAACAGGCAGCCTAGCACAAGTGCCGAACGTCGAAGTAGCCGGAAAAACGGGTACAACTAACTTTCCAGACAGTTATATGAGAGAGCACAATATTGCAAGCGGAGGTGTGCCGGATTCTTGGTTTGTCGGCTATACACCGCAATATACAGCGGCCGTCTGGACCGGTGTTGAAAGCAAAAATAAGGCAGGAAAACTATCCTTATCAAAAGCAGACCAGCAAGTAGCCAAACGCCTCTTCCAAAAGCTGATCTCATATGTTGACGATGGCAAAGGAAGCTTTGAACAGCCTGACAGCGTCGTAAAAGAAACGATTGAAAAAGGCTCAAACCCTGCCGCTTTAGCCGGACCGAATACGCCGGATGACAAAAAGGTAACGGAGTACTTCGTGAAAGGAACGCAGCCTACTGCTGTTTCTAAAACGTACACGAAAGAAAAAGCCGATAAACCGACAGGCCTGCAAGTAAAGTACGATAAAGACAAAAAATCATTGACCTTAAGCTGGGACTACGATGGTGATGCTTCCTTTAATGTCAAACAATCCGTTGACGGCGGAAGCTACAGTGACACTCAAAACAGCTCTGCAAAAGAAGCTGTCGTCTCTGACGTCACGCCAGGCTCCACATACAGCTTCCAAGTGACAGCGGAAAATGATGACGGAAAAAGCGATACGGTATCTACGTCCTTCAAAGTCCCGAAAGATGAAGAGGACGATGCAGACAAAGATAAAAAAACGGACGAAGAAAATCCTGATGATAATCAGGATAAAGACAAGACCCAAACCGATGATTCACAAACAGATAACAATCAGACAGATCCTTCAAACGGATCGGATGATTCGTCAACTGATGATCCAACTAAAAACCCTGATCAGCCCAATCAGGATCAAACGGATAACGGTGATAAGAATCAGCCGGGCAACGGTAAGGATAAAAACGGCCAGAATGATAACAGCTCTGATAATAGTTCCGACTCCGGAACAGACGGTTCCAATTCAGACGACAAACAAACGGACAAAAACCAAGACTCATCATCAAATATCAACGGGCAGTCAAATTCGTCAACCATCCAATCAAACTCCGCTAATTAGCGGCCGAAAGCCTTCACCTCAAATAGGTGAAGGCTTTTTTGTACAATAAAAAACCTCCTTACGTAAAAATAAGGAGGTTTCTATTTTTTATTCATGGCTTCATATTTATGAAATTGTTTTTTCATTTCCGTCATCAGCTCATCCAGCTGTATAAACGAGTGGAATTGTGTCGGTTTCGTTAAAATAAACGCTATTCGCTCCGCCCAATTGATCGGCTCCGCCGGAAAATGTCTTGTTTTAAGAACAGACCAATCAAGTGACAGCACCCGCTCCCCTGCCGTCCAATGAAAAGCGGCAATCAGGCAGACAATCCCTTTCAGGATGTCATTTTGATCGCATCTCGATTTGCGTGTTTGAAATACGGGCAGCAGCGTTTCTTTCGTTTCATCCCATATCTGAAAAAGAAAAGGAACATATTCACTTTTTTCTTTCCATGGCTCTATCTCATGCGGATATTCACTAAAATCCACATACAAGGGATTATGGCGCAGCGCGGATTTTATGCTTTCGCTTTCCATGTCAGTAAGACCGCGCAAATATGCTTCATAACCTGACAATGTTTCTTTTTCCGTCACCGTTTCACCAGCCCTTTTTTATCTCGTTTTTGGCCTTCTCTGCATAACGAAAGCAAAGGACATTCCGCACAGCGGGGCGATTGAGCTTTACAGTGATAGCGCCCGAAAAATATCAATCTGTGGTGCGTGACGGACCAATCTTCTTTCGGCACTTTTTTCATTAATGTTTTCTCAACTTCCAAAACCGAGTCCTTCCAGCGGCAGATGCCGAGCCGTTTGCTGACTCGCTCAACATGAGTATCTACTGCGATCGCGGGAATGCCGAACGCAACCGATACGACCACATTTGCTGTTTTTCGGCCTACCCCAGGCAGCTTCACAAGCTCATCTCTGTCTTTCGGCACTTCTCCGCCGTAATCTTCAATGATCATCTTACTGAGCTTTTGAATATTTTTGGCTTTATTTCGGTACAAACCGATGGATCTGATATCCTGCTGGAGTTCTTCCAGCGGCACGGCAAGATAGTCTTCAGGCCGTTTATATTTTTCAAATAACGTTTTTGTCACTCTGTTGACGAGGGCGTCCGTACATTGTGCAGATAAAGCGACTGCCACGACCAATTCGAAAGGATTTGAATGGACAAGTTCACATTCTGCGTGCGGAAACATGTCGCCGATTTTTTCAAGACAATATTCGATCTGCTTTAAATTTAACACGTTTCTCCCCTTCTCACTTTACTGTTCCAGCCAATTGTAAAAAGGAACCTGCCTCGTGTACTCTTTTTGCGGTTCGTTTTGTTTCGTTTGGACACGTCTGAATTTCTGGCTGTGCACCTTCGCCTGCTCTACCGTTTGTAAGCCGTTCTTTTTCCATTCAAACAAAATTCGGTCGATATACCGGAAACTGAGTTTTCCTGATAAGACAGCTTCTTTTAACGCGTGCTTAATCATCGGTGCTTCGTGCTGGTCTTGATCCTGCCATATGGCCAATGTCTCGCATTCAAGCGGAGACAGCGGTCTTCCGAACTCTTCCTCAAAAATGGTATACAGGCTCTTTTGTTCCCCTTCTGATTGTCTTTCCTGTGTTTGGTTTTGTGAATGCTGAATATGATCATACAGCTTTGCCCATAACGGCTGCAAAGAGTATTTTTCAAATTTTATTCCATTATGGTCTTCACATTCTTCTAAGAATAGAAAGCCTTTTTGGATAAACATTCTCAACCTGCTTGTACATTCTTCAACAGAAATTGACATGCCGGACTGAAGTTCAAACGGCGTCGGAAAATAAGAGCCTTTTTCCAAATGCATTTTAATCTTCAGAAGCAGAATCAATTCGGTTTCATTTAAACCGAGCTGCCGGTAATTTGTCAGAAGCAGATTGGGAATGCTTGAGGCACCGAGCTCTTGCATATCTATAAATTGCTGTTTTTTCATCATTACACCTCTTACCTGTAAAGGTTATCGCGCGGGCTTTCCCCTTTACTATGAAAAAGTCTCCCTTTACAGGAGACTCTTTTTTTCTATCTATTACGGATACAGACGGTTCAAAAGTCTTGGGAACGGAATCGTTTCACGCACGTGAGGCGCTCCGCTGATCCACGCAACTGTGCGCTCGAGTCCGAGACCGAAGCCGGAATGCGGCACAGAACCGTATTGTCTGAGTTCAGCATACCATTTGTAAGCGTCTGAATCCAGACCGTGCTTTTTTAATCTTGCTTCCAAAAGTTCCATATCATGAACCCGTTCAGAGCCGCCGATGATTTCTCCGTAACCTTCCGGAGCGATTAAGTCCGCGCATAATACGACATCGTCACGGTCTTCTGCCGGCTGCATATAAAACGGTTTTAATGATGTTGGGTAATGAGTGATAAACACCGGCTTGTCATAGCTTTCTGCGATCGCAGTTTCATGCGGCGCGCCGAAGTCATCTCCCCATTCAATATCGTCAAACCCTTTTTCTTTCAGAAATTCAATTGCCTCATCATACGT
Source organism: Bacillus sp. ISL-51 (assembly GCF_018613535.1). Classification (GTDB taxonomy): domain Bacteria; phylum Bacillota; class Bacilli; order Bacillales; family Bacillaceae; genus Bacillus. The sequence continues at coordinate 175,731 of NZ_JAGGQB010000012.1, forward strand.
AATACGAGGAAAAGGCGCTTTGATTTGTTCAAGCTTGGAAGTGTCTCTTCCTAATGTGTTCAGCTCGATTGCGCAATTTTTCAATACGCTTTGTACGATGTAAGACACATAATTTTCCTGAACCTCAAGGTTTTCTTTAAATTCAACAAACGCCATTTCCGGCTCGATCATCCAGAATTCAATCAGATGGCGCTTCGTTTTTGATTTTTCCGCTCTGAACGTCGGACCGAATGAGAACACTTTTCCAAGCGCCATAGCAGCAGCTTCCATATACAGCTGGCCGCTTTGAGACAAAAATGCGTCCTCGTCGAAATATTTCGTTGCGAACAGCTCTGTCGTTCCTTCAGGGGCGCTTCCCGTTAAAATAGGCGGGTCGACTTTAACGAAGCCTTCTTTATTGAAAAATTCATAAGTCGCGCGAATGATTTCGTTACGGATTTTCATAATCGCATGCTGGCGTTTAGAACGAAGCCATAAATGTCTGTGGTCCATTAAAAACTCCGTGCCGTGCTCTTTCGGCGTAATCGGATAATCAGTCGCTTCATGAATCACTTCAATTGAAGTCACCGCAAGTTCATAGCCCAGCGGTGAACGCTCGTCCTCTTTTACAATTCCTTTTACGTAAAGTGACGTTTCCTGCGTCACTGATTTTGCCGTTTGGAAGATGTTTTCTTCAACTTCAGCTTTGACGACGACTCCCTGAATGAAGCCTGTACCGTCTCTCAGCTGTAAAAAAGCGATCTTACCGCTTGAGCGTTTATTTGCGACCCAAGCTCCAATCGTTACTTCCTGGCCTACGTGTTTATACACTTGGTTTATCGTTGTTTTCAAACTCTTTCCCTCCAGAACAAGAAAGACATTCAGACATCCTGAATCTCTTTTTTCATCACCTTATTATACCCGTTCTTCTCTAACGGGGTCAATGCAGATGAAAAAGCGGCTTAAGGAAGCCGCTTTTTTGATCAGCTATGTTTTTCTGTAAAACGGCGGATTCTTTCGACCGCTTTTTCTAAAAGATCCAGTGACGTTGCGTAAGATAAGCGGACGTTATCCGGTGAGCCGAAGCCGGAACCCGGAACGATGGCGACTTTTTCTTCTTCCAGAAGCGCCTTCACATATTCGTCAACATCCTTGAAGCCGCAGTTTTGGGCTGCCGCTTTGGCGTTAGGGAACAAATAAAATGCACCTTCCGGCTTGACACAGGTAAACCCGGGAATTTCGCTAAGCTTTGCGTAAATCGTATTTAATCTGTGCTCAAATGCCTGCCTCATTTCTTCCAGCGGCTCAGCCGGACCATTATATGCCGCAATAGCGCCGTATTGGGCGATGGAAGTCGGATTAGACGTGCTGTGGCTCGCAAGGCTGGTCATGGCTTTAATAACCGTTTCCGCTCCGGCAGCATATCCGATTCTCCAGCCTGTCATGCTGTGGGATTTAGACACGCCGTTAATGACAATCGTTTGTTCTTTCAGTTCATTTGAAAGCTGCGCGATTGAAACGTGTTTCTTTCCTCCGTATGTAAGCTTTTCATAAATCTCGTCAGAAACGATCAGAATGTCATGCTCCAAGCAAACTTTGCCAAGCTCCTCGAGCTCCTCTTTTGTGTACATGACACCGGTCGGGTTGCTCGGCGAGTTGATAATTATTGCTTTCGTTTTATCCGTGACGGCCTGCTTCAGCTGCTCCGGTGAAATTTTGAACTGGTTGGATTCCAAACCTTCAACATACACCGGACGGCCGCCTGCCAGTTTCACCTGCTCAGGATAGCTGACCCAGTATGGCGTCGGGATGATGACTTCATCTTCCTCATCAAGAATCACCTGAAACAGTGTATAAAGTGCATGTTTCGCGCCTGTGCAGACGATGATCTCAGACGGTTTGTATTCAATCCCCTGATCTTTTTTGAATTTTTCTGCGATGCTGTCTTTCAGCGCCGCCAAACCGCCGGAAGGCGTATACTTCGTATGGCCTTCATTCATTGAACGCACTGCCGCATCTATAATATGCTGAGGCGTGTTAAAATCCGGTTCTCCTGCCCCGAGACCGATGACATCATGGCCTTCTGCTTTCAGTTCTTTCGCTTTAGCGGTAATTGCCAATGTTGCAGACGGTGTTAATGCGGATACTCTTTTTGCCAATTTCAACTTAAACTCCCCCTAATACGTCTTACGGTGTGATATTTTTGAGAATCTTGCCGCTTGTAAAGTCCACATAGCTAAAACTATACTGCCCGTTTTTGTTTAAGTAGGTCACTTCCCACAGCGGGACGTTATTTTCTCTCGCCGGGTGAACGTCTTTCAGTTTGGAAACCAGTCCGGCGTCCTGAACGATTTTTGCCGCTTTGTCACTGGAAATGCCGTCACTGGCTTTTTTCGCGAGAATCTTTGCTTTTTTGTCGGCAGGAACCCATACATACATTTTCGCATCATGTTTGTCTGTTCCGGCAACGACATAATACTTTTGTTTGCCGACAAAGGTTTCGACTTTATCAGCGTTTGTCAAATCCGTTTTTTCTTTGGCGGCTGCGGCAGCTGTTTCGTGGCCTTCTTCTTTTTGAGCCATTGCTGATTTAAAAATACCGGCAGAAAATAAAAGAACTGCTAAAAAAATAATACCAAATACAGCTGTAAAGATTAATGCTTTTTTTTTCATGTTTTTCACCTACGTGCGATAAATGGTGAAGACCGCTTCATTTTGGTTTTCTTCATCCAATGCAAGTCCGAACATCAGGTTATCTCTTTTCAAGGTCCGGTTCAGTGTATCGACGATCTTATACAAATCATCTGAATGCTCTACATTAATTGTAGAAAGAATCTCAATTTTACTTTCCATTTTTATACCCTCCATCGGTCGAACAAATTTTGTTAGTCATAGCGGGTGTACACACGCGGCATAATAAAGTCACAAGGCGGCGCGAACCCGCTTTTACTATAAAAACAATTCCTCATCCCACACCATGAAAAGCCGCTTTTTGCGGCTTTTTATTCCGTTTGCCCGACGTAAGCTTCAAGCTCGTCATCCGTAAGTTCAAGCAGGGACGCAGTGGGCAGCGCTTCGAGAAATAAACGCCCGTATCCCGCCGTCTTTACCCGTTTATCCAAAAGAACGATCGTTCCCTTGTCTCCTGCTGTGCGGAGCAGCCGCCCGATGCCCTGTCTGAACGTTAAAACGGCCTCAGGCAATGAAACGGTTTGAAACGGATTTTTCCCCTTTCGCTTTGCAAACTCACATTTTGCTGCATGAAGCGGATTGTCAGGCGGCCGGAAAGGAAGCCTTGCAATCATCACGGTTGACAATTCATCCCCCGGAAAATCAACGCCTTCCCAGAAATGATTTGTGCCGAGTAAAATCGCTCGGCTGCCTGCTTTAAAGGTTTTCATTAGTTTTCCCGGGCTGCCGCCCGTGATGCCTTGGGCAAGCAGCTGGATACCGGAAATATCCATGCTGAGCTTCAGTTCCTGATACACTTTTTTCAGCATATCATGGGACGTAAACAAGACGAGGATTTTCGGCTGTTTTTCCTTTGACATGATCTCTACATACCGGGCAATATGATGAATGACATCCTGCTCTCCGTCATATTTTACAGACTTCATGTCTTTTGGAATGATGACCTTCATTTGATCGTCATACGAAAAAGGAGATGGAATGCTTTTGGTGCGCGGATAAAAATCCGAAAGCCCGAGCCTCTCTATCATAAATTGAAAAGACTGCTCCACCATAAGGGTCGCCGATGTAAGCACGACGCTTTTTTTGCGGGCGAAAAATTGATCGGCGAGCATTTCTCCCGGTTCCAGGGGCTGAGCATATATGCTGACAGCGTTTTTAGCGCCTTTTGCATCAATTTCAATCCATATGGCTTCTTTTTCATCAGACTCAAACAGCAGACGGCTGAACGTATCGCGATACTCTTTTAGGCCTTTCATGCATTTTACATATTCAGCCGCTAAAAAAGCCGCTCCGCTTTTCATCTGGTCCAGCTTTGTATGTAACAGTTTTTCATGTATTGAAAAAACATCCAGGAGATGATCAAGCATAGCGCAAAGCCGCTCCGCTCCGTCGGTTAACATCAACAGGCCCTTATCCTGACTTTTATGGTTCAGACTATAAACGAGACGGTTCAGATCGTCTTTAGGTTTTCTTCGTTTGACAAAAGAATGCACTGAACTGAAAAAAGCATCGCTTTCTGACTGAATATGCTTCATCCACTCATCTGCGTCAAAGAAACTCTCAGAAGGCAATTGATACGTATGAAACAGCTTTCTCATCCGCTTTAACAGCCCGTGTTCTTTTAACGTACCGATTCTGCTGAGCTTTGTGTGCAGCCCTATGTATGAAGCTCTTCGCCCTAAGTGCTCGCTTGCGGCACGCTCAAAATGGTGTGCTTCATCAATAATCATCGTCCCGCTGTCCGGCAGCCTTTTTGAATTGCTGCCTTCATCGGTTAAAAGCAGGGCATGGTTTGTAATGATGAGATCTGATACTTGCGCTTTTTGTTTAGCGCGCTCATAAAACCCCGTGACTGAATTGTCTCCTTTTTTCAAAAAAGAATCTTCGTTATAGGCCATACGTTCCCACAGCAACCGGCCGCCTGAAGGCAAATTCAATTCAGCGGCATCGCCTGTTTCTGTCTCCGTCAGCCAGACCAGAAGCTGAGCTTTTGTCAAAACCGCATCGTAATTATCATCTTCCTCATGCAGTATATGTTCAAACTTGCGCAAGCAAAGATAATGAGACTGCCCTTTTAAAATAGCCGCTTTGACCGGCCAAGGAAACATACGCTCCAATAACGGGAGGTCTTTAGACATGATCTGCTGCTGCAAAAGCGTGGAATACGTGCTGATGATGACAGGGGTCTGTTCTGACTTTGCAAATAAAACTGCCGGAACGAGATAACCAATCGTTTTTCCGATGCCCGGTGCAGCCTCAATCAGCGCATGCTCACGATTGGAGAACGCATCGAGCACTTCGTTCATCATGGCTAGCTGTCCCTTCCGCTTTTCATAACGGGGCACAAATTCAGATAAGAGCTCTTCCGTTTTTTGAGTCCACATCTTAAGATCGACAGAAGAAGCCATCTGTGCCGGCTCCGGCGGGGGTTCAGGCTGTTTAATTGAAAATGAGGCGTACGGCACGAATCCCTCATTGGCTGATGGCTTGTTTTCGTTAATAAATGAATCCAATAACAGCGTCAAATCACTGATAAAATGCTGTGAGAGCCTTCTAAGCTGTTTTAACGTCGGCAAAGGAAGGTGTCTCAGTTTATGTAAGATTTCTAAAAAAATCAGCCCGGTCACTTCCGCGTCACTGTCAGCGCGATGGGGCCTGTCATGAACGATATGCAGCTCCTCGCATAGTTCACTCAGCTTATACCCTTCAAACTCAGGGAAGACAACACGTGAGAGTTCAACGGTATCAAGCACGTCACAATCGGTCAGCTGATAGCCCGCCTCGTTTAACTCATGCCTGACAAAGCCGAGATCGAAATGAATGTTATGCGCCACAAAGTACGCACCGTCAAGCAGCTGAAAAATGTCCTCTGCTGCCGCTTCAAACGGCAATTCGTTTTCTACCATGCCGGTTGAGATCCCTGTCAGCTGCTCAATAAACGGCGGAATCGCCTGGTTCGGATTGATATATTTTGAAAACCGCTCAGTAATTTGTCCATTTTCAATGACAACCGCTGCGATTTGAATGATTTTATCGCCCTTTTTCGGCGAATTCCCTGTTGTTTCGACATCTATGACAACGAACCGTTGCTTGTTCATTAAAATGGACACCTCTATTCTTGCATACGACAAAAGTGTAACACGTTTTGTACAGAAATGGAGCGAAAAAACAGGTTTTGCCCGCAAATCTTAAAAGAAAACCCCCATGATGGGGGGATCTTTTACAAAATCGTGTGCGCCGGCTCTTGGCCAAGCATCTGCTCAATTTTGTTCTGATCGTTCAGGACGGCAACCTTTGGCTGGTGGCTTTTCGCTTCTTGATCAGACATCATTTGATAAGAAATAATAATGACTTTGTCGCCCTCTTGAACGAGTCGCGCGGCTGCTCCGTTCAAACAGATCACGCCGCTTCCCCGTTTTCCGGGAATAATGTAAGTTTCAAGTCTTGCTCCGTTATTATTATTCACAATTTGAACTTTTTCATTAACGAGCATTCCGACAGCATCTAAAAGATCCTCATCAATTGTGATGCTGCCGACATAATTCAAGTTTGCTTCCGTGACAGTAGCGCGGTGCAGTTTACCGGTCATCATAGTGCGGTACATATTATGATCTCTCCCATTCGTCAATATCAATAATGATATTATCAATCAGCCGCGCCTTAGAAAATTGAACGGCGCAAGCGAGAATGATTTTGCCGTCTAACGTATCAATCGGTGTCAGCTCTGGATAAGCGTATAATTCAACATAGTCGATGACGCCGCTTGTATTTTCGATCATGCCGGTTACGGCTTTTACGATTTCTTCGGGATTTCTTTCGCCGTCTCTGATCAGCTCGGCTCCTTTTTGCAGCGCTTTGTAGATTATCGGCGCTTCTTTTCTTTCTTCGGCTGACAGGTTTACGTTCCGTGAACTTTTGGCAAGCCCGTCCTCTTCTCTGACGGTATCCACAGCAACCAATTCGATATCCATAAAGAAATCTTCAATCAATCCGTCCACAACTGCGGCCTGCTGCGCATCTTTCAAGCCGAAATAAGCGCGGTTCGGTTTCACGAGATTGAAAAACTTCGTCAGAACGGTGGCGACTCCGTCAAAATGGCCTGCGCGGGACCGGCCGCATAATACGTCAGTCCGTCTTTTGACGTGTACGGCTACATTTTGCTCGCCTTTATACATGTCTTGCGCAGACGGCGTAAAAAGGAGGTCAGCTCCCGCCTGTTCCGCCAGCTTGGCATCGCGGTTCAAATCGCGCGGATATGCCTCATAATCCTCGCCGGGACCGAATTGTGCCGGGTTGACAAAAATGCTCATCACGACGACATCATTTTCCCGCCTCGCTTTTTCAACAAGCGTCAAATGCCCTTCATGCAGAAAACCCATGGTCGGCACAAACCCGATGCTTCGGCCCTCTGACCGGTATTGAGATGTCAGTTCTTTCAGCTGTGAAATTTCTGTTATTTGTTTCATTGCTTATTTTCCTCCGTACAAGCCTTGCAGCACTGTTTGGTTCAGCTGAAAGGAGTGCTTTTCTTCCGGGAAAACCCGCTCTTTTACATCATGTACATAACCGCTGATTGCCGTTTCGATGGTGCCATCGATCTGGGCGTATTGTTTCACAAACTTCGGTGTTCTTTCCACGCCGTGGCCGACAATATCATGATAGACAAGCACCTGTCCGTCCGCTTCCGGTCCGGCCCCGATTCCGATAACAGGAATCGCTATCTCTTCTTTTATTTTTGCGGTCAGTTCTGCCGGCACACACTCAAGCACGAGCATCATCGCTCCGGCCTGTTCGCATTTGATGCTGTCTTCCAGCAGTTTTTTCGCGCTTTGTTCGTCTTTTCCCTGTACTTTATATCCGCCTAATACACCGACAGATTGCGGTGTAAGCCCTAAATGGCTGACGACCGGAATTCCGCCCAGTGTCAAAGCGCGGATGGATTCGAAAACGCCGTCTCCGCCCTCAAGCTTTAACGCGTCCGCGCCGCTTTCCTGAATAATGGCAGCCGCGTTTTTCAGCGTCTCCTCTTTAGAAAGGTGATAAGACATAAACGGCATGTCAGTGACGATAAATGTGTTCTTCGCACCGCGTTTTACCGCTTTTGTATGGTGAATCATGTCTCTGACCGTTACGCCGACGGTTGAATCGAGCCCAAGCACGACCATTCCGAGTGAATCCCCGACTAAGATCATGTCAACGCCCGCCTTTTCAGCAAGCTTTGCCTGCGGATAATCGTAAGCGGTCAGCATCACGATCGGCTCTCCATTTTCCTTCATTTTCATAAAATCCAACTTTGTTTTCATCCTGTTCTCCTCCTCAAACGGTGAGGAGATGAGCCGCCAGTTCTTTACAAGCAAAAAAACCTTCCGGTATGTAAGAAGGATTCTCCACTTATTTTAAAGTTTGGCGAATGTCATCCCTCTGTCCCAGTCCTTTTTTGGATCAAGGCAGACTCTTAAAAACTTTATTCTGCTGATCAGGTGCAGTTCATTATGATACTGCCCAAAGGAAGTATACCAAATTCGGCAGACTTGTACCAACTAAGAATGATTGAGTTCGATATCTGCGGAGTAAATCTTTTTTATACCGTCTTTCGTTTCTAAAAGAAGTACTCCCTCATCATCAATGCCGAGCGATTTTCCGTAAAACGTTCCTTGGAGGGTTCTCGCTTGAAGCTCGTTCCCCAAACCGAGCGCATAGCTTTCCCATAATAACTTGATCGGTGTAAAGCCGTGCGTCAAATAATCCTGATAACGTTTTTCAAATGTCTGTAAAATCTCTTGAATCAGTCCGGCTCTGTCAATTTTTTCGCCGGCTTCAAGGCTCAGGCTTGTCGCGATGTCTTGAAGCTCGTCGGGAAAATCGTCCGTCTGCTGGTTCACATTAATTCCGATTCCGATAATAACCGAGCGGACACGGTCTTCCTCCGCCTGCAGCTCCGTTAAAATACCGACGGCCTTTTTCCCGTGAATTAATAAATCATTCGGCCACTTAATGTCAGGCTGTATGCCGGCCGCCGCCTCAATGGCCTGTACAACGGCTACGGCGGATAACAAGGTTAGCTGCGGCGCTTTTTGCAGAGGAATGTCGGGTCTGAGGATGAGGCTCATCCATATCCCGTTCCCTTCCTGCGAGTGCCACACTCTGGACATTCTTCCTCTGCCGGCCGTTTGTTTATCGGCGACGACGAGTGTTCCTTCCGGCGCTCCGTCATTCGCCAGTTCATGCGCCGTTTTTTGGGTGGTCGGAAGAACGTCACGGTAATAAAGCTGTTTGCCTAAGAATTCGGTCTTCAGCCCGAAACGGATTTCAGATTCACTGAGTTTTCCCGGTTTCTTTACGAGCCTGTATCCTTTTCTTCTGACAGCTTCAACCTCATAGCCCTCTTTGCGGAGTTCTTCAATATGCTTCCAAACAGCGGTTCTCGAACAGCCGAGCGCATCACTGATTTTTTGTCCGGAGATAAAACCGTCTCCCGCTTCAGAAAATAAATCTATTAATTGGGTTCTTAACGTTGATCCCACGCTCTAAGCCACTCCTTTATGTTGTTTTTTCGGTTGGAGAGCTTTCCTGCCAGCACCGCTTCTTCAATCCGGCGAAGTTCTTCTGCTACCCATTTTCCCGCCGGACGGTTTCTGAGCGCCATGATATCGGCACCTGAAATATCAAGGTCGCGCAGGCTTTTGATCGGCAGCTGTTGATACAAGCGCTGAACCTCTTTCAGCTTTTGTGCATCGATTGTCCTCGTCTGCTCAAGCATGCTGATTTTGACCGCAGAAAGCAGCGCTTTTTCTCCGGTCCGATACATGGCTTCCGTTTCCAGTTTCACCGGGCAGGCGCTGACGATTTGCACCGCTTCTTTTATGACCTTTCCCGGCAGCTTCCACTGTTTTAAAAGCGGCTCGCCGTCTTTAGGAAGTATGCGGAGATATAATAACAGCGCTGCCCAGCGTTCCTCACGTGTGTCTAAAGCACGAAACGGAAACCCGCACGCCTCAAGCAGCCTGTCCTCTTTGCCTGAAAGGCCGGGCAGCTCTTCACTCAGGCCTGTCTTTACCATCGTTTGAATGGCTTGATGTGAGGATATGCCCTGTAACAGTTTCTCAAATTCCACTGTCTTCCGTTCTACAGAGACATGTGACAGCAGATTTCTATCCTTTATAACGGCCTCTTCGGTCTCTTTTGCAAGCGTGAAGCCGAGCTGGCTCATAAAGCGGACAGCCCTCATCATCCGCAGGGCATCTTCTTGAAAGCGATCTTGCGGATTTCCCACCGTGCGAATCAGCTTTTGTCCGATATCTTGTATTCCGCCGAAATAATCAAGCAGCTCACCCTCTGCGGACATTGCCATCGCGTTAATCGTTAAGTCTCTGCGCTTTAAGTCCTCAGATAAAGATGTAATAAACTGCACGGCTTCAGGCCGCCTGTAATCTTTATATTCAGATTCCGCACGGAAGGTGGTGACTTCATAGGTTTCATCTTCCCATAAGACGATAACCGTACCGTGCTGCTTGCCTACATCCACGGTGCGCTGAAAGAGGCGCTCCACCTCATCCGGCGAAGCGCTCGTTGCGATATCTACATCGCCTATTTTTCGTTTCATATAGCTGTCTCTGACGGCTCCCCCGACAAAATAAGCCTGATGGCCCGCCTTCATGAGTTGATGAAGGATGGGGAGGGCTTTGACAAATTCCTGTTCCATCTGATCACTCCGGTTCTGCCAGTTCGGCATAAATCCGTTCATATTCGCTGACGATTTTTTGCGAAGAAAACTCCGTCTTCACCATTTTCAGCGCCTGTTCAGTTAAACGTTTGCTGAGCTGTTTGTCTTCTAAAATGGTGAGCGCTTTTTCAGATGCAGCTTGAATATCACCGACATTCACTAAAAAACCGCTCACTTGATCTTTAATGACTTCCGGGATTCCGCCTATATTCGTTCCGATGCACGGCACTCCGCAGGCCATCGCTTCAAGGAGAACGAGTCCGAAGCTCTCCTTTTCAGAAAGAAGGAGCTTAAGATCGCTGATGGAATACAGCTCTTCTACCCTGTCCTGATTTCCGAGCAGCAGCACTTGATCCTGCAAGCCGTATTTTTCGACAAGCTGCCAAGCGACGCACTTTTCCGGCCCGTCTCCGACAAGGAGGAGCTTCGCCTTTGTTTTGGCGGCGATATTACGGAAAACACGGATGACATCCTTGACGCGTTTTACTTTTCTGAAGTTAGACACGTGGATGACGACTTTTTCATCCGGTAAAATGCCGTGCTTCTGTTTTATACTTTCTCTATTTTTCTTAAGATAAACGCGTTCGTCTATAAAGTTATAGATTGTCTCAATTTTTTTCTGCGGCTTGATTAAATCATATGTTTCGCCGGCAAGTGCGGTTGAAACGGCCGTCACTCTGTCTGATGCCTCAATTGCAAAACGGATTAAATCCTTCAATGACGGATCATACCCTAATACAGTGATATCCGTGCCGTGAAGCGTTGTGACGATACCGATATCCCGCTTGAGCATCTGTTTCGCAAGATAAGCGCACACCGCATGAGGCAGCGCGTAATGGGCATGGATGATATCAAGGTTTTCCCTTGCTGCGACCTCTGCAATTTTGCTCGCTAAAGTCAGATCATAAGGCGGATATTTAAATACAGCGTACTGATTGACTTCCACCTCGTGAAAATGAATATTCGGATGATATGTATTTAATCTAAACGGGATGCTTGATGTAATGAAATGAACTTGGTGCCCCTTTTCCGCAAGAAGTTTGCCAAGTTCCGTCGCAATAATACCCGAGCCTCCGACACTCGGGTAGCATGTAATCCCTATTTTTAATGGTTTCATTGTCCGCCCCCAAAAACATCATCATTCAATATGGGAAGCTGTTTTGTAAAGAAGCCTTCAGCATATCCCGTGCCGGCTTCTTTGCCATACAGCCTTTCCCGCGCTTCCACCATCTCAATATAACCGTTTGTCAGCGGTGTGTTCACTGAATGCTCTGAAGGGATAAACTGGCTTTGATATGCATTTAAGCTCTTTTTCTTCAAATCAATGGTTTCCGTTATATCTATGACAAAATCCGGCCGATGAAAACCGTTAATCATATAATAATATACTTTTTCCGCCTTGTGAGCCGGCAATTGCTGATGATCTATATACTTATGAATGCCCGCGGAAAATACCGCTTCTTCAACTAATGCGGCTGCATTTCCGTGGTCAGGGTGACGGTCTTTCGGATAGGGCATGAAAACAGCTTTCGGCCGGCAGGCTCTGATCACACTGACGATCTGACGGATTGCGTCTTCATTTTTTAAAAGCCCGCGGTCCGGAAGCGTAAGCTGTATTCTCTCTTTTACGCCGAGAATGTGAGCCGCCCGCGCCGCTTCTTCTTTTCTTAAACTTACTGTCCCGTTAGACGATAATTCCGCCTCAGTCAAATCGCATATAACCGCGGTTTTGCCTTTGGCTGTGAATTTTGCAATCGCGCCGCCCATGCCGATCTCGACATCATCGCTATGGGCGCCAAACGCAAGAATATCAAGATGTTCAGACATTCGGATCTCCCCCGCGCACGAGATTGCGAAAATCAAACGCCCCGCCGTCAAGCGTACGGACGAGGATTTCCGCCGTCCCCATGTTTGTGGCAAGCGGGATCGCGTACACATCACAGAGGCGGATTAATGCCGAAACATCCGGCTCGTGAGGCTGCGCCGTTAACGGGTCACGCAAAAAGATGACGAGGTCAAGTGCATTTGCCGCAATTAATGCGCCGATTTGCTGATCTCCCCCAAGCGGGCCGGATTGAAAGCGTTCAACGGTCAAATCGGTCGCTTCTTGAATTTTTAAGCCAGTCGTACCGGTTGCATATAAATCGTGATGGCTTAATATGTCCTTATAGGCGGTCACGAACTGCACCATATCCTGCTTTTTTTTATCGTGAGCAATCAAAGCAATTTTCATTTGATTTTCTCCCCCTTGCCGATTCAATCGATAATATTTTCAAGCCCGTACACAAGCTGGTCTATTTTCATCACTTGCTCTACAGACAGCTTCACTCCTGACATAAAGGAAGTGCGGTTATAGGAATCATGGCGCAGTTTAAGCGTCTGGCCGTCCATGCCGAACATGACTTCCTGATGGGCGATGAGACCCGGCAGGCGGACGCTGTGCAGACGGATGCCGTTTAATTCTGCGCCGCGGGCGCCCGGAAGAATTTCTTTTTCATCAGGGTGGCCCTGCTGTTTTTCTGAACGGACGCTTGAGATCATCTCCGCCGTTTTCAGCGCCGTTCCGCTCGGGGCGTCCAATTTTTGGTCATGGTGGAGTTCAATGATTTCGACATCTTCGAAATAATTGGCAGCCATTTGAGAAAATTTCATCATAAGGACCGCTCCCAACGCAAAGTTCGGGGCAATAATCGCGCCGATTCCTTTTTCTTCTGTCAACGCGTGAAGCTCCTGTAAATCCGCTTCAGAAAATCCTGTCGTTCCCACTACCGGGCGAACGCCGTGTTCAAGCGCCGCTTTTGTATGTTTTTTGCCGATTTCAGGCGTTGTTAAATCAATCAGCACATCTGGCTTTGTTTCTTGAAAACATGCGCGGATATCCGTATAAATGAGAGCGTCTGAATCAGCAGACATTACCTCTCGCAATGTTTTTTGATCGTATGTATGGTCAATGGCGCCGACCAGTTCAAAATGAGGCGTGCGGATGGCAAGCTTTACAGCCTCTTGTCCCATTCTGCCGCGCGGCCCCGCGATTACTACTTTAATGGTTTCATTTGACATGATTTCTCCTACTTTCCTTCTTCTTTTCTTGTCCAGCGATCTTTATCTCTTGTATTAAATTTATGCATGACGCGGTTATGGGCTTCCTCTAATGAAATATCAAGGGAATTGGCCAGGCAGATCAAGACGAACAGCACATCGCCCATTTCCTCTTCCATGCTTTTATCATTTTCCGTCGTTTTTTTCGGCTTTTCACCATAGTAATGGTTGACTTCTCTTGCGAGTTCGCCCAGTTCTTCCGTGAGACGGGCCATCATGGCAAGCGGGCTGAAATAGCCTTCTTTAAATTGGCCGATATAGTCATCTACCTCAGCTTGTAAGTCTTTCATTGTTTTGTCACTCACTGTGCGAATACCTCCTGTCATCTCTTCCATGTTAGCTAATTCATGTTCGTTTGACAAATGTTTAAAACGGGAGTTTGCTGTTTTCTTGTGTATCCACTATAATATTAACGCAATCTTATGGAAGGAAAAGGGGTTTGATACAATGCTTGGAGAAATCAGATTAAAGAATATTTGCTTTATCTTAATCGGCGCCGCTATTTTTTCATTCGGACTGGTTCATTTTAATATGCAGAACAATTTGGCTGAAGGCGGGTTTACCGGCATTACTTTGCTTTTATATGCGTTATTCCACATCAGCCCGTCCATTTCCAACCTTGTATTAAACATTCCGATTTTTTTCATCGGCTGGCGCATGCTCGGCCGGACGATGTTTGTCTACACCATTATCGGGACCGTGTCTCTTTCCATTTTCCTCAGTATCTTTCAGCGCTACGAAATCCATATGCCGCTCCAACACGATTTGGCGCTGGCCGCTTTGTTTGCCGGTGTGTTTATCGGCGCCGGGCTGGGAATTATCTTCAAATTCGGAGGCACAACGGGCGGAGTCGATATCATTGCCCGCTTAATCAATAAATTTTCCGGAATCCCGATGGGACGCACGATGTTCGCTTTTGATGCCTGCGTCATTCTTCTGTCTCTGTTTACGTACCTTTCCTACAAAGAAGCAATGTACACGCTTGTTGCCGTTTTTGTTGCGGCGAGATTAATTGATTTCATTCAGGAAGGCGGGTATGCCGCAAAAGGGGCAACGATTATTTCTTCAAAAAATCATTTGATTCAGCAAAAAATCATTGAAGAAATGGAGAGAGGCGTAACTGTATTAAAAGGTCAAGGCTCTTATACAAAAGAAGACAGAGACGTTCTTTACTGCGTTGTTCCGAAAAACGAAATTGTGATGCTGAAAAGCGTCATTACCTCTGTTGACCCGCACGCATTTGTTGCTGTAAGCGACGTTCATGACGTGCTTGGCGAAGGGTTTACACTTGATGAAAATAAGAACCCGATCAGACGATAATAAAAAGGCGGCCCCATGCCGCCTTTACTCTCTTCCCCATTTCACAACCGGTGATTTCTTCTTTTGCAGACGGGCGGCAAACGCCGGGCTGATATTCAGCGTCTGCTCCACGAACCTTTGCGGTGTCAGCGCCAGCCACTGGTTTAAAGAGACATCTTCGAACCGGTCGCTTTTGAATATTTCTAAAAAGCGCAAAACCGTATCACCGGTGTTTTGAACATAATGTCCCATCGCAAAGGGCACATACCCTACGTCACCGGCTTGATAATTAAACGTCCGCGCTTTTCCTTCCGCCGCGAAAACGGTCATTTTTGCTTCTCCTGAAAGATAATACTGCCATTCATCCGTATTCGGATGCCAATGCAATTCCCTCATTCCCCCGGGTCCGACTTCCACAAGGGCTGCGGCTATTGTTTTTGACACCTTAAACGTCTTTGAATCAACGATCTTTACTTTACCGCCGCTTGTAACAAGAGGTTTTTGCTGCGAAAGTTTATAGCTGAACGGTTCTAATACCGTGCCTTGCGGGGAAATGACTTCTGCATTACTGATCGGAGGAGGCGGTTCCAGCTGGAACATATAGCGTTCTTTTGCGGGGATGTAAGCCAGCTCGTAGCCAGGAACGCCGAAATTTGCGGCAAGCACACTGCGCGGAGTATGGGCAAACCAGTCCGTTACAGAGAAGGTACTGTTTTCCGAAAAAGAGCCGTCATCAAATACGAGCAGAAATTCACTGCCTTGATCCAACCCTTGAATCGAATGAGGAATGCCTGACGGAAAATACCAAAGATCGCCTTCACCGACATCATCTATAAAATTTCGCCCGTTTTGGTCCACTGCGGTTAAGCGCACCTTTCCGTTTAACACATAGCCCCATTCCGCTTCTTTATGCCAATGAAGCTCCCGCACCGCTCCGGGCTTCAGCCTCATATTAACCGCTGCAATATTTTTAGAAATCGGCAGTTCTCTTACTGTCACCTCTCTTGACCATCCGCCTTCTTCAAGTCTCATATGTGTATCAGAAAAAGAGAATTTCAAGTTCTCCACCGTTCCGGCGTCCGTTGACGGCGGTACGAGCATATCAGGATTCTGGAAGTCGCGCACAATATTTCGCGGCCCCTCATCAGTCGCCCCTTTTCTGCCCCTGATCGGTTGCGGGATTTGCTTTGAAGCTAATTGCTGAATGAGTTTTTTCATGAGCTAAGCTCCTTTGCAGCAATGTTTTTCACTTAGGATATTCCCGTTTTTTCACTTTGTTTTTTTCCGCTCTGTATTTTCTGAAACCGACATAGGTCAGCGCCGTGATGATAATGCCGCCTGTTGTCAGGATAACCCAGAGCAGTGACGGGTCGGCATCATCCCGTTCCACCTTGTCAAATACACGCTTTAAATCCTTTTGCAAAAGCGTCAGCCGTTCGAGCTTTGTCCCTTTTGTCATCTGCTGAAACCCTTCCTGCTCAATGACCTCTATATGTTTCGCGACCGTGTCAAGCTGTTCGGACGAAATATCCATCGTCAGGCTGGGATAGATTAAATCATATAATGATATAAATTCATTCCATTTTTCATTGAAATTTTCACTTCCGTTGCCGCTGATATCTTCCTTTAAGGCGCTGAATGTAGCCATAATCGGTTTTTCAAGCGAACCCCACAGCGGATCGGAGTGGTGCTCCATTGCATCCATTACCATTCTGAATTGGGCTGCAGCCCGCATTTTTTCAGTATCTGAAGCGTCGGCCTGTTTTAATGCACGCACCAAATCGTTGTAGCCTAAAGTCAGCTGCCTTACTTCGGCTCCTGTCAGCGCATCAGCATGTTTCATTTTTTTCTTAAAGTAAGCAAGCACTTGCAGCGCCTCATCATATTGCGAATGCCGCGTCATTTGAAAAACGGTATCCGAGAGGTCATTTAATTCCTTGAGGCCCCCCTCTCCTTCAGCTTTGGCAGTTGTCATGAACATAAGAGCAAGCAAAAGACAGATTGTCAGCTTTCGTTTCATAGAGGTCCCTCCCACTCCTTCTCTGTACAGAATATGAGGAGCGGGACAAGGTTAGACCAAGATTATCTCAATGTAAGTCAAGCTTCATTCGTTTTTTGAAAATCACCAAATAATATGCGAGGCCGAGTGAAAATATGCTGAGCCAGAATGTCGCATACCCGATCTCATGCATATAGGCACTCAGCATTGAATAGCGCGGCATCATACCGAAAAGATAGTCAATGGCATCATTATGAAGCGTCCAAACCGCCGCAATGGCAAGATGCCATAACCGAAAGCGGAAATACGGGCTGTATAAAACGCCTTGAACCGCCATTGCAAAATGCGAGGCAATCAGCATGTACCCCTCCCAAGGGACTTGTCCCATTTCAATCAAAACAAACACATTCATTCCGACCGCCCACAGGCCGTACTTTACAAGTGTCACAAGCGCCAGTGCTTCAAACAGCGGAGCGTTCCTTTTCATGAGAAATGCCAAAAGCACAAAGAGGAAAAAAAACGTTGCCGTCGGGCTGTCGGGAACAAAAATAAGAAATCGCGCCGGCGTATCCGTCAACTGCGGCATATACCAATAATAACCGTATATCGTACCGATAAAATTAACGGCAAGAACAAGCAGCAGCATGCCGCGCTGCCCTAAAATATAGGAGATCCACCTCATACCATCAACTCTCAGTCTGTCAAAAATATGTATCATGCAAAAAAAGCTGACATCCGGTCAGCTCTTTTCATAAAAGTATATCCTGCTATTGTCCAATTCACAATACGTTTATTTCGAAGTCGTTTCAGAAATGAATTTAGCCAGCTGATCGAGCTGTTTGTCATTTCCTTTAAAAACGCCGGCTGGCATCTGCCCTTTTCCTTTCACGGCGATTTTTTTGATTTCCTCAGGGCTCAGGCCGTTATCGACCAAGGAAGGCCCCGCTCCCCCGCCTTGAAGATTATCCCCGTGGCAGGAAATACAGCCTTGTTCTTTAAATACTTTATAGCCGTCTGATTCTGTATCAATGGCCGCTTCTTTTTTAATTTTTCCTTGCTCCTCCGCCTTTGCCCAGTCATGTGTGGCGACAGACTGCCATGTTAAAAATATAGTCGCGCAAATCGCCAGAAGCATCATGCCGACGGCAACCGGCCGCTTCCGCGGCCTTCTTTCAGCGCCCCTGTCAAGAAACGGCGCCAAAAGCAGCGATCCGAAGGCAAGCCCCGGCATAATCATCGCGCCGATGACCGTATAGCTTCCTGCGGCATATTCATATTTCAGCAGCTGGTATAAAAATAGAAAATACCAATCAGGCAGCGGAATATAACCCGTATCCGTCGGGTCCGCCATCCGTTCCAAAGGCGGCTGGTGCACAATCGTTAAGACAAGAAATCCAACGAGAAATACGGCGCCGACCATCCACTCCTTCAGCAGGAAATTCGGCCAAAACGCCTCTGTCTTTCCCGGATACTCTGAATAGTCCTTCGGTATATTCGGTTTCTTTTCAGCAGGTATCCTTGAATCACCCACAAACTTCATCCCTTTACCCCGGTGCATGTCATCCCCTCCCTTTTTATCAGATCAGTATTAAAGCGGCCCTGAAATTCCCTGCTTGCGGATCATGACAAAATGCGCGCCCATGAGCGCAAACAAAGCGGCAGGGAGAAAAAATACGTGAATCGCAAAAAATCTCGTCAGCGTTTGAGCGCCGACAATATCATGGTGGCCGGCAAGAAGGGTTTTCACCTGCGCTCCGATCAGCGGCGTCGCTTCAGCTATTTGTAGACCGACCTTTGTCGCAAACAGCGCCTTCATGTCCCAAGGAAGCAAGTATCCTGTAAAACCAAGGCCGAGCATGACAAAGAAAATTAACACACCGACGATCCAGTTCAACTCCCGCGGCTTTTTATAAGCCCCCTGAAAGAAAACCCTCAGCGTATGTAAAAACATCATAACGATAACTAAACTAGCGCCCCAGTGATGCATTCCCCGTACGATCTGTCCGAAAGCGACTTCATTCTGCAAATAATAAACTGATTCCCATGCATTTTTTATATCCGGCACATAATACATCGTTAAAAACATTCCGGACAGCACTTGGATAACGGTTACAAAAAACGTGAGACCTCCAAAACAGTATACAAAAGCCGAGAAATGATGGGCGGGATTCACATGTTCCGGCACCTCATGATCGGCAATATCCCGCCACATCGGCGTAATATCGAGACGTTCATCCACCCAGTCATAAATTTTATTCAGCATGTCACCCTTCCCCCCTAGGCTTCGCTTTTCCAAGATACAAAAAGCCGTCCTTCACTTTTTGCTCATAACGGTCAAGAGGCGCGAGCGGCGGCGTGCCGGGGACATTCGTGCCGTCTTTTTCATACAGCCCGTAATGGCAGGGACAAAAGAACTTATTCGGATTTTTCGGATCGTTGTTCCAGTTGACGGTGCACCCCAAATGCTTACAAATCGGTGAAAGCGCTACAATTTCATCCCCGTGTTTATAGACCCAGGCTGATCTGGATTCCTCCGATTCGTACCACGCGTCGACTTGATGAATTTTAAAGTCAAAGCGCTTCGGTTCTTTTGTCAGCTCATCTACGCTGACAACCTGCACCATTTTTTGATTTCCGGTCGGTTTTAAAACCGGATCCAAAGCAAAACGCACCATAGGCATAAGCGCACTGGCGGCCATAAATCCCCCTACGCCGGTGAGCGCATAATTTAAAAATTGCCGTCTTGATATATCGTGTTTTCCGCCCATCTCTTCCCCCCCTAAAGATTGACCAAAAATTAACTAAAATAGAAAATAATTCTGAGATATGACACCCTCATAATATATGAATCTCTCAGCAAGGTCAACAGAGGAAAAACAGCTGTTTTGCGGGAAATGCAGGTGTTTTTACGAATTGTTCCACTTCTGTAACAAAACGTTCAAAATTTCCCCGCACTTGTCATCCGCTATCTTTCTCTTTAAAGAATCTTTCATATGTTCAAACGGAACGGCCGGTATGTAAATGACATCAGGCCCTATCTCTGAGTCTTTCCATTTCTCGTCTGCCGTCAGAAATACGGCATGCCGAAACTGAGACATCACCTCTTCTTTGACCTTTTGGAGCTGGCTGATTTGAGTTTGATCTATATCAACATATGTATATGAGGGGAATAAATATACCCGTCCCTTTAATTGGCGTTCAAGCTCTTCTGAAAGCAATTGAGTGCTTTCCCCCTGTTCAGCCGCCTCTTTTAAACCGCCTGGTGATTTTATGGAAATTAAAGGAATGATAGCGGTGTCAATGTAATCCATAGACTGTAAGTAGACGCTGGCATCAGCGGCCCTCCATCTCATGTCTGATTCCTCCTTTTTTACGGCAACAAGCCTTGCATGTGCTGCAAGGCTGTCATTTATGTGAGCTGTTTCAATTGGCGTGAAAGCTGTTCAAAGGCTTCTTTATCATGTCGGTCTAACGCATCATCGATATCTTTGAGCAATTTTTCCCGCTGGAATTCGGAAATCGCATGTTCCAATATTTGTTCGGCCATGCCTTGATCCTTTTTATTTTCAAACAGATCCTTCGGCAGGTGCGGGTTAGATTCAAGCACCGCAGCATATTCAGGCGAGCTGTAGGCTGAACGGAAATTTAACTGGATAAAAAGATCCTGCTGTTTATTTAATCGGATATCATGAAAAGATTTTTCGGCGTCAGTGGTCATGACATTTTCTTTATAAAACCGAAACGGCACCTCTTCAACACAATGAGTAGACATGATAATGCCTCTTGGGCAAAACTCAGCTTGTTCTACGAAATGGACTTTTTCCATTAATGAATCATGGCTCATTAAATAATTTAAAATCCAGACGCACTCCCGGCGTTTAAGCTGATAATGATTTAAAAACCAACGGATAAAATCCTTTTTTTCATTGACAGAAACAGGGGTCTGCATGTAATTCCCTCCTCTATCGATCGTATAATCTCATATTACTTATACATTCAACAAGCATGGCAGAAAATCCTGCTTATCTTAAAAATTCATCCTCTATCCGTAAGATTGTTTCTTCAAGCTCTTCATTTGCCCCATCCATCGTGAGCACTTGTTTCAAAAGCGGCAGCGCTTCTTTTTGGAGGCCCTCTTCTAATAAGAAATGAGCGTATTCATATAAGAAATCCCGATCCTCTTGATAGTGGAGATACGCGGCTTCGAAGCTTTTTTTCGCTTCATCATATTGCTCAAGGCCTGTATAGGCGCCCGCCAAATACCAATTGTATTTCGGATCTTCTTCGCCGTAGCTGCGGACTTCCTGAATTAAATCAATGATCTGTTCAAAACTTTCTTCTTTATGGTAAACGGCCAGCAGGGTGTGGAGCGCTTCCACATAACCCGGGTCAAGCGCCAGCGCTTCCTGAAGAAGTGTCTTGCCTTCCTCTTCATTCCCGAGTTTTAAAGCCATTTTCGCCGCATAGAGAAAAAGCTCTTTATTGTATTCATCGTATGTGATGCCTTCTTTAGCTGTTTTTAATGCTTCTTCATACATGCCTTCTGTCTCGTAGCTTTTAGCAAGCGGCATATAAAGCGATGAATAAGACGGATCAAGCCCTTTCAAGTCTGTCAGCTGTTTAATGGCCGTTTTGACCATACCGGCTTGATAAGCGGTGAATCCGTAGCCGAAAATCGTATTTGGTTCTGTATTTTCCTCTGCCGCTTTTTCATACCATGAAATCGCTTCTTCAAATTCACCTGCGGCGCTTAGTGATTCAGCCAATCGCTGGTGAACGTTTACACCGCCGATCTCACTTTGTTCTCTTGCCGTTTCTTTAAAGTACGGCACGGCTTTTGCATATGATCCTTGGGTAAAGTATAATTCGCCTAATGCGAAATCAATGACAGGTTCTTGTTTTAAAATGGCTTTTGCCTGTAAAAGCTTTTGTTCACTTACTTCAAATAAGCCTTGCATCTGATACAAATCGGCCATTAAAAGGAGGCTTTCCGGGTAAGACGGGTCTTCCGGAGAGATTGTCTCCAACACCTCGAGGGCTTTTTCTTCTTTATCAATATCTATTAGCAATTCTGCGTAAAAATTCGTCAGTTCTGACTCCTCTGGGTAGAGGTCATGCAAATCGCTGATCAGTGAAATGGCTTTTTCGGCATTTCCCCATTCGTAATAAAGCTGGGCTGCAATGGCTTTGTCTTCGTCGTGAAGCTGTTTTTCCGCTTTTGAAAGCGCTTTGAGTCCCTTTTCGGTTTCACCTGCTTCAACTAATTTTATGGCTTCTTGAATCAATGTATTCAAATCAGACCGGTCCTTTCTTTTCCTATACATCATCAACCAATGAAAAGGGTTTTTATTCGGGTTAACCTTATCATAATTCAGACAGAAGCTGCCCGCAAATAAGATGCTTCACCCGGCATTATAGTTTATCAAAAAATCCGCACCAGGAAAACGGCAAAAAGGGAGACGGCATCTTTATACTAAAACAGCGCTTTTCACTCCGGCTGCTTCTGTAACGAAAACGCATCCCCCCTTTCCTTTATTTTTTCTGTTTAAGACAAGCTATGTTCGAGCCCTTCATTTTATGATTTCCGCACTGAAAAAAGCCCGAAGATGATCTTCAGGCTTTTTTCGCTAATTGATTTAGATGGTCAAAAAATGTCGGGTAGGAAACATGGATCGCTTCTGTCTCCAAAATCTCAATCGGCTCCTGTGTCAGGCACGAAGCGATGCCGAGCATCATGCCGATCCGGTGATCGCCGCGGCTTGATACGGACGCACCGCCAGCGAGCGTTTTTTTGCCGTGTATTTTCATTCCGTCCTCCGTCGGCTCGATGTCTGCCCCGATTTTACGAAGCTCTGATACGACTGTGTCAATCCGGTTCGTTTCTTTCACCTTCAGCTCTGCCGCATCTTTAATAATCGTCGTGCCTTCTGCCTGCGTTGCTAAAAGGGCGATAATCGGAATTTCGTCAATTAAGCGGGGTATGATCTCTCCGCCGATTTCCGCTGCTTTCAGAGCCGAGGATTCAATGATCAGATCTCCGTAAGGCTCCGCGCTTTCTGTTTCAGACGGAATGACTTCAAGCGCCGCTCCCATCTGCTGTAAGACGTCAATAATTCCCGTGCGAGTCGGGTTTAAACCGACATTTTTCAAAACAATCCTGCTTCCGGGAACAATAGCTCCCGCTGTAAGGAAAAAGGCTGCCGAAGAAATATCACCGGGCACGAAAATGTCTGCGGCCCGAAGCTCTTGCCCGCCTGTTACGGAAGCGCTTGTTTTTGTTTCAGACAGCTCAACGCCAAAAGCGTTCAGCATCCGTTCCGTATGGTCTCTTGATTTATGCGGCTCGGTTACGGTTGTCGTTCCGTCAGCCTGCAATCCGGCAAGCAGCACGGCCGATTTAATCTGTGCGCTGGCGACAGGCGATACATAATCGATGCCAGTCAAATTTCCGCCTCTTACCGATAAAGGCGTAAATTCTCCGCCTGCTCTTCCGTCAATTACGGCACCCATCTGCTTTAAAGGCTCCGTAACCCGTTTCATCGGACGTTTCGCAATGCTTTCGTCGCCTGCT
This sequence comes from Bacillus sp. ISL-51, assembly GCF_018613535.1. Classification (GTDB taxonomy): domain Bacteria; phylum Bacillota; class Bacilli; order Bacillales; family Bacillaceae; genus Bacillus. The sequence continues at coordinate 199,092 of NZ_JAGGQB010000012.1, forward strand.
ACCGCACTGTGAAAAGGGCGTCCGGCTAAGATGCCGAGCATCAGTCGGATCGTTGTGCCTGAGTTCCCGACATCAAGAAGGCTGTCAGGCTCACAAAGAGCGTCTATGCCTTTCCCGTGTATCGTTACATCACTTCCATTTTGTTCGATGGATACACCCATTTTTCTGAAGCAGGCGATGGTGCTGAGGCAATCAGCTCCAGGCAAAAAGTTTTTTACTGTTGTCGTTCCTTTTGCAAGCGCTCCGAACATAACAGAGCGGTGAGAAATGGATTTATCACCCGGAATATGGATTTCACCGTTTAAAGACAGCACTGTTTCTCTTTTCATTGTTTTTTCCACCTCAGTCAGCATAAAATGTTTCGTAATTGGCGCGGTTTTGTATACAGCTCTCGGCCCGCTTGCGGTCATCATCAGTTTGGAAACTGATTCTTAATATCCCGTTTATATCTTCTCTCGTTTCAATAATGCGGATATTGGTAATGCTGATAAGTTCTTCCGCCAATATCGCCGTAATTTCCGAGATCACTCCCGGATGATCCGGTACATCAACGTAAAGATCATAAAACGACGGAATAGCCCCTTTTTGGCGCAGCGGCAGGCCGTCGCGATAATCCTTCGCCTTTTTAAAGTAGCCGAACAGTTTGTCCGCATCTTCATTTTCTACGTATGATTCTATCGTGTCAATCTCACGTTTCCACTCTTCGAACCGTTCAAGCAATTTTTCTTTGTTGTGCAAAAGAATGTCTCTCCACATTGCCGGACTGCTTGAGGCAATCCTCGTAATGTCCCGAAATCCCCCGGCTGCGAACCGCTTCACAAGCGGATAATCTTCTTCACAATGATGAGCCTGATGGACGAGGCTTGCGGCGACAATGTGAGGAAAATGGCTGATCACGCTTGTTACGCCGTCATGCTCTTCAGGCGTCATCTCAACAAAATGCGCATTTGTCGCTTTCAGCAAATCCTTCAGCTGCACCACTGATTCTTTTGATGTCGATTGTCCGGGCGTTAAGATATAAAACGCATTTTCAAATAGAAACTCTTTCGCGGCAGCGGCGCCGGACTTATGGGAACCCGCCATCGGGTGGCCGCCGACAAATTGATAATGGGAGGGCAGCACTTGATCGGCGTAGCTGACGACTTTCTGTTTTGTGCTGCCCACATCTGTAATCAGCAGTTCGTGGCTGATGTCTGATGCTGCCAGCTTATCCAGCATGTGCAGTGTTTGGGCGACAGGCGTGGCAATAATGACGGCTGACGCTTTTTGCGCGCCTTCAGTAAACGAATCCGCCCGTTCATCGATAATGCCCAGTTTCAGCGCGGCGTTAAGCTGTTCTTCTGATATATCTACGCCGATGATCCGTTTATGAGGGTGCTGCTTTTTTATGGCTAATGCGATGGACCCGCCGATCAGGCCTATCCCTGCAAGCAATATTGTATCCTTCATATCATTCATTTCCTTATCACCTAATTTAATAGATTAAAGAGGTGACGCTAGATCACCTCTTATAATAATTCAGCTAAAATTGTCAGTATTTCCTCGTTCTGCTCCTTCGTTCCGACTGTAATCCGGAGTGCAGTCGGAAATCCGAGCGCCTGTCCTGATCGAACGATGTACCCCTTTTCCAGCAAGGCTTGAAACAGTTCATCCGCCGGACGGTTAAAATCGATGAGCACAAAGTTTGTTTGCGAAGGATAGCATGTTAAACCATGCGTTTCGGCAAAATCATAATACTGCTTCAAACCGGCTTTATTCTTTTCAACACAAGCTTCAATAAACGCCTGGTCGTCAAGAGCTGCCAATGCTGAAGCCTGGCCGATGCGGCTCGTATTAAACGGCTCTCTCACGGGTTCGATCTGGCGGATCAAAGCCTCACTCGCGATTCCATATCCGACGCGGAGCGCTGCAAGCCCGTATGCCTTAGAGAATGTACGTAAAATCATTATATTTGGATATTGTTTTAACAGCGGAATGCTCTCCGGGTAATCTTCCGCGGTGACATATTCGTAATACGCTTCGTCCAGTACAACGAGAATATGCTCAGGCACCCGGTCTAAAAAGGAAATTAACTCTCCTTCAGACGTATACGTCCCCGTCGGATTATTCGGATTGCACACCCACACGACCTTTGTCTGTCCGTCAATCGCTTCAAGCATCTGTTCCAAGTCGTGAGCGCCGTCAGAACGGAGCGGTATTTCACGCACCTCAGCACCTTCTATGACCGCATTATGTCTGTATTGCGGGAAGGTTGGAGCGGCAGTGATCGTATTTGTTTGCTCGTGTAAGAAAGAGCGGCAAATGATCTGCACAAGCTCATCTGAACCGTTGCCGAAGATGATCGACGATTCATTGACCTGAAGATGCTCACTCAGCCGCGTTCTAAGAGCAGCACTATATCCGTCAGGGTACAGCGCCAGCTGCTCTATTTCCTGATGTAGCGCATCTTTAACGGCTTGAGAACAGCCGAACGGATTTTCATTAGAGGCGAGTTTTACTATTTTTTCGAGCCCGTATTCACTTTTTACTTCTTCTATTGGTTTTCCCGGCTGATAAGGTTTCAGCTGCCGCAGCTGTTCTTTGATCTGCAAATCCAGTCACCTCATTTTAAACTGTACAGCCCGCCAAACGTCTTCGCATATTCTTCAAATTCAAGCAGCGCATCCTCTCTTGTTTCCGGATTCCTGAGCCTGCTTTCAAGCTCTTCAATTCTTCTGACAAGCGCGCTGCCGACAACAACTCCGTCGCATATTTCATTCATCTCAGCAACCTGTTTGCGGCTTGAAATGCCAAAACCGACTGCTACCGGGACAGAGCTTAATTCCTTTACCTTGCGGATGAAGGAGTAAGCAGACGGCTCGAATCCGCTGCGGACGCCTGTCACGCCTAAAGAGGATACACAATACACAAAGCCGCAGGCCTGTTCAGTAATTATTTTTAAACGTTTTTCACTCGTCGGAGCAACCAGCGAGATATAAGTCACCTTCTCCTGCCGGCATTTCTCCTGCAAAAGGGCGCTCTCCTCCAAAGGAAGATCCGGAACAAGCAATCCGTCTATATGATTTTCCCGCAGTAAAGCGAAAAAGTGTTCTTTGTCTAATTGTAACACAGGATTATAATACGTAAAGAGGATTATTGGAATATGGACGCCGTTTTTTTTCATTTGTCCGCCAAGTTCAATCGCCTTCACAATATTCATCCCGTTATTAAGGGCGCGTTTTGAGGCCCGCTGAATCACAGGGCCGTCAGCCAGCGGATCTGTATAAGCCACACCGATTTCAAGCGCCGAGGCACCGGCTTTTTGCAATGATTTCGCCAGTTCAATCGATACCTCGGGGAGCGGGTCGCCTGCTGTAATAAAAGGAATAAATAACTTCTCTGACGCTTTCAGATTAAACATGTGTCTCCACCTCGTTTTCCAATACTTTCATCAGTGTATGGACGTCCTTATCCCCTCTTCCCGACAAACTGACGAGAATGATTTGGTTCTTATCCATCTCTTTTGCCATTTCAAACGCTTTTGCCAGTGCATGTGCTGATTCAATTGCCGGCAGAATGCCTTCTTTTTCAGAAAGCAGGCGTAATGCAGCAATTGCTTCATCATCTGTCACGCTTTCATATTTCACGCGCCCGCACTGATGCAAAAACGCGTGCTCCGGCCCGATGCCGGGGTAATCAAGCCCCGCTGAAATGGAATACGGTTCTATGATTTGTCCGTACTGATCTTGTATCAGATAGGTCATTGATCCGTGAATCACACCGAGCGTGCCTTTTGCAATCGTGGCAGCGTGCAGCGGCGTGTCAATTCCTTTTCCGGCCGCTTCGGCACCGACCAGTTCTGTGTCTTCCTCTAAAAAGGCCTGAAAGATGCCCATCGCATTGCTGCCTCCGCCCACACACGCGATCACCTTATCCGGAAGCGATCCTTCCATCTGCCGGAGCTGCTCTTTTGCTTCCTCGCCAATCATCTTCTGGAATTCACGGACGATATACGGATAGGGATGCGGACCGACTACAGAACCGATGAGGTAGAAGTGATCCTCACAATGCTGCACCCAATACCTGATGGCTTCATTTGTCGCATCCTTCAGCGTACCGTTTCCGCTTGAGACCGGCACAACCTTTGCACCGAGCAATTTCATCCGGAACACGTTAAGCGACTGGCGCGCGACGTCCTCTTCCCCCATGAAGACCGTGCAGTCAAAACCGAATTTCGCGGCAACCGTTGCAGCGGCTACGCCATGCTGCCCCGCACCTGTTTCAGCAATGATTTTTGTTTTGCCCATTTTTTCAGCAAGAAGAACCTGACCTAATGCGTTATTGATTTTGTGGGACCCCGTGTGGTTTAAATCTTCTCTTTTCAGATAAATTTTAGCCCCTCCCAAATACTCCGACACCCGGTCGGCGAAGGTTAAAGCCGTCGGCCTGCCGGAATAATCAAACAGCAGTTTTTTATATTCAGCGTGAAAAGCCGGGTCGTCTTTTAATTCTTTGAAGGCTTTTTCGATTTCTTCCAGCGGCTGCATCAATGTTTCAGGGACAAATTTGCCTCCGAATTCGCCGTATCTTCCGATTTCATTTGGATATGGATACATAATGGTTCATCCTTTCTTCTAAAAGCCGGATCAGTGTTTTATTCTTTTGTCCGTTTTTTTCAATTCCGCTTGCAAGGTCAATACCGCCGGGACGCCATTTGAGTAAACCTGTTATCGTTTCCGGATTGATGCCGCCTGCGATAAAGCAGCTCTTTTTTGCGTGCCGGGCCTGATTTCTGTATAGGGGAACGTGATCCCATGAAAAGGTGATGCCGGTTCCGCCTCTCATTCCTTTTACGGAGGAATCAATGACATAGCCGTCAACTGCGCTTTCAAATTGTGTCATCTGCTGAAGCGTCCCTTCATGATGATGGAGCGCCTTCCATATTTCACAGCGCACAAGCGGGCGGAGACGGCGGGCATCTTCGGGTGATTCGTCTCCGTGCAGCTGAATGACATCAAGTGAGAGATCTGCTGCGGTGCGACTGATGTTTTCCGCAGTCTCATTAACAAAAACACCGACGCGTTTTTTATCTGTCTCAGACCGTACGAACCATTTCTGCACGTCGCCTGGCGTGACTTTTCGTTTGCTTTCAGCAAAAATAAACCCGAGATAATCCGCTTGTGAGGCCGCTGCAAGCTTATAATCATGCTCCGAGCGGATACCGCAGTATTTGAATTCAGGTTTTTCCACGTCCTCACTCTCCAAACAAACGGCGGATCGCATGCTGCTGCGAGTCCTGCCTCATCAATGATTCTCCGATCAGAACAGCCTGCGCTCCGTGTTCCTTGACGAATTGCAAATCCTCTAAAGAGCCGATACCGCTTTCGCTTATTAACAGACAGCCGTCCGGCACAAGCGCAGCTATTTTTTCCGTTTGAGCGACAGACGTGCGAAACGTCTTCAAGTCGCGGTTGTTAATGCCGAGAATCTCCGGCTGAAACACCTTTAAAATCTGTTCAAGCACTGCTTCGTCATGGACTTCAACGAGAACATCCATGCCCTTCTCCCGGGCCTCCGTGTAAAGCTCGTGAAGCTGTACGGGCTCCAGCACTTCTCCGATCAGCAATATAGCGTCGGCCCCGATCCGATATGATTCTTCCACCTGAACGGAATCGATAATAAAATCTTTTCTGAGCACAGGAAGAGAAACGGTCTGTTTGATATCTGTCAAATATTGATTGTCCCCTTGAAAAAAACGGGTATCCGTCAGGACAGAAAGCGCATCAGCCCTTGCTGCTTCGTAATCTGCCGCAATTGCTTCCGGGACGAAATGCTCTTTGATCAGCCCTTTCGACGGCGATGCTTTTTTCACCTCGGCGATTAACCCGATAAAACGGTTCGGATGAGCGAGCGCTTCTTTAAAAGAGCGCCGTTCGATCTGACAGGTTTCCGGTAAAATAATTGATTTCATTTCTTCTTTTTTTTGTTTGATGATTTGATCAAGCATAGATTTCTTCCTCTTTCTGTTTCAGACGTTCAAGCTGCCTTTTGGCATCTCCGTTTTTAATCGTTTCTAAAGCAGCCTCTGTTCCTTCTCTCAGGCTATTTGCAATGCCTGCGGTGTAGATCGCCGCTCCCGCATTTAAAGCGGTAATATGCAGAGCGGACGGGACGCATTGATTTGCAAAAATATTCTGAATGAGATGGGCGCTCTCTTCCGGTGACTGCACCTGAATATCCTTCAGAGAGCCTTTTTCTAAACCGAATTGTTCCGGTGATACGGTATATTCACGCCGTTCTCCGTCTTTCAGCTCAATCACATTGGTCGGTGATGTAATCGACAGCTCATCTAACCCGTCATGGCCGGAAACGAGAAGCACATGCCTTACATCAAATCGTTCAAGAGCGCTCGCCATCAGCCGCGCCTTTTCGGCCGAGTAGACACCGATCACCTGCCGTTTCGCCTGCAACGGATTGCTGAGCGGGCCGAGCAGATTAAAAACAGTTCTGAAGCCAAGCTCTTTTCTCGCAGCGGCTACGTGTTTCATAGACGAATGAAACAATGGAGCAAACAGAAATCCCATCTGTTTCGTTTGAATGCTCCGTTTGACGCTGTCAGGAGTGGCTTGAATTGATACCCCGAGTTTTTCCAGCACATCCGCGCTTCCGCTCTTAGATGAGACGGAGCGGTTCCCATGCTTGGCAACTTTGGCACCGGCTGCAGAGGCTGTGATGGCGGCTGCGGTCGATATATTAAACGTAGAAAGTCCGTCTCCGCCTGTCCCGCACGTATCAACGACGTCCGGCAAGCCTTCCGCCGTCCGCGCATGGGCGTGCATGACCTTTACAAACCCTGCAAGCTCCTCTGCCGTTTCCCCGCGGTGGGCTAAAACGGATAATATCCCGCCTATCTCCGGCTGACTCATTTCACCGTTCATCATCATCTCCATCAGCTGCTCCGCCTCATCGGCAGTAAATGTGCTTCCATTAACGCAAAGCTGCAGAAATTTGTTCATCCGTCTTCTCCTCCCTGCCTGAAAAGATGTCTTCGGCGATTTGAATCGTTTTTAAGAGCGCTCCCGCTTTATTGCAGCTCTCTTCATATTCGGCTTCAGGGACAGAATCAGCTACGATCCCGGCCCCCGCTTGAATGGACGCTGTACCGTTTTTGACACTCATTGTGCGTATCGTGATACATGAATCAATCGAACCGTCAAACCCGATATAAGCGATACATCCGCCGTATGTTTCCCGGGGTGTCGGCTCCAGTTCATGTAAAAGCTGCATCGCACGTATTTTCGGAGCGCCTGTAAGCGTGCCTGCCGGAAATGCAGACATCAGCGCGTCAACAGGATGGATGCCTTGTTTCAAGCGGCCGGTCACAATCGAAATGATGTGCATCACATGAGAGAAGGATACGATTTTCGTAAATTCAGGCACGGATACTGACCCATACTCCGCCACTCTGCCGATGTCATTGCGTGCAAGGTCAACGAGCATATAATGTTCGGCCTTTTCCTTCTCATCATTCATCAGTTCTCTTTTCAGACGCTCATCCTCTTTTTTCCCGGCCCCCCTTTTCCTCGTTCCGGCAATCGGGTGGATTTCTAAATGCCTGTCATGTACGCGGATTAAACGCTCCGGCGAGCTGCCAACGATGTCCCTGTCCGGCAGTTTTATATAATACATATAAGGGGACGGATTGATGATCCGCAGCACTCTGTACAGCTCAAACGAATCTCGAGATACCGGGATCTCGAACTTCTGTGAAAGCACCCCTTGAAAAATGTCTCCCGCTTTTATATATTCTTTTAGTTTGCGGACATCTGCCATAAACTCTTCTTTCTGATAATTGGAAGAGACGCTGGCAAAGCTTGGCGTGTCACAGGTTTCTTTTGAAAAAAACAGTTCTTTCACGTTTTTCGGTTCTGTTAAAGTGTCAATAAGCTGCTGAAGTTCCGCGCAATTTTCTTCAAAAACAGCCCGTTTTTCTTCGTCTGTCTCTTGGCCGTTAAGCGCTGCATATTGAATAAAATGCACTTGTTTTGTTTCATGATCGTACGCGATGATTTTTCGGCAGACAAACAGCATGCATTTTGCAAAATCCGTTTCTTTTGCGTGACTTGGCACGGAAGGCTCTATAAGCGGAATCATATCATAGCTCAAGTAACCGACGGCTCCGCCTGAAAATGGGATATCAATGTCTGGAGTTTTAATCAGAAAACTTTCATTCATCCAGTCAAGGACTGCTTTTAATTCGCCGGCCGTAAAAAGCGTTTGCCCTTTTGAATCGGCAGCGGTGAACTTGTTATCACTCTCTTTAATTGTGATAAACGGGTCGAGGCCGATAAAGGAATATCTTGACCAGCTTGACGTATCATCCTTACTTTCCAGCAGATACGTAATGTTCCTGTCCAGTTTTTCTACCATTTGAATGGGTGTGATCGTGTCAACCGTAAATGTCTCTGCGATCGGAACTGTGAGGTGTGTCAGACTGTCCTTTAAAAATAAGGAAACATCCGATTGTATGTTCATGCTTCTCCTCCTTACGGGAAGGAGAATGAGATGAAGAGTGAGAGGGATTGTACGTATAAAAAATAAACCCAAAAGAAAGGCTTCTTTTGGGCAGAATAAAGACTAGTTTATCTCAGCTCAGGCTAAACTCATTCTCTGCTACCCTATTCTAAACTCAGCTGTTTCATGGTCTTGCTTTTGCTTTATACACACTCCTGTGTATTTCTAAGCTTTGTTTATCGTATTACAATTCAGCATTTTTTGTCAATGATAAATCCGGCCTTAACACAACTGCTTTTTCTAAATATACATGCCTGATCTCATCTTGAGGCGTATCCGTCTGAACGGTCATCATGACCCGAATACACTTTTTCAGGCCGCCGTTCACGTCCATTTCCTGCATGCACGTCACCGGCACATACTGCCAGCCGGAAAAGCGCCGAACCGCTTTAGCAGGGAAAACGGAATGAAGATCAGGAGTGGCGGATAACAGTATTTGCACAACATCTTCCGGCTTTGTTTGATTTTCCTTAATGATTTTTTCAAGCAGCTGCTGCGTTTTTTCTAAAATTTCCTGTTCGGTGTCTTGTTCCACCGTCGTTGCTCCGCGAATGCCGCGTATCATCATGCTGTCTCCTCCATTCGCCACTTGTTCAGCCAATTTTCCAGCTCATCTTTTGAAAGCATAAGGTCTCTTGCTTTGCCTAATTCCTTTAAGACAATGAACTGGATCATGCCTCCGCGCGTTTTTTTGTCATTCATCATCCGGCCGGAAAGAACGGACGTTTTGATATCATTTCTGATTGTGCCGGGATAGCCGAGCCCTCTCAGCCACTCTGTGAGCCTTTTTCTGTCCATTCGGCATCCAGCAGCCTGTTCACTTACAAAAAGAGCAAACTGCATGCCGAGGGCAACCGCATCTCCATGTGTGATTTGACCGTACCCGTATTCAGCTTCAATGGCGTGGCCGAGCGTATGTCCGAAATTCAAGAAAGCTCTGATTCCCTCTTCCTTTTCGTCCTCTTGCACAACGGCAGATTTAATAGAAATGCCTTTATAAATCATCTCATTCAAATCATCGCTCGTCAGTCCGTTTAATGTTTGAAGCCCAAGCAGCTTCTCTAAAAAAGCGTGATCGGCGATAAACGCATGTTTAATCACTTCGGCCATGCCCGATCTCAGCTCTTGTTCCGGCAATGTTTGTAAAAGCTCCGTATCATAAATCACCGCTTTCGGCTGATAAAACGCGCCGATTAAGTTCTTCCCGAGCTTATGATTAACAGCCACCTTGCCGCCAACCGCGCTGTCATGGGCAAGCAGCGTCGTCGGCATTTGAATAAAATCAATTCCGCGCATAAAAGTCGCTGCGCAAAAACCTGCCAAATCACCTGTGACACCGCCTCCGAATGCGATCATACACGAGGAGCGGTCCATATGAAAAGAAATGGCTTCCGTTTGAATCCGTTCAAACATTTCCATGGATTTCGCTTCTTCACCGCTCGGCACGATGACTTTTTTTACGGGCCAATTTTCGCTTAAGAGCTGATACATATCATCGCCGTACAGGCGGTCGACTTCAGCATCTGTCACAAGTAAAATTTTCGTCAGCGGTCTGTTCAGTGAAGTCAAAAATGCAGCGGCCTGTTTTCTTATACCTTCACCGATATAAACGGGATACGATGAGGAAGCAGTACGTACCTCAAGCTCTTTCATCAGAATTCCCTCGACAGTTTTCTCATGTTTTCTACATTTTCTTTTATGCGGTCGATTTGGTCCAGGCCAAATTGTTCTACGACGGCATTGGCAATTTCCCAAGCCACTGCTGCTTCTGCCACTACGCTTGCCGCGGGAACTGCGCAGCTGTCTGAACGCTCAATACTTGCAGAAAACGGCTCTTTCGTTTCAACATCAACACTTTTCAGCGGTTTGTACAAGGTCGGGATCGGCTTCATGACACCGCGGACGACAATCGGCATTCCTGTCGTCATACCGCCTTCCAACCCGCCAAGGCGGTTTGTCGCACGCGTATAGCCTTTTTCCTCGTCCCAAATGATTTCATCATGAACCTCACTGCCGTTTTTGCCGGCCGCTTCAAAGCCGATGCCAAACTCAACGCCCTTAAACGCATTAATGGACAAGACGGCCGCGGCAAGCTTACTGTCAAGCTTGCGGTCATAGTGAACGTAGCTGCCGACGCCGACAGGCATGCCTTCGACGATCACTTCTACGATTCCGCCGATTGAGTCGCCGTTTGCTTTCGCTTCATCTATAGCCGCCATCATTTTACGGCCCGCTTCTTCATCGTAACATCTGACCGGTGATTCCTCGGTCACCCGCTGCAAATCTTCGATTGACGTGTAATCAGTTTTTTCAGCCTTCACCCCGCCTATTTCTAAAACGTGTCCGGCTACTGTAATGCCAAGCTCCGCCAGAATCTTTTTAGCGACAGCGCCCGCAGCCACCCGAACCGTTGTTTCACGCGCGGAAGATCGTTCTAACACATTTCTCATATCGCGGTGATTATACTTAATAGCGCCGTTTAAATCTGCGTGCCCCGGTCTCGGTCTTGAAATTTGGCGTTTCATTTCACTTTCTTCTTCTTTTGTAATCGGAGCGGCGCCCATGATTTTTGTCCAGTGGGTCCAGTCCTTATTTTCCACGACAAGCGCAATCGGTGAACCGAGAGTCCGGGCATGACGCACCCCGCTCATGATTTTAGCCTGATCCGTCTCGATCTGCATGCGGCGTCCGCGGCCGTGGCCTTTTTGGCGTCTGGCAAGCTCAAAATTAATATCTTCCTCAGTTATATAAAGCCCTGCAGGCACACCTTCAATAATTGTCGTCAGTTGAGGACCGTGTGATTCACCGGCTGTTAAATATCTCATTCCTTCTACTCCCTTCATCGCATTAACGCTTTTAAGTAAAACTATACCACAAGTTTTCATAAAAAGTCTTCTATCTTTTTTGATAAAAAAACGTATCCGTGCTTTCAAGCCCGAATTTCTCCGGATTAAAAATCTGTTCTGTGCTGCCGACAAATAAAATACCGTTTTTCTTTAAGCAGTCAGCCATTTTCACATACAGCTCTTCTTTCGCTTTTTCAGTGAAATAAATAAAGACGTTGCGGCAGACAATCAGGTCAAAATCCTGCTCATAGCTGTCTGCAAGCAAGTTGTGCCGCTTAAAACGAATGTTTTTTTGGATCTCATGTTTGACTTGATAGCTGTTATCGGCCTGCTTCAAGAAATACCGGTTTTTCACGGAAGACGGCACCTCTTGAAGCGAACGCTCCTGATAGATTCCTTGTTTTGCTTTACTGAGCGCTTTTTCATCTATATCAGTCGCTAATATTTGAAAGCCGGGAAGCTCTTTCTGCTGATCGAGAATCATAGCCAAAGTATAAGGCTCTTCCCCCGTTGAGCAGGCCGCACTCCATATTTTTAACGGCTTATTTTGTTTTAATAACGGAAGTATTGATGTTTCAAGAACTTCCCACCTTTTATAATTACGGTAAAATTCAGAAACATTAATCGTCATTCTGTCTAATGTTTCATTCAATAAGAGCTTGTCTTTTTCAAGAGCTTCGGCGAATTGCTGAAAATCTCCGAACCCCTTTTTTTCGTAAAGTGATGTCAGCCTTCTTTTCATTTGGGCTTCTTTGTATAACGATAGATCAACACCAGTCATTTTTTTCCATTTGGTAATAAAAATCTCGTATGGCTCCATTGCTTCTCTCCCAATCTCGCTGTCTTTTGTCCTAGTATAGCCTGTTTTCTTTCTAAATTGTACGATTTCAATAAAAAAATCAGCCGGTTGGCTGATTTATGAAAACCAAAAAAGACAGAGTACCGCTGACTCTGTCCTTCACGAAAATTGTAAACCTTTACATAAAGCATGAAAAGAAGGGCCGTTATGGTTTAGTACACCCAGTCGGCCAGCAATTTTTGATATGGCACAAGCTCTTCTTGCTTAAAGAAAATTTGAATTTCACGCTCAGCGCTTTCTAATGAATCAGAGCCGTGAATAATATTTTTGCCGACAAACATTCCGAAGTCTCCGCGAATCGTGCCCGGCAGCGCTTCTTTCGGATTTGTTTTTCCGATCAGCTGTCTTGTGATGTCAATGACATTTTCGCCTTCCCATACCATCGCAAATACAGGACCTGACGTAATAAACTCCACAAGCTCGCCAAAAAATGGTTTTCCTTTATGCTCAGCATAATGATTTTCAGCCATTTGTTCAGAAACCGACATCAGCTTGGCTCCTGCCAATTGTAAGCCCTTACGTTCAAATCTGGATAAAATTTCTCCGATCAGCTGACGCTGTACGCCGTCCGGCTTTACCATGATAAAAGTTTTTTCCATAAGATTCTCCACCCCATCATTATGTATAGGCTTTCAAGTTGCACACCGAAATCGTAACATCTTTCTGACAATTAATCAATCCGGGGCGGAGAAAGTTCACATCTTGTTCGTAAAGGACTTAAAACTTCCGTTTGCCGATATATTTTGCGATCGCGGCCAATGAAGAACGTGCCCGGCCTCTCGGCAATGTATTCAGCTGCTCGAATGCTTTTTTTAAATATCTTTCACTGACGGCCATTGATTTTTCAATCGCGTCCGTCCGTTTAATATTTTCAATGATCGGCGCGAGCTGCTCCTGCGTTGTCTCGCTGTTAATTAACTTCAGCTGATTTTTCAATTCAGGCTGATGCAGCGCGTACAAAACAGGCAAGGTGACATTCCCCTGCAAAAGATCTCCTCCGACGGGTTTTCCCAGCTCTTCTTCAGTTGATGTAAAATCAAGAATATCATCAATGATTTGATAGGACATTCCCACATAATAACCGAACCAATATAATGCTTTATGAATCTTTTCATCGGCTCCTGAGGCAATTGCGCCAAGCTGGCAGCTGACGGCAATGAGAAGAGCCGTTTTTCGTTTGATGCGGCGCAAATAGGTTCTGAGGTTTTGTTCCATATTGTATTTGTCTTTGATTTGTTCAATTTCTCCGAGGCATACTTCTACGATGGTTTTGGACAGGATCCGATGGGCTTTCGGCTCATCTAATCTCGTCATCATTTCTAGTGAGCCGGCAAGCATGTAATCACCGGTGTACATGGCAATGCGGTTGTCCCATTTGGCTTTAATGGTCGGTTTTCCCCTCCGCAGTTCGGCATCATCAATGACGTCGTCGTGAACAAGCGATGCCATATGAATCATTTCCAGCGTCACTGCCACATATTTGATTTTATTAATGTCATAGTCGCCAAACATGCCGGAAAGCAATACGAACACAGGGCGGATCCGTTTGCCCCCCGCCTGCAGCAAATGAAGACCCGCTTCACTTAACAGGGGATAATCCGACCGAACCGTTTGCTCAAGCTCCCTTTCAATCACATCAATATCGTCATTTAAAAAAGAATAGGCCATTTTAAATTTCATATCATTCACCCAAACATCTGTTATTCATCATTTCCATCCGATATGTGTAGCAGCCACTCCGCCGGTAAACGGATGGTATTTAACATTCGTCAGGCCCGCTTCTTCAAACAGGCGCGCAAGCTCTTTCATACCGGGAAATTCTCTTGCCGATTCCTGAAGCCAAGAATATTCTTTGTAACTCTTCGCAAACATCTTTCCGAAAAAAGGCATAATGTACTTAAAGTACATAAAGTAAGCCTGTCTGAAGCCGAACATTTCCGGCTGGGATGTTTCCAGGCATACAACTTGCCCGCCCGGTTTGACCACGCGCCGCATTTCCTTCAGCACTGTCAGGTAATCGGGGACGTTCCGCAAGCCGAAACCGATGGTGACAAAATCAAATGAATCATCTTCGAAAGGGAGCTCCATCGCGTTTCCGTGCAGCAGCTCAATTTGGCTGAAACCGCCCTCTTTTACTTTTTTTTCGCCGATGCTCAGCATATTTTTACTGAAATCCAGTCCCTTTACTTCGCCGCTTTCCCCGGCCGCTTTCGCAAGGGCAATCGTCCAGTCAGCCGTTCCGCAGCAGACATCGAGCGCTTTGGCGCCTTCTTTCACATTCATAATCTGCATCGTTTTATCGCGCCATTTTTTGTGCTGCTGAAAACTGATGACAGAGTTCATTTGGTCATAGTTTTTGTAAATTTTTTCAAATACGCCGTGTACCCGCTGTTCTTTTGACTCCTGCATGATGGTTACCCTTCTTCCACTTTCTGATGATAAGTTTTGTCTTGGCTGATTGTTTTAAGCCGGTTCAGCAATAGATTTTGAATAGGTGAATTGAGCGGCAGCAGCGTCTCAATGCTTTGCTTTGCTTTTGTAAAGCTTTCTTCCAGTATTTCAGCCTTTGTTTTCCCTGACTTTACAATATTGCCGATTACATCGAGAAATATAGCATTGCCGTTCATCAGCCGCTTATATACAAAAAAATCACTCGCCAGCCTTTTCCAGCGCGGAAGATTGAAGTGGTCTGACACTCTGTGAAACAGCGCCGCTTCCACAATCGCCATGCTTTCGATCAATTGGTTCATGTCATTGACAGACCGATCGTACAGACGGATTTTATGCTCATTGATTTCTTTAATTGCCGTTGCGAGTGTCCGAATCATGTAGATATCCTTCATTTCAGATAAAAGCGAATAGTACAGTCCGCTGAAATAGTCACCGGCAAGCACGGTCAGCTGCCGATTTTTATTTTCATCTCGCTTTAACGCTCTGGCTGTTGTCACTTCATCGTGGGTATCAAGGGCGCTTTGGACAAGCATCGCAGTTACTATATAATTTTCTCTGTCGTTGTTCTTAATGTCCGCTTCTTCAAACAAAGCGTGAAAAAGAAGAAGTTTATCTTCATCGATTTTAGGCGCAGAAATATGTTTCGCTAAATAAGGATGAGACAGCTTTTGTTTTAATTTCGTATTCAAATTTGCTAAAGTTCCGTAGATGTCTTGCAAAAATATCACCCTTGTCCCCAAATTCACATTTATTCTAATATGTATGAGATTTACTCGTCATTATTATACGCACGTACCATTATAGCATAAAAAAAAGAAATTGGCTGTATTCTCCCGCTGTTTGCGAGCATTCTGCAGCAGCGAGCAGCGGGAAACAGCCAGCTTATTTTTTTTCGCTTTTCATTTCTCCGTAAGCGGTTTGGATAAGGGCGTTGCCTCTCACTTTAATGGCGGATGTGTGCTCGGTAAATTGAGCGATGATCACTTCACCTTTGTCCAGTTTTTCGGAATGGTGAAATTTCGTATCCGTTCCTCTCGTTAAACCGATGACGTTCACGCCGTCCTCGACCGCTTTAATGACGACAAAATCATTTGAATGCTTTGAATTCATATCGGCACCCTCTATCATTATTAATCCGCACGTTTAATATGTTCTAAAACTTCCGAACGTGCTGCTGCGTCATCTTTAAAAATACCTCTCACAGCGGATGTAACTGTTTTTGCACCCGGCTTTCTTACGCCTCTCATCGTCATGCACATATGCTCAGCTTCCACGACAACCATGACGCCGTGCGGATCTAAGGTGTCTACAATGCTTTCTGCAATTGTTGAGGTAATGCGCTCTTGAAGCTGAGGGCGTTTTGAGACAGCTTCTACTGCGCGGGCCAATTTACTGAGGCCTGTCACCTTGCCGCCGCGCGGAATGTAGGCAATATGCGCTTTTCCGTAAAAAGGAACAAGATGATGTTCACACATAGAATGAAACGCGATATCCTTTACTAGAACAAGCTCCTCGTGATCCTCCCCGAAAACGGTTTGAAAATGTTCTTTCGGATCTTCATTCAATCCCGAGAATACTTCAGCATACATTTTTGCTACCCGTTTCGGCGTGTCTAAAAGCCCTTCCCGGTTCGGGTCTTCTCCAATCGCCTCTAAAATCTGGCGAACTGCCTGTTCAATCTGCTCTTTATTAACTTCTTTCATCTTCTGTGTCCTCCACCATTGAATACATTTAATTTCGATTCTAGCACATTTGCCGCGCCAAAAGCAAAACGAAAGCCCTGCTCGGTGACTGAGGCTTTTTAAATATGAAAAGCCCCTTAAAAAGGGGCTTTTCTGTGAAGAAATAAAGTGTATGTATGACTGATGCATACACGATCTATATTCACAATTATTTTCCGGCAACAGCGTCTTTAAGAGCCTTACCTGGTTTGAAAGCAGGTACCTTGCTTGCTGGAATTTCGATTTCTTCACCTGTTTGAGGGTTACGTCCTTTACGTGCAGAACGTTCGCGCACCTCAAAGTTACCAAAACCGATCAGTTGAATTTTATCACCGTTTTTAAGTGCATCTAAAATCGTATCAAAAACAGAATCAACTGCTTTTGTAGCGTCTTTTTTAGACAATTCGCTTGCTTCCGCAACCGCATTGATTAGTTCTGTCTTGTTCATGCCTTTCACCTCCTCCCAAAAGAATATCATTTCAGCAGTTTATTATCATTTCTTCACAGTTCAGCCTGATTCTAAACCTGTCTGATTAAAAAATCAAAGCAGGGAAGAACAGACAAGTAAACGGCTTTAACAAGAAAATAGACACCCTGAGGAATGTTTGTCCAGCAAAGTGAAGATTTTCTGTATGTAGATTAACACATATAAAAAGCCATATCAAGCATTTTAAAGCTCCAATCCCTTGCTCGTCAAGGTTTTCACGTGTTTTACCGAACGAATATTCCTTTTTTTACTTATTTCCTCCTAATCCTTGATTCATTTCCAATATCTTAAAGGACATAAAAAAAGACCTCCCGTTTCAAGAAGAGGTCCTTCTGATTACAAAATGATGGCGATCAAGCCGCCTGATCCTTCGTTTATAATTCTTTCCAGCGTTTCTTTCAGTTTATATCTGGCATTCTCAGGCATAAGCGAGAGTTTTGCGGAAATGCCTTCTCTCACAATAGAGCTTAAGGACCTTCCGAAAATATCGGAGTTCCAGATAGAAAGCGGATCATCTTCAAAATCCTGCATTAAATAGCGGACAAGCTCTTCGCTTTGCTTTTCCGTGCCGATAATCGGCGCAAATTCACTCTCCACATCCACCTTGATCATATGAATGGACGGGGCGACCGCTTTCAGCCTTACGCCGAATCTTGACCCTTGGCGGATGATTTCCGGTTCATCAAGGCTCATATCCGTTAAAGCCGGCGCGGCAATTCCGTACCCGGTCTGTTTAACCATTTTCAAAGCGTCTGATACTTGGTCATATTCCGTTTTCGCATGAGCAAAATCCTGCATCAATTCAAGCAAGTGGTCTTTTCCGCGAATTTCAACGCCCACTACCTCTTTTAAAATCTGGTCATATAAATGATCAGGAGCGTACAAATCGATTTCAGCGACACCCTGACCCAGCTCAATCCCGGCTAAACCGGCACTTTCAATAAATTCAAATTCGCTGAAGTGGCCGACAACCCGGTCTACATCACGCAGACGTTTGATATCCTTTACAGTTTCTTTCACTGATTCCTGGTAGCTTTCCCTGAGCCAATGGTTTTCCTTGAGCACCATGACCCAGCTCGGCAGATTGACGTTCACTTCAAGCACAGGAAACTCATAAAGCGCTTCTCTGAGGACGCTTAAGACATCTGTTTCCCGCATGCTTTCAACACTCATAGCGAGTACCGGTATATCATATTTTCCGCTTAATTCCTGCCTGAGCGCTTCGGTTTCCGGATGGTACGGCTTCACAGAGTTGATCACCATAATAAACGGTTTGCCGACTTCCTTCAGCTCTTCAATGACTCTTTCTTCCGCCTCTACGTAATCACCCCGTGGGATATCGCCGATCGAGCCGTCTGTCGTAATGACAACTCCGATTGTAGAGTGCTCTTGAATGACTTTTCTCGTTCCGATTTCCGCTGCTTCATGAAATGGAATCGGCTCTTCATACCAAGGTGTATTAATCATTCGCGGGCCGTTTTCATCTTCATATCCCTTTGCTCCCGGAACAGTGTATCCCACACAGTCCACCAGGCGGATGTTGACATCGAGTCCGTCCGCTACATGAACGGACATTGCCTGATTCGGAACAAATTTAGGTTCCGTCGTCATAATCGTTTTTCCTGCGGCGCTTTGCGGAAGCTCATCCTGCGCCCGCGCGCGGTCCGCTTCATTGCTGATATTCGGGAGCACCACAAGCTCCATAAATTTTTTAATGAATGTAGATTTCCCTGTACGGACAGCGCCAACGACACCTAAGTATATATCGCCTCCTGTTCGTTCAGCGATATCCTTGAAAATATCGACCTTTTCCAAGTGATCCCCTCCCGGACTTCCTATCCTTATCGTTTTTATTTCACCATTCTTCAATCAAATACAGGACACTATATGTGTATGACGTTGTCCTATTTCAATATGACATCTTTAGAAAATTTTCAGGCAGTCTTTCTATTACAATCAGAAAAAACCTTTCTCCCTATTTGTATGCGCGGGAGAAAGGTTCATTCCTGTTTCGTTTTACTTTCTAAAAAAACGGGTTCCTGTTTTTCATTCACTGTGTATTTGACCGAAAAAGCCGGGACAAATGGGGTGTCCTTCCATAAGATATCCTGAATTTCCGTACCTGGTTTTACTGTTTTTTTGTTCTCTTTCAGACAGCGGGCCAGATCGACGCGATAGTCTGCATAGATCTCCCCGTCCGCACCGATTAAAAGCGGCAGCGAAACGCCGGATACCGGGCTTCTGACTGAAGGAGACTCTTTGATGCCGAGCTTTGTTTTATCCAATGTGAACAAGCTCTTTGAGACGACGTCCTGATAGGGAGGGTATGTATGTTTTTCCTGATACATTTTGACACGGAGCTTCATATCACGGATTTTTTCCGCCATTTGCAGGTCAATAAGCTTGACAGTCGGCTTGTTTTCCACGTCAACGAGCACGTATTGATACGTTCCTCCGCTTTCATAGGCCGAAGCAGGCGGCTCTTCCATGTATCTCGGCGCCAGCCGCTTAAAATCTATCGGATACTTTTGATAGATCGGTGTTTTCATATCTTTTGTCTGAATGGGCAGCAGGCCGCCGTTTGCCTTTTTAAATTCATTAACGGCCGCTTGAACCTGCTCAAGCTGATGTTTGTAAGACACTTGATTTTCAGTTTTTTTCGCTTCCGGGTATAAACAGCCTGACAGAAGAAGCACAGCGGCCGTTATCACGGCAATTTTCAATTTATGCATCCCGCTCCCCCTTTCCTGCTTTATTCACTGACAGGCCCGCTGAACACGACCATTAACACGATCAAGCCTGATATGAGCATACAGGCATAAGCGAGCGAAGAAACTGCGGCTTTTATAATCTTGTTTTTGCATTTATACCGGCTTACATAAATAGACGCAACCGCGACAAACATTAATCCCATAGCTCCAAGCGCAAACCACATTTTCATCAATGCCACACTCACGTTCATGCCCCCCGATCATTCTTTTGTAAGCGTTATATTTTATTTTAATATACAAATGTTGAAAAGATCAACAGGTTTTCCATCTATTGAAAAAAAACAAAAAAAACTGAAGCAAAGAGGGGGACTTTGCTTCAGTCAAGTTGACTATATTTACCTGCACGTCTAAGATACACTCTCTTGGACTTCGATGCTATAGTATGCGGGTGCGCGTACGTATGCATCCTCTTCTGCCTAAATCAGCAAATGTTTTAAGCGATTTCAGCCGGAGAGTTCCGCGATTTGGACTTTCATCACTTCAGAATATGCAGGCGGCGTTTTATTGTCACTTTGCTTGGTTTTCAAATGTGTTGACCAAGTCCTCCATCTCATGGGTTTTTACTCTGGCCATCAAGGATTCGACGGCCGTTTCTACCTTTTGCCCATTAAATAACACTTGGTGAAGCGCTTCTGTAATCGGCATTTTCACTTGGTATTTTTGTGAAAGCTGATATGCCGCTTTTGTTGTCCGCACTCCTTCAACAACCATTCCCATCTTGTCGAGGACTTCTTCAAGCTTGTACCCTTTGCCAAGCAGGTTGCCGGCGCGCCAGTTCCGGGAATGAACGCTTGTACACGTCACAATTAAATCGCCTACGCCGGTCAGCCCGGAAAAAGTAAGAGGATTGCCTCCCATTTTTGTCCCAAGCCTTGCGATTTCAGCAAGCCCGCGTGTGATTAACGCCGCTTTCGCATTATCTCCGTAGCCCAATCCGTCTGTAATTCCGGCGGCCAGAGCAATGATATTTTTTAAGGCTCCCCCTATTTCAACACCGATCATATCCGGGTTCGTATAAACGCGGAAATGCTGGTTCATAAACAAATCCTGAACAGCTTCTGCAGCCTCAATATTTTTAGAGGATGACGTGACGGTCGTCGGGTGTCTTAATCCGACTTCTTCAGCATGGCTCGGCCCGGAAAGCACAACGATGTCTTTTCTGTATTCCTCAGGCAGCTCCTCTTCCATTAATTCCGAAATGCGGAGAAGCGTGTCCGGCTCGATTCCCTTACTGACATGAACAAAAATCGAGTTTTTAGAAAGGTAAGGCAAAGCCTGCTTCAGCACTTCACGAATGGCTTTTGTCGGCACTGCGACAATAATGTACTCAGCACCTGTTAAGGCCTCGCTTAAATCAGCGGTGCCGATCACGGAACTAGAAAGCTCCACACCAGGGAGATAATCTTTGTTTTCATGCAGTTCATTGATTTGATTGATCAGTTCGGCACGGTGTCCCCACATCATGACTTGATGTCCGTTATCAGCCAGCACTAAAGAAAGTGCAGTGCCCCAGCTTCCCGCTCCAAGCATTGCCACTTTTTTCATCTCTGTATCACACCTTTTTATTTTCTCGCTCTTGCAAATATTTTGATTGGCGTCCCTTCAAAACCGAACGCATCTCTGATTCGGTTTTCTAAAAAGCGTTCATAAGAAAAATGCATCAGTTCCGGATCATTGACAAAAACAACGAAGCTCGGCGGCTTTACAGCAACCTGAGTCGCATAATAAATTTTCAGGCGCGAGCCGTTATGTGTCGGAGTCGGGTTCATGGCGACCGCATCCATAATCACGTCGTTTAACACGTTTGTCTGCACGCGAAGCGAGTGGTTTTCACTTGCTTTAATAATCGCAGGCATCAGTGTATGAATCCGTTTTGTCGTCAACGCCGACATAAACAAGACCGGCGCATAATCGAGAAATTGAAAATGCTCCCGTATATTCTGCTCGAATTCTTTCATCGTGCGTTCATCTTTTTCAACGGCATCCCATTTGTTAACGACAATCACGACGGCTTTTCCCGCTTCATGGGCATAGCCGGCGATCCGTTTGTCCTGCTCAAGAATGCCTTCTTCAGCGTTCAGCACCACACCGACAACATCTGAGCGGTCAATCGCTTTTAACGCCCGAAGCACGCTGTATTTTTCAGTCGTTTCGTATACTTTACCCTTTTTTCTCATTCCTGCTGTATCAACGATCACAAAATCCTGCTGGTTATATGTGAACGCCGTATCCACAGCGTCTCTCGTTGTTCCCGCGACGTTACTGACGATGACACGCTCTTCGCCGAGCATCGCGTTCACAAGGGAAGATTTGCCGACATTCGGGCGGCCGATCAGGCAGAATTGCACGACATCATCACTGTATTTCGTTTCCGGAATGTTTTTAAAATGCTCGGCAGCCGCGTCAAGCAAGTCGCCTAAACCCAAGCCGTGTGTACCGGAAATCGGATAAGGCTCGCCAAAGCCGAGCGCGTAAAAATCATAAATGTTTGATCTCATTTCGGTATTATCTAGTTTATTAACGGCTAATACGACCGGCTTTTTCGTCCGGTAAAGTATTTTCGCCACTTCTTCATCCGCCGCAGTCACACCTTCACGGCCGTTCACCATGAAGATAATCACATCAGCCTCGTCCATGGCGATTTCAGCCTGCTGGCGGATTTGTGTCAGAAACGGTTCGTCTCCGATGTCGATTCCGCCTGTATCGATCAGGTTAAAATCATAATTCAGCCATTCCGCCGAGCTGTATATCCGGTCCCTCGTCACTCCGGGGGTATCTTCTACTATTGAAATTCTTTCACCCGCAATCCGGTTAAAGATTGTGGATTTTCCCACATTCGGTCTTCCGACAATGGCTACGACAGGTTTACCCATAGTACCCTTCCTTTCAATCCAGCCGCTTACATTTTCATAAAAATTGTTCAACCGGTTATTAAAATCATCTTCGCTATGAAAAGAACCCTTCAAACAGAAGGGCTTAACTCATTTATTATATCAGTTTTCACTGAGATCACAATGTATTCTTCAAAATGTTTCGCAATCATGTAACAGTCCCGGCTTGTTTTCATGACATTTTTGTAGCTCCTTTTCCCGTCTTTTTGCTTTTTGCGCCGACACGTGCCGCAAGCTGTTCATATGTGGTCAGGCCGACGAGTAAAATCGCTCCCGCGGAGCACCCGGAGAGCCATTGATAGTCTCCGACGGTTACGGTGCCTGCAATCTTATGAATGACCGATGAATATAGAAGCTCCCCTTGGCACATGCCGAGAACAAACAGACAGAGCCGCTCAGGAAACCGCCCCTCAACGGAAACCGTAATGACGGTCAGCAATATGACCGCCGCCCATTCAGGTTTTATGATAAACCAAACCGGATCATATAATGCAAAAAGAAAAATAAATCCGTAAGCTGCCGCCGCCGTCAAATGTATGACCATATAACGGAGCTGTTTATGCATGCCTAAGCTCCCCGCATAGACAAATGCCGCTGCAAAAAAAATCACATACGCCGCGTTCAGCGTAAAATAAACAGTAATATGATGTATGCTTGCCATTATATTAGTCAAAATAAAGACTGATACGTGAAAACGGCTTTTCGTTTTGGCAAAAATAAAAGTCGCAAGTATCCATAAAAACCACATAGACCAGTAATAATAAAACAGTTCCATAATCGCTCCTCCTCTGATCAGTATGGAGCGGGAACGCATTTTTTAAACCATATGATAACTGAAAGGAGCAATGACGATGGGAAAGGACAGACAGGAAAAAAAACTGAAAGCCTCACGCAGAGTAGAATCAGACCGCGACCAGTCTATACATCATAAGGGGGCGACAAGCCTCGAGCAAAACGGGGAGTTCAGAAAAAGAAAATCATAAGCATACAAAAAGGCATGCGGACTGCATGCCTTTTAACGTCTGCTGAAATGGGACGTATCAATTCCTCTTTCTGAAAGCCAATGGTGGGTGTCACCTTTTATGACCAGCGGCGCCCGCTGCAATTCAGCAACAGACTGACAGCCGAGGGCAGTCATAATCATTTTCAGCTCTTGCAATAACGCCGTGATCTCGTTAAACAGGCCTTCTTCCCCGTTTGAGGTCAAAGCTTTTAAGAAATTGCCCGCCATTCCGGAAAAAGAAGCACCGAGAGCAATCGATTTCGCAACATCAAGCGCGCTTTGCAGCCCTCCGGATGCGATAATCGGATGATCCCTGCAAACCGAACGGATTTCCGCTAAACTTGCGGCAGTCGAAATCCCCCATGTATTAAAAAATTGAAGCTCCTTCTCTCGGCGCAGATTTTCAATCCTGGAGAAATTCGTTCCGCCGTAACCGCCGGCATCCACGGCTGACACTCCGATGTCAAACAACTGCTGCGCCGACTCTTTGCTCATGCCGAATCCGACTTCTTTTACGAATACAGGAACACCCGCTTCACCTGCAATGCGCTCAATGCGGTCCAGAGCGCCCGTAAAGCTTCTGTCTCCCTCAGGCATGACGATCTCCTGTATGACATTCAAATGAATCTGCAACGCATCCGCTTCAATCATGTCAACTGCTCTTTTTGCCTGTTCAGCGTCTGCTTCGCTGCCTAAATTCGCAAAGATTAAGCCGTCCGGGTTTTCTTTTCTTACGATTTCATAAGAAAACCGCTCGGACGGGTCTTTCAAAGCAGACATCTGCGATCCGACTGCGAGCGGAATGTCTGCTTTGCGGGCGGCTCTTGCCAGTGATCGGTTAATCTCATATGTAAGCTGTCCGCCGCCGCCTGTCATAGCATTGATAAAAATCGGCGAACTGCTGGTAAGTCCGCCGATTTTCGTTGAAATATCCACTTTTTCCAATGCAAGGTTTGGCAGGCTGACATGAACAAACGTAATATCATCAAGCCCTGTTCCACGGTCTTGGCCGGTCGACAGCGCATGATTTATATGTTCTCTTTTTCGTTCTGCTCGTGTCACGTTTTATCACCAATTTATTTTAATTTATTAAGCTTGTCTCCGATTAAATCGCCAAGCTGGAAGCCTGTGCTCGGCTCTTCCTTCGCCTGGTATTGGCGGAAGTCCTCATGATCAGCTTTTGGCGCTTCTTCAAGCTCACGCATGCTCAAGGAAATGCGTTCTTCGCTTTCGTTGACATCAAGCACCTTCACTTTTACAGTTTGTCCTTCTTCAAGCACTTCATGCGGCGTTCCGATATGTTTATTGGAAATTTGCGAAATGTGAACAAGGCCTTCAACGCCCGGAAGAATTTCAACAAACGCACCGAAGCTGACGAGGCGCTGCACTTTGCCGTCAAGCACATCTCCCTGTTTTACCTTTTCGCCGACTTGGCTCCACGGTCCCGGCAGCGTTTCTTTAATAGATAAAGAAATACGCTCATTATCGCGGTCTACAGACAGTACTTTCACTTTTACTTCCTGGCCTTCTTCCACCACGTCAGACGGTTTTTCAACATGTGAGTGGGACAGCTGGGAAATGTGAACAAGGCCGTCGATTCCGCCGATATCAACAAATGCGCCGAAATCAGTCAGGCGCTGCACTTTGCCGTCAAGCACGCTTCCAACCTCAAGCGTTTGAAGAAAATCTTGTTTTTTGTTTGCTTGTTCTTCTTCCACTACAGCCCGGTGTGACAGAATCACCCGGTTTTTCTCGCGGTCAAGTTCAACGACGATAAGAGAGAGGGTTCTCCCTTTATAGTCAGTGAAATCCTCGACGAAATGAGCTTCGACAAGTGATGCGGGAATAAAGCCGCGAACGCCGATATCAACGACGAGACCGCCTTTCACCACATCTTTCACTTCAGCTTCAAACACTTCTTTTGTTTCGAATTTTTTCTCAAGGTCTTCCCAAGCGCGGTCAGCATCAACGGCACGTTTAGATAAAATCAAAGCATCGTCTTCCACTTTTGTTACTTTCAGGTCAAGCTCGTCGTCTGTTTTCACGACATCCGATGCTTTCTCTACATGAAGACTTGATAATTCACTGATTGGAATGATGCCGGACTGTTTGACATTGATAATCTCAACATCTACATGTTTGTCCTCAACCTTTGTCACAATCCCTTTTACTACATCTCCAACCTCTGGCACTTGAACATCAATTTGATTCATTTCCTCTGTCATTTGAATAACCTCCTTGGTCCAAACCTACACAGCTTAATTAAAACGGTTTGAAAGCTGAACATGTGACTGTCCGCTTTTGGCCGAATATGTATTAAAGAATCATTCAAAAAGAATTTGAATGTTCAATAAAAAGTTTTATTAGTATTAACTTCTAATAAAAGGACTGGTTTGTCAAGCAATAACATCTTGTCTGCGGAAAAAAATTTAAAATGAACGGCAGCAAGGTTAACGTGATTTCTCTTCGACGATTTCAAGAATTCTGCCTGCAACTTCAGCAATGCTGAGAGACGTCGTGTCGATTTCAATCGCGTCATCCGCTTTGCGCAGCGGCGAGACTTCCCGTTCTGAGTCAAGCTTGTCGCGTCTTGCAATTTCTTCTATCAGCGTCTCGTAATGAACGTCATAGCCTTTTTTCACATTTTCTTCATAACGGCGCTTCGCTCTTTCTTCTACAGAGGCTAAGAGGAAAATTTTCACTTCCGCATCAGGCAGCACGTGTGTCCCGATATCCCGGCCGTCCATGACAACGCCGCCCTTTTCTCCAAGCAGCTGCTGTCTTTTGACCAATTCTTCTCTGACGCCTTTATGCTTGGCGGCAATGGATACTTGGTTGCTGACTTCATCTTTTCTGATCTCTTCTGTCACATTTTCTCCGTTTACTAAAACGATTTGCCCTTCCGGAGCAGAAACAAGCTCTATCTCCGTCTGCTTCAGCAGCTCTGTAAGCGCCGCTTCATCAGTTAAATCTGTATTTTGTTTTAATGCCGTATATGTAATTGCACGATACATCGCGCCTGTATCAATGTACACATATGATTTTTTTTCAGCCACTATTTTAGCAACGGTGCTTTTTCCGGCAGCTGCCGGGCCGTCAATTGCAATCGATAATTTCTTGTCCATAATCTCTCTCCTTGCTCTTTTCTCCTCTATGGATTGTATCACGAACTGCATAAAAAGGGCGAAAAAAATCGAGATGATTTTTACCGTTTTACCGTTTCAATCCACTCTTTTTTCTCCATTTTATCTACTCCTTCATATTTCACCGCTTTTGAAATATAGGGTTCGATAGGCTGATAATGAAGCAGAAATTGTACTGCGGCCAGAATTAAGAGCTGGATGCATACTAATTTTACAAGCAGCCGTTCAAACGTTTTCATACACGCGCACCTCCATTATGATTAGTATGGAAAAGTGCGCCGCTGTTTATTCGGACAGCCTGTTTCTTCTGTTTTGAAGCTGCATGCGCATACAGTATTGGATCAGCAGCTGCTGTGAGCCGGGGTTAATCTCTGTGTATTCGAGCGTTATTTTCTGTTTATCAGTTTTTGAATCATAGAAAACCCGCTGAATGACGGCTTCTGCCGTAATATCGGCCGCCTTTTCCGGATGAGGAAGAGAGAAGGAGACATTCAGCTTTTCACCGGGCTCTGCAGAAACATGGTCAGGCAGCACAAGCGCCATTCCCCCTGCACTGATATTAGAGGAAACCGTTTGAAACGCGGCTTTTCCTGATTCGCTGCGAACGGACACATCCAATACAGCGTCTGCCCGCACATAATGGCGCCGTTGAATTCGTTTCATGTCCTCCTTGGGAGGGATGTCCAGCCCAATCATCGGAATGGGATCTTTTCTCTTTCCTTTTACCGTACTTTTAAATTGGTAAGGCACTCCGCCGCTGCCTGTAAATTCAACTGTAATCTCTAACCCACTGTGCAAAAAGACCGTCCGTCCAGACTCGGGATCGACAGGGTACGAAATCAGCAGCTCGCCGTTATCCACGCTGACCGCCTTGCTTTTTACTTTTTTCCACTCATTATTTTCTATGTATTCAATCCATATATAATCTCCGACAGCTATCATGACCTTCACTCTTTCATTAGCTTTATGCTTTTATTAAAGCATGTAATGAAAAAAAGGAAAAGACTTTTAGCCCTTTCCTCCTTTATTTTTATAGGTCTTTGTATACAGGTTCTGCACTTTTCAGCTTTTCTATTTTCTCTTCTTTCCCGTCGTCCGCATTGATAAACATTTGATACGTGTCATTCCCTATGGTGCCGAGGATTTCGTAGCACAGTACTTCCTGGCCGAGTTCATTTGTTATTAATGCGAGGCGCGTTTCTCTTACCTCGACATTCTTATTCAGCTTCGCTTTCGCTTCATCCGCCGATAAAGCCGGAGACGGAATGGTTCTCGTGCGGTGCGCCGCTAAATAATCCCTTGCGGAAAAGCCGACGACTTCACCGTCATCCAGCGCAACCTTCATACGGATCGATTCCGGATAGATACGGACATTTTTCTCAACAGGAATAAAAGTGAAAACACCGATATTATTATATTGCGCGCTTTCGTCAATTTCGATGGCTTTCGTTTCATAGCCGTTTTTCTTTAAAAATGCGATTGCCCGATTTGATGCTTCATTGAGGCTGATCTTTTGCTTTTTCACGGCCCGGTTTTGAATTAAATAAACCGGATGGCCGCCTTTTTGC
Organism: Bacillus sp. ISL-51; assembly: GCF_018613535.1. Lineage (GTDB taxonomy): Bacteria > Bacillota > Bacilli > Bacillales > Bacillaceae > Bacillus. The sequence goes on from NZ_JAGGQB010000012.1 coordinate 227,385, forward strand.
GTAATATCCATATAGATCTTAGATGTATGATCCGCGTCGTTCATACGGATGCTGTATACATCCCGGTTCGTTTTTCTGCCGCTTTTGACCACTTTAATGGAATAATTATGATCAGGCGCAAACCGTTCCGCGATCTTTATCGCTTCTTTTTCGGTAATTTGTTTTCCCTGCAGATGGTTAAAACCCTTTTGCGCTGTTTTTGCGCTTGTAAATGCAGGGCCGAAATTGCCTTCCGAATAGGCGCTTACATTTTTCTCGACTGTTTTAAAGCTGTTGATAATAGTATTGTCACTCTGTTTTCTGTCAGATGCGAGCGCCATTTCAACATCCATCCACCGCAGATTTTTGCTCATCACGAGGTGCTGAACGCTGCGCAGTTCGTTTTGAATGTTCTCCGCCCGTTTATAAAGGCTGTTTAATGCCGTATACTCTTTTTTATCGAGCGGCTTTTGGTCTAAATCTCTGACTGATGTTTTATAGCTGAAATCTCCTATATTGGATAAAAACTCCTCCGTCTTATTAAAAGGCATTAGAGTAAGCGGGAGCTGGCTCACATTGTTATGGGCCGCTGATGAAATCCGCCACACATCAATCAGCGCCGGTGACAGAGATTTTTTGCTGTTCATGGCCAGCGTCGTCCCGATTTTATCGTGAAGCTGGTCAACATGATACGTTAATTCATGAAAAGCCCTCTGATAATTGTTTTCAGCATGCAAAAGGACGGCATCCTTTTCCTGATGCTCTTTATATCCCCAATAGCCGGTTGCGGCAATGGCGACTCCGAGAACAGCGATGATGATTCCTCTGATCATATTTAACACCTCTTTTTATGCGTTCTTTTACTCACAGAAAATGTGCTTACCGATTCTCTTAATCTGCGGGCGGCCCCATATCCATGCGCTGGTCGCCGTGTCAGGATTGAAATAGTATAACGCGTTTTCGGAAGGGTCCCAGCCATTAATTGCGTCAAGCACCGCTTCTTTCGCTCTTTCATTCGGCTGCAGATAAATTTGTCCGTCAGCAACGGCTGTAAAAGCAAGCGGTTCAAAAATAACGCCTGCCACCGTATTCGGAAATAACGGGCTTTTGATCCGGTTTAAGATGACCGCGGCAATGGCGACCTGCCCTTCAAAAGGCTCACCACGCGCTTCTCCGTACACGGCTTGCGCCAGCAGATTAACTTCATTGTTTGAAAAACCGCCGGGCATATTGGCTGCAGTCGTATTCTGTTTTTTAGACGCCTGTGTTTGGCCGCCTGTTTTGTTTTGCGGTTTTGGAGCAGGCTGTTTTTTTCCAGCCGGCTGTTGGGCGGCTGCTGACGGTTTTGTTTGATTTTTTAACGGAATGCCGCCGTAATGTGTGAACGTATTTCCTTTCTGAATCTGCTCCATGACATATTCACGATAATACTTTGATTTCGAGATCAAGGTCTGTTTTGTTTTTGCTCCGACCAGGCCGTCAACCGGCTTCATTCCGAATTTCTCCTGGAAGTTCCGCACGGCCCAATATGTGCTCCAGCCGTAAACCCCGTCGATTTTCCCGCTGTAAAATCCGTTATATTGAAGACGAGCCTGTAATTCTATAACATCATCCCCCGTCGCTCCTCTTTGAATCACTTGATTTGAAAACGCATAGGCCGTTTCATGATTGAAGAAAGCGGTGATAACAAAGGAATAAAGAATGAGACATGCCATAAACGCTCCTTTGGACTTCATCTTTTCAAGCCTCCTACAGCAAAATTTAAAGTGTAACCGTATTGTCTGTCACGCGGTTATTTTTATACACCGTTTCCTTCTTATCCCTTACCGGAACATAAAAAAGAAACCGCACGGCATTGCGCGGTTTCTTTATACTTGGATCATATTAACGGAACGGGCTTTTTTTGCCTTCCGTAAACCGAACCACCATAAAAACAGCATAAACGGAATCATATAATACCCCCAATGACGCAGGGCGGTCAGAATAAAATCGTAAGACCCGTGCAGGCATGAAGGCACAAACAGCGAGATCAGCAGCCACTTGGCACGGGCTTTTTTTTGCGAAAAACGCGCTTTTCCAAGATAAAAGCCCATAATGACTCCGATAAGCGCATGACAGGAGACCGGCAACAGCGCCCTGATGAAAGCATGCTCAACTCCATGGCCGAATAAATAAAGAATATTTTCAAGGGTGGCAAAGCCCAGAGACACACTGGCTCCGTAAACGATACCGTCGTAATGCTCATCAAAATGGGCGTGCGGATACACACTGACCATCAGAATAAACCATTTAACCGATTCTTCCAAGAAACCTGAAGACAAAAACGAAACAAAAAAGCTCCCTTCCCCTATATGTTCTTTTTCGAGGACATATTGGATAAACATGGTCGGAAAAACAAGAACGACTCCAAGAAAAAAAGACCTCAGCACCATATGTACGGGTTCATTGTCATACTGATCTTTTAGATAAAAATAGCTTAACAGCGCAATGCCGGGAGCAATTCCTGCAGAGATGATTGCAAACATCAGGCAACCTCTTTCCTTTAAATTCCTAAATCTATCGTACCATGTTGCGCTCTATTTTACATCTTCCATTTTCTAAAAAAAGAGCATATGAATGATCATATGCTCTGGATACCGAGTCTTTTTGAAATTTCCGCCGCGATCAAGCCGCCGTGAAAACGTCCGTTTTCAATAAAAATTTCATTGGCGTTATTTCCCGCCGCAATGACTCCGGCAATAAAAACACCGTCGACATTTGTTTCCATCGTCTCTTCGCGGAAAAACGGACGGCCTGACTCCTCGTCTATCCGTACGCCGATCTTTTTAAGAAAACCGTGATCGGGATGATAACCCGTCATGGCAAATACGAAATCATTTTTCAGCCGGACCGTTTCATTTCGGCCGGATCGGAAAATGATTTCATCTTCCGTTACTTCTTCCAGACAGGCGCCGAACTCCATACGGATTGTGCCGTTTCTGACAAGGGCTTCAAATTCGGGTAAGATCCACGGCTTGATGCTTGGGGAATACTCGTTTCCTCTGTAAAGCACCGTCACGCGCGCGCCGGACTTCACCAGCTCCAAAGCGGCATCCACACTTGAATTTTTTCCGCCGATCACGGCAACGTCTTTATCAAAATACGGGTGGCCTTCTTTAAAGTAATGAAAAACCTTAGGGAGCTCTTCACCCGGAATGTTCATATAATTCGGATGATCATAATATCCTGTCGCAATAATACAAAATGGGGTGAGATAACGGTCTTTTGACGTTTCTACGAGAAAGCGGCCGTCTTCCTGTTTTGTGACGCGCTCAACTTTTTCGAATGCGTTTACCCGCAGCTCTTTTCTTCTGGCAACCTCTCTGTAGTACGAGAGAGCCTGAATTCTGACCGGTTTTCTGTTTTCAGTAATAAAGGCCACGTCACCGATTTCCAGTTTTTCGCTTGAACTGAAAAAGGTTTGGTGTGTCGGATAGTTATAAATGCTGTTTACGACATTTCCTTTTTCGATGACAAGGGCATTTATGCCAATTTGCTTCAGATGTATAGCCGCTGATAATCCGCAAGGACCTCCGCCTATTATAATTGCTTTTTCTTCTGTCATGTCCTTCAACTCCTGCGATTGGCATTTCCATCAATTGTTTCCACTCATATAAAAAATCTCCTATACAATCATAGGAGATTTTTTATGTTTATGCAAACAATTGGTTTATATCCAGCCTCTGAAACGTGAAGCCTCGGCCATTTTCCGCACGCCGACCATGTAAGCCGCGAGCCTCATGTCGATTCGGCGGTTCTGCGCCATTTCATAAATATTATTAAATGATTTAACCATCATGTTTACCAATTTTTCTTCTACTTCTTCTTCACTCCAGTAGAAGCCTTGGTTATTTTGCACCCATTCGAAATAAGAAACTGTTACGCCGCCGGCGCTTGCCAAAACATCCGGAACAAGCAGCGTCCCTTTGTCTGTAAGGATTTTTGTTCCTTCCAGCGTCGTCGGTCCGTTTGCCGCCTCCACAACAATTTTCGCTTTAATGCGGTCAGCGTTTTCTTCAGTAATTTGGTTTTCAATCGCCGCCGGGACAAGGATATCACAGTCCAGTTCAAGCAGCTCTTGGTTCGTAATGGTGTCATTGAAAAGCTTCGTCACTGTCCCGAAGCTGTCCCTGCGGTCAAGCAGATAATCAATATCAAGACCGTCCGGATCGTAAAGACCTCCGTACGCATCAGAAATTCCGACAACTTTCGCACCGGCGTCATGCATAAATTTAGCCAAATAGCTGCCCGCGTTCCCGAAACCTTGAACGACGACGCGCGCGTCTTGAATATCAAGACCTTTTTTCTTGGCCGCTTCTTTTATACAAATCGTTACGCCTTTTGCCGTAGCTGATTCCCTGCCGTGGGAACCCCCAAGGACAAGCGGTTTTCCCGTAATAAAGCCGGGTGAGTTAAATTCATCAATTCTTGAATATTCATCCATCATCCAAGCCATAATCTGCGAGTTTGTAAATACATCAGGTGCCGGAACATCTTTTGTCGGTCCGACAATCTGGCTGATTGCTCTGACATACCCTCTGCTCAGCCTTTCAAGCTCTCTGAATGACATATTTCTCGGATCACAAACAATTCCGCCTTTACCACCGCCATAAGGAAGATCAATAATTCCGCATTTTAAACTCATCCAAATGGAAAGTGCTTTCACCTCTTTTTCCGTTACATTCGGGTGAAAACGAATACCGCCTTTTGTCGGACCGACGGAGTCATTGTGCTGTGCACGATAGCCTGTAAATATTTTTACAGATCCGTCATCCATCCGAACCGGAATTTTAACCGTTAACAATCTGAGCGGCTCTTTCAGCAGTTCATACACTTCCTCTGGATACCCCAATTTTTCCAGCGCTTTATGTATTACGGTTTGGGTTGATTTTAATACATCATGTTTGTCTTCATCATTATGACCGGTGAATCGATCGGCTGCCATTTGAGTTAACCTCCTAAAATCTTATGTTTCTCTCATGCTCCCTTTCAGTGAATAGTATACACCTTCATATTGGCTGTGCATAGAAGAAAGACAATGATTTTTCCAATATTTCGCTTAAAAAAAACGGCCGCTGGAAACAGCAGCCGTTACATATACGTTTTTACGAAAAATGAGCTTGGATGGTCTCCACTGCATTTCCGTCCATAATCAGTTTTCCGTATTCGTGAAGCCTGTAAATCGTCAGGGTCGCCGGATGCCCGTATTCGGCTAAAACCGCGACGACGCCTTCGGCAGATTGGGAGCCGAGGTCTTCAAGGCTTACATAATACTGGTCCTCATAGTGATAGACGGTGCCGCCGGTAATACCGATGCGATGCAGGCTGCCGGCAAGCTGAATAATATCTTCAAAGGAATGAAATTGATAAATAATATCTGCGCTTTCGTCAAGTTTGACCTGCATCTCGATATAATCATCATCGTATTCGTCGTCTTCTGCCTCCGCGTCATGATTTTTCGTCACAATCACAACCATGCCTTGTGCCTGAAGAGAATACACTTCAACCGCGATCGGACCATTCGCTTCAAAGCCGAGCTCTGTATTTGCTTCATTCATCATATCTTTAAATAACTGGTGGACTTTAAAAGAGTCCTTCCAGAGGTCTTCTTTTGTCAGTCCCCGATCCGTGAGATCGTCGAGGGTCAAAAAGATTTTAATCTTATTATAATTCAGACGCTCAAGCCGCATAATGTTCCCTCCTGCCTCTTCTTGCACACAAATCATATAACACAGTATATGAATAAATGAGTCATAGGTTCTTAATTTGTTATCAGTTTACACCGTGTACAGCGGGAAGACAAGCACAATGCCGTTTTTTATCCGCCCGGCCCCCCGTTTTAAGAAAAAGACGCATCGGGGCCGCACAGCCGGACGATGTGTGTCTCAGGTTTCGCTCCGAATCTCAGCGGAACTTTTGTGGTGCCGTAGCCATTGCTGATCAAATAATGCGCCTGCTTTACAGTGCCTGTTTTGCCTAATTCATACGGTCCGAATTGTCCGAGCCGGATCTGGCCTCCGTGCGTATGGCCGCTGAAAACGGCGTCAATTCCGTCTGATTCGCTCATTTGCTCGCGGATGTCTGGATTATGACAAAGCAGTACATTCACCCGGTTTTCGTCAATATTTCTGATCGCAGACCCGTAATCGTCCATCATCATTCTGATGTCATCGACACCGATGATTGTAACTGTCTCTCCTTTATAGGTAAACAAAACAGATTCGTTTCTCAACGGAATGACCTTGTATGTGTTGAAAATAGAGAGCAGCTTCTGCTGGCTGACTTCGTAATCGTTATTCCCCCATACATAGAACACGGGTGCGAGTCTTGTAAGCCGCTTGATGTTTTCTTCAATTCTCGCGTAAGGGACTCCGCCCTCAGCTAAATCACCGCCGAGCAATACCACATCAGGCTTATGAGCGGATGCTTCATTTAAAAGGCTTTCGTCAATTAAACGTCTGTGCACGTCAGAAATAAAAAAAATTGTGAGCGGCTCCATCCCTTTCATCTTCCGAAGGGTAAAGGTATGTGTTTTCAGATGACAGCCTTTTGCTGTTTTGTACATGACGGCGGCCATGACAGCAGCCGCTCCTGCCAGTGAGCCAAGAATACCCGCTGCAAGCTTCATAAAAGCACTCTCCATTCTGTAAATGTCTCTGATTAGACGGACAAACAAAAAAAGACGTTTCTATCCTTTCCGGAAAACGCCTCATCTTATTTGCTTTCAAAATAAAGATTTATATCATACCGATGTTTCATCAGGTGAAAAACAGATTCTCTCGCTCTCCATTTCTCCGGCTGCGGCCACAAATCCGTGCTTTTTTGGATAATTTCACATCTCAGCTTATGATATTCTCCCTCAGCTTTTTCTTCCTTTTTTTTAAAATAGTAAGAAGTGCAGTACGCGAAAGCGGAAACCATGATCCAGCATAAATAAACTGTATGGCTTAATATCTCTTGCAGAATCAGCTGCGGAGAAGCTTGCGGCGCATTGAAGCTTTTAAAGATGAGCAATACGCACATCAGGGAAAAACAAACGAGGGAAGTCCACTGCCATCTTCGGCATTGTCTGGCATAATTTTCGTATTTCAATTTTCTTTTGACCAGCGCCTGAAGCATTTGTTTCGTCGGCCCGTCAACAAATCGGTCTAATTGCTTCCATAATGAATCCATGCGCTTCACACCTTGTCCATTTTCATTGGTACACTATATGAACGACGCGGCGAAAACATGCATTTAATCGGATAAAGGAATGCTCAGAACCTGACCGGCATAAACTTCATTTCCGTTTAAACGGTTATAGCTGCGGATTTTTTCCTCACCCGCTCTGCTTTTGTAATATTTCATAGAAATGCGGTAAAGCGTTTCTTTTTGCTGCACTGTATGTTTTACGACCTGCTGCTCTTTTCGGGTCTCAGGTTCATTCTGCTTGTTTGTTTCAGCCGTTGCTTCACGGACAGCCGGCGGAGACTGCTGTTTTGTCTCCGCGTATTCGGTGTCTGTAGTTTTTTCCTTTTTTTCTGAAGGTGTATCGGTTTTTACTGTATCGGTTTTTTCCGCCGTTTTTTTCGGCGCTGATACATTTTCTTGCTTTTCTTTTTTATCCTCTGCCTTTTTTTCAGGCTTTTCTAAAAGAGCGGTTTCTGCTGATTCCTTCTGCACGTCCGTTTTTGGGATAACGGCAGGCGCGCTTTCGCTATGGTCTATGAAGACATCTTCATAATCCTTCGGGTCAAATCTGCTGCTGTTCGTCATATAAAGAAGACCGAAAAAGACACCTATCGTTACTACGATAAACAGCACGGTGAGAAAGGTGAACAGCGGCGTTTTCGATTTGGTTTTTTCCTTCACCTGTTCTTCCTTTTTTTTACGCTCCTCTTTTACAGATTGTCTTGTCGGGAGGCTGTCTTCAAGATACTCAATTTGTTCATCCGCTGCCGCGGCAATCTGCTGCTCGGCACGCAGCTGAGCTTTTTTTCTTTCAACTCTTGACATTTCCGTCATGCAAACCCCTCCTAACATATTGAAAACGGATTTGACAGGCAAATACCGCATCAATAATAAAATGCGCTGTAACCGGAACGAATAAATTGCCGGTCCATTCATAGATAAGCCCCAGCATCAAGCTGATACCTGTTACCATGATAAATAGCAGCCATTTCGTCAAGTACCTGAAGTGAAGCACGGCAAAAACAAGGCTTGCGGCCCATAAACCGATATGTGTCTGCAAGACGCCTCTGAATAGAATTTCTTCGGCAAATGCAATCAGAAGCGTCAAAAAAAGCAGATGAGGCACCGGCCTGTTCCGAAAAAGCAATTCGTTAATCCCCCCGTCATCATATAAATGACGCGGACACCACTTCATCACCGCCATATCAGTAAAAATGACAAAGACGGCAAGAGGCACACCGTACCATATGATATATTCGTCCCTTATATTCCACAGCTTGAAAAAATCGTGAAAATCCTCAAAAAAGAAAAAGCCTGTCACAGCTGACAAAATCAATATAACGAATTGAGTAAAATACAGCTGTTTTACAATGTCCCGATCTGTAAGCTGATGGATCATTTCGCGTTGCCGTCTCAGCTGAGCTCACCCGCAGACCGCAGGCCGAAGATTCGATCTAATTCCAGCTTCCAATTGTCAAACCGCTCCATGTTTTTCCGTTCTCCTTTTTGTTCGTAGGGCGACAGGTCGATCCCGCAGCTGGTGCAGCATTGCCCGGTTTGACCGTCAGGCTCGTACGATTCATCAAAATAAGCTAATAGCGCTTCTCTTATACACTCTTTTCGTCCTAATAACGCTGAAACGCGGTGCATTTTATGAAGTTTGTTCTCTAAACGGCGTGTCAGCTCTTTTTGAAGGAGCTCCTTGGACGTTTTCCCCTGAAGATACAGGTGGACGGCTGTCCGCGCCTGTGTTTCTTGAACGCCTCCGTTTATCAGAACGTCGCGAAGCTCCCTTTCTTCTCTTGTTCCGGCGTTTTTTATGGTGGACAGAATGGCTTCCAGATCATAATCCGACAGACTTTCCATCTGAATGATCTGCTGCTGAAGTTCAATATCGCCGGGGGCTCTCAGCAAAATGCTGACACTCGGTTTGCCGTCGCGGCCCGCTCTGCCGATTTCCTGCATAAAGGCTTCAGCCGTTTGAGGAAGAGAAAAGTGAATCACGAAGCGGATATCAGACTTGTCCACTCCCATACCAAACGCATTTGTACAGCATATGCAATCGAGCTGGTTATGGATAAATTGCTGCTGAATTAAAATTCTGTCTCCAGTGTCCATTCCTCCGTGATAATAGTCAGTCCGCTTTCCCGTTTTTTCGTTCAGCTCAGCCGCAAGCTCTTCCGCCCACTTTCTCGTCGGACAATATACGATCCCGGGGCCTTCAAGCTTTTCAGCAAGCTCTGCTATCCTATTTATCTTTTCGGCTGTATCTGTGCAGTTTTCAACCGCCAAAAGAATATTCGGCCGGTTGACTGAATAAAGATGTCGCACAGCATGCTCCAGCCCGAGCACATCCGCCACGTCAAGAAGCGTTTCTTTCGTTGCCGTCGCAGTCAGCGCCAACACAGGCGGCTGGCCGAGTGCTTTTCTGAAAGGCCCGAGTTTTGAATAATCAGGCCTGAAATCATGCCCCCATTCGGAAATGCAATGAGCCTCGTCAATGACAAATAAACTGACAGGGACGCTTTTCAGACGGTTCAGCACATATGGTGACGACAGAGCTTCAGGGGACAGGTAGAGAAATTTGTATCGGCTGATGTTGCTGAGAAGAAAATGTCTTTCGTTCGGACTCAGCATGCTGTTTAAAGCAGCCACTCGCTTTTCTCCCCCCGCCTTCAGCTGCTGCACCTGGTCTTCCATTAATGAGAGAAGCGGTGAAATAATCAGCACCAAACCTTCCAGCATGTAACCTGGAAGCTGGTAGCACAATGATTTTCCTCCGCCGGTCGGCAGCATTGCAATTGTATCCTGTTTTTGGAGCACGCTGTTTATAATCTCTTCCTGCCCTTTTTTAAACGAGCGGAAACCAAAATGCCGATATAATGCTTTTTGCAGCTCAGTCATACTGTTTCACCGTCTTTGCCAGCGCCAGCCTGATCTGAAAATAGCTGAATCGCATCTGCAACCCTTCACGAATCCGTTTGATTTTATTGGTTTGATGCTGTTTTGCAAATGCCGCTATCATGCGCTGCTCTTCTTTAGAAATGTACTGTTCAATAAAAAAGGCGGGCTGCTGTAAAGAAATCTCCACAATATGGTCTTCAATCGTGGCGGTTTTTAAGTTTCTGATTGCCGCAATCCGTTCAATCGGAAATCCTTTTTGCACAAGCTCAAGGGTTTTTCTGGCGGACTGTGTAAGGGCGCTTTCTGCCTGAAGATCGGACAGAAGCTCCCGCAAAACGGGATGTGAACATTGGGGTAATGATTGAATAACATAATGCAGCACCCCCCAAAACTGGATGGACACATACCACTCATCTTCGGCCAATTCATCGGCCAGCTGTTTATTTGTGCTTCCGATTCGTTCAAATGAGGTTAATGAGCAGACAAAAATAAGCGCCTGCTGTCCGTTCAATTGATTCAAATAATGAGAAAGCATGTCATGCAGCTTGACAGAAAGCTCTTTATGATCCGTCTTTTGCCGCATGAACCGTTTGACCCATCTCAGCGTCTGAACATCGTTGGTCACCGGTATATATTGACTGCACTGATGCTCTTTATTTGAAAGCACTTGAACGAGCAGGGACAGCCGCTTCCACAGGATGACTGCCGGCGTTTGATAATTGGCGCCGTGGCAGTGCTGAGGCCAAGGCCGCTCGGCAAACGCCTGTTCAAGCTCCTGAACGCCGCGGGCCGTCACTTTAAACGCACTTGTTTCTTTTCCCGCTTCAATGTAAGAGTGCCCGGTGAGTTTATGTATTGCAGCTGCAATATCACCGCGTTCACACTGGGAAGCCATGCCGAAATATTTAGCAATCTGAAATAAGCCGGCATCCTGAATGGTTTGGGACGACTTTTTTCCTTTTAATAAATGAAACACAGCACTTTGTGTCCGTTCGCCGTCTATTTTGTCCAGACAGTCGAGAACCACGGTATCGAAGTAGTTTATCGCCAATCTAAACACACCTACATTTCTTCCTGACAAGATTCGTTGTTTTTTATTTTAACAGATTTTCAAATAAAATTGATGTTTAAAGTCATCTTTTAGGGGGAAGTGCTATAGAGAATCCCTTATATGATAAGCATTCTCAATCATTTTTCTGTTGAAATTTGACACTAACATCATTACAATAAGTAAGAGGAATAGGTGTTATATTTAAAAAATATATAAGGTAAACCATTTGTTCCAACACGAACAATCTGGGAGGTTTTATTCATGGCAAAGTACACAATTGTAGATAAAGATACGTGTATTGCATGCGGCGCTTGCGGAGCTGCTGCACCAGACATTTATGATTATGATGATGAAGGCATTGCATTCGTTACACTTGACGAAAATAAAGGCGTCGTTGAAGTTCCGGAAGTTCTGGAAGAAGATATGATTGACGCATTTGAAGGATGCCCTACTGATTCAATCAAAGTTGCGGATGAACCGTTCGAAGGCGACCCGCTAAAATACGAATAGAAAAAGCCCTCCGCGAGGAGCTTTTTAATTCAGGAAAGACCCCGGTCCAATTGCAGCCGGGGTCTTTATTTTTGTAAAACAAACAAAAGCGCCCGGCCTTCTTTCCATGGCCGGACGCTTTTTCATTATGGCGTTTGAATACTGCGTTTTTGTTCAATCCAAGGTTTAAGCTTCTTAAAAATAAATGTAAACACGATTGTAATGATGATGCCTTTCACAATATTAAACGGTAATATCCCCGCCACAATCGCTGTTTTTAATTGGCTGTTTGACAGTGCCGGTGAATGTAAAAACCAAGTATATGCGGGCAGGATCAGAATATAGTTTAAAATGCTCATTAATACGGTCATAGCCGCAGTTCCCGCCAATAGGCTCACCGCAAGCCCTTTTGCAGAGTTCAGCTTTTTAAACATAAACGCCGTCGGCAAAATAAACAGCGTTCCCGCGATAAAGTTGGCTGCTTGCCCGACAGGCACGCCGGCCATGCTTCCCTGAATGATATATTGAAGAATATTTTTAATGGCTTCCACCGCAATACCCGCCGCAGGTCCGTAAACCAAGATGGCGATGATCGCAGGAACGTCACTGAAATCGATTTTCAAGTAATCCGGAAGACCCGGAAACGGGAAATTTAACAGCATAAGCACAAAGGCAATGCTGCTAAGCATACTGATGACAACTAATTTTTTGACTTTCACAATGCTCTCTCCTTTTCGATCCAATCTCTCGAAAAGTGGAAAGGTTCTTTTACAGCCCAATAAAAAAACCGCTTTTATCAAAAAGCGGGAGCTTACTTAGGCTTGGCAAAGAAACGTTTGATATGATCATCAAAACGCTCGCTGAACCTCCATCTTCTCCCATCCAGACTATACTGTCGGCTCCGGAATCTCACCGGATCCTGCTGCCGAAGCAGCTCGCGGGCTTAGAGCTTTATGCTCATCACCGCCGGTAGGGAATTGCACCCTGCCCCGAAGATTGATCATATGAATTTATTCACATTATAAACGATCCGTATGGAATTGTATAGAGAACTGCTCAATTTCAAAATAAATATTTATCATGTTCACTGCCTTATCACAATTGAAATGATTGCGTTTCCTTTTCTCCTTTACTGCGTCAATACACATTGACACTATATTAAGAATATGATAAATTATCAGATATTTAGTCAGCTAAACTAGGAGGAAATCTAACAATGTTTCGAGTTTTGGTCTCAGATAAGATGAGCAATGACGGCTTAAAGCCGCTAATGGATTCAGATTTTATAGAAATTGTACAAAAAAACGCCGCGGACGCAGAAGATGAATTACATACCTTTGATGCTTTGTTAGTCCGCAGTTCCACGAAAGTAACGGAAGAGTTATTCAAAAAAATGACTTCATTGAAAATCGTCGGAAGAGCCGGTGTCGGCGTGGATAATATCGACATTGATGAGGCCACAAAACACGGGGTTATCGTCATTAATGCGCCAAACGGAAATACGATTTCCACTGCCGAGCATACATTCGCGATGATTTCTTCATTAATGAGACATATTCCGCAAGCCAATATCTCAGTGAAATCAAGAGAATGGAACCGGACGGCTTTTGTCGGAGCAGAGCTTTACGGAAAAACATTGGGCATTATCGGGCTAGGCCGAATCGGAAGCGAAATTGCACAGCGCGCCAGAGCTTTCGGCATGACGGTTCATGTGTTCGATCCGTTTTTAACTGAAGAAAGAGCAGGCAAAATCGGCGTCAACAGCCGGACGTTTGAAGAAGTGCTTGAAAGCGCAGATATCATTACCGTCCACACTCCTTTAACAAAGGAGACAAGAGGATTGCTTAATAAAGAAACCATTGCCAAAACCAAAAAAGGCGTTCGCCTTGTGAACTGTGCAAGAGGCGGAATTATTGATGAAGCTGCGCTTTTGGAGGCGCTCGAAAGCGGCCATGTCGCAGGAGCTGCGCTTGACGTGTTTGAAGTGGAGCCGCCTGTTGAATCAAAGCTTCCTGATCACCCGTTAGTGATTGCTACACCACATTTAGGCGCTTCCACAAAAGAAGCCCAGCTGAATGTCGCGGCTCAGGTTTCGGAAGAAGTTTTGCAGTTTGCAAAAGGTCTGCCGGTCATGTCAGCGATCAACCTGCCGGCAATGACAAAAGATGAATTCAAAAAAATTCAGCCGTATCATCAAATCGCTGACAAAATCGGCAGCCTTGTGTCACAGTGCATGAAGGAACCCGTAAAGGACGTCGCTATTCAATACGAAGGGACCATTGCCAAACTTGAAACATCATTTATCACAAAAAGCCTGCTTTCCGGCTTCCTAAAACCGCGTGTCGATTCAACGGTTAATGAAGTCAATGCCGGAGGTGTCGCTAAGGAGCGCGGTATCAGCTTCAGTGAAAAGATTTCCTCCTCTGAATCTGGATATGATAACTGCATCAGCGTAAAAGTAACCGGAGACCGCAGCACATTTACATTAACGGCTACGTATATCCCGCACTTCGGTGAGCGTATTGTTGAATTGAACGGATTTAATATTGACTTAAACCCTGCCGGACACCTAGTGTACATCCAGCATCAAGATACGACCGGCGTTATCGGGCGTGTCGGCCGCATCCTAGGTGATAATGATATCAATATCGCCACCATGCAGGTAGGACGCAAAGAAAAAGGCGGAGAAGCGATCATGATGCTTTCTTTTGACAAACACTTAGAAGAGAAAGTCGTCAATGAGCTGACCGCCATTCAGGATATTGTATCCGTCAAATTGATTGACCTTCCGTAACAAGCAAAAAACCCAAAACATTAAGGGACTGACCCCCGTTTTTGAGACAGGGATCAAAACACCTTTAAGCAGCCAGCTGCCGGTATATGACCGGCGGCTGGTTGTTTAGTTTCGCTTGAATA
>NZ_JAGGQB010000013.1 GCF_018613535.1 Bacillus sp. ISL-51
CCCGCCAGCCTTGACGATCCCGCAAATCCCTATGATTGTTTCTATGTTCCGTTCCGCCATGATCGCTACATAGTCATCACGACCGATGCCCATCTGACGCAACTGAACAGCAAGTTCATTTGCCTTTGCATTTAGTTCCTGGTAAGTAATTTCCTTCCCTTCGGCGCATACAGCAACTTTATCAGGTGTTTGTGACACCTGATCTTCAAAGCGTGTCACAATATTCTTCTCTAAGAAATTAGATAGAGCTGTATTGTTAAATTTATTAAGGATTTTTTCCTTTTCCATTGAATTAGTTAAATTTATATTGTGAATCTTTTGCTCCGGTGATAACACCAATTCCTCGAATAATGTTATAAAACTATGCACCAATTGTTCAGCTGAGGATGAACTATAAATATATTTATTGTAAGTTAGATATAGATTAATCTTTGAGCCTGTTTCCTCGACCAGTAGGTTGTAGTCGTATTTTCCCAAGCCTAAATTTAATTTAATTTCATTAAATTCTGTATCACTAGTGGGTTTCTTTGCACGAGTATAATTAAAAAGGAAACGACATATATCGTATTTATCTAGATTGTGGTTCAAATTAAGCTCCAAAATCAGTCGCTCTAACGGAATTTTGCTATGTGCTTCTGCCTCCGTGTAAGTATTTTTTACTTTTTCCACTACTTCAATAAACATAGAATTGCTAGTTAATGAATCTTTTAATAGTGCAACATTAGCTATCGGTCCTACTGTCTCTTCTAAATCATTCATTCTTTTGGAAATGTAGGTTCCAAAGGTTACTTCGCTTTCTTTTAAATAAGTACTAAGAAATATTTGCAAAACTGCCATAAAAAAATCTCTTGGATCATAACCATATTGTAAACAAGTTTTATCCAAAAGGTTTACCAATTCTTTCCTCAGGGATATAGTATATTCTCCAGCTGCATATTTGCCATTTTGCCTTCTAATGAAATCAGTAGGAAGGTTTAAAGGTTGCAAATCACTTTGTAATTTTCTCTTCCAATACAATATTTCCCCTTCTAGTACTTCATCAGGTAATTCATTTTGCCACTCAGAGAAATCTGCGTATTGTAAAGGTAGTTCTGTATATTGAAAATTACTAGTGTTTTCATGCCCCTTATAAAAGTTAATAATGTCGTTACGAAGAGTCCCCTTAGATACCTCGTCACAATGGGAATTATGGATAGTAAATAAAAAGTAAGAACAAGATTCACTTAGCTTCAAATAAAACCCTTGACATAGTAAACGCTCCGACAACTTATCTGCAAAAGCCTTATTATTTATTTCTTTCAGAAAATCAATTGCCTCTTCAGAAGTTTTATGATTATTTGACCAATCTTCATGTCTTATAGTAAAATCCACTTCATCCTCAACAGACTGCATAACTTCTCCGTCTTTTTTCAAAAGCTTAGTTCGTAATACCTCATGTTTCTGAATTAAACTATTTATTGTTTTATTTAAGATCGAAACACTTAATTCCCCTTCTATTCGAAAAATTAAAGGAATATTATAGTAGGAAGGGCCCCCTGTATAGAGGTCCCCTCTTTCCTTTTCATCATCAAGCCATACTTTCTTTTGAAAAGAGGATCCTCTAAATAGCATAAAATCAGCTCCTTCTTCGTTTAACAATTTTCATTTCTTGTTTTGGAACCTCTGTAACTTGCAATTCACCAACAGTCATTTTTTGATTTTCACCAAATTCTTTTAATATATTATTTAATCTATTTACCATTCGATGCATTGTCTCACTTTTAAACAAACTATTGCTATACTCCAATTCCAAAACAATATGCTCACTTTTTTCAATAAAATTAAATACCAAATCGTATTTACTTTCTAATGAGTCATATGGAATTTCCTCAATCCGTGCTTTATCCACTACAACACCATCACTATTTGGATCATTCACATATTGAACCAAGACGTCAAATATTGGTGATCTACTACTGTCACGTACAACAGCCTCATTTTCAAGCATTAGAATAAATGGGTAATCTTGATGTTCAAGTGCCCCTAATGTTACTTGCTGAACCTTTTTGAAGAGCTGTGTAAATGTGTCGTTATCATCAATATTTATGCGTAAAGGTACTACATTAACAAAATAGCCTATTTGGTTTTGGAGTTGTGGATGCTCCCTTCCAGCTATGTTGGTACCCACGATAATATCCTGTTGTCCAGAGTACATATACAATAGAGAATAAACACTTGTAAGCAAGGACATAAACATAGTACCTTGGTTGAGTTCAGAAATATATTTTAGTTTATCCATTTGTTTCTGACCTAGTTTGCTAATTAACTTATTACCAAGTTGCCCTTTTATCAATGGACGCTCAAAATCAGTTTTGATATTCAGAGACGGTAGAGGCGCTGTCAATACATTATCCCAATATTGTTTCAATGTTGAATCACTCTCTACCTTTTTACGTTGCCACTCCGAGTAATCTGTGTATTTAATAGTTAGAGGTTGCCAGTCTGGTTTTAAACCTAGACTTAATGCTCGATAACATTCTTTCAAATCGTTTATGATCACATCCATTGACCACCAATCCGAAATCATATGATTAATAACGAAAACAAGTAAATGTGAGTTATTATCTTTCTTGGCAACCGTGATACGAACTAATGGGCCTTGTTCAAGAGAAATCTGTTGAGCAACCTCTGATTTAACAATTTTCATTACTGCTTCATCTGTATCTTTTTCACTGCTTAGATCGAGGTAACGATAAAGATTTGCTACATTCATGTTTTCTTTAATCGTTTGTTTCGGAACTCCATCTTTAACCACTATTTGTGTCTTCATAATGGAATGTCTGTTAATTAAGGCTTCTAATGATTGATAAAATAAGGCAATATCAAAGTTATATAACATGCATGCCCAAGTAATATTTAAAGCACTAGAACCTTCATATACCTGTGTTGACAACCATAAATCCAATTGTTTATAAGATAGATCATACAACTCCTGCGATGGCAATGCTGGAATAATTTGATTAATTGCTGAAGCTTCCTCTGATAACTGCGTACTTAAATACTCTGCTAGTTTACTAAGAGTAGGGAATGTCAAAATATCCGTAAGAGTAATAAGAACTTCTGACAAATCATATATCTTAGACACTAATAAAGTTGCTTTAAATGAGTCCCCTCCTAGTTCAAAAAAGTTATCTGTTAAACTCACTGCACTTGTTCCTATGACTTCTTCAACTGCTTGTAGAACAATTTTTTCAGAGTTGTTTTTGTAATGTTTGCATTCAGTTTTTTCAACTTCAACACAATAACTCCCAATCTCACTAGTAGTAGCGTCTTTCTCTAAGATTGATTCCTTAATGAACTTGCTACTAGGCTGAAACCAACATCTATTTCGTTTAAAAGGATACGTAGGAAGAGATATCACATGATTAGAATTATCTCTGTAAAGCTTTTGCCATTCAATATTTCTCCCCATGACATATAAAGAACAAATTTCATATAAGTTCAATTTATTAATAGGCTCACGGGCATCAAGGTTAGCAATTAGCTCACTGTTTTGAAGATTTTCTGGAATAGTTATTTGCTCATCTGAATTTCCATAAAAGATGCCATTTAACTGTTTATCCTTCCAATTTTCTGAGAGTATGTACGTCAACTTAGTAATAAAATCATCTGAGCTACTTATTACAAATGCTAATCTCTCGTTATAATGCCCTCTTCCTACATTAGTTGTATAACTTAACTTTTCTATATCTATGTCATTATTTCTCTTCATAAATTGATGATATTTTGAGACTAATCTATATAAGGTGTCCTCATCTCTTGCTGAAATAGTCACAATATATTCTTGTTTGATTGGTGTACTTATCTTCTCAATAGGATTGTGTTCTTCTAATACAACATGACAGTTGGTACCACTTAAACCGAAGGAACTGATGCCGCATCTTCTAGGTATACCTTCTTCTATCTCCCAATCCCTTAGTGTATCGTTTAAATATAATGCCGATTCTTCCAAATCCATTAAGCGGTTTGGTCTACTGAAATTTATTAAAGGTACAATTTTTTTATGCTTTAACGAGAGAGCTGCTTTAATAATACTTGCAATACCGGAAGCTTGATACGTATGTCCCAAGTTAGTTTTTACGGAACTTAGAGCACAAAATTGACTTTTTTCTGTATATAAACCAAAAGCTTTCTTTAACGCTTCATATTCAATTAAATCTCCTAATTTAGTTCCTGTACCATGTGCTTCTATATATGTAATAGTTGAAGGATCAATCTTAGCATCTTTCCATGCCTTCACAAGCACTTCAGTTTGTGTATCAGCCCGTGGAGCCATGACACCCATTCCTGTGCCGTCTTGATTTATTGCACTACCTTTTATAACCCCATGAATATGATCTCCATCTTCTAGCGCTTGCTTTAATGGCTTTATTAATACAGCACAAACTGCTTCTCCTTCTACAATCCCATCCGCAGTATCGTCAAATGCGCAAATTTTAAAGTCCTGAGAGGTAACCCCTACTTCGCTTTCAGGTACGTAAGTAGGTACTAATTTAATTTTTGCACTACTAACTATAGCCGTTTCACACTCACCATTACGTATACTCTTTATGGCCGTATTTAAAGCAACTAGGGAAGACGAACAAGCGGTATCTACAACTAGACTTGGTCCTTTTAAGTCATACATATAAGACATGCGTCCTGCCATCATTGAAACTAAATTACCAGCTAAAGCCAATTTGGTTAATGACGGATTAGAATCACTGATAAATCTTCTATAACTGTACGTATAGTCTTCAGCATATCCTACAAAAACTCCCGTATTACTACCCGACAACCTATGTCCGCCATAACCGGCTTCTTCAATTGCTTCATGGACAATTTCAAGAAGATTTCGCTGTACCGGATCCATCAGAGTTGCCTCTTCTAAAGATAGGTTGAAAAACTCATAATCAAACTTATCAATTTCTGAGAGATAACCTGCTTTTTCGTACTGTACATTCTCTATGTCCATTCCAATTTGACTTACATATTGAGCAAGGTCAGCTTTACGCTGTTCAGGGATTTCACTAACACAATCCCTTTGAGAGCTAATATTTTCCCAGTATTGTTCCAAATCATCAGATAAAGGAAATTTTCCCGCCATACCAATAATAGCAATATCATCATCAAGATCATTTTGTTCATGCACCTTCGTGATATCTTGTTGACTTGCTTGTTCTTGTGATATTATTCCATCAATATGTTGAGCTAATTTGAACAGGGTTGGATATGAAAATATATCAGCAGGTGATAGCTCAATACGAAAACTTTCATTAATCTTTGAAAACATGTCGATAACTAATATTGAGTCACCACCGAATTCATAAAAGTTTTCATGAATATCTAGTTCTTCAACTTCTAATGTACTCCTAATAATCACCCCAAGCCTTTTCTCTGTAGGTGTATAAGAGTGACCTGTGCGCCCTTTCAACTTAATTTCTGCCTGTTTTTCTGTAAAAATTTCTGGTTGTTCTACCCTTTTAAATTCTTTTGGACTTTCAGGAATATCAACCCAGTATGACTGGCTTTGAAAAACTGTAGAAGGTAGTCTTACTCTTTTTCTTTTTCCCGAAACATATAACTCATCCCACGGAACTTTTAAGCTGTTTATGTAAGCTTCGGCAACGATTTGCAACTCCCTCTCTGTATTCTCAGCGTTTAAATCTAGATTATTTAACACCTTTACATCACTATAAGAATTTGCATTTTCCTCATTACCAACCACATTATGATAAATATTTGGATTGTTTATTTCCCCTAAATCTATTTCCATAACTTCAGTTAACAACTTCTCAAGCTGGTCATAGTTTGAGAATATTATAGCTAGTCTTTGCTTATAATGATTTCTTCCTACGCTTGCGGTAAAGCATACATCCTTCGGATTATACTTTTTAATTTGATTAAATTTATGAATATAACGCTTAACTGATCCCTTTAAAACCTCTTCAGTTTCTCCGGACAAAGTTAAAATATAATTTTCTGTGGACTGAGAATTTAATGGCTCCACATCTAATTCTGGCTCCTCCAAAATAATATGACAATTAGTTCCACTAAACCCAAAGGAACTGATTCCACAGATTCTCTTGTTTGTCCTAGGTTCCCACTTTCTGATACATGTATTTACATACACTGGAGACTCTGAAAATTCAATAGATTTATTGGGCATTTTGTAATTAATAGTTGGAGGTAGAACTTTCTCATTTAAGGCATATAAACACTTAATCAATGAAGCTAACCCAGAAGCATCGTATAAATGTCCAATGTTGTTTTTCACTGAACTAATCGCGCATAATTGCTTTTTGGTGGTATATTTTGAAAATGCCTTATTAATTCCGTCTATTTCAATAGGATCCCCCAAAATAGTTCCTGTACCATGTGCTTCAATATATGATATATCTTCAGCTGAAACACCGGCATCTTTCCATGCACGCTCTATCACATCAGCCTGTGAATCAGCATTAGGTGCAGTAATACCAATTGAATTACCATCCTGGTTAATGGCTGTGCCTTTAATCACTGCATATACATGGTCTCCATCAGCTTTAGCTTTATGAAGAGGCTTCAAGAAAATAGAGATTGCTCCCTCTCCTAAACCTGTGCCAGCTGCATCATTATCAAAAGCCTTCGTACTTCCATCTTTCGTTTCAAATCCTACCTTTCTTCCATCTTCTACAGGGAGGACGTGGAGTCTTACGCTACCAACAAGAGCTGCATCACACTCACCATTTCTAATAGCTTGACAAGCAAGGTGTACCGATACTAATGATGACGAACAAGAAGTGTCCGTAACTACGCTTGGTCCTTTTAAATCTAGCAAGTAAGATACTCTACTTGGAATAATAGATTGAAGGTTTCCTGTGAGACCAGTCTCATAGAGATTCGGATCTACATTTGTTAAAATATCAAAGTATTTTGATCCTCCCAGATCGCTAATCCCAGAATATACACCAATCCTTTGGCCACTTAGCTCCTGCATACTATACCCAGCATCTTCAATGGCCGCAGAAGTTTGCTGTAAGAAAAGTCTTTGCTTAGGATCCATCATTTTCGCTTCTTTTGGTGAAAGATTAAACTTTTTAGGATCGA
This sequence comes from Bacillus sp. ISL-51, assembly GCF_018613535.1. Classification (GTDB taxonomy): domain Bacteria; phylum Bacillota; class Bacilli; order Bacillales; family Bacillaceae; genus Bacillus. Next base: position 7,108 of record NZ_JAGGQB010000013.1, read on the forward strand.
ACGCCTCTATGTTATCTAAGTAAGCTGCCTGAGTGTAGTTGATCTTATCGGTTTCTATCCCCATGAATTTTAAGTATTTGTCAGCTTTTTTTTTTCGTTTCTCTGGGAGCTCTCTTACGCACTCCACACCATTTAATATATTCTGCCAATATTCATCCGCATGGTCAGCCAAAGGCATTTCAGCAGATATACCAATGATAGCAATATCTTTAGAATCTAGTTCGTGCAATTCTATATCTATTTCATCATTATTTTTTATCTCTGAAAGATTAAAGAATTTTATACTCAATATGGAAACCTCCATTTAACGTTCTACATTTTATAAAACATAGCCTTTCTTCTTACTCAACTGTTCAATAATCATTTTGAAACGTATTTCTTGCTCTGTGTGTGATAGTTTTTTTGTTTTAAATATCTGATATAATAGTTGCAGAGCTTCAGTAATTTCTTGATCATTTGGTTTTCGTTTTTCTCTTTCCAGTAAGGCTTGCAATTTGCGAATTCTTTTATAGGACTCTACAACACCCGTTTTATAAGCAATTTGATCAAAGTTCTTATTAGGTGTCGATACAGCACTAGCTAGACATAGAGTTACCACTGTATTACCTTCTACGTCATATGGTTCCAACCGTACCCGACTTTTATGATTTATTTCTATAGCTTGTTTAATGCATTCTTGCATAATAGTGATTAATTTTTGCTCATTCTCAATTTGTAATGCTTCTTTACCTGTAAAATTTTCAATCAGGTTTGATATTTTAGGGATATCTTCTAAATGATCATAAGAGTAAGCTTTAATATTGCTCATACAACTTTTCACTAAATTTCTTAATACATAATTTGGACCAATTTCGATAATATACTTAACCTCGTTCTTATTCAGAAAATCTACAGTTTTTTTCCACATGACCGGGTTAACAAGGTGCTGAGATAGCCCTGTAATTTCATCACAATTTTTATATGGTTGTGATGTGAGATCTGATATTACTGGATATTTCATATCATGATAGTTATATTTTTTAAGCTCTTGCGTAAATTTCTCTACAGCGCTTTGCATTAAAGGGCTATGAAAAGGTGCACTAACTTTCAATTTTGTAAACTTAACCGATTTGTTATTATTTAGATCCTCTTTAATTTGAGCTAATACTTCTTGACTTCCTGAAATTACAATTTGATCATTAGAATTATAATTAGAGATACATGCAACATTTCCATTGACGGAATATTCAGCACATAAATTTTGTATTTCTGTAAGAGACAAACCTTTGATAGCGGCCATTCCTCCTGCAGATTTTTCGCCTACCTGTTGCATAATTTCTCCTCGTGCTCTTACCAATCGTATACCATCACTAAACTCAATAGCCCCTGAACATGCTAAAGCAGTAATTTCTCCTAAGCTATGTCCTGCCATGAAAGAAGGTTCTAAACCTTCTTTAGTCAGGACTTTAAATGCTGCATAAGATACAGTAAAAATAGCAGGCTGTGCATTGTGAGTTTGTTTAAGTTCATCAATACTTGATTCAAAACATAATTTCCTCATATCAATGCCAATTAAATCGCTAGCTTCCTCATAAATTTGGCGTACTATTGCATGTCTTTCATAATGCTGTTTGCCCATTCGTGGATATTGTGACCCTTGACCAGGAAAGATAAATGCTATTTTTCCCAATTACTTTCTACCCCCTTCAGTAGACTAATATAATCACGAACCAACTCTTTTGCTTTTTCTTCTTTTAAAGTCGCTTCATCATATTCACAAATAATTTCAATTTGAGTTCCATAATCATCTATCATAAAGGTATAATCATAATTTTCTACAATATTAACTTTAGAAAATTTTGTAGGCTTCTTAATAAATGCTGGAATAATTGAAAATTCACTTCTCGTCATAACAACTGACCCCACGTCACTGATTGCATATTTATGAAATAAATTTTTCTTTTGTAACTTCTTAAACAACTGTTCAAAGTTTTCTAATTGTTCAAAGTCTACTTTTGCTGAGTAGGCTTCTTCACTTCCATCTATTAATTGAACACAAATTGAACTTTCACCAGACACTTGATTAAATAGATACATATAAAAAGCAGCCATAAAATCAAACATGTTAGTATTTAACTGCTTTGCAATTTTTCTTAATGTGTCCGTAAGTACCTCATCAACTGTGAATGAAAAAGAACGATGTTTTTTACGCTTTACTCCTTGTATGAAGTGTTCTTCAGATAACTTTAGTGCCTGCACTTCAATGTAACTCTTCGTTCTTGAAAGTTTTTTGCTCATAAATTTTGCTAATCCAGAAATAGATGTATTTGTAAAAAGATCTGTTACTTGAATTAGTTTCGGATAAATTGCGTCGATCTTTGCTCTTACATTTTGAACAAGTAGAGAATTACCTCCAACATCAAAGAAGTTGTCATGGATTCCGATGTCAGACCTCTCTAAAACATCCTGCCATATCTCAGCTAGCACTCTTTCCATTTCCGTTTTTGGGCTAACTAATTCTTTAGATTCAAATTCGTACACAGCAAATTTCGAAAGTGAATTTTTATCTACTTTACCATTAGCAGTTAGAGGTATTTCAGAAACTTGTGTGAAGTATGCTGGCACCATATAATCAGGTAGCTCTTTCATTAATTGTTGTTTTAATTCGTCTGTATTTATTTTTAAATCTGAAACAATGAATGCCGACAAATACTTTTTCCCATTTTTATCAACTTGGTCTATTACAGCAACATTCTTGACCTTTGGTTGTTTCATTAAGCAATTTTCGATTTCCCCAAGTTCAATACGATATCCTCTAATTTTCACCTGACTATCTTTTCTGCCTAAAAACTCAATATATCCATCTTCTAATATTCTGCCGTAATCCCCAGTTCTATAAAGCTTTCCTAGATTTGGATGTATAATAAATGCATTCTCTGTTTTTTCTGGATCATTCATATATCCTTTTGCAACTCCAATACCACCGATATATAACTCTCCAGGAACATCCAGATGGCAAAAATCTCCTTTATAATCCAATACGTAAAATCTTTGATTGGCTAAAGGCATTCCATAGGGAATACTTTTCCAATCTTTTTCTTGCTGACTAATTGGGTAATATATCGACCAAATAGCTGCTTCAGTTGCTCCTCCTAAACTATAAACATTCGCATTTTCAAAATAACTTTTTATTTCTTTTGGAAGCGATAAAGGAATCCAATCCCCACTAAGCATTACTACTCGTAAGCTTCCACCATTAGCTTTGTTACCTTCCTTTAATTTTACGCATTCTGTTTCTGGTTCTGATAATTGAACGTTCCAAATTTCGTTAGTTTGAGTAGTTGCATGGTCTATTAACCCAACCTCAATGGAATGAATTAAAACCTGGTTATCATCGATTTGGAATAAATCTTTAATAGAGTTAAAATTAATTTCTCCAATAGAACAAGTTCCTAAATTGAGCATATTAGCAACACATCCTAAGGTATTTGCAATAATTCCAGCATCAATACAGGCGTAAAAGTAACCTGCACTTTCGTATTTAGGCATTGTCGCTTCAGCATTATATATTAGATACATAGTTACAGCTGAAGAATTAAATATGGATTTATTAGCATAGTACTGATTTTCATCGGTAATTGTGCATGCCTCATTAACTAAAGTAATACTGTTATCAATTGGACTATAGTAATAAATACCTTTTTCTAAGTTTTCCACTCGATCTTCTTTAACGTAGAGATAAATATCAATTGGATATAAGCCACCCGCACTTGGATAGTAATAATGAATTTGTGAATCCTGTCTTTTTTGTTTTAATACAGACAATAATTGTGAGATTTTTGAAAGTGGCAATTTTTCTTGTTCAATAAATTTTCTATGTGAAGACCTATTCTCTATAAATTCTGGAAATTTATACTTCTGATCTAACAGGAACTTCTCACCCGTTAGCTTCAACTTTCTATTTAACTGTTTTTCTTTAAAACTCTCATAGGCCTCTGGATTATACTTAATATCCTCATCATAAGGATTATCAAATAATTTATTTTGCGATTTAAATACATCATGCGGACCAAGGATAGAAGATACAAAAATACCGTTGTCCATTGCTTCTTGTACAAATGCTTCTATTTTCTGTTCCGGTATATTTCCAAAATAAGAATGAATTTCATCTATTGTTCTACCCTTTTGCATATAGAAATAAAATTTTGGTAATAAAGAACGCACTTCAGGAACAATATGAGTATATTGTTCTTCATCCCATTCAAAAGCTGGTGACCAATAATACTTCTTTATATTATTTATGTTAGTTTCACTATAATCATTTTTCTCTAATTGTTTACTCTCTGGTACCCCTGTTGATGTTAACGGATATTGGAGATTTTTAATCATCATATCCATAATTGCCGGAACTGAATTCCAAATAGTGATTTGGTATTTTTCAATCAATTCATACACATTATCCATATCCCTTTGATCTTTTACCATTACCAATGTAGCACCGGCTGCAAAGGTTCCAAAGATGTCATATACGGATAAGTCAAAACACATTGAAGACAAGCCTAATACTTTATCCTTTTCATTTACTTGAAACTTACGGTTAATGTCTAGAACAGTATTAGTTGCAGCGCCGTGGGTAGTGATTACACCTTTTGGTCTTCCTGTACTTCCCGAAGTATAGATTACATATGCAACACTTTCTGTTGTAACTTTACTTGTTAAATTTTCAGTTGAAAGGGTGTGTAGTTTCTCTTGTGTTTCAAAATCTGGAGTCAATATAAATTTGCATCCACTATGTTGCAACACATAGCTTCTTCGTTCTTCTGGATGCTGAGGGTCGATAGGAACATACCCCCCTCCTGCCTTCAAAACCCCAAGGATATTTATTATGGATTCTTTACACCTTTCAGACAAAATTCCGACTAACTCGTTCTCTTTCAAGCCAAGTTGTTGAAGTTTACGTGCTACTTGGTTAGATCTTTCATTTAGCTCCTGATAAGATATTCTATAGTTACCGTCAATAACAGCATCATTATTTGGTGTCTTTTTTGCCTGTGATTCAAATAATTTATGTAAAGGCTTGATATTAATTTCCTCATCCGTGTCATTGTATTCTGCTATTATTCTTCTTTCACGTTCAGAAATACCTGTAGGTTTAATGTCTGTCTCATTACAAATAGAGAACAACACGTCAATATATTGATTAAAAATTTCCGATACCAACTTTTCTTCTAATAATTCTGGTATATAATCCCAGACAATAAGTAGTTGACCATCCATTTCAGATGCCTGATAGTCTAAGTAAACTTGAGGGGTTCTTGTTACTGCATGATTTATATCTCCTAGTTTTCCCCATCTACCCCACATCTCAGTTTTTAATGCACTTGTAAAGACAACTGGAATAACAGCTCGATTGCCATAAGCATTCAGTTTTGATAAGTCTCTAATGAATTCCGTACCATTATATAAACTGTGTTCTACTCCATTCTTAATGTTTTTCTGAACACTTTTTACTTGAGACCAAAATGAATGATCTTGACTAAAATCTGAATCAAGTTGGATAGTAGACGTAAAGTCTCCGATCAAATCATTAACATCTTTATTAAAGGCCTTCTTAAAGGAAACACGGTTCGAAACTGTTAAATTAATTGAGAGTTTGGACTGATTGCTCCACGAAGATAAAACAAGTAAATAGATTGTACACAGAATAGAAGATGGTGTTACGTCATGCTGCTTAGCTATATCCTTAAGGTTCTCCCACTCTAATTTTGATATTAGTTTCTGTATACGCTGAAATTTTGGTCTATCGATTTGTGAAATCCTTGTTTTCAACGGTAAATTTGGGGCTAGTGGGAAATTAGATAACTTCTCCTCCCAATATTTTTTATCCCTTCTATAGACATCGGAATTTCGTAGTTCATTATAAGCTAGTTGGTAGTCACGGAAAGAAAATACACTTTCTACGACTTCAAGCATTTCATTCGAATAATATTTCATAATTTCCGAAGCTAGTATATCCAGGCTGGCAGCATCTAAAATTAGCATATCCAAACTAATCAGCAAATAATGAGTATCTACGTTATATTTTAAAGCCTTAAATTCAAATAATGGCCATACTTCTGGCATAAATGTTTGAGTAGATATTCTCTCTCTCTCCATAATTAATTTCTCTTGAAACTCATGCTTGTCTAAATTAGAAAAGTCTTCATTTTTAATTATGTATTGTGGAACATTTTCTAGAATTCGTTGATGATTTTCTCCAAAAACTGCTCTTAGCATCGCATGTTTCTTTATGACTTTCTGTAAAGCTCTATTTAACTTCGAAATATCTAATTTTGTTTTAAGTTCAATATAAACTTGTGTTGAAATACCGCCTAGCTCATATTCCTTACGGCGTCCTGCTAAATATGCTGCTTGAATCTCCGTAAGTGGGAAATCTTCATACCTATTCTCTACATCAGCTCTTGCCTCAAGAATAACCGCCCCTTCTGAAGGAGATTCTTTTTGTTTAATCATTGTTGCTATATCTTCTATAGTCTTACATGCAAATAATTTATTGGGTTCAATATAGATTTTAAACGTAGACTGAATCAATGAAGATATATTTGTCATTTCAATTAAATCTAAACCACAGGTTTCTAAATTCGAATTCACTTTTAAATTAGCAACATTTGTTTTAAGTATTTGTAGTAGCTGTTCTATTTCTGGTTGATCCTTCTTCTGTTCTTCTCCATCAAGTTTATTTAACGCTTTCATAAAATGACCTCCTTCTTTTTACATTAAATAGATGTAAGATACAACCAATAAATGATTAGCAAAATGAGTTTACTCAATTTGGTTTTTTACACATATATAACAAATCATGGTCGGTTTACAGACTTCAGGTTTTTAATGTATCAATATAAGTCCTTTCAAATTACAATTAATAACAATTATACAGACGCTACTTTTCTACATAAGGAGAGAATATTTGATTAATAACTCGTATCACTGCCGGTATATTTTCTTGTATAAAAAAATGTCCTCCATCTAGCTTAAAAATATTACAGTTTGCACCTGCAAACTTCTTCCATCCCATTAGATCGCTTGAATTAATTTTCGGATCGTTTTTTCCAGTCATAATTGTCATATTACAGTGAACTTTATTAGACTTTTCTTTATAAAAATAATTTTCAATCATTTTGAAATCGGCTCTTAAGATGGGTTCGAATATACTGAAAATCTCTCGATTTTCAAAAATTTCATTTGATGCTCCCCCAATCTTCTGAATAGCTTTTCTAAACTCTTCATTGGGTAGCTTATGATAAATTATTTCTTTTCTCCGGCTATGTGGTGCTTTATTACCTGAAAAAATCATATGAAGCGGCAAACTAGCCCCTTCTTGCAAAAGTTTATAATAAAGCTCTAAAGCCAGCCAACTCCCCATACTATGTCCTAGTATTGCATATGGCCCGTCAATTGTAGGTACTAAAACGTTATATATATCATCTATTGCTTCTTCAAAGTTTTTATAATACGACTCCTCGCTTCGGATACCTCTCCCTTTGAGTTCGATTGGACACACTTTTATTAGAGGAATCACTTTTGATTTCCACCCTTGAAAAGCAATAGAAGAACCTCCTGCATGTGGTAAACAGAAAAGCTTTATACTTGTCATTAACTGATTCATCCTTCTTTTGTCTAAGAATTTATTCCTTGTTTGTAAACTAGTTATTGTTTATTAATTAAAATGCTTTTAAAGAGTTTTAGAAGTTAAGTTCGTTAGAAGTTCCACTGTATATATAAAAACCATTAAAGTATTTTTTTACAGAACTGTAGACACTTAATTATCTAAGAATTAACTTATATCAACTATAGAATCTACTCAATCAGTCAAAAAGTCACATTAATTGCATCTTTTGAAGACGTAATATAAAAGTTATTAGTCCTTTTTTCCAATTACGATTGATTACCTCATTCCAATAGATGACTTTTCATCTATTGGATTGTAATCCTTTTTCATATTAATGTCAATATACTGTCGAAAAGTGCGGCGTTAAGAATGTTAAATATTCCAAAATAACTACTATTTTATTAAACTCACGAAAGATCTTCTAATAATAGTTAATTTAAAACAGCCTTAAATACCTTTAAATATGATTTTATTTCAAAATTAACACAAGCTTTTATTATCTGGTGATTCTTCTCTCCATATTAAGCTTATATTATTTTTATTATTTATTTTCTATAATTCATAGTGTTTGAATATTATTTGATCTATACCTTACATAAAATCATTTAGTTTAAAATAAAATTGAGAAACACATCTTGACAAAAAAAATTAAACAACTATACTTTAAAAGACAACATATTGTCTATGAGGAGGAATAAAATGGATTTTTCGAACGAAATTAAGGATTTGTTTTTTATGCAACAAGCATATGCTACACTTTTTTCAGTGTTGAACAAAATTCAAATTCGTGGAGACGAATACTTTGGCAACTTAACTTCAAGGCAGTTTATGACTATAGTAGCTATACTTCATTTACCGGAAGATGAAACGTCTATAAATAATATTGCACGAAAGTTAGGAACCTCTAAACAGAATGTAAATACATTAATTAACAGCATAGAAAAAAAAGGATACCTGCTTACACAACCAAGTAAACGTGATAGACGAGCTGTTAATGTGAAAGTCACTGAATCAGGACAACGGGCTATGGCGGTTTGTGGAGAAAAAGCAATTTATTTTATGGCAGACATCTTTAAAGATTTTTCTACAGATGAGCTAGAAACTCTATGGAATTTATTGAAAAAACTGTATAGCTATGATGGAGAAGAACAAGATGGATTTGAGGAAACAGCTCCTGATTTAGAATTGAATCACAATGGAAAGGATTTGCAAACAAATATGTTAAAAGAGTTTTCTAAATTAAGAAGAAAAAAGGAGACACAAAGTGAAAAATATTGTAGAAGTTAATAATCTAATAAAGCATTATAATACTCAAATAGCTGTAGATAACATTAGTTTTGAGGTAAAAAAGGGAGAAATCCTTGGTTTATTAGGACCAAATGGAGCTGGAAAAAGTACAACTATTAATATCTTAGCCACTGTCCTATCTCCCAGTAGTGGAGAAATCATGATATCAAACCACAATTTAAAGAAAGATGTAAAACAAATTAAGCAAGTTATTGGAATTGTTCCTCAAGATCTTGCTATCTATGAGGAAATCTCTGCTGAAAAAAATGTACGATTCTTTGCAGGGCTATATAATCTCAAGGGGGATGAACTAGAAAGAAGAGTTAGAGAAGCATTAGAATTAGTACAGTTATATGATCGAAAAAATGATAAACCAAAGACTTTTTCAGGAGGAATGAAAAGAAGATTAAATATCGCCTGTGGAATCGCTCACCGCCCAAGTCTTATTATAATGGATGAACCTACAGTAGGGATTGATCCTCAATCTCGAAATCATATTTTAGAGTCTATTAAAACATTGAAATCCAAGGGAGCAACTGTCATCTATTCTACACACTATATGGAAGAGATTGAAGCAATATCTGATCGAATTATTATTATGAATGATGGGAAAATTATCGCTCAAGGTACAAAAGAAGAACTAAAACAAAATACAAATGACGAAATTACATACTCATTCCAATTAACTGCAAATGAAAACTTAAATAGTGCTTTGATTGTTGAAATTGAAGGGGTAACAAGAGTTGATATAAATAAGGAAACATTTGAAGTAACTGTTGAGCAATCCAAAGATAACCTTAGTAATATTATTATGGCTCTCACGAAACAAGGTTGTAAAATTCAAAATATGAATAGTAAAAAAGCATCTTTAGAAACAGTTTTCCTAGAACTAACGGGAAGATCTTTGAGAGATTAGGAGCGATTATATGAATCTTTTGAGAGTTACCAAGTTTGATATTACAAATATCGTAAGAAATCCAACCTTAATCTTCTCGAATACAGTTTTCCCCTTTATCTTGATTGCAATTATGGGATTTGTAACAAGAAGCAACTTTGGTGGAAATACTGTTAGCTCCTATGATTACTATGGAGTTAACATAATAATCTTTTCAGCAATGTTAATAGCGATGACAGCAACAAACACATTTATGGAAGAAAAGGTAAAAAAAGGGAATGTTAGAATTGTATATGCTCCTGTTTCGAAAACTTCAATTTATCTATCTAAATTGCTGTCAACATATATTTTCGGTACGATTTGTTACAGTGTTATTATAATCCTAGCACAAACTATTTTTCATTTAAACCTTGGTGGAAACAACCTTCCGTATATTATACTATTAATCAATGCTCTAGTGTTGTTTGGTTGCTGCTTCGGTACAATGTTCTGCTGTATATTTAAAAATGAAGAGCAAGCCAACGGTATTATGCAAATTCCAGTAGCTTTTTTTGTCTTTTTTGGTGGAGTGTTTTTTGGAGTGCACCGTCTTGGAGAAACAGTGAATTTAATATCTAAATTCTCACCAGTTTATTGGGTTTCTGAATGTGCTTTTAGGTTGATTTACGATAATGATTTTAGTATCTTTCTTCCGGTAATTTTATCTTTATTATTAGCTTCACTTGTCTGTACTGTCATTTCTCATATTGTATTTAAACCGGGAGGTTATGTATGATAAATTTATTTAGAAATCGATTAGAAAGAATGTTAACAAAAAAATCAGTAATTATCGTAGCGATAGTGATAATACCAATTATGATTGGCGCGGCTATCTATTTTTCTGGTCAAACGCTCCTAAAAGACACTATTGCCGTGGTAGCTGATGAAGCAAAAGATATACCTAGTGATCCAAGAATTAACATTGTACAGTTAGATAAAAAGCCTCCTCTCTCCTCTCTTGTATTAGGTCACTATAATTTCTTGGTAGAGAAAAAAGGAGAAAGCTATAAAGTTACTACTTTGAAAACTGAGTCGGATAAAGAGAGCATTGAACAGTTGTTTAATAAGGGGTATCTTCCTAAAAGCTATCGAGGAGAAGATCAAATCCGTGCTGAGCGAGGGATTGGAACCAATATATTAGGATTTATCTCTATGTTAATTTTAATTCAAGGAGTTGCTCTAACGACACTTTTTCCAGAGGATCGTGTTCTTAAAGCATTCAGCCGAATATTAACATCGCCTATCAGCGTAGGGAAATACTTGTTTGTACAGTCTATTTTCACCTTCTTATGTTTGTATATTCCTTCCTATTTGGCAATAGTAACTACTAGTTACGTATTTGGTGTTGATATTGGCTATAGCTTTGAAATATTAGCCATACTGTTAGGTATTTTAACGATATTTGCAACAGGCTTCTCAATATTTATGGCCTCATTAATGGAACGAAATATCAGCCTAGTAACGAGTGGTGTCAGTATTGTTACATGTGTTCTTGCTGGATGCTTCATTTCTTTCACAAGTACAAATGTTTTCTTAAACACTATCTGTACAATGCTACCACAGAAAGCATTTATGACTTTAATTCACGGAATAGAAAACGGGAAGAAAATACTGGATTTTAAAGGTCAGATTACTTATTTATTTATATGGACTATTATTTTTTGGTTTACTGGTGGTTTTGTTACGAAAAGCAGAGTAAAAAAAGGCATTTATTAAGCTATGAACACACTAAATGTTTATTGTTGAAATTTTTAGAATACACTTAAAACGTTGAGAAAAATAAAGTCTACACATTTAAAGATGTGTAGACTTTATTTTTCCCTTAAAATATCCATTCCTCCATTTTATAATAGAGAAAAGACCTCAAAAAGACGGTTCTTTCTCATGTTTCACACAAGAAATTCTTCTCAAAACGCGGCCGAATTTGTTCTTCTCGACCAACTTGTCGAAGAGGATCATCTGCTTCGAAAAATCAATAAATACATAGACTTCTTTTTTATATTGAAAAAATCAAACCTTATTACAGTGAAAACAAAAGCCGCCCCTCACTCACTCCGCTGGTTTTATTCAAAATGATGTTTATCAGATACCTCTATGGTATCCGTTCAGAAAGACAGCTTGAAAAAGAAATTTACTACAATATGGCTTACAGATGGTTTCTGGGATTGAACATAAGATCCAGTTCCGCATCACTCTACCATCAGCTGGAACAGGCGCACTCGCTTTAAAGATACGACCATCTTCCAAGACATTTTTGATGAGATCGTTCTTCAGTCCATCAATCATGATATGGTGGGCGGGCGTGTCCTATTCACCGATTCAACTCATCTGAAAGCCAATGCCAACAAACATAAATACACAAGAAAAACGCTTGAACAGGATACACAAAACTACATTAAGGATTTAAATGAAGCCATTCAAGAAGATCGGGAGGAACACGGAAAAAAGGCACTAAAAGTCAAAGAGGAGGTGAAAGCAAAAAAGAAATCCAACACAGCACAACCGATCCAGAAAGTGGATATTCTTATCACGAGACAAATCTGAAGGCTTTTTCTATTTAGATAACCGAACAACAGATGTGAAATACAATATTATAACTGATGCCTATGTAACACCTGGAAATGTCCATGATTCTGTGCCTTATGTTGACCGATTGAATCACCAAATCGCACGATTTGGTTTCCTAGTAGAAGCTGCCGCTCTTGATTCCGGCTATTTAACGACCCCCATCTGTAAAGGATTATCTGACCGTCATATTTTTGGCGTCATTGCACACAGACGATATCATCCTACTAGAGGATTGTTTCCAAAGTGGAAATTTCAGTACGACAGTAAAAAAGACAGGTACATTTATCCGAACGGACAAACACTCTCTTATTCAACGACCGACCATAAAGGCTACAGGTCATATAAATCAAATCCCGAAACATGTTCCTCATGCCCTTTGCTTGAGAATTGCACAAAATCAAAGAATCACCAGAAAGTTATCACTCGGCATGTATGGGAAGACCACAAAGAAAAGGACCTTCTGCCTTGTCTTGGTTTTCACTCAAAAAAATATTTTGTTTTAGTATTCCTGAATGAATCGTATAAAATGCAGGAATAAAAGCATTTTCCCTCTTAGAATGATGATTATATCCCCATGAACGCTGTTTTTCTGCTCCGCAACTTTTTGATCTTTTGTGCTAAATGTATCGATTAGATCGTTATCAATCAGTTCTTTAAGCCATAGCCCCTCAACTGGATCATCGGATGAACCGTTTTTCTCAATTTTGATTAGTTCAAGAAAAACAAATTCTTTTTTAAAAACATCTAACCTTAGTCTTACTGCTTTTATATAACAGTCTTTGAATTGCACTGCATGGTGTAAGACAAACGACTGTCTATTCCATAAATGAAAAAAATCTTTCACTGATACGTTCAGGTTCATCATAATAAAAATGATACTCACCGTTTGCTTCTTTAATTGCTTTCCTATAAGCTTCACGAATACGTTTAAGCTTTTGCCATCTCATGCTCGAATATACTCTTATCTGTGGAAATTGATTAACAATAGCATCTGATTCAGCCTTATGGTTAATTTATCCTATTATGTATAACGTCTACATAAATGGATTTTGGGTGTAATTAAAAGAACAATTCGGGAGAAGAAATTTTCAAAAGTGTCCTTCCCCCACCTACACTAAAACTGCTCGTATTTTACTTTATTGGCTGCATACTTCTTATACTCTTTATTGATGTACCTCATCACAAAGTCTAGCCTTATCTTATTGAAAAATAATGAACTTGACTCATCTGCCAAAGTACCCCTTAAAGGTATTGGCTTCATTGAAACTCGAATGACTACGATAATCACCTGTTGCAACCCTATAATTTCAGAAATACGAGCCATAAAGAAGCTTGCTATCCTATTTTTCTCATTGACCATCCACGTTTTTTGCCTGCTTTATAGGTCAGAGTTGCAGAGTTTTATTAATTATATTTGATAGGTCTTGATGTATAACGAATCGGCTTTCTTCACATCTTAAATATGATTTGACATGAAGGAGGAAAACGACCAGTGGAACAGCAAAATCAGCAGCAGCCGCCAGTAAACCAAGGAATGCCCGGTTCACCGCAAGTCAATCACGGGGGACATGAGCTATTTGACATGCATGAAGTGCTCGCCGGAACAGTCGGCGTATTGGACCAATTTATGATGCTCAGACAGTTTATACAAGATCAGGAGCTTGCCGATATACTTGATCGCCAGTATCAATTCATCCTGGCTCAATACAACCTCACTGCAGAATGCTTTAAAACAGGGCAAAAGCCTTCTCAGGAAACAGCGACATATATGATGAAAGAAAATAACCAAGCCGTCTACGGGATAAAACCGACACAGCCGAAAAAACCGAATCAATCGCTTTCTGATGTAAAGGATCTTGGTATTTCCGGTCATATGCTCGGTTTGATCAAATCGCAGGCCTCTTTGTTAACAATGAGTTCGCTTGAGATGACAAACCCGGTTACAAGAAGAGTGCTCTCCGCCCAAATTCAGCAATATGTTGAAATGGCTTACGAAATCTTCTTATATCAAAATAAACACGGCTATTACCAGGTTCCTCAGCTGAATGCTCAGGATATGCAGACAATGATCAATTCTTTTGCACCGGCTCAAGGCCAGCCGCAAATGCCCCCGATCAAAGGAAACACGGGACAGCAAAACCTTCATTAAAAAGGAAAACGGCATTGGGTAATGACCTATCCAATGCCGTTTTCTTTTTCCTGTATGCTTTTGTAAAATCATGTTCAAACTGGTTCAGGCTTTCTTTCGTCGCTTCCCGGAATCCTTTTTCAAAATTCTGTTCCTCGGCGGTCTTCTTCATAATCTTTAGAATAATTCCTTCCCCGAACGTATCCGTCAAGTCTTTTATCATATAGAAGCTCTGCAAATACACATCCGTTTCATAAGCAGAGCGCGACTTCTGCCAATCCCGGTCTGTCGTTAATTCATCAAACGGCACGACAGAAAATGTAATCGGGTCAATGATTAAATCATAATGTGCGACCCACTCACTCAATCCCTCGTGAAACCAAAGCGGAAACTCCTCCGTATCTGTTCCCGTTTGACGCGCTTTCTGATGAAATGCAAAGTGGGTGTACTCATGGATGATCAATTGCTTATACATAAAAACGGCCATTTCATCTTTTTGGAGAAGCTGCTTTTTTTCTTCAGGCAAAAGCCCGATCATCTGCTCCTGTTCCGAGTAAAACCCGACTACGTTTTTCAGCCCCGAATATTGTTCGATTTTGGATTCATTCGGAAAAAAAACAAGATCAAGCTGCGCCGTGCCCTTATAACCCACTATGATTTGATTGATACGTTTTGCGTAGTCCAAGGTGTTTTCGGTCAGCAGCAGTAAAGGCTTTTCCTCAGCCGTATAGTAAATGGCTGTATGACCGAAAATCTCTTTTTTCATATGTTTTGTCACTTGTTCCTTCGTCGGAACAGAGTGGCTGTCTTGTACTGACAGGATATACATCATGCTTAGTGAAACGGCTGAGCTTACAGCCAGTATGACAAGAACTCCGCACAGGATCAGAGCAAATGCCGCCCGTTTCGGCATGCCGTCACGCAAACAAGCTCCCTCCCCGATCCGGTCAATTTTCAGTCTCATTCTTTACTTTATGCGCGCAAAATGGCAGTCGTGACGGCAGAGCAAATAAAAAAAGCCGCACGTGGATGCGGCTTTTCATTCATTATTTATTGGGATTCGGGAATACACGCTGAACCATTTGGCCGAACTCATCAAATAAACCGGAAACAGGATGGCCGTTTCTGATTCGTTTTCCGTAACCTTGCATACGTTCCACGAAGTCAGGGTTCGCTGATACATATACAGTGCTGACATGCTTATCAGCCGATTTCACTTTATTGGTGATCTTTTGTTTTAAATGGTTGTTGATCGCGCCTTTTTGGCCGTTTGTCAGCACAACAGCGACATAAGCGCTTTTGCCTGAAATAATCACAGTTGCATTTTTAACTTCTTTTAAGTCTGTGACCTTATCAGCTGCTTTATCCGCAACTCTCAGGTTACGGTTATCATTGCGGTTGACATTGTGATCGACGTTATTGTTGTTGCGGTTCGTCGTATTCATATTTGTCGCACCGTCATTCGGCGTGTTGCGGTAATTTACATTCTCAGCACGATTGTGATTACGTTTGCCTTCTCCCTGATTCCCCATGCTGCACCCTGCGGTGATAAGCAATGGCAAGAGAAGAGCTGATATGACTGCTTGTTTTTTTATCATGTGAATTCCTCCTTTCTCACTTTACGTATAGGTTTTTCTATTCAGCTCTATTTATGCATGCCGTTTGCCTAAGCCTTTTGGATAAATGCCAGGAGAAAGGGAAAGATAGCCTTATCAATCGAATGTAAGGAGGGATTATATTGTTCAGACAAAAAAGAGGAATCAGCCCGACAGCGCTGCTGATCGGATCATCATTGGTTATCGCCGCCCTATCTCCGGAAATCCGCCGAAAAATCAGCGGAATGATGTCAGGCCAGATGAATCAGGACAATAAAACGGGGCATAAAAAGGACGGCTCGATGCAGCCTGCCGAACTCATTAAACAGGCATTCGGCGGTGATACAAGCGGACAGCAGCAACACCAACAGCACACAGACCGCTCACAGCACAAGCAGGGCGGCTCGATGCAGCCTGCCGAATTCATCAAACAAGCATTCGGCGGTGATTCAGGCGAACAGCAGCAGGCTTCTCAATCACAGCACAAAACGGCTGATTCGTCTCACACGGCTGACATGAACAAGCAGTCATACAGCGGAAGACATTCTGGCGAACACACGAACCGCAGAAAAGAACCGTCAGCAAAATCTCATTATACTGAGCCGATTCACTTTGAAGAAAGCGCAGTAAATGTTTTAAATGACAGCACGGTGATGAATATGCTGGAAGATTTAGAACCCGGAACCCATTAAAAAACGAGTAATCCGCCTAGGATTACTCGCTTTTTTTAAGCTTCTTCCGCTTCAATAACAATTGAAGAATCATTATATACCGCAGTATCAGCCTCTTTTGTCAATTTACTCGTTAACAAGCCCGCGGTCATACTGCCGCTGACATTTAAGGCTGTGCGCCCCATATCAATTAACGGCTCAATTGAAATTAACAGGCCTGCAAGCGCGACCGGCATATTTAAAGCGGATAAGACGAGAAGCGCCGCGAAAGTTGCTCCGCCTCCTACACCCGCAACACCGAATGAACTGATCGCCACTATCGCGATGACCGAAACGATAAACGCGGGATCGAACGGATTTTGACCGACTGTCGGCGCAATCATCATCGCCAGCATCGCCGGATAAATTCCGGCGCAGCCGTTTTGACCGATTGATAAACCGAATGAACCCGCAAAGTTTGCGATTCCTTCCGGCACACCCATGCTTTTTTGTGTTTTGATATTAAGCGGCAATGCGCCCGCGCTTGAACGGGACGTAAACGCAAATACCATCACCGGGAACGCTTTTTTGACATACGTGAGCGGATTTAATCCGCTGAATGTAATCAACAGCAGATGAATGATAAACATGACAATTAATGCGGCATAGGAAGCAAGGACAAACATCCCCAGTTTCACGATGCTGTCAATGTCGCTTGTCGCAATCGTTTTCGTCATAATCGCCAATACCCCGTAAGGCGTGAGTCGTAAAATCAAAGTGACAACCCGCATAATAATGGCATAAACCGCATCAACAAGCCCGCTGAATGTTTGAGCATGCTCCGGCTGCTTCCGCTTTACGCCGAGAAAGGCAATTCCGAGAAAAGCGGCAAAAATGACGACTCCGATCGTGGAAGTCGGTCTTGCTCCCGTGAAATCAAGAAACGGATTTCCCGGCAAGAGCTCGACGATTTGCTGAGGAAGAGATTTCGCTGTCATATCCTCAGATTTTTGCTGAAGCTCCTGACCTCTTGATAATTCAGTACTCCCCTGGTCAATATGAACGGCCTGAAGATCAAAAGAAAGGGCGGATACGATCCCTACCGCCGCGGCAACAGCTGTAGTAGCAATTAAAATACCTATAATCAATCCGCTGATCTTTCCGATATTATGAGTGAGCTTCAGCTTCGTAAACGCGCCCAGAATAGAAATAAAGACAAGCGGCATAACGATCATCTGAAGCAATTTGACATAACCGCCGCCGGCAATATTAAACCAATCAGCCGTTTGTATGACAATATGTGAAGCCGGCCCGTAGATCAATTGAAGCGCAAATCCGAATACAATGCCTAATCCTAGCGCCGTAAACACACGCTTAGAAAAAGAAACATGTTTTTTCTGCATCACAAACAGACCCGCTATAAGCAAAAGCATAATGATAACATGTAATACAACAAATAAATTCTCCAAAACAGGTAAACACTCCCTTGCTCATTATCCTTTAACACTATATTACACGAATTCCGATAGGTCAAGTAAGAATTAACAATATATGTATTCTTTCGATTTTTCTCTTTTCTTTCCACTCTTTCTTTAGTAACTTATATAAGGGTGATTGTTATGCTAAAGGAACTTTTTCTTAATTTGACCATTTTAGTCACATTTAACCATCTCTTCACCCTCCTTTTTAAAGAAACGCTTTCGCATAAAGAAGACCGTCCGGCTTTTCAATTATTCAAAGGGGCGGCCTGCGGACTTTTAGGGGTCTTTCTGATTGTTTTCGGCTTTTCTTACTCTCATTCGATTATTGATCTGAGAAATATCCCCATTATTATCGCCGCTCTTTACGGAGGCTGGGTGTCTGGGCAGCTGCCTTTGCGATTATCGTCGCAGGACGTATGCTGATCAGTTTTAATATAAGCGCGATTTATTCCACCGCCGCAGTCGGCGTTATCGCACTCATCTCGATGCTTGTCCTCCGAGGAAAAAAACCAGATCGCAAGAAGGCGTTCGTTATGCTGCTTCTATCAAACGTTATTTTTACCATTACGATGCTATTTCTGCCTAAACAGCCTGTCCAGCTCCTCGTTTGTTATTGGCTGATTTCCACTTTGGGCGGTGTGCTGTGTCTCTACTTAATTAAACACGAGGCGGATGCCCATCTTTTGTTTAAGCAATATAAGTTTCAAGCGAATTATGATTTTCTGACGGGAATTTTCAATAAAAGAAAATTCGAGGAGGTATCTCACCTCCTTTATGATCAAGCAGCCCATTCGGCCTCTTCTCAGCTCGCGCTCATTTATTTAGATATCGATCATTTTAAACAGATTAATGACCAATACGGCCATTATGAAGGTGATCAGGTGCTGAAAGAACTTGGAGCACGCCTCAGGCTGGTGATCCGCAGATCTGATCCGTCAGCCCGAATCGGCGGTGAGGAATTTGCCGTGCTTATGCCGAATTGCACACATTCAAAAGGACTGCACTTGGCAGAAGAAATCAGGCAGACAATTGATGAAGAGCCGATCCTGTTAACGAGCGGAGACACAATTCCCGTGACCGTTTCCCTCGGCTTTGCACACTATCCGCAAATACGGAAAATCCGGACGCCCTGCCTCTGATTGCAGACTGCCTTCTGTACGAAGCCAAGACATCAGGCCGCAACAAAGTGTGCAGCACTAAAAAGAAAGAATGAATGCCAAAGGAGGATTCATTCTTTCTTTTCGATTAGGTCGCTGCCCGTCAGAAAAACGGGAATCAGGCTGCCTTGATATTTTTTTTCAATAAACGCGGCGGTATCATCTGATTGGTACAGCGCCAGAATTTTTTTAAACTGCTCGTTATCCTTGTCTTCGGCTCTTACCGCGATTAAATTGATATACGCTTCTTTCGTTTGCCCCGATTGGATCAGCGCATCCTTTTCAGCATTGAATCCCGCTTTTTCGGCGTCATGTTTACTCAGAACGGCAGCATCAGCATGCGATACCTCTTTATACGCGTTCGTTTCCATTTCCGTTTTTAACGTTACATGCTTCAGGTTGTCCTTAATCATATCGGCAGACCCCGTCCCGGTAAATCCCTTTTTCAATGTAATAAAGTCAGCCTCCTGCATCAGAACGAGCGCCCTTCCGAAGGCCGCCGCTTCATCAGGAACGGCAATGACCGCTCCGTCTGGTATATCCCGCAGGCGCTTATGCTGTTTTGAATAAACCCCTAGCGATGCCGCATATGTCGTTCCTAAAGGTGCCAGCTCCTTTTTTACATTCGGGGGCAGGGACTGAAAATAGGAAACCGTTTGAAACGCGTTCGCTTCAAGCTCTCCGTTGGCAAGAGCCAAATCAGCCTCAGCATAATCTGAAAACGGTATGAAAGAAAGCTTCAGTCCTTCCTCTTCGGCTTTTTTTGCGACAAAATCCCAGGCAGATTGGTCAGACTCGTTAATTCCGATGTTTATCGTGCGATTCTCGGCGGGATAATGGCATGAAGTAAGTGAAATGATCAGAATGAAGAAGAACAGACCGTATAAAAGCCGCTGTTTCAAGATGACCATACTCCCTATCTATTTTTAAATAAAGAAGCTATACCATAATTCGGAATCATTGTAATTTTAACCTTACCGATTTAAAACAGGGTTGTCAATTTTATTTAGGGGGGTTCCGTATCAGCTTTTCCTGTACATAATAGTACGTTTTCTTCATTAAAATCGTTTTTTCAAAAAAAAGTTACATTTAGCAGTTGTTTTTTTTCGAGATTACTGGTAGAGTAAAGGTAATTATTTTTGTTCGAACTATCTTTAAGAAGAAAGTTTTGTAAGAGTTTTCGTCTTGGAAGTTTGTTTTAGAGCAAGAATAGTGAATTTAAGCGTTATGATCGCTTTAGGAGGAAATTGCATGTTAGAAGGTAAAGTAAAATGGTTCAACTCTGAAAAAGGATTCGGATTCATCGAAGTAGAAGGTCAAGACGATGTATTCGTTCACTTCTCTGCTATTCAAGGCGAAGGCTTCAAAACTTTAGAAGAAGGCCAAACTGTTTCTTTCGAAATCGTTGAAGGAAACCGCGGACCACAAGCTGCTAACGTAACAAAAGCATAAATTGTTTTAAAACCTGCCGGTGTAAGCCGACAGGTTTTTTTTGATTTAAAAAGCTGTTTTGCATGTGCAAAACAGCTTTTTTATATCAGGTAGCGATATCACGTTTTAAGAATACACCAAATGCAAGGAGCTGAAAAATCACGAAGTAGATGATGAGCATCACGATAGAAAACGTCATCGTCATTCCCTCAACTAAGGGAGTGCCATTCATATACTGTGATAAATCCGTGTTGGCAAATAAAATATATTTAGCCCATTCAAATTTCGCAGCGAGAAATACAGTCGCCGTGCTGCCCATAACCAATAGAAAAATAGAGAATCCTACTGCTAATGAGCTGTTTCTGAATACTGCGGACAGCATAAACGCCATCGTCGCAAGCATAAAGGCCGAGATGGATTCATATACGTATGTTTTAGCTAAATAACCGATGATATTTTGCTCAAAAACATGACCGTCCTTGTATACCAAATGTACATTTCCGGCAGGATCCCCGCCTGTTCCGAAAAAGATTAATCCCAAAAGAGCCGAGCCGGCAAATAAAATCACCAGCAGCGACAGGCCGAACAGCAGCACCGTAATATATTTGGAAAGCAGAATTTGAAAACGGCTGAGCGGCCGGATAGCCAGCAGCTTAATGGTTCCCCAGTTGAACTCATTCGCCACGATTCCCGCTGCGATGATAATCGTGAACAGTCCGGTCAGGGTCGTCATCATGGCAGAGTCTGATACATAAGACCAAGCCGTGTATCCTGTATCATCCGGGATATTGTGTTCAATACGGTAGTCGTTCTTTGCTATTTCCTCTTTCAAATTGTCAGTGAGCGTTTTATTTCCGGATTCCTTGATCTGCTGCTTCATTTCCTTGTTTTCAGCCTGAAGCTCCTGCTTCCAATTCGGATTGGCTTCATCGTTACTGAAGTGATTAGATAAAAACGCAAATCCGATCATTGAAACGCCTAAAATAATAATCATAACCCACGTGCCGACGCGGCTGAAAATTTTTATCCATTCATTATAGACCAGGTTAAGCATATTGCGCCTCCTCTTTCGTACCGCCGGTAATTTCTAAGAAACGATCTTCTAAAGATTTTGTGACGATTTTTACTTCGTATAAGCGAATGTTCTGGCGGACCAGCAGCGCAATCACATCAGGCACTTCTTGTTTAGACAGTTTCATCACCAAGCCGTTTTTCTTTTTCACGCAGTCAAACTCACTCAAAGCAGAAAGGGCATCTTCCCCTTGTTCAGTGTGGAAAAAGTATGTATCTTTCTCCTCTTTCCCTTCATCCCTTACATTTTGAATATCGACAAGCTCGCCTTTTTGCAAAATGCCGATTCGATCGCACATTAATTCCATTTCTGATAACAGGTGGCTTGAGACGATAACCGCCATTCCTTTTTCCCGCGTCAGCTTTTTCAGATGGTCTCTGATTTCTCTGATGCCGGCAGGGTCAAGGCCATTAGTCGGTTCATCCAAAATCAGCACCTTAGGGTCATGCAGCAGGCTCTGCGCGAGGCCCAGGCGCTGTCTCATTCCAAGAGAATATGTTTTCACCTTATCGTGAATCCTGTCCCGCAGTCCGACGAGTTCAATGACCTCCTCTATTTTTTCTTTCGTAACGCCTTTTACCATCCTTGCGTACTGCTGCAAATTTTTATAGCCGCTCAGAAATTTGTAAAGCTCGGGATTTTCAACAATGGCCCCGATATGCTTTACAGCTTGAGAATAGTTTTTTGTAATGGATTGGCCGCAAATGACGATATCACCCTGTGACAGCTTCATTAATCCGACCATCATTCTGATCGTAGTGGTTTTCCCCGCTCCGTTAGGCCCTAAAAAACCAAACACTTCGCCTGCCTGAACGGTGAAGCTGAGATCTTTTATAATCGTGCGCCCTTTGATTGTTTTCTTTACCTGCTTTAGTTCCAATACGGTTTCCAATCAAATTCCCCCTTTTTCTTCATACGCTTGTATTATTGATTTAAACCATTGCAGCACTGACATTCCTTCCTGCTCCCGGATCTCCTCCACATTGCGCTGTTCGGCAATTTCGCCGCCCGCAAACACGATGACCTCGTCTAACAGCGTTTCGATCTCGTCAATCTCATGCGTAGCGATCACTACGATCTGACTGTCAAAGTCAATGCAGGATACGAGGCTGTTGACAATTGATTCTCTTACCGCCGGGTCAAGGCCGGAAAAAGGCTCATCTAACAGAATGACGGATGCTTTTCTTGATAATGCCAGGACAATTTTCAGCCTGCCCCGGCTGCCTTTTGACAGCTCTTTTATTTTCTGCTCTGATGAGAGGTTCATTTCCGTTAATAACACCCGCGCTTTTTCCAGCTGAAAATCCGAAAATTGAGAATGATAAAAGAAGAGCATATCGCCGACTGTGGCGCGGCCGGTAAACATGTCATGTTCCGTTAAATAGGCTGTACGCAAAAGCATGTTCCGGCTTACGGTCCGGTCACCGATTTTTACGGAGCCGGACGTCGGAAACGCAAGACCGGCAAGCATCTTCAGCGTTGTTGATTTGCCGCTGCCATTCGGTCCTAAAATGCCGTAGATTTTCCCCGGAGACAATGAGAATGATACGTTTTTGACCGCAAGCTTCCGGCCGTATTTTTTTGTTACATGTTGAAAAGCGAGATTCATCATTTGTCTTCCTCCGCATATTGCTTGATCCCGTTCAGCATTTCTTCTTTAGACAAACCAAGTTCCGCCATCTCTTGGACAAAGCGTTTTAACACGTCTTTAGTCAGCCTGTCTTTCAGCTCCGCCGTCAAATCAGGCCTTTCTGTTATAAAGGTTCCCTGCCCTCTTCTTGTTTCCACGATCCCCAGCCTTTCCATCTCACTATACGTTCTTTGTATGGTATTCGGATTTACTTTCATCTGCACAGCCATCTCTCTGACTGAAGGGAGTTTGTCACCCGGTGAAAGCTCGCTTCGAATCAGCCGATAATATACACGGTCGGCAATTTGTAAATAAATCGGCTTCGATGATTGGAAGTCATGTTCCATAATTACACCTCAACCTTGCGATGAAGAAGGATAGAGGCGAGAAGCAGATACAGTACGGTCAAAATAATTACAACAAGAATTTCAAGCAGCGATAAATGAACGGCCTTCAGCTCTACGGTCCAGCCTATCTGCTTTGCGAAATGAAATTCAAAGTCACTATACACTTTTACCGGCCATAACCTGCTCCCGGTTTCTGTTAAAGGAGTGATGATTTTATCATCAACAAAGGTCCACACTGCTGCGATAACAATACAAATCACCCAGCGGAGGACGGGGAAATATTTTAAAGAGTGAAAAACGGTCCAAAATACAGCCACAACCACACACAAATACGCTGAACTGATCAGCATGTAAACATTTATCACACTGATCGTGCCGGCCAAGGGAATTTGGTGTTCCAGCAGCCCTTTTTCAGAAAGCATTCGGTACATCCAGATTCCGTAACCGGTCAAAACCACCTGCGATATCAACTGATACAGCAGAGAAGCCGTCAGTTTGGAAGCCAGTAAATAAAACCCGCCATTCGGATTGTAAAGCCAAAGCTGGTTTTTTCCTTCTTTATGAAGGTGGTAGTACATAAGAAGCGGAGACAGCAGAAATTGAAAAACTCCCATCGCCGCGAAGAAACCGAAGATGATCAGCGGCGCTTTTTCACGGGCAGCGATAACGTGAGCTATCAGGCCGCAGCAAACCAAGCCGCACAGCCACACGGCCAGCCCTGGCCACGAAAGCCTCGCATCTTTTTTCAGCAAGCCTAAAAACGAATTCATTCTTTCCCTCTCCATTCAAGTGTATGAGTAACATAGTACACTAGTTCATCTTAAAATACAATCCCCCGGCAAAAATGCAAAAAAAGGCAAATCCGTTTTACGCAGATTTGCCTTTTTTCCGTTATTTCTTTTTGTTTTTTAAGGAGAGCAGCGCATCACGATAGCTGCTATCCTGCATTTTGTCGCTTGTTGGATCGTTTTTCGGCTGATCCCCGTCAGAAGTTTTAAACTTCTGAAGCGCCTGACGGTAAACGTCATCGGCCATTGTATTCTTTTTCTCCTTAGGAGAATCCGCTTTTACAGCGACGGGAACATGTTCAGCCGAGCGTTCCGCGGCCGGATCATGCTTTTCCGTCTGCTGTTCGGCTGAAGTGCCGATCGCTTCTCTTGTTTCATTTTTTACATTTTGTCCAGCAGAAGTGTTACGGACGTTGAATGTGATAAGAAGTGCAATCACAATGACAGCAGCAATAACCGCTATAATAATGGCCATATAACCCTCTCCTTACTGTCCGGCTGTTAAATTACCTGTGACTTGGCTGACACGTCTGCCAAGCGCACGGCCTAATTGAAGGCCTTCTTCCGTCATCAGCACATCACTGTCAACCGGGCATGTGACACCTGCGCCATAGTAAGAGCCGTACAGCGCGTTTTCAGGGACATTGCCCGGCAGACCGACAACAATCATGCCTTGGTGAAACATCGGAGTGATCAGATTGTGCATTGTCATTTCTAATCCGCCGTGCGTTGTCGCCGTCGTACAGAAGACAGCGCCGACTTTATCGATCAGTTCGCCCTCAGCCCACAGATAGCCGAGCTTGTCGATCCACGCTTTTAATCCGGAACTGATTGTGCCGAAATGTCCCGGGCAGCCCCAGATAATAGCGTCCATATCCTTCAGCTTACGGATGTCGGCATGATCGACATGGTCGATCAGAACCTCAGCGGCGTCATTTTCTCTTGCACCTTCCGCAATGGCTTCGGCAAGATGTTTTGTGTGTTCACCTTCACTATCGTACACTACGTAAATTTTCATTCAGGAAACCTCCCAATCACAAGTTTAAGATTCCTTCACTTCTTTAGGGGCCGGAAGCAATGACAGCTCCTCTTTTTTCTTCGCTCTTTGTTTGTCCTTTCTTACGTCACGCAAGAAAAGGCTTAAGACAACGCCGATAACCGCAAAAATCGTCGCCCACATAAACGCGTCATTAATTCCCATTACGTTGGAATTAAGTGAAGCCGTTTTGTAGAGATATGAATATACGGTTGATTTAGCGGTATCAAGAGACATGTTCATGTTAACCATTAAATTCGAAACCGCGCTTTGGAAAGACTGCATAAAGCTCGGATCAGCAGTGCTTGTTTTATCGGCAATTTGCGTATAATGGAATGTCGTACGATTCGTGTAAATGGTTGTGATTAAACTTGTTCCGATTGAACCGCTGATTTGGCGGAGCGTGTTGCTCATCGCCGTACCGTGGCTGTTCAAGCGGGCCGGAAGCTGGTTCATCCCGGCTGTCATAACAGGCATCATTAACAATGACATACCGAACGCGCGGATGGCGTAAACAAGCATAATGTGCGTGTAAGGCGTATCAATTGTTAATTTTGTATATTGGAATGTCGTCGCAACCGTAATGACCAGCCCGACAATCGCAAGCGGTCTCGGACCGATTTTGTCAAACAGAATTCCAGAAATCGGCGACATGATCAACATGACAATCGCGCCCGGTAAGAGAAGCAGACCGGATTGAAGCGCCGTAAAGCCGACCAGGTTCTGCAAGTAAATCGGAAGCAGGAACATTCCAGTGTAAAGCGCAACGGTAATAATGACATTTATGACACTGGACAGTGAGAAAATGTCGTATTTAAATACTCTGAAGTCGAGCATCGGTTTCTCTGAGCGCAATTGCTGAATGACAAATGCCGCAATCGCGATGATACCGACAATAACGGTAGAAAGAACGATAGGATCTCCCCAGCCGTCGCTTCCTGCTTCACTGACTCCGTAAAGCAATGAGGCAAATCCGATAATCGATAGGATTGCACCCAAGCTGTCGAGTTTGATTTTTTGCGGCTCAACCAAGTTCTTAAAGAGGAAAAACGCTATGATAATAACGATTGCCCCGATCGGAACAAGGCCGTAGAACATGATGCGCCATGTGTAATGCTCAATGATCCAGCCGGAAAGAGTCGGCCCGACCGCAGGAGCGAACATCATCGCAAGGCCGAAAATCCCCATTCCTTTCCCCCTGCTTTCAGGCGGGAAGATAAGCAGAATAGTTGTCATAACAAGCGGCTGAAGTATACCGCCGCCGACCGCCTGAATTAACCGGCCGATCAGCATGGTTGAGAAGTTAGGCGCGATTCCGCAGACTAACGTTCCCGCTGTAAAACAGAACATGGCGACGAGAAAGAGGCTTCTCTGCCCGAATCGGGTAATTAAGAAGGCCGATAACGGAATCAACACGCCGTTGACCAGCATATACCCGGTCGTCAGCCACTGAATCGTCGTTGCACTCACACCGAACTCGGTCATTAAGTGCGGCATCGCCACGTTAAGAAGCGTTTGGTTCAGGATCGCCAGGAATAACCCGGCCATAAGCACTATAAGCAATGTTTTAGGACTTTTTACTTGATTATCTGATTTAGCCACCTAAGACAACCTCCCTTCATGGTTTGATGACTGATCTGTATTATTCAGAAATTTTTACAGATGCGTTCATACCAGGAAGCACCTTGTCAGATGGGTTGCTGAGTGAAATTTTAACAGGAACTTTTTGTGTTATTTTTGTGTAGTTGCCGCTTGAGTTTGAAGACGGCAGCATGTCAAATGTAGAGTTTGTCGCATAGCCGATTTCTTCTACTGTTCCGTCAAATGTTGTATTTGGATCGCCGTCAACGACAACGTCTACTTTGTTTCCTACTTCAATGTCTCTAATGTCTGTTTCTTTAATGTTAGCTGTGATGTAAAGGTGTTTCATGTCAATTTCTTGTGCAATTGTTGTACCCGCTTGCACCATTTGACCGTTTTTCACTTCGTTTTTCACGATTGTTCCATCCATGATGGCTTTAACATCAGCTGATTGCTGGCCTTTGATTTTCGCAACAACATCGTTTTTGCTTACTTCTTTCCCCTCATCAAGGTTCCAGTCTGTTACTTTACCAGCTGCAGGTGCTGTAATTGCCGCCATGTCGCCGGCCACTTTTGCTTCATCGGTTTTTACATAGTGCGTGCTTTGATAATAGTAGTAAGCACCTCCGGCTATAATTGCAAGAACAACAATCAAACCGATAATGTTGGTCAGAATTAAACGTCCTCTGTTCATTTTGTTTTCTCCTTTCGTTTCTTCCTCTATCATTTTGTGGAATGATGATAAAAATATGTGGGAATTTTTTTATTTTCCGTTTTTCACTGCACAGCCGTTCGCAAGCTTCGTTAAGCTTTCTGCAAGCTTACGCAGGTACTGCAGTTCAGCGGTATTAAGCTGCCTGTAAAGCCCCGCTGCTTTTTCAGCGTACTGAACAGCAGCTTTCTGTAGAAGTTCTTCCCCCTCTTCGGTTAACTGAATCATAACAACACGCCGGTCATCGTGATAGTCGCTTCGAACCATTAAGCGGCGCTTATACAGAATATCTGTCATTCTGGTTACAGACGCCGGTTTCAGATCCAGCGACAAAGCCAGCCTTGAAAGCGCCGTGCTTCCGCTCTTATGTATTTTGAACATCAGCAGATATTGAAGGACTGTAATATCAAAAGGCTCAAGAACAGTCTCCAGAATCATCTTTTGCTTTTTATAAATTGATCTGGATGTATCAAACAGCTGTTCAAAACTGAGCAAAGCACGTTCTGATTCAATCACCGTATTTTCGCCTCATTCCCTTAATAATAGTTCACAAGATAAAATATTAATAAATGAAAGAAGATTTGTAAAGAGAAAAGTTTCATTTTTTACGATCTTTTTTTGCGACTTATTTTTAATTAAAAAAAGCCGTGCAGAGAACCGTTGCTGAACGATTCCTTACATGGCTTTCAGGGTGGGGCTGTTAACCGCTTACTCCTACTTCCTCTTTTTTAAAAAAGTTTTTCAGCGCCTGAAAAACGTCTGATTTCTGTTTTAAAATGTAATATTTGAATTTATCGTCCTTCACATTTTTATACGCGGACATGAGCGTAGAATGCCTGTTATATTGATTGACCTCGCCGTAGCAGAATAAATTCGACTTTTTCATAATATCGTTGACAAGCTTCACACAGCGCGCGTTGTCTGACGTTAAATTATCTCCGTCCGAGAAATGAAACGGATAGATATTATAGCGGGACGGGTCGTATTTTTCATCAATTAATTCAAGAGACTTTCGGTAAACGGATGAGCAGATGGTTCCGCCGCTTTCCCCTTTGGAGAAGAAATCTTCTTCCGACACGACTTTCGCTTCCGTATGATGGGCGATAAATTCAATATCAACGGTCTCATACTTTGTCCGTAAAAATCGTGTCATCCAAAAAAAGAAACTTCTTGCCATATATTTTTCCCAGACGCCCATCGAACCGCTTGTATCCATCATTGCTAAAACGACGGCTTTCGACTCCGGCTTTGTCACATCATTCCATGTTTTATATTTCAGATCCTCCGGATAAATCGGATAAAACGACGGTTTTCCCGACATGGCGTTTCGTTTATATGCGGACATCATCGTCCGTTTCTTATCAATATTCCCTGTTAACCCGGTTTTCCGGATATCATTAAACTCAATATCGGTATGGACGATATTGTCCCTTTCCTTTTGCTGCAGATTCGGCAGTTCTAATTCCTTAAACAGCGCCTCCTCTAAGTCCATTAATGAAATTTCCGCTTCATAATAATCCTCGCCCGCCTGGTCGCCGGCACCCTGGCCTTTTCCGGTATCTTGCTTTTTATCCCCGCCGTCTCTGGCGACGACATCGCCGACCTGGCTGTCACCTTCACCTTGGCCCACATGTTTGTTTTTATCATAATTATAGCGGATCTTATATTCATCAAGCGAACGGATCGGGATTTTCACGACATCTTTTCCGTTGGACATAATAATGCTTTCTTCGGTCACAAGATCTGGAAGATTATTTTTGATGGCTTCCTGTACTTTCTTTTGGTGGCGCTGCTGGTCGTCAAAGCCTTTGCGATGGAGGGACCAGTCTTCCTCTGAAATCAAAAAATTGCCGCTGTCATTGTGGGACATGAATTCCCCTCCTTAACCGTTATGGTCGTTTTACATGTGTATTCCGGCTTGGGCTGGTTTATGAAACAAGTCCGCCGAAAAGATTTATTTTTATCTTATGCCGATTTGCTCCGTCAATTGACAAACAATTGCGAAAAACAAACAAAGAACCCGTCCTTTTGGGACGGGTTTCTGATGAAGCTCATGCATCAGCGGTTCAGCAGGCTGCCGACATACTTCAGCAACTCATTTGCGCTTGTTGAATTATAGCCGTGTTCATCTATTAAACGGGCCACAACTTCATTGACCTTTTTGAGCTGCTGCTCATCCGGCGTCTTGGTTGAGGTCGTAATTTTCACAACATCTTTTAAATCGGCAAACAGCTTTTTCTGAATCGCTTCACGCAGCCTTTCGTGTGAATTATAGTCGAAACGTTTTCCTTTTCTCGCGTAAGCGGAAATGCGGATTAAAATTTCTTCGCGGAACGCTTTTTTCGCGTTTTCTGAAATGCCGATCTGCTCTTCGATGGATCTCATCAGCTTTTCATCAGGATTCATTTCTTCTCCCGTCAGCGGATCCCGAAGCTTATTTTTGTTACAGTATGCTTCGACATTATCTAAATAATTGTCCATCAGCGTTTTTGCAGATTCTTCATATGAGTAGACGAATGCCTTTTGCACTTCTTTTTTGGCGATGTCATCGTACTCTTTGCGGGCCGCAGAAATAAAATTCAAATAACGCTCTTTATCTTCGTTTGAGATAGAAGGATGCTGGTCGAGCCCTTCTTTCAAAGAACGGAGCACGTCGAGCGAATTGATGGACTCCATATTTTTTCTGATAATAGTTGAAGAAATGCGGTTAATGACGTAACGCGGGTCAATTCCGCTCATTCCTTCATCATGATATTCCTTCTTCATATCTTCAAGGTCTACGGAGTTGTATCCTTCAACGCTTTCTCCGTCATACAGCCTCATTTTTTTGACCAAATCGATATCAGACCGTTTCGGTTCCTTCAGACGGCTTAAAATCGAAAACATCGCAGCCACCTTTAATGTATGAGGGGCAATGTGAACGTCAGACACATCGCTTTCCGAAATCATTTTTTCATAAATCCGCTCTTCCTCAGACACCTTTAAGTTATATGGGACGGGCATGACGATGATTCTGGAGTGAAGGGCTTCGTTTTTCTTGTTTGAAATAAACGATCGGTACTCCGTTTCGTTTGTATGAGCGACAATCAGTTCGTCGGCTGAGATCAGCGCGAAACGACCAGCTTTAAAATTTCCTTCCTGCGTGAGCGACAGCAGGTGCCACAGGAATTTCTCATCACATTTCAGCATCTCTTGAAACTCCATCATCCCGCGATTCGCTTTATTTAATTCGCCGTCAAACCGATAGGCGCGCGGGTCTGATTCCGATCCGTATTCAGCAATTGTTGAGAAATCAATGCTTCCCGTTAAATCGGCGATATCTTGAGATTTCGGGTCGGATGGGCTGAAGGTTCCGATTCCGGTCCGCTTATCCTCTGAGAAGAAAATACGTTCAACCTTTACATCCTCAATTCTGCCGCCGTACTCTTCTTCAAGCCGCATGACATTGAGCGGAGAAAGGCTGCCCTCGATTCTGATCCCGTATTCTCTATAGAAGTCGTCGCGCAGATGGTGGGGGATGAGATGGAGAGGGTCTTCGTGCATCGGGCAGCCTTTAATGGCATAAACAGCGCCGTTGTCAGTCAGGGAATAGGCTTCAAGCCCTTTTTTCAGCATGGTGACAAGCGTTGATTTCCCGCCGCTGACAGGTCCCATTAACAGCAAAATCCGTTTTCTTACGTCAAGCCGCTTGGCAGCCGGATGAAAATATTCTTCTACGAGCCGTTCCAGCGATTCCTCGAGCCCGAACAGCTCCCGTGAGAAAAAGCTGTATGTTTTTTTACCGTCAGCCTCCTCAATTCCGCTGTCTTTTATCATATTAAATACGCGAGAATGAGCAGACTGCGCGACCAATGGATTTTCTTTTATGATCTCCAAATAATCAGCGAACGTCCCTTCCCATTTGAGACGCTGCTCTTCCTCTCTGTACTTTTCAATTTTCTTTAATATATCCATAAGAACCTCCTCTATCATCGTTAATGCGCTATAAATAAGGTACTTTGATACAATCTATGCGGCGATGTGATGACACATGCTTTTCGTTTCTTAAAAATAAAGAGGTTTCAGCGGTCATTGACAAGGTTCGGCCGCACCGTTCATAATAAAGGAAATACAGTTTCATCCAGACTCGGACATCAAATGGAAAAACAAAGAGGAGGAGAAATGATGAAAACGATCATCATGCTGGGGGTCATTCTCACTTTTTTAGTATCCATTTTTACGGCGGGCTATGATAGCAAACCCGGGAAAGAGAATAACGTCTGAAAGGGTGCTCTGACACAGAGCACCCTTTTCTTAGCAACATAACAATGTTTTATATTTGAATGTGTTCATGAACGCTTGATTGCGCATGGCGTTTGCAGCTCGTTTGGTACTCGATTTTACCGATTTTGCAGCCCGGGCCGATTTCCACGTGCTTTCCTCTGACGATTTCGGCATGTGTGTTTTCGAGATAAATCGTGTCACCTTCAATCAGTTCCGCTGAAAGCGTGCCTTCGTTCCGTTTGAAAAAACCCGTTTTCCGTTTGACGGCAATGGACGTGCCGCCGATTTCTTTCACACGGCTTGCGTCATGGCGCAAATTGATTTTAATTTCTCCGGCATTTAACAGCCCCGCTACATCTATGCAGCTGGCGGCATGGAACCGCTCTGTCTCACAATCGCCTTTGACCGTAAGACTGCCCTTTACGTCACAATGATCACCCGCTGCATAGCCGGAAATCTCAGCGAGCCCTTTCAGCTTCATCTCCCTGAATCGCAGAGAGCCGCCGATTTTCATCGTACCGAACACGCTGATTGCACCGGCAGACAGATTTCCCTCCACCTCACTTTCTCCGAATATACGAAACCGATTGACGGCTGCATCTCCAAGGAAACGGCCCGTGCCGAAAATCCGGCAACGTTCGCTTTGGAGCCCTTCACCGACAACGCCTTCGCCTTTAATATTTACATAATGATAGGAACCTCCTGCGGCGTGCCCGGCTCCGTACAATTTTAAATTGCTCTGTTTTTTTGTCGTTTCCACCGTAATCCTCCTATATCTTCACGCTTTTCTTTACTGAAGCGGACGGGTCACACGTAAATTCGCCGCTGTATTCCACCGTCTCAATTTGACAATCAGCACCGATTCGCACCGTATTTCCGCGAACTGTTTTTGCTTTCGTATCCCTCAGTTCAATGATGTCTCCCTCAATTAAATCGGCAGTCAATACCGGGGCGGGCATCAGTTTCATCCGCGTGAGCACTCCTTTTCGGCTCGTCACCTGCAAATGGCGGCAGCCGATTTCTCTCACATGGCTCTCTCCGGCTGTCAGTTTGATCTTGACCTGATCGGCATTCAGCAGACCGCCGATTTTGCATTTTCCTTCTGACCGGAATATCTCTGTCTCACAATCGCTTTCAATAGCCGCTTTGCCGGATATGAAAATATCATCGGCTTTTACAATACCGCCGAAGGACGAAAACCCGGCGATGTTCAGCCGTTCAGTGCTGACATCTCCTTGAATAACGCCCGTTCCGTTTATACGGATGGATTCAGCTTCAACGCCGCCGTGAATTTTCCCCGATCCGCTGATGGTAATGGTTTTAGCCCTTACATCGCCGACTGCTTTTCCGCTGCCGTTAAACGAAAGAGTCTCACACTCCAAATCGCCGGACACCGTGCCGCTGCCATTTATCTCAACCGTTTGAAAGGAGCCGCCTTTTGAGCTTCCTGAACCGTTAATGACTAATTTATCCGTTACTTCCATTGATGGTCCTCCTGCATAAACTTCGTTTTTAATTCTTCTGATGCCGCCGCAAGCGCCACCCGTTCGACCACTTTGACAGACCGTTCAAAGAGAATGTGTTCTGTGTCTGCGATAAAACATGTGGCGACGCCGAGCTTTCGCAAAATGACCAGCTCTGTATGCCCCTTCATCTCCGAAGCATCGTATCTTTTCAGCACATCCGCCGCCATTTTTCCTTCATCAAGGCTGATATCGCCCGACTGCAAAAGCCCTTCAATCACATATAAAGACAGCAGGTCACGGGATGTGAATGCCGCGCCGGCTTCACTTTTCCCAGATTCATAGACATGGAGCGCAGCCTTTGAAATCAGTCCTTTTTGAAGCAGCTCTTCCGCCGTCATGCTGACATCCGCCATTTTAGGAGACAGCATATCCCTCATTTCATCCAGGGACAGATTTTCCTTCATCTTTTGTATTTTGGAGATTCGCTTTAAAATATCATCTCTCGGAAAAAACGTTTCTTGCCCGGTAAATGTTGATTTTCGGATAAACCATTCTTCAGGAATTAAATTTTTCCGTTTCCAGCGATACAGCTGTCCGTACGAGATTGATGTTTCTTCAAGCAGTTCTTTTTTAGATATTAATTGTTCTTCCATAAATCCAGCTCCTTCGATGAACACATTGTAACATAACACTGTTACGTTGTTAAGCGGGAATTCATAAAAAATCTTTTATTGCCTGTTTGATTTCCATCATTTACTATACAGACGTAATGAAGCTTCAGATCATAAGGAGGCGTATCCGCATGACGGTTTTTGCCCTTTGTACGCTGCTGCTATCGGCCTTCATTCATGCTTCGTGGAACTTTTTATCGAAAAGGCTGACGGCGGCATGCCGTTCATATGGCTGTTTACGGCAATTGCAGCTGTTGTTTATCTGCCTTTGGCCGTTTGGATCGTGCTCGCGGAAAAGCCTTATTTCGGGTTATGGCAAATTGTTATGATGATCGGAAGCACCCTCGCCCATTTCACCTTTTTTATTCTTTTGCAAAAGGGTTACAAAAAGGGTGATTTGTCCCTCGTATACCCCGTCGCAAGAGGAACAGGGCCATTCCTCACCTGTATTCTGGCGATTGTTCTTTTTCATGAGAAACCGTCTGTCTGGACGATTGCAGGCACTTGTTTCATCGTGCTCAGTGTGTTGTTTTTTACCTGCGGATTAAAGAAACTGACATCATCTGAATCTCTCATTCCCATTCTTTACGGTCTGGCAACGGGTGTCATGATCGCCGGCTATACGCTGTTAGATAAGGGCGCCGTCAGCACATGGTTCGTGCCTCCGCTGCTGCTGGATTTCTGCAATACGATCGGCCGGCTCATCATCTTGACCCCTTTTGCGATAAAAAATTGGAGCGACATACAGTACGAGTGGAAGGCACATAAAAAAGAGGCGGCGGGTGTGGGCGTCTTTAATTCATTGGCTTACATTCTGGCGCTGTCCGTTATGGCTTCCGCACCTGTCGCCGATTAGGGAAATCAGCATTCTCATCGGCACGATCATGGGTTTGGATAAAAAAATCCGCCCATTTTCATGAGCGGATTTTTCTTATATCAAATCTCTGTAATTTTGCTGGCGCAGCGCCTCATATACGAGAACCGCGGCTGTGTTAGACAGGTTTAATGATCTCACATGCTCCGTCATCGGAAGACGCAGGCAGCGGTCCATATTGTTTTCAATCAATTCTTTCGGCAATCCGCTTGTTTCTCTACCGAATACGAAGAAAAAGTCCTCCTCCGTATTTGTGTAATCAAACGACGTGTGCGGTTTTTGACCGAATTTTGTGATGAAGAAAAACTGTCCTTTTTTGTAAGCCTCAAATAATTCCTCCAATGAATCATGATAAACGACGTTGACGAACTCCCAATAATCGAGTCCGGCGCGCTTCAGCATTTTATCATCGGTTGAAAATCCGAGCGGGCGGATCAAATGAAGCGTTGTATCTGTTGCCGCACAAGTCCGTGCGATATTTCCCGTATTGGCCGGGATTTCGGGTTGATATAAAACGACATGTAATGCCACGATGTTCACCTCTGTTTTTTATTCCGCCCACCATTATATCATTAATTACTCTTTTGTCGTATCATCCGTAATATGAAAAAACGCATATCTGATGGAAGGGGTATAAGCCGTTGAATCCTCATATGACCAATATCTCATCCTGCTGTCATATGATTGGGCGTTGACAAGCGGCATGTTGCTTTTATCTTTCGCGACGACAATCGTCGTGTGATTAAAGCGGCCGTCCCCTTCAAAATCATAACAAATGACATCTCCCGGCATCAGCTCTTCAGCGCTTGATACCTGCACGGCACGGAGTCCGGCTTTAGACTGAGCCAAATACCTCTTCATGGAATGTGCGACCGTCCAGCTGTAGCTCCATGAGCTTTCCTTCATCCACCAGCCTGATCCTCTGTTCGGATGGCCCCGCATCGGTGCTTTTCCCGCGTGAAGGCATTGCGAAATAAAGTTCGTGCAATTGTCGCTGAAATTTTTATAGCTTGGATTGCGTTTATTCCAGAATTTTTCCGCGTATTGCACAGCAGCCAAGCGGTCGTATTGAAACGCTCGGCCGAAATCCTCACGTTCACTTCTCACATATTCAATCACACTGTTGCCGTCAGAGAATCCGGCCGGTTTTTGCTTTACCTCCTGATCCTTGATCAGCATTTGATCATAGAGAAAAGCGGTTCGTTCCTCAATCTGTTCTTCTAAATAAAGGTCTCCGTCCAGCTCCTTGCACAAGTATTCAAAGTGTATCGTATACATCACGCATAACGTTCCGTCATCTTCCAGTTTGCTGTATACAATCACCGCTTTCGCCTTCGCTTTGACGATTTCAACCTTCCGTTTTTCAAACAGCTCTTTTTTCCGCGTCATAACGTCAAGATCGCCGGCCTGCCCTTCCTGCCTCAAGTCGGTTCCGTTTACCAAATAATGAAGCCGGGCCTCCGCCAATCCTTCTATAATGTGCTTCAAGCGCTTCACCCACCATACATTTTTATAGAGAAAAAACACTTGAAATGACTCAAGTGTTTTTTACCATCTTCTCTATACATATGTCAGGACAGGCTCGGTTTAGTCTTATCAGAAACGGATAACAGCTCTAATCCCTTTTCGATTTCCTGTTTCGCTTCTTCGTCCTGTTCCTTGTGAAGCGCTTTTTCTAATTCCTCCGCATATGCCTGGCCACCGATCTTTCCGACAGCCCAGGCGGCCGTTCCCCTGATGACGGGACGCGGGTCCTGGTGCATCAGCGCCGTCAGCTCCGAGAGAGCCGAGGTATCTTTGAAATGAGCCAAGGCTAAAATCGCATTGCGCTGAATCGGTTTTTTGCCGCGCCACGAGCCGGACACATGTCCGAATTTTTCTTTAAACTCGCGATTGCTGATCGTCAGAAGCGGCTTTAACAGCGGTTTTGCGATTTCCGGGTCAGGCTCCATTTGCGGATGGAGATGAAAGTCTTTCCCCTTATTGATCGGGCATACCGTCTGGCACGTATCGCAGCCGTACAGGCGGTTGCCGATTTTCGTGCGGAATTCGTCCGGCAAAAATCCTTTTGTCTGGGTGAGAAACGAAATACAGCGCTGGGCGTTAAGCTGGCCGGGATTGACAAGGGCGCCGGTCGGACAAGCGTCCAAACACTTTGTGCATGAACCGCACATATCTTCTATCGGCACATCCGGCTCAAATGGCAGGTTTGTAATCATTTCCGCCAAATAGACGTACGACCCGTATTCAGGTGTGGTAATCATGCAGTTTTTTGCGCTGAAGCCTATTCCCGCCCGCTCTGCGACGGCTCTGTCAGATAATTCACCTGTATCAACCATTGACTTCGTGCGGATATCCTCGTGTTTGCTTTGGAGAAATTTCTCTAGCAAATCAAGCTTTTCCCGCAGCACATCATGATAGTCCTTTCCCCAGGAAGCTCTGCAAAAAATGCCGCGCCGGGCGTCCCTCGTGCTCCTCGGCGCATCTTTCATTTTAGAAGGATACGCAAGGGCGATGGCGACGATGGATTTCGCTTTCGGCAAAAGCAAGGTCGGCGTGACCCGTTTTTCAATATCGGGTTCTTCAAAACCGGACAGATAGCCGAGAGATTCCTGCAGAATCAGCCGATCCCTCAGACTGTCGAACGTATCGGCCGTCGTAAAGCCGATTTTGTCGACTCCGATGCTTTTGGCGTATTCGATTAATTCCTCTTTCAGTTTATGAATATTCATTTTTTGCACAGCCTCCTTTCTTTGTGATCACGCTCCCGCCCGGGTATAATAGACTTTTATCATCCCGAAATGGAGTGAACACAGTTGAACATCAGTTTAGATCCGCTTATTACTGAACGGGTGCCGGGGATCAAAGCGGCAGCCGTCATATATGACCAGATTGAAGTCGGGCCTTCTCCGCAAATGCTGAAAGGCAGACTCCGTTTATTTCAGGAATCTCTTTATTTTGATTATGCTGACGGCGGCATTGAACAACAGCCCTTCGTGAAGGAATGGGCACGTATTTTGAAACAGCTCAGCCCCGCCTTTGAAAGACAAAAAACGCCGATGGAGCATATGCTTGAAGGCATCTCTCGCGAGCAATTTATCGAAAGCGTGAATTCTGCCCATGATACCATACTTTTTTTCTCGCTGAAATATTCTCTGCCTATCATGGCGTATGATGCGCCCGAGCTTAACGAGCAAGTCTCCGTAACACTCGGCGAAAAAGAAAGCGTGCTGACCTTCTCCGGGACAAACGGCGTGTTCGGCGACTTCACCGGACACATCAATGCCCGCCCCGTTACATCCGGCACTAAACAAATGATGCAGTTCATCTTTTTTCCGCCTTCCTGTCAAGAAGACGCGGCCTTCGAGCTGTTATCATCCTTAACAAAAATGTTTGAACAAATTCACGGAGGCACGCACACCGTTCATTGGCTTCTATAAAGAGACACGGCTTACGTGTCTTTTTCACATAAAAAAACGCAATACTTCGTTTATCTGAGAAACGAAACACTGCGTTAATAACGTATGTATGGAGCGGGTGATGAGAATCGAACTCACGACATCAGCTTGGAAGGCTGAGGTTTTACCACTAAACTACACCCGCGTCAAGTATTATCTGCGGCAGCACCGCTTTGACTTTTCTAATATTACATGTTTATTTATTTTTCGTCAAGGGAATGTTAAAAAATTTGTCGAAAAAAATTCTTTTTTTGCCTACATGTTAAATCGAGTTTACATTTTGTTAATAAACCATACAATTTTAGAAAGTACAAAACCTGAGGTGCCGTATGATGCTGAAAAATAAAGGAAAAGAGCTGAGAGCCAGATTCGGCTATTCTCAGGAAAACTCCGGTTCTTGATAAACCCGGAGTTTTTTAGCGTTACCAGCTAGCTTTTTTCACACCGGGAATCTGTCCTTTATGGGCCAGCTCCCTGAATGCGATTCTGGACAGCTTGAATTTTCTCATATAGCCTCTCGGGCGGCCCGACACCATACAGCGATTATGAAGCCGGCTTGGAGCTGAATCTCTCGGCAGCTTGCTCAGCGCTTCCCAATCGCCTTTTTCCTTCAACTCTCTTCTGATGTCCGCATATTGTTCAACAAGCTGCTGCCGCTTGAGCTCCTTCACCACTTTTGATTTTTTGGCCAATATCAGCACTCCTCTCAAATCGTAATAATTACGATTTAATAATACCACCCATATGTTGATAAAGCAAGCTTCAAGCATATAAAAGACGGGCCTTGGCCCGCCTGCTTGTTCAGCTTCACATAATAGAGCAATGCGTCAGAATGGCTGATCAGCATCTTTTTATCCCGTGACATATTGACGGGCTCCCCTGAATTCTTCACACTCGCGCCGATCAATACCGGTTTCCCATACGTGACTGGCTCGGCAGAGGAGATAAACACGGACGCTCTGTCATCTCCCTGATTGCGGGTAAAAACGGCGTCTGCCGAAACTTTCCCGCTGTCATCAGCGATACTGAAACGAACCTTGTCTTTTTCCTTTTTCCCTTTGTCTTCTCGGTCTGTGTGATGAATTGCAATGCTTTTGGTTTATTTGCATCGCCGCCGTAATCTGATTCAAGCTGGCCCTGTCTTATCCGCCAGTTTTCCGTTTTGATAATGCTCAATATACATCTGTGCAGCCGCAAAGTCTTTTGTGACGCCGGTCACTTCTGCGGCTCCGCTTTCTGAAGAGGCAATTTCCATTCTGTATTTCTCTGTCTTTGATACATCAGCTTCTTTTATCTGTATGCCGTTTGAATGTCCGCATGCCGTTAATCCTGCCAGCAGACAGCACGCTGCCGTCCA
Organism: Bacillus sp. ISL-51; assembly: GCF_018613535.1. Taxonomy (GTDB): domain Bacteria; phylum Bacillota; class Bacilli; order Bacillales; family Bacillaceae; genus Bacillus. Next base: position 47,242 of record NZ_JAGGQB010000013.1, read on the forward strand.
TTTGAATACCTTCAGAAAAAACAGCCCCTTTTTGATGATTGTATCACTATCAGAAAAAAGAGGCATTTGTTTATTTATACTGTCGCTTTATTTCCTTCGGCAAAATGGTTATTGCCGACCGCTTCACCGAGTCTGCGCTCAAGCTTCCGCGTCCGTTCGTTATCAAACGGGAGAAGCGGAAAAACAAGCTCAGCAAGATAATAAGCTTCTTCCAAATGCGGATATCCGGAGAAAATAAACGAATCAATGCCGAGCTTTTGATACTCTAATATCCGATCGGCAACGGTTTGGGGATCGCCTACAAGAGCCGTGCCCGCTCCTCCTCTGACAAGTCCGATGCCGGCCCAAAGATTCGGGCTGATTTCCAGCTTCGTCCGGTCTCCGTTATGAAGATCGGCCATCCGTTTTTGGCCTGAAGAATCTGCACGGCGGAGCGCGGCCTGCGCTTTAGCAATTGTCTCGTCATCTAAATGGCTGATTAAGCGTTCAGCCGCCTCCCGCGCCTCCTGCTCTGTTTCCCGTACAATCACGTGAAGCCTGATGCCAAAACGCATCGTCCTGCCTTCTTTCGCAGCCTGTTTTTTGACGGCTTCAATCTTTTCTTTCACCTGCTCAGGCGGCTCGCCCCACGTTAAATAAACATCTGTATGCTTCGTTGCAGCCTCGATGCCCGCCTGTGAAGAACCGCCGAAATATAAAGGCGGATGCGGTGATTGTTTTGGCGGGAATAAAAGATTGCTGTTTTCGACTTTGATATGTTTTCCTTCATATGTGACCGTTTCGCCCCGCATCAGACCGCGCCATACGGTTAAAAATTCTTCAGCCGCCTTATAGCGTTCATCATGGCTGATAAACAGCCCGTCTCCCGCCAATTCATAAGGGTCGCCGCCCGCCACTACATTGACAAGCAAACGTCCGTCAGATATCCGATCCAGGGTCGATGCCATTCTCGCAGCAACAGATGGCTGCATCAGCCCCGGCCTGACCGCCACTAAAAATTTCAAATCTTTTGTTTCTCCGGCTAAAGCCGCGGCAGTCAGCCACGGGTCCTCACATGATCTGCCCGTCGGCAGAAGAACCCCCGTGTACCCCAGTCTGTCAGCAGCCTGCGCCACTTGCTTAAAATATAGATGATCCGCCGTTCTCCCGCCTGCTTGTGTTCCTAAATAACGTCCGTCTCCATGTGTCGGAATAAACCAAAGAATCTCCATATCAATCTCTCCTTTTTATATATTAACCTTCATAACTGTTTCGCCATTTCAACAGTTTTCGTTCCAATATTCTGACAAGTGAATCTGTCAGCTTGCCGACGACCGCGAAAATAATAATGCCGACAAACACTTTATTCGTCTGGGAAAACTGTCTGGCATCCATAATCATATAACCGATGCCTTCACTCGATCCCATCAGCTCCGCCACCACAAGCCCGAGCCACGCGATGCCGAGTGACAGCCTGATGCCGAGCAATATATTCGGCAAAGACGCAGGAAGAATCAATTTCCTCATCTGCTGATACCAGTTAAACTCCAGCACCCGTGCGACATCAAACAGCTTCGCGTCCACTCCGCGGATGCCGAGAAAAGTATTAATGTACACCGGAAAAAATGCGCCCAGTGCGCGGAGTCACAGCCAGATGAGGAACGGTTCTAAGCATTTGCAGGGACGGATCAACATACGCTTCCGTCCGCTTAGAAAAACCGACCAAAAACCCGAAAATCAGTCCGAGACCCGCACCAAGCAGAAAGCCTGCCGCTGCCCGATATAAGCTGATTTGCAAATGGCCCCAAAGCTCACCTGATGCGAGCAGCTCCTTAAAAGTCTGCACAATGGCAAAAGGCACTGGGAGCACCGTCGCCGATACGATGCCAATGCTGCCGATGATCTGCCATATGGCGATGGCGGCAGCAGGCAGAACAAACCCCTTCAGCCATTGGTACGAGAAGCGCCGGAGCTTTGCCGCTGCTTTCTTTTCCGTTTGGTTCAATGAGCCGACAGTCGGTGATGCTTCTGCTTTCATTACTTCTCACCCCCCGTTTTTAACGCCTTTTTAATAAACGAATTGTCTACAACTTCTTTTACATCGATTTTCTTGTTGATCGCCTTAGTTTTATATTGAAAATCAGCGGTTTCTTGCTGGGCTTTTACGATATCGTCAGTGATGGCCTCATTGAGCGGCTCTGTGTTGTTCAGCACATTTCTCACGACTGAGGTATCGAGATTTTTGATTTTTGCATACAGCGCAACCGCCTCATCTTTATGTTCCTTTTGCCATGTGACTGCTTTGTTGAACACTTGCAGAAAGCGGACAACCTCCTCCGGGTGCTCTTTGGAGAATCCGGTTCTGACTAAAGTGAAACCGGGTGAATATAAGTCCGTGCTTTCGCCGTTTGCTAAAATCTTTGCGCCGTGCTGCATTGTTTCAATAGACAAGTACGGCTCCCAAATGGACCAAGCATCAACTGATTTATTCTCAAAAGCGGAAACCGCTTCATCCGGCTGAAGCTGAATAACGGTGACGTCATCAGCAGAAAGCCCGGCTTTGTTCAAAGCTTTATAGAGAAAGTCAAATCCGCTGCTGCCTTTTGCCACGGCGATTTTTTTCCCCTTCAAGTCTTTCAGGTTCTGAATCCCGCTGCCTTTGTTTACAAGAATGCCGTTTGCTTTTAAGCCGTCCTGAGACAGCCCGATCTCTTTAAAATCAATCCCCGCAGCCTGGCCGGAGATGACCGGTGAATTGCCGACCTGAGAAAAATCAAGCTTATCCGCGGCAAGTCCTTCAAATTGCGGCGGGCCGCTTTGGAACTCCACCCATTTCACCTTAATCCCCTCTTTTTTGAAGGCTTCTTCAAACCAGCCTTTTTCCTTGGCGATGAGAAGCGGGCTCAAGCTTTGCTGAATGCCGATCCGGATTTCTTTGACCGGCTGTCCGCTGCCGCCTGCTCCGTTTGCACCGCATCCGGCTAACATTAATACAGCTGTAAATATGAGAATGATTGTTTTTTTCATCTTTGCTTCGTCCCTTCTATATCCCGGACCCATCCGCAAATTGGAGGTCTTCCGTTTTCTCAAACTCAGACAGCACCTTTTGCCTGATCGCTTGGAAATCAGCCGCCGTCCGGTTGCGAGGACGCTGAAACTGAATCGGCATCACTCTGTGCAGCCGGCCGGGCTTCGCCTTGAGAATCGCCAGCTGATCGCCTAAATAAACGGATTCGTCTATATCGTGTGTAACCAAAACCATCGTCGTTTTTTTCTCCCGCCATATATCAAGCAGCACATCCTGCAAATGTTTTCTCGTGAAAGCGTCCAGCGCGCCGAACGGTTCATCTAATAGCAGCGCCTCCGGCTCACGCAACAGGGCTCTGGCGATGGCCACCCTTTGCGACATGCCGCCGGATAATTCGCGCGGATATGCGTTTTCTGCTCCCTGCAGCCTGACAATCTCAATGAGTTCCTCCACTTTTTTACGAATCGCCGGATCTTTTACATTCAGATCGGCGGCGATATTTTGTTTTACTGTCAGCCAGGGAAACAGCCGGTGCTCTTGAAAAATGAATCCTTGCTGTATGCCCGGTCCCGTAACATTACGGCCGTTAATGGTGACGCTTCCGCTATAATCGGTATCAAGTCCGGCGATTATCTTTAAAAGCGTGCTTTTCCCGCATCCGCTCGGCCCGATGACCGTCAAAAATTCCCCCGGTGCGATAGACAGCCGAATATCGTTCAGCACCGCTGTTTTTCGGCCTTCATTTTCAAATACTTTTTCATTTATGCTGATGGTTACAGCCACCTGTATTCCCTCCTCTTTCTGCCGCGCCGATCAAAACAGCTTTTCAGAAAACAAAAAGGCCCCCATCTCTGATTCTTGTAGAGATGGGAGCCTTCGGCGGTCCGATCGGCAGCCCGTTGTTTTTAATTTGAATATCATGTTAATTCAAACAATTCCGACTTGTCAACTGTTTTTTATATGAATTAAAATATGATTCACATAAAAAAGCACCCTCCGACCGGCTTTTGTCTGAGGAATGCCCTGATTCATCACGTGTTCGTCTCTTTTTTTGGGTGCCCGATTTTCAATAATGTTCTCGCATTGTTCCCGAAAATATTTTCTATGTCTTCTTCCCGCATATTGATTTCCCTGCAGATTTTGACCTGCTCCTGAAGATATCTGTATACATATCCTCTCGGAAATCCGTTTGAATCTGTCCCGAAAATGATTCGTTCAGCCCCTATCAATTCAGATGTCTTTCGAAACAGGGTTTCCAGATCGAGCGGGTACGGCATCCATCTCATCCACTGGTTGGAACCGGATGTGTCAATATATACATTCGGGCAGCTCCAGCAAAGCTGCAGCAGTTCCTGATAATATCCGGCGCCGAAATGCGGAATAATGAACGGAATATCAGCATATTCCCTTGCGACTCGGTAGATGGACAGCGGGTTGATGTTACGGTGGCTGACAATGCCGCCCGCTCTTCCAAGAAGCCCGAAATGGATCAATACAGGCAGCTTGCGGTCGGCAAGATACGTCCACAGCGGTCCGAGCGACGGATCATGAAACTCAATATCAGTCAGCGGCCCAAACAGTTTATATCCTTTCAGCCCCAGCTCTTCAACCGCTCTTTTCATCTCTTCAAACGCATCCTCCCGCTCCAAAGGGTGATAAGCAAACCCGGTAAATTTAGCAGGATTAGCCTGAATAAAAGCCGCCATTTGATCATTGCTTTCCGCCGTTAAAAAATTCAGCACATCAATGCCGTATTTGTCTAATTCCTTTTCCCATCTTGTCATCAAAGGAAGATCCCCATCCTCCTCGACTGTGTCAAACTGATCAGGAAAATCCCAGGTAAGGTTCATTCTTTCAGACCGTTCTTGATTGTAATCAGAGAATTTCTTATCGTTTTTGCCGAAATAAAGGGTGTACGGCAAATGGCCGTGAATATCTACTGGTTTAAAATGTTTCCGAAAAAGCATGGGATCGCCGCCTTTCTTAACTGCCGACAATGAAAAAAGGCCCTTATCCGAAAGAATAAGAGCCTCTTGTGTCCAAGTCAGCGGTTACTATTTTTTTCATCTTAACCCTATTAATCCCACCAGTCAAGTAAGCTTTAAACTGTATACTCACTATTCTATGATAAAAATAATTATTTTATAATAATTATAAAATAATATTGACTTTTTACTGATAGATGATATTATATTTTTATAAATTCAAAGAGGTGATCACATGAGTTCAAATAAATTGACAACAAGCTGGGGCGCTCCGGTCGGAGATAACCAAAACTCAATGACAGCAGGCGGTCGCGGCCCTGCTTTAATTCAAGACGTACATCTGCTTGAGAAATTGGCCCACTTTAACAGAGAACGCGTGCCGGAACGTGTTGTTCACGCAAAAGGCGCCGGAGCACACGGTTATTTTGAAGTGACAAATGATGTTTCAAAATATACGAAAGCTGATTTTCTGTCTGAAGTCGGAAAACGCACACCGCTGTTTATCCGTTTCTCAACAGTCGCCGGTGAACTCGGCTCTAGTGACACAGTGCGTGATCCGCGCGGTTTTGCCGTTAAATTTTATACAGAAGAAGGAAACTACGACATCGTCGGAAATAATACGCCCGTGTTCTTCATCCGCGACGCCATCAAGTTCCCTGACTTTATCCATACACAAAAAAGAGATCCAAAAACACACTTAAAAAACCCGACGGCTGTTTGGGATTTCTGGTCGCTGTCACCTGAATCATTGCACCAAGTAACGATTCTGATGTCAGACCGGGGCATTCCGGCAACCCTTCGCCACATGCACGGTTTCGGAAGCCACACCTTTAAATGGACAAACGCTGAAGGCGAAGGCGTCTGGATCAAATACCACTTTAAAACAGAACAAGGCGTGAAAAACCTTGATGTCAATACAGCTGCAAAGCTTGCAGGTGAGAATCCTGATTACCATACAGAGGATTTGTTCAATGCCATTGAAAACGGCGATTTCCCTGCATGGAAATTATATGTGCAAATTATGCCGTTAGAAGATGCAAACACATACCGCTTCGATCCGTTTGATGTCACAAAAGTATGGTCTCAAAAAGACTATCCGCTTATCGAGGTCGGCCGCATGGTCCTTGACCGCAACCCGGAAAACTACTTTGCAGAAGTGGAACAGGCGACATTCTCTCCGGGAACTTTAGTGCCCGGCATCGATGTTTCACCTGATAAAATGCTTCAAGGCCGTTTATTTGCTTATCATGATGCACATCGCTACCGTGTGGGCGCAAACCATCAGGCACTGCCGATTAACCGTGCACGCAATGAAGTGAAAAACTACCAGCGCGACGGTCAAATGCGTTTTGACAATAACGGCGGCGGCTCCGTTTATTACGAGCCCAACAGCTTCGGCGGTCCGAAAGAGTCTCCTGAAGATAAACAGGCGGCCTATCCTGTATCAGGGTTCGCAGACAGTGTAAGCTATGATCATAACGATCATTACACACAAGCCGGCGACCTGTACCGCCTCTTGAGCGAGGAAGAACGCGCGCGCCTTGTGGCCAATATCGTCGGGGCGATGAAACCTGTAGAAAAAGAAGAAATCAAATTGCGCCAAATCAGCCATTTTTATAAAGCCGATCCGGAATACGGCAGACGTGTTGCCGAAGGTCTCGGCCTGCCGTTACAACCAGAAAAGGAATAAAAAAGAAAACCTGCCGATCCCTTCGGCAGGTTTCTTTCTGCTCTATTATCAATAAAAACAAGCGTTTCTCAATTACACAAAGTGGCATGCGGCATAATGCTGATGCCCCTTATCGATTAATATCGGACTCTTTTCAGCGCAAATTTTCTTGGCCGCCGGGCATCTCGTACGAAACTTACAGCCTGAGGGCGGATCGGAAGGGCTTGGAATATCACCCTTTAACATTATCCTTTCCCTTTTCGCTCCGGGATCAGGAATAGGTACAGCGGATAGCAGCGCTTGTGTATAGGGATGAAGCGGCCGTGAAAACAGCTGCTCCTTTGATGTGTATTCCACGATCGTCCCTAAATACATAATGGCGATTTTTGTACATAAATGCTCCACTACACTTAAATCATGAGAAATAAACAAATAGGACAGCTGGTGTTTTTTTTGGAGACTGCTGAACAAATTAATCATTTGAGCTTGGATGGAGACATCCAGCGCCGCGACAGGTTCATCCATAATGATAAATTGTGGCTCAAGCGCCATGGCCCTCGCAATAACGATCCGCTGCCGCTGTCCGCCGGAAAATTCGTGCGGATACCGGTCGATATAATGAGAAGAAAGACCGCAAGCCTCAAGGACCTCCGCCGCTTTGTCACGCGCGTCTCGTTTTGATGCCAATTGATGCTCAATCATCGCTTCGCCAATCGCTTCACCGATACGGCGCCGGGGGTTTAAAGAACTAAACGGATCTTGAAAAATCAGCTGTGCTTCCGATCTGAACTTCTTCAGCTCCCTCCGATTCATTCTGAACACGTCGCGTCCTTGAAAATACACGTCTCCTCCGGTCTTTTCCTGAAGCCTTAAAATCGTTTTCCCGATTGAGGATTTGCCGCTTCCCGATTCTCCTGCCAAACCGAAGACTTCTCCCCTCCCTATCGTAAAACTGACACCGTCCACCGCTTTCACAGGCCGTGTGTGTGTCTTGCTTATTCCTGCCTGCTCTTCATAATATTTTTTCAGTCCGTTGACTTCCAATAATGGATCACCCATCTGCTTTCTCCTCTCTGTACAGCCAGCACGCCGTCTTATGTCCCATCTCAAACTCAGTAAAATGAGGGCTTTTTCTCCGGCAAATGCCTGTGCTGTATTCGCAGCGATCAGCGAAATAACAAGACGATACAGGCAAATCTGCCAATTCCGGTACTTGCCCGGGAATGGTATACAAAGTGTCCTTCCTCTGCCCGATGACCGGCTTTGCTGCCAGCAGCCCTTTCGTATACGGATGCTTCGGATCGGAGAACAGCTCCGCAACCGGTCCTTCTTCCACGATCTTTCCCGCATACATGACGATCACATAATCAGCCATTTCAGCGACAACACCAAGATCATGTGTGATTAATAAAATGGACGTTTGACATTGTTTTTTCACATCCCGCAATAAATCCAGTATCTGCGCCTGAATGGTTACATCAAGCGCTGTTGTCGGCTCATCGGCAATAATCAGTTTCGGATCGCAGCTGAGAGCAATGGCCGTCATGATGCGCTGCAGCATGCCTCCGCTCAGCTCATGAGGATACCGGTGCATCATCTGTTCTGCATGAGGGATTTCCACTAACGAAATAAGTTCAACTGCCTTCTGCCAAGCCTCTTTCTTACTCAGCAGTAAATGTTCCCGAAGAGGCTCTGTCAGCTGTTCACCGATTGTAAATACCGGATTTAATGATGTCATCGGTTCCTGAAAGATCATACCGATTTCGCAGCCGCGCACTTTTTGCATTTCTTTTTGTTTTAATTCCAATAAGTTCCGCCCGGAAAAATGTACTGCCCCCCGCTCGATTTTCCCCGTTTCAGGAACCAATTGCATGATGGACAAAGATGCGATGCTTTTTCCGCAGCCGGATTCACCCACAATACAAACCGTTTCTTCCTCGTGAACAGTGAAACTGACATCATCAACAGCCTTTACTGCCCCTTCATTTGTATAAAAAGCCGTCTCCAGATGTTTTACTTCTAAAAGCGGTTTTCTCATTTCATTTTCACCTGCCGTTTTACTTTAGGATCGAACGCATCCCTCAAACCGTCTCCGAGCATATGGATCGCCACGACGGTCAGAAAAATGGCCGTTCCAGGCGGTATCCATAACCAAGACCGCAATGTAAAGTCCATAAAATTGTTCGCGGCCTCCATCATATTCCCCCAAGAAGGGGTAGGAGGAGCAACGCCGAGCCCAAGAAAACTAAGCGCTGATTCACTCAGCATCGCGCCGGCAACATGCAATGTCGCCGCCACCATCAATAACGGGAGCGTATTGGGAAGCAAGTGATACAGAATCTTCCGTTTATCACTTAGTCCAAGAACCTCCGCCGCCATCATAAACGGCTGCTCTTTCAGCGATAAAATTTGTCCGCGCACAAGCCGCGCCAAACTGGGCCAGCCGATCAAACTTAACATCATCATAATCAAATACAGCCTGTATTCAGAGGGCACTTTCCACTCCGACAAAACCGCGGCTAATATCAAAAGCAGGGGCAGGCCGGGAATGGACATCAGCATATCTGCGAGACGCATGATGATAACATCAGCCACGCCGCGATAAAAACCGGCAAGCGCTCCAAGCAAAGACCCGGCAACAAGAGACAAAACCATGGAAGCAAGCCCGACAGTCAGAGAAATCTGCCCCGCCAGCATCAGCCTTGTCAGCACATCTCTCCCGTATTGGTCAGTGCCCAGCCAATGGTGAACTCCGGGATGCTGATTGGCATTTGAAATATCGGTCCGATCTGTTATGTATGGAGAAAAGGATGGACCAATAAAACACAGTAAAAACATAAAACATAAGAAAAGCAGACTGACGACCGTTAATTTATTATGCAGCAATCGGCGGTACGTCTGTTTCCAAAGGGACGGCGGCATGTCTTTTTGTTTTCTCATCTTCAACGCCCCCTATTTCAGCCTGACTCGCGGATCAACCGCGGCATAAGCGATATCGGCCAAAAAATTCCCCGCGATCGTCAAACAAGACAAAAACAGGGTGAATGCCATCAATACGGGATAATCCCGATAATGCACCGACTCCAGCTGAATACGCCCGACACCCGGCCAGCTGAAAATCTGTTCTATAATAATTGCCCCGGAAAACAGGCCCGGAAGTTCAAAAGCAAGAAGGGTGATGGCGGGAATGAGCGCATTTTTCAACGCATGCTTCCATATCACGGTGCGCTCTTTCAAGCCCTTTGCTCTCGCCGTTCTGATATAGTCCTGCCTGATGACGTCGAGCATGCCTGAGCGAAAATATCTTGTCAGCGAGCCGATGCCAAGCATAGATAAAATGACAACCGGCAAAATCATATGCTTAACGGCTTCAAGCACATACGAAAAGCCCGAACTCGTGCTTCCGGTATCAATCATTCCCCCGACAGGCAGTAACTTCAAATCAACGCCGAACCATTTGATGAACAGCAGGCTGATAAAAAAAGACGGAAATGCCATCGAAGCAAAAACAAAAAACGTAACGAGTCCGTCAAACCAAGAATATTTTCTGACAGCTGATACGACCCCCGTTACCATCGCCGCAGACCAAGTCAGCAGCAAAGAAAAAAACGCCACAAAAAATGAATTCCATACATATTTCTGAAGCAATGAAAGGACGTTCTCCTGATATTTTAAAGAGAATCCCAAATCTCCGGTGAGAACATTGCCGAGCCATGTCACATAACGCTGCCATATAGGCTGATCCAGCCCGTAAAGCGCCTTTAATTCCTTGGCTCTTTCAGGAGTCAGGTTTACGTTTGAATCAATATAATCGCCCGGCAGCATGGCAAATAAGAAAAAAATGATAAAGGACGTACCGAATAATATCACAAGCATTTGAATGAACCTTTGGACGGCATACCGTTTCATAAAAGCCTTTCCCTCCCCCAGAAGGCAAAATACCCAGCCTGCACCGGGTATTTGCACATGTTATCTATTTAATTGAAACGTTTGGCAGACTCGAACTGATTCCCGAATAATTATCCGGTTCAAGCCCCTGTATTTTCCCGCTGACCGCCCTTGCGCTTTGACGGTAATGAACCAAAATGTAAGGCGGGTTTTTTCCAAGCTCCTGATAAAGCTGGCGGTAAATCTCTTTTCTTTTGTTGATATCGAGCGTTCCGGCTCCTTTCTCTATTAACCGATCCGCCTTCGGGTTGGAATATCCCGTCACATTGTTAGGATGATCGGATGCCAGCTTTTCCACCGTGTCGTTCGGATCAAGAATTTGCGAGGTGGAAACAGCGGCCAGGTCATAATGTTTGTCATTGATTTTTGCGATCTCTGTATTAAAATCCATGACTTCCGGCTTTAATGAAATTCCGATGTCAGCATAATTTTCTTTCGCAATCGGGATAAAATCGTCATCAGCTTTTGAGGTGTAATAGCTGATCTCAAGCTTTTTGCCGTTTTTTTCACGCACGCCGTCTTTTCCCGTTTTCCAACCGGCTTGATCAAGAAGCTCCTTTGCTTTTTCCGGATTAAATTTGTACGGGTTCACGCCTTTGTCATAGTATGCCCATGACACCGGGGACACAGGGACATTTGCGACCTCTCCGTACCGTTTAAAGCGGACATCGACGATTTTTTGGCGGTCCAGCCCGTAAATGAGCGCTTGGCGAACTTCTTTGTCCTGAAACGGCGGGCGTTTATGATTGACATAAACAAGCCCATAGTCATTCACGACAGATACGCTTACATTCGCAAAACCAAGACTCTTTAAATGCTCGACCGTATCGTTATCAGGTGAGAAAGAGGCATAATCAAGATCACCCGTTTCAAAAAGCTGAAGAGAGGTTGAAGGGTCGATAATTTTATAAATCAGCTTTTCTGTTTTCGGTCTCCCGGAATAATAGTGTTCATTGGCTTGATAACGTATTTCCTGTCCCGGAATATATTCTGTGAATTGATAAGGGCCTGCTCCGAGCGGTTTTGAATAAAGCTCTTTTAAATAGTCCAGTTTGCCGAACTGATAATCCTTTCCGTAATAAGCTTCAGACAGCACCTGTCCCCCTAACAAAAGCAGCGATTTCGAACTGACTTTTTCAGTAGTGATCTTGATGGTTCTGTCGTTTATGGTATGAATGCCCTCTATCGACTTCGCTTTTCCTTCTTTGTAAGCTTTGCCGCCTTTAATATACGCCGTTGTGATATCTTCATAGCCCGCATACGCCGGATCATGCAGCAGCGTTAATGTAAACGCGACATCCTTTGCAGTCAGAGGCGACCCGTCACTGAAAACAAGGTCCTTTCTCAAATGAAACGTATAGGTAAGCCGATCTTTTGAAATATCCCAGCTTTCAGCCAGCGCCGGAGCGGGTTTCCCCGTTTTATCCAATTTGACTAATGGCTCAAAAATAGGATCAGTCGCATTTCCGTCCCAGCCGTTTTCATAAAAGTACGGTAAAAAAACCCCGCCGGGCGCGGATATGCCTGCAACGAATGTATCTTTTCTGGCTTTAGATTTAGCGGGAAGCGCCGCCATATCAACCGCTTTAAATTCCTTTTTCTGTGCGCGGGCGATACTTGTTTCTTCCTTTTTATCCGCCGATGGCTGCCGCTCTTCTTCCCCTGAGCTTCCTAATACGCATCCCGATATAAATAAGGAAATTGAGAGCGCAAATATGATGCCTGCTGCTTTTTTCTTCAACGCCTTCCCCTCCATCCTTATCGAACCCCCGTATGCTTTTCATCAATTTTTATATAGATCTCCTCCATCTGATCCGCACTTCTCATAATCTCCCGTTTGTTTTTCTCCACAAGCACCTCAAAATTCAATGTTCGTTTTCTGTACTTTTTTCGTTTTTTACTCTTCTTCCGAACAGTTGACGCCTCTTTCAAACCCAATTTTCATCCCTCCGTTTTTCATTCAAGGGCTTTCACGCAAAAAAGGCCCTTATCTGTTTAAAAGATAAGAGCCTTCGGTGATCCGATCAGCCACAGTTTGGAAATATGTACTGATCATGTTAATTCATACAATACCTATCTGTCAACTATATTTTAAAATGTTGCCGCGTCTTCTGAACTTCTGAGGCCTTTTCCTTATACGATCTCTTATTCTCTCGCATAAGCTGAGAACATTAATAGATAATGATAGAAAGAGAAGTGAGAGTATGGAAAAGACAAAACTTACCGGACGAATCGTGACGCGGGATGACCCGGACTATGACGAGGCAAGAACAAATATCAACCTAAGTCTGCAAAGGTATCCCAGCATCATTGTATTTTGCCAAAACAAACAAGATGCCGTTAATGCGCTGAAGTGGGCGCGCGAAAACAATGTGCCTTTCCGCATCAGAGGCGGCAGACACAGCTATGAGAACTTCTCCCTTTTAAATAACGGCCTTGTCATTGATTTGAGTGAAATGAACAGAATAAAGGTCGATCAGAACATCCAGCTGGCTACAATAGAGGCGGGCGCCGAATTGGGGGAAGTCTATCAGACACTCTGGCGGTACGGCTTGACACTTCCTGCGGGAAATATTGCAAATGTAGGACTCACGGGTTTAGCGCTTGGAGGAGGAATTGGATATTTAACAAGGACTGCCGGCCTGACTTGCGACCGCCTCGTAAAGCTCGAGATGATCAGGGCAGACGAAAAAACGGGCGCTGAATTGATAACAGCCAGCCGCTCGGAGCACCCCGACTTATTTTGGGCGTCTCAGGGCGGAGGCGGCGGCAATTTCAGCATTGTCACGTCCATGACGTTTGAAGCAGTGCCGATTTCTCGAGTGTCTATTTTTTCTATCACTTGGAGATGGAAGGATTTTGAGGAAGTTTTTAATGCGTGGCAGCACTGGGCTCCTTTTACGGATGAACGGCTTACCTCATCCATTGAGTTTTGGCCCGAGGAAGTAAACCGCATAGTGGCTCTCGGACAATTTGTCGGGACAAAAACAGAGTTAAAAGAACTGTTAAAACCTTTGCTAAAAGCAGGAAAACCGACAAGCGGTATGGTAAAAACAGTGCCGTTTATCGAAGCAGCAGCCTTTTTTAACAGCCCGGGAGGCAATCAGCCGCAAAAGATGAAACGTTCAGGCTCTTTCATCGAAAAGCCATTATCAAAACATGCGATTTCAACCATTAAACACTTTTTACAGGACGCACCGAATCAAAACGCAAGCGTCTGGCAGCAATCGCTCGGCGGGGCAGCCGGACGAATCGCCCCGGACGAGACGGCATTTTTTTATCGTGACGCAATCATTGCCCAGGAATATTTAACGAACTGGACATCTCCTGAAGAAAAAAGACAAAATGTAAACTGGATTGAGGGGCTGAGAACTGCTCTTTCCAAAGAAACGATGGGAGACTACGTAAATTGGCCCGATTTAGCTATCAGAAACTGGCCAAAAACATATTACGGAGACAATGTTGAGCGCCTCCGCGAAGTAAAAACGAAATATGACCCAGATAACGTATTCCGCTTTGAGCAAAGCATTCCCCCGCTTCGCCGGTCAATATTTTTCTAAATGAAAGATGAAGATGGAACACCCTCCATCTTCATCCGTTCTTTTATTGATATAAATGACTTCCCGTTTTCACGAATTCTTTTGCTTTTTCTTTTAACCCTTCATTTATGGCTTCCGCTTCACTGAGGTCTTTTTCCTTCGCGTAATCCCGTATATCCTGTGAAATTCTCATACTGCAAAATTTCGGCCCGCACATCGAACAGAAGTGAGCCGTTTTTGCGCCTTCAGCCGGCAAGGTTTCATCATGATATTCAATTGCTCTTTCCGGATCAAGAGACAAATTAAATTGGTCGCGCCAGCGGAATTCAAACCGCGCTTTAGAAAGTGCGTCATCACGAATCTGCGCGCCCGGATGCCCCTTGGCAAGATCTGCCGCATGAGCGGCGATTTTGTAAGTAATCACACCTTCTCTTACATCATCACGATTCGGCAGTCCTAAATGCTCCTTCGGCGTAACGTAACAAAGCATCGCCGTTCCGTACCAGCCGATCATCGCCGCGCCGATTGCTGATGTAATATGGTCATAGCCGGGAGCGATATCAGTCGTCAGAGGACCGAGCGTGTAAAAAGGCGCTTCTTTGCAGATTTCCAGCTGCTTGTCCATATTTTCTTTAATTTTGTGCATCGGCACGTGCCCCGGTCCTTCAATCATCACTTGAACGTCATGCTTCCACGCAATCTGCGTCAATTCTCCAAGCGTCTCTAATTCGGCAAACTGGGCCTCATCATTGGCATCGGCAATTGAACCCGGACGCAGACCGTCACCGAGAGAAAATGCAATATCATACGCCTTCATGATTTCACAGATTTCTTCAAAATGGGTATACAAAAAGCTTTCTTGATGATGTGCCAGACACCATTGCGCCATGATCGCCCCGCCGCGTGACACGATTCCCGTCGTGCGTTTCGCCGTTAACGGCACATAGCGAAGCAAAACACCGGCATGAATCGTAAAATAATCCACTCCCTGCTCCGCCTGCTCAATCAATGTGTCACGGTAAATCTCCCATGTTAAATCCTCCGCAACACCGTTTACTTTTTCAAGCGCCTGATAAATCGGCACCGTTCCTACCGGCACAGGGCAATTGCGGATGATCCATTCCCGTGTCGTATGAATGTCTTTCCCCGTGGACAAGTCCATCATCGTATCGGCTCCCCAGCGAATCGCCCACGTCATTTTTTCCACTTCTTCCTCAATCGAGGATGTGACAGCTGAGTTTCCGATATTCGCATTAATTTTCACGTGAAAGTTCCGCCCGATAATCATTGGTTCGCTTTCAGGGTGGTTTACGTTAGAAGGAATGATCGCCCGGCCGCTCGCTACTTCCTCTCTGACAAATTCGGGTGAGACATGCTCACGGATCGCGATAAACTCCATTTCCGGTGTAATGATTCCTTTTCTCGCGTAATGCATTTGCGTCACATTTTTTCCCGGTTTAGCACGAAGCGGTTTCCGTTTTAAACCGGGGTATGCAGCAGCCCGGTTTTCTTTCTTATAACCGTTGTCCTCAGGTTTAACGGCACGTCCTTCATACTCCTCCGCATCGCCGCGTCCGGCAACCCATTTGGTGCGGAGCGGTTTCAGGCCGTCATGTATATTAATCTTCACATTCGGATCGGTATATGGCCCGCTCGTATCATAAACACGGACAGGCGCATTCTCCTCTTGGCCGAATGATCCCGTTGTAGGGCTCAGGCTGATTTCCCTCATCGGGACTTGAATATCAGGTGTTGAACCTTCCTTGTACACCTTTTTACTTCCTGAAAAACTCGACATAATGGAAATGTTCGCTTGCTGTACTGATTGATTTTGCATACAAATCTCTCCTTTATCAATTCGAATAACAGAATCAAGCTCAGCACCAGCACAAAAAAACCGGGCTCAATTGAGAACCCGGTTTTGCAGTCAGAAAAGAAACTATTATTGTCTTTCATCAACAATAATAAAACCTCTACTTCCCCACGCTGGTACGAACCAGATCAGGTCCAAAGGGTTAAGAAGCAGCCGCTTCTCTCTCAGCCCGCCAACGGGCACCCCCAGTAACTATTCATTTCGCTTTCATCGTAACATAATGTTCTTACAAAAAAAAGCATATTATTAACATTCAGATAATTTAAGTATGTTCAGCTCTGTTTCTGCGACGCTCTCTTTTGTTCCATAAACGCAATATACCCCGGCATCCGCTCTGGAAGAAACAGCTGATCGCCTATATAGTGAAGCGCAGCGCCGTCATCAGCTGCATAGCCGCCCTGAAGCTTTTTTTCAGAAATGAGCCGACGATACGCCGGCCTGCGGTTCTTTTCCCCATCATAATGCGGACAAAAGCTGCCCGGTAAAAACCCTAAAGCTTTTAACGCTGTCAGCTCTCCGATTGAATCGGTCACCCCTTCTTCAAACCAGCAGATCGCCCCGGCGCTCAGACCCGCTAATATAATACCATTTTTCCATGCCTCACGGAGAATGCGGTCAAGCCCCCGCTCCTTCCAAAGCACAAGCATGTTTCGCGTATTGCCGCCGCCAACGTAAATAATATCTTTATCCATCACAAAGGATCTGATATGTGAAGAAGGCGGTTTAAACAAGGACAAATGGGACGGCTTGCACTGAAGCGTCTGAAATGCCTGATAAAAACGTCCGATATAATTTTCCGCGTCGCCGATTGCCGTCGGCAAAAAACAAATTTTCGGCTCTGCTCGCACCGACTGCTCTATTGATCAAGCAAAAGGTTATCGGGTTCCATCGAAAAACCTCCGCCCCCCATTGCGATAATCTGTTTCAACGTGGGCACCTCTTTATTTCTCAAGTATAACAGCCCATTTCGCATAAAAGCTTCACGTGAAGCAAAAAATAGAGAAAATCAGGAGGTGAACCATGTGGAACATGACCGCTTAGCTTATCATGAAACTGTCGATACCCATGAAATCATGAATATAAAAACCGTCTCTTTACTGAAATCAAAAATGATGCAAGGTTTAGTCTTTGATCAAGAACTGAGAGCGCTTATGGAAAAAAACGTACAGCAGTCCGTAAAAGATATCAAAGAATTGCAAGCCTTTTACAAAAAGGCGCCGACAA
Source organism: Bacillus sp. ISL-51 (assembly GCF_018613535.1). GTDB lineage: Bacteria > Bacillota > Bacilli > Bacillales > Bacillaceae > Bacillus. The sequence continues at coordinate 64,487 of NZ_JAGGQB010000013.1, forward strand.
TAACCGGAGGTGAATTGAATTGAACGATTTTTTAGACCCCAAGAACTCAATAGGCATGCCCGATCTTGCTGACTCAGCTCTCGCTCTTGAATTTTTGCTTTCTGTAAAAAGCGGGATTAAAGATTACGCGATTGCAATTACTGAAACCGCAACCCCAGAACTCAGGCAAGCCTTGCGCACTCAATTGGATACGGCTATTCAATTGCACGGCGAGCTCTCACAGCTCATGATAAAAAAAGGCTGGCTTTCTCCAACTGATACGAAAAAACAATTTGCACTGGATTTAAAATCCGCCCAAACCGCAGTTGATATTGCAGGCCTCAAACTGTTTCCAGACAATACGAATCGGCTCGGCACATTCGCTACACCATATAACTAACAGAGGAGCATGAAGAATGAAAGCTGTCACATATCAAGGCATTAAAGATGTCAGAGTGAAAGAAGTCAATGCGCCGAAAATCCAAAAGCCTGATGATATCATTGTGAAACTGACAACCACCGCCATTTGCGGATCAGATTTACACTTAATTCACGGCATGATTCCAAACTTTCCGGAAGACTACATTATTGGCCACGAACCGATGGGCATTGTCGAAGAAACGGGTCCTGAGGTCCATAAGGTAAAAAAAGGCGATCGAGTCATTATTCCTTTTAACGTCAGCTGCGGAGAATGTTTCTTTTGTAAAAACCAGCTCGAAAGCCAATGTGACAACTCCAACGCCAACGGGGAGATGGGAGCGTATTTCGGCTACTCGGACACGGCAGGCGGCTATCCAGGCGGCCAAGCTGAATACATGCGCGTGCCCTATGCCAACTTTACACCCTTCAAAATTCCTGAAGACTGCGAAATAGAAGATGAAAAATTAGTTTTGCTTGCGGACGCAATGTCTACCGCCTACTGGAGCGTAGACAACGCGGGAGTCAAAGAGGGAGATACAGTCATTGTTCTCGGCTGCGGTCCTGTCGGGCTGCTCGCACAAAAATTTGCATGGTTCAAAGGCGCGAAACGAGTCATAGCAGTTGATTATATCGACTACCGTCTCCAGCATGCCCAAAAAACAAACAATGTGGAAATCATTAATTTCGAACAGAAAGAAAACACAGGCTCTTATTTAAAAGAAATCACACAAGGCGGCGCAGATGTTGTCATTGACTGCGTCGGAATGGACGGGAAAATGACCCCGCTTGAATTTCTGGCGACAGGCGTTAAAATGCACGGCGGAGCGATGGGTGCGCTCGTTATGGCCGCCCAAGCCGTTCGAAAATGCGGCACCATCCAAGTAACAGGTATATACGGGATGAGATACAACGCCTTCCCATTCGGAGACATCTTTCAGCGAAACGTAAATATAAAAACAGGACAAGCGCCTGTCATTCATTTTATGCCGTATCTGTATGATCTGATTGCCGCAGGAAAAGTCGACCCCGGAGATGTTATTACTCATGTTTTGCCGTTAGATCAGGCAAAACATGGATATGAAGTCTTTGATACGAAAACTGACGGAGCTATTAAGGTTCTCCTGAAACCATAAGCAAAGGCGGTATCCCATTGCTGAGATGCCGCCTTTTTTATCTCTCCCGCTCCGCTCTTCTCAAAGCCTCATTCAGCGTTTCTTGAATAAATCTATCCTCCGCATGTAAGTTCTCTAATCTCAATTCCCCATTTCTCAATCTTTCAGATATATCATTAATATCTTCATCTACAGTAATTTGCAGCTCACCCGCCAAAAACATTCTATGCAGTTCATCAGCTACCTTGCTTTCCATATTCAAACCTGCCTCACTCCTTTGTATAAACTTGATCCTTAGTTTATCCTTGAAAACGGCATTGAATGTAAACCAGGTCCCCCTTTTTTGCGAACGTCAGCCTTGGAGCCGCCAAGCCGATACCATTGATTCTACGGCGGTATATTGAATATTAAAAAACCGTTTCCTGGCACATGTAATTTCTTTGTTATCTAAAGAATGAAAAGACACCATATAAAACAACGGAGATTCCCGCCGCTATAAGCGCCGGAACAAGTTTCGAACGGGCATACTTCACAACATCGATCCCCAGAACCGTACAGGTTGTCACCGTATTATCACTGAGAGGAGAAGCGAACGCTCCAAATGTTCCGCTGGCAAACACGGCCCCAATCGCTAATAATAAGCTGGTATGCGATTGAACCGCCAGCGTTACGCCGAGCGGCATTAAAAGTCCCCAAGTCCCCCAAGATGAACCGATAAAATAGGATATAACCGCCCCGAGTATAAACAGAGATGGCGCAATAAACATATCGGGGATCCATGACGTTAAATGAGAAGTAATGTATTTGGAAAACCCCAGATCTTCAGATACTGCTGTTACGGCCCAAATCAGCGATAACATGATAATAACGTTTACCAATTCGTTTCCGCCCTTGATAAAATGAGTAACAAGCTCGCCTGCTGAAAAACGCTGAAACATAAAAAGAGCAAATGCTGCAATTACTGCTGCCAATAATGCAGTTAACATGACGCCAAGCATATCACTTTTTATAAAAGCATTAAAAAACCCTTGTGCTTTTGAATGGCCGTCCCACCAGCTCAGAAACAGTGTTAATAGTAAAAATAGCGAGATTGGAATCATTAAATTCCATGGCCGAATCGGTGTTTCCTTAATATAAGCACGGTGCGCCGCGTCTAGCTCCTCCTGCTGGTCAGCATGTTCATCGGCATCCCTTTCGAACATCCCCATGTGTTCTCCGTGAATATCTGAGATCGTCCCTGTTTCCATGTTGAATGTGCTGGAGCCTGCTGAAAGCAAAACACCGCTGTTCTGCGGGATCGGTTCCACATTTTTATTATGTTTCAGAGAAGAGGTTTGTCCGTTCTTTTCTGTTTTTTCTAAGCTTTCATCTTCTTTTTGTTTTTTAAAGAAGCTGTAATAAATTCCGACTAAAATAATCACAATGGAGAAAAAATTGAAAGGAATACTTTTCACATACACTGTGTAAGCCGGTTGATCTATTCCTGACGTTTTGAGAGCTTGGCCGATAATGGAAACCATGTAGCCGACAAATGCTGTTGCTGCCGGAATTAAGGCGATGACAGGGTTTGCTGTAAACTCAATGGCGTAAGCAATTTTCTGTTTCGGCAGGTCCAGACGCCTGCTTAAAGCTTTCATGATCGGCGCAATGGTGACGATGCGAAAGTCCGGTTCGCTAAACGTGCCAAATGTCGACAGCCATGCAAGCAGCATCGCGCCTTTTTTGGTTTTAACCTTTTTACTGATCAAATGGACAAAGCCTTTTATCCCGCCGGTTAACTTTATAATCCCCACAAGGCCGGCAAATGAATATAGAAAAACAATGATTCGAATATTATTTATTACGACAATGTTGCTGATTAAATAATGAACCATGTGCTCAATCCCGCCAAGCAAGCTGGGATGCAAAAGATAGCTCCCTGCTAACAAACCAACAAACAGGCCGGACTGTACTTGCTTCGTCATGATTGAAATGGGAATGACCAGAATAAATGGTATAAGACAAGCCCAAGTACCTGCCATAAAAACACCTCTTTCAAAGAACTTTTTGTTAGTATCTTTGAAAAAAGTGCAATTATACGCAGGCGTATCATGATTATAATAAGGTCTGTAACTGCCCTTTGATACGGCTGGCAATAGCTTTTTATACAACAAAAAAAGCTTCTACATTTTGTAGAAGCCCTCGTATACCGGTGGCCGGGGTCGAACCGGCACTCCAGAAGGAACACGATTTTGAGTCGTGCGCGTCTGCCAATTCCGCCACACCGGCAAGCAATATGTCGTGTACAACCGACGTATATAAATATATCATGGGTTTTCTATACTGTCAACAGTTTTAGAAAAGTTTTTTATTTCATGCACATGTTTTTCGACATCTTTCCGCACGCCTCCAGATGAAGCATTCTTGTTTTTTGGTTTGCCTTATACCTACTGCACTTCTGCAGCTTATATGATAATGTTAGGAGTATTTATGTTTTAATGATACAAAAAAAGTGATTTGCGCTATGCAAATCACTCTCGTATAAGTATTATATAATGTTAAATGATAACCAATTTAACGTCAACCGTTCAAAGCTAAATTGGTGCCGAGGGCCGGACTTGAACCGGCACGGTAGTCACCTACCGCAGGATTTTAAGTCCTGTGTGTCTGCCAATTCCACCACCCCGGCAAAAGAAAGGCGACACCCGGATTCGAACCGGGGATAAAGGTTTTGCAGACCTCTGCCTTACCACTTGGCTATGCCGCCATAATTTGGAGCGGAAGACGGGATTCGAACCCGCGACCCCCACCTTGGCAAGGTGATGTTCTACCACTGAACTACTTCCGCATGTAAAAGAACTTATTACAACTTATTTAGTTTGTTTTAAAAAAATACAACTGGGCTAGCTGGATTCGAACCAACGCATGACGGAGTCAAAGTCCGTTGCCTTACCGCTTGGCTATAGCCCAATAATAATATGGGGCGATTGATGGGAATCGAACCCACGAGTGCCAGAGCCACAATCTGGTGCGTTAACCACTTCGCCACAACCGCCATAGTCATAAGATGAATTGAAATTATAATGGCAGGGGCAGTAGGAATCGAACCCACACCGGAGGTTTTGGAGACCTCTGTTCTACCGTTAAACTATGCCCCTATGATAATAAGATGGTGGAGGGGGGCAGATTCGAACTGCCGAACCCTGAGGGAGCGGATTTACAGTCCGCCGCGTTTAGCCACTTCGCTACCCCTCCATCATATTGAGAAAAAGTGCCGGCCAGAGGACTTGAACCCCCAACCTACTGATTACAAGTCAGTTGCTCTACCAATTGAGCTAGGCCGGCAAAATGGTGGCTCGGGACGGAATCGA
>NZ_JAGGQB010000014.1 GCF_018613535.1 Bacillus sp. ISL-51
AGATCATGCCTAGTCTCGTGGGCTCGGAGATTTTTATAAGAGACAGGTAGTTTGACTGACTACGCACATCGCTGTGCGATTTATTTAAAACTTTGAATTAACAGGTACGTTTTGTCTTGTTTAGTTTTCAAAGATCATCACCGCTTATTGAAGCAGCTTTATTATAGTAACATTTCGCTTCTTTTATGTCAACAACTTTTTTTATATTGTTTTTGAAGCAATTTTTTGTTGTCAGCTGTTCATCAGCGACGAATAATAATATACCATGCTTTCTCTCTATAAAGCAAGTATTTTTTTAAAAAAATAGAGAGAGTTTAAACCAGTCATATTACATTGAGTATAATGGGTTCAGAGATGGTCGGGAAGACAGGATTCGAACCTGCGACCCCATGGTCCCAAACCATGTGCTCTACCAAGCTGAGCTACTTCCCGAATTCAATAAAATTATGGCGCGCCCGAGAGGAGTCGAACCCCTAACCTTTTGATCCGTAGTCAAACGCTCTATCCAATTGAGCTACGGGCGCATTAAAATATTTCATGTCGTAAGAATGATTGGAGCGGAAGACGGGATTCGAACCCGCGACCCCCACCTTGGCAAGGTGATGTTCTACCACTGAACTACTTCCGCAAGTGTATTAATAACGCTCCATTAAAATAAAAATAACAGCTCCACAACGGGTAACTGTAATGTCAAATATTCAGTTAAGATCCCAAGCGAATCTATCCGTTCATCTTAACTATGAAGAAGCTCACTAAAAGGCTATTACAATTCCTTATGACAAAAGTTATTATATCAGGGTTTCATTAAAAGTCAATACAGTTTAGACAACTGCCAACGAATAATCCTGTTCGTCCCTTTCCCCCACCTGATTTATTCGGGGCTTTTTTCAATTATCTTATTGTGCACATTCCTTCCTCTCACATTGCACAATTTTTTCATTTACCCTGTCCAGAAAACATTTCACCGAACTTGCGGAACGAAAACTAAGTTCCTTCAACAACTCTCTATGTATCGGGGTACCCCGTACTGATTCATAAAATTTGATATCGGTCGGAAAACATTGTCTTGTCTTCTTTTCAGACTAGACATAGCTGCTTAGCCCTTTTTTATAATAGAAGGGTCGTTCGAGCTTTTCTATGAGTTTTTCTGTGCGGGAAGAAACGAGCAAAGGGGCAGTGATGTTAGTGGAGGGTTTATACATCCAATCTGAAGTGCTTTTTGACGATCTATTGAATATGGAAAGTCATCATTTGTGATCAGTGGCTCTTTCACAAACCTTTTGGCTTTCTCCATGTCTCTTCGTCAATATTTTGTACGACATCATTAACTTTCTGGTTACTCATCAAGCTCTCGGCTTGTACAGCAAAAGCCGGTGCAATCAATACAACTGTGGTTGGAAGTCGCCAGCGAAAGTCTTAGAATAGTTTGGTCGAATAAAAGCTGGTCTGGCAGGGTTTTGATAAATGACAAAACGCTTTAGACATTTAAAAAGGTGGCGAATAATCGTGTTTGCTGCCTTTCTGCCACCCTTGCCACCCATATGCCAGCTATACATACAGTTATTTCTTAATTACTTTGGGCTCTTCCTTTTAATAATCTAAGTGTCCGCGGCAAACCTACTTGCCACGTTACGTAATTCTTTTCTTTTAACCTATCCAGCAGACCTTTCACCGAACTGGTGGATCGCAAACCAAGTTCCTCCATCAACTCTCTATGTGTCGGTGCCACTCCATACTGATTTAAGAAATTTGATATTGCATGTAAAGCATCTTCTTGTCTTTTTGTAAGATTAGGCATGATTGCTGATCCCTCTCCTATAATTAGAGGGAGCCACAGCAAGAATATTGTCCATCCTGAAAGTTTTTGTCTGTATGCTTTTAAAACAGAACGCACGAATGTGTTGATTCTTGATTTGATGTACTATGATTGCTCTCTTTGAGATCGTCCCATCATTTTTTATGTAGATCATGTCCAGCACTGATTTTTCATTTAACGAACGGTTTAACAATGTATGCAAGCTGCGCCCCCTCCTTCTTTCCTTTAATTTTATACGAACTTTTGTTCTGTTTCAAGTTGAAATGGGAATGTTTGTTCTGGCATTATTTACTCGGAGGAGGCAATCTCAATGAATGACTTTGAGAGGAAAGTATACCGGATTATTTTTAATATGACCCACTTCGGAAAAAATCCCTCGCTGGATCAATTGAAGAGAAAAACCGGGAAGGATGAACGCGCTATACGGGAAGCGGTTAAGAATCTCATGAGGCAGCGTTTGTTGAAACGGGATAAGAAAAAGAACAAATGGATGTTTTGACACAGTGTAATGAGGAAATAAAAAAACCTTTTCCGAAGAAAAGGCTTAAGCTACTCATGTTTGAAGACGATCAGAGGCTATTTGAATAGTATCTTGTGTTTGTTTTTCCGCTGAGTTCACACCAAACCCACATGCTAAAGTCAATGACAGACCCAAAATAATGAAGACGCTTTTTTTAAAATTCATACAGGCACTCTCCCCTTTGAATTTGTGTTTGCGTATCAACCATTTTTTTATGATAAAAATAGGACGTTTCAAAGTCCCTTGAATCTGCGTAAACAGAAGCAGTTTCGCAGGCAATATCCTCGACATATGAGTAGTTCTTGTTCTTCTTCAGGTATTCGATCGTTTCATTAACTCCCTGCTGATCAACTGCATCTACATAAATAGCCTTTAGATACCCCTGTAATTTTTCAAAAAGCTTATCCCCTTGATACACTGCTGCCGACAATCCTTTCTTACTCGCTTGGATTGCCTCGGCCATTTTCCCTTGTTTAAAAAGGAACTTTGCATAGGAAAATAATGAATGTGGTAAATTGCTTAACTTGGCTTTTTCTGTGATTTCTACAGCCTGTTTTAAGAAGATTTCGGCTCGCTCATAGTCGCCTCTATCTCCGAAATTCGTGCCTAAATTATACAGGGCCGAACTAATTAACCTTTTATTATCTAATTCTTTCGATAATTCGAGTGCCTTTTCAAGATGCGGCTGACTTTTTTCATATCGCTTAAAGTCAATATAATTCCCTGATATGACAAAAAGACATTGAACTTTTCGCACCTTATATAGCTCATATTGATTATAAACGTCCAACGCTTGTTTGACATGGTGCATTGATACATGACTTTGCTTCATACCGTAATAAGCCTCTGCCAGTTTAAAATGAAATTCCGCTTTTTCAATTTCATCATGAACGTACACGAGTTGTTTTTCAGCTTCTCTATAGAAGCCTATTGCCTTCACATACTGTTTTTTATCAAATTCATACATTCCACGGAAAAAGAAAGAATAATAACACAGTAGACCCGAGATACCTTTATTTGATGCTTCTATTTTTTCTAGTAACTCGTCAATTCTCGGCCTTACTCGTGTGGTCACCGGTTCTAAATAATCTAACATGAGCTGGTGACGGAATTTCATGAGTGTAAAATAAATCAGTAAGTATTCATCTTCTTCCATTTCGTTTATTTCTTGTTCCACTTCCGCTTTCAAAATCTCCGCATCCGGAACGCTGAATTGACGAATCATTTTATACCATTCGTTAATTTTCACGCCCACTTGCGAAGATGACAAGGTTTGCGCCATAAAACCCCTCCCTTCACTTTGAAATTTTACCACTATTTGCATAATATGTGTAAACGAAAAAAAACCGCAAACTTATTGCGGCTATTGCGTCAATTAAAGGATACGTAAGAAATGGGGGTTCTCATTGACCCTAATTATCTCTATTAATCTCTGACAAGTCCATAGCCAACAACATATTTTCCATCATCAGCTTTTCTCATTCTAAACTGGAATTTTCCATTTGTATTCTTTACAGAGTACTTTTTTTCCACTTGCTGTTTTCCTGAAAAACTTTTAGTATCCTGCAATACCCCTACGCCCAATGTATTAGCTCTGTATAAATCAAGACTAAATTTCCCTGGAACTTCAGGGGTAATCTTAACAGTTCTCGAATGAGTTCCACTTTTCAATTCGAACAAGCCCGAATTTAATTTATATTTAAAGTCATAGTGAAAAGTATAAGTACCATAAGTACCAGCTGAAGCAGCAAACGCCACCGTTGGCACTGTAAGTGTACCTAGAAGAATAAACGATAGAAAAGCTTTTTTGGGTTTCATTTATAAATCCCTCCATAAGTTTAATAGTTTTAAATTCTTATTGTTAGGTGTGTCGACACTTCTGATCATATTGATCAATAATGGACTGACTATTTTTAATAAGCAGTAACCCATTAATACGCCCGTTGTGTTTAGGATGATATCGTCAACAACAAAACTTCGATAGGTAACCCCTAAAATTATAGAAATTATTAATTGTGTTAATTCAATCCCGGTTGAAACTGCAAAACCTAAAGCTAATGACCTGATTTTGTTAAAACGCTTCCATAGAATTGGAGCGTAAAATCCAAAGGGTAATAATAATAATATGTTACCTCCAATTTGTTTAAGTATCACATCGAAAATGTGATTTCGGTTCACCTCAAGGAGTCTATATATATCAGAGAAAGGAATAAAGTTATTTTTTTGTGCGGTGTCTGACTCTATAATCAACTGGATATAACGTTTGCTTATTGGAATAGGGAGGAACGTTTGGCTTATAACTAATACTGAATAAATAAAAAAGGATACGTAAACAATTTGTTGAATAAAAGTTGTTTCCCTTTTTCGATAACGAAAAAACATCACTACTGAGTAAATAATCAATAATGGTATCAATTGTGGCCAAGTAAATATGACGACATCTCCCAATCTTTTTCACCCCCTTTTCCTATTTCTTATATAATAGGTTCTACGTTTTTTGAGTAACATCTTCCTATAAATCCAAAATAATGAAACATTTGTCTGTTATATCTGGAGTTCTTTTCTTGGTATGGTAAGTAATAAGGAGGCTTATTGAGAGGTCTTTCTTTTTCAGATGAGGAATTTGAATGGTCAAAACAGGGCACCATAGAGAGAACCCTGTTTATCAATTTTGTTTAGTTGGATTGTTATGTTCTAGATTTAGAAACGTGATAGCTGATTTTCTGCCATTAGATTCGGTTCCCATAAGGTATGGGTCCACTCTGAAAGTTATAGTATCGCTTCCTGTAGTCTTGCCCTTTTTCCCTGGGAGCTTTGAATGGGGTAGTACAATAAACTTCATTATGAACCTTCCTTCCTTGTCAGCTGTTAATTCAACACCGTCTTGAATAGAAACAGACATTGTATCATCTTTGTAAAAATCTTCAACACTGTCTAATATATCTTTAGCAAAAAGGTCGTGCATAAAACCGTCAAATAGGTTCTGGGGAACTTTTGTGTTCTGGTCTTGTTTAGCAGCTTCTACTGTAATAGAGCTTAACGAAAAACATAAGATCACCATTACAATAATTTTTTTCATAGTAATCATCTCCTTTCACTTTAACATTTGCATTTTTATATTTCTTTATACAACTGAAGCATCTAACAACTATAAAAGCCCTCTCCCTGGGAAAAAAGAGGGCTTTTTATTACTTCAGTAAAGACTCTAATTTTGATTTCGTCTTCGGCCCGTAAATGCCATTAGCAAGGGACAACTTATTTACTTAAACTATTTTTCCATATTGACCAGACACATATCGCCGTTTACCGTCATGGATGATTCCCAATACCCTTTAGAGTTGACTGTAAGAATATTCCCTTCACCCTTCGTCTCCACTTTGTCATGAAAAACGATATCTGCTGTTTTGGCCTGTACACTAATAAAGGAAATCTTTTTGTTACTTGATGAGTATGCACCGTTGAGAAATAGGGTTATGATTAAATTTGCCTTTACCGATAGTTTTCGTAGAGGTGAGCTGTTAGCTATAGATGAGACAGATTTATTCTTTAATACGAAGGAAGTTAGAATTGATGAGTCATTGCATATACAAAAAAGAATGGATGCAGGTTTAAAGATCCAAAAAGCAATTCATTCCGTAAAGTTGTAATGCCTCCAGATATAATGCAAGAAGCAGCCTTTTTATTACGGGAAATCAAAAGGAATCGGTTAATAATGTTAGGGGAACTTTGGAGAGGAACAGACAAACTTTTATTATTCGGAGGAGATAGGGGCCAGCCTCAGTATCCAACGTCACCCAATACCTGGTGGAACAGGTTCACTAAGAGACATAAAATTAAGCCTAGTCGTCTGCACGATATGCGACACTCACACGCGACTATGTTAATAAATCAAATTGGAAAAGTGCCTGGATTAAATATTAAAGCAATTTCTCAGAGATTGGGTCACGCGAATGTACAAACTACATTGAACATCTATACTCATGCCAGCCGAGAATCGGATACATTAGTGGCAGATGCAATCAACAACTTATTAAAAACAGGAACAGTTTAAAGGTAATTGCTAATTTGCCACCTCTCTGCCACCCAATCATTTTTAGACAAAAAAAATAACAGTTCCATAACCTGCGGAAACTGTGTCAGATCAACATATTCAATTAAGCTTCCAAGCGGGCTCGAACCGCTGACCTCTTCCTTACCATGGAAGTGCTCTACCTGCTGAGCTATGGAAGCAATGGCTCCGCAGGTAGGACTCGAACCTACGACCGATCGGTTAACAGCCGATAGCTCTACCACTGAGCTACTGCGGAATAATATAAGCTTCATAAACAAAAACACGGTAGATCAAATTAAAAGCTTGGCGGCGTCCTAC
>NZ_JAGGQB010000015.1 GCF_018613535.1 Bacillus sp. ISL-51
TATTGAAGCAGCTTTATTATAATAACATTTCGCTTCTTTTATGTCAACAACTTTTTTCATGTTGTTTTTGAAGCATTTTGTTGTTGTCAGCTGTTCATCAGCGACGTTTAATAATATAACATCCTTTAAAACATATTACAATAGTTTTTTCAAAAAAACTCCGCGATTAATTTGTGCAATGCAGTTTTCATTTCTCTTCTATAGAATAAACAAGCTGTCTTGTCGTTTGTACCGTTTTCTTGTATAGTAGGATTGAACTAAATACTTGATGACCACAAGGGGAGCAATAAAGCTGAGAGTGAACGTTTCGTTCTGACCCTTTGAACCTGTCAGTTAACGCTGGCGTAGGGATGTGGCAAAGCCAAATGAATTGCAGTTTGTAAGCAGTGCGTGGAACTTTCCCCATCCTTTCCCGCGCTGCTTTTTTGTTTATCCTTAAGAGGGTTGTCTAGTCAGGGGGAAAACTATGAATCAATCAACACAGCTTGTGCGCTTAATTGAAATAGCGATTATGACCGGGGCAGCCGTCATTCTGGATATTGTGTCCGGTATGTTTCTCCGTATGCCGCAAGGCGGTTCAGTCTCTATTATGATGATTCCGATTTTTTTAATTTCATTTCGCTGGGGGGTGAAGGCCGGACTGACGACGGGGTTGCTTACCGGACTTGTCCAAATCGCCATCGGCAATCTCTTTTTGCAGCACCCGGTTCAGCTTTTACTCGACTACCTAGCGGCTTTTGCTGTAATCGGTTTTAGCGGTTTTTTTGCTTCTGCCGTCCGTAAAGCGGCTTTTGCCAAAAAAAGAAGCGTATTAACCGTACATGTCGTTATCGCGGTGTTTATAGGCAGTGTGCTGCGATATGCTGCTCATGTCATCTCGGGCGCTGTCTTTTTCGGCAGCTATGCTCCAAAAGGGACGCCGGTTTGGATTTATTCTCTCGGTTATAATGCCACTTATATGATTCCTTCTTTTATTATTTGCACAATTGTACTTTGTTTATTATTTATAACTGCACCGCGGCTTCTTGAGACAAAGCGGACAGAATAAAAAACAGCAGGCGTTTACCGCCTGCTGTTTTCTATTCGTGATTCTCTTCGATGCTTGAATCTTTCAGTTCATTTGTCAGCTCATTAATGCTTTGTTTTATGTTTCCTTTACCTGAAAAATTCTCAATGATTTCTTTTACATCTATTCCTGAAGAGGCCTTCAGGCTTTCCTGCAATCCTGCCATTAAATTGGTTGCGTAGCCTGTAACTCTATTGGCTCCGCTGTTTTCACCGTTTCCGCCTGTATCGACGACGGTAATTTTATCAATGTTTGAAAGCGGGGCCGATACTTGCTTCGCATATTCAGGAAGCATCTTCACAATCATATCAAGGATCGCCGCCTGCCCGTATTTTTCGAACGCTTCGGCGATTTTTTCTTTCGCTTCGGCTTCCGCGAGTCCTTTCAGACGAATGACTTCAGCTTCGGTTTCCCCTCTTGCCTTTTCAGCCTCCGCTTTAGCAAGACCGTCTATTCTTACACGCTCGGCTTCCGCCTTCGCCATAGCTTCGATGCTGTACTGCTCGGCGTCTGCTTCTGCGAGCTGCTTCGCTTTTGCGGCAGCGGCCGCTTGTTCTACAGAATAGCGGTCTGCATCAGCTTTTTTCTTCACTTCAGAGTCATATTGGCGCTCACGGCGCAGAATTTCTTTTTCTTCTAATTCAATTTGCTTTTGCCGCTCGATAATTTTGACCTGCATTTCCTGCTCAGTCACCTGCTGGCGGGCTTTTGCGGTTTCGAGATCGTATGCCTGATCGGCATTTGCTTTCGCGGTATCCTGGTCTCTCCGATATTCCGCCATTTTCAGCTGATTGATTTTTTCAGCTTCAGCAATCTCCGTGGCGCGTTCCAATTCTGATTTTTTGGCGTCTTTATCGGCTTCAGCCCGTTTAATTCTTGTCTCTTTATCAGCTTCCGCCGTGGCAATATCCGCATCTCGTTTTACTTGGGCGATTCTCGGCTTACCTAATGATTCGAGATAGCCGTTTTTGTCGCGGACATCCTTAATGGTAAAGGAGACGATCATCAGCCCCATTTTGGCAAGATCCTGGGACGCGACCCGCTGAACTTCTTGAGAAAACTTCTCTCTGTTTTTATAAATTTCTTCTACCGTCATGGAACCGAGGATTGAACGCAGGTGGCCTTCTAACACTTCTCGCGCCTCTTGCTCGCGGTCTTCCTTGGATTTCCCTAAAAATTGTTCAGCAGCAGTCGCGATTTCGCCGATGGAGCCGCCGATTTTAATAATGGCCGTTCCGTCCGCCATGACGGGAACGCCCTGTTCGGTGTATACTTCGGGTGTTGAGACGTCAAGCTTGCTTGACAATAGACTGAGCGGTTCAGCCTGCTGGAAAACCGGCAGTACGAACGTTCCCCCGCCGCGGACGATTTTCAGCCGATTGCCTCCTTCATCAATATGGACATTTTTATTGCCCAGGTAGCTTCCGGTCACGATGAGGGCTTCATCCGGTCCCGCCGTCCGGTATTTTGTAATAAATACAGCAATGAGTGCGATGAGTAAAAAGAATACCACTCCGATGACGATTATAATCGGCATTGTCATATCAAGTTCCCCCTTATTTAAATTGATTCATGCGGTGTTACTGAGAGCACTCCGTCTTTCACGTCTATAATTAATACTGCCGTTCCGTAATTGATCTGCTCGTTATCAAAACTGACCGCGGACTTAGAGACAGCACCGCTGATCCCCTCTATTAAGACCTCCCCATAACCATCTTTCGGAACGGAGGTAATGATTTTGCCGACTCTCCCTCTTAAATCCGCTTCCCGATAAACAAGCGATTCCTCCGCTGATGAAAGCGGCACAAGGACAAAGAAGTGCAGCAAGCTGACCATGAGAACTGAAACAGCAAATGATAGTAATGCAATAACAGGACTTGATAGCGGAGCGGCGATTTCGCCGATATAACCTGAGGCTGAGAAGATCGTCAGAAACGACAATATCAACGCAGGATTCAGAAAAGAGACCGGAATGGCTTCTGCGAGGCCGTGAAAAACATCATTGAAAAAGAGAAACAAAAGCATCAGGCTTCCCGCAATGATAAGTGTGTAAAGATAAATCGTTTGTAACGGAATATGAAATATGTCCACATTCAACCCTCCTTTCGGATGAGATGATGGAGTGCTACTTTATATACGGGCTGCCCGACAAAAGGTTTCAATTTTCAGAAAAACGCACAGGAATACATGAATATAAAAGCTGGATATGGTAATGTTTTCTTAAGGAGGAGATATGATGAGTATTTTTAATGACGCCAGACAGCAGACTTGGGATGAAGTGAAGGGACTCTCGGAAGAGCAATTCAACTGGAAGCCGTCGGCTGATGAGTGGAGCGTGCGGGAAGTGCTTGACCATTTAAAGAAACTTGATGAAACAGCGCATACTCTTTTATCAGAACGCGCAAAGGATGCACCGATAAAAGAAACAGAAGAAAAACCGCTTGTGATGGCAGAAGACAGAACGAACAAACGCACCGCGCCGCCTCACCTTGCGCCTGAACAAGACCACAAATCAATCGTTGAATCGAAAGAGGAATTAGATGTGGCGAGACAGCACTTAACCGCCGTCATTGCTTCATTAAAAGAGGAGGACTTTGAACGAGTGCTTCCGCATCCCGTTTTTCAAGAATTAACGATCCGCCAATGGATTGATTTTATCGGCCATCATGAAAAACGGCACATTAATCAAATAGAAGAAATCAAACAAAAAATCGAAAGGGTCTGACTCAGACCCTTTCGATTTTTTTCTTGGCGCGCTTCGGTTCATAAGAATGAATGTCTATCGTGTCGTCCGCACAAATGTCACCCGGCCGTTCGACGATACAGACAATGCCCCTTTTGCCCAGGGCATGCCGCACAAACGCCGCCGCCAGTTTCGGATGATCCGGGTAATAGGATTGAATGACCTCTCCCGGCTGAATGCACGGATCATTTTCTCCCTCACACAGGAAGGAGGCACCGCTTGGAAAAATGATCCTGCTGCCTTCTTTCAGTAATGTTAATGAAGGGAAACCGCTGATGGCAATATTGGCGCCGAGCCATTCCGGGAAGAGGTTCGGAATCCCCATCGCATCAGCAATCTCATCGCATTCTTCAATTGACACGATTGATATCTGCCTGCGGTTAAAAATTTCGGTTCCTCTCTCATACATCGGTTCCCGCGCTCCCGCTTTTTTGGTCAGGCCAAAATGCAGGTCGCCGGGAATCCCTCCGTAATCCGCATGAAGCTTGTCCATTCTTTTTGTGACAAAGTGTTTCGTATCGGCTTTATATAGCCCTTCAGCCTTTGCTTTTATCCGCTTCCACATAAAACCACCGCCTTGTTGTTGCCATTATCCGTAAAAAACCCCGCTCTGTAAAGAAGCGGGGACATTTTTTTATACTGTTTTCGGCGTCAGGTCAAAGCAGCGTTTGTAAATCCAGTTATATGCTTTCTCATTTAAATCTCTTGGGTTTCCGAATGTTTGCGGATCTTTCATCGCTTCTTTTGATAAGCGCTCAATCATATCCGGAGATACGCCTTGTTCTTCTAAGCTCGGAACCTCTAAATCTTTTACAAGGTCATACATCCAGTTGACAGACGCTTTGGCCGCTTCTTCCGTCGACATTTTGCTTGTGTCAATTCCGAAAGCTTTGGCGATGCGGGCGAATTTTTCCGGATAACCTTTCCAGTTGTATTCCATCACAGGCCCCATCATGGCCGCCACGCACTGTCCGTGAGCGACAGGAATAATGCCGCCGAGAGTCTGGCTCATCGCGTGCGCCGCGCCTGCTGATTCACTGCCGTATGAAAGGCCTGCGAGCATCGCGGCCTGCGCCATGCCGTATCTTGCTTCTACATCCTCTCCGTCAGCAAATGCACGCTTAATATAATGCGCCGCGTATTCAATCGCCATCAGAGCCACGGCGTCAGTAATCGGCTGGGCGAATTTCATCGTATAGCACTCGATGGCATGCGCCAGTGCATCGATGCCTGTCATTGCCGTTACATGCGGCGGCATGGAAACGTGAAGCTCAGGATCAATAACGGTTAGATGCGCGGCGATAAGCGGTCCGCCCGTATTGAATTTAAATTCTCTATCTTCATCTGTGATGACGGCCCATTGCGTAACCTCTGAACCTGTTCCCGCGGTTGTCGGGATCGTTGTCAGCGGAGGGATGCGGTTTTCCAGCGGTTTTTTGCCTTCCGCGGCTTCGTAATCAAGCACGCTTCCTTTATGCATCGCTTCTACACCGATTGCTTTCGCTGTATCCATGGAGCTTCCGCCGCCGACAGCTACAAGGCCGTTGCAGTTTTCTTTTTTGTACAGTTCTGATCCTTCGTTTACGAGGCGTACAGGCGGGTTCGGTTCAACTTTGTTGAACAGTACGACTTCAATGCCCGCTTCCTGTAATGATTCAATGACAGGGTTTGCCACTCCCGCATTATAAATTCCGGGATCTGTGACGAGAAGCGCTTTTGTTACGCCTAACGCGCCAACTTCATGTCCGACGTGTTTAATCGCGCCGATACCGTGCTTGATCACCGTCGGGATTTCGAATGTATGGAATTTATGCATGCTTTCTACTTTCATATTTAATGTCATATTGAATTTCCTCCTTATTATGAATGGAACCAGTTAACAGCTGCAGGTTTTGTGTTGCGATAAATATGTTTGACTTCTGTATATTCTTCAAGGCCGATTTTGCCGAGTTCGCGGCCGAAGCCGGATTGTTTATAGCCGCCCCAAGGCGCTTGCGCGAAATATGGATGGAAATCATTGATCCAAACGGTTCCCATCCGCAGTTTTGCTGCCATCCGTTCGCATTTTTCAATATCTTTGGACCATACTGCTCCGGCCAGGCCGTAAATGGTGTCGTTTGCGAGTCTGACAGCTTCTTCTTCGGAAGAGAATGACTCGACTGTTAAAACAGGGCCGAATATCTCCTCCTGCACAATCCGCATATCAGACGTACAGTTTGAGAAAATAGTAGGTTCATAGAAGAAACCGTTTTGAAGCGCGGGAGCGTCAGGGCGTTTGCCTCCTGTTTCGAGTGTAGCGCCTTCTTCGATTCCGATTTCCACATATTTTTCAACTTTTGCCCGATGCTCGGCGGAAATCAGAGGGCCGCTTTCGGTATCTTCATGAAATCCGCTGCCTAATTTGATGCGTTTCGTGCGTTTAATCAGCTCTGCTAAAAATTCATCATGAATGGCTTCGTCCACTAACAGACGCGAACCTGCCGAACAGACCTGGCCGGCATGGAAAAACACGGCGTTCAGCGCTTGGTCGGCAGCCACTTCAAGATCTGCATCTTTAAACACAATATTCGGGTTTTTGCCGCCAAGCTCGAGAGCAATTTTTTTCACATTGCCGCTTGCCGCCTGCATAATCTTTTTGCCTGTTTCGATTCCGCCCGTAAAGGATACTAAGTCGACTTCAAGGTTTCTCGCAAGCTCGTCGCCGACTGTTGCTCCCGGTCCTAACACGAGATTTGCGACACCTTTCGGAATGCCGGCTTCTTCTATTAATTCAAATACTTTAACCGTCGTCAGCGGAGTGATTTCACTCGGCTTTAATACAATCGTGTTTCCAGCCGCCAGAGCGGGAGCGATTTTCCAGCTTGCCTGCAAGAGCGGATAATTCCACGGCGTAATTTGTCCGCATACACCGATGGGCTCTCTGACAATTTTGCTCACAGAATCGGGGATCGGAGATGAGATAACCTCTCCTCCGTCTTTATCCGCAAGACCGGCATAGTATTGGAATACATTTGCGATATCGTCCATATCGGCTTTGCTTTCTTCAAGTGTTTTTCCTGTATCAAGTGATTCCAGCTCAGCCAGTTCATTCAGATCGCGTCTGATTAATTCCGCAATTTTCAGAACAAATTTTCCGCGCTCAAGTCCGGAAAGCGCCGGCCAGTCTCCTTCATTAAATGCTTTTCTGGCTGCGGCGATGGCTTTTACGGCATCGTCGCGGTCACCTTCGCATACCGTTGCGATTTCTTCTTGATTAAATGGGTTGATGATACGGCGAGTCTGTTTTTTTTCTGCGCTGACCCATTCGCCGCCGATATATAGCGTTTTGCTCATGAGAGTCCTCCTTACCGAACAGAAAGTTTGTTAAATAAAAATTTAATATTTTTAACAATATTAATTTAACATACGTTTTTTTACATGTCAAAACCCAGTTTGTCCTCTTTTTGGTTTTGACTTTTTGTGATGATTCGTTAAGATTAAGAACATAAAGAAATGACTTAACAAATTTAATCTTCAAGAGAAAAGAGGGACAGTATGGATGAAAATCCAGAATTCGCAGCTATAGAACAAGCAAGGGACCTTGTGATTGATTCAATTGCAGAGACGATGGATCTATACGGAATTACCCGGAGCGTCGGGATTTTATATGGAACAATGTATATGAGAGATGAGATGACACTTGATGAAATGCGCGAGGAGCTGCAAATGAGCAAACCGAGCATGAGCACCGGCGTCAAAAAACTGCAGGACTTAAATGTGGTTAAAAAAACCTTTCACCGCGGCATCAGAAAGCATACGTTTGTAGCGGAAAAGGACTTCTTTACGTTTTTCACAAATTTTTTCCCGCCGAAATGGGATCGGGAAGTTCAGGTCAATTTGTCTGCCATCGTTCAAGCCCAGGCGGATTTGCAGGCCGTTTTGGAGAAGGAAGACGGTGATTCGGAATTAAAAGAAGAAGCACGCCATTTATACGATCAGCTCGAAAGCTCAAAAGCCTATTACCATTGGCTGAAACGGCTTGCCGACTCGGTGCAGAGCGGGGAGATTTTTAAATTTATCCCAATAGAAACTAATGAAAAAACGCCTGAATAAACAGGCGTTTTTTCTTGCTTTTTTGTCACTATACGTCGTATTTCCAGAGAACCCCTCAGAAAATATAGGAATATAAACCCATTTACTTCCATTAAAATTGATGGTAAATTTTTATAGGTAAATATTGGTCATTCTCCTCTTGGAGGGCGGGTGATCAGGGTTTACAATATTTTTTAGGGGGATTTGTTAACATGAAACACAAGCTTTTCACATCTTTGATGGCAAGTTTATTCGGCCTTGTTTTGCTGCTCGCTCTTCCGGCAACGTCTTTTGCCGCGGAATCAGGTTCATCCGTTCACGAGCCGGAAATGTCCACAAAAGCAACTGCTACATTATTTGCAAAATACACCGGCGCCAGCCAGCAGGAATGGTCATTTTCTGATATTGAACTGACTTACCGTCCGAACACGATTCTGAGCTTAGGCGTAATGGAATTCACTCTTCCGAGCGGGTTCACTGCAACCACAAAGGATACAGTTAACGGACACGCTTTGCGCGAAAGACAGATTCTTAATAACGGAAAAACGGTCAGACTTCCGTTAAACATTGATTTACTTGGCGCAGCAGAATTCAAGCTGTCTCTGAATAACAAAACGCTTCCTGCTGCGGGTACATATAAATTCCGTGCAGAAAATAAATCATTAAGCATCGGTTCTAAGTTTTATGCTGAGGACACAATTGTTGTCCAAAAGCGCAGCACACCGCCTACACAGCCTTGCAACTGCAAATAATCTCGGTTAAGGCCGGCTCAAGCTCACAACGCTTGTCAGCCGGTCTTTTTTTTTGCTGTGTTTCACATCTTCTATCTTTCATTGACAAACACTTGAAACAGGAGTACATTCTTGGTTGTTGTTTGTCAGCTCAATGTGATGGAAGTAACGAAAAAACAGCTTCATAAGGAGTTATGAGTATTGGGAAGAATAAAAAATAAACAATTTGCCGTTATCGGGCTGGGCCGTTTCGGAGGAAGTATCTGCAAAGAGCTTTTTAAAATGGGGCACGAGGTGCTCGCCATTGATATCAGCGAGGAAAGAGTTAATGCGTACTCCTCTTACGCTACGCACGCTGTCAGGGCAAATGCGACAGAAGAAAGCGAGCTGCATTCGCTCGGCATCAGAAATTTTGAATATGTCATCGTGGCGATTGGCGCCAATATTCAGGCAAGCACCCTAACGACGTTGTTATTGAAGGAACTGAACATCCCTCATATTTGGGTGAAAGCGCAAAATTATTATCATCATAAGGTGCTTGAAAAAATCGGCGCGGACCGCATTATCCATCCTGAAAAGGATATGGGCGTCAGGATCGCGCAGAGCCTTTCAGATGAAAATGTCTTAGATTATATAGATTTATCAGACGAATACAGCATCGTTGAGCTTTTGGCTACGAAAAAGCTGCATTTAAAATCAATTCTTGAGTTGGGCGTCCGATCCAAATTCGGCTGTACCATTCTTGCCGTCAAACATAACGGAGACATTCAGCTTTCCCCTTCTCCGGAGACTGTCATTCACGAATGTGACTGCCTTGTCCTGATGGGGCATAAACATGATATTAAACGGTTTGAGAATGAGGGGATGTAAAAAAAGCCGGCAGTCCGCCGGCTTTTTTCTAAGGTCACGTTTCTTCATTTAATTGTACGGCGGTTTTGTCAACCCAGCCTATCAGCTGGTCGTTCACCTGAAATTGATACCAGACGGATTGCCCGTTTTGTTTTTCAGAAACGACTTTAATATGCTGTCCGGTAAACTTTTGCGCCGACGCAAGTTTAATAGAATGCGGTTCTTTCGATGGTTTTGACCACACGTCTTCAATGGAGCGGTCTTTAATGGCGCCTTTCAGATCAACTGCTTTGAGAGACTCATTGACTTTGTCAAATTCATTCAGGTTATAAGTTTCTATGACGTCTTTAATTTTTTCTGCATAGTCCGGATCGGTGGCGTAGCCTGATTTTTGAAGAGCGGCAGCAGCCGTTTTGTAATCGCCCGCTTCCAATACAGGCTTGTACTTCTTTTTATTCCACGATGTGCCGTTGACAAATAATTTGGCATGGTCGTCCATGGATTCAAAGAACGTACTGTACTTGCGGAATTTCGCCCGGATCGTTTTTCGTTTTCCCTTTTCAAACTCATCTGTATTCATCGTGACATGCTTTCCTTTATAATCACCTTTCACACCGAACAGATTGCGGGCTTTTCCCGCAAGCTCACTGTTCCCCCAATCCGATTCCAGAATCGCCTGTGCCAGGGTGATGCTCGGAAGGACATGATACTTCTCATATAAAATTTGAGCGTGCCCGGAAAGGCTGTCAATAAAGACCTGCTGCTCATCCACCTCTTCAGGCGGTTTTTCCTCTGTTACGATGAATTTGGAAAACACCATTGAAATCAGAAATAATCCGAATATAAGAGATACAGCAAAAAGGCCGGCAAGCACCTTTTTTGTCTTTGCTTTCTTTTTCATATCAACCTTCCTTTAATTCCGAATGACTAGATTTATAATTTTACTGTTCATTGATGAAAATTTCAATAAAATAGGGAAAAAGACGGAGGAAGGCCGTCTGTTTTTCTAGTAAAACTCCATATGGCTTTTTTCTTTTTGATAATAGTCCAGTCTGTCTTCCAATGTACCGGTGTGAAACTCAAATTTATGGCCGTCCGGATCAGTAAAATAGATAGACTTTTTATCTCTTACATCTCTTTCTCTTCCCGTCAGTATATGAACTTTCAGCTGTTTCAGGTGACGATGGATGTCCTCAAAGTCCTCTTCATCGATTGAGAAGGCGATGTGCGTGTATGACTGATGAATTTCATGGCGGGGAATATCGCTTTCTTCGTTGAGGGCAAGCCACATTCCGTTCAGGTCAAAATAAGCCGTTTTTTTTCCTTTCACTAGCAGCTTTGTGCCAAACACCTTTTGATAAAACGCGATGGAGATTTCTAAATCGGCTACGGAAAATAAAAAATGATTCAGTCCTTTTACGTTCATGTTATCCTCCCGAAAAATGCGTATATCCGCCATTATATCATCCAAAAAACCCCTCTGTGAGGGGTTTTTAATTAGCCTGTGCCATGCTTAGCTGCGGGCCGAATAATTCATAGCGAACGGATTGCGGATCAAATCCGAGTTCGATGATCATGCCGTTCATTTGTGTCATAAATGGAGCAGAGCCGCACAGGTAGAATTCAGTATCTTGCTTCAGGTTCAAACGTTCAAGAAAATCCTGATCGATTCGCCCTTCGTAAAAAGACTTGTCTCCCGAGCGGTCTTCTTGTGTCGGGTCGCTGTATATAAAGATGGTTTTCATGTATGGATGGTTTGCTGCCGCTTCCTCCGCCTCTTTACGGAATGCCGCGTAATCTCCGTTTTTAGCCGCATGAATAAAGATAATGGAACGCTTGGGCTGTTTTTCGGCAGCCGTTTTCAGCATGCTCATCATCGGCGTAATACCGGCGCCCGCGCTGATTAAAACCGCTGTTTTTCCGGAAGACGTCAGCGTGAAATCTCCGGCTGGGGCGCTGATGTCCAGGACATCACCCTCATGGACATGATCGTGAAGATGAGACGAAACTGCTCCGTCCTTTTTCACAGAAATTCGGTAATGACCTTTTCCGGAAGCGTCAGACATGCTGTACTGGCGAATGTGCGTATAAGGTGAATCCGCAATCCGCACTTTGACGCTGATATATTGTCCCGCTTCAAACTTCGGCAGCGGAAGGCCTTCGGTCGGTTTTACATAAAATGATGTGATGTCTTTGCTTTCTTTCATTTTCTTTATAACAGTGAAGCCTTTATACCCCTGCCAGCCGGCTTGCTTGTACATCTCGTTTTCAACGCCGATAAACGCGTCTGCGATAATACCGTACGCTTTTTCCCACGCCTGCATGATGTCAGGAGCAGCGGCATCTTGCAGCACGTCTTTTATGGCCAGCAGCAAATACTTTCCTACGATCGGATAATGTTCCGGCTTCACCCCAATGCTTGTGTGCTTATAACCGATCTGTCTGACCGCTGGAATGATATTTTCTAATTGATCAATATTGGCAGCGGCCGCAATTACCGCATTAGCCAATGCTGCCCGTTGGGTTTGTTTCTTTTGATTGGTTTGGTTAAACATATTCAGAAGCTCAGGATGATCTTGAAACATCAGGTTATAAAAGCGTCCGGTAATGTCTTCTCCTTTTGTTTTCAATACAGGTACAGTGCTTTTTATGATGTTTATTGTTTTCTCATCCAACATGTTCGTCTCAACCCTTCTAAAAGATGTATTTTAAATACACCTTTATAGTAAGGGGTATTTCGAATAAAAGATATATATAAAATGAATGTTTAATAAAGTCGTCACAATATTATTTAACTTATGGTAATTATGGGTTTTTATCCCTCTAAATGTTGTACACATTCATCATAAAAGCAGGGGTTTGAATATCTCTTCGTTTTACGTTTCCAAATACGCAGTTCACTTTCCGGAAACGTTAGCCGTATGTTTACAAAGGATCGTCGTAACCTTCAATGTATTGGGGATTAAACAGTTAAACACGCTTGAACATCTATCTATATTAGATATCTTCCTCAGCAAAACAAACGTATCCGAACCCAAGTTCACATCCGTCTCTCTAACCATATTTCACAAAATATTTAAAAAATAAAAATTCTCTCGTAATCTCTGATAAATTTCGTAGCTTTTTCTCCTAACAGCCCTCCCAAGAGGGTTGTGATTCCTTCAGTAAGCATAGGTTTACAATTTCTGTTAAAATCAGCAAAAAGCCCCCATTTTACGAGGAACAAGTCCGGGCTCCATGATCTGCGACATGCTATGGCAGCTCTCATTATAGAAACCGGCGAAAATATGAGCGCAATTCAAAAACGGGCCGGTCATGCAAGCCGACGAATAACAGCCGATATTTATGGACATGTGACCGAAAAACTTGAAAATGAGACAGCTGGATTTTTCGATCAATATAACCCTAAATTGAATGCGAAAAGTAACGAAATTTTGGTCCCCAATTCGTCCCCAATTGCTTTTTAAGTACAATGGCTCTGTTCCTGAAAAACAAAAAAACCCTTGATCATATCAAGGGTTTCGGGTATGGAGCCAAGGGGGCTCGAACCCCTGACCTCTACGCTGCCAGCGTAGCGCTCTCCCAGCTGAGCTATGGCCCCGTGCGGTAACGTCATGTTTTATTATAGACGAGTTTTCTTCAGAATTCAATAGGAAATTTAGTTGCTGGTACTTATAAAAAAAGAAGACCCTTACGCGGGGTTTTCTTTTTTTATACCACAAGCATCAGTAAGATCACGCCGAGAATGATACGGTAAATGGCGAAAGGCACGAGTTTGATTTTATTAATGAGGCGAAGAAAAAATTTAACGACTAAGAGAGCGACAAAAAAGGCGCTGATGAAGCCGATAAGAAAAAACGGGATCATGTCGGATGAGAGGCTGTCCCAGTATTTCACCAGCTTTAAAAGGCTGGCTCCCGCCATAATCGGAATAGCCATAATAAACGTAAAATCGGCTGCCGCTCTGTGTTTCAAGCCGAGGATGACGCCGCCGGCAATCGTTGACCCTGAGCGGGAAAAGCCCGGCCATAGGGCGAGACATTGGAATAAGCCGACACAGAGGGCCTGTTTGCAGGAGATTCGGTCAACCGTATCGGTCGTTTCTTTCCTTTTATTGATCCAGTCTGCCGCAAGCATGAGGATGGCTCCGGCAATTAACCCGAAGGCCACTGTTCTTACGGAAAATAAGTATCGGTCAATGTAATCCTCAAATAAAAAGCCGAGAATTGCCGCCGGGACAAGTCCGATCGCTATTTGCGCAATGGTGAGCCTGTGCCCTTTTTCCTGATCGCGTGTCACATTCTTTTTGAGGCCCAGTAAATTTAAAATCCGATCCTTAAATACAATCGCCACCGCCAATATGGAGCCCAGCTGAATGACCACCTTAAAGGAATTGGCAGCTTCAGGATTCATCAGATTGCCGGATTTCAGCCAGATGTCATCCGCTATGATCATATGTCCCGTTGAAGAAACCGGCGCGTATTCCGTTAACCCTTCAACTATCCCTAAAACGGCTGCTGTGAACATTTCCCATAGTGTCATCTTATTCTTCCCTTCATTAAGCATTTACAAAAGAGAAGCTCTCCCCTAGAGGAAAGCCTGTCTCTTATAAATATCAGATCCGTCCCGTTTTTATGCCTTGGGAGCCGCATCATTTTTTTCTTCTTCGTATAAATGCGACCGCATTTTAAACCAATCAAACAAGTGGGTCGTGACCACTTTAATGACCGCGTAACCCGGGATGGCCAAAATAATGCCGACAACGCCGAACAGTTTTCCGGCGGTCAACAGGACAAAGATGATGGTAATCGGGTGAATGTGAAGGTTTTTCCCCATAATTTGCGGAGAAATTAATTTTCCTTCCACAAGCTGGACAATGGTCCAGACAATCGCAAGCTTCAGCAGCATAAACGGAGAAGTCACCAAAGCGATAATGATAGCCGGCGTGATGGCAATCGTCGGCCCTAAATACGGCACAACGCTTGTACAAGCGGCAATGACCGCAAGCAGCGAGGCGTAATCAAGCCCGATAATCAGATATCCGATAAATAATAAAAAACCGATACAGAAGCTGACGATAACCTGGCCTCTGATATAGGAGCTTAATCTGTGGTTCATCTCGCTCAGCATCGTGTACGTTTGTTCCTTTAAACGGGTCGGCACAAACTTTAAGATATAGATAGGCAGTTTTTTTCCGTCTTTCAGCAAGTAGAACAGAATAAACGGAACGGTAACGATAGAAATTATAACCTCAGTCAGTGCGCCGATAAAATTTCCGACGCCGGTAAATGTGCTGTTCGCTATCGTCGCAGCCTGAGCCGAAGCTTTATTTGCCAAATCGGAAATGTTAATATTCATCGTCTTCTGCGCCTGATTCACAAAATCGCTTCCAATCAGATTTTTCGACTGATCTTCAACGATATCCACATATCTCGGCAGATTGTCGATCAGGCTCATGATCTGTTCCTTTAAAAACGGAATGATCGATACGATGGTGATCGTAATTAATCCTATAATGATGAGATAAAGGATCAAAATGGAATAGACCCTTTTCACTCTTACATTTTCGAGTATATCTACGATCGGATTGAGTAAATAAAAAACAATTCCTGTCAAAATGACGGGGAGCGCAATCGTTTTGAGCAGGACGATAATTGGTGTGAAAATAAACGATGTTTTTGTAAAAACAAGGATATTGAGACCGATGAGCAGCAATACAAGCAAAAACAAGACAAATTTATTGTCTAAGAAAAACTGTTTAAATCGGCCGCCCCATGTTTGCAATGTTTCCACTATTGTTCCTCCATCATACGTATTTTACCTAAATTGTACACTATCGTTCCTATAATGAAAAATATAAACCAGCCTCTTTGGGAAATTTTCCTACGCATTCATACCGTAAACTATTTTGCTTTTATGTTTGTGCTATAATGAAAGACAGTAAACAGAAGGAGCGATAGCAATGATTCGGTTTGCAACAGTAGGAACGAATTGGATTACAGACCGCTTCCTCCAAGCGGCTTCCGCTATTGACCATTTTCAATTGGCGGCGGTTTATTCAAGATCAGAGGAACGGGCCAGGGAATTTGCCAGTACCCACGGTGCAGCACATCATTTCACAAGCCTGGAAGAGATGGCGAAAAGCGGAAGCTATGACGCGGTTTATCTTGCCAGCCCAAACGCATTCCATAAAGAACAGGCAATCCTTTTTATGAAGCACGGAAAGCATGTGCTGTGTGAGAAACCGTTTGCTTCTAACGCACGGGAAACAGAAGAAATGATTAAAACAGCCAAGGCAAACGGCGTTTTGCTGATGGAAGCGATGAAAACCACCTTCCTGCCCAACTTTAAATTGATTAAAAACCACTTACATAAAATCGGAGCAATCCGCAGATTTACGGCAAGCTATTGCCAATATTCATCACGCTATGATGCTTTTAAAAACGGAACGGTGCTTAACGCGTTTCAGCCGGAATTATCAAACGGTTCTTTAATGGATATCGGCGTGTATTGTATTTATCCGGCGGTCGTACTGTTCGGAAAACCGAAAGAGGTAAAAGCAACCGGTTACAGATTATCTACAGGCGTTGACGGCGAGGGCACGGTGATTCTGTCATATGACGGATTTGAAGCGGTGCTCATGCACTCAAAAATTTCGAATTCCTATGCTCCGGCAGAGATACAGGGAGAAGATGGCACCATCGTGCTGGACAGCATTCACGGACCGGAGAGAGCGGAGATCCGTTATCGTGACGGGCGCGTGGAAGACATTTCTGTTCCTGATACGAAACCAGCCATGTATTACGAAACGGCTGAATTCGTATCACTTCTTGAAAACCATCAGCTTGAGTC
Source organism: Bacillus sp. ISL-51 (assembly GCF_018613535.1). Taxonomy (GTDB): domain Bacteria; phylum Bacillota; class Bacilli; order Bacillales; family Bacillaceae; genus Bacillus. The sequence continues at coordinate 16,313 of NZ_JAGGQB010000015.1, forward strand.
TTCCGAAAATACATTTGAACGCTCGTTCATCACGGCAAACATTATGGAAGAAGCGAGAAAACAAATGGGAATTGTGTTTCCCGCCGACCGAAACTAAAAACATCCGCCCGGAGTTACGGGCGGATGTTTCTTTATTTGGCCGCTAAAACATCGGCAAATGCTTTTGCATATTGCGGGAGATCAGGCGGACGGCGGCTTGAAACAATATGGCCGTCTGTTACGACAGCCTCATCCAGCCACTCCGCCCCGGCGTTTGTCATATCGTCTTTGATGCCGGGCGTGCTTGTCACTTTTTTTCCTGCCAGTATTCCGGCTGATATCAGCACCCAGCCCGCGTGGCAGATTTGGCCGATCGGCTTTTTCTGCTCGTTCATCGTGCGAATGATTTCAAGAACCTCCGGGTATCTCCTCAATTTGTCAGGAGCCCAGCCGCCCGGCACGAGCACGGCATCATACTCCTGGATAATCAGGCTCTTAAAATCATAATCCGCTATTGCAGGCACGCCGTATTTTCCTTTATATGAACGGCCCGCTTCTTCTCCTATTAAATGAACAATTGCCCCTTCTTCCCGTAACCGATAGACGGGATACCAAAGCTCTAAATCTTCAAAATCATCACTGACCAGCGCTATGACTTTTTTCCCTTCGAGTCTCATCGTAACACTCCCTTCTTATGTTCAAGTGTATCGTTTTTTTCGGCGGGAGGAAAGAAACAGCTCGTTACAGCTGTTTCCCGGCTTTGTTTTCTGATTCAATGGTAAATTTCCGTGTGACCTGCTGCAGTTCTTCGGCCATATGGGCAAGCGTTTCAGCGGATGAGCTGATTTCTTCCATAGAGGCAAGCTGTTCTTCGGCGGACGCGGCAATGTCTTGAATGCTGGCGGATCCTTCTTTGGCGACAGCGTTAATGTCATCCACCGCGTTTGTCACGTTTTGCGACCCGGCCGCAAGCTGCTCAAGCGTTCCGTTCATATGCTGTAAAGCGCCTGAAATCTGTGTCGTCATCTCCGAGATTTTTTTGAAGCTTTCGGACGTTTGATCAGTAATGCTGAGGCCTTCCTTCACATCTTGATTCACCGCTTGGAATACAGAAAGCGATGTGGCGATTTCTTTGACGATTTCTTGAATCAGCGTTTCAATTTCTTTAGCGGAGTCAGCTGATTGCACGGCAAGCTTTCTCACTTCTTCGGCTACGACAGAGAAGCCCCGTCCGTATTCGCCGGCTCTGGCCGCTTCGATGGCGGCGTTTAAGGCAAGCAGATTCGTTTGATCGGCAATGCCGTTAATGACGTTCAGAATGCTCGTAATATCTTGTGACTTCGTTTCTAATCCTTTTACGACCGCTTCCGCCTGCTGAACGGAACGATCAATTGTTTTCATCTGGCCGACGGTTTTCGCCACTAATTCTTCTCCGCTTCCGGCCGTATCAGAGGTTTGAATGGCGGATTCGGTAATGCCTGCCGATACATTCGCCGTCTCGGCAATGCCTGCATTCATTTTGGAAAGATGTTCTGCGCTTTCTTCCAATTTCTCGCTCTGGGATTCGTTTCCGTTCGAAAATTGTTCAATCGCCAATGTAATATGCTCTGTCGCTTTGCTCGTCTGCCCGGCAGATGCCGTCAGCTCTTCTGAAGAGGAAGCCACATGCTCTACTGACGATTGAATGACGCCAATGACAGATCGCAGTGACGCTGACATCTCATTAAAGCTTTGGCTGAGCTGGCCGAATTCGTTTTTCGATTTAATGTCAATTACTTCTGTTAAATCACCATCGCTGATTTTAGCGGATGTCGAGACAAGCTTTTTGAGCGGTCTTGAGATTGAGCGAATGATATAAATGATTAAAATGCCGCCGACGATAAGAGAAACAGCAAGGATGATGAGCGCCATATTCATAACGGGAGCGGCTGCGTCATGGATTTCACTGACAAAGAAAGTGCCGGCGATTTTCCAGCCTGTCAATTTGTTTGTCGTGAAGGCCATTTTCTTTTGCTGTCCTTCAAACATGTATTCAAACGTTCCGCTTGTTTTTGAAAAAACTTCTTTTGTCCAGCCCCCTGAACCTGCCGTTCCCGGTTTAATGGTCGGATGGGCGATGTATTTTTTATCTCCCGTTGTAATAAAAGCAAATCCTTTATGACCGATCTGCACGCGTTCGGAAGCGGTAAGCAGGTCGTCCAGGTTGATATCAAGAGCGACAACGCCCGATCCGTCTTTTGTCTGTTTGGCAATTGTCACGACGGTTTTTCCGTTTGATGCGTCTTTATAAGGCTCGGTGAATACAGGCTGTCCGTTTTTTTCAACTGCTTTTGTATACCAGCCGCGTGTTACCGGATTATAATCGGCCGGCATTTCAGTTGACGGATATTTAACGAATGCTTTGTCGGCGGACGCGGCATACACTGATTCAACATCGTCGTTTACTGTGACATACTGCTTCATATTTTCAAGCAGTATGGATTTGTTTTTTGGTTTCAGTTTGTCCTTGGTGATTGATTCACTGTAATAATCGATGGCTTTCAGCTTGCCATCCAGCATGTTTTCCAGCACGCTGTTTAATTCGTTGACATTTCCTTGGGCGCTGTGTGTCAGTTCGCTTTCTAACGAACTTCCCGCCGTTTGATAGCTGAAGTAGGCGAGTATGCCGACCGGCAGCACCAGTACGGCCAAGAATGCCGCGATAAGCGGCTTGCTGATGGATGGCTGTTTGATCCAATGTATCAGTTGTTTCATTTTTTCAGTCTCCTTCTTTCAAAAGCTAAATCTAATATCGTCAGATAGGACAAAAGATTTATTAAAAAAACTAAAAAAAACACCCAACGTGTAAGTTTGGGTGTTTTTATCTATTATTCTATTTTAAAGCGTTTCGTCATATCACGTAGTTCTTCCGCCATTTGTGACAATGTTTCTGATGACGAGCTGATTTCTTCCATCGATGCCAGCTGCTCTTCAGCGGAGGCGGCGATGTCTTGGATGCTGGCGGAGCTTTCTTTCGCGATGGATGCGATATGTTCAGAGGCTCCTGAGATTTGCTGTGAACCGGCTGTCAGCTGTTCTACAGTGGCGTTCATATTTTGGATTTCTCCGGCAATTTGGCTTGTCATTTCAGAAATCCGTTTGAAGCTTGTTTCGGTTTGATTCGTAATATCAAGACCGCTCTCTACTTCCCGGTTGACGGATTGGAACATGCCGAGAGACGTGTTGATTTCTTTTACGATTTCCACGATTAAGCTTTCGATTTCTTTAGCCGAATCAGCTGATTGCACGGCAAGCTTTCTGACTTCTTCAGCGACGACAGAGAAACCCCGTCCGTATTCTCCGGCACGCGCCGCTTCGATTGCCGCATTCAGCGCGAGAAGGTTTGTCTGATCGGCGATTCCGTTAATGACGCGGAGAATGTTTGTGATGTCTTTTGATTTTGTTTCCAGACCGCGCACGACGTTTTCCGCTTCTTTCACGGATTGGTCAATGATGTTCATTTGGCCGACCGTTTGGTGAACAAGCTGTCCGCCTGAATTGGCGACTTCCGCAGATTTTACGGAGGACTCCGTAATGACGGCCGATGCTTTCGCCATATCTTCAAGTCCGGTATTCATTTGATAAATATGTTCCGCGGCGCTTTCAATTTTTTCACTTTGGCTTTCATTTCCGTTTGAAAATTGTTCAATCGCCAGTGTAATGTGTTCGGTTGCCTTGCTTGTCTGCTCCGCTGAAGCTGTCAGCTCTTCTGAGGAAGACGCGACGTTGTTCACGGAATCCTGAATCGCATGAATCAAAGAACGGAGTGAGGCCGCCATATTGTTAAAGCTTTTGCCCAGCTCGCCCAATTCATCTTTTGATTGAATTTTAATCGTTTCTGTCAAATCGCCTTCGCTGATCCGTTTGGATGTCGTCACGAGCTGCTTGAGCGGTTTTGTAATCGAGCGGATGATCAGCACCATGACGATTGTTCCGATGACAATGGCTAATACCAGAACGAGCAAGGACAGGTGTAGGATCGGCAGTGCGGCTTCATGAATCTCGTCCAAATAAATCGTTCCGCTGATTTTCCAGCCCGTTAACTCATTGGTGTCATAAGCCATTTTCTTCTTTTCACCGTCGTAAACGTATTGAAAATCTCCTTTTTTGCTGCTGTAAAGCTGATCGGCCCAATCACCGTCTAATGCAGTGCCGGGCGTTCTGTTCGGATGGGCGACAACTTTTTTGTCTTTCGTCAGGATAAACGCGTAGCCTGATTTTCCGATATTCACTTTTTTCGTGGTTTTCAGGATCTCTTCAATTTTCATATTAATGGCTACCACTCCGGAGCCGTCTTTCGTCTGCTGAACGACCGTGACGACCATCGTATTGGTTGAAGCGGTGCGGTAAGGGTCTGTTACGACAACTTTCCCCTTGCTTTCAACGGCTTTTTTATACCAATCTCTTTCAACCGGATTATACCCTTTCGGCATCTGCAAATCGGGATACCGTGTGAAATGGCCTTTTGTGTCACTCGTATAGATGGATTCCACATCTTTATTGATCTTCATATACTCTGTGAATTTATCTGTCATTTGCGCTTTGTTTTTCGGCTTGTATTTATCTTCAGTAAGCCACTCGCTGAAATAAGCGGCACCGTCTTCTTTTTGGCTGATGCTTGTATTGATCAGATTATTGATTTGCTGCACATTCTCTAACGCGCTGCCCATCACCTGCCTGTCAAGCGTGCTCACCGCCGATTGATAAGCAATAAAAGCAAGTACTGAAACAGGAAGAATGAGAACGGCTAAAAAAGAAATGAGAAGTTTTCTCGTAAGCGACCGCTGCTTGATGATTTGTACAATTTTTTTCATCTACTATATCTCCTCTAGCTGGTTTACCCTTCATATCGGCAATTATGGGTAAATATACATATCCATTAAGAAGAAATATATCGAAAGATACTTTTTACCTATTATAAAATAGTCTTTTAGACTTAATTAAGAGGTTATTTTAAAGCGCTTTGTTAATTCCCGAAGCTCTTCGGCCATTTTTTCCAGCGTTACGGCTGATGAACTGATCTCCTGCATAGATGCAAGCTGCTCTTCGGCGGAAGCCGCGATGTCCTGGATGCTTGCCGCGCTTTCTTTAGAAACGGCCGCGATGTCCTCTGATGCGCTTGATACTTCCTGAGAGCCGGAGGAAAGCTGTTCCACAGTCGCATTCATATTTTGCAGCTCCCCGGCGATTTGGTTTGTCTTTACCGAAATGTCCCGGAAGCTTTTTTCCGTTTCATTTGTTAACACAAGGCCGTTTTTTACCTCATGATTGACGGATTCCAGCATACCGAGGGATGTATGGATTTCCTTGACGATTTCATGAATCAAGGTTTCGATTTCTTTCGCTGATTCGGCGGACTGGACGGCGAGCTTACGCACCTCTTCGGCAACGACGGAGAAACCGCGCCCGTATTCTCCCGCTCTTGCAGCTTCAATGGCGGCATTTAAAGAAAGAAGGTTCGTTTGATCCGCAATGCCGTTTATCACCCCCAAAATGCTGGTGATGTCTTTTGATTTTAATTCAAGCCCTTTTACGACTTGTTCCGCTTCACTTACCGAAAGATCAATAGTGCTCATTTGGCCGGCTGTTTTTCGGACAAGCTGTTCGCCGGCGCCGGATATCTCCGCTGATTCAATTGAAGATTCCGTAATAACGGCAGCGGCTTCCGCTAAGTCACTGAGCCCGTCTTTCATTTCATTAACTTGTTCTGTCGCTCTGTCAATGCTGTCACTTTGGCTTTCTGTTCCGTTAGAAAATTGTTCTATAGAATAGGTAATATGCTCTGTTGCTTTACTCGTCTGTTCAGCAGAAGCCGTCAGCTCCTCTGAAGATGAAGCCACGTATTCAACGGAATCCTGAATGCCTTGAATGACTGAACGGAGTGAATCTGTCATATGATTAAAGCTTTTACTGAGCACGCCCAGCTCATCTTTGGAACTGACTTCAATTCTTTCGGTCAAATCGCCGGCGCTGATTTTTTCAGCAGAGGCCACGAGGCGTTTTAACGGCTTTGTGATGGAGCGGATGACGAAATACCCGAATATGATTCCGGCCGCAATGGCAATGACCAATACGATAACGGCCATGGTCAGAACAGGCTTTGCCGCATCTTTAACTTCATCCGCGGACATCGTTCCGCTGATTTTCCAGCCTGTCGCTTCATTGGTGACAAACGCCATTTTTTTCGCATTGCCGTTAAACATGTATTGAAAGTCGCCTTTTTTCTCGCTGTATAAAGTATCAACCCATTTTCCTGACAGTGTTGTTCCCGCTTTTTCACCGCTGTAGGCGACGGCTTTTTTATTTTTGCTGAGGATAAAGGCATAGCCTTCTTTTCCAATATTGATTTCTTTTGTCATAGTCACGAGGTCGCCGATCTTAATATCAATCGCGACGACGCCTGACCCGTCTTGTGCCGCACGCGCCATGGTGACGACCATCTTTCCGTTTGAAATGGACTGATAAGGGTCAGTTATGATGGTTTTGTCTTTATTCTCCATGGCTTCTTTGTACCAGCTTCTTTCAAGCGGATTGAAATCGGCCGGCATATCGGCATGGGGGTAGCGTGTAAACGTTCCGTCCTTGCCGCTTGAAAAAATAGCGGCTGCCTTATCGTTGCTTTCAATGAATTGCTTGAATCGGTCTTTCATTTCCGTGCGGTTCTTTTCCTTAAACTTTGCATTTGTCGCCCACTCGCTGAAATACACCGAGCTTTTTGTAAATGTTCCGATCCGGTCGTCAATCATATTATTTAAGATTTGCACATTCCCCTTGGCGCTTTCCATCATTTGGCTTTCAACGGAGGAAGCCGCCGACCGGTAGGCGCTTGCCGCCAATACAGCCACCGGAATAATTAAGATGAGTAAAAATGAAGTGATGAGTCTTCTGGCTATTGATTTTTTTGCGGTGCTTGCTGTTTTTTTCATTTTTTAACCTCTTTCAAACATTTACACTTTATATCGGTATACTCCCTTTTTATTACATTGAAAATATAGGAATAAATGAAATTTAGTTCTATATACTCCCGCAAAACACGTGACTTTTTAATCAATTTCATTCGTCATCATCTAAAAAAGACGCTTTCCGGTTGGAAAGCGTCCTTTTGTGCTAATTGATTTTAAATTGTTTTGTTAATTCCCGCAGCTCTTCGGCCATTTGAGCCAAAGTGTCGGCGGAGGTGCTGATTTCTTCCATGGAAGCAAGCTGTTCTTCGGCTGATGCCGCAATATCCTGAATGCTTGCGGCGCTTTCTCTCGAAACGTCCGCAATATCAGTAACAGCGGCTGAGACGTGCTGAGAGCTGTCTGAAAGCTGCTCAACCGTACTGTTCATGGATTGAAGCTTTTCGGCGATTTCGTTTGTCATGCCGAAGATGTTTTGGAAGCTTTCTTTCGTACGGTCCGTCACGGCAAGTCCTGATTGAACTTCTTCGTTTACCGAGGTAAACATGTGAAGAGATGTATCAATTTCGGACGTGATTTCTTGGATCAGTTTTTCAATTTCTTTTGCAGAGCCGGCGGATTGGACGGCCAGTTTGCGCACTTCTTCCGCGACAACGGAAAAGCCTCTTCCGTATTCTCCCGCTCTGGCAGCCTCAATGGCGGCGTTTAAAGCTAGCAGGTTTGTCTGATCGGCAATGCCGTTAATAACTCTTAAAATATGTGTGATGTCTTTTGATTTTGCCTCAAGGCCCTTGACGACGGCTTCCGCCTGCTGGACGGATTGGTTGATGAGGTTCATCTGACCGACCGTTTTCTGTACGTACGTCTCCCCGGTTCCGGCAATTTCCGTCGATTGTTTAGATGCTTCGGTAATAGCCGATGATGTCTGGGACACGGCAGCGAGTCCGTCATTTATATGATTCAGTTTCGCTGAGCTTGATTCGACTTTTTCGCTCTGCTCCTCGTTGCCGTTTGAAAACTGTTCAATCGCCATTGTAATATGCTCCGTTGCTTTGCTTGTTTGCGAAGCTGATGCGGTCAGCTGTTCTGATGATGCCGCCACGTTGTCGACTGAGCTTTGGATTCCGCTGATGAGCCCCCGCAATGATTCCCCCATCTCATTAAAACTCGCCCCGAGTTCGCCCAGTTCATCTTTCGAACGGATATCAATCGTTTCTGTCAGGTCTCCGCCGCTGATTCGTTTAGACGAGCGGACAAGCCGTTTCAGCGGTGTCGTAATTGATCTGACAATCAATAAGATTAATATGCCCCCGATCATAACGGACGCGCCAAGCACGATCATCCCCATCGTAAGCACCGGCTTTGATGCGTCTTTAATTTCGGCCAGCTCCATCGATCCCGCTATTTTCCAGCCGGTCAGCTTATTTGTCGTAAACGCCATTTTTTTATCCTGATTATCGAGCTTGTATGAAATGATACCGCTGTTATTGCTATATACCTCGTTTACCCACGGGGTTGAGACCTTATCACCCGGCTTATGGTCTTTATGCGCGACATAGGTTTTATTTTTAGAGACGATAAACACGAATCCTTTTTGGCCGATTTTAATTTCCTGCATTTGTTTCAGCAGCTGGTCAATCGTAATATCCATGGCCACAACGCCGGTCCCGTCCTGCAGCTGCTTCGCCACGGTTACGACCATGCTGCCGTCGTTCGCGGCTACGTATGGGTCGGTGACAACAAGCGCGCCGCCTGCCTTCACAGCGTCTTTATACCATGCACGGGTTCTCGGATCATAGCCGGCCGGCAGGTTTTCCTTCGGTGCTTGTGTGTAACTGCCGTCTTCCGTTCCTCCGTAAATACGGGCTGCGTCTCTATGTATTGACGTGTATTGCCCGAATTTCCCTTCAAGCTCGGATTTATTTTTCTTTGTGAATGACGAAGTCTTTAAGGTCTCACTGAAAAATTCAATCGCCTTCGCCTTTGCCCCTATATCATTTGTGATGGTTGTATTAAAAGAGTCGATGTTATTTTTTGCGTTGCTTGAAATTTGCTCATCCAGCGAGCTGCTCGCTGTATGATATGAGCTGAATTCTAAAATGAGAATCGGTATGATTAAGATCACGATAAATGAAATGATTAATTTTCGTGAGATTGATGCTTTTGTACACCAATTGATGAAATTCTTCATATTATGCTGCTCCCTCTTATGTGATACCTTATATATCGGCTCACCTCTCACATTTTGTAATCGTTTTATCCTGTTTTATGACTTATTTTCATTGCCCAAGCCTCTTGCATATCTTATAAAAAAAGAGAGGGGGCGTTTCTATGATTATCATATCCGGGCAAACGCTGCGGCCCCAAGACATCGCAAACTGGCAGACCGAAGAGAGTCTGCTTCCATATTTAAACGAATTGAACGCTTCGCCCGTACAATTTGATTACGGGTCAATCGCTGAGCTGATGTTTGAAGTACAGTTGCGGCGCAATATCGTGCAGGCCGCCAAAGAATTGAACGGCTCCGGCGCAAAATTCGCGACCTTCGCTAAAACATATGGAAATACGGCATTTTGGAGAGTGACGCCAGAGGGAGCCTTGGAGCTGAAATATAGAATCCCCGCTTCAAAAGCCATTCGGGATATTATTGAAAACGGAGCGTTTTATGCGTTTGAATGCGCTACCGCGATTGTTGTCATTTATTATTCAGCTGTATTAAAAACAGTCGGAGCCGAAAGATTTGATACCCGTTTCGAGAAGATCACCCTGTATGACTGGCACTATGAACATCTGCCGATCTATACGGAAACCGGCCATCACTTTTTGCTGGGCGACTGTTTATATTTTAAAAATCCGGATTTTAACCCGCAAAAGGCGCAGTGGAGAGGAGAAAACGTGATTGTATTGGGGAAAGATCAATATTTTGCCCATGGCCTCGGAATTTTGACCGCTGAGCAAATTATCCAAAAGCTGAATTCTTTAAGAAAAAAAGACGCCGTGCAGTCGGCTTATCTCCTTTCTCAGGCTACAAGGCTTGATGCGCCTGCACTGTATCAAATCATGCATTAAAACCATCCCATCGTCTGTCATTGTGACGATGGGATGTGAAATGCTTTTCTTTTCCGGTAAAAAGCGGTTGTGCCGAGCGTCTGGTTCGCCGCCCATTCGAACTTTTCTAAATCATGGCGTGTGACGGCTCTGTCCCGGCTGCTCCACTTGATGGTTCGCACAAAGTAATACCCCTTGATCGGCGCCATGGTGACTTTGGAATAAGGAAAATCTTCAAATACAAATTCAATATATCCTCTTTTTTTATAGAACATTTGAAGAATCTTCATGCAAAAATCACCTCAAATCTTTTTTAAGACCGGCACAAATCGCGCAAAACGGTTTTTACATCGGTCGGTCCCTTCAGCATCCCTGCCGACTGGCCCGCCCATAAAGACATATAATCCGCATCTTCGGATTGTAACGCGTGCCCGCGCATCGGTTTTGTCAGCGTGTTATGCAGCGGGTAAGGAAGCGTATTCCCTTCATCCGCTTCATATGTTTTCATAAACTGATTGACGATTCCCCTCGCCTGTTTTCCGGAAAACAGTGAGGTCAGCCGCGTGTCAGCCCCTTCCGCCCCGGCAATGGCCTGTTTGTAAGCCGGAGAGGCGCTGCTTTCTTCACAAAGGAGAAACGGTGTGCCGACTTGAACGCCGTCAGCGCCCAAACACCTGGCTGCCTGAACGCCGCGATGATCAAAAATGCCGCCTGCCGCAATAACAGGAACGGACAGCGCATCGGCAGCCTGCGGAATCAGCGCCATAAGGCCGAGGGCGGGTTCTCCTTTTGCCGTCAGAAACGACCCGCGATGCCCGCCCGCTTCAACCCCTTGCAATACGACGGCGTCCATTCCCCGTTTTTCAAGGGCAGCCGCTTCCTCTGGTGTTGTGGCCGTTCCGAAAAGGAAGCAACCGCTGTCCTTCAGCTTTTGAACCGTTTCTTCCGGCGGCAGGCCGAAGGTAAATGAGCACGCTTTTACCCGGAAGCGGATAAGCAGCTCAACTTTCTCCTCAAAATCCTTCCAATCCTCTTCTAGTGTGGAGAATGGCTGAGCCTCATCGGCCATCGGGATGTTCGCCTTCCATTTTTCAAACACGCCTTCCTCTGGCGCCTCTCTTTCTTCAGGAACGAAAAGATTCACCTGAAAGGACCGGTTTGTTTTCTGCTGCATCGCGATGATCTGTTGCTCAAGCGATGCCGGGCTGACATATCCGGATGCGAGGCTGCCGAGCGCTCCCTCATTTGATACGGCCGAAGCCAGGCGCGGTGTGACAAGCCCTCCGGCCATCGGCGCCTGAATCACGGGCTTTGTTAATGATAATGCATTCATCCACTCACTCAACAATGTTCTCCTCCGTTTCAGCTGTTATTTTGATATAACACGTCCGGTTTCTCGGACCGTCAAATTCGCAGAAATAAATGCCCTGCCACGTACCGAGAATCAAGCGGCCGTCTTCAATGATGACATGCTGGGATGCACCGATTGTGCTAGCTTTCATATGAGCTGCCGTATTCCCCTCCATATGCCGGTCCAGCTCATGATCCCACGGATAGATCTCATCAAATCTTCTGAGCATATCTCTTTTCACATCCGGATCGGCATTTTCATTAATGGTGATGCCGGCGGTTGTATGAGGGCGGTATATAAGCGCTAAGCCGTTTTTTACTCCTGTTTCGCGGAGAAACGCCTCGGCCTCATGAGTGATGTCTATCATTTCATCCCGCTTGTTTGTTTTTATCTGCAATGTTTTCAGCATGAGAATGCTCCTTTCTTTTCCTCTTCCTTTCCCTTATTCGTTCTGTATTGTTCTTTTCCTGTCGAATGATGTCATAAACTTAATTCACAAAAAACTTCAGCCGCGGGACTGAAGTTTTACCCATACGTATACTCGTGTTTCATAAGGCTTTAAAAGGAAGGACGTCACGTGCCGATGATGTTCCGGTTCCGTGTTTGCCAAAACGAGTGAAGCGGAATCAAGCGGAAATCCCTGATGTCTGTAAAAGGCCGGAGTTTTCGTCAGATTTGTTATGATAAGCGCGGTTTCTTCGCAGCCTTTTCGCAAATAAGCGAAGATTTGCCGATCTTCCGGCAGCAGCAATTCATACCTCCCGTTGATCAACACATCATGCTCTTTTCTGAGGGCGATTAAACTTTTGTAGAAATGATAAACGGATGTTTGATCGTATATTTGCGATGCAGCATTCAGCCATGTATGGTTTGGGTTCACGCCGATCCATGGGGAAGCCGTTGAGAATCCGGCATACTCCCCGCCGTCCCATTGCATCGGTGTTCTTGAATTGTCCCGCCCTTTTTTCCAGATGGCCTTCATCACTTCTTCGTGCGGTACGCCGCGGGACGTCTCGATTTCATACAGCCGCTTTATTGCGACGTCATCATAATCGTCAATGGAAGGAAACGAGACGTTGGTCATCCCGAGTTCCTGCCCCTGATAGATAAACGGCGTGCCTTTCATCAGAAAATAAACAGCGGCGAGTGCCTTGGCGCTTTCTGCCAGAAATAACTGGTCATCGCCCCAAACGGATACGGAACGGGGCTGGTCGTGATTTTCCATAAATAGTGCGTTCCAGCCCTTTCCTTCCAGACTGTTCTGCCAACGGGACAAAATGCTTTTGAATGCCGGAATACAGATACGTTCATCTGCATCTGTATCCCACAGGCCGAGATGTTCAAATTGAAAAATCATGTCAAAGACGCCGGATTCTTCACCTGCCCAGTCAGCCGCTTCCTCGGCACTTACGCCGTTTGCCTCTCCGACCGTCATGATCGGATAGCGTGAAAATGTTTCTTGCTTCAGTTCTGTTAACATTTCCATAATCCCATCCGCATTCATATGATACGGGAAGGAAGGGACGTAAGGGAGTCCGCCGGGATTCGGCAGATCGGGGAGTCCTGCTTTTTTCTTAATGTGGGAAATGGCGTCCACCCGAAAGCCGTCTATTCCTTTATCAAGCCACCAGCGGACAACCTCATAAACGGCTTGCCTCATATTTTGGTTTTCCCAATTCAAATCCGGCTGTTTTTTGTCAAACAGGTGAAGGTAATATTGGTCTGTTTTCTCATCGTATTGCCACGCTGAACCGCCGAAAATGCTTTCCCAGTTGTTCGGCTCTTTGCCGTTTTTTCCGTCTTTCCAAATGTACCAGTCCCGTTTGTGTGAATCTTTGTCCGAGCATGATTCAATGAACCACGGGTGTTCATCGCTTGTATGGTTTACGACAAGGTCTATGATCAGCTTCATGCCGAGGTCATGGATGCCGGCGAGCAGCTGATCGAAATCCTCCATTGTCCCGAATTCACTTAAGATTTGTTTGTAATCGCGAATATCGTAGCCGTTATCTGCCCCGGGCGAGTCGAAAACGGGACAAAGCCAAATCACGTCCGCCCCTAAGCCTTTTATGTAATGAAGTTTTGACCTGATCCCGTTTATATCGCCGATTCCGTCGCCATTTGAATCCATAAAGCTGCGGGGATAGATTTGATATACAACCGCTGTTTTCCACCAAGCCGTTTTCATACAGCCACTCCTTTCTTTATACAATATGAAGAAGCAAGCGAAAGAAGCATATATTTCAGAAAAAAAGCCTCTTGCAGCCGGCAAGAAGACTTATATGTTATTTAACTTGAGCGCTCCATTCCGAAAAAAGAATATCAAACAGCATAACCGGATTGATTTGATGAATGCGGTGTTTTTCATTTCATGCACGTATACCAGTTACATTATATAAAAGGAGTATGTTTGCACAGCGCTTCGCCCTTATCCTCCCGCATAAAAAAGCCGCGTGAAGGCGGCTTAGTAGTCTGTTTTTTTAATTTCGACAAAGCGGATATGATGATCCTCTGCTTCAAGCACCTTGAATTCGCAGCCTTCGGCATGAAATACATCTCCGTTTTCCAGCTCCATTTTTTGCGTCAGCAGCCAGCCCGCAATCGTGTCGATATCCTCATTATCGATCGCGATATCAAGCAGGTCGTTCACTTCGTCTATCAGCGCCTTCCCGTCCATCACATAATGGTGTTCGCCTTTTTTGACGATATGCGGCATTTCATCCTGGTCATATTCATCCCGAATCTCACCGACGATTTCCTCCAAAATATCTTCGACGGTGACAAGTCCAGCAGTGCCGCCGTATTCATCGACGAGTATGGCCATATGAATCCGCTCCTTCTGCATACGTATAAGAAGCTCTTGTACAGGAATGCTTTCAATAACCCTGATGACCGGGCGCATAATTTCTTTTAATTCAATGGAACGTCCGAGGAAATACGCCTTAAATAAGTCCTTATTGTTAATAATGCCGAGAATATGGTCTTTATCTTCCTTGATGACCGGATAACGTGTATAGCGTTCATTGATAATCAAATGAATGGCTTCATCAACCGATTGATCAAGCGAAATGGCGGCGATTTCGGTACGCGGAACCATGATTTCCCGCGCGACCCGATTATCGAATTCAAATATTTTATTGACGTATCGGAATTCTGACTGATTGATTTGTCCTTTTTTATAGCTTTCGGACAAAATCAACCGTAATTCCTCCTCACTGACAACAACTTCATGTTCTTTGACCGAGTGAAAGCCGAACAGCTTGACCAAAAAACCGGCCGAGCCGTTTAACAGCTTGATAAACGGATACATCACTTTATAAAAAAGAATAAGCGGTTTGGCCGTCCTTAAACTGACGGCTTCAGCTTTTTGAATCGATATCGTTTTCGGCGCAAGCTCGCCAATAACGACATGCAGGTACGTAACGGTGATAAATGCAGCAATGAAGGTGACGACGTGCGTAATGGATTCCGGCATGCCGATCAGATGAAAAACAGGATGAAGAATCCGCTGAATTGTCGGTTCTCCGAGCCAGCCGAGTCCGAGCGCCGTAATCGTAATACCGAGCTGGCACGCTGATAAATATTCGTCCAAATTAGAGATGACCCTATGGGCGGCAAGCGCCCGGCTGTCACCGCTTTCGACCAGCTCTGAAATTTTCGAACCGCGGATTTTAACAATCGCAAATTCCGCGGCGACAAAGATGGCCGTTAATCCGATTAACAGCATAATGAGAATCAGTTTTAAAATAAGCAAAAAAACCCCTACCGCAAACGGTAAGGGGCCACCTCCTTCGTGTTAATTCTCATCACGACCATTCAAGAAGATCATCACAAAACGAAGCAGCTCGAATAATGAAACGAGCGCCGCAGCCACATACGTTAGCGCGGCGGCGTTCAGCACTTTATTCACGCCGTGTTCTTCACTGTTTCGAATGAATCCTTCTGACACGATAATCCGCTTCGCTCTCGCGCTGGCGTTGAACTCAACAGGCAGCGTGACAAGCTGAAAAAAGACGGCGGCTGAAAACAAAATAATGCCGAGTCCGATTAAATTCAAACTGCCCAAGAGCATACCGCCCAAAAAAAGCAAGGGGGCGACACCCGAGGCAAAATTGACAACCGGAAATATTTTGTGCCGCAGCACAAGCGCACCGTATGATTCCTGATGCTGCAAGGCATGTCCGACTTCATGGGAAGCGACGGAAATGGCGGAAATGGAACGCCCGTAATACACTGGTTCGGATAAACGCACCACCCGCTCCGTCGGGTCGTAATGGTCTGTTAAAGTGCCTCTCACCGGTTCAACCGGCACATCATATAAACCGTTTATATCAAGAATCCGTCTTGCCGTTTCGGCCCCCGTCCGCTGACTTGAGGCTTCCACATCTGAGTATTTTTGAAAATTACTTTTCACTTTAAATTGTGCCCAAAACGATAAACCCAATGCGGCAAAAGTTAAAATTATAAACAGCATATTATCCTCTTCCTTTTTTCTTATCATACTTTCTGCTTATACATTATTCTAAAGAATGTTCCCTATCCTGTACAGAAATCCGCTTCTTTTTTCTGACAGGAATCAAGCCTCCCGCCAGTATAAAAAAGACGCCGGCCAGCCCTAAATAAAACGGAAGCGACCCTATCACGCTCTTCACAAAAACAGGCCATGAAAAATCATCGGACATGTGGTTATATGCATTCAATTCAAAAATTAGAAGCACGGCCGCCGAAGCGAGCAGCTGCGCTCCGGCCAGCGCTGCTGCGGTCTTTTCAATGACTGTCATCTGCCCCACCCTTTTCGGTCCGCTTTCTATAGCATATGAAAAAAAACGGATGAATATGTTTTCACCGATTTTCGAAAGACAAACTGGGACATACTGTATAAAAAAAGACACAGGTGTGATACATCATGAAAGTGACAAACGGAGAGAAAGAGCAGCTGAGCACTGCCATAGACCGCATGAATGAGGGGCTTGACGTCTTCATCCAGCTTTATAATGAATCTGAAATCGACGAGCCTCTCATTCAATTTGAAGATGAAACTGCCGAACTCGTGAAACAGGCGCGTCATTTATACGGCCAAGAAAAGCTGAACGAAAAATTAAACGCCATTATTAAACAAATTTTATCCATTTCGCTGTCGGAAGAAGAGCAGGACGAATGAAGTCGAACCGCGTTCTCATTTCTTGGCTGCGATGGCCGCTGTATATCCGTATCGGATTGATCATTATTGCCTTGATTTTATTGTTCGGACAGTTGATTTACATATTGGAGCCGAAGCAGTTTCCATCTGTTTTTGAAGGGATTTGGTGGGCGGTCATCACGGTATCCACGGTCGGCTATGGAGATTATGTCCCGAAAACTCCTCTCGGAAAGATCGCCGGTATGGTGCTTGTGTTAACCGGCGCGAGTTTTGTGACCGCGTATTTCGCCACGCTTGCCACAGCCGCATTCAGAAAGCAGCACCGCTATGTGGAAGGGAAGGTCGCCTTTAAAGGCCGGGAGCACATGATTATTATCGGGTGGAACGAGAAGTCCAATATGCTGCTGGAGGAGCTCCAGCGGGCAGCGCCGTCAAAAACTGTCGTATTGATTGACGATTCATTACGAGAGGGCCCTCTCATTGAAAATGTCCATTTTATTCGCGGCCATGCAGCTGATGACAGCACATTGAAAAGGGCCAATATTGCCGCCGCGGATACCGTCATCCTGACAGCCGACCAGGAAAAAAATGAAGCGGAGGCTGATATGCTTTCCGTATTAACGCTGCTCGCCATCAAGGGGCTGAACCCGTCCGTTTACTGCATCACGGAGATTCTGACGGAACGGTATGTAAAAAATGCAGAGCGCGCCGGAGCCAACAAAATCATCGGCACGTCACGCCTTTTAAGCCGGGTGATGTTTGAGCATTATCGGGTGAAGCTGCAGCTGGCTGAGCCGCAAACGCTGTCTGATTTGACGTTGGAGAAAAAGGTCCGCATCATTCCCGTTCCTGATGATCTAAAGGATAAGTCCTATCATGACTGTGTGCTCTATTTTCTCAAACGGAATACGACGATTATCGGCATTCAAAAAGAGGAGGGGCCGATGCTTACCCCTCCTCTTTCATATCAAGTGCTCAGTTCAGATTTATTTTTGGCGCTTTAATGCAAAAGAACGTCTTCCAGCTCTTTAACGAGCGATACGCCGATATCTGCATATGAACGGTCAATTTCCGCATCGCGTCTTTCCGGCTCAGAAAATTGCTGGAATAACGATTCAAAAACACCGCCGCCGGCAAAGTCATCCGTATGTTTCTGATACACATGCCGCAGCAAAAAAGGCGTGCCGATTGTGACGGCGGCGCCACGCTCATCAAGCCGGCCCTTATTTGCTTCAACGGGGATTCGCAAAAATAAATAACCGTGATTATCGTCAATCTTGTAATCGAAGAAACCCCGTTCGTACTCCCAGCCGCCGCCGATTACATACCCCATCGGTTTCATGACCTGTTCCAGTTCGCGGAGTAAAAAAGATTGGCCCTCAAGTGAAGATGGTATGCTGGTCATGGTTCACATGCTCCTTTTTTCTTTATCGTCCCCGCTCCGCTCCATCTTCATACGGCTTAGGGGCAGAATCCGGCGGGACGGCCGTATCACTAGAACGCGCCATAAAGGAAATCGCGCATTCGATTAGAAAATACGTAAAGAGAGCCGCCAAAGAGTCTGCTTGCGCGCTTGATGAGAAAAAGAAAACGGCGGAATACAAACCGAGCTTCGTCATAAGAGATTGCATACGGCCCAGCTTCAGCTTCAGCCGAACCGCATCTGTAAAGAGGCCAAGGGGAAAGGCGAGCAAAAGGATGGTCTGCAAGAAGATAGCGGGAGAGGGACTTATAACCAGATAGAAAACGGCGGCAGAACAGACGGAAATGACGGCGTGCCTCCAAACATTTCGTTTCAATTCATGATCACACCCTTCACGTTTGAAAAAGGCTGACCCGTTACATTAGCGGGCCAGCCTTTAATTTTTATTTCTCGAGGCGTTTTTCAAGCTCTGCTTTTTTCTCTTCAAAACCAGGTTTGCCGAGAAGTGCGAACATATTCACCTTATACGCTTCAACACCGGGCTGGTCAAACGGATTGACGCCGAGCAAATAGCCGCTCATCGCTACGGCTTTTTCAAAGAAATACACGAGGTATCCAAATGTATATGCGTTAAGCTCCGGAATGTTGACGATTAAGTTAGGCACTTTTCCGTCCGTGTGGGCAAGCATCGTGCCTTGGAACGCTTTTTTATTGACGAAATCGACTGTTTTTCCGGCTAAGTAGTTCAGGCCGTCAAGATCATTTTCCGCTTCCTCAATCGTCAGCTCATGCTTCGGCTTTTCAACATTTAATACGGTTTCAAACAGATCCCGTCTGCCTTCTTGCACGTATTGGCCGAGTGAGTGAAGATCAGTTGAGAAATTAGCGGAAGAAGGGTAAATGCCTTTTTCGTCTTTTCCTTCACTTTCACCGAAGAGCTGCTTCCACCATTCCGCAAAATATTGCAGCGCCGGTTCATAGTTGATCAGCATCTCAATGGTTCTGCCTTTATTGTAAAGGACATTGCGGACGACGGCGTATTGGTAAGCGGCATTCTCTTCTAATTCTGAGCTTGAGAAGTCTTTGCTCGCATCAAAAGCGCCTTTCATCATCTCATCAATATCAGCTCCGCTGACTGCAATCGGCAGAAGACCTACCGCAGTAAGAACGGAGAAACGGCCGCCTACATCATCAGGAATCACAAATGATTCGAAGCCTTCTTCATTAGAAAGCGTCTTTAAAGCGCCGCGCTCTTTATCAGTTGTCGCATAAATCCGCGCTTTCGCTTCTTCTTTCCCGTATTTTTCTTCAAGCAGCTTGCGGAAAATACGGAAAGCGATTGCAGGTTCTGTTGTCGTTCCTGACTTAGAAATCACATTAATGGAGAAATCCGCGTCTTCAAGCAGATCCATAACATCCTTCATATAAGTCGAGCTGATATTGTTGCCGATGAAGATGACTTGCGGATTTTTGCGTTTGTCTTTCGGCAGGATATTATAAAAAGAGTGGTTAAGCGCTTCAATTGCAGCACGGGCGCCCAAATATGAACCGCCGATTCCTACGACGAGAAGCACGTCCGAGTCTGACTTGATTTTTTCAGCGGCTTTTTTGATGCGCGCGAATTCATCTTTATCGTAATGTTCAGGAAGGTCCACCCAGCCTAAAAAGTCGCTTCCTGCGCCTGTTTTTTCATGGATATTATGGTGTGCCGTTTTTACGAAATCACGTACATATGTAAGTTCATGTTCATTGAAAAAAGGTAACGCGCTTGAGTAATCAAAGCGTACATGCGTCATTTGCTTGTCCCTCCATAACGGTGAATTGTTTTCTCTATCACTTTATATGAACTTTTCCGCTAAATCAAGTCATCAAGAAGGCCGGGTGAACACGATCTCTTTCGCATTCACTCCGGCCGGGGATTTATTACAGGGACGCCTTCAAAATAGCAAGGACGTCATCTTTATTCAGCTTCCTGAAGTTGCCGAAACCGCCGTATTCCATCTCTTTAGCGGCAATATCTGCAATCAATTCAAGTTTTTCTTCGCCGATGTCATAATCCGCAAGACGGGACGGTGCGCCGAGGCTTGTCCAGAATGCGGACAGTTTGTCGATGCCCTCCAGCACAATTTCTTTATCGGTTTTGCCTTCTGTTTCAATGTCAAACATGTTCAGCATGAGCGCTTTGAAACGGCCGACATTTTGGTCAATGGTGTATCTCATCCAGTTCGGGAAGAGAATCGCCAGGCCGCCTGCGTGCGGAATATCATAAACCGCTGACACGGCGTGTTCCATCGTATGAGATGCCCAGTCGCCGAAGTAGCCCATTTGCAGGGTGCCGTTTAAAGCGATTGTTCCAGCGTATAAAATCGTTTCACGGTGTTTGTAGTTCTCCAGGTCTTCAAGCACCTTCGGAGCTGTTTCGATGACCGTCTGGAGTACAGCAAAACACATTCTGTCTTGCAGCGGTGTGTTTTCAACATTGTGGAAATACTGTTCAAATACGTGGCTCATCATGTCCACCATGCCGTATACCGTTTGATTTTCGGGAACGCTGAACGTATTCTCCGGATCTAAAATAGAAAAACGGGGATGAGTGACATCGCTGCCCCATACGAATTTTTCGTTTGTTTCCCAATTGGTGATCACGGAATCGGGGTTCATTTCTGAGCCGGTTGCCGCGAGCGTCAGCACCGTGCCGAACGGCAGTGCATCTTTCGCTGTCACTTTTTTGCTGTAGATGTCCCATGCATCGCCGTCATATTTCGCTCCGGCTGCAATCGCTTTTGTACAGTCAATAACGCTTCCCCCGCCAACGGCAAGAAGAAAATCGATCTCGTGCTGTCTGCACAGTTCAATTCCTTTGTTAACCGTTGCCAGACGAGGGTTCGGTTCTACTCCTGCAAGCTCATAGACATTAGCGCCCTCTTCTTTTAATATGCCCGTTACTTGATCAAACAGGCCGTTTCGTTTAATACTGCCGCCGCCGTATACAAGCAGGACGTTTTTTCCGTATTGCTTCAGCTCTTTCTTTAATTGTTCGATTTGCCCTTTGCCGAAAATCAGCTTTGTCGGGTTATAGTACGTAAAATTCTCCATTTTTGATGACCTCCAAAAAAACGTAAGGGGATTACTATAACATAGAAAAAAAGGAGCTGCCAACTTGGCGCCCCCCTTTTTTATTACAATGATGCTTTTAAGATCGCAAGCACATCTTCTTTTTGCAGTGATTTGAACTGGCCGAAAACGCCGTTAGCCATCGCTTTATCAGCAATCGTATCCAGCTTTTCATCAGAAATGTCATAATCAGCGAGTTTGTTCGGAGCGCCGAGGCTCGTCCAGAACGCCGAAAGCTTGTCAATTCCTTCACGCGCGATTTCCTCATCTGTTTTTCCTGCTTCGTCAATATCGAAGACACGGACGGCAAGCTGCTTAAAGCGGGCAGGATTTTCTTTCAGCACGTGTCTCATCCAATTCGGGAACAGAATCGCAAGGCCCCCCGCGTGCGGAATATCATAAACCGCTGACACCGCATGCTCGATATTATGAGTCGCCCAGTCGCCTCTTGCGCCCATTGAGAGCATGCCGTTTAAGGCAATGGTGCCTGTATATAAAATGGTCTCACGCAATTCATAGTTTTCCAGATCATTGATCAGCTTAGGCGCTGTTTCAATGACTGTGCGCAGAAGAGATTCACACATCCGGTCCTGATACGGCGTGTTTGATGTGTGATGGAAATATTGTTCAAACACGTGGCTCATCATATCAACCATGCCGTAGATCGTATGGTCTTTCGGAACCGTAAACGTATTGACGGGATCAAGAATAGAAAATTTCGGATAAACAAGGGGGCTGCCCCATCCGTATTTTTCATTTGTTTCCCAGTTAGTAATAACGGATCCGGCATTCATCTCTGAACCCGTTGCCGCTAATGTCAAGACCGTTCCAAACGGAAGAGCTTCGGTTGGCTGATGTTTTTTGGTGACGATATCCCAAGCGTCGCCGTCATATTTCGCGCCTGCTGCAATGGCTTTCGTACAGTCAATGACACTTCCTCCGCCGACAGCCAGAAGGAAATCAATATTTTGTTCCTTACAGATAGCGGCACCTTTATTAACTGTTGCAACGCGCGGATTCGGTTCAACCCCAGCAAGCTCATGAACGTTAACGTCTGCTTTTTTCAGAAGCTCTGTCACCTGATCGTAAAGGCCGCTTCGCTTAATGCTTCCCCCGCCGTACACGAGCAGTACGTTTTTTCCGTATGGTTTGATTTCTTCAGGAAGCTTTTCAACTTCTCCCTTTCCGAAAATCAGCTTTGTCGGATTCCAATATGTAAAGTTCTGCATGATATCTCCTCCTTGGTCTACATTATGCAGGATGACGCTTTTTACTGTAAAGTAATCAGCTTTTTGCATGCATAGTTTCTCCAGTTTGTCACAATCTATAACTGTTTCACGAATTCATAGAGGAGGTTGTTTTACATGAGTGCTATTCAGAGAATCTGTCTCGTTTTAACGATTATCGGCGCTATTAACTGGGGACTGATCGGTTTTTTTCAATTTGATTTAGTGGCAGCCATCTTCGGCGGCCAAGGATCAGCTCTGTCGCGGATTATTTACGGTCTGGTCGGCATCGCCGGATTAATCAATCTCGGCCTGCTGTTTAAACCGAACGAGGAAACGTCACGCGAGGAAGCAACGAAGCCTGAAATGAGATAGACATAAAAAAGCACCGAACATACATATCCGGTGCTTTTTTCGTGCTTATTTTTTGATAAGATCTTTGCGGTTTGACTGTTCAATCCACTCTTCAAGCTTATCTTTTAATGTGTTGAAACCTTGCGGAGCAGAAGCTTCTTCAGAAACATGAGCCGCTTTCGGTTTTCTTGGTTTGCTTTCTTTTCTTTCTGGCGCCGCTTGAGTCGCACGGATAGAAAGGCTGATTTTTCCTTTTTCTTCGTCAACTGCAAGTACTTTTACTTGTACTTCGTCACCGATTGAAAGGTGCTCGTTAATGTCTTTTACGAAACCGTGAGTGACTTCAGAAATGTGCACAAGTCCTTGAGTTTCTTCATCTAATGCAACAAACGCACCATACGCTTGTAATCCTGTTACTTTACCAGTGTAAACACTGCCCACTTCAAATTTTGCTGCCATTCATAACAACTCCTAAGTTAAATTAAATACAGTTTATACGCAATTTAAAATTATATCATACAAGTTTCATTTTCGCAAAGAGAACTTTTTTAAAAATGCAGGTTTAGCCGCGAAAAAAAGAGGGTATACTATGTTTACCGAAGGCTTTCTAGTATTCCCCCCCTTTATTTGGATGCGAACTGAGTTCGTATCTTTTTTTATGCTCTTTTATCGACAAACCGTTTGATTCTGACGAGCGCTTCCTGGATCTGTTCAATTGAAGTCGCATACGAACATCTGATATATCCCTCACCGCTCGGGCCAAACACGTTTCCCGGAACGACGGCTACCTTTTCCTCAATAAGAAGCTCTTCTGCGAATTGCTCTGAACTCATTCCCGTAGATTGAATTGAAGGAAACGCATAAAATGCGCCGCCCGGATGATGGCAGCTGAGACCGATTTCATTTAACGTTTCCACAATCAAATTGCGCCGTCTCCGGTAGCTTTTTTTCATTCTTTCGACATCTTCTTGGCCGTTTTTCAGCCCTTCAAGCGCAGCGTATTGCGCCATCGACGGCGCGCACATCATAGCGTGCTGATGAATTTTTAGCATCGCGTCCCTGATAACCGGCGGCGCCGCTGTGAAACCGAGCCTCCATCCAGTCATCGCAAACGCTTTGGAGAACCCGGAAATAAGGATCGTCCGTTCCTTCATATCAGCAAGAGCCCCCATACTCGTGAATTGTTCATCATACGTCAATTCGGCATAGATTTCATCGGCAATCACAATGATGTCGTGTTTTTTAGCGAAAGCTGCAATGGATTCAAGCTCTTCTTTCGTATAGACAGAACCCGTCGGATTAGACGGCGAGCAAAGCAGCACAGCCTTTGTTTTTTCTGTTAATGCCGCTTTAAAATCATGAGCGGACGCTTTAAAGCCTTTATCAGCCGTTGTATGAATCGGTACCGGTATTCCTCCCGTCAGCGTTACAAGTGATTCATAAGCCACAAAACACGGTTCAGGAATTAATATTTCCTCTCCCGGATTCATAATGGCGCGAATGGCGAGATCAAGCGCCTGGCTGGCTCCTACGGTAACGATCAGTTCATGGTCCGGAGAATAATAAAGGCCGAACCGCTGCTCCAAATAACGGCTGATTTCTTCCCTTAATTCATATAGTCCCGCATTGGCCGTATAAGCCGTGTAGCCCTGTTCCAAAGAAAGAATACTCGCTTCCCTGACGTTCCAGGCCGTTACAAAATCAGGCTCTCCGACGCCTAAAGAGATGACGCCTTCCATCGTAGCCGCCAAATCAAAAAACTTGCGGATGCCTGACGGTTTAATTTGCTGCACATAATCAGATAAATAAGAAGTCTTCGTTTCCATTTACGGAGACACCACGATTCTTTTGTCATCGTCTCCTGTTTCGAAGACTTTGCCGTCATGCTTGTATTTTTTCAGGATAAAGTGGGTTGTCGTAGAGACGACAGAATCAAGCGCAGACAGCTTTTCCGATACGAAACGCGCCACGTCTGACATGGTGTTGCCGCGAATGACGACAGAGAGATCGTACACCCCTGACATCAGGTAAACGGATTCGACTTCCTGGAACCGGTAAATCCGTTCGGCCACCTCGTCAAAACCGACATTTCGTTTCGGCGTCACCTTTACATCAATCATAGCCGTCACGCCCTCAAGGCCGTCGACTTTGCGCCAGTCGATCATAGCGGCATAATCAATGATGACTTTTTCCTTTTCAAGCTTATCAATAATACTTTTTACTTCATCGGCCGGGATGTCCGCCATTTTTGCAATCGTTTCCGCATCAACTCGGCTGTTTTCGTCTAAAATTTCTAATATTTCTGTTTCTTTTTCGGTCAGCTTCATATGTTTCACACCTTTGCATTATCAAAAATCTTCATGACATTATATCACGATTTTCGACAAATGCTAAGAAAAACACGGAGAAAACCTAAGCTAAAATATGACAAACATAAAAGCACGGCTGTCACTGACAGAAAGGATGGCGAAAACCCTCATGGAAGCTGTTTCACCAATCAAACGGCTCGGAATTCACGGAGTTGAATTATATTACGAGCACTATGAAAATCCCGGCAAACAAACGCTCGTCTGCGTCCACGGCTTTTTATCTTCCGCCTTCAGCTTCAGAAAGCTGATACCAATGCTTCGGAAGCAATATGAGATTATCGCAGTCGATTTGCCTCCTTTCGGCCAATCGGAAAAATCGCGTACTTTCATATATACGTACACGAATCTCGCTAAGCTCTTGATCGGCCTTTTGGAAAAGCTGAACATCAGCAAAGCGGCCCTCATCGGTCATTCAATGGGAGGTCAGATTTGCTTATCGGCTGCTCTGTTAAAGCCCGGGCTTTTTTCCAAAGTCGTTCTGCTATGCAGCTCCGGTTATTTAAAGCGTTCGCATCCGTCGATCATTTTCGGAACGCACCTTCCTTGCTTTCATCTTTATATTAAGTATTGGCTTTCAAAAGAAGGTGTGCTGAAAAACCTGCTGAATGTGGTGCACGATCAGACACTTATCGACCAGGAAATGATTGACGGATATGAAAAACCATTTACAGACCGCCGCATTTTTAAAGCCATGACAAGATTCATCAGGCACAGGGAGGGCGACTTGCAGCCTGACGAATTGAGAAGGATAGAAAAGCCCGCATTGTTAATATGGGGAGAAGAAGACCGCGTCGTTCCGTTCTCAGTGGGGGAACGGCTTCATCGCGATCTGCCGGATTCGATCCTGTATTCTCTTAAGGAAACCGGGCATCTTGTGCCTGAAGAACGGCCGGAATTCGTCTCCGAACGCATTTTGGAATTTATTGATTAAAAAAAAACCGGCGCTATGCCGGTTTTTAAGGGGTGCAGGAGCTGCTTTCTTTTACGAGCAAAAGCTTTTCAGCCGTCTGAAGACAGCTTGCAATCGGAAGCTTTTGTTCAAAAGAAGCCTCGAAGATGTCCTGAATGGCTTCAGCCAGTTCATCGGCACGGTCTTTATCATAGACGGCCTGCACGACATCGACGGCCTCCGTCTCATAAAATTCTTCTCCATATTGAAACGGGTCCCACTTGGCAATGATTTTTATCATTTCCATGACCGCTTGGCTTTCTTCCATATTCATCACCGCTTATAATAAAGTTTGCAAGTCTATTTTATCATAGATACGCTCTGAAAAATAATTATACTACAGGAGTGACATACATGAACTTTGACCTTCGAGAAAACCGCCTTGGCACAAAATCGGTGAAATGGGACAAGGCGGAGGCGTTATTCGGCGTATCCGACGCTCTGCCGATGTGGGTGGCCGATATGGATTTTCGCGCTCCCGAAGCGATAACCGAGGCTTTAAAAGAACGCCTTGACCACGGCATATTCGGTTACACGTCTCCTGACACAAATACGAAAGAAGCCGTCGCTTCATGGTTTGAAACACGGCACGGCTTCCGGCCCGATCCCTTAAGCATTACGTTCAGCCCCGGGGTTGTAACGGCGATCAGCATGGCCATACAAGCCTTTACTGAACCGGGCGATCCGGTTTTGATCCAATCACCGGTCTATACGCCTTTTTATCAAATGACAAAGGAAAATGAACGGCAGGTTTTACATAATCCTTTACGGGAGGAAAACGGAATCTATCATATGGACTTTGAGGATCTTGAGAAAAAACTGAGCGATCCCGGGGTCAAGCTGATGATTCTCTGCAACCCCCACAACCCATCGGGCAGATCATGGAGCCGGGACGAGCTTCTCCAGCTCGGTACGCTGTGCGCCGCTCATGACGTCACCGTTGTTTCTGATGAAATTCATTCCGATTTGATGCTGTACGGCAGGAAGCATACGCCTTTTGCTTCTCTTTCTGAGGAATTTGCGCGGATTTCCATCACTTGTGCCGCGCCAAGCAAGACGTTTAATATTGCCGGCATCCAGGCGTCGGCGATCATCATTCCGGACCGGTATAAACGCGCGACATTTTCCAGCGTTATGCATCGGAACGGAATTTCCGACCTCAACGCGTTCGCCGTTGCAGCAATTGAAGCGGCTTATACAAAGGGCGGCCCTTGGCTTGACGCGCTGCTGCCTTATCTTGAGCGGAATATTGATATGGTTCAGACCTTTTTACGGGACGAATTGCCGCAGGTCCGTATGATGAAGCCCGATGCTTCTTATTTAATATGGATGGATTTCAGCCGATGCGGACTGTCAGACGCGGAGCTCAAAGAAAGAATGCTGAAAAAAGGGAAAATCATTTTAGAGCCGGGAACAAAATACGGTCCGGGCGGCGAAGGTTTTATGAGGCTGAATGTCGGCTGTTCGGCAGCCACTGTAAAAGAGGGCCTTTCAAGAATCAAAGCCGCTTTAGCGTAATACAGATGGAGAACGCCCTTATCAATAGAGATAAGGGCGTTCGTTTTAGAGAAATTGTATTTCCAAAGATGTTATAATGATTCATATTTTTACATGAAAGGATTTCGTATAAATGGAAATTGTAAAAGATTACTTGCTTCATTTCTCTTTTATTTTATTCCCTATTTTTCTTTATCAAGTCATCTGGCTCAGTAAACCTTCTTTACATGTGCCGAGAGCAAACCGATTGCTGGTTGCCGCATTTGCAGCCTCTTCTTCTT
Organism: Bacillus sp. ISL-51; assembly: GCF_018613535.1. Taxonomy (GTDB): domain Bacteria; phylum Bacillota; class Bacilli; order Bacillales; family Bacillaceae; genus Bacillus. The sequence goes on from NZ_JAGGQB010000015.1 coordinate 43,985, forward strand.
TATTATGTATGGTGTATCCGATACAGGAATTACCTGCCGTCCGATACGGTCTGCAGCTCATTCCCATTGTGGTTTGTCTGCTTTATGCCGGCACTGCCGCAGGACTTGCCGCAGGTGCAGCATCCATTTGTTTTCAGCTCATATTTTTCGAACCTTCTGCCCTTTTTTTCTTATCAGTGCTTCCTTTTCTCATGATAATCCTTATACGGCTCCAAACAAAATGGCCCTTTCTCTCAAAACAGAAGAAACTGCTTCTCGCGCTTACCATCGGCTGCTGGGAAATCACCTTATCAACCGCATCTCTCTTCACTTATACCGCAACAAATATTCTCAATTTTCAAAACCATATACAGTTTATTATGAGGCGGCGATATCAGTGTTTTTCCAAATCAATGCGCTTTTGCTGTGTATTTATTTGATTGAGAGCATTGATGAGAATATGTCCATGCAGGCGAGGCTGATACACTCAGAAAAATTGGCCGTCGTCAGCGAGCTTGCCGCAAGCGTGGCCCATGAAGTCCGCAATCCCCTCACGGTCGTCAAAGGTTTTGTTCAGCTGCTTTTCAGCGGCGAACACATTCAAGACAAATCAAGCGCCGGTTATCAAAAGCTCGTTCTGTCTGAACTGGACCGCGCCGAGACGATCATTACAAATTATCTTGATATGGCGAAGCAGGATGATTACGAAAAACAAATTTTTGATATTTCACTGCTGGTAAAGGAGACCGGTTCACTGATGGAGTCTTACGCGAATTTTAAATTCGTGACAGTCAATGTTCACAGCGAGCCGGACTTATATGTGTGCGGAGATGTAAAAAAACTGAAACAGGCCCTGATTAATCTGATAAAAAACAGCATTGAAGCCGTGCCGACTGAAAACGGCAGAATTGCGGTCTCCGCCCAAAAACAACAAGAGATGGTCCGCATTCAGATAACAGATAACGGAATCGGCATGTCCGATGAGGAGCTGCAAAAAATCGGCAGGCCGTATTACACCCTGAAAACGAACGGAACGGGGCTCGGGCTCACTGTGACATTCTCCATCATTGAACATCATGAAGGCTCCGTGTTATTCACAAGCGGCGAGCGTTCCGGCACAACGGCCTCTGTTCAGCTCCCGGCAGATTCTCCTCACTAGCCATTTGCATTGATCTTTTATAGAATAATAGAGAGGTGAGGGCTATGCATTCGTTTGAAATCGGCACAATCGTAAAAGGATTTTATAAAACAGGAGCATACATAGGAGAAGTGACAGACGTCAGGCCTAATCACTATTTAGTGAAAATCAAAGCTGTACTGACGCATCCCGCTCAAGGAGATCTCCATCATCCGAAGCAGGCGGACGTTCCTTTTTTCCATGAAAGAAGAGCGCTCGCATTCGGTGAGCAGACAAACATACCGCATCAGATGGTCAAACCGTTTGACGGCGAGGTGCCGGATTATACGGCATCATTGAAGGAAGCGGCTGCCCGGCTGAAAGATCAGCTCACAAAAGACGATTCGGAGTGGGCGAAGCGTTCGCTAGCCAATTTGGCCGCACTGGAGAGTGAATATTTCAAAAGACCGTAACCCAGTCAGCCTGATTGGGTTTTTTTATGTGGCCCGGCGAAACAGCTCAGTCAAGTCAACACGATCGCCGATTGTCGGAGGCTTCGGCTTTTCAAGGTATTGTTTATCCCGTTCGACAAGCTTAAATAACTTGTATGTGGTCCGAGCGTCGTCCAGCGCTTTATGATGCGTGCCCGTTCCCTTATCGCCATACTCCTCGGCTGCTTTCCACAGGCCCGTCAGCGTCCTGTCGCCGAAAAAGTTTTTATATTCAAGGGACAAATCCCGAAGTTCGCCTTTAAACGGAAAGGGAATATGGTTAAACATGCAGTTTTGCTTCAGTACTTTCATATCCATATTGCCCCAGGTCACAATGGTACAATTTTTCTCAGGATCAAGCTCATTCAATTTGCGGATGAATTCTTCAAATGTAATCCCGCTGTCGACTTCCTTTTGGCTGATGTTTAAAAAGGTTTTGCATCGCTTCGTCAGCTTCGGAAATTTTTTCGGTTTAATATAACTTGAAAACGTTTCAGCCACTTCATCATTTACCGTTTTGACAATCCCCGCCTCAATAATTTCCGGGAAGAAATTTTGCGGACTGTATTTGCCGTCCGGCATTGTAAATTCGAAATCAATAATAAGTAAACCGCGCTGATCCACTTTTTACACCTGCCTTTCCTCCGATCAAAAATGATATTTTATGATAGTATATCAATTACTCTTCTGAAACTTTCTCCTTTTTCTAAAAATAATGAATTTTCCTATATTAACATTGAAAATACAAATCTATATACTTTAATTAGACACACGAAAAGTAAAGAAGGTGATGTTATTTCTGTCCGCAAGAAAAACTTCGTCATCATTTGGCTCGCGAACTTTTTTGTTTCCGCCAGCACGACGATGATTGTTCCGTTTCTTTCTTTATATATTGAAACAATCAGCCCCCACCCCGGCGGGTATGTGCAGAGATGGAGCGGTTATGTGTTCGGCGTCACGTTTTTAATGGCATTTATCGTTTCCCCGTTTTGGGGGCGGTTCGGCGATAAACGCGGCTACAAAAAAATCCTTCTGATTACCGGGACCGGAATTGCCGTCAGCATTTTACTGATGGGGTTTGTGACCTCGGTTCATCAGCTGTTTTTCCTTCGGATGCTCATGGGCCTAGTGACCGGGTTTATTCCGACCTCGCTTGCTATGATTTCCGCGCAGACACCGAAACAGACTGCGGGGAAAACACTCGGCACCCTGCAGATGGGGCAGGTATCGGGAACTTTATTCGGACCGCTTTTAGGCGGATTGCTCGCTGACAGCTTCGGCTTTACGTATACTTTTTTTATTACGTCATTTGTGATTTTTTCATCCGTGCTTCTCGTCTTATTTAAGGTAAACGAACAGCCGCTCGGCGAGAAAAAGGATAAACAGAAAACATATTCACGTAAGCAGGTGCTCTCCTACATTTTTCACCAGCCCGCGCTTTTGGTGATGATGGTGCTGACCATGCTCGTGCAAACCGGCAATTTCAGCATCCAGCCGCTGCTCGCTTTATATGTAAATGAGCTGCACGGGCCTGTGAATTTAGCCTTTTTCTCCGGCATGGCGTTTTCAGCCACCGGACTTGGGAGTTTATTGCTGGCGCGAAAATGGGGAGACTTGGGTGACCGCTTCGGCCACCGCCGTATTTTAATTGTGCTTTTGACGGCCGCGGCCGTGTTTTTCATTCCGCAGGCGCTTGCCTCCTCCCTTTCCATGCTTCTTGTGTTCAGGTTTCTCTTCGGCCTGGTGATGGGCGGCACGCTTCCTTGTATTACGGCTTCCATCCGCGTTCAGGCTCCCGGCAGCATTCAAGGAGAGGTCCTCGGCTACAACGTCAGCTTTCGTTTTCTCGGAAATGTGCTCGGCCCTCTGCTTGGCGGCGTCGTATCGAGCAGTTTCTCCATATCGGCCGCCTTTTACGTCACGGCGTTTCTCTTTTTAGCGGGCGCCGGCCTTTTATGGCTGACGGAGCGAATGCAAAAGGAGTCAGCGGCAAATGCAGGCTGATCTCTTCGCAATTGAGGAATCTTCTAAATTTAACCTTCTCGTACACTCAAAAGAATGATACGATATGGCTAGAAATTAGGAGAAAAGAGAGTGACCATGGTACGTAAAATAATCGGATGGATTTTGCTGCTTGGCATTATCCCGTTGTTTGCATTTACAGTTATTGCTTCCGGCAAAGAGGTAAAAGAAATCAAGCCTTTGGATCAGGTGCTTGATAAACATATTGATTTAAAAGATATCAGCCTGGTTCAAAACAGTTACATGTATGACAGAGACGGAAGTCTTGTTTCTGAAATTGTCAGTGATCACGAGAACCGCGTCATCGTGCCCTTTCGAAACATCCCAAATGAGGTTAAACAGCTGTTTTTAACCTCTGAAGACCGTCATTTCTATGAGCACAAAGGGTTTGACTTTATGGGAATGGTCAGGGCTGCCGCGTCCAATTTCAAGGATCACAAAATTGACCAGGGCGCCAGCACCATCACCCAGCAGCTGGCAAGGAATGTGTATTTGAGCCATGAACGCACCTTCAGCCGCAAACTGACGGAGCTTGCCTATTCCTATCAGCTGGAGAAGAAGTATAGCAAAGATGAGATTTTAGAAGGCTACTTAAATACGATTTATTTTAATAACGGAGTATACGGCGTCGGCTCGGCGGCCCAATTTTATTTCAGCAAGCCGCTGAAATCTCTCACTCTGGGAGAAATGGCTTTTATTTGCGCAATCCCTAATAACCCTACATTATATGATCCTCTCAAGCATTTTGACTACACGAAAAAACGACAAGTCCGCTTGCTTAACGGGTTAAAACAGGCAGGGGTTATTTCCGGCAAACAGCTGAAAAAAGCCAAAAATGAACACATTACACTCGATATTAACGAAAAAACAAATAAATATCCGGACTATGTTTCCTATGTAAATGATGAATTCACACAGCTCGTCTCTTCATCTGAAGGCTATGATAAACGGCTGGCGAAAGCATCCGGAAAAGCCAAACAAAAAATACAGAATGAGCTTTCTGCAAGAGTCAGCACGCTGTTAAAAGACGGAGTGAAGATTTATACGGCGCTTAATCCATACATGCAAAATCAAGTCGTTGCGCAAATGAATCAAAATCTTCCATATGCAGGCGTACAGGGCGGAGCGGCCGTGATTAATCACCAAACGCACCAAATCATCGCCCTCTCAGGCGGTAAAGATTATCATAAATATGATTTCAACCGCGCTTATCAGGCCTACAGACAGCCGGGTTCATCGATTAAGCCGCTCCTTGATTACGGGCCTTACATTGAACAAACAGGCGCCACGGCGGGCAGCACGATTGACGCGAGCAAGTTTTGCAGCAAAGATTATTGCCCGCAAAACTACAACAACCGCACGTACGGCACGGTAAGCTTAGAAACGGCGTTTAAATACTCGTATAACACACCGGCCATCAGAATCATGGACCGTGTGGGCGTCAATAAGGCTTTCAGCTATCTTGAACCGTTTCATTTCGCTAAGCTTGTCAGCGCGGATTACCGTCTGCCGGCAGCGCTCGGCGGGTTTACGAACGGCATGACGCCGCTCGAAATGACAAATGCGTACACGACATTCGGCAGCAGCGGCAGCTATACGCCGAGTCACGCGATTACTAAAGTGACCGATTTAAAAGGAAAAACGATTTTGAAATGGAAAGACCAGCCAACACAAATTTTCAGCGTGCGCACCAACATGCAGATCAAGAAAATGATGTCCGCCGTCGTCAAAAGCGGAACAGGAAAAAAAGCGAACTTTAAAGCCCCGTATGTCGGCGGAAAATCAGGTACATCAAATGATTATCACGATATGTGGTTCGTCGGTCTGACGGATTCATATACGATGGGGGTATGGGTCGGCAAGGATACGCCGTCAAGCGTTGAATATCTACATGATGCCAGCCCACAGCTTTCCATCTGGAAAAATACGCTGCAAGCAGCCTATTAAAAAACGGAGGGGATCTGCCTTGAAACCAGCTCATCTTCCGAACCGCGTGCTTTTGTTTGACGGCGTCTGCAACCTATGCAACGGCGCCGTTCAATTCATCATTAAACGCGACCCGGACGGTCTGATCTCATTTGCTTCACTGCAATCAGATACCGCTCAGGAGCTTCTGGCATCACAAGGACTTCCAACAGAGCATTTTGACAGCATGGTCTTTATAGAAAACGGGCAAATCTACAGGAAATCAGCAGCCGTATTAAAAGTCTCCCGCCATTTGCGCGGAGCCTGGCGGCTGTCAGCGGTTTTTTTCGCAGTGCCCCGTCCCCTCAGGGATATGGTGTATTCTGTCATTGCCCGCAGCCGTTACAAATGGTTCGGAAAAAGGGAAGCATGCATGCTCCCCTCCCCTGACATCAAAAACAGATTTCTGTCTTAACGCAAAAATGGCTAGCTTACACAGGTAAGCTAGCCATTATGCTATTATAAAGCTTGATAAAGATGTACAAAATACCGATAACAAAGGTAAACCAAAACAAGATCTCCAGCAAGATAAATCCGATTAAAGAGACGATGGAGAGTGTTGCATAGATTCTATATACCATAAAAATCAAATACACAAGAGTGACGGCTGCAAAAAGCGCCGCAATCCAAAAAACATTTTGTACAAGCGCAAAGGAAAGAATTCCTCCGCCTACATAAATTAAAGAGCCTAATCTGATTTTTTTCAAATTATCCCCTTCAGGGTCATTTGTGAAAAACAAAAGAGACAGCTCTGTCACAGTGTTTGCAATCAGCTTTAAAGCGGAAAAAACCATAAAATATACAAGGGCGAACGCTGCGAAAAGCGCCAGTCTGATCCCTTTCTCAGAGAAATAATCAAGCATTCCCTGATACATGCCGAGCGTTTGAAGCAGCTTCATGGCATAAAGCGAAGTAGAAATGGATAATGACGAACTAAAAAGCAGAATCGCGACGAGAGGAAAATACCCCGTCCAATAAGTATTTTTCATATAAAAAGTCCCTTTCTGTAATCTACCTCACTTATTATGGAGGACTTAAAACACATTGACAAGATAAAATATTCCATTTTTCCTCACTTTTACGAAATAAGCGCCCGATCTTCACAAACCGGCTTTTTCGGAGTAAAGTAGAACGCGGGAATGATAAACGTAAGGAAGGCTGTTATGAAAAAAACTTTAAAACTGCAAACCAGATTAACGATATTCGTCTGCATTGTCGTCCTCATTGCACTTTGTATCACTTTTTTCACCATCAGCGTCCAGACCGCAAACCGCGTGAAGGAAGAAGAACGAGCGACCGCTTTAAGAACCGCGCAATTGGTTGCTGAAACACCCAGCGTCGCACGATCATTAGAGACAAAAAAAGGGCTTAAAGAGCTGGAGAATTTTACATTAGACGTCCAGCATACGACAGGAACCGAATTTGTTGTCGTGATGGATATGAATCGCATTCGCCTCACCCACCCCAATCCGAATAAAATCGGAAAACAATTCACGGGCGGAGATGAAGAGCCCGCGATCCGCGGACACGTCCATACGAGCACAGCGGCAGGAACTCTCGGCAAATCAATGAGAGCGTTCGTTCCGGTTTACGGGAAAGATAAAAAACAGGTCGGGGTCGTTTCCGTCGGTATTTCTCTGAATAAAATACAAGAAGTTGTCAGTCAGAGTTTAAGACCGCTCTACTTCATTATCTGCGTCAGTATTTTTGTCGGCATCCTGGGAGCCGTTATTGTCGCCCGCACCGTCAAAAACATTATGTACGGGCTGGAGCCTTATGAAATCGCCACCCTGCTTGAGGAACGGAGCGCTATGCTCGAATCGACAAAAGAAGGCATCCTGGCGGTTGACGCGCATGGAAAAATTAAGCTTGCCAATGCCGAAGCAAAGCGTTTGTTTATTAAAATGGGTATTCCGACTAATCCGGTCGATCAAGATGTGAACGATATTTTGCCGAAAAGCCGGCTGAAGCAGGTCATTGAAACGAAAAAACCGCTTCAGGACAGGGATATCCGTATTAACGGACTGGAACTGGTCTTTAATGAGGTCCCCATCCATCTTAAAGGACAAACTGTCGGAGCGATCGCCACCTTCAGAGACAAAACGGAGGTCAAGCATTTAGCAGAACAGCTTTCGGGTGTTAAAATGTATGCAAACGCCTTAAGGGCCCAGTCACACGAATTCATGAATAAGCTTCATGTCATTTTAGGCCTCGTGCAGTTAAAAGAATATGACGATCTCGGTACTTATATTAAAGACATCGCGATTCAGCAGAAGACAGAAACAAGCGAAATTATAAATGACGTCAAAAGCCCGGTTCTTGCAGGCTTTCTCTTAGGAAAACAAAGCTACATACGCGAACAGGGCGCCGATCTGGACATTCAGCTGAACGGTATTATACCGAATGCGGCAGATCCCGCCGTCATTCACGAGCTCATTACGATTATCGGAAATCTTTTAAACAACGCCCTTGACGCAGTGGCGCAGATGCCGAAGAAAAACATTACGTTTTCAATGCGGTTCCAAGAACGTCAGCTTGATATTGACATTACGGATACGGGGGCCGGAATGTCCGCTGAGGATCAAGCCCACATTTTCGAACAAGGTTATTCCACAAAAGGAATAAACCGGGGGTTCGGTCTTTATTTTACCCAGCAAAGCGCAGAAAATTTAAAAGGCCATATGATTGTGACAAGTGAAAAGAATGAAGGAACTACTTTCAGTCTTCGCATTCCGTATGAACCGAAGGAGGAAAATGATGATTAATGTACTCATAGTTGAAGACGACCCCATGGTGGGTGAATTAAATAAACGCTATCTCAGCCAAATCGAAGGCTTCCAGTTGAAAGGCATCGCCTCATCCTTTCAAAGCGCGCTGCATGTTTTAGGCGAGCATCATATCGATCTGATACTTCTTGATATTTACATGCCGGGGAAAAACGGACTGGAGCTTTTGACTGAAATCCGCAAGCAGAACGAATCGGTTGATGTCATCGTCATTTCGGCGGCAAGCGAGCTTGATGTCATCAAAAAGACCCTTCGGTACGGCGCCGTCGATTATTTAATCAAGCCGTTTGAATTTGACCGCTTCCAGACCGCCCTTTCCGACTACAGACGGAAGCAAAAGGTGTATCAGTCACACAGAAGCATGACACAGAAGGAATTGGATGCGGAGCTGTTCCAAAAGAAAGAAGCGACAGAAAAAGTTCATCTTCCGAAGGGATTGACAAAGAGCACGCTGAAACTCATTTGGGCGAGCATAGAATCATTCGGCGACAGCTCCTTTACCACTGAGGATCTCGCCAAACATACAGAAATTTCCCAAGTGTCCATCCGAAAGTACCTGAAGTTTCTCGAAGACATTCAAGTGCTGAACGTAGAAATGGCCTACGGCACGATCGGCAGACCCGTTTTTCAATACAATATCAATACCGGCAATGTCAGCAGCATAAAGCAATATTTTTAATATCCAAAGCACTGTTCAAATGGGAACAGTGCTTTTTTACTGTCATATCGTGTGACAAAAGGCTTGAGACCTCCCTTTTATATGCTATATAAGAATAATGACTGATCTTCATCGCCTATTTTTTATCCAGCTGAGGAAGGCGGTTCATAAAATTGATATTTTTTAAAAAATAGCAAATTTCTATTTATTTATGGCGGGTAAAATGATAAATTATGATTGGTTAGCTGATCTTTTCGGATAAGCCATAAGTCCCGAACCTTAATGAGAGCACTCGCGGCAGCGGGAAAAAGAGAAAAGTCTCATCATTATTATCAGAAAGTTTTTTCGATTCTGCATCCCGGTTCGGGGGCATAGGTCGGGCAGACTCAGCATCAGCCATATTTTACAGGGGGGTTATATCTTTGAAAAAACGCAAAATCGGAATGGCGATGGCGCTCATTGCGGCAGCCGGAACCATATTAAGCGCATGCGGCTCAAGCGACAAAGCAAACGGCTCAGGCGGTGACAAAACATTTACCGTCGGGATGGTTACTGACATCGGCGGCGTCGATGACAAATCATTTAACCAGTCGGCTTGGGAAGGCATTCAGGCGTTCGGAAAAGACAACGGACTTGAAAAAGGCAAAAGCGGTTATGACTACCTTCAATCAAAATCAGATGCAGATTATACAACGAACTTAAATAAATTAGCGCGCGAGCACTTTGACCTGATTTACGGCGTCGGCTACTTAATGCAAGATTCAATCGGCGAAATTGCTGATCAGCGCAAAGACACGAATTTTGCGATCATTGACGCCATTGTCAAAAAAGACAACGTAGCGAGCCTTACCTTTAAAGAGCAGGAGGGTTCATTCCTCGTCGGAGTGGCGGCCGCTTTATCGAGCAAAACGGGAAAAGTCGGCTTTGTAGGCGGAATGGAGTCTGAATTAATCAAAAAATTTGAAATCGGCTTCCGCGCGGGTGTACAAGCTGCAAAGCCGAATGCGACAGTCGAAGTGAAATACGCGGGAGGATTTGACAAAGCAGACGTCGGTAAGGCTACGGCTGAAAGCATGTACAAATCCGGCGTTGACGTGATTTATCACGCGGCCGGCGCAACGGGAACAGGCGTCTTCACTGAAGCGAAGAACCTTAAAAAAGAAGACCCTAAACGGAGCGTGTGGGTCATCGGAGTTGATAAAGACCAGTACGCGGAAGGCCAAGTCGAAGGAACAAAAGACAACGTCACTCTGACATCAATGGTTAAAAAGGTGGACACGGCCGTTGAAGACTTGACGAAAAAAGCAAGCAGCGGCAAATTCCCCGGCGGAAAAACGTTAACATACGGTTTGGATCAAGATGCTGTCGGCATCTCCGACCACAAGGAAAATCTGTCTGACGATGTCATCAAGGCAGTGAATGATTGGAAGAAAAAAATCACAGACGGGCTTAACATCCCTTCAACTGATAAAGTATTAAAAACCTTCAAAGCTGAGTAAGGATCAGGGGGTTCTTGCCCCCTCTTTCTTAAAAGAGCGGTGAAGGAAAAGCTGCAGCTCTTGCAGCTTTTCTTTTGCCAGACTCTTTCTCACAAAGCATCTCTATAAAGGAGCGGTCAAATCGGTGGAATATATAATTGAAATGCTCAATATACGCAAAGAATTTCCCGGTATCGTCGCCAACGATAACATTACTCTCCAAGTGAAAAAAGGCGAAATTCACGCCCTGCTTGGCGAAAACGGCGCGGGTAAATCCACTCTCATGAATGTCCTGTTCGGCCTGTATCAGCCTGAAAAGGGCGAGATCCGCGTGCGGGGCGAACGCGTTCACATTAACAGCCCGAACAAAGCCAATGACCTCGGCATCGGCATGGTGCATCAGCATTTTATGCTTGTTGACACCTTTACCGTCTCTGAAAATATTATTCTCGGCAAAGAACCGAAAAAGCTCGGCAGAATTGATAAACAGCGCGCCGCCCAAGATGTGCGTGAGATTTCCGGCCGTTACGGGCTGCAAATTGATCCGGATGCCAAAGTCGCCGATATCTCTGTCGGCATGCAGCAGCGAGCTGAGATTTTAAAAACCCTCTATCGGGGCGCCGAGATTCTCATTTTTGACGAACCGACCGCGGTGCTGACTCCGCATGAAATTCAAGAACTCATTCAAATTATGAAAAACCTGGTCAATGAAGGGAAATCTATTATTCTCATCACCCACAAATTAAAAGAAATTATGGAAGTGTGCGACCGGGTGACCATCATCCGCAAAGGAAAAGGCATTCAGACGCTGGATGTGGCGAATACGGATAAAGATGAGCTGGCGAGCCTGATGGTCGGACGGGAGGTTTCATTTAAAACGGACAAAAAAGCGGCTGACCCGAAAAAAGAAGTACTCTCGCTTTCTCAAGTCACTGTCAAGGACGCACGCGGGGTTGAGGCGGTCAAACAGCTGTCCCTCTCTGTCAGAGCCGGTGAAATTGTCGGCATTGCGGGCGTTGACGGAAACGGACAGTCTGAACTCATTGAAGCCATTACCGGCCTCAGAAAAACACATTCGGGCACGATCACGTTAAACGGCAAGCCTTTGCAAAACCTGCCGCCGCGAAAAGTCACCGAATCAGGCATCGGGCATATTCCCCAGGACCGCCATAAACACGGGCTTGTTCTTGATTTTCCGATCGGTGAAAATATCGTGCTGCAAAGTTACTACCAAAAGCCCTACTCTTCTTTCGGCATATTAAACAGCCATGCCATCTATGACAAAGCCCGCAGCCTGATTGAAGAATACGATGTCAGAACCCCTGATGAATTTACGCCTGCGCGGGCGCTGTCGGGAGGAAACCAGCAAAAGGCCATTATCGGCCGGGAAGTGGACAGAAACCCCGATCTTTTAATCGCAGCTCAGCCGACCCGGGGACTGGATGTCGGCGCGATTGAATTCGTCCACAAAAAGCTGATTGAGCAGCGGGACGACGGCAAAGCGGTGCTGCTGCTATCGTTTGAGCTTGATGAAATTATGAATGTAAGCGACAGAATCGCCGTCATTTTTGAAGGCAGCATCATCGCAAACGTTAATCCGCTGGAAACAAACGAGCAGGAGCTCGGACTTTTAATGGCGGGAAGTAAGCAAAGGGAAGCGGGGAACACACATGATTAATCGACTTTCTCATCTGGCTGTTCCGCTGATTGCGATCATTCTTGGTTTAGCGGCGGGAGCCGTCATCATGCTCGCCAGCGGCTACAATGTCATCAGCGGATATTCGGCTCTCTGGAACGGCATCTTCGGTGAAGTGTATTACATAGGGGAAACGGTACGGCAGATTACACCTTATATTTTGTCCGGTTTGGCGGTGGCGTTCGCCTTTCGGACGGGTCTGTTCAATATCGGTGTTGAAGGACAGCTGCTTGTCGGCTGGACCGCCGCCGTTTGGGTCGGCACTTCCTTTGACGCCCCGGCTTATGTCCACCTTCCGCTTGCTTTATTAGCAGCAGCCGCTGCGGGCGGGCTTTGGGGATTGATTCCCGGATTTTTAAAAGCCCGGTTTTTTGTCCATGAAGTGATTGTCACCATCATGATGAATTATATCGCTCTTCATTTAACCAATTATCTCATCTCTGATGTCATGACGGACCACCGGGACAAAACGGCCAAAATCCATGAAAGCGCCTCTCTCCGCTCGCCATTTTTAGAGCAGCTGACAGATTACTCCCGCCTTCACTGGGGCATTCTGATCGCTCTTTTTATGGCTGTCGTCATGTGGTTTATCATTCATAAGACAAGAAGCGGATTTGAATTCCGCGCAGTCGGCTTTAACCAGCATGCCGCACAGTACGCCGGAATGAGCGTCAGAAAAAATATGATGTACTCCATGCTGATTTCAGGCGCTTTCGCCGGACTTGCCGGTGCGATGGAAGGACTCGGCACCTTTCAATACGCGGCGGTTAAGGGCGCCTTTACCGGCGTCGGCTTCGACGGAATCGCGGTCGCCCTTCTCGGCGGCAATACAGCCATCGGCGCAGTGCTAGCGGCTTGTCTGCTTGGCGGCCTTAAAGTCGGCGCGTTAAATATGCCGATTGAATCAGGCGTGCCTTCAGAAGTCGTTGATATCGTGATTGCCATTATTATTTTATTTGTAGCATCAAGCTATGCCATCCGTCTCGTGCTTGATAAATTGAAGAAAAAGGGGGCGAAATAAGTGGACTTTCTGCAGATCTTATCCATAATTGTCCCGGCAACACTCGTATACGCTGCCCCGCTTATTTTAACCGCTCTCGGCGGCGTGTTTTCTGAAAGATCGGGCGTTGTCAACATCGGCTTGGAAGGACTTATGATTATCGGCGCCTTTACAAGTGTCCTGTTTAACTTATTTCTCGGACATCAGCTCGGGTCCGCGACACCGTGGCTCGCCTTAATTGCAGCGATGATTGCGGGCGGTCTGTTCTCGCTGATTCACGCGGCCGCTGCCGTTTCCTTCCGTGCTGATCAGACTGTAACCGGTGTGGCCATTAATATGCTTGCATTAGGCGCAACGCTGTTTATCGTCAAGCTCATATACGGAAAAGCGCAGACTGATAAAATACCCGAGCCCTTTTATAAAACAAATATTCCCGGTTTGAGTGACATTCCGGTGTTGGGAAAGATTTTCTTTTCTGATGTGTATTACACGTCAATCTTAGCTATCGTTCTGGCCTTTATTTCTTGGTTCATTTTATTCAAAACGCCGTTCGGGCTTCGCATCCGTTCGGTCGGGGAACACCCGATGGCAGCTGACACGATGGGTGTAAACGTGTTTAAAATGCGCTATATCGGCGTCATGATCAGCGGACTGTTCGGCGGTCTCGGCGGCGGTGTATATGCTTCCACCATTGCGCTCGATTTCACTCATTCCACCATTTCCGGCCAAGGCTTTATCGCGCTTGCCGCGCTTGTCTTCGGCAAATGGCATCCGATCGGCGCGCTTGGGGCGGCGCTGTTTTTCGGATTTGCGCAAAGCCTAAGCATCATCGGTTCGCTTTTGCCCCTTTTCAAAGACATACCGAATGTGTATATGCTGATGGCTCCTTATATCTTAACCATTCTCGCGCTCGCCGGATTTATCGGCCGCGCGGATGCGCCTAAAGCAAACGGCATCCCTTACATTAAGGGGAAACGCTGAAAAGGCATCAGAAAAGAGTTCCGCGCCCCCTGCGCCGGAACTCTTTTTATCTTTTGACGATCCTCATATATTCCCGCGGCTGAAATGGCTCCCTCAACGATTCGGCTGCGCTTAATCTGTCATGCGCGTATTCCGAATCGAGAAAAAACCCCTCCCAGTCATCGGCTCCCATTTGATGCCGTCCTTTGTGCAATCCGTCCGCTATGAATGTTCCTGCGATGATGGAACAAAATAAGCCTGTACATACCGCAGCTTTTCTTTTCATCTGATCAGCTCCTTATCTTCAGCTTGATCTGAAAGATAAATGGATATACAAAATCAAAAATGTTTGATAAATTTATTTTAAGTTCAAAAGACCACAAAATATAGAAGGGAATACTTTATGCCGTAGCAGGGTAAAAAAAAGTGCGATATAATTTGTACTGGGTCCTATGACCTTGAATTTATTTTTATTCAATCTTACATAAAGCAGTTGCTTGATGAAAAAACAAGCAAAGGAGGTCTTCTGTTGCAGCTGTTACATTTAGCGATTTTGGCGCCTTTTTTATTTGCATGTATTGTTCCCTTTCTCTGGAAATGGGTAAAAAACATTCATACGGGCTGGTTTGTGCTGATTTTGCCCGTCTTGCTGTTCATTTACTTTATCAGCATGCTCCGTATGACGATGGCGGGAGAAACGGTCCGGTCCGTGGCTGAATGGATCCCTTCATTCGGCATTAACTTTACCGTTTATATTGACGGTCTCGGGCTGTTATTCGCTTTATTGATTACGGGTATCGGCTCTTTGGTTACGCTGTACAGCATTTATTATTTATCTAAAGACAAGGAAAAGCTCGGCCCCTTTTATGTTTACTTGCTGATGTTTATGGGCGCGATGCTCGGCGTTGTGCTCATTGATAACGTCATTGTGCTTTATATGTTCTGGGAACTGACAAGCCTGTCATCTTTCTTATTAATCGGGTATTGGTATAAACGGGAGAAATCACGATACGGCGCTGTGAAATCGCTTTTGATCACCGTAGGCGGGGGGCTTTGCATGCTCGGAGGCTTTATCCTCCTGTACCTTATCACGGACTCATTCAGTATCAGGGAAATGGTCAATCAGGTGCATCTAATCGCCGGCCATCCGTTCTTTATCCCGGCGATGATTCTCCTGTTATTAGGGGCATTTACGAAGTCGGCGCAGTTTCCGTTTTACATTTGGCTGCCTGACGCGATGGAGGCGCCAACTCCTGTCAGCGCCTATCTTCATTCCGCCACAATGGTGAAGGCCGGCATTTATCTCATTGCCAGGTTCAGTCCGATTTTTGCATTTTCACCCGTGTGGTTTTGGACGGTTGCTTCCGTGGGCCTTATCACGATGGTATGGTCATCATTCCAGGCAGTCAGACAAACTGATTTAAAATCGATTTTAGCTTTTTCCACAGTCAGCCAGCTCGGAATGATTGTATCCATGCTCGGAGCCGGAGCCGCCGCTCTCCATTACCAGCATTCGGAATATTTTACTGCGGCTGTGATGGCGGCTGTGTTTCACTTAATTAACCATGCCACTTTTAAAGGAAGTTTATTTATGGCGGTCGGTATTATTGATCATGAGACAGGAACGAGAGATATCCGCAGGCTTGGCGGGCTGATGGCGGTCATGCCGATTACGTTCACCGTCTCCCTGATCGGCACGTTTTCCATGGCTGGCCTTCCTCCTTTTAACGGCTTTTTGAGTAAGGAAATGTTCTTTACAAGTATGCTGCGGATTGCCCATGCAGATATTTTTCACCTTGATACGTGGGGAGTGCTGTTCCCCGTCCTTGCGTGGGTCGGCAGCGTGTTTACTTTCATCTACAGCATGAAGCTGTTCTTCAGGACATTCAGAGGAACCGCGAAGCCTGATCAGCTCGAAAAGGCGCCGCACGAAGCTCCTCTCGGCATGCTGATTTCACCTGTCATCCTTGCCGCTTGTGCGGTCAGCCTGTTTTTCGTACCGAACGTTTTGTCCTACAGCCTGATTGAACCGGCGATGAATTCCATTTACCCGGCTCTGTTAACCGGCGGGAACACATTCCATGTCCACATTTCGCAGTGGCACGGGGTGACGGCAGAGGTGCTGATGACACTCGGCATTATCATTGCCGGCACGATCGGCTATGTGACGTTATCTAAATGGGAACGCATTTATCAGCTGTTTCCAAAAAAACTGACGCTGAACCGCCTTTACGACAGCATAACGGGCAGCATGGAAAAAAGGTCTTATCAGCTGACGTCATCTTATATGACCGGTTTTTTAAGAGATTATCTGCTGTATATCTTTGCCGCTTTTATTATACTCATCGGATCAGCGCTTGCGCTGAAAGGCGGATTTTCATTTACAACGAAAGACATGGCGGAGATCGGTCCGTATGAAGTCGTCTTATCACTCGTCATGGTGAGCGCGACTGCGGCAACCGTCTTCGCCAAGTCACGGCTGACGGCGATTATCTCACTCGGTGTCGTCGGCTATACGCTGGCACTGTTTTTCGTCATCTTCAGAGCGCCCGATCTGGCGCTGACGCAGCTTGTCATTGAGACGATATCCGTCGCTCTGTTTCTTCTTTGTTTCTATCACCTGCCGAAGATGAAGCGGAAAAAGAAGACAAGAACATTCCGAATGACGAATTTCGTGATTTCGCTCGGTGTGGGCATTATTGTTACACTGCTCGGAATCGCGTCTTCAAGCGAAAAAACAAAGGACAGCATCGCTTCCTTTTTTACCGCGTACAGCCACAAGCTGAGCGGAGGCAATAACATTGTCAATGTCATCCTGGTGGATTTCAGGGGCTTTGATACGATGTTTGAAATTACGGTGCTGACGATTGCCGCTCTCGGGATTTACAGTATGATCAGAACGAAAGTTAAAGAGGAGGGAGAAGAGCGTTGAGAGAGCATAAAACGAATGACATCATCATGCAGACAGTAACCAAGCTGGTATCCTTTATCATTCTGCTTTTCTCTTTCTATTTATTTTTATCCGGGCATAACGCACCCGGCGGAGGATTTGTCGGCGGATTGATTACGTCTTCTGCCATCGTGCTTTTGCTTTTAGCTTTTGATTTAAAGACGGTTCAATCCATTTTACCTGTTAATTTTATATATGTAGCGGGCGCGGGTCTCTTGATCGCGATTGCAACAGGAGCCGGATCGTTCCTTTTCGGAGCGCCCTTTCTGAGCCATACATTCGGCCACTTTCAGCTCCCCCTGCTTGGAAAAACGGAGCTGGCGACGGCCACTTTGTTTGATTTAGGCGTGTATCTCGTTGTCGTCGGCGTTACGATGACCATTATTCAAACGATTGGAGAGGAAGAATAATGGAAATCTTAATGTCTGTCATCGCAGGTATTTTGTTTATGGCGGCAACCTATTTGCTGCTTTCTAAAAGTCTTTTGCGCGTCATTATCGGAACCGCTCTTTTAAGCCACGGCGTGCATTTGCTGCTTTTGACGATGGGCGGCCTGAAAAAAGGCGCCCCTCCTATTTTAGGCGGGAAAAGCACGTCTTTTGTCGATCCGCTGCCGCAAGCTCTGATACTGACGGCGATCGTCATTTCATTCGGCGTCACTTCCTTCCTGCTCGTAATGGCGTTTCGCGCCTACCAGGAATTGAAGTCGGATGATATGGATCAAATGAGGGGAAATGATCAACATGAATAATTTTGTGGTACTGCCTATCCTGCTGCCGCTTCTGGCCGCAGTTCTCTTAATATTTATGAACAGGAACGTCATGCTGATGCGGATATTCAGCACCGCCGTCTCTGCTGCTTCCATCGTGATCAGCGCACTCCTCGTTCAAACCGTCTTTACAGGCGGGGTTCAGACCTTGACGCTTGGCGGCTGGAAAGCGCCGTACGGCATTGTGCTGGCTGCAGACCAGCTGGCAAGCCTGCTAGTTCTGACAACCGCTGTCATCGGATTGCTCGTTATCCTCTATTCCTTCCGCTCCATCGGGGAAAAACGGGAGCGCGCATTCTATTATTCAGCCGTGCAATTTCTTCTCGCCGGCGTGAGCGGTGCGTTTTTAACGGGTGATTTGTTTAATATGTACGTCTTTTTTGAGCTTTTGCTTATCGCGTCCTACATGCTGATCGTTCTGGGCGGGGCGAAGATTCAATTAAGAGAATCATTGAAATATATTGTGTTTAACATTGTGTCATCCGCGTTTTTTGTCATCGGCGTCGGTTACTTATATGCCGTGACGGGAACGCTGAATATGGCCGACTTAAGCTTAAGAATAAGCGAGTCAGGCCAGACGGGGCTGATCACGGTCATCGGCGTGCTGTTTCTCGTCGTATTCGGTTTAAAGGGCGGGATCTTCCCTCTGTACTTCTGGATGCCGGGTTCTTATTACGCGCCGCCGACGGCGATTTCAGCCTTGTTCGGGTCTCTTTTGACGAAAGTCGGGCTGTATGCAATCTTAAGGGTATTTACGCTGATCTTTATTCACGATATAGGCTTTACCCATCAGCTGATGATGTGGCTTGCGATGCTGACGGTTTTATTCGGCGTGATCGGGTCCATCGCCTATGCCGATGTCATGAAAATCGTCATCTACAATATTATTACAGCCGTCGGCGTCATCTTATTCGGAATCGCAATGAACACTCCCGCCTCCATTCAAGGAGCGATTTATTATCTGATTCACGATATGCTGATTAAAGGGGCTTTGTTTATGCTTGCAGGAACGCTCATCGCTTTGACGGGCACGGCCAGCCTGCATAAAATGGGCGGTCTGATCACCCGCTACCCGGTTTTAGGCTGGATGTTTTTTATCTCCGGCATCTCTCTGGCCGGCATTCCGCCGTTCAGCGGATTTGTGGGCAAGCTAAAGATTGCAGAAGGCGGTTTTGACCGTGGGGAAATGCTGTTTTCCGTATTGATTCTGCTGTCAAGCCTGCTTGTTCTGTATTCAGTGCTGAAGATTTTTATTACGGCTTTTTGGGGGGAAGAAAAGGAAACACCTGCCGGGGGCAAACGTTCAGCAAAAGGGCTCCTTTATCCGGCAGCTGTTTTCCTCCTCCTGTCGCTTTTGTTCGGCCTCGGATCCGAATGGGTGTCACCGTATGTCAATCAGGCGGCTGAGACTCTGCTGAATCCGGAAAAATACATTGAAGCTGTTTTGAAGGAGTAGATGGCATGGCTTTTCAACTATTATTAAATGTTCTTCTCGCTGTTTGCTGGATGTTTCTCACAAACAGCCTCAGTGCCGCAGGATTCATCACGGGGTTTATTGCGGGATTGGCGGCGCTCTTTTTTTTCAGGCGTTTCTTCTCGCGCCCGTTTTATGTTTGGAAAATATGGAATATCATCAAACTGTTTTTTATCTTTATGAAGGAATTATATTTAGCCAATGTCAGTGTGCTGCAAACGATTATGTCGCCGAAACTGAATATACGTCCGGGAATCTTTGCGTTTAAGACGGAGTTGACGGCGGACTGGGAGATTACCCTGCTCTCGCTGTTAATTACCTTAACGCCCGGGACGCTTGTCATGGACATTTCTGATGACCGGTCGATTCTTTATATACACGCAATGGACATTGACGATGCGGAAAAAGCGATTCATGACATCCGTGTCTCTTTTGAAAAAGCCATTCAGGAGGTGAGCCGCTGATGTTTACGTTCATTCTTCAATTATCGCTCGGCATTATGGCGGTTTCGACCTTGCTGTATGTCATTCGTGTCATTAAAGGACCGACAGTACCGGATCGGGTCGTCGCTCTTGATGCGATCGGCATTAATCTGATTGCCATGACAGCGCTCGTGTCCATCTTATTGAAAACGACGGCTTTTTTGGACATTATCCTGCTGCTCGGCATTTTATCGTTTATCGGGACAATTGCTTTTGCTAAATTTTTAGAGAAAGGAGAGATTATCGAAAATGATCGAGATCGTTAAATGGGCGGTCGCCGTCTTTATCCTGATGGGATCGCTGATCTGTCTTGTCGCCTCTTTCGGCACGCTTCGGCTTCCTGATGTGTTTACACGCGCCCACGCGTCTTCAAAAGGCTCAACTCTCGGCGTCAATATGATATTGCTCGGCGTCTTATGTTACCTGTGGATGCTGACCGGAGAAATATCCGCAAAAATTCTGCTCGGGATCATCTTTATCCTGCTGACGGCTCCGGTCGGGGCTCATCTCATTTGCAGGGCTGCGTATAATTCGGGGGTTTCGCTTGATAAAAGAAGCGTTCAGGACGATTATAAAGGGATCAGAAACTTTGTGATTAAACGAAAAGACGATTCATATTTGTAAAAACAAACAGCCGGACGCAATAGGATTCCGGCTGTTTTCTTATTTCGTTATGACAGCCAGCGTACAGCGGGAAACACAGATCAGCCTTTCTTTTTCATCATAAATCTTAATCTCGTAAACAATTGTTGCTCTGCCGGTATGAAACGGTTCCGCGATTGCTGTGACCGTGCCGCCTTCTTTTACGGATTTTAGATGGTTGGCGTTAATCTCAAGCCCGACGCACGCCTGAGACGATTGGTCGATAAAATGCTGCGCGCCGATGCTTGCCGCAGTCTCCGCCAACGCGGCCGAAGCTCCTCCGTGCAGGTAACCGAAAGGCTGCACCGTCCTCTTATCCACCGGCATAATCGCCACGCATCTCTCCGCCGTGTTTTCGGTAATCTCAATACCGAGCGCTTCAAGCAATGTATTTTTTAAGTTCATTTGTCTTTCTCCCTTCAACGTTTATAATACATTATCAGATTTGGCGATCAGCACCGCTTCCGTACGTGAGCCGACGTTTAATTTATTAAAAATAGAAGTCAGGCTGTATTCAATTGACCGTTTGCTCAAATGAAGCGCATCGGCAATTTCCTGATTGGTTAAACCCTTTTCGACCTCTTGCAGAATATGGCGTTCTCTCGGCGTTAAGCGGTCCTGCTCACTTTGAGGGGAAGAAGACGTTTTCGTTTTTTGCTGTGACATCAGCTGTTTGAAATATGAAAAATCGACTAAAATTTGTCCGTTGAGCACGTGGTATATGTATTGCATGATTTTTTCTTTGGATTCTGTTTTGCTGATGGCGCCATGCAGACCGGCGCGGATTGATTCTTCAAAATAATCTTCAACTTCATACCCTGTGTAGACAATAATTTTACAGAGAGGATTCTCTTTTAAGATTTTCTTGGAAAGCTCTATCCCGCTGATGTCATCACCTAAATTTAAATCCATCAATATGAGATCATAAGCTGAAAAATCATGTTGAAGAACAAATTGTTCACTGACATCGGGACTGAGGCAATCAACAGAAAGATTCGTGTCCGTTTCAAGAATCGTCTTAGTGCCCTCCATGACAGCCGGATGATCATCAATCACTAGTATCTTTTTCATGTTTTCCTCCCTTTTACTCATTCATTTCCATTTTATAAAAAAGACTTGGCTTCTGCCAAGTCGATTTAGTGATAAATTGGTTACAATTCCATTTCAATATCCGCTTTAAATCCGTTTCCTTCGCTCGTCTCGATTTTTATGCGGCCATCCAGCGCCCGGACGCGTTCCCTAATGCCCGAAAGCCCCATACTCATCGATTGGTCACCGCCTTCTTCCTGGTTGTATCCGACCCCGTCATCTTCATAATGCAAAATGACCTTATTTTGGATGCTGATCAGCATAATCAGCACTTCATTCGCCTGAGAATGCTTCAAGGCATTGGAAAGAAACTCTTGAATGATACGATACAAATTCAGCTGCGAATCCAAATCCAGCGCTGCCGTAAACCGCCCGGTATTCAAGCGGATATGAAACGGCGCCCGCTCTTGCTGCTGCGCGGCGAGCTTCGAAACCGCCTTGACAAGCCCCAAATCATACAGCAGCTGAGGCCGAAGCTCATGGCACGTCTCCCGCGTCATCAGGATCACATCGGACATCTGTTCATTCATCTGATGAAGCTTGTCCTTCACCTCGTTCTGGCAAGGCTCCTCTTTCTTAAAATCAGCCAGAAACAGCTCGCACTGCCTCTTCAAAGAAATCAAATCCTGCAGCACCGAATCATGCAGATCACGAGCCAGATCAGAACGCTGTTTTTCTTCGATCGTGAACATCAGCTTTTTGAGCCAGACCGGGTTTGAGCCTTCTTGTTTTAGGTCTTGTAAATGGTTCATAAGTTCTTCGATTTGCAAGATGTTTTCCATCGAGACACTTGTATAAAAAGACAATGTCTTTAACCAAGAGATTTCGTCCCTTGTCAGTCTTGGGGTATTAATACTGGACAAACAAAGCATGACATATGAATTTGCGCCTCTTTCCCCAATCTTCATCAGAAACCCTTGGTTCACTTCAATAATCTTACCGATTTCTGAAGTAACCTTTTCAAATTCTTTCTTATAAGGCTGCCAATTCGGTTCAGTATTCTGTTTATCAAAGTATATAATGTCTCCGCCAGAACTGATTTCAAAGATATATGCCTTACTGACAGGCAACACATCTAATATCGTCTTTTTAAGATTCATAAAAACTTGGTTTAAAGCTGACACACTTTTAAGAAGCTGTGTATATTTATAGATGCTGTCTTGGTAATTGTATTTTTCTGAAAACCGTTTCAGGCGGAATTTATAGTCTAATACCTCTTTAGTATAAAAGACTGCCAAAAAAATCAAAAACACGTATAAAGTGATTTGAATGGTGTTAAAGTGATTACCTTTACTTTCATATAAGATAGACAACCATACAACACCTATTGTTGGAACAATGGATAAAAAGCTATAGTATCTAATTCTTCCCAATAAAAAATCTATATCATATATCTTGTTGACAACAAATTGATAAACTAATGCCAATGGAATAATAAGCAGAAATGGAGCCGTAACTATAGCTGAATAAATATACTGTCCTAAAATAATTTCGGAAAGAAGATAAAGAACAGTAAATGGTAAAAAAGCTATTGTGTTAGATATTAGTAACACTTTTAATAGATAAGCATGATCTCTTTTTCTATAAATAATGCCATAATAAACAATGTACATATACACTATTATTATTTCTATAAAAAATGTTAATAAATTCATATCCCTAACAAAGTATAAATCATATCGATATCTAAAAGATTCTACAATAATATTAAGGACAGGTAAACAATAAAGAATATATACAATACTCTTTGAAGAAAATTTTATTTTTAATTCTTTAAAATATTGATATAAAAAATGCAAGTATAATACAGGCACATTTAAAAAAGTGAAAAGATTAACATACCTATTTATCTCATATCCTCTTGTTACACCGCCTGCACTTAAATAAGCTATCGATATAAAAATTAAGAAGCAGATTAAAATATAAGCAGAAACTGTATTTTTTATACGGTTGACTTTGTATATAGAAAATACATAATAAGCTTAGTGCAAATAATATACAAGGGACAATATAAATAAAGAAACTAACTGAACTGTTTAAAGACAAATCCTCTGAACCAAGCAATTGAATTTCGTAATTATCTCTCTCAACCTTTAAGTTATTAGCCTTTGCTAAATAACCATTTTTGATATTTTGAGAAGAAGGCATGTGCCCATTTATCTCTAGAATTTTGTCCCCTACTTTTAAATTTAAGTATCTTCCATAAGAGGATTTTGTAATTTTAACAACTTCAAACTCATGTTTTGATGTTTCAACAACATAGGTTCCGACTAAAATTCCATTCTGGGTAAAGTATATAATATGTGCAATATAGAAAAAACTAAATATCAACAGTGCGATTGAAAGGTGCTTAATAAAATACCTCAATGGATCACAACTCTCTTAAAAATTATTGATCCCAAAATGTAAATTCAGGTTTTTTCTTATAAGTGCTGTTACTGAATATTTCTATAATTGCAGGAATAAGTGAATGTGGAATTCCGATCAAGCAAACTTCCCCCTCTTCTAATTGATGGATCACTCTTGGATTTTCCATAAGATAATTCACAATGTCTTGTTTCTTCATATTACTCCCCCTACTTCTCACCATAGTTTAATTCTTATGTTCAACTTTTCTATTTCGTCATTAATTTCATTTTCATACATTTTAATTAACATTAAAACATACTGGCTAACTCCTGCTTTACAAAGCAATTCTTCAAAATAATTTCTGTCCGATATGAGGGAGTAATAGCCGTTTTTAGAATTCATCATATTTAAAACTTTTTTTGAGGCACTATTAAACTGACGATTTAAAAACAAGTTAATCAAAGTTCTTTTCTTCTTTTTTATATCACTGCGGCTTTTATCAAATAAACCATAATAGTCATTTTCAATTTGTTTAATAACGCCAATTTTATAAGAATAATTCTCAATTGCTGCGTTAAATTCACCACTTGCAAGCATCGCCCCTAAAACAGCAGACATTGCAGTTAACGATCCTGATTTCTGTTTTATCATATGTAGACATTCTTCTTCAGTCTCCGGGAAATTTCTTAGATCATTATGCTGACCTTGCATTGCATTTAAGGCATATTTTATTGCAAGCCGTGAAAAATCGATTGTTGATTCAAGCTCACAAATGGCTTGCAGGCTTATTGAATACAGAGAAGTAGCCGCATTCAGAGATATAGCATGGTCAGTTTGCATCCATGCCTTGTTAAAGTTATCTTCATCTTCAATATCGTCAAAAATATCAAAAGCTAAAATTAAAAGTTCAATTCCCGCGGCCAGTAGTGTGATGTCCGAGGAATGTGTACCCTTAAAAGCAACATAATGCTGGAAAGCAAGGATACCGAATGAAAAGTGCTTCTTTTCATTAATGAAGGTCAAAAGAGTCTCTTCTAAATGTAGATTATCGACTTTCTCCCCAACAATCTCCTTCATCTTCCCTTTAATCAAGTCGGCATCTAAACACATTTGCTCAATAATTGTCTTCACCCTCCCATTCTATTTTACTAAATGCAGGTGATGAAAGACAGCAGGTTTTTGTTTTTTTAACAATCGTATAATACTTTATCCATGAAATGTATAAAAAATGCACAAAAAAAAGACTTGTTTCCAAGTCTTTTTAAGAAATTTTCATTGCATATGAGAATTTATCGAGTTGATCAATGCTTTTGTTAATGTTTCGCAGTGAGTCGGTTGTTTCTCTGATATCATGTTCAAGTCGGAATAATAATTGCTTTACTTCTTCTAATTTCTTTTCCACCGTTTCCACACTCCTTTTTTTGAAAGATCAATGAATTGTGTATGGTGAACGAGTCCTAGGTATTTGATCTGTTACTAATAGTGTAAACGTTTTTGCGTGATTTTTCACCGAAAAGTATGTGTAAAAGTATCTGCGTGACACCGCAAATGCCGGTAATCACATAGTCCCGAACAGACCATTTAGCGAACAGGACTATGTAACTACAAGATTGGCAGACGTTTAGGATGAAGCGGCTGAAAATCGTGTGGCGGTTGTTTTTTTAATGATTTTCCGATAATCCGACGAGGACTATAGTCCTTGGTGCCGCAATTTCAAAAATAAACTGGCGAACAACAGCGCATAACGACCGACAAACACCGAAAAGACCGCAACCCCGCATTGTGGTCTTTTTGCATGTCATATCTCGTTATGGCGGCGCCTATACTCTTGTATAACGAATGTTTTTTTAGAAGGAGGTTGCCGCATGCATTATGTGTACCCTTGCTGTCCTGTTTTCCCCGCGCCGCTCCGCATTCCTGCGGCCTTTCCCCCGATTCACGCAGAATCTTTGACTGGGTCCGCAAAGGATGCTGCGGGCATGCTTGGTGATGCCCAACTGCTGCTTACGCGCCTGTCAGCATCAAAAGAGCTTGCGCGCCGCATCCTCACCGCAGCGCAAGCATCTGATGCTGCGATGGTGAAACGGCTGGTTAAACAGACCGGCATTAAAAATGACTTTGATGTCACGTTCAATCCTGACGGCATCCGCATCAGCCTGATCAGAGAGCAAAGCCGGTTTATTATCGCGCTCAGATGGTCATAATGAACACTTATTCCACGATAAGCTGCCGGCACCACTCGATGGCCTGCAAATAACATTCATAGGCTTCTTCTTTGTCCAGTTCTTTTCCCCACTCATCACAGTCCCAATTGTTGCATTCAATGGCTTTCACGAGTCCGAGCATCTTGTAATAATCGTTTTCATGGCCAAGCAGGGCCTGTCCGACTTCATCGATTAAAGGCAGTTCTTTTACAATCTCCTCCAGCTCTCTGTGCAGGAGTGTATCAATCAGCGAAAACATGCCGATCAGCATATAAGAGGAGGGCTGGGGTCTTGCGGCTTTTTTCGCCAACAGCTCACACAGCTTTGCCCTGATTAATGAGATCTTGATGATTTCTTTTTTGCTTGAATGGCTTTTTGTCGTTAAGTCTCTGAAAGAAAGAATGTAAATCCAGCGCTTAATCTCATTCAGCCCAAGCATCATGATGGCCTGCTGGATGCTGTCTATCTTTTTTTTCAGCCGTGTTTGCGATCCGTTTAAAAAACGCAGAATCTGGTAGGATAATGTGACATCCTGTTCTATGTATTCCGTGACGCGCTGTATATTGGGCTGGTCTTTGTTTAATTCGTTTAACAGCTCGTAATAAGAATGAAAATGAAACGCCAGATCATTACCGCTGATGACACGCGGTTCACTGAAAAAATATCCTTGAAACAGGTGGAAGCCGTCCATGGCGGCCTGTTTATACTCTTTTCTCGTCTCCACTTTTTCCGCTAAATAAATCAGGCTTTTACAGCTGTAGTTCTCGATAATTTTTTTGCGTTCAAAGCGTGAGGATTGTAAAAAGTCGATCTTTAAAATATCAATATATTTCATCAGCTGTTCCAATAATTCTTCATTCGCCGGATTGATGGTGTAAAAATCGTCAAGCGCTAACGTATATCCTAATCTTTTCAGCTGTCTGCATCTTGAGATCAAAGCCGGAGTGATCGGGATGTCCTCAAGAATTTCGATAATCAGCTGGTCAGGATCGAAGGAGGTAGGGAGATCTGAAAACATCAAGCTTTCTGTAAAATTCACAAAGCAGCGTTTCCCCTCAGTCAGCTTTTCAATTCCGATGTTGATAAAGCTGTTAATAATGAGATCCGTTGTCGCTTTATCTCCGTCTGCGGCCGAATAACGGTTCTCTTCGCTCTCCCGGTAAAGAAGTTCATAAGCAACAACCTGTTCGTTTCTATTAAAAATAGGCTGTCTCGCAACAAACACCTTCATTAATTTACCCCCTTAGGTGCGGCCTTCGAGATTAAGTATATCAAAAAATTTGACGAAATTTGTCTAAATGTGAAAAATATTATTGTAAACTAAAAGCCTTCCCGCCAATCGGAAAGGCCTTTTTGTCATCTATTCAAGTTCCTGTTTCAGCTGGCTTTTGATTTCATGAATCCGGTGCATTTTATTGCTCCAGCAGTCTTCACTTAAATCAACCGGATATTCTTCCGGCTTGCTGATCCGTTTGTATTCCTCCCACAGAAGCTTGAGATTATCCTGCACGTATTGCTGGATATCCGTAATTTCAGGATTATCGTAGCACAAAACGCCATTTTCAAAAATCGGCTCATGCAGGTCTTTCGCATAGAAGTCGGTCACGAATTTGCTGACGAACGTATGAACGGGATGAAACATTTTTAAGCGTTTCTGGTCATTGACCTGCTCGTCGTAAAGAGCGATGTAATCCCCTTCAGAGTGATGATTCAGCTTGTTGATAATCCGGTATACTTTCTTTCTGCCCGGAGTTGTCACCTTTTCAGGGTTTGATGAAATTTTAATGGTATCCGTCAATTTGCCGTTTTCTTCAATTGCCACGAGCTTGTAAACCGCGCCGAGAGCCGGCTGATCATAGGCGGTAATCAGCTTTGTTCCGATTCCCCACGTATCAATTCTCGCCCCTTGCGATTTAAGGTTTAATATCGTATGCTCATCAAGATCGCTTGAGGCAATCACCTTTGCGTCTTTGAATCCCGCTTCATCAAGCATTTCACGCGCTTTTTTAGAAAGATAGGCTAAGTCCCCGCTGTCCAGGCGGATGCCGATAAAATTAATGCGGTCGCCGAATTCCTTTGCGACTTTAATCGCATTCGGCATGCCTGAACGGATCGTATCGTACGTATCGACTAAAAACACACAGTCTGTATGCGTCTCGGCGTATTTTTTAAAAGCGGTATATTCGTCACGGTACGCCTGCACGAGGGCATGTGCGTGTGTGCCCGATACCGGGATATTAAAGCGCTTACCGGCTCTTACATTACTCGTTGCGCTGAAGCCGCCGATCAGGGCCGCTCTCGCTCCCCACATGGCCGCATCCATTTCATGGGCGCGCCGCGTTCCGAATTCAAGCGCGTCTTCGTCGCCGACCACGCCTTTGATGCGGGCCGCTTTCGTGGCGATTAATGTTTGGTAATTCACAATGTTGAGCAAAGCGGTTTCAATCAGCTGTGCTTCGATGAGGGGCGCTTCGACGCGCATAATCGGTTCGTTGTTAAAAACGAGTTCCCCCTCTTTCATGCTGTATAAAGAGCCCGTAAAAGACAGCCCCCGCAAATAGTCAATGAAATCATCCTGATAGTTTAATTCCGTTTTTAAATAATTAAGATCGCTGTCGGTAAATTTGAAGTTCTCCAAGTATTCGATTGCTTTTTCTAAGCCCGCAAATACCGCATAGCCGTTTTCAAAGGGAAGCTTTCTGAAAAAAAGCTCAAAAATCGCTTTTTTCTCATGAATGCCGTCTCTCCAATACGTCTCGGCCATATTAATTTGATAAAGATCTGTATGTAAAGACAAACTGTCGTCTTTAAAACCATGCTCCACCAAAATTGTTTTCCCCTTCCTTACTCTGCCACTTGTGCTCCGATGCTGTTCTTAAAATGGGACAGGGCCCACTCGTGCCCATCCGGATTAAAACTTGACACAGCGTGCTTATGAACGACGATCTGAAAGCCTTTGTTGTAGGCGTCAACCGCCGTATGCAAGACACAGATGTCGGTGCACAGGCCGGCAAGATGCAGTTCAGTGATCTGCCGCTCCCGCAGTTTCAGCTCTAAATCCGTTCCCGCAAAAGCAGAATATCTCGTTTTTTCCATATAGCTTACGTTCTTTGCGTATTCATGTTTCCGATAAAGGGGCAATAGCTTTCCGTACAGCTCTTTCCCCTTTGTACCTTTAATGTTATGCGGAGGAAACAGTCGTGTTTCGGGATGAAAGACATCGTCTGCATCGTGTGAATCTACTGCAAAGACAACGTAATCACCGTTTTCAATAAACGCTTCTGTCAATTTGACAATCGTATCTTCAATTTGCCTTGCGGGCTCTCCGCAAGTTAATGCTCCGTTCTCTGCCGCAAAGTCATTCGTATAATCAATGCAGATAAATGCTTTTTTCATAGCCGGCCTCCCCGCCATTCATATGTGAACATTATATCCTATCTCCACTTGTAAGTGAATTGGCATTGTAAAAAAGACAAACCGCGGTTTGTCTTTAAGGTTTCAGGAGTGAGCGCTTAAAAATGTCATCCTGAACGTAAATGCTGTCACAGTTCACGGCATCATCGGCGGCAAACACAAGGCCGAGCGGCGTTTCAAATTGAAGATCCGAAATGACGGAGCTTCTGACGCCGGCTGCTGCCGCGAGCTTCATATAAGGCGAATAGGCATGATAAGGAAGCTTTCCGTTTATATAAAGCACCGCTTTTGTGCGGCTCTTCAGCGCCCGCTTCACTTCTTCATACGGTGTCTTTTGCAGCACCTGCCCCTTCGTCAGGGCAATGATGACTCTTTCGCGAAGCGAGCCTAAAAATAGATGGCGCTCATCCGGTTTTGTCTGAAGAGGACCGTACATTCCCTGCTGTAAATAAAGATCAACCGTTTTATCGCTCATCGGCCTGTCCCTCCTCTGCATGTTATATCATGATCGCCGCTGCCGGGCAGCGATAAACCCGTTTTTCTTTACATTTCAGTCACCCAGTGGGTGATTTTGCGCGCAAGCTCCAAAGCAGGCTCTTCTTCTGTCAGCTTGCTGAACGATTGGTGCAGTCTTTGCACGAGCGCATGTTTCTCTTCCTCGTAAGAAATGATTGTGCTCCATTCCAGCTCAGGAACGGCAACGAGGGTATGCTGCTCTTTTTTATTTTCATGCAGATACACATCGCCGATCATTCCGGCCGGCACGGTAATGTTCGCTTTTCTGATTTTCATGAGAATTCTCCTTTTAAAAAGACTGATTCTATTATACTACAAAAAAGCAACAGCCTCCCAAAGGGAGGCTGTCACCCGTTAAACCATTTCGGTTCGTCGAACAGATCAATATCTTCGAAGAGCGTTTTGCTGAATTTATTATTGACTTTGGCAAAGTCGCCGGAATGAAACCACCCGGCTCCCGCGGCTGAGTGGTCCACGGCTTTTGGGGAGATCGCAAACACATCCCCGAAGCTCGCCGCGGCGTCTCCGTTTAAACTCATAATATAAATCGGTCCCACAATTGCAGGCATACCCTACACCTCCGCCCTTATTTACAGCATTTTATGCGCTGAGCCGGGAGGTGTGCCCGTTTTTTATTTCGGCTTGCGGCTGTCTTCACGCTTAGAGCGCTGGCGCAGCCTGATGAGCCGGACGATATTTAAAACAAAGGCTTTTAAGACGGCGTAGACCGGCACGGCCAAAATCATGGCGAGAATGCCGCCGAAACTGCCTGCTCCGACAAGCAGCAGAATAATGGTGAGCGGGTGGGTATTCAGCCGCTTCCCGATCACAAGCGGAGACAGCAGATTTCCATCAAGCTGCTGAACGACCACGACGACGATAATCGCAAACAGCGCCTTCGCCGGCGAATCCATAAAAGCGATAATCACCGCCGGAGCCGCTCCCAGAAACGGCCCGAGATACGGGATGATATTGGTGACGGCAATCACCATCCCGAGAATTAACGCATACGGCAGACCGATGATCCAGTACCCGATAAAGCAAGCCGTTCCGACAAAGAGACAGATTAAGAGCTGGCCTTGAAAGTAAGCGGCCAATGTGACATATAAATCATTAAATATTTTCAAGCCTTCCGCCCGGTAGGAAGAAGGCAATATTTTAACCGCCAATCGCGGAAAACGCTGCCCGTCCTTCAGCATATAAAACAGAATAAACGGAACGGTAATCACGACAAGCGTAATATTCGTGACGACGCCGAAAACCGCAGAAAGGCTTGCGGTAATATTTTGCGGGAGGCTCTGTAAAAAGCCCGTCAGCGATTGCTGCATTTTTTCAATTGAGACAAAATCCTGCGTCATCATCCACGTAAACCATTTAGAATGGGATAACTCATTCGTTAAGCCTTGAATTTGATTGATATAATCAGGAAAATTGTTAAACAGCCCGGTGACCTGCGAGGCGACGATCGGGCCGATTGCAGCAAACATAAAAGCAATCAGGCCGATAAAAACCAAATAAATGAGCAGGATTGCCAGCGTCCGGGGAATTTTTTTCTCAAGCAGACGCACAATGGGATTAAAGATGAAAAATAAAATTCCTGAGATCAGGATCGGGAAAAACAGGGTTGTGATAAATCCGAAAAACGGCTGAAAAATAAACGATACTTTCGTTGAAACATAAATAATGAGCAAAACGAGCAAAATTTGCAGCGTCCAAAAGTGGACCTTTGATTTCAACAAGCTTTTTCCTCCTATTGTCAAGTGAACTTGTACTGTGATTGTACCAAAAAAAAGCCTCGCGCATCTATGTATCTCAAAAAAGAAGACGCACCGGGGAATTGAAGGGCCGCCTCCGGTTTGCGCCTATTTCGGTTGATTACACCCGTTCAGTATAGTCAGGCATGACAGAAACCATGTGGCGGTTTCTGATATAAAACACATGATCGCAGTTTTCTTCGATGGCGATATGGTCAGGCGTGGCATCAATCAGCCGCCCCCTGAAGATACGTCTGACGGTTTGAATGATGAGCCTTGAGCCGATAAGCTTATGGATGGTCTGGTAAACATAAGGGTCTGCTAACGATACGATTTGCGGGCTTCCTTGATGGGCCATTTTCGCTGATCCCCTTTACTATGTTTTCCATCAGCATATGCAGCAGACAAAGAATATGACACAGTACGTCTTATAGGGGCAAAAAGGTAATAGGAAAATTGCGGAGTTATGTAAAAGCGGAAAAGGCCGCAGGAGAGGCCTATACTGTCTTTCTTATGGGATATTGGGCTTGGTCAATTAACTGATCAAGCTTTTGGATTTGTTTAAGCGCGGCCGTATGGCCGATTTGGCGGTAGTGATGGCGGCCGCCCGGTTCTTCATCCAGTTCATCCGCTTTTTTCACAATTTGCTGGAGCGTATTCTTGTCCAGTTCGCCCTCAGGCAGATAGGAATCGGTATGAAGCAGAATCGCCAGCGCAATTTCCTTCGCCGCTTTCGGTTCTTCACCGAGCCGTATGAGCAGCTTATGCGCCCGTTCCGCACCTTTAATGGCATGGATATCGTTTCTTCTGTACTTCTCATAATCCCATTTGCCGTCTGTGTACCATTCATAATGGCCGACGTCATGCAGTAAAGCCGCTTTCGCCGCAAGATCCGGGCTGACGCCTGCTTTTACGGCCAGACGATATGCATGAAACGCGCAGGCTATCGCATGGGCGACTCCGGAGCGCTGTAAATATTTTTGTGCGATTGGATGGGTGAAGACATCCATTAACGTAACATTTCTCATGGAAACCCCTCCTTATATATATTTTTAGAATCCTAACATAAATTGAGAAGAAACTCAATTCATCTGTTACATCAGCCGTTCGCATCCCCTCTATTTTTTATACCCCTTGTACAGGGTTTCAGTCATTATATGCATGAATATTGCAAAATGATTGGGCAAATAAAAAAAGAGCAGTTTGAACTGCTCTATAAAAATTCTTTTATGTCATATATCCGGCCGTTTTCCACTTCACCTGAAATCAGCGAGTGAATGACACCGGCGATATATTCCGGGCTGCGCAGACTTTTTGTTTCTTTCAGATTGCGGAACCGTTCGATATCATGAAAATCTTCTTTCGATGAGGAACGGATGACGCCTTGCATGTCTGTATCCATAACGCCCGGCGAGAATGAAATCATGTGTGCCGGAAGCTCTTCATCCTCTTGTTCAAGCCCGAATGTTCTCGTAAACATATCAAGCCCCGCTTTTGAGCTGCAATACGCGCTCCATCCTTTGTAAGGGTTTTTCGCCGCACCTGATGTGATGTTTACGATCGTTTTCTTTCCGCTGAATGCTTCAAAACGCTTCGCAAACATTTGGCTGAGCAAAACGGGGGCCGTCAGATTAAGGGTGTAGTGGCGCTCCAACTCTTCCATGGAAGCCTCTTTCGCCCGCTTGATCGGCGCTACCATCCCGGCGTTATTGATTAGTGTGACGGCCGTGTACCGTTCCCGCTGAACCTGATCGAGTATCGCTTTCATTTGGCGCTCAGTGTCTGCCAGATTCGTCAAATCAACGCTGTATTCTGTCAGCCCTTCGCGTTTCTCCCCGCTTACCGTTCTGGATAACGCCGATACTTCATGGCCTTCTTTGAGCGCCTGCTCCGTAAGTGCGCGGCCCAAGCCTTTTGAGGCGCCTGTAATAAGAAAAAACTGCATGAAAATCCTCCTTTTTTTCTTATTCTACGTTCTGCCCCTGCGGAAATACAAGCGATCCGTCTGCGGTTTGGACTTTTCCTGCACCGTAACTTTCGGAATCAGATAGACAATCGCGGCGATACCGAGCAGGATCAAAACAGAATAAATAACGGGAAGCAAAAAGGATGTCTTCTCTTCTTCTCTTTCAATTTCAGAGGTATGCTGCACTGCCGGCTCTGAAAAGGCAATTCCCAGTTTCTTTGATTGCGCAGTGATCGTATTCGGTTCGATGTCTGATGATGTGAACAGGCTTGATATCAATTTTTTATCCTGATTTTCGGCCGGTTTCTCAAACGTGATGTCCCTTTGTTCTTTTGG
Source organism: Bacillus sp. ISL-51 (assembly GCF_018613535.1). Classification (GTDB taxonomy): domain Bacteria; phylum Bacillota; class Bacilli; order Bacillales; family Bacillaceae; genus Bacillus. The sequence goes on from NZ_JAGGQB010000015.1 coordinate 78,082, forward strand.
GAGCGCCGTTTTTTCCTCGGAATAGGCATCATCGTGCAAATAATTCGTACGAATCTCTATGTCTTTCTTTTCATATTCATTCGGCTTGACGTCGGTATTTTCCTCAGTCTTAGCAAGAGCAGCGGGTATGAAAAGGAAAAAGGAGAGCATAAAAAGCATGATCCCCTTTTCCATTTGTTTTTTACGCTTCATAAGATTGATCGCTTTCTTCCGTTTTTTCCGTAATCAGGCGAAGAATCAGCGGAAGCGCCGCTGTGATCAGCGTAATGATCAGCAAGACGGTGATTCCCATCGTAAACAGATGGCCCGTTCCGTATTGAATATCAATATAGATTTTAGAAACAGGGCTGTCAAAGCTGAAGTTCGGCATAATCAGATCGATCAGCGGCGCCACGTAAAACAGAATCAGCGCGGATGATGCGATCCATCCGGAGATCGATCCGAAGATAAAGGCTGCCCGGATAAAAGCTGAACTTGCGGCCAAAAGCAGAATGGTAAAGACTGACCATTTAATCGTCTGATCGTCCGGAAGCGAGTAAATATTCAAACCGAACAAACTGATCATCAGGCCGACAAGGATATTTAAGATGCCAAACAGCGCACCTTTTACCAGAAGCGGCGCATTTTGATAATACGAGCTGAAATAACCGATCAGAAGGCTGCTGATCAGGACAATGACCAAAATGACAACCGGCGGAACGTTTTGGGTGTGTTCTTCCGGCACCTCGCCGCTGATTTTAAGCGGATTGGCCAAATAATCGTAAACGTATCCGTTCTCCTGCCCGTCAACGAGCGCATTTCCTAAAATGCCGTAGACATCATTTCTGATCAGTTTCGTTGAATCCACGTTTTTACCCCAATTACTGTTGAGGGTATCGGCTTTATGCTGCACATCATTTACGCTTTGCTGCATGTTGTCGGTGTAGCTGATGATGCCTGACTGGCGTTCCGATAGATGACCCATCGTGTCTGATATTTGCAGCACTTCGCGGCCGACGGTATCCTGAGCGCTCAGTGCCATCGTACCGGTTAAACCGTTTTCGTTAAATACTGCCGCTTCCTGCACGGCGCCTTTTGCGAGCTGATCTGCTGCATTGGCGGCGCTTTCTGAAATTTTTGCAAGCTCATTGAGCACTCCCGATTGTTCATCTCTGATATAGCTGTTGTAGTTATCAGTGAATTCGGTCATGCCGCTGATGAAATGATTGATGTCTTCATCGGTTTGCATCTTGTTGTTTTTCAGATTTTCCCAGCTTGCCGTTTCTTCCGGTTTAATGGCGAGGACGGATTGGACTTCGCCTTGCTGGGCTCTCAGCACCCTGTTTTTCACATCGGGCAGTGAGCCTGCGTCAAGAGAATGATAAAGCGTCGCCTCGTACAAAGATAAATCATTATAGTAGCTCATTAAATCTGATATCTTTTTCGTATTGATGTCGGCGGCAAATATTCGCTGCAAATCTGATTTGCGGCCATCGTCCAGTGACGGGTAATGCAGAATATTTTGTTCAACGCTTCGAATCATCCTATAGACGGTATCGAAGTCTTGATTTCTTTTTTCTTGTGCTTGTTCAAGCTTACGCTGTAATTTTTCCGCTTGGTCTTTTAAGGAATCAATTTGCTCTTTAAGCTTCGTGATTTCATCATCAAGATCATCGAGACGTTTTTTCAGCTCTTCATTATGAGATTGCTGTTTGTCTTGGAGTTCTTTTTCAATTTGCTGAATTCGTTCGGCAGCTTGATTCAGTCTTTCTTTTGCCTTTGACAGGTCTGTACCGCCGTCTCCGTCTGTTCCGTTATCATCCGTTCCATTTTCATCAGCAAGCGGGATGACGCTGAGAGGGGTTTTGGCGGATGCGGTTTGGACGGTTTTGGTCTGATGGTCATCTGTTTTATCGGAAGATGATTGCTTGTCTTCTTGTCCTGAATCCTGGCTGTTTGTGCCGCCTGTTTTTTCGTCCTCAGCAGGCACCGTTGCATTTCCGTCATTTTGATCGGGATTTCCAGTGTTATCCTGATCGGTGTTTTCACCGTCATTCGTATTACCTGGTTCCCCCGGCTCCGGTTGTTCTTTCCCCGTCTCTTTCAATCCTTCAGAAATATCATTGATTTCAGCGGCAATGTTATTCAATTCTTCACGCTGATCGTCTAAATCAATTTTCAGCTCGCCGGGTTTTTCTTCTTCCGGTTTTTCTTCTTCTTTCGGTTTATCTGAGCCGTCATCTCCCGGATTCTCTTCCGGAACGCTTAAATATTGGCGATCCCTTTTCATGATCGTTTGAATGCTGTTCAGCGTTTCAAATCTTGATTGGGCTTTATATTGGGTCAAATAGTTGTCCAATAAATTAGATTGAATGTTTGCCATGCCGAATTCCTGCTGAGGCACCTGCTCTTCTCTCACCTGTTGGGCGGCCGCAATCGCTGAGCCGGTTTGGCCCAGCTGTGTTTTTGCCTGGTTTATGCCTGTGGCCAGTCCGCTCATGAGAGTGCTGAATTGGTTGGCGGCCTGCTGCGCTTTAATGGCGTTCAGTCCGGTTGTGATTTGCTGCTGATTTTGTTCCTGGGCTGCCAGCAGCAGTTTTTTCTGGTTTTCTTGATATTGTTTGTATCGTTCAACTGTATCGGCAAAATCTTTAAGTGTGTTTTTTGCTTCGTCAGCTGCGGACAATTTTTCTTTTGACGTGCCCTGCGCCTCATTCATTGATGCTTTCAATTCGTCAATTAAGTCTTTTTGCCGCTTGATTTCACCTGCCAGGTCATTGGAGCTTGGCTTATAAAAGTTGTACATAACGTTTTGGAATTCTGATTCTTTATTGACGATCTTGTCAAATTCGCCTCTGACATTGTTCACTTTTTGCGAGACAAAATTCCAATACAAGGCCGACATTTTTTTATTCATTGATTTTTGTGCGTCCTCAAGCTCGCGCTGCACTTTTTCTTTGTTGACGGCATTCAGGTTGCTTTGAATGCTGAATGTCAGTGCGGCTTTTTGCGGACGCTCCTTGTCATAACTCAAAATGTCTTTTGAAAAATCAGAGGGAATATAGACGATGGCGTCGTATTTCTTTGCCGCCAAACCGTTTTCCGCCGCGCTCCGGTTGACGACCGTCCAAGAATAATCCGGACGGTCACCGAGAGCGGCTGCCACTTCTTTGCCGAAATGGACGGATTGCGGCTGTTCGCCGTCCGCTTCCGTTTCCTCATTTAACCCGGTGTCTTCATTTACGACCGCGATTTGGCGTGTGGCATTTATCTTTTGTTTCGTCGGGTCATCGCCGATAAACCGGAAAAACAGCACCGGCAGCAGCAAAATGATGATGACCGCGGCTATTAATTTCATCAGGCTTTTTCGTTGTTCCGTCATCTAACAGCCTCCCTTTCCGCAGAACATAAAGGAATTTGAATTTTTTGCTCCTTCCCGTTTTCAACCAAGTAGCCGAAGCCCGGCTGAATGTCCGGTTCCTGCCGCTGATAAGGCAGCGGAATCACATTTTGTTCGGATTTTTTCACAAGCAGCATCGCATGGCGTATCTGCTTCATTTCCGTCGTTAAGGAGTCATAGCCTTTTGAGAATTCGCTGTGATTGCCTGCCGGGATGAAGCTGAAGCCTACGTGCGCGTACGATTTCATAAACATCGCCAGCGTGTCCTGAATGGAGGTATCGATCGTCTGCTGGAACCTCGTAATGCCGTCTGCCATCAACACGACCGGAGAAAAGCTGAGCTTGTGCACATCGCCATGCTTAACGGCCTGCGCGTACAGCGCTTCCCGCTCTTTGAAGATGTATTCGGCCGTTGCGATCCACTCCTTCACGTCTTCTTTTGTATCCAAATAGCTGACGTTTGTTTCCCGCGCATAATGTGAAAGCCCGCGGTCAATGGAGTCGAACAGGCCAATCAGTTCTGTCTCTTCACGCAGCAGGTGTTCAATCATCACTTTCATGACATTTGTTTTGCCGCGCTGTGTCTGGCCTAAAATGAGACAGTGCTTATGTTTCCCGAGATCAAAATACACAGGGCTGACTTTTTCCTCATGAAGCCCGAGAGGAATTCGAAACGGCTCCCTGTCCGGACCGAGACGGAGCGAGAATTCTTTTGCCGACAGCATATCCGGAAGCATCGGAATCGGCGCCGGCCCCGGTTTTCCTGCATGGCGCTCTGCTAACGCCTGAACATCGCTTTTCAGCGTTTGGAACATCTCGAGATCATTTTCCGCATCAGCAGGAAGAAGCATTTGCGCGAAATACAGTTCTTCTTTTTGAATCATGACGCGGCCAGGGATCGGTTCGAGGCTGAATGGCGGACGCCCGTAAATGGAATAACCTTCGGATTGGTCCATTAAATAGTGGACAGCTTTTGTTTTTAAGTTGTTTAAAAGCGACTGGCGGACGGCGTTTACCCTTGTTGCGGTGAGCAGGAAGTAAATGCCTAAGCTTTGCCCGTCGCGGGAAATCTGAATGAATTCCGATTCTAATTCATGCATTTCGTCTTTTACGATATCAAAGTTATCAATTGCCATAAAAATAAACGGAAGCTCTTCTTCGCTGAGCGAATTGTACATTTTGATATGGCTGACTTCTTTTTCCCTGAACAGCCGTTTTCGGTGTTCGATTTCTTCCTTGATGCGGATCATGAATTTTTCGATCTTTCTCATTTGATCCATTAAGAAATAGTCAGCAGTATGCGGGAGCTTCGCCAATGGCAGAAGCGTGCCGTTTCCGAAGTCAAAGATGTACATATGCAATTGCTCCGGCGTGTATCCTTCCGCAAAGTTCATCAGGAAGGTGATCGCAGCTACTGACTTCCCGTAGCCGGACGAGCCGAAAATACCGATGTTGCCGTCATCCATCATCGTATAAGCGAGCGGGGCCTGTCTTTGCTGATCAGGCTCATCAATATACGCAATGAAGAAACGGTCTTTTTCTTCCACCGGAAAAAGAGTGCGCGGTATGCGTTCAGCAAGCGGCGGAAGCCACGGGCTCGGCAGTCTTTCAATGCCCATTTCTTTTTGAATGCGTTCTATTTCATCAACCACTGCTTCTATCTCAGCTGGCGCATCTTTTTTCGCCAGTTCGTCTGTATCGACTTCTGAGAGCGGAATCAAGCCCGTATCGGTAACAATTGCGATGTCATCCTCCGTGCCGTACACATCCTCCATATAAGGCGCACCGCTCCATGCGGACTGGAACTGCTCGTACACTTCGTTATTGCCGACCTGCAAATATCCGCGTCCGGTCACGGTAATATTCGCCGCATCGCTGTTTTTCAAAATTTCTTTACTGTCGCTTGCATCCTGCACCTTCAGCGCAACTTTAAATCGCGAGTTGCTCCAAATCTGGTCATCAATGATGCCGCCAGGTTTTTGTGTTGCAAGTATTAAATGCACGCCAAGGCTTCGCCCGATGCGCGCGGCGCTGACAAGCTCTCTGATAAAGTCGGGCTCTTCGCTTTTCAGCTCGGCAAATTCATCTGAAATTAAAAACAGGTGCGGCATAGGAATCTCCGCTTCTCCCTGTTTATACAGCTTTGTATAGTCGTTGATGTGATTCACGCGATATTGGTCAAACAAGCGCTGCCGTTTTTTCAGCTCGCTTTTAATTGAAGCAAGCGCCCGGATACTGAAGTTCTTGCTTCCTTCGATATTGGTGATCGTACCGAGCAGATGAGGCATTTTACGAAACGGCTGTGCCATTCCTCCGCCTTTATAGTCAATCAGTAAAAATGCAGCTTCATGCGGATGGAAATGAACGGCCAGTGACAGGATGTACGTTTGGAGAAACTCACTTTTCCCGGAACCCGTCGTTCCCGCCAGCAATCCGTGCGGTCCGTGGGCTTTTTCGTGCAGGTTTAAATACACGATGTCATCTTTTCCTTTGTAGCCGATCGGAACGGACAGCGATTTCGCTGATTCACTCGTCTGCCATTTCTGCCTGATGCCGATTTCTTTTACTTCTTTTGCATGAAACAGCTCTAAAAATGAGACCGTTTCAGGGATGGAGTTTGTCATCCCGACTTGATGCTGTAATGTCCGCAGTGTTCGGGCAAACCGTTCATTGTTTTGCCGTTCATGCTTGTCCAGCCTAAACGGAAGCTGCACCGCTTTTTTCTTTTGAATGAGAATATCTCCTTCATCTTCATTAATGTAGCGGACGAGGGTGTGAATGTTTTCTGACAGACTTTCCTTCGTTTCCGCGGCGATGATGGCTGAGATGCCGAGATGCTCATGGCGGCCTTCGATATATTCTAAAATGACGTGCTCTGAAATCAGCTGCTGGTTTGTGATGACAAATATAAAATGCGGCTGGAAGACGAGTTTTTCTTTGTCTTCTTCCAAATCCCGCTCTCTCAGCAGCTCGTAAATAGACGATAACAATTGATCACGGGTCTGTTCATTGTAAATAAACCCTTTCGCATACATATGAGGCAGCTGAAATTGCGGCAGCCACTTCATCCACTCCCATTCCTTATACTCGTCTTCATGAAAGATGAAGACAAAACGCAGGTCGTGGTAGCTGTTGAAAAAAGCGAGCTGGCCGATCAGCTGGTGAATCTCATTTTTCACGATTTGTGATTTTCCGATGAGTCCCATCGCCCCTTCTTGTAAATCAACGGTGACGGGCGCGTTGCGGATGTCCTTGTACACACGCTGCATATGCTGTGACTGCTCCATCAGTTCATCTATGTCGCGGTTTGCCAAATCGCCGCCGCTCATGGAAATCTCGTAGCTTGCGGGAACCGTTCCCGTTCCGAGCCGAAGCATGAGAAAATCCCTGCTTTCCAGCGATTTTTCCCAAATGCGCCCGCTGATTTCAGAGGTTAAGTATTTCATGTTTTCAAAGGATGGAAAATGGAACGTGAGCACTTGCAGTTGCTTTTCAGAAAGCGCCTGCAGCTCTTTCCGTTTGTTATCTAAATACAGCTTGTACACGCGCTCCCGCTTTTCCTCGCGTTTTTTCCGCTGGCTTTTTTCGCGAAAGTATTGAACGGTGGACGTAATCAGCGTCATGATAAACATCGCCATGGAGATGAGGATGAAAATTCCTCTCGGCTGGATGATGGCGACAACCGTCATGACGATCAGCATAACCAGCGGAGGCAGAATGACGAGCCAGAGGCCTCTGTTGTTTTGATCGCTCTCTTGCGAAGGAAAGCTGAATGAGACCCGGTCTTCGGGCAGATCATAGACCATCCGCGGCGTTCTGCGGTATTGCGGATATTTCTTTTTCATTTCGGTGCTTGGTTTTTTTGTTTTGATTAAACCTGTTTGAAACCGTTCGTGGTGAATGATTTCTAATAGGTCATCTTCCGTCAGCCTCACCCGCAGAAAATTCCACAGCAGCTCGTCTCCCGTCTGAAGTGTTTGAGAGGCGGAGGCACGCTCGCCATTCACGTAAACTTCCTGACTTCCGGGGATGACAGACCAGCTTTCTCCCGCTTTCTCCAAATAAAATGTGCCTTCTTGAGCGGAGAACGGTTCTTTAAAAATATCCGCTTCCGGAAGCTCCGAAGAGAAGACAATCTCATCCTTCCCACCGATAAAATAAACGGACGTTTCCTGCCGGTCTTCAGTGATCCGGAACCTAATGTCCTCTCCTTCAATCTGAAAGGAAACGTCATTTCCTATTGTCAATGCGCCGGCACAGTTATTTCCCAGGAAAACATCATACAGGTCCGTTTCTTTGCGGCGAAGGGAGACTGCGGCGTGCCGGAACGGAAGAGAGCCGATCGTGACCGTATCCTTCATATCCGCTCCGATGGTCAGCGGCTGGGATGCCGGGAGCTCAGACAGGTTGATTTTTTGAACGTGTTTCTGATAAAACACCCATAACAGACTCATATGGCGAACCTCCTGACAGCCTGATCGTTACTTGCGGCCATTTGATGTATTCTGTTATTTTTTTTCATCTTTTTTCTCATCTTTCTTGTCGTTCTCTTTGTTATCCTTTGCTTCGGCTTGTTTTTCCCCGTTATCTTGTCCGGCTGCTTCGGCGGCTGTATCATGATCGGCGTCCGCTTTCTGCTCGTCTATTTCTTTTTGTGCTTTCGTCAGCTCGCTTTGCACGGAGTCCAGTTCTTTTTGCTTTTCATCGTCCTTCATACTGTCATCCGCTAATAGTTGCTGTTTATATTTCGAGAGTCCGAGCCAGATGTACGGGTTGTATTCCAGCTTGCGGCCGATGCTGATGGCTTCTTCATTTTCGCCTCTGCCGATATCAATCCAATAAAGGAAGTGTTTAGGATCTGATTGAAGCGTGACTAAATTTCCGATGTTTTTCCGCTGTTCTTCTGAAAGCTTTTCAACCGCAACATACGAAGAAGCAAGCTCGTACTGCACCGATTCAGGCAGGCTTTCCGCATCATATTTCGCCAGCGTATCTATCACTTTGCTGTATTGCTGATTTAAAAAAGCCCGGTTGCTTTCTACGATCGCTTCTTGTTTCGGCTGGGCGAAAAACAGAATGTACATGGAATACAAAAGAGCGGGCACAAGCAAGACAGCCAGCGCCAGTCCGGCGTATCTCTGTATTTTCCATTTCTTTTTAGGTATTTTTATGTATGTTTTATCCCTGGCTTCAAGCCGGTCAATTGTGTTTTGGATCGTTTCTTCCAGCTCTTCAAACGACTCTGCCTCTAAAATGCTTTTAGCCTCGGGAGAGAATGAAAGCGTCTCATTGTATTTCAGATACTCTTCAAAGGTGTACGCCCCGTCAGCGGCCAGCGCTGCGGCCGCTTTAAGCTCTTTCCATACCCTTTGCCCATCTTCTTCATAGGGCGGGAGGCTTTCCTTAACGCCGTAATAAAGAAAATGCGGTGTCAGCGCTTTATCAAACACGATATTTTCCGGCGCTGCGATGATATGGAGCCGTTTTAGTTTGTGCTGCTTGACGGCTTGGACGAGGCGGTACGCAAACTGCCATCTGCTTTTTTTATCTTTTCCTTTTATATAGCGGAAAGCCTGATAGGAGGAAGGGGGGCTGACGATTATCGTTACTTCGTCTTCTGACACAAGAACCTCTTTTTGAAAAAAGGGATCAACGTCTTTGATAACATTCGCCTCAAGGCCGTCCAGGAGCTTAATTTTTTCCCGCTGGAAGGTGAAAGTGAAGCCTGATTCGGTTTCTGCCCGTGCGGCGTCTAATTCGGTTTCTAAGTAGGATCGCTTATGATCTGCCATTCCACCATGTCCTTTCATAAAATTTCAAGACGGTCTCCATTCGTAATGCCGCAGTCAGATAATTTGTGTTCTCCGGAGAAAACCGTTTCTTTATTGACCACTCTGATCCAATAGCCTTCACGCGGCGGAATGGATACATTCTGAGCCTGCCGGGCAATATCGATGACTTTTTTCACAGGATGGTAATCTGACAATCTGAGATCGAAGACACTGCCGTTATATTGTGTTAAATCTATTGTAATATCGATATACATATTCATATCACCCTTACATAGAAAGAGCGCCGTCTTCTCGATTGAATCAGGCGCTCCATTTCTTCATTCATCTTATTATCCGCGAATTTGGTTAGCGATATCTTGGTCAGTTGACTCAAGCGTATTTGCTGTTTGATCGAGCTGATGATTCACATCTTGAAGCAATTCAGACATTTTAATAAATGAAGGTTTCAGCTGCTCATATTGATCTGCAAATGCTTCACTTGAAGCACCGTCCCACATGCCTTTTAAATCAGAAATCATTCGGTTCAAGCGATCAACCTGATTCATGACTTCCTGACTTTCAACGCCATATTGCTTAGCCATCGCTCTTAGCTCTTCGGGTGTGACACGAATTAATCCAGACATATTCCTTATTACCTCCTGTGTCATCAGCCTAAATATGGGCTAATTCACTTATTTTTTGAACGTCATTATTATAAAAACAACAATTCGGTACAGTCAAACAAAACTGTTTTAATTTTACAAAATGAGTCTTATGATATACAAGACTTTTTAATATTTTTACACATTTTGTAAATAGAATAGTATGATTATCTTATTCTTCCTAATTTAAACAAATGATCATATTGTCCTATTTCACTTTCGTGCAAATGTGTCCAATCTGACAGCCTTCCAGTCTGAAAAGTAAGATGGTAAGATCAAGGTATGAAGCTATGAAAAAGTAGGGATATCCATGACCAATCCGACAGATCCATTTAAATACAGTTTCGACAGGCTTGAGGATGTAGCCGATCATATCAGTGAAGTTCTTCAATGCCCGATTACAATAGAAGATGTCAATCATAAGCTGCTCGCTTACAGCACGCACAGCGATTGTACAGACCCGGCCCGCACGTCGACGATTATCGGGCGGAGGGTTCCTGAAAAAGTCATCAATAAATTGTGGAAAGACGGGACGATCCCGGCTCTTTTAAAAACAGATCAGCCGATCAAAGTGAAAGAAATTGATGAGGTCGGACTAAGCAACCGCGTTGCCATTTCCATCTGGAAAAACAGTCAGGTTCTCGGGTTTATTTGGGCGCTGGAGGTCAAAAAAAAACTGAATGAAGATGATTTGCAGACACTTCAGCTCGCCGCCAAAGCAGTGCGGAATAAGCTTTTGCACCTGCAAATCCGCAAAACAAAAATAGAAGAGCGCGGCCAGGAGTTTTTTTGGAAGATGCTGACCGGGCATATTTATCAAGAAACCGAGATGGCCGAAGGGTTTCATAAGCTCGGAATGGCGCTGCCGCCCGCGTTCAGCGTGATGATTATCCGTTTGAATGAGGAGCTGACCGAAAAAACCGAGCAGCAGCTGCAATATTTACAGGAAACGACCCAGCAGATTCACGTCCTTTTGGCGACGGCGGATTCGAATGAATTAATCATGTTAACCGCGCCGAAAACCGATCAGCCTTTTAAGAACCTGAAGCATTTCGCCTTACATATTCAAAAACAGCTCAAGGAACGTTATAAAATTGAGGATGTGTCTATTGCTTTCGGCGGAATATACGAATCCCTTTCATATGTATACCGTTCTTATCAGGAAGCACTTTCTGTATTAAAAGCGAAAGAACGGTTTGTGAGAGAAACCAAACACCTTTTCAGCTTTTCGGAGCTCGGTATATATCAATACTTGGATGTACTGGATGAAAAGCGGAAGCACAGCGGTTATATGAATTATTCATTATCGAAGCTTGAGCAATATGACAGAGAGCATCAGGCAGATATGGTGAAGACGCTTGAACGTTTTATTGATGCGGACAGCAATGTCAATACCGCCGCTAAAGCGCTCAACATTCATGTCAATACGTTAAATTACAGGCTGAAACGGATCAGCCAAATCGCTGAAATTGATTTAAAAAACATCAATGAAAAGTTTACGATTTACCTTGATATCAAACTTCGAAGCATGGATTCGTGAAATTTCACAAATCCGTGTTTTTTTATTTTCTGTTTCAAACAAAGAATTTTCACAAAAATCAAGCTACACTTGAAGCATCACACAAACATTGGGGGAAACAGACATGATTATAGGGGTTCCAAAGGAAATCAAAAACAATGAAAACCGAGTTGCATTAACACCTGGAGGCGTTTCACAGCTGGCCGGACACGGCCATCGGGTTCTTGTGGAATCCGGAGCAGGCCTTGGAAGCGGCTTTACAAATGAAGATTACGTATCCGCAGGCGCGGAAATTCTTGAAGACAGAAAGCAAGTATGGGATGCAGAAATGGTTATGAAGGTGAAAGAGCCGCTGGCTGAGGAATACGCGTATTTCCGCCAAGGCCTGGTCTTATTCACATACCTTCATTTAGCCGCAGAGCCGGAATTAGCTAAAGCGCTTACAGAAAAAGGCGTGACAGCAATTGCATACGAAACAGTAACTGACGGGCGTTCATTGCCGCTGCTTACGCCAATGTCTGAGGTGGCGGGCAGAATGGCTGCTCAAATCGGCGCCCAGTTCCTTGAAAAACCAAAAGGCGGAAAGGGCATTTTATTAGCGGGCGTACCGGGTGTTTCCCGCGGAAAAGTCACCATTATCGGAGGAGGAGGCGTCGGAACAAACGCCGCGAAAATGGCTGTCGGACTTGGTGCCGATGTGACAATGATCGACTTGAACGCAGACCGTCTGCGCCAGCTTGATGATATTTTCGGGCATCAGATTAAAACACTGATCTCAAATCCTGTCAATATCGCAGACTCTGTGGCAGAAGCGGACCTTCTGATTTGCGCCGTGCTCATCCCGGGCGCCAAAGCACCGACTCTCGTTACAGAAGAAATGGTAAAACAAATGAAACCGGGTTCAGTCATTGTTGATGTTGCCATCGATCAGGGCGGCATCGTTGAAACCGTTGATCATATTACAACTCACGATAACCCAACGTACGAAAAACACGGTGTCGTTCACTACGCCGTCGCCAATATGCCGGGAGCCGTACCGCGCACATCGACGCTTGCGTTAACAAATGTAACCGTCCCTTACGCCCTTGAAATCGCCAATAAAGGCGCGGCCGCTGCAATTGCAGACAGCCCGGCGCTCAAAGCGGGCTTAAATACGGCAAACGGTCATGTGACGTATGAAGCGGTTGCCAAAGACTTAGGCTACGATTACGTGCCTGCTGAGAAAGCGCTGCAAGGTTCAGTGACAGGAGCTTAATAAAAATGAAAAGGATGGCCGATTAACCGGCTGTCCTTTTTTCTATTTTCATCAAAAGGAAAACGGCCCCGCCGCCTCGAATATAGATTCATATCCCGAAAGAAAAGGAGGATTCATATGGCTGTTCAGCATTATGGTGTATTGAAAGGCACTGTCTTAGATATGAGAAGGGAAACAGATGATGATTCTCCGCATTTTCAAGTCGAGGTGCTTGGCGAGCCTGATACGCGCTATCGCTGTGCGATCAATGTCATGTCGAGTTCAAAGGAATCAGAGGTTCTCTATGCGGCACGCGATCATTTTGACGCGAGTGCCATTACCCTGCTTCCGAACATGCCGTATGGATATACCGCGATTGATGAGACCAATCGTGAACTGGCGCTGGATTATGTGCGCGGCGGACTGTTTGATCCGCAGAAAATGGAGCCGCTCCCGCATGAAGTTACGGGGCCTGATAATGATTTAAATGATTTTATTGAAACCTATATGCAAAAGGCCAAGGCAGAAAAAGCAGCCGTCTATATTTACGGCTCTAAATTCGGGCCTGAACCGGCGGCTGATAAGATATTCGGGTTCAAACCGACAAACGGCATGCATAATATTCATATGAACCAAGGAAACGCGATAGATACACGCTGGAAAAAGGATAACGGCACCTGGCACGACGGCGGCATTTTAATCCAGTTTTCAGACCAGTGGGCCGCGGTCTTCTTAGCTTTCTTATCTCAATCCTGGTGCACAAATGAGGAAGGCCATCCCTTTAAGGATTGCGATCATACACAGCTTAACAGCTGATTTTTCGTATAAAAAGCCTGCCGAATGAAGGGACTGACCCCCTAGAATGAGACAAATAAAAAACACCTTTAAGTTAAAAAGCGGGTATGGAATACCTGTAAACAACTTGGAGGTGTTTTTCTATGGGCAAAAGAGTAAGC
>NZ_JAGGQB010000016.1 GCF_018613535.1 Bacillus sp. ISL-51
TTCTAGGGGGTCAGTCCCTTTGAAAGGGAGGTTTTTGATTTTCCTCTGCAAGACCCGGGCGAGCTTTTCCGGGCAGCCTGTAGGAGTTTAATTTCTTTTAATTACTTATCTACACTTTCATAGATCCCTACCCAGTAGCCTTTACTGCTATCATAATATTTGCTTTTAAAAATCCATGTTGTTCCATCTAACACGAAAGAGGCAGCGAAATTGCCATTAGGGCTTTGAACAAGTTTAATGGCGTTAATGCTGACATCGTCTTTGGATGAGATTGTACTTTTTTCAACAGAAGCTGATTCTGTTGGCGATGCGGCAAAGGCAGGAGCAGCAGACAAAAGTAAACCAAGAGACAAGGCAGAACCGGTTAGTACTTTTTTCAATTTCATTTCGAACACTCCTTTTTCCAATTAATTTGTTACACTTCTAATATTTAGATTATAATCCATTAAATCCCTTTATTTTAGAAAAAGTTTTTTATTAAAAGTGTGTTTTCTTAACATAGGCCATTCCTTCCGAAAGGGATGCTTTTTGTTTACCTGTCAAAATAGTGCTCAAGCTCTTGGAGTGATTCCTTAATATGCGCCGCAGCCTGATCGCCGAAGTATTCAAGCGACACAAACCTTTCATATTGCCTGTTCCTTAATTCTTTCAAGAAATGTTCCTGATCTAAATCCCCCTGGCAGACAGGTGTCGGCTTGCTTACATACCAGTTGTCAAAATTCCAGTGATAGCTTTTTAAATGAACATGGCTGACGGTATGAAACAGCTTTTCTAAAGCCGTCATTTGGTCAATGTGATTGACGTGGAGATTGGAGCCGTCAAAAATGGTGCGGAGCCGCGGATGCCCGACATCCTTTAAAAAGGCTAGTGCTGTCTCCGGCGTATCTGCGTACGTATCGTAATGAATCTCAAGCCCGATATTGATCTCATAATCATCCGCCAGCCGGGCAGCCTTCTGAAATTGCTCGACGGCGCTCTGCCATTTTTCCGGTGACGTCCGGTGCGAAGGAAGGCTGCCCGCAAATACTCTGATCAGGGGGCTGTGCAGCTGTCTCGCGGCGCTTAATGCTCTTTGGACGTCCTGTTCAGTCTGCCGTTCATCCGAAGAGACGAAGTCAGTGTACAAGCTGACGGCCGGCACCTCTAATCCTTTGTCCTGCAGCTGCTCGTGAAGCCTGTCGAGGGGTCCGATATGCTGTACATATTGCTCAGCATGCCCGTACCACAATTCAATACCGTCAAATGAATGCTCTCTTGCGAAGGAGATGACATCAAGAATATGCTGTTTTTTAAACCCTGTCGTGCAAAAGCTCAGTTTCATCGGTGATCCTCCCGTTAACTCAATGTAGTGTGTTAACTATTTCCCTAGTGAAATTATGGATAAACAGACGTAAACGCATGTCCGCCAGACGAAATCATTCAGGGTTACACTCGATAAGCATGGGTGTTCCGGTCAGCCGATATAGGAAGGATCCCTTCTCCCAGTCGAGGCGGCCATAATAAAATGTATAGTCGATTTTCTTGTGTGTCCTAAGGATGAAGTGGCTTCGTTTGGCTGCGGCATTGAGGCGTGTATAATTTATGAAAATTGATAAAAACACAGACAAAGTTGTTTAACGCTTTTTTGCGTCAAAGTATTAAATAATCGCCTGAAGTGTTGTACAATTAATTTCATTCGAGTAAGGGGGTAGAAACTATTGAAAAATGAAACGGAACTTACCGACTTCAGCCCTGTCCGGAATAAACCGACTCGTGCTCGTTACGTGATACTGGTTCTATTGTTTTTTATCACTGCGATTAATTATATAGACCGTGCCAGTGTTTCCATCGTCGCCCCGTCGATTCAGACTTCGCTGAATATAAGTCCTGCACTGCTGGGCGTCGTGTTCTCCGCCTTTAGCTGGACTTATACGGGGATGCAGATTCCCGGCGGTTTGCTTTTGGATAAATTCGGTTCGAAGCGGACGTACGGATTTTCTTTATTGATCTGGTCTGTTTTTACGGGAATTCAAGCCTTTGCGACAAGCTTCGGATTTTTATTCGGCTGCCGTCTGATCATCGGTTTAGCAGAATCACCGGCATTTCCTTCCAACAATCGGATTGTCACGACGTGGTTTCCAAGGCGGGAACGCGCCTTTGCGACAGGGGTGTATACGGCCGGGGAATATGTTGGCCTGGCGTTTGCCACGCCGGTTTTATTCTGGATTTTAACGGCATTTGACTGGCGCGCCGTGTTTATTACGGCGGGGCTGCTCGGGCTTGTCTTCTCGGTTTTCTGGTTTAAGATGTATCAGGAGCCGAACCGATATCGAAAGGTCAATCAGGAAGAGCTTGATTATATTAAAGAAGGCGGCGGGCTGACAGAGGTGTCTAAGTCATCCGGCAAGATTACGCGGGCTGATTTCATTCAGCTTCTCAAGTACCGTAAGCTTATCGGCCTGTATATCGGCCAATTCGCCGTGGCTTCCACGCTGTTCTTCTTTTTGACTTGGTTCCCGACTTACTTGGCGGAGGCGAAACACATGGCCTTCTTAAAAATCGGTATTGCCGCATCCGTTCCGTATATCGCCGCCTTTTTCGGCGTGTTATTCGGAGGGTTCTGGTCTGACGGAATGATCAAACGCGGGATTTCAGTAAATGTCGCCCGGAAAACGCCTGTCATCCTCGGTCTTTTGCTGACGAGTTCCATCGTGTTCGCGAATTTTACGGATTCCGCTCCGCTCGTTTTGACGATATTATCCATTGCTTCTTTTGCACAGGGGATGTCCAATATTTCGTGGACGATGCTGAGTGAGGTGGCGCCAAGCGAAACAATCGGGCTGGCAGGAGGCGTATTTAACTTTTTCGCCAATATGGCTGGTATTATCACGCCGCTCATTGTCGGTTTTATTGTCGCTGCGACAAGCTCATATAACGGAGCGATTCTTTTTGTCGGCGCCGTGGCCTTTATCGGGGCATTTTCTTATATTTTCATTGTCGGAAAGGTTGAACGCATTACACTGCGATAGAAAGAAAAACTCATCCCTTTTGGAAAAGGATGAGTTTTCTTCATTGCATTATCTATATATTTCAATATTGAATTATCATATAATAAACATAACTTTTTCATTCCTTAGGAGGATTTCGCCGAAGATGAACGCAAAACGTGCCATTCCCGTAAGAGAAAGAAATATCGTATTAATCGGATTCATGGGTGTCGGAAAAACAACAATCGGCCAATTGGTCGCTAAAAAATTATATAGAGACTTTATTGATATTGATTTGCAGATTGAAAAGGATCATAAAATGACGATTCCCGAAATGTTTGAGAAAAAGGGCGAAGCTTTTTTCCGCCAAACAGAGAAGGAATACATTTTGGATATTTGCCACAATACGAAGTTCAAAATCGTTTCACTTGGCGGGGGCTCCTTTAAACAGGAGGAAATCAGGCAGTGCTGCCTGGAAAACTGTGTTGTGCTCCACCTTGATTTATCATGGGAGAACTGGAAACAGCGGGCTGCCCTGCTGATTGAAAGCCGTCCCGTCCTGCATAACCGCTCCATGGATGAAATGGAACAGCTCTTTAACGAACGCCAAAGCATCTACGATAAACATAATTCAAAAGTGGCAACTGATAATCTTGAACCCGAAGAAATTGCCGATTACATTGTTGAAACATTAAAAATCGGCTGGGACCTGTATCAGCCGATGTAAAAAGAGCCGTAGCGCTGTGAGCGCACGGCATTTTTTTATTGTTTTATCCCTTGACCAAAATGATACAGGCTGCCTGTCAGAGGAGAGGATGATGCTGAACGTGCCGCGGGATTGATCCGATGCTTCAAGAAGTTGAGTGCGTACCAGCTTTTCCTCCTCCTTCGGTGTCCCGCCTCGTGAAATCAATCGGCAAATCCACTTCTTCATAGCCGATCTGAATGTGATGTATCTCTCGCTTCAATCTGCATCGTCGCGAACGCTCGTCTTTACATTTCTCAAAGACCGTTATGTCAGCATGACGGCGCAGGCCTTTATGGACGGGGGAAGGAAGGCGATTAAACTAACGTTTGATAAAAAATGATTTCGGAAATAAATTTATAAAAATTTTTAGAAAACCGGAGATGATCCGTGCTAATATAGAGTCAGGAAATTAAATCTTACAAAACAAAGGAGTTTACTTGGGATGCAATTATACGATATGCCGCTCGACCAACTGCAAACCTATAAACCAAATAAAACGGCTCCTGATGACTTTACGGATTTTTGGGCATCATCATTAGAAGAGCTTGCAAAGATAGAGGCGAATCCTGAATTAACGCCTGCAAACTATCCTGCCGACGGCGTCAAGGTGTACCGCCTGACATATCAAAGCTTCGGCAGCGCGGTGATCGAAGGCTGGTATGCCGTTCCCGACCGCAAAGGGCCGCATCCGGCAATCGTTAAATATCACGGCTACAATGCCAGCTATGACGGAGACATTCATGATATCGCCAATTGGGCGCTTCACGGATATGCCGCATTCGGCATGCTCGTCCGCGGCCAGCACAGCAGCGAAGACACAAGCATCTCACCGCACGGGCACGTACCCGGCTGGATGACGAAAGGGATTTTAAATAAAGACACATACTATTACCGCGGTGTTTACTTAGATGCCGTCCGCGCCCTTGAAGTCATCAGCAGCTTTGAAGAAGTGGATGAAACGAGAATCGGAGTAACCGGAGGAAGCCAGGGAGGCGGACTTTCAATAGCGGCAGCAGCATTATCAGACATTCCGAAGGCGCTGGCTGCGGACTATCCTTACTTAAGCAATTTTGAGCGGGCGATTGATGTGGCTCTTGACCAGCCGTATCTTGAAATTAATTCCTTTTTCAGAAAAAACGGCAGCCCTGATACAGAGAAAGCCGCAATGAATACCCTTTCCTATTTTGACATCATCAATCTCGCAGACCGGGTGAAGGCGCCCGTTCTCATGTCCATCGGCCTGATTGACCGCGTCACGCCGCCGTCGACGGTATTTGCCGCATACAATCATTTAGAAACGGAAAAAGAGCTGAAGGTATACCGCTACTTCGGCCATGAATACATTCCTTCCTTCCACACGGAAAAGCTCGCATTTTTCAAAGCGCATTTGAAAGGCTGACAGCCGGTTAAAGCCCAAGTTTTATTTGGGCTTTTTTTAAGGAATGATCACGGAAAGGGACGGATACAGATGAAACAAAGGATCATTGAAGAATTAAAACGCATTGAAACACAATACGGAGTCAAAGTGCTGTACGCCGTGGAATCAGGCAGCCGCGCGTGGGGATTTTCATCAAGGGACAGCGACTACGATGTCCGGTTTCTCTATGTGCCGAAAAAAGAATGGTATTTCTCCATTGAGACGCAGAGGGATGTCATCGAAGAGCCGATCCATGATCTGCTTGACATCAGCGGCTGGGAGCTGAGAAAAGCGCTGCGGCTGTTTAAAAAATCAAACCCGCCTCTATTGGAATGGCTCTCCTCAGATATCGTCTATTACGAAGCCTATTCGGCTGCCGATCAGCTGCGGAAGCTGAAAAACAGGGCGTTTTCGCCTGAAGCAAGCGTCTATCATTATCTCAATATGGCGAAACGGAATGTAAAGAATGAATTGCAGGGCAGTGAAGTGAAGATTAAAAAGTACTTTTATGTTCTCCGCCCGATTCTCGCCTGCCGATGGATTGAAAAATTCGGCTCCGTTCCGCCAATGGCGTTTTCTGTTTTGGCAGATGCGCTGCTGACAGACGAAAAGCTGATATCAGAAATCAATACGCTGCTGATACGGAAAAAAAGCGGTGATGAACTGGCGGCAGAACAAAGAAATACCGTCATTCATGCGTTTATTGACGAGGAGATTGAGCGTCTCAGCCAATACGCCAAAACGGTAAAAACCGCGAAAACGGATATAACGCAGGAACTGAATCAACTGCTTATGCAAGCCGTTGAAGAGGCTTGGAGGTGAAAACGGGAATTGACGAATGCTGTCATTCCCGCCCGCCTTTTTTCGGCATCTTTCGCTTGCTTTCTAAGAAGCTGATTGTGGGAAAACCACAAAAATAATCAGAATCTTTGTATTTTGAGAATATTGTGATCAGCGGCTTTGTCCATTTACAATATACTCATACAAATACTTCTTAGATTGCGGGGTGTTAAGGTTGGAAGTGATTACAAGAGATTTTTTCTTATTTTTATCTAAGAGCAACTTTCTCAATAAGATGGCGAGAAACTGGGGAAGCCGTGTGGCAGCCGGCAAAATCATCGGAGGAATGGATTTCCGCAGTTCGGTCCCGACGATTCGACATTTGAACAGCAAAGGGCTGTCTGTTACTGTCGATCACTTAGGGGAATTTGTCAACAGCAGTGATGTTGCGAGAGAACGCACCGAGGAGTGCATGCAAACAATCGCGTTAATTGCTCACGAGCAGCTGAATTCCCAAGTGTCACTGAAAATGACATCTTTAGGTCTTGATATAGATCTCGATCTCGTCTATGAAAATATGACGAAAATCCTTCAGACGGCAGAACAATATAAAGTCATGGTGACGATCGACATGGAGGATGAAACGAGATGCCAGAAAACACTGGAAATCTTTAAAGATTTCCGGAGCCGGTATGAATACGTAAGCACCGTGGTGCAGGCCTATTTATACAGAACGGAGAAGGATCTTGATGATCTCGATCCGCTGAATCCGTTTCTGCGCCTTGTCAAAGGGGCTTATAAAGAATCGGAGAAGGTTGCCTACCCTGAAAAAAGCGATGTAGACGAAAATTATAAAAAACTCATCCGCAAACAGCTTTTAAAGGGCCACTATACGGCCATTGCAACGCATGACGACAAGATGCTTGATTTTACAAAGCAGCTGGCCAAAGAGCACGGCATTCCAAACGATCGGTTTGAGTTTCAAATGCTGTACGGCATGCGCTCGCAAACCCAGCTCAGCCTGGTCGAGGAAGGTTACAACATGAGAGTTTACCTGCCTTACGGAGATGATTGGTACGGTTACTTTATGAGACGACTCGCAGAACGCCCCTCAAACATCGCATTCGCCTTTAAAGGCATGACAAAGAAGTAAAAAGGGAGAGATGACAATGACTACACCTTACAAACACGAACCATTCACTAATTTCCAAGATCAATCCAACGTTGAAGAATTCAAGAAAGCGCTTGCAACGGTAAGTGAATATTTAGGAAAAGATTATCCGCTCGTGATCAACGGAGAAAAAGTCGAGACGGAAGCAAAAATCGTATCCATTAACCCTGCAAACAAAGAAGAAGTCGTCGGCAGAGTGTCCAAAGCGTCTCAGGAGCATGCGGAGCAGGCGATCGAAGCTGCGGCAAAAGCGTTTGAGGAATGGAGATATACTTCTCCTGAAGAAAGAGCGGCCGTTCTATTCCGCGCTGCCGCAAAAGTCCGCCGCAGAAAACACGAATTCTCCGCCCTTCTTGTGAAAGAGGCCGGAAAGCCTTGGAATGAAGCTGATGCTGATACGGCGGAAGCCATCGACTTTATGGAATACTACGCCCGCCAAATGGTTGAACTGGCAAAAGGCAAGCCGGTCAACAGCCGCGAAGGCGAGAAAAACCAATACGTTTACACACCGACCGGCGTAACGGTTGTCATTCCGCCGTGGAACTTCCTATTTGCGATTATGGCGGGAACGACAGTGGCACCGATCGTAACAGGGAATACGGTCGTTCTCAAGCCTGCGAGTGCGACGCCTGTCATCGCCGCAAAATTCGTAGAAGTGCTCGAAGAATCCGGCCTTCCGAAAGGCGTTGTGAACTTTGTGCCGGGAAGCGGAGCCGAAGTGGGCGACTATCTCGTCGACCATCCGAAAACAAGCCTCATCACGTTTACGGGATCACGTGAAGTCGGAACAAGAATCTTCGAACGCGCGGCGAAAGTACAGCCTGGACAGCAGCATTTAAAGCGCGTCATCGCTGAAATGGGCGGTAAAGACACTGTTGTCGTTGACGAGGATGCGGATATTGAATTGGCTGCACAATCAATCTTCACATCAGCATTCGGATTTGCGGGCCAAAAATGTTCTGCGGGTTCACGTGCAGTTGTCCATGAAAAAGTGTATGATCAAGTCTTAGAGCGCGTGATTGAAATCACGGAATCAAAGGTAACAGCAAGCCCTGACAGAGCTGATGTGTATATGGGACCTGTTATTGATCAAGGCTCTTATGATAAAATTATGAGCTATATTGAAATCGGTAAAGAGGAAGGCCGTTTAGTGAGCGGCGGAACCGGCGATGATTCAAAAGGCTACTTCATCAAGCCGACAATCTTCGCTGACCTTGATCCGAAAGCGAGATTAATGCAGGAAGAAATCTTCGGGCCTGTCGTCGCTTTCTCGAAAGTCTCTGATTTTGACGAGGCGTTAGAGGTAGCCAACAATACCGAATACGGTCTGACAGGAGCGGTGATCACAAACAACCGTAAGCATATTGAACGTGCGAAACAGGAGTTCCATGTGGGCAACCTGTACTTCAACCGCAACTGTACGGGAGCGATTGTCGGCTACCATCCGTTTGGCGGCTTCAAAATGTCCGGCACGGACTCAAAAGCAGGAGGACCGGATTACTTGGCCCTTCATATGCAGGCGAAAACAATCAGCGAAATGTTTTAAGCGGGACTGAATGGGCATCCTCCTCGCGGGGGTGTCCATTTTATCCATAAACACCAAAAACGGAGGAGGAAATGCCATAGCAAACACACAGTTGATCATTTCGATTTGTATCTATATGGCGGGCATGCTGTTTATCGGGTATTACGCCTATAAACGGACGTCGAATCTGACGGATTACATGCTCGGAGGACGTTCTTTAGGACCTGCCGTCACAGCGCTCAGCGCGGGAGCGGCGGATATGAGCGGATGGCTCTTAATGGGGCTGCCGGGAGCTATGTTCACCACGGGTTTAAGCGGCGCCTGGATTGTAATCGGGCTTGTGCTCGGCGCTTGGGCGAATTGGCTATACGTGGCTCCGCGGTTAAGGACGTATACCGAAAAAGCGGGAAATTCCATTACAATTCCGGGATTCCTTGAGAATCGTTTCGGGGATCATACGAAGCTTCTCAGACTGTTTTCGGGTCTTGTGATTCTCATCTTTTTCACATTTTATGTGTCATCCGGCATGGTATCCGGAGGCGTCCTATTTAACAGCATTTTAGGGATGCAATACCATACGGGATTATGGGTGGTAACGGGCGTGGTTGTCGCGTACACCTTGTTTGGAGGCTTTCTGGCGGTAAGCTGGACGGACTTTGTCCAAGGCATTATTATGTTTGCGGCACTTATTCTCGTACCTATTGTGACAATTTTTCACACGGGCGGTCCGGCAGAAACCGCGACTGACATCCGTTCAGTTAATCCGGAGCTGTTTAATATGTTCAAAGGAACAAGCGTATTAGGCATTATTTCTTTATTTGCGTGGGGACTTGGCTACTTTGGGCAGCCGCATATCATTGTGCGATTTATGGCGATCACGTCTGTTAAAGAAATCAAACGTGCCAGACGAATCGGAATGGGATGGATGATTCTGTCTGCAATCGGCGCGGTGCTTACAGGACTTGCGGGACTCGCGTATTATCACCAGCGCGGCATGAAGCTGGATGACCCGGAAACAATTTTTATTCAGCTCGGCAATATTTTGTTCCACCCAATCATTACGGGATTTCTCATTTCCGCGATTTTAGCGGCTATTATGAGTACGATTTCATCCCAGCTGCTCGTCACATCCAGCTCTTTAGTAGAGGACTTGTATAAATCGATGTTCAGACGTTCAGCATCTGATAAGGAACTGGTATTTCTGGGGCGTATGGGAGTGCTTGCGGTGTCAATCATCGCCTTAGTGCTCGCTTGGGAGAAAAACAATACGATACTCGGGCTTGTCAGCTATGCTTGGGCAGGTTTCGGCGCTTCATTCGGGCCGGTTGTACTGCTCAGTTTATTTTGGAAACGGATGACTAAATGGGGGGCACTCGCCGGCATGATTGTGGGAGCGATTACCGTAATCATTTGGGCGAATGCCGGTCTTTCGGACTTTCTGTATGAAATCATTCCGGGCTTTGCTGCAAGTCTCGCCGCTGTATTTGTCGTCAGCTTATTGACACAGGCTCCGTCAAAAGATGTCACAGATCAGTTTCATGAGTACCGTGATACACTTTCACAATAAAAGTAAGTAACGAGAGGAAGAAGGGACAGCCCCTTTTTCCTCTTTTCACAATGGAGGCGGCCCGATTTTTTTGTTTTGGTAATACATGAATTTTTTTCTATACAAAAAGTCGCCGCGCAGAGTATGATTAAAGAAAAAGCATAGGAGAAATAAGCATGGAAGAGCTTTTAGAGAGAGTTTTTTCATTTACGGACATTGATAAATTAATTGATTTCATCAGTTATGAATTGCAGAAGCCGGTAATTCTGGAAAGTGCGGATTTCTTTTTGCTTGCCTATAATTCTTATTATATTAATCATTTTGACTCCGCTAACCAGCAAACTATTTTTTCGAAAAAATGTCCGGTGCAGATTTTTGAGAGGTTTCTGAAGGACGGAATTATTGAAAAACTGAAAACAGAACCTGAGCCTTTTCGCGTCAATAAAATTGAAAGCATTGGGTTAAACCAGAGGGTGGTTGTAAGCGCCAAGCACAAAGGGGAAGTCATGGGCTACATCTGGATTCAGGAGCTTGACCGCAATCTGACTGATGAAGAGCTCGACTTTTTATATGAGACTTCTTTCCATGTCGGAAAAATCATTTATAAAACGAAACGGCTGAAACAGGAAAAGGAAGAAAAAGCAGAGGATCTGGTAAAACGGGCAATCTTTCAGCAATTCTCCTCTGAAAAGGAACTCAGACGGGAAGCTGAAATGATCAATACCGTGCTGCCTTCGGTTTTTTCAATTGTCGTCCTGCATGCCGCCAATGGGGATGGGGAAGCAGTCGAAGATTTAAAGGAAAATATCAGATCGTACTTGAATTTGCGTGATAAAGTCAGCCACGTATTAACGATCGAATCAAATATTGTCATTGTCGTTGCAAGCTTTTCACAAAAAAGCTCCGACGCCTCGGCAGCATCTGAATTCATTCACAAGCTGTTAACTCACTTTCATTTTCAGAAGATTCCCACCCCCATCTATATCGGAATCGGCAACGAGTACAACAGCATCCTGAAGCTCGGTAAAAGCTATATAGAAGCGCTTGAAGTGATAAAAGCCGCTGAGATTACCGGAAACCAGGAAAATATCCCGTACGAATACAGCAAACTCGGTATTTATCGCTATCTTGAAAGCATCGAAGAAAAAAACGCCTCCCTTGAATATGTAAACCTTGATTTGGCTTTATTAAAAGCAAAGGACAGAGAAAGCAGTACTGAACTGCTGAAAACATTGGAAATCTATCTCCTCAATAACTGCAAAACAAAACCAGCCGCAGAACAGCTTTTTATTCATCAAAATACACTGAACTACCGAATCAAACAGATTCTTGACATGACATCGATTAATTTAAGCGACTTCAGAACAAGGTGCCAGCTGTACCTTGATATCATGCTTATGAAAAAGCAATAAAAAGAAACCAGTACTCGTACTGGTTTCGTCTTCAATTAAAATCCTCTGTAAACATACGGATCATCAGGTTTTTTAATAGTGTTCCAGTCCGTTACTTTCACAACAGGCAGGGTTGATTTGAATGGCTGGTAATATTCTGAGGCCAAAGTGCCCTTAATATGAATCCATTCATCATCCTTGATGTTCATGTTCTTCGGAAACTCCACAAGCATCCCGTAAACGCCGGAATCAGCGATACAGTGAATGATGCCAAACCTCAACACGAAGAGCTGCTTTTTATTAATCGCGTTTCCTTTGTAAGCAAATCCATGAAATTCAATTGTCCGTCCGAGAAATTCACCCGGAAAATTATAAATGGTTTCCATTCCTTTTAGGAAATCATCATCGGTTAGAGAAATCTCTTTTTTGCCGGAATATTTCCTATACAGCTGTTTCATCTGTTGATCATAGCTGTCTTGCGCATAATAAAGGCTGGCATCAGGCCGCAAATACTGGGTTTGGGAGTAATGATCTCCGCTCTCCATCGCCTTAAACGAGAACCCTTTTGTTTTGACAATGGATGAGTCAAGCGTCGCAATCGGGAGGAAGATGCCTGACACCAAAGGAAAAAGAAAAACAACATAAATCAAATAACGCTGATAAAATGGTTTGTTTTGTTCATGGTCATGCTCGTGATCATGGCCGCACCCGCAATCATGGTCATGGTGATGCCCGCCTTTTTCAGGCGACTTGATAAATATATATGCTTGAACGGCTGTCAGAATGGCCAGCAGGAAGATCGCAATAAAGGAAAGATAGGAATATTTCATATTGATATATTTTGTCAGATTTCCCGAGGTATGCAGATGATAGAAGAAAAACGTAAATCCCATCAGCACCAATAGACGAAACATCCAATCACCCCTTTACCAGTAGTGATCCCGCTAAGACAATCACGACAATGTATGTAATCAGCAGGAAAACAAATCGTTTTTTGAAGGCCGCAAGCATCATCAACAGGTTTTTAATATCGACCATCGCACCGAAGACGAGAAAGGCGATTAACGATCCTAATGAAAATGTGCTGCTGAAAGAAGACGCGATAAACGCATCGACTTCTGAGCATAGTGACAAAACAAACGCCAGACCCATCATCACAAGGGAAGAGGATACATCATTCTGCCCGATCGCAAGCAGAGTGGATGTTTTGACATACGTCTGCATCGCAGCCGCGATAAAGGCGCCGATAATTAAATATTTCCCCACGGAGAAAAATTCATCAATGGCGTGACGCAAGGTCCCTCCCAGCTTTTGAAGCAGGGTGTGGTGATGGTGGTGATGCCCCGGTTCATCAGGCTGTAAAAGCTGGTTATCCTTAAACTGGTAGGATAATATAATCCCAATGATCACCGAAACGGCCAGCGCCAGTCCGCCCCGGTACAAGACAACGCTCCATCTGTTCCCGAACGCAATATAAGTAGAAAATAAAACGATAGGATTAATAATAGGTGCAGTCAGCATGAAAGCAACGCCCGCATGCAGGGGAACCCCTTTTAACAGAAGCCGCCTTGTAATCGGGATAATGCCGCACTCGCAGGCGGGAAATAAAATGCCGGCCAGCGCACCGAACAAAACGGCGAGAAAGCGGTTTTTCGGCATGATCCCCGCTATCATTTCTTCAGAAACAAACATTTGAATGATTCCGGAAAGAATGACGCCAATCAGAATAAACGGAATGGCTTCTATTAAAATGCTGATAAAAATAGAATTCAGCTGAAGAAAAGATGATTGTGCTGTCACAATAAAACCTCCGCTTATGTTAAGCTGCCTCTTATAATAACAGAAAAAAGGCACTGCTTGTTTCCAATCTCTTTTGACGTTTGTCCGTAACCGGACATTGAAGGCGTGATGATGGAATACCCTTGCTCAATCCGCGCCTTGTACCCGAATTCCTCGTAACAATTTGAATGACCGCCATGCATGACAAGATAGGGGCGCCCTTGCCTGTAACATTCTAGTATATGTCGTTCGAGAGTGATCGTTTCGACTCGTCTATTCATCTGTTTCTCCCATTTGTTTTTCTGCCTATTATAGGGTTTTCAACCATTTACCACAAGGGGAAGAAATGATAAACACAGGCTTCTCAAATATGATATACTTTGTATTGATATTCATTCTCAATTAAAGTGTTTTTATATAGATGGGAACGGGAGGCAGTACGGATGGCTGAGAATCAAGAGGTTTATGACGTCACGATTATAGGCGGGGGGCCGATCGGTCTGTTTACGGCTTTTTACTGCGGGATGCGGGAGCTGAAAACAAAAGTGATCGAATTTTTGCCGCGGCTCGGAGGGAAGGTATCTTTATTCTTTCCTGAGAAAATCATTCGCGATATCGGCGGAATACCGGGAATTGCGGGAAAGCAGCTGATCGAGCAGCTGAAGGAGCAGGCGGTGACGTTTGATCCTGACATCGTGCTGAATCAGCGCGTGACCGGATTTGAACGCCTGGACGATGGAACTATTAAGCTGACAGGCTCTGAAGGAGAAAAGCATTATACACGAACCGTGATTTTAGCTGTCGGTATGGGAACGTTAGAAGTCAATGAGTTTGACAGTGAGGATGCGGCCCGGTATGCGGGCAAAAATCTTCATTATGGAGTGGAGAAGCCCGATGCATTTAAAGGCAAGCGGGTTGTGATATCAGGCGGCGGAGATACTGCGGTTGATTGGGCCAATGAACTGGAACCGATTGCGGCGTCTGTGACTGTCGTTCACCGGCGCGAGGAATTCGGCGGAATGGAAAGCAGTGTGACGAAAATGAAGCAGTCATCGGTGCGGGTCCTCACGCCTTATCATCTGGAGCACCTGAGCGGCGATGAGGAGCGCATCCAAAGTGTGACCGTTCGCCATACTGCGTCTGGCCAGAGGGAAGAAATAGACGTTGATGAGCTGATCATTAATCACGGGTTCAAAATTGATCTCGGCCCGATGAAGGAGTGGGGCCTTGAGATTGAAGAAGGCAGGGTGAAAGCTGACAGACATATGCGGACGAATCTTCCGGGTGTGTTTGTGGCGGGTGACGCGGCTTTTTATGAAAGCAAGCTGAGATTGATCGCCGGCGGCTTTACGGAAGGCCCGACAGCGGTCAACAGTGCGAAGACTTATTTAGACCCTAAGGCCGAGAATATGGCGATGTATTCAACCCATCACAAAAAATTGGTGCATAAATAAAACAGCCCTTTGGGAAAGGGCTGCTTGCCATCAGCTGTGAAGAAGCTTTTTTTCCGCCTGTCGATTCTGAATGAAAGCAAACAATTCATCCTGCTCTTGGACCGCTGTAAATCCATAAGCACCGGCAGCTGAGTCATCACCTATGCAGACGATAGGAGGGCGGCTTTCTGTCGGTTCCGGCGAAATGCCAATTTGTTCGCCTGCGCTGATCAATTGCTGAACGGACGGTTTGCTCGGGCAAATGATCATGTGCAGCGGAGATTCACTGATGGTTCGCTGGATCATGTGGGTGAACCGGTCATCTATGACGTTTTCATGGGTGATATAAAACGAACAGGTCTCATACTTCTGCATGTTTTCCACTGAATAGCGGCTCCCGACAACAAGACGTTTTTCTGAATCGGGCTGAATGGCTGAGACGAGAAAGCCTCGTTTTTTAAGCTCCGTCTCTGCATGTTCAGATGCCGCACTCAGTCGGGCTGTCAGCTGGCGGATGTCGATTTTCTTGGAAGCCAGGGCTTGGAAAAATTCACAAACCGCACGTCGCGATGTGAAAAAAATGTCTTCAAAGATGCCGATCTTTCGAAGGATCTCTTCATTGACAGGCAAGATTTCGGTCCGCCATTTCGGCCATTCGATGACATCGGCACCGGAATCGCGCAGCTTGTCAGCCAGCGGGTCTTCATCTTCGCCATGAGTGACAACCATCATGTGGCGGCCGGTGAGTGGTTTGCTTTCAAACCAGCTGTGTGTTTGAAAGTTGACGATATCTCCAATGACGATAATCGCAGGGTTTGTGATTTGCTGTTTCTGCACTTTTCGATGGATATCCTGAAGTGTTCCTTTCACGCTCCGCTGCCGGCCCCACGTTCCCCACTGAATCACGATGACAGGGATGGAAGGGGATTTTCCGTACGCGATAAGCTGCTGGCAAATAAATGACAGGTTTTTAATGCCCATGTAAAATACAAGCGTTTGAACGCTTCGGGCAAGCCCTTCCCAGTCAAGATTCGGCTTGCCTTTTAATGATTTATCATGGGCGGTAATCATGGCGAAGGACGAAGCGAAATCCCTGTGCGTGACGGGGGTTCCCGCGTATAGCGGCGCTGCGATTCCTGAAGTGATGCCAGGCACCATTTCATAGCGAATGCCGTGCTGATGAAGAGCGTCTGCTTCTTCGCCAACTCTGCCGAACACACTTGGATCCCCGCCCTTCAAACGGACAACGGTTAATCCTTCCACCGCTTTTTCAATCAGCAGGGCATTAATCTCTGCTTGTTTCATAAAATGGCGGTCCGGCAGCTTTCCGCAATAAATGAACCGGCAGTCGGGTGATGCGTATTCGAGAAGCTTTGGGTTTGCGAGCCGGTCATACAAAATGACATCCGCTTTCTCCAGAGCCTGTTTTCCTTTTACGGTGATCAGTCCTGGATCTCCAGGCCCGGCACCGACAAAATATACGATTCCGTTTTTCATGACCGCGTCATCCTTCCGTCACTTTGAAAAATGAAGGACCACTTGAAAAAGTGATCCGGTTTTTGATCAATATATGAGATAAACATATTCTCCTTCGATCAGCGTTTCGTATGTTTTGACACAGCCATGATCCGGTTCTTGAACGATTCCGTCTTCCAAGGAGATTTTCCAGTCGTGCATCGGGCAGAAGACGTATTCTCCGCTGACGATACCTTCTGCCAGGACGCCCCCTTTATGGGGACAGCGGTTTTCGATAGCGCGGATGCTTCCATTAGAAAGCTTAAAAACCGCAAGCTCTTTATCTTCAATATACACTGTTTTTCCTAATTTTTCAGGTAATTCATTTATGTTACCTACGCATACCTTTGTGACGTCTTTATTGACCATGTCCATTCCCTCCTAATGTTTGTTCCTGTCCTTATGAAGTGGTCACGACATTTTCAAATAAATCTTTTGAGGCTTGTTTATTCTTGAGGAAGTAGTTCCACGGATCTTTGTGGACAGACAATGTTTCATTTATTCTGTTGTTCAGTTCCTGCCGCTTTTCCGGGTCGTTTAATACGGATTGGACATGGGATAAACCGACGCGCTCCAGCCATGCGGACGTGCGTTCTAAGTAGTTTGCGGTTTCCCGGTAGTATTGAAGATAAGCGCCTGCGTATTCTAAGACTTCTTCATTAGTTTTCACCTTCATCAGCAAGTCGCCGGCACGTAAATGGGTTCCGCCATTTCCGCCGACGTAAAGCTCCCAGCCTCCGTCGATGCCGACAACGCCAAGGTCTTTAATGCCGGACTCTGCACAATTTCGCGGGCAGGCAGAAACGGCCATTTTCACTTTATGAGGCGTATTGAGTCCTTCGAATTTTTTCTCAAGAGCAATGCCTAAAGCCATAGAGTCTTGAGTGCCGAAGCGGCAGAATTGTTCGCCTACACAGGTTTTTACCGTGCGCAGTGTTTTTCCGTACGCGTAGCCTGACGGCATATCAAGCTCGGCCCATACCTTTGGAAGGTCTTCTTTTTTTACGCCGATCAAGTCAATTCTCTGGCCTCCTGTCATTTTAACAAGCGGGATCTCATATTTATCGACGACATCGGCGATCTTACGGAGATCTTGAGAGTTGGTCACACCGCCGTACATCCGCGGTACGACAGAGTAGGTTCCGTCTTTTTGGATATTGGCGTGCATTCGTTCATTAACAAACCGGGATGTTCTGTCATCCTCATATTTAACCGGATTGATCATGCCTAAGTAGTAGTTCAGTGCCGGCCGGCATTTGGAACAGCCTTCTGGCGTCTTCCAGCCGAGCACGTTCATCACTTCTCTTGTATGTGACAGCCCTTTGGCTTTGATTTCTTCTACAACTTCGTCTCTCGTCAATGAAGTACAGCCGCAAATCGCTTCTTTTTGCGCTGACGCGTCAAAGTCTGATCCAAGCGTATGCTGGAGGATATCTTCTACGAGCGGCTTACAGCCTCCGCATGAGCGGGAGGCGCCGGTGCACGCTTTGATCTCGTCCGTTGACGAACAGCCCTGCTCCTGGATGGCTTGAATAATTGCTCCTTTTGACACACCGTTGCAGCCGCAGATAATTTCATCATTGCTCATGGCAGCGGTCAAACTTGTACCAGCTTCTTTGTTGAGCGGCTGTAAAATAGAGATTTTAGAAGTTTCAGAGATATCTGCTTCTTTTTGAATCATAGAAAACAAGCGATTGCCCTCGCTGCTGTCACCGAATAAAACAGCACCGACAATTTGATTGCCTCTCAGAACGATTTTTTTATAAATGCCGTCCTGCTCATCAAAGACCTTAATCGCTTTTTTCTCGTCTGATTCGTTGAAGTCACCGGCAGAAAAGACCTCGACTCCTGATACTTTCAGTTGAGTGGAGAGAACGGAGCCTTCATACGGCTTTGTGTCGATGCCGCAAATATGCTTTGCCAGCACTTTTGCCTGTTCATAGAGCGGCGCCACGAGCCCGTATGCGATTCCTCGGTGCTCTGCGCATTCGCCGACCGCGTAAATGTGCGGGATTTCAGTTTGCATATAGTCGTTGACAATGATTCCGCGGTTGACTGGAATGCCGCTTTCGGCTCCGAGCGCTGTATTCGGGCGGATGCCGACGGCCATGACGACTAAATCAGCTTCGATGCTTGTTCCGTCTTTGAAGCGGACGCCTTCGACACGGCCATCGCCTGCAATCTCTTCGGTTTGCTTTTCAAGTAAAAAGGTCATTCCTTGTTTTTCTAATTCGTTTTGCAGCAGGCGTCCTGCCGTTGCATCTAGCTGGCGTTCCATCAGGAATGGAGCGAGGTGGATGACGGACACGTCCATGCCGAGATTCAGCAATCCCCGGGCGGCTTCCAAACCGAGGAGTCCTCCGCCGATGACGGCTGCTTTTTTATATTGTTTTGACGCAGCGAGCATCGTATCTGTATCTTTTATATCCCGGAAAGCCGTAACGCCTTTTTTGTCTGCGCCCGGAATCGGGAGGATAAAAGGGACTGAGCCTGTAGCCAGAATCAATTCATCATAAGGCTGGATTCTGTCTTTATCCGTGATAACAGTTTTGTTTACTGTATCTATTTTGACCGCTGTTTCGTTTGTATACAATTGAATATTGTTTTCTTCGTACCAGTTCCAATCATTTAAGGTAATGTCTTTAATATTTGTGTCGCCTTGCAGCACTTTTGACAGAAGGATTCGGTTATAGTTGGGATGAGGTTCTGAACCAAATATCGTGATCTGGAATTCGTCTTTTGAAACACGCAGTATTTCTTCAATTGCCCTTACCCCGGCCATTCCATTCCCAACAAGGACTAGCTGTTTTTTCCCCATCAGATGATCCGCTCCTTATCAATGTTTTTTTTAGCGTAGCACAGCAAAAAAAGATATTTAAGATGCATGTTATAAAATGTAACAAAAAATACATAAAATTTTAAAAAATTTATGAAAAATTAAACAGGACTGATTCGGACGGCGCACACCTTAAAACCGGGCATTTTACAGGCCGGATCTAACGCTTCACCAATTAAATCATTGACGTTTTGAGCGTCAGCCCAGTGGATGGGAACAAACACTGTATCTCTTCTTATTTGCTCCGACCATTTGCTCCGAACCGTGATGCTTCCGCGGGGGGATTCTACTTTCACGAGAACACGGTCATCAATATTATAGGCAGCGGCTGTTTTTGGATGGATTTCTACAAACGATTCAAAATGTCTTGCGGCCAGGGCCGCGCTTTTTCTCGTTTGGACACCCGTTAAGTAATGAGACATAACCCTGCCCGTCGTTAAATACAGCGGATATTCAGCGCTCGGCTTCTCTTTTGGGACAGCCGGTTCGTTTGGAATCACGCTTAATTTAGCTTTTTGATCCAAATGGGCAAAAGATGCCTCAAACAGGCGGCCGGTTCCGGGATGCTTTAGTTCCGGACACGGCCAGTAAATGCCGCCTTCTCGTCTGAGCCTGTCATAAGTGATCCCGGAATAATCGGCGATTCCGCCGCGGCTGGCTTCTCTCAGTTCGTTAAAGATTTCCTCCGCTGACGTATAGGAAAAATATTGTCCTTTTCCAATAGCCGAGGCAATTTCACAAATGATCCGCCAATCATGTTTTGCTTCTCCGGGACAGGTCCGGCTCGCTTCTCTTAATGTTACGCGGCCTTCAACGTTTGTCATGGTGCCTTCGTCTTCTAAATAAGAGGAGGCGGGTAAAATCACATCTGCGAATTTCGCAGTCTCCGAAATAAATAAGTCGATTGCGACAAAGAATGTCAGTTTTTCCAGAGCCTGCTTAACGAAATTCGCATTTGGGCTGGAGACAACAGGGTTGGAGCACATGAGGAACAGTCCTTTGATGCCGCCGCCGTTGATTTTTTCCACCATTTCATAGGCTGAGACGCCTTTTCGCGGCAGTTCATCCTGATGAATTCCCCAGACTTTCGCAATATGCGCCCGGTGTTCTTCGTTTTCGATAGAACGGTAGCCCGGAAGCTGATCGGCTTTTTGGCCATGCTCTCTGGCGCCTTGTCCGTTGCCTTGTCCGGTGATCGCCCCATATCCCGAGAAAGGCTTGCCGATTTTCCCCGTGATCAGAACCATATTTAAGAAACCTTTCACTGCATCTGTCCCGTCGGTTTGCTGTTCAATGCCCCGGGCTGTAAACAGCATGCCGGACGTTTCCTTGGCAAACTTCACGGCGGTCTTTCGCAAGTGCTCCAGAGGAACACTTGTCTGCTCGGCGATTTCTTCCAGATTCAAAGCGTCGGTATGCTGTTTGAGCTTATCAAATCCGTTTGTGCGGGTGCGAATGAAGTCTTTATCTATAAGCTGTTCGTCTATGCAAATTTTGACTAAACCGTTTGCAAGGGCGGCGTCTGTGCCGGGCCTGATTTTAAGGTGGAGGTCGGCTATTTTCGTCGTCGCTGTTTCACGGGGGTCAATGGCAATGATGTAAGCCCCGTTTTCTTTCGCTTTATCAAAATACGGCATAATTGTCGGCTGGCATTCCGCGATATTGGTGCCTGCCAGGATGATGACACGGGTATGGGGAATGTCCGATAACGGGTTCGTCAAACCTCTGTCTGCGCCGAATGTTTGGTTGGCGGCGGTTGCTGCAGCGGACATACAGAGCCGTCCGTTGTAATCGATGTGTTTTGTCTGTAAGCCGACTCGTGCAAACTTTCCTAACAGATATGCCTCTTCATTGGTAACTGAGGCGCTTCCGTAGACAGCCATCGCGTCTCTGCCGTGTTTGTTTTGGATCAGAATGACTTGTTCCCTAATATGGTTCAGCGCTTCAGCCCAGGAAACAGGCACAAACTCGCCGTTTTTTTTGAGCAGCGGCCGGGTGATGCGGGAGGAGTGCAGGGCATGCTGATGGGCGTTCATGCCTTTCATGCATAAACGGCCTTGTGTCACAGGGTTGTCGATGCCGATTGCCGTGTACTTTTTCCGTGTGACGATAGTTTGTTCCGTAAGCTGCATTTTGCATTGCATGCTGCAAAACGGGCATTGGGTGCCGTATGTTTTTTCTGATTGGACGTCTTGCTGTTTTTCGCGAAAATATCTAAGCAGTCGTTCAGTCAAAAAGCCTCATCCTTTCTTATGTGTGTTTATAGGCAGGTTTTGAATCAGGGATAGGTCTGATTGGAGATTTTCCAGCAGCTGTGTCCGCATATCCTCTTCAAATAGTACCTCTCTGATATGAATGATGCCGAGGCGGTCAATCCACTGATGAACCGCTTCGGCATAATGAGCCGTTTCACGATAATATTGAATAAGGCCTTTCATCATAGCGCCAGTACTGTCTTCGTTATCCGTAACACAAAAAAGACTGCCGGCACGGGGGTGACTTCCCCGGACGCCGCCGATGTAAATGTCCCAGCAAGTTTGTGTCTGAATGGCGCCGATATCCTGAATAAAAGCATCAGTGCAGTCTTTTTTACAGGACAAGCTGATGGATACGTGATCGGGCATGGCAAGCATGTCAGTATGTCTTTCAATATGGCTTGCCAGCTCTTGAAAGGAGAGATTTTGCCCGCACGTACATGCTTTGACACTTTGTATTGTGCGCCGGTGCTGATGGGAAAAAGCCGGCATGTGCAGTTCTTTTTTGATGTTCGCAAGGTCACTTGGTTGGATTCCGGAAAGCTTCAGTCTGTGGTTGTGAGTAATTGAAACCACGGGGATGCCGTATGTCTCGATGATGTCTGCGATGTTTCTGAGCTCCTGTGCATTTGTCATTCCGCCGTAAATTTGAGGAATAAGGGTGCATGTATCTTCTGCCGATGTTTCACGGGATTGAATAAAGCCGGGCTGCAGCATTTCCAGATAATATTGAAGCGCCGGAATACAAACTTGGCAGCCATTTTTTGTTTTCCAGCCAGTTACTTTCATCACCTCGGCCGAATCAGTGAACGGACGGCGCCGCAGTTCAGCGATGACTTCTTTTTCGGTCAAATCAGTGCAGCCGCAAAATGAAGGCTGGCGGGAGGTTTTTGTATATTCGCTGCCGGCGATGTACTTTAGAAGGTCTTCGACGAGCGGCTTGCATCCTCCGCAAGAGCCGGACGCTTTTGTGCAGTGCTTCACTTCCTCCGCAGTTTTTAAGTCTTTTGTGTGCACCGCTTCTTCAATGAAACCCTTTGTCACTGAGTTGCATTGGCAAATGGTTTCATTGGAAGGCATAGATTCAAATGAAATACCGGTTTGATGCGGTTCAATGAGCTGCTTTTTCACAATGGAAATGTCTTTTTGTTTGAAAAGGCTGTCGAGAAGCCGCTGTTTATCACGCGTGTCTCCGAATAAAATAACGCCGGCCAGTTTATCATCCTCAAAGAGCGCTTTTTTGTAAATGCCGGCATGTTCATCATGGAACTTAATGCTTGTTGTGTGTTCTTCTTCGTGTACCTTTCCTGCCGACCACACATCAATACCCGCTATTTTTAAGGCCGCAGATGGTGCAGAGCCTTGAAATCCTTCACATGGAACGCCGCATATGTGTTGTGCGAGGACTTTTCCTTGTTCATAAAGAGGCGCCACCAATCCGTAAACGATTTCGTTATGCTCGGCGCATTCCCCGACGGCATACACATTCGGTTTGTTCGTCTGCATAAATTGATTTACGACGATTCCGCGGTTCGTGGAGAGTCCGGCTGATGCAGCCAAATGGATATTGGGTCTCACACCAGCCGCCATCACAATCAAGTCTGATTTTATTGAAGATCCGTCTTCGAAACGGATACCGTCTGCCCGTGAGCTTCCCGTAATGGATGCTGTTTCTGTCTCTAAAAGAAAGGTTAAGCCTTTTCGTTCCAGCTCCGTTTGCAGCAGACGAGACGCTGTTTGATCGAGCTGTTTCTGCATAATGGCGGAGGAGTGGTGAACGACGCTGACGTCCATTCCGAGATGCCGTAAGCCGACAGCCGCCTCTAGACCTAATAAACCGGCGCCGATGACCGCTGCCTTTTGATAACGTTCGGCCACGCTGATAAGAGCTCGGCAGTCTTCTATTGTCCGAAAGCCGTATACACCTTCTTTGTCTGCCCCGGGTATGGGGAGGATATGAGGGGAGGACCCTGTTGCCACGATCAATTTATCGTAAGACAGGCTGCGTTTTTGATCTGTGATGACGTGCTGCTGATCTGTATCGATGTGAACGACCGTTTCTCCTGTGTAAAGTATAATTCCATGATTAGCGTACCATTCGCTGCAGTTCAGCGTAATGTCATCGAGCGAAACCTCACCCTGTAAAACGGAGGATAAGAGAATGCGATTGTAATTGGGGTGCGGTTCGCTGCCGAAAATGACAATCTCAAACATATCGCGATTAAGCTTTAAAATGTTTTCAATACAGCGAATTCCGGCCATTCCGTTTCCTGCTACAATTAATCTTTGTTTCTTCATTTACAAACCTCCTTTGCTGCAGCTTATAAGTTTTTCTTCTTCTATCAAAAATTATGGCACAATGCATTGCTAACGCATTAAACGTGTCACATTAGCTTACACATCTCTTTTCCGACAAAAATCAGTCATATATTCTTGGTTCAGAAGATTGAAAATTTTAGAAGCTGGGAAAGGGGAATGTTATGAAGCTGTCGGAACTGAAAACAAGCGGCCACCCGTTCACTTTGTTCTGCTCCTTTTTATACTTTGATGTGAGTTTTATGATTTGGGTTATGCTTGGGGCGCTCGGTGTTTATATTTCTCAGGATTTCGGCCTGTCTCCCTTTGAAAAAGGGTTTGTCGTGGCTGTGCCGATCTTATCGGGATCTGTGTTTCGGATCATTTTAGGCGTGTTAACGGACAGGATCGGTCCGAAAAAAACAGCTGTAATCGGTATGCTGGTAACGACGATCCCGCTGCTTTGGGGAACATTCGGCGGCCGTTCGCTAACTGAGCTTTATGCGATCGGCATTCTGCTTGGCGTGGCGGGCGCGAGTTTTGCCGTTGCGCTCCCGATGGCAAGCCGGTGGTACCCGCCTCATTTGCAGGGGCTTGCGATGGGGATAGCGGGCGCGGGTAACAGCGGCACCTTGTTTGCGACATTGTTTGGCCCCCGTCTTGCAGAGCAATTCGGGTGGCACAGTGTGATGGGAATCGCACTTCTTCCTCTGATCATCGTCTTTATTTTGTTTGTTGCCATGGCTAAGGACTCTCCTGCACAGCCCGCGCCGCAGCCGCTTAAAAACTATCTGCGTGTGTTTAGACAAAAGGAGACATGGTATTTCTGTCTTTTGTACAGTGTCACATTCGGAGGATTTGTAGGGTTATCCAGTTTTTTAGCGATTTTTTTCGTCGATCAATACCAGCTGTCAAAAATTCACGCAGGTGATTTCGTTACCGTATGCGTAGCAGCGGGGAGTTTTTTTCGCCCTGCCGGGGGCTGGATTTCGGATCGAGTTGGAGGTGCTAAAGTTCTCGCTGTACTATTTGTCATCGTGGCCCTATGTATGGCGGGGGTCAGCAGCCTGCCGCCGCTTTCAATGGTCATCATTCTTTTGTTTTTCGGAATGATGGGGCTCGGAATGGGCAACGGAGCGGTGTTTCAGCTTGTCCCGCAGCGCTTCAGAAAAGAAATTGGAATGGTGACGGGAATCGTCGGGTCTGCCGGAGGAATAGGAGGTTTTTTCCTGCCGAATATTTTAGGATCATTGAAACAGATGACAGGTACGTATGCTATCGGTTTTATCTCTTTTTCCTGTATCGCATTGCTTGCGTTTGCGCTTGTCCTGACCGTCGGCTATTACTGGAGAGATAGCGCTGAAAGCAGCCCTGCGGATGTTTAGTTTTGAACGGAAGACACGTTTTTCACCGTGTCTTTTTTTTATGATTTATAATTTTTTCTTGATTTTAGACGGATGATACAGCAAAATAAACAGTAATGATTACGATTTATTATGTCGTGGATATTTTTTGGGATGAGACATGAAAATTAAATCGTAATGATTCTATTTTATAAGGAGGATACATTCATGAAAAAAATTCCGGTTACGGTATTGAGCGGCTATCTAGGTGCTGGAAAGACCACCATTTTGAATCATATATTACAAAATCGCGACGGCTTAAAAATTGCCGTCATTGTCAATGACATGAGCGAGGTGAACATAGACGCCGGCTTGGTAAAGCAGGGAGGCGGCTTATCCCGAACGGATGAAAAACTCGTAGAATTATCCAACGGCTGCATCTGCTGCACGCTGCGTGAGGATTTACTGGTAGAAGTTGAAAAACTGGCAAAGGACGGACGATTTGATTATATCGTGATTGAATCCACGGGAATCAGCGAACCGATCCCTGTCGCCCAAACATTTTCTTACATAGATGAAGAAATGGGCATTGATCTTACGAAATTTTGTGAATTAGACACAATGGTGACGGTGGTTGATGCCAATCGTTTCTGGCATGATTTCCAATCTGGTGACAGCCTCTTAGACCGTAAAGAAGCAGCCGGGGATGAGGATGAACGGGAGATTGCGGACTTATTGATTGACCAAATAGAGTTTTGCGATGTGCTCATTTTAAATAAATGCGACATGGTGGGCGAAAAAGAGCTTGATCAGCTTGAAACCGTTCTCCGTGCATTGCAGCCCCGGGCAAAGCTGATCCGCTCCGTCCGCGGGGAGATTGCAGCTGATGACATTTTGAATACCGGTTTATTTCAGTTTGAGGAAGCGAGCTCATCAGCGGGATGGATCAAGGAGCTGACGGCAGGCCATGCAGAACATACCCCTGAAACCGAAGAGTACGGCATCACTTCGTATGTGTATTCACGGCGGCTGCCATTTCATACCGTGCGTTTTGACAACTGGATTCACCAATCGATGCCTGAAAACATAGTGCGGGCCAAGGGAATTGCCTGGTGCGCGACGCACAACAGCCTGGCACTGCTTATGTCTCAAGCGGGTCCGGCGGTCTCAATAGAACCTGTTTCCTATTGGGTGGCCGCTATGCCGAGGCTTGAGCAGGAGCAGATCAAACAGCACGAACCGCAGATCATGGATGACTGGGACCCTCAATTTGGCGATCGCCATACCAATCTGGTCTTTATCGGAACGGATTTAGATCAAGAAGCCATCACAAAGGAATTGGATCAATGTCTGCTTACGGCATCTGAGTTTGATTCAGACTGGTCACAGCTCGAAGATCCGTTTCAATGGGAAATCCAGCGGGCGGAATGACATACTGGCCGTGTTTAAATGAAAGTGAAGAGGGAAGGAGTGATAAAAAAGGAGCTGACCAAATGAAAGCACTGGCATATCAAGGGAAAGAGCACATGGAAGTGAAAGAAGTGGCTGCACCTAAAATTCAAGATGAAAGAGATGTCATCGTCCGCATCACCGCAACGGGAATCTGCGGATCAGACCTTCACTTGTATAAAAACGGAATACCTGCCGATCCGGGGTATATCGTCGGTCACGAACCGATGGGAATTGTGGAAGAAACGGGAAGTCAGGTGCAAAAACTGAAAAAAGGTGACCGCGTCGTGATTCCTTTTAACATAGGCTGCGGGGAATGCTTTTATTGCAAGCATCAAATGGAAAGCCAATGTGATGAGTCAAACCCCAATCCCCACACGGATGCCGGCGGCTTATTCGGCTTCTCTGAGTTTAACGGGAATTTCCCCGGCGGTCAGGCTGAATATTTACGTGTGCCTTATGCCGATTTTTCTTCCTTTCTTGTACCGGCAGAAAGCGAACTTGAAGATGAACAGGTGCTGTTTTTGTCAGATGTTATGCCGACAGCCTTTTGGAGCGTTCAGCATGGCGGGGTGAAAAAAGGGGACACGGTGATTATTCTTGGCTCCGGGCCGATCGGTTTAATGGCGCAAAAATTCGCCTGGAAAAAGGGAGCAAAGCGGGTAATCGCTGTCGACCAAGTCCCGCATCGCCTTGAACATGCGAAACGCACAAACGGAGTGGAGACATACAATTTCGCAGAACATGATGAAATCGGAAAGCTGCTTCATGAACAAACTTCAGGCGGCGCCGATGTCGTTATTGACTGTGTCGGTATGGACGGCACGCCGCTTGCAACGGAAAATGCAGACCAAAAACCGAATCAGTTCGGAACCATCAGCCCGATTCTGACAGCGTCAGAAGCCGTAAAGAAGTTTGGCACCGTCCAGCTCACCGGCGCTTACATTTCTGAAGCGGACGGCTTTCCGATCGGTGATTTTTTCACACGAAACGTCTCATTAAAAATGGGACAGGCACCTGTCATACATCTGATGCCGCTGCTGTATCAAATGGTTGAACAAAAAGAAATTGATCCGACAGATATCATTACACACAAAATGAGTCTTGCCGAAGCCCCTGCTGCATATGATATATTTGACAAAAAGAAAGATGGCAATATTAAAGTGATTTTGGAGCCATAGTGAGGAGAAACAATGAATATTTACAAACCGGCAGGGTTTTGGATCAGATTGGGAGCGGTATTGCTCGATTATTTAATTATTACTGTGCCTTTGGCGATTATTTTTATGCTGATAACAGGAAAAGATCCGAATGACAGCACATTCATCAGTGTTATTTTGACAGTCTACTCTATTGTGCTGCCTGTATACTGGAATGGATATGTCATCGGTAAAAAGATTTGCGGAATCCGCATTGTCAAAAAAGACGGTACTCAAGCGAGCTTTCTCACCATGATTTTAAGAGTGATTGTCGGCGGCATTATATATGGTATTACATTTGGCATAGCAGCAATCGTGAGCGCATTCATGGTCGGCATGAGAGAAGACAAACGGTCAATTCACGATTTCGTGGCCGGAACATATGTCACTTACGCACGGCCTGAAGAAGGGATGGAAAAGAGCGAATAAATTTTCGCTCTTTTTTTGTATAAATAATGGTTGAAGGCACAACATATGACAAACAGCTAAAGGAGGAAACGGATAATGAAAAAAGCTGCGTTACAATTGATCGCGGTATTCATTGCCGCAATGTTTTTTTCAATACCTGCGCACGCCGCTGAAACGAAAATGCCTTCAACCATGTCACTCACAGAACAGCAGAAAAAAGAAATAGAAGTGCTGGAAAAAGAAATATTGGAAAAACGCAAACATGTGATTTCCAAGTATGTAGAGTATGGTGTATTGCCGAAAGAAAAAGCAGAGCATATAAAACAGCATATGGACAGACACTTTAACATGAAGAAACAAAATGGCTTTATACCGAAACCTCCCCCACATAAGCTTGAAAAACGCCACCATTCTTGAGCATCCAATTTTCGTTGGATGTTTTTGTTTTTCTCTTGTTAGATAGAAGAGACGATGACAGACCTCTAATTGAGGATTGCTCTGAAACGCGTTTCATAACGTATGATATGGGTATCAAACGCATCGGGAGGATGAAACATATGATTCACGAAAAACCAGGCTCTTTCCCTGATACATTTTTATGGGGCTCAGCTTCCGCGGCCTATCAAGTTGAGGGGGCATGGAATTCAGATGGAAAAGGCCCTTCGGTATGGGATCTTTTCACAAAAATACCGGGTAAAACGTTTAAAGGCTCAAACGGAGATACAGCAGTCGGCCATTATGACCGTTATAAAGAAGATGTCGCATTAATGGCAGAAATGGGTCTGAAAGCTTATCGGTTTTCTGTCAGCTGGCCACGAATCTTTCCAAACGGAAGAGGTGAAATTAACGAGGCCGGAATAGCATTTTACGAGAACCTGATAGATGAATTGATTTCTAAAAATATTGAACCGGTCTTGACGCTTTATCATTGGGACTTGCCTCAGGCGCTTATGGATGAATACGGCGGATTTGAATCGAGAAACATAATTGACGATTTTAATGAATACTGCGTTACTTTATACAAAAGATTTGCCGGCAAAGTGAAGTACTGGGTCACGTTAAACGAGCAGAATTACAATTTTCATAACGGGTTTATCACCGCAACGCATCCGCCGGGAGTAAAAGACAGAAAGCGATTTTACGAAGCGAACCATATTGCGTTTTTAGCTAATGCTAAAGCTATTGAATCATTTAGAACATATGTGCCCGTCGGCAAAATCGGACCGAGCTTTGCTTATTCACCGGCTTATCCGCTTACCAGCCGCCCGGAGGATATAACTGCTTTTGAAAACGCCGAAGAATTTATGAATCATTGGTGGCTCGATATGTACTCTTGGGGAACATATCCTCAAATTCCTTTCCGTTATTTAGAGGAAAAAGGCTGGGCGCCGACGGTGGAGACTGGTGATATGGAACTCTTGGCAAAAGGCAAGCCGGATTTTATCGGAGTTAATTATTATCAGACGATTACGTATGAAAGAAATTCACTTGACGGTGTATCAGAAGGAAAAATAAACACAACGGGTCAAAAAGGCACGAACCAGGATACTGGAATACCGGGGCTGTTTAAAACGAAGAAGAACCCAAATCTTGTGACAAGCAATTGGGATTGGACCATTGACCCGATAGGCCTGCGAATCGGCCTGCGGCGAATTACGAGCCGTTATCAGCTGCCTGTTTTTATAACAGAAAACGGTTTGGGTGAATTTGATAAAATAGAAGAAGACGGTTCAATTCAGGATGATTACAGAATTGACTACTTACGTTCGCATCTTGAACAGTGCAAACAGGCCATAAGTGACGGGGTGGATCTGATCGGTTATTGCAGCTGGTCATTTACCGATTTATTAAGCTGGCTGAACGGCTATCAAAAACGGTACGGTTTTGTATATATTAACCGTGATGAGGAAAATGAGAAGGATTTGAAACGCATTAAGAAAAAGAGCTTTTCTTGGTACCAGCATGTGATCGAAACAAACGGCGAAAGTTTATAAAGAGTGCCCTGAGAGAAGAGGTCTTCTCTCAGGGGTTTTTTACTTTGAGGCTGCATCAATAATATACGTATCTGCATGAAGGTCTGATGATTCAGCCGGAACCGAATAACAGGTAAGGAGGTATTGCCCTTTGGGAAGATCAAAGAAAAGCCGTTTTGACATGATACTCTCAATCTCAATTCCTTCTTTTACGGCCTCAAATGGAACAGTCACTTTTTTCTCATAGGAATGAACCGGCTCACTGCAATTAAGCCGCAGCACAATAAACACTTTTGTGTTTCTCTGGGCTTCAAACGAGACAGCTCCGTCAGCTTCCGCATATCCTTTTTCAATTGCTTCATCAGTCCAATCAATAACAGGCGGTTCTGAATCTCTTTGGAAGATTGTAAATTGATGATAAGAAATGGTAAGTTCTTGCGG
The DNA here is from genome assembly GCF_018613535.1 of Bacillus sp. ISL-51. Lineage (GTDB taxonomy): Bacteria > Bacillota > Bacilli > Bacillales > Bacillaceae > Bacillus. The sequence goes on from NZ_JAGGQB010000016.1 coordinate 30,471, forward strand.
TTTCCATGATTTAATCAATGGCTGTTCCTCCTGCCTTTTATTTAATCTTAAACAAAACTCTCGTTCCGTCGGGATCATTGGTAAGCTGGTGCCCCACCCAAGAGCCGGCCCCCCGGTTGTCTGCCGGAGAAATATATTCCACGGAAGCGTTTGTTCCGCCTTGCTTACAAACCGCCATCGGCCACTCATCTCGATCATATCCCGTTTTAACCGGTATATCTTTAAGAGATTGCTCGCGCCGCTTATGTACGCCGTCTCTGTCAATGGTGCATATGCTGGAATACCCTTCTTTTATCGCGTCCTTAATATGCTTTGCTGTTTCCGGATATCGTTCGGACGGAAAATTGATCACTTTATCGTAATCTGCTTGCTGAACGGCCTGCTCGTTATCTGAGAAAATATCGCCTTTTATCAGGGCCGTGACTGCTCCGGCAATGATGATGAGAACAAACAGCAGTGCTTTCAATGTTTTCAAGAGAATGAATCACCTCCAAACTTCAGTTGCTGTAAAGCTGGTCCAAGAATAAATCAGAATCGGCCGGCTGTAAAGCAGTGAAAAAAATATTTTTCGGCTGTAAATTCATTTGATATCTCCTAATTTGGCCGGGGAAATCATTTTTTTCTATGAAAAAACCGATTCAAAAATGATTTTTGCCCGGCTGTGTGCGGACATTACTGATTGCTACCGAATGTTAAATTGACTTATTATAGCGTTAAGCTCACCCGCAAGATGAGAAAGGGTATCTGACGCAGCCGTGATTTCTTCCATAGCAGCAAATTGTTCTTCGGCCAATGAAGCCGCTTGCTTCGTATTCGAATTAGATTCTTTAATGTCGGCTGTATTAGCCGTAAAGGAGGCCGTTATTTCCTGGGCGCTTGCCGAGATATTTAGTACAGAAGCTGAAAGGCTGTTGACCCCAAGGCTGATCTCTTCCATGGCGTTTACGATGTCGCTGAACACGAGTCCGATGCGCTGCATCATATTGACTCCTTCTGCTGCCTCTGTTTTTACGGATTCAATAGAAAGAGAGGATTGTTTCATATCAGACTGAATTTCTGCAATTACTTCAGAAATTTGGCCGGTTGATTTTTGAGATTCCTCCGCGAGCTTCCTGACCTCATCTGCGACAACCGCAAAGCCCATTCCGTGTTCTCCGGCTCTTGCAGCCTCAATTGACGCATTTAGTGCAAGCAGATTTGTTTGATCTGCAATCTGCGTAATGGCCGAGACAATTTGGTCGATTTGTTTCGAGCGGCCATCAAGGAGCCGGAGCATTTCCTCGCTTTTTTGGATGGATTGATGAATTGTATTCATTTGCTGCTGAGCGTTTGCCATCTCTTTACCGCCAATTTTTGCTTTCTGCTCAGCATAATGGCCTTTATCAGCTATATCTGATGCATATACCGACATTTGTTGAATATCGCCTGCTGTTTGCTCCATTGCCTCTTCATTTCTTGAAATTCTTGTCATTTGCTGATCAGAACGGTTTGCAATTTGCTGTACGGCTTCCGTAATTTTTTCTGAGGCCTGATTTGTTTCTTCTGCGCCTGCCGATAATTGCTCCGATGACGAGGCAAGCTGTTCCGCCGAGCGCTGGACAGTTTGAATGGTGCTGCTTAACTTCAATCTCATTTTATTGTAGGAGACACTCAAATCAGCCAATTCATCGCTGGACTCATCTGATATATCTTTTGTCATGTCGCCGTTTCCGGCACTTTCAAATGCGAGATTTAAACGGTTCAGACGTTTATTGATTCTTCTGGTGAAAAGTGTGACCAAAACGACAGACAGTATAATAACTGCAGCTAAAACGGCAGCAACTTGCGTAAGTATAGATTTAGTGAGCGATGTTAATACACTTTGGCTTGCACCTGTGTACAGCATTCCGATAATGGTGCCGTTTTTATCTTTTAAAGGCAGGTATGCCGTTTGATAGGAAGACCCTGCGACGTCAGCTTCGCCGTAAAATGTTTCTCCGTTTTTGAGTACGGTTTCGGTGACATCGGCAGCTGCTTCTGTACCAACAGCCCTTTGTCCGTCTTTCATGACGTTAGTTGCGACGCGGGTGCTGCCCTGAAAGATGGTAACGGTGTCGCCTGTTTCTTTACCGAGCAAATCAACGAGTTCTTCATTTTGATTAATTAACGTGTCCCCTTTGTATAGCTTATCTTGCTTAATGACCCAATCGCCTTTGATTGTATCGCCTATATAGCGGCTGCTTAGAGAAAGATCCCCCTTTGCCTTTTCGGTGGCCATTTTTTTCAGGCCGTCCGTCATATCCTTGAAAAAAACAATTCCTGCCGCTATTGCGAATAACAGTATGATGGAAAGAACCATGCATAATATTTTGGTTCCCAGTTTAAATCTGATTTTCATCGTAATTCCCCTTGCTTCATTAATTTGTCATCTTATTTGATATCGGTTTTCTTTATAAAAAGTTAATGAGGAAGGGAATTGGACGAAAAAACGGCCACCTGAGGATGGCCGTCAAAACATTATTCAAGATTCGCATGCTTTGTAAACATGGTTTTCGAGTTCAGTCTTTTTTTCTCCATGATATTTAAGATAACTGCATCATAAAACAGCAGGAGGGTTTGTTCGAATAAAGATCCCATCGGCTGTATTGTTTTACTGCTTCCGTCGGCTTTGTCTTTAGTAGAACCGGGCATTGTAATCGTGACATCAGCAAGTCTGCCGAGACTTGAATCAGGGTTTATGGTTAAAGCGGTGACAATGCCATTTAGGCTTTTCGCTTTTTCCGCTGTATGAACAAGGCTTTTCGTTTCGCCGGATCCGGAACCGATAATGACGAGGCCGTCTTCCTGGAGTGGCGGGGTGAGCGCCTCACCGACGATGTAAGCGTTCAGCCCTATGTGCATCATTCTCATGGCGAAAGATTTGGCCATAAAACCGGAGCGCCCTGCTCCCGCCGTGAAGATCTGGCCGGCTGACAATATCTGCTCCGCAAGCTTGTCCGCTTCGCCGTCCGCAATGAATGCCGCAGAACGGGATAATTCATTCAGGATTTCAGTTAAATAATCGGTCGTTTTCATCATCCTTGTGTGATCAGCTGTTTCATTTTTGAAGCGGTATCCGCTTTATTGTCAGCACCCGTTATTCCCCCGCCGACAATGATAAGATCGGGATTTTGTTTCACGGCTTCAGAGAGCGTCTCAAGTTTAATGCCCCCGGCAATTGCGGTTTTTGCGTTTTTAACTGCCTTTTTAATTGTTGTCAATTCCTCGAAAGAATTTTTTCCTTCCGCCTGATGATCATAACCTGTGTGTACACAAATATAATCAACACCCAGTGCGTCAACTTCTTTCGCCCGTGTTTCAAGGTTTTTAACGTTAATCATGTCGACGAGAATTTTCTTTTGCTGTTTTTTTGCTTCCTCCACAGCGCCTTTGATTGTTGAGTCGCCGGTTGCGCCGAGAACCGTGATGATGTCGGCTCCGGCTTCTGCCGCTTTCATGATTTCGTATCCGCCCGCATCCATGATTTTAAGATCGGCAAGCACTTTCAGATGAGGGAAGGCTGCTTTCATTTCTTTTACGGCTTTTAATCCTTCATTGATCACAACCGGAGTTCCGATTTCGACGATGTCCACATATTGCTCTACTTCTTTTACAAGTTCGATTGCCTCCGGGATATTCACTAAGTCTAACGCCAGCTGTAATTCCATTACATATCCACTCCTCTTTGTGATGTAGTTTACATTCTAATGAGTGCCCTGCGCGTTGGGAAGTACGCACTTTCAAGTCAAATAGTTACTTTGAGGATACCGTCTCCCGCAGGCCAGCCGCTTTCTTTCGGGTAAAATCACGTGTTAGTATAAGTAAAGAGGATTTTGAGAAAAAGTAAGTGATGTCTATAGGTGATGAACATACAAAAAGTATGGGAAGGGAGATTAACTATGAGCCGTATGGATGAGAAAACGTTTAATTGTGAAAAGGAATTAACGCTTGCCGTGATTGGCGGGAAGTGGAAGATGCTTATTATGTGGCATCTGGGGAAAGAAGGCACAAAGCGGTTTAATGAGTTAAAAGCATTAATCCCGGATATTACGCATAAAATTCTTGTGAATCAGCTTAGGGAACTGGAACAGGATCTGATTGTTCACCGGGAAGTATACCCGGTCGTCCCCCCGAAAGTGGAATATTCCTTAACGGCCCAAGGGGAGAGTCTTATGCCGATTCTGGACGCGATGTATGAGTGGGGAAAAGAATATATGGAATTAATCAATATTGATAAAAAAGTGATGAAAGAATCTTTTTAAAGCGCTCTGTTTAATATAATAGAGGGCTTTTTTTGCGGTCTTTTGAGATCATATTGCGAACGGCTGTATGTGCTTTTTCGGTTCTTGCGCTGTCATGCAGACAATCAATAAAGTTTGTAAAGATTGTGAGTTCTGGAATAGCTGGAGATCCATCTGAAAAACATTATATTCTAAAAATTTTTAATTTTATGTAAATAATATTTTTGGAAATATGTTGCGGGATGCCGCAAAAAACCCTCTGTTTTTGTCGGAATTTTTTTCGGTGTGCCGCATGAAACTTTTCACCCATTTTTCGGTGATAAAAACAATTTTTTCATATAAAGTGAACTTAAGTAGATATATAGAAATACATGAAGAAATAGGTAAACCTTTCATGCTTACAATCAATGGCTTTTGTCTTGATTTCTCATATTTTTCCGCCGAAATGCGGACTGGCAGGCCTGCGGACGCGGCATTTCGGCGGACCATGGAACGGGATCTTTTTTGCGGAAGTGGTTCTTTTGGCTTGAGAATGTGTTAGGGACATAGTGGGAGGCTGTTTTTACGGGAGAATTGACAACTTAGTCACAAAAAAGGGAGGCGCAAACATATGGAAATAACTTTTTATCCTTTAACAAATGCTCAGAAGCGTATTTGGTATACAGAGAAATTCTATCCGAATACGAGTATTTCAAATCTTGCCGGTTTCGGAAAACTTATCTCAGAGGACGGGGTCCATGCGGCGCTTGTCGAGAGTGCCATTCAGGAATTTGTCCGGCGGCATGAGTCGATGAGAATCAAGCTTCGTCTTGATGAGGACGGTGAGCCTGTTCAATATGTGAGCGGATATCGTCCTTTGTCTATTGAACATGTGGACATCAGGCAAGCCGGTTTAACAGCGGACGAGCTGTCAAAGCTGGGACGTGAGGAGGCAAACCGCCCTCTGCCGTTATATGACCATGATTTGTTTCGTTTTTCCTTGTATACGATTAGTGAAAACGAGGTCTGGTTTTATGCAAATGTTCATCATATCATTTCAGACGGGATTTCAATGACGATTTTAGGTAATACGATTACCGATATTTATTTAGAACTGGCCGGCGGCATGGGTGAAGATAAAGGCGAATCACATTCCTTTATTGAGCATGTCCTGTCAGAGCAGGAGTATGTTAAATCCAAACGATTCAAAAAGGATCGTGATTTTTGGAATGCACAGTTTGAGAGCATTCCGGAACTTGTGTCTCTTAAAAGAAGCCGAGCTGACGCCGGCCTTGGCGCCAAAAGGTTTTCTCAAGAAATTCCTCACGGGCTGTACACGCATATTCAGACATTTTGCGAAGATCATAAGGTCAGTGTTCTCTCGCTTTTCCAGTCAGCTCTTATCGCATATCTGTACAGAGTGACCGGGAGGGACGATGTCGTTACGGGTACGTTTATGGGAAACCGGACGAATGCGAAAGAGAAGCGGATGCTCGGGATGTTTGTTTCTACAGTGCCTGTGCGGACAAGCGTCGACGGGGGCCAAGCGTTTCTGGAGTTTGTAAAAGGGCGGATGAAGGACCTTATGAAAATTCTCCGTCATCAAAAGTATCCGTATAACCTGCTAGTGAACGATTTGCGCGAGTCGAAAAGCACGCTGAGCAAATTGTTTACGGTGTCTCTGGAGTACCAGGTGATGCAGTGGCAGAAAAAGGAGAATCTTTCATTTTTAACTGATCCTATTTTCAGCGGGAGCGGGACAAATGATATTTCGATTCATGTAAAGGAACGATGGGACACTGGAAAACTGACGATTGATTTTGACTATCGCAGTGATGTATTCACTGAAGAAGAGATTACATCCGTTTCTGAACGCCTGATTACATTGCTTGAAGATGCGCTCTTGTCTCCTGATCGTGCGATTGATGAGCTTGCTCTTATTTCTGATTCGGAAAAAGAGCGCCTTCTGAAACGGGCCGGCGGCAATCCGACGGCATACCGCAAGGAGATGACGATACCGGCTCTTTTTCAAGAGAAAGCGGAGGCTCTTGCCGATAAACCAGCGGTTGTATATGAAGGCCGCACATTGTCCTATAGCACATTACATGAACAGTCCGGCCGCATTGCGGGACGCCTTCTGCAGCATGGTATATCCGCCGATTCTCCTGTTGCGGTGCTGCTCGGCCGTTCGGAGCGGGTCATTGCGGCGATTATGGGGATTTTGAAAGCCGGAGGGGCTTATGTGCCGATAGATCCTGATTTTCCGGCTGAGCGGATTCAGTACATTTTGGATGACAGCGGAGCGAAAGCGGTTCTGACGGAAGATGGAATTAAAGCGCCCGAAACGGAAGCTGAACTGATTGATTTTGATGAAGCGGTTCACTATGAGATTCCGGCGGCCGGCGTGAACTTAGCATCCGACAGATTGGCCTACATCATCTATACATCGGGTACGACGGGGCGGCCGAAAGGCGTCATGATTGAGCATCGCCAAGTTCACCATCTGGTTCAGTCTCTTCAGCAGGAAATTTATCAATGCGGTGAACAGACGTTAAGGATGGCGCTTTTGGCTCCGTTCCATTTTGATGCTTCGGTTAAACAGATTTTTGCATCACTTCTCTTGGGGCAGACTCTTTATATCGTGCCGAAAACAACCGTAACGAACGGTTCGGCTTTGCTAGATTATTACCGTGAAAACCGGATTGAAGCCACTGACGGAACGCCTGCCCATCTGCAAATGATCACAGCGGCCGGGGACGTCGGCGGAATTGAACTGCGCCACCTGCTGATCGGGGGAGAAGGTTTGTCTGCCGCAGTGGCCGATCAGCTCATGACACTCTTTAAAGAAGCAGGCGCAGCACCGCGTCTGACAAATGTATACGGGCCGACGGAGACGTGTGTGGATGCTTCTGTGCACCTTGTCTTACCTGACGGAATCGGCAATCAAGCTGCATACGTTCCGATCGGAAAAGCGCTCGGAAATGCCCGGCTGTATGTATTGGATAAACATAAACAGCTTCAGCCCGACGGCACGGTCGGGGAGCTTTATATCGCGGGAGACGGCGTGGGACGCGGTTATTTAAACATGCCGGATATGACCGCTGAGAAGTTTTTGCCTGACCCGTTTGCAAAAAGCGGAAACATGTACCGCACCGGTGATATGGCGCGCTGGCTGCCTGATGGCACGATGGAATACATCGGCCGGGAAGATGATCAGGTGAAAGTCCGAGGCTACCGCATCGAGCTTGGAGAAATTGAAACGGTGCTCAGAAAGGCGCCGGGCGCAGCTGAAGCCGTCGTACTGGCCAGACCGGATCAGCAGGGGAATTTAGACGTATGCGCATATATCGTGCAGGAGGATGGAACGGATTTTCAGCCTGCCGAGTACAGGGAGTATGTGTCAAAACACCTCCCTGACTACATGGTGCCGGCTTACTTTACAAAAATAGAAGAAATTCCGCTCACGCCGAGCGGGAAGGCAGACCGAAGCAAGCTGTTTGCGCTTGATGTGCAAGCTGTCAGCTCAACAGTGTATACCGCACCGAGAAATGAAACGGAAGAAGCCCTCGCCGCCATTTGGCAGGAAGTCCTCGGGATGGACAAGGCGGGAATTTATGATCATTTCTTCGAGGCGGGCGGACATTCGTTAAAAGCGATGACGTTATTGACGAAAATCCATAAAAAAATGGGTGTTGAGATCCCGCTGCAATACTTGTTCGAGCATCCGACAATCGCCGCTCTGGCTGATTATGCGGCCGGCTGTGACCAAGGAAAGGCTTTCCGTACGATTGAGCCTGCCGAAAAACAAGCGCATTATCCGCTTTCGCTCGCCCAGCAGCGGACGTATATCGCCAGCCAGTTTGAGGATGCGGGTGTCGGCTATAACATGCCTGCCGCTGCTATTGTTGAGGGGCCATTAAATATTGAGAAGCTGGAACATGCATTTTCTGACTTAATCAGAAGACATGAAGCACTGAGAACGTCATTTCGATTAGAGGACAGCACGCCGAGGCAAGTGATTCACGAAGATGTTCCGTTTCACATTCAAATGATAGAGGCAGACGGCAGAACGAATGAACAGGTAATGAAGGATTTTGTGCGCCGTTTTGATTTGTCAGAAGCGCCGCTGTTCAGAATCGGTTTGCAAAAGCTTGATGAACGCCGCCATATGCTGATGTTTGACATGCATCACCTCATTTCTGACGGAGTGTCCATCGCCATCATCCTGAAGGAGCTTGCCGCTATTTACAGCGGGGCGCAGCTTCCTGAATTGCGCATTCAATATAAGGATTATGCCGTATGGCAAACGGAACGGGCCGAAGAAGGCTATCAGAAGGAGCGGGCATACTGGAAGGATGTCTTTGCGGGTGAATTGCCTGTGCTTCAGCTGCTCCCTGATTATCCGAGGCCGCAGGTGCAGAGCTTTGAGGGAGACCGTGTATCTGTCAAGCTGAGCAAAACGCTGCAAGAACGGCTGCACAAGATAGCCGAGAACAACGGAGCCACTCTTTATATGGTGCTCTTATCTGCATACTATACACTGCTTTCTAAATATTCCGGACAGGAAGATATTATCGTGGGAACGCCGTCAGCGGGAAGAAATCATTCTGACACCGAGGGGCTTGTCGGCATGTTTGTCAACACGCTTGCGCTGCGAAGCTCCGTTAAGCAGGATCAATCCTTTGTCAGTCTGTTGGCTCATGTCCGGCAGCAGGTGCTGAACGCATTTTCTCATCAGGATTATCCGTTTGAATGGCTGACCGAAGAGCTGAATGTTCCCCGTGATATGAGCAGGCATCCGATATTCGATACGATGTTCAGTCTGCAAAATGCAGCGGACGGCATTCCGAAAATCGGTGATCTCACCCTATCCCTTCATGAAACAAATTTCAACATCGCCAAATTTGATTTGACGATGCAGGCGCGGGAATCGGCGGAAGGCATGATGCTCGATCTGGATTATTGCACGAAGCTTTATAAACAGTCGACCGCAGACCGTATGCTGGCACATTATGTGCACCTGCTGGAAAGCGCAGCCGCTGCGCCGGAAGCGAAGATCGGTGACTATCATCTGCTTTCTGAACAGGAGGCAATGAATCAATTACAGCAATTCAATCCGAAACGAACGGCTTATCCGAAAGAAAAAACAATCGTACAGATTTTTGAGGAGCAGGCTGAAAAGACGCCAAACCGTACAGCGCTTCAGTTTGAAAGAGAAGAACTGACTTATAAGGAGCTGAATGAGCGCGCCAACAGGCTTGCACGGTATATTCTTTCTGTCGGAGGCGGCGGAAAAACGGCGGCTGTGTTATGTGAACGGTCAACGGACATGATTGTTTCGATCATGGCTGTATTAAAAGCGGGCTCCGCTTATGTGCCGATTGATCCCGAACATCCGGTACAGCGAATTCAGCATTTCTTCCGTGACAGCGGGGCGAATGTGCTGATGACGCAGGAAAGCTTAAAGCCGATCGCAGAAAAGGCCGGATTTCAAGGAGTGATTGTGCTTGCTGACGACAAGATGAGCTATGACAAGGAATCTCATAATCTCGCAATGCCGTTTGACTCAAAAGCGATTGCCAACCTCACCTATACATCCGGTACGACGGGGACGCCGAAAGGGAACATCGTCACACATGCCAACATTCTGCGGACGGTGAAAGACACGAACTATTTGACTGTGTCTGAGGAAGACACCGTGCTTGGGCTTTCCAACTACGTGTTTGACGCTTTTATGTTTGATTTGTTCGGTTCTCTTTTAAACGGTGCGAAGCTTGTGATCGTTCCGAAAGAAACCGTGCTGGATATGTCCCGCTTATCCCGCGTGATCGAACGGGAAAATATCAGCATTCTGATGATTACGACGGCGCTGTTCCATCTGCTTGTTGACATGGAGCCCGCCTGCCTGTCAACTCTTCGGAAAATCATGTTCGGTGGAGAGCGTGCCTCGGTGGAGCATGTCAAAAAGGCGCTTGCAACAGTCGGCAAAGGCAAGCTGCTTCATATGTACGGACCGTCAGAAAGCACGGTGTTTGCGACGTATCATCCGGTGGATGTTATTGAAGAGGACACGCTTTCTATTCCGATTGGGAAACCGGTCAGCAACACGGAAGTCTTCATCCTGAATCCGGACGGACGCGTGCAGCCGGCAGGCGTCGCAGGCGAGCTGTGCGTCAGCGGAGAAGGGCTTGTTCAAGGTTACTACAACCGTCCTGAGCTGACGGAAGAAAAGTTTGTGCCTCATCCGTTCAAAGACGGTGATCGCATGTATAAAACAGGCGACTTGGCAAGATGGCTGCCGAATGGCGATATCGAATTTATCGGCCGTATCGACCATCAAGTGAAAATCCGCGGACAGCGGATTGAGCTTGGAGAAATCGAGCATCAGCTGCAAAGCCATGACCGTGTTCAAGAAAGTGTTGTTCTTGCAGTTGATCAAGGCGCGGGTGACAAGCTCCTTTGTGCTTATTTTGTCGGCCTTGGAGAAATTTCTTCCCAGGAGCTGAGGGAGCATACGGCGAAGGACTTGCCGGCATATATGATTCCGGCCGTCTTTATCCAAATGGATGAGCTGCCGCTTACAGGGAACGGGAAAATCGACCGCCGGGCACTGCCGCTTCCTGATGTAACCGCAGCGAACGCCGTGTCGTATACAGCTCCGCGCAATGAAACAGAACAGAAACTGGCAGATATCTGGGCTGAGGTACTGCAAGCGGAGCAAGTCGGCATTCATGACCAGTTCTTTGAAATCGGAGGCCATTCTTTAGCGGGAATGAAGCTTCTCGCTTTGATTCATCAGGCGTTCGGCGTACAGCTTACATTAAAGGAGCTTTTCACTTCTCCGACGGTGGCCGGACTGGCACGGCTTATTGCCGGCGCTGATCAGCAGGGGGCTGAAAGCATTACGCCGGCGGCAGTGCAGGAAACATATCCGGTTTCCTCTCCGCAAAAGAGAATGTTTGTGCTTCAGCAGATGGAAGGCGCTGAAACAAGCTATAACATGCCGTCCGTTCTGCGATTGAAAGGAAAGCTTGACGCTGAAAAGCTGAAAGGTGTCATGAAACAGCTGACCGAACGCCACGAAGCATTCAGAACGACCTTTGAAATCAAGGATGGAGAAACGGTTCAGCGGATATGGGCAGAAGCTGATTTGGATGTTGAATATCATGAGTCCTCTGCGGATGAGGCTGAACGGATTATTCACGACTTTATCCGGCCTTTCCGCTTGGACCAGCTTCCTCTCGTCAGAATGGGGTTGGTTAAGATTGCTGAAGATGACCATCTCATGCTGTTTGATATGCACCATATTATTTCAGACGGAGCCTCGGTCGGCGTGCTGATAGATGAACTGTCGCGTCTGTATGGCGGAGAAATGCTTGAGCCGCTTCGGATTCAATATAAAGACTACGCTGTGTGGCAGCGGGAGTTTATCCAGTCAGAGCAATACCGGAAGCAGGAGGAACATTGGCTGCAGGAGCTTGATGGCGAATTGCCGGTATTGACGCTGCCGACGGATTACAGCCGTCCGGCCGTTCAAACCTTCGAAGGTGACCGGATGATCTTTTCCCTGACGGAGAAGCAGACGTCGGCCCTCCGCAGTCTGGCTAAAGAAACGGACTCCACCATGTACATGGTGCTGCTGGCTTCGTACAGCGCGTTTTTATCAAAACTGAGCGGCCAGCACGATATCATTGTCGGTTCTCCGGTTGCGGGGCGGTCACATGCCGATCTCGCACATGTCATCGGTGTATTTGTGAATACACTCGCGATGCGTACGTATCCGGAAGCAGACAAGGCCTTCACGGACTATCTTAATGAAGTGAAACAAACCGCCTTGGGCGCGTTTGATGCGCAGGATTATCCGCTGGAAGACCTTTTGCAAAAGGTCGAAGTGCAGCGTGACACGAGCAGAAATCCATTGTTTGATGCCGTATTTTCGATGCAAAACGCAAATGCGGAAGATTTAATGATGGAAGGAATTGAGCTTAAACACCATCCGTTTGAAAGAAAAACGGCCAAGTTTGATCTGACGCTGACGGCTGATGAAACAAACGGAGGCTTAACGTTTGTGCTTGAATATAACACCGCGCTGTTTAAACCGGAAACGGCAGAAACATGGAAGCGTTATTGGCTTCATCTGTTAGATGCCGTGACGGAAAACCCGAATGCGAAGCTTTCACAGCTTTCACTTGTGAATGATACAGAAAAACAAGCCCTCCTTGACGCATGGAAAGGCAAAACCCTTCCCGTACCGCGGGACAAAACGGTTCACCGCCTCTTTGAAGAAACGGCGGCGCGCTACGCAAGCCGCCCTGCCGTGACA
>NZ_JAGGQB010000017.1 GCF_018613535.1 Bacillus sp. ISL-51
TGTCACGGCAGGGCGGCTTGCATAGCGCGCCGCCGTTTCTTCAAAGAGGCGGTGAACCGTTTTGTCCCGCGGTACGGGAAGGGTTTTGCCTTTCCATGCGTCAAGAAGAGCTTGTTTTTCTGTCTCGCTGACCAGTGAGATCGCCGACAGCTTTCTGTCAGGGCGGCTTGCGGCTGTCTCCAAAATCCGCAGGAAGCCGTCACTCCACTTTTCAATCGTTTCTTTTTTAAATAAATCTGTCGCATACTCAAGCTGAAGGCCCAGTCCCTCTTCATCTGTAAAACCGCCGAGTGTCAGATCGAATTTTGCCGTACCTTGGTTTGACTGATACGGCGTGATATGCAGGTTCTCCAGATCCAGTGTTTCTTTATCCGGATCTTCTGTCGTCACCATGACCTGAAACAACGGATTGCGGCTCATGTCTCTAGGAAGGTCAAGCTGTCCGATCAAATCTTCAAATGGGTAATCCTGATGCTCTAATGCGTCTAAGTTGGTTTGTTTCACTTGTTCGAGCAGCTCGGCGAAAGTCTGCTCTTTGCGCGCTTCATTACGCAGCGCAAGCGTATTGACGAACATACCCGGCATTTCCAGAACATCGGCGCTCGTTCTTCCGGCCGTAACCGAACCAATGATGATATCACGCTGTCCCGTAATTTTGCCCAAAAAGACATGGAACGCCGCATGCAGCACCATATGCAGAGTGGCGCCCGTTTTTTCCATTACTTCACGGACGGCCTTTTCCGTTTCACGCCCCGCTCTGAAGCGGATCGATTGCCCTTCGAAGCTCTGAACCGGAGGACGCGGGAAATCTATCGGCAAATTCAGTTCAGGAAGCTCGCCTGCAAAAGCAGAAAGCCAATAACGTTCATGCTCCTTCATCCGCTCCGATTGGTCAGGTTCGTTCTGCCAGACGGCGAAGTCTTTATAATGCAGCTTCGGCTCTGGAAGGCTGCCGCCTCTGTAAAGCTGAGCGAGTTCTTTTACCATAATGCTTCTGGACACGCCGTCGGCAATAATGTGGTGCATATCTAATAGCAAAAGATGTTTCTTTTCATTTATTCTGATCAGGGCTGCGCGAATGAGCGGAGCCTCACTTAAGTCAAACGGCTTGATGAAGGCTTTGATCTGCTGGTGCGCGTCTTCTTCGGCTGCTGCTTCGAGCATGTGAAGCTCAATTTCCGCCTGATCCGCTATCTGCTGCATCGGCTGGCCGGCCTTTTCCGTAAATGACGTCCGCAATGATTCATGGCGATTTATAAGCTGATTGAGCGCTTCCCGCAGCCGGGCAATATTGATTTCCCCTTCCATCAGAAGCACCGACGGCATATTATAGCTGATTGTGTGCCGGTCAAGCTGATTCAGGACATACATCCGTTTTTGCGCGGAAGATAAAGGATACGCATCAGCAGCCGCGGCTGGCTGAATCATCCGATAACCGTCTGAAACCGCTGATGACTCCATATATGCAGCAAGCTGACGGACGGTGGGCTGTTCAAAAAGCGCTTTTAACGGAACGGTTTTGTCCAGCTCCGCTTGAATATTGGCAACTAGCATCATGCCTTTTAAGGAATGCCCGCCGAAATCGAAGAAATTGTCGTCGATGCCGAGTGCGTCAATGCCGAGCGTATTCTTCCAAATACGGCAAAGCTTCTCTTCAAGTTCGGTTTCCGGCAAGGCGGTTGTACGATATCCCATTTGAGCGGCGCCCGGTTTCGGCAGAGCGTTTTTATCTGTTTTTCCGTTGGCTGTCAGCGGAATCTCGTCAACCTGCACAAAATAGGCCGGAAGCATGTGGGACGGGAGCGTTTGAGAAAGCAGTTTGCGAAGCTCAGGCCCTTTCAGATTTTCGGCGGTTTTATAATACGCGCAAAGTTCCGGCAGCCCGCCTTCGCTGACTGTGAGAACGACTGCCTCCTGAATCCCGTTCATACTTAACAGCACGTTTTCAATCTCTTTTAATTCAATTCGGTAGCCGCGGATTTTCACCTGATCATCCGTTCGGCCGATGAATTCAATCGTCCCGTCAGAAAGCCTGCGGACGGCATCACCCGTTTTGTACATCAAGCTGTCCGGCGAGTACGGATTAGCCAGAAATTTCTCCGCCGTCAGCTGCGGGCGGTTGAGATACCCTCTGGCAATCCCGCTTCCTGTAATATACAGCTCGCCGCTTGCTCCCGGAGGAACAAGTCTCATCGAGCTGTCTAAAACAAGCGCCCCGGTATTAGCGATTGGCCGGCCGATGACCGGGCGTTTTTCATACTGATCAAGCCGATCCATATCAATCCGTCCGGCAACGGCGCCGATGGTCGTTTCCGTCGGGCCGTAGTGATTGATGAAATCGGTATGCGGATACACCTCATGGAACTTGCGGACATCAGACGTGATGATTTTTTCGCCGCCGAGAACCGCTAAACGAAGCGGGCTGAAATGCCGTTCTTTCGTAAAACGGGATGTATTGACGATCATATGGAACAGCGACGGCGTCAGCTTGATATACGTAATGCCGTTTTGCTGTATATACTCACCAAGCTGATCAGGCGCCGTGTACGTCTCTTTCGGCACAATGTGCAGCTCGCCGCCCGCTTGAAGGATCGGAAACAGACTTGTATATCCCAGATCAAACGCATAAGAGGACAGCAGCACGGCTCTATCTTTTTCCGTCAGATCGGCTTCACGGCTGAACCACGTGACATAGTTTATAAGATTGCGATGTTCCAGCTGGACGCCTTTTGGTTTTCCTGTCGTCCCTGACGTATAAATGATATAAGCAAGATGATCGGCACGCGCCTCTGTTTCAAGGCGCTCAGCGCTTTCCTCCCGCCACTCTCCGCCTTCCATGGTTACCGTTTTTCCTTTATAAACGGCGGCCGCGGTCATATTTCTCTCATTGACGACGAGAAGCTTCGCCCCGCTGTCTTCCAAAGAGTAACGGATTCTCTCTTCCGGGGTCTCCGGATCTATCGGCAGAAACGCGGCTCCGGCTTTCATGACACCGAGAATGGCGGTGACCAATTCAGCCGAACGATCCATCATAATCGCAACGATGTCTTCACGCCCCGCTCCGTTTGCGCGGAGGTGGCGGGCAAAACGGTTCGCCTGTTCATCAAGCTCACGGTATGTCAGGCTTCCCCCGCCGACAACCGCTGTAAGGTCAGGTGTCTTTTGCGCTTGTTCTTCAAACAGCGAGATATAAGTGCCGCCTTCAGGCAGATCCGCTTCCGTTCGTTTTTCGTCTGCCAAAAGCGCGTCCTGTTCGGCAGGGGACAGCAGATTTGCATCGGCCAAGCGCACTTCGGGATTGCCGGCGCAGGCTTTAACCAGATTGACAAAATGAGTGCTCCAGCGGCGGATCGTTTCGTCTGTAAATAAGGCTCTGGCGTAATCAAAGCTCAGCCCGATTTCTTCCCCCCGCTCTGCCGCTTCGAGGGAAAGATCAAATTTGGCGACATGGTGATGCATGGAATAAGAAGAAATCTGCAAATCTCCCAATCGCAATGACGGAATCTCCATGTTCTGCATGTTAAATAACACGCTGAACAGCGGGCTTCGGCTCGTGTCTCTCGTTAATGGCAGCTTTTCAATCAATTCTTCAAGCGGATAGCTCTGATGCTCGATGGCTTGAAGGCTGGCCGTTTTTACCTCGTCCAAAAATTGCTTGAACGTTTTTTTGCCTAACGGATGTGACCGCAGTGCAACCGTGTTGACAAACATGCCGGGCACATCTTGAAGATCGGGATGTGTTCTTCCGGCAGTCGGAGAACCGACGATGATATCTTCCTGCCCCGTATATTTGGAAAGCAGCACTTGAAAAGCGGCTAATAAAAACATGTACATCGTCGTATCCGTATCAGCCAGCAATTTCTTAATTTGCGCCGTCACTTGCCGATCAAGCCCGAAGATGACCCGTTCTCCTTCAAAGCTCCGCTCGGCCGGACGCGGAAAGTCAAGCGGCAGATCAAGCACCGGCAGCTCGCCTTTGAATGTATCAAGCCAGTATGCTTCATGCTTATCCTGATCGGCTTTCTCACGCTGCCAGACAGAAAAATCCTTATAGTGAAGCTTCGGCAGCTCTAACTCTGCGCCTTGATAAAGCTTCGCCAGATCGCCGATGAAAATCCCCGTCGAGCTGCCGTCAGTAATAATATGGTGCATGTCAATCAGCAGCAAATGCCGATCTTCTGCAAGCTGGATCAGTTTCGAACGGACGAGCGGCGCACGGTTAAGCTCGAACGGACGGATAAAGGCTTTTATCAGTTCTTCCGCGTCTTCTTCCCGGCCCTTGGCAGCCTCCAGCTGAAATGAAACATTTTTATGAATGATTTGCACAACTTTTCCATCCGCCATGTCAAACGACGTACGCAATGTCTCGTGGCGGTTGATTAATGCCTGCATGGCTTGTTCAAGACGGTCTTTGTCTACTGTTCCTTCCAGCAAAAGTACAGCAGGGACGTTGTAGCTCGTGCTTGCCTGCCCGAGCTGGTTAAGGATATACATCCTGCGCTGTGCTGAGGATACAGGATAATGCTTCTGATAAGGCGCTTGTCGGATCGGTTCAAACTGCTGCTCCTCCTCGCTCTCATGCTGCTGTAAATATTGTGCAAGCTCTTGAATCGTCGGCTTTTCAAACAGAACTTTAATCGGCACTTCTTTTTGAAATTGCTCTTGAATTTTAGCGGTCATCATCATGGCTTTTAAAGAATGGCCGCCGATGGTAAAGAAATTGTCAGTCACACCGGCTTTTACACCGAGGATGCCTTCCCAAATATCCGCAAGTTTCTGCTCCGCTTCTGTTTTGGGCGCTTCGTATTCTTGTTGCGCCGCTTCAGCCTGCGGCTCAGGAAGCGACTTTTTATCAATTTTTCCGTTCGCTGTCAGCGGAAATTGTTCCATTTGAATCAAATGCGCGGGAATCATGTATTCAGGCAGTGATTCTGAAAGTGATTTACGCAGGCTTTCCTGAGAAAGATCACGATCTGCGGTAAAGTAGGCGCAAATTTCATTTTCATCCGCTTTGTTTTTTCTAATCATCGCGGCCGCTTCCGTGACGCCCTCTGCCTGGCTGATCTTCGTCTCGATTTCTCCAAGCTCGATTCTGAAGCCGCGCACTTTCACTTGGTTGTCAATTCGGCCCAGAAACTCGATCGTGCCGTCCGGACGCCATTTCGCCAAGTCTCCCGTCCGGTACACCGTATCGTCAGGCCTGAACGGGTCTTGGACAAACTGTTTCTCCGTTAATTCAGGCAGATTCACATAACCTCTTGCAACCCCGCTTCCGCCGACACACAGCTCGCCCGGCGCACCGATCGGCTGAAGATTCCGGCTATCGTCCATAATGTATGCGGTGGAATTGCCGATCGGCTTCCCAATCGGAATAGAACCGTCATAATCCTGGTCAATGAGAAAACTGGTCGAGAATGTTGTATTTTCCGTCGGGCCGTAGCCGTTCCAAAGCGACAGTTCTGGAGAAGCCTTTCTGACTTTGTTTACGATATGCGGGACAAGCGCGTCTCCGCCGATGATTAAATGCCGGAGCGTTTTAAACATGCCTGCATCCTTTTGGGCAAGCTGGTTGAACAGCGGAGAAGTCAGCCACATCGTCGTAATCCGCTGTTCTCTGAGAAACGCGGCAAAGCGGGAAGCATCAAGCAGCGTCTCTTTTTTGACCGGATAGAGCGCAGCTCCGTTTAACAAAGCGCCGAAGACTTCAAAAGTACCGGCATCAAAGCTGACGGCCCCCGTTTGCGCCATGCGGTCTTCTTCGTGAACCGTAACGTAATTCGAATGCTTGACGAGCCGGATGATATTTCTGTGCTCGATCATGACGCCTTTCGGTTTGCCCGTTGAACCGGATGTGTACATGATATACGCCAGATCGTTTCCGCCCGCAGACAGGTTCAGATCGGCGCAGCTCACTGTTTCATCTGAACCGGCGTCAAGCATGATGACCGGAACTTGCAGTGTGCCTGCTTGTTCTTTATAAGCTTGAACCGTCAACACGAGCTGAATGGAGCTGTCTACCGCCATAAAACGGAGACGGTCCTCCGGAAAAGCCGGATCTATCGGCACATATGCGCCGCCTGCTTTTAAGACGGCAAGCATTCCGATGACGGTATCCGCAGAGCGCTCGTTCATGATGGCAGCGGTCTGTCCTTTTTCCAGCCCGTTCTCAATGAGAATTCTTGCCAGACGGTTGGCTGCTTCATTCAATTCACGGTATGTCAGCTCACGTCCCTCTTCTTTTGCTGCGATGCTGGCAGGCGTTCGTTTTGCCTGCACTTCGAATAAGCGATGAACGGCCGTTTCTTCCGGCAGCGCTGTTTTCGTATCATTGAATACCTCCACAATCTGCCGTTCTTCTTCCTCTGAAACCAGTCCGTAATCCCGCACGTATGCGTCAGGCTTTTCGACTGCCGCTTTCATCATGCGGGTCAGGTGATTTGCCGTTCTTTCGATGGTGTCAGCATCGAATGCCGCCCCGTTGTATTTGATTTTGACGGTCCACGTTTTGCCCGGATAAACAATTAAATTGAAATCAAAGCTTGTTTGTTCAAAGGCATGTTCCACCTTAATGGAAAAGCCGAGACGGTCCTCCATGCCTCCGTTTTCAAGCTCTTTATCAAGCGGGTAATTTTCAAACGCAACCAGATGATTCAAAAGGCTTCCGTCCAAGGCGGAACGCTTTTGAATATCGTAGAGCGGCACGTAATCGTAACGCTCGGCTTCAACGGCGTTTTTTTGGACGGCTGACATCACATCAGCGAAGGCGGCTTCTGAGTCAACCTTGACCCGAACGGGTATCGTGTTAATGAACAGCCCGGCCATCGTTTCAATGCCGTTGATTTCTGAAGGACGGCCTGATACTACGGTTCCGAAGACTACGTCGTCCGTATAGTTGTACTTGCTGAGCACGGCACCCCATACCGCTTGAAAGAGGTTAGGCCCCGTCACTTGATGCTGATTTGCGGTTTGCTGAATTTGCGCCACCAGCTCTTCATCCCACACAAAGGAGTATTCTTCATTTTGATAGTCTTTCTTTTTCGCAGTCAGGCGGCCCGGGAGCAGGCTCGGCTGTTCGAAATCCGCCAGGCGGCTGCTCCAATATTGTTCGGCCTCTTCATTGTCCCGGCTGCCGAGCCATTTAATATAGTCAGAGTAAGGCTTGCCCTGACTGGCTGCTGCGGGGCGCCCGGCCCGGAGCGCTTCATAGTTTTGAAACAGACTCTTCATCAAAACGCCCATACTCCAGCCGTCCATAACGATATGATGATTGCTCCAAACGAGATACAGCTGCTCTTCACTCAGTCTGAAAACCGCCGCTTTAAACAGAATGTCTTTTGCGAGATTAAAACCCTGCTGCTGCACGTCACTTTTATAGCGTTCAATATATTCGGTTTGGCGTGTTTCATCTAATTGGCTGATATCTTCATAGTGCACGCTCGTTTTACGCTCGGCTAATACGACTTG
Source organism: Bacillus sp. ISL-51 (assembly GCF_018613535.1). Classification (GTDB taxonomy): domain Bacteria; phylum Bacillota; class Bacilli; order Bacillales; family Bacillaceae; genus Bacillus. The sequence goes on from NZ_JAGGQB010000017.1 coordinate 7,465, forward strand.
GCGCGGTTTTTGCAGCTGCTGGTGCACAAATACCGTACGCAGAATGTCATAAGTCCGGATCAGCTCATTTACGCTTTTTTCAAAGAGTTCAAGATGAAAGATTCCGTGAATCCTAAGCTCTAACTGTGTGAAGTAAGAGGAAGAATGCGGATCAAGCATTGCATGATACAGCATTCCCTCCTGCATCGGTGTGAGTGCATACACCTTTTGAATCGATTTTTTGCTCATACGTCACCTCTACCTTTTTCTGCTAAAGAATCTCCATTAATTTATCAAGTTCATCAAGCGTCAGGTCGTCATCTCCAAGATCACTAGGCGTAAGCTCCGGCCCGTCTTGGGCTAAGCAATGATCTGTAATCTTAAGCAGATGCGCTTTAAAACTGTCACTGAACGATTGAATGGTTTTTTCATGAAATTCGAGAGAATGATAGGCAAATGTCATAGTCAGCTGCCTATTTTCTATAAATCCGACAATATCGAGCGCATTCGGCTTTTCCGTATCCGGGCTCAGCGATTGTCCCGACGGCATCTTCGACCTTGTAAATAAACCGGAGTCAGACATTTCATTAAACTGGCCTAAGTAGTTAAAGCTGATGTCCGGTTTAATGGAAAATGAAAGATCCTCTTTATGCTCAGGCGCCGTTACATAGCGCAGAATGCCGTAGCCGACTCCTTTATTCGGTATATGCCTGATATCCTCTTTCATTTGTTTCAGCTGATACGCGAGATCATCGGCGTGCTTCATTTCCAGGACCATCGGATACATACTCGTAAACCAGCCGACCGTCCGGGTCATGTTCAGGCCATTAAGTATGTCCTCACGTCCGTGGCCTTCTAAATGAACGCCGATTGTATCCCGGCCCGTCCATTCCTTCAGCGCCAATCCGAGTGCTGTCAGCAGAATGTCGTTCATTTCTGTGTGATAGGCTTCATGTACTTTTGTTGTGAGCAGCTCGGTTTGTTCAGCTGTCAGTGAGAAGCCGATCGTTTTTGTATACTTCATACGCGGATCGCTTGACTGCCGGTCTTTCGGAAGCTGAGTCCATACCTCTTTCTCCTCCAGCTGTTTCCAATAATCGGCTTCCTTCAAAAATGCCTTCGTGTCTGCGTATTCTTTTAATCTCTGTGCAAACTCGGCGAATGAATGTGTTTTCGGCGGAAGCGCCGGTTCGTTTCCTTGCTTCAGCTGAGTATAAACGGCAGTGAAGTCCTCCAGTAAAATCCGCCATGATACACCGTCTACGACTAAGTGATGAATGGCCAGAAGCAAATGGTCACCGTCTGCCGCTTGGAAAAGCCCTGCCTTCAGCAGATTGCCGGTTTCCAGTGCAATACTGCTTTGGAGATGATCCGCTTCCCGTTCAATGCGGTCTTCATGATCTTCAGCAGGCCCATTCAGCTTGAAAACTTCCAAATCAACAGACGCAGCCTCCAGCCCTCTGTAATATGGCTTTTGCTCACGATAAACCATTCGGAGCGCATCGTGATGCTCAGTTAATACTTGTAAGGTCTTTTCAACCAAAACTGGATCAAAGCCCTCTGCCGCATGAAGCATGACGGACTGGTTCCAGTGATGCTTGTTCGTAAAGTCTTTCTCAAAGAACCAGCGCTGGATCGGCGTTAATTCCGCCTCGCCTTCGACCGGTCCCTGGTCGGCCTGTTTGCCTTCCGTCCGCTCCACATAGGAGACCAGCTCTTCGATCGTCGGATGCTGGAAGAGGTCTTTCATTTCCAGCTTGAAGCCGTGCTGATTCAGACGGCTCGCCATTTGAATACCTTTGATGGAGTCGCCTCCG
>NZ_JAGGQB010000018.1 GCF_018613535.1 Bacillus sp. ISL-51
AATATATGGTACTACTTTCGGTATTTATGGTTTTATTACGTGAGTATAGCCTTCAAGAGGATATTGTTGTTGGAAGTCCATTTTCAGGGAGAGTTCACCCAGACACGGAAAAAATCCTCGGTATGTTTGTGAACACTCTAGTTATGAGAGGGAAGCCTCAAGGCGATAAAAGCTTTCACACCTTCTTGGAAGAAATGAAGGAAAAATGTCTGCAGGCACAAGCGAATCAAGAATATGCCCTTGAAGAATTGATAGAAAATCTCGATTTAGTAAGGGATAGCTCACGTAATCCTTTATTCGATGTGATGTTCAATATTCAAAATATGGTAGATTTAGAATGCGATTTTGAAGAATTTGGTTTTAAAGAAATAAGTTGGAGTAAAAATGTAGCGAAATTTGATTTAACTGTTACATTAACTGCGACTAAACATGGTTATGGATTGAGCTTTGAGTATCGTAGTGATCTATTTAATAAAAATAGCATCGATCAAATGATGGCTCACTATGTACAGATCTTGAAGGAAATTACCCAGAACCCTACCCAAAAAATAATAGATTTTAATGTTGTTAGCCCTACAGAAAAAGAGAAGATTCTTGATGAATTTAACGATATATCTCTATCTACTCCTTTAGACAAGAATATTGTGACACGCTTTGAAGATCAGGTTGCACAAACACCTGATAAAGTTGCTGTATGCGCCGAAGGGAAGGAAATTACTTACCAGGAACTAAATGCAAAGGCGAATGAACTTGCCGTTCGGTTGCGTCAGATGGGCATCGGTCGTGATGACTATGTAGCGATCATGGCGGAACGGAACATAGAAACAATCATAGGGATTTGTGGGATCATCAAGGCTGGCGGAGCTTACGTCCCGGTTGACCCAGCTTATCCGTTAGAACGTGTTACTTATATGTTAGAAGATTGTAAGCCTAAGGCTATTCTAGTGAACGGTTCATCTTGCATATATAGGGAAGATATTCCTGTTGTAGATGTAAGTGAAGCAATGCAGTGGACAGGTAGACAGGAGAACCCTATAAACATTAATACAGTAGATGACCTAATTAATCTCATCTATACCTCTGGTACGACAGGGAAACCGAAAGGAGTCATGATTGAGCATAAAGGTGTTACACGATTGGTACACCGTCCTAATTATGTAGAATTGAATAAAGACACCGTAATTTTACAAACAGGGTCACTAAGTTTTGACGCAGCCACATTTGAAATCTGGGGGGCATTGTTGAATGGAGGAGAGCTTCAGATTGGTAGCCACGATGTTATCATGGATGCGGCTGCTCTAAAACAGACAATTGCCAAACACAAAATTAACACCATGTTTCTAACTACTGCCTTGTTTAATCAGTTAATTAACAGTGATGTAACTGTGTTTGATGGAATAGGTACATTATTATTCGGGGGAGAAAAGACCTCGGAATTACATGTAAGAAAATTACTGGAGAATAACGCCCATATTCAGCTTACTAATGTATACGGTCCGACGGAAACGACCACATTTGCGACTTACTATCCAATTGACGTTGATCAGTTAAGAGCCAAAACGCCTATTGGCAAACCAATCTCTAATACGGCCACGTATATTATGAACGAAGGTAGATTGTGTGGCATAGGAATGGTAGGCGAGTTATGCATCGCAGGCGACGGCGTAGCAAGGGGGTACTTAAATAAACCTGAACTAACCAAAGCAAAATTTATCCCGAATCCATATGGTCCTGGGATGATGTATTGTTCAGGTGATTTAGTTAGATGGTTGCCAGATGGAAATATTGAGTATCTAGGCAGAATAGATGGTCAAGTAAAACTACGTGGGTTCCGTATTGAGCTTGGTGAAATTGAAAGTGTAATTCGAAAGGTAGACAATGTAAAAGAAGTGGCTGTGGTTGTGAGCGAAAGAGACAATGAACAACATCTCTGTGCTTATATTGTCGGAAGGAATATTTTAGATGTAGCAATAATCCGAAGTGAGATTGGAAAAGAATTGCCAGCATATATGATACCTGCTTATATGATGCAAATTGGTGAAATACCACTTACCAGAAATGGAAAAGTAGACAAAGAAGCATTGCCAGAAATTGAAGCAAAAAGCAACGAAGAATATGTTGCTCCAAGAAATAAAATAGAAGAGAAGATCCTTAACGTTTTTGCAAACGTCTTAGGAGTTAAAAAAATTGGTCTTACTGATAGCTTCTATGAATTGGGTGGCGATTCCATTAAGGCTATTAGAGTAGTGTCGAAACTGAGAGAGTTAGCAATTGATCTATCAATTAGGGATATTATGCAAATGCGAGTAATGGATTCCATCTTAAAAAAAGCAAAGAGCGCTGAGTTAAAGGTTAAGTATGAACAGGAAGAGGTAGTAGGTAACGTTCCCTTAACTCCTATTCAAAAAACATTTTTTGACTGGAAGTTACCTAATGTAAACCATTTTAATCAAGCTGTCATGTTAAAGGCAAAAGGAAAACTTGAAGAACAATTAGTAAGGAAAACATTAAGAGAAATCACGGTGCATCATGATTTGTTACGGGCAACTTTCATAGAGGAAGAGCAGGTAATACGTAAAGCTGAGGATATAGAAGCATTTCACTTAGAAACATACAACTTCATGAATATAGTAGATAAAAGTGTTCTGGCAAAACTTATACGGGATGAAAATAACAAATTACAGAGTAGTATAGATATCACTTCGGGACCATTACTAAAAGCTGCTTTATATAGAACAATTGAAGGTAATTATTTAATGATTTGTATTCATCATTTGGTTATTGATGGGGTGTCCTGGAGGATAATAATCGAGGATTTAGTCAATGGTTATAAACAAGCATCGGCACGCCAGCATATTAAATTTCCGGAAAAAACAGCATCATACCTTGATTGGTCTCAGGGGCTTTTAGAATACAGCAAATGTATGGAACTTGAAAGTGAGCTTGAGTATTGGACTCGAGTTTGTAAGAAAATGGAGTTAGGTAGAATTTCGGAGGATTCAATAGGAGAAGAGGGGTTTGGCAGTACTACAATCCTATTTGACAGGGAAACAACGCAAAGTTTACTTTACGAGGCGAATAAGGCTTACAATACAGAAATTAATGATATCCTCCTCGTCACACTAGGTTTAGCAGTGAAATCATGGAAAGGACAAAAAAATATAGGAATTCATCTCGAAGGCCACGGTAGAGAGGAAATTCATAAGGATATCAATATTTCTAGAACAGTGGGATGGTTTACAAGCATTTATCCTGTACTATTGGAGATCCCAAATGATGTAGAAGAAGCAGTTATTCAAGTAAAAGAGACATTAAGACACATTCCAAATCACGGATTAGGGTTTGGAGTTATTCAAAACTACAGGAAAGATAGAATCTACGAGAATGATGCAGATATATGCTTTAATTACCTAGGACAATGGAACGATGAAGAAAGAGAGAATATAAAAATTAATTTAACATCCGATTGGGATTGTGGAAGAACAATTGCAGGGGAAAATAAATTGAAAAACGGCATTACAATTACAGGTATTGTAAAAGATAACCAACTATCAATATCAATATTATTTGATAAAGCTAAATATAATACAGAATCTATTAATCTATTAAACGTAGAATATGAAAAAGCTTTGCGTGGGGTTGTAGAGTTCTGTGCTTCTAAGCAAGAGGGAGTCAAAACTGTCTCTGATTATAATGAAGATCTAACTGCGGAAGTTTTGCAGGAAATACTAGAAATTTTCTAATTTCTACATTATGGGAGGAAAACTTCGAACATGGAAAATAAGATCCAATCGATCTATGCACTTAGTCCAATGCAAGAGGGAATGTTATATCATAAATTACTAAATGAACATTCGACTGAGTATTTGGTGCGTTATGTAATCAAGGTAAATGGAGACTTAGATATTGTTAAAGTAAAAGAAAGCCTAAGTTTACTATCTGAGAAATATGAGGTTTTACGTACAGCTATCGTTTTACCCAAAAAAGGGGATAAACCTTTACAAGTTGTACTAAGAAAAAGAGAAATTGAACTAAATCTTATTGATTTAACAACATACACGATAAATCAACAAACTGAGCAAATTGAGCAAATAAAGCAAGATGACCTTAATCGAGGGTTTGACTTACAAAAGGACAGTTTAGTAAGAGTGACAATTATGAAAGTATCCCCTAATGAACATTTAGTATTATGGAGCTTACATCACATTATTCTGGATGGGTGGTGCAGTTCAACAGTATTAACCAATTTTTTTAGAAATTATGAGAGGCTATGTATGGGGGAGGCATATGCCTCCATACAGGCAATGGACCAAGCCGAGAAATCTAATATTGCTTCCTTTGAAGATTATATTAAATGGTTAGAGAAGCAGGATAAGAGAACGGGATTGGAGTACTGGGGTACCTTATTAAATGATTATTCTGAAACTGCAATAATTACTCCTTTTAATAAAAGTCAGAATACAAGAGAAGAAATGGCGAGATACTCTCTTACTGCAGATCATTTTTTAAAGGAACAATTGAAAATATTTTCCCAACAGAGCAATGTAACAATTAATACGGTATTAGAGAGTGCTTTAGGAATATTACTTCAAAAACATAATATGAACCATGATGTAGTATTTGGAAAGGTAGTTTCTGGCCGAAATGCTGACATAGTGGGAATTGATCAAGCTGTAGGGTTATTTATTAATACAATCCCAGTAAGGGTGAAAACGGAAAAAAATAGTAATCTTAAAGATTTAATACAATCTATGCAAAATCAAGCATTGGATAGCTCCTGTTATGATTTTTGTTCCTTAGCTGATATTCAAGAACAAAGTAACCATGGTAGGGATCTTATCAAAGTATTATTTGTGTTTGAGAATTATTTTGTTGATGAACTCGCAGTGACTGAGGAAAAACAGTCTCTTGGAAAGACGTTAATGATAGAATTTGAAGAAGGTAGAGAACAGACGAATTATCCACTTAATTTTAGTGTTTCTTTAAAAGATACACTTGATCTTGATATTATTTATAATCCTAAGCTATATGCAGAACATGATATTCGTTTAATTTTAGAACAATATCATTTTGTTTTAAAGGAAATTATTCAAAATTCTACGCAAAGAATAGAAGATATTAATATTGTTAGCCCTACAGAAAAAGAGAAGATTCTTGATGAATTTAACAATACAGTTCCATCTAATTCCTTAGACAAGAATATTGTGACACGCTTTGAAGATCAGGTGTCACAAACACCTGATAAAGTTGCTGTATGCGCCGAAGGGAAGGAAATTACTTACCAGGAACTAAATGCAAAGGCAAATGAACTTGCTGTTCAGTTGCGTCAGATGGGCATCGGTCGTGATGACTATGTAGCGATCATGGCGGAACGGAACATAGAAACAATCATAGGGATTTGTGGGATCGTCAAGGCTGGCGGG
>NZ_JAGGQB010000001.1 GCF_018613535.1 Bacillus sp. ISL-51
GATTTCCTGCGGCGTTTGTGCCGCTTGGCGTTCGAACATGGCATGAATCGTTTCATATTCAGGCTGCTCTGTTTCCTCAGAAAGCGGAGTGAGCAGCTGTTCTTTTTCTTGCTGAGTCAAAAGTTCCATTTCTTCTATTTTGCTGTGCGGATGCTGCAAAATTTGATGTGTGAGATGTTCAAAATGTCCGCGAATCCGCTCTACTTCTGATTGTCCATATTCATTTTGGTTAAAACCAAAGTGAACGGCGAGTTGTTCGCCAGGGATGACAATTACATTAAAATCGTAATGGGTATGTTCTTCAATATGGAAATTCACGATATTTAATTCCGCAGCACCATGGCCTGCCTGTTCGACTTGTTGTCCAATTGGATAGTTTTCAAAGATCAGTATATGATCAATTAAGTTTTGCTTTTGTTCCGTTTGTGTCTGAATTTCATATAAAGGATAGGTATCGTATGATTGGGAAGCCAGTGCATTTTGCTGAACCATTTGCATCGTATCAGCAAAAGAGCTGTCCTCATCGCAGCGGATGCGAACCGGAATGGTATTGATGAACAGACCGATCATCTGTTCCACACCAGGAATTTCCGCCGGCCTTCCCGACACGACACTGCCAAAGACAACGTCATCGGATCCGCTATATTTCTGTAATAAAATTCCCCACAACGTTTGGATCAACGTATTTAACGTGACTTGATGCTGGTTTGCGATCTGCTGTAATTGTTTTGTCTGTTCTTGATCGAATTGACAGATGACATTGGTATAAGCATATGCTTTTTCTTCATGCTGCGGTCTTTTATGAAGAAGCCTGGTTTCACCTTTATACCCTTCAAGATATTCGCTCCAGTACCGTTTGGCCGCTTCATGATCTTGACGATCAAGCCATTCCATATAGTCGCTGTAAGGAGCTGTATAAACGGATTCTATTTCTTTCCCTTCTTGCAGGGCGCTATAATGTTCAAACACTTCCTTCGTGATAAGAGGCAGGCACCAGCCATCCATGACAATATGATGGAAGCTCCAAATTATATGATATTTGTAATCTTCCATGCGGAAAATCGCTATGCGCATCAACCGATCTTGAGCCAAGTCAAATCCTTTCGCTTTATCTTCTCTTTGGTAGGATCGGATTTCATCCTCACGCCGGATCTTGTCCATGTCACGCAAATCTGCTAAATGAATTTGCGGTTTTTGCGTTTTATAGACAATTTGCAAAGGAATATCATTCCAGCCGCTATAAAAACGGGTTCTGAGCACGGCATATTTTTCAAATAAACGTTCCAAGCTTGCTGAAAACCTTTCGATCTTTAACTCTCCCTGCAAATCAAAAGATGCTTGTTCGAAATAAGAACTTGAGTCCTCATCCAGCAAACTGTGAAACAGCATCCCCTCCTGCATCGGAGTGAGCGGATACACGTTTTCGATCTCACCTGCATGCGGCAGTTGAAGAAGGAGCTGGTCCAATTCGTCAATGGTCATGCCTTTTAACAAAATATCGCTTGGCGTCAGTTCCGATTGTTCTTTATGAACGCAATGCTCAATGATTGTCCGAAGGCCGCTTTGAATAAATGAAGATAACCGCTTGATCGTTTCTCTTACGTACTGTTTGCTGCTATAGTTAATCGTCAGCATCAACCGACCCTCGGCAATCATTCCGTTTATATTCAATACATACGGTCTGGCTTGATTCCCGCTCGAGTCTGAACCGCAGGAGTAAGAGGATAATTGAATCGCATGATGCTGCAAATCTTGATCAAACTGCCCCAGGTAATTAAAACTAATCTCCGGACTCATTTTCGCCGGCGTTGCCCCGCTTAAATACCTTGCTGCTCCATATCCGATCCCTTTATGCGGAATTTGTCGCAGCCCTTCTTTTGTCGTCTTGATATAATAAGATATTTCTTTGCCTGGGTGCGCGTGAAGCACAACCGGATACAGACTTGTAAACCACCCCACCGTGCGGGAGATATCCAAATCTTGAATGATCTGTTCTCTTCCGTGTCCCTCTAAATGAATCGGAATCTGTTCAAGTCCTGACCAGTGCGATATAGAAAGTCCCAGGGAGGTTAAAAGCAAATCGTTTATTTCAGTGTTATAAGCGCGATTCGCTTGTTTTAATAACAGCTCCGTTTCTTCTTTAGTCCATTCCACGGTTACCGTTTCACTGTCTTTTGAGGACGTATGTGTTTCATGAAAATCTTTAGGCAGCGGTTTTACATCGGTGTGTTCGATCTTTGTCCAATATTCCTGTTCTTGCTTTAAGGTTTCACTTTGCGCATATTCTGAAAGCCGCTTGGCCCATAACTGGAAAGAGTCTGTTTTTTGCGGCAATTGAATCACTTGCCCATTCTCGGCCTGCCTGTAACCACTAACGATATCCTCCAGTAAAACGCGCCATGAAACTCCGTCTACAATCAAATGGTGGATGACAATAAGCAAATGATCCCCATCTGTACATTGAAACAATCCGGCTTTCATTAACGGCCCGCCGCTTAAATTCATACTGCCTTGTATCTCGTTAGCCTTAGCTTCAATGGCCTGACCCGGGTCGGATTCTGCTTTCAGATTCAGGACTTCAAGATGGTACAGCTCGCTTTGGGCGATCTCTGCATTCCAAGCCTCGTATCCTTTTTCCGTCTCCTGGAACGTCATGCGGAGCGCATCGTGATGTTCTCCAAGCTTTTGCAGTGTTTGGCGAAGCGGCGATTCCTGAAAGCCTTCCGGTGCATACAGCATGACAGCTTGATTATAATAATGCGGATCTATCGTTGTTTGATCAAAGAACCAATGCTGAATAGGAGTCAGGCTGACCTTTCCTTTAACTTCACCTTGATCGGGTATACGCAGATTCTGCTCGATATGCGGACTCAATTCGGCAATCGTTGCATATTGAAACAAGTGTTTGATTTCCATTTTATATCCGTGCTGATTTAATCTGGAAGACACTTGAATTGATTTAATAGAATCTCCGCCAAGATCAAAGAAATTATCCAGAATGCCTACGTTTTCCGCGCCTAATACCGATTCCCAAGCAGAAACTAATATTTCTTCCACTCTTGTTCGGGGGGCCTTATATTCCGCTCTGTCCTGCAGCCGGAAATCCGGAGCCGGCAGCCCTTTCCGGTTTATTTTCCCATTGGAGGTTAAAGGCATTTTCTCCAGCTCGATAAAATAGGCCGGAACCATATAACCCGGCAGATCATGAGACAATTGTTCCCGGAGGCGGGATACCGTTAATGGCTGGCCGCTTACGTAATACGCACACAATTGTTTAAACCCATGGACATCTTCCCTGGCTATAACGACCGCTTCCTTGATCGCTTCTGCTTGAAGCAGCGCAGCCTCGATCTCGCCTAATTCGATGCGATAGCCTCTGATTTTGACTTGTTCATCCATTCTTCCTGCATATTCGATGTTTCCGTCAGCCAGCCACTTCGCTAAATCGCCGGTCTTATACATTTTGGCTCCGGGTACAAACGGGTCATCGACAAATTTCTCTGCCGTCAATTCCGGCCGATTCAAATATCCTCTTGCCACACCGGCGCCGCTAATATATATTTCTCCAGGGACACCGATCGGCACCGGTTTCATGTTCTCATCCAGCACATAAATACTCGTGTTTGCTGCCGCCGTGCCGATCGGTACCGATTCTCGTCTGTCTTTCACGGAGTCGTATCGGTAAATCATGCATCCGACAACGGTTTCCGTCGGCCCGTATTCGTTGCAAATTTCAATTCGGCCTTTGAATTGTTCATAAATACTTTGGGCTAACCGGGTGCTTAGATTCTCTCCGCCCACAATCATTTTTCGGATAGCTGTTTTATCAGCGATGTTCATTTCTTTCAAAACCTGCAAATGGGCCGGGGTCAATTTAATGATATCTACTCTCTGGTCCTGCACAATCGATGCAAGCAAAGCTGTTTTATCCTCTCCGTCATAGACGATGATCGTATTACCTGTGATCAGCGGTGTGAAAATAGAAGTCACCGTTAGATCAAAGGAGATCGACGAGTACAACGGGAAGTTGGTTTTCTCGCCTTTTACATAGACCTCTTTCGCCCACCAAATGTAATTGGTCAAGCCTCGGTGCTCGATTAATACGCCTTTGGGCTTGCCTGTAGAGCCTGACGTATAAATTACATACGCCAAATGATTTGCGTCACTTAGCGGTTCAAGGTTAGAGGCCTCTTCGTGATAGGAGCTTTCATCATCCAGTAAAACTGTGACGCCTTTATAGGTAAGCTGCTCCCGGACATCACGCTGCATCAAAACGATCCCGGCTTGGGAGTCATCCAGCATGTACTGGATGCGGTCTTGCGGATATTCTGGATCTATAGGGACATAGGCTCCGCCTGCTTTTAAAACGGCAAGTATCCCTACCACCGATTCGATACTGTTTCTGGTGATGATGGCCACGGGATGATCCGCTTGCACGCCCTTCGCTCTTAACGTTCGCGCCAGTTGGTTTGCCCGCTCGTTGAGCTGCCGGTACGTGAGCTGTCTGTCCTTATCGATGACGGCTGCCTGATCGGGCGTTCGCTGCGATTGCTCTTCAAACAGTTGATAAACCGCCGTCTGCGGATATGGCGCAGACGTGTCGTTAAGCGTCTGAAGAAGGTGTCTTTTTTCGCCTTCCGTTAACAATTCCACTTGATCCACCTGGATATCCGCATCTGTAATGACTTGATGCAAGATTTGCATGAAATGTTCCCGAATCCGCTCCATGCTGTCCCGATCATACACTTTGGCGTTGTATTCAAAATAGATGTTAATCGCTTCACCCGGAATAACGGTTAAATTAAAATCATAGTTGGTCTGTTCTTCCATTTGCACGTTAGAGATTGTGATAGATGATCCGTTTTGCTGACCAATGCTTTCCATATACTGACCAACAGGGTAATTTTCAAATATCATTAAATGTGTAATTAAATTTTGCCTTTGCGTTGTACGTGCTTGAATATCGTACAACGGAAACGTCTCATACTTTTGAGAGGCTACGGCTCTTTCCTGCGCCTCTTTCATGAGCTCGGCAAAAGTCGTTCCAGCTTCACATTGGATTCGGACAGGAATGGTGTTAATGAATAAGCCGATCATGGTTTCTACGTTTGGAATTCCCGCCGGTCTTCCGGATACAACACTTCCGAAAACAACGTCCCGGCTTCGATTGTATTTCTGCAGCAAAACCGCCCATGCCGTTTGCAACAGCGTGTTCAGCGTGACATGGCGCTTGCTGGCCGTCTGCTTCATTTTCAACGTGAGATCGGCGCTTATTTCACATGTCACTTTCTCCGGAATGTAACGTTCATCTTCCGCCAGATGGTTGTCCTTAGGGAGGCCGGTTTGCTCTTCATATCCCTCCAAATATTGATCCCAATAACGCTTGGCCTCTTCCGCATCTTGCCGGTCGAGCCATTCAATATATTGACTATACGGAGTAATCGTCGATTGTTCAGGCTGCGTTTGCTGAAGCACAGCAAAGTAATGGTCGAATATTTCTTTTGTAATAAGCGGCAGGCACCAACCGTCCATTAAAATATGGTGGAAACTCCATATAAAACGATAGGTCGTTTCATCCGTACGAAGAATAAATAACCGCATTAACGCGTCTTTCTCTAAGTCGAATCCCCGAATCTTATCTTCTCTGGCATATTCCTGAAGCATCTCTTCTTTTCGCGCTTCAGTCATCTCGCGTAAATCGATGAATTGAAATCCGATCTTTTTGGTTTTCAATATGATTTGCAGCGGCTGGTCTTTCCAGCCTCTGTAAAAATTCGTGCGGAAAATATCGTATCTTTGCGATAAGCCATCCAAGCTTTTTGAAAATGAATCGATATCTAAATCTCCATGCAGATCAAACGTCGTTTGCTGAAAATAAGCGCCTGAATTTGGATCAAACAAGCTGTGAAACAGCATGCCTTTCTGCATTGGCGTTAACGGATAGATATTTTCCACTTCGCCTAATTCACGCGTTTGCTCCAAAAGCTTTTCCAGTTCGTCTATCGTGATATCCTTTAACAGGATGTCGCTTGGCGTCAATGATGTCTGCTGTTGGCTTACGCAATGCGCAATGACTTCTTGCAGACTTTCTTTTAAATTTTTGGCAAAATGCGCCATGGTCGATCTTTCGTATTGTTTGTTGCTGTAGCTGAGTATCAGCGATAATTTCCCCTCTGCAATCATGCCATTCAAATCGAGCACCGCCGTTCTCACTTGGTTTTCATTCATCGATAACCCTGCGGAATAAGGCGATACCTGCAAAGCATGATGCTGCAGGTCTTGGTCAAACTGGCCCAAGTAATTAAACGAAATTTCCGGATTCAGCTGCAGGCTGTCAGCTTGAGGACGTCCGGATAAATATTTGATAACACTATAATTCATTCCTTTATCGGGAATACGGCGCAGTCCTTCTTTCACGGTCTTGATGCGCTGCGGCAGTTCTTTCCCTGCCTCCATCTTCAGTACGACAGGATACTGGCTTGTAAACCATCCTACCGTGCGAGTGATATCCGCATCCGGAATCACCGGTTCTCTTCCGTGGCCCTCCAAATTCACGACAACTTCTTCCATGCCTGTCCACCTGTGAACAGCCAGTCCTAACGAGGTCAGAAGCAGATCATTGATGTCCGTGTTGTAGGCGCGATTCGCTTGTTTCAATAATTGCTCCGTTTCTTCTTTTGTCCACTGAATCGTCAATTCATCGCTGTCTCTTAATAATGAACCTTCACTGATGTTATCCTTAGGCAATGGCTGCTGCTCCAGGCTTGAAAGCTCAGCCCAATAAGCAATCTCCTGTTCCATGTCGGTTTCTGCCGCATATTTGGACAATTTCTCCGCCCAGAATGGAAACGAGTCTGTTTTTTGCGGAAGCCGGACCGTTTGTCCGCGCTCCGCTTGCTCATAGCCGCTTGCGATATCTTCAAGTAAAATTCGCCAGGATACCCCGTCGATCACCAAGTGATGAATCGCGATAAGCAGATGATCTCCGTCCGGACATTGGAACAAACCAAGCTTCATCAAAGGCCCTTGGCCTAATTCCATGCTGCTTTGAATCTGGGTCGCTTTACTGGCAACAGCTTGGCCCGGATCGGAATCCCCTTTATAATTCAGCACTTCCAGGTGATACAATTCACTTTCTTCTGTTCCCGCAATCCGAGCAGTATATCCGTTCGGCGTTTTTTCAAAAATCATCCGCAGCGCATCGTGATGCGCTGCGATGCGTTCCATCGTCCGGCGAAGCGGAGCCTCTTTAAAGCCTTCTGCCGAATATAACATGACGGCCTGATTGTAATGGTGTGCATGCGGCATCTTTTGTTCAAAAAACCAATGCTGAATCGGGGTCAGACTTGTCCTTCCGTTCACTTCCTCTTGCTCGGCCATTCTGCTTACCGGCTCTACAAACTGACTTAGTTCAGCAATCGCAGGGTATTTAAACAAATGCTTCATATCAACCTTGTATCCGGCTTGATACAATCTGGAAGACACCTGAATTGATTTAATCGAATCTCCGCCAAAATCAAAGAAATTATCCAGAATTCCTATACGATCTGCCCCTAATACTTCTTGCCAGATGGACGCCAGCAGTTCTTCTATTGAGTTTCGCGGGGCTATGTATTCGTTTTCCGTCCGCGTTTTTTCTTCGGTAACAGGCAAAGCTTTCAGATCGATCTTTCCGTTGGAAGTGAGCGGTATGCGTTCCAAATGGATAAAGTAAGAAGGAATCATATAATCCGGCAGTTCACGGGACAATTTGGCTCTGAACTGCGCGGCGGTCAAAGAAGGCTCTCCGACATAATAGGCATACAATTGCTTGGCTCCGTCTTCGCCCTTCCTCGCAACGACTGCCGCCTCACGAACCTCTTCCAGGTTGAACATGGCCGACTCCACCTCGCCAAGCTCGATACGGTATCCGCGAATTTTTACTTGATGGTCGATTCGCCCCAAATATTCGATCCTTCCATCTGGCAGCCGTCTGGCGAGATCGCCCGTTTTATACATCTTTTGATCAGGGAGAAGCAAATGCTGAACAAACTTTTCTTCCGTCAATTCAGGCCGGTTGAGATAGCCGCGGGCAACTCCCGCTCCTCCGACATACAGCTCTCCCGGTACGCCGATCGGCTGGATTTGATGGTGCGCTCCCAAAATAAAGGCTTGGTGATTGGCCACCGGCCTGCCAATTGTGATCTGTTCATCGGCAGAATGAACAGGCTCAAACGTAGATACCACGCTATTTTCAGTCGGACCGTATTCATTATTGAGCCGAATCTGAGGCTGCAGGGAAAACAGCCTTTCTGCGGTATCAGGTTCGAGTTGTTCTCCGCCTACAACAACATGTTGAACATGAAGGAAGTCCTCTGTGTTCATCTGTTCGATCATGGCTTTTAACAGACGGGGAGAAGTCGAGAAATGAGTAATCCTTTCCTGTCTCAGAACGTTTTGAATCGCGAAAAGATCTTTGTTGTCTTCGTTAGGCAAAAGGTACAAAGTTGCACCCGAGATAAGCGGGCCGAAGAAATTTAAAATGAACGCATCAAAAACATAAGGGTACAACACAAGTACGCGATCCTCTGCGGAATGCCTGAAAAACGCTTTCTTCCATTGGAGTGAGTTCACAATGCCGCCGTGTTCAGCCATGACCCCTTTCGGCTTCCCTGTCGTGCCTGAGGTATAAATAACATAGGCCAAATGGTCGTGTTCTGCTATGGGTGATAACAATGAGCAATCGGCATGGTAAGATGTTTCATCATTCAGATCGATCGTCGGGCCGTCAAAGACGAGGCTGTTTTTGAAATGCCGCTGAACAACGAGTACGTCTGCATTCGCATCATTCAGCAAATATTGAAGCCGCTCTTTTGGATATTCAGGGTCCAGGGGCACATAAGCGCCCCCAGCCTTCCAAATGGCAATGATGGACACAATCATTTCTAATGAACGATCAGCCATAATGGCGACCAAAGTATCGGCTTGAACCCCGCAGTTTCGCAACGTTCTTGCCAAACGATTGGCTTTTTCATTCAATTCCCTGTACGTCAGATGGCTGTTTTCGAACTTGATTGCTGCATGATCAGGCGTTCTTCCCGCTTGCTCTTCAAACAATTGATATACAGTTCTGCTCCCGGGGTAATCTGCGTAGGTGTCATTAAAATCAAACAACATTTGATGTTTTTCCGCTTCGGGTAAGACTTCTGCCGTTTCGATTGCAGCTTGGGGCTGGAACAAGATCACTGACAACAAATGATCAAGATGGGACACGATTTGGTCCATATAGCGCTCATCATACAGATTGCCGTTATAAAAAAGATTCAAATGAATCCCGTTGTTCTCCAAATCAAAGTGAAACAGCGTATCGGTTGCAGCGTCTTCCTTAAATTGCAAGGAATGAATTTCGTTGAGCGAAACGACGGTATGAATCAACGGCATGCGATCATCGCCGTATTGCACGTTTAAATGCTGGACCATTTTTCGGAACGGCAGGTTTTGATTTTTCAGCGAATCATTAACGGCTTCTTTTAGTTGCTCGAATACGGTTTTAAACGTGCTCTGGCTGCTAAGCGTATTTTTTAGCAGGACAATGGTGTTAACAGCTGAAGTGCTGCCTTTTTTCTTCGATACCGTTGGAATGCCCAGAATCAGGCTCGTTCGATCCGTATATTTATACAATAAGCATTCAATGCCTGCCAATAAAATCAAATAGGCTGCCATTTCGGAATGATTAGCCATTGTCATTACTCTTTGAGATACTTCTGGAGATAAGGAACGGTAGATGCATTTTTCCTGATAGCCGGTACGGGCCAAAGCCGCTTTATCCGCAGCTTTAAAGTAAGGGAAGACACTTAGGCCATCCTCTTCATCAAACAGGTTATCCCAGTACGTTTCTTGATTTTTAAATACCGACATTGGAGCACCTCATTTTGTATAGTTTAAAGAAAATAAATATATGCTTTTCCCTAAAAGTTCAATTGAATAGAATCCATCATGTTTTCTTCTTCCGCATTGCTGCCGCTTAATTCGATATGTTCGATTTGAATGCTTGGATGTTCCAGAATCGCGGATAAGATGTGTAAGTAGTCGTTTGATAAAGCTTCGATTCTGCTTTTCTTAAACAGTTTTTTCGAATATTCGAACAGGCCGTGATATTTGTCTTGGTCCGCCTGGATCGACAAGGTCAAGTCGAATTTGGCAACCGGATGATGAAGCTGATACGGCTTGAATTGAAGGGAATCCAGTTTCAATTCAGCCTGATCGAGATTTTGCAGCACAAACATCGTATCGAACAAAGGATTACGGCTTGAATCTTTTGGAAGATGCAAATGCTGGATCAATTCTTCCAACGGATAGTCTTGATTTTGATAGGCATTCAGCATGTTTTCCTTTACTTCGTTTAAGTAGGCATCAAATGGTTTACGGCCCGCCGGGTGATTGCGAATGACTAACGTATTGACGAACATTCCCACGACAGACTCTACATCCATATGAGTTCGCCCGGCAGATGGCGTTCCTACGACAATATCCTCTTGTCCGCTGTATTTGGATAAAAGAATCGTATAGGCTGCCAATAAAATCATATACAGTGTCGCTCCTGTGGTTTCTTCCATTTGGTTTAAGCGCTGTTTCAAGTGTTCCGGTATAAGAAATTCAAATGATTCGCCTTCGTAATCGCGTATGGAAGGTCTCTCGTAATCCGCAGGCATATCCAGTACAGGAATGTCATCATGAAACTGATTCAGCCAATACGCTTCCTGGTTCTTGATGTTCCGTCTCTGAACTTCCGATTGCTGCCAAACCGCATAGTCTTTATATTGAATAGAAAGCGGATCCGGTTCGTTCCCCTCATAGAGCTGGCTTAAATCTTTCATAAGAATATTTATGGACACGCCATCGGAAATGATATGATGCATATCAACCAGCAGCACATGCCGTTCAGCTTCAAGTTCAATCAGTCCGACTCGCATCAACGGCGGCTTGGTTAAATCAAACGCTTTGATGAAATCAAGCACACGATCTTCCACTTCTTCTTCTCCCGCTTGAATTCGTTCTATTGTAAATTCGACGCTTTGATGAATACGCTGTGCCGGTTCGCCTTCATATAATCCAAAGCTGGTCCGCAACGCTTCATGACGCTCGATTAATTTCTGGAAAGCCGCGTTTAATCGGACCAGATCGACAGCCCCTTCTACACTCATGGCACCCGTCATATTGTAAGTCAGCTCGCCGCCTTCTGCATGACTTAACAGATACATCCGTCTCTGAGCCGAAGAAACTGGATAATAGGGCATTTCCTTTGCGGCCGGAATCGGTACATATCGATTTTTTCCCATGCGTAACGCCCTGTCAGCCAACTGTTCAATGGTAGGAAACTTAAATATGTCTTTTAGAGACAGATTCACATCCAGCTCTTTGTGGATTCTGGCGGCTAAGGCCGCCGCTCGAATGGAATTTCCTCCAAGATCAAAGAAATTATGCTTGATCCCCGCTTGGCTTATCCCGAGCACCTTTTGCCATAAATCCGCCAGTTTGGATTCAACCTCATTGCCCGGCGGGACATATTCAGCTGTCTGCTGCAAACTTGCTTCCGGCGCGGGCAGTGCTTTACGATTTATTTTCCCGTTGGACGTTAACGGCATATGTTCCAGCTGGACAAAATAGGACGGAACCATGTAGTCCGGCAGCTCCAAAGACAATTGTTCTCTAAGCTGCGCAATCGTTATAGGTTTTTCGCTCACGTAATACGCGCACAATTGTTTTAAGCCGTCCTCTTCTTCTCTGGCTGCAACCGCGGCTTTTTGCACCGCTTCCACGTTATGCATCGCTGCTTCGATCTCACCAAGTTCGATTCGATGTCCTCTGATTTTGACTTGTTCATCGATGCGGCCCAAATAGACAAGATTTCCATCCTTCAATCGCTTGGCCAAGTCCCCTGATTTGTACATCTTCGTTCCCGGGATATACGGGTTATCAACGAATTTCTCTGCCGTTAAATCCGGGCGATTCCAATACCCTCTGGCAACACCGGCTCCGCTGATATAAATTTCACCGGGCACCCCGATCGGAACCAGGTTTCTGCTGGCATCCGCCACATAAATGTTCGTATTGGCGGCCGCAGCGCCTATCGGTACAAATTCCCGCTTATCCTGTTTAGCGTCGTAACGATAAATCATACATCCGACGACTGTTTCCGTCGGTCCGTATTCATTGAAAATGTCCAGCTGGCCTTTAAACTGCTCGCTGACACTTTTGGCCAGACGGGTGCTTAAATTTTCTCCGCCCACAATCATTTTCCGAATGGTCGTTCCATCGGCTATGTTCATTTCTTTGAGTACATGCAAATGCGCGGGGGTCAATTTGATCATGTCTATTCTTGAGTCCTGCATAATCGTTGAAAGCACAGCGCTTTTGTCTTCTCCATCGTAGACAATGATGGTATTTCCCGTGACAAGCGGTGTAAATATCGAAGTCACCGTTAAATCAAAAGAGACGGAGGAGTACAATGGGAAGTTGGTTTTCTCGCCCCTCACATAAACCTCTTTCGCCCACCAAATATAATTGGCTAACCCTTGGTGCTCAATAAGTACGCCTTTCGGATTCCCGGTGGAACCCGACGTATAGATCATGTAGGCTAAATCATGCGCATCGCTGAACAATTCAAGATTTGAGCGGTCCTCATGATAAGAGTTTTCCTCATCCAAAAGCACAACGTCACCATCATACGTTAATTGACTTTGCAGATGGTGCTGTGTCAAAACAATCTCCGCCTTTGAATCTTTCAGCATATATTGTATCCGATCCTCCGGATACTCCGGATCAATGGGCACGTATGCGCCGCCGGATTTTAGAACAGCCAAAATTCCAACAATCAGCTCGATACGATGCGGGCAGATGATGGCAGCGAACTGATCCGCTTGTACGCCCTTTGTTCTTAACGTCCGCGCCAATTGGTTTGCCCGTTCATTGAGCTGTCTGTACGTATACCTCTCATCGCCAAATATAACGGCTTCATGATCAGGCCTCTGTTCTGCTTGCTTTTCAAACCATTGACATACCGTCTCGTCGTGCGGATATGGCGTCTCCGTGTCATTAAACTCCATCAGTAATTGATGCTGTTCGGTGTCAGATAGCATAGGAACGGAAGACAAAGTCATTTCCGGCTGCTTAACAAGGCTGTTCAAAATGCTGATATAGTGGCTTGTGATCTGTTCAATGGTTTCTTTTTCAAACTGCCCCGGATTAAAATCGAAATGCATTTCTAATTGCTGTCCGGCATCTTCGATCGTTAGCATCAAATCATATAAAGAGACTCCGGGATTTCGTTCTTTCACCGTAAATGTACATCCATTGTGCCGAATTTCATGAAAATCAATATTTTGAAACACAAACATCGTGTTAAACAGCGACTTTCCTGTTGTTTCCCTCTGCACATTTAATTTCTCCACCAACCGGTCAAATGGATAATCCTGATTTTCGAAAGCGTCTAGCGTTTGCCGCTGCACTTCTTCCAAGTAATCCGCAAATCTTTTATTGGCATGCGGTTTGGTCCGAATCCCGATGGTTTGAATGAAAATTCCGATCATGCTTTCAATATCCGGATGGTTTCTTCCGGAAGCAGGCGTGCCCACAACAATATCTTCTTGGCCCGTATATTTGTGAAGCAGCACTTTGTACGCAGCCAGAAGCACCGTATACAGAGTCGTTCCCGCCTTTTGCGCCATATCTTGAAGTGAACGGATTACATTTGGCTCCAAGGAGTACGTCACGCGCTGTCCCTCAGAAGACCATTCCATCGCTCTTGAACCGTCTGTCGGCAGTTGAAGGATGGGGATTTCTTCTTTGAATTGCTCCAGCCAGTATTTCTCCTGCTGTTCCATGGTCTCTCCAATCAACCATTGGTTTTGCCATTCTGCGAAATCTTTATATTCAAATTCAATTTCCGGCAATGGCTCATGATGGTATAGAGCGAACAGCTCATTCGTAAGTATGCTGATGGAATAACCGTCCGAAATGATATGATGCATATCGATGAGCAGTTCCGCCTGCCCGTTATCAATCTTGATCAGCTCTGCGCGAACCAAAGGAGCTTGTTCAAGACGGAATGGTTTTACAAACTGATCTGCATAGGCATCAAATTCATCCCGGTCCATCGCACGGACATGAACGTTAAAATCAAGCCCGCTTGCAATTTTCTGGACAATTTCGCCATCTATAATGTCAAAATAAGTGCGAAAAGCTTCATGCCGCTGCATGACTTGTTGAAGAGATTCGATCAAGGCTTGCTCATCGTACTGCCCTATAATTGATATTTGGCCAAACATATTTTGCGACAGTTGATTCGGTTCCATTTGATGCAGGAAATATACTCTTTGCTGCGCTGGAGATGTTCGGTAATAAGCTTTCTTCTCAACAGTCTTCATCGGGAAATGCATGACTTTTTCTTTACTCCGAATGAAACTCGCTAACTCCTTAACGGTCTGATGGTTGAAAAATTGCCCGATGGAAACTTTTTGATGAAATGTTTTCTGAACTTTGGAAAGCATAAGCGTCGCTTGGAGCGAGTTTCCTCCCAAAGCCAGGAAGTGATCTGATCTGCCCACCCGCTCAAGGCCGAAAAGTTCCTTCCAAATCTCAGCCAGCTGCCGCTCCGTTTCATTTGCCGGCTCTTCGTAGACGTCAGCCAGGTGTGTATTGCTCAATGTTGAAGAGACTCGCTGCTGGTGAACGGCATACAGCTCTTGTAAATCTTGCTGTTCTTCATCGGAAAACATCATCAGGGCGTCAAGAGGGGCTGAATCCCCCTCAACCATTTTTTGCAGCAATTTCGCAAAGCCCGCTCCCCACTTTTTCATGATCTCCGAACTGATGACGTTCGTATTAAAATCGAAATCAAGAACATATTCTTGATCCACGTCCGTTACGTTAAGAAATAAATCGTATGAAATGCATTTCATAGGGTATGCAATGGGCTCAGCCTCCGCCTTTCCGAAATGCAGCTTTCGAAAAGGTCTGTCCAAATTAAAAATAATGCGCATATCCGGCACTTGATCGTGCGGAAGCTGTCTGGCCACAAGTGTCATCGGAACGGCTTGATGCCGCATTGCTTGATTCACGTTTTCCTTCATACTGTCAAGATAACCGGATAAGGTGCTTTCAGAAGAAGGCGTGTTCTTCACCGGAACCATATTGACGCAATTTCCAATCAGAACATGGTGTTTCATATGTGATTGACCTGCTGTGGGAATCCCGATCACAAGGCCGGACTGTTTGGTAAGCTGGTGCAGGAAAAGATGAAATGCGCCCAGCATGGTCACAAATACGCTATTTTTCATCCGAATGCTTAATGACTTTAAAGCCTTGCTTAAAGGCCGCCCCAGCCTAATCGTACACCGGTCACCCTCATACCCGTTCGGATAACGGGAAGAAGCAACGCTGGGCAAGGCTGCCTGCGGTATCGGTTCAGAGAAGTGCTGCCGCCAATAACGGACACCTTCTTCATAATGGCCGCTATCGATCTGCGCTTGCTGCCAATCTAAATATTGGCGAAACGAAGCAGCCTCATCCGACGGAAGCGGTTCTCCTTGTACAATAGCGGCGTAAGTGCTCTCCAGCTCTTGTACAAAAACAGCGATCGACCACCCATCGGCAATGATATGATGGAATGTAAGCACAATCAGGTGTTCGTCTTGGTCCGATTTAAGCACATGAATTCTAAACAAGGGCTTCTGTTCGTGAAAGTGAAACGGTTGCTTGGCATCCTCTGTCAGCCATTTCTGAATTTCTGCCTCTCGATGTTCATTCGAGTGACCGGTAAAATCGATTACGGGAATATCTATATCCATCCGTTCCTGTACTTGCTGTACTTCGTCATCGACATGAATAACCGTACGTAAAGCGTCATGGCGATTGACAATATGCTGCACTGCTTGTTTTAACAGCGTATGCTGCACTTCACCCTTTACTTTTAGCATAATGGATTGGTTTAAAGCAGCAGAAGCATCATTCCCATAATGGGATGCCATCACCAATTGTTTTTGTTCAGGAGAAAGCTCGTACGCCTCGGATTGTTTATTGCCCCCGTCATCAGGGGAATGCGGGCCTTCCGGAATAAATCCGCCCCGGCGAAGATCCTTCACCGTGTCTTGGACGGCTTGAATGATATAAGCAATATCATCCGCAGTATGAGCCGTAGACAAGAAGCAGTTGCGCCCTTCCCAAACATAGACCCCTTTATAATTGAGGTGGTAAAAGAACAAATCATTATCAACCGATGAGACAAACCGGAATAAGGAGCCGAATTGAACCATACGAATAGGCACTTGGGACTGTTCAAAGTAGCGATTTAATTGATCGACCAAGCAGGTTGTCTTTTGATTTAACTGCTTGTACAGATTGTCTCCCTCGGTTTGCAGATGCAAAAGCACGGCTAATGACAATCTCATGGTAAGCGGGTGAGTATTGAAGGTGCCGGCCACAAACGTGCGTTTCGCCTCGTCCGTTGGATAGGAGCCGTCCCCATACTGCCAGGTTCCGCCGTCGATCGCATTCATGTACTCAGCTTTTCCGGCAACAATACCTAACGGCTGCCCTCCGCCGATGATTTTCCCATAGGTCACCAAATCGGCTTGAATGCCGAACCATTCCTGCGCACCGCCGAGACCAATCCGAAATCCCGTAATAATTTCATCCATGATCAAGGCTGTCCCGGATTGCTGCGTGATCGCCCGCAGTTCTTTCAAAAATGATTCGGGCTGCAAATCCGGCCTGCGGCTTTGCACCGGTTCCACCAGTACGGCTGCCAATTCATTACCCAGACTGCGAATCACGTCCAGCGAATCCGGATTGTTGTAATGCAAAATAATCAAATCATTCATAAAGTTTTGCAGTATGCCCGGAGCCAGCGGATTCGCAGGCGCAGCCCCGCCTTTCGTATTGGCTACCCCTAATACGCCGTCAAACGTACCGTGATAAGAGCCCGAGAACACGACAACTTTCTTTCTGCCTGTTGCCGCCCTCGCCAAACGAAGGGCAACCATGACTGCCTCTGTTCCGGAATTATAGAAACCGACCCTTTCTGCCCCTGTGCATGCACGGATTCGATCCGCAACTTCTCCGGCGACATTCGACATCGGACCAAGCGGCGGCAATGCCGATTGGGTTGAATCTTGGATAACTTGCGTAATAAAGGCCGGATGATGTCCAAAAAGGTTAACCCCAAAGCCCATGGTGATATCGATATATTCGTTTCCATCAATATCCCACATCTTGGAACCGTCAGAGCGTTCGGCAATAATCGGGTACACCATTTCCTTCCAATATGAACGGAAGCTGGACAAGTTGCGGTTATTTGCATGAGCAAATCGGGTTTCGTCCGTATATTGTTTGGAACCTTTCGTTTTGTCTACGTACTTCTCGATAAAAGTCTCTAAATATTGTCTTTGCTGTGCGGTATAGTGTCCCTGTTCATGCAAGTGCTGCGCCTGAAAAGGAACGTAAGGCTTCGCTTCTTGAGTCAATTTCTTTTCTGCAGTGACAGTTGGAGTCCCCTGCTTGGAAGAAGGGAGCGATTTTTCTTGCACTTTAGCGTATTCTTTCGCTGCGGAATGATGATCGCTGTTTTTCAACAAATTAAAGCTATTCAATTGAGCTTGTAGGGTGTCTTGAATTAATTGATTTTGAGAAGCAATTATTTTTTCGAGCATATGCTCTTGATGATCTCCTCTATGATCCAATTCAGCCTGTGCTTCTGAAATGACTAGCTTTTCTTGCGCCGTAACACTCTCTTGAGGCGGAGCGGATACAGAAGACGATGGAACGGCCTCTGCCAAGTAATCTACGACACTTTGAAGGTTGTTCATCGTATCAAAAAAGCGTTCCATCGGGATATCCACATCAAATTCATCTGCAACGGCTTTTTTGACTTGGGACAGCATGATGGAATCCATTCCGAGCCCGATAAAATGGGCATTCAGATCGATTTCCTCTGCTCTGATTCCCGAAGCATTGCTGACCACAGTCTTCAAGAAAGATTCAATATGCGCCTTCGTATGATTTATATCCAATGCTGCTTCTCCTCTCTCTTTGCCTTCCTTAGAACGCAAATGGCCAGCTTCAGCCCAGCATCGATTCCGTTCAAACGGATACAAGGGCAATGGAGTTTTTTGTACAACTTCACCCGGATAAAGCGCGCGCCAATCTATAACGGCTCCCTGTACAAATAATTCGGCGGCACGATTCAGCCATGTGATTCGTTCATCCTTCGTGCGTGTACGCTGCTCGATCAGATGAGCGGCTTGTTTATTCAGCTCTCCTTTATCAGCAGGCAGCATTTCCTTCATGTTCGTGTAACCAAAGGCTACCTGGGGAAGATGTCTATCGCCTTGAATCAAGCAGGTCAGCTTATCCAATAATTCTTGCTTGCTGGATACAACCATGGCAAGACAATGATCCAAATGAGCCCTTCCTGTACTGGCTGTATAGCAAATTGACTTCAATGAAACTTGACTGTCATCCGTAATATATTGCTGATACCGCTGAGCGAGTTCATAGAGTGAAGTTTCAGTACGGGCGGATAAAACAAATAGGTGCGGCTCATTTTCAGCCTCCGGTTCATACTCAGCTTCAGGAGTATATTCTTCCAAGACCACATGCGCATTCGTTCCGCTAAAACCGAACGAGCTGATTCCGCATCGCAGCGGTCGGTTGCCAGGTGTGACATCCATTACTTCTTGATTTACATAAAATGGTGAAGATTGAAAGTGAATTAACGGGTTCGGTTCATTAAAGTGCGCTAATGGCGGGATTTTTTTGTGATTCAACATGAGGACAGATTTTATCAGTCCTACGATGCCTGCCGCTTCAAACAAATGACCGATATTCGATTTAACGGAACCAATCGCACAAAATTGTTTTTTTGCCGTATACTTCTCAAACGCTTTACAAAGCCCGTTAAATTCAACCGGATCGCCAAGCTTGGTTCCGGTGCCATGCGCTTCGATGAAAGACAGCGTTTCAGGAGCAATGCCCGCGTCTTTCCAAGCCTGCTCAATGACCTCGGTCTGAGCTGCCGGATTAGGTGCGGTGATTCCGGCGGTTGTCCCGTCCTGATTCATCGCGCTCCCCTTTATCACGCCATAAATATGATCTCCGTCGCGAACCGCATCCTGTAAAGGTTTTAACAGGACTGCCGCCACGCCTTCGCCCGATCCTGTGCCGTCCGAATCTTCGCTGAACGTTTTGGTGAACCCGTCTGAAGATTCCATATCAAGTCCGATACGCAACGGCAATAATGATGTTCGAATACCTCCGGCAATAGCCATTTCACAATCGCCTGTAATCAAAGATTTGCATGCCATATGAACGGCAACAAGCGATGAAGAACAAGCCGTATCCACTGTAACCGCAGGCCCTTTTAAATTTAAGAAGTAAGCGATTCGACTTGCTAACACGGAAGGAAGATTGCCTACAATATATTGATGAAGTTCCTCCGGATAATTCTCGGAAAGGAGACGTTCGTAATCGTAGCCCACCTTCGAGTACCCTGCATATACACCGACCTGACTCCCGCTAATGGTGTCGCCGGCATAGCCTGCATCTTCAATCGCATGCCATGCGGATTGCAAAAACAGCCTTTGATTAGGGTCCATGAATTGAGCGGTTTTGGGAGCTAAACCAAAGAATGAATAATCAAATCGATCGATTTCATCTAAATAGCCGCCCTTAACAAAATGATTTTCATTGAACTCGCTTTGAATGGAGCGTAAATAATCCGTCGCATCTTTGACTCGCGGTGCAGGATATTGCCGAATGCTATGCTTTTCCTTTTCCATAAGATCCCAAAAATCACTCTTATCCGATGCTCCCGGAACATTGAGCGACATCCCGATAATGGCGATGTCTTTCGACGAAACATGGCCTGGCTCCGCTGTATCGGCTTGCTTGATTTCAGCATGGCTTTCAGACAGAAATGCCGCTAAATCTGCGATAGAAGGATACGTAAATAGATCGGCAACCGCAAGCTCGCGTCCAAACCTTTGTTCTATACGTTCGGCAATTTGAGATAACTGTAATGAATTTGCGCCCATATCAAAATAACTATCATTGAGGTGAACCTTTTTCCCGGCCAGCACTTCGGAAAAGATAGACAGCAATTCCGTTTCTATCTCATGAATGGGAGTCTGGACCGGTTCCTTCGGATTGCTCTCCAGAAATTCCCTGATTGCGGCAGACTCTATCGAAAATGTCCCTGTCTCATACTGCTTAGCCAGTTCATAACGTTTAACCTTTCCGCTTGTTGTTTTTGGCAGCTTTCGGATCGGAAGGACTTCTTTTATGCTCCAGCCGCCCCGCTGGTACAAATGCTTTTTAATGTCTTTGACAAGCAGTGCAAATTTTTCAGGGGATTTCTTGAAAACAACAAAGAGCACGATTTCTCCGCTTCGCGTCTCTTGATCATATACACCGCAGGCTGCAACTCTTCCTAAATCAACCTCTTCCATTTCAATCGCGACCCGTTCGATATCATGAGGATAGACATTTTTTCCGTTCACGAAAATAATGTCTTTTTCTCTTCCGGTTACGACTAAGTTGCCCTCTCTGATGAAACCAAGGTCTCCCGTTTTTACCCAGCCGTCAGAAGTCAGCGCTCTGTCCGTACTCTCGGGGTTGTTATAATACCCTTGGGTCACATTTTCCCCCTTGATCTGGATATGACCGATGATTCCGTCTTCCACTCTTTCGTTTGCTTCATCTGAGATTCGAAGCTGACAATAGTCAATGGGCTGTCCCACTTCGACGAAAGATGCGCAATTTTGATCCTCTTTGCTGACTTCCACAGCTCTTTCACCGAGATTTAAATGATCGCGATGCAAATAAACAGGAACAAATTCTTCACCCGTTTTAGAGAACGCTGCGCCGACTGAAGCTTCCGCTAAACCGTAAACATTCAAAATGGCGGATCTTTTCATATTGAACGTTGCGCATCTTTTTAAAAATTTGTCACATAGCTCTGGCAATATGGGTTCCGCACCGTTTGCGATGACCCTGATATGGGATAAATCCCAGTCTAAACGTTGTTCGTTTTTCAGAAATTTAAGGAAATAGTTGTATCCGAAATTAGGAGAGGATAGAATGCTGGCTTTATGTTCATGAGCTTTTTTCATCCAAAGAATAGGTCTGCGGATAAATAATTCCGTCGGCATTAGATTTTGATTGATTCCGACCAAGATAGGAACTAGGTGGCAGGCAATAAGACCCATATCATGGGTTAAAGGCATCCAAGATAAAAAAGAATCTTTCAAGTCAATAGACAGAGCATTCCGAATGGCACACGTGTTATGTATTAAGTTATGATGCGTTAGCATGACTCCTTTCGGGTCCCCTGTCGATCCCGAAGAAAATTGAATGAAGGCCAGTTCATCCGCATCAGGTTCATATAATGAAGCGGGATGATCGTAGATTCGATCTTGGATAATGTCAGATTTCTCGTTTAATTGATGATGGAAATCTTGTAAATCGTGTTCTGCAGCGTATTTTTTTATTTTCTCAAATACCTTTTCTGAGGCAATCAGAAAAGGATTGTTTAATATATTCCAAATGCGCCAAACTTTTAGCTTATGGTCATCATCTTCTCCGATACTGACCGGTACCGGGATCATTCCTCCTAATAAACAAGCCCAAAAAGTGACGACAAATGATTTGTTTTCTTGGATTTGAAATACAATTTCTTGCTTTGGCTGAATACCGATATGTTGTAAGTAACCGAGAAATCCTTGCGCCTCGTCAAACAATTGGCGATAAGATATAAACGTCTCTTTTTTATCGGACTCGATAAAACGGATTCCGCGATCCGTTATATTGCTTCTTTCCCGAATGACATCGACTAAAGTTTGAAATTGATTGGTAAACATAGGTTTCCTCCAAGGCAGCTTTATTTTAAAATCCGCAATTGTTCCACAGCCGGAATTTGTTTAGCCTCAAAAATGTGTTGACATAAATGGATCGAATGATCGAGCTCGTCTTCTGAAAGCTCATTTTCATTCCTTTCCATTCTCTCTTTGAGCAGTTGCAACTGTGCAAATAATGGTGTGACCAGATTGGAATATGCCAATGCATCTTTGTTATAATTTCGCGAAATGATAGATTGAATCATCATTTTATGCAGCTGCTTCTTGCGTAAATGGACAACATTTTTATGTCTTTCCGCCGAATTGGAAAGGTAATGAACGTCAGATGTTTCTCCTAAAGAATAAGCTGCAATATGATTCGTTATTTTTTTCAACAGACTGACTAAGACATTCTTGGGACCCATTTCGATGACTTCTGTGACTCTATGTAAAAGCAAGTAATGCATCGATTCTGCCCATCTTACCGGCATCGTCATGTGCTGCTGCAGATGTTCCTTGACCGAATTCCCATTACGGTACGGGCACGCGGTGACATTCGAAATGATCGGCCATGCAGCATCCTTGAATGTATACTGATGTAATGCAGCCTGGAATTGTTCAGATGCCGGCCGTATCATCGAACTATGAAAAGGAGCGCTGACGTTCAAATAAGTGTGCTTAGCCCCCTTTTCCTCCGCTATCTTAGTGACACGTTCCACAGCTTGCCGATGTCCGGAAATCACATGCTGCTGATCCGAATTCATGCAAGCTACACCTGCCGGAAAGTCTTCCGTCGACATTTCTGAACATATTTCTTGCAATGTTTGGAGAGGGATCTGAGTTACTGCGGCCATCGTCCCCAGCTGCTGAGGATCTGCATTTTGCATAAGGACTCCTCGCTGCCTAACAAGCTTAACGGCCTCTTGAAATGAAAGGGCGCCGGCACAGACAAGCGCTGAATATTCTCCTAAGCTATGACCTGCCAGAAAACGCGGTTTAACCCCAATTTCTTGCATATACACTTGAAATGCAATGACACTGACCGTTAAAATGGCGGGCTGCGCATTCATCGTCTTTGTCAATTCATTCATATCTCCGTCAAAACAAAGCTTTTTTACATCCAAGGAGATAGCATCGCTCGCTTCTTCAAATAATCTCTTCGCGAGCACAAAATCATTCCAAAAACTTTTGCCCATCCCTACAAATTGAGAACCTTGTCCAGGAAATAAAAAGGCGAGACTGTTCATTAGCTCCCTCCAATCTTATTAAACAGGGATCCATAATCATACAAAATATCCCTATATATAGAATCGTAGCATGATTATAACAAATCTGTATAGAATACTTTAGGAGGAGTTATGTTCGTTTTTGCTGACGAACTAGATACATCTATTCATAAAATACAACATGGCACTAAGACCGAAAAAACAGTCTGGAAAAGCAATGATGAGAGCCTGCATTGAATAGCAGGTGTATAGCTCGACACGGCTGTGCGGCCGATCTTGTTAACAAGCATACCTGTCCTGAGTGATGGAAAATACATCGGGCCTGCATGGAAGCCTATTACTGATCTTTCATCATTCAAACCATGACCGTGGTGCTTCATATGTATTAGGACCATTGGCATAATTGCGGCCAACCATTAAATATCTGTTGTTCGTTGTTAGCGGATTCGTTTGTATGTCTGGGAAGGTGTTGTGATTTGATTACGCTTGATTATAGCTTCTGCGACAAGGAACGGATCTGGGTGAGGAAATTCGCATGGATGAATCAACATGGCAGGTCATATGAAGATCCTGCTAGATACGGGTACCGATTGACGCAGTAAATCGGTTCATAATATCTGCTAAATCGGGCAGCTGCATCATCATAAGAGGAATTTAGAACTAGAAGCGAATTTAGTACTTTGGTTCAGTCTTGTATGAAAACAAAAAGCTTTCAGTACTTTTGTATGTTTATATGGAATCAAGGCACGGACTCCCGCAATCTATTATTTGCGACAGCGTTTTGTGAATTCCCGAATATTTCTTCGGCTGATCCCTGTAAGAAATGTTTTCATTCTCTTAAAATATAGTTATTTTCAAAATACTGCTTCTTTTAAATATATTAATGAACATTCTTTTTTTAGCCATAACTCACTTTATTGTAAACATTTCTGCATGATTCTCCAATTTCCTTTCGAATACCGTCAGATTTTGTCATTTTATTTATAAAGAACCCACTTTATATCCCTTTTAAATGAGAAGGAAAAATCCACAAAAAAAGATTCCTAATTTATAGAAATCCATAATAAATCTTAAAAGGACTCTTGTTTATGTCCCTCTGCATATATCGTTTTCATCATTATGAAACGGTCTGCCGCGAATGGAAAAAGTATTCGCAGCAGACCGTTTTTTCCCGGCACGTCCGCACTTGTTCTAATGTAAATTAAAATCAAGTCACAAGTGCGGGATTGAATAAAAAAGCTTTTTCGCCTCCTGAGATTGTCTCTTTAATGATTAGACTAATTCATTTCATCATTATTTATCATAGGAGAGGCTTTCTCCGTAAATCAAGAAACGGTTATTGAGCGGTATAGCCCCCATCAAGAACAACGGCCTGGCCGGTGACGCCTTTTGCTTTGTCGCTGGCCAAAAATACTGCGTAATCAGCAATTTCTTTCACTGACAGCAGACGTTTTTGCGGAACCAGCGGGAAGATAACATCCTCGAGCACCCGTTCATACGGTACATCCCTTGTTTCGGAAATGTCCTTTAACTGATTGCGGACAAGCTGAGTGTCCACATATCCCGGGCAAAGCGCATTGACCGTGATTCCGTCAGCAGCCCCTTCAAGGGCGCCCACCTTCGTTAATCCGATGACACCATGCTTCGCGCTGTTGTAAGCAGATTTGCCGAAAAAACCGATCAATCCGTTAACGGAGGCCATATTAATGATCCGTCCGAATTGCTGTTTTTTCATAATGGGAAATGCATGTTTCATGGCGATAAATGGCGCGGTCAGCATGACACGAATGAGCCATTCGAACTGTTCTGTGGGAAATTCCTCGATGGGTGCGACATGCTGAATGCCCGCATTATTAACGAGTATGTCAAGGCGTCCGAATTGCTTCTCAACCGTTTGCAGCATGTCGGCTACTTGCTTTTCATTTGTCACATCACATGTAATGCTGACTGCTTCACAGCCTTCCTCTTTCAGCCTTGCCGCCGCTTCTTTTCCCGCTTGTTCGTTTACATCAGATATGATAACGGCTGCTCCTTCACGGGCAAATTCCTTTGCGATCTCAAATCCGATTCCCCCGGCGGCTCCTGTCACAATAGCTGCTTTCTCTGTAAGCAAGGAATTCATGACGCACCTCCTTATTTTTGTCTGACCCCGTTCTTTAATGACTGGCTGACTGTAAAATGACCTTCTGTTTTCTCAAAAACCTCCTCCATTGTTACACCTTCCTGCAGTTCGGTCAGCGTCATACCGCCATCAAGAAAATCGAATACAGCCAAGTCTGTGATCAGCCGATCGACCACTTGCCTGCCGGTTAAAGGCAGCGTACAGTCCGTTTTCACTTTAGATTCTCCATATTTATTAACGTGCTCCATGATGACAACAATCCGTTTTGCTCCGTGGACCAAGTCCATGGCGCCGCCCATTCCTTTGATCATTTTTCCGGGGATCATCCAGTTCGCCAAATCCCCCCGTTCGGATACTTCCATCCCGCCGAGGATCGCTAAGTCAATGTGACCGCCGCGAATCATGGCAAAGGATTCGGCACTGTCAAAATAGGAGGCTCCCATAACCTCGGTAATGGTTTCTTTTCCCGCATTGATCAGATCCGGGTCCTCCGTTCCTTCCGCCGGGTAAGGACCAATCCCGAGCAAGCCGTTTTCAGACTGAAGCAGTACGTTATAATCATTCGGTATCTCATTGGCTACAAGCGTCGGCATCCCTATCCCTAAGTTCACATTCATTCCGTCTTTAATCTCCATTACAGCACGCTTGATCATTCGTTTTCTGCTATCTCTCATTCTATCAGCCTCCTTTATCATGCTTGCCGGACGGTGCGGCGTTCGATCCGTTTTTCATGACTCGTTCCGAGCAGCACGTGCTGCACAAAAATACCCGGCGTGTGAATATGATCCGGATCAAGCTCTCCGACATCGACGATTTCTTCAGCCTCTGCAATCGTTACTTTGCCTGCCATTGCAGCGAGCGGATTGAAATTTCTTGCCGTCTTTCTGAACATCAGGTTGCCGAGAGGATCGGCTTTCCACGCCTTTACGATGGCGGCGTTCCCTGTAATTCCTTTCTCCAGGAGATAGGTGCGTCCGTCAAATGTCTTATGTTCCTTTCCCTCGGCGACTGATGTTCCGACCCCCGCAGATGTATAAAACCCCGGAATGCCCGCGCCGCCCGCGCGAATTCTTTCGGCGAGCGTTCCTTGGGGAACCAATTCGACTTCCAGCTCTCCGCTTAAAAATTGCCGTTCAAAGGTTTTGTTTTCTCCCACATAGGATGCGACCATTTTTTTGATCTGCCGATTCGCAAGCAGCAGGCCTAATCCCCAATCATCAACACCGCAGTTATTACTGACAACAGTCAAGTTTTTCACGCCGCTGTCCCTGATTGCGAGAATTAATTGTTCCGGGATGCCGCACAGACCGAATCCTCCTGCGATGAGGGTGTCTCCGTCCTTGATCAGTTCAGCAGCATCTTGATAAGAGTCCATCACTTTTCCTTTTCCCATGTTCACTTCCCCTTTCTGTTTTGACTACACAAGGCCCGTCAGACTGTAAATAGCGATGATGACAAATACAGCGGCTGTTTTGATGATGGTAATGGCAAAGATATCTCTGTAGGATTGGCGGTGGGTCAAACCGGTGACCGCAAGCAGCGTAATGACGGCGCCATTATGCGGAAGAGTGTCCATTCCGCCGGAGGCCATCGAGATCACCCGGTGCATGACCTCCGGCGGGATGTGAAATGTATTGATTGCTTCTGTATATGCTGCTGACATCGTGCTTAAGGCGATGCCCATTCCTCCTGATGCCGATCCTGTAATCCCGGCAAGCGCAGTAGTCGTCACTGCTCCGTTGACAAGCGGGTCAGTAAACGTCTGCGATATGCCGCTGCTGACCGTTTTGAAGCTGGGAAGCGCTGCGATGATGCCGCCGAATCCGTATTCGGCTCCTGTATTCATCGATGCCAGCAAGGCGCCCCCGATGCCCTCATTCAGCCCTTCTTTCAAATTGGCGAGCACTTTTTTCCAGTCGAACAAAATCGTTGTGATGATACCGATGAACAGTGCTAGTTCTACTGACCAGATCGCAGTGACGGAGGAAAGGTCAATCTTCCCGAATGCTTCTAAGCCGAGCGGCGCAAAATCAAATCCGTTGGGATACCAATGCGGGATCCACATAGTGAAGCATTTGTTCATTACCCCGACAAGGATAAGCGGAACAAAGGCGAGCACTTGCCGCGTTATACCGGGTTCTGCTTCTTGCGGCAAAGCAGGCGTTTTTTTTTCATAAGCCAGATCTGAGGATTCCTTTCCAGCAGAAACTTCAGATTGGAATCCAGCATAGCCTTCTCCTGCTTTGGCCGCTTTCTTGCGCCGGGATTCTAAATAAAGCATTCCGGCTGTAAGAACAAATGCTGCCCCAAACAGTCCGAGCCAGGGAGCGGCATAAATGTCTGTTTTAAAAAATGCTGTCGGAATGACATTCTGAATTTGCGGTGTGCCGGGGAGCGCATCCATCGTAAATGTAAAAGCGCCCAATGCAATCGTTCCCGGTATCAGACGCTTGGGGATATCGGCTTTCATAAATAGGTTCTTAGCAAACGGATAGATCGCAAACACTGCTACGAAGAGGCTGACGCCGCTGTACGTTAAAATCGCACCCATTAAGACAATGGCGAGAATGGCTCTTTTTGCTCCAACAAGTCTGACGATCGTTTTTGCAATCGACTCGGCGAGCCCGGATATTTCAACGACCTTGCCAAAAACCGCCCCCAAAAGAAATACGGGAAAATACAGCTTAATAAATCCTACCATCTTCTCCATAAATATATTCGAGAAGAAAGGAAGTACGAAGCTTGGATCTGTCAAGAGCACAGCAAACAGCGCACAAATCGGGGCAAATAAAATGACTGAAAATCCCCGGTAAGCCGCAAACATCAGCAAGCCTAATGACAAAAGAATAATAATAATGTCCACAAGCATCCCTCTTTCCTATATGCGGTAAACGCTTACAATAAGAAGATAAACAAAAGACATGCCAGTTTTGAGCAAAGTATCACAGTTTCATCGGGTGGTCAGCGAATGAAAAAACAGCCTCTGTCCCTTAACACTTGACGGCGTTACATTGAATAGCTGCTTTGAAGTGGTTTTTTAGATAAGTGTGATGGTTTCAGCGGAAATTTTGCTTTATAATATTCTCTTCTCTTTCATTTATTTCCTGCAAGAGGGACTGGATTTTTAAACCAGCCCTCTTGCATAGTATCAGCTGAGGATAACGGGAAGCTCTGTCAGCGTCCTAAAACCAATGAGCTTTCGGTATTCAAGCCCGGATACAGCCAGCCGAAGCTTAGGCATCCGTTCAAACAGTGTGAGAATTGCAATTTGTGCTTCGATGCGCGCCAATGAGGAGCCCGCGCAAAAATGGGCGCCCCTTCCGAATGCCAGATGCGGATTCGGTTTTCTGGCGATGTCCAGTTTGTGAGGATGATCGAATATGCTCGGATCGCGATTGGCTGCGCCTAAAAGGATATATACCTGCTCACCTGTTTTTATGATCTTTCCATTTATTTCGCATTCTTCCGAAGCGGTGCGTGCCGTCAGCTGCGTCGGGCTGTCGTAGCGCAGACATTCCTCGACTGCAGATTCAATAAGCAGAGGGTTTTTCTTCAGTAGGCTAAGCTGTTCCGGGTGCTTCAATAAAGAAAACACTCCATTGCTAATGAGGTTTACCGTTGTCTCGTGTCCGGCTATAACTAGTAAGATACATGTCGCAAGTACTTCCTCTTCTGAAAGCTGTTCCTCCATCATGAACTTGCTGATTAAGTCTTCCTGAGGCTGCGCTTTCCGCTTGTGAATCAAGTCTCTAAAATATGCCGTCAGCTTGGCGGCTGTGTCGCTGGCTTTGACTAACGCCTTTCTTGACCGGGTAAAATCAATGGCTTGTATGACGTCTGCCGTCCATTGTCTGAATTCGAATCTTTCCTCTTTCGGCACTCCGAGTAACTTCGCTATGATGAGGCTTGCCAATGGAAAGGCAAACTCTGAAACAAGGTCCGCGTTTTTTCTGTTTTGGATTTGATCCAACAAGTCATGAACCGTTTCTTTTATACAGGGGCGAAGTGATTCCGCCGTTTCCACGGTAAATTCTTTACCGATAAGCATCCGCATCCGCTTATGGTCTGATTGGTTTTTAAATAACAGCATATCTTGCTGGATATGTGTAAGATTTTCATATTTTGTTGAAGCTTCAGGAAGAGGAATGCGATTTTTAAATCGGGTGTCTTTCAGAATCGCAGCCGCCTCTTTATACCCGGTGACATACCAGCCCGGATATTTTAAAACGGTTCCTTTATAAATCGGATCAACGGACCGCAGGTTATCATAAAACGGATAAGGGTCTCTCCAAAAATCCGAATCAGTAAGGAGGCTTGGCTTTGCCGTATGTAAATCAGACGTCATGTTATCCCTCCGTATGGGAAGCAGCTTGTAAACTGGCTTTCATTTCTTCGACTGATTCGACTTCAAACCCTAAATCATGCAGCATCTTATGGTCTTCTGTTTCATTCTGCCCTGCCGTTGTTAAGTAATCTCCGACGAAAATCGAATTTGCGGCATACAGCCCCAGAGGCTGGAGCGAACCAAGGTTGACTTCCCGCCCGCCTGAGATCCGGATTTCCTTTGACGGATGAATGAATCGGAACATGGCCAAAACTTTCAAACAATAAACCGGGTTTAATTCACTCACTCCTTCTAACGGAGTGCCGTCAATAGCATGCAAAAAATTAACCGGAATGGAGTCGGCATCAAGCACTTTCAAGCTTTTCGCCATATCGACGACGTCCTGTTTCGCCTCCTTCATGCCGACGATGACGCCTGAACACGGAGACATACCCGATTTTTTGGCCGTTTCCACTGTATTGACTCTGTCGTCATACGTGTGTGAGGTCGTAATGTTTGCATGGTTTCTTTTGGATGTATTGATGTTATGATTGTATCGGTCAACCCCGGCCTGTTTCAGGCGCTGCGCCTGCTCCGGTTTTAACAGTCCGAGACATGCACAGATTTTCAAACCGTAGGTCTCTTTGATTTCTTTGACAGCCTCAACAACTTGGTCTACTTCTCTATTTGACGGGCCTCTGCCGCTGGCGACGATACAGTATGTTCCTATATTTAAATCATGGGCGCGTTTTGCCCCTTTAAGCAATATATGTTTGTCAACCAACCGATAAGACTCGATCGGCGCTTTTGATATGGCGGATTGAGAACAGTACCCGCAATTTTCCGGACAGAGGCCGGATTTCGCATTCATAATCATGTTGAGCTTTACTTTTTTTCCGTAGTAACGTTTTCTGATTTGAAAAGCGGCATGCATAAGCAATAAGATATCTTCATCAGGACATTCTAAAATAGCAAGCGCTTCTTTGTCTGTTACTTCCGCTCCATCCAACACTCTTTCTGCAAGATTCATCCATTGATTCATCTTTCTCGCCCCATTTTCATTGGATTCATGAATAAGGAGATATCTACATGCTCCTCTATCATGTTTTGAATGTTTTCAGCCGTAACGTGTTTCAGCTTCGGTGTTATTCCTAAAATCGGAACACCGCATAATGTTTCAATCATCTTTGGGTTTGTCTCTTCATCTGGCCCCGGGCTGCTGCTTGTTCCGTTGATTACGATGCCGATGATCTGAAGCCCCATTTTTTTCGCATATTCAACGGTTAAATACGTATGATTAATCGTCCCGAGATCAGGCCTTGCTACAATGACAATCGGCAATTCCAGTGCTCGTATTAGATCACTGACTAAGTAACCCTCTCCCAGAGGCACGGAGATTCCGCCTGCTCCCTCGACTATGAAACAATCATGCTTTTCTTTTATAATTCTCCAATGATTGATGACCTCTTCCATGTCGACGGACCTTCCTTCAAGCATTAAAGCAACATGCGGCGCAAGCGGCTCTTTACTTTCAAAAGGAGTAATATCTTCGTGAGAGAGAAAGGTTTGTGACATTTGTTTCAGCAAGGATGTATCGCTTTTCGGGTTGCTGCGCGATATCCCGCTTAAAAACGGTTTAAATACCCCGACATCCATCTTCTTTTGTTTGAATAAAGCGGCAAGGCCGCAGGATATGACGGTTTTTCCCACTCCCGTATCTGTTCCTGTAACAAAAAAACTCTTCATTTGATCATGTTCAACTCTTTTCCAGTGAGATAAAACGCCTCTGACAATTCGTCTATGTCCCTTACGCTGCGGTCAGCTGTGACTGTCAGCCTTATTCTGCTCTCTCCTTCGGGAACAGTCGGCGGACGAATGGCCGGCGCATATATTCCCTTTTCCTCCAGGCTTTTTGCAAATAAAACAGCTTCTTGAGCATCCCCGATTATGACGGGTATGATCGGAGTATCTCCTCCCTTTACGGTAAATCCCATGTCTTTCAGGCGTGTGTTCATCATCTTTACAGAGGACTGCAAAAGGCGGCGTGTATCCTGAAGGCCTTCTATAATGTGAAAGGCTGTATATGCAGCGGCACAGGCCGCGGGCGGGACTGCTGTCTGAAAGATAAACGTTCTGGCATGATTCAGCAAAAAATCGATTAATACTTTCGAACCTGCGGCAAAACCGCCTTCCGTACCGACCGCTTTACTTAAAGTGCCGATGACAACATCAGGGCAAACGCCAAAATATTCACTCGTTCCTCTGCCGTGTTCTCCTAAAACCCCTGTTGCATGTGCGTCATCCACAATCACA
This sequence comes from Bacillus sp. ISL-51, assembly GCF_018613535.1. Classification (GTDB taxonomy): domain Bacteria; phylum Bacillota; class Bacilli; order Bacillales; family Bacillaceae; genus Bacillus. Next base: position 31,855 of record NZ_JAGGQB010000001.1, read on the forward strand.
AAGGCCTCATACCGTTTCGCAAGCGAAATGATCCGGTCAAGAGGCGCAATCGTTCCGTCCATGCTGAAAACGCCATCTGTGACAATAAACCTGCGCTCGTAATCCTGTACAGCTGCAAGCTTTTCTTTCAGATCACCCATATCAATGTGGCGGTAAACGATCGTGTCCGCTTTTGACAAACGGCACCCGTCAATCAGACTGGCATGATTGAATTGATCGCTTAGAATGACATCTCCTTTTTCAGGCAATGTAGAAAGCACGCCGATGTTCGCCAAATATCCGCTTGAAAATAACAGAGCCGCTTCCGTCTGTTTGAAGTCTGCGATTTTCCGTTCGAGCTTTTCATGCCAGACAGTATTGCCCGTCGTTAACCGCGAGCCGCTGCTTCCCGCTCCAAATTGGTCCAGCGCCGTTTTAGCGGACGATATCAACCGTTCATCATTTGCCAAGCCCAAATAATCATTTGATGCCCAGATCATTTGAGACCGAAGTACAGGCTCTCTCGTCCGTAAAGTCCGGTACAGCCCGGCTTCTTTCGTCATGTCGAGCCTTCTGCTTAACCAGCTGTCAAAATTCACAGCTTGTGACCTCGCGGATCGCTTCTTTCATGATGGATACCATCGCTTCCAGCTCTTCGGTTGTGCTGGCGAGCGGAGGAAGAAAGGCAACTACATCTCCCAGCGGTCTCGTCAGCATGCCCAGCTCTCTCATTTTTAAAGACACTTTATATCCGACCCGCTGCTCAGGAGGATAAGGCTGTTTTGTTTCTTTTGTCTGAACAAGCTCTATACCGGACATCAAACCGAGCTGGCGGACATCGCCAACGTGAGGAAGCGATGTCAGGTCATGAAGAAGCAATTCTGCCGTTTTTGATTTTTCGGCAACCTGTTGAACGATGCGCTCAGTTTCAAACAAACGCAAATTTTCAATCGCTACTGCACAGCCGAGCTGATTTCCTGTATACGAATGGCCGTGAAAAAATGTTTTTACTTTTTCATAGTCGTCGTAGAATGCTTCGTAAATCGCTTCTGTCGCAAATGTAACGGCAATCGGCAAATAGCCTCCTGTAATTCCTTTCCCTGCCGCCATTAAATCAGGCTGAACGTTTTCATGCTCACAGGCAAACATTTTTCCGGTGCGGCCAAATCCCGTTGCGACTTCGTCAACAATCATTAAAACATCATATTTTGTACAAAGCTGACGTACACCTGCCAAAAATCCGTCAGGCATTACGATCATGCCGGAGGCTCCTTGAACCATCGATTCAATAGTAAGTCCGGCTATTTCTCCGTGATGTTCCTTCAGCAGCTTTTCGAGCGCTTCCAGGCATTGATCGCGGCACACTTTAGGATCACCGCTTTCCGAGCGGTATACATAAGGGATCGGAGCCTTGAAGCTTTCAAACATGAGCGGCCCGTATACATGATGGAAAAGTTCGATTGAACCGACACTGACAGCTCCGATCGTATCGCCATGGTAGCCGTTTTTCATAGAAATGAATTTTTGCTTCTCCGGGTTCCCTGTATTCTTCCAATATTGAAATGCCATTTTCAGAGCAATTTCCATTGCTTCCGCTCCGCTGTCAGAATAAAAGACACGAGTCAGCTTTTCAGGGGTGATGTTGATTAACATTTCTGCAAGCTCTGTCGCCGGAACGTTTGTCATACCCAGCAGTGTAGAATGAGCAATTTTTTCAAGCTGTTTTTTAATGGCCTCATCTAATTCTTTTTTGCGGTGTCCGTGTACATTGAGCCACACCGAAGAAAATCCGTCATAGTATTCCTTGCCGTTGATATCTTTCAGCTTGATTCCGTTTCCGCTTTCGATGATTAGCGAATTTTCATCGTAATCTTTCATTTGTGTAAAAGGCAGCCAAAGATATTTTTTGCTTTTTTCAATAATCGATTGCCTCATCTTTTCTCCTCCCGCTGGATAAGGACCGGCTGTTTTTCTAAATAATTGATGCAGCTGTCCGTATCTATGAATCCATCAACAAAAAAAATCCTGCAGCCGCTTTCGTCTCCTGCGTCTTTCATTTTTGTGATCCGCTGATAACCAGTCTTTTTACTAGCAACGTAGCCTGTTATGTAATCAGGGTCATCAGACCAGCATAATTCAGCTGTAATATCCGGATGCTCACAAACCTTTGCCGCAATGGCCAGCGCCTCCTTTAATCGTGAATTTGCCGGCATTCCGTGATCAGATGCCCATTGTTGAAAATCGGTTTCCGGCCAATCTATGCGGGAGACCCGAACACCCTTTTCGTTTCTGTCGTCCATTCGTTTTCCTGACCGGATATCAAACAAGACAGCGCCTCTCACTTCTGAGTATGCAGCGATGTCCTGAAACGCGTTGTCAATCATATTTCCGGGAACGCCTGCTTTTTTCAGAAGCTCTTGAGCGAGCGCCTGTCCTTTTTCTGCTGTATCGACTTCATTTGTTTCAACAGGCAAAGGGTGAATCGGCCTGATCGGTTCGTCTATGCCTTCAAACTGAATCTGCATAAAATCCGGTGTTCCTCTTGAATGGAATAAGCCTTTATGTACTAAGTCATTGACCGCTTGGTTCAAGCCGCTGAAAGGAATGAGCCGTTCTCCTCCGGATATATGTTTTCCGCCCTTTTCATGAGGGCCATGTTGGGAAGCTCTCATTCTGACGCTGTAATATTTTTCTCCCTGCATCCTTTTGTCCCCCCTTCTGCTTAAGTCAAAACTAAATGTTAACCTAAAATAAATAATAGTTAACACTTCATATAGAATATTAGTGTTCCTTCCCAAATATGTCAACATAAACTCTGATTTTCCCTGTGCAGACGGGCTGGCATCAAAAAAAGACAAAAGAGAATGAAAGGTCTCTTTTGTCTTTTCGCTGAGATAAATTTGATAGTTGATTTCGTTCATTGCCTGTTTTTTCGGCGCATCATGCAATCATAAACATACTCTGATCAAGGCTGTCACTTCCCTGCTGACTCCTTGGAAAAATCAAACCTTTTTCATTTTTTGTTCATATTTTAGTAATTGTTTATTCAACACTGTCCGCTAAAGTAGTCACTATCAACAATAAACACAGCCATCAGCGATTTGTTATGAAGGGAGGTCAAAATCGTATGCCGTTATGCTGAAAGAAAAAATGATGACGTTATTCCGTTTTTGCACGGTCGGCGCCGGCAATACTTTGATTGATTTCGGTGTCTTCTTTCTTCTCGCCGCTTTTCATGTCCCTTATCTGCTGGCGCAGGTCTGTTCCTATACGGCGGGTGTCGCAAACAGCTATGTGTGGAATCGGAAATGGACGTTTCGTGCAGAGCATAAGGCGGACGGGAAGGAGATTGTCCGCTTTCTGATCATCAATATTGCCGCTTCCGGCATTACCTTTTTACTGATTTACGCTTTTCAAAAAGGCGGATGCTCGCTCTTAGTGAGCAAGCTGACTGCAACGGCCGGCGGAATGATGATGAACTTTACCGGAAATCGGATTTGGGTATTTGGAGATTCGCTAAAAAACATACAAGACTAGGAGTGGAGATGGATGAATAAAAAAGTGAGAAAAACGGTTATTCCCGCAGCGGGCTTAGGAACGAGATTTTTACCGGCAACAAAGGAGCAGCCGAAGGAGATGCTTCCGATCGTTGATAAACCCGTATCCAATATATCGCAGAAGAGGCCGTTCAATCAGGTTGAGGATATCTTAATCATTACAGGAAGAAACAAACGCTCGATTGAAGATCATTTTGACCGCTCGGCGGAGCTGGAATTTAGCCTGAAGGAAAAAGGCAAAACGGAAATACTTGAGGAAATGCGGCAGATCGCCAACTTGGCCAATATTCATTATATCCGCCAAAAAGAGCCGCTCGGGTTGGGTCATGCTGTGCTGTGCGCAGAACATTTTATCGGTGATGAGCCATTTGCCGTTCTCTTAGGTGATGATACTCCAGCTCTTTTGCAGCTGCTAGACGTATATGATGAATACGGCACGGCGGTGGTCGGCGGACAGCCTGTCGAGCCTGCTGACGTCAGCAAGTACGGCATTATTCAGATGACGCATCACAAGCAGCATGTGTATCAGGTTGAGGATTTGGTTGAAAAGCCTTCATCCGAAAAGGCGCCCTCCCATATCGCTGTAATGGGGCGCTATGTATTAAATCCTTCCATTTTTCAAGTTTTGAAAACAATCGGAAGAGGTGCGGGGAACGAAATTCAATTAACCGCAGCATCTATGCACGGGAGCTTGAAGGGAGCCGTTTTGATATAGGCGATAAGGTCGGATGCTTTAAGGCGAGCACGGAAATCGGACTGCTGCGGAAAGAAATGAGGCCGAAACTTTTATCTTATTTAGAAGAGGTTTTAAAAAGAGAATCTAAAGAAATAATGGGATAAAAAATAATTTGTAACCATTTTGCTTGTCAATCAGTCATATAATTGGGTAAAAAGATAAAGAGGTTGTGAACAATGTGGGCAATTTTATTAGTGAGATATTATCCTGGCTGACAAGTATGGGCTATTTAGGGATTGCGATCGGGCTGATGATTGAAATTATTCCGAGTGAAATTGTTTTGGCTTACGGAGGCTACATGGTGTCAGAAGGCACGATCAGTTTTATTGGCGCGATTATCGCCGGCGTGATCGGAGGTACGATCGCGCAGTGCTTTATTTACTGGATCGCCCGTTACGGCGGCAGGCCGTTTTTGGACAAGTACGGCAAGTATTTACTGCTGAAAAAACATCACATTGATGTTGCTGAAAACTGGTTTCGAAGATACGGCGCCGGAGTTGTGTTTTCGGCGCGGTTTATTCCTGTCGTCAGACACGCGATTTCCATCCCGGCGGGTTTGGCGAAAATGCCGTTTTCCAGATTTGTCATATTGACGACGCTGGCGATTATTCCGTGGTCTATCATCTTTGTTTATCTCGGGTATCAGCTCGGCGGACAGTGGGAAGATGTTGACAATTATGCGGGAATGTATACAACGCCGATCATTATATTGGCTCTCGTATTCATTGTTGTATACTTTATCATAAAGAAAATGAAAGCCAGACACTAAAAAAACGAGACTGCGCAGAAGAACGGTTTTTGACCGATCTCTATGCAGTCTTTTTTTATGGATTGTCAGCATCTTATACAGGATAAACGGGATGTTTTCGGCGGGTGAATGTCAATTGTTTGGACATGTAGGCGGTCAGCCGCTGATTGAGCTCCGCGCGCAGTGAATCAGCGGGAACGATGCCGTCAATTACCATTTCAGAAGCCAGGCGGTATAGGTTGATGTCTTCTTTGTATTCGTCCCGTTTTTCTTGGATAAAGGCAGCCCGGTCTTCAGGGGAAAGCTCGTTGATTTTGTTTGCGTACACCGCATTAACCGCGGCTTCCGGCCCCATTACGGCAATTTGCGCCGTCGGAAGCGCTAAACAGCAATCCGGTTCAAACGCAGGACCCGCCATCGCGTATAAACCGGCCCCGTAAGCCTTTCTGACGATGACTGAGAGCTTCGGCACGGTCGCTTCAGCCATTGCAGAAATCATTTTTGCGCCATGGCGGATAATGCCGGCCTGCTCAACTTTCGTTCCGATCATAAAACCGGGTATGTCTGCTAAAAAGAGGAGCGGGATATGAAATGCGTCGCACAGGGCGATAAATTTGGCCGCTTTATCCGCCGAGTCGAGAAATAAAACTCCGCCTTTCACACGCGGCTGGTTGGCGATGATGCCGACCGGCTGTCCGTGAATTCTTGCGAGCCCCGTGATTAATTCCTGTGCAAATAATTCTTTTATCTCAAAAAAGGAATCTTCATCGATGACCCGTTCGATTAAGTCCATCATGTTGAACGGCGCGTTTTGATGTGTTGGGATCACGTCTGAGAGCGGTTTTTCAAATGCTTTTGGGTCCCTGAAGCCGCTTACGGGAGCTTTTTCTGTATAATTCGCCGGGAAGTAGGTGAGATACGCCTGCGCCAGTTCAATTGCTTCCTGTTCCGTCCGGGCAAGTACATCTCCGCAGCCTGAAACGGAGCAATGCATGCGGGCCCCTCCCATTTCTTCGAGCGATACTTTTTCGCCGATCACCATTTCAGCCATGCGCGGAGAACCTAAGTACATGGAAGCATTGCCTTCCACCATGATGACGATGTCGCAAAATGCCGGAATGTATGCGCCGCCTGCCGCAGATGGACCGAACAATAAACAGATTTGCGGAATGCGTCCCGACAGCTTTACTTGATTATAAAAGATGCGCCCGGCTCCCCTTCGTCCCGGAAACATGTCGACTTGATCCGTGATTCTCGCCCCTGCTGAATCAACTAAATATAAGAGCGGGCATTGCAGTTTTTCAGCCGTCTCCTGAATACGGATGATTTTTTCCACCGTTTTCGCGCCCCAGGAACCGGCCTTTACTGTTGAATCGTTCGCCATGACACAGACGGTTCTGCCGTTAATTGTCCCGATTCCTGTAACGACTCCGTCAGCAGGAAGCCCATCTGACATGCATTCGGCAAAAAAAGCGTCCTCAAATGCTATGCCGTCATCAAATAAAAGCTTCAGCCTGTCTCTGACAAAGAGTTTCCCTTTCTTTTCGTTGCTTGCGTGGTACTTCTCCGCTCCTCCCTTTTCAATGGTTTTGCTCCGTTCCTGTCTTTCTTTTTCGTAATCCATCCGATTCCCTCCATGTTTTATTTTCCTTTGTATTCAGGGGGTCTTTTTTCACTAAAGGCGCGCAAGCCCTCTTCTCTGTCAAGTGTCGGTATGACCGTTTCGTAAGCTTTTTGTTCAATGGCGAGGCCTGTATTGAGGTCAGCCTCTAAGCCTTTGTTTATAGCGAATTTTGCTTGTCTGACGGCAATCGGGCCGTTGGCCGCGATCCGGCTGGCCAGTGTTTTCGCTTGTTCCATGAGTTCTTCTGCATCACACACATGCTCGATCAGACTGATATCTTTTCCTTCTTTTGCTGTGATGCGCCGGCCGGTGTAAATCAGTTCTTTTGCCGCACCGGGCCCGATGAGCCGAGGCAGCCTCTGCGTCCCTCCCGCTCCCGGAATAATCGCTAACCCTGTTTCCGGGAGACCGAAGCGGGCATGGCTGGCGGCCATTCTGATATCACAGGCGAGCGCCAGTTCAAGACCTCCTCCGACCGCGGTTCCGTTTAAAGCCGCAATGACCGGCTGCGGAAGGGATTCAATAGAAGAAGCTGTTTCTCCGATGCGTCCGACACTTTGTTTAACTTGTTCATGGTTCATTCCCGCTCTTTCTTTCAAATCAGCACCGGCGCAAAATGTGTTTCCAAGGCCGGTAAGAATGACACAGCGGATGGATGGCGTGTTTTTGATGTGCCGGATGATACTTTGTAATTCATCGATCATTTGTGATGACAGCGCATTTGCGGCTTGCGGGCGGTTCAGCGTGATCAGGCCGATTGTTTCTTTATACGGTGAAAACTGGATATGATCTCCCATGGCTTCTCCTTTCTCATGTCGTTTTAAACGCTTGCAGATTTCTGCTTGGCAGGCTTTTGCCGATTTTTTTCTCTATCCATGCAGCGGCCGTAAGAAGTTTGTTCATATCCGTTCCTGTGTCGATTCCCATTTGTTCGAGCATATAAATGACGTCTTCTGTGGCGGCATTGCCTGCTGATCCGGGAGCGTACGGACAGCCGCCCAGACCGCCTGAGGAGGTATCAAAGGATGTAATCCCCATATCAAGGGCGGGAATGATATTGGCGAGTGCCGTGCCTCTTGTATCATGAAAATGCAGTGCGATTTTTGAGATAGGAAACCTTGGCAAAAGGGTCTCAAGAACGGTTATGACCTGCACTGGGTTTGCCGCGCCGATTGTATCACCCAGCGATAGTTCGTCAACTCCCATTTCGAGCAGCGTCTCTGACAGGCGGACGACTTGCTCGACCGGCACGTTCTGTTCATAAGGGCATCCGAATACCGTGGACAAATAAGCTCTTGTGGCCAGATTTGCTTCTTTCGCCTCAGCAATGACCTGTTTCAGCTGCTGAACGGTTTGGTCAATCGGTTTGTTCACATTTTTTTGATTATGGGTTTCGCTTGCTGATAAAAACACACAAGCCTGATTGATTCCGCCTTCTATCGCACGTTCCAGCCCGATCCGGTTAGGGACGAGTGCCGCGTAAACCGTGTTTTCTGACCGTGTGATGCCCTTTGCGACTTTCAGTCCGTCCCGAAGAGCCGGAATCCATTTTGGGTGCACAAAGGAAGTCACTTCAATGTAAGGCAGGCCTGTCTGTGACAGCATGTTGATCCACGTGATTTTATCCTCAGTTTCCACCCATGCCGATTCATTTTGCAAGCCGTCACGCGGTCCTACTTCATTGATACGGACATGCTTCGGACATTTCATGCTGCACCTCCTCGTTTATTGAAGCTCTATCAATACCTCTCCTTCATCGGTAAAATCTCCTTCACTTTTTTTCACTTCTTTTACGGTTCCCGCGGTATCTGCAATAATCGGAATTTCCATTTTCATAGATTCGAGGATAGCGACTTCCTGGCCTTCCTCAACGACATCGCCTGCTTTGACATGGATTTTCCAAAGGTTCCCTGCCATTTGAATCTTTATGACACTCATCTTGACGCCTCCTTATTTCGCTGATTCTAAAAAATCGGTCGTTGTTTCGCCCTTTTCAAAAGCTTCTGAATGGGCAATCTTCTCAAGCAGCGGAATATTGGTTTTGATTCCTTCTACATGATATTCGCGAAGAGCGGTTTTCAGTTGTTCAATCGCTCGTTTTCTCGTTTGCCCCGTGACAATCATCTTGGCGATCATCGGGTCGTAAAAAGGGGAAACGATACTCCCGTTTGCGACGGCACATTCATGTCTGACTTCCGGGTGGCGCAAGACGGAGAAGGACGAGATTGTGCCGGGTGACGGATAAAAGGTGACGGGGTCCTCTGCATAAATCCGCACTTCTATCGCATGCCCGCTGTGGGTGATGTCCTGTTGGGTGAAGGACAATGCTTTCCCTGCCGCGATTTTCAGCTGCTCTTCTACGAGATCAAATCCCGTAATTTCCTCTGTTACCGGGTGCTCGACTTGCAGTCTTGTATTCATCTCTAAGAAATAGATTTGCTTGTCTTGATCTACGAGAAATTCAATCGTGCCCGCATTGCGGTAGCCGATCGATTTGGCGGCTTTTACGGCGGTTTCGCCGAGCCTTTGCCGCAATTCGCCGTCGACAAAAGGAGAAGGCGCTTCTTCTATCACTTTTTGGTGGCGTCTTTGAACGGAGCAATCACGTTCAAACAAATGCACGGTGTTTCCGTAAGAGTCTGCGAGAATTTGAATTTCGATATGACGGGCATTTTCAATGACTTTTTCCATATACATCGAGCCGTCTCCGAAAAAGGACGCGGCACGCTTTTGATTTCCTTCAAAGGCTTTTACCAGCTCATCTTCTGTATGCACAAGCTGCATGCCGATTCCGCCTCCCCCCGCTGAAGCTTTCAGCATGACCGGAAAACCGATGGTGCGGGCTGCGGCCAAAGCCGATTGAACATCAGGCAAGGGTTCTGAGACGCCGGGCACAATCGGGACTTCCGCGTGTTCCATCGTTTTTCTGGCCTCTATTTTGCTGCCCATCTTTGCGATGATAGAGGCAGGCGGGCCGATGAACGTTATATTTTCTTTTTGGCATCGTTCGGCGAAACGGCTGTTTTCTGACAGCAGTCCGTAGCCGGGATGAATGGCGTCTGCCTTTGCTTCTTTTGCGGCCGCTATGATTCTATCGATATGTAAATAACTTTCATTTACTCTCGATTTTCCGATCAGGTAAGCTTCATCCGCAGCCTTTGTATGCAGGGCGCCTTCGTCGGCTTCTGAATATACAGAAACCGTGGGGATGCCGAGACGTTTGCAAGTGCGGATAATTCTTAAGGCGATTTCTCCTCTGTTGGCAATCAGGACTTTATTAAACAAATGTGAAGCCCTCCTTTATCGTTAACATAACCTGAGCTCTTCAATCGTTTTTTCTCTCAGCTTGAATTTCTGAATTTTTCCTGACGCTGTCATGGGATACTCATCAGTGAACAAAACATAACGGGGCACTTTATAGCGGGCTATTTTTTCTTTGCAGTATGTTTTGATGTCCTCTTCTGAAGCGGTTTGTCCCTTTTTCAGCCTGATCCATGCAGCAGCTTCTTCTCCGTATTTCGGATCAGGCACTCCGACGACTTGGACATCGGCTACTGCGGGGTGGCGGTACAGTAATTCTTCAATCTCCCGCGGATAAATATTTTCGCCGCCTCTGATCAGCATATCTTTTAATCGGCCTGTGATCCGGCAGTAGCCGGCTTCATCCATGACAGCCAAGTCACCGGTATGAAGCCAGCCGTCTGTGTCAATGGCTTCTTTTGTTGCTTCTTCGTTTTTGTAGTAGCCTTTCATGACATGGTATCCGCGGGTGCAAAGCTCTCCTTGTTCACCACGCGGCACTTCATCCGATGCTCCGGGACGCACGATTTTGATCTCGATATGCGGCAAAGCGCGCCCTGCCGTTTCCACTCTTCTTTTAAATGAATCATCGGTCCTTGTTTGCGTAATGACCGGTGATGCTTCCGTTTGCCCGTAGGCAATCGTAATATCTGTCATGCCGATTTTGCCGATCACTTCTTTCATGACCTCCGCCGGGCATGCAGACCCTGCCATAATTCCGGTTCTGATATGAGACAGATCATACTTAGAAAAACGGCTGTTTTGAAGCAGGGCGATAAACATCGTCGGAACGCCGTGGAGCGCCGTACAGGCTTCTTGCTCAGCCGTTTTCAGCACGGTTTCGGGAGAAAATTGTTCTACGGGTATCATCGCCGCGCCTGCTGAAACACATGCCAGCACGCCGAGCACGCAACCGAAGCAATGGAAAAACGGCACGGGGATACATAGACGGTCACCGGACGTAAGTTTCATACATTCTGCAATATTGGCTGCGTTATTTACGATATTAAAATGCGAGAGCATAACACCTTTCGGAAATCCGGTCGTGCCCGATGTATACTGCATGTGGATGCAATCATCCTTTTCCAGGCTGTCCATTCTCCCGTCAAGCTCTTCATCCGTCACGGCTTTAGCGTCCTCGAGCAGTAAATCCCATTGATACATTCCCGGCGGGCTTTTATCACCGATGAATAAAACCGTTTGTAAAAACGGATATCGTTTTGAGCGCAGCTGCCCGGGCTCGGAATGCTTCAGCTCAGGAATTAGTTTATTCACAATATCGGCATAAGATGTCTGCCGGTAGGACTCCATGATGATGAGAGCGGAAACATCTGAATGGGTAAGCAGATAATCCAGCTCAGCGGTCTGAAAGTTTGTATTAATCGTGACGAGGACGGCTCCGATTTTCGCCGTTGCAAATTGCGCGGCCAGCCATTCCGGTATATTGGCTGCCCATATGGCCACATGATCCCCTTTTTGAATCCCCAGCTTCATGAGGCCTTTTGCTGTTTGGCGGCATAACAGGTCAAACTCGGCATACGTATAACGAAGACCGCGATCGGGATAAACAACGGCGTCATGATCGGGCACCAGTTCGGCAGTCCGCTCTAATAGTCTGCCGGCTGTCAAATGGATGAGGTCAGCCATATGATCCGCCTCCTTTCCCTTTTGGTAAACGTTTTCATTTCACTTCAGCAGCTGTCTTGCGATTACCATTCTTTGAATTTCTGATGTTCCTTCGCCGATTTCCATCAGCTTTGCGTCGCGAAGCATGCGTTCTACTCCGTATTCTTTCATATAGCCTGATCCGCCGTGAATTTGAATGGCCTGAAGACACGTTCTGACGGCCATTTCTGATGCAAACAGCTTGGCATAGGCCGCTTCTTTTGTAAACGGGAGCTCCTGATCTTTCAGCCAGGCTGCTTTTAATACCATTTGTCTGGCGAGCTCAATTTCCATTGCCATGTCCGCAAGCTTAAACTGAATCGCTTGAAAAGATGAGATGGAGCTGCCGAACTGCCTGCGTTCCTTCGCGTAAGACAACGATGCCTCCAGTGCCCCTTGAGCGATGCCGACAGCAAGCGCCGCAATGGAAATCCGGCCGCCGTCTAATGTATAAAGGAATTGTTTAAAGCCCTTTGTAGGGTCGCCGAGCAGATAATCAGCGGGAACCCGGACATCTTCGAGCAAAAGTTCGGCTGTATCCGATCCTCTGACACCCATCTTGTCGTAAGGATTAGTGATTGTAAATCCCGGTGTGTCTGTCGGGACAATGAGGGCTGAGATGATATTTTTTCCGGCCTCGTTTTTACCGGTGACGGCTGTGACAATAACCGTGCGGGCGAAATTGGCGTTTGTGATCCAGCATTTCTCTCCGTTGATCACATATTCATCACCCTTCCGCTCTGCTTTTGTCTGCGTTCCGCCCGCATCTGACCCGGCATTTGGTTCTGTCAGCCCGAATGAGCCGAGTGCCTTTCCGGAAGCAAGCGGGATAAGGTGTTCTTGTTTTTGCTGTTCTGTTCCGAAGTAATATAAGGGGCTTGCGCCGAGTGACACGGCCGCCGCATAGCTTAATCCCGTACTACCGCAGGCTTTTCCGATTTCTTCAACGGCTAATGCATAAGAAACGGTGTCGCCGCCCGATCCGCCATATGCTTCCGGAAACGGAATTCCGAGCAGCCCAAGCTCACCCATTTTTTTAAATGTGTCAATCGGGAAGACGGCTGATTGATCAACCTCATGTGCTTTTGGAGCAATTTCTTTCTTGGCGAAATCTCTGACCATTTCGCGCACCATCTGCTGTTCTTTTGTCAGTTCAAAATTCATTGACCTTCCTCCTTCTGCTGCTTTCTACATTTTATTAATGGGGGTCTTTATTCATTCCATCCAAATGAAGTCTGAACATTCGGATTGATCAAATAAAAAAACTGACAGCGCGTGACTGTCAGTTTGAGAAAGGAGCTATTTTACGGATCGTTTTGCTGAGGGCTTGCTTTCATGATGCAGCCTGTCAACGGATGTCACGATATAGGTGCAGGTGTTCCCTGCCTGTGTATCAGTATCTGAAAATGTTTGCTTTCGTGAAGCGGTTTTTCTTACCGTATCCACCAAATAAGGCGGTTTCCCTTTTTCCGCCCGATAAATGGCGTAATATGCAGTCTTTTTGCCATTTGATTTGGAGTCTTCAATATAGATCGTATGTCCTGAGGCGCTTTTTGACACCCGTTTGATTGCCGGCTGCTTTAAGGCAGAATGACCGAGCCAGGGCATCTCGGGAATTAACGCGGGACGGCTGTAAAAATCGCTGATCAAGCGGCTTTTCACTTCGAGCGGATTGCGGTTTAGATCCTTTAAGCTGAAGTGCATGCTGCCTTTAACCAGCTCAGATTGACGGTTCAATCGGATCTGTCTTCCGTATTCTTCAGCATCTGACCAGGCTGGATCGGCATTGTTATTGATTTTATAAGATGCCTGCCCGATATATAAATGTACTTGGCGATTCTTCACTTCCCTGCTCCACCAATCAGCCAGGACGTCATATGCAGCTGCCTTAAATCCGATGCTCCAGTATATTTGCGGTGTAATATAATCGATATACCCCTTTTGAATCCATTCTCTTGTGTCCGCGTATAAATCATCGTAATTTCGGACACCTGCGGAAGTGTTGGAGCCTGTCGGGTCATCAGCCGCATTTCTCCATACGCCGAAAGGGCTGATCCCGAATTTAACATACGGCTTTTCTTTTTTTATGGTTTGGTTTATTTGCTTTACGAGCCGGTTGACGTTATCTCTCCGCCAGTCATCAATGCTGGCAAAATGCGCTTTTCCGTATTGCTCGTACGCGGCATGATCGGGAAATTCCTGTCCGGCGATTTTATAAGGATAAAAATAATCATCCATATGAACGGCGTCAATGTCATAACGGCTGACTGCTTCTTTGATCCCATCGACTATAAACTGTCTCACTTCGGGAAGTCCCGGATTATAATACAGCTGTTTGCCGTAGGCAGCGACCCAATCAGGGTGTGTTCGTGCCGGATGATCGGCTGAAAGCGCATCCAAATTTGTGTGATTCATTGTGATCCGGTAAGGATTAAACCAGGCGTGGAATTCCAGATTGCGTTTGTGGGTTTCTTCAACTAAAAAAGCGAGCGGATCATACCCGGGATTTTTCCCCTGTGTTCCTGTCAAGTATTCGGACCAAGGCCCGTAATCCGATGGGTAAAATGCGTCGGCCGTGGGCTTAATTTGGACAACGACGGCATTCATCCCCATCGCTTGCACGTCATCAAGCAGTTTCATAAATTCCTTTTTTTGCTCATCTGGAGACAGCCCTTTTTTAGAAGGCCAGTCGATATTGGTTACTGAGGCAATCCATACCGCCCTCATTTCCCTGTCTGGCTGAGTTTCTTTCAAGGATGCTGCGGATGCTGAAGCGCTGAAGATACCGGCTGTCAGTAAAACGGTGAAAAACCATATGATGCTCGGACGGCAGCCTTTCATTTTTCTCCCCCTCCCTGCTTTACGGTATTCTAAAGCGGGCGGGGCGGTGAATACAGGGGGCTTCTTTGCTCCTCTCAGCCTATAGAAAAAGAAAAAAGTCCTAAAGCAATAAAAACTGCTTTAGGACTTTTTATGTTTCATGGCGGCCAACACGTCTATCACTTTCGTTCCGACGCCGACAAACGTTTCAAGAATCGCCTGCGCACCGGCAATCGACAGAATGAAAATAACCGGATTTGCATAGCGGGGCCATATCAGATAGCAGATGCCGATCAATATGGCGCACCAGACGCCCGCACACCAATAGCATTGCAGCATGTAACCGAATGTAGAGGACGGTACGTGTTTTTGTCCGACATGCCCTGCTGCATCTATCGTTTTTTCTTGTTTTGTAAAGGGTTTGCGGATAAATTCTGTAATCTTATCAAAGACAATTAAATGGGTCAGGCGGTAGCTCGCAAGGATAATCATCAAATATGTGAGCCAAGATAGGTTAGTCATGACAAACCTCCAAAAACACTGGATTTTCCCTATCTTGCCCTCTGTCTCAGCGAACCATTCCGACGGATTTTACAGATGGCGCTCTAACCGTTTGCCGCTGCTTGCGACGATATGTTGTATCACCTTTGCATTTTGCTGGACAAAGGCCGCTTCAAACATATCCTTATGGGCACCTGCCCCTTGATATTCCTGATAGAGTCCTTTTGAGGCGCCCTCCCATTTTTGCCGCTGCATGTCACCGTGATGTTCCTCGATTCCGGCTTCAATAAAATGAATGTTTGCAGCAATTTGGCCGTCATTGATCAGCTTCGCCCAATACGTTTGATAGCTTGCCGTCTTTTTAATGACCGCTTCTCTGACCGGAGCCGGGACGTTATCGGCTGTTGTGCTGTTTGGCTGCGGCGGCAGTGCCTCAAGCTTTCTGTAGGCATCTGCGATAATGAGGTCACTGACCTCCAGTCCGCTTCTTTCCATCGCTTTTACAGCCTCAAACGCCGTATTTCCGCCTGCCGAATACCCTAAAAGGATATAAGGGCCTTTTGGCTGGATGTCAATGATTTTATCAATGTATTGCTCCATTCTGCTGTCTTCTTCAATAAAGTTAAAGCCGTACACAGTGGATTGGCCATTTAATGCTGATGCAAGTTCTTTGAAGAAAATACCAAATCCTGAGATAGGCGGAAAACAGAAAAGATTCGGTCCCGCCGGCTGATTCAATCTGCTGATATGCTGCTCGGCTGCTGTGCTCAGCTGCCGGGAATACAGCTTTTCTGCTAATTGTTCGATTGTCGGATTTTCGAATAATAATTCGATCGGGACATCCATCTGCTGGCTGTTCTTCAGCTGGTGGATGACTTGTAATGCTTTTAACGAATGGCCGCCAAGCTCGAAGAAGTCGTCTTGAATGCCGAGCTCCGCTATACCGAGTATCGGCTTCCAGATCTCTATCAGTTCCCGTTCAACCCAGTTTCGCGGCGGAATTATATTTCTTTCAGCTTGTTTACGTTCTGGCAAAGGAAGAGCGCGGCGGTCGACTTTGCCGTTTGCGGTAAGCGGCATACGGTCAAGCTTTATCCAGTAATTCGGAATCATATAATCCGGAAGCGACCTTGCCAATAATGAACGTATGGTTCTATCCTCCATTTGGATACCGGTATAATACGCGCAAAGGATTGCCTCTTCTCCTTCTTCTGAAAAAATAGCAACCGCAGCTTCTTGTATCCCTTCAATCTCGGTCAGCCGCGCTTCGATTTCTGCCGGTTCGATTCGTTTACCGCGAATCTTGAATTGCCGGTCAATCCGGCTGATATAGTCTATATTCCCATCAGGAAGCCAGCGTGCCAGATCGCCGGTTTTGTACATCTTTTCTTCCGGGTAAAACGGATGCTGCACAAATGCTTCTTTTGTTAATTCAGGTCTGTGTAAATACCCTTTGGCCACCCCGTCACCGCCGACGCAAAGCTCACCGGGGACGCCGATCGGCGCAAGCCGGCCGTTTTTATCGATGATAAAGGCGGTTGAATTGCTGATCGGTTTGCCGATCGGGATAGGCTGTGAGAAATCTTGTTTGATGTCAAAAAAGGTTGAAAATGTCGTATTTTCCGTCGGCCCGTATATGTTATAAAGGCTGAGATTCGGGCATCGCTGTCTGACCGTATTCATGAGTGCGGGTGACAGGGCCTCTCCGCCGACATATAAGGTGTGCAAACCGGAAAACATGTCGGGCTTTGTTTGAGCGAACTGATTAAAGAGAGCTGTTGTCAAAAACAGAACTGTAATGCGGTTTTCAAGCAAATAGCTGCCGAATCGGACCGGTGCAAGCATGGTCGAGCGGTCAATCACATGAAGGCACGCTCCGTTTAAAAGGGCCCCGAACATTTCAAAAGTGACGGCGTCAAAGCCGATTGAGCCGGTTAATATGAGCCTGTCCTTTGGGCCGGCTGATGTGTAATTGCTGTTTGACACAAGAGATACGACGTTCCGATGTGAAATCATCACTCCTTTTGGTTTGCCCGTTGAACCTGACGTATACATAATATAGGCCAGATCATCAGGAGCGGTATTGACATTCAGATCCCTGGCGGAAGCCGTTTGTGTCTCTTTGCCGTCTGGAATCAATACTTTTTGTGAAAAATCAATATTAGTCTTGATCCCTTTTTGCACCGCCAAAATCTGCGCGCCGCTTTCTTTCAGCATGTCACTGATCCGTTCGGGAGGAAGATCCGCGTCAAGCGGAAGATACGTCCCTCCCGCTTTTAAAACAGCGAGAACAGAGATAATAAATTCCGGTGAACGTTCGGCCAAAATTCCTGCGATTCCCTGTGGCGCCAAGCCGTTTTCCTGTAAAGTGCAGGCAAATGCAGTTGATTGTTCATTCAGCTCCCTGTATGTCATTGTCAGGCTGCCTGCCTGGAGCGCCTGGTGATCCGGTGTTTTTTCTGCTTGACTGCAAAATAGGTCAATGATGCTTTTGTCTTTTTCGTAGTTCGTTTTTGTATCATTAAACTCTCCGATAATCTTGGATCTCTCTTCCTGCCCGAGCATCGAAAGCCGGGCGGCCGGGATATCGGGATTGGAGGCGGCGCAGCGCAGCGCTTCTTGTAAATGCCCTTTTACACTTTCCATCCATAAATCATCATAAACGTTTGCATTGTAGCTGAATTTAATGATGAGTTCATCGCCGGGTGCAATCACGAGATTAAAATTGTAACCTGATTGTTCCGACACCTTTACATTTTCAATTCGGAACGGTGCATCCGTCATGTTTTCCGAGTCTTCCATCTGCTGCTGAAGCGGATAGTTTTCAAATACGATAATATGGTCGATTAAATCCTGTTTCAGCACAGTATGTGACTGGATATCAGCAAGCGGATGAAAGCTGAATGCCTCTGTATCCAGCATTTCTTTCTGGCAGCGGCAGAGCAGCTCCTTAAAGGTTTCTCCGCCTGTCTTTATCCTCACAGGTACGGTATTGATAAACAGTCCAATCATTTTTTCCACTCCCGGAATGACGGAAGGGCGTCCCGATACGACGGCGCCGAAGACGACATCGTCTGTCCGGTTATAACGCTGGAGCATCAAGCCCCATACCGTTTGCATGAGAGTGGCGAGAGTGGCGCCCTGCTCTTTTGCGGCGGTTTTCAGCTTGTCCGTCAGTTCTTGATCTAATGAAAACATCAGCTCTTTCTTCCGGTAGCCTTTTTCCGCCGGACGGGACGATATCTTCGGAAGCCCCGCGGGCGTACTGCAGCCCGCTAAATACCGCTTCCAATAATCCGAAGCCTCATCTTTATCCTGATCAGTCAGCCAGGAAATATAGGCGCTGTAAGGTTTAACGGGCGGTAATGACACAGGCCTGCCCGAATCAATCGCCTGGTAAATATGCATAAATTCCTGAAGCACGATGCCGAGGCACCAGCCGTCCATTAAGATATGGTGGTGGCTCCAGACGCACACATATTCCTCAGCTCCCGTTTTTAACAGAGAAACCCTCATGAGCATATCCTTTTGCAAATCGAAGCCTTTTAAACGGTCATGTTCTTTGAACTGGCTGATATAGCTGTTTTGCTCAGTTTCCGTCAAAGTTGAGATATCTTCATCATGCAAACGGAAGGTTCGCTCTTGTAACACGACTTGGCGGGGGCCCGCCAGCTGAGCGACATGGGGCAAAAAAACCGTTCTGAAAATTTCGTGGCGGCTGATGACCGACTGTATGCTTTGTTGGAACAAGTCCAGACGAAGCCGGCCTTTTATCGTGAAAACGGATTGTTCAATATATGCAGCCCCCTCCTCTTGCAGAAAGGAATGGAAAAGCATTCCTTCCTGCATGCGGCTGAGGGGATAAATGTTTTGGATGTTTTTCGTTTTGTCCATGTTTTCCTCCCGCTGGTTTTAGTGGAAACTAAGTAAGTCGGCAATGTCTTGTAATGCTTCCTCAGTCAGCTCGCGATCATCAAAGTCACTGACGGTTTTCTCCGTATCCGTTTTGCTGAGACAGTGATCAATCAGCTTCAAGAGAGAACTCCGGCAGTCTTCAGAAAGCCGTTCGATAGTTTCTTTCCGGAAGCGATCTGTTTGATATGACATGTTTACAGTCAGCCTGCCTTTAACCGATATAGCGCTGATATCAAGCGACTGCTCCCGCTTCCATGTGTCCGTCATATCACTTCCGCCTCCTAATGGAGAGAAAGTAAACGCGTCAGGCTGTTCTGTTTCTTCCGGATTCCCGCCGGCCGCGTCGAATTGGCCGAGATAGTTAAAGCTGATGTCAGGTGCTTTGCCGAACTTTATGCCGGCCTTTTCCGGTGTAGTCAAGTATTTGAGAACGCCGTATCCGATGCCTTTGTCGGGTATCCGTCTTAACGTATCTTTTACGGTTTTTAATGTGCGAATCTCATATTCTTCAAGGTTTTCATATCGTGTCTTAGATTCAAGACGGAACAGCGCCGGATAAATGGCGGTGAACCAGCCTACTGTCCGGCTGATGTCCGCGCTCTCTGCTTCTGATTGGCGGCCGTGGCCTTCCAGCGCCATTTTTAAAGCCTGATGCGGAGCCCATTGCTGGATGGCGAGCACGGCAGAAGCCAGAAGCATATCTTGGGTATCCGTATTATAGGCGCTGTGCACTTCTTTCAGCAGGGCGTTCGTTTCCCGTTCTGTTAAAGTGAAAGACACCGTATCCCGTTTTTTCATAGGAGACAAGCTCGTATCTGCCTGCTCACGCGGCAGGGCTTCTGCTTCATATTGTTCAATGTCCCGCCAATACTCTGATTGCTGGAGCAGACGCCTGCTTTCGGCGTATTGCGCCAATTGCTCCGTATAGGCTTGGAAAGACCCCGTTTTCGGCGGCAGTTTTATCTCATTTCCGTTTAGCGCCTGCTGATAACCGGTTGCCAAATCTTCTAATATGATCCGCCATGACATGCCGTCTACGGCCAGATGGTGTACGGAAAGAAACAGGTAATCTCCTCCCGCGGTGCGGAACAGCCCTGCTTGCACGAGCGGTCCGTTCTCCAAGTCCATTTCTCTTTGAAGCTTGCAGACTTGGCGTTTGATTAACCTTTCAATCTCTTGCTCTCCGCCGTTTTCTGTCAAATTCATTACTTTTAAGCTGTAAAGTGTCTCTTCTTCTATATCAGCCGGACGATTGTAGAGGCGAAGACCCTCCTGTTCGTCCTTCATACAGATCAGCCGCAAGGCATCGTGATGAACGGTAATGGCTTTTAACGTTTTCTTTAATGCTGCTTCATCTATCGGGTTTTTTCTGTGCAGCATCACCGACTGGTTAAAATGGTTCGGTTCTGTCATGTCTTGTGCAAGAAACCATTTTTGAACCGGGGACCACCGCACTCCCCCTTCGACAGGCGCTTGGCTGATCGGCTGTTGTTCTGTACGGACATAGTGTGCCAGTTCTTTAATTGTCGGGTGGCTGAAAACGTCTTTGACAGCCATTTGTTTTCCTGACTGATGTAAGCGGGCTGATACTTGCAAGGCCTTGATAGAATCTCCGCCCAGCTCAAAAAAGGATTCATCCGTTCCGATGTTTTCTGTTCCGAGCACTTCACTCCAAATGGCGGCCAATTCTTTTTCAATGTCGCTGACTGGCGCAGTGAATGACCGGGTCTGCTCTTTTTTCCGCGGCGCCGGAAGCGCGCGGCGGTCAAGCTTTCCGTTTGGCGTTAAAGGCAGGGCGTCGAGTGTTTCAAAAAACGCAGGAACCATGTAAGCCGGCACTTCATTTGCAAGCGCTCTTTGCACCGTGCCGCTGTCAGTGCCATCCTCGGCCGCAATATAAGCGCACAGTTCCTTTTGGCCCATCGAGGTAACATGAACTGTCACGGCTGCTTCTTTCACTCCTCTGATGTTTGTGAGGGACGCTTCGATTTCTTTCAGCTCCACACGGTGGCCTCTAATTTTGACTTGCTCGTCCATTCGGCCGATATATTGCAGTGTGCCGTCCGGCAGCCATTTGGCCAAATCACCTGTCCGATACATCCGCCGCTCTGGATGGAACGGGTCTTGAACGAAGGCCCGGGCCGTTTGTTGAGGAAGATTGTGATACCCTCTTGCAAGCCCGGTGCCTGTAATGCAAAGTTCTCCGGTTACGCCGATCGGCTGCAGGTGATTTCCGTTTAAAATATACACTTTTGTATGGTCAATCGGACGGCCGATCGTTACGTCTTCATCTTGTTTTAAGTGTCTTGCCGCGGTGGTGGCAACACTGTTTTCTGTCGGTCCGTACTCATTGGCAAGCTCAGTGTCCGGGCATATCGCTAAACTCCGGCTTATCAAATTGCGATCAGCCGCTTCTCCCGCCAATGTTACAATCCGCAGGAATTCGGCATCTCCCGGCTCGAGTACGTCAAGCAGCGTCCGATACAAAACAGGGACGATAATCATATGAGTGACGCGGTAAACGGCCAGATGCTTTTTAATCACAAGAATATCTTTCGCTTCTTCTTCAGTTGGAACGGCGACTTTCGCACCGGATATGAGCGGTGTGAACATACTTGTAACGAATCCGTCAAAGGAAAATGAGAAGAGCTGGAGCACCGTATCTTTCTCATTCAGATCATAAAAGCTGCTCCGCCATTGAAGCGTTTGACTGACTGCTTGATGCTCGACCATAACACCTTTCGGCTTGCCGGTCGTTCCCGACGTATAAATGATATAAGCCAAATGGTGCGGCGCTGAAACAGGCTGAAGCGCCGAGGCATTCTGTTCCTGAATCTTTTCCAGCGCAAGCACTTCACCTTTAAAACCGTCAGGCACTTTATGGATCGATTCATTTACAGTGATGAGCAATGCTGTCCCGCTATCTGACAAGATATATTGTTTGCGTTCCTCCGGATATTCAGGGTCAACCGGAACATAAGCCCCCCCGGCTTTCCAAATACCGAAGACTGCCGCAACTTGTCCCAGCGACCGGGGAATCAAAATGCCTACGGCGGTATCCGGTCCTATTTGCCGGCTTCGTAAGGCTCTTGCTATTTTGTTTGACCACTCATCTAATTCTTTGTATGTGAGCATGGCTTCCCCGCTGATGAGTGCTGGCGCATTCGGTGTTTTTCTTGCCTGTGAGACAAACAGTTCATGAACTGTTTTTTCTGCCCGCTGTTTATCAGTATTGCTGTTAAAGCCTGTCAAAAGCTGATCCTGTTCTTTAGAAGTCAGCATGCTGATCGTTTGTAAGGCAGTATCCGGATCACGCGCGATGTGCCGCAGCATCGTCATAAAGTGGGATGCCCAGCGTTCCATTGTTTCTTTTTTAAATAAAGCCGCTGCATATTCAAACAGAAAATGAATGCCGCCGTCTCCCTCGGAGGCCTGCAATGTCAGATCAAATTTGGAAACTGGCCGAGAAATATCAGCCGATTGAATATGCAATCCATCTAAAAGCAGTTCCTCATGCTCCATATTTTGAACGACTAGCATGGCGTCGAACAGCGGATTGCGGCTTGTGTCGCGAACGATGCCGAGCTGTTCAACGAGTTCTTCAAACGGGTAATCCTGGTGCTCGAAAGCGTCAAGCGCCGTTTTGCGCACTTCCTCTAAGTAGTCTGTGAACCGTTTGCCGCCTTTTGGCTGAGTCCTGATAGCGAGCGTGTTGACGAACATGCCGAGAACGGGCTCAAGGTCTTTATGCGGCCGGCCGGCAATCGGCGAGCCGACGATGATGTCTTCCTGTCCGCTCAGGCGCGCAAGCAGTGTATTGTAGGCGGCGAGAAGCACCATATACAGCGTGGAACCGTGATCCCGGGCGATGCGGTGGAGGCCCGCTGCCGTTTCCGCATCAAGCGTACAGGACACCTTGTCGCCCGCAAAGCTTCTGACTGCCGGACGGGCTTTGTCAGCCGGAAGCTCCAGCACAGGCAGCTCTCCGTCGAGCTGCTTCAGCCAGTAGGCCTCCTGCTTCTGATACGTCTCTCCTTGTTTAAACTCCCGCTGCCATACGGCATAGTCTTTATATTGAATACGCATCGGCGCAAGCGTCCGGCCTGCGTACAGCTCCCCGAATTCACGGATGAGCGTGTTGACAGACACGCCGTCGGAAATAATGTGATGCATGTCCGTCAATAAGAGATGGCGCTCATCTGTTTCTTTGACGAGAGCCGCCCGGAAAAGCGGCGCTTCATCAAGGCGGAATGGACGGACGAAGGCTTCCGCTGATGTTTCATCAGTCAGATTGAACGATACTTTGTCATGGATGCGCTGTACGGGTTCGCCGTCAGGGCCCGTTTCAAAGGAAGTTCTCAGAGACTCGTGGCGCTCGATC
>NZ_JAGGQB010000019.1 GCF_018613535.1 Bacillus sp. ISL-51
TATTGAAGCAGCTTTATTATAGTAACATTTCGCTTCTTTTATGTCAACAACTTTTTCCATGTTGTTTTTGAAGCATTTTGTTGTTGTCAGCTGTTCATCAGCGACGAATAATAATATACCATGCTTTCTCTCTATAAAGCAAGGCTTTTTCTTCATTTTTTTTAAAAGCCATAAATCGTTATATTCATCAGTACAGCTACATACGATGTAAGCAAGCATGGACAAGATAAGGAGGCGTCATCAGTGAACCACTTCTATGTGTGGCATATTAAACGGATCAAACAGTTACTCATTATTGTCATCGCCGCATTTGCAGCAGCCAGCTTTTTTTATATACAGAGAGCCGTCCCTCTTCCCGTATTTTTAACTGATAACGGTCCGAAGGCGATTTCTAAAGGCGAAACAAAAGCCCGCGAAGTCGCACTTACATTTGATATCAGCTGGGGTGACGAGAAGGCCGTCCCGATTTTAAACGCATTAAAAGCAAACGGCATTAAAAACGCCACTTTTTTTCTGTCGGCATCTTGGGCGGAACGGCATCCTGATACTGTAGAACGCATTATAAAAGACGGGCATCAAATCGGAAGCATGGGATATGCGTATAAGAACTATGTCAATTTAGAGGATCAGGAAATAAAAAGAGATATCCTCCGCGCTCAGACAGCTTTTAAAAAATTAGGAGTGAAAGACGTGCACTTATTGCGCCCGCCTACCGGACAATTTAATAAAAAAGTCCTTACCATTGCTCAGCAGTACCGTTATACAGTTGTTCATTACAGCATTAACTCACAGGACTGGACAAATCCCGGCCCTGATAAAATCATTGAAAATGTAAACAGCAAAATAAAAGGCGGCGACATCGTTCTCCTGCACGCATCTGATTCCGCAACACAAACGGAAGAAGCATTACCCGCTATTATCCGCGAGTTAAAGGAAAAGGGATTAAAAAATGTGACAGTCGGTAATCTTATCGCAAATACCGACGTCAAATCTTCAGAGGTGAAATAACTACCTCCGGGCAAACTTCGGGAGCATTAATAATTGGAATGCATTACAGCCCATCAGCGGAATCAGCATTAAATAAAGCCAGTCCTCATTATTCACTCTTAAAGCAGGAACCCATTCAAGCGCCGTAATGACCACCATTAAAAACAATGATGAAACAAATGTATTTTTTGAGGACTGCTTTTGTTTTATATACGCCGTCATTAAACCAACCGCAAGCAGCGCCAGCGGCAGCCATACGAATCCTGCAATCGAATCATCCCGCTCGCCGAAAAATAAAAATCTGACATACATTAAATCAAAAGCAACAAACAGAATGATAAACAGCTGAAGCAAGTTCCATAGCGAGCTTGACCTTAGGATCTCCAATGCGAAACGGTGCACCGTTAAAAATACGAAGAAACCCATTTGGCTGATCACACTGAAGATCATCCCCACCCCAATAAACCAAATCAGAACGGAGAAAATCTGACCGGCTTCAAAATTCAAAAAGAATCCCTTATATTCTCCCCATTTCAGCGCAAATCCCACGACGCTTGTAATAAGAGCGCCAACAGCTAAAATCGAAAAGAAAAATCGAACGAGCCCGCGGCTTTTCATCTCTTATTCATCCCCCTGACTTCAGCGATATTTTGTTATGTATAAATCCATTCCGATGAATCATATTAAAAGTAAGAACAAGTATGGAAAGGAGCTTATGCATGTCAAAAGCCAAAACGCTATTGATAAGCTGTTTTGTTGTGTTATCTGTAACAGCTTGTGCTCCAAAAGACCAAGCAGCGGATATGGATTATGACCAAACTAAAAAAATGGTTGTCGATATATTAAAAACTGATGATGGAAAAAAAGCAATTAAGGAAATATTGAATGATGATGCGATGAATGAGGCATTGGTGATTGATCAGAATGCAATCAAAAGTACAATAGAGAAAACCCTCACCTCTAAAAAAGGCGCGGAGTTTTGGAAAACCATCTTTGAAGACTCAAAATTTGCGGAAAGCTTTGCTAAAACATTGCAGCCTGAGCATGAAAAAATTATCAAAAAACTGATGAAGGATCCCGATTACCAGAAAAGTTTCATGCAGATCATGCAAGACCCCGGAATGGACAAAAAATACAACGAACTGGCTAAAAGCCAAAAATTCCGCAGCTATTTAGAAGAAGTCATCACAGAGACCCTTTCCAGCCCGCTTTTCAAAAAACAATTCGAAGATGAATTGAAAAAAGCAGCTTCAAGCTCTGGAAAGGAAAGCCAATAAAAGACCGGGGCCGCATGATCCCGGTCCCCTTTTTACTGATCAGCAGCTGTTTTTTCAATCACTTTTTGAGCGATGCCCATATAAATGTCGCCGATCGGGTGGCTTCTGTCATACACAGACGGTGCAAAGTGGTCTTTATCCCAATCAGGCTGTTTTAACGGAATTCGGCCGAGCAGCGGCACATTCAATTCCTCCGCCAGCTTATCTCCTCCGCCTTGGCCAAAGACATATTCTTTTTCGCCGGTTTTTGCACTTTCGTAGTACGCCATATTTTCAATGACCCCTACAACTTCGTGATCCGTCTTGATTGCCATTGAACCTGCTCTGGCTGCTACAAATGCAGCTGTAGGATGCGGCGTTGATACGATAATCTCCTTACAGCTCGGAAGCATCGTATGAACGTCCAGCGCAACATCTCCCGTGCCAGGAGGCAAGTCAAGAACAATATAATCTACGTCTCCCCAATCAACCTCATGAAAGAAATTGTTCAGCATCTTGCCGAGCATCGGGCCTCTCCAGACAACGGGAGCGTTTTCTTCCACGAAAAATCCCATCGACATAACCTTTACTCCAAACCTTTCGACAGGGAGAAGTTTTTCTCCTTCCACTGTCGGACGAACCGTGATGCCCATCATATCAGGCACACTGAAGCCATATATATCAGCATCAATCAATCCGACTTTTTTGCCGAGTCGCGCAAGAGAAATTGCCAAGTTGACAGATACGGTGGATTTGCCGACACCGCCTTTTCCGCTCGCTACCGCAAGAAAGACCGGCGGATGGTCTCTATTCAGCAGGGTTTTGCTTTCAGCTGCCGGCTGGCTGAATTTCGCCAATATTTCCTGCGGCAATTCTTCAAACCGAAGTCCGACAGTTTCTGCTCCCGCTTCTTTAAGAACGGACACGATTTCCTGCTGAATATTCATTTGTTCAGCCGTCCCCGTTTTAGCCAACGCGACTTTCACACTGACGTGCCGTTTTTCCGGCTTTACCTTTACTTCCTTAACAGCATCCAATTCTCCCAGAGGTCTATGAAGAAAAGGTTCGCGCATTTTTCCGACTAGATTTCTTACTTCATCTTCTCTTATCATCGAACCCTCACCCTTTGTGTATTCGTTTACAAATGGTATTATACCATATATTAAATGCAGAATCGGCGAAAAACCCTCCTTACTCCGGAGGGTCTCCTTTCTCTGTGAAGTATCTCAATATGCCTTTATACACAGAGGATGCGATTTTATCCTGGTATTTAGGCTGGCCGAGCTTCTTGGCTTCTTCAGGATTGGATAAAAATCCGACCTCCACGAGCGCTCCCGGCTTTGTCGCATTTTGCATTAAATAAATACCGTGTATCCGTTTGGCCTTCCTTGTTGTATTCTCCAAATTGATTCTCAGCTCGTCTTGAATATATTTTGCCACTTTTTCATTTTCTTCGTATTTTCCATAGTAAAAACTTTGCGATCCGCTCCATTTCGGCGACGGTATGGCATTTAGATGAATGCTGACGTACAGCTCTGCCTCTGAATGGTTGATGAGTTCTACGCGTTTTCTCAGATCTTCCGCCTTGCGTCTGCTGTACCCTTTCATTCCTTCAGGGGCTAAGTCTGTATCAGTTTCTCTCGTCATCACGACCAGTGCACCCTGTTCCTGTAAATAGTCCCTTACCCTTGATGCCACCTCCAGCGTAATATCCTTTTCCAGCTTATTACCTCCCACCGCTCCTCCATCCGGTCCGCCGTGTCCGGGATCAAGATAAATGATTTTCCCGCTCAGCGGCAGGCTCCACGGTCTCCAGGAATCATCATTATGAAATTGAAATCGAAATAAAAACAATAATATGATAAAGCCAAGTAAAAAACCGAGCCATTTCAGCTTTTTTCTCATACCTTTCCCTCCCGCTTGTCCCCGTTATTAATAAATATGGGACAGGGGCAGAAATTATGATTACCTCATGCGGAGCTTACATTGTTTTTCTCTTTCCAGAAACCCTTCCGTCCACCAGCTTTTAATAAATCGGCATGACGCTTCGTATATCTCTCTTTGTTCAATGAATGAGTATTGTTCATGCGTCCAACTGCAAAGATATTCAAAAAAGTCGAAACTCAATTCTTCCTCTTCCTTTGCCGACCGGGCATTAGCCCTTTGCATAGACTCCCCATAATAACCGAAGACGCCGAATCTGCCGCCTAATAAATACGCTTCAATTGCAAAATCAATACATCCCTCACTCAGAAATCCTTGTTCGTCCTGCAGAAAGGGAAATAACGGGGTCAGACACGCTTTAACGGATTGGATAATTTTCGTAAGGGAAAGTTCCTTGAGTAAATTCTTCTCAAACTCAAAATCCTTCTGCCGTTTCACATCTAAAAAAGATAATACCTCTGCCATTGCCATGCACGCTCCTTTTTACTGTTATTTTGAAGTAAAAAGGAAAAAGCATGCTTTGTTGATAGTGGAAATGCTCCCAAATGAAGGAGTTTCATGATAAATAAAAGAATAAAGAGCAGAGGTGATGGTTATGAAAAAGCTGTTTCAATACAATTGGACGGTGCGGGATGAGTGGTTTACGGTATGTGAGAAGCTGAGCCGAGAAGAGCTGACGAAACCGCGGACAGGCGGAATGGGGAGCATCTTGCGGACTTTGTTTCATATCATCGACGTCGAGCTCAGCTGGGCGCGTGCAATTTTAGGTAAAGATGATGTTTTACCCGTGGAGTCTGATTTTACAAGCATTGAGGATCTTAGAAAGCTTTCTGAACAGTATCGAGAGGATGTCATTGATGCAGTCTCCGGCAGAGGAGTTGATCTCGTTAAACCGGGTTGGATGAACCAAACCTTTTCTAAAGAAGATATTCTCCGCCACATTCTTGCGCATGAAATTCACCATATGGGACAGCTGTCGGTTTGGGCCAGAGAAATCGGGATAGAGCCGGTTTCAGCTAATGTGATCAGCCGCCCGCGTCAGAAAGCCGCAAAAAAACAGCATCTCTGAAGGGATGCTGTTTTTTTATATCTTTAAGCTTCTTGTCACGGAATACGTATTAATGTATTCATCCAATACAAAACCGCCCTTGTCCTCATAAAATCCGGAAACAATGAAGCCCGCGTCAATTTGGCCCTTTATTTGATTTTCTAACGAATGTCCGAATTCAAGCGCTTCTTTATTTTCAATAAGTTCCTTTACCTTTTCCTCTGTTAAATCCTTTTCGTCAGCAAATGGAATGGAATACTTTACTTTTAACACACCTTCCTGCTCCAGATCGATATCGAATAAAAACACGACTGGATTCACAAATCCGGAAACCAAAGTGCCGCCTTTCTTCAGCACACGATAGGCTTCTTTCCAGACGGGAAGAATATCATCAATAAAGCAATTTGATACCGGATGCACGATAAAATCAAATGTCTCATCATCAAAACAGCTAAGATCATTCATGCTGCCTTTCACAGTTCGGAGAGTCAGCCCCTCCCGCTCAGCGACCTCCCTGTCCTGTGCAAGCTGTTTTTCCGAATTATCGAATACGGTGACATCGGCTCCCGCAGCAGCCAGCACCGGGCCTTGCTGTCCCCCTCCTGAAGCGAGACAAAGAACTTTCAAACCATCTGGAGAAGGGAACCACTCCCTCGGAACATCCTTTTCGGGAGTCATTCTGATGCTCCAATTGCCCTTTTTTGCATTTTCAATAATACGTGAGTCAACAGCAACCGTCCATTCATTGCCCAATTCCACTTTTTTATCCCATGCCTTGCTGTTATGTATGACTAACTTATTCATTTATAACTGCGCTCCTTAATCTTAATGAATAGGGTATAACAAACAATTCTAGAAGAACGTTGAATACCCTTCATCAAATGAGAAAAATATACAAAAAAGCCACAACAATGAAGTTGTGGCTTTTGGTTCCAAAACGATTAACGTTTTGAGAATTGAGGTGCGCGACGAGCGCCTTTAAGACCGTATTTTTTACGTTCTTTCATTCTTGAATCACGAGTAAGAAGTCCAGCGCGTTTAAGCGTCAAACGGTACTCCGGATCTGCTTCAAGAAGCGCACGAGCGATACCGTGACGGATAGCGCCAGATTGTCCGGCGAAGCCGCCGCCTTTAACGTTTACTAAAACATCATAGCTTCCAGCTGTTTCAGTAAGTGTTAACGGTTGTTTAATATCTTCGATTAATGCTTCAGATGGAATGAAATCAGTGATTTCACGATTATTAACGACGATACGGCCTTCTCCTGGAACTAAGCGAACACGCGCTACAGAGCTTTTACGACGGCCAGTACCGTAATATTGAACCTGTGCCAAATTGGTAACCTCCCTTTTAATTAACCGCGAAGTTCGTAAACTTCAGGCTGTTGTGCTTGGTGTGGATGCTCAGAACCACGGTATACGTTCAATTTCTTGAACATTTGACGACCTAGAGAACCTTTTGGAAGCATGCCTTTGATAGCAAGCTCAAGCATTTTCTCAGGGTAGTTTGTACGCATTTCAAGAGCAGTTCTTGATTTCAGACCGCCTGGGTGCATAGTGTGACGGTAGTAGATTTTATCAGTTAACTTTTTACCAGTTAACTCGATTTTTTCAGCGTTGATGATGATCACATGATCTCCAGTATCAACGTGGGGTGTGTAAGTCGGTTTGTGTTTTCCGCGAAGGATAGATGCAACTTCTGTAGAAAGACGTCCTAAAGTCTTGCCTGCTGCATCAACAACTAACCACTTGCGTTCAATAGTACTTGCGTTAGCCATAGGTGTTGTACGCATTTAATTCCCTCCTAAATGATCTGTCATTTTTTCATAAACTTCTGTTACGTTCTATTTCACAACACAATAAGTTCCGGGGCTTATCGTGGGGTTGAAATACATACCATATGATATCTTATAACTTTATGCAGACTCTGTCAAGAAAATGTTACACCTGGTTTAGTTGTCATAGCAAACGCTCCATAAATACAGCCCGTGTCCCGGTGCGGTGCGCCCTGCGGCTTCACGATTCTTCGCTTCCAGCATCGCTTTTACATCCTCAGGAGAAAATTTTCCAGCTCCTGTTTCCAGTAAAGTTCCGGCAATAATTCTGACCATATTA
Source organism: Bacillus sp. ISL-51 (assembly GCF_018613535.1). Lineage (GTDB taxonomy): Bacteria > Bacillota > Bacilli > Bacillales > Bacillaceae > Bacillus. Next base: position 7,350 of record NZ_JAGGQB010000019.1, read on the forward strand.
TAGAGAAACCCGTTTCCCGTGATCCGCATTTGCAGGCCGTCCTCCGTTTCGGTCCAGTCCAGCTCATAAATTGTCCTGACTTTATCCTGAACCGCAGTGTCAGCCGCGCAAAAGCTTGTAAAATCATGTGTTCCTATGAGATAGCCCGAAGCCTCTATCATTTTCTGCACATTGAGCTGATATGCAAAATGGTAAGCGTAATGCCGTTTAAATACGTCCGGGTGTTTCTCCGTATATACAAAGTAGCGATATTCCTTTTGGACTGCGCTAAATCGTGCATGGAACCCATCATCCGTAATTTCTGCTGTTTTGACGGCAATATCATCAGGAAGCAGTGCATTCAGCGCGAACGGCCATTTCTCAGCTGGAATAGACAGCGGCGTATCAAAATGAATGACCTGTCCTGCTGCGTGAACATCGCTGTCCGTCCGCCCTGACGAGACGACAGGCACTCTGTCATCTGATTTGTGAATGACGGCCAGCGCCTTTTCGAGTTCATTCTGAACGGTCCGTTTTCCGGGCTGAATCTGATATCCGTTAAATAAATGACCGTCATAAGCAATGGTACATTTCATTCTCATACAGCAGCACCTCTAACTTCTTAAGAAAAACAATAAAGCGGCTAATACAATAAGGCTCAGGATCGCTCCGGTATCCTTTCCGCTCCAAACAAGCTTTCTGTATTTCGTTCGTCCTTCGCCGCCCTGATATCCTCTCGCCTCCATGGCAACCGCGAGCTCTTCCGCCCGTTTAAAGGCGCTGACAAAAAGCGGGACGAGCAGCGGAACAACCGCTTTTATCCTGTCTTTCACAGGACCGCTGGTAAAGTCTGCTCCCCTCGCCATTTGCGCCTTCATGATCTTATCTGTTTCTTCCATCAGCGTCGGGATAAACCGCAATGAAATCGACATCATCAGAGCGAGCTCGTGAACGGGAAGCTTTACCTTTTTAAAAGGGTTCAGCAGCCGTTCCATACCGTCAGTGATTTCGATCGGCGTCGTTGTTAACGTCAGCAGCGTAGTCATGAAAATGAGGTAAACAAAACGGAGAGAAATAAAGATCCCCTGAACAAGTCCTCCCTCATATACTTTAAACCAGCCAAACTGAACAAGCACAGGCCCTTCATGCGTCATGAAAATATGCAGTAAAAACGTAAACGCCACAATCCAGATAATCGGTTTAAGCCCCTTCAGCAAAAATCCGAACGGCACACGTGTTAAAGCGATAACTCCGAAAGTAAATAAACCAAGCAAGGCATAGGTCTGCACATTACTTGCCAAGAAAACGATACATACAAACAGAAAAATGCTGACAAGTTTTGTTCTCGGATCCAGGCGGTGAATAAGCGATGATCCGGGAACATACTTACCGATAATCATGCTATCCATCATTGGTCTTTTTCCTCCTGAAAGAGAGCCTTAATTTCAGCAGCAGCATCTTGAAGCGTCAGCATGGGCTCCTTAAATGCCATTCCCAGCGAGGCCTCCAGCCGTCTCTGAAATTTGATCGTTTCTGGGAGATCCAGACCCATCTCAGCCATTTCTTCATCATTGGCAAACAAATCACGCGGACTTCCCGTCGCTTTAATGGTTCCTTTATGCATGACGATCATCTCGTCAGCGTAGCGGGCCGCGTCCTCCATACTATGGGTAACGAGGACGGTTGTCAGATTGCCTCGCTGATGAAGCTCATAAAACATGTCCATAATCTTCTGGCGCCCTCTCGGATCAAGACCTGCCGTCGGCTCATCCAAAACCAGAACTTCCGGTTCCATCGCGAGAACGCCGGCGATCGCAACTCTGCGCATCTGCCCTCCGCTCAATTCAAACGGAGACCGATCCAAGATCTCAGCAGGAAGACCCACAAGCTGCAGCATCTCTTTTGCCTTCCGTTCAGCCGCTTCTTTTTTGACCCCGAAATTAATAGGGCCGAACGAGATATCCTTCAGCACGGTTTCCTCAAACAGCTGATGTTCGGGGAATTGGAAAACGATTCCGACTTTTTTCCGCAAAGCCTTAAGGTCTTTATTCTTTTTACCGGCTTCCAGAGTCGTGCCGCCAAGCTCCAGCTGCCCTTTTGTAGGTCTCAGCAAACCGTTTAAATGCTGCAGAAGCGTTGATTTACCCGACCCTGTATGGCCGATGACGGCAACATAGCTGCCCTCTTTGATCACAGCATTGATATCATACAGAGCAAGACGTTCAAACGGCGTCTTGATTTGGTAGCGATGTTCTACATCTTTGATTTTAATGTCCACAGCTCATTCACCAGCCCTTCCTGAGTCAGATGGTTTTCTTTCAAAGCCAGTCCGCTTTCTTTCAAAAGCAGGCTGAGCTGGAATGAGAAAGGCAAATCAAGACCGATTCGAACCAAGTCTTCATTTAATTGAAAAATCTCTTCAGGCGAGCCCTCGGCATACTTTCTGCCGCCATTCATGACAATGATTCTGTCCGCCTTTGCGGCTTCATTCAGGTCGTGTGTAATTGAAATGACGGTGGCCATGCCCTGATCCTTTAAGCTCCTTACAGTATCAAGGACTTCTTCTCTCCCAATCGGGTCAAGCATTGATGTCGCTTCATCCAAGATCACAATATCAGGACGCGCAGCAATAACTCCCGCGATCGCAACTCTTTGTTTTTGGCCTCCGGAGAGATGGTGCGGCTCTTGATCGAGAAAATCCTGCATATTTACTTGTTGGACTGCCCAGTCTACTCTCTCAATCATTTCTTCGCGCGGGACACCATTGTTTTCTAAACCAAAAGCCACATCATCGCGAACCGTTGTTCCGACAAATTGGTTATCGGGATTTTGAAAGACCATCCCTATCTTTTTCCGGACATCCCATACGGAATCCTCCGTCAGTTTGATGCCGCCGACCTGGATGTCTCCTGCCTCAGGCAGAATCAAACCGTTCAGCGCCCGGGCCAGTGTCGATTTACCTGAACCGTTATGACCTACGATGGCAAGCCATTCTCCTTCATATACCTGCAAAGATACACCGTCAAGCGCCGGCCTTTCTGCGTCTTTGCGGTAGCGGAATATGATGTCCTTTACTGATATGAGCTGTTTTTGATCCATGGGTGCCTGACCTCCTCTCAGCTATAGCTCTGCTTTTCTATCTCTTTATAAAAAGTTCTTGTATCTAAAAAAAGGGCATAGATCCAGTTAGAAACTGTCCCGCCCTTCTTTAGATACACAAAAATATGTGATTAAACCAATTCGATGATTGCCATTGGTGCACCGTCACCACGGCGAGGACCAAGCTTCATAATACGTGTGTATCCGCCTTGGCGCTCCTCATAACGAGTTGCAATGTCAGAGAATAATTTTTGAAGTGCATCTTGGTTATTTTCCTCATTAGCAACCTCGTTGCGAATGTATGCAGCTGCTTGACGACGAGCATGCAAGTCACCGCGCTTACCAAGAGTGATCATCTTTTCAACAACAGAGCGAAGTTCTTTCGCACGTGTTTCAGTTGTTTCAATTCTTTCGTTGATGATCAAATCTGTTGTAAGATCACGAAGCATAGCTTTACGCTGTGAACTCGTACGTCCTAGTTTTCTGTATGACATGTGATGTCCCCTCCTTTAATGGAATGCTGTTTCTAAATAAAAAACACACGAAAATCCTAGTTCACATGGAAACTAGTCAATCGTCTTTGCGAAGGCCGAGTCCAAGTTCTTCCAGTTTCGCTTTCACTTCTTCAAGTGATTTGCGTCCCAGGTTGCGAACTTTCATCATATCTTCTTCCGTCTTGTTCGCAAGTTCTTGAACCGTGTTAATGCCCGCACGCTTCAAGCAGTTGTAAGAACGGACAGAAAGATCGAGTTCCTCAATCGTCATTTCAAGAACTTTTTCTTTTTGATCCTCTTCTTTTTCAACCATGATTTCAGCATGCTGAGCTTCGTCAGTTAAACCAACGAATATATTAAGGTGTTCAGTTAAAATCTTTGAACCGAGTGCAATTGCTTCCTTCGGTCCAGTGCTTCCGTCAGTCCAAACATCAAGTGTAAGTTTGTCATAGTTTGCAACCTGGCCTACACGAGTGTTTTCTACTTGATAAGATAAACGAGAAACTGGCGTAAAGATTGAATCGATCGGAATCACGCCGATTGGCTGATCGTCTCTTTTGTTTGAATCAGCAGGTGTATACCCACGTCCTCTTTGAGCGGTAAGGCGAACTCGGAAACTCGCATTCTCACCAAGAGTCGCGATATGAAGATCCGGATTCAGGATTTCAACATCACTATCGTGTGTAATATCAGCTGCTGTTACAGTTCCTTCGCCCTGTACATCAATTTCAAGCGTCTTCTCTTCATCAGAGTAGATTTTCAATGCAAGCTTTTTAATGTGCAAGATAATCGTTGTAACATCTTCCACAACGCCTTCAATTGTCGAGAATTCGTGCAGTACACCATCTATCTGGATCGATGTTACAGCGGCACCAGGGAGTGAGGATAAGAGGATACGACGTAAGGAGTTACCCAGAGTTGTACCATATCCACGCTCAAGCGGCTCTACGACAAACTTACCAAATTTGGCATCGTCGCTGATTTCAACCGTTTCGATTTTTGGTTTTTCAATCTCGATCATTACTTAAAACCCTCCTTCAAAACGTCGAAACCTCGAATAGAATCATATGAGATTCCATCCGAAATTCCCCATTGTTTAGTCCCGTATGTGCTCAGGCAACGAGTCGGTGCATTCGTTTCATAAATAACTGTATCATAACCCATTATTGACAGGGACACAAAATCTATACAAACAAATTACACGCGGCGACGTTTTGGTGGACGGCATCCATTATGAGGAACAGGAGTTACGTCTCTGATAGCTGTAACTTCAAGTCCAGCAGCTTGTAGAGCGCGTATCGCAGCTTCACGGCCAGAACCTGGTCCTTTAACAGTTACTTCAAGAGTTTTAAGTCCGTGTTCGATTGAACCTTTAGCAGCAGTTTCAGCAGCCATTTGCGCAGCGAAAGGAGTAGATTTACGAGAACCTCTGAATCCTAGAGCTCCGGCACTTGACCAAGAAATAGCATTACCATGAGTATCAGTGATCGTAACGATCGTGTTGTTGAAAGTTGAACGAATATGAGCAATTCCAGACTCAATATTCTTTTTCACGCGGCGTTTACGCGTGTTTTGTTTACGAGCAGCAGCCATTGTTTAGGTACCTCCCTTACTTATTTTTTCTTGTTAGCTACAGTACGACGCGGACCTTTACGAGTACGCGCGTTGTTTTTAGAGTTTTGTCCGCGAACAGGTAAGCCGCGACGATGACGGATTCCGCGGTAGCTTCCGATTTCGATCAGACGCTTGATGTTAAGAGAAACTTCACGGCGAAGGTCACCTTCTACTTTCAGTTTGTCAATAACATCACGGATTTTACCAAGTTCTTCTTCAGTAAGATCACGTACACGAGTATCTTCTGAAACACCAGCCTCTTTCAAGACTTGCTGAGCCGTTGTGCGGCCAATTCCGAAGACATATGTTAAAGAAATAACAACACGTTTGTCACGTGGGATATCTACACCAGCAATACGAGCCATTCTCTGGGCACCTCCTTATTAATTATCCTTGTTTTTGTTTATGCTTTGGATTTTCACAGATCACCATTACTTTTCCTTTTCTGCGAATAACTTTACATTTTTCGCAGATTGGTTTAACTGATGGTCTCACTTTCATGTGTTTCCAACCTCCTTCAGTTTCCGGAGTGCTTTATTTGTAACGGTACGTAATCCTGCCACGAGTTAAATCATATGGAGATAATTCTACCGTAACTTTGTCTCCAGGTAAAATGCGAATGAAGTGCATGCGGATTTTACCAGATACGTGAGCCAAAACCGTATGGCCGTTTTCAAGTTCAACTTTGAACATCGCGTTCGGCAGCGTTTCAACTATCGTACCTTCCACTTCAATTACATCGTCTTTCGCCATTCAAGTGTTCTCCCTTCTTCAAATCAGTAACTTGCTCTCTGACAAATTTCAAAAGAGAAAATCTCAGTTATCCGTTTGTCACACGCCCTGTTTCGTTTATACTGTTCTGAACTTCCGGAGATACGCAATCATAAAGGGTTAATGATTGATATTCGTTTTCTAAGGAGAATGAAATGTACGCTTTTCTCCGTCTGCTATTAGTACATGCGATGAATATTCATTCCATTGACAGCAGCTAGCTGGTTTTTCTTCCGACCAATTGTAAACGTACAATCTGCCCCGGTGCGGAGAGAAAAACATGTGTCACGGAAATCCTTTCATCACCTAGACTTTTGTCAGTATATCAAAACCCGTTTCCGTAATCGCAATCGTATGTTCAAAATGAGCACACTTTTTCCCATCTACCGTTACAACCGTCCAGTTATCAGCCAATGTTTTCACATAACGGCTGCCAGCGTTAACCATCGGTTCTATAGCGAGAACCATACCAGGCTTCAGCCTAGGTCCTTTGTTTGGCGGACCGTAATGAGGAATTTGCGGATCCTCATGCAAGTCTTGACCAACACCATGTCCGACATACTCCCTAACAACTGAAAACTGCTCATTTTCGACATACGTTTGTATTGCGTGGGAAATATTCGACAAACGTTCGCCTGGTTTTGCTTCCCTCAAGCCTTTATATAAAGACTCCTCTGTCACTTCCAGCAGTCGTTTATCATCATCACTGATGTTTCCTACCGGATAAGTCCAAGCAGAGTCACCATGATAACCATTTAATTTAGCACCGATATCAATGCTGATAATATCACCGTCACGCAAAATCCGTTTACCGGGAATTCCGTGAACGAGTTCTTCATTAACTGATACACAGATGCTCCCGCGAAACCCATTATACCCCTTAAAAGATGGGATTGCACCCTGCTTCTGAATAAAACGTTCGGCAATTTGATCCAATTCTTTTGTCGAGATTCCTGGTTTAATGTGCTTTTTCATCTCTTTATGAGTCAAAGCCACGATTCGCCCTGCTTCCCGCATGATACTAAGCTCACGAGGGGTCTTACAGATAATCATTTGCTCAATCCTCCAAGAAGCTCCTTCACATCTTTGTAAACGTCTTTGATGTCCTGCTGGCCATTGACGTTGACAAGATACCCTTTCTCAGAATAGAAATCGAGTAAAGGCTGAGTTTGCTTCATGTTGACCTCAAGCCGTTTTGAGACGGTTTCCTCATTATCATCTGCCCGTTGATAAAGGTCTCCTCCGTCTTTATCACAAATACCCGGCGTTTTCGGCGGATTAAAGACTAAATGATAGGTTGTGCCGCAAACACTGCAAATTCTGCGTCCAGTCAAACGTTCCATTAAAGAGTCTTTATCTACTTTAATGTTAATGACATAATCAATCGGTTTGCCGTATTCCTCAAGAATTGCTTCAAGAGCTTCAGCTTGAGCGACTGTTCGCGGAAATCCGTCCAGAAGAAAACCTCTTTCACAATCATCTTTGCCAAGTCTTTCTTTGACAATGCCGATTGTGACTTCATCAGGTACGAGCTCTCCCTTATCAATATAAGATTTTGCTTCGAGTCCGAGTGGCGTTTCTTCTTTCATAGCAGCACGGAACATATCTCCTGTTGAGATATGAGGTATCCCATAATCCTCAACAATTCGTTCTCCCTGCGTGCCTTTGCCGGCTCCAGGAAGTCCCATTAAGACTAAGTTCATTTCGGATTTCCCCCGTCCTCTCTTATTTAGAGGAATGGATAAAACCAGTTCCTCTAATTTTTCATAAATCCTCGGTAATTACGTTTCACCAACTGGCTCTCCAGCTGCTTCATTGTCTCCAAGGCTACCCCGACGACAATTAACAATGATGTTCCGCCAATTTGTGCACTTTGAGGCAATCCAGCGAATTGAATGAAAAAGATAGGAAGAATGGAAATCACGGCTAAGAATATAGAACCCACAAACGTAAGTCGATACAAAATGCTCGTAATTCTATCTTGAGTCATTTTCCCTGGACGAACCCCCGGGATATAGCCACCTTGTTTTTTAAGGTTATCAGCCATTTGTTCAGGATTTACCTGCACAAAAGCATAGAAGTACGTAAAGGCAATAATTAAGACGACATAAACCGTCATACCCACCGGATGTGTGTTGTCAAAGTTGGCTTGAATCCACTTTGTCACATCGTTTGTTCCGAAAAATGACGCGATTGTCCGCGGCGTTATAAGAAACGCTACCGCAAAGATTACCGGAATAACCCCTGCCGGATTCACTTTAAGCGGAAGGTGTGTTGACTGGCCTCCGCCAGCAGGTGAACGACCTGTGCCTTTTGCATATTGAATGGCGATTTTACGGACGGCTTGCTGAATAAAAATAACTCCAACAATAACGGCCAGGATCGCAATCACCAATAAAGCGATTTTTACAATATGAATAAACAGCTGATCGCTGCTGCCGACAAATTGAGTCTCATAAATTTGCCCAACAGTTTTCGGAATACTAGCCACAATCCCCGCGAAGATGATGATCGAAATTCCGTTACCTACTCCATTAGAAGTAATTTGTTCTCCAAGCCACATTAAAAAAGCAGTTCCGCCAGTGAGTACTAAAGCAATAATCAGATATGTCGATATGCCGGATTTTTCAATCAGCATACCGTTCGCCAAGTTATTAAACCCGTATGACATACCCAACGCCTGGATAAATCCAAGCACGATTGTAAAATATCTCGTGAACTGAGCTAATTTACGGCGGCCTACTTCACCTTGCTTAGACCACTCGGTAAACTTCGGCACCACATCCATCTGAAGCAGCTGAATGATGATGGAAGAAGTGATGTAAGGAGTAATTCCCATCGCGAAAATGGAGAATTGATAAAGCGCACCGCCGCCAAATGTATTAAGGAGATCAAAAACTCCCATTGAACTCTGTGTCTGTAACGCCTGAGCGTTAACATAAGGCACAGGGATAAACGCACCTATGCGAAAGACGATAAGCATGAGTAATGTAAATATGATTTTATTCCGAATATCACTCACACGCATAAAGTTGGAGATTGTCTTAAACAAGTTAGATCACCTCAGCTGTACCGCCAGCAGCTTCAACAGCTTCTTTCGCAGAAGCAGAGAATTTATTGGCTTTTACAGTTAATTTTTTCTCTAATTTACCGTTGCCAAGAATCTTTACTCCTGCTTTAAGTTTGCTAATAACACCAGTCTCAAGAAGAAGTTCAGGAGTGACTTCCGTTCCTTCCGCAAAACCGTTCAATTTGTCTACGTTCACTACAGCGTATTCCTTACGGTTGATGTTTGTAAAACCGCGTTTAGGAAGACGTTGGAATAAAGGCATTTGTCCCCCCTCGAATCCTGGGCGTACACCGCCGCCAGAACGAGCGTTTTGACCTTTGTGACCTTTACCAGCTGTTTTACCGTTACCAGAACCAATACCACGACCTACGCGATTGCGTGTTTTACGTGAACCTTCTGAAGGCTTTAATTCATGAAGTTTCATTAGGACACCTCCTTAGCCTATAGTTTATTTTTATTGTTCTTTTACAGAAACTAGATGAGATACTTTATTAATCATACCGCGGATCGCAGCGTTATCTTCGTGAACAACAGTTTGGTTTGTTTTCTTTAAACCTAGTGTTCTCACAGTAACGCGCTGATCTTCCGGACGACCGATTACACTGCGTTTGAGGGTAATTTCTAATTTAGCCATTAATGTTCCCTCCTTATCCTAACAGTTCTTCTACTGATTTTCCACGAAGCTTCGCAACATCCTCGGCACGTTTAAGCTCACTTAAACCTTGAAGTGTTGCACGGATCATGTTGATCGGTGTGTTAGAACCTAAAGACTTAGAAAGGATATCAGCTACGCCAGCAAGCTCAAGTACCGCACGTACAGGGCCTCCAGCGATAACTCCAGTACCTTCAGAAGCAGGTTTCAACAAGATATTGCCTGCACCGAAACGTCCGATGATTTCGTGTGGAATCGTAGTTCCAACCATTGGTACTTCAATCAAATTCTTTTTCGCATCTTCAACAGCTTTGCGGATTGCTTCAGGTACTTCTTGTGCTTTACCAGTACCGAAACCTACGTGACCGTTTTTGTCACCGACAACGACTAGAGCTGCGAAACGGAAACGACGACCACCTTTAACAACTTTCGCTACGCGGTTAACCGTAACTAAGCGTTCTTCTAACTCTAATTTGCTTGGGTCAATACGACGCATAATCATGTGTCCCTCCTTTTTTTATTAAAATTTCAGTCCGGCTTCACGAGCTGCATCGGCCAGAGCTTTTACACGTCCATGGTATAAGTATCCGCCGCGGTCAAATACTACGTCAGAAACGCCTTTTTCAACAGCGCGTTTCGCAACCAGTTCACCGACTTTAGCAGCAGCAGCGCTGTCTCCAGTGCTTTCCACGTTCAAATCTTTATCGAGAGTAGACGCACTAACAAGTGTAACGCCGTTTGCATCATCGATGATTTGAGCATAAATGTGTTTGTTTGAACGGAACACATTCAGACGAGGTCTTTCAGCTGTGCCTGAAAGTTTAGCACGAACACGAGCATGTCTTTTTTGACGAGCAGCATTTTTGCTAGTTTTCGTAATCATCTAAGGTCACTCCTTTCTTCACTTTAAGCGGTCTTACTTAGCAGATTTACCTTCTTTACGGCGAACAACTTCACCTTCGTAGCGAATTCCTTTACCTTTGTAAGGCTCTGGAGAACGTACAGCGCGGATGTTAGCAGCGATTGCTCCTACGCGTTCTTTGTCTGTACCTTTTACCACTACTTTTGTTTGAGAAGGAACTTCGATTTCGATGCCCTCTTCAGGAACGATTTCAACCGGGTGAGAGTATCCAACGTTTAAAACAAGTTTGTTACCGGATTTAGCCGCACGATAACCGACACCGACTAATTCCAAACCTCTTTCAAAACCTTTAGATACACCTTCAACCATGTTTCCAAGCAGACTGCGAGTCGTACCATGCAAAGCACGGTGCTCCTTATGATCAGAAGGACGAGCGACTGTAAGCACGTTGTCCTCAATTTTGATTTCCATATCAGGATGGAATGTACGAGTTAATTCTCCTTTTGGTCCTTTCACAGCTACAGTGTTGCCTGCGTTCAGCGTTACTGTAACTTCAGAAGGGATCTCAAGCAGTTTCTTACCTACACGAGACATACTAAAACACCTCCATTCTTGTTAAACTTCTTACCAAACGTATGCTAGTACTTCTCCACCAGCTTGTTTTGCACGGGCTTCTTTGTCCGATAAAACACCTTGTGATGTAGAAATAATCGCGATTCCAAGACCGTTAAGTACGCGAGGTACCTCATTTGATTTAGCGTATACACGCAAACCTGGTTTGCTGATTCTTTTAAGACCAGTGATAACACGCTCGTTGTTTTGTCCGTATTTCAAGAAAACGCGGATGATGCCTTGTTTGCTGTCTTCTACGAACTCAACGTCACGAATGAAACCTTCACGCTTTAAAATGTCAGCAATTTCTCTTTTCAATTTAGAAGCAGGAATTTCAAGCTTCTCATGACGTACCATGTTTGCATTACGGATACGAGTCAGCATATCTGCAATTGGATCTGTCATAACCATTATATAATTACCTCCTTCCCTTTCTTGGGGATTACCAGCTGGCTTTTTTCACGCCAGGAATTTGTCCTTTATATGCAAGCTCACGGAAACAAATACGGCAAAGTTTAAATTTACGAATGACTGAGTGCGGACGTCCGCAGCGTTCACAGCGAGTGTACTCTTGCACTTTAAACTTTGGTGTACGTTGTTGTTTCGCAATCATTGACTTTTTAGCCACGATTTCGCCTCCCTTTCATTGATTATTTCTGGAACGGCATACCTACTTGAGTTAATAGCTCACGAGCCTCTTCGTCAGAGTTAGCAGTCGTTACGATAACGATGTCCATTCCGCGAACCTTTGTTACTTTATCGTAGTCAATTTCAGGGAAGATTAACTGTTCTTTGATACCGAGAGTGTAGTTGCCGCGACCGTCGAAAGATTTCTTAGAAATCCCGCGGAAGTCACGCACACGCGGTAAAGATACAGAAATAAGTTTATCAAGGAAATCATACATGCGCTCTCCGCGAAGAGTTACTTTCGCACCGATAGGCATTCCCTCACGAAGACGGAATCCAGCAATTGATTTCTTCGCACGAGTAACGACAGGTTTTTGACCTGCGATAAACGTTAATTCTTCAACAGCACTGTCGATTGCTTTCGCGTTTTGAACAGCATCACCGACACCCATGTTGATTACGATTTTTTCGATTTTTGGCACCTGCATAACAGAGTCGTAGTTGAACTTCGTCATTAAAGCAGGTGAAATTTCTTTATTGTACTTTTCTTTAAGGCGGTTCATGAGATAGACCTCCCTTCCTTTAAATACTATTTATCTAAGACTTGCCCAGATTTTTTTGCTACACGAACTTTTTTGCCATCTTCCACTTTGTATCCTACGCGAGTCACTTCACCTGTTTTAGGATCGAGCGGCATAACGTTTGATACATGAATTGGCGCCTCTTGATTAGAAATACCGCCTTGAGGGTTTGCTTGAGTCGGTTTAGAGTGTTTCTTCACCATGTTCACACCTTCAACTAAAACGCGGTCCTTTTTAGGGAAAGCAGCAAGGATCGTACCTTGTTTGCCTTTATCTTTACCAGAGATAACCATTACTTTATCGCCTTTTTTCACATGCATCCTGATCGCACCTCCTTGACTAAGGCATTTAATTCATTAGATAACTTCTGGAGCTAGAGAAACAATTTTCATGAAGTTGTTTTCACGTAATTCACGAGCAACCGGTCCGAAGATACGTGTTCCACGCGGGCTCTTGTCGTCACGGATGATAACACATGCATTCTCATCGAAGCTGATGTATGATCCGTCAGTTCTGCGTGCTCCGCTTTTTGTGCGAACGATAACAGCTTTTACGACTTCACCTTTTTTGACAACGCCTCCTGGTGTTGCTTGTTTAACCGTGCAAACAATTACATCACCGATGTTAGCCGTTTTACGTCCAGAACCGCCAAGAACTTTAATAGTCAGTACTTCACGTGCACCAGAGTTGTCAGCTACTTTTAAACGAGTCTCTTGTTGAATCATTTTTGTTACCTCCCTTCGGAAAAAGAATTCCGAACTTTATTAGATAATAACAGCTTCTTCGACAACTTCTACTAGACGAAAACGTTTAGTCGCAGATAATGGACGAGTTTCCATGATCTTTACGATGTCTCCGATTTTAGCTTGATTATTTTCATCATGTGCTTTTAATTTCTTTGAGTATTTTACGCGTTTACCGTAAATAGGGTCTTTCTTGTATGTTTCAACAACAACAGTGATGGTTTTATCCATTTTGTCTGAAACAACACGACCTTGGTAAACTTTGCGTTGGTTACGTTCGCTCATGCTCACGACCTCCCCTCAGTGATTATTTGTTAGCAGCAATTTCTCTTTCACGAATCACAGTTTTCATGCGCGCGATAGCTTTGCGCACTTCACGAATGCGAGCAGTGTTTTCAAGTTGTCCTGTCGCTAATTGAAAGCGAAGATTGAAAAGTTCTTCTTTAAGAGACTTTACTTTTTGTTCAATTTCAGCAGTGGTAAGGTCACGAATTTCATTAGCTTTCATTTGATTCACCACCAATTTCTTCACGTTTTACGAACTTCGTTTTAATTGGCAATTTGTGTGATGCAAGACGAAGAGCTTCACGAGCTACCTCTTCAGACACACCAGAAATTTCAAATAAAACTTTGCCCGGTTTTACAACAGCTACCCAGCCTTCAGGAGCCCCTTTACCGGAACCCATCCGTACCTCAAGCGGTTTAGCAGTGTAAGGTTTTGAAGGGAAAATTTTAATCCAAACTTTACCGCCACGTTTCATGTAACGAGTCATCGCAATACGTGCAGCTTCGATTTGGCGGTTAGTGATCCAAGATGCTTCAAGAGCCTGGATACCGAACTCACCAAAATGTACTTCAGTACCGCCTTTAGCGCGACCGCGCATTTTTCCGCGATGCTCTCTGCGATATTTAACGCGTTTTGGTAATAACATATTATTTTCCTCCTTCCTCAGTTTTCTTCTTAGTAGGAAGAACCTCTCCACGATAGATCCAGACTTTTACACCGAGCTTACCGTAAGTTGTGTCAGCTTCAGATGTTGCATAGTCAATGTCAGCACGCAATGTGTGCAATGGAACAGTTCCTTCACTGTAGTATTCAGAACGAGCGATGTCAGCTCCGCCAAGACGTCCGGAAACCATTGTTTTCACACCTTGTGCTCCAGCACGCATTGTGCGTTGGATTTGTTGTTTCTGCGCACGGCGGAAAGAAATACGGTTTTCTAGTTGACGAGCGATGTTGTCAGCTACTAGCTGAGCATCAAGATCAGCTCTTTTGATTTCAAGAATGTTAATGTGTACACGCTTGCCAGTAAGGCTGTTAAGGGCTTTGCGAAGTGCTTCAACTTCAGATCCGCCTTTACCGATTACCATACCAGGCTTAGCAGTGTGGATCGTAATGTTAACGCGGTTTGCTGCACGCTCGATTTCTACTTTAGAAACAGAAGCGTCAGAAAGGCGTTTGCTAATGTATTCACGAATTTTTAAATCTTCGTGCAGGAAGTCAGCGTAATCTTTACCAGCGTACCACTTAGATTCCCAATCACGAATGACTCCGATACGAAGACCGACTGGATTTACCTTTTGACCCACTACTTATCCCTCCTTCTTTTCTGATACAACGATTGTAATGTGGCTCGTACGTTTGTTGATTTGGCTCGCACGTCCCATAGCACGCGGGCGGAATCTTTTTAACGTTGGGCCTTCGTCAACAAATGCTTGAGAAATAACCAGATTGTTAGCGTCCATTTCGTAGTTGTGCTCAGCATTTGCGATAGCAGATTTTAAAACTTTTTCGATGATTGGAGAAGCAGCTCTCGGAGTTAAGTTCAAGATAGATACTGCTTCGCCTACTTGCTTACCTCGAATCAGGTCCATTACTAGACGTGCTTTACGAGGAGCAATACGGACTGTTCTTGCAACAGCTTTAGCTTGCATTTAAAAGCCTCCTCTCTTAGCGTCTTGTTTTTTTATCGTCACTAGCGTGGCCTTTGTACGTACGAGTTGGAGCGAATTCACCCAACTTGTGGCCTACCATATCTTCAGAAATGAATACAGGCACGTGTTTACGTCCGTCATAGACTGCGATTGTGTGACCGATAAATTGTGGGAAAATAGTTGAACGGCGAGACCAAGTTTTTACAACTTGTTTCTTGTCCGTTTCATTTAATTTCTCGATTTTTGTCATCAAGTGTCCATCGACAAATGGTCCTTTTTTCAAGCTGCGAGCCATTTTGGAACCTCCCTTCGTGATTGCACTACGGTCCGATATGAACCGTAGACAACCCCGTTATTTATTTTTACGACGACGTACGATAAATTTATCAGATTTGCTCTTTTTCTTACGCGTCTTGAATCCAAGAGTCGGTTTGCCCCATGGAGACATTGGTGATTTACGTCCGATTGGCGCGCGTCCTTCACCACCACCGTGCGGGTGATCGTTAGGGTTCATTACAGAACCGCGGACTGTAGGGCGGATGCCTTTCCAGCGTGAGCGTCCTGCTTTACCAATGTTGATAAGTTCGTGCTGCTCGTTACCTACTTGACCGATAGAAGCGCGGCAAGCAGATAGGATCATGCGAACTTCACCAGAGTTAAGACGTACAAGAACGTATTTACCTTCTTTACCAAGAACCTGAGCAGATGTACCAGCTGAACGTACAAGCTGTCCGCCTTTACCAGGTTTTAATTCAATGTTATGCACAACTGTACCAACAGGGATGTTGATAAGCGGAAGTGCGTTACCTACTTTAATGTCAGCTTCTGGGCCAGACATGATTTCAGTACCTACTTGAATTCCTTTAGGAGCAAGAATGTAACGTTTTTCTCCGTCTGCATAGTTGATTAGAGCGATGTTAGCTGAACGGTTTGGATCGTATTCAACTGTAGCAACGCGTCCAGGTATACCATCTTTATCGCGTTTGAAGTCGATAACACGGTATTGGCGTTTATGTCCGCCACCTTGGTGACGTACAGTCAATTTACCTTGGTTGTTACGTCCGCCTTTTTTGTGAAGGGGAGCAAGCAAGGATTTTTCCGGCTGGTCAGTCGTGATTTCAGCAAAATCTGAAGTTGTCATGCCACGACGTCCGTTAGAGGTCGGTTTATACTTTTTAATCGCCATTTTGAATTTCCCTCCTTCTTTTTACAGATAATTAAGCTTCAAAAATTTCGATTTCTTTGCTGTCTGCAGTAAGTTTTACGATCGCTTTTCTGCGACGGCTAGTCATACCAGTATAGCGGCCGACACGTTTTGATTTTCCTTTGTAGTTCATGATGTTGACTTTGTCAACTTTCACTCCAAAGATACTTTCAACCGCATCTTTCACTTCTGTTTTATTAGCTCTTACATCAACTTCAAAAGTATATTTTTTTTCAGTCATTAAATCAGCAGAACGTTCAGTAATGACGGGGCGCTTAAGAACATCACGAGGATCTTTCATTATGCAAGCACCTCCTCTACTTTTTCAACCGCAGCTTTCGTAATCAGAAGCTTCTCGTGGTTGACAACGTCTAACACGTTGATTCCGTTAGCTTGAACAACAGTAACTCCAGGGATATTACGAGCAGAAAGAGATACTGCTTCGTTTTCATCCGCAGTTACGATTAAAGCTTTTTTCTCAACAGACAATCCTTTAAGAACAGCTGCCATTTCTTTCGTTTTAACCGTATCAAGAGTAAGATCTTCAAGAACAATGATGTTGTTGTCATTCACTTTAGAAGACAATACTGATTTGATTGCCAAGCGGCGAACTTTTTTAGGTAATTTATAAGAATAGCTGCGTGGTGTTGGGCCGAATACGACACCACCTCCGCGCCATTGCGGTGAACGGATAGAACCTTGACGGGCACGACCTGTACCTTTTTGACGCCATGGTTTACGACCTCCGCCGCGTACTTCAGAACGATTTTTTACTTTGTGAGATCCTTGACGTAAGGAAGCTCTTTGCATAAGAATAGCGTCGAATACTACGCTCTCATTTGGCTCAATTCCAAATACAGAAGCGTTTAATTCGATATCACCAGCAGTAGAACCGTTTTGGTTGTATAATGCTACTTTTGGCATGATCAATTTCCTCCTTTCTTAAGAGACTTATTTAGATTTAACAGCACTTTTCACAGTGATTAAAGTTTTTCTCGCACCAGGTACGTTACCTTTAATCAAAAGAAGATTGCGCTCAGCATCTACTTTTACGATTTCAAGGTTTTGGACAGTGATTTGATCTCCGCCCATGCGTCCAGGTAATAATTTACCTTTGAATACACGGTTAGGATCTACAGGTCCCATTGAACCAGGGCGACGGTGGTAGCGTGAACCGTGAGACATAGGTCCGCGAGATTGTCCGTGGCGCTTGATTGCACCTTGGAAACCTTTACCTTTAGATACTCCTGTTACATCTACGATTTCTCCTGCAGAGAAAATTTCAACCTTGACTTCCTGACCAACTTCATACGCATCCATTTCCACTCCGCGTAATTCTTTAACGAAGCGCTTAGGAGCAGTTTCCGCTTTTGCAACGTGGCCTTTTTCCGGTTTGTTTGAAAGCTTTTCGCGCTTATCATCAAAACCAAGCTGAATGGCTTCGTAGCCGTCGTTTTCAGCTGTTTTCTTTTGAAGAACAACGTTTGGAGCTGCTTCAATAACAGTTACCGGGATAAGATCACCGTTTTCTGCGAATACTTGCGTCATACCAACTTTTCTTCCTAAGATTCCTTTGGTCATTCGTCACACCTCCTATTAAGATCATTCTATATTTTTGAATTAAAGTTTGATTTCGATATCGACACCAGATGGTAAATCTAATCGCATGAGAGCATCAACAGTTTGTGGTGTTGGGTTCACAATGTCGATTAAACGTTTATGTGTACGCATTTCAAATTGCTCACGAGAATCTTTGTATTTGTGCACCGCACGAAGGATTGTGTAAACTGATTTTTCAGTTGGCAACGGAATCGGACCAGATACGCTGGCACCAGAACGTTTTGCCGTTTCAACAATCTTCTCTGCAGATTGATCAAGGATTCTATGATCATATGCTTTTAAACGAATACGAATTTTTTGTTTTGCCATTATTTTCCCTCCTTTTCGCCTACATCACGTTAGACAGTTCTCCGTGAGAAAAACCTGATCACCTTGCCATGGCAAAGCGGCCGGGTGTGTCAGCAACCTCTCACTTCATCGCAGTCAAAGACCAACATACACCATTATACAGAAAATAGACGTATGTTGCAAGGTTTATTTGAATAACCTTGTGATTTTCACACTTTGATTATTATACAGATGTTAAAGCTAATAATCAAGGATATGCTGTTTTCTTGTCAGAGATGGAATGTTGCGAAGCCGCTGAGAACCTCGGCAAATAAGTCCGGCTCTTCCAAATGAGGAGAGTGGGCCGAGTTTTCAAACCAAAACCATTCTTTATAAGGCGCTTCCACCTGATTATAGAAATCGTGCGATATGCTTCCCGGAACGGTCAGGTCAAACCGCCCTGATATAAAACAACAAGGTACTTTAATAGAAGAAACTGATTCTTCGGCATCAAACCGGCATAGTTCATCCCACAGATGTTTCAGACTGAACATTTGTCCGCGGGCAGCTAAAAGGCTCCCCCTTACGCCATATGGTTCACCAAACAACATGCGGCTGCCCACTTTGAACACAGCGGACCGTTTATGGGTAAAGCCTCCCCCCTTCATTTCAATGGCAAGCAGAAATAATGCCTGCTTCAGCTGTCCCTTCCAAGGAGGAGGGCCGATAAACCGAAGCAGCTTGCCCAGCATTCGATATTTGTTTTCGCGGCTCCATTTTGTAAGCAGCCGGTAAGCTTCCATTTCTTCTTTTAGAATATTTACCACCTGGCTGATGCCAATATACGCGTGATACAGATCAGGCCTCAGTTCTAAGATGTTAAGCGCCAGGACTGAGCCCCACGAATATCCGGCGACATATACTTTCTGTTTACCGAAATGTTTGCAGAGACGTTCTGTCAGTTCAATGGCGTCGGCATTCATTTGTGCCATGGTCATGGTTGAGCCGGGTATTTCTCTTGAATATGAAAGCCCCGCCCCTCTCTGATCCCAGTTCACTACAGTGAAATGCTTTTCCAGCTCTTTCTGGTATCTCCTTGCGTAACCGATTTGCGGGGTTCCCGGCCCGCCATGCAGAAACAAAAGCAGCGGATTCTTCTTGTTATGGCCGTTGATCATGATTGTTTGTTCGCTATCGTTTATTTTCAATTGTTGTAAAAGTGAAATACAATCGTTCGTGCGATAATTATCACTCATGGCTTTGCTCCTAAAATTTGTATACCTTCCATTATACAATGATTTATCCAAGAAACAAAAAACGAGGCCCCATATGGGACCCCGTATTAATGAACGAGTCGATTATTCAGTGATTGTAGAAACAACGCCTGAACCAACAGTACGTCCGCCTTCACGAATAGAGAAACGAGTTCCTTCTTCGATAGCGATAGTTGAGATAAGTTCAACGTTCATTTCAGTGTTATCTCCAGGCATAACCATTTCTACGCCTTCTGGAAGATGGATGATACCAGTTACGTCAGTTGTACGGAAGTAGAACTGAGGACGGTAGTTAGAGAAGAATGGAGTATGACGTCCACCCTCTTCTTTAGAAAGAACGTAAACTTCAGCTTTGAATTTGCTGTGTGGAGTGATTGTACCTGGTTTAGCAAGTACTTGTCCACGTTGGATATCTTCACGAGCTACACCGCGAAGAAGGGCACCGATGTTGTCACCAGCTTCAGCGTAGTCAAGAAGCTTACGGAACATTTCAACACCTGTAACAGTTGTTTTGCTGTTTTCTTCTTGAAGACCGATGATTTCAACTTCGTCACCGACTTTAACTTGTCCGCGTTCTACACGGCCAGTAGCAACTGTACCACGACCAGTGATTGAGAATACGTCCTCAACTGGCATCATGAATGGTTTTTCAGTGTCGCGTTCTGGAGTTGGGATGTACTCGTCAACTGCAGCCATAAGTTCAAGAATTTTTTCTTCGTACTCAGCATCTCCTTCAAGAGCTTTAAGAGCAGAACCTTTAACAACTGGTACATCATCACCAGGGAAGTCATATTCGCTAAGAAGATCGCGAACTTCCATTTCAACAAGTTCAAGAAGCTCTTCGTCGTCTACCATGTCGCATTTGTTAAGGAATACAACGATGTAAGGTACACCAACGTTTTTAGAAAGAAGGATGTGCTCACGAGTTTGCGGCATTGGGCCATCAGCAGCAGATACTACAAGGATAGCTCCGTCCATTTGCGCAGCACCAGTGATCATGTTTTTAACATAGTCAGCGTGTCCTGGGCAGTCTACGTGTGCATAGTGACGAGTGTCAGTTTCGTACTCAACGTGTGCAGTAGAGATTGTGATACCGCGCTCACGTTCTTCTGGAGCACCATCAATTTGATCGTACGCCATAGCTGTACCTTTACCAGATTTCTTATGAAGTACTGTTGAGATAGCAGCAGTTAATGTTGTTTTACCATGGTCAACGTGTCCAATTGTACCGATATTGGCATGTGATTTGGAACGGTCGAATTTTTCTTTAGCCATTCTAAAATCCTCCTTAAGAGCTTTTAATTAGTGATGTATAGAGTGATAGAAAGTGAAAGCAAGCTTTCACTTCCTCATCTTACAATAGTAGTTATACTTGAGTTAAGTGGCAAAATCAATTATTCGCCTTTATTTTTTTTGATAATTTCTTCAGAGATGCTCTTCGGCACTTCTTCGTAGTGATCCATGTACATAGTGAACGTACCGCGGCCTTGCGTGTTAGAACGAAGGGCAGTAGCGTAACCGAACATTTCAGCAAGAGGAACCATCGCACGCACCACTTGTGCGTTACCGCGAGCTTCCATACCTTCTACGCGTCCGCGACGAGATGTAACATCACCCATGATGTCTCCCATGTATTCTTCAGGAATAACCACTTCAACTTTCATGATTGGTTCAAGAAGAACAGGGTTACATTTGCTGACTGCATTTTTCAATGCCATAGAAGCAGCGACTTTAAACGCCATTTCGTTTGAGTCAACATCATGGTAAGATCCATCAAAAAGTTTCGCCTTGATGTCGATTAGCGGGAATCCGGCTAGGACACCATTTTCAAGAGAGTCTTCAAGACCTGCTTGTACGGCTGGGATGTATTCACGAGGAACAACACCACCGACAATTGCGTTTTCGAATTCAAAGCCAGCGCCTTCTTCGTTCGGTTCGAATTCGATCCATACGTGACCGAACTGACCGCGTCCGCCTGACTGACGTACGAATTTACCTTCAACTTTTGCACCGGTACGGAATGTCTCACGGTACGCAACTTGAGGAGCACCAACGTTAGCTTCAACTTTGAATTCACGCTTCATACGATCAACAATGATATCAAGGTGAAGCTCACCCATACCAGAGATGATTGTTTGACCCGTTTCAGGGTTTGTTTGAGTACGGAATGTAGGATCTTCTTCAGCAAGTTTTGCTAAAGCGATACCCATTTTATCTTGGTCAGCTTTTGATTTAGGCTCAATCGCTACGTCGATAACAGGCTCTGGGAATTCCATTGATTCAAGGATTACAAGATCCTTTTCATCACATAGAGTATCTCCAGTAGAAGTATCTTTTAGACCTACAGCAGCTGCGATGTCTCCTGCGTATACAGTAGAAATCTCTTCACGGCTGTTAGCGTGCATTTGAAGGATACGTCCTACGCGCTCACGCTTGCCTTTAGTAGAGTTTTTAACATATGAACCGGAATCAAGTGTTCCGGAGTATACGCGGAAGAATGTCAGCTTACCGACATATGGGTCAGTCATAACTTTAAATGCAAGCGCCGAGAACGGCTCTTCATCAGAAGAATGGCGAACAATTTCTTCATCAGTGTCAGGACGTACACCTTTGATTGCAGCAACGTCAGTCGGTGCAGGAAGGTAGTCAAGAACTGCATCAAGTACAAGCTGAACACCTTTGTTTTTGAAAGCAGAACCGACAAGTACAGGGTAGAATTCAACATTCAGTGTACCTTTACGGATAGCAGCTTTCAGTTCAGGAATAGAAATTTCTTCACCTTCGAGGTACTTTTCCATAAGCTCTTCATCAAGCTCAGCTACAGCTTCAATCAGGCTGTTGCGCAGCTCTTCAGCTTGCTCTTTGTACTCTTCAGGGATTTCTTTCGCATCAGAACGAGTTCCGAGGTCATCTTCATAGAAATACGCAACGTTTTCTACTAAGTCGATGATACCTTCGAAGTTGTCTTCAGCACCGATCGGCAATTGGATTGCATGAGCGTTAGCTTGAAGACGGTCTCTTAAAGTTCCTACAGAGTAAAGGAAGTCTGCGCCGATTTTGTCCATTTTGTTGACAAATACAACACGCGGTACTCCGTAAGTTGTAGCTTGGCGCCATACTGTTTCTGTTTGAGGCTCAACGCCTGATTGTGCATCAAGCACGGCAACCGCACCATCAAGTACACGAAGTGAACGTTCAACTTCAACTGTGAAGTCTACGTGTCCCGGTGTATCGATGATGTTTACACGGTAACCTTTCCACTGTGCAGTTGTAGCTGCGGAAGTGATCGTGATACCGCGCTCTTGTTCCTGCTCCATCCAGTCCATTTGCGAAGCTCCTTCGTGAGTTTCGCCAATTTTGTGGATACGGCCTGTGTAGAACAAGATCCGTTCTGTAGTTGTCGTTTTACCGGCATCGATGTGAGCCATGATCCCGATATTACGAGTTTTTTCTAAGGAGAACTCTCTTGCCATTGGGTAATTTCTCCTTCCTTATTAGGAAATTGTGTTTTTTAAATATAAGAATCCTACCAGCGGTAGTGAGCAAACGCTTTGTTCGCTTCTGCCATCTTGTGAGTGTCTTCACGTTTCTTAACGGCAGCACCAGTGTTGTTAGCTGCATCAAGAATTTCGTTAGCCAGGCGCTCTTCCATTGTTTTCTCTCCGCGAAGACGCGCATAGTTAACCAACCAGCGAAGACCAAGAGTTGTACGGCGTTCTGGACGAACTTCTACAGGCACTTGGTAGTTAGCTCCACCTACACGGCGTGCTTTAACTTCAAGTACAGGCATGATGTTTTTCAATGCTTGTTCGAAAACCTCCATTGCATCATTGCCAGTGCGTTCTTTAATGATATCGAATGACTTGTATAGGATTGTTTGAGACTTACCTTTTTTACCGTCGATCATCATTTTGTTGATAAGACGGGATACAAGCTTAGAGTTGTATAACGGATCAGGCAAAACGTCTCTTTTTGCTACAGGACCTTTACGTGGCATCTGTATATCCTCCCTTCATTTATTTTAATGATTTATTATTTTATTACTTTGCTTTAGGGCGTTTTGTTCCGTATTTAGAACGGCCTTGCGCACGGTTTTCTACTCCGGCAGTATCAAGCGCACCACGAACGATGTGGTAGCGTACCCCCGGTAAGTCTTTTACACGTCCGCCGCGGATAAGTACAACGCTGTGCTCTTGCAGGTTGTGACCGATACCAGGAATGTAGGCAGTAACCTCGATTCCGTTAGTTAAACGAACACGAGCATATTTACGAAGTGCTGAGTTCGGTTTTTTCGGTGTCATTGTACCGACACGAGTACATACCCCGCGTTTTTGTGGAGAAGATACGTTAGTGTGCTCTTTTTTAAAGCTGTTGTATCCTTTGTTTAGTGCAGGTGACTTAGAGTTTTCAACTTTGCTCACGCGTCCCTTGCGAATTAGCTGATTAATTGTAGGCATATTGTGTTCCTCCCTTCATTACGTTTTATAACCCACATACCCAGGTGGTTCATCATTAGGCAAAAAACAATGTCTTTACACAAGAATAATTTCTTACGTAAAAACAAAAAAGTACGCTATAACATAATGGCAACAGCTGCTGCTCCCACTTCAATTCCGCAGGCTTTGCCGAGCTTTTTCATGGATTCGACCATACAGACAGCGACATTTTGGCTCTTCGCAAGCTGAATAACGCCTGCCGTAAGAACTGAGTCCGCGTCTTTTGCCACGACGACTTCCTTTACTGAACCTCGTTTTAGAGCTTTCACTGTTTGCTTCGTACCAATAATAATTGATTTGGCCTGTGATACTTTATCATAAGACATAAACACATCCTCCAAAGTAACAGGTTTTATTTCGAGCACCTTGGTTATATTATCACTCTGCGAGACGGATGTCAACATCGTATGACATTTTTTAGTGCAGTCCGTCACCAGAATCATAACAAGACTGCGGAAAAGCTGTCGAAACAGCTTTTCCTGCAGCAGTTTCAATTATTCAACCGGAACCATATCTTCAGACGGCTGAACGTTAGAAACAGGTTTTACTTTTCTATAATTCATCATACCGGTACCGGCCGGAACCAGTTTACCGATAATAACATTTTCTTTCAGGCCGAGAAGTTCATCGCGCTTGCCTTTAATTGCAGCGTCTGTAAGAACACGGGTTGTTTCTTGGAATGATGCGGCAGACAAGAATGAATCTGTCTCAAGAGAAGCTTTTGTGATACCGAGAAGAACAGGACGGCCCGTAGCAGGTCGATTGCCTTCAAGCAGCACTTTTTTGTTCGCTTCTGTGAATTGGTGAATGTCAAGCAATGTACCAGGAAGCACATCAGTGTCTCCGGCATCGATCACACGGACTTTGCGAAGCATTTGGCGAACCATTACTTCAACGTGTTTATCGCCGATTTCAACACCCTGCATACGGTAAACTTTTTGAACTTCATGAAGAAGATACTCTTGAACCGTTGTCAGATCAGTGACTTTAAGAAGCTCTTTCGGATCGATAGAACCTTCAGTCAGTACTTGACCGCGAGTAATCTGATCTCCTTCCGCTACTTTTAAGCGCGAGTTGTAAGGTGCCGTGTATGAACGTGTTTCAACAGCGCCTTGAACAACGATTTCCTGCTGTTTGTCGCGGACTTCGTTGATTTCGGCAATTGTACCGTCAATTTCAGAAATCGTCGCTTGACCTTTCGGATTACGCGCTTCGAAAAGCTCTTGAATACGCGGAAGACCTTGTGTAATATCGTCTCCGGCAACCCCGCCTGTATGGAAAGTACGCATCGTTAACTGTGTACCAGGCTCACCGATTGATTGGGCAGCGATAATACCGACTGCTTCTCCGACTTCAACATCAGTTCCGGTCGCAAGATTTCGGCCGTAGCATCGTTTACATACACCATGCGGCGTATTACATGTGAAGGCAGAACGAATCCACACTTCTTCAATGCCGGCTTCAACGATTTCAAGCGCCTTATCCTCATCGATCAATTCATTTTCGTTAATAAGCACAGCACCCGTTTCAGGATGTTTGATCTGTTTTCTGGAAAAACGGCCGATTAGACGCTCTTCCAGGCGCTCAATGATTTCCGTGCCTTCTCTGAGCGGTTTAGCAAGAATACCGCGGTCAGTTCCGCAATCTGTTTCACGAATGATAACATCTTGCGCAACATCAACAAGACGGCGTGTAAGGTAACCTGAGTCAGCTGTTTTCAGGGCGGTATCGGCAAGACCTTTACGCGCACCGTGAGTGGAGATAAAGTACTCCAATACTGTCAGACCTTCACGGAAACTTGATTTGATTGGCAACTCAATGATTCGTCCAGCCGGGTTGGCCATCAGACCGCGCATACCCGCAAGCTGCGTAAAGTTAGATGCGTTACCACGGGCTCCTGAGTCACTCATCATGTAGATCGGGTTGACTTCGTCTAATGATTTCATCAGTTTGCCTTGGATGACGTCTTTGGCTGAACTCCAAATTGAGATGACTCTCTCGTAGCGTTCTTCTTCGGTGATTAAACCGCGTCTGAACTGTTTCATGACATTGTCAACTTTGCTTTGTGCTTCTTCAAGGATTTCTTGTTTATCATCGAGAACGACGATATCAGAAACCCCTACTGTAATACCGGCTTTCGTTGAATATCTGAAACCGAGGTTTTTCATGCGGTCAAGCATTTTAGACGTTTCCGTGATATGGAATCGTTTAAAGATTTCCGCGATAATTTTACCCAGAATACCTTTTTTAAACGGTGCATTGATTGGCTGTTCTGCAATCACAGCTTTAACGTCCGCACCTTTATCTAAGAAGAAACGGTCAGGTGTTTTCTCTTCAATGTTGCTCTTCGTAGGTTCATTCATGTAAGGGAATGACTCAGGAAGAATTTCATTGAAAACCAGTTTACCGACTGTCGTAATTAACAGTTTAGAACGCTGCTCATCAGTAAACGTCACATTCTTCAGGGAGTTCGCCGCAACGGCAACTCTCGTATGAAGGTGGACATATCCGTTTTGATAAGCAAGAAGCGCTTCGTCTGTATTTTTGAATACCATGCCTTCACCGACTGCTCCGGCACGCTCAAGCGTCAGGTAGTAGTTTCCTAATACCATATCCTGAGACGGCGTTACAACCGGTTTACCATCTTTAGGGTTCAAGATGTTTTGCGCTGCAAGCATCAGAATGCGCGCCTCAGCTTGGGCCTCTGCTGATAAAGGTACGTGAACCGCCATTTGGTCACCGTCAAAGTCAGCGTTATATGCTGTACATACAAGCGGGTGAAGACGAATTGCACGTCCTTCTACAAGCGTCGGTTCGAAAGCCTGAATACCTAATCTGTGAAGCGTAGGGGCACGGTTCAATAAGACCGGATGCTCCCTAATGACAGATTCAAGTACATCCCACACTTCAGGCTGTACGCGCTCGATTTTGCGTTTCGCGCTCTTAATGTTGTGTGCAAGGCCTTTTTCAACAAGCTCTTTCATGACGAAAGGCTTGAAGAGCTCAAGCGCCATTTCCTTCGGTAATCCGCACTGGTACATTTTCAAATGCGGTCCTACTACGATAACAGAACGTCCGGAGTAGTCTACACGTTTACCGAGAAGGTTCTGACGGAAGCGTCCTTGTTTCCCTTTCAGCATGTGAGAAAGAGATTTTAACGGACGGTTACCCGGACCTGTTACAGGACGGCCGCGGCGTCCGTTGTCAATCAGAGCATCGACAGCTTCCTGAAGCATACGTTTTTCGTTCTGAACGATGATGCTCGGCGCGCCGAGATCCAACAGACGTTTTAAACGATTGTTACGGTTGATAACACGACGGTAAAGGTCGTTCAGGTCAGACGTTGCGAAACGTCCGCCGTCAAGCTGAACCATCGGTCTTAACTCAGGAGGAATAACCGGAAGCACATCAAGGATCATCCAAGACGGCTTGTTTCCTGAATTACGGAAGGCTTCCAATACTTCAAGGCGTTTGATCGCACGTGTGCGCCGCTGTCCTTGAGATGTTTTCAGCTCTTCTTTTAACATATCAACTTCTTTGACAAGGTCGATGTCTTGAAGAAGTTTATTAATGGCTTCCGCACCCATAGAGGCTTGGAATTTGCTGCCGTATTTATCAAGATACGCACGGTATTCCTTCTCAGATAAAAGCTGTTTCTTTTCAAGCGGTGTATTAGCCGGATCGGTTACGACGTAAGAAGCAAAGTAAATAACTTCTTCTAACGCACGCGGTGACATATCCAATACGAGGCCCATACGGCTCGGAATACCTTTGAAATACCAAATGTGAGAAACCGGGGCAGCCAGTTCAATATGCCCCATTCTCTCACGACGGACTTTAGCCCGCGTTACTTCAACTCCGCAACGGTCACAAACTACGCCTTTATAACGAACTCGCTTGTACTTGCCGCAATGACATTCCCAGTCCTTTGTCGGTCCGAAAATGCGTTCGCAGAACAGGCCGTCCTTTTCAGGTTTTAACGTACGATAGTTTATCGTTTCAGGCTTTTTCACTTCACCAAAAGACCATGAACGGATTTTATCCGGTGAAGCAAGACCGATGTTCATATACTCAAAATTGTTCACATCCAGCAAGGGGCCTACCTCCCTTTTTATCTTCGGATTAACCGATGTCACTTGCTTTATCAATCAGAGACTATTCTTTTGTTACTACATCACGTTCAACGTCGGGAGATGCTGCTTCTTCCGGCACTTCATCACCTGATAATGCAAGACCGTCAGCTTGTTTGCCATCTTCCTCGTCTTCTAGATCTCTCATTTCTATCTCTTCTTCATCACCTGACAGGATTTTCACATCCATACCTAAGCTTTGAAGCTCTTTGATTAATACTTTGAATGATTCCGGAACACCAGGTTCTGGAACATTATCGCCTTTCACGATGGCTTCGTATGTTTTCACACGTCCAACCACGTCATCGGACTTCACGGTCAGGATTTCTTGAAGCGTGTAAGCCGCGCCGTAAGCTTCAAGCGCCCAAACCTCCATCTCACCAAAACGCTGTCCTCCGAATTGAGCTTTACCTCCGAGAGGCTGCTGCGTAACAAGTGAGTAAGGTCCTGTAGAACGGGCATGAAGTTTATCATCAACCATGTGAGCAAGTTTGATCATGTACATGATTCCGACAGATACACGGTTGTCGAACGGTTCTCCCGTACGGCCGTCATAAAGGACTGTCTTAGCGTCTCTTGACATGCCTGCTTCTTCAAGCGTTTCCCATACATCTTCTTCACGCGCGCCGTCAAATACAGGTGACGCGATGTGAATGCCGAGGTAACGGGCAGCCATACCCATGTGAAGCTCTAATACCTGCCCGATGTTCATACGTGAAGGTACGCCCAGCGGGTTAAGCATGATATCGATCGGCGTGCCGTCAGGAAGGTAAGGCATATCTTCTTCAGGAAGAATCTTAGAGATAACCCCTTTGTTTCCGTGACGTCCGGCCATTTTATCTCCTTCAGAAATTTTACGTTTCTGAACGATATATACGCGTACAAGCTGGTTCACACCAGGAGGAAGTTCGTCTCCGTCTTCACGGTTAAAGACTTTTACGTCGTGGATAATTCCGCCGCCGCCGTGAGGCACACGCAGAGAAGTATCACGAACCTCGCGGGCTTTTTCTCCAAAGATCGCATGAAGAAGGCGTTCTTCCGCAGTAAGCTCAGTTACACCCTTAGGCGTTACTTTACCGACGAGAAGATCTCCGTCATTGACTTCCGCACCGATACGGATAATTCCGCGGTCATCAAGGTTGCGAAGCGCGTCTTCTCCGACGTTTGGAATATCGCGTGTGATTTCTTCAGGTCCAAGCTTTGTATCACGTGCTTCTGATTCATATTCTTCAATGTGAATGGATGTATACACATCATCTTTCACAAGACGTTCACTCATGATGATGGCATCCTCATAGTTGTAGCCATCCCATGTCATAAAGCCGACCATTACGTTGCGGCCGAGAGCAAGCTCCCCAAGCTCCATAGAAGGACCGTCAGCAAGGATTTCTCCTTTGACTACTTCATCGCCGACACTTACGATCGGACGCTGGTTGTAGCACGTACCTTGGTTGGAGCGGACAAATTTCAGCAGGCTGTATTTATCCAGGTTGCCTTTTACTTTCTGGCCGTCAATTTCTTCGTAGCGGCGCACCCATACGTTTTTCGCTTCTACACGTTCAACGATACCAGGGTGTTTACAAATAACAGCTGCCCCAGAGTCTTTACCGGATACGTATTCCATACCCGTTCCGACAATCGGCGCTTCCGGCTGCATCAATGGCACAGCCTGACGCTGCATGTTCGCTCCCATGAGTGCGCGGTTTGAGTCATCGTTTTCCAAGAAAGGAATACATGCTGTCGCAGCAGATACAACCTGTTTAGGAGATACGTCCATGTAATCCACGCGGTTGCGGGGAACAACGGTGTTCTCCCCTCTGAAACGGGCAACAATGCTGTCATCAATGAATGAACCGTCATCGCTCAATTTTGCGTTTGCTTGAGCTACGACATAGTTATCTTCTTCGTCGGCAGTCAAGTAATCAATTCTAGGCGTTACTTTACCTGTTTCAGGGTCGACACGGCGGTATGGCGTCTCAATGAAACCAAAGCGGTTTACTTTCGCAAATGATGACAATGAGTTAATCAAACCGATGTTCGGGCCCTCAGGCGTTTCAATCGGACACATACGGCCGTAGTGAGAGTAGTGTACGTCACGCACTTCCATTCCGGCACGTTCACGAGTCAATCCGCCCGGTCCTAGAGCTGACAGACGGCGCTTATGAGTTAACTCAGCAAGCGGGTTCGTCTGGTCCATGAATTGAGAAAGCTGTGAGCTTCCGAAAAACTCTTTAATGGACGCGATAACAGGTCTGATGTTAATCAGCTGCTGCGGCGTGATTGTATTCGTGTCTTGAATGGACATTCTTTCACGAACGACACGTTCCATCCGGCTTAAACCGATACGGAATTGGTTTTGTAAGAGCTCGCCTACAGAACGCAGACGGCGGTTTCCGAGATGGTCGATATCATCTGTGTCGCCTACTCCGTGCAGAAGGTTGAAGAAGTAGCTGATAGAAGAAATAATATCAGCAGGCGTAATATTCTTAATCGCCTCTTCAATATAAGCATTGCCGATCACATTGATCGTCTGCTCTCCTTCTTGATCAGTAGGAGCAAAGATTTTAATGGACTGAAGCATCACTTCATCCTCGACTACGCCGCCGTTAGGATAAAGCTTTCTGAAGCCTATTCCATTTTCTAAGTATGGCAGGACTTTATCTAGCGTTCTTCTGTCAAGAATCTGCCCTTTTTCAGCGAGAATTTCACCGGTTTCAGGATCCACCAGCGTTTCTGCAAGCCGCTGGTTAAACAGACGGTTCTTGATATGAAGCTTTTTGTTAATTTTATAGCGTCCTACATTCGCAAGATCGTAACGCTTCGGATCAAAGAAACGGGAATCCAGTAAGCTTTTTGCGTTTTCTACAGTAGGAGGCTCTCCCGGACGGAGGCGCTCATAGATTTCAAGAAGCGCTTTATCACTGTTTTCAGTGTTGTCTTTATCAAGCGTGTTGCGGAGATATTCGTTCTCGCCAATGAGATCGAGAATCTCTTGATCGGAACCGAAGCCGAGAGCACGCAAAAGAACCGTAACCGGCAACTTACGTGTGCGATCAATGCGGACATACACAACATCTTTCGCATCAGTTTCGTATTCTAACCATGCGCCACGGTTTGGAATGACAGTAGCGGTAAAACCTTTTTTACCGTTTTTGTCTACTTTACCACTGAAATATACACTTGGAGACCGAACAAGCTGAGATACGATAACACGTTCTGCACCGTTGATGATAAAAGTACCTGTATCTGTCATAATAGGGAAATCACCCATGAAGACATCCTGGTCTTTTACCTCTCCAGTTTCTTTGTTAATTAAACGAACCTTCACTCTTAGCGGAGCTGAGTAAGTCACATCACGTTCTTTTGATTCTTCTACAGGATACTTAGGATCTCCTAAACTGTAGTCAATGAACTCAAGAGAGAGGTTACCAGTGAAATCCTCAATTGGCGATATGTCTTGAAACATCTCTCTAAGACCCTCATCAAGAAACCACTGATAAGAAGAGGTTTGAATTTCAATGAGATTTGGTAATTCTAACACTTCGCTAATGCGAGCATAGCTTCTGCGCTGGCGGTGTCGTCCATACTGAACTAGTTGACCTATCAACTGATTCACCCCTCAAATCATGCGTATTATATGTGTAATAAGCATTCCTTACAGTGAAGAAATACTTTTACAAGACAAAAGAAAAAAGGGTTTCTAATTAAGAAAACCACATCCATAAACAAATACCGATTTTATTAGCATTTCCATGTTTGTATAATTTATACATGCACTATAATTATTCAGCATATCATGCAAAATATATACATTGGCATTTTACAATATTAACATAGCCAAAAATTCAAGTCAAACTTTTTTTGCTTTTATGATATAATAGCCTTTCTTTTTTTGAACGACAGAAACTTCGTCAAAAAGTTCCTTCAGTTTTTCAATGGCAGAAGGCCCGCCCTGTTTTTTCTGTATGACGATCCACAATTCACCTGAAGTCCTTAAATGTTCAGCGCTTTTTTCAAAAATGGCATGGACAACTTTTTTTCCGGCGCGGATTGGGGGGTTTGTAATAATAGAAGCAAATGTTTGAGCAGAATCAATATTTGAAAATAAATCACTCTGATAAATACGCACGTTATTTATTTCGTTTTTTTCTGCATTTTCATTTGATAACTCTACGGCTCTTTCATTCACATCAACCATGTGGACTGTCCGGTCTGTAAATTCACCTGCAAGCGATAAACCGATCGGGCCGTAGCCGCACCCTACATCCAGAAAGTCGCCATCCGTTTCCGGCTCTTGGAACGCTTCAATTAAGACACGTGATCCGAAATCAACTTCCTTTTTTGAGAAAACGCCGCTGTCACTTGTGAATGTATACGATTTATTTCGCAGTGTAAATGACCATGTTTGCTTATTGCTTTGAACTGAAGGTTTTTCTGAATAATAGTGTTCACTCATTATTAGAACCTCCTCATATCATTTCGCTTAAAGAAAAGCAAAGAAAAAGCCCGCCTCATAAAAGCGAGCTTCCCCTACAGGCAAGTGAAGATTACTTAACTTCTACAGAAGCGCCAACTTCTTCAAGTTTAGCTTTAAGCTCTTCAGCTTCTTCTTTCGCAATACCTTCTTTAAGTGGTTTTGGAGTGTTGTCAACAAGTTCTTTAGCTTCTTTTAAGCCAAGACCAGTGATTTCACGTACAACTTTGATAACTTTGATTTTTTGTCCGCCTGCACCAGCAAGGATTAGGTCGAATTCGCTTTGCTCTTCAGCAGCTCCGCCAGCAGCAGCTCCGCCAGCTACAGCTACAGGAGCAGCAGCAGTTACGCCAAATTCTTCTTCGATTGCTTTTACTAGGTCGTTCAATTCAAGTACAGTTGCTTCTTTAACGGAAGCAATGATTTCTTCGATATTTAAAGCCATTTGTAATTCCTCCATTTGTTTTTATTTTAGATAAAAATCAGATTAAGCGCCTTGTTCTTCCTTTTGATCTGCAACTGCTTTAGCTGCAAGAGCAAGGTTGCGAACTGGAGCTTGGAGTACGCTAAGCAACATAGAAAGCAAGCCTTCGCGTGATGGAAGTTCAGCAAGAGCTTTCACTTCTTCAACAGAAGAAACTTTACCTTCGATAACGCCCGCTTTGATTTCCAAAGCTTCGTGTTTTTTCGCAAACTCGTTAAGAACTTTTGCCGGAGCGACAACATCTTCAGTACTGAATGCGATCGCATTCGGTCCAGTTAAGACATCGTTCAAACCATCAAGTTCAGCTTGTTCAACCGCACGGCGAGTCATTGTGTTTTTGTACACTTTGAACTCAACGTTAGCTTCGCGAAGCTGTTTACGAAGTTCAGTTACTTCAGAAACGCTAAGTCCGCGGTAGTCAACGATGATCGTTGATTTGCTTTCTTTCAGTTTAGAAGCAATCTCTTCAACAACAACTTTTTTTGTTTCAATTGCGCTGCTCATGGTTACACCTCCTGTAGATTTTGTGTAACACTTATACCGCTAGGTGATCACGACTGTGACGACGATTTCATATAAAAAGCCTCCATGTGACATGGAGGCTGTATATACAAGCATACGTAACGTAATAGCTGTGATATATATACACCTCGGCAGGATATTAAGCCTTTAACGGCCCCTGCTGTCTACGGTATAAATGACATATTATATTTTACAACATTTTGAATCATATCAGAATGCTGATGTAAAGTCAAATATTATTTTACGTTGAAAGTAGAAGCGTCTACTTTGACACCAGGGCCCATAGTAGAAGTAACAGCAACGTTTTTCACGTAAACACCTTTAGCCGCAGCCGGTTTTGCTTTCAGGATTGTTTCATACATTGTTGTGAAGTTCTCAACAAGTTTTTCATCCTCGAAAGAAACTTTTCCGATTGGAACGTGGATGTTTCCTGCTTTATCAACGCGGTATTCAACTTTACCAGCTTTGATTTCGCCGATTGCTTTTTCCACTTCAAAAGTAACAGTTCCTGTTTTAGGGTTTGGCATAAGACCTTTTGGTCCAAGCACACGTCCGATTTTACCGACTTCACCCATCATGTCAGGAGTCGCAACGATTACATCAAAATCGAACCAACCTTGTTGGATTTTCGTGATGTAATCAGAATCGCCAACGTAATCTGCACCGGCAGCTTCAGCTTCTTTTGCTTTTTCGCCTTTAGCGAATACAAGCACGCGCTGAGTTTTACCAGTTCCGTTAGGAAGAACTACAGCTCCGCGGATTTGTTGGTCGTTTTTACGAGGGTCAACCCCTAAACGAAAAGCAACTTCAACTGTAGCGTCGAATTTAGCTGTATTCGTTTTTTTAGTAAGCGCCACTGCTTCAGCGACATCGTAAGCTTTCGCACGATCTACAAGCTTCGCAGCTTCAACGTACTTTTTACCTTTTTTAGCCATTTTAAAATTTCCTCCTTATGTGGTTATAGCGGAATAACCTCCCACGAATAAGGGTTGCGAACTTGTGAAAACTCGCAACCCGACAAGAAACAAATTAATCCTCGATAACAATACCCATACTGCGGGCAGTACCTTCAACCATGCGCATTGCCGCTTCAACGTCTGCTGCGTTTAAGTCAGGCATTTTCGTTTCAGCGATTTCGCGTACTTTATCGCGCTTAACGGTTGCCACTTTATTACGGTTTGGTTCACCAGAACCAGACTCAATTCCAGCTGCTTTTTTAAGCAATACTGCAGCAGGCGGAGTTTTTGTAATAAATGTAAATGAACGGTCTTCGTAAACCGAAATTTCAACAGGAATGATTAAACCAGCTTGGTCAGCTGTACGAGCGTTAAACTCCTTACAGAATCCCATGATATTTACACCGGCTTGACCTAGTGCAGGTCCAACTGGCGGCGCTGGGTTAGCTTTTCCAGCAGGAATTTGCAATTTTACAACTTTTACTACTTTTTTAGCCACGAGACACACCTCCTTAAGTCCGTGATGTGGTAATAGGGTAAACCCTCCCACTCAAGGTTTCATTCTTTATATGAATGACGAAATATCAAGCTAGCTGCCTTGGATTAGTCCAAGACGTACCTTTGCTATATTATCATTAATGTATATCAATTTCAAGTTTTTTCACATTACAATTTGTCGATCTGGGTAAATTCCAGCTCAACCGGCGTTTCCCGGCCGAACATGTTCACAAATACCTTCACTTTGCTCTTATCATAATCAATCTCTTCGATAGATCCGGTAAAGTTGGCAAATGGTCCGTCTATGACTTTGACTGTCTCTTTCAATTCAAAATCAATGTCGGTTTTCCGTTCATCCATTCCCATCCGTTTCAAAATGGTTTCCGCTTCGCCCGGTAAAAGAGGAGTCGGCTTTGAGCCTGATCCAGCTGATCCGACGAATCCGGTAACGCCCGGCGTGTTGCGGACCACATACCAGGAATCATCGGTCATGACGATTTCAACAAGCACGTAGCCAGGGAATACTTTCTTTTTAACTACCTTTTTCTTACCGTTCTTAATATCCGTTTCTTCTTCTTCAGGAACGACTACGCGGAAAATTTTATCTTGCATTCCCATCGATTCCACACGTTTTTCAAGGTTTGCTTTTACTTTGTTTTCATAACCGGAATACGTATGAACAACATACCAATTCTTTTCCATTCTATCAGGACTATGCAGTCCTTCCCTCCCCGCATTTAAAAAATGAGTGTAAAACAAAAAATAGGCACAGAGCCTATGAATCCTTTTTTCAACACAATAAAAAACCCGCTGAACGGGTTTTGGCAAACGATATTATGATCTATTATAGCACGTATTGCTGATCATTATTCAACTATTAAACGAATTAA
Organism: Bacillus sp. ISL-51; assembly: GCF_018613535.1. Lineage (GTDB taxonomy): Bacteria > Bacillota > Bacilli > Bacillales > Bacillaceae > Bacillus. The sequence goes on from NZ_JAGGQB010000019.1 coordinate 43,204, forward strand.
TTGAGAAATTCCTGTATCAAGGAGGGCAAAAAAGATAATAAAAAAGATAACTGTTGAAATAACCGTGATCGTATAACGCGTTAACTCTTTACCTTTAGGCCAGCTAACCTTTTTCATTTCTTTCCCAACATCTTTAAAGAAACTCATCATACGCATGTAAAAGACCTCCACAATTTAAAAAGCGAGAACACTATTTTGTTTCTAAATGAGCTGTATGTGAATTGCAAGTGCTGCAGTACTTCTTAACTTCTAACCGCTCAGCCGCTGATGCAGAGCTTTTCATTGTCGTATAATTACGATTTCCGCATGTTTTGCATGCCAGCGTAATCTTTTTTCTCATGTCGTTACACCTTTTCCTAAATAAACATTCATTTATCTTATTAAAATATCACAGACAGAAAAATTCTGTCAATATCACATAGAAACCAGCTATAAACTGATTTCCCTTATTTCTAAATACTTCTCAAGCTTGCGCTTTACGCGCTGCAGGGCATTATCGATTGATTTTACGTGCCGGTTTAAATCATCGGAAATCTCTTGGTAACTTCTTCCGTCAAGATACAAAACAAGCACCTTTCTCTCGAGATCGCTTAGCAACTCTCCCATTTTCATTTCAATATCATCAAATTCTTCCTGATTAATAATCATTTCTTCAGGATTTAACGTTTTTGCGCCCGAAATGACGTCAAGCAGCGTTCGGTCTGATTCTTCATCAAAAATAGGCTTGTCTAAAGAAACATAGGAATTTAAAGGAATGTGTTTCTGGCGAGTAGCTGTCTTTATTGCGGTAATAATCTGGCGGGTAATGCACAATTCTGCAAAAGCTTTAAATGAAGTAAGCTTGTCCTCTCTAAAGTCCCGGATAGACTTATATAAGCCTATCATCCCTTCCTGTACAATATCTTCCCTGTCCGCCCCTATTAAAAAATAGGATCTGGCTTTTGCCCGTACAAAATTACGGTACTTCGTAATCAAGTAATCTAACGCATCACTATCCCCAACATGAACCTTTTCAATGACCTGCTCGTCCTCCAACTGGCAAAACTGCACTTTGTTGAATTTTCCCTTGTTGTTCTGTAGATTCACTGCGATCCCCCCGGCGCACGTAGATAGAAATATTATACATTAATGGACGAAAAAGCGTCAACCTAATCCAGGTCGCCCCGCCGCCACTTTTCAAACGTTTTCAAAACCTCTTCGGACAGCTCGATTTTACCCGGGGGTTTTTCGGAAGTGATTTTAGAAACCCGCCTTTGAATGCGGCGTTCAATGGCATTCACTTCCCGCAGCAGCTCCCGGGCGGACTTTCGCAGAGCCCCTTGTCCGAAAATCGCCCATTGCTCGGTGTAATCAGAGGTGGCGACGTGAATCTGTGTCGCAATGTTATTCAGCGCTTGGGCGAGCTTTTCGATCCGCTCATCCGCCGTCTCATTCTCCCTCGTAAAAATGACTTCGACCCTGTAATTGGTTTGCTTTTTCTCTATCCCTTTTACAAGATGCGCATCAAAAACAACAATGACTCTGATTCCTGTATATGACTGATATTCTGCCATTTTCTGAATCAGTACATCTCTCGCTTCTTCAAAACTGTTCGCTTTTAAATCATTTAGCTGCGGCCAGGCTCCTATCATGTTGTATCCGTCTACTAATAGGATGTCCATCTGTCTTTATTCTCCCAAAGGATTCCGTTTCCTATAGACTTCATACATCAGAAGGCCCGCCGCTACCGATGCATTCAGTGACGTTACTTTTCCCGCCATCGGAAGTTTGATGAGGAAATCGCATTTCTCTTTTACAAGGCGGCCCATTCCTTTGCCCTCGCTTCCAATGACTAAGGCCAAAGGCATTTTGCCGTCCATTGTGCGGTAATCCTCCCGCGCAGACGCATCTGTTCCGACTACCCAAATGCCCCGCTCCTTCATTTCATCAAGCGTCCGGGCAAGGTTTGTGACCTTAACGACAGGGATATGCTCAATGGCTCCCGTTGACGCTTTTGCAACCGTCGCAGTAAGGCCGACTGCTCTGCGTTTCGGAATGACGATGCCGTGCGCGCCCGCCGCGTCGGCCGTTCTCATAATGGAGCCGAGATTATGAGGGTCTTCCAGTTCATCCAATATGAGAAAGAAAGGCTGTTCATTTCTTTCTTCCGCTCTTTTATATAAATCGTCTAATTCCGCATACTCATATGCCGCGACCTGAGCGACGACTCCCTGATGCTGTCCTTCCACCATCTGGTCGAGCTTTTTTCTCGGAACAAATTGAATGGTGATGCCTTGCTTTTTCGCAAGCTCAATGACTTGCTGGGCTTGTCCTTTTACTGTGTTTTCCGCCATCCATAATTTATACAGCTTCCGGTCTGACTTTAATGTCTCAATGACCGCATTTTTTCCTATGACGTAATCATGTTGCTGACTCATTTGTTTTCCTCCCTGACGTCCCGGCTTTTATAGCTTCAGCAATCAGCTGATTCAGTCTTTCTTCTTTTTTCTCAAGAAAAAGATATCCGAGTAAAGCCTCAAAAGCCGTACTATAGCGGTACGTCTGTACATCTGTGTTTTTAGGCGTTGTTCCCGATTTGGCATTTCTGCCCCTTCTCAGTACGGCTTCCTCTTCTTCTGTAAAGAAGGATTCCTCTTGAAGATGAAAAAGAATATCCGCCTGGGATTTTGCCGATACAATACGGCTTGCCTTCTTATGAAGGTCATTCGGCTTCGTATAGCCCTGCTTAAGCAGGTGATGCCTGACGTATATTTCAAAAATGGCATCACCCATATAAGCAAGCGCAAGACCGTTTAACTGCTTTGAATCTTTGACTTGATCAAATTGAAGCATCAGCTTACTCTCCCCGCTTCCAGCGAGTTCCCTGAGCCGTATCTTCAAGAATGATATTCATGCTTTTCAGCTGATCGCGGATTTGGTCTGATAAGGCAAAATCGCGATTGCGGCGGGCTTCATTTCTTTTCTCAATCAAGTCTTCAATCTCTTGATCGACAAGCTCTTCTCCGCCCAGCGTAAGACCCAGTACAGAGCCGATTCTGTCAAACATATTGATAAAGGCTTTGATGACACGGTCAGCCGTATGGTCTTCCTGCAAGTAGTAATTGGCATGCTTCGCTAAATCGAACCAAACGGAGATCGCATTTGCCGTATTAAAATCATCATCCATCGCTTCTTCAAATGCAGTGCGGTGCTCCTCGATTTTAGCGAGCCACTCATCATCATTTTCAGTCAGGTTCGTGCTGCTGTTCAAACGATGGTTTAAATTGCTGTAAGCTGTCTTCAGGCGGTTAAACGCGTTTTTCGTTTTTTCAAGCAGCTCTTCCGAATAGTTGATGGGATGGCGGTAATGCACGGACAGCATGAAAAATCTCAGCAGCTGCGGATCATATTTCTTAATGATATCGTGCACCAGAACAAAGTTCCCGAGCGATTTTGACATTTTTTCATTATCTATATTGATATAACCGTTGTGAAGCCAGTATTTTGCGAATGTCTTGCCTGTTAATGCTTCAGATTGCGCAATTTCATTTTCGTGGTGAGGGAATGTGAGGTCCTGTCCCCCGGCATGAATATCTATCTCGTCGCCCAAATACTTCTTCACCATTGCAGAGCATTCAATATGCCAGCCCGGCCGTCCTTTTCCCCAAGGGCTATCCCATGAAATTTCCCCGTCTTTGGCAGCCTTCCAAAGCGCAAAGTCCAAGGCGTCCTCTTTTTTCTCACCAACGCGGATACGGGCGCCTGATCTGAGCTCATCTATTGATTGCTGAGAAAGCTTTCCGTAGCCCTCAAACGCTCTTGTTTTGAAATAAACGTCGCCTTCTGATTCATAGGCGTAGCCTTTTTTAATCAGCTCGCTGATAAAATCAATGATGGCATCCATATTCTCCATGACCCGCGGATGAAGATCGGCTTTTCGGCATCCAAGCGCGCCCACGTCTTCAAAGTAGGCTTTTATGAACCGCTCAGAAACGGTCGGGACGTCCTCACCGAGCTCATTCGCGGCCTTGATCAGTTTGTCATCAACATCGGTGAAGTTTGACACATATTGAACGTCATACCCTTTATATTCTAAATAGTTGCGGACCGTATCGTACACAATAGCCGGACGGGCATTTCCAATGTGAATATAGTTGTATACAGTCGGGCCGCACACATACATTTTCACTTTGCCCTCCTCAAGGGGCACGAACGTTTCCTTTTTCCTTGTCAGTGTATTATAAAGTGTAATGGTCATTTTTGGTTTATCCTTTCTTTTTTATCTTCCAGTTCAGCATGCAGCTCAAGAATCTGCTGCTCCAATGCTTTAAATCGGTCAGCCACCGGATCGGGCAAGTCTTGATGATTGAGGTCGCGCTTTATCTTTCTTCCGTTTTGAATCACGACCTTCCCCGGTATGCCCACGACGGTTGAATAGTCAGGGACATCACGCAGGACAACGGAGCCGGCGCCTATTTTAGAGCCTTGGCCGACAGTAATGGAGCCAAGCACCTTCGCCCCCGTTGCGATTAAGGCGTCGTCTTTAATGGTCGGATGCCGCTTTCCCTTTTCTTTTCCCGTTCCCCCGAGCGTGACACCTTGGAAAACCGTGACATTATCGCCGATTTCACAAGTTTCCCCAATGACTACACCCATGCCGTGATCAATGAAAAATTTTCTCCCGATGGTCGCGCCGGGGTGGATTTCAATACCGGTAAAGAAACGGGCGATTTGTGATATAAGGCGTGCAAGGAAGTAGAATCTCCTTTTATATAAAGCATGTGCAATCCGATGCGCCCATATAGCATGTAAACCAGAATAAGTTAAAATGACTTCAAAATAGCTTCTTGCTGCAGGATCTTGATCGAACACTGTATCTATGTCTTCTTTAAGCATTTTAAAAAACACATGCTTCCCCCCATTCTCTCCCCGCTCCAGTCATCCTTTTTCAGCTAATAAAAAAACGCCTCTGCATGTAAACATGACAGAGACGCTTTCACCGCGCGGTTCCACTCTGTTTGGAAAACAAAATCCTGTTTTCCCAACTCAGCCGGTAACGGCGGCGGCCGCCTTTAAATACTGATTTCCGCGGAAATGTTCTTCAAAGGTCTTAAGGGCGCACTTCTAAAACATGACACATGAATCTCTCTCAGCCGATGAAGATTCTTTCTGTAATGGTCATTTGTTTTATACTCTTCCCTGTCAACAATCATATATTAAATGCTTTTCAGGCGTTTCACAGCAGTTTCTCTGCCGATCAGCTCAATGGCCTGCGGAAGCTCCGGACCGTGGGTCTGGCCTGTAACTGCAACACGAATCGGCATGAACAGCTTTTTGCCTTTGTGCCCAGTTTCTTTCTGCACTGCTTTAATTGAGGCTTTGATCTGCTCCGGCGTAAATTCTTCAAGCTCTTCCAGCTTCGCGGCAAATACGCTGAGCACTTCAGGAACCTGTTCTTCTTCCAGAACAGTCTTTGCCTCTTGATTATACTCGATCTCTTCCTTAAAGAACAAATCAGTCAGCTCGACGATTTCAGCGCCGTAGCTTAATTGTTCATGATAAAGAGAAATTAACTTGCGCACCCACTCCTGCTCTTTTGCAGAAAGCTCAGTGCCGACTTTACCGGCCTTTTGCAAGTGCGGAAGCGTCAGCCCGACAACTTGATCAAGATCCAGCGCTTTTACGTATTGGTTGTTGACCCATTTCAGTTTATGCATATCAAACAGAGCCGGTGACTTCGATAAACGATTCACATCAAAAATTTCAATAAATTGTTCCTTAGTGAAAAGTTCTTCTTCACCGACAGGCGACCACCCGAGAAGGCCGATAAAGTTAAACAGCGCTTCAGGCAGGTAACCCAGCTCTTCGTACTGCTCAATAAACTGAATGATCGATTCATCACGTTTACTTAGTTTTTTGCGGCTTTCATTCACGATAAGCGTCATATGGCCGAAGACAGGGATATCCCAGCCGAAAGCCTGGAAGATCATAATCTGTTTCGGTGTATTTGAAATATGATCCTCGCCGCGGAGCACGTGCGTCATTTTCATTAAGTAATCATCGATCGCTACTGCAAAATTATAGGTCGGTGTTCCATCCTTTTTAACGATGACAAAGTCGCCGATGCCGTCTGATTCAAAAGAGATCTCGCCTTTTACGATATCGTCAAAAGCAATGATTTTCCCTTCCGGCACACGGAAACGGATGCTCGGCTGTCTGCCTTCGGCTAAAAACTTCTCCTGCTCTTCTTGAGTCAGGTTTCTGTGTTTGCCGGAGTAGCGCGGCATTTCTCCCCGGGCGATTTGTTCTTCACGCTCTTTCTCAAGCTCTTCTTCCGTACAGAAACATTTATAAGCAAGCCCTTTTTCAAGAAGCTCTTCATAGTATACTTTGTAAATATCGTTACGTTCAGACTGGCGGTACGGGCCGTATTCTCCGCCGACGTCCACACTCTCATCCCAGTCCATACCCAGCCATTTTAAGTAATTAAGCTGACTTTGCTCTCCGCCTTCAATATTCCGCTTTTTGTCGGTGTCCTCAATGCGGATAATAAATTTCCCGCCTTGGCTGCGGGCAAATAAATAGTTAAAAAGCGCCGTTCTGGCGTTACCGATATGCAAATGTCCGGTCGGACTCGGTGCATAACGAACACGTACTTCATTTCCCATGTTCAAATACTTCCTTTCATCTCGTCTGTAGCCTCAAGCCGAATATATGTATCTATTCTACCACCAAATAGACCGGGCATCAAAGCAATGATCAGGCTTTTTGGATCAGTACAGTCGCCTGTGCCGCAATTCCCTCCGCTCTGCCTGTAAACCCGAGCTTTTCTGTTGTCGTTGCTTTTACGTTAATCTGGGAGACGTCTGCCTCAAGGCCTTCCGCTATTCTTTTTCTCATATCATCAATATGTGGGGCCATTTTCGGTTTTTGCGCAATAATCGTGCAGTCTAAATTTCCAAGTACATAACCTTTTTCTTTTACAATGTTCCAGACATGCTGAAGCAGCTTGAATGAATCTGCATCCTTAAACTCAGGATCAGTATCCGGAAAATGCTTTCCGATGTCCCCTTCGCCTACAGCTCCGAGACACGCGTCAGCCACTGTATGCAGCAAAACATCAGCATCGGAATGCCCGAGCAGCCCTTTTTCATACGGAATTTCAATTCCGCCGATGATAAGAGGACGGCCTTCCGTTAACTGATGCACGTCAAATCCTTGTCCGATTCTAAACATTATGATTCCCACTTTCCGCTTTCATGATTGCTTCCGCTGATATTAGATCATCAGGCGTTGTCAGCTTTATATTGGTATAGTCGCCTTCCACGACATGCACTGAACAGCCGTCAAGCCGCTCGACGAGGCTGGCGTCATCAGTACCTAAAAACCCTCTGATTTCTGCTTCTATATGCGCCTTCTTTAATAAAGAAAGACGAAAAGCTTGCGGCGTTTGGACGGCCCACAAGCTTGAACGGTCAAAGGTCTCCACAACTTGGGAGTCTTCAACCCGCTTTATCGTGTCTTTCACAGGAACAGCCAGGACAGCCGCTCCCGTCTGCTCTGCTGTTTCAACGAGCTTATCAATATGTTCATGTGTGACAAACGGGCGCGCCCCGTCATGAACAAGGACAACAGACTCTTTGCTGATCGCTTTCAGCCCTTCAAAAACGCTGTGCTGGCGCTCTTGCCCTCCAGCGACAAGCTCGATCTCCGTTCCGATCGGAAACTGAGCAAGCAGCTGATGAAAATCCTCCCGCTCACTCTCATTTATCGCCAGAATGATTTTTTTGCATGGACGGTGGCTTTCAAATACCCGTAATGTGTGAATGATAACGGGCGTTCCTTTTAAGCTGATCAATAGCTTATTTTTCCCAGCCTTCATCCGTTTCCCTTGTCCGGCGGCCGGGATCACTACAACATACTCCATCATTTTCTCCCTCTAAAGAGCCTTCTCCAGCAGCTTAGGCTTGGCAAAAATCATTCGTCCCGCCGCTGTCTGCAGTACGCTGGTTACGAGCACATCAATATGCTTCCCTATATAATTACGGCCCTCTTCAACGACAATCATCGTGCCGTCATCTAAGTAAGCCACGCCTTGATTATGCTCTTTCCCGTCCTTAATCACTTGCACTTTCATCTCTTCGCCCGGAAGCACAACCGGCTTCACCGCGTTTGCAAGGTCATTAATATTCAGTACTGCAACCTTCTGAAGCTCACATACTTTATTTAAGTTAAAATCATTCGTCACAACGACGCCGGATGTCAGCTTCGCAAGTTTGACAAGCTTACTGTCAACCTCTTGAATGTCTTCAAAGTCACCCTCATATATTTCAACCGTAATATCCAGCTCTTTCTGAATACGATTCAAAATATCGAGGCCGCGGCGTCCTCTATTGCGTTTTAATACATCTGAAGAATCGGCGATATGCTGTAATTCCTCAAGCACAAACTGAGGAATGACAATGACTCCCTCTAAGAAGCCGGTCTGGCAAATATCCGCAATTCTCCCATCAATAATAACACTTGTATCCAAGATTTTCAGCCTTTTATCCTGCTCCTCCTGCTCCTCGTCAGCACTTCCTTTTTTCTTCTGCATTCTTGAAGAAATGGAGAACAGGGTGATGAGCTCATCCTTTTTCTTAAATCCGACCTGGAAGCCTAAATACCCGAGAAAGAAAGCTAAAAAGACCGGAATGATGGTGCTGAATATGCGGTACGGAATATTGTCAAGCGGAATCACGTTTACAATGAGATATGCGATGATAAGTCCAAAAACCAATCCGAGACTTCCAAATAACAGATCCGGCACCGGGGCTCTCAGCAAAGAATCTTCAATCCATTTTACCCAATTAATCACATATTCTGTTGTCCACATACTGATGAGGAAAAAGATAATAGCACCAATTGCCGCAGACGTATATGCGTTTGTTATCAAAGGTATGTCCTGTATATTTGACAGTACAAACAATTCAGGTATTAAAAAGATACCAACAACGCCGCCAACAATAATGAAGAACGCCTGAACTATTCGTTTTAACATACCTCCACCTCCTTTTAAAAAACATTTTTTTATGAAGGCTGTCGCAGCCTACAAATATCAGAATAAACAAAAACTAACAATAATATACCCGTATTCACACAGGTTTAACCGAAACTCAAAGCTGTCTGTCGATATAATGTTTCTCTTGCAGACGTTTTAAGCCTTTTTTAATTTTTTGGGCCCGCACCTCGCCTATACCCTCAACATCATCCAGTTCTTCAGCGCTGGCTTCCGTAATACTAGGCAAAAATCCGAACGCCTCTACTACATTTTCAACAATCGGCATCGGCAGACGCGGTATTTTATTCAGCAGCCTGTACCCTCTCGGCAGCACATAGTCATCGAGATTAGTAGAGGCCGGATACCCGAGTAACTTAAACAAAATGGAATCATCAAGCAGATCATAGCTGGACATATCCTGAAGCTCTTTTAAAAGCACGAATGGATCCTTAATTTTTTCTTTTACATAATCCTTGATGAAAAGAGCCGCTTCTTCCTCCATATCCGTAATCAGCTCGATCACCTGCAAGCGGATTAAATGGCCTTCCGTTCCAAGCTCTTTAATATACATATTGATTTCATTTTTAATACGAAGCACCATTTCATAACGGTGCATGACAGACAGCACGTCACTGAACGTCACAAGCTCCTCAAACTCTAAAGCGTTTAAAGCTGTGATCGTTTTGTCTAAAATGGTTTTATATTTCTCAAGCGTTTGAATGGCTTGATTTGCTTTTGTTAAAATGAAACCGATATCCTTTAGTGTATACTTCATGTTTTCCTGATATAACGTAATGACGTTTCTGCGTTCAGAGATCGCGATGACCAGACAGCCCGTCTGCTTTGCTACACGTTCCGCCGTACGGTGTCTCATTCCTGTTTCTGAAGAAGAAATTGCCGCCTCCGGCATGAGCTGCGTATTCGCATACAGGATTTTCTGGCCGGAATCGCTTAAAATAATGGCTCCGTCCATTTTTGCCAGCTCGTATAAATGAGCGGGCGCGAATGATGTATTAATATGAAAGCCGCCATCCACTACTTCTTTTACTTTATCGTTGTATCCGACAACAATCAGGCCGCCTGTGTTTGCCCGCAGAACATTTTCTATCCCGGCTCTGAGCGGTGTTCCCGGTGCAACAAACTGCAAGATTTCAGACAGATCGAGCTCTTGTTTCGCCCCTTTTTTCTCTTTTTCCATCTATTATGATCCTCCTAATGAAGTACGAAGCGCTTCGGCAACATTTGCTACTCCGACAACCTCAATCCCTTTTGGTTTTGTCCATCCGTCTACATTCGCCTCAGGTATGACCATGCGCTTGAAGCCCAGCTTTGCTGCTTCTTTTACGCGCTGTTCAATTCTTGATACCCTGCGGACTTCTCCTGTCAGACCTACTTCACCGATAAAGCAATCTGCAGGATTCGGCGGTGTATCTCTAAAGCTTGAAGCGATGCTGACGGCCACGGCCAAGTCAATTGCCGGTTCATCCAGCTTCACGCCGCCGGCGACTTTTAAGTATGCATCTTGATTTTGAAGCAGGAGACCCACTCTCTTCTCCAGCACAGCCATTAATAAAGACACCCTGTTATGATCAATCCCTGTAGCCATGCGGCGCGGGTTTCCAAAACTGGTCGGTGAAATCAGCGCCTGGATTTCGACCAAAATCGGCCTCGTTCCTTCCATAGACGCTACGATACTGGAACCCGAAGCCCCGGCAGAACGCTCTTCTAAGAAAATCTCAGAAGGGTTCAGAACTTCCGTAAGCCCCTCTTCCCGCATTTCAAAGATGCCCATTTCATTTGTTGAACCGAAACGGTTTTTGACAGCCCGCAAAATACGGAATGTATGATGCCGTTCTCCTTCAAAGTATAGAACGGTATCAACCATATGCTCAAGCAATCTCGGCCCTGCGATAGATCCTTCTTTCGTTACATGTCCCACGATAAAAATGGGTATGCTGTTTGTCTTCGCGATTTTCATCAATTCAGCGGTACACTCTCTTACTTGTGATACGCTGCCGGGTGCCGACGTAATATCGCTTTGATAAACGGTTTGAATGGAATCAACGACAACAAATGCAGGTTTCATCTCTTGTATAGCAGACGAAATATACTCCATATCGGTTTCAGATAAAACATGTAACAATTGGCTTCTGATCCCAAGCCTGTCAGCGCGAAGCTTCGTTTGTGTCACAGATTCTTCACCTGAAATGTAAAGCACGCTGCCTGCTGTGTCTGCTAACTGAGCGGATACTTGAAGAAGAAGCGTTGATTTTCCGATCCCGGGGTCGCCTCCGATTAACACAAGCGAACCTTTTACAACGCCGCCGCCAAGCACTCTGTTGAATTCGCCGAGCTTGGTTTGAACGCGGGGTTCTTCAGATGTTTCAATTGATGTAATAGGTGATGGTTTTTGTACGGTTTGAACTGAGTGTGAGAAGGCTGCCCGCCGATTCGCCGGCGCTTTTTTAATGGTCTCTTCCACCATTGTATTCCAAGCTCCGCAGCCGGGGCACTTTCCCATCCATTTCGCGGACTCATACCCGCATGAATGGCAGATGAATTTAGTTTTTGATTTAGCCATATATGATGTAAAACCTCTTCCTTATCAAATATTTCTCTATATAACAAAGCGAGGCATACACTTGCTTACTGTATGCCTCATGTTTGTCACTATATTAGTTCGTTTTAGCAGTTGTTTTTACGACAAATTCGCCGTCCTCAACATCAAGAACGATGTGCTGCCCTTTATCAATATTACCTCTGAGCAGCTCTTCTGATAATCGGTCCTCCACATGCTTTTGAATCGCTCTTCTTAACGGGCGTGCGCCGTATTCCAAATCGACGCCCTCATCTGCTACTTTTGTTTTCGCAGCCTCTGTCAGCTCAATAGAGAGATCTTGTTCTTTCAAACGTTTTGTTAACTGATCAGACATAAGTGACACAATGTCTGTAAGATGTTTTTTCTCAAGGGAGTGGAAGACGATGATTTCGTCAATCCGGTTGATAAACTCCGGTCTGAAGGCGCGCTTCAGTTCTCCCATGACTTTGTCTTTCATGTCTTTATGGTTTTGCGTCTCATCTTGGACGTTAAAGCCGACGTATTTGTTGCGTTTCAGCTCGCTCGCCCCGACGTTTGACGTCATAATGAGAATCGTATTGCGGAAATCAACGGTGCGCCCTTTTGAATCAGTCAGACGTCCGTCTTCAAGCACTTGCAGAAGAATGTTGAACACATCAGGATGCGCTTTTTCAATTTCATCAAGCAGCACGACAGAGTAAGGTTTTCTTCTCACTTTTTCTGTCAGCTGACCGCCTTCATCATAGCCGACATATCCCGGAGGAGAACCGACAAGGCGTGAAGTCGAGTGTTTCTCCATGTACTCGGACATATCCACTCTGATCATCGCTTCCTCATCACCGAAAATCGATTCCGCCAGCGCTCTCGCCAGCTCTGTTTTCCCTACGCCTGTAGGGCCTAAGAAGATAAATGAACCAATCGGGCGCTTGGGATCTTTCAGCCCCGCTCTGGCACGTCTGACGGCCTTCGCAACCGCTACAACGGCTTCATCTTGACCAATGACGCGGGAATGAAGAATATTTTCCATATTCAGAAGCTTATCTGTTTCTGTTTGCGCAATTTTAGAAACCGGGACGCCGGTCCAGCTTGACACAACCATTGCGATATCTTCAACAGATACTTCAGAGTTTTCTTGGCCTTGTTTTTCTTTCCAGGTCTTCTTCGTATCTTCCACTTGTTCTCTCAGACGCTGCTCAGTATCACGAAGCGAAGCAGCTTTTTCAAACTCTTGGCTTTGTACGGCAGCATCTTTCTCTTTCCGTACTTCATCAAGCTTCTGTTCAAGCTCTTTTAAATTCGGCGGTGTTGTGAAAGAACGGAGACGCACTTTCGAACCGGCCTCATCAATTAAATCGATTGCTTTATCCGGGAGGAAGCGGTCTGAAATATAACGGTCTGACAATTTAACCGCCGCTTCAATCGCTTCATCTGTAATGGACACGCGGTGGTGCGCTTCATAACGGTCACGCAGGCCTTTCAGTATTTGAATGCTTTCATCTGCTGACGGCTGATCAACTTGGATCGGCTGGAACCGGCGCTCTAAAGCGGCATCTTTCTCAATGTATTTACGATATTCATCAAGCGTTGTCGCGCCGATGCACTGAAGCTCGCCTCGCGCCAGTGAAGGTTTTAAGATGTTTGACGCATCAATTGCACCTTCTGCTCCGCCCGCTCCGATCAATGTATGAAGCTCGTCAATAAAGAGAATGATGTTTCCTGCCTGGCGGATTTCATCCATGACCTTCTTCAGGCGATCCTCGAACTCTCCGCGATATTTCGTGCCGGCTACAACTGTTCCCATATCTAAGGTCATAACACGTTTATCGCGTAAAATTTCTGGAACTTCGTTATTAATGATTTGCTGTGCAAGTCCTTCAGCAATCGCTGTTTTACCGACTCCGGGCTCCCCGATCAGTACAGGGTTGTTTTTCGTTCTGCGGCTCAGCACTTCGATAACGCGCTGAATTTCTTTGCTGCGGCCAATAACCGGGTCAAGGCTGTCTTCCTTAGCAATCGCTGTTAAATCACGTGCTAAGCTGTCAAGTGTCGGAGTGTTCGCATTGCTGTTCGTACCTGCAGCAGATGATCCCGTTTCGTTGCTTCCGAGCAACTGAAGCACTTGCTGTCTTGCCTTGTTCAAGCTGACACCGAGATTATTCAGAACCCTTGCTGCCACGCCTTCACCTTCACGAATCAGTCCAAGCAGAATATGCTCTGTACCGACATAGGAATGACCCAGTTTTCTCGCTTCATCCATGCTTAGCTCAATGACCTTTTTTGCCCTTGGGGTATAATGAATGGTTTGAGACATTTCCTGTCCCCGTCCGATTAAGCTTTCTACTTCTTTTTGTATTTTATCTGAACCAAGCCCAAGTGCTTGGAGCGCTTTTGCCGCAATCCCTTCGCCTTCGCGAACCAAACCTAACAAAATATGTTCAGTACCGATATTGTTATGACCTAAGCGAAGTGCTTCTTCCTGTGCTAATGCCAATACCTTTTGCGCTCGCTCTGTAAATCTTCCAAACATCATATCGAATCATCCTCCTGTCTATTTGCACTCGTTTCTAAATGCAGCCTTTCCCTGATTAGAGCCGCTCTTCTCACGTCTCTTTCGTTCGGCCGTAATGTACTGCCCGAATATTGCTGCAGAAAACCTGGCTGAGTCAAAATCATCAGTTCATTAAGTATATTGCTGGATAGGTCTTTAATGATACCCAAGTCTATCCCCAGCCGAACGTCAGAAAGGCATTTTGCCGTTTCCTTCGATTCAATCATCCGGCAGTTGGATAAAACTCCGTATGATCTGAATACCTTATCCTCCAATTCAATCTTAGAAGTTTGATAAAGCGCTTCTCGGGCAGACCGTTCCTGCTCAATCAGTTGGGCAGCCACACTGTTCAAATCATCGACAATATCTTGTTCTGATTTTCCGAGTGTGATTTGATTTGAAATTTGAAAGATATTTCCTAATGCTTCGCTGCCTTCACCGTAAATTCCTCTTACAACCAAGCCTAATTGGTTAATTGCCGGTATAATTCGATTCATTTGCCTAGTTAACACAAGCGCAGGCAAATGCATCATGACCGAAGCCCTTAATCCCGTCCCTACATTTGTAGGACAGCTCGTTAAGTATCCTCTCTTTTCCCCAAAGGCGTAATCTACTTTCTCCTCAATCCAGTCATCGACCTGGTTTGCTGCCTTAATGGCATTGAGAAGCTGAAAACCGGGGAAGAGGCATTGAATTCTAATGTGGTCTTCTTCGTTTAACATGACGCTGACTTCTTCATTTTCAGACAGCAGACAGCCGCCGAAGGGGGATTCGATTAAGTTCGGGCTGATAAGATGCTTTTCCACCAGCACCCGTTTTTCCAAAGGCTGTGCCTCACTCATTCTGATTAAAAGAAATTTACCGATATCGGGCAGTTCTTTTCCTGAAAAATGTTCCTCAAATTGCTCAATAATGGATGAGGCTTCTTCATTTGTATATCGGGCAGGAAACCTTATATTTTCAAAGTTTCGGGCCAACCGTATACGGCTGCTGAGTACAATGTCACTTTCAGGCCCCTTCTGCTTCATCCAACTGCTTAATGCGTCCTGAATAAAATGCTGGAGCGACATTACCCTTGTTCCTCCTCACTGTCCGTGCTTTTTAATTCATGCTCTAATGAACGGATCTGATCCCTTACTTGTGCGGCTTTTTCAAACTCTTCATGATGTATCAATGATTCGAGTTCCTTTTTCAACATTTCCATTTGCCGTCTCACATGAAGATTCCCGCCTATGCGTTTCGGAATTTTCCCTGCATGAACCGTATTTCCGCTGTGGACTTTACGCAATATCGGAGTAATTTGACTGTAGAATGTGTTATAACATTCCGCACAGCCGAACCGCCCTGTTTTTCTAAATTGCTGAAAGGTCATACCGCATTTTTTACAAGCTGAACCATGTTCTGAGTAGCTGAACATCTGGGATCCGGTATTTTGAAATGAAGACTCCATATTCAGCAGTCCTGATAATAAATTATGAATTGAGAACCCTTGATTTCCACTTATTCCGTATGCATCATTGTTTTCTTTTGCACATTGTTCACAAATATGCACTTCTTGTTTTTCTCCATTAACAACTTTCGTAAAGTGAAAAGTGGCTGGTCTCTCATTGCACTCTTGACAAATCAATCTTTTCACCCGCTTACTTTAGTTTTAAAGATGTCAGCATTGCTTTCATCATTCTGGCTCTCAGTTCATCCCGTTCCGGCAGATCAATATATAAAACTGAGCGATCCATTACACTCACCATCATTTTAGCTTCTCTTTCTGAAATAACCCCGTCCTCTAACAGCCTGAGAATAATGTCATCAGAGGCTGCCTGAGACAAATAGGTGTGAATCTGCGAAATAATATTGTTGATGAGGACGACTTCGTTATTCATTTTAACTTTAATGATTCGAATATAACCGCCGCCTCCCCGTTTGCTTTCAACAATATATCCTCTTTCGCTTGTGAATCTGGTGTTGATGACATAATTAATTTGGGAAGGAACACACTGAAATTTATCCGCAATTTCACTGCGTTTGATCTCTAAAATTTCCCTGCCATTTTGATCTAATACTTGCTTTAAGTACTGTTCAATGATGTCAGAAATATTATGTCCCACTCAACCCCCTCCTTTATTGACTTTGACTATATTTGACTTTAATCTTACTATAAGGTGTTTCTCAAAATTTTTCAACTGTATCGCTCTATCTCTATTATTTCCACTTTGCACAGGCATAAAACCTGCTTTTGCAAAATGAGCTTTGCGGCTTTCATATTATTATATAGCGAATGACCCATTTCTGTTGCAGAAAAAAACAAAAAAGGCAGCTCACA
>NZ_JAGGQB010000020.1 GCF_018613535.1 Bacillus sp. ISL-51
TAGTTTTCAAAGAACTTTGTCCGCCGCTCTCGAAGCGACTTTATTATCTTAACATATTAATGTCGTTGCCGTCAACAACTTTTTTGAAATCTTTTTCGATATTTCAATTCGTTATCAGCGACGTATATTAGAATACCATCCTCGATTCATAATGTCAACAAGAACTGACAAATTAAATAATGAAACGTTTAATTACAATTAGAGCCGCAATTCCGGGTATCCCCAAGATTCCGCTGATTCCCGTTGTGACCGGATTAACAGGGATATGAATACCCAGGCTGCTGCCGAACAAATTCACACCGACCAAAAGCACTGCCCCTGCTATAAACTTAATTGCAGTCACACCAATCCACTTTAACGGTTTTGAAGATATTCCCCATAAAAAAAGCAAAGCAACCAAACCGACTATAATACCGATAACGAAAAAAGGCTCCATGAATCTTCCCCCTTCACTTGTTTAGTACAAGCTTATGAGAAGATTCAGGAGAATAGACCTCTTACTTCCACCTGCTCATTTTTAACTTTCTCTGCTTCGCTTCCTTTAAATAAAAAAAGTACTTCGATTCAGCAACTTTCAGTTCAAACAATACCTCAGCAGAAGGCTCGAGGCTTTTATCGACGAGGTTCTTTTGTCTGTTCCATTCTTCTTTCTGTTTAAAGAGCTGTTCGATCAGCTTCTCGTCAAACTCTTTTCTTAATGTATTTCTGCGAAGAAAACCCATGCCTCACCATTTCCTCCCTTACAATTCACGTCTTCCTTCAAGAGCTTTTGAAAGAGTGACCTCATCAGCATATTCCAAATCACCGCCGACGGGCAGACCGTGGGCAATACGGGAGAGCTTGATGCCAGAAGGCTTTAACAGCCTCGATATATACATCGCCGTTGCTTCCCCTTCTATATTAGGGTTGGTTGCGAGAATGACTTCTGTCACTTCGTCATCCTGAAGCCGTTTCAGCAGCTCCGGTATTTTAATATCCTCCGGACCGATGCCGTCCATAGGAGAAATCGCGCCGTGAAGAACGTGATACTGACCGTTGTATTCCTTCATTTTCTCCATCGCAATGACATCCTTAGGATCCTGCACGACACAAATGACTGACTTATCTCTTCTTGTATCCTCACATATATAACAAGGGTCCTGATCTGTAATATGACCGCAAATCGAGCAATATGTCAGATTCCGCTTCGCATTGACAAGCGCTTTTGCAAAATCTAATACTACGTCTTCTTTCATACCTAGAACAAAAAAAGCCAGACGAACCGCTGTTTTCGGTCCGATCCCTGGCAATTTCATAAAGCTGTCAATCAGCTTTGATATTGGTTCAGGATACTGCATGTTTATTTATCCCCCTAGAATAAACCCGGTAAGTTCATTCCTTTTGTAAATTGACCCATTGTCTCATTCGTCATGTCGTCCACTTTTTTAAGGGCGTCGTTTGTCGCGGCAAGAACCAGATCCTGAAGCATTTCGATATCCTCCGGATCAACGACTTCTTCCTTAATCGCAACGTCTACAACTTCTTTTTGCCCGTTGACTTTAACAGTCACCATTCCGCCGCCCGCTGTACCTTCAAGCACTTTTTCAGCAAGTTCTTCCTGAGCCTTCGCCATATCCTTTTGCATCTTTTGCATTTGCTTCATCATTTTTTGCATATTTCCCATTCCGCCACGCATATAAAATCACTCTCTTTCCTATCATTAGTCTTTTATTTCAATCAAATCCGCTCCGACAAGTTTTTTTGCTTCTGCAATCAGCGGATCTTCTTCAGCCGGTTCGTTTGATCCTTCATTTTCCTGCTGATGATCATTTAAAAATTCTTCTCTTATTTTACCCCATTGTGCTTCCGGAACGCCAATCAAATCCATTCTTTTGCCGAGCATTGATTCAAGAATCTGTTCCAGGTTTGTACGGACTCCGTTGTTATCCTCGGCAACCATTTTGCAATGAATCTCATATTTAAATTTAAGCACAAATGCCTTTTGGGCGGCGGCCACAGGTTCACTATCATTTAAAAGAGCCGCGTGAGACACCTTGTTCTGCTGTTTCAGGTGAGCCAGCAGCTTGCCCCAGCTGCTTTTGAGCTGTTCAAGATCAGGTCTTGTGGCTTCTTTCAATATTTCATGTATTCTTCCCACAGGCGCTTTATAATTGCTTTTTCCGCCCTTTTGCGGACGCGGGGCTTCTTTTTGCGGGCTTTCCGCTTGGACTGTTACACCGGATGTTTTCAGTCTTTCTACTTCCTGCTCGAGCTGCTGAATTTTATCCATCAGCATGCCGACCTCCGGAAGCTCTGCGGCAGACTGCTGTGCCGTTTGGCAAATCTTCACGACCGCGACTTCAAAAAAGATTCTCGGGTGGTTCGTCCACTTCATTTCCTGATGGCTTTTGTTCAGGATATCGATCATTTCATATAAGGCTTGAGCCGGTATTTGTTCGCTCAGCGTCGTGAACGTTTCATCGACCTTCACCTTCTCCAGAACGCCCTCTAAGCCAGGGGCCGCCTGGTACAGGAGCATATCCCTGAAGTAAAAGATCATGTCTTCGATCAGCTTTGCTGCATCTTTACCCTGCTGAAGCAATTCATTCAATGTTTCCAAAGCCTCGGAAACCTGTTTGTTATAAAGCGACGATGCCAGTTTTCCAATATAGTGCTGGGAAACGGCGCCGGTAATGAGCAGCGCATCATCCACTAACAGCTCGTCGCCGCTGAATGAAACGGCTTGATCGAGCAGGCTCAGTGCGTCCCTCATTCCTCCGTCGGCTGCACTTGCAATGATATCAAGAGCGCCTTCTTCCACCTTTAGCTGCTCTGCCTCGACGATTGTTTTCATTCGTCCGACGATCGCTTGGGATGTAATACGTTTGAAGTCAAAACGCTGACATCTGGAGATAATGGTTAAAGGAATCTTATGAGGTTCAGTCGTAGCTAATATGAAAATGCAATGCGCCGGCGGTTCTTCCAGCGTTTTTAGAAGCGCGTTGAATGCACCGATAGAGAGCATATGCACCTCATCTATAATATATACCTTGTAGGTGACGGCTGACGGGGCGAATTTCACTTTATCGCGGATGTCGCGGATTTCGTCTACGCCGTTATTCGACGCCGCATCTATTTCAATCACATCTGATATGGAGCCGTTTGTAATTCCCCTGCACGCCGCGCACTCGTTGCACGGCTCTTCCACAGGGGCGCGCTCACAGTTGACTGCTTTCGCAAATATTTTAGCTGCACTGGTTTTTCCCGTTCCTCTTGGTCCAGAAAACAGATATGCATGAGAAAACTTCTTTTGCAAAAGGGCATTTTGCAGCGTTTTCGTAATGTGTTCCTGTCCGACCACATCTTCAAACTGCTGAGGCCTAAATACTCGATATAAAGCTTGGTAACCCACAGGATGCGCCCTCCTCTGTTATTCATCATGTTTATTATACATGAACGGGCTTTTAACGCCAAAACCCGTTTTCACTTGAAATACGAAAAAACTCACCTGCCATAAAACAGGTGAGTCTGAAATTTGATGATTGATTTACCGTGCACCTTCTGTCGATTCGCTACCCTAAGCGTTACTTAAGCAGTTAGCTCGGCCCAGGCGACCCTGCGGCACATGAGAGGTTTCACTTAATGCTGCTTCCTTCCGGACCTGACATGGTTCATGAATTCCCATTGCGCAGGACCCAGACGTCAACGCCACTTACTTAAGGCAGGCCTTAAAGTAAACGAACCTCGAGAAGGGATTCGGCCCCGCTAGAGCGGATTGCGGGTACAGGGCACCGCTACCTCCCCGCTTAGCACGGCAAAATAAATATCAAATTTTTGTATGCGCACCATTTCATGATGCACACATAAGTATATCTGCTTCAGGGTAAAAATGCAACCGTACTACTCAGACAACTTTTTCCTTAATTCTTTTTTCTGTCGGCGCAGCTTTCTGAAAAAAGCGCTGAGCATCTCTCCGCACTCTTCTTCGAGCACACCGTTCACGACTTCCGCCTGGTGATTGAACCGTTCTTCCTGAAGGAGATTCATTAACGTGCCTGCACAGCCGCCCTTCGGATCAAAAGCGCCGAATACGACTTTATCGACTCTGGAAAGTACGACGGCCCCCGCGCACATCGGGCACGGTTCTAAGGTGACATAAAGAACGGCTTCCTCAAGTCTCCACGTCCCCAGTTTCCGGCATGCTTCATCAATGGCAAGCATTTCTGCATGGGCGAGTGCGCGCTGCTCCGTCTCCCGCAGATTATGCGCCCGCGCCACTATTTCATCGTGCAAAACAAGAACGGCGCCAATCGGGACTTCTCCTTTTTCCTCTGCTTTTTTCGCTTCTTTTATAGCTTCTCTCATATAATATTCATCGTTCATCATCGGTTCAAGCTCTCTTCTTAAGTTTTTTCATGTCTTATAAAGGTTAAAATAGGAATATCCCAACAGAAAGGAGTTTGCTGATATTGTCTAAACCCAACAACACAGCCCTTCTGATTGTCGATATGATTAACAACTTTCAGTTTGATATGGGTGAACATCTGGCTGAAAAAACAAAACAAATTGTTCCCCGTATTTTATCATTAAAGGAGCATGCAAAACAAAACAACTGGCCGATTATTTACATTAATGATCATTACGGTCTTTGGAAGGCTGACATAGATGCCATCCGAATAGAGTGTAAAAATGAAATAAGCTCAGATATTATAGAAAGCATAACACCTCAGAAAGAAGATTATTTTCTGATTAAGCCGAAGCATTCCGCTTTTTACGAAACAGCACTCCACACCCTTCTGACTGAATTACAAGTGACCCGATTAATCATCACGGGCATTGCCGGGAACATTTGTGTGCTTTTCACCGCAAATGACGCTTACATGCGGGAATACAGCATTATGATTCCTAAAGACTGCACCTCCTCTAATAACGACGAAGATAATAATTTCGCGCTGACCATGATGGAAAGTGTCCTCTTTGCAGAAATCACGACTGAAAAACAAATTACTTCCGAAAAGTAAACATGAACAGCCTCCTTTTTTCATACATTTGATAGCGGATATGAAAGGAGGCGTTTTTCATTCAGATATATGTAGTGAAACGAGGCGACACACTTTCCGCTATTGCGGCGCGTTATCGAACAACCGTAAATGAAATGACGGAAGCGAATAAACTACCGAACGCCAATACATTGGTTGTCGGACAAACCATTGTCATTCCGATTGCGGGCCAATATTATGAGGTAAAACAGGGCGATACCCTGGCAGCAATCGCCGGCCGTTTTCACATATCAGTTGCAGAGCTGGCGAGAGTAAACGGAATTCAAATCAACACAGCATTACAAATCGGCACCCGTCTCTACATTCCGCCGCAGACCAATAAGCCGAATATCGAATCAAACGCATATATAGAGCCGCGCGGCACAAGCGTAAGCGCCAATCTGCAGCAAGCGGCAAGAGAAGCATCGCCTTATTTAACCTACCTCGGGGCATTCAGTTTCCAAGTGCAGCGGAACGGCACCTTAAAAGAACCGCCTTTGACCAATTTGAAAGCCATCAGTGACAGGAATAATACCACGCTGATGATGATCGTCACCAATCTCGAAAATGACGCATTCAGTGATGAGCTTGGACGAATTATTTTGACTGACGATACAGTGAAAAGCAAGCTCCTCCAAGAAATAGTCGCCACAGCCAGAAAGTACGGCTTTCGCGATATACATTTTGACTTTGAATATTTACGCCCTCAGGACAAAGAAGCCTACAATCAGTTTTTACGTGAGGCGAGAACGATTTTCCATAGGGAAGGCTGGCTGATTTCAACCGCTCTTGCCCCAAAAACAAGCGCCACCCAAGCAGGCAAGTGGTATGAAGCCCACGATTATAGAGCCCACGGTGAAATTGTCGATTTCGTTGTGATTATGACATATGAATGGGGATATAGCGGCGGGCCTGCTCAAGCCGTATCACCGATCGGCCCGGTAAGGAACGTCATCGAGTACGCTTTGACTGAAATGCCCTCCAGAAAAATCGTCATGGGGCAGAACATGTACGGATACGATTGGACGCTGCCCTTTAAGCAGGGAACGACAGCAAAAGCCGTCAGCCCTCAGCAGGCAATCGCCCTTGCCGCCAGATACAATGTTGACATTGAATATAATCAAACGGCTCAAGCTCCATTCTTCCGGTATACCGATGCAAATAACAAACGGCATGAAGTATGGTTTGAAGACGCCCGTTCCATTCAGGCGAAATTCAATTTGATTAAGGAGCTGCATTTAAGAGGTATCAGCTATTGGAAACTCGGCCTCTCCTTCCCGCAAAACTGGCTCTTGCTCGGAGATCAATTCCATATTGTTAAACAGACGTTTCGTTAAACCGGAAGCGTCTTTTTTCATGGGGGCAATCTGAGAGTGTGATACAATATACAGGCCGGCAACTGACGGATGTTTGCAGAATTAAGGAGGATATTTCCAATGAACACAGCCCCTTTTATTGCGGTAGAAGGTCCTATCGGGGCAGGGAAAACGACACTCGCTTCCATGCTTTCACAAGAGCTTGGTTTCCCTATGATTGATGAAATTGTGGAGGACAATCCTTATCTTGATAAGTTTTATGACAATATCGAGGAATGGAGCTTCCAGCTTGAAATGTTTTTTCTCTGTCACAGGTATAAACAGCTAGAGGACACCGATCGTGATTATTTTAAAAAAGGACAGCCCGTTCTGTCTGATTATCATATTTATAAAAATGTTATTTTTGCTGAGCGTACATTACACGGGCAGCAGCTTGAGAAATATAAGCAGATTTATCGTCTGCTGACAGATGACCTGCCAAAGCCGAATATCATTATTTACATAAGGGCCAGCCTGCCGACCCTGCTGCATCGCATTGAAAAGCGCGGGCGCCCTTTTGAGAAAAAAATAGAAAAGCAATATTTGGAGCGGCTCATTTCAGATTACGACACAGCCATCAGAGAGCTTCAGCAAAGAGACCCGGATTTATCCGTCCTGACGATAGATGGAGACCATGAGGATTTTGTGATGAATAAGACAGATTTTGAAAGAATTGCCCGTCAGGTAAAGGAGCTTATAAAATGAAAGACATTCAAATCCCAAACAATTCAATTATTACAGTAGCGGGAACGGTAGGAGTGGGAAAATCTACTTTAACCAAAGCCTTAGCAAAACGCCTTGGTTTTAAAACCTCTCTTGAAGAGGTGGAGGAAAACCCCTATTTAGAAAAGTTTTATCACGATTTTGAGCGCTGGAGTTTTCATTTACAAATTTATTTCTTAGCTGAACGGTTCAAAGAGCAGAAAAATATGTTTGAATCCGGCGGCGGCTTTGTACAGGATCGTTCTATTTATGAGGATACAGGCATCTTCGCAAAAATGCATGCCGATAAAGGAACGATGTCTTTAACAGACTACAAAACGTATACAAGCCTTTTTGAGGCAATGGTGATGACGCCTTACTTCCCGCATCCTGATGTTCTGATTTATTTAGAAGGCGACCTTGAAAACATTTTAAACCGGATCGAAAAACGAGGCCGGGAGATGGAATTGCAGACAAACCGATCCTACTGGGAAGAGATGTATACACGGTATGAAAACTGGATCAGCGGTTTTAATGCCTGCTCTGTCCTAAAGGTGCGCATTGAGGATTATGACCTGATAGCCGATGAACAATCACTTGAACCTCTGATTGAAAAAATCAGTAAGACGATTAATGAAAACAGAAAGAAGTAAAAGATATAAAAGCGATTTTCCCCAAACAGAGAAAATCGCTTTTTTGCATTTAAACATAAAAAATCCGCTGCATCCCATGCAGCGGACAAAACAATCTCCAATATATGCTCGAGTTTCATTAGGTTTAAAATCAATATGGCGGAGGAAGAGGGATTCGAACCCCCGCGGGCTTTGACACCCCTGTCGGTTTTCAAGACCGATCCCTTCAGCCGGACTTGGGTATTCCTCCGTATCGACATTTAATAATATACCACATGACCTAAATTTCAGTCAAGCGCATTTTAATAATTTTTTATTTCTTTTTTAAAACCTTTCTCTCTTCATCCTCTTTGCTATCATACAAAAGACTCTCATTCACTTCAACCACGATTGATATGAGCAGGAAAACGATACAAAGAACAAGAATAGGTTCAATAGATAACCTGACAAAAAGGCGGGAAACACGATGAAAATCGTCATTGCACCAGATTCCTTTAAAGAAAGCATGACATCAAAAGAAGCCGCGGATAGTATCGAAAAAGGCTTTAAAACCGTTTTTCCGGATGCGGACTATACAAAAATACCGGTTGCGGACGGCGGAGAAGGCACGGTTCAGGCTCTGGTTGATGCGACCGAAGGCAGGATCATTGAAAAAACGGTAACCGGGCCGTTGGGTACTCCGGTCAGTGCCGCATATGGGCTGCTCGGAAACGGACGCACAGCTGTTATTGAAATGGCTCAAGCTTCCGGGCTCCACCTCGTTCCCCGTCATCTGAGAAATCCATTACAAACAACGACAAGAGGGACGGGAGAACTTATTGCAGATGCTGTCTCTTATGGCGTCACTGAGATTATCATCGGTCTCGGAGGAAGTGCAACAAATGACGGCGGAGCCGGAATGGCAAGTGCGCTCGGAGTCCGTTTTTTAAATAACGACGGTCAGGAAATAGCGGATGGCGGCGGCTCACTGCACCATTTGGCTGCTATTGATATGAGCCGCCTTTCCCCTGACGTACAGCGCGTCAAAGTACATGCGGCCTGCGATGTAGAAAACCCCCTGACGGGAGAGAACGGCGCTTCGTTTGTATTCGGCCCGCAAAAAGGAGCATCCGAGGAGACAAAGGTTCTATTAGACCAAAACCTGCATCATTTCGCCAGTGTATTGAAACGCCAGCTCGGAATAGAAGCCGACAAAGTAAAAGGCGCCGGGGCCGCGGGAGGTTTAGGAGCGGGGCTGATTGCTTTCTTACATGCCGAGCTGAAGAGCGGAATTGAGATTGTGCTAGATACCCTGTCCTTTTCCGATCAGATAAGAGGTGCAGATCTCGTCATCACCGGAGAAGGGCAGATTGACGGCCAAACAATTTTCGGCAAGACTCCCGCAGGAATTGCTAAATGTGCTGCCGCTCAAGGAATTCCGGTTATCGCATTAGCAGGTTCCTTAGGAAAGGGCTTTGAAAATGTATATTCAGAAGATATCACAGCCGCATTTTCTATTGTGCCAGGCGCTGTGAGCCTTGAAGAAGCCTTAGCGTTAGGCCGCTTTAACCTGGAAAGCACCGCCCGAAACATTGCCGCATTGTATCAAACAGCAAAAAAGGCGCGCCTCTAGGGCGCACCTTTTATGGTTTAATGACTTCTTTATTTCCCATATAAGGACGAAGCACTTTCGGAATGATGACACTTCCGTCCTCTTGCTGATAGTTTTCCAAAATGGCCGCTACTGTTCTGCCGACGGCCAGACCTGAGCCGTTTAATGTATGCACATGCTCCGGCTTGCCTTTCGCTTCGCGTCTGAAACGGATATTTGCGCGTCTTGCCTGAAAGGCTTCAAAGTTGCTGCAAGATGAGATTTCCCGATATGTGTCTTGGCTCGGAATCCATACTTCAATATCATACTTCTTCGCAGCCGTGAAGCCCAAGTCACCAGTACACATGCTCATGACGCGATACGGCAGTTCTAACAGCTGAAGCACCCGCTCCGCTTGGTTAGTCAAGCTTTCAAGCTCTTCATAAGAATCTTCCGGCTTAACGAATTTCACAAGCTCAACTTTGTTAAATTGATGCTGGCGAATCAATCCGCGTGTATCACGGCCCGCAGATCCGGCCTCTGAACGGAAGCACGCACTGAATGCAGCATAGTTAATCGGCAGGTTGTCACCAGATAAAATTTCATCGCGATGCATGTTCGTAATCGGCACTTCCGCCGTCGGAATCAAGAAATAATCCTCTTCTCTGATTTTAAAAGCATCCTCTTCAAATTTCGGAAGCTGTCCTGTTCCGGTCATGCTTGTGCGATTAACCATGTAAGGAGGAATCACTTCCGTGTAGTGATATTCATCTACATGGAGATCAAGCATAAAGTTATAAAGCGCGCGTTCAAGGCGGGCGCCTAATCCTTTATAAAACACAAACCGGCTGCCTGTTACTTTTGAGGCGCGTTCAAAATCAAGAATGTTTAAGTTATCGGCAATATCCCAATGCGGTTTTGGCTCATATGAAAATGCGGGAGCCTCTCCCCATTTGCGAACTTCAATGTTATCGTCTTCCGTCTCTCCGACAGGCACGGAATCGTGCGGGATGTTCGGAATAGAAAGAAGAATGGTTTCAAGCGTAGATTCAACCGTGCGAAGCTCTTCATCGAGTTTTTTAATTTCTTCGCCCACTTCACGCATTTCTTTAATAATATGATCAGCATCTTTTTTCTCGCGCTTCAGCACAGCGACCTGCTGAGACACTTCATTACGCTTCCCTTTCAGCTCTTCAACTTTTCCGATAAGCTCTCTTCTTTTTTCATCAAGCTCTTCAAACTTATCAAAATCAGATAAGTCTTCACCCTTAGGGATGAGCTTCGCTTTTACTTCTTGAAAGTTGGCTCTCAACACCTTCGTATCAATCATGTAAAACACTCCTATCTGTTTTCATCGAAAATAAAAAAGAGCCCTCATCCCCATAAAGGGACGAGAGCTCTCGCGTTGCCACCCTGATTGAAAACAAGCACACACCTGTTTCCCGCTTTAACACATAACGGTTTTCCCGTAAATGCCTACTTGTTTTCAGCATTTCGCTCAAGGACGGATTCGAAGAGCATCTTTCACCGATTCGCACCACCCATCGGCTCTCTTAGAAAGAGGGGCTCCCTACTGCTTCCTGTCAACGCTTTTCGATCTTTATTTGTGTTTATAATGTACTATAAGTATTCGCGGTTTTCAACTGTTTTATACAGCGGCTTCCTGCTTATGCTTTTCAACCATTTGCACAAACAGCTCTGTCACTCGGTGGTCATCCGTCAACTCCGGATGGAACGAGCAGCCGAGGAAATTCCCCTGCTTTGCAGCCACAATACGCCCGTTATGTTCGCTGAGCACGTCTACGTTTTCCCCCGCTTCTAAAATATGAGGCGCACGGATAAAAACGCCTGTGAATGGCTCAGCAAGGCCTTTGATTGTTAAATCAGCCTCAAAGCTGTCGACCTGGCGGCCAAAAGAATTTCGTTCGACAACAACGTTTAACAGCCCCAAATGAGCGTTGTCTGTTCCCGCTATTTCCTTGGCTAATATAATTAATCCGGCACATGTGCCAAACATCGGCTTGCCTTGAGCTGCAAATTCACGCAGCGGTTCCATGAAATGATACGTATCAATCAAGCGGCGCATTGTCGTGCTTTCTCCGCCGGGCAAGATTAACCCGTCTATATCATTCAGCTGTTCGGGGCGCTTAATGACAAGACCTTTTGAACCACATGCTTCAATTGAACGAATATGCTCTCTAACTGCTCCTTGAAGTCCAAGTACACCAATTGTTAACATGCTTCCAGCTCTCCTATGTTCTTACCAGCCGCGCTCTTGCATACGCTGTTCTGGAAGTAGATTTGAGATTTCGATCCCTTTCATCGCTGTACCGAGTTCTTTTGAAAGCTCAGCAATCAGCTTGTAATCTGTATAGTGAGTCGTTGCTTCAACAATTGCTTTGGCAAATTTAGCAGGGTTGTCCGATTTGAAAATACCGGAACCGACAAATACGCCGTCAGCGCCAAGCTGCATCATCAATGCTGCGTCTGCAGGAGTCGCAACACCGCCGGCAGCAAAGTTTACGACAGGCAATTTGCCGTCACGTTTGATTTGAAGAAGCAGCTCATAAGGAGCGCCGAGATTTTTCGCTTCGGTCATAAGCTCGTCATTGCTCATCGCAGCAACTTTGCGCACTTGTGCGTTTACTTTTCTCATATGACGAACTGCTTCTACGATATTTCCTGTTCCCGGTTCGCCTTTCGTACGAAGCATAGAAGCTCCTTCAGCGATACGGCGCGTTGCTTCGCCGAGATCACGGCATCCGCATACGAATGGAACTGTGTACTCGTTTTTATTTAAATGAAATTCTTCATCAGCAGGAGTCAGAACTTCACTTTCATCAATATAATCTACACCCATTGCTTCAAGGATACGCGCTTCTACGATGTGTCCGATACGCGCTTTTGCCATTACAGGAATTGATACAGCATTCATTACTTCTTCAACGATAGTGGGATCAGCCATGCGGGCTACTCCGCCAGCTGCGCGAATATCAGCCGGAACGCGTTCTAATGCCATAACGGCAACGGCTCCTGCCTCTTCCGCAATCTTCGCTTGTTCAGCATTTACAACGTCCATGATGACGCCGCCTTTTTGCATTTCTGCCATTCCGCGTTTTACACGGTCAGTACCTGTTTGAGCCATTTTTTGGTCCCCCTAGTCAATGTATAGTTAGATAATGTCTATCTCTTATTGTATCCCAGAAATTCAATATTTCATATGGATATTATTATTTTATAGTGATATGAAAGAGATAGATATCATTTTTTACTAATAATTTGGTCTTTTCAGTATATTAAGCAAAAGAGCCCTAACTTTCATCAGAGCTCTTTCTTATACTTAGAACCAGCCTGTTACTGTGTCAACGGCGCTTCCCCAAATTCCTGAGAAGAAACCGCCAATGCTGCGCATCATCTGAACAAACCAGTTTGCTTTATCTACGTCATTTTTTGTTACTAAATTTACACTGAATTCTTTTGATTTAAGAAAACCGTAGTCTTTGTCGCTGCCTGTATATCTGACTGTCAGCGTTCCGACTTTTGTCCCTTTTTTCACGGGAGCCGTGATTTCTTTTTTATCTAATGTCACTTCGGCTTTATAGTTCTTTTCATCCCCGCTTTTGACAGGAATAGATAACGCCTTATCCGTGACAATGTCTACTTGCTTATCTTTACCTTTTTCAACATCAATTGTTTTATGGCCCTTTACTTGAGAGCCTTCAGAGTAAAGATCTTTCATTTTGAAATTACTGTTAAATGCATAATCGAGCATTTTTTTCGTTTCATCAAAACGTCCTGTATGCAGGTTGCCTTTTGCGTTTAATACAACAGTAATGACACGCATTCCATTTCGTTCTGCCGTGCTTGTAAAGCAAGAACCCGCAGAATCAGTGGAACCCGTTTTCAATCCGTCTACACCTGGATATTCCGAAACAAGGCCTTTCAGCATGAAGTTCCAGTTCGGCATGTCCATTTCATCGTCAGTGCCTGCTCTGAATTTCGTTTTAGCAATGCTTGTTGTTTTCAGCACTTCCGGGTAATCAGTGATCAGACGATCTGCAAGAAGAGCCATGTCTTTAGCAGAAACTTCACTTTCTTCTTTGACGCCTTCGCCTTGCGGCTGTTTACCGTGAAGATCTTCGTTTACAAGCCCGGTAGCATTTTTAAAATCGTAATTTGTCAAACCTAATTCTTTCGCTTTCGCGTTCATTTCTGCAACAAATTTCGTTTCAGTTCCGGCAAGAATTTCAGCAACTGCGATCGCAGCTCCGTTGGCAGAGTAAATCGCCATAGCCTGATACAGTTCTTTGACTGTGTATTTGCCATCTTTACGAAGAGGGACATTTGATAAGCTGTTGTCTTGAGAAATCTCAAAAACATAATCATCCGGAGTATACGTTTGATCCCATTTCACTTTTCCCTCTTTAATGGCTTCCAGAAGCAGATATTCAGTCATCATTTTTGTCATGCTGGCAATCGGTAATCTTTTGTCTGCATTTTTACTGTATAAAATCTTACCCGATGAAGCCTCAATCATTATCGCAGCTGATGCGTTGACATCAATAGGGTCATTGCCGGCTGCTTCCGCCTTTGACATTGGAACAAAGCAAGTAGCAGCCAGTGCCAAAACCAGTAATGACACCAACAGCTGTTTCCATTTCGTGATGTTCAATCTTACGACCTCCGTCATTCATTTTCAATCTATAATTAAGCCGTTAAGGACATATTCAAAACACAACAGTATAAATTTTATCACACTCGATATAAAAAAAATAGACAGAGTCAGCGACCCTGTCAAATGTTTTTAATTTGTAACAATTATGAGATTGTGTAGTTTGGTGATTCTTTCGTAATTTGTACATCGTGCGGATGGCTTTCGCGAAGTCCGGCGCCTGTCATACGGATGAATTGAGCTTCTTCTCTTAAAGCGCGCAAGTCTTTTGAACCGCAATATCCCATACCTGAACGGAGACCGCCGACAAGCTGATACACTGTTTCTTCTACAGGACCTTTGTACGGAGTCCGTCCTTCGATACCCTCAGGGACGAATTTCTTATTTTCTTCTTGGAAATATCGGTCTTTACTGCCTTTTTCCATTGCAGCGACAGAACCCATACCGCGATATACTTTAAATCTTCTGCCTTGGTAGATTTCAGTCTCACCGGGGCTTTCTGATGTACCGGCGAGCAAGCTTCCAAGCATAACGGCATGTCCGCCGGATGCCAATGCTTTCGTAATATCGCCGGAGAATTTAATACCGCCGTCTGCGATAATCGTTGCGCCATGTTTTCTCGCTTCAGTGGCACAATCATAAATTGCAGTGATTTGCGGTACACCCACACCTGCAACGACGCGTGTCGTACAGATAGAACCAGGTCCGATTCCCACTTTTACAATGTTTGCTCCGGCTTCAATCAGAGCCTTTGTCGCTTCAGCCGTTGCAACATTTCCTGCGATAATGTTCAGCTCAGGATATGTCTCACGGATTTTCGCAACTGTATTCAGTACGCCTCTGGAATGTCCGTGAGCCGTATCGACCACAATAACGTCTACGTTCGCTTCAACAAGCTTGCTGACGCGTGTCATTGTGTCACCCGTTACACCTACCGCAGCGCCGACAATAAGGCGTCCGTGTTCATCCTTAGATGAATTCGGGAATTCGATAACCTTTTCAATATCTTTGATCGTGATAAGGCCTTTTAATTTATTCTCATCATCCACTAGCGGAAGTTTTTCAATTTTATGCTTCTGCAGGATTTTTTCTGCTTGGTCTAATGTGGTTCCTACAGACGCCGTAACCAGCTCTTCTTTTGTCATGACATCACTGATTTTCATTGAATAATCAGAGATAAAACGAAGATCACGGTTTGTAATGATTCCGACAAGCTTTTGATCATCTTTATTATCTACGATCGGAACACCGGAAATTCTGTATTTCCCCATCAAATGCTCCGCATCGAATACTTGGTGATCAGGAGTTAAAAAGAAGGGATTTGTGATAACGCCCCGTTCAGAACGTTTGACTTTATCGACATGTTCAGCCTGTTGTTCGATGGACATGTTTTTATGAATAATGCCCAGGCCTCCCTGTCTCGCCATTGCAATCGCCATTGCTGATTCTGTTACTGTATCCATTCCCGCACTGATGACAGGAATATTAAGCTTTAACGTTTTTGTCAGTTCAACCGATAAATCCACATCACGCGGAAGTACGTCTGATTGAGCCGGTACAAGAAGTACATCGTCGAACGTTAAGCCTTCTTTTGAAAATTTACTTTCCCACATTAGTAAATCCCCCTCTTTTCGGCAAAATATTATATGTAGATTATCAACTAGCAAACAGCATGTCAAGGAAGCGGTAAAGAGTTGAAATATTTAGATAACAGGAAGGGATTAAAAATACATATGAGAGATCTTGAGTGGAAAGAGCTAGCGTTATTTTATTCTGTAGAATCCTCCCAGAAATTTCTAAATAAAGTCTATACAAAAAGAGGGATTGAGGAGCCAAAACGATATGCCTTTAAAAACAGTGAACGGTTTATCTTCTTTATCAAACACGCTGAGTCTTTTTATAAGCAGGCGTCTCTTTCTCCCTTAGAAATTAAGCCGATTCTGTTGTTTTACGGAATGTCGCAATTACTGAAAGCCTGTCTTATCACAACTGATCCCAGCTACCCCAGCCACGCCTCGGTGCTTGCGCATGGCGTAACCGCCCGAAAACGAAAGAAGCAAAATTACTGCTTCCGGGAAGATGAGGTGAAGATTCAGCGTAACGGTTTATGTATTCATGTTATGAAGCACTTATTCGGAATGTCCGGTCTCGAAGAAGAACGATATACGATGAAAAAACTGTTAACGGCCATACCTGAGCTGCGTTCTGTTTTTTACTTTCAAGAGAGAAAGCATTGGATTACCAAAGTAGAGCTTAATGACAATTTCATTTCTGTACCTGAGCATGCAGTGATTCATTACAATATGTCTGACTCTCGCTTTGCTGAATATATGAATCATCATCTGAATTGGTCTTTTCAAAGGAGGGACAAGAACAGATTGGTTTTTCATATAGATCAAAAAGACAGCGAGCCTTGGTCGTCACCAAATTTGCTGTTTCATTTAGAAAAAAATGAATATTATATCCCGGCTCAGCGAGATCAGTTTCTGCACCTTCCAGAAATGATTATACATTATTTGGTTTTATACAATGTGGGAATGATTGCGAGATATGAAACAGAGTGGTGGTATGAACTGCTGACACAGCATGTCAGTGATGATTATGTCATCATCCGGCAGTTTCTTGAAGTAACGGAACGGAAATTCCCTTATTACGTTTTTAATTTTCTGGAACAATTTCTATAAACAAAAAAGGCAGCTCACA
>NZ_JAGGQB010000021.1 GCF_018613535.1 Bacillus sp. ISL-51
GATCGAGCGCCACGAGTCTCTCAGAACTTCCTTTGAAACGGGCCCTGACGGCGAACCCGTGCAGCGCATCCATGACAAAGTATCGTTCAATCTGACTGATGAAACATCAGCGGAAGCCTTCGTCCGTCCATTCCGCCTTGATGAAGCGCCGCTTTTCAGGGCCGCTCTCGTCAAGGAAACAGATGAGCGCCATCTCTTATTGACGGACATGCATCACATTATTTCCGACGGCGTGTCTGTCAACACGCTCATCCGTGAATTCGGGGAGCTGTACGCAGGCCGGACGCTTGCGCCGATGCGCATTCAATATAAAGACTATGCCGTATGGCAGCGGGAGTTTAAACAAGGAGAGACGTATCAGAAGCAGGAAGCCTACTGGCTGAAGCAGCTCGACGGAGAGCTGCCTGTGCTGGAGCTTCCGGCTGACAAAGCCCGTCCGGCAGTCAGAAGCTTTGCGGGCGATAAGGTGTCCTGTACGCTTGATGCGGAAACGGCAGCGGGCCTCCACCGCATCGCCCGGGATCACGGTTCCACGCTGTATATGGTGCTTCTCGCCGCTTACAATACACTGCTTGCGCGCCTGAGCGGACAGGAAGACATCATCGTTGGCTCACCGATTGCCGGCCGGCCGCATAAAGACCTTGAGCCGGTTCTCGGCATGTTCGTCAACACGCTCGCTATCAGGACTCAGCCAAAAGGCGGCAAACGGTTCACAGACTACTTAGAGGAAGTGCGCAAAACGGCGCTTGACGCTTTCGAGCACCAGGATTACCCGTTTGAGGAGCTTGTTGAGCAGCTTGGTATGCAGCGGGATATGAGCCGCAATCCTCTGTTTGACGCGATGTTTATTCTTCAAAATATGGAGAAGCAGGATATGAGGCTGGCAGGGCTTCAAGTGACCCGTTCCAATACTTTTGCACATGAAGTGTCCGGCTTCGACCTTACTTTATCAGCGCTTGAATTCAAGGGAGAAATCGATTTCGAAATGGAATTCAGCACTGAACTTTTCTTAAAAGAGACGATCGAGCGCTGGATGGGGCACTTGATGGAGCTCTTGCGCCATATTGCCATTGAGCCGGAAACGAAACTTTCAAGAGCTGCAATACTGAACGATGAGGAAAAACGTAAAATGCTGATCGATTTCAACGATACACAAATCGTTTTCCCGGAGAGACACAAACTATTTCATCAGTTATTTGAGGAAAAAGCAGAGGAAACGCCTCAGCACCCTGCCGTCATTGAAGGGGCAAAACAGATCAGTTATTCTCAGCTGAATGAACGAGCGAATCAGCTTGCGCGAACGCTGCAAAAAAACGGATTCGGCCCTGGAAAAAGAGCAGCGGTTTTAGCAAATCGTTCGATTGAAGCGATCGTAAGCGTTCTTGCCATCATGAAAGCCGGAGGCGCATATATTCCTGTTGATTCCCATTATCCGGAGGAACGGATCCGGTACTTATTAAAAGATAGCGGGGCATCTGTGCTTTTCGTGCAGGCGGAATATCAAGAACTCGCGGCACGGCTGGCGGAAAACAACGTTTTCCACATTCAGCTTGAGGATGAAAATCAATACGATTTCTGTACGGAGAATCTTGACCCGACAGCGTCACCGGAAGATAGCGCATATATCATTTATACTTCGGGAACAACGGGAACGCCAAAAGGAGTCGAAGTAAGAAATCGCAATTTCACTCATGCGGCCCTTGCTTGGCGCAGCATTTATGAGCTGGAGCATATGCCGGTCAGAGTGCTGCAAATGGCGAGTTTCTCATTCGATGTCTTTTCAGGAGACCTTGCGCGGGCTTTGCTTAATAGCGGCACGCTTGTAATTTGTCCGGATGACGTCCGGATCGAGCCTGAACAGCTTTGCCGGCTTATCAACGAGCAGCACATCACATTCATGGAGTCGACACCGGCACTCATTGTTCCCTTTATGGAATATGTATATCGCCGGAAACTGCCATTGCCGGATCTGAAGCTTCTGGTGTTAGGTTCAGACATGATCAAGGCGCAGGATTTCTACACACTCCATAAACGCTTCGGAGAGGAAATGCGTATCATCAACAGCTATGGCGTAACAGAGGCAACGATTGATTCCGCTTATTATGAAGTCAGAATGAGCGGAGAGCCGCGGGTAGATGATGTGCCGATCGGGATTCCGCTCCCGAATGTACAAATGTATGTGCTGAACAAAGACAAGCAAGTTCAGCCCATCGGCGTGCCGGGAGAGCTTTATATCGGCGGAGAAGGCGTCGCCAAAGGATATTGGGGAAAGCCTGATCTGACAGAATCCGCATTCAGCGATCCGTTTCAAAAAGGACAAACGCTGTATCAAACCGGAGATCAGGCCTGCTGGCTTCCGGACGGCACTCTTCGTTTTCAAGGCCGTATCGATAAGCAGGTGAAAATCAGAGGGTACAGAATTGAGACGGGAGAAATTGAAAGTGTGCTCCTTCAAAACAGCGAAGTAAAAGAGGCTGCCGTTACCGTTCAAAAAGATGCGGAAGGACAAGCCTGTTTAGCGGCATACATCGTTCCTAAAGAAGCCGATACCTCAGCGCTTCGTCAGTCCTTAATGCAGGAGCTCCCTGCTTATATGATGCCGGCATACTTTATCGGCTTAGACAGCATGCCGCTGACACTTAACGGCAAGCTTGATAAAGAGGCACTGCCGGCAGGAGAGATAAACATATCACAGTCATTTATCGCGCCGATCGATGATAAACAAGCGATGTTATGCCGAATTTGGGAGGATGTGCTCCATATTCCAAAAGCAGGTATACGTCACTCTTTCTTTGAACTTGGAGGAGATTCAATTAAAGCGCTCCAAGTGTCAGCACGCCTCGCCGGAGAAGGCTGGAGCATGTCGATTCGTGATTTGTTCCAGTTCCCAACCATCGAAGAGCTCGCGCAGCATCTTACACAGGCTGTGTCAGCCGCTGATCAGGGGCCGGCAGAAGGACAGGCTCCGCTTACGCCGGTGCAGCAGAGGTTTTTTGAAGAACCCGGTGCTTTTGATCTTCATTACAATCAATCAGTCATGCTGTGCAGTGAAGAGAGATTTTATGTTGATGCCCTGCGTCAAGCGGCTCGCTCTTTGACAGAACATCATGACGCGCTGCGGATGGTGTTTGCTGAAGATGAGAACGGACATATCCATCAATATAATCGCGGCGTTGCCCAAGAAAATGAAGAAGCGTTTACCATGCGGATCATAGATCTTACCGGTGAAACTCAGCCTGAGAACCGAATAGCGGCTGAGGAAAAAGAAATTCAAAAAGCGATGCGTTTAGACCAAGGGCCGCTGCTTCATATCGGGCTTTTTAAGCTCAAGGAAGCCGACCATCTGCTCATCACCATCCATCATCTTATCGTAGATGGCGTCTCGTGGAGAATTCTGCTTGAAGATTTGCAAACAGCCTATCAGCAGGCTTTAGAGCATAAAAAAATTGAATTACCGCTTAAAAGTGATTCTTACTTAACCTATGCCGCCGGTCTTTCCAAGATTTCAAAAAGCAGGGAGCTGCTAGCAGAAGCTGCTTATTGGGAAAAGGTTATGTCTTTTGAAACAGCTCCGCTGCCGAAAGTGCATGATGACGTTTCTGAAAGAATGCAAAAAAAGGCGCGCACTGTATCTTACGTATTAAGCGGCGAGCTTACAAATCAGCTTCTGCTTGAAACACAGCAGGCTTACGGCACAGACGTTAATGAACTGCTTTTAACCGCGCTTGGAATGGCGCTGACTGACTGGACGGGCTGCGAGAAGTCCGTTATCAGTACAGAAGGGCACGGGCGGGAAGGACATATTCCTGAGATCGATATTTCAAGAACAGCCGGCTGGTTCACGTCTATTTATCCGGTGCTTTTAGATATGAGGGTCCCGGGTGATTCAAGTGAAAAAACCGCTTACCGCATTAAAGCGGTAAAAGATATGATGAGACGGGTGCCTCATCAGGGGACCGGATACGGGCTGTTAAGATATTCCCGAAATATTCACCATCGAGATCCTGAAGTGAGCTTTAATTATTTCGGAACTTTTGACGGTCTTGAAGACACATTGAAGATGTCGCCGTATCAGCCGCAGCATGACATAGCAGACGAACGGGTGCGGGAATTTGACTTGGACATCAATGCCATGGTGATTAACGGCCGGCTAGAGGTGAAAGCCGTTTATACCGGCGTATTTGCAGAACGTGCCATTGAATCATTTATGGACAGCTTCCAAAACCATCTCAAAGACATCATTACACACTGTTCCGGCAAGAAAGAACGGGAAAAAACATTGAGTGATTTCAGCAATAAGGAATTGACCTCTCAGGCACTATCAAGCATTGCAGATCTCGTAAAAGGACTTTAATTTCACAAAAAGGTGTGTGGCATTCGTGACACAAGCGACAGAAATTCAAGATATCTACCCTTTATCATATATGCAGGAAGGAATGCTGTTTCATTCATTGCTTCATTCCGGCTCAAATGCTTATGTTGAGCAGATTTCGTTTACTATCCGCGGGGATTTATGTATTGATTCGTTTCAAAAAAGCTTGGATATGCTTGTCAGCCGCTACGATATTTTCAGGACGATTTTCATAAAAGAGGTGCCTGATCTCGACGGACCGCAGCAAGTTGTTCTTTCACAACGGAATGTCACCGTTCAGACGGAAGACATTTCTGCTAAAACAGAGAAACAGCAGCAAGCGATCATCAACAGCCATAAGGAAACAGATCGGCGTAAGGGGTTTGATTTACAGAAAGGCCCCTTAATGCGCCTCACTCTTTTCCGTACGGGAGAAAACCGCCATACATGCGTCTGGACTCACCATCATATCATGATGGACGGCTGGAGTTTGGGCATAGTGCTGAAAGACTTCTTCCGCATGTATTATGCAATAAGAAACGGCCGGCCTGCCTCTCTTGGCAGTCCGGCGCCTTACAGCAACTACATCACTTGGCTTCGCCGGCAGAACAAAGAGGAGACGTCAGCTTTCTGGTCGCGTTATTTGAGCGGTTACGGAGAGACTGCTTCTGTCCCGTCTTGGAAAAACACAGCAGCGGAAAACCGCTATACATCGGAGCATTTTCAATTTTCGCTCGAGCCTGAAACCGTTCAAAGGCTGACTGACTTAGCACGGCAGTCCGGCGTGACGCTGAACACCTTATTTATGAGCATCTGGGGGCTTCTTCTTCACCGTTACAACAACACCGATGATGCGGTATTCGGTTCTGTCGTTTCCGGAAGACCGTCAGCGATTGACGGCATTGAAGCAATGGCCGGGCTGTTTATTAACACGGTGCCTGTGAGGGTTCGTGCTTCGGAGAATATGTCTTTTTCTTCACTTGTGAAGCAAGTGCAAAAAGAGTCACTCGCTTCTGAAGAGCACAGTTATTATCCGCTTTATGACATTCAAAACGAGAGCGGCTTACAAAAAGGCTTATTGAACCACATTCTCGTCTTTGAAAATTACCCCGTTCACATGCAGGATGCTGTAAACGGCTGGCAGGAGACAGAAAGAAACGCTCTTCATCTTGAGGGCTTTTCTATGGCGGAGGAAACCAATTATGATCTGAATGTGGTCATCGTGCCCGGAGAAGAGTTTTATGTAAAATTCAGCTACAATGCTGAAATTTACGATCAGGAAGACATGATTCGGATCAAAGGACACATAAATGAAGTCATTTCGTCCGTGCTGTCTGATCCCGACAGACTTTTGTCCAGCATCAGCCTGGTGCCGCCTGAGGAGGAAAAAATGATTCATTCCTTCAACGGCACGAAGCGGCAATACCCGGAGAAAACAGTTCACGAGCTGTTTGAAGAGCAGGCGGCAAAAACGCCTGAGAATGAGGCATTGAGATTTAACGGAACGAGCTGGAGCTACAGGGAATTGGATGAAAGGGCAAACCAAATCGCACGCGCATTAGCAGAAAAAGGTGCCCGCCCAAATCAGGCTGCTGCTGTTATGATGCGCCGGTCTAAGGAAACGGCGGCCGCACTTCTCGGAATCTGGAAGGCCGGAAGCGCCTATATACCGCTTGATCCGGAATATCCGCCTGAAAGGATTTCTTTTCTGATTCGGGACAGCCAAGCTTCACTGCTCGTTACTGAAAAAGAACTTCTTCCCCTTATTCCTTCAGATTTTAAGGGAAGCATTGTCACAATTGAAGAAACGGCATCTCAGCAAACAGCTCCGCTTGGGCCGGTGTCTGACAGTGCAAACTGGGCTTACATCATCTATACCTCCGGCACCACGGGCCGGCCGAAAGGGGTGCTTGCAGAACACAAAGCCATCGCCAATACGTTGCAATGGAGACGTGAAGAATACGGCATGTCCGGCAACGACATGGCGCTTCATCTCTTTTCATATGTGTTTGACGGCTCGTTAACGAGTCTTTTCACACCGCTATTGTCAGGTGCCTGTGTGCTGCTGACCGATGATGATGACGCAAAGGACGTGCTTTCGCTCAAACAGAAAATCGCCCGTCACGGGGTAAGCCACCTTCTTATCGTT
Source organism: Bacillus sp. ISL-51 (assembly GCF_018613535.1). GTDB lineage: Bacteria > Bacillota > Bacilli > Bacillales > Bacillaceae > Bacillus. The sequence continues at coordinate 6,501 of NZ_JAGGQB010000021.1, forward strand.
CCGTCCTTGTACCGCGTACTGCTGGACACGCTGACTAAAGAAGATGCGAAGACGATCCGCGCGGTGACTTTTGCCGGGGAGGCCGTAACCCCTGATTTACTTGAAGCGAGCCGTAAAATTTGCCCTGATGCCGAGCTGATCAACGAATATGGGCCGACGGAAAACAGTGTAGCAACAACGATCCTTCGTCATCTTCAAAAAAGCAGCCGGATTACAATCGGGCGTCCGATCGCCAACACTTCCGTCTATATCATGCACGGTGAAAAGCTTCAGCCGATCGGTGCTGCCGGTGAGCTGTGTATTGCGGGAAAAGGGCTGGCCAAAGGGTATTTTCATCAGAAGGAGCTGACGGCTCAAGCCTTTACCGCCCATCCGTTTCATGAAGGTGAACGGCTGTACAGAACAGGGGATGCAGCTCGCTTTTTGCCGGACGGAACAATTGAATATTTGGGACGCTTTGATGATCAAGTGAAAGTAAGGGGCTACAGAATTGAATTAGGAGAAATTGAAGCGGCAATCCGCAGCATAGAAAGCGTGAAAGAAGCGGCTGTCACCGTGCGCGGCGCAGCTGACGGAGAACAGGAGCTTGCGGCGTATGTCGTGCTGCAAAACGGAAACATGAAGTTTGATCCGCATGCGGAGCTTGCCGGGACATTACCTGCTTATATGATACCGGGAAGTTTCACCAAAATGGCGGAAATGCCGCTTTCAGAGAGCGGGAAACTTGATCGGTCCGCTCTTCCGGAGCCTGTCGGAGCCGAAAGAACCGGTGTGTATAAAGCTCCCCGGACTTTGCTTGAGACTGAGCTTCTTACCATTTGGCAAGAGGTGCTGAAACGGGAGCGGATCAGTATTAGAGATGATTTCTTCCAGATGGGAGGACAGTCGCTTAAAGCTGCTGCTCTCGTATCAAAAATACATAAACGGCTGAAGATTGAACTTGCGATCCGCAATGTATTTGAGCATCCGACCATTGAGAGCATGGCCCGTGTCCTCGAACGCGAAAAAAGAGGGGGCTATTCGGAAATTAAACCTGCGGAAGCAAAGGAGTTATACCCGTTATCTTTTGCGCAAAAAAGACTTTATGCCCTTCATCAGCTTGCGGCAGACAGTACGAGCTATAATATGCCCGTCGCTTTAGAGCTGCGCGGAAAGCTTAATCGGGTCCGCCTGAAAGAAGCCTTTACAGAGCTGGTGAATAGACATGAAGCATTACGCACCTCGTTTGTTTTACGGGACGGGGAACCGATGCAGTACGTCAGTTCACATGCAGAGCTGAATCTGGCTGAATTTCAAATAGCATCTGAGTCTCTTCTTCATGAGACGGCAGACACTTTCGTCAAGCCGTTTGATGTTGAAAAAGCACCGCTCATGAGGGCGAGTGTAGCCGAATTAAGTGAGGACCGCCACTATCTGCTGCTCGATATGCATCATCTCATCGCAGACGGCGTGTCAATGGGTACGCTTATTCAAGAATTTTCGGATCTATACAGAGGAAAAGAACTGCCTCCTTTAACGCTTCAATACAAGGATTTTGCAGTCTGGCAAAATGAACAGTTTACTGCCGGGGAGTTCAGCAGACAGGAAGGCTTTTGGCTGGATACGCTGGGTGAAAACATCCCGATCCTTGATCTGCCGCTTGATAAAAAGCGGCCGCTGCTCCCTGATTTCAGCGGAGACACTTTTACCGCCCGCATTAATAAGGAAACGGCGGACAGGCTGCGCCTGCTAATGGATGAAACGGGATCGACTTTGTATATGGTGCTTTTGGCAAGCTATTCGCTTTTCCTTTCAAAATTGAGCGGACAAGAGGACATTGTCGTCGGTTCACCGGCTGCCGGAAGGAGCCGTGCAGAGCTTGAAGGGATCATCGGCATGTTTGTGAATACAGTTGCAATGAGAAGCAAGCCGAAAGGTGATAAAACATTCCGCGCCTATTTAGAAGAGGTGAAAATGCTGGCTCTTGCTGCAGTCGAACATCAAGACTTCCCGTTTGAAGAACTTGCCCAAAAGCTTGATACTCGCCGGGAAGTCAACCGCAATCCGCTTTTTGACGCGATGCTTGTCGTTCAAAACAGTGATGATTTCAAGGTGGAATTGCCGGGCTTAACCATTTCATCACAAACAGTGCCGCATGACATGTCCAAGTTTGATTTGACGCTGCATGCACAAGAGCGGCCGGATGGCACGATGCATTTTCATTTTGAATACAGCACCGCATTGTTTGAAGAAGAGACGATCGTACGGTGGGCTGATCATTTTAAAGAGCTGTTAGGAAATATTGCGGGAGATCTGGATCGGAAACTGTCCGACATTCACATGCTTCATGCAAAAGAGCGGCGCGGTCTTCTTGAAGCACATCATCAAAAGGCTGAATATCCGAGAAATGAAACCATCATCAGTTTATTTGAAAAACAGGCTGAAAAAGCGCCGGATCAAATAGCAGCCGTGATGGCTGACGACCGGATCACTTACCGTGAGCTCAATGAAAAGGCCGAGCTTATCGCGGCTATGCTGACGGAAAACGGCGTCCGCTCCGGACAAATTGTCGGGCTGATGACCGAACGTTCACCGGAGATGCTGATTGGAATCCTTGGAATTTTAAAAGCGGGAGGCGCTTATTTGCCTATCGATCCCGATTATCCGGACGAGCGTATCGCATTTATGCTGAGTGACAGCGGCGCGCGTGTCCTATTGACACAATCGGGTCTGAAAAAGACTGAAAGCAGCAAACTTCGTGTTTTATATATTGATGCGACTGAAAACGTTTCAGCAGACAGATTGCGTCAGCCTATTGATCCTGAACAGCCGGCTTATGTGATATACACATCGGGCACAACAGGAAAACCTAAAGGCGTCATGGTAGAACACCGCAATGTCATCAGCCTGATTACACATGAGAGTTTGCCGTTTGACTTCGGGCCTCTGGACGTTTGGACCTTGTTCCATTCCTATTGCTTTGATTTCTCTGTCTGGGAAATCTTCGGCGCTCTTTTACATGGCGGAAAGGTAATCATCGTGCCGAAAGAAACAGCCCGTGATCCTCATGTTTATCGGCAGCTTTTACAAAACGAAGGAGTGACCGTGCTGAATCAGACGCCTACGGCTTTTTCCGGACTCATCCATGCAGAGGCTGAGCATTCAGACCGGCTGAAGCTGCGGTATGTCATTTTCGGCGGTGAAGCGCTGCAGCCGGGCATGCTGAAAAGCTGGAAAGAAAAGTACCCGGAAACGGAACTAGTGAACATGTACGGCATTACAGAGACAACCGTGCACGTTACCTGCAAAAAACTGGGCTCTGACGATATTCAAAGAAATAAAAGCAATATCGGGAAGCCGCTGGCGACTCTTCAGGCTTATGTAATGGATGCCTATATGAATCCGCAGCCTATCGGAGTTCCGGGCGAGCTGTATATCGGCGGAGAAGGAGTCGCAAGAGGTTATGTCAACAGGGATGAACTGACCGCTTCCCGATTCGTTTCAAATCCTCATGTGCCGGGCGAGCGTTTATACCGGACGGGAGACATCGCCAAAAGGCTTTCAAACGGGGAACTGGAATACGCCGGAAGAAAAGATGCGCAAGTGAAAGTCAGAGGGCATCGGATTGAATTAGGAGAAATTAAGTCCGCCCTTCAAGAACTTCCTTTCATCAAAGAAGCAACTGTGATTACGAGATCTGATAAGCATGGACAGCAATCCATTTTTGCTTATGCATCTGCAAATGAAGAGCAGAAGCTCAATGAAGCAGACATTCGCGCCTCTCTCAGATCTATTCTGCCGGAATATATGATTCCTGCACGGTTTGTGCAGCTTGATGAATTGCCGCTGACAGCTAATGGCAAGCTGGACGAAAAATCTCTCCCGGAACCGGAATTAAACGAAAGTTCCGGCAATGATATCAGTCCGAGAAATGAAATCGAACAGATGATGGCCGGGATTTGGGAAGAGCTTTTAGGGGTTGAAGGACTCGGTGTAAACGCCCATTTCTTTCATCTTGGCGGAGATTCGATTAAAGCGCTGCAGGTATGCGCGAGGCTGAAGCAAGAGGGCTACGAGACAACGGTTCGCGAGCTGTTTGAGCATCAGACGCTTGGTGAGCTGTCAGCACAGGTCCGGAAAGTCCGGCGCGTGATCGATCAGGCTCCCGTCAGCGGCGAAGTACCATTGACGCCTGTTCAGCATTGGTTCTTTTCTCAATCAGTATCCAGCGATCATTTCAATCAGTCAGTTATGCTGCACAGCGCGGAACGGCTCGATATAACCGCTATGAGAAAGGCGCTGGCCGGGTTGGTGATTCATCATGATGCATTACGGATCGTATGCGGCAGTAAAGACGGCTCACCGCTTCAGTACAACAGAGCTGAAAACCTTCCTGAAGAGGAGCTCTTTACGTTTGAAGCGCTTGACGTCAGAGGATCCGGGACATTAGCAAATGAACGTGCGCTGATTGAACGGGCTGCGGATCGGATTCAAACATCCATTCGGCTGGAAACGGGGCCTCTTGTTTCAGTTGGTTTATTTCATGCCTCTGACGGCGATCATTTGCTGCTTGCCATTCATCATCTTGTCATTGACGGTGTGTCTTGGCGGATTCTGTTTGAAGACCTCACCGCGGGTTACGGGCTGGCGAAGGAAGGGAAAGAAGCGGTGCTTCCGGCAAAAACCGATTCTTATCTGACCTATGCCAAGCAATTAACTGACTATGCGAAAAGCAGCCGGCTGTTGCGGGAAATCAATTACTGGTCTGAAAGAGAAGAAGCAATCGCCAAACCGCTTCCGAAAGACGCCGGCATTTCTTCGAATCTTCTTAAAGATACCGGCGCCATTACGATCAGATTGACAAAACAGGAGACAGAGCAGCTGTTAACTGAGGCAAACAAGGCGTACACAACAGAAACGAATGATTTATTGCTTGCAGCGCTAGGCCTTGCGCTCAACAAATGGACCGGCAGTGATCAATTCAAAATCAGCATGGAGGGCCACGGAAGAGAAGGACATATAGACGATCTCGATATAAGCCGGACCATCGGCTGGTTCACCTCCATTTATCCTGTGTTGCTTGATGCAAATCTTCCGGAGCAAGCAGATGACAGTGAGCGGCTCGGTTATCACATTAAACGGACGAAAGACATGATGCGGCGCATTCCGTATAAGGGAGCAGGCTACGGGGTGCTGAAATATATAAACAAAGTTTGGGAGGAAACCGATTCTGCTTCCCCTGAAATCAGTTTTAACTATTTAGGGCAGTTTGATCAGGAAATCCGGTCAAGCGGATTCGAGGTTTCCTCCGTGAAAGCAGGGAATGAAATCAGTCCTGATTGGGAACGGCCGTATATTCTTGATATTAGCGGTTCCGTATCATCAGAGTGTCTCAGCATGAATTTTGTGTATAACCATTTTCAATATCAAAAAGAAACGATACAAGCTTTGGCCGACCATTTTCATACTGGTCTCAAACAGATCATCAATCATTGCACAGGCAAAGAGGAGCGTGAATGGAGCGCTGCTGACTTCAGTGATGATGAGTTAACGCTGGAAGATCTGAGTGACATCATGGGAGCCGTCAATAAATTATAGAAAAGGAGAGACGCTATGGGGCAGCAACCGGAAATACAAGATATATATCCCTTATCTTTTATGCAGGAGGGCATGCTTTTTCATTCTCTGTTAGATCAAGACTCAAGAGCCTACTTTGAACAAGCGGTCTTTACGATAAACGGGCGGCTTCACCGGGAACGGTTTCAAAAAAGCATAGACGCTATTTTTGATCGATATGATATTTTCCGTACGATATTTATTCACAAGAACGTAGCAAAGCCCCGCCAAGTCGTTTTGAAAAGCAGGCCGACCCGCATTGAGTTTGTTGATATTTCTCATTTAGATGAGAAGGCTCAAGAGATGTTTGCCGATGAATTCAGAAAAGAAGATAAGGACAAAGGCTTTGATTTACAATCGGACCCTCTCATGAGAGTCTCTATCCTGAAAAAAGCGCCTGATCGTTACGTTTGTGTTTGGAGCCACCACCATATTTTAATGGACGGCTGGTGCTTTGGAATTGTTATGAAGGAATTTCTGAATATCTATCAATCTCTTGGAGAAGGACAGCTTCCTTCTCTCGAGCCTGTTCAGCCTTATGGCAAGTACATTAAGTGGCTGATGAGGCAGGATCGCAAAGAAGCGGAGGCATTTTGGAAAAAGAGGCTTCTCGATGTGCAGCAAACAGCCTCGCTTCCAAAAAGATCATCCTCTTCAAAGGGGGAGCTGCAGCAAGCTGCATTTACCATTTCTGAAGAGCAGACAAATGGACTGAAGAACATTGCATCGAAAGCGGGCGCGACACTGAACACGGTGTTCCAGGCGCTATGGGGCGTTTTGTTACAGCGTGTCAGCCGCTGTGATGATGCGGTCTTCGGTTCAGTTATTTCCGGGCGGCCGTCTGATCTCGCAGGCGTAGAAAAAATGGTCGGGCTTTTTATTAATACGATTCCCGTGCGGGTCAAGAGCGGATCATTTTCTTTTTTGGAACTGGTCAGCCATTTACAAAATGAAACGCTGAAGGCCGAAGCGTACAGCTATTATCCTCTATATGACATTCAGGCACAAAGCGCTTTGAAGCAAGAGCTGTTTGACCATATTATCGTGTTTGAAAACGTGCCCGCCCAACGTGAAATTGAGGGGATGAGCCAAGCCGGCGCATTTGATTTTTCAGTCGAGGACTTCACGATGGAGGAGGTCACCAACTACGGCTGCAGCATAAAAGTCATTCCGGGAAGCTCTCTTTATGTTCGTTTGAACTTTGATATTGGGGTGTATGACCCTGCCATCATGGAAAAAATCGAAACATATTTACGGCATATGATCAGCTCTGTCATCGCTGATCCGGAAATACGCGCATCCCAAATATCATTGCTCGATGAGAATGATGCCAGAAACATGCTGGCTACATTCAATAAAACAGAGGCGCTTGAACCGCCGGCTCCGACGCTTCATACGCTGTTCACACGCCGTGCCGCTCTTTCGCCGCAGCTTCCGGCGCTCCGCTTTTCGGGCGGTGTGCTGACGTACGCCGAGCTTGATCAGTACTCAGACAGGCTCGCGGCACAGCTGCGGAAAAAAGGCGCTGCCAAAGAAAGCATCATCGGCGTGCTCGCTGAGCGCTCGCCGGAGATGGTGATTTCGGTGCTGGCC
>NZ_JAGGQB010000022.1 GCF_018613535.1 Bacillus sp. ISL-51
CGCCAAGCTCTGGGAAGAGGTGCTGAAAAACGGCCCTGTCGGCATCCGCGATCACTTTTTTGAACGGGGCGGCCATTCGTTAAAAGCGACGGCGCTCGTCTCCCGCATCGCCAAGGAGTTCGGCGTACAGGTACCGCTGAAGGACATCTTCGCCCGGCCGACAGTGGAGGAGCTTGCCTCCGTCATTCAGGAATTGGAACAGAGCCCGTATGAAGCGATTCAGCCGGCAGAAAAAAGAGACACTTATCCGGTCTCTTCTGCGCAAAAGCGGATGTATGTGCTCCAGCAGCTCGAAGACGGCGGTGTGGGCTACAATATGCCGGCGGTGCTTGAACTGACGGGACCGCTTGACCGCAATCGGCTGGATGAAGTGTTCCAAAAGCTGATCGAGCGCCACGAGTCTCTCAGAACGTCCTTTGAAACGGGCCCTGACGGCGAACCCGTGCAGCGCATCCATGACAAAGTGTCGTTCAATCTGACTGATGAAACATCAGCGGAAGCCTTCGTCCGTCCATTCCGCCTTGATGAAGCGCCGCTTTTCCGGGCGGCTCTCGTCAAAGAAACAGATGAGCGTCATCTCTTATTGACGGACATGCATCACATTATTTCCGACGGCGTGTCTGTCAACACGCTCATCCGGGAATTCGGGGAGCTGTACGCAGGCCGGACGCTTGCGCCGATGCGCATTCAATATAAAGACTATGCCGTATGGCAGCGGGAGTTTAAACAAGGAGAGACGTATCAGAAGCAGGAGGCCTACTGGCTGAAGCAGCTCGACGGAGAGCTGCCTGTGCTGGAGCTTCCGGCTGACAAAGCCCGTCCGGCAGTCAGAAGCTTTGCGGGCGACAAGGTATCCTGTACGCTTGATGCGGAAACGGCAGCGGGCCTTCACCGCATCGCCCGGGATCACGGTTCCACGCTGTATATGGTGCTTCTCGCCGTTTACAATACACTGCTTGCGCGCCTGAGCGGACAGGAAGACATCATCGTCGGCTCGCCGATTGCCGGCCGGCCGCATAAAGACCTTGAGCCGGTTCTCGGCTTGTTCGTCAACACGCTCGCCATCAGGACTGAACCAAAAGATGACAAACGGTTTGCAGACTATTTAGCTGAGGTTCGGCAAACAGCGCTTGATGCGTATGAGAATCAGGATTATCCGTTTGAAGAACTCGTTGAACAGCTCGGCATCGTTCGCGACACAAGCCGCAATCCGCTGTTTGACGTTATGTTTGTTCTCCAAAATATGGAGCGTGAATCTCTTTTTCTGAATGATTTGCACTTGGCCCAAGCTCCGGATATCGGTCATAAAGCTTCAAAGTTTGATGCAACGCTTTACGCATCAGAGGAATCCGAGGGCACAATCGGTCTTGATTTTGAATTTAACACCGATATCTATCAAAAACAGACGGTCATAAAATGGCTTTCCTATTTTACTCACATTCTTAAACATGTTATTGACAATCAGAACATACAGCTCGGTGACATAGATGTGCTGGATGATGACGAAACAAGACGCATCCTCGATGAATTTAATCAGACAAAAAGAGACTACCCGAGAAACGAAACAATCAGCCGTCTATTTGAACAGCAAGCGGCAAAAACACCTGACGCGCAGGCGGTCGTATGCGGCGGACAAACATTGACGTACCATGAACTGAACGAGCGGGCCAACAGAATAGCAGCCGCGCTTCGAACGAACGGTGTCGGTCCGAAAAGTGTTGTCGCTTTATTAACAGGCCGCACCCCTGAGCTTGCCGCCGGAATTCTCGGGATTTTAAAAGCTGGCGGAGCCTATTTGCCTATCGCTGATGACTTGCCGCCGGAACGAATAGAATGGATACTCGGAGACAGCAAGGCTGATATTCTCCTTCAGTCTGACAAACTGGAGTACCCTGTTTCAGGAAAACGTTTATTCATAGAAGATATACAAATGCAGGCCGGAATAAGCACAAATAATCCTGAACAGCTCGGCGGTCCGGATTCACTCGCCTATATGATTTATACGTCCGGATCAACCGGCGCACCAAAAGGCGTAATGGTTGAACAGCGCAGCGTGATCCGACTCGTGAAAAATAGTAATTATATTGATTTTACGCCGAAAGACAGACTTCTGTTTACTTCATCGTTAGGATTTGACGTTACTGTATTTGAAATATTCGGTCCGCTTTTGAACGGCGCTTCTGTATATTTGAGTGACAAAGAAACATACCTTGAACCTTACGAATTGGAAACATATATACAGCAAAACGGAATCACAACACTGTGGATGACATCGTCTCTGTTTAACCATTTATCAGAGCAGAATGATCAAGTGTTTTCCGGTTTATCCCAACTGATTATCGGCGGAGAAGCACTGTCGCCAAGCCATGTGAACCGTGTTCGGAATGCATTGCCGCACCTTTCAGTATGGAATGGATACGGACCGACTGAAAACACAACGTTCTCAACATGCTTTCTGATTGAAAGCACATATGACCATTCAATCCCGATCGGCCGGCCTGTCGGAAATTCAACCGCGTATATTGTAAACAGCAGGGGAACACTTCAGCCGATCGGCGTAAAAGGAGAACTATGCACGGGCGGAGACGGAGTGGCCAGAGGCTATTTCGGCCGGCCTGAACTGACAAAAGAAAAATTTGTCCCGAATCCATACGCACCGGGAGAAAGAATGTACCGCACCGGGGATTTAGCCCGCTGGCTCCCCGACGGAACGATTGAGTACATCGGGCGGATGGATGATCAGGTGAAAATCCGGGGATATCGGGTCGAGCTTGGAGAAATTGAAGCAGCGCTGCGGCATATTGACGGCGTAAAAGAAGCGGCTGTGATAGACAGAACCGGGCCGTCCGGCAATAAAGAGCTTATCGCATACATGAGCCTGCAGGCTGACATGGACACTGAGAAGGTTCGTTCTCACCTTTCTCACCGCCTGCCGAATTATATGGTCCCGGCCTATATGATGGAACTGGAGGCATTGCCGCTTTCGCAAAACGGGAAACTTGACCGGAAGGCCCTGCCCGAACCGGAGCTCTCTCTTCACACGACATACAGAGCGCCCCGGAATGAGCTGGAGGAACAGCTTACAGTCATTTGGCAGGACGTTCTCGGCGTCAAGCAAGCCGGCATTGAAGATTCATTTTTTGAACTGGGCGGCGATTCGATCAAAGCCCTGCAAGTATCTGCCCGCCTCGGCCGCTTTGGGTGGAAAATGACGGCAAGCGACTTATTCCGCCACCCGACCATTAAGGAAGTTGCGCCTCTTATCCGCAAGACGGAAAGAGTGATAGATCAGCGGGCGGTCGAGGGAGAGATCCCTTGGACACCCGTACAGCAATGGTTTTTATCGCAGCGTATGGAAGAGCGCGATCATTTCAATCAATCTGTCATGCTGTTCAGCTCTGAAGCATTACAGGAACAGCCGCTGCGGTCAGCCTTACAGCAGCTCGCCATTCATCATGACGCGCTACGGATCACGATTTGCACAGAAAACGGAAAGCTGAAGCAAATCAATCAGAGCGTTCAAAAAGATGAACTGTACAGCTTGGACACATGTGATATTTCTGAAACCGATGCGTGGGAAACGGTAATAGAAAAAGAGGTGGCCGCGCTTCAAAAGCGTATGGACTTGGAAAAAGGTCCGTTATTAAAAGCCGGCTGGTTCAAAACATCGTCAGGAGACTACTTGTTCTTGACCATTCATCACTTGGCCGTAGACGGAGTGTCATGGCGCATTTTGCTGGAGGACTTATCCGCCGCTTACGGGCAAGCCGTAATAGGACAGCCTGTCCAGCTTCCGCCAAAGACCGATTCCTACAAAGAATACGCCTTGAGGCTTACGGAATACGCACAAAGCAGCAAGCTGATGAGCGAGGAGGAATATTGGCGTTCAGCCGAAGAAGAGAGGGCTGCCCTGCTGCCTTATGAAAAACCGCAGCGGCAAGCTGAAGCAGACAGCATTCGGCAAACGGTAAGCTTCTCGCTTTCAAAAGAAGATACAGCCGTTTTACTTCAGCAGGTGAACCGCGCCTATAATACCGATACACAGGATATTCTGCTGACTGCGGCAGCCTTGGCTTTACGGGATTGGACAGGAGACGGGAAACTGCGCATTGCGATGGAAGGGCACGGGAGAGAGCACATTCTTCCGGAGCTGGATATCAGCCGTACAGTCGGCTGGTTTACCTCAATGTACCCGGTGCTCATTGATCTGAAAACAGCCGGGTCCGAACTGGGATCAGCTGTAAAAACGGTCAAAGATACACTTTGCCGAATACCGGATAAAGGAATAGGCTACGGCATTTTGAAATATATGACAGATCTCGATCGCAAAACCATTCAGTTTGGCAAAGCCCCGGAAATCGGCTTTAACTATTTAGGCCAATTCAATGATACAGAACAACAAGACACATTCGGCTTATCAAGCCTTGCGAGCGGAAAGGACATCACACCTACATGGCAGCGCGAACAGCTGGTGGAAATGAGCGCAATGGCCGCGAAAAACCAGCTCCATTTCAATCTGAGCTATCCGCCGAGCCGCTTCCGCAAAGAGACAATGGAACAGCTTTTGCATACGCTGAATCAATATTTGCACGATATTATGAAACACTGCACCGGCAAACAAGAAACAGAAAAAACGGTTAGTGATTTCAGCAGCAAAACATTAACAACTGAGGATTTGGACAGCATAGCGAGTTTTGTCGAGGAATTGTAGAAAAAGGCGACAGGGAGATCATAACATGACAAAAAAGAATGCAATTCAGGATATTTACCCGCTGTCTTACATGCAGGAAGGAATGCTTTTTCATTCCCTCCTGCAAAAGGATTCGCAGGCATATGCCGAGCAGGCTTCCTTTTCAATAACAGGAGAGGTTGACACCCGCGTGTTTGAGGAGAGCATTAATGTTCTTTTTGCCAGGCATGATATTTTCAGGACGATATTTATCAGCCAAAACGTGTCTGTGCCGCAGCAGGTAGTATTAAAAGAACGGACTGTCAGCATAAGTGAGGAAAATCTCACTCATTTAGACGGCGCTGATCAAATCGATTATATCGAGGATGTCAAAAAAAGAGACCGGGCAAAAGGATTTCATCTGCAAAAAGACATGCTGATGAGGGTAACTCTTCTCCAAACCGGAGAACGAGAATATACGTGTATTTGGAGCTTTCATCACATCATCATGGACGGCTGGTGCCTTGGAATCGTGCTGAAGGAGTTTTTCCAGATCTACGCTTCACGTCTCCGCAAAACGGCTTTAACGCTTGAGCCGGCCGTGCCGTACGGAACCTATATCAAATGGCTGATGGAGCAGGACAAAGAAAAGGCTGCCGGGTACTGGGCGCGTTATCTTGAAGGGTTTGAGCAGCAGACCGTACTGCCGAAACAGAAAAAAGCCGGTCAAAGCCGCCAAGAGGAAGTGACTTTCTCCTTTTCTGAAAACGATACAGCCAAACTGAAAGAATTGGCCGTCAAAGAAGAGGTTACGCTGAGCACCATTTTCCACACACTGTGGGGCATTTTGCTGCAAGCGTATAATCAGACGGAAGATGCGGTCTTCGGTTCGGTCATCTCCGGAAGACCGTCTGAAATCGAGGGCATCGAGCGGATGATCGGACTGTTTATCAATACGGTGCCGGTGCGGATCAGCGGAACGGACGTCCCGTTCCGCAAACTCATTAAGCAAGTGCAAAAAGACGCTCTTGAAGGACAGGCCTGCAGCTATCATCCGCTCTATGATATACAGGCGAATTCTGCCGTCAAACAAGGCTTAATCGATCATATTCTTGTCTTTGAAAATTACCCCGTCGAACAGGAAATAGATGTACTGAACAGCAGAGGGGACACGAAGGACCTTTTTCACATTCATGATTTCAGCATGGAGGACGAAACCAATTACAGCTTTTATCTCATGGTCGCGCCAGGTGACGAAATCCATTTGAAAATGAGATACGACTCAAGCGTATATGACCGTTTCTTTATCGAGAATATAAAAGGCCATTTGACACACATCGTCTCGCAGGTCTTGGAAAACCCGGCGATCACCCCGAGCAGTCTGACAATCATTACTCAGCAGGAAAAAGAACAGCTGCTCGCTCCGCTTTCTGAGGAAACAGAGCGGCCTGAATATGAAACGATTCATGCTATGTTCGAGCGCCAAGCCGCACAAACGCCGCAGGAAATC
>NZ_JAGGQB010000023.1 GCF_018613535.1 Bacillus sp. ISL-51
TCAAAAACGGGGGTCAGTCCCGACCGGCTCCCGGCTTTTTCTTCTGATCCAAACCGCTCATGGTTTGGATCGTTTTATATGCGGAGCACCATTTTGACCGTCTGTAAGAGGTGCCCTTCAAAATCCTCTTCAAATGCGGACACCCATTCAACCCCTTTCGCTTTGTAAAAAGACATTCCGGCCTGATTCTCTTTTTTCACATGAACATAAAGCTCTTTTATCCCGCCGGACTTTTGTATGCCCTCTTTAAGCAGCGCCGTTCCTATTCCGTTTCCCTGGTAATCGGGATCAATATAAATAGCGGCAAGCTCAGCTTTTCCGCCTTCTTGAACGGGGCTGAAATTGGCAAAACCTGCGATTGTCCCGTCTGCTGCTTCTGCAGCCAGCAACAGAGATTGTTCGATCCGGCGTTCCATCATCTCATCATGATAAGCGGATTGGAGAAATTGATCCTGAATATGTTCAGGAATGATTCCTTCATACGTATGATGCCAGCTTTGTTTTGCGACTTGCCGGACTTGCTTTATATCGCCCGATTCCATAGCACGGATAAGCCATTCCATTCGTATCCGCCTCCTCATTTTCCCCATATATACCGGTATCACGGAAATCATTTTAAAATAAAAAAGAAGAAAAGAGCTTAAGCTCTTTCTTCTTTTCTTTTTGATATTTACTGCTTCGGCTTTGTTTCGCCTTCCCATTCCAGCATGCCGCCTTCTACATTAACCGTTTGAAAGCCCTGCTCCTGTAAATACATACAAACGTTCATGCTTCTTTTTCCGGAACGGCAGATGAACACATATTCCTTGTCCTTATCTAATGCATCCATCTTCTCGGGGATATCTCCCATGCGGATATGAACAGCCTCCGGAATCATGCCTTCGGCTACCTCTTCGTCTTCTCTGACATCGATCAGATACAGCTCTTCCCCCGCTTTCAGTTTATCTTGCAGAACGGCTGTGCTGATTTCATTTATCTTCAATTTGTGACACTCCTATTCGTCGTGATGCCTTTAAGTATACCAAAGGCGGCACGACAAATTCTATTGTTGAGGCTGAGAAAAACCCCTCTCTGTAAGAGAGGGGTTTCATTCGGTCAGTTTGCTACGATATTGACCAGCTTGCCTGGTACAGCGATGATTTTTCGGATTGTTTTTCCTTCAAGCTGTTCTTTCACTTTTTCATCAGCCTGCGCGAGCTGCTCTAATTGTTTCTTATCAGCATCAGCCGGAACGGTTAATTTCGCTTTCACTTTTCCGTTCAGCTGGACGACGATTTCCACTTCATCGTCGATCAGTTTTGATTCGTCATACACAGGCCAAGCCTCGTAAGAAATAGAACCGTTGTGGCCGAGTTTTTCCCACAGCTCTTCCGCTAAGTGAGGCGCAACCGGAGAAAGCAGCTTCACAAAACCTTCCATATAGTCTTTCGGCAGTTCATTCGCTTTGTAAGCTTCATTAATAAAAACCATCAGCTGGGAAATGCCCGTGTTAAAACGAAGGCCTTCGTAGTTTTCCGTCACTTTCATCACTGTTTCATGATAGACGCGTTCAAGTGTATCACCCGCGCCTTCTGTCACTTTGCCCGTCAGCTCGCCGTTTTCCTCAACGAACAGACGCCATACACGGTCAAGGAAGCGGCGCGCTCCGTCAAGGCCGGATTCAGACCAGGCAATGGAAGCGTCAAGCGGCCCCATGAACATTTCGTACAGCCGCAAAGTATCCGCTCCGTGAGACGCAACAATTTCATCCGGATTGACGACGTTGCCGCGGGATTTACTCATTTTCTCATTGTTTTCCCCTAGAATCATTCCTTGGTTGTACAGCTTTTGGAATGGCTCTTTCGTCGGGACAACACCGATGTCATAGAGGAACTTATGCCAGAAACGTGCGTAAAGAAGGTGCAGCACGGCATGCTCCGCTCCCCCGATATAAATATCAACAGGCAGCCATTTCTCTAATTTCTCAGGTGAAGCAAGCTGATCCGGGTTTTTCGGATCGATAAATCGAAGGAAGTACCAGCAGCTTCCCGCCCATTGCGGCATTGTGTTTGTTTCTCTTCTGCCTTTTTTGCCCGTTACAGGATCAGTGACTTCCACCCATTCTTTAATGATGGCAAGCGGTGATTCGCCCGTTCCGCTCGGCTTGATCTCATCGGTTTTCGGCAGAATGAGCGGCAGCTCCTCTTCCGGTACGGCCGTTGATGTTCCGTCCTCCCAATGAATGACCGGAATCGGCTCGCCCCAATAGCGCTGACGGCTGAAGAGCCAATCACGCAGACGATACGTCACCTTTTTCTCGCCGTTTTTCGTTTCTTCAAGCCAGGCGATTATTTTTTCAATGGCGTCCGCTTTGTTCAGGCCGTTCAGAAAATCGGAATTAACGTGCTCGCCGTCACCCGTGAACGGTTCCTCTTCAACGTTTCCGCCTTTTACGACCTCTTTGACAGGCAGGCCGAACACTTTGGCAAATTCAAAATCACGCTCATCATGGGCAGGCACGGCCATAACCGCTCCCGTTCCGTAAGTGGCAAGCACGTAATCAGCGATCCAGATCGGCATCTTTTCACCATTTACCGGGTTCACGGCATACGCGCCCGTGAAAACGCCTGTTTTTGTTTTCGCGAGATCCGTGCGCTCGAGGTCACTTTTGGCCTGAACTTCTTTTATGTAAGCGTCAACCGCTTCTTTTTGTTCAGCCGTTGTAATGGTGCTGACGAGCCCGTGCTCAGGAGCCAAAACAGCGTATGCCGCGCCAAACAGCGTGTCAGGGCGCGTTGTAAACACAGTGAACGTCTCATTGCGGCCGTCGATGGCAAAATGCACATTGGCCCCCTCTGAGCGGCCGATCCAATTGCGCTGCATGTCTTTAATGCTTTCCGGCCAGTCAAGCTCCTCTAAATCTTCAAGAAGCCTGTCCGCATAAGCCGTGATCTTCAGCATCCATTGCTTCATCGGGCGGCGTTCAACAGGATGTCCGCCCCGTTCGCTCTTGCCGTCAATGACTTCCTCATTCGCAAGCACCGTGCCGAGAGCCGGGCACCAGTTGACGGGCACTTCATCAACGTAAGCAAGTCCTTTTTCGTAAAGCTTGGTGAAAATCCACTGCGTCCATTTATAATAGTCCGGGTCTGTCGTATTGATTTCCCGGTCCCAATCATATGAAAATCCGAGGGACTGGATCTGGCGGCGGAAATTATCGATGTTATGCTTTGTGAACACTGCCGGATCGTTCCCCGTATCAAGCGCGTATTGCTCCGCAGGAAGGCCGAACGCGTCCCAGCCCATCGGATGAAGCACGTTGTACCCTTGCATGCGTCTCATACGCGACAGAATATCCGTCGCCGTATAGCCTTCGGGATGCCCGACATGAAGGCCGGCTCCTGACGGATAAGGGAACATGTCAAGCGCGTAAAACTTCGGCTTGTCCTCCTTTTCACTGACAGCAAAGGTTTTATGCTCCAACCAATAATTTTGCCATTTCTTTTCTATTTTTTCGTGCTGAAAACTCAACGCAAAAACCTCCTTCTGATTGAATACGGCGTCTTTAGTCCAAGTATTGACGGGATAAGGAAATTCATATTCAGATTATTCTAAAACTAAAAAAAACTCCCTCATCCCTAAAAGGGACGAGAGATTTTTTGTTTCCCGCGGTACCACCCTCGTTAGTGCGGTTTTCGGCCGCACTCACTTGATACTTTTAACGCAGTTATGCGTCAGCGGTTTTCACCGCTGCAACTCTGAGGTGAGTTCGGAAACAGACTTGATTGACTTTCACCGGCCGTCAATTCTCTGTATGCGAAATCTGCTTCTTACTGCTCCTCTTCACTGTTCTTATCGCTACCGTAATCTTACCTGTATTTTATAGAATTCTGTTCATAAGTGCAAGCAGGTTTGTATACAATGGGAATGTACCCTGAACGGGGTAAAGAGTGGGGATATTATTTAGATGGAGGATCTTTTTGCTGCTGTGGTTTTGCCTGGGCAGAGTCACTGTTTTGTTCTCTGACAAAATCAAAGCTTCTAAGAACAGCTTCACCGCCGTAGCCTGCGATTATGGATAAGATGACGAGTTGAATTCCTGAATCGGGGTCAGCGGATAAGACAAGTAAGATGGAAGCAGCCATTCCGATAAAGCACTCTTCCAAAAAACCGAGATAGATGAACCGCTTTGTCATTCTGGGTTTCTCCAGCCTGCCTCTCTTTTTCACATGACCGAGAATCCCCATGATTCCTCCAATTACGCAAGCAATTAATACCTGATGCAGCATCTTCATCATCACCTTCCTAAAGCCCTTATTTAGTAAAGCGACTTCAGGCCATCCAGCCCCCTTACGAATACGATGATTTTCGATATCTACATACTGGCAATTCTGCAAGAAAGGAAAAAGCTTGTTTCTTCCATTATATGTGAACACATGATCGGTAAGCTTGATGCATTAGATTCATTTTTTACCCAGTGACAATGACCTAGTCAGTTACTTAGCGCTGAATATGCAATCCCCTCTATATTCAGTGTATATGAGGACAAGCCCGAATGACAAATTGAAAGCCGCGGCTGCTTGAATCAGAACATATGTTATGCTACGGTTACTGTAGGTTCATGTAAAAAGGGGAGTAACAATGGCTGAAAAGCTTTACGGCCAAAAGGGGGTTTTACATGGCTGACTCAAACTTATTCGGAAAACTGGAGCAGCTAGAGCTGATCAAAAAGGCGCTTGATCACGCACGTATAGGCGTGGTGATTACAGACCCCTCTCTTGAGGACAATCCCATTGTGTATACAAATCAGGGATTTATGGATATGACCGGCTATTCTTCCGAAGAGATATTAGGTAAGAACTGCAGATTTCTGCAGGGGAAACAAACAGACAAAAAACAAGTCGCTAAAATAAGAAACGGCCTGAAAAACAAAGAACCGATTACGGTGCGGCTGAAAAACGTAAAAAAAGACGGCACACTGTTTTGGAACGAGCTGAACATTGACCCTTTGTTTATTGAAGACAAATTATACTTTGTCGGCTTTCAAAAAGACATAACAGAGCAAAAAGAATATGAAAAGCTTCTGGAGGATTCCCTCACGGAAATTTCAACCCTGTCAACCCCGATTGTTCCGATTCGAAACGGCATCTCGGCTATGCCTTTAATCGGCAACTTGACAGAGGAACGATTTGATTCAGTTGTTTCAACATTAACCGACATCCTGACCGCATCTAAAGATGATTACTTAATTATAGACTTATCGGGTTTGGCTGAAGTAAATGAACATACCGCAGATCAAATATTCAAATTGCATCATTTGCTGAAATTAATCGGAACAGAATTAATTATCACCGGCATCAAGCCTGCCCTTGCGATGAAAATGAATCAGCTGGATGCCAGCTTTGCTTCATTAAAAACCTATTTAAATGTAAAGGACGCCGTCACCGTGCTTCCAGTCATATAGACAGCAAAAACCCCGCCGGGCAGCGGGATTTTTTTATAACATCAACGCACTTGGACGTTTCCCTTATTCACGGTTTTTAACCGTTTGTCGTACAGCACGGTCGCGGCGATACTGACGACAAGGAGCGCCATCAGGAACAAAAGCAGCACAGACATGCCGTACTGATCAACAAGCACGCCGCCAAGCAGCGGGCCGATCATTCTTCCGCCCGTCGCCGCGCTGTTGACGAATCCTTGATAAAAACCTTCTTTTCCTTTAGGCGCAAGCTGATTGGCGATAGTCGGAACGGCAGGCCAAACGAGCATTTCTCCGATTGTTAAAATCACCATTGCGGCGAGATACATCGGAAATTGCTTTGCCGCAAGCAATACCCCGAAAGAGACGATAAAAATGCAAAAACCAATGACCATTTGTGTTTTTAAAGCGCCGGCCCACTTTTTCACAACAGCCCCGGCAAGCGGCTGTCCGGCGACGATTAAGATTCCGTTTACCGTCCACAGTACACTGTATAATGAAAGGGGCATTCCGATGCTTTGGGTATGAGAGGCAACGGTTGTTGACCATTGTGAATAAGCAATCCAGCCGAGAACATACCCGCTGCTTAAAATAAGAAGCGCCATAAATTTTGTTTTATTGCTGACAGGTTCATAATCAAGAACGGACGCTTGGCCGGCATCTCCGGTTTTAATGTTTCGGAACCCGAAAAATACGATCAGGAAAAACAGCGCATACAGGAGCGCATTGGCTAAAAACACGTACGTAAAGGAATAAGCTGCGACCATTCCTCCAAGCGCTGATCCGACGGCAACGCCTGCGTTTTGAGCGACATAAATCGCATTGAAGGCTTTTCGGCCGCCTTCCTTCCAAACCGCTCCCGCCATGGCGTAGCTTGCCGGAAATACAATACCGGAACCGAACCCGACAAGAATGAGCAGCCAAATATAAACGGGCCATTGATGAAACGAAACGAGCGCAAGAAGGCTCGCCAGCGTAATGATAATTCCCAGCATAATCGATTTGAACCCGCCGATTTTATCAAACAAAAATCCGCCGCATAAATTCCCCGCCACACTCGCGCCGGAATTCAGCATCAGGACAATCCCCGCCACCGTCAGCGACTTCCCTAGATGATTATGAATATAGATCGTATTGAGCGGCCACAAAAATGATGCTCCCGTGACATTGATAAACATTCCGATGACTAATATTTTCAAAGCGCGCGGCATACCGATCCCCCTTTCTTTATAAAAAAACCCATGAAAAAACGGAAACCGCAAGCGGCGGCTCCGTATCGATCAAGTTATCATAGCACATTCATTCTATATCCGCCGCCTCTTTTTTTCAACATAGGAAACCAAAAAAAATAATGCCGGAATGTTGAAAAAATTACAAATGAATGGATTCACAAGAATGATCCGTGATCATGCCCTTTTCTTCTGAACCCAGAACGGAATATAAAGAATGAAAAAGCTCACGATCACTGCCGCTTCCATTGACAGAGGGTACCACGGCCAAGGACCGAGAACGTCCAAAAGGGAGGATGTCTTCGGCTTTTTCATCAAATAGAGGTAATTTGCATTCAGGACATGATCAATGAAAAAGACGCAAGCGCCGTATATATTTACGATCAGCACGGAAGCCCAAAGAGCGCGGACCGTCGGCTTGTATCTTCGGGCGGCAGCCATAAACAGACAAGTAAGAAAAACACCTCCATGAGAGACGAAAAACACGATATACCGAAAATGCGGAAAGGAGTAGGCTCCCAAATCGGGAGTTGCCATCGCCTGGATCGCGCTGCCCAAACCGGCAAAATAGAGAAAGGCAAACAGCTTTCTGCTTTTCGTGATTAACAAAAGCATGGCCAGATACACTGAAATATCACTCAGCTGCAAAGGCAGGGATGTTCTCAGCGACCAGTCATGAAAATAAACCAGCCAAATATGGTAGCTGATTTGTGACGCAGCGAGAAGAAACAAAAGCACGTACCGAATAAAGCGGTCTCGCTGACTTTGATCCAGTTTCCGCCGGAAGATGATCACGCACGCTCCAAGCAGGCCTATAACCATCAGCGTACAGATGTGTTCTTTAGAAAAAAGCTGAAAGGGTTCGGTTTTAGGATTCATTTGAAAATATGTTTGCATATGCTCCCCCGCGTACAAAGAATGACATATGCTTATCGTGCTAAAAAATCCCCTCCTCTATTCAGAACCGCCGGCACACAGAAAAAAAAGCCCCGTTTTACCGGAGCTTTTCTTTTCATCATGACAGTGCAGAATGAATGACTTTTTTATAATAAAGCACGGACAGCATTCCGAAAATGGAATACAGCACCGTATACAGCGCCATGACAATGATCATCGGTGTCCACACTTCCGTTCCGAATAAAAACCAGCCCGATTGAACGGCAAAATAGCTGTGGAAAAGCCCGAGAATCAGCGGAATGCCGAAATTATATACCTGTTTCCTGCGGATGCCTTTAAGGAGATCCCCTTGTGTAAATCCGAGCTTTCGCAATATCGTGTAATCAGATCTCTCATCTTCACACTCACCCATTTGTTTAAAATACAGGATACAGCCTGATGTGATGAGAAAGGTTAACCCTAAAAATCCGACAATAAACATCATCAGCCCCATGTTTTTCTTTTGGGTGTCGGCTAAGTCAAAACGCGAGAGCTGATCGTCTGAATAGTGCTGCGCCTGAAACAGATCGTTTGCTGCTTTTAATTCATCCTCATTCTTCAGTGTGATGCTGAAAAACAGCGTGGTTTTTTTCTGAATGACCGGATCGATATCCTTTTCCAAACGATCAAATACATGCTGGCTCACAATGGCAATTGGCAGTCCGCTTGTAAATATATAAGGCAATATGAAGTCACGTCTCAAGCCCGAATAAGACAATGATATGCTTTCCCTTTTGCCATTCATTTCAATGCGTCCCGACTCTTTCAAGCTCAGAAATTTTTGCATCATATCATTATAGCCTGTGAATACGGTTTCGCGGTCAGAAAGAGATACCCCTTCTGCGTCCTTTTCACTTACGATCGGCAAGGCCATGTGTGAGGGGTCTTGTTTAAAATTACTCATATCGCCGTTTATAATGTGCTTCACATTGGCATCGGCTTGAATCGTCTTTATTTTTTTCATGTGATATTGAATCCCGTTCTCACGCAATAAAGCAGTAAATGAATCCGCCTCCTTTTGATTGTTCATCGCAAAATCCGCCGCTACATTTTGCTCGGCTGATTTTTCCGCAGAATAATACGAGATGTAGCTTAATGACAATAAACCGATCGAAAGCGCCGAGAGGGTTGTAATAATCGTCAGCAAAACGGCGTTGGACTTCATCCGGAACATAATGGAAGACAGCGAAAGCACTTCACTTACATTCAAATAACCGCCCTTTGATTTCCGGATAAGGTTTGCCAGAAAGCTGACTGAGCCTTTATAAAAAAGGTAGGTTCCGATTATAACTGATCCAAGAATAAATACCATCGCTAAAAACAGTTCATTCATTGACGTAAAGCTGCCGCCGAATAATTTGGAGGACACGGCATACCCTGCGATAATGCACGCAATCCCAATCATGCCGATCACCATCTGGAACCAAGAGAGCGATGTCATCTTTTGTTCAGAGGATGATGCCGCCTTAAATAACGACAGAATGCTTTGCCGTTTGATAAACAGGTAATTCATGATCATAATCAGAACATAAATCACACCGAAAACGACAAGGGTCTGAACAAGCGCCTTGCTTGAAAAAAACAGTGAGACAGAGGCTTTTACACCGACTGTGTGAAACAAAATCATCATGCATAATTTAGAAAAGGAAAAACCGACAAAAATCCCGATCCATATGGAAGTAAAATACAAAATGAAATTCTCCGCGCTGAGAATGCGGAAAATCCTCATTTTCGTCATTCCGATCAATTGGAATAAACCGATTTCCTTGCTGCGCCGTTTAATAAAAATCGTGTTGGCGTATAAAAGAAAAACAGACACGATCGCCACAAGCAGGATCGACGCCGCCCGAATCGCTGCCGCTCCTTTGATAGAGCTTTTCATTTCATCAAGAGCCGGGTCGTACTGCATTGTGACAAACGCAAAATAAAGGGCCGCGCTAAAAACTAAAGCAAAGACATAAAGATAATAGTTTTTGATGTTCTTTTTCAAATTCTGGAAGATCAAATGATTAATGTTCATGCTGAACCCCGCCTAACACGCCTTGCGTTTTCATAATATCCTCGAAAAAGTCCCGCCTGTCCTGTCCGCCTTTATTCAGCTGCGTATAAATGCGGCCGTCCTTAATGAAAATCACCCGTCCGGAATAGCTGGCAGCAACCGGATCGTGCGTCACCATAACGATCGTGGCATTCCGTTTTTGATTAAGACGGCTGAGCTTATTTAACAAATCAGATGCTGCCTTGGAATCAAGCGCTCCGGTCGGTTCATCGGCGAAAATAATGCTCGGCTCGTGGATAAAGGCTCTCGCGGCTGATGTCCGCTGCTTTTGTCCGCCTGAAATCTCACTTGGATACTTATCTTTCAATTCATAAATGCCAAGCTCCTCTGCCGCCTCTGCAAATTTTTGATTGGCATCTTTTTTAGACATTTTCGTAATGGATATCGGAAGCAGAATGTTTTCTTTCACTGTCAGCGTATCTAATAGATTGTAATCCTGAAATATAAACCCGAGGTGCCGTTTTCTGAATTCGGCGAGCTGCTTTTCTTTCATTGCGGTGATCTCTGTCTGATTCAGTTTAATCGATCCCGCGCTCACTTTATCAATGGAGGAGAGCACATTAAGCAGGGTTGTTTTACCCGATCCTGACGGCCCCATAATGCTGACAAATTCTCCTTTACGAATCTGAAGATCGATTCCTTTTAACACCTCTTGTTTATTCAGCTTACTTCCGTAGCTTTTTTGAATGTTGCCGGCTTCTAAAATCATCACGTTACGATTCTCCTTTAAATTAGATACTTTTATTATAAAAGCAGGACACGTTTTTTTCGTTTGATTGAGCGAACAAAAAAGAAAAGCATGTGACACTTTTGTCACATGCTGATCATTTTGACGGCATCGTTCCTCTTCGGAAAAGCCAAAGTGAAAACCGTGCCGCTTTCCGGCTCTGAGCGAACGCTGATGCGGATCAAGAGCGGAGCCGCAGCTTTTTCAGCCAAATACAGCCCCATGCCTGTTGACGCATGATCGTGCCGCTTTCCCGTCGACGTAAACCCTTTTTCAAAAATACGGGTGATATCCTGCGGAGCGATCCCGATGCCGCGGTCTTTGATCTCCATGTACACCTGCCCGTTTTTTTCATAACTTTTCACAGTAATGTCATCTGCTTCACTGTATTTGACCGCATTGCTTAAAAGCTGTCTGATGATAAAAGAAAGCCATTTTGCATCACTGAGAACCTCTTCCGCCTCAAGCTGAATGTCAAAGCCGATGCCTTTTTGAATGCACCAGGATTGTAAGGCTTTAATCTCCTTAAAAAGCAGCGGTTGAAGCTGAATGCTTTGAAACGATAAATCATTTTCTATAAAGGAAATACGCTTCTGATGCAGCTGCTGGTCTAGGAGAAGGTGAATCCGCAGCCATTCATACATTAAAGGAGCCTTTAACGGCTGTTCATCAAGGCGCTCGATCATAAGGTGCATCGCCGTTAATGGTGTTTTGACTTCATGAATCCAAGACATCAGCTCGTCCTTTTCGCGTTCCAGCTCTGACCGCAGTGCAAGCGAGCTTTCTCTTAATTGCCGCGTCTGGCCTTCAATGCTTTCCTCGATGACCGACTCAAACGGGCTGTCCGGCTCTTTAAGATAAGACACGTCAAGATTGGTCTCCCACTCTTTTAAGCTTTTATAAAACGCGGTCTCTTTGCGGAAGCGAAACACGAGAAAAACGAGAAATGCGAGAAGTGATAAATAGATAAAATACAAAACCGAAAAAAACGGAATTGACGGATCAATATATGCAACAAACAGAATGACGAGCTGCTGAATGAAAAACATCATAATCCAGCTTTTTCTCTCCAAAAGAAATGTCTTAATCATAGCGCCCGTCATCTTCCTTTGCGATGTAGCCTTGGCCGACTTTTGTTTCAATCATTTTCCCGATGCCTAACTGATCAAGCTTTTTCCGCAGGCGGTTGACGTTGACCGTTAACGTATTGTCGCTGACGAAGCGTTCATCATTCCATAAGCTTCTGATCAGATCTTCACGGCTGACGATTTTATTTTTTTGTTCCGCTAACAGCTTTAAAATCAGCATTTCATTTTTAGTCAGCTCAACTGAACCGTTTTCATGGCTGACGATATTTGTTTCAGCATCAATTGCAGCCCCGCACCATCTTTTGATGAGCGCCGGTTCTGCATTGTATTGATACACCCGCCGGAACACGGCTTGTATTTTAGCAATCAAGACGTCAAAATGAAAAGGCTTCTGAATAAAATCATCCGCTCCGAGCTGCATTGACATCACCATATCTGCGGGATGATCACGCGAAGATAAAAAAAGAATCGGCACGTTCGATTGAGAGCGGATCATTCTGCACCAATGAAAGCCGTCAAATTTCGGCAGCTGCACATCAATAATTACAAGATCAGGTTTGATCTCCGAAAACTCCCGGATGACCCGGCTGAAATCATTTATACCGTGAACGGCAAATGACCATCCCGTTAAACGCTCTTTTATTTCGTGAAACAAAGTTTTATCATCTTCTATTAACAAAATGTTAAACATTGTATCCGCCCTTTTCTGATAGATAGAGGAAAAACCGGCTGATGTCCAGCCGGCTTTTTTCCTTTAAAGCTCTCTTCTTAACGCGGTTAAGACATTTGTTTTTGTCGCTTTCCGGGCCGGATTCATACCGGAGAGGACCGCAACTCCCGCACAAATGACAACTGCGATCACAACGAGGCTGAGCGGGATATAAGAGAAGGTATAATGAAGATC
The DNA here is from genome assembly GCF_018613535.1 of Bacillus sp. ISL-51. Classification (GTDB taxonomy): domain Bacteria; phylum Bacillota; class Bacilli; order Bacillales; family Bacillaceae; genus Bacillus. The sequence goes on from NZ_JAGGQB010000023.1 coordinate 12,402, forward strand.
TTCAGCTCCGGTCTTTCCCCCCACCGCTTTCAAAATAACCGGCACAGCCAGATTGACGGCAAAACTCACTCCGTAAGAAATAATAATGCCGATCACAGACCCTAAAATCCCGATATACGCGCTTTCCATCAAAAACATTCTGCGGATAATGGTCGGGCTTGCGCCGATTGCTTTCATAATCCCGATTTCCTGCGTTCTTTCTGTAACGGCCATTGTCATCGTGTTGAAAATCCCGATCGCAGAAATAATCACGGCAATGCATCCGACAAAGATCAAGCCGATTTTAAAGACAAGGAAAAATGTGTTGACGCCTTGAAGCTCGGTTGTGACTGACATGACTTGATAACCGTCATCACTCAGGTCATTCGTTAATTGGTCAACATTATCAAATTTGTCAGCATAGACTTTTGTGCTTTTTTGAACATTTCCGCCTTTAAAATCTAAGAATTTCGAAAAATCCTTTTTGAATTGATCACTGATAAAAATATTTGTGTCTTCCATCCAATCTTGAGACGGTTTTTTTGTAATCCCGACAATTTTAAAGTCGTACGTTTTTGTTTCCTCCGCATCTCCTGTATCTTTGTTCGTTTTAGAGATGCTCAGCTGTATGGTTTTATTCAGCAAATCCTTCGTATAGCCTTTTGGCTTTTTCACATCTGACGCGTCATCTTGATGATCCTGTAATTCTTTGTTGTAGGCATCCGCCTCTTTTTTCGTCCATAAGTTCTTCGCGAAATCATAGCCGACCACAATTTCATTTTCTGATTTGGCTACACTTCCCTGATCAAGCTCCATGTTGGCTTTTACTTCGTCTTTCATATTCGTTAACACAATCGTTGAATCTTCGTTTGTCCTGCTATCCAAGGACGCTTTATTCGGTTCATTCACTTGGGTTCTTTCAACGACAGACTTGACATGCTGATATTTTTCTAAGTCTGATTTTTTTATCGGTTTGCCGTTCTCTTGGCCGAGCACGCTGATTTCGGTTACGATCTGCTGGCTCATGGTGATATCTGTAATCGTTTTTTGTATTCCGAATCCCACCGAGGACAGCACAACCAAAAATGCGCACGCCATCGTCGTAGCAAGCACCGTCATGAAAACACGCAGACGGTTTTTCTTCATATTTCTTCTGATAAAGTGAACCTGATCCTTAAATCTCAACAGTAACGCCCCCTTTTAATACACCGTCATGCAGCAGGAATTTTGAATGCGCGATCGAAGCGACTTCATCGTCATGCGTGATGATGACAAATGTAATCCCGCGCTCCCGGTTCAGCTGCTGAATTAACGCAAGCACTTCGAGCTCCGTTTCTGAATCTAAGCTTCCCGTCGGTTCGTCGGCTAAAATAATCGACGGATTTAAAATCAGCGCCCTCGCAATACTGACACGCTGCTGCTGGCCGCCTGACAGCTCGTTCGGATAATGATTGGCATGATTCTCAAGCCCGACCCGTTTCAGCATATCCGCGACTTTCTGTTTGCGCTCGGACGGCTTAACGCCCTTCAGCGCAAGCGGCATTTCAATATTTTCATAGGTTGTTAAACTCGGAATGAGCTGAAAGCTTTGAAAAATAAATCCGAAATGGCCGAGGCGGAACTGCGCCCATTCTTTTTCACTGAAATCTGTCACATCAGTGCCGTCAATAACGATTCGGCCTTTCGTCGGTGATATGTAGCCGGAAATCAAATTCAAAAGCGTCGACTTTCCGGACCCGCTCCGCCCGACAATGCAGGCGATTTCCCCCTTCTCAACAGTCAAAGAAACATCCTTTAACACCGGAACCTCATTTTCTCGTCCTTTTCTGCCGATTTTAAATGAATGATCGATATGCTGTACATCTATCATTTACACCACTCCTCTTATATAAGCTTTGTTTTTTTATAGATGAAGAAATAACTGATCAAAAAGCCTATGACTCCGCCGATGAGCATACCGAATATGTAACCGGTATATGAACCGTTATAAGCATATCCGCATACACCCGCACTTCCCAACATACTGATCACCATGACGAGCACTTGAATGATGCGTTCTGTATGTTTGCTCAAGATAAGATGTCCGCTTCGTTCACTCGGCATTTTCAGGAAATTCACATAGCCGAAAAGATAGAAACAAAATCCCATTAATGCGGATGTAATCAATGCATGTTTCATGTAATAAATCCATGATGTATGAATGTAAGCGGCAGGCATTAAATAAATCAGAAACCCGCTCCAAGGGTAATCAATATCCTGCACAGCCTGCTTGCCAAAAAGGAACTCAGCGTTTAACAGGTAAATGGTCAAGACCACGATTGGAAAGACGGAGACCATGAACGCTGTGATTAGCTGTGCTGCCAAATTGCCCGTTATCGTGCCGGCAGCTGTCACTAATGCATAAATCATCAAGCTGATGACCAGCATCCCTGCGCTGAAAGAGTGAAAATCATGTACTGCGTCAGGTTTAAGCATAAGAAACAATATGTCAGATAACCCGTAAGAGACAAGCTGTGAGCCGGCTAACACGGCTGCCCCCAAGAAAAACTTAGTATGAAATATCCGGCTTCTCGAATACGGAAGACTCAATGTAAACATTTTTTCAGCCCGGCCTGCTCTTGTCAGAAAAAGCCCCATAATAACCGGGGGAATGAAATGCAGCCCAATCAAATTCCGATTGCTGTAATCAATGCTGAATGTACAAACTGAACCTGGATATTGATGAAATGCACTCACACAATCCTTATAGTGAAAATACTCATTTATAATTGCCAAAGGACCTAAGATAGATAAGAACCCCGCTGTAAGAAGCAGCAGCGTCTGTCGCTGCTTCCATTCTTTATATAGTAAACCGCTAATCGGCACCTTGCCTTCCCCCCAGACTTCTCATTTTCAAACAGATCTACATATGCTTTGACCGTCTGTAAATCGTAAAATAACTGATGAAAAACCCGATAACCGCACCGATGATAACGCCGGCTAAATACCCGAACATCGTGTTTGTGACCCCACATCCGAAAACTCCAAAGCCCATAACCGCAAACGCGATCACCAAGATCTGGACCGGGCGGTCCAATTTTCTCCATAGAAAGAATCTGCCGTTCCGTTCATTCGGATGTTTCAGAAAGCTGACGTAACCGATCAGATAAAAAACGAAGCTCATCACTGCCGGAATGAATAAGATTAGATGTCTCTCTCTGATCCAGTCGTTAAACACATATCCAATTGGGGTTACAAATATAAAAAGACGAGAATTGGTATAGCTGCTGATGAAAGAAAATTGATTTCCCAAACTAAAATCGAAAACGACCTCCAAATTCGCGGCCGGCAGACCGATGAGTAAAAAGGGCAGAACCGTTACGGTAAACGCCGTCAACAGCTGAGCGAATATGTGTCCCGTTAATGCTCCTGATGCCATTAACAGAGCGTAGGCCATAAAACTGATGACAATCATTCCGATTGAAAAATGATTAAAATCGTACGTATGGCTCGGTTTCAGCAGAGAAATCAGCAATGACGCCGCTCCATAGCCTATCGCCTGAGAAACAACAATGACTGCGCCGCCGAGCCAGAATTTAGTCTGGTAGATTTGGCTTCTGCTGTAAGGCATGCTTAACAGGGCGTCCATCGTTCCCTTTGTCCGTTCCAAGCCTAATAAGCAGACAGCAAAGACGACACCTGCAACCCAACTGAAGGAAAGAAGCGACCCATTCGTATAACTCACGGTGAATTCACAATCTTGCAGAGCTTGATGATTCAAACATCCTTGATATGTTAAGTAGTTGTTATAAACCAATAAAGGGTTTGCCGCTATCAAAAAAATACCGCAACATAAAAACAGCCACTGATTTTTCTTCCATTCTGTGTACAATAGTCCCCGCGGTATCATTCCTGTCCTCCTTTCTTACACATGTTTTGTTTTTTTATAAATCACAAAATAACTGACCAAAAAGCCGACCGCTCCACCGATCAACATTCCGACAACGTACCCAGTCATCGTCTGGCCCGTCGAGTATCCCGCCAAACCAAAACCGAGAATGCCGATGATAATCACGAAGATTTGAACAGGACGGTCAAGTTTTTTCCACAGGAAAAAGCGTCCGTTTCGTTCAAGCGGCTGTCTGACAAAACACATATATCCAATGACATAAAACAAAATGCTCATTGCTGCCGGAATGATTAAGATATAGTTACTCGCAGTGATCCAATCTGTATTAGCATACATAATCGGATTAATATATTGAAAAGAACGATTTACATTTAAATAAGCATCCACAGACGGCAATAATTCATATATATTAATCCCTAAAACGACTTCCGCATTTGCCAGCGGCAAAGAAATGATCAAGTATGGCGCTACCGACACGGTAAACGCCGTTAACAGCTGCCCGAACGTATTCCCCGTTAAAGTACCCGCGCTTGCAACCAATGCGAAAGCCAAAACACTCACAACGATTTCGCCGACACTGAGATGGTGAAAATAGTATACACGCTCAGGCTTCAGCAAAATGATCAAAAGCTCGGCCAGCCCATAACCGACCGCTTGGAAACCGACAATGACCGCTCCGCCGAGCAAAAATTTAGTTTGAAACACCTGCCCGCGTGTATAAGGCAGACTCAGCAGTGAATCCATCGTTCCCTTTGTACGCTCCAATCCGAATAAACAGACCGCCAGCATAAGACCGGCAACCCAATTCATAATGAGCATTCCGTTATCAAATGAATTCACATGAAAAACGCAATAATTTTCCCCCGGATCACTTAGACAGCCTTTATAGGTTAAATAAGTATTTAAAACCGAAAACGGATTAACTGCTGCTAAAAAGATACTGACCAAAATCAGTACGACCTGATTCTGTTTCCACTCACGATATAACAGTCCCCGGGCTACCATCTCCGGTTCCCCCCAAATTTCGCGATGAAGACCTCCTCTAAATTCACAGGCAGCTCGTTCCACACTTTCGGATTCAGCTCTTTCAGAAATTTCTTTTTGTCCTCATCATTTTTCGGGATCAGCACTGTGTAAAACACACCCGCCGAATCGAGAATCGGTATATTTTGTTTTCTGATCTTCAAGTTGACATCCGTTTCAAACGCCATTTGAATCTTGATATATTCTTCTTTCATATCATCCAAGTCCATCACATTTGTCAGTTGATTCCCTTCCAAAAATCCGATCCGGTTGCACAGTCGTTCAATATCCTCTAAACGGTGTGAGGTAATCAGAATGCTTGTATCCCGCTCTGCCACCTCGTCCACCATGAGCTGAAGCACGTCATGGCGCATTACGGCGTCAATTCCGTCCGTCGGTTCGTCCAGCAGAATCAATGCGGGGCGGGAAGCGAAGGCAAGGACGAGCGCCAGCTGTTTCTTCAGTCCTGTTGACAGTTCGCGGTATTTCTTCGTTTCCGGAATGTCATACCTGTTCATCAGCTCATTGGCATAAGTCACATCAAAGCTTGGATAGATTCTGCTCAAGATGGCGACAAGCTGCTTATACGTATACTTGTCATAAAAAGGGTTTTCAACAGGCATGTAAATGATATTCTGCTTTACCTTCGGGTGACGTTTTATTTCTACATTATCAAATAAGACCGTACCTTTATCCGGCAGCAATATTTGCTGAATGAGCCGGAGCATCGTTGTTTTTCCTGATCCGTTTCTGCCGAGCAGCCCGAAGATTTCTCCCTTTCCAACGGTGAGTGAGATATCTTTGAGCACTTCTTTTCCGTCAATCGTTTTTGAGAGATTGCGCAATTCAATCATGATCTTTCCCTTCTTTCACATCAGCGCTGATTTCCTTTATCCATTCCTGCAGCTTCTCCAGCTCAACTCCCGCGTAATGGGCATCGATGATGAGCTGTTTCAGTTGCTCTTTTATCATCGTCATCTTCCCTTCAACCAATGTCGTTTTTGCGTCCTCCGATATATACGTTCCTCTTCCTCTCAGCGTTTCAATCATTCCTTCGCGTTCAAGCTCCTTGTACGCTTTGCTGACAGTATTGGGATTAGCGATAATAATCGTGGCCAATTCCCTGACAGAAGGAAGTTTATCTCCAGGCTTCATAATCCCTTTTAAACAAAGCTCTTTCATCTGCTGTATGATTTGTTCGTAAATCGGAGTTGAGCTTCTCGGGTCGATTTGAATCATTTACTTCCCTTCTTTCTATACGAGCTGCTCTTTATAGATTTAAATGTTTTGCCACTGGAACCCGATCATGACAAGAATGATAAACAGACTGCTGGCCAGAACCGAAGCTGCAATTATGAGAGGCATATCTTGCTTTACAGGTCTTTTGGTCTTCATGAAAGCTCTCCTTTCTTCTGTTCGGGATTAATATGTAAATTCAGTATATATAGTGTTTGCTGTGTATTATGTCAAGTAGTACACCTAATACAATATAGACACACCAGTAAATTGTCAATTCTTTTTTAAAAAAACCGCAAAAAAAGCCTGCCGGGATTCCGGCAAGCTTCAATCCCTAAAGGGCTGCTTGTTAATAATCGAAATTACGCTGCAATATCATATTGTTTTGCAAGGTTTGCAGCTGTAATCTCATACGATAAAGCTGTTCTCTTTGCTGATCATTCGCTGATAATGACAGCTTGTTTAATTCATTCACCGCGTTTTCAAGCATCATCTGCGCTTCGCTGTACTCATTATCATTATAATGCTCTTGTTTTGAAGCGGTCATAAATTGCTCATTCGCAAATTCATATGCCTGTTCGCTTCTTTGGAGATGTTCATCTACTGATTGTCTTGTTGCCAAAGAAACCCCTCCTAAGTGAATGGAAAATCAAGCTTAGTTTGAGCGTACAGCAAATGATTAAGTCATGAATGTTACAGGAAAAGAAACCAATTGATGACCATGACCTGAGAATTAAGGTCAGGAATTACACTCTCCCTATTCAGCAATAATAAAAATGAAAAACCTCGCATCATAACAATCGCGTATCGCTTTCCGCATTGTGAACCCCCATCATTCATGCTACAATTTTAGGATGCATCTGATGTGAGGAGGCTTTTTGAACATTGAATGAGAACAACCCTTTTCCTTATTCAAATACGGAAAAACGGTATCATACATTAAATTATCACTTGCGGGAGCATTTCGGCCATAAAGTGTTTAAAGTAGCGCTTGACGGCGGCTTTGACTGCCCGAACCGGGACGGCACGGTCGCCCATGGCGGCTGTACATTTTGCAGCGCGGCGGGCTCCGGTGATTTCGCCGGCAACCGGGCCGATGACTTATTAACGCAATTTCACGATATTAAAAACCGTATGCACGAAAAATGGAAGGACGGCAAATATATCGCTTATTTCCAAGCCTTCACCAATACGCATGCCCCTGTCGAGGAGCTCCGCGAAAAGTTTGAATCCGTGCTGAAACTTGACGGCGTTGTCGGGATGTCGATCGCAACCCGTCCCGACTGCCTGCCCGATGATGTCGTGGAATATTTAGCCGAACTGAATGAACGCACATATTTGTGGGTCGAGCTCGGACTGCAGACGGTTCATGAGCGGACGGCCCTTTTAATCAACCGCGCCCATGATTTCGACTGTTACGTTGAGGGTGTCAATAAATTAAGAAAACACGGCATCCGTGTCTGCTCCCATATTATTAACGGGCTTCCGCTCGAAAACAGGGATATGATGATGGAAACGGCAAAAGCGGTAGCCGATTTAGATGTCCAAGGCATTAAAATCCATCTTCTTCACTTATTAAAAGGTACGCCGATGGTGAAGCAATATGAAAAAGGCAAGCTTGAATTTCTCTCTCAGGATGAGTATGTCCAGCTAGTCTGCGATCAGCTTGAAATTATTCCCCCGGAAATGATCGTCCACCGCATTACAGGAGACGGGCCGATTGAATTAATGGTAGGTCCGATGTGGAGCGTCAATAAGTGGGAAGTATTAGGCGCGATTCAAAAAGAGCTTGAAAAGCGGGAAAGCTATCAAGGCAAGCTCTTCCGGAGAATCGGGGAGGAATCCGCTCTATGACGTTAATGCACATCCTTCCTTTCAGCAAAGAATTGCTGAAGTCTGCCGCACAAAAAGGAGATATCGCAGTTGACGCGACGATGGGCAACGGGCATGATACGTATTTTTTAGCGGACCTTGTCGGTGAAACGGGACATGTTCACGCGTTTGACATTCAAGCAGACGCTCTTGCTAAAACGAAGGAACGGCTCGGAGAAACATTCGGGAAGCGTGTCACGTTGCATCATAAAAGCCATGATCAAATCAAGGAATCCTTGCCGGAGGAAGCACGCGGCAAGGTAGCGGCGGCGGTTTTTAATCTCGGCTATCTGCCCGGCGGTGATAAAAGCATTACAACAAACGGACATTCCACAATTCCGGCAATTGAACAGCTCCTTGAGCTGCTGAAAGAAAACGGGCTGATTGTACTCGTTGTATATCACGGACACCCTGAAGGCAAGGCAGAAAAAAACGCACTTATGGAGTACTGCCAAAATCTTGATCAGCAGAAAGCCCGCGTGTTAAGCTACGGCTTTCTCAATCAGCGGAACGATCCTCCGTTTATAATTGCTATTGAAAAAAAAGCTCAAAACAAATAAGCTGATTTTTGAGGATTGGCCTCTGTTATATACAGGGTTAATCCTTTTTTTTACACATTTTAAGAAGTATTTCACTATTCTCTACCATCTTTTTTGGTTAATCATGTTTACTTTTCAAAGAAATATATTAACATGAATTTATATCAAAAAAGAAGCAGCTTCAGTTGATTGAAAAAATGATTCTCCGCCGTATTCTCACTATCAGGCAGTTTCATTTTCCACTTATGAACTATCCCAAAAGCCATTTATCTTCCTCTGTACTCTTACAAAGCGGAGTTCATTAGAATGGCGCCGGAATTGATTCATGGATGACACCTATTTATTTAATGGTGATCCTCGCTATACTTCATCAAAAAAACGATAAACCAATTTTTTCATCTGGGAGGAGCAGCAGTTTGAATATTCTTCGCTTCGTCTTTTCAATTGTTCCATATATGATGTTTGTGATCATTTTATTAAGGCATTTAGGATTTGAATTTGCAAAAACATATTATTGGTGGTTCGCTTCATTGTTCATCATTGGGATTATTGGCAAATTTGTATTGTTCTTTATGGCAAAAAAGAAGCCATTAAAAAAAGAGACAGCGTAATTCCTGCGCGTCTCTTTTTTATTTTCTTTCAACATCTTTTTTGTGTAAGCAGGATACCCTTGAGCCTGACCAAAAAAATAAAAAACTGCACCATTCAATTGCCGTTTGACAGAAGTGAATGGCGCAGTTCAGTAATTATGAGCTTTTCGTCCAAGCCATCTTCTGAAATTTGCGGTAGGCTCTCCCGTTAATATAAAAGAAAAAAGACGTTTTTCCGCTTGCTCTGATCAGCTTTCTGGCAAGTCGGCCCATCTCTTTCTGACTCGCGACTTTATCGTCTGATAAATAGACGCCGAGCAGCCCCCTGTTAATCAGCCGGTGAAAATTCTCATGCGGAATGCCCTGTAAATGTTCATCCGCTTTTTCTATAAAATGCTTCAGCCTCTGCATCATTTCTTCATGAGACTCGTAATACGTACAGAAGTTCAGGTCCCCTTCAAGCAAATCCTCTTCCTGATCAATTAAATAATCGAGCAAAATGTGAAGCCCTTGTATGTACGGAAAATAGCTGCTGCGGATTTTCTCAGCGGTATGTTCGTCAAAATCAGTCTGGAAAGAATATGCGACCAAACAGAAAATGCCTAACGTTGAACCGGCACAAGCGGAAAATTCATACCATTCCATTTCCGGCAGCTGTGATTGATACTGCTCAAACCACTTTTTAAGCCTCGGAACACGTTCATGCTCCACGACATGCTTATGAACCTGAAGGTCGCAGTAATAGCCGCACAGTTCAAGCAAGTAAGGTTTAATGATGTCGTAATGTTTAATGGAGCCGAGGACGCGCTGGCATGTTCTGACCAGCTCGTGCAGATACCCGCCGTCATCCTGCTCTTCTCTGTATTGATAGTACGGCTGCACATCAGCGCCGACTGTCAGTGCATCACGCATTGAAAGATGAAGCATGCGGAAATCCTCGGGATCAAGCGAGGTGCTGCGGTCGCACAGATTGTCCAAATAGTCGCTGATCGTCTGGTACGCAATGATAAATTGCACACATTTCTGCTTTTGTTCACCCGACAGCAGGGCCAAAATGCCGCCGCCTTCACAATGAAATGATTTATCCCGGATACTTGCGGCTGCCTGCTGCTGCAGCTCGGTATTTTTAATGGTTTCTGATTTTGCCCGCCACATGTCCAGTTCCTGATGGACGAGCGGAAAAATCTCCCGATACACTTTTGCCATTAGATTAAAAGGATGTTCCGGTACTGTCAACACATGCACCCCCAACGAATTCAAATATACTGATCTGTAAAGGCCTTTGCTGCCTTAAAAACATCGTCTCTTTCAGGTTCATTAAAAATTTCATGATAAAGCCCTTCCCACTCTCTGTAAGACTTATTATGGGAAGCCACGCCGGAAAACCATTTGCGGACCTTGATTTTATCGACAATTTTATCATCGCCGCCCTGCATGAGAAGAAGCGGCACCTTTAAAAAAGCATCGGTCGGCACCATAGCGGCGTCAATGGTTTTTAAAAGCTCTCTGTACCATCTTACAGATACCTTTGTGACATATAAAGAGTCGTTTATATCCGCTTCGATCATTTCCGCATTCCGTGTCGCCATATCCGGTGATAATCCGGAATCCACTCTGAGGGAGGGCGCGAGGACATTCAGTCCTTTTGACGCGAAATCAAGCACTTTATTTACTTTAATTTGCAGCCCCAGACAAGGTGATGATAAAATAAGTGCCGTAATGCGGGGATTTCTCTGCTGTTTAAACCATTCTATCGCAATTAGCCCGCCCATGCTGTGGCCCAAAAGAAAAACAGGCTCTTCAAGCGTTCTCGCTTGATCAATCCATATATCTACTTCATCAATGTATTCTTGGAAAGAGCGAATATGCCCCCTGGCGCGGGTGGATGTTCCCTGACCGGGCAAATCGCCGATCACAACGTTATAACCGGAAGATCTCCACATTTCAATTAACCATTTATACCGCCCGTGGTATTCGCTTGCCCCGTGGATAATGACAATCGTACCGACAGGACTGTCTGCTTTCCAAGTCCACATGCTGTTCACCTCTTACGATATTTATTAAAGAAAGAAGGATGAGAATGATAATCTACCCTTATAAACAATTTACGCCGGACATCCACCCTGAAGCATTTATCGCGGATAACGCCGTCATTACCGGCGACGTTGTGATCGGAGAACAATCAAGCATTTGGTTCTCGGCAGTCATTCGGGGAGATGTAGCGCCGACAAGAATCGGAAAAAGAGTCAATATCCAAGACTTAAGCTGCCTTCATCAAAGTCCGGGCCGCCCGCTTCTTATAGAAGATGACGCAACAATCGGGCATCAGGTTACACTGCACAGTTCCATCATCAGAAAGAATGCTTTAATCGGTATGGGCTCCGTCATACTTGATGGAGCTGAAATCGGTGAAGGCGCATTTATCGGCGCCGGAAGCCTCGTTCCTCCGGGCAAAACCATTCCGCCCGGCTGTCTTGCGTTCGGCCGGCCCGCAAAGGTCATTCGCCGGCTGACGGAAGAAGACATACAGGATATGGAAAGAATCAGAACGGAATATGTTGAAAAAGGCCGATATTATAAAACACTTCAAGAGAAATAAAAAGAAAAGCTTTGTTTTACTACTGTACCATTTTTCAAAATATTATTTAAGCGAAAACCATTTGCGTTTTGATGATTGTGCGGAAAAACAGAAACAAAATGTTCAGGAATTTGTTTTATTCTTCCCCGATCACCGAGATCCTATGAAAAAAGAGCCCGTTCAAGAGGGCTCTTTCTTTATGCTTTTTCGGCGATTGTTTGTCCGCTTTCCAGACTCACATGTTTTCTTTTATGGAAGCCTTTCCCGTAGTACACCGCTAATAGGATACAAAACCAGATAGGGCCGATAATGACGGCGACTCTTGTCTCCGCGTTATAAGCCATCAGCACAACCACAAAAGCGAGAAATGCCAGTGAGATGTATGAGGAAAAAGGATATAAAGGCATTTTATATTTCAGTTTTTTGCGCTCTTCCGGCTGTAAACTTTTACGGTATTTCAATTGGGAAAGCAAAATAATCGCCCACGTCCAAATCGCTCCGAACGTCGCAATGCTTGTCACCCACGTAAATACTTTCGCCGGCACCACGTAGTTTAAAATGACTCCGATGCATAATGCGCCTGCCGAAACCAACACCGCTTTTCCCGGCACGCCGCCTTTTGTGACCGTTCCGTAAGCTTTGGGAGCTTCATTTTGTTCCGCAAGATTAAAAAGCATGCGTCCCGTGCTGAAAATCCCGCTGTTGCAGGAAGAGAGAGCCGCCGTCAAAACGACAAAATTAATAATGCCGGCTGCTGCGGGAATTCCCACTTTTTCAAACGTAAGAACAAACGGGCTTCCTCCTGAACCGATTTCCTGCCAAGGGTAAATAGACATAATAACAAACAAAGCACCGACATAAAAAATGAGAATGCGCCAAAAGACAGTATCAATGGCTCTCGCCAATGATTTTTCCGGGTTTTTGACTTCACCGGCTGTTACACCGATTAATTCAATACCGAGATAAGCAAACATGACCATCTGAAGTGACAGCAGCACCCCTTTTATCCCGTTCGGGAAAAAGCCGCCGTGACTCCACAAATTACTGATGCCCAATGCCGCGCCTCCGTTACCGAGTCCGAACACGATCATGACTAAACCGATCGCGATCATAGACAGAATCGCAGCGACCTTGATGAGCGCAAACCAAAATTCAAGCTCACCGTATGCTTTAACCGCCAAAAAGTTGACAGCCGTCATAATGACAAGCGCCGCAAGCGCCCAAATCCATGCCGGCACGTCCGGAAACCAGTAGCCCATATAAATGCCGACCGCCGTGATTTCCGCCATACAGGTTACGACCCATAAAAACCAATAGTTCCAGCCCGTTAAAAACCCGGCGAGAGGTCCTAAATAATCCCGCGCATATCTGCTGAAAGATCCGGCTACAGGCTTTTGAATCGCCATTTCCCCTAATGCCCGCATAATAAAAAACATAATAAGCCCGCTGCAGGCGTAAGCGGCTAAAATTCCCGGCCCGGCAAGCTTAATGGCAGAAGCTGACCCGAGAAACAAGCCGACTCCTATCGCGGCACCTAAAGACATGAGTGAAATATGCCTCTCCTCTAATCCGCGATGCAGCGTTTTCCCTTTGTTTTGCATAACTCTCTCCCCCCTGATTTTGACAGAAAACAACATAAACCGAGACGAAATAGCCAGAAAACGCTTTCTGGCAGACACCCGATTAGTCCTATTATAACTCTTTTCTGAATATTGTGTAATACTTTGTCAAAAACAAAGCGGAATAGACGGATTAGAGAACCTATAGAAAAAAGGCTCTCGACAAATATCGAAAGCCTTCTTTATTAAACGAAAATGACTTCTTTCGGCTGGTGATTCAGCTCTTCAGGGACGAGACGTTTTTCTACATTAATGCTGTGCCAGATCATAAAGATCAGCACTGTCCAGATTTTACGGCTGTTGTCCGCTCTGTCGGCACAATGGTCTTCAAGAAGCTGAAGAACGTAGTCCTTTTCAATGTAAGCGTCCGTTTCACTTTCACGAATGATATTTCGCACCCATTCGTTCATTTCATTTTTCAGCCAATGGCGGATCGGCACAGGGAAGCCGAGTTTTTTGCGGTTAAGCACATGATCAGGCACTACCCCTTCAGCGGCTTTGCGCAAGAGATACTTCGTCGTACCGTTTTTCGTTTTCAGTTCATCAGGAATTTTAGAAGCCACATCAAACACGACTTTATCAAGGAACGGCACACGCAATTCTAATGAATTCGCCATCGTCATTTTATCGGCCTTTAACAAAATATCGCCGCGCATCCACGTATGAATGTCGACATACTGCATTTTATTAATATCACTGTATGTGCTGCTTTCCGTAAAGTACGGCTTCGTCACATCACGGTATGAAAGCTGCGGATTATAATGTTTCAGCAGCTGTTTCTTCACAGGCTCTTCAAAAATCTTTGCATTGCCGATATAACGATCCTCAAGCGGTGTACAGCCGCGGACTAAGAGGCTTTTTCCTCTCATTCCTTCAGGCATGACAGCTGCAACATGAAGAAGCATTTTTTTCAGGCCGGACGGGATGCGCTCAAACGGTTTAAGGGACAGCGGCTCACGGTAAATGTTATAACCGCCGAATAACTCATCCGCTCCCTCTCCGGATAAGGCAACCGTTACATGCTTCTTCGCTTCTTTCGCAACGAAATACAACGGAATCGCCGCAGGATCTGCAAGCGGATCATCAAAGTGCCATACGATTTTCGGAAGCTCGTTCATATACTCCTCAGGAGAAATGACTTTGCTGATGTTTTCGATACCGAGCGCAGCGGCTGTTTCCTTCGCTACATCAACTTCACTGAAGCCCTGCTGTTCAAAGCCGACAGAAAAAGTTTTCAGGTTGGGGTGAAACTCTTTCGCCACAGAGACGATAAAAGAAGAGTCGATACCGCCGGAAAGAAACGAGCCGACAGGAACGTCACTTCTCATATGAACTTTCACAGAGTCAAAAATCGCGTCTCTGACTTCCTTAACAAGCTTATCTTCATCTGACTGAACAGGCTTGAAGTTCGCTTTGAAATACGTTTTAAACGCAATGTCGCCTTCCGGACGGATCGTAAACTGGCTGCCCGGCTCCACTTTTTTCACTTCAGCGTCAAGCGTGCCCGGTTCAGGAACAAATTGGAAAGACATGTATTGCTGTAAAGAAGCTGTATCAAGGTCAATTCCGTTCTGAGCGGCCATTAAACTTTTTCTTTCAGAAGCAAAATACACCTTGTCTTGAATCGTTGTATAGTACAGCGGTTTGATTCCGAACGGGTCTCTCGCGCCGTACATGACTTGGTCGGCTTTGTTCCAAATCAGAAACGCAAACATTCCGCGAAGCTTTGAAGCAGCTTCTTCTTTATAATGGCGGTATGTCGCAAGCAGAACTTCGGTATCGGAATCTGTATTGAAAGTGTAGCCCTTTGCTTCAAGCTCTTCTCTCAATTCAATATAGTTATAAATTTCGCCGTTAAAAATGATCCAATATTTTTCATCTTCATATGATAAAGGCTGTCCGCCGTTTTCTACGTCAATAATACTGAGCCGTCTGAAGCCGAAGCCAACGTGCTCATCATGATAATACCCATCGCTGTCAGGACCGCGGTGAACGATCATTTGGTTCATTTGTTTGATTAGCTCTTCTTGATCTGCGGTTTGAGTTAATGGATGCTTATTAAAAACACCGACAAATCCACACATAATATAGCCTCCATAAGTGTAATTTTCTAATTGGACCCCCTTTTTATAGACGCTTTGCTCAATCATTTGTTTCACGTTATGTAAAAAAATAAACATGACAGCATCTACAAAAAGGGAAAGCCGCTTAAGTAAGCGGCTATATACTTATTCTCCTAGTGCTTCTTTGCGAAGCGTTTCCGCCTTGTCAGTGCGCTCCCAAGGAAGATCCACATCATGACGTCCGAAGTGGCCGTAAGCAGCCGTTTGCTTATAGATCGGGCGGCGCAGGTCAAGCATTTTAATAATGCCGGCCGGTCTCAGATCGAAGTTGCTGCGTACGACTTCAATCAGCTTTTCTTCAGAAGCTTTTCCGGTATCAAACGTGTTGATTGAAATGGAAACAGGCTGCGCAACGCCGATTGCGTATGCAAGCTGCACTTCACATGAATCGGCAAGTCCGGCTGCAACAATGTTTTTCGCTACATATCTCGCTGCATATGCCGCAGAACGGTCTACTTTCGTCGCATCCTTACCGGAGAACGCGCCGCCGCCGTGGCGTGCATAGCCGCCGTATGTGTCAACGATGATTTTACGGCCTGTAAGCCCCGCGTCACCTTGAGGTCCGCCGATAACGAAGCGTCCTGTCGGGTTAATGAAGTATTTTGTTTCTTCATCAATCAGTTCCTCAGGCACGACCGGATTAATGACGTGCTCTTTCAGATTGCGCTGGATTTGCTCAAGCGTAATTTCAGGGTGGTGCTGAGTGGAAATGACGATCGCATCGATGCGAACCGGCTTGTTGTTTTCATCATATTCAACTGTTACTTGTGTTTTACCGTCCGGGCGAAGGTACGGAAGAATGTCTTCTTTGCGGACTTCGCTTAAACGGCGCGCCAATTTATGGGCCAGTGAGATCGGAAGCGGCATAAGCTCTTTCGTCTCATTACATGCATAACCGAACATCAAGCCTTGGTCTCCCGCTCCGATTGCATCGATTTCAGCATCGCTCATTGTGCCTTCACGTGCTTCAAGCGCTTGGTCAACGCCCATCGCGATATCTGCTGACTGTTCGTCAATTGACGTTAAAACAGCGCAAGTTTCCGCATCAAATCCGTATTTTGCGCGTGTGTAGCCGATTTCTTTAATCGTTTCACGTACCGTTTTCGGAATGTCAACGTATGTTGATGTTGTAATCTCTCCGCTGACCAGCACTAAGCCTGTCGTTACAGATGTTTCGCAGGCTACGCGCGCGTTAGGGTCATTTTTTAAAATTTCATCTAAAATGCTGTCAGAAATTTGGTCACAGATTTTATCCGGATGCCCCTCTGTAACAGATTCAGATGTAAACAGTCGACGGTTTTTACTCATGAATTTTTTCCTCCTGAAAAAAGATCCATCCCAAGATCTTCTCATATGATACGGAACTCGCTCCCTCTTAATACAATGTCATACTATATCAGAGAATGTTAATTGGCATATTTTATGAAATAAAAAAACCTTTTCCACTCGAGGAAAGGGTTTGGTTTGTGTGCCTTTCACTCTTATCGCTCAAGGAAAATATTGAACCTTGCATCAGGTTAGCACCTTAGTTTCTCACAGTGTTTCCACATGCTTTTTAACAGAGAAACCGGTTGCTGGGCTTCATCGGGCCTGTCCCTCCGCCAGCTCGGGATAAGAGTATCCGCTCAATGAAATATCTTATCGTAAAAGTGTTTAAGGTGTCAATATGAATTAAAGCGATTGTGCGCCTTAATTTCAGAAAGCAATGGAAAAACACAAACAAAAAATAATAAATAGTATAGACTATTTTTATATATGTGTTATACTAATTTCACATTCAGCGAAACACAAATAAACCGGCAAAGGAAGGTTTTTATGAAATTAGTTGATTTAACCGCAGACTTACAAGCGTTACTCGCAAGTTCGAATGTGCATCATAATTTATCCGCCCCAAGACTTACCGAAAAAGTGATCAGCCGAAATGAAGGAACATTAACATCAACGGGCGCCGTCCGCGCAACTACCGGCGCATACACCGGCCGTTCTCCTAAAGATAAATTTATCGTCCGGGAACAAAGCACAGAAGATCAGATTGATTGGGGCCCGGTAAACCAGCCCATTTCCGAAGAAGCGTTTGAACGGCTTTATTCAAAAGTCGTCAGCTATTTAAAACAGCGGGATGAACTGTTTGTATTTGAGGGATTCGCAGGTGCGGATGAAAAATACAGACTGCCGATTACGGTCGTAAATGAGTTTGCATGGCATAATCTGTTCGCGCGCCAGCTGTTTATCAGACCTGAGACAGACGAAAGAGACTCCGGGGTTCAGCCCTTTACCATTCTTTCCGCACCGCATTTTAAAGCGGACCCGGAAACTGACGGCACACATTCTGAAACGTTTATTATCGTTTCTTTCGAAAAACGCGTCATTTTAATCGGCGGAACGGAATACGCCGGAGAAATGAAAAAATCGATATTCTCCATTATGAACTTCCTGCTGCCCGCGCAGGATATCCTGCCGATGCACTGCTCAGCCAACGTCGGGGAAAAAGGCGATGTCGCCCTGTTTTTCGGACTTTCCGGCACCGGAAAAACGACGCTCTCAGCAGATGCAAACCGCAAATTGATCGGCGATGACGAGCACGGCTGGTCACACTCCGGCGTGTTTAACATCGAGGGCGGCTGCTACGCTAAGTGTATTAACTTGAGTGAAGAGAAGGAACCGCAGATTTTCAACGCGATCCGCTTCGGTTCAGTGCTTGAAAATGTTGTGATTGACGATAATACGCATGAGGCGGATTACGATAATCCCTTCTACACGGAAAACACAAGAGCGGCGTATCCGATTGAAATGATCGGCAATATCGTGTCTCCAAGCCTCGCCGGGCACCCGTCAGCCATCGTCTTTTTAACGGCGGACGCGTTCGGTGTGCTGCCTCCGATCAGCAAACTGACGAAGGAACAGGCGATGTATCATTTCTTAAGCGGGTACACCAGTAAGCTTGCCGGAACCGAGCGCGGAGTGACATCTCCGCAAACGACTTTCTCAACATGCTTCGGTTCTCCGTTTCTTCCGCTTCCAGCCCACGTATATGCCGAAATGCTCGGGAAGAAAATCGATGAGCACGGCGTTCAGGTCTTCCTCGTCAACACAGGATGGACCGGCGGAGGATACGGTGAGGGAGAGCGCATGAAGCTGTCCTACACGAGAGCGATGGTTAAAGCGGCGATTGAAGGCAAACTGGATCAGACAGACATGGTGACAGACAGTATCTTCGGCCTGCACAGCCCTGTTCATGTTCCAGGCGTGCCCGACCATGTCCTTCAGCCTGAAAACACATGGAGCGATAAAACAGCCTATAATGAAAAAGCGCTGTTCCTCGCTCACGAGTTCAAGGAAAACTTTAAAAAGTTCTCGCATACGGACTCAATTGCAAAAACGGGCGGACCTCTCGTTTAACCACAAAAGCCAAGGGCGCAAATGCCCTTGGCTTTTGTTCAATTTGTAGTGTAAAGCGAGGTAAGCCTGTATGTAATGCTTGTCCGTCCGTTCGCCCATTCAAGCTTTTGGACTTCCCCCGTACCCGATTTCTCGCCTGTTTTCGTTTTGCGCACGTCCATCGGAATATCAAGAGGATATACGCGGTAGCCCTCTTTTTCAAGGATGAAGATATTTTCCTCTATCCGTTTTTCGTTGCCTTTTGTCACAATCATTGTATTAAATTCAACAGGCATTCCCAAAATGAAAATCCCCTTTCGTTCTCTTTTTCTTTATCATACCATAAATCATTGGTCTTACCTTGATTTCATCCACTTGGTAAGCTGCCGGACAATGCGCCTGTTTTCGTGCGGAGGAAAATAATGCGTAAAACCGCTGTAATACCATGTTTCCACCAGCTTGCCCGCCTCTTTCAGCTTCTCTTCTATCATGCGTGCATGTTCAATTGATACATTTTGGTCCTCTTCGCCATGAATGAGCAGCACGGGAGCATGGACGCGGTTTACTTTTTCAAACGGTGAGCGGCGTTTATATTCGTCCGGCACCTTTTTCGGCGTGCCGCCAATCACCCGCTTCATCATTCGCCGCAAGTCCTTGCGCTCCTCATACGTAAGCACCATATCGCTGACGCCGCCCCATGAGACGAACGAAGCGGCTTGGCGCCCCATCTCAATCGCGGTTAAAAGCCCCATAATCCCGCCGCGGGAAAAGCCGAAAATATGGACTCTGCCTTTCCTTACGCTCGGATGCTCTTGCAGCAGGCTGAAAGCGGAAAACGCGTCTTCTCTGTCCTCTCCCGCAAAATCCTCGTTGCCCTCGCCGCCCTGATTGCCTCTGTAAAAAGGCGCAAACACGACAAAGCCTTGCGATGCAAATTGAATGATTCTTCCCGGCCGGACCATGCCGACGTTTTTAATGCCGCCTCGCAAATATAAAAAACCGTCATACTCCCCTGGCTCAGCCGGCTCAGCCATCAGTCCCTTCACCTTCAATCCTTCAGAGACATAACTCACCGTATAGAGGCGGACATGCCGACTGGGAGACGGAAATCTTCTCTTCTCAACTAGCAAAACGAATAAGCCTCCTTGTCATTATCGGTTTTTTTATTCTTTCCTAACCTGAATATGGGCACTCACACATTTTTTATACCCATCATACGATATGTAAAGCAAAAAGGGTTATTTTAACGCTTAACACAAGGAGGTTATACCGTGAACAAATGGCTCAAAACGGGCTGCGCCTTCGTCATATGCGCTGTTCTTCTTTTTTTGCTCCCGGCCTGCAAGCAGGAAGAAAGTCTGACAAAGGTGAAAGTGGCGGAAGTCACTCATTCCATCTTTTATACACCTTTGTATGTCGCTAAAGCAAAAGGCTTCTTTAAAAAAGAAGGGCTTCTTGTCACTGTCAATACGACATGGGGCGGCGACAAAACGATGACATCACTGCTGTCAAACGGATCGGACATCGCGTTAGTCGGTTCTGAAACATCAATTTATGTAGAGGCACAAGGAGCAAAGGACCCTGTCATTAACTTTGCTCAGCTGACACAGACAGACGGCACATTTCTCGTTGCAAGAAAGGATGTGCAGCAATTCAAATGGGACGATGTAAAAGGAAAGACATTTCTCGGCCAGCGAAAAGGCGGCATGCCCCAAATGGCCGGTGAGTACGCCCTGAAAAAACATCACATCGATCCGCAGAAAGATATTGACCTCATTCAAAACATTGATTTTGCCAATATATCAAACGCATTCGCGTCTGGAACCGGCGATTATGTGCAGCTGTTTGAACCGACGGCCTCACTGTTTGAAAAGGAAGGCATCGGCCATATCGTCGCCTCCTTCGGGGAAGCTTTCGGCCGAGTGCCTTACACAACCTTTATGGCAAAAGAAAGCTATTTAAAGAACAACGAAAAAACGGCGGAAAAATTCACGCGGGCCATTCATAAGGCTCAGCAATGGGTGGAAAGCCACTCGGCCAAAGACATTGCAAAAACAATTCAAAAAGACTTTACAGATACCGATCCTGCCATTATTGAAACTTCAATAAACCGCTATAAGAAACAAAAATCATTCTCAACCAATCCTGTTCTGCAAGAAGACGAATGGGAACAGCTCCAATCGATTATGGATGAAGCCGGGGAGTTGCCTAAACATATTCCATACAGCAAACTGGTAAACACAAAAATCGCCAAAAAAGTCACCTCAGAACAATAGGAGGACCATTATGTCTTTTTTACATGTAGATCATGTAACTCATACTTATTTCTCGCTGAAAGAAAAAACAACCGCCGTCAAGGATATACATTTCCAGATTGAAAAAGGAGACTTCATCTCCTTTCTCGGGCCGAGCGGGTGCGGAAAAACAACGCTCTTATCGATTATTGCCGGCCTTATCCTTCCCGCAGAAGGTCAGGTGCTGATTGAAGGAAGTGTGCCGAATCATAAGGATCATCATATCGGCTATATGCTTCAGCAGGATTATTTATTTCCTTGGAAATCAATTGAGGAAAATGTGCTGCTCGGGTTACGCATCTCCAAGACATTAACGGAGGAAAAAAGAACGGAGGTTCTCGGCCTCCTTCCTGAGCTTGGATTAATAGGCGTCGAAAAGAAATATCCGAAAGAACTTTCAGGCGGAATGCGGCAGCGGGCGGCCCTCGCCAGAACTCTTGCGTCGAATCCGAGCCTTTTACTTCTTGATGAACCCTTTTCCGCACTTGACTTCCAAACGAAGCTCTCTCTTGAGAATCTTGTGTTCCGGACGTTAAAAGACTTTCAAAAAACAGCTGTCCTTGTGACTCACGATATTGGCGAAGCCATCGCGATGAGCGATACCATCTACTTATTTTCAAATCAGCCGGGCACCATCCATCAAATATTCAACGTACCTAAAGAATTAGCCGCATTAGACCCGTTTGACGCGCGCCAGGCCCCGGCCTTCCAGCCGCTGTTTCAAACCATATGGAAGGAGCTGAATTCCCTTGAAAAACAGCAGCGGGAGTATTGAACAGCTTCATCAGCAGTTTAAGAAAAAACATAAAAAAGAAAAACGCCATATCCGTGCGTATCAGGCGGCCATCTTTGTCATCTTTTTTGCCGGATGGGAGATCTCAAGCAAAGCAGACTGGATTGATCCGTTAATTTTCAGCTCGCCTTCTGCTGTTTGGAAGCTTCTGGTTCAAAAAATCGCAGACGGATCAATCGCTGCGCATATCGGCATCACCTTAGGAGAAACCGTTCTCGGCTTTTTGCTTGGAACGCTGCTCGGCACCTGCCTCGCCGCTCTTTTATGGTGGTCAAACCGGCTCGCCCGGATTTTAGATCCGTACCTCGTCATTTTAAATGCGATGCCGAAAGTCGCGCTCGGACCGATCCTGATCGTCGCACTCGGACCGAGTTTCACAAGCATTGTAGCCATGGGGGCCGTGATCAGTGTCATTATCACCACGATCGTCGTGTTTACGGCATTTCAGGAAGTGGATGAAAATTATATTAAGGTGATGAAAACATTCGGCGCAAAAAAACGTGTCATTTTTAAAGAAGTGATTTTGCCGGCGTGCTCCCCTGCGATTATTTCAACGCTAAAGGTGAATGTCGGGTTATCATGGGTCGGCGTCATTGTCGGTGAGTTTCTCGTCTCCGAAAAAGGTTTAGGTTATATGATCATCTACGGATTCCAGGTCTTTAATTTCACACTCGTTTTCTTAAGCCTTTTGATTATCGCAATTTTTGCGACGCTGATGTATCAGGTGGTAGAGCTGTTAGAAAGAAAATGGACGAAAGGCAGAATATAAAAAAGGCCCGTGCGGTGACGCCGGGTCTTGGTTTTACATTATTCAAATAAACCGTCCCGTTTCAGCTTTTTCAAACTGATCGGAAGCACTGAATCTTTCATAATAAAGCTGAATTTTTTATTTCGCGGGAGATTGTCCGGAAGTTCGCTGAATAACACCGGGCCCTTCGTCTCAAAGTAATCGGCTTGTTTTTCAAGCTTTTCGATATCGGCAAAGTATATATTTTTAACGATGATCTTTTCTTTGCCGAGCACTTTATACTGCCCGACGTACTGAAGATGTCTTACCGCCGCGCCGGTCTCTTCCTTTACTTCGCGCAGCGCCGCTTCTTCGGCACATTCCATCGGCTCCACTTTTCCGCCCGGAAATTCAAAGCCCCGGTCTTCATGCTCAGTCAAAAGCCACTTATCTCCGTAGCGGCAAATGACCCACACGTGCTTCGGGCTGTCCGAAAAAGGCTGGTGTTCAAAGGAGAGCTGAACAGTATTTTGATAATAGTCTTTAAACTCGTACATGTTTATCCCTCTAATCCGTTCCTTCGTATCTTCCATACATCATACCACAGTTGCGTTTGATCGGAAGCCCTTTATCAAAAATTCAGAGGAAAACCATCATACCCTAGTATGGCCTCCGGCGCGGCAAAAGTTACGGTTTGCGCTTGAATTTATTTTTCAAGGCGTCCAAAAGATCGACGAGCATTTGCGGAACCGGAATACCAAGCGAACTTGCCGTAATCACAATTTGCACCGATTCGTATAAGATATAAAACATAAGAGCTAAATTACGGATAGAACCCTCAGTAGTGAGCAGCTGATCAAAAAAATGGCAAACTGAGATTAATGCCAAGGTCACAATTTTTTTGACCAGCCGCGCAAAAAGCTTTTTCGCGGTCAACTGATGTAAAATGGTATCCTTTAAGCTTGTACTGATATATTCAATTGCCATTAACGATAACAAAATAAGAAACGGATACTGAAAACCGCCGAAGAAAAAACCCGCTGCTGACACGACAACTGCAAAAAACGAAAAGATGCCAAAGTCTTTGCCCACTTGTTCCAACATCCTTTCACAGAAACGGACTTACCTTATTCTATGAAAAAGAAGAGGAACGGACTGGATATTTCAGAAAAATGGACAACACCTCCCGCGGGCAGACAGATAAAAAAACCGGAAGCTTTAAAGCCCCGGTCCTTTCATTACGTTATCCTAAATACGCTTTTAACATCCAGTTATGCTTTTCGATATTCTGGTGAATCGCAAGCAGCATATCTCCCGTTGTTTCGTCTCCGACCTCATCGGCAAGATCCATGCCGCTTTTCAGCTCTTCTGCGATAACGGAGAAATCATCATAAATGCTTTGCACCATTTGCTCGGCGCTCTCATTGCCTTCCGCTTCTTTTATGGACGCCGTTTTCAGCGATTCAGTCATTGTGCCGATCGGCTTGCCGTTTAATGCTAAAAGCCGTTCTGCCAAGTCATCAATATAAGTAGCCGCTTCGTTATACAGCTCTTCAAATTTCTCGTGCAGCGTGAAGAAATCCTTCCCTTTTACATACCAATGATAATTATGTAGTTTCACATACATGACCGTCCAGTTAGCGACTTGTTTATTGACTGCATTCAGTAATTTTTCTGACATTCCTATCTTCCTCCTTATGGTTTACTATTGATATACCCTTTTTATCGTCTGCCAAAACATAAAATTTCAGCCCCTTGATCATCCATCTGGAAAATATGTTATCATTTGTTAAAAAGGAGGGATATTATGCTGCTTCTTTTAAGTTTCGGCATCGTTATTGTGCTTGCCGTCCTGTTGCTATCCATTTGGTCGACCGTAAAGGCCTATAACGTAAAGCATACGATTGATCCGCCGCAAAACGCGCCAAACCGCTTCTCACAGAAAAACAAACATTAATGATGATGCGTCTTTTTCTCTTGGCCGGAGGAATCACCGGCAGCATCAGCATTCCCGACACGGACTGTAAGAGTCGGCATGTTGTGCTGTTTTTTTGCCGTTACGTGGGATTGAATCGTGTATATGCCTTCTTCTTCGAATTCAGTGCGTAAATGATACGTCCCTTTTTCCTCCTTGGCCTTTCTTGTCTTACTGCTGCCTTTCTTTCCTTCTTTCCATACTTCAAACATGACTTCGTCCGCATCTGTGACGCGCTCATCCCCATAAAAAACATCTGCCTGATATTCCGCTTTTTCATGCGGCTTTACCGTTTTCGGTCCCGTAAGCTTGACCTCCAGCACTTTAGGCTCATCAGTGGAGGCAGTTTTATCCGAAGCGCCTCCGCAAGAAGATAAAAGAAATACCATACCGCACATTCCTGCCAATACCGCCCGTTTCATTCCATCACCCCTTTGTGTTTACTTCCATTTTAGCAAACGCTTACACAAAAGTTGTGACATTTTTTAGAAATATGTAAAAAAGCCCTTTTGCATTAGCAAAAGGGCTTACTTTTTTATCCGAAAACTTTCAGCAATTCCTCTTTATCCTGTGAAAGCCAGAAGCGCATGAGACGTTTGGCGCCTTCTAAATCGTGAAGCTTCGCCTGTCCGCACTGTTTTTCGTTGGCTGCGGGAATTTCCGTAATATCAATCGCTTCATTCAGCGTCGCATCAAGCAAATCAACAATTTCTTCTGCTGTCGGTTCGCCGCTGACAACGAGATAATAGCCTGTTTGGCAGCCCATTGGTGATATATCAATGATGTCGAAGTGATCGTATTTCTCAGAATGCGAACGAATCGTAAACGCAAGCAAGTGCTCAAGCGTATGAATCGTATCCGGCTTCATCGCCTGTTTGTTCGGCTGACAAAAACGAATGTCAAATTTATTCACGACGCCGTCTGTTCCGACTTTATGCACTCCGCAATGTCTTACATACGGAGCCACAACCGCATTATGGTCAAGCTCAAAACTTTCTACTGAAGGCATAATGGCACTCCCTTTTTTTAGAATATGGACCCATTATAACACAGTTTTCCGATAAGAATTATGGCTGAAGCTTTTCAATCTGAATTTTTTTTTCTATACTAGCATCAGAAAGGGGCTTTACGATGAAAACCTTATTTATCGCCATAATCCGCGGATATCAAAAATTCATTTCTCCTCTGACGCCGCCGTCATGCCGCTTTTATCCGACTTGTTCACAATACGGAATTGAAGCCATAAAGACACACGGCGCGGTAAAAGGAGGATGGCTGACGCTTAAACGTATTTTGAAGTGTCACCCGCTTCATCCGGGCGGCGTTGATCCCGTACCTGAAAAAAAACGAAAGAATTAGTTCATGTGTTGATAGCCGTCAATGACGAGGTCAAGTTTTCCGGTTTCCGGATCGATCACAAGACCATGCACCGGCACATTATCAGGGAAAAGCGGATGATTTTTAATGACGTTTACACTGTCAGTGACGCTTGCTTCTACAGAATCAAAGCTTTTCAGCCACTGGTCAAGGTCGACGCCTGAGTTTTTCAGCATGTCAATCCGCTCTTTCGGGATGCCCCGCTCAACGATTTTATCGAGCATATCCTCGCTGTTAATTTTACTCATTCCGCAATCATGGTGGCCGATAACGCAGACTTCATCTGCGTTTAACTCGTAAACGGCGACCAACAGGCTCCGCATAATGCTCCCGAATGGGTGGGAAACGAGCGCGCCAGCACTTTTAATAATTTTCACATCACCGTTTCGCATGTTCATCGCATGCGGCAGCAATTCCACGAGACGGGTGTCCATACAAGACAAAATCGCCATCTTTTTATCAGGGAATTTAGAGGTTTGATATTTTTCATAATCTTTCTTTTCAATGAACTGCTCATTAAATTGCAGGATATCGTTTAGTAGACTCATCTTGGTGTTTCCTTTCTGCATTTTTTATACACAATATAACACAGATCACGGCTTTTCGTCACCCCCGGCACTTGATGAAAAAGTAACAGGCTGTTCAATAAAAAAGACAAACCGCCGGGGCTTGTCTCATTTTCCCATATTGTATCTTTTGTTAAACTGTTCCACTCTTCCGCCTTTTTCGTTGAATTTTTGCCGGCCCGTATAAAATGGATGCGTATCCGAGCTGACCTCTACTTTAATCACCGGGTATGTGTTTCCGTCTTCCCACTGGGCGGTTTCCTCAGATGTTCTAGTTGAACGGCTTAAAAAACGGTAGCCGCTGTTTACATCTTGAAAAATCACTCGATGGTTATTCGGATGGATGTCTTTTTTCATAGCTGATCTCCCTTTCTTAAATCGTAATAATTACGTTTTATTCTACACCTTCTACAGGCCCCTTGTCAATCATATATGCCCCGATCCTTTGATTTCTAAACCCTGTTCATTTCTGGAATAAGAAGAATAATCTAAATGACTCGGCAAATAATATAACCACATTACATAAAACGGTAATTCAGAAAGGCGGTTTATGATCGTGGATGATTTAGTGTTAGCCAGAAGCCTGTTCGGGACAACTATGGGCTTTCATATTATTTTCGCGACTTTAGGGGTAGGTTTGCCTCTTATGATTTTAATGGCTGAATTGATTTATCAAAAAACAAAAGACCCGCACTATGCCATTATGGCGAAAAGGTGGACGAAAGCGCAGGCCGTTTTGCTCGGTGTGGCGATTCCGACCGGGACGATTGCAGGAACACAGCTCGCCCTGTTATGGCCTGGATTTATGGAAGTCATCGGCAGAGTCATGTCGCTTCCGTTTCAGATTGAAATCTACGCGTTTTTTATTGAGGCGCTGTTTATGTCCATTTATGTATATGCTGCTGACCGGCTGACTCCGGCCATGCGTATCATCGCCGTTGTTTT
Organism: Bacillus sp. ISL-51; assembly: GCF_018613535.1. Classification (GTDB taxonomy): domain Bacteria; phylum Bacillota; class Bacilli; order Bacillales; family Bacillaceae; genus Bacillus. Next base: position 39,905 of record NZ_JAGGQB010000023.1, read on the forward strand.
TGTTTTAATCGGCGCTGCGGCATCTGCCGTTTTAATTACAAATGTCCACGCCTTTGAAGGAACGCCGGCCGGATTTAAAATTTTGAACGGCAAAATAACGGACGTTGAACCGTGGGCTGCGTTTTTCAATCCGAGTTTTTTTACCACCGCAGGCCATGTCGTTCTGACCGCTTTTATGACAGGCGCGTTTATTGTCGCGTCAGTAGCGGCTTATAAAATGCTGAGAACGAGAAAGCAGGAACAGGTTTATCGTTTTCACCGGAAAGCGCTGCTGCTTGCTTTAACGATCGGCGGCATTTTTTCGATTGCCGCTTCTTTAAACGGACACGAATCAGCCCAGCTTCTTTACCAATACCAGCCGGAAAAGCTTGCGGGCGCTGAAGGATTATTTGAAACAAGATCACATGCCCCGCTTGCGATCGGCGGTTTTACGGATGCAAAAGAAGAAAAGGTGAAATGGGCGATAGAAGTGCCGTGGGCTTTAAGCTTTTTAGCGGCGAACAGTTTTGACACCGTCGTAAAAGGATTAAATGCATTTCCGAAAGACGAATGGCCGCCTTTATTTATCCATACGCTGTTTAACGGAATGGTCGGAATCGGCATGGTGCTGATTCTGTACTCTGTCATCGGCATCGTTTGGAGAAAGATCTTAAAAAAAGACAGCTTTCCGAAGTGGCTGCTGATTTTATTTTTAACCGCCGGCCCGCTTAGTTTAATCGGGATCGAGTTCGGATGGATATTCGCTTGTACGGGCAGGCAGCCGTGGGTCATTTACCACCTGCTGAAAACATCGGATGTTGTAACGACAACGGGTTCAATCGGCGTTCTGTTTATTCTGTTTACGGTTGTTTATGCCATTTTGGCTGCGGCAGTCATTTATGTGCTGCTTTATTATTTCCGCAAGCATCCTGTCGAGGAGGATGTAAAAGCGGCAGAATCTTAACAATAGAAAGGGCTGAATAGAAATGGACATTACTATGGATGCTCTCATCGCGATTTCAATCGTATGGGGTTTCGTGTTTATCTACGCGGTCATGGCGACGATGGACTTCGGAGCCGGTTTTTGGTCCATGATTTATTTAAATAAAGAACAAACAAAAGCGACAAACATCGCCAACCGTTATTTGTCGCCGACATGGGAAGTGACCAATGTCTTTATCGTCGCGATCGTTGTCGCCCTTTTCAGCTTCTTTCCGGGGGCGACTTTCGTGCTGGGAACCGTTTTATTAATTCCGGGGAGTATCATTTTGCTGCTTTTAGCCATCCGAAGCGGTTTTCTCGTCTTTTCCAACACGGCGAAAGAAAGAAAAATCATGAGATATATTTCCGGAATCTCTGGCTTTATCATACCGGCAGTGCTTATTCTTGTGCTTCCGGTGACACATGGCGGTTTTATCGAAAAAGCGGGCGGAGTGTATCATCTGAATTTGGTCAGTGTGTTCACGAGCCTGAACGCTTATGCTTTTATCGGCTTTGCCATCTTAACTACTTTATTTTTATCTTCGCTGCTTTTGGCCGATTTTTCCAATGTGGCGGAAGAGGAGCACGCATACCGCGTTTACAGGCGGAGCGCGTTAATAACAGGGCCTCTGTCTCTTCTTTTTGCGATTTTCATTATGCTGACTTTACGCACTGAAGCCGGCTGGCTTTATGCCGGGATGATGAAGGATGTGACGTGGCTGATTCTTTCTGTCATTACATTTATTATTGCGGGTGTTGCTCTGTTTTTGCCGAATAAACGTTTCGGACAAAACCTCGGCAAGCCGAGAATCGCCATGATAGCGATTGCGGTTCAATATTTCTTGGCAAGCTATGCATACGGGCGGGCACATCTCCCTTATATGATCTATCCAGATATCACCATCATGTCCGGCTTTACAGAGCCTGCAACGTTCAGGGCGCTGTTCATGACTTATATCGTTGCTTTCATCGTCTTATTTCCGGGATTTTATTTCTTTTGGAAGTTATTCATGAAAGATAAACGTTATATCCGCCAAGAAGAATAGCACATGTAAGGCTGGCTATACTAAAGGCGTACCTTTTATCTTGGAGGGAGAGTTTTACAATGAAACAAAAAATTCTGTGCGAAGTTAACAACTGTTCATATTGGGATCAAGGAAACAAATGTACAGCTGACGCGATTTATGTTGTCAGCCATACGGGCGATACAGCTGAAAAAAGTGAAGAAACGGATTGCAAAACCTTTAAACCTCAAGATTTGTAAAAAAAGAGAAGAGCTGTTTTCATACAGCTCTTTTTACTTTGCCTGCCGCAAGCCTTTTAGAGATCAGCACCTGTGAAGGCGAAAACAGAAACGCCAGCAGAAAAAAGACACCTGCCATCAGTTTCCTTTGTGCAATATCGTACGCACCCACATTTGTCAAGTGTCTGCTAAATAAAAAAACCGGCTGATAGCCGGTTCAAACGAGAAGGGGATAAAATGTGAACAATTTCAATATAACAGCGGCACGCCATGCGCTCAACTTACTAAAATTTCATTTTATCAGCTGTTTGTTGTGAAAACATCCATTTGGGTAACATATTTTCTCATAACCTCTTGATTGACTTCCACACCCAAACCAGGCCCGTTCGGAACAGAAATAAAACCCTCGTCAATACGAATATCAGGGGTTACGATATCCTCTTCCCAGTATCGGGAGGATGACGAAATGTCGCCCGGTATCGTAAATTGGGGCAGCGAGGCAAGCGCCGCGCTCTGCGCCCGGGAAATGCCCGTCTCAAACATTCCCCCGCACCATACCGGCATTTGATGCTCTCTGCACAAGTCGTGAATTTTAAGCGCCTCCGTCAGGCCGCCGACACGTGCCGGCTTAATGTTAATTATTTTACAGCTTCCAAGCTCAATTGCCCGTCTTGCGTCATCCGCCGAGCAAATGCTCTCATCAAGGCATATGGCCGTTCTCAAATGCTTTTGCAGGTGGCGGTGATCGACAATGTCATCTGCCTGAAGCGGCTGCTCTATCATCATTAAATGAAATTCATCCAATTCCTTCAGCCTGCTGATGTCTTTCAGTTCATACGCCGAATTTGCGTCCGCCATCAGCGGCACGTTCGGAAAACGGCTGCGTATGGCTTTCACTAAATCAATATCCCGGCCCGGCTGAATTTTTATTTTTATTCTTTGATAACCCTCTTTTACATATTGCTCAATTTCCCGAAGCATATCTTTAATCGGAGCGAGCCCCACTACGACGCCGGCGGGAACTTTATCCCTTTTGCCGCCGAGGGCTTCAGCAAGAGAAATACCTTTTTTCTTTGCGTATATATCCCACACGGCAGATTCCAGCCCGGCCTTTGCCATACGGTTTCCCTTAAAACGCACGAGGCTGTCCGGCACCTCAGACGGATGGGAAAACTCACGCCCCACTATATTGGGGATAAAGAAATCCTTAAGCATATGCGCGCACGTTTGAATTGTTTCTTCTGTATACCAGGGAGAAGAAAACGCGGATACTTCCCCCCAGCCGGCCTCACCGGATTCATCTATAGCCTCAAGAATCAAAAACTTCCGGTCTTGAAGCGTTTCGATACTTGTTTTAAACGGTTTTTTCAGCCTCATACTTACATGATAAAGGGTGATTTTTTCTATCTTAATCATGACAGCTCTCCTTTACGAAGATCATTCAGCCGGTGTCTCATCAATTTATTTGACGCGTTTCGCGGCAGCTCTTCCGCTGAGAAAAACTTAGCCGGAATTTTATATTTTGCAAGCCGTTCACGGCAAAAGGCGGCCAGCTCGTCCGAACTGACCGGAGAGGTTAACACGAGAAATGCGTGCGGGACCCTTCCCCACTTTGGATCTTCAGCTCCCGAAACACCCGCTTCAGCAACTGCGGGATGTGCAAGCAGCACTGCCTCGACTTCAGCGGGGTAAATGTTTTCTCCGCCCGAAATAATGAGATCAGAACGTCTGTCCAGCACAAACAAAAACCCGTCTTCATCTAAATAGCCAAGATCTCCCGTCTTAAACCAGCCGTTTTCAAAAGCCGCTCGATTGGCTTCATCACGGTTATAGTAACCTTTCATCACATTCGGCCCTTTGACCGTAATTTCACCGTGTTCAAACGGCGCACACTTGTTGCCGTCTTTTTCAATCGAAATCTCACATGAAAACAGCGGCTTTCCTGCCGAGCCGAGCTTTTCCATACTGAATTCAGGAGAAAGCGTGACGATCTGTGAGCAGGTTTCAGTCAGGCCGTATGATTGAAACACCGGAAATTGTTTCTGGCGGCACTCTTCAAGGAGCGGAAGCGGTGCAGGTCCTCCGCCAAGCAGGATGCATCTGAGAGATTCAGGACAGTGATCCGTCTCCGACAGCAGACCGGAAAGCATCGTCTGCACCGCAGATATGATCGTAACCCGGTGGCGGCTGATGCTGTCCAGTACATCACTGACGGAAAATTTTTGATGAAGCACAACAGGCATGCCGTAAATGACCGATTTAAACAGCGCGGACAGCCCGCTGATATGAAACAGAGGCAGCGCAATCAGCCAGCGGTCCCGCTCTGTGACCCCCAGATTCAAAGCTGAAGATACAGCGCTTGAATAATGGTTTCCGAACGTTTGCTGAACCCCCTTCGGCCTCCCTGTCGTTCCTGACGTGTACATTAAAGTCGCCGTATCATCAAGCTTCATATAAGCCTCAACTTCAATGTCTTCCGCCTCAGCCGCTTGAAGCTCGTCCACGTCGGCCGTCGCAATCACAGAGTCGTATTCCCGGCGGCAAAAACCGGAATCCGTCAGTAACAGCACCGCCTTCGAATCTTCAAGCTGAAACAGTCTTTCTTGTTTTGACAGCTTCGTATTTAACAGCACCGCTTCAGCGCCCAATAAAAAGCAGGCATGTACGGCAAAGACCATCTCCGCGCGGTTAGAAAGCAAAATCGCAACACGGTCGCCTTTTCTCAGCGAGCAGCATGCGGAAAGCCGCGCCGCCATTTGTTTAGAAGCTTCATATAATTCTCTGAATGTGAAACTTTGGTTTTCAAATATGAGAGCCGTTCTCTCTGGTGTGAGCTGCGTCCTTTGAATGAGCCAATTAGGCTGTTCTGTCAGCATGTTATCATCTCCGAGGTAAAAGTACTGATTTTGAAAAGAAAACAGCTTGGACCAGAATGGCTCAAGCTGTTTCGAGGTGTCATCTGATCACGGAAAACGAGGGAATTGACCGAAATCGGGACTGCGTTTTTCTTTAAAGGAATCGCGGCCTTCTTTCGCTTCGTCTGTCGTGTAATAAAGAAGCGTTGCGTCTCCCGCAAATTGCTGAATTCCGGCAAGTCCGTCTGTATCTGCGTTAAACGCCGCTTTAAGGAAACGAAGTGCGGTCGGGCTTTTCTCAAGCATTTCCTCACACCATTTGATGGTTTCTTCCTCAAGCTGCTCTAACGGAACAACTGTATTGACAAGTCCCATGTCGAGTGCTTCCTGTGCATTGTATTGACGGCACAGATACCAGATTTCACGTGCTTTTTTATGTCCGACGATACGCGCAAGGTATCCAGAACCGTAACCGGCATCAAAGCTTCCTACTTTCGGGCCTGTTTGTCCGAAAATCGCGTTATCCGCAGCAATCGTCAAATCACATACGATATGAAGCACATGGCCTCCGCCGATGGCATAACCAGATACCATTGCCACAACCGGCTTAGGAATGACACGGATCAAACGCTGAAGATCAAGCACATTCAGACGAGGGATCTGATCGTCACCGACATATCCGCCGTGACCGCGCACTTTTTGGTCTCCGCCTGAACAAAACGCCTTATCTCCCGCACCCGCAAGCACGATAACACCGATGTTGGAATCATCACGCGCGTAAGCAAATGCGTCAATCATTTCAGACACCGTTTTAGGAGTGAATGCGTTATGTACCTCCGGACGATTAATTGTTATTTTTGCAATGCCGTTATACGTCTCGTACAATATTTCATCGTACTGACGTTCGCTTTTCCATTCTGCAGCCATATATATGACCTCCTTTAATTTTTACATGTGAGCTGCCGAAACAGCATCTTAGTTATGCTTGTTCCGAGGATAAAAACTCACTTATTATCTTACCAAAAATTCGCGGCTGTTCCACATGAACCGTATGGCCCGCCTGTTTGACAACCTCTATTTTACTCGATGGAAGCCGGTTGTGCACCTTTTGATTAATAACGCAAAATTTTTCATCCCATTCCCCGCATATCAGAAGAACGGGCGCTTTGATGTTATCTAATGCATCCCACCAAGAAGGCTGTGATCCAGTCCCCATTCCGAGTAAGCTGCCTGCAAGTCCGGCCGGATTATTTTTCAATCTGCCTGACCTGATGTTCTTCCGCACGCTTTCAGGAAGGGAAAGCTGTGTGGCAAACAAAGGGATGTTTTCCCAATAATCAACAAATGATTCAATGCCGTCCCGCAAAATAAAATCCGCAAGCTTCCGGTCAGACTGAATTCTGTTTTTGCGTTCCTGAAGCGTGCCCAGGCCGGGAGTCGAACTTTCTAAAACAAGAGCAGACACACGGTCAGGAAACACCTGCGCAAATGAATACGCAAGCCTGCCCCCCATAGAATAACCAATAAGTTTCACTTTGTGAAGTTTTAATTGATTAAAAATGGCGGCAAGGTCTGAAACTTGCCGGTTCGTGCTGTACCTTACCGCTTGTAACGGCGCTTCTGATTCACCGTGCCCTAAGCAGTCTATCATCACCAAACGTTCACCCGGAAACGCGTCCTGCAAAAACATCCAGGATTCTTTGCTGCCTGTGAATCCATGAAGAAATACAAGTGCTTCCGATGCATGATGTCCGCTATCAGCAGCACGATAGCACACTCCGTCCGCCATTTTGATGTTTACAGTTTCCATTCTTTTTTCACTTCCCGCACGGCGGACTGCAACAGCTCGCGATGGAACTGAACCCTTGATGTGCGATCTGTTTTCAGCTCGATAATGTGAAGGCCGGGCTTTTCCGCCTGAGGACCATATGCAGCTCTGAAGGCTTCCCATGAATCCGGGCATGTATACGTGCCCCCGTAAAGAGCGGCAGCATGCTGAAAATCAAGGCCTGTCGGCGTGCCGAACAGCTCTTCAAAATGTGTTTTATCAGAAGCCTGCGGCAAAAATGAGAAAATCCCGCCGCCGTCATTATTAATCAAAATGACTGTAAGCGGAATGCCAAGCTTCTTAGCCGCTAACAGCCCGTTTAAATCATGATAAAACGATAAATCTCCGATTACAAGCGTTACAGGGGCTTTCGTCCCCTCACACAGCCCCATAGCCGAAGAAACAACCCCGTCTATTCCGTTTGCGCCGCGGTTGGCATATATACGGAAGGAACGGTCCTGTTTTTCAAAAAACGTATCCACGTCACGGATCGGCATACTGTTGCCGACAAAAAGTGAACTGTTTTCTGGAACAAGATGCTGAAGCTCTCGATATACATTTCCTTCAAATGACAGATCATCCATACTTGCGGTTTGCAAATGACTTCGGAACCGCTCATTGACAAACTGCCATTTTTCCAGCCAGTCCGAATGCCGTTTTGCGCCTTCAGCGGAACGGACAGCTTCCAGAAAGACTGACGGATGGCAATGAATCATGTGTGCGCCGGCCTGAGTAGGGTCCCTCCAGCCGCCATCCTCATCAATAATGAACTGCTCAATGGCAGGATCATCCCTCAGCCATAAAAAGAGCGGCTTAGAAACCGGCATCGGCCCGAAACGGATGACAGCGTCAGGACGCAAGACCTCTTTCAGCTCTTCATCTTTCAAGAAAGAATCATAGGCATCAATGATCATGCTCTTATCATGTTTTCCGTTTCGGAGATTTGAAAGCGGGTCCGCCAAAATCGGATATTGAAGCGCCTCGGCAAGCGCGATAATATGCTGTTTTTCGTCGTCGCTGTGAATCTCTCCGCAGACGATCATTCCTTTTTGAACGCCGGCAAGGCGCTCGGTAACATCACGCAGAGACTCTTTATCGACAGACTGAATGCCTGTTTTCACAGATACGTGGCGTCCCGTTCTCATTCTTTCAAAAGGCTGCGCGGAGAGATCCGGCATTAACGGCTCTCTGAGCGGAACATTGATATGAACAGGCCCCATCGGACGCTTGCCCGCTTCACTGGCAGCGCGGCCGGCCAATGTCCGGACGTAACTCAGCATCTGCGGCTGTTCCTCGGGAAGAGCCGAGTCTGTGAAAAACTTAACAAAGTTACCGAACAGAAAATGCTGGTTAATCGCTTGAGGCGCCCCTACTTCACGTAATTCATGAGGACGGTCAGCGGTCAGCACGATAAGCGGCACTCGTGAATAATGCGCTTCAATAACAGCCGGATAAAAGTTCGCCGCAGCCGTACCCGACGTACAAATCAGCATGACCGGGCGCTGCCGGGCTTTTGCCAAACCGAGTGCGAAAAAACCGGCGGATCGTTCGTCAATCTGAATATGAACATTGATATCCGGGTGAGCCGCAGCCAACACGGCCAGCGGAGTAGACCTCGATCCAGGACAAACGACCGCATCGGTTACACCTGAAAGAGCAAATTCATCAATAAAACTTCCGATATAATGGGTAATCGGGTTTGTCAAAGCCTTTCACCTCCTAAAGCAGAGATCATCGGCTTTAGTTTAATTTGTGTTTCTTCATATTCTGATTGCGGGTCGGAATCTTCAACAATGCCGCATCCTGCAAACAGCCGCGCTTCATTGCCTTCGATCAGTCCCGAGCGGATCGCTACCGCAAATTCTCCGTTTTCTCTGCTGTCAATCCAGCCAATAGGAGCTGCATACCATCCGCGTGTCATCGGCTCAAGCTCAGCAATGACCTCAACGGCTTTCTGTTGAGGAGCGCCTCCCAATGCCGGTGTAGGATGAAGCTTTTCAATTAAATCAAAAAGCGAAGCTGACGTTTTGAGACGGCCGACGATCGGCGTATAAAGATGCTGAACGTTTTTTGTCTTATATAATTGCGGGCCTGACGGCTTTTCTACCTCATGACAGCTCGACAAAAAAGCATCGTGTATCATTTTGACCACAAAATCATGCTCCATGAGATTTTTTTCATCATGCAGCAATTCCCGTCCTAAACGCACATCTTCTTGTTCATCTTTCCCTCGTTTGATCGAGCCTGCAAGGCAGGATGACATCACGTTTTTGCCGTCTTTTTTAATAAGACGTTCCGGTGAAGCGCCGATAAAGCATTTATTTCCCTGCTCAGAGGCAAAGATATAGCTTGTCGTTTGATCCGTCAAAAGCTTATTCAGCACGCTTTCAATCGGGATCGGCCCGTCATACGACAAGAGCACTTCCCGCGCCAGCACAACTTTATCATATTGATTCTCTTTCATTTCATTTGTTGCTGTTTTAATGGCTTCAAGCCAGTTCTCCACATCAAGTTCTTCCGCCTTCGTTAATTCCGGATAATCTTCATACGACAAAGAAGAAACCGTAAAAGCTTCCGAAAAGGATTTCAGACGTTCGAGCACATCTTCTGCCTGATCCGCCTCACCGGCCCATTGATTGACGGTTAGAAAAGCACCGTCAGCTGTTTTCGTAAGCATGAGTGAAGGAATAAAGAAAAGCCCTTCTTCAAATCCATTCCACTCATCTCCTCTTTCCTCAGAAGGATTAAACGAAAAACCGCCGAATAAGACAGGACCTATCGCAGAGTGCTGCGCCTGTTCTTCCTCATGAATATGAAAAGCCGTCTTTTTAAAGCGCTCCCATTGTTCAAAAACGTCGTGGTACCGTTTTTCATTTTTTTCCTCCGACTGGAACACCGCTTCTGTGCCGAGACCGACTATTGTTAATTCACTACCGGGTTCTGACCAAAAAAATCGCTTGCCTTTATATTTTTTTGCTCCGTAATTGAAAAATGATAGAGGGTCCAAAGACGCAATACGTCTTGAATAGCTCAATAAGACAGCATGGTTGACTTGTTTGGTTTTATATAATGCATGAACTGCTTCCTTTCGGAACGTATGCTGCACCGTTGTCACCATGAGACATTCCTCCATAATCCGTTAAATGCTTTTAATACAATACACCTGTGGTTACATTGTGTCAAACACACAGAATTTGCACGACAAAATGCCTGCATTTCTTATTATAAACCTTTTTGAGCAAATGAATAAAGAAACAAACTTGAAATTATTTTCCCCACTCGCGGCAATCGCTGTATGTCTTGAGTCATAGAAGGAAAAACACCTATTTTTATCCACCATTTTTCAGCCCAAAAACGTTCATACTATCAGTAAGCATCACATAGAAACGAGGCGATCATATTGCTTACAAACGAACAGATCATGCATCTGAAAAAAGAACTTGAAGAAGCAAAACACGATATTTTAAGCCGGTTTAAAGAAAATGACCATTTTCAATTAACAGATGAATTTCCGTATGACTCGGTCGGAGAACTGTCTTCCTATGACAATCATCCCGGTGACGAGGCGACAGAGTTATACGAGCGTGAAAAAGATATCGCTCTTCTCGAACATGAACGCGAACATCTTCACGACATCAACTACTCGCTGAAGAAAATCGAAAATGGCACATACGGCATATGCGAAGCCAGCGGCAAAGAAATTCCTTACGACAGACTGGAAGCTCTGCCGACCGCTACGACGCTTGCTGAATATTCCTCACAAGACGCCGTCTCAAAAGATAGGCCGATCGAAGAAGAAACGCCATTCGGACAGTTTGAATTCGATGATGATGAATCGATCCGGGCAGCCTACGACAGTGAAGACGCCTATCAGGATGTCGAAGAGTATGGAAACTCGGAGACGCCGCAGGATTTAGAAGACCCGCCGCTCAGCTACGGCGATATGACGATGAACTCAGAAGAAAACATCGGATATGCCGAGGATTATGAAAACTTTATCGCGACAGATATTACCGGAAAAAACGTTTCCGTGTATCCCAGCAAAGCACATGAAAAATATGAGCAGGAACTGGATGAAGAAGGAATCATGACGACTTTTGGCGACCTGCACGCTGATTAATGCCCCGGCTTTTTCCGGGGTCTTTTTCATACATATAGGCTTTAATACAACGCTTTATGTACACGGAAGACGGGAAACATCCAGAGACTTAACGTATGTCGGAGACTGTGTCAAAGGGACCGCAGCTATATAAGAGAAATCAATGTGAGCCGGCCTTAATTCGCATGAAAAAAATAGGCCCCGGCCATGCTTAGCGGCGCTATTCCAATAATGATTGACGGGGTATCCCCTTATTTCTTCAGCTCTTACGACTTAATTGTCCTTCAATTGAAGATCCCGCTCTCCCTAAAAGGAAAATGAGAAATGAAGTGAATTACATTCACCTCCCGCGGGAAAGACATAAGAAATGAATACCGCAAAAAATACGGAGTTGGAGACAAACATTTTATTTGCCGGATTAAAACGGTATAACCCGAGAAAAGGCAATAAGTTTCACTTGCAGTCTGCGAGTGATTGATTGAAGACAATTTTCATCCCGCTTCTGCCTTCTATCAGCAGCCTAACGGCGGACCCCGGCGATGGAATGTTACATCTTAAATCCTATGAATCAACAGGCGCCCAAATAAGTAAAAACAAGTCATATGGGCTGTTTTATTTGCGCTTATTTCACTTACAGCAGCCATTGTATGCCAAAGTTTTCTGAGTGATTCTGATCCTCAATTACATCGTGAACCAAGGCTTCAGCTTTTTTCATTTCACACAAAAAAGCCTGCTCGCTGCATCAATTGATTGCCTGCTCGTCGCGATACGACATTGATTATTATGATCTCTGCCGGTAAATACAGCAAGGCTGCATCCTGTCTTCGGATTCCTTATGAATTAATAACAAAGCCACGCTTTCTGAGCAAATAAAAAAACCCTTGCATTTCTATGCAAGGGTTTTAAAATGACCCGTACGGGATTCGAACCCGTGTTACCGCCGTGAAAGGGCGGTGTCTTAACCGCTTGACCAACGGGCCTTATGGCGGAGAAGGAGGGATTTGAACCCTCGCGCCGCTTACGCGACCTACACCCTTAGCAGGGGCGCCTCTTCAGCCACTTGAGTACTTCTCCATATGGCTCCACAGGCAGGATTCGAACCTGCGACCGATCGGTTAACAGCCGATAGCTCTACCACTGAGCTACTGTGGAAGAAAAGTCATGGTGGGCCTGAGTGGACTCGAACCACCGACCTCACGCTTATCAGGCGTGCGCTCTAACCAGCTGAGCTACAGGCCCATGACAACACAAAAATGGAGCGGGTGATGGGAATCGAACCCACGACATCAGCTTGGAAGGCTGAGGTTTTACCACTAAACTACACCCGCATGTTTGTTTGGGGCGATTGATGGGAATCGAACCCACGAATGCCAGAGCCACAATCTGGTGCGTTAACCACTTCGCCACAACCGCCAAAACATATATTGAATTAAAAAGGTGGCTCGGGACGGAATCGAACCGCCGACACACGGATTTTCAGTCCGTTGCTCTACCAACTGAGCTACCGAGCCTTGAATATAAATGGCGGTCCGGACGGGACTCGAACCCGCGACCTCCTGCGTGACA
>NZ_JAGGQB010000002.1 GCF_018613535.1 Bacillus sp. ISL-51
CGCCAGCGTTCGTCCTGAGCCAGGATCAAACTCTCCGAGGGTGTGCAGGATGCGGATCATGCATGTGTCGTCACATGACGTGATGAACTTAACATGCGTTCCTTTCCTGCTTTTCTCGTCAGTTTGACTGACTACGCACATCGCTGTGCGATTTATTTAAAACTTTGAATTAACAGGTACGTTTTGTCTTGTTTAGTTTTCAAAGATCATTTCCGTCTCATCTTGAGGCGACTTTCTCATTATAACATTTTGACAAACTAGTGTCAAACGTTTTTTTCTTTTTATTTCTCCGCCGCCGTGTGCTTTTTGTTAAAGCGCATCAGCGACGTTTAATAATATAACATGGTTATGATTCAGCGTCAACATCTTTTTTAAAAGAATATCCACGATGATAAACCTCTTGCCCTTTGGTATCTATTTGACAAACTTCAATCAAGCCCTTTTCTGTCAGGTAATCGAGCATGACACCGAGGTCTTGGGTGAAATGAAGAAGATCGGGATGCTGAAGCAGTTCTCCAAACTGCCACATTTCTTTTTCTTTCATTACTTGATAGAGGTGGGCCGAACCGATCTCTGCTTTCGAATGAATCAGAAAATCATTTGCCAAGAATAATAATTCGAGTCTTTTCTCCAAACTTTCACGGCTCTCTACAAGTTCGGAATATAACTTGTATACTTGCGGCTCGATATGACGGACCTGATTCCACACTGTGGTTTCAGGATAAAAACCTCTGTCAATCACTTCTATGCGGGCCAAATGGTGCAGCGCGTGAACAACCGCATAGTATGCATCAAGAAAGTGATTGGCTTCAAAGAAAGCTTTTCCTTCCACATATCTTCTGATCAGCTTGCCGTATTCCATTCCGATTTTTAATTTACGTTCGGCAAATGGAAATGTATTAAGCCGGTCAATAAGCTCCGCAATATATTCGTTACGGTCAAACAGCACCTTTCCGTTTATGATCCAATCTATGATTCTTCTATTCGTGCCGAGCAAAATCCATTCCTGCAGCAAGGCTTCCGTTACAATATGTAAAGAGGCTGTTTTGTGTTCCAATTCATAATGTTTTATAAAAAGCGGCTCTTCAGCCTGTTTGACAATGACGAGCATGACCGCATCAAAGTTATCAGTGATGGATGATGCTTTGCTCCTTCTTTCAATCATAAGGACGGCCAGCGTATCGGGATGACTTGCTCTTTCTTGGTAAATTGGACGGAGAAGATTGTCCATTACGATTCCTCCAATGCGATTGTTTCACTAGCTTTTGCTTCTACATTTCTATGATAAAACATGAAAGTCCTTTTTTCTAAACACATTGCACTATTATAAACAATTTTCCTTCCGGCTTCCATATATATTCTTCCCTTTTCTTACGAAAACATGAAGAATATGCCATTCACTTTATGCTATAGTTAAACCAGAGGGGGATGGACATGGCGAAATACTCCAGCAAAATTAATAGAATCAGAACGTTTGCGTTAAGTTTGGTTTTCGTTGGGTTTATCATTATGTACATCGGATTGTTCTTTAAGCAGTCTGTTTTACTTGCCAGCTTGTTTATGATTCTTGGCCTGTTATCCATCGGCCTCAGCACCGCCGTTTATTTTTGGATCGGCATGCTGTCGACGAAAGCGGTCCGGGTGGTATGCCCCGCTTGTGAAAAAGAAACAAAAATTCTGGGCAGGGTCGATATGTGTATGCATTGCAGAGAGCCTCTCACATTGGATAAAGGATTGGAAGGCAAAGCATTCGATGAGGCATATAACAGAAAAAACAGCGTGAAATAAACAAAGCTGACCGTATCAAAGCGGTCAGCTTCGTTTAATGGTTTTCTTTTTTGGAACACTCTTGGCAGACACCGTAAATCTCCAATCGGTGGTGGCTTACCTTAAAGCCTGTTACGTGAGCCGCAAGCTGTTCCACTTCGTCAAGCCCCGGATAATGAAAGTCCACGATTTTACCGCAATTTTCACAAATGGCGTGATAATGGTCTGAAGTGACAAAGTCAAATCTGCTGGACGCATCACCGTACGTCAGCTCCTTTACAAGTCCCGCTTCCCGGAATACACGCAAATTGTTATAAACTGTCGCAACACTCATATTAGGGAATTTCCCTTCCAAAGCTTTATATATATCGTCTGCTGTCGGATGAGCCATAGAATCCACGAGATATTCCAGAATCGCATGACGTTGAGGAGTAATTCGGACTCCCGTATCCTTCAACGTGTCTAAGGCTTCTTTTAATTCATGTGCAGCCATCCGTCATGCACCTCTCTTCTAAAAAAGATTCTTACTTTATAATGTTTATAATTAGTGTACATCTTTTACCGGTTCCCTGTCAAATGTAATCTGAAGGAAAGCCCGGGATTTCAAACGTTTGTCCATTATTTTGCCGCAATTTGCTCCAATTCGCGAAGAGCCTCTGCGACATGGTCTTTTACTTTTACCTTTCTCCATTCCTTCACAAGACGGCCTTCTTTATCTAATAAGAAAGTGGACCGTTCAATTCCCATGTATTCTTTCCCGAAATTCTTCTTCAGTTTCCACACATCGAAAGCTTCTGCCAGTTTGTGCTCATCATCTACAAGAAGCTGAAAAGGAAGATCATGCTTCTCTTTGAATTTTTCATGCTTGTCCCGGCTGTCAGGACTTACCCCGATTATAACTGCGTCAAGCCCCGCGAAGCTTTCGTGCTGATCGCGGAAATCGCACGCTTCAGTCGTGCATCCCGGCGTCATGTCTTTCGGGTAAAAATATAGAACAACGTACTTTCCTTTAAAGTCAGTCAATGAGACCTCTTCTCCGCTGTCGTTTTGCAATTTCATATCCGGTGCCGTTTGTCCGATTTCAATAGCCATTTCTTGTACCTCCGGGTTTTTTTATTAAGCGTATCCAATTCACGGCAAGATTACAACCGTTATCCCCTCGGATTTAGATTGGCCTTTTTTACGGATTTGAACCGTTGTGCTCGTATTGAAGCATGCTACAATAGGAAATGACGTAAGGAGATATTAGGAGGGTCATTTTTGTATACAAAATCAGCTGAACTTCATAACGAAGCGTTAAAACATATCGTCGGAGGGGTGAACAGCCCGTCCAGATCTTATAAAGCAGTAGGCGGCGGTTCACCCGTTGCGATGGAGAAGGGAAAAGGCGCTTATTTTTGGGATGTCGACGGGAATCAGTATATTGATTATTTGGCGGCTTACGGTCCTATCATTACAGGCCACGCGCACCCGCATATTACGGAAGCGATCAAGAAAGCCGCTGAAAACGGCGTCCTGTACGGCACACCGACAAAACACGAGGTAACATTCGCCAAAATGCTGAAGGAAGCCATCCCTTCACTCGACAAAGTAAGATTCGTGAACTCAGGAACAGAAGCGGTGATGACAACGATCCGGGTCGCGCGCGCTTATACCGGGCGGACGAAAATCATCAAATTCGCCGGCTGCTATCACGGCCATTCTGATTTGGTGCTGGTGGCTGCGGGTTCAGGTCCGTCTACTCTCGGAACGCCGGATTCCGCCGGTGTACCGAAAAGCATCGCCAATGAGGTCATTACCGTTCCTTTCAATGATATTGAAAGCTATCAGGCAGCATTGGATAAATGGGGTTCAGAAATTGCGGCTGTGCTCGTCGAACCGATTGTCGGCAATTTCGGCATCGTTGAACCTAAAGAGGGCTTTTTAGAAAAAGTGAATGAGTTAACCCATGAAGCGGGCGCGCTTGTCATTTATGATGAAGTCATCACGGCGTTTCGTTTTATGTACGGGGGCGCGCAGGATCTCTTGCAGGTTAAGCCTGATTTAACAGCCCTCGGAAAAATTATCGGAGGCGGATTGCCGATCGGCGCTTACGGCGGCAAAAAAGAAATTATGGAGCAGGTTGCTCCGCTCGGCCCTGCATATCAGGCCGGAACGATGGCCGGAAACCCCGCATCCATTTTGTCAGGGATTGCCTGTCTTGAAGTGCTGAAGGAAAAAGGCGTATATGAGCAGCTTGACAAGCTTGGCGCCAAGCTTGAAAAAGGCATTCTCACGCACGCCGCGGCACACGGCATTACAATCACCGTCAACCGTTTAAAAGGCGCGCTTACGGTTTACTTTACCGATGAAAAGATAGTCAATTACGAGCAGGCGGAAAATACGGATGGAGAAGCATTTGCAAAGTTCTTCAAGCTGATGCTGGAGCGCGGCATCAATCTTGCACCGTCGAAGTATGAAGCTTGGTTTATTACAACCGCCCATACTGAAGAAGATATCGACGCCACTTTAAAAGCGGTCGAAGACACATTCAGACATATGAAAAAATAACTGCTGAAACAAGCGGGAGCCCGGGGCTTCCGCTTTTTCTTTTTGTCCGATTTGTGAGATAATGGTTTTTTCAAAAAAAGACCTTGAATAATTGGTTTGATCCCTGTATATTACTTTATTGTTTAGCAAATTAACTGACAGGGAAATGTAAGTGTCAGCCGTTCGTTCGGCACATAATTTATTAGAGAAAGGAATGCACGCACAAACCAATGAAACTTGGTGCCCGCATTTTTAAAACAGGGATTGCGATTACGCTTGCTCTCTATTTAGCATCATGGATCGGATTGCCTTCGCCGATCTTTGCAGGGATTGCAGCCATATTTGCCATACAGCCCTCTATTTACAGGTCTTTTCTTATCATTATTGATCAAGTACAGGCAAATATCATCGGCGCTATTATCGCTACGGTGTTCGGGCTGATTTTCGGCCCCAGCCCGATTATGATCGGATTGACCGCGGTGATTGTCATTACGATTATGTTAAAACTGAAAATCGAACATACCATTTCGATCGCACTCGTTACAGTCATCGCGATTTTGGAAACACCCGGAAACAGCTTTCTGACCTTCGCTTTAATACGAACAAGCACCGTTATTTTAGGGGTGCTCTCTTCCTTTATCGTGAATCTTGTGTTTCTTCCGCCGAAATATGAAACGAAGCTCACTCATCATACCGTAGAAAATACGGACGAGATCATGAAGTGGATCAGGCTGACCATGCGGCAGTCGACAGAGCATTCGATCTTGAAAGAGGATATCGAAAAGCTGAAGGAAAAAATGATTAAGCTTGATCAGACGTACCTTCTTTACAAAGAAGAAAGAAGCTACTTTAAAAAAACGACCTATGTGAAGTCACGAAAGCTTGTTTTATTCAGGCAGGCGATTATTACGGCGAATCGGGCGCTTGATATGCTGAAAAAACTGCATCGCTACGAGAATGAAATTTATCATATGCCTGAGGAATTTCAGACGACGCTTACAGAGGAACTCGATTATCTGCTTCACTGGCACGAACGGATTTTGATGCGGACGGTCGGCAAGATCAAACCGCATGATGATTCAGAAGAAGAAGGCATACGATATAAACAGCTGCTGACGAAATCTTTCTTAAAAAACCAGCAGAACTGTGAGGATGAACTGCTCGATTACAATATGCTCAGCATTATGGCGGCTGCGGCGGAATACCGCGAACAGCTGGAGCATTTGGATACATTGATCACTAGTTTTCAAACGTACCATCCGAAAGACAGTGAATTAGAAACAGAAGATGAGTAACCCGGTGTCAGAAAAACCGGGTTTTTTTGTATAAAAAAATCTTATACCGCCGAGCGGCGATATAAGATTTGGGGGTCAATTTAAGTTTTGAATGGTAAATAAATGTCTGTATTGGCTGTCCTGCCCCATCAATTCCCCGTGTGTGCCGGTTTCAATGATGGCGCCGTTTTCCATGACCACAATTTTATCTGCATGTGTAATGGTGGACAGCCTGTGGGCAACGATAAATGTCGTCCGGTTTTTCGCAAGCTTGTCCATCGCTTCCTGAATGTAGCGTTCACTTTCAAGGTCAAGCGCCGATGTAGCTTCATCAAGAATCAACAGCGGCGGATTTTTCAAGAATACCCGTGCGATGGAGATGCGCTGTTTCTGTCCGCCTGACAATTTAACGCCCCGTTCGCCGACCCGCGTCTCATAGCCTTCCGGAAACCCCATGATAAATTCGTGGGCATTTGCCGCTTTCGCCGCCGCAATCACTTCATCCAGAGATGCTTCCGGCTGGCCGATCGCTATATTTTCCCGAATAGTTTCGCTGAACAGGAATGTGTCTTGAAGCACCATCCCCACTTGATTGCGGAGGCTTCTCGCTTCATAGTCGCGAATATCAATGCCGTCAATCAGCAAGCTGCCGCTTGAAACGTCGTAAAACCGCGGAATGAGGCTTACGAGCGTCGATTTCCCGCCGCCGCTCATGCCGACGAGCGCTATTGTTTCTCCTTTTTTCACTTGCAAGGATACGTCCCGCAATATGTTTTCTTTTCCTTTTTCATAGCTGAACGAAACGTGCTGAAATTCGACTTCGCCCTTGATTCCGTCCGCTTTTACCGCATCTGGTTTATCGGTTAGCTCATACGGTTCATCGATAAATTCAAACACGCGGTCCATGGAAGCGATCGACTGGGTCAAGGTAGTTGAAGAGTTAATCAATCTTCTGACCGGATTGTACATTCTGTCGATATACCCGACGAAGGCAACCATTGTTCCGACTGTCAGCGGCCCGTTGATGACAAAATAGCCGGCAAATGCGATGACAATAAGGGGAGCCAAATCCGTAATGGTATTCACAACCGCAAACGTTTTTGCATTCCAATTCGTATGACGGATCGCTTTGTTCAGAAAATGCCCATTCTTTTCATCAAAGTTTGCTTGTTCATAATCTTCGATCGCAAAGCTTCGTATGACCGGCATCCCCTGCACCCGCTCGTGCAGGTGGCCCTGAACTTGAGCAAGAGCCTGCGACCGCTCTCTTGTGAGCTTTCGCAAACGGCCGTAAAAATACTTAACTGAAATGCCGTATAAAGGGAATAAAATAACGGATATCAGCGTCAGCTTTATATCGAGAGTCAGCATGATACAGATGACAATCAAAACGGTCATCATATCGAGCCAAATGTTCATCAGCCCCGTAATGACAAAATCTTTAGTCTGCTCGACATCGTTTATCACCCGGGAAATGATTTCACCCGTTCTTGTATTGGCGTAAAACCGCAGGCTCAGCTTTTGAATATGGTCAAACAATGCCGCTCTGATGTCATAGAGCACCCGGCTGCCCGTCCATTGCGCAAAATATTGCCGATAATACTCTACCGGAGGACGCAGGACTAAAAACAGCACGAGCATAATGCCCATAATGGTGAACAAGGTCGATGTTTTAGCGCTTGCCGTGCCGCCGCCTTGAATAATGTCATCGACCACATACTTTAACAGCAGCGGAAGCGCAAGCGGGATGGAGAATTTTATGATTCCGATCAATACTGTGATAAAGATTTGTTTTTTATAAGGTTTTACAAATTGCATATAGCGTCTGATTACGCCCACACTTTATCCCCCTCTCTCTTTAAGGCGTGTGAGCCCATGTGAAAAACCTGTTGACCCGCCAACAGGTTTTTTTCGTATTCTTTATTTTGTATAGCGCAGATACCGTTCATACCACATATCAACAAATTCCGGAGCAAACGGCCCTTTCCGCTGATGAATCCAATGAAGCAGCGTATTTAAATATTCTTTCAAAATGCTGTCGATTTCCTTAGGATAATTCATTGTTTTGCGGTGATCGTCATACTCATCTTCGTCAAGAATGTTATACGTCATATCCGGAAACACTTTGACATCCAGATCGTAATCAATATATTTAATGGCCTCTTCGTCGCAGGCGAACGGTGAACTGATGTTGCAATAATAGTGAACCCCGTCATCTCTCAGCATCCCGATGACGTTAAACCACTGCCTCGCATGAAAGTAGCAAATCGCAGGCTCTCTCGTCACCCATGTCCGGCCGTCGGATTCCGTTACCATTGTCCGGTCGTTTGCTCCGATAATGCACATTTCCGTACTTTTTAAAATCGTCGTTTCGTTCCAAATTCGATGAAGCAGCCCGTTATGCTTATAGCTGTGAATTTGAATGGTTTCTCCTTCCTTGGGATATCCCATATTTCTCCCCTACTTTCTGTAAAGCCCTGCAGTCATTGCAGCCGCAATTGCTTTCCGACAAGTCTTTTCACTATTATACCGTTACGAATTAAAAAATGAAAATAAAAGAACCATCCCGCTTCCGGAATGGCACATTCATCTTTGCACAAAGGAAGACGTCTTTTCTGTGCTGCGATAGGATCGGATGACCTGCTCTGTCTGCCTCTGGAATAACTCCTGTATGCCAGCCAGATCTTTTCGCTTGGTTGCGATTTCGTCCTGAACATTGTCCAGTTTTGCATCTCTTTCCAAACTGATGAGTTCCGCTTCGACTTGCCTGCATCGGTCAAGTTCTGACTGCAGCTCGAGAAGCTGATCCATGATCTTCATCTGTTCACTTACAAGCTTTTCAAACTCTGACATCGGGTTCCTCCTTGAGCTTTTGAGTTGATACTACATACCATTTCGATTTTCAGGAAGAAATCCCTTTGACTCATTCTGTAGAGGATTCACAAGTTTTGTCGTTTTCACACAAGAAAAAAGCACTTCCACCCGAAGATGAAGTGCTTTTCTGTTTCAGTGATTAGCTGTTTTGTTGTTTGTTTTGTTCAGCTGATTGGTTTTGCTTTTTAACCTGCTGTACATCAGTTTCACTGCCGAATTCAGTGCCGAATTGACCCTGACTGGAAGCTGA
The DNA here is from genome assembly GCF_018613535.1 of Bacillus sp. ISL-51. GTDB lineage: Bacteria > Bacillota > Bacilli > Bacillales > Bacillaceae > Bacillus. Next base: position 8,695 of record NZ_JAGGQB010000002.1, read on the forward strand.
TTGTTGGTTTTGTTTTTTCACTTGCTGAACGTCTGTTTTGCTGTTGTTTAAGTTTGCCATTGTTATCACCTCCACGCCCATTAGAATGCGCAGGAGGCAATACGGCTATTCATCTTTTTTAAAAAATTACACGAGCAGGGAACGGCCGCCGTCAATAATGATGGTCTGTCCGCGGATCATGTCCGCTTTTGAGGAAACTAAAAATTCAACCGTATCGATCATATCTTTAATTTCGACCATTCTGCCGGCAGGTGTATTTTGGCGGGCATCTTCTAACAGTTCCTCTCTGTTCGGGAAATGCTTCAGCGCATCTGTGTCAATCGCTCCGCCGGAAACGGCATTCACAATGATATTTCTCGGAGAAAGCTCTACCGCCAGATAGCGGGTTAATGATTCTAACGCCGCTTTTGAAACCCCCACTGTCGTGTAGTTTTCAAGATAGCGGATGCTGCCTAACGAGCTGATGCTGACGATGTGGCCGCCCCCGGTTTTTTCCATCAGCTTTGCCGCTTCTTGCGCGCAGAAAAGCAATGCTTTTGCGTTAATATTCATCGTCCAGTCCCAATGCGTTTCTTCAAGCTCCATAACGGGTCTCAGCACGCCTGAAGCCGCGTTATTGACGAATACGTCGAGTCTGCCGAAGGCTTCGTCGATCTGGCGGAACATGTCTTTAATTTTTGCCGGCTGTCCGACGTTTGCTTTAATCACCAGCGTTTTTACGCCGAGCTTTTCGATTTCTTCGGCAGTTTCTAATGCCGCTTTTTTGCTTCGGGCATAATTGATGACGATGTTGTATCCTTTTTCCGCCAGTCTGAGCGCGGCGGCTTTTCCGACTCCGCGGCTGCTTCCCGTGATAAGTGCGCATTTATTTTGTTCCATTTTTTCCTCAGCTCCTTGCTGCGTATAGTTCTTTGCATTCAACAAACAATAAAAGCAATAACTGTTGAAAGGGGTCTTCTTTTATGTATGTCGGACGTGATATAGGCGAATTGGCCATGATGTCAAAAAAAGATTGGAAGGACTCGGAACTTGCCTATTTCCATCAGGCCTTCCAGCAAATTATGCCGTATTTAAACGAGGAAGGCCAGTCCAAATATCGGGAACTGGTACAGGAAATCGAAGCGCGCGGCGGGCTGAAACGGAATGAAGCAGATTACGCCCACGGCACGCGCGTCACCTATGATTGAACGCTGTCCGCCATTTTCCAAATCTTTTGATGGGAAACGGGGAACGCGTATTCCTCGAGTTCTTCTTTTGTGACTTGTTTTAATTCTGTTGGATCCGACACTTGTTTTACTTTACCGAAAAAGACAGAAATATTCCATACAAGATGAGTGAAAACATGTTCAACGATGCCTTCCAGTTCACCGATTTCCGCTTTTACGCCCATCTCTTTTTCCAGAAAGGCTGCAAGCTGCTCCCTTTCCGTTTTTATTCCTTTTTGGGTTTCTGTGTTCGGGAATTCCCACAGGTTGGCGAGCAGTCCTTTTGACGGCCGTTTATGGATAAAGATCTTATCTTGTTCGTCTGTCAGGACAACGGCTGCCATCGTTTTGATTCCCGGCTTTTTCTTTTTGCTTTTGACTGGCAGCTCCCGCTCTGTCCCTTCTGAAAATGCCGAGCAATGATGCTGCACGGGACACAAAAGGCAGGACGGCGATTTCGGTGTGCAAATGATGGCTCCAAGCTCCATCAGGCCCTGATTAAATTCAGATGGTTTTTCATGTGAAATAAATGCCTTCACAGCCTGCTCAAAAATCGTTCTTGTTTTAGGTTTGGCGATATCGTCCCAAATGGAAAGGATTCTTGACATGACACGCATCACATTGCCGTCTACGGCGGGGATTGGCTTGTTGTATGCGATGCTGAGCACGGCTCCTTTTGTATAAGGGCCGACTCCCTTCAGGCCGCCAAATTCCTTTTCCTCAGCGGGAACAACTCCCCCGTATTGCTCGTTGACTTCTTTTACAGCGGTTTGCAGATTTCTGACACGGGAATAATAGCCTAACCCTTCCCACGCTTTGAGCACTTTTTCTTCATCGGCTTCGGCGAGAGCCCGAACGGTCGGAAATTGCTCAACAAACCGCTGAAAATAAGGAATAACCGTTTCTACGCGCGTTTGCTGCAGCATGACCTCTGACACCCATACCCGATACGGATCCTGATTTTCTCTCCACGGCAGAATTCTCTGTTCTCTTTCGAACCATGTAATTAAGTCCTCACGAAATTTGTCTATGTCTTTTTGTTTCATTTTTTCTTCAAGTGCGTTCATATCTTCTCCTCAGATGTTCGCGTCCCGCTTTTCTTAAAACCGTTTTTTGGTGTACACTAAGGGCACATCACGATAATATGTTACATTAAATAGAGATAAAGAAAAAGCGGAAACATATGAGAACGGCTGATACACACGCTATGATTGGGCAAACAGAAAATGGGGAATATCTTATAATGCGAAATATGCAGGCTCACTGATTTTTCCACCTGCAAGGAGGTCACCAATGGATACTGGCACTCACGTTGTCATGGGCATCGCGCTTGGCGGACTCGCTACTCTTGATCCTGCCGTCGGCATGCATACCCCCATGTCTCAGGCAGTCATGATCGCCGCGCTTGCGGGCTCTCAGGCACCTGATATTGATACTGTGTTAAAGCTGAAAAATAATGCCGTTTATATACGAAATCACCGAGGCTTCACGCACTCTATTCCCGCTGTTTTGGTTTGGTCGCTTCTGATTCCGGGCATTTTGTTCTTATTTTACCCGGAGGCAAACTTATTGCATTTGTGGCTGTGGACGCTCCTGGCTGTCGTATTGCATGTGTTTGTCGATATTTTCAACGCTTACGGAACGCAGGCCCTCCGTCCTTTTTCGAAAAAATGGGTGGCGCTCGGTTTAATTAATACCTTTGATCCGTTTATTTTTATCAGCCATTTGGCCGCGATTGCCGTGTGGTATATAGGCGGATATCCGGGCATTACGTTTTTGATTCTGTATATCATTCTTGCCGGATATTACGTCATCAGGCTTTTGATGCAGCTGCGGATTAAACGAAGGCTGCGCGAGATGATTGAAGAAGATATTGAAACCATCATTATTTCGCCGACGATGAAGTTCAGGCAGTGGCGGATTGCGGTGACGACGGCGCACGCCTTTTATGTCGGCAGAAGCCTTGATGGCCATGTGGTGATATTAGATACATTCAACCGTGTCCCCGTTCCGGAAACGGATGTGATGAAAGCCGCGAAACAGGATGAAAACATCGCAGCCTTTCTTTCTTTTTCTCCTGTGTACAGGTGGGAGATTGATACATTTAAAGATCATTATGAGGTGCGTTTCATCGATTTGCGCTACCGCAGCAAAGGCCACTATCCTTTTGTCGCCATCGTGCATCTCAGCCATGATTTAGAACTTCTCTCCTCTTACACGGGCTGGATCTTCAGCGAGGAAAAACTCCAGAAAAAATTAAAGCTCGGCTCTGTTTAAGAGCCGGGCTTTTTTTGCCGTCTTGCATATATGACAGCAAGAACGAGGCTGATGACAGAAACGGCTGAAGCCGGTTTGAAATAAGGCGGATAATAGGTTAGTTCAATGTCGTTTTTCCCTTTTTGCGCCTTAAATCCGATAAAGGCATAATCCGCTTTTTCAACCTGCCCTTGTTTGCCGTTAATCGTTAGCTCCCAGCCTTTTTCATACGGAACAGGAAGCATGATATACGGCGCGCCTGCCGTATTTTGATACGAAATATGCAGTTTATTTCCGCGCCAGCTGATGTCAGCCTGTTTTTCTTTTCCCGCTTTTTTGTAAGCGCTTTTGAGCGTCTGGTAATTTTCTTCGTACAGCGCAAGGCTGTCAAGCTGATAGGTTCCTTTCGGCAGCCGGATATTAATTGTTTTTGTTTTCGGCACTCTGATGGTGAGGTCATTGACACCTGTTTTGTAAATGGATTTATTCGATTTTCTCGTTGTGGTATAGTCGTTCACCTTTAATGTGAAGCCTTGGTCTTTCGCCTTGTTTTTCAAATAAAAGCTGACATAGTAATCTCCGGCGGATTTTGATGGTACGTGCGGGTTGATCTTCAGACCGCCGCCTTCCCCGTTTACCGTCAGTATGCCGTTATGATAATCCGCATCCTCGGCTGTCACGCTTGAATTGTGAATCAAATTCTTTACCGTCGGGGCTTGTTTCATTTTTTCTCCTCCGGATTCGGTTATAATTCCGTCAAGCATCGCCCGTTCCCGTACAAGCGGAGGCGCTTTCTCCAGATCACGCTCCTTATACACATGATCGGCTGTCCGGACAAACGGAAGCGTATATTGGTTTTGATAAACCGCGTAGCGGGAGGACTCCATGACTTTTGTAAAGCCGTACGGGACGTTGGCTTCGTTTGTTTTTTCCGTCATATAATATTTCCCGTAAAGCAGGCTGTATAAATTCGACCTGTTCCCTAAAGTCGCATAGCGGCTGACGCTTTCTCTGCCCATGTCGATTTGGAGGTCATTCCAATAAAAAGACAGCAGATTGCGGTTTAAAATGCTGGAGTATACACTGAACCCGTTGAATCCGTATATGATCGGCGTGTTATTGAAAACGCCGTTCATCCAATCCACGCGCGCGTAAGGGTCAGGGTCTTTTTTTTGCAGGCGCTGAATGAGCCCGGATTGCTCACTGCCTTTATAGTCAGCACCTGTCAGAAATGCGTTTGACACCGTATACAGTTTTCCGCCTTCTGACAAAGCGTACTTTTCATATGTATTTGCCGTAAGCACAGCCGTCAGGATAACGATGGCGTAAACGGCCGGGATCGCCCGTTTCAGCGCAGTCTTTGCGGCCAAAAGCGCCGCAATGGTCAGCGCCAGAAGCAGAATAATAGATAAATTGGCCGGCTCGGTAATATCCAGGCTGTGCCGCCTCACATTATTCCAATAAAGCATAATGACAACCACGGCCGAAACCAGTATATCCTTCAATCTTACTTCAGAAAGCTTGGAAAGCCCGGCCGCAGCCGTTCCAGCGACCGTAAAGCACAGGACGTATTCAAACCTGTTTTGCGGAGCTGAAAATCCATTAAAGGCGCTTGCTGCAAACGGGCTGAAATGAAACAGAATATAAAGCAGGCTGATCCCTGCAAACAGGCGGAACAAACGATACTTGTATAAAGAGATTGTAAATAAGAAAAGCAAAAAAATGGCCGGCAGTATGATAATCCGGCTTGAGAATAAAATATTATCGGAAAAATCGACCCAATCGATATGCTGTGCATACTTAGGGCGCAGATTATTCAGATAACCGTACACGACAGGAATAAAGGACACCGCGCTTATGCCGAAGCCGAGCAAGCCGGACAAAATAAATATTCTGCATTGGGCAAGCTTGCCCGTCTCCGCTTCCTCAAAGCGGATCATCCATCTGAATAAAATGTAGATACCGATAAAAATCAGGTTAATATACGCAAAGTAAAAATTGTTGATTAAGGTCAGCGCGCAGGCAAATATAAACCACGCGGGCTTTCGCTCCCTGATAATTTTTTCTGCTCCGTAAACGAGCATCGGAAGCCACAGCATGCTGTCTGTGAAAAAGTCCCAATAAACTTCGTGCCGGAAGAAGATAATCGAAACGCCGTACAAAACGGCGCCGATAAACGCGGGCACCTGCTTTTTGACGAGATAACGGAAGACACATGCCGCTGTGAAGATAATAAAACTGAGCTTGGCTATGCTGATATAGACAGATGCCTGAGCCCAAAACAGCACGTCAGCCTGCCCCGTCAAATGAATAAGCTGTAACATGCGGACAACGGAAGAGATACAAAGAAAAAGAAAAGAAGTAGAAAAATAATAGCCGAGCTGGCTGTACACTCCCCCGCCCAGTCCGAACGAATAGCTGTAAAACAGCCGGCCATGCATGTATTGTTCAAACAGCAGTTTTTTGAACACGGCCATTTGGGCAATTCCGTCTCCCGAGCCCGTCATATAGCGCCCGTCCGTCCACTCTTTCAAAAAGAAAACATGGGCAAGCACCGCGATGAGCACACTGGCCGCAAACATGATCATATTCGCTTTTTTCATAAAACCTCTCCAGCCTTGGCACAGAGCGGAGCTGCATCAATGGTTCCACTTGCGCTTTTTTGTATAATTCGTTTCATTTTGATCTCCGTATGTGATATTCGCTTCTTTAATTAAATAGTGGGGGCGTTTTTTTGTTTCATAATAAATCCGTCCGATATATTCCCCGATAATGCCAAGGCTCAAAAGCTGGATGCCTCCCAAAAACAGCACGGCGGAAATAATCGTAAAATACCCCGGAACAGACACACCATTTGTAAGAATGTGAATAAAGGTGGCCACAATGTACACAATCGACAATAGCAAAATCAGAATGCCGGTAAAAAAACAAATTCTCAACGGTTTGTTATTAAAGGAGACGACGCCGTCCATCCCGTAGTTGAACAGATTGCTGAACGACCATTTGGACGTGCCGTTTTGCCTCTCGACATTTTCATAAAAAACGATTTTCTGATCAAATCCGATCCAGCAAAACAGCCCTTTTGAAAAACGGTTCCCTTCACTCAGTTTCAGGAGAGCGTCTACAGCCTGCCGGCTCAGGAGGCGGAAATCTCCGACCCCGTCACGCAAATCAACTTCAACCGCTTTGTTGATAAATTTATAATAAAGTGAGGAAAGCACAGAACGGACGGGGCTGTCCCCTTTTCGGTTGCGCTGGGCGATAACTTGGTCGTATCCTTCTTCATAGCCTTGAATGAAGTCTTTCAGCAGATACGTCGGATGCTGCAGGTCCGCATCCATCACGATAACCGCTTCGCCCTGCACGTGCTCGAAGCCTGCCAAAATAGCAGCTTCTTTCCCGAAGTTGCGGGAAAAGGATATGTATTTGACTCGATGAGACCTCGCGGCCAGTTCTTTTATTTGCTGAAGTGTATCATCCGCGCTACCGTCGTTGATGTAGAAAATTTCATAGTCATAATGAATCGTTTGAAACTCTTTCTTTAATGATTCATGAATGAGTTTGACATTGTTTCCTTCATTGTAAGACGGAATAATAATTGAGATTAACCCTTGTTTCATGAAGGCACCTTCTTTGTATTATTCTTTTTAATATGGCCTTAAAGGAATTGTCCACAAAACTTCAGTAAGGCTATTCCTTTTTTAAAAGTCGTTTAAACCTTTATTTTGTTACAGGGCATGATAAATTTTTCACTTCATGGTTATATATTTTTATTTTGTCATCTTTTCCTGTATATATGAGAAAAAAAAGAAAAAGTCTGTACGGCATACAGACTCTATCCTTGCAGGTATTCATGAATCAGGCGGTTGACGATGTCAGGTTTTTCATGATTTACCCAATGAGAGGCATCATCGATAAAAATTAATTCACCGTTTGGAATCTGTCTTCTTGTTTCTTTGGCGAGTTTTTTGCTTAAGGCGCGGTCATTCACGCCCCAGATTAACCGGTACGGGATGGGCATTGCAATCGGCACGGCCGGGCCAAGGCCGCCGATCCTGATCGCTCTGTACCAGTTAAGCATAGCCGTGAGTGCGCCTTTTCTGGCCCAGGCTTCTTTGTAGTTATGAACATCCTCACAAGAAAAGAGCGACGGACGCTCGGATAAGCCGATGGCGTGATCCAATACGCGGTAGTTGTCTTCTGATAATCTTCGTTCGGGTTTTTCAGGAAACTGGAAGAAAGCAATGTAGGAGCTTTTTTTCCATTGCGGCGGATAAAAAGGAGTGACCTTCCTCATGACCGCCGGATGCGGAATATTGACTGTAATCAGTTTTTCAACGTATTGCGGCCGGGTGGATGCCAAATGCCAAGCGACGGCTCCTCCCCAATCATGTCCGATGACAATGGCTTTTTCATTAGTAAAATGCGTGATCAGACCGATGATGTCATCTCTTAACGTATCAATCACATAGTGTCCGATGCCCGCCGGCTTGTCACTGAGATTGTAGCCGCGCTGATCGGGCACAACCACATGATATCCGGCATCCGCAAGCGGTTTGATTTGGTTCTTCCAGCCGTACCAAAATTCCGGAAACCCGTGCAAAAGCACAGCCAAAGGGCCGTCTTTCGGGCCGGAAGAAGCAACGTGAAGCGTAATGCCGTTCGTTTCTATAAATTGAAAAGTGATGTCATTCATTCCGCTCTCCTCCCATGCTTTTCAGGCTTCTTTCTGTCATTACAATGGTCAATGCACAAGCTGCGGCCAAATAAGTGATCTGAAGGATCAGACTGAAGGGCTGATTGATTGAAATGAATCTATCACTTGCAACCCCCGCCGCGGCCGCAAAAAGACCGAGTATGATCATCAGGCTCGCGCTGAAGCGATTCCCTTCTTGCCATTGTCTTCCGTTGGACATGGAGCGCCTCGTCCGATAGCCGTACACGCTGTTTATCGACCTCGGAGGAAAGCATTTGGCCAAGATACCCGCGACCGCCATCAGCATGCCTCCGATAAAACCGACCATAAGACCACTCTCCTTTTTAAGTCTTACGTAAGGAAAGGGAAAATGTTTCAGAAAAAAAGCAGGCAGATGCGCCTGCCTACTTACTTATTTGGCTTACATCCGCTGTTTTTACGTAGCCTGCTTTTCCTCCGTATGTTACGTACGCCCATTTCCGGTCAAATCCGCCGTTCTTACTGAATCCCCAGCCGAGCAGCGTCACCGTTTCACCGGCTTTAATCGAATCCGTTTTTCCGTTTTCGAGAGTCGGTGAATAAAAAGCGGTTTGTTTCGCCGTTACTGCCTTCGCCGGCTGCTTCATCAGAAAATGAGTTGAGATATAGGCTTCCTGCCCTTTGTATTCAATCTTTGCCCAGTCTGCGCCTTTAAACTGTTTAATCTTTACGGCATCCTCTGAGCGGAGCGTTCCTAAAATCTTCCCCTGTGTATTTGGTTCTGCACGGACGTTGAGTTCTCCTGCTTTGATGATATATGTATCTGCCGTGCTGTCTATTTTTGTTTGCTGATTCTCTAATGCATTTGCTGCCGGATCAAAAAAGACGGTGCCCGCCGCTAAAAATAAGCAAAGTCCGGCGGCTGGAATAAATGCGGTTAACCCTTTTTTCATGTTCATTTCGGTTCCTCCCCGCTATTTAACAAGTTATTAAACGTTTCCACATTCAGCGAATGATCAAACATGATTTTCCCGATTCTTTTGTAAAAAATGAAAAAAGCCCGCCGGATGTATCCGGCGGACCGATATATTAATGCAGGAGCCCCCTGCTTTGGTCCAAATAATGAGAAACGTCTTCCCGCATGCTTTGGAACATGTGAAGCTTGCTGCCGTAAGATTCAATCCATTCCTTGACGACGCGTTCTGTCATTTGCTCTCCTTGATAAGGGCGTCCCGCTTTTGCATAAGTCGCTTCGAAATCTCCCCATAAAAGCTCAACCCAAGTCCGCGCTTGTAAATAGCTGAGCGTTTCATTTTTCTCAAGCAGCAAATTCGTCAGTTTATCGATATATGTATTCATGTCTCTGTCTCCTTTCCTTGGGAAAACCTGCTGCTTTTACACAGCATGTCATAGGCATATACTAACTTTACGTCTTCAGTTCAGAAGGCGCAACCTTTTGATATTGGCCGAGGGGGAAAACAAATGGTCCGGAACAAAGCAAAAGGATTTCCTAATCAAAACAATAATAAGTTTGAAGGCGAACCGCGGGCAAAGGATGACTTCGCTTCGAAGCGCGCGGACGGATCGACGAATACGCACCCGCAAGAGCGGATGAGGGCATCCGGCAGACGATAAGAAAAACAGTGTAGAGACTGGGATTGTATCCCGGTCTCTTTTTGTGATAAAAAAATGCTCTTCAAGTCATAACGCCGCAATAATTCCATAATATGTTAAATGTTGAGCCGAAAGTTGGTAGACAAATAAAGGGGGCGTTTTATAAAATGAAGGCAGTTTTTAAACAATTATTGAGCTTTTCCGTTATACTTCTGTCGGTCTTATTATTTACAGCTGCAGCTGAAGCTAAAAGCAATCCGCAAACATCTGTATCCAGCAGCGGTGAGGAGTTTGAAGTTAACCATAACGGACCGTCAAAAACACAGCAGATTTCTCCAGCGTTTGAAGGAACCGGCCGGACAAAAGGACAGTTTACAGAAAACAGCCAAGTAAGCCTGAAATCATTGAAGCCTTCCAGTATTATAGGAACCGACGAGCGAATCAGAATTTCTCCTACGACATCATTTCCTTACAGCGCCACCGTTCAGCTGACAGTCAAATACAGCGGCAGCTCCAGCACCTTCGGATGTACGGGATTCTTCGTCAATCCAAATACGATTGTGACGGCCGGACACTGCGTCTATGATCAGGATAACGGCTGGGCCTCAACGATCACAGCGGCTCCGGGGCGCAACGGGTCGTCATACCCTTACGGCTCATATTCCGGCACGAAGTTTTACAGTGTCAAAGGGTGGACAGAAAGCGGAGATACCAACTATGATTACGGCGCGATTAAAGTAAACGGCTCACCGGGAAACAATAGCGGCTGGTACGGATACCGGACGACCAACAGCTCCAGTCCCGCAGGGCTTTCCTCATCTGTAACGGGATACCCTTGCGACAAAGTGTCCGGATCGATGTGGTCAGACAGCAAGCCGATTCGTTCCGCTGAGACCTATAAGCTCACCTATACAACAGATACGTTCGGCTGCCAGAGCGGGTCGCCCGTTTATCACAATTACAGCGATACAGGCCAGACTGCAATCGCCATTCATACGAACGGCGGGTCGTCATACAATTTGGGAACAAGGGTGACAAATAATGTATTCGACAACATTAAATATTGGTCAAATCAATAAAAAGGTAATCCTCTTCATCTTTGTGCTGGTTTTATTCGGCTGCAGCAAGGATGATGATTCCGCCTCCGATCAAAAGGCGCCGCCTGTCACTTTCCACCTGGAGGACGCAGACGGTTCACCGGCAGATGGAGTAACGGTCACCGTTGTGAAAGCGCCGAAGTCAGACCAAGAGCCGAATATAGAGCGCGGAGAGATATTAGGCAAAACCGATCAAAACGGCGATATTCAGTGGAAAAGCGGCAGGAAAGGAACATATGCCGTCGCTTTTCAAACAGATGAGATGTCAGAAACCCGTAACGTTACCTTATCAGACCACCATAAAAATACTGTGATTAACTACAAACTGAAAACATACAAACAAGGCTGAAAAAAAAGCTTGCCGGACAGACATCACCGGCAAGCTTTTTTCACCCTTTATGAACTTGGTATTCATATACGTCTTTTTTCTCTGACTGGCGGGCAAAGGCTGAGAGCACGAGTCCGAGCGCCGTCATCAGGGCGCCGCCTGCAAACAGCCATGAGTAAGATCCTGTTCCGCTCAGAATCAATCCCCCGATCCACGCGCCGAGAGCGTTGGCAAGGTTGAATGCGGAAACGCTCACCGCTGCTGCAATGGTTGTGCCGCTTTCAGATGAAGAAATGACCTTTGTCTGTAAAAGCGGCGGCGTGCCGAATGCGCATGCGCCGAATAAAAATGTCGCTGACACGGCTGCGGCAGGAAAGACGGCGACATACGGGAAGATCGCCAATACGCCGATTAAGCCGATCATGACGCCGATCATCGTGCGCGTAAGCAGGTGGAGCGGCACTTTTCCCGCAAAGAAATTACCTGCCACGCCGCCCAGACCGTAAGCAAAGAGAGCGCCCGTGATGCCGACTGTGCCGAATCCGGCTGAGTTTCTGAGAATCGGTTCAATGAACGTGTAAGCAATAAACACGCCGGAATACCCCAAAATGGTGATGGCAAAGGAATAGATCACTTGCTTATGCTTAAAAACACTCCATTCATTCATCAGCACCGGAATCACTTTCGGTTTTCGATTCGGAACGGTCATCATCAGGCCGATAAATCCGATGATACCCAGAACAGTAATAATGGAAAAGACAGCTCTCCAGTTAAGCGCATCCCCTAAGTAGGAGCCGAACGGAACGCCGAGCATCAGCGCTACGGTTAAACCGCCGTTCATGGAAGCCGCTGCCGCCGCGCGTTTTTCAGGCGGCACCATCTCGCTTGCAAATACCATGGCAATCGCAAAAAATGCCCCGTGAATTGAAGCGGATAAAACTCTGGAAATCGCTAAAACAGCAAAGTTAGGCGCGAAAACACTCATCAGATTCGCAAGGACGAAGATGCCCATCAATCCGAGGAGCACCGGTTTTCTAGGCAGTTTGACTGCAAAAATCGTTACGATCGGGCCTGTCAGGCAGACGCTTGCCGCATAGGCTGTGACAAGCATGCCCGCTGAAGATACATGTATATGAAAGTCATCGGCAATCGACGTCAGAATACCCATGACAGCATATTCCGTATACCCGATGGAAAAGGTGCAAATCATTAACACAAAGATGATCAATTTAACAGATGGCTGCTTCTTTTTGATATTCAACGCAAATCGCCTCCTTTTTGATAAAAAACAACGAATTCCATCTTAAAAGATATTTAAAGTGAATTCAATTATTTTTTACTAAAAACTGAAACGAATGTGCTGAATAGAAAAAGAGGCCGAGCGGCCCCTTATGTTATCTTTTTTCTTGTAAAACGGAAATCGGCAGCGCCTCTTCTTGTTCCGGCGAAGAAGTTCTGTATCCCCAAGCAAAAACACCGTTTAGATATTCGATATGGAATGCGGCATCCGAGCCGTCTATATGATAAACCGTGCCGGGAATGAAATCTTCCGGGTTCAGCATGTAGGCTTTTGCCATCGTGATTTTCCGTTCAAGCACCGCCAGCTCGTTTACAATGCCCATCTGTTCTGCTTTTCTTGCTTGTTCAGTCAGTCCTGCGATTTCTGTTTGTAATTCATGAGGCGTCATATGGCTGTATCGTTTTTCCATGTAGGCTTACTCCTCTTCCTGCAAAAATTGGTCAATGTTATCAAGCGAAAATCCTTTTCTGAATAAGTATTGCTTTACCTTCATTCGGCTTTCATAAGAACCGTCGTAACGATATTTACGAATCGCTTTTTCGGCATGCGCCTTTAAGGCTTCCATTTCGGCTTCGTCATCATTTTCGTATTCGGTCTGCTCCAGAGCTGCATTGATGACGTCGAAGGAAAAGCCCTTTCGCTGCAGCTGCATTTGCGCCCGCTGTTTTATCTCTTTCGTTGACAGCTTTTTATCTTTTTTCAGTACTTTCCCAATATGTTTGAGCGCTTCTTGAATCTGTTCATCGACTGTGAATTCTCCGAGCGTCTCCTTAATGGTATCGTCGTCTATCCCCTTCGTTTTCAGCTCGCGGAACAGAACGTCAGGCCCTTTGCCGTTTGTTTTTTTGTGGGTGCTCGCATAAGCCGCAGCGAACTCTTTGTCATTTAAATAGCTGTAATCGTACAGCTTGCGGATGACTTCGGTAATCACCGTGTCCGGTGTTTCTTTTTTCTTTAAATGGTCTCTCACTTCTTTTTCTGAGCGCATCCTGTACGATAAAAATTCAACGGCTCGGTTAAAGGCTTTTTTCATATCATCGCCGTGCTGGATTTCAAGGATGTCTAGCTCGTCCACTTCTTTTCCTTTTTTCAGATCAAAGCGGACGAGCACATCCGCGTCAACGCTGAATGCATATTTCTCATCGAGAAAGATGTTAAAGCGTTCGGTATTTTTCTTTTGCGTCGATATTTTCGTAATAAACGGCATCCCGGTCTCCTTTCCCGCCAAGTGTTCTGGCGTTTTTCTTTTATTGAAATGAGGTAAAGTATATCTATACATGTGTAAGGAGAGATGGATATGAATATCGCGATGACAGGCGGCACCGGTTTTCTCGGCCGGCATCTGACAGATGTGTTTATCCGGCAGGGACATCATGTCTTTATTTTATCAAGAAAACAGAAAGAAACCGAACAAAAAAATGTGACATATGTTCAATGGCTGGCTGTGGGTGCCGCACCTGAGCGAGAGCTTCCCCCTATTGATGTATGGGTGAACCTTGCCGGAAAATCCATCTTTGACCGTTGGACGGACAATACGAAAGAACAAATTATCTCGAGCCGTGTTGAAGCGACAAGGGAAGTCAGACGGCTCATTCAGCATCAGCCGGAAAAACTGCAGGCGCTGATTCAGGCGAGCGCGGTCGGCATCTACGGCACCAGCAGGGACAAAACGTTCACTGAGCAATCTCCAACGTCTGATGAAGACTTTCTCAGCCATACGGCTCATATGTGGGAGCGGGAAGGCCAGAAAATAGAGGCGCTCGGCATCAGGACGGTGTATGCCAGATTCGGCGTGATGCTCGGTGAAAAAGGGGCTCTTCCGCTGATGGTTCTTCCTTATAAGCTTTTTGCAGGAGGCACGATCGGCTCAGGACGCCAATGGCTATCATGGATTCATGTGAAGGATGCGGCTCAACTCATCTCCTATGCGGCGGAGCATGGCGAGATCTCCGGACCGATGAATGTTACGTCACCCAATCCCGTTGAAATGAAACAGTTCGGGCAAATGATTGCAAGCATTTTGCACCGCCCTCACTGGATTCTCGTTCCTGAATTCTTTTTGACCAAGGCATTGGGTGACATGAGCCTGCTGATCGTAAAAGGACAGCGTGCGCTTCCTGAACAGGCGATGACGGCCGGTTTTCGATTTACGTATGCAGAGCTTGATTTCGCCTTAAAGGAGCTCTTATCTGCATAAAAACGGTAATAAAAGCCAATCCTAATGGTATTCTGTTTGAAGGAGGTCTTCTTTTATGGAAAAGAAGCGCGAAAAACATCAGCAGGGAGCCAATCTGAAAAAAATGCAGGAAGTTCTTTATTCGGGTGAATTCAAAAAGGCGGAAAGAGCAGCCAAGCGGAAGTAAGCTGCATAAACATCCGGATATGACAAATACTATATTTGTTTGATATCACTTTTTAGGGGGCATTTGATATGGGCAGAAATCATACTCACAAAAACCGTGATAAAAACAAACAAAAGCTTCCTCAAGTTCCTGACGCTCTGAAACGCGAGACTGACGGCACGTATGAGGAATATTCAAGCGAGCTTGCTGATTCCGCCGACCGCGAAGCGCAGGCGAGAATGAAAGCCGCTGACAACAGAGCCAAAAGCAAAACACGCTAATGACAAAATCCCCGCCTCAACAAGAGCGGGGATTTTTTTACATCTCTGTGAACAGACGGCTTGCAGGTGTCCGTTCTTTTGCCTTAGGCTGTTCGTCGGGATAGCCGGTTTGGATGACGGCGGCAAAGCGTTCATTGTCCGCAAGGCCGAAGTCTTGATGGACTTGTTTGTCATAAAGAATCCTGCCGCTTTTCCATACCATTCCGATGCCGTTTTCGCAGGCGAGCAGCTGAAGGTTTTGAATCATGCCGCTTACTGCCGCGAAATCATCGTTTCTTGTAAATTCGTTTTCATCTTCCTTTAAAACGACCAGCAAAAATCCCGGAACGGAGGCGAGCGTTTTTCTCATGTTCTGTTCTTTTTCCTCGTTGAAATCATCCTTTATCTTTCTGAAAAATGAGACGTAGCTGTTTGCGAGCTTCGCTTTTCCCGCTTCACTTGCCACATAGATAAAACGCCACGGTTCAGTCAGTCTGTGGTTTGGCGCGTAGACTGCGGTTTCCAGCATATCTAATATGACATCAGAAGATACGGTTTCCGGTTTAAATGACCGGATGGATCTTCTGTTTCTGATGGTGTTTTTAAGACTTGAGTTTTGATGTAGCTGTTCGGTTTTCGGCATGCCGATTCACCTTCCTATTCAATTGAAAATGATTATCATTTATAATATAACGGAAAGCACGGCTTTTTGTAAACCTTTACGGCAGCTGAAGATCGATTGATTCGGCATAAACCGCCGTTCCCGTCATCCTAATTTTGATCTTTCCGTTTTCTTCGCCTATATTAATCTCCACTTTTCCGTCTTTGCCAATTTCTTGGCCCTGTTCGATCGTCAGCGTCCCGGCATCCGAACCTCCGTATTTTCTCATATATGCCCCCATGACACCCGATGCCGTTCCCGTAACCGGGTCTTCCGTCGTACCGGAAAAAGGGGAAGAAAAATGGCGCCCGTGCAGATCACTCTCCGGATGAACCGTTTCAATTGAAAACGGATGAACGCTTGCTTTCGGAAGGTCTTGCAGAATATCCGGAAATTGCTTGTTGTCCGGCACCATGTTTTGTGAGGCTTCAAGTGTTTTTATCGGAACGATCAGCGTCCAAATACCCGTTGAGCCATAGACAATCGGAAGCTGATCATGAAAGTCCGCAGCCGTGATACCGAGTGAAGCCGCCAGTTTTTCTTTGTCCCCTGTAAACGGAAGAAATTGCGGAGAAGCCTGTTCGAGTGTGATATACACCCGCCCGTCACGTTCAGAAGCTTCCACGGGAAGAATGCCCGCTTTCGTTTCGATAGTGTACCTTTGATTAGCCTGAAGCCCTCCCTTTTCAATTAATGCATAGAGAGAAGCTACGGTAGCATGGCCGCATAAATTCATTTCGTGGCCGGGCGTAAAGTAGCGGATTTTCAAATCGGCTGCCGCGCTTTTGCAGAGAAACGAGGTTTCATTGTATCCGGCCTTATGGGCAATCCGCTGCATGTCCTCTTCTGAATAACCGTCTCCGTCTAAGACAACTCCCGCCGGATTTCCCATCTTAGGTACATCGGTAAACGCTTCATATTGTAATACGGTTGCTTGCTTCATACATCAGCCTTCCTTTCTCCTTATCGTCACTTTATTCAGTATAACAAAACGAAATTAGAATTTTTAGCTAACTCAATAACAAAAAAGACGCCTTTTTAACGGCGTCTTTTTGCTTTATTTTTTCCGATGAGACGGGTGACGAGAATCATTGTGATGGATAGTGATCTGTTTTTGCGGTACGCCAAGTATTTTCCCCGCCACTCCGGTTTATATTTTTCTTTAAATGCCCTCAGCCCGCTGAAGCTGTACATGTACCGGACATTGTTAAATATCACCGCTGCAATTCTTTCTGACCAGAAGGACGTAAAGGCCGTTCCTACGTTTGATAAGGGCGCCATGCCCATATTGAAGATGGTATAGCCTTTTTCCTGCGCCCAAAGGAACAGGCGGATAAAAAGCGCGTCCATGATGCCGCCAGGGGCGTGTTTCCGATAGCGCATAAGGTCGACTGATATCTCGCCTTCCTGATACATCGGCATAAGATTGGCGAATGCGATGATCTCCCCTTCAGCATCTTTCATATATGCAATCGGGGCCTGTTCCAAATAGTCCCGGTCAAAAAAGCCGAGTGAGAAGCCCTTCTCGTTTTTCCGCCCGAGCCATTCATCTGAAATGTCTTTCAGCTTGGCGATAAACTCGGAGGAAAACGGCGGATCGTCCACATGGAACGTATAGCCTTCTCGATCATATTTGTTGTTAATCGCCCTCAGCCCCGCCTTTTTCTTTCCTGACAGGGTAAAGGCATCCATATCGACAAGGGCCTCTTCTCCAAGCTTGAAGAAGTTATAGCCGAAATCGTGGTACAGCCCCATATCTTCCCGCTCGATCTGATAAAACATGACAGTCAGGCCTTGCTTATGGGCCTCGTTCAAAAATTCTTCGATGACAAGCGGAAAGGATTCTTTTTGTCCTGACGGATCACCGAGCACCACAAGCCTTCTGGAAATTTGCCCGAACTGTAAAAGCGCTTTGCCGTCGCTTGAGAAATAAAACCGCTTATCTCCTAAGAAACCAAGATGGCTGAGCGCATTTCCGCCTTCCTCCGCCAGAAATGACTTCAACCGCTCGGGATTCGCTTCTTCGCCGATCGGCTTCGATCTTTTATGATAAACCATCGTAAATATGAAGAAAAACAGCGGCACAATGACAACGGCCGTAATGGTCGCATATGTAATGTGCGAATTGTTATGGACGAAGTAATCATGGCGCAGCAGCCGGTTCATTCTATCCCAGATAAAACTCGCGATGATGTTGTAGTTAAACAGCGCGACGATAAACAGAGCGGCCGCAAATACCATCTGGCCGAGCGTATAGGATGCCTGCTCCCTGATAAACTGCTTTTTCAGCAGTACAAGCAAGACGATGACGACCGGCAAAATAAAGATGGCGCTGATATTCATTC
The DNA here is from genome assembly GCF_018613535.1 of Bacillus sp. ISL-51. Classification (GTDB taxonomy): domain Bacteria; phylum Bacillota; class Bacilli; order Bacillales; family Bacillaceae; genus Bacillus. Next base: position 26,778 of record NZ_JAGGQB010000002.1, read on the forward strand.
CTTTTAAGAAACTGAAAACAAATCCGCCGACAAGCGCAGTAACCGCCATTGAATAAGAGCGTTTCGTCCGTTTGTACAATTCAATCGGCAGGATCAAAAGGATCAATGCCGCGCTTAAGGACAAGCCGTTAAATGCAAGCAGAGCCGGACGCGGAATGTGGGGAATGACTGTCTCCCTGTCGATCGGCAATGCGACAGAAGCAAGCACCACAAGCCCTGATACGAACACGATCAGCGATAACGAGCCGTAAAGCACTCTGATTAAAATCGCGCGCTGAAACACTAACAGCACGTTTGTCGTTTCAACAGCCGGAGCCATGCGCGGATTCGTTTCAAGCCGCTTCAGCGTATTTTCCGTCAAGTCACCGGCCGCGAAGAACAGCCCGAACACAAACGGAATAAACGAATACACGATACGGTAAATGACGATGGATGTCACCACCGCCTCCTGCGGGTAGCCCATGTTTTGCATTCCGAGCAGAAACAGCAAATCAAACGAGCCCAATCCCCCCGGCACAAGGCTGATGATTCCGCCGATGGCGGCGATAGCAAATACACCGAACACATGGCGGACATCAGCCTGGATACCCATAACAAGCAGCGAGTAATACATCACGACAGCGGCCGCAAGCCATTCGGCAAACGAAGCGCCGATGTAAGAAAAAACCGGATGCTTCGGCTTTGCTTCAGCATCTTCTCCCGCCGCTTTTTTATTGTTGATAATTGCGGCAATCAAGGCGGCCGGCACAATAAGCGCCACCCCGGCTACGACGATCCACATCCACGGCTTTTCTCCGGTGATTTCTTCTACCGGCAGCACTCTTGCGAGGGTCAGGATGCTGAAGACGGACAGGCCGAGGAGCGCTGATGACGTGAGCCAAGCGATGCCTGCAACCAAACCTTTTACATCCTTCGTGTGCTCCTTATAAAGCATCGTCCGTAATCCGACACCCGCCAGACCGCCGAACCCAAGCACATTGTTAAAGGAATTGGCGATAAAAGAAACCCTGAACACTTTCCAGTTCGGTATGTCGAGGCGCAGCGTTCGTTTCAGCACAAAATCATAAAAGGACATCGCACTGACCGCAAGCAGGCCGAGCACAACGAGAATAAACAGATCATACCGCTCGATGCCGTTAATGATGTAAAGCGTTCGCTTAAAGGAAAGGTCCGTCAATTCCTTCTTTGATTGATAAATGACTAAAAGCAGAACTGCAATAGGAAATAATACTTTTAATATCGATAAGGCATTTTTTTTAGTCAGCAATGTTCTCTCCAATCATCATAAAATAGCTTTTTTATTATAATTCCCCCAATAATCTCCAACATATTATACACTACCACCTCCTATTCAAACAAAACTCATCTGTAACTTTCTTTCTCAGCTTAAAATCAGTAATATGATAAGAAGGAGCAAGTGATGAGGAAGTGAGACGATGGAATATAATCTGCATGACACAACGGTTTTAGGCGGCGATATCTTTTCACCTGAGGAACGGGATATTTGGGTGCTTTATATGAAAGTGATGACATCCGCCGGACTCGGCGATGTTTCGGAATGGATGAAGCTTGATATGAGCATGCCGCAGATGAAGGTGCTGATGCTTTTGAACAATCACGGGACGCTGAAGGTAAGTGAAATCGCAGAAAAAATGGGGGCTTCTCTTTCAAATACGACCGGGCTGCTAGACCGTTTGGAAAAGTCCGGGTTTATCAAACGCGCCCCCTCAGAGAAGGACCGCCGTTCAGTCGTCATTCAATTAACGGAAAATGCGAAAAATATTTTTCGCAGCCTTTATCAAAAAGGACATTTGAAATTAAAGCGTTCACTGGAAACACTGACTGCTGAAGAGAAACAAACGGTTAATCAGGGGCTTGCCATTTTGGCAAAAGCGCTTGAATCCTCCCAGCCAAAATAAATACTAAAGGTCTGCCGATGCCGGCAGGCTTTTTTTATTTGACATTTAATTCATTCAAAATGAATAATATATTCAAAGTGAATTAAATAGAAAGGATGATCAATATGCCAGAGGCTTCACCAAGGCAAAAGAGCCAGAAATGGGCCATCAGCCTGTTTACAATCGGCGTGTTTATGGCGGCGCTGGATAATGGGATTATTTCCGCAGCGCTTACGACAATTAACAGCTCTTTTGACGTCTCCCCGTCATGGGGATCGTGGGGAGTCACCCTTTATACATTAGGGCTCAGCGTCAGCGTGCCGATTGTCGGCAAGCTGTCGGATCGTTACGGGCGGAAAAAACTTTTTATGATTGAAGTCGGGCTGTTCGGCCTCGGCTCTTTGCTTGTCGCACTCAGCCAGAGCTTTCCGATGTTTTTAGCGGCAAGGCTGATTCAAGCTCTTGGCGGGGGCGGGATTTTCATTATCGGCAGTTCACATATTCTCGCGGTGCTGCCGAAAGAAAAACAGGGAAAAGCGCTCGGGCTTTTAGGGGCGATGAATGGAATGGCGGCTGTGCTCGGTCCTAATATCGGCAGTTTTTTGCTTGATTGGAGCGGGTCGTGGCATTGGCTGTTTTTGATTAATTTGCCGATTGCCGCTGCATTGGTTGTGTTCGGCGGATTGTTTATTGCTGAAACGAAAGAGCCTGAAACAAAAAGGCTTGATTTTATCGGGGCGATGATGCTGTCTCTTGCCATTTTGTCCTGTATGATCGGCATTACGAATCTTGACGGGGCTGCTCTTTTGGAAAGCTTGGAGAATGTGAAGGTATTCGGATTTATCGCGGCCGGCGCGCTTCTCTTTTTTGTTATGCTGCGGTACGAAAAGCGAGTCGAAAGCCGGGGAGGTGATCCGATTCTCGCTTACTCGCTTCTTCAGAACAAAGTATTTCAATGGACGCTTGTGATCGGATTTTTGTCGGGAGGACTGCTCGCTGCGGTCATTTTTATTCCGTCATATGCAGAGCAATATCTGCACGTTTCTGCGGAAAAAGCCGGTTATTGGATGACGCCGCTCGCATTGGCGTCAGGCATCGGCGCATGGCTGGGCGGGGCGCTGACCGATAAAAAGGGACCGGTTTTTTCAGCCGTTTTATCAGGCTTGATCGCAAGCGCCGGATTCAGTTTATTTCCTTTGTGGGTAACGGAAAAATGGGAGTTTGTCATCGCAAGTGTCATTGCGGGGGTAGGATTCGGCTTTTTACTCGGGGCACCGCTGAATGTACTTGTATCTGAGACTGCCGGCGCGGCTAAAGGAACGGCGCTGGGTACGCTGTCACTGGTCAGGCAGGTCGGCTTGACGCTCGCTCCGACCCTATATGCCGGCTTCATTACAGCCGGCTTTGATCGGATCGGAGATGACATCAGAAACCGTTTAGACAAAAGCGGCATTCCGGCAGATCAAGCGCACATGCCCGCTATTGGAGGGGGGCTTTCATCCGTACAGGAACAGATCAGCCGAATCCCCCTCCCTGCCGTCAAAAAAGCAGTTGCTGATGCCGTTGAAGCAAGCGTCGCAAGCGGCTATCATCATCTCTATGCCGCAGCCGCCGTCATTTCGTTTTGCACAATTGTGTCAGCCTGTATTCTGGCGTTTTTTTGCAAATCGGCTTTATCTAAACCTAACGCCAGTCCATCCGCCGGGAAAGCTCCGTAATATGAGCGATGTGATGCTCAGAATGCCAGACATATAAACCGAGCGCATGCTCAAGTGTTGTCGTCTCCTTCGTTTCCGGATGAAAAAATGCGCGTTTAAATTGGGCATCGGTCATGGAGCGCAGCAGATCGGCCCATCTTTTGTGTAAAATCGTCAACAGCTCGATGGAAGCTCCGCAAGCTGCCGTTTTGGAATCACGGAGATCAGCCCAGCCTTTTTCATCGTATGGGCGGATCGCCGGCTCTTCTTCAGTTAAGCTCAATTTAAAACGGATATAACCGTTCATGTGGCTGTCCGCCATATGATGAACCACTTGGCGGACAGTCCATCCCCCTTCACGATACGGCGTATCAAGCTGGCTGTCTGACATTGCGCTGACCGCTTGTTCAAGTTTTGCAGGCGCGTGCTCCAAAGCATAAATCCACCCCTGTCTCTGTTCAGCTGAAATGGATTCGGCAGGCTTGTATTCTCCTATCGGAAACTTCAGATTCTCTATTTGCATATTGTTTTCTCCTTCTTTAAGCGCTGATAGAGTATTAAGAAAGCGAGATGGTAATGTCACAGCCTTCCGCTTTAGCGTCATGAAAAACCTGCAGCACCGCTTCGGCCCCGTCCCCTGCATTCCGTTTGCTTTGTTCGAACTCCCTCCATTCCAACACGAGCGGGTACTCAACCCATCCGGTCAGACAATCCCATAAGGCGTCAAGGTTCTCACCATAGTAGTCAGGAAGGCTGAGTTCTTGTTTTAACGCCTGGTGAAGGTCGCTCATACTTCTGATCTGTTCACCGTGAATGACTGCTTTGTTCATAGCTGTCTCCTTTCTCTTTTTCTCACTCTATCAGTTTACCATCCTTCCGTGGGGAATAGCGGATGTTTGCTGCTGTATCACCTGTGTGGCTTCTGTTTCTCCTTGTAAGCAGAAACAGAGCCAATATGCATTACCTAAAGCTGGCATCCCCGGCCATGGAATAGGATTCACCCTTACTGCTGAAAGCGGGAAAATATCTGTGTACTGTCCAATAGGGCGGCGGGTCATCCCGCCGTCCTTTTTCAGCCTGTGTGGCCTTGGTGCACCTCCGTGTTTTTCCGGGTCTGTTTCGGCTGATAAATTTTTCCGACAAACAGATACCCGTATGTAAACTTGTTCAATGCCCATGACACTAAAATGGGGCCTCCCGTGCAGATCGCAAAAAGCAGGAGGACGGCCGCCGGTAAGGAAATGGATTGAAGATAGCCCTCCAGCAGGTAGCCGAGGATTAAAAAGTAAGTGTGAAGCAGATAGATAGAAAAAGAATAGTTGCTGATGAACATCACAATCGCAGGCACCTTTTTCAGTCTCGAAAAGAGGCGGAAGCACAGAAAGATGATACTGACCGCATAAACCATAATGTCCGGCCGTTTTGAGGAAATGGTTCCTTCTGTGTTGCCATATGAAACTGCAACGATTAATACGGCCGAGAGAACCGCACTTAGGTAAACGGCATAGCGGTATTGAGTGATCAGCGCCAAGAAGCGTTTATATTCCTTGCCGCAGTAAAACGCCAGACAAAAGTAGAAAAGCCAGCCCGGAAACGGCACCCAGAAGAACGGAAATATTGAATCCAGCCCGGAGGAAGACGGAGGATTGATGATTGAGAAATAGGTCAGATACACTGCATTGATTATAAAAGAAACCGATAGAACCCATGCAGGAGACGCCTTTTTCAGCCAGCCGTGCAGCAGCATATGAAGAATATAAAACTGAAAAATCACAAGTATGAAGTAACCGATAAATTGGCCGAGAAATACATTTTCTAAGAATTTTCCGACAATAGGGATAAAACCATTATCGTCCTCCGCCAATCCTTTCATCATGATGGCATCAAGCGCGGAGATAAACAGAAACGGCACAAAAATGACCTTTCCCCTTTTCTTTAAAAACCCCGCAGGAACGCCTTCCGGATAAGAGCGGGCAAGCAGAAATTCCGAGATAAAGATAAACGCGGGCGTGCTGAACATCAAAAGCGTCCGAAACGAATCTACAGTGTGAGCGATTTCTGAGACGGCTTCCGCTTGAATCATCAGCACCATTGTAACGACATGGAGCAGGACGACACTTAAACAAGACAGACAGCGAATGACGAAGATTTCTTTTATTTGCATGCTGCGCCTCCTTTTTCACAAGCGCGGCGGACTTTGGCGTATGCTTGGCGCAGCCATTTTTCCCGAATCTCGGGTGTGCTGTCTTTTACGACTGAGAAGAGGTTCCGCTCTGCTTTTTGAATGCCGCAAAATTGCAAAATGCCTTTTTTTAACGTAATCCAGTCCGCGTTTTTCCGGAACCACTTTAAGTACCAGTTCGGTGAATCCGCCGTATAAAAGATCTGGGCTGTCTGTGCGGGGAGCAATCCTTTTACGCGGCCGTTTTCAAATGTGTAGGCTTCTCCGGCGACAAGCACCCTGTCAAAAAAGCCTTTTAATATCGCCGGCACGCCACCCCACCACAGCGGGTAAATGAGGATGAGATGGTCCGTCTCTTTCATCAGTTTCCGGTATTCCTTTGTTTCAGCGTCCCGGCTCATGTCAGACCGCCTTTTCTCTCCGCCGTACCGCAGGACGGGATCAAATTGATCGGCATATAAATCAATGACCGTATACTTTTGGCCGCTGTCCTTTAATGCCATTGCCACATATTTCAGAATAGCGGCATTGAAACTGTTCTGATCCGGATTTGCATAAACAATCACCGTGTTCATAAGTCCCTCCCAGTATTTTGATAATTTTACAGTGATTATATCATTATGACATATAAAAGAGGTAAGCACACGGTCTTGAAGATCCCCTGTATCTTAACCTGCTGCTCATTACCGCTGTTTGCTGAGTCTTCTGCGTTTCCGAACTTCCTATGGTATACTAACTGTCAAATGAGTTGGCTTGGAGGACATCATGAGAATTTTAAAATACGCGATTTTAGGGCTTTTGCGAAAAGGCGAAATGAGCGGATACGATATAACGAGTTATTTTAAAGAAGAGCTGGGCCAGTTTTGGAGCGCGAAGCACAGCCAGATTTACCCTGAATTAAAAAAGCTGACGGATGAAGGATTTATTACGTTTCGGACGGCGATTCAAGGGACGAAGATGGAGAAAAAAATGTACACGCTGACCGAAAGCGGAGAGCGTGAACTTGCTGCCTGGATGACGAAAAAGGAGCCGATTCCGGAAACGGTCAAGGATGAATTTATGCTGAAGGCTTATTTCATATCGGCTTTAACGAAAGAAGAAGCGGATGATTTATTCACGGACCAGCTGCAAAAGCGAAAGCTGAAACTGGCTGATCTGGAAAACAGTTATGATGAGCTGATGGCATCCTCTAAGGAGGCCGAGTCATTTTCTTCACCAGATTTCGGCCATTATCTTGTGCTGACGAAAGCACTTGAACGCGAACGGAATTATATAACCTGGCTTGAGCACATTTTGGCTCTCATCAAAGAAGCATAAACGAAACAGGCGGCTCTTTAAAAATGAGCCGTTTTTTTTACGGAATGAAAAATGCCGTGACCAACGAATCAGCCATCATGATGATAAACAATAAACTGAAATAGACGATCGAATAGATAAACATCCCCTTGGCCCATTGAATATCATCGGCTGATGTAAAGCCGCGGATCCCCTTATACACCCAGATGGCCCCGAGTATCAAAGCAGAAACCGCGTAAAACGGGCTGACATGGACATAAAAAGGCACCAGGAGCGTAACGGCGGCCAGAATCAGAATATAGCGCATCATTTTTATTTTTGTCATGTGATTGCCTTTTATCACCGGCAGAAGCGGTATGCCGGCGGCCCGGTATTCTTCCTTCCGCCTGATTCCGATCGCCCAAAAATGCGGCGGCTGCCACAAAAACATGATGGCATACAAGATCACCGCCGGCATGTCGATATACCCCGTCAGCGCGCAATACCCGATCAAGGGCGGTGCTGCACCGGGGAAGCTGCCGATGAATGTGCTCCATACCGAGTGTCTCTTAAACCAAAGCGTATAGACGACTGCGTATAACAAAAAAGCGCTCAGCCCGAGGGTGGCGGCCAGTATGTTGAGTGAAGCGAGCATGCCCAATCCGGCGGCGCCCAGACAGGTTCCGAAAGTAATGATCGCCGACGGCGGAATTTTTCCGGTAACGGTTGCGCGATTTCGTGTTCGCGCCATTTTGGCATCCATGTTTCGGTCAAAGCAGTTGTTAAAGACGGTGCTTGACGCCATGACAAACGCCGTCCCGATCATCGCAATGGCCATGGTAACGAGAATATTGTGCCCTTCCCCTGTTTTTTCTGAATGTAACCACGCCATCCAAAATCCGCTAAATGCGGCGAGTGAATTGGATATGATAATTCCCGGCTTGGCAAGAATGATAAAGTCTTTGACGGTCACCCTGGCCGGTTTGTTATTCATGTGCTGCTCTGTTCCGACTGCATTTGAATTCATATTTTTGGGTTCTCCCTTTTTTTCGCCCATCATAGCAGGAAGAATCAGGAATAACAATTCTTTTTGGGCCCTTTTCACACAATTGTAAATATTAAAGCTGCTCTTTTTGATAGACTTTGACGTTTGCCTTTTTATATAAAGAGCGAAACTGTCCGGGAGAGCTGCCCATCTGCCTTGAATACTCTCGTAAAATAGTGGATCGTCAAACCGACCTCTTCTGCAATTTGTTTAATGGATAAGTCGTTGATTTAAGCAGGGAAGCCGCTTGTTTCACCCGTTCACGCCGGACAAATTCGGAATAACTGACGCCCGTTTCTGAAACAAACAGCCTGGACAGATGACGGCCGAGATATGAAAGTGGCTTGAGACGCCGGCCAGCGGCAGGGGAGCTGCGGTTTGCAGCAGTGTCAAAATAAGCGAGCAGGCCATATTTGTCAGAATTTCTTTTACAAACATAAAGAAGGCTTAAGCCCGTTTCGCTTTTGATTTGGCGGATAACGCCGGGGCGGGTGACAAATATCGTATTTTCTTGGAGGGGATACGTTTTTTCTCCTTCTGCATACTGGCCTTGTCCGCTGAGGACAAAGGTGATTTCAAAGAAGGAGTGCTTATGGACAAGATTATTATAATGCGTCGGCATGGCTCCCCAATAATGAATATGAAAAGCCGCCCCATTTTCTTTTGTATGGTGTACAAATTGGTTCAACGCGATTTTACCTGAAATAAGCTGGGTCCAATTCAATGATAATCCTCCTTAGGTCATGCATTTTTATCTCAGATTATCCCCTTTCCAGTTCCTTTTCAAGAAAATTTTCAGAAAAATAAAACACCTTGCGCATGTAAGCGGCAAGGTGTTTTCGTTTATAGTGTAAAAGCGATATGCACCCCGGAAACCGGATCTTTGACAAATATGCCTTCTTGTTTTTCTTCAACCGGATATCCGGCATCAGTCAAAGCAAGCGTCACCCGTGACAGCTCCTTTTGGTTCGGCAGCACGATGGTGTAATAGTCCAGTCCGCTGGCGTTCGCCGGTTTCGGCGGTGCGTTTTTTCCGGCCCAAATATTCAGGCCGATATGATGGTGATAGCCTCCTGCCGAGATAAACAGGGCGGACATGCCAGCGTAATTGCCGACAATGTCAAAGCCGAGTACATCGGTGTAAAAGGCTTTGGCTTCCTGTAAATCAGTGACATGCAAATGAATATGGCCGATGACGGTTCCTTCCGGCAGCCTGCTTTTACGCTCACCTCCGACCTCTTCCAGCAGTCCTTCGACATCGACAGGCGCTGTCGTCATGACATAGTTGCCCTCAGAATCGCGCCGCCACGTGCTGCGGGGGCGATCGGCGTATATTTCAATGCCGTTTCCGTCCGGGTCAGACAGATAAAGGGCCTCACTTACGGCATGATCACCCTGACCGAGCGCAATGCCGTTTTCGATCAGCCGTGCCAGCGCAATGCCGAGTTCTTTCCTGTCAGGGAGAAGAATCGCAAAATGGTAAAGGCCGGTGACTGTTCGTTCAGGCAGGACGACGGCACTCGGGTTTTCTTCAAGCACCAGCAGCACTTGTTTTCCGTCTGCCGATAATTCTGCGGTATGATCCGTTTGTGAGACGACCTGAAAGCCGATCACATTTTGGTAAAAGGCGAGCGATCGTTCCAGGCTTTTGATCGTCAGTTTGACATAACCGATTGCTGTATCTTTATGAATGCCGGTCATTTGAATGCCTTCTTTCTTATGCTGAGAAATTTTCTCCCTTTTTTGTTTTGAAAAGGAGCTGGTCAAGTGCAAGCAGACGGCTTCCTGAAAGGGCTAAGTGAATGGAAGCAACTAATAAAATGAAATCAAATTCTGATCCGCCCATAAATGGAGCCGAAAGCTTCGCCGTGAAGATGGCTCCGATTAACGTAATGGCAAACAGAGCGCCGATGACGCGTGTCGCCAAACCGAAAAAGATCAGAACGCCGCCGACTAGTTCAATCGTTGCGATTACGTAAACCAGAAAGGCAGGAAGTCCGATGCTTTGGAAAAATTGCATAGCCCCTTCTAATCCTTGAAATTTTGATAAGCCGTGAACAAAAAAGATAATACCTGTAACAACCCTTAAAAGTAATGTACCTGCTTCGAATGATTTATTCATAAAATCCTCCTTGAAAATTATTATCACTTACTTTATGTAAGCTAGTATATATACATAACTTGTTTACGTCAAGTAATTTTGTTACATTTCTCGAAAATAACTTAAAAGTACTATAGATCGGCGCAAAAAAAGGCCTCCGCACATTGCCGGGGGCCTTTTTCCCTATTTACGATTGATGAAACTGGCTTTCGTATAACTCATTGTAAAAGCCTTTTTGCTTCAGAAGTTCGGCATGGCTTCCTTTTTCAGCCATTTCTCCGTCCTTCAACACAAGAATCTGATCGGCTCTTTGAATCGTGTTCAGCCTGTGGGCGATGATGACGCTTGTTCTGCCCTCCATTAAACGGCCGAGCGCTTCTTGTATTTTCACTTCTGTCACTGTATCAATGTTGCTTGTCGCTTCATCCAATATCAAGAGAACCGGGTCTGCCAAAACAGCCCTCGCAATAGAAATGAGCTGCTTTTGTCCTTGGCTGATTCCGGCTCCGTTTTGGGTAAGAACCGTATCATAGCCTTTCGGCAGCCGTTCAATGAAGCTGTGGGCATTGGCTGCTTTTGCGGCTTCCTCTACCTCTTGGTCAGATGCGTCCAGACGTCCGTAGCGGATATTCTCCCTGATTGTGCCCTGGAACAGAAATGAATCTTGAAGAACAAACCCCATGTTTTTTCGCAGGCTCGATCTTGTCATCTTTTTTATATCCGTGCCGTCAATGAGAATTTTTCCTTCGTTCGGTTCATAAAAGCGGGCGAGAAGGTTGGTAACAGTCGTTTTTCCCGCGCCTGTCGGACCGACAAACGCGATGGATTGTCCCGCTGGCACTGTAAAGCTGAGGTGTTTCAGCGTCTGACTCCCTTCCTCATATCCGAAAGAGACGTGGCGGAATTCAATGGCGCCTGTTTGAATCGGCTGATACAAGGCGTTCTTTTCATCCTCCCGTTCTTCTATTTCATCGAGCACATCGAAGACACGTTCAGCTCCTGCAATGGCAGACAACATCGTATTAAATTGGTTGGCGAGATCGTTCAAAGGGCGGGTAAACTGTCTTGAATACTCGGCGAACACCACGATTGAGCCAATCGTAATCCAGCCCTTTAACGCAAACCAACCGCCGATGGCCGCAATAATTGTAAAGCTTAGATTGTTCAACGTGTTCATCACTTTCGGGATAAAGCCGGAAATCGTCTGCGCCCAAAAGCCAGATGCCTTCAGGCTGTCGTTTTTTTCTAAAAACTCAGCGGTCACCTGTTCTTCCCGCGAATAAGCTTTGATGACCTTGGCGCCTGAAATGGATTCTTCAATATAGCCATTAAGCTCGCCAAGGTTTTTTTGCTGCTCTTTAAAAAGCTTTCCCGTACGGTTGGTGATCCATTTGATGCTGACCGCCATAATCGGCACGATGATCAGCGTGATGAGCGTCAGCAGCGGGTTCATGTACAGCATCACTGAGATTGTTCCTGCAAAGGTGATGACGCTTGATAAAATTTGGATGACCGATGTGTTTAAAGTTGAACTGACATTTTCAATATCATTCGTCACCCGGCTCATCAGCTCGCCGTGCCGCTGTTTATCGAAAAACGGAATCGGCAGCTCGTGCAAGTGGGTGAACAGCTCACTCCGCATTCTGAATACAGTGCTTTGGGAAATATTAATCATCCAATAGTTTTGAAACCATAAAGACAGGGACTGGATGACGTAGATCCCTAACAAGCCAAGCAATACCGGAAAAAGCCCGCTTGCCGTCCGGCCGACAATAAAATGGTCGATGGCGCGGCCGATCACAATAGGCCCAAGCAAGCCAAACACGGCACTGACCACAACCATGATCATGACAAGTGTGAGCATCCCTTTTTTCTCAGCCAAGTAGGACCACATTCTGCCTAGCGTCCCTTTGGCATCCTTTGCTTTCGTTCTTTTTTTGGAGCGGTCTTTTTGATCAATCAGTATTTTTTTATATTGGAAAGGACTACGAATGTCTTTCAGCATGACCAGCCCCCTCCTTTCCGAATTGGGACTCGTAAATAAGCTGATACAAATGAGACTGTGACAGCAGCTCCTGATGCGTGCCTTTTTCAATCAGTTCGCCGTCTTCAAGAAGCAATATGACATCGGCTTTCATGGCAGTGCTGACTTTTTGGGTGATGATCAGTGTTGTGCATTCATAAGCGCTGATCGCCTCAAGCAGCTTTCCTTCTGTTTGCAGGTCGAGGGCGCTTGTACTGTCATCCAATAAAAGAATGGCGGGCTTTCTGATAAAGGCTCTGGCGATGGAAATTCTTTGTTTCTGACCTCCTGACAAATTGACGCCCTTTTGCCCAAGCACCGTATCATAGCCTTTCGGGAGCTTCATAATCGTGTCATGAATTTGCGCGCTTTTGGCCGCTTCCATTACTTCATCTAGTGAAGCATTTTCTTTGCCCCAGGCGATATTTTCCCTGATCGTTCCCGAGAAGAGCAGCACTTCCTGCGGAACGTAGCCGATCTGCCTCCGAAGCCCTTCAGCCGGAAATTCGCCAATCGGCTTCCGGTCAATCAAAACCCTGCCTGAATCCGGTTTGTATAGCCGCGGAATTAACTGAAAGAGCGTTGATTTTCCTGAGCCTGTCGCTCCTAATAGCGCAATCGTTTCCTTTGGTTTTGCTGTAAAGGTTATGTGCTGAAGCGCTTCTCTTTCCATATCGGGATAGCGGAATGACACATCTTCAAAATCAATACGGCCGCTCAGCAGCTCATCCGTTTTGCCGCGCTCCCGTTCATCGCCTTCTGTCTCAAGCACCTCTCCGATTCTTTCCCCGGAAGCTTTCGCCCGTGAAAAAATCATAATCAAGAACGGAAAAACGGACAAAGCGCCTGTAATGCGTGTGGCGTAGTTAATAATCGCCACAACATCGCCGACCTGCGTACCGTTTTGTGCCGCGCTATTGGCGCCGAGCCACAAAATAAACAGAATGCATATATTCATTAACAGCATCAAAACAGGCATCGTTGCTTCAACGAGACGAAAGGCCGAGACCGTCTTTTGCATCAGTATGGTGTTTGATTTCAGAAACCGTTTGATCTCGTGGCTTCCGCGAAGCAGCGCCTTAATCAATTTGATAGCCGCCAGGTTTTCCTGCATGATGGTGTTCACTTGGTCAAGCCGTCTCTGCACAGAGCGGAACAGCGAACCCCCTTTTTTTAATACCCAAAGTAAAAACAGAATCAAAATCGGAATCGTCACAAGCAGAAAAAAACCGAGCTTCACATTGACGGCCACTGATAAAATAACACCGCCGACAATCATTAAAGGCGCCCGAAGCATAAACCTGAGGCTCATGAAAATCATATTTTGAACCTGTGTCACGTCATTGGTCAGCCTCGTAATAAATGATGAGGAGGAAAACTGCGCAAAAGAAGAAAAAGAGAAGGACTGGATTTTTTGAAATATCCCTTTTCTCGTATCGTAAGCATAGCTTTGGCTGACATGAGCCGCATAGAAGGAATTCAGCATTCCCGCCGCAAATGACACCAGTGTAAGCCCGACCATTACAGCTCCCCATACCCAGACTGTCCTAAGGTCTTGTTTCAAAATCCCCTCATCTATAATTTTTGCGATAAGAAGAGGCTGCACAAGCTCTACCGCAAGCTCAGTCAGCATCAGGACAAGAGCTATCCCCGCTATCAAATAGTATGGTTTTAAGTATGATAAAGCCTTTGACATCTGAAAGCCTCCCAAACCTGTTTATCAATATGTATATTTATTTTATTTGTTTGTCTTAAATGAATAAAGGATTAACCCTTGAACCCGCACTTTTATTATGTACTTTGTGTAAAAAAACGGAAATCACTGAAGATAAAAATTGAAGGATTGAAGCGTGTAAATATATGGAGGCTGACTTGTCTTTTCTTTTTACCAGCGCCTGAACCGGAGCCTTTTATTTTAAAATGAACTAGCGGAGCCTTTAGAAGACGTCCGCTATTCAGATGATCATTCATGCCGTGTCATTTCATTTAACGAATAAAAACGAAAGCGACCCCAAATCCTTTATCAGCATCAAACTCTTTGATCACTTTCATGACCTGCCAGCGCTGGTTTGGAGAATCGGATTTTGTTGCAATCCCGTTATGAGCGTGAATAAAATCTCCTGCTTTCACAGTCTCATCGCATCTGACATATACCTGGCCGATAAGCCCGACAATGTTCCACTCGTCTCTCTCTTCTCTTGAAGCATAGTCTTCTTCAGGTCGAAAGTCCGGATTTTCTTTTGGAGCCATGACCATATGGCCGTTTGCATCTTTCTGTTTTTCATAAACATAGCCGCCAAACTCATTCTTTACGTATCGTCCCGACCAGTGAAAACTCGACTCACCAAGAATCACTCCGGCAGTCTCGGAAATTACCCCAAGCATGAGATCACCTTTTTCAGCCGGTCTGATCTTATCACCTTCAAGTGTGACAAGTGTTCCTGTCGGAATCTTCTCCCCGCTCAGACTCTCAAAATACTCGGCGTAGTCAGAGAATGTCGAGGAACCTGTTACGCCTCCCGCAGCCTTAATTGTTCCTTCTTTTGCGTGAAGCTCAATTTTTCTGTTTGCCGATGACGGAGTGCTGCCGGCAGCCCAGCCAAGTGCTACAGAATCTGAATTCGGGTTAATTGTATTGTACGAAGAAAGCACTGAAGATTGAGCCGCTCCGGTTGCTCTTCCCCGAACAGAACCAGCCACAAAATTATTGTTTCCTGTAGCGTGAGATTCACGGGAGCCAATGACTCCGCTTCCTTTATGTTTGAATAAGAAATAAGGAGTGACTGCTCCTCCAATGTTAAAGTCAGTTTCATAACCTGAAAAATCACAATTGGAAACATTAAGGTCTGGATCTGAGGAATAAATTCCAACTGTCCCGCTATTATTTTTTGGAGATCTCTGTCCCCAAACATTACTAACAACAGACTCGTACATTCCGCTGCCAAAAGCAACTCCATTTTTTCCGGAGTCAATCAAGGTGACGCCATCTACCATTACTTTACCTACTGAGTTATCCCCGCCGACAATATATAAGTCATTGTCTGCAGTCTTAAATCCGCGAATGGTTATATTCTTTAAGCTGATTAAGCGTCCTTTATAAAATACGCTGACTACAGAATTACCCTTATAATCAATTGAACTATCATCACAAATAGCATGGAAATTCATAACACTCACACCATCATATCCGGAGATTTGCAACGCGTTTGGTCCCGCCCCTTTGTAAAGATCATTTGGTTTAGGGTTATATGCGATACAATTCGCGAGCTGCACATCATGGGCTGTCGCTGACTGAGGATCGCTTGCTGTGTGGTGACCGATATGGCGGATGCTATATCCAATGGCATTTTCGTATGCGCGGCAGTTAACAAGCTGTACTCTCTTCGCTGCCGGTGCATAACCATGTGCTTTAATCTCAAAGCCTCGGACTCCTCCAATTGAGATACAACTATCAATCATTACGTCTTGTGAGCCGTCATCAATTTCAAAACAGTTCGTGTTAGAAGTTCCGTCATTTAACCCCATAGGATGGTAAGAGAGGCAATGACTGAAAGTAGTGTGTTTACCAAAATGGCAAGTAAAGTTATCATCGCCGGATCCTGTTGCTTCACAATGTGAAAATGTTACAAAGTTACAGCCATTGGGCTGATAATAAGTTGGGTCGTCCATTTCACCATGTCTGTTATAGTTCGGGCTCGTAGAATCAAAGCCGTGCAGGCCGCCGTTCTTCGCAAACACATGCTCGACAAAAGAATAGTCAACATTCGCAAAAAGCAAACAGCTTGAAGTGGGACCTTTCGGAATCTTCCAGCCGACAGGACGCGTATCCTTGTTCCAGTCCAGCGTGAGATGGCCGACGTATATATTTTCATTACCGTTCGTGTAATCACTGTTGGTAAGAACAGAGTGCCCTACCGGTGTTTCGTCTAATAATTTAATGACCGTTCTTTTCTTGCCTGCTCCGATAAGCATTGTATTTGACGGAACAAACAATCCCGATGTTCTGAATACACCCGCGGGAACTGTTACTACATAACCTCCGTCAGCCATAGCATCATGAAACGCTTGCGTATCATCTGTTACTCCGTCACCTTTAGCCCCAAAATCCATAACGTTTCGCTCTGTAACATGTTCAAACCTGTTTTCATACATTTTAAGTCTTTCGTTTAAGTTTTCATAAGTTGACGTGCCATCGCTAAGGGCAGCACCGATTTTGCTGTCAATCGCTTCAAAGTTTTGAGCAATGCTTTCAACTTCAACACCCTCAGTTTTATTGGGTTTGTAAAGTCCTAAGAAAGTAGTATAGTTTGTCATTGTCCTGCCTCCTGATTTTTAATTGCTATTTAAAACACCGAACACCATAGAAGTCATTCGTTTCTGCATCATCCCCTCACTTTCGCTCCTGCATGTACAGGTGGCAAAGGTATGACAAGTTCACACATTTTTTCAAAACATAAAAAGAGCGCTTGGATAAACAAGCGCTCTTCCCATTCTGCACATAGCCTTCTGCAGCAGTATTTAACCGTTCAGTATTCTCTCCACACGCTCCCGCATCTGCGGAACACTCAGCCCGACAATGACCTGAAGCGCTTTGCCGTTTCTCACGACGCCGTGGGCGCCCAGCTCTCTGAAGGCGCTGTCGTTCTTGACCTTTGAATCGTCTGCGACACTGACACGGAGGCGGGTGGCGCAATTGGTGACCTCCATAATGTTGTCCTTTCCGCCCAGCGCTTCAATGTACAAAGCCGCCGTATCCCGTTCTTGTTCATCTGCCGCGGCTGTTTCTTTTGCAGCCTGCTTTCGTTCTTTGTACTCTTTTTTAGAATACAGCTTCGTTTCCTGCCCTTCTTCTTTTTCCCTGCCCGGTGTGGCGATATTAAATTTGAGGATGAGAAATCGGAAGACAAAAAAGTAGATGGCGGTAAAGGATAATCCGATTATAATCTGGTACACATACGTCAAGCCGTGGCTGCTTGCCAGCGGTATCCAGTTTAGCGTCACCGCTTCGATCAGGCCCCCGCCCATATTTCCGACGACACCGGCCATAAACATGACGGTTGCCATGCAAGCGGCGAGCAAAGCATGCACTGCGAATAAAAAAGGCGAAATAAACAGGAATGTAAATTCAATCGGCTCCGTAATGCCGGCGATAATCGATGTCAGCGTGACCGGAATCAACAGGCCGGCGACAATTTTTTTCTTCTCCCTTGAGGCGGTGGCGTAAAAGGCGAGCGCGATGCCCGGGATTCCGAAAATCTTTGAGTTGCCGTGAAGCGCGAAACCGCCTTGCGGGAATAATTCTTTCAGCGGTTTGGCAGATTGAGAGTATTCGCCGAGATGCTGCGCCCAATAGGTGACAATGCCGCCTTCAGCCACAGCCGGCCCGTAAACAAACGGGGCATAAATAAAATGATGAAGCCCTGTCGGAATTAAGATCCTCTCTAAGAAAGTGTAGATCCATACACCAAGCGCCCCTGACGCAACGAGAAAGCCTTGCAGCGAGGCGATTCCTGACTGAACCATCGGCCAAACGTACGCCACCGCAAGTGAAATCGGTATCATAATGAAAAAAGAAATGATGACGATGTACGAAGATCCTTGGAAAATCCCCAGAAAATCCGGCAGATTCTTATCAAAAAAGCGATTGTGCAAATAGACGACAATGGAGGAAATAAAAATCGCTCCGATAATGTTCGTATCAAGTGTTTTAATGCCAGCAATCATCGTCAGCCCGCTCGTTCCGCCAACCTCCTGATTCATATCGACATGAAAAGCCCCGCCCCATACCGTCAGAATCGCGTTGATAAAGTAATTGAATGTCAGATAAACTGTAAGCGCTTCCAAACAAGCCCTCGCCTGTGCTTTTTTCGCTAAAGCCACAGGTATGCCGATCGCAAACAGCAGAGGCATTTGATTAAAGACGGTCCAGCCGCCCTGTTCAATGACGTACCAGCATTGATACCAAAGCCCGTCAGGATCAGCCAGCGGCCCCATCAGTGTTTTATTTTTAAAGAGCGTACTCAGACCGACAATAATACCGGAAAATGCAAATAACAAAACAGGCACAAACATCGCGCTGCCGAAGCGCTGGACTTTTTGCATCATATCGTAACCTCCCGTTATTCATCAAAATTTTCAAGCTCTTTGTAATCAACATATGCGCGGAACAGCGCTTCGCCCACAAGAAAAAAAGGAACGAACGCTACAATTTCCGTTTTATCGCTTAACATCACCGGCTTGCTTGTCGCATAAAGATTATGCGGTGTCGTTTGGGCCAGTACGTTATTTTTCAGGTTGGTGATTGAAATAAACGGAACCCCCTTTGCGGAAAGGGCCCTTGCCTGCGGTATCAGTTCAGGCGTTTCACCGGATAAGGAAATAATAATGAATAAGTCATCCACATTAAAATCATCACACATAAGTTCAAATTCTGTTTTATCCTGGATTAAAATCAGATACTTCCGCCTGGATACAAACATCCTTTGCAGCTCGCGGGCGCATACCCTTTGCGCCGTCCCCGATCCGTAAACGAAAATCCGCTTTGCATCATCTATCAGCCGGCACATTTCTGTCATGTCTTTTGACTTCACGTATTTCACATTAGCTTCAATATCGTCCAGCAGCTTTTCAAAACTCATACTCTCACCCTCTTCAGGCTGATCCTCCCATTTCAGAAATACGCGGAATTCACTGTAGCCGCTGAAGCCGAGTTTTTGGGCAAGCCGCAATATAGAAGAGCGCGAGACATTGCAGGCTTTCGCCATATCATTGATGCCAAGGCGGTAGCACGTATGCTTATGATTCAATATATATTTTAAAATATAAAAATCGTTATCATTTAGTTTGCTGTAATACTGATTGATGAGTTCCTCCAGCCGCATCCCAAAATCCCCCCATTTTCTTTCTATTATATAGAATAACAGATGGAGAAAACGGGGGAAGATTGTCATTAGGAAATATGAGACGGACTCACATCAAGCTCAGGCCAGTATTCCTTATTGGCCTCCAATAAATCTTCAAGAATCAGCCTTGCCACACGGGCATTCGGCACTGTTTTTGACAAGATCAGCGCCTGCCACAGCTTTTGAAATGACCGTTCTTCCCAAGCTTCAACCGTCAGTTTTTCAACAGATACCTGCTGCTCCATCAGCCCTTTTTGGAACTGCGGAATGTTTCCGACCGTAAGCGGCTCAGGTCCGTTCGAGCCTACGAGACAAGGCACCTCAACCATGGCGGATGGGTCGAAGTTTGAAATCGCGCCGTTGTTTTCAACGATTAACAGCATTCTCTCCCCGGTGTTATAAGCGATCGCACGTGCGAGGTCGACAATATAGGAGGCGTGATCGTCAATTTTAATTTCGCTGTTTTCTGACGATTGCTCCCGTGTAATCATGTCACATTGGCTGAAAATAAAGGCTTCACGCCCTTCCATAACTTCATTTGCCCGTGTATGGTCCGGGTTTGATTTTTTCACCATGTCGTCCGGGAACAAATAATATTGCAAGTACGTGTTCGGCAGTGTATCCGGGTCGGCTGCCTGCACATCACGCGCTTTGCCGAATGTGTCATTCCAGCTTGCTTCAGTCTGTTCAGTTTCCGTCTTCGGAATATAGCCGTATTCGCGGACGTGCTCTTTCAGCTTCGGCATTAAGTCATTGCCCTTTTGATCAGTGATGGATGTCCACCAGCCAAAGTGGTTCAAGCCGTAATACCGGACGTTCATTTCTTTTCTTGAGGACAATCCGAGGATTTGCGCCATCCGGTCTTCAATTCCGACAGGCATGTCGCAGATGTTCAATATTTTCGAATCCGGTCTGAGGCGCCGCGTGGCCTCGGCCACAATCGCCGCAGGGTTGGAGTAATTCAGCATCCATGCATCAGGCGAGTAGGTTTCCATATAATCAAGAATCTCTATAACGCCGCCGATTGAGCGCATGCCGTATGCGATTCCGCCCGGTCCGCATGTCTCCTGTCCGACCACGCCGTACTTCAGCGGAATTTGTTCATCAAGCGCGCGCATTGCATATTTTCCGACTCGGATGTGCGCCATGACAAAGTCAACATCTGTAAAGGCCGTTTCAGGATCAGTTGTCGCCAAAAATTCAATCTCCGGCGCCTTTTCTTTGATAAAGACCTCACAGGCACCCGCAATCCGCTCCTGCCTTTCTTTGTCATTGTCATAAAGCTTCAGCTTTCTGATCGGAAACTCCTTCAGATGATTCAAAAGCATTAATACAATTCCCGGTGTAAATGTACTGCCGCCGCCTGCAATGACGATTGAGAAAGATTTGTTTGTCATATGAAGACCTCCCTTGATAACGTTTACATTTTATTTATATCATGTGAAGAACCTCTTTGTACCGGAATTTGGAGAGTTAGATCATTTGATCAGTTTTAGTTATTTTTCTCAAAGAGCGGGAAAGTTCCCGGGGCGCTCAAATCAAAAAGGCTGCCATGGTCAGCAGCCTTTTTTTCAACTGGATGAGCTGAAATCAAGCAAGATTTTTCCCTTCGTCAGCTCATTGCAGCGTAATGCCTCTTTAAAATGTTCAAAGCGAAATACGGCGGCCGGAGCATTCATGGCCAGGTCTCCCCTGGCAAACAGATCAATTACTTCTGAAAAGCGGCGGCGATATGCTTCGGCGGTGTGATGTTCATTCCAAAGCCGTAAAGCAAACAGCTTTGGAGACAAGCAATACGTTTCGTGCAATTTTTTCCAATCTGTCGGAATTCCTGAAAGCAAGCCATAGCTGACAAGCATGCCGTTTGGTTTTAATGCGGCAGCCAATATTTCGCTTTCTGCACCGCCCACAGCGTCAATCGCATAATCAGCTCCCTTGCCGCTGCAAGCATCAGCGATCATTTCTCTTACATGTCCTTTAGAAGCATTAATAACCTTCCATGCCCCAAACGCCTGAAGCTGTCTTGCGCCGCCTTCATTTCGGGCAATGGCGATTAACCGAAAGCCGAGCACCTTCGAAAGCTGGGCAAAGATCAGGGCAATGGAAGTGCCTCCTCCGTTCATCAGCAACAGATCATTCGGTTGTATGTCCAGCATTTCTTTACAAATCAGCCATGCCGTCAGCGGATTAATATACAGACGGCTTGCATCATGATCGCTGATGACAGATGGCACCTCAATGGCATACTTGGCTTTTGCGATTGCATATTGCTGCCAAGTGCCTTCACCTCTCACAGGCACAACCCGCTTGCCGATCAAATCTTGTGACACATCTGCGCCTGTATCGATAACAGTGCCGACTCCTTCATATCCGGCCGTCGCGGGGAGTTTGATCCGGTGTGAGTATGCGCCGCTGATCGGAATCAAATCAGACGGATTGATTGGGCTTGCAAGCATTTTAACGAGCACTTCATCAGCTTGAAGCGGCGCCTTGTCTTTTTGGCAAAGCTCCAATTGTTCCAATGGGTCTCCAAACGCTTTATATAGTAAAGCAGTATTCTTCAACATTCATCCCTTCCTTATCTGCCATTTTATTAAGAATGCTCGTTTTTTAAAAGTAAGTCAATCTTTACAAAGTGCTCTCGGAATTCTTATGATAAAGGAAAAGGTTACGGAAGCGGGAATGCTGTCATGCTGTTTACGATTGTTTTGTTTATTGCTGCGGGGATTGCTGAAATCGGCGGCGGATATTTAATTTGGCTGTGGCTGAGGGAGATGAAGCCGGTTGGATACGGGATTGCGGGAGCGCTCATTCTAATCGCCTACGGCGTAATTCCGACATTTCAGTCATTTCCATCGTTTGGCCGTGTGTATGCCGCATACGGAGGAGTATTTATTGTGCTTGCCGTTCTTTGGGGATGGCTCGTTGACCGGAAAACGCCTGATGTGTACGACTGGGCCGGAGCGCTGATTTGTCTTCTCGGCGTCGGCATCATGCTGTTTGCACCGAGGGGATAAAAGGCCCGCTGTTCTCAGCAGGCCTTTTTCAAAAATGCTCTTGTAAATCTGAAAGAAGCACCTCTTGCTCAAACTGAGGGTTGCCGATAGGGAAAATCCGTGCTGTTTCCTTGTCTTCGTTGACATGCTGAATGTAAATAGGGACTCCTTCGTAGGTCACATACGCCATTGCAGCGGATTCAGCAATGTCTTTTGCGCGTTGTGTATTCATGTCTCAAACCTCCTTTGCGTCTCACACATAAAGTGTCCGGCCGGCAACGGAAGTATGCTTTTTTTCTTAAAATTGCCCGGCAGACAGCTTGAATCTTTTCAGGCGTTTGTAAAACGTGCTGCGCGGGATACCCGCCATTTTAGCGGCCAGCGTAACATTTCCCTTTGCGGATTCGAGGGCGTTTATGATGATGTTTTTTTGTATTTGCTCCCGAATGGCTGACGGCGGCGCTTCGCTCGGACCAGAGGACTGCTGTGACGGCGCAAGCCCCGATGCTTCGAGCAGCGATGAGAGGGGGCGGCTTGATAACCGGCCGTCCGGGAACATGACGGAAAGACGTTCAAACACATTAAACAATTCCCGGATATTGCCCCGCCATTCCCGGCTCTTTAATATAGCTAAAAACTCCTGCGGAAGCTCGCCCGCCCAGTTGTTGTTTTGCTTGAATTCGTAAAAGAGGCCGGGAATATCTTCTGTGCGTTCCCTTAATGGCGGGAGGTGAATCGGGCAGACGTGCAGCCGATAAAATAAATCTTCTCTCAGTTTTTTGCTCTTAACAAGCTGTTTCAGATCAGCGTGGGTGGCGGTGATAATTCTGATGTCAACGGGAATCTCTTTTGTCCCGCCGATCGGGGTGATTTTCCGTTCCTGCAGCACCCTTAAAAGGGCAACCTGCATGGCGTGCGTGATTTCTCCGATTTCATCGAGGAAAAGCGTGCCTTTATCTGCTTTCAGTAAAGCGCCTTTATGGCCTTTCCGTTTTGCTCCGGTGAACGCGCCTTCCGTGTAGCCGAACAGTTCGCTTTCAATCAATTTTTCAGGTATCGCTCCGCAATTGACGGCAACAAACGGGCCGTTTTTCCGGGGACTGTTGTCATGGATCGCCCTGGCGGCGACTTCCTTCCCCGTTCCGGTTTCTCCGGTCAGGCAAACCGTTGCGTCCGTTTGGGCGACAAGCTCCAGCTGCTTCAGCATGCTTCGGGATGAACGGCTTTTTCCCGCCGCTCCTTTGAAAATAAAGGCGGGCTTTTTTTCATTCTTGGATAAATAAAAACATGTGCAGCCGTTCTCTTCTTGTACGGCCTGTTTGATGTGAAAGCCTCGTTCCTCAAGCTCAGACAGCTGCTCTCCGATGAAGCTATGGACCGGCCGGCTTGCCCCGATAATTCTGCCGCGCTCATTACAAAGCACAAAAGGGTCGCGGGACTGGGCGAGTCCGGCAAATTGATTGATCATCTCAAGCTCTTTCATCTTGGTCTTGAGGGCGAGTTCCCGTTCCGCCGTATAAGCGATGGAGGAGGCGATTCCAAGCATAATAGGCTGAGCGCGGGCGGCGGGACAGGAAATGTCAATAACGCCGGCAAGCCTTCCGTCTTCATAACGGATCGGCGCGGCGGAACAGCTCCATTGGTGGGAAGCGAGCGAATAATGTTCAGAGCCGTGAATAACGACCGGCTCCTTTGTATAAAGGGCCGTGCCGATTGCGTTCGTGCCGACTGCGGTTTCTGTCCAGCGGGCGCCTTTTAAGAAATTAATGCGTTTCGCTTCATTGATTGTACGGAGATGGCCGTCGACTGAGTGGACAACGCCGTCGGCATCAATTAACAGAACCATCATTTCCATTTCCTGCATCGCCATTTTTATCTTTTCTGCATAAGGCATTGAGGCCGCTAAGAACAACGCGTGCTTTTCGGCCTGCCTTTCAAGATTTTCTGCCGGCAGCACGTTAGGCCCCTTTTCAAGATAAGGATTAACGTCCGCTTTTTTGCAGCGGTGCCACGAGGCCGCGACCCGCTTTTGAATGCGGGCTTCGTCAAGGACGCCCTCGCTCACAAATCGCTTCCAGGTTTGCAAATCATTACGGATGACATTCATTTTTATTCGCTCCCCCCTGTTCAATCATATCTTTTCATTTATTGTAGGGGAAAAATAAAACGCTTTCAATAAAAATAAACCTTCTGAATCTCAGAAGGTTTATTCGCTATACTGAATGCACCGCAAGCCCGGTTACGTTTAAGAGCGCTTCTTGAAGAGTTTCCGAAAGGGTCGGATGTGCGGCGATAAAGTGTTCTGACATATCAGCCGTCATTTCGCCGTTCATCAGCATCGCCGCCTGCCCGATCAATTCAGTGACGTCAGGACCAATCATTGAAACGCCGACAATTTCTCCGAATTCCGGTTCGGCAATGATTTTCATTTTGCCGCCATGCTGATTTTTAATTAAGGCCTTTCCGTTAGCGGAAAACGAACATTCTCCAATGTGCACGTCTCCGTATCGCTCTCTGGCCTGTTTTTCTGTCAGCCCGATGGCGGCCATTTCCGGCGAAGTGTAAATACAGCGGGGCACGGCCCGCGCATTCACTGCGGCATCGCGGCCGGAAGCATGTGAAGCGGCAGCCATTCCTTCATGTATGGCGGCGTGCGCGAGCTGAATTCCGCCTGCCGCATCACCGCAAGCGTAAATATGCGGAAGATTTGTCTGCATGTGCTCATTTACTTCAATTCCGCGCGGGGAAAAGCGGACGCCGGCCTGTTCCAGATGCAGCCCTTGTAAGCGCGGTTTTCTGCCGATCGCGATAAGAATGTGATCGGCACTTGCCTCGATTTCTTTCCCGTCTTTCGTCCATACCGCGGTTTTGCTTGCCTGATCCACCCGCTGCAATGCGGCTCCCGTTTGAATATCAACTCCGCTTTCTCTTAATGTTTCCTCAAAAATTGCGGCGATTTCCCCGTCTTCGGCCGGAAGCAGCTGATCGGCCATTTCAATGACCGTCACTTTTGTTTTGAGCCTGCTGAATAAAGAAGCAAACTCACAGCCGATCACACCCCCTCCGACAATGAGAAGCGAGGAAGGGATTTGTTTAAGAGAGAGCGCACCTTGGCTGTCAATCACCCAGCCGCCGTCAAAAGGGGCACACGGCAGTGACATCGGTTCTGAGCCTGAGGCAATCAGGATTTTGTCGGCTTCAATGATTTCTTTTGCGCCTCCGGCGTGTTCTATCAATAATGTTTTGTCAGAGAGAAAGGAAGCCGTTCCGCTGACGACTTTGATTTGATTTGCCTTCATTAAATATTGAATGCCCTGTACGAGCTGATTGACGATTTGCCGCTTGCGCCCCTGCATGCGGGCCCAATTGATGGTGATGTTCTGCGGGATTTCAATGCCGAATGTATTCGCGTGTTTGATTTTATCAAGGATATTTGCGCTTTCCAGCAGCGACTTGGTCGGGATGCAGCCCTCATTGAGACACGTTCCCCCAAGCGGGCCTTTGTCTATGAGAACGACTTGCATCCCTCTCCTTGCAGCTGTCACGGCAGCTGCATACCCGGCCGGACCGCCGCCGATAATGGCTAGTGTCAATGTCTTCACCTCTCTTTATAAAATCAATCCTGCCGGTTCTTCAAGAAGCTCTTTCACCGTTTTCAAAAAAGCCGCAGCGGGTGCTCCGTCACATGCTCTATGATCGAAAGTGAGGCTCAGCGGCAGAATGGTGCTTTTTACAAGCTCTTCCCCGCGGTACACGGGTGCTTCATAACTCGCCCCGACTCCGAGAATGCCGGTTTCCGGCGGGTTTAAAATCGGGGTGAAATGTTCGATGCCGTAAGCGCCGAGATTCGTGATGGAGAAAGTCGAGCCTTGCAGGTCATCGCCTGAAGCATTGCCTTCCCGCGCCCTGCGTGCGTTTTTCGAGATATGGTCTGCAAGGTCAAGGAAAGAAAGCTGTTCCGCATCACGGATGACCGGCACGACGAGTCCGTTTTCAAGAGAAACTGCCATTCCGAGATGAACATAGGGATAGGTGATGATCCGCTCCTCGTGATAGGAGCTGTTCAGCTCAGGATGCTGCCGTAATGCTAGCACCGCGGCCCGGGCTGCGAAATGCGTGACAGTCAGCTTGACGCCGGTGCGCTTTTTCGCTGTTTCGGCGAGCTGATGCTGCAATTTGATCAGCTCTGTAATGTCAGCTTTCATGGTCAGCGTCAGCTGAGCGCTGTTTTGCAGACTTTTGTGCATTCGGTCTGCAATTACTTTTCTCATCGCTGAGGCTGGTTTCCCCTCAGGTGATACTGGCTGCGCCGGTGTTTGCGGCTTTGATTCCGTGTTTATCGCCTTTATGACGTCTTCTTTGACGATTCTGCCTCCCGGTCCGGTTCCTTTCAGCGTGTCAAGTCGTAATCCGGCCTTCTCCGCCATTTTCCGCGCAACAGGAGACACTTTGACTCGGTTTGCGGGCTTTTGTTTAACGGTGAAATCGTGACTCTTTTCAGGTGCCGTTTTCGGCTCTTCGCAACTTTCCGGCCGGCCTTCTCCTTTCTCCTGCACCTCTTCCCCGTTTTCCCCGATATAACAGATGGCGGTGCCCGGCGGAACTCCTTCCCCCTCTTTTACTTTAATGTGAAGAAGCGTGCCGCTCTCCGGCGCTTCAATCTCCATCTCGATTTTTTCCGAATTGATGCTGGCGATGCTCTCTCCTTTCTCGACCGTATCGCCTACTTTTTTGTTCCAGACAGATACTTCCCCTTGCTTCATAGCCATTCCAAGCTTCGGCATCACTACTTTTACAGCCATTCATTTGTCCCTCCTTTAATTCATTGCCGGCTCGCCAAGCAATTCAAGCGTGACGCTGACAATTTGATCTGGTGTCGGCAAATATTGATCTTCAAGCACTGGTGAAAACGGAACCGGTGTATGCGGCGCTGTAATCCGTTTAATCGGCGCATCAAGCAAATCAAAGCCCTTGTCGGCGACAATCGCAGCAATATCCGTGGCAATGCTGCAGCGCGGATTGGCTTCATCAATGATAATCAGCCTGTTTGTTTTTTCTAACGATGTGAAAATCGCTTCCTCATCCAAAGGAGACAGACTCCGGGGATCAAGCACCTCGGCCTCGATGCCCTTCTCAGAAAGCTGTGCAGCCGCTTCAAGCGCGGTATTGACCTGCTTGCCGATCGCCAACAGCGTGATGTCGCCGCCTTCACGTTTGATATCCGCTTTTCCGAGCGGGATTGTATAATAACCTTCCGGCACCTCGCCCTTCATGTTGTAGGACGTTTTGTCTTCAAAAAAGAACACCGGATCATTGTCTTCTATTGCCGCCAGCAGCAAACCTTTGGCGTCATACGGATTGGAGGGAACAACCGTCTTCAGACCCGGGATGCTGGTGAACAGGCCATACAGCGCCTGCGAATGCTGGGCAGCTGCCCGGAACCCTGCTCCGTATGTGGTGCGGACGGTAATCGGCACTTGCGCTTTTCCGCCGAACATATAGCGGAATTTCGCCCCTTGGTTGATCACCTGGTCAAAGCACGTGCCGATAAAATCATTAAACATCAGCTCCGCAATCGGTCTCAGCCCAGTTGATGCCGCAGCCATAGCCGCACCCATATAGCCCGCCTCAGAAATCGGTGTGTCCAGCACTCGGCTGCGCCCAAATTCCTGTACGAGCCCCTTTGTAACCCCTAATACACCGCCCCATGCTTCATCATCCTGCAAATGATCGACAGCCGCTCCCCCGGCGACATCCTCACCGATTAAAAGCACATTTTCGTCTCTTCTCATCGCAAGCTTCATTGCTTCATTGATCGCGTCTGACATGCTTATGACTCTCGCCATCTCACATTCCCCCTTTTTCATATGACACGTAGACGTCTGTCAATAATTCTGACTCTTTCGGATATGGACTCTCTTCACTGAACGAGACGGCTTTTTCAATCGATTCACTGACACGCTGTTCTATATCTGACAGTTTATTTGCATCTGTTTCTTTTAAAAGATAGTTTTTAAAGCCTTGGATGGCATCCTTTTCTTCAAGATGCTCAGTCCTTTCATCCTTTGTTTTATAGGTCTGGGCATCTCCTTCGAAATGGCCGTAGTTTCTGTAAGTCATACATTCAATCAAAGATGGGCCGCCGCCGTTTCTTGCTCTTTCTACCGCTTCCTCGGCTGCCTGATAAACTGCTAAAATATCTTTTCCGTCAACTGTGACCCCCGGCATGTTATAGGCAGCCGCCCGTTCGGCGATTGAATCACAGGCTGATGCGTACTCAAATGTCGTGGCTTCGCCGTAGCCGTTGTTTTCGGCGATGAACACGACAGGAAGGTTCCATACTGCCGCTAAGTTCAGCCCTTCATGGAAGGTGCCTTGGTTATTTGCGCCGTCCCCGAAAAAGCAAACGCTTACATTCCTAGTCTGTTTATATTTAGCGGTGAGCGCTGATCCGCATGCGAGCGTGAATCCGCCCCCCACGATTCCATTTGCCCCCAACATACCTTTATTGAGGTCGGCAATGTGCATAGAGCCGCCCTTGCCTTTACACAGTCCGGCCGCTTTCCCGAAAATTTCCGCCATCATGCCGTCCAGATCACAGCCTTTGGCGATACAATGGCCATGTCCCCTGTGCGTGCTTGTAATGCTGTCGCCATCATGTAAATGAGCGCACACCCCTACTGCAACCGCTTCCTCACCGGCATACAAATGGACGAATCCAGGAAGCACTCCCTGCGCGAACAGTTCATGCACTTTGTCTTCAAAGCCCCTGATTTCCAGCATCTTTTGGTATATCCACAGCGCTTTCTCCTCAGTTAATGACAAGCCTTCTCGTTTTAACAATTCCATTTTGTGCGCCTCCTTCTATTTAGGGTTCACGTTTATAAATGCAAGAAGTGTGCCAGCCTTTTGAGCCCGTAAAATCGATGTTGTTATTTTTACACTGGAGACAGTTTGAGACAGGTGTCTCATTTTGTCTCGATTTGATCCATTTGTCTCGTTTTATGACATAAAAAAAAGACCGGGCATCACCCTGTCTTTGACAATGATCGACGTATTTATTTCCTCGGAAATCTTTTAACTGCTTAATTTTTCTGCATCGCTTGTCTGAATGGCTGTTTTCGGAAGAAAATCAATTGAATATTTGACATAACCGAAACCGCCGTCCCCGTCCTTCTGGTGTATATCCCTTTTCATTAAGCGCTTTTTTGACCGATTCCGCCACTTTTGCGGCATCTGTTTTTGATAATCCGCTGGCGTCTAACTGAATCGTCATGCTCATAGGCGCTTTTTGACACCCAAAACAAGCATCAGCTCTTATAACTTGCAGAACCGCTTATTTCAGATCTGCTTCTATTTCCTTCGATGCTTCTTCAATTCCATCGCAGGTGACCTTAGGATGAAGAAATCCCTTCGTCACATTGGGTAGCGAGAAATACATCTTCCGAGGTTTTAGCGTAATATACCCATTCGTGATCTTGATTTCTTTTTTGGATAGGTGTGCTTCACAAGCGGCATTTTTCGTAAATGGATCACCGAACCATATGTGGTAGATATATAGTCCTCATAATACCGCAACGGCAAGCAAGCCAACCACAAGTTTTTTTCATGTTCACACTCTTTTTCCTGATATGCTGTGCTACAGTTCTTGCTTTTCTTCAACTGCCCGGTTCAGCGCTTGAAGCATGTAGCCAATGCCTTTGTACGATGATAGAGGCCAGCTGAGGTGCTGATGTTCTCCGATAACGGCGTTTAGGACGCTTCGGTATTTTTTCCCGCCAAGCATGACAAGCTCTTTGGTATTAGAAAAGCCCTTTTCGTAAAATTGGCGGCACAGTTCCTCCGCTGTCATGATCTCCGGATGGCCTGTACCAAAAGTAACATCGTAATTTTCGGGAACGATATCACCAGGGCGAAGGAATCCGTGCTTCGCCGACAAAATTACCCACTCATCGAAAAATGCTTTCGCATACCGCTCGCACGCCTGATGAAACGGGCTGAGATAAGCGTCCTCCGCCCTTATCGGCCCTTTATCTGGATGGAGGTCCCATATTTTTTTCTTGCCGCAGGGGATGATGCACAGTCGTTTCATTTTTCTCTCCCCTTATGTAGTTTCTCATATCAATGTACCATTGTTTCCTTATTTCTGCATGTCTAAACGATAAAAGAGAGAGTGACCGCTCCAGCGGCTGGATACTTCTCGGCAGACAGAAACCCTTGGCGAACGGGACATAGATCTGTGCTTTCTGTAATCAGGGTGTCATTTCACCTTTTTTGCTTCTCCGATTAGAGAAGGATTCGAGAAAAGGCAGGCTGGAAGGCTGAACACAAAAAGACCCGGAATTCGTACCGAAATCCAGGTCGGATGAGGAATTGTTTATGTCACTTCTGCTGCTCCATCCCATCAAGATACTTTCTCTCAAAGTCATCGAGCAATGCACGCACTTCATCTGTTGACTTTGTATTCATGCATTGATTTCTTAATTCACTTGCTCCCCGGAATCCACGGAGATAAATCTTGAAAAAGCGGGGAAGAGGTTTGTATGGACGGGCTTCTAATTTTGAATATTTATCATGAAGATCCAGATGCAGCCTTAAGAGATCAAGCAATTCCTTACTGCTATGCTCTTTCGGCTCCTTTTCAAAGGCGAATGGATTTGTAAAAATACCTCGTCCAATCATAATTCCATCAACACCATATTGTTCGGCAAGTTTTAAGCCGGTTTCCCGGTCAGGGATATCCCCATTGATCGTCAAAAGGGTATCTGGTGCTATCTCGTCACGAAGTTTCTTGATTTCCGGAATCAGTTCCCAATGCGCATCTACTTTACTCATTTCCGCTCTAGTACGCAGATGAATGGAGAGGTTAGCAATATCCTGCTTCAATACGTGTGTCAGCCAGCCGCGCCATTCGTCTATATCCGTGTAGCCAAGTCTGGTCTTCACACTTACTGGCAGTCCTCCTGCTTTCGCTGCTTGTATTAATTCGGCTGCAACTTCAGGACGGCAAATAAGTCCGCTTCCCTTTCCATTCCCCGCCACATTAGGTACAGGACAGCCCATATTGATATCTAGACCCTCAAACCCTAATTCCGCCATCCCAATACTCATTTGGCGAAAGTTTTCAGGCTTATCTCCCCATATGTGGGCAACCATCGGCTGTTCATCCTCCGTGAAAGTCAAACGGCCGCGCACACTATCCTTCCCATCCGGGTGACAATAGCTTTCCGAGTTTGTAAACTCCGTAAAGAACACATCGGGTCTGCCTGCTTCACTCACAACATGGCGGAAAACAACATCCGTCACATCTTCCATTGGTGCCAGTACAAAAAATGGCCGTGGTAATTCACGCCAGAAATTATCTGTCATAACAAATCCAAATCCTTTCATGATGGGATACAGCCAAACCTTTATCCCAAAATTAAAAAACTGACCATGCTTCTTTTACACTTATAGCATGTGTCAGCACTTCTTATCAAACGATAGTAAATTTTGAACATTTAAATCTTTACTAAATAACACACATAAATTGTATCAGTTGAAACAAATCATTCACGGTATTCTTATTGAAAAAAAATCGAGAAATTATTTGATACAAAAGCGAAAAATTAAGAGTTTACTTTTTACGTCAATTTTCATCTTTTAAAATAAAGATCTCTGAAAAGAAATTCTAGAAAAGACAGTCAGGACAAGGGCTGCGCATGAAAAAGACCCGGAAAGCGGCAATGTTCATTCTGCCGAAATCCAGATCTGATGAGGAATCGTTTATATTAATGAGACGATTTCAATACAAGCTTCGCCACAGCTTCCACATGAGCCGTCTGCGGAAACATATCAACAGGCTGAATATATTCGACGCGATAGTCCTTCGACAGCGCCTGCAAGTTTTTCGCAAGTGTGGAAGGATTGCAGGATACGTAGACGAAGCGTTTCGGCTTTACCTTTTTGATGGTGTCTAGGAACGTTTTGTCACAGCCGGTTCTTGGCGGGTCAACGATGACAACGTCAGGACGGAAGCCTTCTTTTGTCCATCTCGGTAGCCAGTGTTCGGCGGTTCCGGTAACGTAGGTTGCGTTTTTGATGCCGTGTTTTTTGGCGTTTTTCTTGGCGTCGTCGATTGATTCTTTGATGACATCCATGCCGCGGATTTCTTTCGCTCCGCTTGAGACCCACATGCCAATGGTTCCGACGCCGCAGTAGGCGTCAACAACTTTTTCTTTTCCAGAGAGGTGTGCGGATTTTTTGACTTCGTCATACAGCTTGACCGTCTGTTCAGGGTTGAGCTGGAAGAAAGCGCGTGCGCTCAGTTCGAATGACACGTCGCCAAGCACCTCTTGAATGGCGTGGCTTCCGGCAAGCGCTTTTGTTTTGTCTCCGAAGATGACGGATGTCCGCTCGCCGTTGACGTTTTGAATAATGGATTTCACTTCAGGCAGACGCTTTTGGATAGCTTGTACGATTTCGTCTTTATTCGGCAGTGTCTCTTTCGCAGTGACAAGCACGACTTGCACCTCACCTGTTTCGAAGCCGACTCTCGTCACGATTGTGCGTACATCGCCTTTTCGCGTCCGTTCGTTATAAACAGAAACATTATGCTTCTCTAAAATACGGCGGACGATGCCGGTTGTTTTGTTTGTTGCCGGATGCTGCACAATGCATTCTTTGATCGGGACGATTTTATGTGAATCCAGCCCGTATAATCCGGCGATGATGCTGCCGCTTTGGGAACGGCCGACTTGAAATTGGCTTTTGTTCCGGTAATTCCATGGGTTGTCCATGCCGATCGTTTCTTTAATGTCCATCTTACTGACGTCAAATCTCGTATGGCGTTCCAAAGATTGAATGACGATATCGCGTTTTTCCCGAAGCTGCTGGGCGTAGGCAAGATGCTGAAGCTGGCAGCCGCCGCATTGATCATATACCGGACATGGCGGTGTGACGCGATGCTCTGATGGTTTGCGGATTTTTTTGATGCGTCCTTCTGAAAACTTCGGCTGGACGTTTGTCGCTTCGACAACCACCTCTTCGCCCGGCAGCGCGCCGGGCACGAAGACCACTTTTTTCTTGAAATAGCCGACGCCCTCTCCATTGATGCCGAGGCGTTTGATCGTCAGCGGAAATGTCTGTCCGGCTTTCAGCTCAACGGGCGTCTTTTTATGTTGTTGGTTCACGTTATTTCTCTCCGTTTCTATATGAAGCTTTCCGTATTTGGAAAGTGATTGACTAAAACATCACATCTTTCTAGTATAACACGCAGCCGGCACTTCCATCATGTTTTTCAGGAAGATGATGATTCAATGCTCCTCCACAAATACAAGGACGCATAGCTTAAATACGGCTCCCATTCCCTGCTCACCTCAAGCATCTTTTCTTTTGACGGCTTTTCAGCGAGGCCGAATCGGCGTTTGACCGCTTTTTGCAGGCCGATGTCTGCTAAAGGAAACAGATTAGGACGGCCAAGGCCGAACATGAGCACGTTTTGCACAGTCCACGGTCCGATGCCTCTGAGTGTGATCAGTTTTTTCATGATGTCTTCATCCGATAAAAAGGAGAGTTCCGATAAATTGAGTGTTCCGTCTGCGATCATCCGTGAGGTGTCAATGGCATATTCCGCTTTTCTCATGCTGAACTGGAGCTCCCGCAAGTCCTGATAATCAAGCGCCGCTATGGTTTCCGGCTGCGGATAGCACCAGACGCCGTCTTTTTGTTCGCCAAAGGCATGAACGAACCGTTCCGTTAAAGTGAAGGCAAAAGACAGATTGAGCTGCTGGTGAATGATGCATTTCATAAGGCAGTTGTACACACTGTACTCAAGCACGAGAGGCGTTCCCGCATGTTCTTCAAAAAGCGCTGACAGATTGGTTTTGGAGAAATGATCATGCACGGCTTGAAGCGATTTTCCCCATTGAAAAATCTCCTTTATCCGTTCCATCATCTCCTGCTGATTTGTTTCGCCGCTGACGAGAAAGACTGGTTCTGACGCGGTTCCTTCGGCTCGTACGGTTACGATGCATAATTCCCCGGCACCGCTTCTGACCGGCACCTTTACTGATCTCTCCCTGAGATCCACGGCGTTCAGCGGATCGAGTGACAGCCTTTTCAGCACACGGTCAAAATGATACGGAGGCGTAACGGAGACGGTTTCTTTCCACATGAAATCACCCCTTTTTGTCCCAGTATATCATGAAGCGGCAAAGAGGCCATTCGTATACTTTTCTTCATAACGCCGCATGATATAATGACAGGCGGAGGGTTGTTTATGATACACATTACCGCAATCACAACACACAATCAGATATTAGAAAATATCCCCTTATCACGCATAGAACAACCGGACATCGCATGGTACTGGATTGATTTTTTCGGTGCGGAGGTGCACGAAACCGCATTGTTACGAGATTATTTTCATTTCCATCCTCTCGCGATTGAGGATTGTTTTCAGCATATGCAGAGGCCGAAAATCGATCATTATGACGGCTATCGCTTTTACGTGCTCCATGCCCTGAACCCGGATACGCTGGAAACGGAAGAGGTGGACATCTTTCAATCGGATCGTTACGTCGTCAGTTTTCATTTACATGAATCGCTCGGCATCTCAAAGGTCAAAGAGCGGCTTCTCGCTTCCCCGGAGATTGTCAAAAAAGGGCCCGGACACATTACATATATGATTATGGATCAGCTTGTCGATGAATATTTTCCCGTGCTGTATAAAATTGAAGACCGGCTGAATGAAATTGAGGACAGCCGGACCCATAAGTCATACGGCACTTTAATGAGTGAAGTGTTTGAATTGCGGACTGATCTCTTGCACCTCAGACGGACCATAATCCCGATGCGCGATTTGATGTACCGGGTTTTGAGCCTTGACCATGTGAAAGAAAGCCGCGAAACAAAGGCGTATTTCAGCGATATTTATGATCATCTCTTAAAACTGGCGGAGCTGATTGAATCAAACCGTGATATGACGTCTGATTTGCGGGACAGCTATGTGACGCTGAACTCAAACCGGATGAATTCCATTATGATGACGCTGACCATCGTCTCCACCATTTTTATCCCGCTGACATTTATTGCAGGTGTATACGGCATGAATTTTGACAACATGCCGGAGCTCCATTGGAAATACGGGTATTTTATCGTGCTGGGCGTTATGGCCGCCCTTGTGGCCGCGATGCTGTTTTGGTTTGCCCGTAAAGGCTGGTTTAAAATTTTCAAGTAAGAACGGCTGAGGCTGTTCTTTTTTTTGATGACACATGATATGGTGGTAAAAAACGGAAGGGGTGTTCGCCATTACATTCTTTTCTCAAAAAACCGTTTCACTCTTTCTCCTTCTTAGCGGTCTCTTTTCCTCCGTCACATTATACAACGGTTACACGATATCTGATTACATCTTTCAGTTAATCGGTTTTTCCGCCTGGTCAAAAACGGGGACACATCTTTCCGTCATTCCCGGAATCACGCTTTATTTCGGGGCATTGATATGGTGTTCCATTCTGTTCAGACGGACTCTTCCCGCCGCCGCGTTTTCTCTTTTTCTCCTCAGTATGGGGACTGCTTCCTGTGTTCAGCCTGTAAGCGAAAAAATTGCTTTTATTGTGATGCAGGGCGCCTCAGAAAAACAAGCGGTCGAGTACATTAAACCCGACAGTGAATGCAGCCATTACGTGGCAGGAAGGACCGCTCGCATGTCGTGCACCATTCATG
This sequence comes from Bacillus sp. ISL-51, assembly GCF_018613535.1. Classification (GTDB taxonomy): domain Bacteria; phylum Bacillota; class Bacilli; order Bacillales; family Bacillaceae; genus Bacillus. Next base: position 62,601 of record NZ_JAGGQB010000002.1, read on the forward strand.
TCAATCATTATGGAAAAGAAGAACAAACCATTTCGGTTGTTCCTGCTTTATCAAAAGACATAAAGGGAGTAACATTCTATCCAAAAACATTTACCGTACAGCCCCGTTCGAAAGCGATTATTCATACACGGTTTACGGGTGTTAATAAAGGCAGGATTCAATCAGGTTCGGGTTACAGTTCCGGGCCGGAGGTAATCGTAAAGGCAGCACATCGGTAATCATAGAGTAAGCATTTTCCAAGTCTTTTCTTTATAATGATGGAAAAGGGATCATAAGGAGGAACAAGCGCATGAACATAGGAATGGTGGGACTCGGCAATATGGGACGCCCCATTGCTGAAAATGTGATGAAAGCAGGATATAAACTGACTGTGTATAACCGGACGAAAGAAAAAGCGGCAGAGCTGTTGGAAAAAGGGGCCGATTACGCGGAAACACCCAGAAAGGCAGCTGAACGTGCGGACATTGTGCTCTCAATGCTGGCGGATGACGATGCCGTAACGGACGTTACCTTCGGGGCTGACGGCATTATCGCCGGATTATCTGAAAACGGCATTCATATTTCGATGAGCACCATCAGCGCGGCGCTGTCCGAACAGCTTTCCGCGGCACATTCGAGCAGAGGGCAGTCCTTTATTGCCGCTCCTGTGCTCGGCCGTCCCGACGCCGCTGAGAAAGCCGATCTCCGCATCATCACAGCAGGGCCGAAAGAAGCAAAGAAAACGGCCGAACCCCTTCTCAAAAGCTTGGGACAGCAAATATTTGATGCAGGCGAAGAATCAAAAACGGCAAATGCCGCTAAAATCAGCATCAACTTTTTACTCGTCTCAATGCTTGAAGCATTATCTGAATCATTCTTATTGGCGGAACAATACGGCTTGGAACAAAAGCACTTTTTAGAAATTGCCAACTCTCTGTTCCGCTCCCCGGTGTACGAAAATTACGGAACGATCATGGCCGAACAGACATTTGAGCCGGCGGGCTTTAAGATGAAGCTTGGACTGAAAGATACAAACTTGGCGCTGGCTGCGGCTGATAAGGTGTCTCTTCATCTTCCTCTTGCGGAATTGGCAAAATCCCATTTCGAACACGGGATAGAGAACGGGCTCGGTGAATTGGATTGGGCCGCTTTAATTAAATGCGTGAAATGACAAAAACCTCTCCCTTTTATCGGAGAGGTTTTTTATTACAGCCGCGGCAGCTTCATTTCTTTCTCAAACATCAGGTCATCAATGCTTTTAAACGTGTATCCTTCTTTCTTTAAGTCCGTTATCGCATCATCAAGCGCCTCTGAATTGTCCTTTGAGACGGTATGAAGGAGGTAGATTGCACCGGGGTGCGCCTGCTTCATCATATGATCATAGGCGTATTTCTTCCCTTTTTGCTGGTCGACCTTCCAATCGACAAACGCGACGGACCAAAATACGGTTTGGTATCCGAGCCTTTTTGTTTCTTTCAGCACATATTCGCTGAATACGCCGCGCGGCGGGCGCAGATATAGGTTATCCCGCTTTCCTGTGATGTTATACACCGCCTCGCTCACTGAATCAAGTTCATCTTGAATCTGATCCCCCGTTTTTGTCGTCAGATCAGGGTGATGAAAAGAATGATTGCCTATGATATGGCCTTCCTTAGACATCCGTTTAATCAGACCTGGCTGCTCTTTCACAAAATGGCCCGTGACAAAAAAGGTTCCCGTGACGTGATGCTTTTTCAAAACATCAAGCACTTTCGGGGTATACCCATTTTCATATCCATTATCAAATGTTAAATAAATGGTCTTTTCTTTCGTGTTGCCCAAGTAAAAGGCATCATATTTTTTGACCAGACTGTCCAGCTGTTTGCCGGCATCCGGCGGCTGATGATTAACGCTGCGTTTAAATCCCCAACTAATCGGTTCATTCGGCACGGCCTCTGCGCTTTTTATTCCGCCTGCAAGCAAAACGGCCATGCAGCATACTGAACAAAACCATTTCATGACCAGCACTCCTTCTGCATTTTTCCTTATTTTGCAGAAGCTCTTCTCCTTTTATACAGCCGCTTTATGGAAAGAAAAAAACCCCGGCGCCTGCCGAGGTTTATTCCCAATCCTTTTTAAAGCGTTCGTATTTCGCTTCGAGGTCATCAAGCATCCCGATGAGCCGGTCTATATCTTCAACATCAGTTGATTCAGGGTCTAACGAATCAATGACATTCATAAACATATCGAGTCTGTTCTTTAAATAATCAAGCTGCTGATCTTTGCTGTTTACTGCATTCCCCATGTTTCCACTCCATTCATTTTTTATTATGGTAGCGCATTTTTTGCTGTTTTTCAATCGCTTCGCTACTTGCGATCTTGATGGATCAGGTCTAAAATTAACAGTTGGCAGACGTTAGTATGCCCATTTATAAAGGAGTTAGATAGTCATGACACAAAACACGAAACTGCGTCCGATTACGCCGGAGTACGATCCTTGGGAAGCGTACATGGATGTGGACCAGTATGGAGATATGAAACTCACGAACGTCGAATTTACGACGACGACCTTATGCAATATGAGATGCGAGCACTGCGCCGTCGGCTACACGCTGCAGCCTAAAGATCCGAATGCGCTGCCGATTGACCTGTTATTAAAACGGCTCGAAGAAATTCCTCTTTTACGCTCAATCAGCATTACGGGCGGCGAACCGATGCTTTCATTAAAATCGGTAAAGGAATACGTTGTCCCGCTTTTAAAATACGCGCACGAACGCGGTGTGCGCACTCAAATAAACTCAAACCTGACGCTTGATATTGAGCGCTACGAATGGATTATCCCTTATTTGGACGTCCTGCATATTTCTCACAACTGGGGAACCGTGGAGGATTTTGCCGAGATCGGCTTCGCGATGATGGACAAGAAACCGACCTTACAGCAGCGCGCGCGCTATTTTGACAAGATGATTGAAAACAGCCGCGCGCTTGTCGAGGCCGGTGTCATGGTATCGGCAGAAACGATGCTGAACAAACGTACGCTGCCTCATATCGGGCATATTCACCGTCAAATTACGGAAGAGATGAAATGCCAGCGCCATGAAGTCCACCCGATGTATCCGAGTGATTTTGCCAGCGCTCTTGAATCGCTCAGCCTGACAGAAATGAGACAGGCCATTCATCATTTGCTGGACATTCGTGATGAAAAGACATGGATGCTGTTCGGCACGCTGCCGTTTTACGCCTGCAGTCCGAATGACGAGGACCAGAAGCTCCTCAGCCGCCTGCGCGGAGCTAAAAACGTAACGGTCAGAAACGACCCGGACGGCCGCTCACGCCTGAATGTCAACATTTTCGACGGGAATATCATCGTGACGGATTTCGGCGATACACCGCCGCTCGGCAACATTAAAACAGACAGCCTTCCTGAAGCTTACGGCAAATGGAAAGAAACGAAGCTGAGCAAAGAGCTGAACTGCCACTGCGCTCATGTTCGGTGCCTCGGCCCAAACGTTCTCGTCAAAAACAGCTATTATCAGGATACGGATTTTTCATTACGGCAAGCCAGGAGATAAAAGAATATGGAAACAACGGTTATGGACATTTTGAAAAGTAAAGTGGTTGAAGTGATGATCGTCGCTTTGCTGCTGTATGCCGGCGTGTTTATCATCAACCGCTTTGTGCAGCTGTTTTTTAAACGCACTGATTTCTTAGAGGAGCGGAAAGGGAAAACCATTGAGAGCCTCGTCCGTTCCATCACACAGTATACGGCGACGATAGGGTTTATCTTTTACGTCATTTCTTTATTTGTTCATGATTTCGGCAGGATTTTAGCCGGGGCGGGCGTTGCCGGTATCGTGATCGGTTTCGGCGCCCAGTCCTTGATAAAAGACATTCTGGCGGGCGTGTTTTTAATATATGAACGCCAGCTTCATAAAGGCGATTATGTGACAATCAACAATCTATTCAACGGCACAGTCGAAGAAATCGGCCTCCGCTCGCTGCAAATCCGCGAATGGAGCGGCAAGCTTCTCACGATTTCAAACGGTGAGGTCAGGCAGCTTCAAAACTATAACATTGATTTCATGCGGATTACCGAATCGGTGGTCATCAGCTTTAAGGAGGACCCCGAGCGGGTATACGCGGTTTTAGAAAATGCCTGCGACATGCTCAACGATGAACTGCGTGATTCACTCAAGCGGGATGAATTTCTGAATGCGGCGGAACCGTTTCAAGTACACGGGATTATGAGTTTAAATAAGGTGACGAGAGGCATTGAACTTACCGTAAAAGGCATGGTGCAGGACAAAGATTATTTCTCAGCGAGCCTGACGGTCAGACGGGTCCTCGCCCGTGAGCTGTACAAAAACAATGTGCAATTGCTTGAAGAAACATATCGCATGGAAAAAAGCTGATTCCGAAGCAGGAATCAGCTTTTTTATTTATCTTGGCTGCGCGGTAATCTGAAAACCGAATGTCACGTGATCCTGAACCGGAATCCACGCGCCGATGCCTTGTGAGGTTACATTTTTCACGACAAGTTTCCGTTTGCTTCCTTTCAGCACCAAATACACTTCTCCGTACGTCACTTTCCCTTTTTCATTAACCGCAGGGGCATAGGCGTGTAAATAGCCGAGCCGCTGCGGTGAGATTTTATAAATTTGATCGCGTTTCGTCCCGGCGCCGATGACTGTTTCAAATGCGAGCGGCAGGTTCGTTTTTTTCATCGCCTTTTGCATCATCATGCTTTTGACATCTTCTGCGTTCGGCACCTTCGCTGTCAGTCCGCCTTTAATTCTGTATTTCTGCTCTTGCGTATATTTGATTTCCGCCGCCTGCTGTCCGCCGCGGTTATCGGCTCTGTTCGTATTGATTTTTTTATATTCCCAGTTGGCCACGGTTTCGTTCGATTGATATCCGAGCGGCCATTTCCCAAGAAATATTGTCGCACGATAACCGACGGCAAGCGGTGAGCCGGATAGTGAGGATTCGTTCAGCATCTTGATCAGATGCGGGTTTTCGATGTTGATTTCTGATGTATCTAACAATTCCTTAGCCAGTTTACTCGGCTGAAGCGTCGGCTGATCCTGGGAAGCATTCGGATAGGTATTTTCCTTTGAAATGCTTACGACAGAGTTCGGAACCTTAAACGGTTTTTTCGCGTCAGCAGATGGTACACCGAAAAAACTAAAGGATAACAGCAGAATAAGTGTGGCATGAATTAGCTTTTTCATCATATCACTCTTTCTATAGCATTTTCCCTTAGTCTTTTCCTCTCTCAATGTTGTTATCCGCACTTTTTACAGGTTAAAGCAGGAAAAATCCGATCCCCATAATGATGTAAGCGGCAAGGAGCGTGGCGCCTTCAAACCAGTTTGAATCGCCGTCGTTTGAAATCATGGTCATCAATAGGACTGATGATATCATCGCGACAAGTTCCGGAAGTGTAAAGACGAGCGGCATACTCACCGGGAAGAACACAGAACAAATCACAAGAACCGGCGCCACAAACATCGCGATCTGCAGCGTCGAACCGACCGCAATTTCTACGGCGACATCCATTTTATCTTTGTAGGCCATAATAATGGCCGATGCGTGTTCTGCGGCATTCCCGACGATTGCCACGATAATGACCCCGATAAACAGCTCGCTCCAGCCGAACTGTTCGGCAACCGCATGAAACGTATGGACAAGATTTTCAGATATGTAGGCGACAATGACGGTGGCCGCAAATAAGACGGCTGTTGCCCTTTTTCCCGACCACTCAGGCTTTTCTTCTTCCTCCTTGGCTGCGGGCTGGTTCGGCTGGTAAACGCCGCGGTGCGTGACAAGCTTGAAGTAAAGGGCCGCAACATACAGGAGAATCATAATAATACTGATGCCGACGCTTAAATTAAGCTTGCTTTTTTCTCCCATGTCCATCGAAAACACTTCAGGAATGACAAAAGCCACAACAATCGCAAAAATTAACAGGCCAGAATTGTGCCGGGCATCATGAATATTGAACTCCTGCCGCTTATATTTCAGGCCGCCGATAAAAAATGACAGACCGGCGACGAGAAGAAGATTGCCGAGCACCGAACCAGTCAATGAAGCGAGAACAATGCCCGTCAGGCCCTCCTTTAGGGCAAACAGCGAAATAATCAGCTCAACCGCATTGCCGAACGTGGCATTCAGCAGACCGCCGATCCGCGGGCCCGCTATTATGGCCAGCGATTCAGTCGCCCGTCCCATATAACTGGCAAGCGCAATAATCGTTACACAATAAATAATAAACAAAATAGCTGACGGCCAATGCATCAGACTGCCTATAACCGAAAGCGGCACACCTGCCGCGGCCGTAAAGAAAAAAATCCGATTCATGTTTTCACGGGCTCCTTTTTTCGAATGATTATTTTTATATCCTTCTCAAAAACATCCGCGATTACACTTCCCGTGAAAAGCCAAATTGGCATTTTCAGGTTGCCGCCTAGCGTAAATCAGTGTACGATCAAGAAAGATACTGGTGAAGGAGAAATATGCGATGTCTCGACTGCATTTCTTTATTCTGATCCTGCTTGTTTCGATCTCCGGGTTTTCCCAAGGGATGCTTTTGCCGGTGATCTCCGTTATTTTTGAAACGAATGGAGAATCTGCCTCCATGAACGGATTCCACGCCACCGCCCTATACATCGGTGTCCTTTTGGCGTCGCCGTTCATGGAGGCGCCGCTTAGAAAGCTTGGGTTCAAACCGCTGATTGTAACAGGCGGATTTCTTGTCATCATAAGCTTATTCAGTTTCATATGGCTTCAATCCATATGGATTTGGTTTTTTCTGCGCCTTCTTGTCGGAATCGGGGATCATATGCTTCACTTTTCGACGCAGACGTGGGTGACCTCAAGATCAACGGCGCAAAACAGAGGCAGAAATATTTCGCTTTACGGGCTGTCATTCGGTCTTGGATTTGCTTTCGGACCGTTTATGGTTCCTCTCGTGAAAGCAAGCCCGTCGCTGCCGTTTATCGTTTCAGGCTGTATCAGCCTCGCTGCCTGGCTGTTTGTGTTTTTCTTACGTAATGAGTTCCCCGCCGCCAGTCCTGACGAAACATCCGGCGACAACAGCGCAAGACGTTTTTACCGGGCCGTGCTTTTGGGCTGGGTCGCTTTTCTGCCGGCATTCGGCTACGGTTTTTTAGAAACAGCATTAAACGGGAGCTTTCCCGTTTACGCCTTGCGCTTGGGCATTTCTATCGATGCCGTCGCGCTGATACTCCCAGCGTTTGCGCTCGGAAGCATTTTGTTCCAATTTCCGCTTGGCATCTTAAGTGATAAATATGGGAGAAGGCACGTCCTGATTGTCATTTTGATAGCGGGCGCCTTATGCTTTTTCACAGCCGGATTGTATCCGACTCCTTATGTTATCGGCGGCTGCTTTTTCATGGCCGGGATGGCGGTCGGCTCCATGTTTTCCCTCGGCATCAGCTATATGAGCGACCTTCTTCCGTCCCACTTGCTTCCGGCGGGCAATCTGCTCTGCGGCATTTCTTTCAGTCTCGGAAGCATGATCGGCCCTGCGGCAGGGGGCTGGTACATGCAGCGGTTTGAAAGCGCTAATTTGTTTTATTTTATTACGGTGATCCTGATCGGTATTTGGCTTGCGCTCATCTTCGGAAAAACGAAGGAGACGCCGACGGCCGACGGTTATTCCTCCTCTGCTTCATAAAAAAATCCGCCTGATAAATTCAGGCGGATTTTTTCTAGTGATATCCGTTTTGTCCGTTAGCGCTTCCGCTTGTTTTATTCTTCGAACCGTTTTTTGAATTTTGTTTATTGTGGCTTCCGCCTTTTTTCGTATGCTTGGTCATGAACGATTTCCTCCGTTTTTTAGGTTTGAACGTCTTTCGTTCACTTATAGTTTGCGCTCGCGATAGGGATTTTCATCAGGAAGCTTTTTACGTTTATGTAAAAGCGCATTGATTTCTCCGCCTAAAATCAGTAAGGTTCCGGTTAAATAAAACCAGATCATAAGAACGATAATTCCCCCGATGCTTCCGTATGTCGCGCTGTAGTTGGCAAAGGTGCCCACGTAAAATGAAAACAGCATGCTGACGATAATCCAGCCGGCGGCGGCAAAAACAGCGCCGGGAAGCACAAAACGGAAAGACAGCCTTTTATTCGGAGCGAAAATGTAAAGCGCAGTAAACACAATCAGAAGAATGAGCGGACTGATCACCCAGCGGACAACAGACCAAACATTTAAAAACAGATCGGGGGCGCCGATAAAATCAGCGGCCAGCATTCCGATTTCTCTGCCGAATACAGGCAGCAAAAGGGCGATTAAAATCGTGATCACCATCGCAATGGTTAAAAAAATTGAGGTTAGACGAATGATAATAAATGAGCGGTTTTCCTCGACTTCATATGCATGATTAAACGCCCTTACGATGGCGTTCATCCCGTTAGAGGCCGACCAGAGCACGGCGATAACCCCGAATGACAAAAGCCCGCCGCTGCGGTTGTTTAACGTTTGCTCCGTAATGGATTTCACCATCGACATCGCGCTGTCGGGCGCGTATTGATCGACTGCGCCGAGCACGTCTTCTGTTGATATGGGAAGATAGGCGGTGAGCGTCAGCATAAAAATCATTAACGGAAACAAAGACAGAAGAAAAAAATACGCCAGCTCCGCAGATTTACTTTGCCCTTCGTGAAGAGAAAACCTTGCTAACAGCTCCTTTATAAAGCTCATGACATCCCACCTCAATTAATGGTCTTTTTTGAAAAATGCTCCTTCGTTTCTTTCAATAGTTCAATGACTTTCGGCGTCGTTTGTTTCAGCTCGGTGATCTGCCTGTTCAAAAAATCCAGATCATTCGACAGTGTATTGGCGATTTTTTTCGCTTCAGCGATCTTTGCGGCCGCGTCCTCTCTCAATAAGGCCGAGTCACTTCGGTAAAGCTTCACCCGTTCTTTGCATACCTGCATGCTGCGGGCGCATGCTTCTCTTGTCGGCTTATGTAAAAGGGATAATGCTCCGCCGGCGGCAGCGCCGATCAGCATCGCTTTAGCCATCATACGTCTTTGTTTCATCTGTCCGATCCCCCTTATAATTGATGATCTTTTTTAATGGATTCAAGCAAATGGCTGCAGCCGGACTCGACCAAAGCGTACACTTCGCTGAAATTCCCGGTATAGTACGGATCAGGGACATCCGCAAGGTCCGCATCCGGTACGTAATCAAGCAGCCGGGCGATACGGGGGGCCGCTTTTTTATAACCGGCCATGCTGCGCAGATGCCCGATATTTTCAGCATCCATCGCAATCACATAATCAAAATCTGTCAAGTCAGAATCACGCACCTGCCTTGCTGTGATGCCGCTTGTACTGATCCCTTTTTGCTTGAGAATATCCCGTGTTCCTTCATGCGGCGGATTTCCCGTATGCCAAGCGCCGATTCCTGCTGAATCCATTTTAATCTGCCCTTCAAGCCCGTTTTTCTTCACCATATCAGAAAATACCGCCTCTGCCATAGGCGATCGGCAAATATTCCCTAAACAGACAAACAACACATGTATCATATCGATAACCTCCCTATTCTTTCCCCATATTTTGAGGATCAGAAACCTTACCATCATCTTAGCAACTTTTTCACCCTTTCGGAAATAAGCTTTTATTCTAAATGAATTCTGTTAGAATAAAGGATACGAATACGGTCATGAAAGGATGCATGAAATTGCCGAGCCAACAAACAGAAACATTAAACCAAATGATTGAAGATATTTCGCAAAAACTCAACATGCTCAATGTCGGCGTCATCAAAGCGGAAGACTTCAGCGATGAAAAAATCGAAGATCTGACATACCTTCATCAAATGGTAATGAAAAAAGAGTCATTCAGCCCGAGTGAAATGCAGGCCATTGCTCAAGAACTCGCCTCTCTTCGGAAATAGTGTTTTCATACAGACTTGCCGTCAGCGGCGGGTCTTTTTTATGCTAGCTGCTTAAAAAAGTAAAAAATAATGTTCATGCATTTGACATATAAAAAAAAGAAGGAGTATGATAACCCTGAAGTTGGTAGAACGATATACCCGCCTATTAATTTATATTCTCAGCAGGAAGTGTGTTTCCCGCTTGCCCCATATTCTGTTTTATCAATCCAGTTTACAAAAGAAAGGCTGGTTCAATTAAAGGGGATTGTTTCTCGTTTTTTCAATTTAAAAAGGTGATTTAATTGTTAATTAACTATATTAGGGGATGTCATCATGAAGAACAAATACACCAATATGGCAGCGGGGCTTTACATCAACTATTTCCCGCTGGGCATGATCCATATTATCATCGCTTCTAATATGGAGTCATTATCAAAACAGCTCCATACCTCAGCAGCCGGCATCAGCCACTTGGAATCTGAAAGCTGATTCCGCTCCTGTTCGCGGGAAAGCCCTCGGACATTCGGAAGACGTCCGTTTATCGTGTCAGGCGCGTTTATTTATCTTATTTTTCTTATCGGTATTCCGCTCTCAACCAACTATACGGCTGCCTTTATTTTTGCGATTTGCGCGGGGATCGCTAACTCCTTCTTAGATTCTGGAACATACCCGGCTCTTGTTGAAGGTTCCGCTTCCGAATCATAAACAGAAAGAAGATGGCGAAGCTGCCCCATCAGAAAATCAATTCAAGACACAGCCTTCTATTTGGCGCAAAGGTCTTGCCATTATCATTTTAGGTTTTTCATCCACCTCGCTGTTTATGCTTGTTCAAGTATGGCTTCCTAAGTTCGGGCAATCTGTTTTAGGCATGCCTGAAGTACAAGCTGTGAAATTATTAAGTTATTACAGCATCGGCTCACTTGTTTCTGTTATTTTGCTGGCCGTGTTATTAAACAGAGTCATTAAACCGATTACGGTGATGGTCTTGTATCCGGTGATTGCAGCCGTTGCGCTGCTTGCTCTCATTTCTATTCATCAGCCGGCCGCATCCGTCATCAGCTCGTTTGTCATCGGCCTTTCAACTGCGGGCATTCTGCAATTGGCGATGACGGTCATGGCCATTTTATTCCCTAAAAATAAAGGAACTATCACATCTTTTGTTAATATAGCATCAAGCTTATCTTTTATTGTCATTCCGCTTGTAACAGGAGCGATTTCAAAAGCAGCGGGTCTGACGCCTGTATTCCTGCTTGATATCGGGATCGTCAGCGTCCTTCTCGCTTTGTTTATCGGCATCGGCTTTAAACAAGTGATGAAAGCCTAACTATTTTTTAAGGGAGAGGATTTATCATGAATTCCATTACAATCAAAAACAAGGTCATCGGTGAAGGACTTCCGAAAATCATTGTGCCTTTGACGGCATCAGGAGAGAACGAACTTCTTCAAGAAATTGAAGACGTCCATACACTTCACCCTGACATTATTGAATGGCGGGTTGATGTGTACGAGCATGTTGACAGCTTAGACGCCGTTAAGGACATGATTCAGAAAGTGCGAAAAGCGGCGGGTGACACACCTCTGCTCTTCACTTTCAGAAGCCATAAAGAAGGCGGAAAGAAAGTCATTGAAGACAGCTTTTACGTTAAATTGGTGAAAACAGCGATAGAAACAAAGCAGATTGACCTCGTTGACGTTGAATTGTTCACGGGTGAAGCCGAAGTAAAATCGATTGTGGCAACGGCGGAAGCGAACGGCGTGTACGTCGTCATGTCGAATCATGATTTTCATAAAACACCGGAAAAGGAAGAAATCATCTCCCGCCTGCGCAAAATGCAGGAATACGGCGCGCACATTCCTAAAATTGCGGTAATGCCGCAATCTACGGAGGATGTCCTCGTATTATTGGACGCCACACATACGATGAAAACCAAATACGCAGACCGGCCGATCATCACGATGTCTATGGCCGGCACAGGCCTGATCAGCCGCCTTGCCGGCGAAGTCTTCGGCTCCGCGTGCACATTCGGCGCAGGCAAAGAAGCATCTGCGCCCGGACAGATTCCTGTTGATGAACTGCGCAGTGTATTAACGGTTTTAAACAAAAACATGTAATCAAAACCTGAAAACCGCATTGACTAACGGAGGAATACATCATGAAGAAAGACTTAGGACGGATTAACGGAAAAACACAACTCGTCGGATTGTTTGCCACACCGATCGGACACTCATTATCTCCGACGATGCACAACCTGGCATTTAAAAAATTAGGGCTGAACTACGCCTACCTCGCTTTTGAAGTCGGGAATGAACAGCTTCAAGATGTGGTAACAGGCATGCGTGCATTAAACGTAAGAGGCTTTAACGTATCAATGCCGAACAAAATGAAAATCCTTCCTTACCTTGATGAACTCGCCGATTCAGCGAAATTCACCGGGGCGGTTAATACCGTTGTCAATGAAAACGGCACATTGATCGGCCATTCAACAGACGGAATGGGATACGTCCGCAACTTAAAAGAGCACGGCATTGATATTACAGGCAAAAAAATGACGCTTGTCGGCTCCGGCGGCGCGGCTACTCCGATTGCGATCCAATCCGCATTGGAAGGTCTCGGTGAAATTTCCATCTTCGCCCGCAATGACGCCTTTTTCGAAAGAGCGAAAGAAAATGTCCGCATTATTAACGAGGATATGAAAGATTCTCATTGTAAAGCGAATATTTTCCCCCTCGAAGATAAAGAAGCGCTGCGTGCCGAAATCGCATCAAGCGACATTTTCGCAAACGGAACGGGCGTCGGCATGAAGCCGCTGAAAGGCTTGAGTGTCATTGAAGATACTTCGATGCTCCGCCCGGATCTGATTGTGACAGACGTTGTGTACAACCCCGTGAAGTCTAAATTGCTCGAACAAGCTGAAGAAGCAGGCTGCCAAACCATTAACGGCCTCGGCATGATGCTTTGGCAGGGCGCCATGGCGTTTGAATACTGGACAGGCCGGGAAATGCCGGTTCAATACATTAAAGAGCAAATGTTTGAATAAGAAATCATCCAGAAGCGCTGAGAGACACATCGTCTCCCGGCGTTTTTTCATTTTCGCCCTCTCCCCTTTCTTCTCAGACAAGAAAACGATTATAATGGTTGTAAGAATCCATACCAAGTGAGGAATGCGACGTATGAAACAACAAAAAAAACGGGTGACCCTGCAGCAAGTGGCTGAGCATGCAGGCGTGTCAACATCCACCGCCTCTCTGATCGTCCGCAATAATCCGAGAATTTCAGAAGCGACCCGAGAAAGAGTGCTCCAATCCATGCGGGATCTGGGTTATGTATATGATCGGGTCGCCGCGAATTTACGATCACAGACGTCGACGACTGTAGGACTGATCATTACTGACATTTCCAATACATTTTTCTCAGAGTTTCTGATCGGGGTTCAAAATACGCTAGAAGAAGTCGGATTAACGGTGCTATTAGGAACGACGTTCGATTCTGTCGCCAAGCAGGATCAGCTGATTTCAACCATGCTGGAACACCGTGTCGGCGGATTGATTTTGTGTCCTGTTTCAGGAGCAGCCGAGGAGACGCTTTTACGCCTTGAGCAGCTTGATATTCCGGTGGTGCTCGCCGTCAGGGAAATTGCCGATGCCGACTGTGATTTTGTCGGAGCTGATTATGAAGAAGGAACCTATAAAGCCGTTCATCACTTAATAGAAAAAGACCATAAGGACATTGCGTTTCTAGGCGGAGTGAAAAACTCCTCTACATGGACGAAACGAATGAAAGGCTTTGAAAAAGCGCTTCATGAAGCAAATCTTGAGGTAAGGAATGAATTTGTAATTGACAGCGCTCCGACCCGCGAGGAAGGATATGAAGCTGTGATGAAGCTGCTCCGTCAGCCGGCTCGCCCCTCCGCGATTTTCTGCTTCAGTGATTTGGTTGCGTTCGGCGTGATGCAAGGGGTAAGACAGGCCGGTCTCATACCGGGAGAGGATATTGATATTGTCGGATTTGATAACGTGCCGGAAGCTGAGATTTCCTATCCCCCTCTCACCACCGTTTCATCATTTCCTCGGCAGTCAGGCAAGGAAGCCGCTCAATTGCTGCATCATAAGCTCACCGATTCCCAGCACAAAAAACAGCGCATCATCCTGCCGCCTGAGCTGGTCGTCAGGGAATCCTCATCAAAAAAGCGGAACGCCTAAGGGGCGTCCCGCTTTTATTTTAAGCAAGCAATTTTAAAGATTCGCGATTAAACGCAGGAATGTCATCTGGCGTACGGCTTGTGACCAGCTGATTTTGGCAGACAACGACTTCTTCATCCACCACGTTCGCGCCGGCGTTTTCCATATCAATCCGAATGGACGTGAATCCCGTCGCTTTCCGCCCGTCCAATGTTTTCGCGTTGATTAGGAGCTGAGGGCCGTGGCAAATGGCGAATACCGGTTTTTTATCATCCATAAATGTTTTAGCAAATTGAACGAAGCGGTCATCCGCGCGAAGCATATCCGGCGAGAATCCGCCTGGGATCAGCAGTGCATCGAAGTCTTTCGGATTGACATCATCGATGGACGCGTCCACTTTCACTTCCGCTTCCCCTTGCTTGCCCTTTACTGTTTTTCCTTTTTCCTGTTCAATGACCGTTAATTCATGACCTGCATCTTGAAAAGCTTTTGCAGGCTCAGTATACTCGACATCCTCAAAATAGTCTGTTAACACAACTGCAATTTTTTTACCCATGGTTATACTACCTCCTGCTTGATGAAGTCTACATAAAACAATGTACCCCAGCCACACTAAAGTAAAACATACAAGACATCGCCCTCACCATCCGGTTTTACATAGGTCATTATCCTCATTTTTCATCTTTTCACAAGAATCATCATGAAATCTATATAAAGTTTCACAAAATATTCTTACAATGGAACTGCATAACAAAAAATTTGTTGAAAGGTGGAGAACAGGTGAGAATACAGAAAAGACGATGCAGCGTCTATATGACACTCCGTATTCTGCTGCCCCTAGTTATGATAATTAGTCTAATCCTCCCCACATCACCCATTAAAGCAGAAGAAAACAAATCCTCCCGTGTGAACCTTAGTATTTTAGCGACAACTGATGTTCATGCCAACATGATGGATTATGATTACTACAGCGACAAAGCAACAACTGAATTCGGGCTTGCCAGAACAGCTCAGCTGATTTCAAAACACAGGCAGGAAAACCCGAACACACTGCTTGTCGATAACGGAGATTTGATCCAGGGAAACCCTCTTGGAGAATACGCCGTAAAATATGAGAAAAACGATATTATCACAGGCGCGAAGACCCATCCGATTATTGAAGTGATGAACCAATTGCACTATGACGCGGGAACACTCGGCAATCATGAATTTAATTACGGGCTCGACTTTTTGGACGGCACAATCAAAGGCGCTGACTATCCGATCGTCAACGCCAATATTAAAACAATGAGCGGCAAGAACCGCTTTACGCCGTATGTGATTCAAGACAAAGCGGTGACGGATGAAAACGGAGTAAAGCAGCAGATTAAAGTGGGCTATATCGGCTTTGTCCCGCCTCAGATTATGACGTGGGATAAAAAAAATCTCGAGGGCAGCATTCAGGTGCAGGACATTGTCGAATCCGCCAAAGAAACCATTCCGAAAATGAAGGCTGAAGGCGCCGATGTCATCATCGCCCTTGCGCACAGCGGAATTGAAAAAAAGGCGCAATCCGCCGGAGCGGAAAATGCCGTTTTTGATCTGGCTACAAAAGTAAACGGAATAGATGCGATTGTATCCGGCCACCAGCACGGGCTTTTCCCTGATGCGGAATACAAAGGCGTTGATAAATTCAACGTGGATAAAGGAACGATTAACGGCATCCCTGTTGTCATGCCAAGCAGCTGGGGCAAATATGCGGGCGTCATCGACCTCCAGCTCGAAAAAACAGACGGCGAGTGGCACGTGTCTGATTCGAAAGGCAGTATCGAGCCGATCGCCGGCAATGTGACTTCAGAAAACGAAACCGTCGTCAATACGGTAAAAAAAGCGCATGAAGGCACACTGAAATACATCAGAGAACCCGTCGGCCAAACAAAAGCCGGTATCAACAGTTTCTTCGCCCAAGTCAAAGACGATCCGTCCATTCAAATCGTGACGGACGCGCAAAAATGGTATGCCGAAAACAAGATGAAGGATACGGAATATAAAAATCTGCCCATCCTCTCGGCAGGCGCTCCGTTTAAGGCGGGCGGCCGAAACGGCTCCAGCTACTACACCAATATTGCAGCCGGCAATCTTGCCATTAAAAACATTGGTGATTTATACCTGTATGACAATACGGTTCAGATCGTCAAACTGAACGGAAGCGAAGTCAAAGACTGGCTTGAAATGTCCGCTGGGCAATTTAATCAGATTGACGCCGCAAAAGGCGGCAGCCAAGCGCTTCTGAATGACGATTACCGCTCTTATAATTTTGATGTCATTGACGGCGTCACCTATCAGGTCGATGTCACCAAACCGGCCAAGTACAACGAAAACGGGACGGTAATCCATCCTGACTCAAGCAGAATCGTCAATCTTTCTTATAAAGGAAAACCCGTCAGCGCGAATCAGGAATTTCTGATCGTCACAAACAATTACCGCGCTTCAGGAGGCGGCGGCTTCCCTCACTTGAGCAATGATAAAATCGTTTACTCATCAGCCGATGAAAACAGACAAGTATTAATGGATTATATTATCCAGCAGAAAACGATTAATCCGAAGGCCGATAATAATTGGTCCATCCTGCCGGTCAAAGGGACAAACCTGACATTTGAATCCTCCCTGTCTGCGAAACCTTTTGCCGACAGGGCAGACGACGTCGCTTATATCGGCGAATCAAAAAACGCGGGCTACGGACAATACAAGCTGCAATTTAAAGATGAGGAGCCCGGCACAGATCCGCCGAAAGATGAGACGTGGAAGCTCACCGTCATGCATACAAATGACACGCACGCCCACCTGGATAACGCGGCGAGGCGGATGACGAGAATCAAGGAGATCAGAAGCGAAACCGACCGCAGCATTTTGCTCGATGCGGGAGATGTATTCTCCGGTGATCTCTATTTTACAAAATGGCAAGGGCTGGCCGACTTGAAGATGATGAATAAAATGGGCTATGACGCGATGACTTTCGGGAACCATGAGTTCGATAAAGGCCCGGCTGCTCTCGCCAGCTTTCTCAGCGGCAACGGCAGCGCCGTTGATCCGGCCGGCAAATACAATTTTCAAGCGCCGGATTTCCCGATCGTCAGCGCAAACGTTGATGTCTCCAAAGAGGCAAAGCTGAGTCCGTTTATTAAAAAGCCGGACACCTTTACAGCGGGGAAAAAGAAAAAAGCAGGCATCCATCCGTACATTTTGCTTGATGTCAACGGCGAAAAAGTCGCCGTATTCGGCTTAACGACAGAAGACGCATCCACCACATCAAGCCCCGGGAAAAGCATTGTGTTTAATGACGCCTTTGAATCAGCGCAGAAAACGGTAAAAGAAATTCAAGACAAAGAACATGCAAATAAAATTATCGCCTTGACCCATATCGGCCATCAGCGCGATCTCGATCTGGCCAAAAAAGTAAAGGGCATTGACTTAATCGTCGGCGGCCATACGCACACCTTGGTTGACAAAATGGAGGTTGTGAAAAACGAAGAGCCGACCATTGTGGCCCAAGCGAAGGAATATGGCGAATATTTAGGGCGGGTTGATGTCGCCTTCGATCAAAACGGCGTCGTACAACCGGGACAATCCTCCCTTCAAGCGCTGCCGATTGACGAACAGACAAAAGAAGATCCGGACATAAAAAAAGAGCTCGATACGTTTAAAAACGAGCTCGTATCGGTCAAAAATGAAAAAGTCGGCTATACAAAAGTGGCGCTGGACGGCCAGCGCGAGCATGTCCGCTCAAAAGAAACAAACCTCGGCAATTTTATCGCTGACGGCATGCTGCAAAAAGCGAAGGAAGCCGCGGGCGCTCAATTCGCCATCACAAACGGAGGCGGTATCCGAGCAGGGATTGACAAAGGAGACATCACGCTCGGAGAAGTTTTGAATGTGATGCCGTTCGGCAATACGCTTTACGTTTCGGATTTAACCGGAAAACAAATAAAAAAAGCACTGGAACAAGGATTAAGCGGCATTGAAGCTGAAGGCGGCGCCTTCCCTCAGGTTTCCGGATTGACATACACGTTCACGCTGAATCATAAGCCGGGAAACCGCGTTCTTAACGTTGCAGCCGTGCAAGATGACGGCAGCACACAGCGTATTTCCGATGACAAAACCTACAGGGTCGCCACAAATAACTTTGTCGGCGCGGGCGGAGACGGCTATTCCGTTTTTAACGAGGCTTCTCATAAAGAAGATCTGGGCTTTGTCGACTATGAAATTTTCACGGAGCAGCTTGAAAAATTGGGGAAACAGGTCGAACCGAAAGTAGACGGCCGCATTCAGGAAGTCTATCTTCCGACAAAACAAAAAGACGGAACGTGGACGCTTGAAAATGATGACGCGTTTTCCGTCTATGCGAAAAACGCCAACACACCAATTGTTTATTATGATAAAACTGACGGTGCAAAAAAACCGATTGACCTGAAAGTGACTAAAAAGCAGATCGGCCTGTTAAAGGACAGAGAATCCGATCCTTCTCTCACGATATTTCATGACAAGTTCAGCATGAAAATGCCGATGGCCAATGTGAGCGCGGCCGACACCCGATTCGGTGTGACGCCAAAAGGAAAAATGAACGCTGCTCTGTCAAATGTGTACGATTTTAATATGAAGCAAAACAACAAAGAAGTGAAGACATTCAAAGCGCCGGTCAAGCTCACCCTGCGCATTGACAATACGAAAAAAGCAAACCACCCCGGCATTTATCATGTAGACCGGAAAAAGAAAATCTATACGAAAACAGACAACGGCTCGGTCTCACATGATGTCGCCACTGGCTATACCAATCACTTCAGCGAATACACGGTGTTAAATGCGAATGCAAAGAGCATTCCGCCGACAAGCGGAGATAACGGCTCCGGAAAGCAGCCTTCTTCCGGCACCAAACCCGGCGGACATTTGCCGGGCGGCTTATTGCCTGACACCGCTACAACCATGTATTCCATCCTCCTTGCCGGATTTATCATCAGCGCACTCGGTACAGCGCTGTATCTGTATCAGAGAAGAAAAGGAAAAAAGGCAAGCCAGGCATAAAAAAAAAGCCGCTCAGATCGAGCGGCTTTTCTATTTTCACACCCACTTCACAACATCTTCAACGGCAGATCTTGTTTTCGGACGCGGTTCTCTGACCCGGTAGCCGAATGCAGCCATAACGGAGATGTCGAAGCTTCCGTTTTCCAAGAGGCCTTCTTCCTCCAGGATACGGTGAATTTCTTTGTAGTTGAACCCTTCAACCGGGCAGGAGTCGATGCCGATTTGCGCAGCGGCCGTCATCATATTGCCGAGAGCAATATACGTTTGTTTTGATGCCCAGTCAAACATCGCTCTGTCGGATGCAAGCAGATTGAAATCATTTTTCTGGAATTCTTCAGTTTTGCTTAAATAGCCTTCATACATGTCATCCGGCATTTTTTTGACTTGTTTCAAATGATTTTTGACATAGTCGGAGTCAAAGCGAATATCCTTAGCCGTCCGAGCAAGCAGCACAACAAAGTGGCTGGCGGTCGGAAGCTGCTTTTGAGCGCCCCATGTAAATTCACGAAGTTTTTCACGAAGCTCGGGATTCTGGACAACGACAAATTTCCAAGGCTCCAGTCCGAGTGAACTCGGAGACAATCTTCCCGTTTCTAAAATGAATTCAAAATCGCTTTCTGAAATTTTTTTCTCCGGGTCAAATTCCTTTGTGGCGTGTCTGAACTGATACGCTTCAAGGATTTGCTGTTTTTTTTCTGACATACGGTATCTCTCCTTTAGCTGATGTTATGTTCTATTGTAGCCATTATTTTTGAAAGTACCAGTACGCACATTTGTGTTGGATAGTATCCATTTTGATACTTAATAAAAAAACGGGCTGCCGGAGCAGTCCGTTTTTATTTTTCTCTGCGCGCAAAATCGACAAACCGAAATTTATCGAGCCTGTGCCGGCTTTCTGTATATTGAAAGAGGCTGGTGTCTTCCAAAAAGACCCGGTTTTTCACAACCGCCATGTGGCTGTATCCGCCAAGGTCCAAATACTCGCGGTCTTCCTCCGTTGCCGGCTCTACGACAATTTCCTTTTGCGCATAGCTGATGGAAAGACCAAGCTCCCCTTCAAGATATTCGTAAATCGAATCTTCACAAATAGCCTTCGTCAAGAGCGGCACATGCTTTTTGACAAAGTAATCCTTGTCCAAGATGATATGTTCCCCGTCAATGCGCCTCGATCTGACGACTTCCCACACCTCTTCATTCATCTCCTGCTGAAGCTCCTTCGCGACAGAAACCGCAGGCAGTATCAGCCCGAGACGGTGAACCGTTGTTTTCGTCTTTTTGCCGAGCGTCTCCGCCAGCTCCTTAAAACTGATAAGACCGGAGACAGGAAACTGCATTTTTTCTCTGTTTAAAATGACAGAGCCTTTTCCTTTGATTTTCTGGATGTAGCCGTTTTGCGCCAGCATATTGAGCGCTTTGCGGACGGTTTCTCTTGATGTGCTGTATTGATCGCACAATTCATTTTCAGACGGAAGAATGTCTTCAGCCTTCCGCTGTTCGCTTTCGATTTGCTGCACAATGTCTTTATAGATTGTGATATATTTATTCACTTTCATTTATGACCACCCAGATTAGTTTATCACGGTTTGGTGAGATGATAAACGATCGACTCATACGGGCGGAGCGTCAATTGCTTCAGGCTGCCTTCTCTCGGTTCGTCATTTGTCAAAAGCACGGTATACCGCCAGCCGTCCCGGTCTTCAAACGGAAGCGTAAAATCTGCTTCTTTTCCATAGAAATTATTGACCGCCAGCAGCTTTTCATTCGTTCCGTGTCTGATATACGCCAGGATAGCCGGATCGTCCTCAGCCAGCAGTTCAAACGTCCCTTCGGTTACGATGTCATAATCCTTTCTGAGCCTGATGAGCTTTTGATAATGATAGAAAATCGAATCCGGGTCTTTTAAAGCCGCTTCAGCATTGATTTCCCGATAATCGTCTGAAACAGGTATCCACGGCGTTCCGGTCGTGAAACCGCCGTAAGGCTCACTGTTCCATTGAACGGGCGTTCTTGAATTGTCTCTTGATTTTTGTTTTAAAATGGCGATAATGTCTTCCTCCGGCCTTCCCTCTTCCTTCATCTGCCTGTAGATATTCAGTGATTCGACGTCACGGTATGAGCTGATGTCCTCGAACTTCGGATTGCCCATGCCGAATTCCTCGCCTTGATAAATGTAAGGTGTGCCCTGCATCATATGAATGGCCGTCGCCAGCATTTTGGCGGACTTTTTCCGGTACATCCCGTCGTCGCCGTACCTGGAAACGACCCGGGGCTGATCGTGGTTGCACCAGAATAACGCATTCCAGCCCCCGCCCTTATGCATCTCCGTCTGCCAAAACGCCAAAATCTGTTTCAGCTTCAGAAAGTCAAACGGAGCGAGCGCCCATTTTTCGCCGTTCGGATAATCCACCTTTAAGTGATGAAAGTTAAAGGTCATATCAAGCTCTTCATTTGCCGGATTTGTGTAGCGGACACAGTGTTCAGCCGTTGTCGAGGACATTTCGCCGACTGTCATGCTGTCGTATTTTGAAAACACCGCTTGATTCATCTCATGCAGAAATTCATGCACACGCGGGCCGTCGGTATAGTAGGGACGCCCGTCATGGCGATTCTTTGCGTCAGGAAACGATTGATCCTTGGAAATAAGGTTGATGACATCAAGCCGGAAGCCGTCGATCCCCTTTTGAAACCAAAAATGCATCATCTCATAAATCCGCTTTCTCATCTCTTCATTTTCCCAATTCAAGTCAGCCTGAGACACATCAAACAGATGCAAATAATGCTGGCCGGACGCCTGATCGAGTTTCCATGCGGAGCCGCCGAATTTTGATTCCCAATTGTTCGGCGCCGCGCCGTCACCCTTCGCATCTTTCCAAATGTAAAAATCGCGATACGGGCTGTCAGGTGAAGCTATGGCTTCTTTAAACCATTGATGCTCAACAGATGTGTGGTTTACAACGAGGTCCATGACGACCTTTATTCCCCTTTGATGCGCCTCATCCAGCAGGCGTTCAAAGTCCTCCATTGTTCCGTATTCTTTATAAATGCTGTAATAATCGCGGATGTCATAGCCATTGTCATGCTGAGGAGAATCGTAAATCGGCGTAAGCCAAATGACATCAATCAGAAGTTCTTTTATATAATCGAGTTTTTCTATAATGCCGTTCAGATCGCCGACACCGTTTCCGGTCGTATCATTAAAGCTCTTCGGATAAATTTGATACACTGCCGCCTTTTTCCACCATGGTGTTTTTGCTGTTTTCATTTTCATCACCGCCTGTAAAAGTTTGAGTTGAAAGGGAAAAGGGACAGCCTGAAAAGAAGGCGCCCCGAGATTCCTCTATTTTTTTTGCTTCAGCCGCGCATACCCGTATGTTCCTGCAAACGGGAGAATCAGCACGATCAGCATTCCGATCGCAAATGCCCCCCAGTACTGGCTCATAATGGAGAAAATGCCCGGCACGCCGCCGACACCGACTGAGCTTGCCAGAACCCCTTTTACGGAAATGTACATCCCTGCGATTCCCGAGCTGATCATGGCGATCACAAACGGAAATTTGTAGCGCAGATTCACACCGAAAATCGCCGGCTCCGTAATGCCCAAATAAGCGGAAATCCCGGCCGTCAGCGACAGGCCTCTTTGTTTTTTATCTTTGAGAATCAGCATCATTGCCAGCGCAGCCGAGCCTTGCGCAATATTAGAGAGCGCAAGCATCGGCCATAAAAATGTGCCGCCGAGCTTTGAACCGATCAATTGAAGATCAACCGCAAGGAACGTGTGATGCATGCCTGTGATAACGAGTGCAGAATACAAGCCCCCATACAATAAGCCGCCAAGAGCTGAGAATTTTCCGAAAACCGCAATCAGCCCGGATGTCAATGCGTTTCCGATTGCAAATGTAATCGGGCCGATGATAACAAAAGAAAGAAATCCGATCACCAGAAGTGTCACCGGAGCGACGACTAACAGCTGAATGCCTTCTGGCGTCCGCTTTGTCAAAAAGAGCTCCAGCTTGGCAAGCAAATATGATGCAAGCAAAATCGGAAGCACCTGTCCTTGGTAACCGACCTTCTGAACCTCTAAGCCGAATAGATTCCAAACCGGAATATCGCCGCTTTGCTCGGCGGCCCCGTACCCCCATGCGTTCAGCAAATCAGGATGCACAAGCATAACCCCGAGCACAATACCTAAGAGCGGACTTCCTCCGAACCGTTTCACCGCCGACCAGCCGATTAACGCCGGCAGGAAAGTAAAGGCCGTTCCCGCAATCAGGTTAATCATATTAGCGAGATCCGCCCACTGCGGATAAACTTGAACGATGGATTTCGAGCTGAAGAAAATGCCTTCCGCCGTTAATATGTTGTTAAGCCCCATCAAAAGCCCCGCCGTCACAATGGCAGGCAAAATCGGGATAAAAATATCCGCAAGCATTTTCACTGCACGCTGCAAAGGATTCATTTTATGCTCAGAGGCCTTCTTCACTTCCTCCTTCGACGCTTCGCCGATCCCTGTTTCCTTCACCAATTCTGCATATACCTTATTCACGGTCCCTTGCCCGATCACGACTTGAAACTGCCCGTTCACAGCAAACGAGCCCTTTACAACGTCTATCTCATCAAGCACTTTTTGATCCACTTTGCCTTCATCTATTAACGCAAACCGCAATCGCGTAACACAATGAGTTGCCGCCGCAATATTGTCGATTCCTCCGACGGCATCGACAATCTGCCGTGCAGATCGGTTAAGCTCACCCATGCCAACCCCTCCGTAACCGTTTTCATTTTGTCTCATAAACTTGTATATACATGTTTACGACTCTATTGTAATGCTGTATATACATGTCGTCAATCTATTTTTATAGCGCTTTCATCACAAATATACTCCAAAAGGCCTTAAGGGATTAAAAAAAGGCCCCTCTGGCGCCGGGACCTTGTTCGCTTATGTTCTGAAATGCCTGTCCGCATGATCATTCACAACGGAAGCACAAGAAGCATACAGTACTGTACAACTAAGATAAAGAGGTGTGAAGAGATGCCATCCACTGTTATCAACCTGTACTATTTGAAGATTAACAGTATTTCAGGCAACGGATCTATTACGATCGGGGAAGCGGCATACAACAGTCCCACCACCAATAACAAATCACAAGGGCTTAACTCTTCATTCGGTGATACGTCACCTATAGAATCAATGATGGAGAACTTCTTAAATGATCCTGATGTAAACGACCAGACTGCAATCGGAACCGCAGATACCGCAAATATTACTCCGGTGCCGCCCATTATAGATTAAAGGAGTTTTTCATATGCCTTACCAAATTAACGTCGTCAATATAAAGGTAAACGGGGCTACGCAAAACGGGAACGTTGATATCGGCCAGACGGTGCAAAACAGCCACACCGCAAACAGTAAGTTTGTCGGTGCGAACTTTTCCTTAGGAGATTTTTCACCTCCGGCCGGATTTTTAAATTCGGGCCATCTTGATCCTGATGTCAGCGATCAAGACCAGATTGCCAATCCGTCCATGCCGATTGCAAATCAAATTTAGGGGAGTCTGCCGTTATGGATCTTGAAAAAATGAGAAAATGGCTTGAGATTACCAATGAGCACAAGCCAAGCGAATTTTGGACCAATGTCCTGAAACAAAAATCTCCCGAGGATTTTTTCGCCTCACAACAAGACACCCTGATTTACGATGTCTATCAGGATGAACAATACAATTTTATTATTGTTGAGATGCCCGGTGTATATGAAGAAGAATTAACGATGAGGCTGATATCAAAAACACAGCTGAACATTAAAGGAACGGTCACGCCTCTTTTCCCCGCAAATATGGAGCTGCGGCGGAAAAGGCAATACGGGGAATTTGATGAAACGATTCAGCTCCCTGAACCGGCTGAGCCGCAGCTTCTGCAGGCGCAGTGCCTAAACGGCTTATTGCATATTTCTTATCCGAGGCTCGTGGAGCACATCCCTTTTCATAAGAAAATGTGAACGAAAGCGATTACGTGCGTCCGAACCGCTGATATACTTTCTCCTTATAATGAGAGGATGCGGGTTTTGAGAACATATCTTTTTTCTCAATCAGCCGATCGAGTCTGACTTGTTTTTCCGTCCGTTTCTTCTCGAGATGCTCAAGTTCCGTTTCATTACGGCACTTCGCAATCAAATGGTCTAACGTCATCAGCTCTTTTTTCAGTGCCCCTTCATCCTCAGCCATTCCGGCATTTTTTAAAAGGCGGTAGCCCATTCTGAGCGATTCCGGAAGATGTGCGGCATCGTCTTTCGGCAGGGGCTTTCCCATTCCTTTGATGCTCTGAAATTCTCCGTCTGTTATGGCACGCTTAATTTTATCTTCCGCAACAATATGGGCAATATCCATATATGGTCACCTCTTTTTCCGATAATGAAATATGATATCATACACACGCTTCAATCCCCAATTTATTCCTTTTCCGCATTTTCCAAGACAGCATTCTTCAGACAAACCGCTTATGCGACAGCGTTTTTCGCCTCTTTTCCGATGTGACTTTTCCACCTTTTCTATTTGCTGGTTTCATGGTATATTGATTACGTTCGTTTTTTCTATCGTTCCGTTTAAACCGTGATCGGAAAAAAGGAGTGTAACAATGAAAACATTTATAAAAGAAAGAGGACTTGCGTTCTTCTTGATAGCGGTCGTGTTATTGTGGGTGAAGACATATGCTGCTTATATTTTAAACTTTAACTTAGGCATAGACAACACGATCCAGAAAATATTGCTTTTTGTGAATCCATTAAGCTCCAGCTTGTTCTTTCTTGGATTTGGGCTTCTATTCAAGAAAAAATTACAGCAGACAGCCATTATTGTGATTCATTTTTTAATGTCATTTTTACTGTACGCAAATATCGTGTACTATAGATTCTTTAATGATTTTATTACGATTCCGGTTCTCATGCAGGCGAAAACAAACGGCGGCCAGCTGGGAGACAGTGCTTTCTCATTAATGAAATGGACTGACGTCTTCTACTTCCTTGATACCGTCATTTTGATTATTTTAGCCATTAAGATGAAAAAACCGGCTGAGAAAACGGCTAAAAAATCATTCCGAATCGTTTTGGCTTCCGCGGTGCTCGTGTTCTTAATCAACCTGGCCGTTGCGGAATCCGACCGTCCCGAGCTGCTGACGCGCTCATTTGATCGAAATTATTTGGTTAAATATTTGGGAACGTACAACTTTACGATTTATGACGCTGTACAGAATGTGAAATCAAACAGCCAGCGCGCGCTTGCCGATTCAAGCGATGTGACGGATGTGGAAAACTATATGAAGGCCAACTATGACGTGCCGAACAACGTATATTTCGGAAAAGCCGAAGGGAAGAACGTCATTTACGTCTCATTAGAGTCTTTGCAATCCTTTATCATTGATTACAAAATTAACGGCAAAGAAGTCACACCGTTTTTAAACAAACTGGCACATGATCACAACACATTCTACTTTGATAACTTTTTCCACCAAACGGGACAAGGTAAAACATCCGATGCGGAATTTATGATGGAAAACTCTCTGTACCCGCTTGCGCAAGGCTCAGTTTTCGTAAACAAAGCACAAAACACGCTTCAGTCGGTTCCCGCTATACTGAAGGGCAAAAATTACACATCTGCCGCTTTCCACGGAAATACGCAGACATTCTGGAACCGAAATGAAATGTACAAAGCGGAAGGCATCGATAAGTTTTTTGACTCTGCTTATTATGACATGAGCGAAGAGAACACGAAAAACTACGGCATGAAAGACAAACCGTATTTCAAAGAATCCATGCCGCTTCTGAAAAGCCTGCCGCAGCCGTTCTATACGAAGTTCATTACGCTGTCCAACCATTTCCCATTCGGAATGGATAAAGAAGACACGGACTTCCCGGCAGGAGACTTTGGCGATTCTGTCGTCAACAATTACTTCCAGTCAGCAAACTATCTGGATGAGTCGATCGAGCAATTCTTTAAAGACTTGAAAAAAGACGGCCTGTACGATAAATCCATTATCGTCATGTACGGAGACCACTACGGCATCTCTGAAAACCACGATAAAGCGATGGCGAAAGTACTCGGCAAAGATGAAATTACGGATTACGACAATGCCCAGCTTCAGCGGGTTCCGCTCTTTATTCACGCTCCTGGCGTCAAAGGCGGACAGATTCATAAGTATTCCGGTGATGTCGATGTCGCACCGACTGTTCTGCATTTGCTGGGCGTCGATACGAAGGATTATCTCATGTCAGGTTCTGATATCTTATCGAAAGAGCACCGGGAGGTCATTCCGTTCCGTAACGGCGACTTCATTTCGCCAAACTATACGAAAATATCCGGCAAGTATTATGATACAAAAACCGGCAGACTCTTGCAGGATGCAGAAGTTGACAAAAAAGAAGACTCTCTCGTCAAGACTGAACTCGAAATGTCTGATAAAATCATCAACGGCGACCTGCTTCGTTTCTATCAGCCTAAAGGATTCAAGAAGGTAGATCCGACACAATACGATTATACGAAACGTGATGATTCTTCATCAGAGGATCAAAATCAATAAACAAAAGCCAGATCATGAAATGATCTGGCTTTTTTATGTTATAAGCTCCCTGTTACGGCCATAGAGCGCTGTTGAAGGCTGTCGGATAAAAGTGAATACGCGACTACTTTCTTCTTTTGCTGTTTGACGACATCCACGTGATCTTCGTAGCTGTACACAAACAGCGTAACGTCTTTTTTGCCTTTTTTCGTCTCAATGACAAGCGGAGCGGCTCCGTTTTTCGGATGTAAATAAAGCTGTTCATCCCCCGGGTATATATAATGCCGCTCTAAAAAAACGGCTTCGTTCAAATCATGAATAATCCGGCTTTTGTCTTCGCCTTCCAAGGGTTTTCCGCCGCAGGATACGGTGGCAGACGCGTCACTGAGTTTCGAATGAATTTCAAATTTGCGGAGAATCCACTCCACAGCACCGGTCGGAAGGCACGTCAGCACTATCTTAATAAGACTTATGACAATAATAGAAACTACTGCAATCCATGTCACCTTTCATCATCTCCATTATGTTTCTACATGAATCGTAACATAGGACGGTCAGTTGTTTTTTGTACATTATGTGAAACTTGATATGGTTTCCAAATAAAAATCCGGATCAAATGAATGATCCGGATTTTCTATTACGGCTGATCGGCACGCCGGACAGCCTCTCTCAATTCCTCCGCGGCAAATTCCACGTTCGGCCCGATAATGACCTGTGCCGTTTTGCTTCCCGTTTTGATGACCCCTTTTGCCCCGGCTTTTTTAAGAACACCTTCATCAATAAGGGACGTATCCTTCACTGTCAGTCTGAGACGTGTCGCACAGTGGTCGATGGTTTCGAGGTTTTGTCTTCCGCCGAGCCCCTTGAGCATTACATTCTCCTGAACGGCACCGGCCGTATCCTCGCCGAGCACCTCTTCTTCATCTTCATCATCTTCCCGCCCCGGCGTTTTCAAGTTTAACGTTTTGATCAGCACGTAGAAGACGACAAAATATAACACCGCATAACAAATTCCGACGACGAGCAATAGCAGCGGTTTTTCCGCAATGCCGTAGCTGAGCAGATAATCAATCGCCCCCGCTGAAAATGAAAAACCGGACCGTATGCCGAGAACATTTACGATAAATAAAGAAAAACCGGTTAATAAAGCATGTACTCCGTATAAGAGCGGTGATAAAAACATAAACGCGAATTCAATCGGTTCTGTAATTCCGGTAATAAAGGCGGTCAGCGCGAGACCGATCATCATTCCCGCCGTCGCCTTGCGTTTACTCGGCTTAGCCGTTGCAATCATCGCGAGACATGCGGCCGGAAGCCCAAACATCATAATCGGGAAGAACCCCGTCATATATGTGCCGGCTGTCGGATCTTTGGCAAAAAAGCGGGCCAAGTCTCCCGTCTTTCCGTGAAACTCGCCGAACTGAAACCAAAAAATATTGTTGAGCACATGATGAAGCCCGAATGGAATTAAAAGTCTGTTAAAAAATCCGAAAATTCCCGCTCCGATTCCGCCAAGCCCGATCATCCACTCTCCAAATGAGGTAATGACCGACTGAATCGGCGGCCAGACAAACCCTAAAAGCCCTGCCAAAATGATGGTGATAACGGCCGTTACGATCGGAACGAGCCTGCGGCCGCTGAAAAACCCGAGATACTCAGGCAGCTTCGTATCTTTAAAACGGTTATACGTGTACCCCGCGATTAATCCCGCGATAATTCCCCCGAATACGGCCATGTTATTCGTATTGTTAATTGATTTAACAGCCGCATCCAGCATAGTATAGGAGATTGCTCCTGATAAAGCGGCAGCCCCGTTGCTGTCCTTGGAAATGCCGATGGCGATACCGATCGCGAAAATTAAAGGCAAATGATCAAATACCGCTGTCCCCGCCGCGTAAATAAACGGAATATTTAATAAGTCCTCCCTGCCAATGGCCAAAATGATGCCCACTGCGGGCAGAACAGCAATCGGAAGCATAAAAGATTTCCCAAGTTTTTGCAAAAATTGAAGCATAACTCCCATCCCCCTTCTTTTTTCTCAAATATACCATATAAGATAACTAGTTATCTATACCAATTTTCCTTATCTTTTTGTGACAAGTCTTGTTGGTTTTCTATTTATAAAGCAGTTGTGGTAAGCTTGAATCAGATGATTAAAAATAGAAAGTAGGAATGACAATGATTGTAACCAACGATCAAGAATTAGAAGGCCTAAAAAAAATCGGCAGAATCGTGGCGCTGGCGCGTGAAGAAATGAAGAAAAAAGCGGAGCCCGGCATGAGCACAAAGGACCTTGACCTGATTGGAAAGGCAGTGCTTGACGAGCACGGTGCCGCTTCCGCTCCGGAGAAGGAATACGACTTTCCCGGCGTGACGTGCATCAGCGTAAATGATGAGGTGGCGCACGGCATTCCGAGCACCTCCAAAATATTAAAAGCGGGAGATCTCGTTAATATTGATATTTCAGCGGAGTTCGGCGGTTTTTACTCTGATACGGGGATTTCGTTTGTGCTTGGCGAAGGTGACGAACTCCTGCAAAAGCTCTGCAATTGCGCAGCTTCTGCATTTGAAAAAGGGCTTGAACAGGCAAAAGCCGGCAAGCGGCAAAACCAAATCGGCAGAGCCGTCTATCATGAAGCGCGCTCTAACGGCTTTACGGTCATCAAAACGCTGACAGGCCACGGCATCGGCAGAAGCCTGCATGAAGCGCCGAACCACATTATGAATTACTATGATCCGTTTGATAACGCGCTGTTCAAAAATGGCACGGTCATCGCGCTTGAGCCGTTTATCTCAACAAAGGCCGAAACGACTGTTGAAGCGGGAGACGGCTGGACCTATAAAACGCCGGATAAAAGCCTTGTCGCCCAAGTGGAGCATACAATCGTGATTACAAAAGACAAACCGATCATTTTAACAGCGCTATAATGTTTGATCTCCCTCCGAAACAGGTATACAACAACTAACCCGAAGGAGGGAGACGCATGAAAAAAGACAAAGAAAAAATTCAAATTGAAAACGAGATACACGCCATGCACGGCGTAACGAAACAGCAGATATTAGAGGATTTTGAGGAATTTAAGGCATACTTGCACCAGAAAATTTCTGTCGGCAAAAAAATAGGCTTAGATGACAGTAAAATTACCAAAAGCGCCGCCATCCTCGGGGACTATCTCGCAAAGCACGAGGAGCCTCATAATGCGGAAGAAAAGTTATTACAGGAGCTGTGGCGGATTGCGGATGAAAACGAAAAACAGCATTTGGCGCAGCTTTTAGTCAAACTTGCCGGGCACTGATGACAGTGTCCGTCTTTTTATGCTCCTTGATAAAAGATGTGCTACACTGGACATATGTCTGTGAAAGGAGCCATTTCTCAACATGTGGTTTATTATCTTCGGATTGATTTTCTTTATCGAAAGCATCATTCTGACCGTTTACGGGGTTAAGAAAAAGAAAGGGCTGCTGATTTATTTCGGCATCGTTTTCGGCATTATGACTCTCGGTACGGTGCTGTTAAAATTAACCGGTCATTAAGCATGAAAAGACAGTCCTTCACATATATATGTAAGAAAGCTTACCGTCTCTGAATCGAAAGTCTCAGTTTTTGCTTCATCCCTTTTCAGCGTCTTTTTATAGATGTTACAATGCCAAAAGTTTGGCAAAAACTGAAGAAACTCTCCTGTACGGGAGAGCGGGGAAAGGAGTTTTCTGACATGCATTATGGCAGTAAAGGCTGGTATGTAGCAGAATTAAAGAAAAAAGGGATTACTCATTATGAAGGAAGAAAGCTTCAAAGCTTTAAAACCTATTTTCTTGCCAATCTGCTCGAAACGAAAAAACAATCATAACGTGTGTAAGCCGTGCTTTTTAACAGCACGGCTTTTTTCATTTATACTTCGAGCAGCCTGTCCCTTTTTTTCAGAAAGGATGCCCTCCAGCTTTCTGACAGCGCCTCTTCCCTTAATATCTCTTCAATCGCAGACAGATTATGTTTATCACGGTAGTTCAGTTCGTTCGCATACCAAACGGAAATGCCTTCTTTCCCCCTGGACAGCCGTTTCAGCTCAGGACGGGGATCGACGCGCCCTTCTTGAAGCACCCTGAAATAAAAGCCGGTAAAGCCCGTCTTCTGGACTTGGAGCACCATGTCCTTTACCTCATATTTCAGCGCGAGCTTGACACAGGGCTGGCGCGGCTGGCTCACTTGGACAACCGCTTCGCCCAGCTGAAATACATCGCCGATCCACACATCTTGCTCCGGCAGCCCTTTTACCGTTACATTCTCGCCAAATGCGGCAGCCGGAAGTTTTCTCTTCAAGGCGTTTTCCCAATAGGGGTAATGCTCGGCCGGATACACACAAACCGCTTTATCAGGACCGCCGTGATGCTTCAGGTCGGCTTGTCCGTCTCCTTCGAAATGCGTTTTCCGCAGCATCACGGGCGAGTCCGCCGGACGCTTGACGATGCCGGATTCAACTTGCTTGCCGGCGAATTCATGAAGCTCGGGTTTTCCGAGATTGATAGATAATACAGAATAAGAAACAGGCTGCATCTCATTCACATCCTTTGCGAAAATAAAAAGCTTTCTTTATCATAGTTAGAAAAAGGTGGTTTTTCCATGCTTCAATATCGTATGATCGCAGACGGCCGGGTTCAGGGCGTAGGTTTTCGGTACTTCGTACAGATGGAAGCTGACAAACAAAAGTTAGCCGGCTGGGTCAAAAACCTCGATGACGGACGTGTCGAAATATTGGCTGAAGGCCCTGAAGAATCTTTAAAAACCTTTGTCAGGGCCGTCAGAAAAGGGAGCCCCTTCTCCAATGTCACAAACGTAACAGTCACAGAATCACACAAACTTGAAGGGTACCGCACCTTTACAATCAGTTACTGATAAGGTTTATCCTGATAAAAATAATTCGGTTTCACAATCGTATTGTCATACGATTTGTGGAAGATGTGGGTGGAGGCCGGCGAGATCGGCGGAATCAGCCAAGTCCAGTCCCCCGTCAGTTTTCTGCCTGCGTCTTGCTCCTGTTCTTCAAAACGCTTAAATTGATTCGCCGCCGTATGATGATCCACAATACTGACACCGTGCTTCTTATAGGAATACAGCACCGCCTTATTCAGCTCCACAAGAACCTGATCCTTCCACAGATCGGTGTTTAAATCGGATGAAATGCCTATGACTGAAGCGATTTTTTTCAGCATATCGTATCGTTTTTCATCGGCGAGATTCCGCGCGCCGATTTCGGTTCCCATGTACCACCCGTTAAAAGGCGCAGCGTTGTAAACCAATCCGCCGATTTCAAGCTTCATATCAGCGATGATCGGAACGCCGTACCACTTTAAATTTAAATTCGCGATGGCTTCGATTTCCGGATGTGTGATCGGCACTTCTTTCACCAGTGACTGGGGCAGCTCATACCAAACAGGCTGCTCGTCCCCCTTCATCCGGAAAAGCAGCGGTAAAATGTCAAAATCAGTCCGCTTTCCGCGCCAGCCTAGCTTTTCACAAACAGCAGTCAGCGCGGCCGAAGCAGGGTCGCCGATTCTTCCCTCTTCCGTCTCGTACCCCGCATAGCGGATCAGCTGATGATTCCAAATTTCAACCTGTTTTTCGCCATGACGTTCAGGGGGGAAAATGGTGATCGTCGGTTTTATTTTTCCGTCATTTGTCGCGATTTCAATGTGTTCGAATAAGGCGTCACGCACCTCTTCTTTCGTCTTCACGCCGCGTTTGTCAATGACATTCAGCGATTGCCAGAACAAACGCCCGATACAGCGGTTGCTGTTCCGCCACGCCATTTTTGCCCCGTGTGCAAGCTCTTCCGGCGTATGGACATAACTTCCCGTCCGTTCTATTTCATCTTTAATTGCGTTAAGGCGCGCATTGATCTGCGGCTCTATTCCAAGCTCCCGATAGCAAACGTCTATAAACGCCTTCGCCTCATTCCAGAGTAATTCCGTATGTCTCAAAAAAACTCTCTCCTTCAATTCACATCTGCTTTTCATTGTATCGTTTTTAGGAGTGAACACAATGGTTTTTTTGTATCATACTGGAAAGACAGCAGAAAAAACACCTGTGATAAACGCAGGTGTTTTACAAAACGGAGTGAAGTTTTTTTGCTAGTATAAGCAAATCCTCACGGTAGTTTTTTCCCGTCATCGGTATCCCGTGCCCCGTGAGGAGCGCTTCCGGTTCAAGCTCTGCCAGCTTCTGAACGGACGCGGCGGCCGTCTTTGTATCAATCGTAAAGTAAGCGGGCGGCCCGTGAAGCTCCTGTTTTTGAATGACAACGTCTGCAAGCGATTCCTGTTCGACAGTGATCACGGCATCGCCGGCAAGCAGGACACGGTCTTTCTCTCGAAATAAAGAAATATGGCCGGGCGTGTGGCCGGGGGTATACACCCATTTCCACTCTTTCAGAAACGGGACAGAACCGTCCGGCGGCAGCGTTTGAACGTTGGGGATCTGAATCGCATAGCGCGGAAAAAGCGGCGACAGCTTCGCGACCAGTCCTTTTTTAGCATCCGGCTTTGCAGGCGGATAATCCGCTTTCCCCGTGACGTACGGCCGCTCCTTCTCATGAATGTAAACCGGCACATCCCAAAGCCTCAGTAACTCTTCAATAGCCCCCACATGGTCAAAATGGCCGTGTGTCAGAATGATGGCTTTCGGCTGATAATCGGCGCCGAACAGCCGTTTTGCTTCTTTTGTTATCATATCCTCAGATTGCGGCATTCCCGCGTCAACTAAGATCACTTCGTTGGGAGCAGCGGGATTTTCAATAAAATAGACATTCGCAATTTGCACGGTCAGCCCGTGAACGCCTTCTGCAGCTTGAAAACCGGCACCGCTTCTGACCGAAAAGAGCGGCATAAACGGATCACTCATCATGGCACCTCCTATGATGCCTTTAGTGTGTGACGATCCGCTTGTTTTATGTTAAGAAATCGTGATCGAACCGATGATAAGCGCACACACCGTCATCACAATTACGGCGAGAACCGCCCATTTCATCGCAAATTTCTGGTGCTCGTCAATGGATACTCCGACAAGCCCGCATAATAAATGCGTAGACGGCACGAGCGGACTGAGCATATGAATCGGCTGGCCGATTATAGAAGCTCTTGCAATCTCCACCTTGTCTACACCGTAAGCCACGGCGGTTTCTGACAAAATGGGAAGCACGCCGTAAAAATACGCGTCATTCGGCATCAAAAAGGTGAAGATTCCGCTCGTTAAGGCCACAATCGCCGGAATAAACCCGCCCATTTGCTCCGGAATGAGCGATACGAGTGAAATGGCCATTTCATCAACCATCTTCGTACCCGTTAAAATTCCGGTAAACACACCTGCCGCAAAAATCATGGAACCGATCGCCAGCACATTGCTGGAATGGGCCGATATGCGTTCCCTTTGATCAGTAAGCTTCGGATAATTCACAATCAGCGCGACACAAAATGCAATCAAAAAGAGCACCGTCAAATTCACTTTTCCGGAAACTAAAAACCCGACTAAAGAAAGCGTTAATAATAAATTGAACCGCCATAATTTCGGCCGCTTCCATTCATCCTCCACTGCCGCTGCGGTTTCATTTGTATGAGACGGCTGCTTCAGTTCAATGACGCCAAGGCGTTTCCGTTCAGCCCTTCCAAGCACATATGAAACCGCGATCATGCAAATCATTCCGCTGGCAATGACCGGAAGCATCGGCCCTGTCAGTTCTGCCGGGTCCACCCCAAGCGCACTCGCCGCGCGCGGCGTCGCTCCGCCCCATGGAATTGTATTCATGATCCCCATGCCGACGCCGGCGATTCCCGCTAAAATGATCGGACGGATTCCGAGCATTAAGTAAAGAGGCAGCATTGCGCTTGTGGTGATCATATACGTCGTTGAGCCGTCGCCGTCGAGCGCGACAAGCATTGTCAGCACGGCGGTCCCGACGACGATTTTTAACGGATCGCCTTTAACAAGCTTTAAAATACGGGCAACCATCGGATCAAATAAACCGGTGTCAATCATAATACCGAAATACAGAATCGCAAACATAATCATGACCGCAATCGGCGCGACCTGTTCAATACCTGAGATCATCATCTCGCCGACCCGATGAAATGAAAATCCGGCGATTAATGCAAAGATGATCGGTGTCAATACAAGCGCTGTTAAAACCGAGAGTCGTTTTGTCATGATCAGGACCATAAAGACAAACATCATAAGAAAGCCTAAGATTGCTAACACATTATGTCCCCCTTATTATGAATACGCTTACATTTTAAAGGCCCGATTCCCCTTTATCCTGCCTTTTTGTCATCTTATGAAATTTAGATATTGAAGTAAATATTTTGGATTTTAAAGATTTTTAATTTTTTATAACCTTTTTGTTCTTTTTGTTCATTCACAAATCAAAAGAGCATTCCGCTTGCTGCAGAATGCTCATTTTTCACTGCTCATCATTTCTCTATAAAACTCCGTTTGCTCTTCTAAAAAACGTTTTGCACCGCTGCTGTTTTTATAAAAGCTTTCCCAATCCTGCCTTTTCATCATTCGCTTCCACTCTGCCGATGAGACAACTTTTTTCAAAGCCTGATCCCAATAGGCAATTTCACCTTCTGTCATCCCTTTCGGCCCCATGATGCCTCGCCAGTGCGCGAAGACAAACGGCACCCCCTGCTCTTTCCAAGTCGGAATATTGCTAAAGCCGGAGAGCCTTTTGTCAGATGTGACGGCCGCTAACGTGATATCGCCTTTTTTATAGGAGTCTCTCGCTTCTGAGATCGTCATTGATGCGGCATCTATGTCGTGCCTGATGAGCGCTTTAATGACATCCTTACTGCTTCCGTATTGAAAAAAGCGGATATCAAACGCAGAAATGCCCGCCATTTCTGCGGCTCTGGCAAAGGAAAGCTGATCATCATTTCCAAGCCCCGGCGCAAAGCCGATTCTTATGGCGCCGGGATGTTTCTTAATTTCATCCAGCAGCTGTTTTCCGCTTTTGATCTTTGAATCTTTCGGAAGAGCGACAGTCTGCCATTCCTTTGCAATAATCGCTAATGGGGTAAAATCGGCGGCCTTCAGCCGGCTTTGTCCCAGAATTTCATTGCTCAGAAGCAGACTTGAGTTCATACTGACGATATTCGTTTTTCGTTCGTTTACATATTTCCAGCCGCTGTCGCCGCCTCCGCCCGGTTTGTAGACGATCTTTACCGGCCTTCCTAAAATGTCTTCGTGCTTGATTACCGATTGCACGGCTTTTGCCGTTGCGTCCCATCCCCCTTGGGGAGCTGCCGGAACGACAATCACAATCGGCCCGCCATCTAAATGGATGCTCGCGGTTTTTCGTCCGTCAAAAGAGACCAGTACCGTTACCATGATGAGAAGCAATCCCAACCGCTTCATTTCTCCCATCCCTTACTCATTTGCTAAATAATACTTCCGTTCCGGCCTGCCGATAATGCCGTATTCCAATTCAGCGAGCGCTTCTTCTTTGGCAACGAGGAACTCGGCGTAACGCCGCGCCGTTGTCCGGGACGCCCCCATTTTTTCACCCAGCTCTTCGGCCGTCATCCCCTTTTGAGCCGTGCGGAGCGCTTCTTTTATTTTCTGAAGTGTGATCGAATTAATCCCTGTCGGCAGATCATGGAGCTGTTTTTGTTCTTTCGCGTCACTTCCAAAATACATATCAACAACGGATTGACTCAGCTCCGGTTGTGAGAGCAGCCATTCTCTTTTCTCACGATATTGCAGAAGCACTTGTGTAAATTTATGAGCTGAGACCGGTTTAATTAAATAATGAGAAATGCCCGATCTAAGCGCTTCTTGCAGCAGCCGGGTTTCGGTCGCCGCGGTAATCACGATAATATCAACGGAAGGAAACCGGCGGCGAATCAGCGGAAGCAAGACGGTGCCAAGCTCGTCAGGCATATAAATGTCCAAAAGCAGCAGATCCGGCTTTTGTTTCTCAAGTAACGCCATAGTGTCTTTTGCGTTTACGGCTTTGCCGATGACATTGAATCCATCGAGATGCTCGATAAATTTTTCATGGATTTGCGCTATTCGAAAGTCGTCCTCCGCAATCGCGATGTTAATCACATGGATTCCCCCTTGTGCCTTTCTTTCGGTATAAATACTGTAAATACTGCGCCGCCGCTTTTTTGATTGGAAATTTCGATCCACCCTTGTAATTCATTGACGGCTTCCTTCAGGTTGGCTAAACCGTAACCTCTCTTCGTTCCCTTTGAAGAGTACCCTTTTTGAAAAATGGTTTGTATTTTATCCGGCGGCACGCCGTCACCTGAGTCCGATACTTCTATGACGATATCCCTGCCGATATCGGTAATGAAAAAGGAAACCTTTCTCACCTTTTTTTCAGCTACGGCTTCGAATGCGTTATCGATTACATTTCCGATGATGGTAATCATCTGGGAAGAGCCTACATGCTTTGGCAGCGATTCCAAAAAACTATTTTCATCAATGGACAGCTGCACTTTTTTCTCAGAGGCCTTTCCCATTTTTCCTAATAATATGGCTTGGACCCGCTGTGAATGAATGTTTTGAAACAGGATTTCATGCTGCTCATTTTGAATGGCGTACTCTTCCTTGATCAGCTCAATGGCTTCATCGTATTCTCCAAGCTCCAGCAGACCGAGTATGGCATATAGCTTATTGGAAAATTCATGCGTTTGCGCACGCAGATCCTCTGAGTATTTTTTCATCTCAGTCAGCTTGCCGATCAGTTTCTTCAGCTCTGTTTTTTCACGGAAGCTTATGACCGCCCCATAATCTTGCCCGGCCTGGCTCATTTTTTTGATGTTCAATATCAATACTTTATCACCGGCGCGAACCTCCTGATTCGGCGCCGCTTCTCCTCCTGCCAAAACCGGCATCAGCTTTGCGTCAGGCATGATGTCTTCTATATGCCGGCCGACCAGCGGCATGGGAAGCTTCAGCATGTCGGCGGCGGATAAATTCATCATCGTTACCGCACCGTCTTTGTTCACGGCGATAATCCCTTCTTTTATGGCAAGAAGCATCGCATTGCGCTCTCTGTAGAGCGATGCTATTTCATGCGGTTCAAGGCCGAGTGTATCTTTGCGGATACTTTTTGCAAGCGCAGCCGCTCCCCCGATTCCGATGAGGAGCACCAAACATGCAAAATAGCTTAAATTCCATAGATGCTCCTTGATTCCTTTTTCAATCTCATCTTGTAAAAATTCGACCGTTACCGTGCCGACAACTTCGTTATGATCCTGTTCTTCCAAAATAACCGGCGCGCTTCCCCTCACGGCCTTCATCCCGTCTGATACGGGTGATCCGCCGAACATGACGGTTTTATTTTGCAGCTTTTGATTCCCGTCAGGAATGCTGCTGCGGGCGGAATGAAATGTGACGTTTCCCTTTTGATCAGTAATATAGACGGCATGCGCGCCTGCCTGCTCTTTCATTTGTTCTATTACGTCTAAATTCTGAAAAGCATATTTATCCGCAAGCTGAAAGGCCTCTTTTACAGGCGGCATGTATGAAATGGTTTTGGCCGTTTGCACCGCCAGCTGTTCAGCCTGCTTTTGGCCTTCGTTTAATTGCTGAAAGGCAAAAATGACAGTAAGAGTACCGATAACAAGTATTAATAAAGCCGCGATTAAACCGGCTATTTTCATTTGCAGAGAGACATAAAACCGCTTCTCTTCTATCACAGCACCAGCCGTCCTTTCTTCCTAAAATCATACCATTTTTTAAATCATTTATTTCTCATTCTTGAGAATTTTCGTGATCTTTTTCTCTTGTGATTTCTTTCGAAAGATGCAGATAGGTATAATTTTCCTCCAGGGCGGGATAAGAAGGATGAATCTTTTATAACTGCGTAAACAAAAAAGACTGACAGAAGTCAGTCTCCAGCTTGTAGAGAAAACAACGTTTTTTCTACAAGCTTTTTTATTTATAACATTTTCTAAAATGATTTCATCAATATTCTAAAACTGAAAAAGAGCTCCCACATACCTAGCCTTGTTTGGCTAGGTATGTGGCAATCTTCTTCATATTTTGGCAAGCAGCTGTGAGGGGAACTTGTTCACTCACATTTTGGTTTCCCCTCAACCTGCCATAGCGAAGCCCATGCAGCTGTTTTGAATCTGTAAAGCTTCGCTCTATTTTTTTCTTTTTTTGTAGAGGCTTTTTCTTGAAACAGACAAGCGATTTTGTGCAATTTTTAAGCATAGGGCATGAGGAGCTTGTTTCGGGATTTGACTTATATGACCTGTAGCCTTTGCGGTCGGTTGTTGAATAAGAGAGTGTTTGTCCATTCGGACAAATGTACCTGTCTTTTTTATTGTCGTACTGAAATTTCCACTTTGGAAACAAGCCTCTGGCAAGATGATAACGTCTATGGGCGATAACGCAAAGGTATGACGGTCAGATCATCCTTTACATATGGGAGTCGTTAAATAGCCGGAATCAAGCGCAACAGCTTCTATTCGAAAACCAAATCGTGCGATTAGGTGCTAATTGGTCAAGATAAGGCACAGAATCATGGACATTTCCAGGTGTTACAAAGGCATCGGTGATAATGTTGTGTTTCATATCCGTTGTTCGGTGATCTAAATAGAAAAAACCTTCTGGTTTGTTTTCACGATACAGGTATCCACTTTCTGGATTGGTTGTGCTGTGTCGGATTTCTTTTTTAGCTTTCACCTCCTCTTTGACTTTTAGTGCCTTTTTTCCGTGTTCCTCCCGATCTTCTTGAATGGCTTCATTTAAATCCTTAATGTAGTTTTGTGTATCCTGTTCAATCGTTTTTCTTGT
Source organism: Bacillus sp. ISL-51 (assembly GCF_018613535.1). Taxonomy (GTDB): domain Bacteria; phylum Bacillota; class Bacilli; order Bacillales; family Bacillaceae; genus Bacillus. Next base: position 103,046 of record NZ_JAGGQB010000002.1, read on the forward strand.
GTATTTATGTTTGTTGCATTGGCTTTCAGATGAGTTGAATCGGTGAATAGGACACGCCCGCCCACCATATCATGATTGATGGCCTGAAGACGATCTCATCAAATATGTCTTGGAAGATGGTCGTATCTTTAAAGCGAGTGCGCCTGTTCCAGCTGATGGTAGAGTGATGCGGAACTGGATCATTTATGTTCAATCCCAGAAACCATCTGTAAGCCATATTGTAGTAAATTTCTTTTTCAAGCTGTCTTTCTGAACGGATACCATAGAGAATTAGCGGATCGAGTGAGGGGCGGCCTTTGTTTTCACTGTAATAGGGTTTAACTTTTTCAATGATAAAAGAAAAATCTATGTACTTATCAATTTTACGGAGCAGATGATTTTCTTCGACGAGTTGGTCAAGCAGTACAAATTCAGCTTCGTGCTGAGAAGATTTTCTTGTGTGGAACATGAGAAAGATCCTTTTGAAGTCTTTTCTCTATTATAAAATGGGGGAATGGATATTTTAAGGGAAAAATAAAGACTGTCGAGATTTTCTCGACAGTCTGAGGCAGATCGCATCTGCCTTCTTCTTACCACAAACCTAATACTTTCCACCATAAACCGCCGATCACAAGCCATGTGATGATATGGACGATCGACAGAATAAAGCCGATGGACCACCATTTGCTTTGCGATACATAGCCCGCTCCGAAAAAGACCGGAGCCGCACCTGAGCCGTAATGCGTCGTTGAACCGAAAAGGTTGCTGAAAAACGCCAGGCTGAGCGCTGCCAAAAGCGGCGGAGCGCCTGCCGCCACGATCACAGCTAAAAATGCTGCATACATGGCACTGATATGTGCGGTTGCACTCGCAAAGAAGTAGTGGGTGTAATAATACACAATGATTAAAATCATAAATGCCACAATCCATGAGAAACCGGAAACGGAAGATTTCATCATATTACTGAACCAGGATACCATGCCAAGCTCATTCAGGAAATTCGCCAGCATCACAAGCGCCGCAAACCAAGTCAGCGTATCCCATGCGCCTTGTTCTTTTTTGATATCCTCCCAAGTTAATACCTGAGACAAAAGCAGTACGGATAAACCGATTAAAGCCGTTGTCGTTGCATCGATATTCAAGCTTCCTCCGAAAATCCAAAGCACCAAAACCAATAAAAAGACGATGACCATGGACAGCTCGGATTTTTTAAAAGGGCCCATTTCTTTCAGTTTCTCTGTTGCGATTTTAGCCGCATCCGGTGTTTCTTTAATTTCCGGCGGGTACAGCTTGTAAATCACGAGCGGTGTAATAATTAAACTCACCAATCCCGGTACAATCGCCGCAATAGCCCAGCTTGTCCACGTGATGTCCACCCCTGCGACATCGTGTGCCAGCTTGGCGATCAGCGGGTTTGCCGCCATTGCCGTTAAAAACATGGCAGACGTGATCAAGTTCCCTTGAAAGCCGGTTTTTAATAAGAAAGCTCCGATTTTCCGTTCTGTTCCGTCTGCCGGCGTGGATCCGAATGTTTCGGATAATGATCTGATAATAGGAAAAATAATGCCGCCCGCCCGTGCCGTGTTGCTTGGTATGGCAGGTGATAAAATTAAATCACTGAAAAGCAGTGAATAAGAAAGCCCGAGTGTTTTCTTCCCGAACTTTTGTACGAATACGTAAGAAATTCTGGCGCCCAGTCCGGTTTTAATAAATCCCCGGGAAATAAAAAAGGCGATAACAATCAGCCAGATTGTTTTGTTTCCAAAGCCGCTTAACGTATTTTCGATTGATAACGTTCCCGTTAACGCGGTAACTGCCAATGCAAAAACTGCAATTGCGCCCATTGGCAAGGGCTTGGAGATAAAGCCGATAATTGTTGCGACAAAAATAGCGAACAAATGCCATGCTTTAGGTTCAAGTCCGGACGGCGCGGGAATAAACCAAATGATTAATCCCATAGCAACAGTAATAAGTAAAGGAATTAATTTCACTGCCTGCTGTTTTTTTGCGTCTTTTTCTGAAGCCATTACAGGTCTCCTCCTATTTTGTTATCTTCCATCCCCTATCCCATTTTACTACTTAACTAAGTTAATAAACGTTTTTGTTAATTAAAAAACACAAAGGAATTTTTTCCTTTGTGTTCCTTGTTTCTTATTTTAGTTTACCCGCACCCGCTTGGGATATAACATCTGATTTCACATTTGCAGCTGGACCGATTGAACCATACAGAGACGGCGTCCATCCGACAGACTGGCTCAATCCGTTGGCGGCTGACGCGTTAATCGCGGCGCCGTTCAAAAGGGTGCCGTCTTCATGAAGCGCTTTTCCGCCGCTGAAGACGCTGATTGTTTTATCGGCAGAGAGTCCCGGCACTTCAAAGGCGTTATTCTGGGCGTAAATTTTTGACGAATGGCCTACGCCCCATGCATAGCTGAAGGGATATGCAGCGCTTTTGCTGCCTGCATAGAAGTTATTATAAATATGAACCTGTCCGTATCGGACCCGCGGTGCGCGCTGGACGATGTTTTGGTAATAGTTATGGTGAATGGTCACCTTTAATTTTTCGTCATCTGACGTCTTGCTGTCGCTATTTCCGATGACGGAGCCTTTATCATGGTCATTATATTTATTATAGGATAATGTCACATAATTCGCCCCGTTTGATATATCCGTCTGGCCGTCATGGTGCTGATATTTTCGCCCGTAATAGTGGGGAAAACCGCTGTCGGGATTCGATCCGTCATTAAATGTACAATGATCTATCCAGATGTGCGCCGCGCCGTTAATGGTGATATTGTCATATTCCGAATTCCAGTTGCCGCTATCGCCGTCAGTCGGGTCCCATTGCGGAAAATAGTCATATGCGTCTTGAAATTCAATGTTGCGGATGATGACATTATCGACTCCGCTCTTGATATTAAAATTCCCGCCTGTCACCTTGGCATTTGAGCCTGAACCGATGATGGTCGTATTCGAAGGAATATCAATCACGACTCTTGCCTTCTGGTTTTGCTGTGAGCGCTTCCTGGCGTCTTCCTGGGTGCCTGACGGCGCTTTTTTTCCCCATTTGCCCGGATCGTACGCTTTCAGATAGGCATTGAGATCATAAGCCGCATCTTTATAATCGTTAAAACCGAGCGTTTTGTTATGATCATCCGTATTCAGATTAATTGTACCTTGTATGTAAATAATTTTCGGCGTACTGTTGGCGCTTCCTCCTAATGCAGAAACAAGCTGTTGTCTGTTTGTTACAGTATACACATTGGATGAAGAAGCTTTTGCACCGCCGGTTGTTCCGCCGGCATAAGCTCCCCAGCCGTCATTTGACCCTAACGTCTGCCGGCCCAAGTCGGCGGCATGGACACCCGCCGGAATCATACATAAACAAACGGCCAGCATAAAAAGCATTTTTTTCATAAATTGCGTTCCTCCCAGGGCTTATTGTAAGAGTTTATTCCAATTTCTCACAATTTAATTGTACCAAACGAAATTGGAATATTCACCGCAAATTTACTAAAATTGTATTTCAGTTTCATTGCGGCAGCCGCCCGGCAAATTGAGACTCTTCCTTTTCTGAAAACCGATTTCATGACCAACCGCAAACTTGCCAGATGTAAATTTCGTTTTTGCGGAAACGGCAAAAAAAATCCCAAGGGATAGAAATACCCCTTGGGATTGGATCAGCTTACGCCCATGATTTTACTTTTTCATTATCCGTTACGAAGAGAAGCACTTTTCCTTCATCTAAACGCTTTTCAAATTGAGACGCTTCCTCTTCTGAAAAGCCGATTTCATGAATTTTATTGCGAAGCTCATCGCCTTTTTTATTAAACATGTTGCCGACCGCGTGTTTAAAGCCTGTTTCTTTGGCGCCGATTGTGTTTACGTCAGTGTTGTCAGACAGGCGCTCCGTTCTGTCATCATCATGGGAAAGCACATATACGTCCTCTTTTGCCACACCCAATCGCTGCAGCTCTTTCACATCCTGCATCAGCTTTCGATCATTTGTATATTCTCTTACTACCGGTTTCATTGTAAGTCCTCCTTTTGTTTTGTATATTGGGTGTTTACCCGCTCCTTCATTTATCAAACGGAAAAAAGAGAGTTCCGTTAAAAAACAGGAAGATTGTCAGTGGATATTTATCTTCAGGACATGTTACAGTTGAGAAAAACAAACCTTTCAGAAAAATAAAAAATGTCACGCGCTATCAAGCAGGAGGTGGTTCCCTATCCAATATTTTTCACCGGAACAGCAATTCAACGCTTGGGTTGTGAGTGATTTAGTGAAACAGGTATTCCGCAGTCGGACCCGCTGTCCTGAAGGTGTACAGGAACTTGCAAACTTTGCTGAGGAAACCTTTCATATTAATATTGATTTTGTTTTCTCGATTATTATGAATATTGGTGATATAGAATTCGTGCTTCCGAATGAAATTCAAGGAAAACTGTCAGCCTATCTGGCCGCGCTCCGTCCTGTTATCACCCTTGACATGCTTGATTCTTCAAAGGCAAACGCCTACGAATATTTAGAACATGAGAAAAACACCGATGACTATCAATTATTTCTTTGAATGTTTCGATTTAAAACGCTGCCGGATGATAGATCGTGACCATGACAGCGAAGCATTAGGAAGCTCTCTGAAGCTTCTTTTTTTTGTAATAAAAAACTGCAGTGCATTATGAGGGAGCCCCGCGGTCTATAGCGGCTGTTATGGAAGGGCTGAATGATCCTCTTTACCGTTCTGACACTCTCCGAGCTTCGTTAATAATTTGTGAGAGGGAGCATTCTCAAGGAATACAACAGCGTCTATACGAAATCATTTCATAACTTCAAATCGATAGGAAAAAACTTTTGACACTGCTTTCGCTTTCGACCGTCCATGCTTAAGCACCCAAGCATTAAAACCAATTGTCCCTATTATTCCTTCAGCATCTTTTCTTTCAATTCCCCACCGTATTCCTCTTTTTTCGTTAAACTGATGTTCAAACAGTTCGACTCATTTTTCCGCCTGCTCAATTGATTCAAAAGGTTCTTGCCCATAACAGCGTGTCACTTCTGAATTTGAAAAACATGCGAAAATCCGTTCCGCATCATCTTTTACTATTTCTCTTACTATCAGTCTTTCATGTTTCTAATACAGGAAACATGAAACCTTCCCCTTTTACACATATTAACAAACGTTCATAACTTCTTTTTATGTCTCCTGACGGTTTATTTTTGTATTTTGAAAACAATCCATGTTACATTTGGGGTAAATACACGTTTTGACAGGAGGATGCAGTATGCCAGAAACCCAACAGCAAATTCAATTGGCAAGACGGCCTGAAGGCATTCCCGTTCATGAGGATTTCCGTTTTGAAACCATTTCCGTCCCCGAACCGAAAGACGGCGAAGTGCTTGTAAAAACGCTTTATGTCTCTGTTGATCCGTATATGCGCGGTCGTATGCAGGATACAAAATCATACGTCGAACCGTTTGCCTTAGATGCAGCTTTAACAGGCGGCGTCATTGCAGAAGTCATCTCAGACGGCGCCAAGCTGAAAAAAGGCGATGTTGTGATCGGGACTCTTGCCTGGCAGGAGTATTCATCAGTCAGTGAGTCATCCCTCCGCAAAGTTGATACCGGCATCGCACCGGCTCAAGCGTATCTCGGCATTTTAGGGCTGACCGGATTAACCGCCTACTTCGGCCTTTTGGATATCGGCCGTCCGAAAAAGGCAGAAACCGTTGTCGTTTCAGGCGCTGCCGGAGCCGTCGGATCAGCCGTCGGGCAGATCGCCAAAATAAAAGGCGCGAGGGTCGTCGGCATTGCCGGCTCTGATGAAAAAATTTCTTATTTAAAACAGGAGCTGCAGTTTGATGAAGCCATCAATTATAAAACCGCGGAGGATATTCAAAAAGCGCTGGCTGACGCTTGTCCTGACGGGGTCGATGTATATTTTGACAATGTCGGCGGGCCGATTTCAGATGCGGTCATGAACCTTTTGAACGACTTTGCCCGCATCCCGGTATGCGGAGCCATTTCTTCCTACAATGCCAAAAGTGAAGCGGAGGATATAGGTCCCCGCGTCCAATCGAAGCTGATTAAATTAAAAGCGCTCATGCAAGGATTTATCGCCAGTGATTACTCAGACCGCTTTTCTGAAGGCGCAAAGCAATTGGCTGAATGGCTGAAGGACGGAAGGCTGCATTATGAAGAAACGGTGACAGAAGGCTTCAGCAATATTCCCGACGCGTTCCTCGGCTTATTTAAGGGAGAAAATAAAGGGAAGCAGCTGATCAAAGTATAATAAAAAAACGGAGGGCAGTTCGCCCTCCGTTTTTTATTTCTCCGCTAGCTTTCCGCCTGAATAGACAGCCTCGTTCAGCTCGATTCCGAGTGATTTGGCCATTTTTTTCAGTTTGGATTCTTCCATCGGCGTGACAAGGCTGAGTACGGTTCCTTTTTTGCCCGCTCGCCCCGTCCGGCCCGATCTGTGGATATACCCATCTTCATTCGGAATGTCCGCGTGAATGACATACGGGAGATCGTCAATGTCAAGGCCGCGCGCGGCGATGTCTGTCGCCAAAAGCAGCGGAAATTCTCCCTGTTCAAACGCTGATAAAATGCTGGCCCGCTCCATTTTTTTCGCTTCTCCATGCAAAATGCCGAGATCGACATGGTGATAGGTCAGCTTTTCCGCATACACGCTTAAATTCCCGATATCTCTGACAAACACGAGCGCCTGCATGCCATTAAGCCGTGACAGCTTTTGGAGAAGCTTGACCTTATCCCGCTGATCACAGACGAGATACTGATGCTTGACCTGCCCCTTTCCCGCTATATTCCGTTCAACCTTCAGCACGGCCGGTTCCTGAGCGATGTCTTTGAGCACCTCTTCTGTGTCTTGTTTTAATGTGGCTGAGAAGCATAAAAGCTGGCGATCCTTCAGCGTTGTTTTAATGATGTTTTTCATCGTCTCCCGATGCTCTGGTGTGACGAGCTGGTCGGCTTCATCAAGGACGATCGTTTTAACCTCATGCATTTTCAGCTTTTTCGCCCGGATCAATTCAAACACCCTGCCCGGCGTGCCCACAATGATGTGAGGTTTATTTTTGAGCTTTTCCACCTGCTTCTTCACGTTTGCCCCGCCGATTAAAGACAAAGCCCGCAGCTCCGAGCCTTTTTTCCAATCCTGAATCACTTGAAAAATCTGCATGACAAGCTCACGTGAAGGCGCTAAAATAACCGCCTGAGGATGCTTTTGCTCCGGGTTGATCCTTTCCAAAACCGGAAGTGTATACGCCAACGTTTTTCCCGTTCCCGTCGGGGACTCGGCGATGACATCTTTCCCCTCCATGATCACCTGTGCCGCTTTTTCCTGAATGGCGGTCGGCTCCTGAAAACCTGATGCTTCCCAGTTTTCGGCGATGAATGATTGTGTATGTTGTAAAAATGGCCAAGTTTGCGTCATGTCGTTCTCCTCAATTCTTAAAATCTACTCCATAGTATCTCAAATGCACGCTGCAAACGCAATTTTCTTTTTCCTTCCAAGCCTTTTAACAAACCGCTTCCTCCTTTATAATCATAAATGAGAAATACACGTGACATCAGCGTGTTCGATAACGATAGAGGTGTAAAAATGAGTATTTTATCTGTTAAGGATTTAAGCCACGGTTTCGGTGACCGCGCGCTTTTCAACAATGTATCGTTCCGTCTTTTAAAAGGGGAACATGTCGGCTTAATCGGCGCAAACGGCGAAGGAAAATCAACGTTTATGAATATTATTACCGGAAAACTTGAGCCTGATGAGGGAAAAGTCGAATGGTCAAAAAACGTCCGCGTCGGCTATCTTGATCAGCATACGGTCCTTGAAAAAGGCAAAACGATCCGCGACGTCTTAAAAGATGCCTTCCATTACTTGTTTGCCATGGAAGCGGAAATGAATGAGATTTACAACAAAATGGGCGAAGCAGATCCCGATGAGCTTGAACAATTGCTTGAAGATGTCGGTGTCATTCAGGATGCCCTGACGAATAACGACTTTTATGTCATCGACAGCAAAGTGGAGGAAATCGCCCGCGGCCTGGGCTTACACGAAGTCGGGCTTGACCGTGACGTCACCGATTTAAGCGGAGGCCAGCGTACGAAGGTGCTTCTCGCCAAGCTGCTTTTGGAAAAACCGGAAATCCTCCTGTTGGATGAACCGACCAACTACCTTGATGAACAGCACATTGAATGGCTGAAACGCTATTTGCAGGAATACGAAAACGCGTTTATCTTAATTTCTCACGATATTCCGTTTTTAAACAGCGTCATCAATCTGATTTATCACGTAGAAAATCAGGAGCTGACCCGTTATGTCGGTGATTATCATCAATTCATGGAAGTATATGAAGTGAAAAAACAGCAGCTTGAAGCCGCCTACAAAAAACAGCAGCAGGAAGTGGCCGAGCTGAAGGATTTCGTCGCCCGCAACAAAGCGCGCGTCAGCACGAGAAACATGGCGATGTCCCGCCAGAAGAAGCTTGATAAGATGGATATGATTGAGCTGGCGGCGGAAAAACCGAAGCCCGAATTCCATTTCAAGCCTGCCAGAACATCAGGCAAGCTCATTTTTGAGACGAAGGATTTAGTCATCGGCTACGACAGCCCGCTGTCACGGCCGCTCAATCTCAGAATGGAGCGCGGCCAGAAAATCGCCTTGTACGGTGCAAACGGCATCGGGAAAACGACGCTGTTAAAGAGCCTGCTCGGAGAAATCCAGCCGCTTGAAGGCACGGTAGAGCGAGGCGAGCACCAATACACCGGCTATTTCGAGCAGGAAGTGAAAGAAACAAACAACAATACGTGCATCGAAGAGGTATGGAGCGAGTTTCCTTCCTTTACCCAATATGAAATCCGCGCCGCTCTTGCAAAATGCGGACTGACGACAAAACACATTGAAAGCCGCGTCTCCGTCCTCAGCGGAGGAGAAAAAGCAAAGGTCAGACTGTGCAAACTGATCAATTCAGAAACAAACCTGCTTGTGCTTGACGAGCCGACAAACCACTTGGATGTCGACGCAAAAGAAGAGCTGAAACGCGCGCTAAAGGAATACAAGGGCTCCATTCTGCTCATCTCCCACGAACCGGAGTTCTACATGGATATCGCGACGGAAACGTGGAACTGCGAATCTTGGACGACGAAAGTGCTGTAAACACACGAAAACCCGCCCTGCTTAAGGGCGGGTTTTTGTTAATGCCAATTTTGGCGGACAATCCTTAGAATTTTCTATGTTGACTGTACAAACATAACGATTACTCATTTGCTATTTTCCAAATAAAAAAGGAACCCCGCTCTCCCGGAAGTTCCTTTTTTTTCTTAATGTCCGGCTTTTATTCCGGCAAGATGCTTGCGCCCCATGAGCAGGACAAGCATACCCGCCAGCACGACTGCGCCACCGACAAGGTACGGTGTGTGGGCTGTAAAGTGTTCTGACAGCATTCCCGCAATCCACGGCGCAATAGCTCCGCCGATGAAGCGGACAGAGCTGTAGGCCGAGGATGCGATAGAGCGCTCGACAGGGGCTGAACCCATGACGGCGGTGGTCATAATGGTGTTGACCATACCGAGCACCGCACCTGCGATGACAATGCATGTAATGACAAGCGCCATGTGCTCCGTCCAGATGCCCATCATAATTAAGATCACGGCAAAAGCGATAAATAAGACGACGAGCGACCGGACGGTGCCGAGTGCTTTATGCAAGGCCGGCGCTGTAAATACAGACGTGATGGCAAGCAATAGTCCCCAGCCGAAAAAGACGTAACCGAGTCCGTGTTCATCCAAATCAAGCACAAATGGTGAATACGCAAGCAAAATAAAGAAACCGAAGTTGTATAAAAACGCGGAAACCGCCATTGTCAGCAGGCCTTTATATTTCAACGCCTTCATTGCATCAAACATACCGACACGCTTAGCCGGCTTAGAGATTTTCGGCAGCATCAAAGAAATCGCGCATAAGGCGATAAACATTAAGACGGAAACGCCGAAAAACGGAGCGCGCCACGACATGCTGCCCAGTTCGCCGCCTAACAGCGGGCCGACAGAAATACCGAGTCCAAGCGCAGCCTCATACAAAATAACGGCTTTCGCGCTTCCTCCAACAGATACGCCGACGATGACGGCAAGCGCGGTTGAAATAAATAGGGCGTTCCCCAATCCCCAGCCGCCGCGATAGCCGACAAGCTGAGCGATCGAGCCTGAGCTTCCGCCAAGGGCGGCAAATACAATGATAAAAATAAGTCCGAGAAGCAGCGTCCATTTCGCACCGATCCGGCTTGAAATCGCGCCGGAAAAAAACATCATAAAACCGGTAACGAGTAAATAACTTGTAAATAACAGAGATACTTCACTAGGTGAAGCATGTAATTGTGCGGCGATTGCCGGAAGAATCGGATCGACCAGGCCGATTCCCATAAACGAAATAACACAGGCAAACGCAACCGCCCAGACCGCTTTCGGCTGGCTGAGCAAGCCTGTTTTCTGTTGTGGTGAATTATCCATTTTATCAGACCTCCAATTTGATCCATTAAAAGAAACGCTATATACATAGCGTTTACAGCAATATCATTCGATTGACTGAATCGCACGATCGGCTTTTTCTTTCATCCCGTTAAGACGCCCTTTAAAGCTTTGGAATGTGCGGATTTTCTCATCAATCATATCAAGCTGGTGATTCAAAGCATGCTGAATCTCTTCCAGCTTTTCTTTCCGTTCCTTCAGATCCAGTGACAACAAGTACCCCTCTTTGTTTAATTCAAGCTGGCGGCTCATTTCCATAAACTGCTGAAGCTCCTGAAGTGAAAAACCGAGCACCTCTTTCGTGCTGGTGACTTTCTCCAGTTCCTCCATGTCATCCTCGGAGTAAAGCCTTACGCCGCCTTCTGTCCGTTTAGGAGCAGGAATTAAACCAATCTCCTCGTAAAAACGAATGGTGCGTTTTGTCAATCCGCTTCTTTTGGCAACTTGATCAATCTTCATCCATTCCAAGGTCAATCCCCCTCTTGTCGTATCTGTTATCATTATACACCATCTAAACCTTAACGTAAACGTAAACTTTTGAAATAAAAAAATGCCGGTATGTCCCTGGCTTAGGTCATACCGGCTCTTTTTAATTCTCAAGCTCTTCAATCATCAGTGACAATTCGGTCCAGCGTTCCATTGCGGCTTCAAGCACTTCCGACGTTTTCGCCTGCTCCGCCATCAGTTCTTGAATCTTCCCGAAATCGCTTCCTGCTTCGGCGATTTCCGCTTCCAGACGTTCGTGCTTTTCTTCAAGTCCGGCAATCTTGTCTTCAATGCCGTCCCATTCGATCTGATCCTTGTAAGAAAGCTTTTTACGCTTTTTCTTCAGTTCTTCCTCGGGTTTTTTCTCTTCAGCGGGCTGTTTTCCCGCCGTTTTTTTCATTTTCGCTTCTTCCATATATTCACTGTACGAACCTTGGAAACGGGAAATGATGCCTTGTCCTTCAAACACGATCAGGCGATCGATGACGCGGTCAAGGAAGTAGCGGTCATGGGATACTGTAATGACGACGCCCGGGAACTGGTCGATATAATCTTCGAGCACGCTTAAAGTCTCTGTGTCCAGATCATTGGTCGGTTCATCTAAAAACAGCACATTCGGCTCCTGCATCAAAACGTTCAGCAAGTACAGACGCCGTTTTTCCCCGCCTGACAGCTTTCTGATATACGTCTGCTGCATCGGGCGCGGGAACAGAAAGCGTTCGAGCATTTGTTCCGCGGTGATGATATCACCTTCGGCCGTTTTGACGATTTCCGCGGTTTCTTTTATATACTCAATGACTTTCATGTCACCGTTCATTTCACTATGGTCTTGGGTATAGTAGCCGATTCTTACCGTCTGCCCGATGGTGATGCTGCCGATGTCAGGTTCAATCCGCCCGGCGAGGCTGTTCAGCAAGGTTGTTTTTCCGATGCCGTTCGGCCCGATGATACCGATTCTTTCTCCCGGTATGACAAGCTCGTTAAATTGGCTGATGAGCGCTTGTCCGCTATAAGTTATCGTCACGTTTTCGGCTTCAATCACCTGTTTGCCGAGGCGGTGGGAGCCTATCGCAAAGTCGAGTGAGCCGGAAACGGCGGGCCCTTTTTGCTCCTTGAGCGCCTCCGCTCTGTCAACTCTCGCTTTTTGTTTCGTCGAGCGTGCTTTTGCGCCTCGTCTGAGCCAGGCCAGTTCACGGCGCAGCAGGTTTTGGCGCTTTGTTTCCTTTTGTTCGGCCAGCACTTCCCGCTCGGCGCGTTTTTCCAGAAATACTTCATAGTTTCCTTTATACGTATAAAGGCTCCCTCTCTCAAGCTCATATATTCTGTTCGTCACCCGGTTTAAAAAATATCTGTCGTGCGTCACGAGCATAACAGCGCCGGGATATTGGGACAGATACCCTTCCAGCCATTCAATTGTTTCATTGTCCAAATGGTTTGTCGGCTCATCCAAAATGAGCAGATCAGCAGGCTGAATGACATTTTTCGCAATAGCGACCCGCTTTTTCTGGCCTCCGGACAGCTCGCTGACATCCTTCATCAAGTCCGTGACGCCAAGCTTGGTTAAGACTGTTTTGGCTAACGTGTTTGCCTCCCACGCGTTGTTTGCATCCATCTTGCCTTGCGCATCAAGCAGATTTTTCTGGCGTTTTTCATTTTCCGGCTCTTCATTCAGCGTCTGAAGCGCTTTTTCATATTCTCTCAGCGTTCTCATGACGGCAGAATCACCTGAATAAATGTGCTCAAGCACGGTTTGTCCGGCCGGAAGCTCCGGGTCCTGATGCAAAAATTCAATATGCACGCCGCCTGATGCCGTAATGGTGCCTTCTTCGGTTGATTCGATGCCGGCAATGGCTTTCAGCAGCGTTGACTTGCCCGTTCCGTTCGGTCCGATTAAGCCGATTCTCTCATTCTCTTCAATATGAAAGGAAATATGATCAAATAATGTCTTATCTCCGTATGTTTTATAAAGGTTTTCCGCTTTTATGATGCTCATGGTTCCTATCAATCCTCACGTAAGTTCATGTGTTCATTTTAAATCAGGCGCTGGAATAAAACTAGTAAAAGGACAGACAAATTTCTTGAAGAGGATGATTTTGCCCGAAGAATGTTTGCGCGTCTCCTTCTATACACCAGAGGGGAAGAGGTGATGACATGATCAGCATCAGTTTGTGCGTAATCGTGAAAAACGAAGGAAGTGCTGGCAGGCTGAAGTATTGATGATATAAAGGAGCGGCATATATAAATGACGATAAATATAAAAAAGTGCACCGTTGAAGATTCACGCAACCTTCAAGAAATAAGTTATGAAACATTTCATACGACATTTAAGCATCAGAATTCACCCATTTGGAAAAGGCATTTGACTTAAAACAATTAGAAAAAGAATTATCCAATATTTCTTCGCAATTCTTTTTTGTTTATTTTCATAATGAAATCGCTGGATATTTAAAGGTCAATACCAATCATGCTCAGTCTGAAGAAATGGGTGATGAATCACTTGAAATCGAGAGGATTTATATAAGGAATAAATTTCAAAAACATGGACTTGGTAAATATCTGCTAAATAAAGCGCTGGAAATTGCGCTGGAACGTAATAAAAAGAAAATCTGGCTGGGCGTATGGGAAAAAAATGAAAATGCTATTGCTTTTTATAAGAAAATGGGGTTTGTTCAAACCGGAACCCATTCTTTTTATATGGGTGATGAAGAACAAATTGACTTTATCATGACCAAAACACTCATATAACTTTTTTTGAAAGGCGGATGATGATGTATATTCCAAAATATTTTAAGGTCACAAATGCTGATGAAATTTGGGATTTTGTTCAAAAAAACTCTTTTGGCACAATCATCACAACAGAACAAAGGAAACCGATTGCCACTCATTTGCCTTTGGGGTTAAATAAAAAAGGTGATGATTACTATATTACTGGGCATTTGGCTTATGGAAATCCCCAGTGGAGAACATTTGAAACTTGCGAAGATGTGCTTGTTATGTTTCAGGGGCCACACGCTTACATCTCTTCTTCTTGGTATGGGCATGAAGAAGTTCCGACATGGAATTATCAAGCCGTCCATGTATATGGCAAAGCAAGCATTTTAGAGAAAGATGAATTAATAGAGGAATTAACAACAATGATGGAAAAATATGAAAAACACCGAGAAAATCCAATTTTATGGGATGAACTTTCTCCTCAACTCCTAGAAAACCAACTGAAAGGTATTGTTGGGTTTAAGATTAAGGTGGGAGAAATTCAGGCTGCATATAAAGTAAGCCAGAACCGAAATGAAACGGATATATGAACATCATTGACCAATTACAAAATGAAGGAAATCCAAATTCGAAACAAATGGCAGAACTGATGGAAAAGAGATTTAAAAAAGAAATATAAGGCCGCTTTTATTAACTTCTCAGGTACAAGGATGAAAGAACGGAGCTGTCATATTGGCAGTTTCTCTTCAGATGTTGAAGAAGAAATTTTAAAAAAAGCCTGTATCACTGATTACTTGGTAATCGGCGAATACAGGCTTTATCTATCGATATTTTTAACCAGAAGCTCCCCTGATTTTTTATGATTCTCCCAGCACGTTTTCGGCCATCTTCGCTAAATGCTGCGCGCTTCCCGAAATTTCCTGCATTGTCGCTGAAATTTGTTCAACTGCCGCTGCTTGGCCGTCTGTGTTCTGGTTGATGGATTCAATGGAATCCTCAAGCCCTTTCAGCAGGCTGTGTATTTTTTTCGTAATTTGATCAATCTGGCCGACATTGTCCTTTGAATGAGTGGCAAGCTTGCGGATTTCGTCCGCTACGACGGAAAAGCCCTTCCCTGACTCCCCGGCTCTGGCCGCTTCAATGGCCGCGTTTAAGCCGAGCAGATTGCTTTGATCTGATATGCCTTTGACGGTAACGGAAATGTCGGCGATTTCTCCGGCGCTCTCACTGACCTGTTTCGCTTGGGTAGAAATGCCTGACATCTGTGCTGAGAAACCGTTAATGGATTCAGAAATATCTGCTACGGCAGAAGCCGTCTGCTCAACGACTGCAGACAGACTTTCGGCCACATCATGCAGCTTCGCCGACTTTTCAAGGCTTGTGCCGAGACCGACGCCCCCGATGACTCTTCCGTTTTCATCATGAAGCGGAATCGCTCTGGCAATGAGCGGAAATCCGAACAGCTCTTTTGGAACCATGCTTGTTTTTTTCTGATTCGTGCGGATGGCGTCTGTAATGATATCCCCTTTTTGCAGCGGGTCACCCGGCTTTACATTCAGGGAAAACGTCTTAGCCGGAATATTCACGATTAATTTTTCTGTATCATAAATGCCGATGGTGATATCATCCTGGATCAGGCTGTTTAAATAAGGTGCGACTTTGATAAAAGCGTCGAGCAGCCCATGTGTGTCTTGCTCCGTCTTTATACTCATCTCTTTCACTCCTTCTTAATATGGAAATTGCCGTTTTTCGTGCTGAACGGAAATCCATTTCAATGTTGTAAATTCCTCAAGGCTCCACTCGCCGTTCAGCCTGCCGAGGCCTGATTGCTTTTCACCCCCGAACGCCACGTTCGGTTCATCATTAATGGTCGTATCATTGACATGAATCATGCCTGTTTCGATCCGCTTCGCAAATTCAACGCCGCGCTCAATATTTGCCGTATGCACCGCTCCGCTTAAACCGAACGGCGTAGCATTTGCAATGTCTGCCGCTTCGTCTTCTGTATCAAACGGCATAATGCAAACGGCCGGACCGAATAATTCTTCCTTCGCGATGCTCATGTCCGGTTTCACGTCTTTTAAGATTACAGGCTCAGCGACCGTTCCTTTAAATTCACCGAGAAGCACGGGAACGGCTCCCTCTTCAATGGCTTTTTCTACAGACCGTTTCAAGCCCTCCGTCTGTCTCGTGTTAATCAAAGGCCCGATAACCGTATCAGGGTCCATCGGATCTCCGACCTTCAGAGAAGATACCTTCGCTTCATAAAGTTCTGTAAATTTGTCATACAAAGACGTATGAACCAGCACACGGTTTGCTGACATACAAATTTGCCCTTGATGCGTAAACCGGCTGAACACCGCCGCATTGACCGCATATTCAATATCGGCATCCTCAAGCACGATCAGCGCGCTGTTTCCGCCAAGCTCCAAGAGCGGTTTTTTAAAGTGCTTGACCGCAAGCTGCCCGATATAGCTGCCCACACCCGTTGAGCCTGTAAATGAGATGATGCGCGGCACCGGATGTTCGACAAAGCTGTCGCCGATCTCCGTGATATCAGTAACGATGACGTTCAGCAGTCCGTCCGGAATTCCGGCCGCTTCAAAAATTTTCGCAATGAGCGTGCCGCCGCAGATCGGCGTTTCCTCATGCGGCTTCAAAACGACGCCGTTCCCCGCTCCGAGCGCCGGCGCGACCGATTTCACGGAGAGGAAAAACGGGAAATTAAACGGGCTGATCACCCCGACAACTCCGGCCGGAATTCGGTACAGCCTGTTTTCTTTGCCGTCAATCGTCGACGGCAGGATCTTCCCTTCCATCCGAACAGGAAAGGAAGCCGCTTCTTTTATCATATTTTTGACAAGTCCGATTTCAAACTCAGCCTTCAGCCTTGTTCCGCCAAGCTCCTCCATCATTAAGTAAATGATGGCTTCTTCATGCTCCTCGATGAAAGATACGGCCTTTTCCATAATAGAGCGCTTTTTGAAGGGGTTCACTTTGTCCCATTCTTTTTTCGCAAGAGCCGCGGCGCGATACGCAGCATCTACATCGTCAGGCGTCGCTTTTCGGAATGAGGTTATCACTTTTTGAGTATAAGGATTTCTGTTTTCCAATACGTTCCGGCTGCCGCCTTCCCTCCATTTGCCGCCGATAAACTGCTGATTTAATTCTTCATATTGAAACATATAAACATCTCCCTTTAATCGAAACTTGGAAAAATTGTGGATGAGTCATTTTTTGTATCGGTTTTAACGTGAGAAAATTGAACTATTTCAGAATAAAAATACGAATTCTGCCATACACTGACGCTTTTGAGCTTTTTCCTTTTAAAGTGGAAAATTCTTTAATTGACTGTACGAAAGTTCGACAATATAATACAAACGTCAGTGTATATAATGATTAGAATATTATGAATTTTCCAGGAGGAACAATATGTCTTCACTTTTTCGAAAAAAGCCGCTGGCAGATCTAAAGGCCCAGAGCAAACAGACCAGTCTTTCCCGCTCGTTAAGCGCTTTTGACTTAGTCTTACTCGGAATCGGCTGTGTCGTCGGCACGGGGATTTTTGTTATCACCGGAACCGTTGCCGCCACTGGCGCCGGCCCGGCTTTAATTCTGTCGTTTGTTCTCGCGGGAATTGCCTGCGCGCTTGCAGCTTTTTGTTACGCAGAATTTTCTTCATCCATACCGATCTCGGGAAGCGTGTATACATATTCGTATGTGACGCTTGGAGAATTTCTCGCGTTTTTGATCGGCTGGGATTTAATGCTTGAATATGTCATTGCTCTCGCTGCAGTTGCGACTGGCTGGTCCTCTTATTTTCAGTCGCTTCTTGCCGGTTTCGGGCTGCATCTCCCGCCGGCGTTAATTGCCGCTCCGGGAAGCAAAACGGGCGCGGTCTTTAATCTTCCGGCCGCCTTGATTATTTTGGCCATTACCGCTATCGTCTCAAGGGGCGTGAAAGAAAGCACACGTTTTAACAACGTAATCGTTTTAATGAAAATCGCAATCATTCTGCTGTTTATTGTCGTCGGTTTCGGTTATGTAAAGCCGGAAAACTGGTCGCCGTTTATGCCGTTTGGGATGAAAGGCGTCATCGCCAGCGCCGCAACCGTTTTCTTCGCCTATCTGGGATTTGACGCCGTTTCAAACGCATCGGAGGAAGTCAAAAACCCGCAGAAATCCATGCCTGTCGGAATTATCGGCGCGCTTCTTATCTGCACCGTTCTCTACATTACGGTATCGCTTGTTCTGACGGGGATGCTTCCTTATACAAAACTGAATGTCGGAGATCCCGTGTCATTTGCGCTGCAATTTGTCGGTCAGAACAAAGTAGCCGGCATCATTTCAGTCGGCGCCATTATCGGGATTACAACGGTCATGCTCGCGCTTCTTTATGCTCAGGTGCGGCTGACGTTCGCCATGAGCAGGGATGGTCTTTTGCCCGGCATGTTTTCAAAAGTGCACCCGCGGTTTAAAACGCCGTTTCAAAACACGTGGCTCACGGGGATTATCGCAGCAGGAATTGCAGGCTTTATCGATCTCGGAACATTGGCTCATCTTGTCAATATGGGAACATTGGCGGCATTTACCGTCATTGCGCTCGCCGTCATCGTATTGCGAAAGAAACACCCGGAGATCAAGTCATTTTTCCGTGTTCCTTTCGTACCTGTCGTGCCGATCATCAGCGCATGTCTGTGCCTCTACCTCGCATACAGCCTGCCCGGCGTCACTTGGCTGGCATTTGTCATCTGGATTGCCGCCGGCATGATCATCTATATGGTCTATTCGAAAAAACACAGCTTATTAAATAAATAAAAAAGAGGCTCTTCCTTCGGATAAAAGAAAGAAGAGCCTTTTTTGCTCTTGATAATTCCTTCACCTTATGAATAATATGGTGTATGTTTCGCTTACATATAAGAAGGAGGAGAATGATTTTGGCAATTGCCGCCCCACTGAAAGAAAAGCCTGTTCAACGGCCCGAAACGACCGTATATTCCATCCTATTCATTATCGGAATCTGCCATTTGCTTAATGATTCGCTGCAAGCGGTGATTCCTGCGATGTTTCCTATTTTAGAACGGTCGATGAGCCTTACATTCACGCAGCTCGGGATTATCGCCTTCACATTAAATATGGTGTCTTCCGTCATGCAGCCCGTCATTGGCTGGTACACAGATAAACGCCCGATGCCGTATGCTTTGCCGCTCGGCCTCACCTCGAGCATGCTCGGCGTATTAGGTCTCGCGTTTGCCCCGTCTTTTCTGACGATTTTATGCTGTGTTTTCTTTATCGGCTTGGGCTCCGCAGTCTTTCATCCGGAAGGCTCACGCGTCGCTTATATGGCCGCCGGCACCAAACGGGGCTTAGCCCAATCGATTTATCAGGTCGGCGGAAATACCGGCCAGGCGATGGCGCCGTTAATTACCGCGCTGATTCTCGTCCCGCTCGGACAATTCGGCTCTATCTGGTTTACCCTTGTTGCCGCAATCGCCGTGCTGTTTTTGATTTATATCGCCAAATGGTACAGAGAACGGCTTCTTCACCTGCGCGCTTCGAGTAAAAAAACGCATGCCGCCGCCCAGCAAACGATGATTACAAAGCCGATTATTGCCGCACTTATTATGATCATTTTTTTAATTTTCGCACGCTCTTGGTATGTCAGCGCAATCGGTAATTTCTATACGTTTTACGCGATGAATGCTTATCATGTAAGTATTCAGCAGGCGCAAAGCTATATTTTCGTGTTTTTATTTTTCGGCGCTGTCGGCACATTTCTCGGCGGGCCGCTTGCAGACCGTTTCGGGAAGCGGAACGTGATCATCTGCTCATTGACGGCATCGGCGCCGCTGACGATTTTTCTCCCGTTTGCGGGTCCTGCTATCGCCTATGCCGTGCTGGCCCTGATCGGTGTCGTCCTGATGTCCAGCTTTTCCGTGACGGTTGTATACGCGCAGGAGCTTGTTCCGGGTAAAATCGGCACAATGTCAGGACTGACGGTCGGGCTCGCCTTCGGAATGGGCGCGATCGGCGCTGTCGCTCTCGGCGCCCTCATTGACACGGCCGGATTGACGCCGACAATGACCGCCGTCGCCTTTTTGCCCCTTTTAGGGCTTCTCGCTTTTATGCTTCCGAGTGATAAGACGTTAAAAGAATGGCATTCATAAAAAGAATCCTCCTGTCCATTGGCAGGAGGATTTATGTTTGAATCGTATAAAAATGAGTGTCAGGCACCGCATACTTCGGAATAAACCCATCCCTGAAATCGGGAAACGCCTGCTGAATTTCATCAATCCATTTTTTCAGATTGGCGATATACGGCATATAAATGATGTCAACAGTTGCCTGGTCATCAATGTAATAGTACCAGCATAGGTTAAATTCGTTCTCCGTGACGAGGGTAAAGCCGGAGAAGTGATAAAAAATCAGCGGAGTGTCATCCACATAAACAGCCCCGTCACGCAGGCTGACCTCATATCGTTCAATATTCCACAGCGCCGTATTGGCGCCGATCGAATTCACGACATGGACGTGTTCAAACTGCGCAGGCCACTTTTCAACATATCTTTGATCACCGTATGTCTTTTTTTCTTCATTCATCTCCACCGTACAATAAGAGATGCAATCCTGCCTCCACTGCCATACCGCCCTGTACGCTTCCTCTGTATTCCGCGCGCCGACAAAACCGGTGTTGTACCGACCCGTCCGCTTGTAATAAGGCATAAACCGTTCAGAATTGCGGTGGTCTGTCAGAAACAGCGACGCATCCGGCTTTTCTCTAAACAAGCTTTCCAAGTCAGAAAAGAAAAAGAGATCGGTATCCATATGGGCAAAATATTCAGCTTCGTCATACTCGGACATGACATGGAACAAAAACGCCGGTTTGAGCGTCCAGCAATATTCATGAAACGTTCGGCTGCTTTTTGCCTCAAGCAGCTCCGGGTCCTCCATTTCATGGAGCTGTACAAATGTCACATGCTCCCACGGCACCTGCTGAAGCAGCTCAAACGCTTTCTGATCGACGCACAGCACATACAGATGAAAATCGCGGCAATGCTCATGGAGAGAATGAATCATCGGCATCAATTTAAAGATATGTGTCCTCGAAACAATAGTTGAAAAATGATATTTACTCACCATACCACATCCAATTTAATTAAGATCCACATGCAGTAAATCAGCAATCAGCGCTTTAAGCGCCCTTCCAAAGTGCGTAACGCCCAATTTCTTTTCCGCTTTCAAAAGAAGCTTTTGCGCCTGCTGCAAGTCGAAGCTTTTTTCCGTGACACGCGGGGTCTTCGTTCGCCAGTCAGGGTCAAGGTTGCGGTCTTTGACCACATGCAGCAGCTCAAGAAACAAATGCAGAAGGCTTTCATATTTCTCATATTCAAGCAGCTCTTCAATGTCTGCCATGATGCTGTTGGTTAAGTCCGCATCAAACGGGCCGTTAAATGCGAGGTGCACGCCAAGCGAGTGAATGTTATTGTATTTGTCGCACATGTAGGCGATATTCGTCCGAATGTCATCAACGGAAGCACAATTGCTCGGATGCTCCTGATGGACGCTCATGATATCGCGCCGCAGCTGAAAGGACAGCCCCGACTGGTGGAGCCTGATGCCGAGATCATAATCTTCAAATCCGTATCTGACGATGCCTTCATCAAACAGGCCGAGGTCTGCCACATGCTTTCTTTTGACGGACGAATTATTTGTGATGAAAAAACGCCACGGCAGATGATAGCCCTTCAAATCATCTCCGTATTTTTCTAAAATGCTTTTGAGCACTTTAATAAAATCGGTATCTAAATCAAAGCACTTTTCAATAAAACTGCCGTCTTGAATTTCGCATTCATCAAGAAGGGGCTCTTTATCGCCGGGCATCTCTTCATACAGCTCAGCGAGTTTTTCTTTATGCTCTTTTTCAAAACGGTCATAATAAAAGCTGTAAATCCGTTTCCAGAACATACCGCACACGACAAGACCATCCTGATTTTCGTGCGCTTTGATATGCTTTGCCACCAAATCCTTTTCGGCAAGCATGTCACTGTCATGGAAGATTAAAATGTCACCTCTGGCATTGCGGACCGCCTGATTGCGCCCGTATGCGATGCCTCTGTTTTCTTTAATTCTGACAAAGCTCAGCGGAAAATTCGCGCTGAATGATTCAAGCATAGATAAAGTACCGTCCTCTGAGCCGTTATCAGCCACAATGACTTCAAACGGCTCTGTGCACTCCTGTTCATTTAGAGACAAAAGGCTGTTATAAAGCCTCTCCCTTGAATTATATGCGGGTACAATGATGCTTGCCTTCACTTTTCGGTCACTTCCTGTATATGATCTTTTATTTGTTATCATCCTCAGATGCAAACCCGTTGAAATCAGGACAAACAGCGCTGACCGTCTCAATCACATGCGGCAGAATGTCCTGATAAAGCTGATGGACGAAAGGCAGATCCGTCCGGGTCGTCTCATGAATCAGCCGAATGTCATCGGCGCTGACGATTCGATATCCGCTGAAATGATAAAAAATCAGCGGATGTCCGTCCTCCAGAACAAGACGCCCGTCCTTCCATGAAAATGTGTGTTTTCCATAATTCCAATGGCCGATATTCACACCGGGCGTTGTGATGTCACATACATTCGGAAACAGATCAGGCATATAATCCAAATAGCCTTGATCCCCGAATTTTCCTTCTCCCGGAGCGTTTTTGCATTCCTCAAGGCAGCGCTGTTTCCACCACTGAAGACAATCAGTTCCGGATTGATCGGTTTTGAAGCTGAGAAAACCGGAATTATACCGGCCTAAAAGACGCTGGAGCATGTCAATTTCCTGTTTTTCAAACGATGGGATGACGATATCGCCGCGTGACAGGAGCACCGAACAATCCGGCTGATTGTCAAAAATCGGATTAGGGTCGGCGAAGAAAAACAAATCGGCGTCAATATACGTGACACGCTCTAAATCAGGATGTCTGTCCACCACGGCTTCGAGGAATACCGGCTTCACCGTCCAGCAGTATTCGCTTTGGTCTCTCGTTTTTTTCAGTTCAAGAAGCTCCTTGTTTTCCAGCGCAGCTACCGGAATCAAGGTGACATTCTCCAGTTTCATCGCTTTCAGCACCTGATAGGTGTCATCGTCCATACATAACGTAAAAACGGAGGCGTCCGCCTGAACCTCTTTCAATGAGCCGAATAAAGCGATGGCCTGATACAGCCTTCCTTTTGATAAAACAGTGCAATATGCGCTTGTCACGTCTTTTTCTCACCTCTATGTCAGTTACTTTTGAAAAAATGCTTTATACCACTCGATCGTTTTTTCAAGCCCTTCATCAATGGTGTGCGCAGGCGTCCAGTTCAGAAGCTTCCTCGCTTTTTCCGCTGATAAATATTGATGCTTGATTTCGTGGCTTCCTTGGTTAAGCACCTTCGGCTTAAGGTCACTGTCCATGGTCTTTAGGATTTTTTCCACCAGCTCCAGCACCGTCAGCTGAATTTCATTGCTGAAGTTGAACGCTTCTCCCGCCAGACCTAGCTCCTCCATTTTTTCAGCGAGCAGGAGGTATGCCTGCACCGCATCCTCGATGTAAAAATAATCACGGATAAACGTGCCGTCGCTGCGGATTTCCGGTGCTTCTCCGTTCAGCACGAGCCGGATCGTCTGCGGGATAATCCGGTTAAAGTTCAAATCACCGCCGCCGTACAGATTGCCGCAGCGCGTGATGCAGACCGGAAGGCCGTACGTATTAAAATATGTGTGGCTTAACAGATCGGCACAGCTTTTTGATACGTCATACGGATGCTTTCCTTGAAGCGGCATGTTTTCATCGTACGGCAGATTCGGCTGATCGCCATACGCCTTATCACTGGAAGCAACGATGACCCGCTTGATGAGCGGATGCTTGCGGCACGCTTCGAGGACGTTCCATGTGCCGAGAATGTTGGCTTCAAATGTGGAGATCGGATTCCGGTTCGCGACACCGACGATTGCCTGGGCTGCAAGGTGAAATACCGTGTCAATCTCGTACTCCCCAAGCGCCCGTTCAATCACATCCAAATCTTCAAGAGCGCCCTGGACGATGTTCATTTGCTTCACTTGCTCTCCCTGATAAAGATTCGACTTCGGCACCGCGTCACGGACAAGCCCGGTGACATTGGCTCCCTGGTCAATCAGCTCCTTTACCAGATAGCTTCCCAGCAGACCTGTACAACCCGTCACAAACACATTTTTATTTTTCCAAAAACTCAAATTTGATCACCATACCTTCCATACATGTTGTCCTTGATCCCACATCTTGTTGACCTCGAGCAGATTTTTATACGTATCGATCGCCGTCCAGAACCCATAATGCCTGTATACCGCCAGTTCTCCGTCCTCAGCCAGCTTTTGCAGCGGTTCTTCTTCAAACATAACATCCCGGTCCTCAGGCAAATAATCGAATACTTTCGGGCTCAGCACGAAGAAGCCGCCATTGATGATGCCGTCGCTTGAGGTTTTTTCAGAAAAGCTTTTCGCCATTCCGTCCTCCACTGTCAGCGTTCCGAATTGTGAGTTTTTTTCAATGCCGGTGACTGTGGCGGCAGCCCCTTTTGATTGATGATAGCTGATTAAATGAAACAGGTTGATGTTCGCCAGTCCGTCTCCGTACGTCATCAGAAAGGTTTCATCACCAATGACTTCCTTCGCCTGCAACAGCCGCCCCGCCGTCTGCGTAAGTTCACCCGTTTCTAAAAAGGTGATTTTCCACGGCTCAGACTCTCCCAATATCCGTACTTCACCGGTAGAGCTGTCCAGCGTCATACTGTGGTTTTTCCAATCATAGTCTAAGAAGTATTCCTTGATGAGCTCTCCTTTGAAGCCAAGAAGCAGGATAAATTCGTTTACGCCATAGTATTGATAGAGTTTCATGATATGCCATAGAATCGGTTTTCCGCCTATCATGGCGAGCGGTTTAGGACGTTCATTGGTGATTTCGCTCATTCTCGTTCCTTTTCCGCCGCAGAGAATGACTGCTTTCATCTCTACCCCTCTTCTCTATGAATATTGAAATCGAAACCGCTCATGTCAGAGAAACCCACTCGATAATTTGTCCGATTCTCTATCACCGGTTTCAAAATCTACTGTAAGATATGAGAGATTGGCACCCTTTGTGATCAAAAGCTGCCTCTTTTTTCAGAATGATCAAGATACACACAAAAAAAGAGCCTGACGGGAATATGTCCCGTCAGGCTCTTTCTGTTTATTTATTGTCTTCGTTGAGCTTTTCTTTGCCGTAATGATATTTGGACGGATCAACCGGCGTAAAGTCACTCAATTTGTGGAATCTGAGCAAGTCTTTGTACATGACGCTGTCTGACAGTTTCAGCTGCTCTGTCACTCTTGCTTTCAGGTTCTTCGTTTCTTGGTTGCCTTTTAGTTCTTTTCCTGTCTTCGTATCGTAAACGACGTTAGAAATTGATGTGTATTTCGGTGTAATGTAATCTCCATTTCGGAATGTGACCGTATCATCATGGTCTTTCGAGAAGAGGTCCGTACCGAAATTAATATATTTCTTAGAGTCAATGCCTTCAAGGTGAAGGATTGTCGGCATAACGTCCATTTCACCGCCGAACGTATGGTTCACTCCGCCTTTTTTGCCAGGAATGTGAATCATCAACGGCACGCGCTGGTTTTGAGCGTTTTGATAAGGCGTAATCTCTTTGCCGAGAATCTCCTTCATCGCGCGGTTATGGTTTTCAGAGATTCCGTAGTGGTCTCCGTACAGCATAACGACAGAGTTATCATATAAACCTGATGCTTTTAATTCTTTAAAGAATTCTTCAAGCGCTTCGTCAAGATAACGGGCGGTTTGGAAATAGTCATCAACCGTCGCGTCTCCGGTCGTCGCTTTTGCGATCGTTGCGTCTTTTTGATCAAGCGTGAACGGATAATGGTTCGTCAGCGTGAGTAAGTGCGCATAGAATGGCTGTTTCAGCGATTGAAGCTTAGGAATAGATTCTTTAAAAAATGGTTTATCCTTAAGTCCCATATTCACAAGGTTGTCGTCAGACATATCGTATGTGCTGGCGTCAAAGAATTTATCATAGCCGATATGTTTGTAAATCTGGTCACGGTTCCAGAAGGATTTGTAGTCGCCATGCATGACGGCGCTTGTATACCCTTCACTTTGGTCCAGAATGGCAGGCAGTGATTGATACGTATTTTCTCCTTTTGTCACGAAGGCTGATCCTTCAGGCAGACCGAAAAGACTGTTATCCATCATCAGCTCGGCATCAGATGTTTTCCCTTGGCCTGTTTGGTGGAAAAAGTTATCAAAGTACGTCATGTTATCTCCGCCGCGGGCGAGTTTATTCAAGAACGGCGTGACTTCTTTCCCGTTCAGCTTGTAGTTGATCAGGAACGACTGGAAGCTTTCTAAGTGAATCTTAATAATATTTTTGCCTTTGGCCTTGCCGAAATACTCGGCGTTTGGTTTTGCGTAATGCGACGATGTGTAGTTCTCAACGCTCGTCAGGTCATCACTGCTGGCGTATGCCCGCTGTGTTTCCGTCTGCGCTGTCTGCACGCCGTCATAAATCGTGTAATTATACAGGCCTAAATACTTCACAATGTAGTTGCGGTCAAATGTTCTTGTTAACAGCTCGGGACGGTCTTCTTCGGCAATCGATAAGTTAATGAAGAACAAAATAATTCCCGTAACGATGATTAACGATGTATACCGTTTTTTCAGCTTAAATTCTTTCAGTTCACGTCTCCACGCCAAGAGTGCGATTAAGATAATGATATCAACAAAGTATAAAATATCATGGCCGGACATAATGCTGAAAATGCCGTCTCCCATATTTCCGACATTGCCTGATTGCTTCAAGTTCGGGAATGTCAAGAAATCGTCAAAGAAACGATAGAATAGAATGTTTGCATACAAAATAAACGTCATGATGAAATCGATGACCACCATGATAATCGCTGATTTGCGGCCTTTCGCAAATAATGCCAGTCCTAAAAAGAAAATGGCGCTTGAGAACGGGTTAATCACAAGCAGAAACTGCTGTGTCGGACCCTTTACCCCAAGGTTGAATTCAGCATGATAGGCTAAATACGTTTTGGCCCAAAACAAAATAATAGCCAGTACAAAAAAACTAAGTCTGTAAGAAAATAATTTCTTCATGGCAACCTCTACTTTCCTAAACACTTTAAATCTGTATTCTTACTTTTTGTTTCAATTCCTGCTTTCCGTGCAAAATGAAAGCATCACACAGCCCCATAAACACACCATTTAAAAAAACGATATATTTATCATTCGTGTCATGCCCTTTGAACATCTATCCCGCCAGCCATTAGACGCAAGATATCCGCTCTTCGTTTCACATTTTTTTCTGTCATAAAAAGATACCTGTGTCAGACCCGGTCTGAAAAAGAATAGATACCGAATATAAGAATAACACAAACTGCTAAAAAACGAAAAATGAATATAGAAGACGGCCGCCTATTGGCGGGCTGAAGTTATTGTATGCACGGGGATGTAAAAATATAAATATTTTTTTGATTGATACAAAAAAGGACTGGATGTTTCCAGTCCTGGAAGCTGTCGGTCCTATCGATGACATGGTACACATACACCATTTTCTGCAACTGCAAGAATTATTCACAATTTGCGGAGTTTAAAACGTTTCAAGTTAGCACCCAAAGGATATTGGCGCCAAGGGCACCGCCTTCGCTCCCGAGATTCAAATAGTGGCGTCTGCCCCGACTAAAACAACTTTACAAATAAATGGAATTAGAATATACTCTGTTTCACAAAGTACTTTTCGAAAAGGAGCGTATCTTATGAGGAATCAGAATCTTCTTAAATCAGAGATAGCCGAAAACCTATCTCACATCAAGGTCTTGACGAACTACAAGACTGAGTACTCAAGACAAACCAGTCCGTATTTCATTATTTGGGGCTGTATATGGATTATTGCGTATTCCGTTTCTTTATTTAAGGTACCTTCTGTGGTCCTCGCTTGTGTCTGGCTTGTACTGGCAGTACTAGGTTGGATACTAACTTTGAAGACATACCTCAAGCAGAAACAATCTGATCCCATGCCCACTTTCTTAAAGAATCAATTAAAATGTGCATGGTTTGGATTCATCTTAATGGTATCCATTTTTGTTTTTCTGATTTTAATGGAATTATTGCCCCGAACAGGAGAATTTCTATCGTTTTTAATTGTTTTAATGGTGTCCATTATGTACATATTCTTGGGCATCGTTTTAACAAAAGAGATTTTTGTTATGGGATTTTGGCTGAGTATACTCGGTATGCTTACATTCTGCTTATTTCCTGATGCAATGAATATTGTTTTTGCATTTATTGGAGGAGGCAGCCTATTACTTACAGGAATGATTTTGAAAAGAAAAGGGCAAGGAAATGAGTAATGTTAACAATATCAATGATTTAATACATGCCAAAGTACGGTTGGGAATTATGAGTTTATTGATGACTTATGATAAATGTGATTTTACTTTCCTGAAAAAGTCATTAAACATCACAGATGGGAATTTAGGTTCACATCTGAAGAAGTTAGAAGATGCAGCCTATATAGAACTAACCAAGAAGTTCGTATCCAAAAAGCCTAAGACTATTGTTCAGATTACGAAAGAAGGGAAAGAAGCCTACAAGGAGTACATCAATACAATTGAATCGATATTTAACAATAAATAACATAGAAGGAATGGTGTAAATGCTGCAAATTGAACATATCAGTAAGCGCTATGGCACGACTTTGGCTTTGGACAATGTTGCATTGACAATCCCGAAAGGAGTCTGCTATGGACTTATTGGACCGAACGGATCCGGCAAATCAACCTTAATCAAGATCATCTCGCGCATCATCCGGAAATATGACGGTAAGATTGAATTTGTCGGCAATGAAAATGGCAGACTAGGTTATGTTCCACAGGATATCAGCCTTGAAGAAAAATTAACAGCAAAGACAAACATGGAATTTTTCGGGAAGATACATGGGCTGAATGGCTCTAAACTAAAGCAAACAACAAAAAAACTGTTAGAAGATATCGGGTTGTTAGAAAGGGCAAATGATGTTGTGGAGAACTTTTCTGGAGGAATAAAGCGTCGTTTAAATATCGGGTGTGCACTAATGCACGACCCAGACTTAATCATTCTAGATGAGCCGACCGTAGGTGTGGATCCGCAATCACGCCGTTACATTTTTAAAATGGTAAATCGACTCAAAAAAGCTGGTAAAACCATTATTTATGTGAGTCATTACATGGAAGAGATTGAAACTCTTTGTGACTATGTAGCTTTTATCGACAGAGGGCAAATTATTGATGAAGGAGAAATAAATGAACTGCTTAAACGACATGAAGAATCATCTATCATGTTTAACTCCTCATTGTCTCATGAATTAATAAAGAGCCATGGTTTCGAGTTCTCAGTCGTTAATTCAGGCCTGATAATAAAAACTAAAGAACCTTTAGAAACCATGGAGCGCTTAATTAGAATTAGTAAGGAAAATAATATTGTGCCTCATCAGTTGTTCTTATATAAGCCAAAATTAGAAGATGTATTCTTTAAACTTACTGGTACTGATTTACGTGATGAAGAATAAAGGGGGAATTTATAATGTTACCGCTCGCACACATTGAAACGATAAAACAGTTAAAGGATAAGTCTCTGTTTTTTTGGATGATTATATTACCCATTGTGTCCATCATATTGTTGATTGAGCTTTTTACGACAGACAGTACTGACAAAACTTTAGTAGCTTCTCAATCTGTAACCGGCATGAGCGTATTCTTTTCCACATTCATTATTATCTCCATCGTTATAAGTTTTGTAAAGGATCGGGAAAAAGGAATTGTATCAAGACTAGCAAGTACACCTTTAAAGCCTTATAACTTCTTCTTGGGAAAAAGTATCCCTTTTTTAGTGATAACTTTTATGCAAATTCTTCTCCTGTCCGTTCTAGGAATATTTCTGTATGATATTGAAATTAATAATTTTCTGGCGTATCTGTGGGTTGTTGTGTTGATATCTTTACTAGTTACATCCTGGGGAGTTGCTGTTTCAGTCTTTGCAAAGACTGAAAATACAGGTTTGGTCATGACTAATGTTATGGCATTAGGTACCGCAGTTGTATGTGGTTTATGGACCCCTTACGAACAATTACCAAGCTACCTTCAAACCATTGGAATGCTCTTTCCCCAGTACTGGGCGCATCAGGGGTTAATTCAATCGGTCTCGACGATATCTGGAGGAGAAAGTCTAATATGGGTAACACTTGTTGTACTGGGCTATACAATATTAGGATTTATAGTTTCTCTAATTGGATACAGACATTACATTAAAATGGCAAGAAATTAAACCGCTGTGGAATCGAGATTATAAAAAAGTGAGAAAGATGCACTTAGAAGATTAGTATCACGCTACTTTAATATTGGCGAAAAAAGCAACAAGGATTGTCATTTGATGAAACCAGTTCATATTTCTTTTCACTAAAAAATTTGCAATTCAACTAACACCTGCATCACAAAAGCAAAAAGGCTGGATTTCTCCAGCCCGAAACGCTAAGATTGTCCTTAAATTCCAGCCCAGACATCTTTCGCGTAGATGCCCTTTGTTTGGAGGTCTCCAAGCCACTCTTTCGCAGCCTGCTCATCTGCCCCATGGACCGATTGATACGCTTTTTGCAGCGTTTCCTCTACATCAGGCGCCATTTTGCTGCCGTCGCCGCATACGTAAAGATGCCCTCCCCGGTCAAGGATAGAAATTAATTCCTCGGCATTCTCCGCCATTAAGTGCTGTACATACGTTTTAGGAATGCCCTCCTTCCTGGAAAAAGCCGTATGGAGCGTTACGATTCCTTCTTTTTCATATGCTTCTAGCTCGTCCCGGTAAATAAAATCGTTATCGTTTCTGCATCCAAAATACAAATGAGCTTCACCAAGCGCCTTTCCTTCCCGCTTCAATGCCGCCCGTGCCTGCAAGAAACCGCGGAATGGGGCAACACCGGTCCCCGGGCCGACCATGATGATCGGTGTTGCGGGATCTTTCGGAAGCTGAAAGCGGGTTTCCGGCGTACGGACAAACATGATAATATCATCCCCCGCCTTACGGTCTGCCAAGTAATTCGAAGCGACTCCGCGATATTCTCCCAAGCCGCTCCATGCAGGGCCGCGAACGACGCCGACTGTAATTGAAGCTTGTTCCGGATTTTGCCGCGGTGAGCTTGAGATCGAGTAATACCGCGGTTTCAGCGGGCGCAGCAGCTCCAGGAACCGTTCAAACGGAAGCTCACACGCTTCATATTTTTCAAGAAGATCGAGCATCGAAATGCGTGATTTCAATATTTGTTCCTGATAAACACCCTCCTCCAGAAGATCTTCTAATTCACGTTTATGCGGAGGACAAACCGTATAGGCAGCAAGTTCCCGGATTTGAGCCCTTGTCGCCGCTTCCTGCACCTCGATGCTATAGCTCAAAAGGTCGTGTAAACTGACCGGCCGATCCAGCGGAAGATGGGATGCGCTCTGTCCGCTTGCCGTCAGGAGCACTTGGTCATTCCCATTTAAGCCGAATCTGCGGAGAATCCTGCTGATTTGTTCCCTGCTGTTAACAGGCAGCACCCCAAGGTGATCCCCCTCTTGATAAGCAGCCTCTTTCGGCAAAGTGATTTCAATATGCCTGGTGCTTCGGCCGCTATCGGCCGCCTGAAGCTCCCGGTTTTCCGCCACAGCTGCATAAACCGCTTCATACGACCGGGCTAAAGGAGAACCGCCCAGCCCGCTGACGAACTGAAGGCTCAGCGTACTTCGTTCCTTTTCAGCATTTTCATTAAGCTTGAGACCGAACGTTTTCATCGCGTCTTTCCACATGCTCCGTTTCCACTCATCGAGCTGGCCTTCGAAATCACCGCTTACATCACCCTCCCCGCGGGGAGAAAAGCGTTCCGCTCCCTTTTGGGCAAGCTTTTCATCAATCAATCTCGGCACATCTTGATATGTGGCGGCCCAATTATGATCACCGCAGCCAAAAACAGCATATTGAACACCCGCCAGTTCACCTTGCTGGATTTCTTCCAGCCATTGAACGAATTGTCCCGCGTTGCTCGGGGGCTTTCCGTTATAAGAGGATGTGATGATCAACAGCGCTCCTTCTTTCGGCAGTTTCTCAATCCGATCGTTAAGCGGAGCTGTTTCAGTCCGGACGCCGTGCATACTGGCAGTATCGGCAAGTTCCCTCGCAACGCCTTCTGCGGTTCCTGTATCAGAACCGTAAAGAATCAGCAAAGGACGATTATTGAGCCCGATAATCGAAGTGCCTTTCTTTTCTGTTTTCTCCTGCTGAACATCCGGCGTTTCTTTTTCAGCCGTCAGGACAGCCGCACGAACGGCCTCCCTGTTTCGGGGCTGCACTCGGATGTTAAAATCACCCGGCTTGAGCGTTAATGTTTGTTTAATATTCAATTCATAATCCGTATGGTCAATAAATGTAAATTGCTGAAGAATCATGCCCAGCACGAGCGTTGCCTCATGAAGGGCAAATTGCATGCCGATACATGCCCGCTGGCCGTTACCGAACGGTTTGTAGGCGTGATGCGGCACTTGATCCGGATGTTCAAACCGCTCCGGATAAAAATCTTCCGCATTGTCTCCCCAAGCGTCTTTGTCTCGGTGAAGCTGAGGGATTAAAACGGAAATTCTGTCTTTTGTCGAGATTGGATATTTCCCCCCGATCACTGTGTCTTCCTTTGGATAAAGGCTGAATGCCGGAGCCGTCGGCCATAAGCGCAATGCCTCATTTAAAATCATTCGGATATATGTAAGCTCCAGTACTTGTTTATATGAAGGAACAGGATCTGTTAATACCCGGTCAACTTCTTCATAGGCTTTTTTCAAGGTATCAGGGTTTTTTAATAAAAAATAGATCGCAAAGGAAAGCAGGCCGCTCGTTGTTTCATGACCTGCGATTAAAAATGTGATGATTTGAAACCGGATATTTTCATCATCCAGTTTCTCTCCTGTTTCCGGGTCTTCCACATTCAGCATACGGGCAAGCAGGTCTTTTTCATCCTGACGGCCATTGGACTTACGCTCCGCAATAATACTGTCAACCAACGAAAACATGTTTTGAATATCATGATGAAATTGGCGCTTCGTCCTGATCATGAGCTTATCTTGAAAGTCGAGGCGCTGCATTTGATGCATCGCTTCATCAAGCGCGCGCACCATGCTGTTGATAAACGGGTGAGGCGTCTCTCTGTAATAACTGTTAAATCGATAATTAAATCCGCACAAACCGATCGTGTCTAATGTCAGCCGGGTCATATCAGCGGGCACGTCAACAACCTCATCAGGGTTAAGCCGGCCCCATTTTTGAATCAGCTGAACCGCAATATCAGTCATCATGGAATGATACTCTTTCATCGCACGCTGACTGAAGGTGGGCATAAGGATATTGTGCGCTTTTCTCCAGTTAGGCTCGTGCGTCCAGCTTGTAAATAATCCGTCTCCTGCAAAAGCACGGACTTTTTCCAAAGCGCCTTCAATACTTTTATCAAAGCGGGATTCATCGCAGACCTCGGCTACCAATTCATGGCCGGAAACAACGATGGTGGTGCCGGCCGGCGTATGCAGCTGAAAAATGGGGCCCTGCTCTTCCGCCAGTTTGATAAGCGACAGAGTCGGCCTGTCTTTATCAATTAACGGAAGATTTCCGAGCGGACCGAACGTTTTCGGCTGCGGAATCGGACTTGTTTCCCTCATCAAAAACACCCTTTCTGAAGTTTAATGCCTTCCTTTACACTACAGTGCCCTTTAACTCCTGCGATTATCCGCCTCCGTGGATAATTCCCCGATTGACGGATGATCGCAGTTTTTTCTATACTTGAAAGGTTGTCAAATACGCAAATAAGGTGAGTTCACATATGGATTTTGAAATCAAGTTTTTATCTTTTTATGTCATCCAAGTCGAAGGAAAAGACGAACAGGCGAACAAGCAGTTCAAACACTTTCAGACACTGGATACGGAAGAATTTGAAGAAAGCGAGCTGAAGGATTTTCTAGACGGCGAATTGAAAAAAATCGTCAAACGGAAAGCCGACCGGCACCCTCAATCCGAGCAGGTTCCGACAAAAATCGGCCATTTTATCGCGGAGCCCGGCCATGAGCTTGATTCAAATCCGAATTATAACCTCTTCAACCGCGCCCGGCTTGCGGATACAAAGGAAGCATTTATTGAAGTAAGCGAGCAGTTCGTCCGCACTTATCTCGATACGAGCGCGGTCCGCGGCGGCGTTTTTATCGTGGCATCAGCCGTGCCTCGCAAATATTTTGAGGACAAATTCGTCTTTATGATGAAATGCGATTTCGAGCCGAAAGTCGCCCGCATCTCAGACACAGCGTCTCTTATCAAAAAGGTCGAGATGGCCATCACGACGAAAAATATGAAAAGCATCCAATACCCGTATATGCCGGAAGAAGGAATGACCGAGGAGCACGAGCTGAAAATTCACCAATCCTCCCACGCCCGGTATTTTGAGGACTTTCTCAAATTTGTCGAATACGGTGAATCCATGCCGGAAATCATGAAAAACCAAGTCATGAATATGGTGCAGGAGCACGTGTACGAAACGTTTGAAGATAACAGCGAAGAGCTCCAGCAGTTTGAGCACGACATTGAAATTTGGGAAGCGAGCGAAAAGCGGGAAATCCAGGAACGCCTCGACACCCATCAAGTCATTGAAGCCTCTGCGCAAATCATCGAGCACTCACCGGAAGCCGAGCTGAAAATGAAAGTCGGAGAAACGGAGATTAAAGGATTGCTAGCCGATTTCGGCGATTCGATTCATCTCGCAAAAGTAAACGGGCGTTACGTCGCGCTGATTGAAGCAGAAACGATTTCGTTTGAGAAGGGCAGTTCGCCGGTGGAATTTCATAAACCGGAGGGGCTGCATGAGGTGATTGAGCGGATTCGAACCAAAACAGTACAAGATTGACCAAAGTCCAGACACCATGTTCTGGACTTTGTTTTTTTAATAAGGCTCTTTCAGCAAATCGCAGCACTCCCCGATGATCTCCTGCACGCCAGGTTCACCCCGTATCTCGCGGCGGACAATTTCAGATGACGGTTCCTGCACCTTTAAGGCCCGCTCCGCCCGTTTGTCAGCAAAATCTCCGGTATCATGCACTCATGAAGAAAAAACAGCCTTTACAAAAATGCTGGAGGGGCTGTTTGACAAGCTGATGCTGTTTTCTGACGGCAGACAGTAAAAGGCGCCCCTTAACAAGGGCGCCTTTTACGATTAATCATCACTATTCAAAATCCCGAAAAACCGAAGCAGGTTAATAAACAGGTTGATAAAGTCGATGTAGAGTGTCAATGCCATCAAGGGAATCATATCTGCCGTGATGTTCCGGTGTTTGATCTGGTTCAAATCGTACAAGATGTACAATGAAAATACAATCGTTCCGATCACGGAATATGCCATCATGGCGGCGGAATTCAGCGGGCTGAAGATATTAAAGATTCCCACCGCGATAAGTGCGATGACCGCGACAAGCAAAAAGGACCATAAAAACGATAAATCCTTTTTCGCCTTAGCTCCGATCGTGCCGAGCACCGCAAAAATCACAAATGAGGAACCGAACGCTTCCAATACGACATAAGCGCCCGCTGCGGACGCGTAATGGCTGATAATCGGAAACAGCGTCATTCCTGAAATGAAAGCGAATGTAAAAACAAACGCATATCCGACAGCTTTTTTTCTGCGCAGCCAAAATGCGGCGATGATCATGACCACCTCTAAGACCGACAGAGGCAGCATCAATGCCGGCGGAATGAATTGGCCGATATATAGACCGATTGTCGCAATAAGCAGCGTAAATACAAAAACCGTTAAGATGCGCTGCATAATAGATTGTTTACTCTCATAAGCAGTAGCTTGCATGTCAAATGTCCTCCCAAAAAATGATCGTTATAGGTCTATTATAAATAAAATGGGAGAAATTTGTATGATTTTAAGAAGATTTTAAGGATATTCAGGCCTGCCGTTTCGCTGCACACTCCTGTATGTTCATAAAATCATGCAGCTTTTTCGTCAGTCCGCCGTGCCCGAATCTGATACTCGTCTCCTGTCCGGGTGCTTTCACAAAGTCCAGAAACGCCAGCACATAAAGGCGCCTAACAGGAATGGGAATGATGCCCGCATCATAAAACCAGCCGTCAATCGTATTCAGCACTCCTTTATTAATTCCGTATTGCTTCGTGCACCAATGCAGAAAGCGCACTTCAGGCAGGTGCAGATGCCGGCTCTTTGGAAAGGACTGTATGAATGCTTCATATAAACCGCCTCCTGTCATTGATTTTTCGCATTATGATCGCTTTGCTTCCTTGCTCTTCAGGGAAAAACGGTATTTTTCCACTTTATCAATTTGTGTAACTTGGGAATTATGAACCGTGATCTGAACAGTTCCAAAATCAATGGTTTCCAGCGCACTGATAATTTTTTCAATCACCTGCGGATCAACGTTTGCTTTGGATGTCATCATGCTCCCCCTTTGCTGATCATAATCATTAGGATTTTTAATTCATACTATTCTCATAAGAATAATAATATTACTTTCCAATCGAGAAATCAATATCGTTCTAACAATTTTCTGAATGTTTTATTCCATACAAAAAAGGCATATCATCCTCATAACAAGAGATGATATGCCCTTCATTTCTATTGCAGTTCCTCAATAATACATCTGACGCCCATACTGGCCAGCGCCTGCTCCAGCGTTCCGTAGGTTTGGTATTCGGAAAAATCCAGCCCCAATTGGATGGATGTCTGCGCCACGTCAGGACGGATTCCGGAAAAGATGGTTATGATGCCAAGCAGAAATAATGTTTTAGACAGCGTATACAACTGCTGCGCCACCATTGTATCCACAATCGGCACACCGGACAGGTCAATCACAAGGCTTGTGAGCCGTTTTGAGACGCAGTTTTCCGGCACCGTATCCAAAATGATGCGCGCGCGTCTCGTATCAATCGCGCCAATGAGCGGCAAAACGCCAATGTTATCGGCGATTGAAATGACCGGGCATCCCAATTCTGAAATCAGCTCCTGCTGGGATGACAGTCTCGATATCATTAATTTTTGGTACTGCTCGGTAAAATCGGTGATTAATTGATCAAATGAGCTGTTCACGAGATGATTCCATCGGCGGGCGTCTTCCTTTGTGACAATGTCCTCTTGGTCATCCATAAAACAGGTGACCGCATCCCAAAAAACGGTTCGTGAATTGCCGATCGCTTCTACAACCTCGTGAACCTGCGCATCCTGCTCCACCCTGCTTTTCGCCACTGTTGCCGCCCATTTTTCCTTATTGTTTTGAAATACGGCCGGATCATCTAAAAAAGCGCTCGCAATGGTTGTATTCGTAAATGTATGCTGCTCGATTAACAGCTCCTTCATTTCCGGGCTTAATTGATCGGGAGAGTAAAACCGCCCTCTCAGCTTCCGTCTCAGCTTGAGCCAGCTTTCAGTCAGCTCGGCCGAATGTTTGATAATATAATGATGAAGTAATTGGTCTTTGTTCAAATGACGTCTCCTCTTTCACGCGTTTGTCCTATTTTTAAATTATAAATCGGAATCGCCAATCATACTAGGGGAAATGGAGGTGAGTCAACACATTGAGGACAATCGGTTGCTTTTTTCGTTTGCAGGATACACTATAAAGAGAAAACAAGGAGGTCTATATGATGATTAAAAAAATCGCTACAGTCGCCGTTTACACTGATGATCAGCAAAAAGCAAAGACATTCTGGACAGAAAAAGCAGGGTTTGAGGTCGTGACTGAGCATCCGATGGGCCCGAATGCATTCTGGCTTGAAGTAGCGCCAAAGGGTGCTGATACTCATTTGGTCATCTATCCGAAAGCGATGATGAAAGGGTCAGAACATATGAAAGCTTCTATCGTATTTGAGTGCGAGGATGTCTTTGCTGCGTACGAACAAATGAAAAAGAACGGCGTTACATTTTTAGAGGAACCGAAACAAATGGAGTGGGGCACCTTCGTTCAATTTACAGACGAAGACGGCAATGTCTTCCTGCTGAAAGCGTAACACATGGCCGTCATGTTCATTGACTTTGAGAATCATTTTCATTTACAATATATGAAGCGAGAAAAAGATTGGAGAGATTTCATATGTTCGTGCAATTAAGAAAAATGACCGTAAAAGAAGGACATGCCGACAAAGTCATAGAACGCTTCAGCTCAGAAGGCGTAATCGAAAAGCAAGAAGGGTTGGTAGACGTGACGGTGCTTGAGAAAAAAGTCCGCCGCGGCGATGAAGAAGTTGTCGTGATGATCCGCTGGGAATCTGAAGACCACTGGAAGCAATGGGAAAAAAGCGAGGACCACATTGCAGCCCATAAAGCAAATCAAGGCAAGCCTAAGCCTGATTACATGCTGGGAACAGATGTCGGCATGTATCATGTGAGAGCCGTAAAAAAAGGCATTCATGAGAAATAAAAAAGAGCTTTTGCCGACAGGGCAAAGCTCTTTTTACTTTTTCTCCTCATAAGGAAGAACATAAAGCGGTTTATCAGCCTTCCATTCGGCAAATAAGACATCCTCTGCCCCGCTGATGTTTCGCTTTTTCAGCTCTTCTTTCAGCTGCCGCTCTTCCAATCCGGCTTCTTTAAGATTCTCATACAGAACCTCGCCGTCAATGATAAGAGTGACCGGTAACGTCACCTGCTTCGGCTTGATCTGCAAATCTCCGTTTGTCGGCGTATCATGGATGAATTTTGGCAGCACGCTGACTAAGCCGTTCGTTTCTAAAATTGCGTATTCCACTTCTTGAATGGAAAAACAATTGGCCTGTCTGAGAAGGCTTTGCAATTGATTGATGTCCAGTTTATTCTTTTTCAGCACATCATATTTGAGTTTTCCTTGGCGGATGACAATATTCGGCTCGCCCTCTAAAAGCTTTCTCGAGCCTTTTACTTTTTGTGTAATCAGTTCAATGAGAAAAATCAAAACGCCCCATAAAAGAGAAGCGAAAATAATTTCCCATATTCTTACCCCTTTGTCATACACCGCATTACCGACCAATTCGCCGAGAATTAACGCGGATATGAAATCGAATGGCGTAATTTGTGAGAATTGCGTCTTACCTAACAACTTTAAAATCACAAATAAAATGCCCAAACCGCATACTAATTCCCAAGCAACTGTGATTAAATGTCCCATAATTAGCACCTACTTCTTAAAAGTCATTACCATTATGGACATTCGCCTATTTTCTATACAGCGGCTCAATACACAAAAAACGCAGCCTGTGCCGCGCTTACCGTTTGCGGTCTGATCTGATGATTCGAAAGCACACCTCTGCGATATAACCGGCAACAGCACCGAACCCTGCAAAGATTGCAAACAGCCCGAGGCCCATGCCTTCCCAGCCGCCGACTCCGAAAATACTGTATACAACCGTTCCGAAAGCAAGAAGAGCAAAAATGGCCAACAGCCATTCCGGCCACATCTTTTTCGGCCATTTTCTGCGGAGGAAAGCGGAGACCCCGCCTGCTATACAAAACGCTAACAAACCGATTATAAAAAAATACCCCATGCTTCCACCCCAATCATGTAAAAACGCGGCTCTTATTTCACTAATTCTTTTTCAAACAAAAGATAACCCGCGGCCTTTCCTTTTGATTCATACCCCATCCGTCTGTAAAACGATTGAAGCGCCATATTTTCAGAAACGCAATCGAGGCGGATTTTCGTTTTTCCCGGACAATAAACGCCCGTTTCCGCCCAAGATAAAATGGCCCGGCCCAGTCCGCGGCCGGCAAACTCTCTGGCAATCGCGAGCCGATGCAAATACACAGACTCCCCATGGCCGTCTTCGCCCCACAGCCGTCTGTCCCACTCACTTGCTTCGGGAAGCAGCATGACAACACCGGCCAGTTCTCCGTCCCGCTTGAATAAAAATACATGCCCCTCGGCGATCGAGCCGCGCATGTTATGCGTATCTTCACCATGTAAAAGGCCGCTCCACTGGTCAGATCCCTTGTCGCGAAGCCATTTCGCCGCTGACACGAGCAGATCCATGACCGCTTGAGCATCTTCCGGCCGTGCAAGGGAAGCTTGAAAAGTCCCAGTTGTATCGTTTGTAATCGTAAAAGATGACATAAAGGCCTCCTGTATTGTCAGAATATTGGACACCTTCATTATAAAACAAACTCCGCCCAGAAAAAAACAGCCTTCTTCATGGAGGGCCGTTTTAGAAAATCTTCTTCTTGCCGCGTTCTTCTTTCAAAATCTCAACCGCTTCCCTGAAGCGCATGGAGTGGACGATTTCCCGCTCACGCAAGAAACGGAGGGAATCATTTAAATCAGGATCATCTGAAATGTCAATAATCCACTGATATGTCGCTCTTGCCTTCTCTTCTGCCGCGATGTCTTCATATAAATCAGCGATCGGGTCCCCCTTCGCCTGTATGTAAGTTGCAGTAAACGGGACACCGGCCGCATTTTGATAAAACAGCGCGCTGTCGTGATTGACGTAATAATCGCCAAGCCCCGCGTCACGCATCTGCTGAGGCGTCGCGTCCTTTGTCAGCTTATAAATCATCGTCGCAATCATTTCTAAATGCGCAAATTCCTCCGTGCCGATATCAGTCAGCAGCCCGATGACCTTATCAGGTATCGTATAGCGCTGGTTTAAATACCGGAGCGCTGCGGCCAATTCGCCGTCCGCCCCGCCGTATTGCTCAATGAGATATTTCGCCAGCATCGGGTTGCAAGTGCTGACTTTTACAGGATATTGCAGCTTTTTTTCATATACCCACATTCACTGATCCCTCCCTATACTTGCCATGGCCAAGGACCGCGGCCCCAATCCCACTGTGCCCCAGCCTGGCTGACGCCGTATTGCAAAAGCGGGCCGTATTCCGGCTCAAAACGTTTTCTGAGCTGCTTTGAGTACCGGGAATATTCATGAAACTGCTGAAGCGCAAGGCGGTCATGAGGATGCGTATCAAGATAAAGCGTCAGTTCCACCAAGACAAAATCCGCCGCCTGTATTTGCTCCAGCAGCCGGTAATATTCATCATCAATCTTTTTCGCCATATTCGATTCCCCCCCGATAAGGATTATCATAGAAATCATACAGATCCTTCCAAAGGGTTCCTTTCTTTAATGCCTCCATCGGAGAAAATTGCTCTAAATGATACGGCTGAAACCTCATATAAAGCTGCGGCGGCGTACTGTAATACTTTCTCCCGATCGGCGGGCACGGATCAAACCTGCTGTGGAAGGGCTTATAGGATTTGATCGGTGTAAACGGCTCGTTTTCTTTCATAACGATCCTCCTTTCCAAGAAACACATGACCTTAATAGGTATGAACATGGAAAGGCATTTATGCCTTTACGGTTCAGGATCATTTCGTCCAAAAAAGCCGGCATGCACAAAGACATGATCTGAGCGGCAAAAAAGTCCGCTCATTAGAACGGACTTTACTCGTGACTTTTCTCATACGGATACAGCTTTGTTCTCTTATATATAGTTTTGTCAAGTTAAACGTTGAAGGAA
Organism: Bacillus sp. ISL-51; assembly: GCF_018613535.1. Classification (GTDB taxonomy): domain Bacteria; phylum Bacillota; class Bacilli; order Bacillales; family Bacillaceae; genus Bacillus. The sequence continues at coordinate 144,366 of NZ_JAGGQB010000002.1, forward strand.
ACGATCATAGTTTTTCAACGAATAATCCGTAATTTGTTTATCATACTCAGGATATTTATATCCTAATGCAGAAGCCGCTGACTTTGAATAGGTTCTAAAGAGATCATAACAATCAAATAATGCCTTCCACACGCTTTCATAAGTATTGCCGACATAGGTATTCAGCAGGATTTCCCAGTCTTTTACGTCCATGTATTTTTGAATATACTTGTAATTCTTCCCCACACTTAATGAAAACTGATTTTCTATCCCAATATTCCAAGCAATCATACGCAATACATTAGGTCTTAAAATGTCATTCATATGATCGAGCGCATACAGTATTTCGTTACGCATTAACCCTTTAATAACATAGGTTGAAACCATCCAAAATTCATTACAGCAATCATCAAACTCCCTGGAAGTTGGTTTCTTGATATGATATTGTTCATCAGCCGCCATCATCCTGCGGCGGATTCGGTCATCCTTGTCTAATAATACTTCATCACTCTCTGCAAAATAATGCTCTGTTTGATTTACAGGGATCAAGGTTAAATCGATTTTATGATCATCTTTAAAAAGCATTAAATAGGAGAACCAGCCTCCGAGCTCCGGAGGGAAAAGTTCCATATCTTCAGGTTTTTGCATCATCATTCTTTCTCCAAACTGAGCCAGCCATCCGTCGTCGGACGTGAAAGAGTCCATATCGGTCACAAAATAAGAAACATCATAGTCTTGAAATCGGTCTCTCGGTACATTTTTATTGGTCCTTGACCCCTCCAATGTGACAAGGCGGATTCGCTCGTCCTTTTTTGCAATATCAAGAATTAAATTCATCATTTCGCTTTCACTTCTCACATGTAAAACCCCCCGACAAAGAGATCAGACCCTTTTTGATGATGCTGTTCATAAACGGTGATTTTTCCCCAATAACTTAAAAGGAATTTTATCATATTCGTTTTACTGAGTGCAGTTATAATCAACAGAAAGAAAAGGTCTGTAAGCCTGCTCATGATTTGCAGAAAACCCTATGTACTTGTTGATTGATGATTTTGTTCCAACAGTACAATTCAGCTGCAAGAACATGAGAAAAACACTCTTGCTGCTCAAGAGTGCCCTTCTCTTATGATTAGGCATACTGGCCGGCCCGATGATGGAACGGATAATGATGGTGGTATCCGCCATAGCCTCCGCCGTAACCTCCGTAGCCATAGCCCGGATATCCGAAGCCGCCATAACCTCCGTAACCTCCGTAGCCGTAGCCCGGATATCCTCCAAAACCGCCATAGCCTCCGTAACCTCCGTAGCCATAGCCCGGATATCCTCCGAAGCCCCCGTAACCGCCATAACCGCCTGGGTAGCCTCCAAATCCGTAGCCGCCGCCAAACCCTCCGTAGCCTCCGTAAATCGGTCTTCTTTCATTCATGATCAATCGCTCCTTCACATAGGTTACAGTCCAGCTTATGAGATTTGGAACGAAACGTATGGGCATCCGCCCATTTTTTACAAAATAATAAATGAATCTCTTTACAAGGCCTGCATAAATAAAAAAAGACCGGAACATGTTCCGGCCTTCTGTCTGACTTTATTCGCCTAAATCTACATTATGGTAGACCTGCTGCACGTCTTCCAGATCCTCTAATACATCAATAAGCTTTTCAAACTGAGCTTTCGCTTCTTCCGGCAGCTCAACTTCATTTTGCGCCAGCATCGTCAGTTCAGCCACGGTAAATTCTTCAACGCCTGCATTTTTAAAGGCTTCCTGCACGGCATGGAATTGATCAGGCTCAGCATAAACGATGACACTGTCATCCTCTTCTAAAATATCGCGGACATCCACATCAGCTTCCATCAGCAGTTCAAGCGCTTCATCAGCCGATTTGCCCTCAACCCCGATAACAGCCGTCGCATCAAACATGTAAGCGACAGACCCGCTGACGCCCATGTTTCCGCCGTTTTTCCCAAACGCAGCCCGCACTTCAGGCGCCGTCCGGTTCACGTTATTTGTCAAAGCGTCAACGATGATCATTGACCCGTTCGGCCCGAAGCCTTCATAACGCAGCTCATCAAAATTCTCTTCCGCACCGCCCTTCGCCTTTTCAATCGCACGCTCAATGATGTTTTTCGGCACACTGTACGTCTTCGCGCGCTCCAGCACTACTTTCAGCGCTTGGTTTGACTCCGGATCAGGCTCGCCCTGTTTTGCCGCCACATAAATCTCACGGCCAAACTTTGCGTAAATCCGGCTGGTATTCGCATCTTTTGACGCTTTCTTTTCTTTAATATTGTTCCACTTACGGCCCATTTTGTTCCACTCTCTTTCACGAATTGAATCTGTATGATAAATACTCTTTTTCTATTATACCTCAAGTGGTTTGGTTGTTTCGAGTGTAAGACGTTAGAAAAAGCAGCCAGCAGATTTTCCCCTGTCAAAATAACGGCGGAGTAGCTGAACGTGCCATTAACGAACTCTGACTTTTGTATGTATGAAACACAAAAATTCAGTATACAGGAACTAAGTCGCAAGCCAAAAGATTCATTTTATCCTCATTACCTATTTCCTACACTGCACATCCGGCAACACGTGGTAAAATTTTGATATCGAACAAAAGAAAGGATATGGTCATGAAAGTTCTCGAAGCAACCACCCTGCTTTCCGCCGCAAAACAGCGCGCGGGAGAATACAAAGAACTCCGCGGCCACATGGCCAGCCTGAAAAAATCGTTCCAAGGCATGGCTGACCTCGGCGGCAATGATTTCTCAGGCAAAGGCGCCGACAACATCAAAGCCTTTTTCCAAGACCACGCAGGCGTCGCAGACAGCTGGCTCGAACTGATCGACATGAAAATCGCATTTCTTACAAGCCTAGCGGGAAAAGTTGAAGACGCCGGACTCTCCCAGTCGTATGTGGAAGAATCCTTTTTAGAGCACGAGCTCACCCACGCCCTCAGTAAATCAAAGGCAATTATGGAAGAGCAGAAAAAAGACATGCGCTCTATTTTGGGAGAAATCGAAGACATCATCTCGCTCGATCTCTTTTCCACCGAAAGCGTGGATCACAAGCTCCAATCAGCCGACAAAAAGAGAAACGAAACGATACATAAACTCGGCAAACTGGATCATGATTTAACCGCAGAATACGCAGAAACCGAAGCAAATGAACATTTCATCCAAGCAGATTTTCAACAGCTCCAAAACGCCACAGGCAAAGGAAAAAGCGCAACGCCGCTCCACTACAACGCCAAGGCGTACAGAGAAAGCGACATTCATAAGAAAAAAGGTGAGATTGCGAGGCATTCGGAGGCTTATTTGACGATTAAGAAGGAAGAAGCGAGAGAGCGGGAAATTGAAAAACTGAAAGAAAGACTGAAAAACTACGATTATACGAATGCCGATGAGTTCTACTCCATGGCCAAAACGATCGGCTACGAAAACCTGACAAAAGAACAGCAGCGCTACTTCACCCAGATTGAAAACACGCATGAGCTCACAGACGGTTTCAAAGGCGTTGCGGTCGGTCTTTATGATTCAGGAAAAGACGCGGTCACAGGCCTGTGGGATATGATCACAGATCCAGGCGGAACTGTTGAAGCCATTACCGGAGCGGTGGCTCACCCTATCAAAACGTATGAAGCCATTTCAGCCGCAATTGAAGAATCGTACAAAAGAGACATGGTCAACGGTGACACCTACTCAAAAGCAAGATGGGTGTCGTATGCTATAGGCACCGTTGTGACATCAGTTGTCGGCACAAAAGGCGTCGGCGCCGTCTCAAAAACAGGCACAGCCGCCAAAGTGACGGCCAAAGTCAAAACAGCAGCAAGCAAGTCAGCAGCTGCCCAAAAAGCCATAACGGTCTCAAAACAAACCGTTGATCAGATCAAGCAAAAGGTCAACACAGGCATTGAAGTATCAAAAAAACACGTCAAAAACAAATTAAATCAAATCGGAGATCTCACCCTTGCGGACATTCTCCCCTATCATCCCCGTCACGACTTAGTGCCGGCAGGCGTTCCTTACAACACAGTCAACGGGATTACGCTTAAAGAGGAACTCCAGAAATTCGCCAAGGTCATCCTTCCGAAACCGTACGGAACCTCTGCAAGCGGCAGACGAACACCGACACCACATGTACCGCCGGTAACCGTTAAATACGGCGAGCATTATGCGAAATGGACCAGAAAGAAAGTCTTGAAGCCGAATGTCATCTACAAAACAAAAGAAGGCTACACGTACACCACTGACAACTATGGTAGAATTACAAGTGTCAAAGCAGACTTGCAGCTGGGAGAAGCAAACCGAAACCAATATGCACAGTCAAAAGCAGGTAAACCAGACCGTCTGACAGATGACGACGGAGGCCACCTAATCGCCACTCAATTCAAAGGCTCAGGCCAGTTCGACAATATCGTGCCGATGAATTCTCAGATTAATAGAAGCGGCGGGAAATGGTATGAGATGGAGAAGGAGTGGGCTAAAGCTTTAAGCAGAAAACCACCTAAAAAAGTAGCAGTTCAAATTGAATCAGTCTATTCTGGAGATTCACTTAGACCATCATATTTCGATGTAACCTATAAAATTGGAAGCAGGAAAGAAATAAGTGTCTCTATTAAAAATCAGCGAGGGGGTTAACCTAATGGAAACTAAGAGAATGCAAGATTTGTATCAACTTATTGGAGAAAAACTAAATGACATCATACCTGATGAATGGACAAAGATTTACCTGTATGCAGAAATATTAGATGATTCCACAATGGTTCTATTTCACTTCAAAACACCAGAAAGTAATCAAATTATCTATTCACAAGATATACCTAGCCATTACAACGTAAGCAAAGATATTTTCAAGACGTTGTTAAGAGAACTAAGAGAACTTTTTGAAGAATTAAGAACTGAGCATAGAAATAATAACGATGATGTTTGGACTAATCTTACACTAACATTGGATAATAGCGGAGAATTCCAATTAGATTATAATTATGATGATATTTTAGCATCGGAATTAGATGGATACGAAAGAATCGCAATATGGGAGTATAAAAACCTTGGTATTTTGCCTGAAGATGAGGACGATAAAGAATTTGTAACAAACTACTTCGGCCTATAAATCAATAACGGCTCAGCACTTCTTTGCTGGGCTATTTTAAAACCATTTTGTAAGTAAGCTATCGTTATGCAAACACCCCATAAGAAATTTAATAATAACAGTCTTGATATAAACCAATAAAAAAATACTTAGAAGACTATCCTGAAAATCCAATCTAATAAAGTTGGGAAAACGATGTTAGAAAACATTTATCTGCAAATAGCTGATGTCATAAGAAGAATGATCCCTTCCGAATGGAACAAAGTAGTTCTTTATGCAGAAGTACTAGACGGCTCCAGAGAAGTGTACTTCTTCTTCCAAACGCCAGAAAACGAAGAGTATATTTACTCTCACGACATTCCAGAACATTTTCAGGTCAGCAAAAAAATTTATACCGAACTACTACTAGACCTCCAAGAGTTGTTTAAGCAGTTACACACTGAGTTTAAAGAAAATAATCCCGAAGCATGGACAAATTTGACACTGAATCTTGAAAGCAATGGAACGTTCTCAATTGATTATGATTATGAAGATGTTATTGCATCTGATTTGGACGAATACGAAAGACAAATGATCTGGGAATACACTAACTTGGGTATTCTCCCTGAAGACGAAGAGGATAAAGAATTTGTTAAGGATTATCTAAATATTAAATAATGGCTTCAACAATTCAAAGGTAGAGGATCATCAATGGAAACTGAAAAAATAAATGATAGATTCCCTCCGAATGGATGAGGGTTACTCTATATGCCTTTTTGTGTTGACTCTTAATTCCTCAAAAAGTTAAAATAATTGCTTTAAATTCGAATAAATATAAAAAAAGCGTCTAGAATAAAATTTTTTTATGCATTTAAGTATTGAATACGCCAAAAAAATTGATTATAGTCCTTATCGCCAACCCTATCACCTAATGTTTCTTGAAGCACCTTGCTGCAGCTAGGTCTATGGATCTTACTATAGAAGAGTAGAAATATTTGATAGAGTTGGCGGTTTTGTCAAAGTTAATATCTATTTCCTTTGTGGCCCAGCTTCTTTACAGAAGAAATGAAATTAAATGGTTTCTAATTCTTGAAATATTCCCCAATGTTGAAACAAGGAACTCAAAACAGAATTCCTTGTTTTTATGTTATTTCTTTAATCTAGCTCACACCTAAAGCCTTAAATACCGCATCTATCGGATCAGAATAAAAAACTGGCTGCACTTTTACCAATAAATCTGGTGGAACTGTTTGCAAATCCATAACCGATGCTGCTGGTATTAATACTTTTTTGGCCCCAGCATCTACACATACTTGTAAAGTATTTGCAAATCCCTCAACTTTGGAAATAGTACCCCCGACTGTCATATTACCAATAACGACTAAACTCTCCTGCGTTGGCTTTCCCAACGCTCCTGAGCAAAGACCAATTAATTCAGCAATCGCTAACTCATCCGTTAGGCCAATTCCTTGAAGATCACTTATGTGCATGAGATAGTCTTTTGTTTTGGTACTAATCGTATTACTAATACTTTTACTATTAGCCGTAAAGAAACGAAATGCTGTATCAAGGCTTTCCTTTGCATCACGGTTTGAACCAACACCTGATTTATCAAATTTACCGGTTCCACTAACAACTTGATTTTCGAGCTTATAAATGCCAATCATTCCAGAATGGCTATGTCCAACAACGTAAACATGTCCTGGTTTACCCATACCTTCTGGAATTAGTTTACCTCCACCTTGTTCTGGGACTGATATGTAATGTTCCTCTAACGTTTCATTATCAATATAAGAGAACATCACATCATAAAACTCCATTCCACCAATTTTCTTTAACTGTTCCTTAACACGTCGACGGCCCTCAAGTGCATACTCCAGTACCTCACTTAATTCTTCTTTTGTAAAATCTCCATGTGGATAAAGGAGCTTCAACATTCCAGAAACAGTTCTCTTTACCGCATTCGTATCACGCTGGTTTAAATTATTACCTAGCTTGAAATAGCGATTAATTGCATCACTGAATGTACGTTTACGCATTTCACGGAAAAATTCTGCAAGATAATCAACAATAAATCCATATTTTTCAGTGATAATGTCAGGTCGCATTTTCGGAATCTCCCAACCAGGAAGGTAATAGTGCATCCGATCAAAGAATGCCGAATCATTTGCCATTTCTTCAGGGAATGGTGCAAACAAGTGTAATGTTTTAATTAGTGTGTCCACACTTTGATTGATATTGCCGACAAATACCATGGAAGCAGAAGCATTCTTTTCTTCTTTACCTCTAGCAAAAGAACCTGATGCCATGTAGTCCTTCATAATTTGAATGCCGTCTTTATCTTTAAAACGGATACCCGCAACCTCATCAAAAGTAACACAGTCCCACATTCCGACAAGACCTACTTTTCTTGTAGACATATTATAAAATAGATTTGCTACGGTTGTTTGTCCACCCGAGACGAGAATCGAATTCGGTGATAACTCCTTATACACATGAGATTTTCCTGTACCACGAGGCCCAAGTTCACACATATTGTAATTATTTTCCACAAGAGGAACCAACCGCAGTAACAAATGCCACTTCACCCGCTCTTCTAGTTGAGTTGGTTCCATTCCTACTGAACGAATTAAGACATCAATCCATTCATCTTTTGTGAAGCTCTTTCTCCCATCAAATACCTCTTGAATGTCCATATTTGGCATTTGAATTGGTTGTAAGCTGCTAACATTAAAGGGATTTGAGTTTCGAACCTCTTCATCATAAAAATAATCAATTTTGACCATACACCATATGCCACCGACAAGGAGCTTATCAAATTCTTTCACATACATGGATGAAATGGGAACGCCTTTTAAACCAAGGTTTGAAAACTCCGCTTCATAAGTATCAATTTTGGGATTTAATGCAACTGTTACCTTGTCAATAACGGAGTATTGGCCATATTCCCGAATGCGTGATTTTATCTTTTCTGCCTCATCAGGACGAACAAAGTTTTCGGATAGAATTTTCTTCACCCGTTCAAGGCCTTCACGAATACTGTCCTCATCGTCAGTTGCAGCATACATCCCTAGTAAATACTCCAGCACGTATACTGGAACGTTCGCTCCCTCTTTAATAAGGGTCGTTAAATCTTTACGTACAACTCTTCCGGCAAAAACGTCATTTAACTTTTTATCTAAATCAACCGTTAATCCTTCATTCGCTCTTTCTTCCACTTACGGTCCTCCTCCCTATTAAAAATCGAAGTCGCTGATAATGCCCAAATTGATGTTAAATGGTATTTTTTCCACTACAACACCTGTCTCAGTATCCTTTATGGTTAAATAATATGTTTTATTTCGATCATAAGGAATGCTCTTTAATACAAACCTTATTTTAAAAGTACGATCAGCAGGATTATCAAACGGGCGATCTCCTATAATCGTTTCCTCGTTAGATATTACAATTCCTTCCTCATCAGCCATATAGATGACAACTGTTCGAGGGGTTGTCTTGTCTTCCACCTTTTCGGTTTGGAAAAATTCAAGATTATAAATGCTATTTGTTATCTTACGGGTTGTATTTGTAAGTTTAATATCAACTTTTTTAATTACCTTGGCACCTTTTTGTCCAGTCCGTTTGTTTTTAAACGATAAGAGTGGGACGACAATCTCTTGCAGACTTGCACCACCATGAACAAAATTAATACCTGAACCTTGCATTTTGTATCTGAATGTTGCCTTTGGCAAATATGCTGTTAATTGCTGCTCATTTTTTATTATGGATGACAGGTTGATAGCTAATAGTCCTGATACTTCACGCTGATCCTTTGAAAGTATATAGCGACGTTTAACTTCAATACTATCTATTGAATCTTGTCCAATCTTATCACTTTCTTCTAATTCCTCCCTTTGGTAAAGGAAACCATGATCGGCAGTAATAAACACATTTGTTCCACTCAAATCATCCCGAATAATTTTAACTAAGTCATACAATTGGTTTAATGAAGTTTCAACAGCATTAAATGTATAAACTTCTGTTGAAGCCTTATCTCCCATTGCATCAATCGTATCGTGATAGATGTATATGAGTTTTTTACCCTTAAAGGTTTCTCTTCTTCCTGCTTTATTCATTGCTAGTACATCTTGAAAATGAACAGCAATGCTTTCAGCCACCTTTGATTCAATAATCTTTTTCCGATTTTCCAAACCAGAGGAATCTTTTCCATCAACAAATACCCTAGCATTTGTATCTATGTCAATTTCATTGTGTGGTAAGAGTGATGGCATTCCAATTTTTGTAACGGAAGGCACAACACCGAGTAATGTTTCCACATCACAAACTCCCATTGTCTCAGTATTAAGACGATCAGCCAACTCAACACCTATTTCATAACGCATCGCATCCGAAACAATAACAAAAACTCGTTCCCCATTTCTAACTTTAGAATCAATGAATGAAGAATAAAAGTCTTGCTGATTTTTTATTCCGGGCAATGACCAGTCCTGTGTCATTTCAGACTCAATCGCTTGCGACCAATGGGAACTCAGCTCACCCATATACCAGTTCGTATATAGATTTTCTACCAACATTTTTAACTTTTTCAATAAATCATGATTACTTTCTTCATCATAAGCCACATAAAACTTACGGTAATATGTATCCATTAAATGATAGTCATTTACATATGCTTGATACAAATCAATTGCCCGTCCTTGTGGGATACCTTGACGATGTTCTTTATAAAACTCATGAATTTTAACAGTGTAATAAAGTGCCTCATATATGGAAGCAAATTTATCATAGTAATGCTTAGCTCTTCTCAATTTAATGAGTTTCGTGTATTCTTCATAATCCTCAAGCTGTGTAACCAATCCATTAGCTATGTAAATGATGATTACACGGTCAATATATGGAAAATTATCCGCCTGTTTAAAAGTTTCAACAGGTAGATTATTGATAATGTTTGAAAGTTGAATTTCCTGCTCAGCCATTTCCGCATATTCATCAAATACCACATAGTCAGTTTTGTGGTGCATCCAATGGTCAATAAACACAACAGCATTTGTTTTATTTCGATTAGAAATGAAGTTTTCAAGATCTCTAATATTTTCCTCTCCTACGGTTTGACCGAATGCCGTTACTATTAAATAGATGAACAATGTTTTTAGACTTTTCTTCTCCCGATCATAACCATAGTGATTAGAAACATAATTCCAGAACACATCAATATCAAAAAACTTTTCCATAAGGGATAAGTATTTATTCTCATTGTCCTCCAGCGTGTCCAATAACACAGCCTTTAAAACTTCTTCAAAGTCTGGAGTTTTTACGTTGCATAAAACACTCATAATAGAAAGTTCAATAATTTGCTCTGAATAGGTTTCTATATTTAATGCTGAAAACTTTCTAAAACGGTCCTTATTATTAAAGAAACGTTCATACTTTTTGATTACTGCCCGAAGTGATGGGTCTATATTCAACTCACTTAAAAAAAGTGAAATTCGATCTGCGTAGAACGTTTTTGAATAAAAAACTGTGTCTGCTAACCAGTTGTCTTCAACGCCCAATTCCATATTTGTATAAATCAAGTAAGAAGACATAGGATCTTCTTTTTCAAGCAAATATTTCGTCTGAAACTGGTTACGATCTGTTAGCGTATGAACCTTTACTTTATCAACGGTAAGACGTTCAATGTCCTCAGTAAACACATTATCCTTGTCCACCCAAAACACAATCTTCCGTTGTTCCCCATCTTTTAATGGCTCATTGAATATATTTGATAATGCAGATTCAATTTGATTTATGTTCATTTACTTCACCTACTTTCTCTTTACATTATAGTGCAAAGATACACCAGCAAAATACTGATGTATCTCCACTAGTGTTAATTAAATTTTTGCGACGAGTCCTTTAAATTTTTCATAATTTACTTTAACACCATCATCTAAATCAATTTCAATTTGCATATCTGCCATATGGTGTAATAGCTCATCATATGCTTTCAATTCATCTATTTTCTTTTCAAGGGATTTCAGTTCTTTCTTTGCATTACTAATCTCTTTTGCCGATGAATCACCGTCAATGATATTAAGCCAGTCTTTCTTTTCTGCATCCAATCTAATTTGATATTCATGCAAATAATCCGTTCGAATACGAGATAATGTCGTTTTATCATAACGGTGCATATAAATTAAACAATTAAACGCCTTTTCCTTACCAGATGTAAACAACCAGTATATTGGTCGCTTACTGTATGTCTTGATATGGTCCTTATAAAAATCATTCAAGAAATAACGACGCAGCGTTTCCTTCGGTGTTTCATCCTTTTTCCTTCCAAGTACATCTGCAACAAAATTGAGGTTTTCCGATAAAGTTTCTTCTCCAAAAGTAATTCTGATAAAGTTAACAAACCTTGATACAATATCATCTTCAAAATGTGCACCTGGTAGAATAGGCAGAATATTATCCTTGTCTGCTTTGACTGTTTTATATCGTAAATGGTCAAATTCACCACCAGCATATATTATTCCTTCTTCATCTAATGAATAACGGCCAAAAGAACATCCAACTACATATGAAATGAAGCTCTTTATGTCTCGTTCTAAATCAGCCTTTCGAATTGTTACATCCTTTGCATCGACATCTGGAATGATTTCTTCATTTAAACCATAAATATCAATAATAATTCTATTGAGTTTTTCCTCGTTTGTTTTAAGTTGATTGAATTGGTCGTTAGAATAATTCTCCCAAGATTTATATGCTGATTCAATAGTTGAAGATCCATTTGAGTGTTGAAGTAACGGGTGTTTCTTAAAATTCCAAGATGTTTCGAAAGAATCCCAATCATTCTTTGAGATATATATACAATCTTGGGTAATTTGAGTTATGCTTTGCTTTCTCTCATCAACTATAAAAGGTAAACTACCCACTGTATTAACTTCAAAATTCATAGTTGAACTTAATAATCGAAGTAAATATTCAGTAACCTTTGAATTTAATATAGCAAGCAGGAGTGGTATATTTTCTTCATCAATATTACAGATTCCTGAACCTCCACTCCCAAATAGCGAATTATTCATGTATCTACAAGCAAATTTGCTGCTACTAATTGCTGTATAAGTTAAACCCTGTTTAAAAATGAAATCCAAATTATAATTATGCGACCTTATTCTTCCTGTTTTCTCATCTTTGAAATTTCTTATTTCATATCCGTCGTTTTCCCAATTTACAACAAACTCCATATTTCCGGCCCATTTTCTAAATGGTCCACCCTTACTATAAGGGAACCATTTTTTTTCAGACTCTTGTGCTTTAATTCTTGATTCAGCTTGTAATCCGATATTATTGAATGGAACCTCATACCATAATCTCATAAATCTATCATTATTCGCCGTTGCCATTCCAATTCTTGTTTCAGATACTGTTTCGATTTTTTCGTTTGACCCGAAGTTTTTGATAACATTTTCACTAGCCCAAAAGGAAATTGGACTCCCAGGAATTTTATTGAAATTCGATTGATTAAATGAATAACGGTAGGAAACTGATGGATCTTTTACAGCTTCCAATGTCTTGATGGGTTGATTTTTTGCACCTTTAAAATCAGAAAGTTTAACATATTCGCCAGCTACCCCACTTAGATAGTTTCTTAAAGTAAATGTACAAATTGGTACTGTAGCACCCTCAAATCCTGAATATTCCAACTGTACTAAACTGCTTATACTTTTACTATTTATAATACTTTTTCGCAACTTTTCATACGAAGAAATAAACATCCATACAAAAGGTGTCATAAAACCCATTTGACCATTGTTTACTGTAGAATAATAACTTAATTCAATAAATGCTGAAAACAAGTCCGACTTAACATCTGGATAATATTTTGCCAAATAATTTGCTACTTCTGGAGTTACATAATTATTCGCAGCGTAAGGTGGATTTGAAATAAATACATTATATTTATCCCCCATAATTTTAGCCTGTTTTATTAACATACTAAACAGTGGAATAATACGACTTTTTATTTCCTCTTCAAATAAATTCCCTTGAACTTTTTCAATAGTATTTAAACGTTCTTTTATAAAAATCCCATCACTAGATTCAAGTTTTATGAGAGAACCAATTGCCTTTGCATCTTTAAATTGATTCACGAACAATTTTACCTTTTCAAAACTCACCCCAGAAGATTCTCCAGCTATAAATTCAATTTCTTCTTCTGTTATTGTATTTGTCTCTTGAATAGAAGCTAAATTCATCTTCAATCCATCCCGCTCAATACTCCTTAAGAAACGTTTGTTATACTCCAATGCTTTCATTATTAATGAAAAACTAGCCAATTGATATGCACGATCGTCAATGTCTAATCCATATAGATTTTTTTCTATAATTAAACGTGGAATTTCACGTTCCATATATCCACATTTTATATATATTTCAAATAGCACATCGAACATGTAGACTAGGATATGCCCACTTCCCATTGCCGGGTCGAAACACTTAATATCCTCTATATTTAACTCTTTATTAATATACGGAGCGAGTTTATCCCCATAATCTCGTTCTGGGTTTGGATTTTCAAGATAAAACTCCCAATGATTTATAAGATCTCTGTGCTCTGGATGAGACTCAATCCAGTAACGTCCCAGTGCATTTTGAACCATATAACGAACAATCCACTCGGGTGTAAATAACTGCGTTGCAAATGGGATTTCCTCGGGTTTATATCTCTTCTTCGCTTTAATAACACGTTCATTCTCTTCTGCAATATAGTATTGATACAACCAGCCAATTACCTCGACCTTTTTCCAGTTATCTTCTGGAATAATCTCAGTGCTTGTCATTTGGCGAATAAAGGAATCCGTTGCCAAAAGACCTTCTGGAAACAAGATTTCTGTATAGTCATCAATTGTTTCAAACATGAATGGCATATAACGATTCAAATCATTACAATGTTTAATAATGAGGTATTTGAACAGTTCCTCTGAGTTATTGTTCATTTTTAGCTCATAGACATATTCCTTATCCAAATCTAAATCTAACGATAGAGCTTCTTTCATCATGTCTGGCTCTGAACTACCAGCATTGGTAGAAGAAAGTACCCTTACTTTGGTTGGTAAATATTCGTTTACCTCCATAAAGCGTAAAGCGGTGAAACGGTTAAACCAAGTATAAGCAACTTCCTCCATCACTCGCTTAAATCCAATTTGATTAATACGGTCAATTAATCTATCTCTTTGAGCCTTTTCTAACTTTGAAAGCTGTCTGCCATCTATAAAGATGGCATCTGAGCTTTCAATATCCGCTTTTTTTATGTTGTCTTCTTTAATTCCAATCTTCATGGCTCTTGCTTCGACTTTTTTCAACAACTCTCTTCGTGCGTTCGTAGCAAAAGTCTTGAGTGCAGATTTATTCATTCCATTCACCTCAATTACTCTACAAACTCAATTTGTTTATTTTCTTTAATTATCTGCTTTAGCTTGCTGGATAAAGCATTGATGTACTTATCAACATCATCTTCTGTGGTTAGTGTTTTTACATTGACTAATTTTGTTACTTTTACTGGTTGCTTTTGAATAACTGGAGTCACAGGCGATACTGGAGGGTCAACTACTTCAGCATCAGGACGATTTCTTTCCTCCTCTTCTTTTTTACGTCTCCATTCTGCAATCTCCCGCTCAATGTACCCTTCCATTTTTTCCTTGAAGCTCGTACTTTGAGAAACTGTTGCATCAACTTTATAAATATCTGTAAAAGTATCTATATTAGCATTAAGTTCTCGGTAGTAACGATTTACTCTTTCTTTAGTTTCATTGGAAACACCATATTGTGATGTCAATAATGATAAGTAATCACTATCATCTTTTAATTTTTTATGAGCATTTTCTCGCTTCTCATTTAGGACACTATATATTTGTTCATCCATTGCATGAATTAGTTCTGGAATGTCCTTAATCTTTTTGTAAGGTATAGGGTCCTGAAGTATTGACTGCAGCTTATTAATAACTCCTTCTACCTCTGCACCTATCAAATAGGATTTACTTTCATCATATTTTCGTAAGGCTGCTAATCCATCATCAAAAATCTTTTTCTGATTAGTACCGAAGAAACTTTTGACATAGACGATATCCTCTTCCCAATCAAGCAAGTCATCTTCTAATTCCGTCAACTTATTGAAATAAGATACATTGTCTAAGCCACTGTGGAACTGCTCAAAGTATTCTAATCCTTTATCGAGTAAACTCATGCCAGGATACTTTCTACCTTCATAACGGGCTTTATACCCCTTGATTTCGTCTATCTGTTTTTCAACTTGTAGTCGAATGTCCTTCAATAGTCCATCTTCATCATCAGCTAAATCTGTTTTATTGAAAACATCTTTACAAATACTTTTAGCTGTTTTAATTAGTTTTTCGTCAACTTTTACCCTCTTCAACACAATGGCTTTGTCAGCTTCCTGTGTCTTTGTAAAAATCGTTACAAGTGTATTAACATTATCTTCAGGTTCCAAGTATTCTGCACTATACCGAATTCGAATACGTTGTTCTTTTAATAATTGTGCAATTATTCCTGCTATATCAAGCGTCTTCCAACCATATGGCTTGTCTCCGAAACGGTCGAATAAAATCTTAATTCGTATCTGCTTTTTCAAGTCGTCTTGTAAACTGATAAAATCAGATACTTCCCGCTGAGCCAACTCATTTGGATTTACCTTCAAAGTTTCTTCAAAAGACAATTGTTCATCATTTGAAGCAAGGATTGAAATTAAGGCCCTCTCATTATCTAAATGTTCCTTTACATAACTGAGTTTTGTATAGACATTATCGACTAGCATTGTGAAGGCAGCATTCACTTTCTCACGAACAGTAGAGCCTTTTATTTCTGCTTTGTCGCCATTGATAAAGAAGGCACTGTCCTTAATGGCTTCCTCCAAAAACTCACGAACCCTTCTTCGGCGTTCACGAACTTCTGCTTGTTTATTATTAAAGATATTTTGAATATTTTCAGGAAGTTGCGTAATATTCGTTTTCTTTCGGAACTCCTCAATACGCAATGCTTCACCGATTTCCTCTATATATGCCTCATTACCACCAAGTTTAATAATCATTTCCCCGTTACCTGAAGTCATCATCATTAATTCTTGCTCGGACTTATGGTAATGATCTGATAAGGGAGAAAGAATTTGCATTCCTATATTGGATGTCTGATTCCCATAATTTTTCTCATCCATTTTTTGATTGTAGGTAAATGAGTATTCACTGCTGTAACGGAAACGCTTTTCATCATATAGGTCTTGGAAGATGTAGTTTGCTAACTCCCGCTTAACGATGTCTTCATCAATAGTAAGGGATTTGATTTCCCTATTGATGTCTTGTTCGTCATCTGTTAAAAAGATAAAATTATCCCCATTTTTCTGTACCAACGTTTGGGATATTAGCTTACGTAAAGAAACTTTAATTTTCTCTTTAAACTGTAACTTATCCTCATCAATATGTGTAACCATTAGAGTAGCAATATTATCGAGATTTGCTGGCAGTTCTTTTACATATTTAATCATGAACAGAACCTTTAATAGATCAATGTTAAAGTCATCATCTTTTAAAGCAGGATTTTCATATGCACCCTCAATTACTCTTGAAATAGATGGGTTCAGAAATTCTTTTATTGTGTCATAGAAGGCATAGAAAGGAATAAGCGTACCTTCCTCAGCATTTTTATAATGAAGTCCAGCCTCTTTAAATGCCGATAACATGGATCGTTCCCCTTCTGATAAATGTTTACCAGAGGAGCCGTGTTTACGCACTTGTTCGAATACATTTTGTAATAACTTGAATTGGTACGGGATAAAAGGGTAAACATCTGCAAATTCCTGCTCATTGTCGTAACCACGTAAATCCGCTGTGCTTTCTCGGAAACTAATTAAATTCTTTAAAATCGCACTTTTTTCAGGATAAAGGACCTTCAATTTGTCATTAGCAAAATCTTTTTTCAATAGGATACGTTTTTTGATAACTTCATCCACCGAGATGGATGAAAGAGAAAGTCTTGTATCAAATCGCCCCTGGATACGAGAGAAGTCATCACCTTTGACTTTGATTATGCTATCAATACTTTCTTGGGAAGTAACCATAATCCAAACCTTACCCTTACAATGGGTTCCAAGATCTTCAGCAACTGTCTGCAAATTCAACATCAAACTACGGTTATCACCGATGTATTGTCCTATCTCATCCACTAGAAAGATAAGGTGGAAGTTTTCCCCCTTACTATTGATGTACTCATTTACGTCTTTCGCAAACTTTTCAATACTGATTTCGAAATTATTTACACCGTTCTCAAACCAATTTCGAGCAGACTCTTCCGTCATATCGGTTACTTTCGTTAAAGCACCGATGACAAAATCCGCATCAAAGTAAAAACTATTACGACGTTCTTCCCACGATTCACCAGCTAATGACTTAAATTCAGCTTTAAATGCCTCATAGACTCCCTGTTTATCCAGATACTTCTCCATTTCTGCCACACCGGGTATATCTCCGTAATAACCACGATGCTCATAAAAAACCTTCATAAAGACACGGAGAATTGCGTCTTCTTTTGATTTGTTATCAAGTGAACCTTTTGAATCTATGTTGAACAGAATGACTTCTGTTCCCACATCAGCCGTTCTTTGCATATTCGCATATACAAGAGGGTCTTGTACTTTTTCTTGAAAGAAATCAATTGCTTGCTTACCTTTTACCTTCTTATTTTCAAGCAAGTAAGCAAGGATTTTTAGAAAGTGTGATTTACCGGAACCAAAGAATCCAGAAATCCATACACCCATCTTATCTGTTGCATCATTAATCCCTTTTTGATAGTTCTCGTAAAACTTAGAAAGGTGTTTTTGCAGCTCACGGGTAACAACATACTCGTCCAATTCCTGATAAATATTACCTTCATCTTGTTGAGCTACTTTAATGACCCCACGAATATCACGTTCAATGTCTTTTTGAAACATATCTTTAATAATCATCTAAATTCCCCCTAACTCATTAATCGACTAATCGGAATGCTCGGTAATAGTTATCATCCTTAAACTTTCCAAACAATTGTAATGACTGACCATCATATTCACCTGGAAAAAACATGATTACAGGTATATTGTCCAAAACTTCTTGCAAATTATTTAGGATATTGTGAGATCGAACAAATGGGTAAACCTTCCCTATTCCTGTGATAAAAACCACATTATAGTCATCCACTTGTTCCTTAATTTTACTTAGAAACACCTCAGCCTTAGCAAATGTTGTCATCGCTTTAAACAATGCTTCTCTGCCTTGACGTTCTTCCATTTCAAAAATACGATCAAAAATCCTTTTTTCCTTTGTAATATCAATGAGCATCTTGTACAAATCAAACTCGATTACTCTTCGATTTGATCCTTCATAGTTCAATTGTCTTTTGATCCGTTTAACGTAGTCTCTGATATAAAGCTCCTGATTCGGTTCGTAGTCAAACACATAAAAACTAATTTCGTTGCCCAAACCACGGCCTTCAATAAATTTATCTTCTTTAATTTTATCAATAATTTTATCAGCCCTAGCTTTCAAGTTACTCATTCTGTCACCTCCTACTCACCCATAGCATGTATATAACGAGAATCGCCAATTTGAGCAAGATAATTTTTTATCGGTTCATCAATAATTAGCCTATTTAATTCTTTACTCTTCCTGTTTCTTAAAATACCGCCTTCATACAATACTTGGATGTAGGCACGTTTTAACTTTTCAACATTAATATTACTCCAACTAGCTACTTTTTCACTTTGCTCCGCTTTAGAAGAAAAGAAGAGATTAATGTCCTTCTTCTCTAGGAGGTAATCATTATTATGTAGCTTTTCCCCTATTACCTCATCCATGAATTCGAAGAACAGTAAATCAGTCTTCATAATGGCATATAGGTTAAGGGTTTTCCCAGTTTCAATAGACCCTTCCAAAAATAAAGCAGCAAGCGTTTCATCAATAACTTCTGCCCTTTTCATAACGGATGGCAGTGCTCTATTGATTCTTCCTTGGTTATTAAATTGAAACAGATTTTCTTCTTTTACTTTTTTTCTTATTTCATCTTTGGCTAAGCCCTGTTGTTTCAACTTTACAACCTGTTTTAACTCAAAAAGTAAAAAGGACGCCCCATTTAAACTTGAAGAATATCCTAAATCCATTGTCATGTAATCAAACCTTTCAGACAAGACTTGCTTCCTACTTAATATCCAATACTTTTCCTACCACAGCCAAGCGTCTTTTCCCACATTGCTGCTGGACTACTTTTGTAAACTGATTGTCCTTAATTAATTTTTCTCGATTATTTTCATATAAATTCTTAATTCCATCTATTAGCTCATTTTCTTTTATCTCTTCCCGCCAATAGGAATCAACTATCTTGTTTAAATCAACAGCTAAATCTCTCTGCGTACGGTAGAACAACTTCAATTCCACAGATTTCACCTCTAAGATAAATCTTACTTAATTCTTATTTTAGTCTTATTCTATTTGGAACTCAACGAAAAAGTAGGCTTGTTTCACTATTTAAATTTTAACATGTTCCCTTCAACTTATAGGGAAAATATCCTTTTCATTAGTACTAAACAGTAGATCATTAAAACCTGAATGAGCTAAGACAGAAAAGCGTCAACAGTTACAACAATTAATAGCCGATGCAAGAGCTAAGAAATTCGATGTGATACTGGCTAAAGAACTTTCATGTTTGGCACGTAATGGTCGCCTATCCTATGAGATTCGTGATATTGCTGAACAAAGCAAGATCCATATCATTACCTTAGATAATGCCATAAACACATTAGAAGGTAATGGGCAAATGTTTGGTATTTATGCCTGGATGTATGAACAGGAATCACAAAGTAAAAGTGAGCGAGTCAGAGCAACCTTAAGGAGCAGTGCACAAAAGGGATTATTCAAAGATCCTCCTTATGGTTACAATTTAGAAGATAGGAAACTTCGGATAAGCTCTGATGAAACACCAAACATCGATAGACGTATCTTTAGGGACTATCTTTCAGGTAAGTGCTTTATCACATTGCAAGGGAATTATATGAAGAAGGATTCCCTTCACCTGGACAAGTAGCTGGAAAGAAAAACGCTAGTGATAAGTGGCATGGCTCTTCCATTAGGAAAATTCTCGAAAATCCACATTATACCGGTGATTTAGTTCAAGGACGGGCCACGACTAGAAGTTTTACAAATAAAAATCGAGACCAAGTTTATATAGAAAAGCTTATTATTGTCCCCCATACACATGAGGCAATTATATTGAAAAACGATTTTGAAGCCATTCAGCAATTGATCAAGAGTAGAAAAAACACGTCCTCAGGCAGAAACGCCTCTGTTTACAAATACATCCTACTGTGAAGATTGTGGACGTAGATGCACTATAAATAGAACAGTAAGAGCTATATATGCGGAAACTACAACAAACATGGTGTAAAGGCATGTGGAATCTTTTAATTAAAGAAGCTGACTTTAATTTTGCATATTCTTGAAAGCAATCTAATCAACAGAAAAAGAATTCAGAAAAGCAACTTAGAATCTTTGAGAAGGAATTAAATCGGCTCAAACAATAGTTTATTGATGAAAAAATATCCAAAGCAGATTATGATGGAGTGTCAGCGATATCTATGACCACACGGACAGTATCAATTCTAAAAGCGAGCAATTGAAATCTTCTCTTGAAACCAATAACGATGAACTAGCATTCGATCAAATTAAATAACAGTTAGATACTGTTATTTAATTTCAAGAATTAACTCCAGAAATACTTCACCGCTTTATTGAGACAATTGAAATAAAAGCAGATGAAGTCCGAGAATTTTTTATCGGTTCTCGAACCCATCTGCTTCTTATTTAATTAATTTTATCAACGCCACACACTCCACATGATTCGTATGCGGAAACATATCCACTGGCTGCACTTCGAGCGTCTGATACCCGCCATCCTCAAGCACCCGCAGGTCTCTCGCAAGCGTGCCAGGGTTACAGGACACGTACACCACCCGCTTCGGTTTCATCTCCACAATCGTCCGCAGGAGCGCTTCGTCGCAGCCTTTTCTTGGCGGATCGACGACTAGCGTGTCGGCCGTGATGCCTTCTTCATACCATTTTGGAATGACGGTTTCCGCTTCTCCGACCGCGAATTCCGCGTTTGTGATGCCGTTTAGTTCGGCATTACGTTTCGCATCCTCAATTGCTTCCGGCACGATTTCAACGCCGTATACTTTCTTCGCCTGCTTCGCCAAGAAGAGAGAAATGGTTCCGATGCCGCAGTAGGCGTCGATGACGGTTTCTTCTCCTTGCAGCTCGGCGTATTCGAGCGCTTTGTCGTACAGCACTTTGGTTTGCTCTGGGTTGACCTGATAGAACGATCTGGCGGAGATGGCGAATTTGACGTCTCCGATGAGGTCGTAGATGTATTCTTCGCCCCAGATGACGTTCGTTTCGTCTCCGAAAATGACGTTTGTTTTTTTCGGGTTGATGTTTTGCACGATTGATTTGACGTGCGGGAATTTGGCGGTGATGTCTTCGATGATCTTCGCCTTGTGCGGGAAGTCGTTTGTTCTTGTGATGAAGACGATCATCATTTCGCCCGTGACCACGCCGTATCTGACCATGATGTGGCGGAGCCAGCCTTTGTGGCGTTCTTCACTGTACGCTTTAATGCCGTATGTCCCGCAGATGTCTTTGACCGCTTGGACGGCTTCGTCGTTTTTGGATTGCTGGATCAGGCAGGCGCTCATGTCGATGATGTCATGGCTTCTTTGCTGATAGAATCCTGCGACGAGTCCGCCTTCTCTTTCTCCGACCGGGACTTGGGCTTTGTTTCTGTAGTTCCACGGGTCTTCCATGCCGAGGGTCGGGTGGACGGTGACATTTGAGAGGTCGAGTTTTCCGATTCTCTCGAGTACATCTTTTACTTGTTTTTGTTTAAACAGCAGCTGGCCTTCGTAAGTCATATGCTGAAGCTGGCAGCCGCCGCATTGCTTGTAGATCGGGCACGGGGCGTCCGTTCTGTGCGGGCTTTCTTCTTTCAGCTCCATGAGGCGTCCGAAAGCGAAGCCTTTTTTGACGCGTGTCACTTTGATTTGGGCTTTTTCTTCCGGGAGGGCGTTCGGGACGAAGATCGGGAATCCTTCGACTTTGGCGACGCCTGCTCCTTCGTGTGTCAAGTCTTCGAAGACGACATCATAGTATTCGTTTTTTTCCACTGGCGGTTTGATTTTCATGTTTGTTCACCTCTTCTGTTAAGCAAGAAAAACTTGGCCGTGCAGGGCCAAGTTTTTTTAATCATCCAGCTGTTCCGCTTTTTCCTTCGACATGATGACGTGAATGTGGCGGTACAGATTCACGAATTCGCCCGGCAGCATGCCGCCGTACTCGCCGTCCAGGTTCAGCTGCATTTTTTCTGATACATTGACTTTCACGCGGTTCGCTTTTGTGTAAATAATGTGCTGATCGTTAATATGATCGCCTCTGAGCGCCATGCTCGCGACTCTGATAAATTCAGCGAGATTGGCTTTCTTCAAAATAATTAAATCAAACATGCCGTCATTCAGACTGGAATCAGGGGCAAGCTTCTCAAATCCGCCGACCGAGTTGGTCAGCGTCACTAAAAACAGCATGATTTCGCCTTGGAACAGCTTGCCGTCATATTCAATCTCGACCTCTGTCGGACGGAGGGAAGGCAGCATTTCCATTCCTTTTAAATAATAAGCAAGCTGGCCGAGCATTGTTTTCAGTTTGCTTGGCACATCATATGTCAGCTCCGTTAAGCGGCCCCCGCCGGCAATATTAATAAAATATTGTCCGTTGACCTGGCCGATGTCAATCGGGCGGGCGACGCCGTTAATGACGGTGTCAGCGGCGTTCAATATGTTCTCTCTCGGGATGCCGAGCGCTCTGGCGAAGTCATTTGTCGTGCCCACCGGGATAATGCCGAGTGTCGGGCGGCTGTCTAAAGGCGCGAGTCCGTTAACGACTTCATTAATCGTTCCGTCTCCGCCGGCGGCGATAATCAGGTCAAATTCCCGCAATGCGGCTTCTTTTGCGGCATGAGTCGCGTCTCCGGCGCATGTGGTGGCATGGGTGGAGGTTTCATAACCGGCTTGTTCAAATTTTTGCAGGACCTGGGCAAGATTTTTCTTAAAAAGCTCCCGGCCAGAAGTTGGATTATATATTATGCGTGCACGTTTCATTATCTCATCATCCTACTTAAGAGTATCCGATCCATTATTAACACTAACAACCTTTAATTATACTATGAGTTGAGAAAATCGCAACAATATGTACAGGATTTGGCAAAAGAAAAAAAAGGCCCCGGCTCCGTTTAAGGAGCCAAGGCCCGCTGTTTTACTCTTCTTCAGTTCCAGGTTTTTTCTTACGGAATTTCGCCAATACTTCATATACGATCGGCACAATCAGAAGGGTAAGCAAGGTCGAACTGATTAAACCGCCGATAACGGTGACACCGAGTCCTTTGGAGATAACCTGGCTTCCGCCTTCAAAGCCCAATGCCAATGGAAGCAGGGCGCCGATTGTCGCAATCGCCGTCATCAGAATCGGACGCAATCTCGTAGAGCCGGCTTCAAGGAGCGCTTCTCTCGTCGATATGCCTTCCGCTTCTTTATGGATGACGCGGTCAATTAAGACAATCGCATTTGTGACGACGATTCCGATCAGCATGAGCATACCGATCATGGCGTTCAGACTGACCGTCTCTCCCGATACATACAGTCCGACTAATGCGCCGATGACCGTAAACGGAAGCGAGAACAGAATCGCAAACGGCGCTAATGCTCCGCCGAATGTAATCACAAGAACAAGATATACGATCGCAACTGCGGCAAGCATTGCTAAACCGAGTTTCGTAAAGGAATCCGCGATATCTGCGGATACACCGCTGGTATCGATCGATACATTATCCGGCAAATCCAATTTATCAACTTTCTTTTGTACGGCCGCTGACACTTTCGTTACATTGTCAGATGCGACTTCTGCTGTTATGTCAGCATATAACTTTCCATCGCGTCTGGACACTGTATCTGATGTCGAGCCGTTTTTCACTTTCGCTACCTCGCCGATTTTTACTTCTTGGCCTGCAGGCGATGTGATGGTTTTATCCTCTAATTCTTTCACACTCTTATACTGGTCTTTTTCAGTCTGAATGTTGACGTCAAGCTCTTTTCCGTCTTTCTTCACCATTGTTAAAGGCGACTGTGACGTTTGTGACATGAGAGCTTGGGAGATTTGCGAAGCCGTTAAGCCGAGCTTGCTGAGTTTCTCCTGGTCAGCAACGAATGTGTACTCATCATATGTGCTGGAAAGGCCTGAATTTACGCCTTTCAGATCCTTCCGCTTTTTCATGATGTCTTCGATGTCTTTGACCGTGCCTTTAATATCAGACTCTGAATCTCCGTAAACGTAATACGTCAATTCATTGTTGTTGCCAGACGAACTGAAATTTTGTGTTTTCCATTCGCCGCGGCTGGATGTTTTTTTGATTTCATTTAAGATATTGTCTTTTTCTTTGTCAAAATCAGGCGTGTCTTCCTCGTATTTCACGTAGAACAATGCGCCGTTTGAGCTGCCGCCGAGCGGGCTTTGCGAACCTAATGAATATTGAACCGTGTCGACATGTTTACGTTTCAGCAGCAAGTCTTCAGCTTTTTGCGCAGCTTTTTCCGCTTCGCTTTTCGTTTCGCCCGGTTCAGGCGTATATGTGAGCATTATCGTTTTGTCTGCTCCTGACGGCAGATAGCTCGCGCCGATCAGCGGTACGAGGAACAAACTTCCGACAAGCATCAGAACCGCGACAATGGATGTAATCCATTTATGGCTTAAAGACCAATTCAGCACTTTTTTATAGAAATTGGCCAATCTGCCCGGCTTATGCTCTTTTGCTTTAACAGGCGCGCCTGAGAGCGATTTTTTGAATAAGCTGTGCGCCAGCATCGGCACCAATGTGATCGAAATCAAAAGTGATGCCGCAAGCGCAAAGACGATGGTTAATGCAAACGGCATAAACAATTGTCCGATCTGTCCGCCGACCATGGCAAGCGGCAGGAATACGGCAATGGTTACGATCGTTGAAGACATGATCGGTTTAAACATTTCCTTCGTCGCTTCACGAACCAATTGCTTCCCGCGTAAAGGTTCATCTTTCAGCCTCATGCGGCGGTAAATATTTTCAATGACGACAATGGAGTCATCGACCACCCGTCCGATGGCGACCGTCATCGCACCGAGCGTCATAATGTTTAAGGTGACATCAAGCTGATTCAGCACGAGAAGCGCAATCAGCAGTGACAGCGGGATGGAAACGATAGAAATCATCGTTGATTTAATATCTCTTAAGAATAAGAGAATGATCACGACCGCAAAGATCGCGCCGAAAATCGCTTTGCTTAACATCGTATCCACTGACTCTGTAATCGGCTCTGCCATATCAAGAGTCGAACTGTACTTGAACCCTTTATGGTCCTTTTTGTATTGATTCAGTTCATCTTTAATCGCATCGGCCACTTCTACCGTGTTGGCGTCATTGGCTTTTACGATGTTGATGCCGATGCTGTCTTTTCCGTTTGTCCGGGAAATGGATTCTGCTTTTTTCACGTCTTTAATATCCGCAATGTCAGAAAGCTTAACTGTCGGCACCTCTGTGCCCGCGCTTTGCTGCGTCTGCTGTGCTGCCTGCGCGCCTGCTGCAGACGATGCGCTTGCGCCTGATGCCGCGCTGCTTGCTGAGCCGGCTGCTGACGTGACCGGAATTCTCATATCTTTTAAATCTTTAATTGACGTAATATCGCCGTTGACGACAACTGATTTTTCTTTGTTGCCGAACGTGTACAGCCCAAGCGGCGTGTTGACGTCAGAGCCTTGGATCACTTTCTTGACTGTATCTTCATCAAGTCCGTACTCTTTCATTTTTTTGTCTTTGAAAGAGAATTCCACTTGCTCTTCCTGCTGTCCTGAAACTTGTACAGAGGCAACGCCTTGGATTCCTTCGAGTTTAGGGACAAGAGTGTTTTCCACGTTTTTAGTCAGATCTTCAAGCGAGCTCTTATCACTTGTCACACTGAGCGTCAAAATCGGGAAGGAATTCACGCTGAAGCGGGAAATATCAGGTTTCTTTGCGTCATCAGGAAGGCTGACATTATCCAATGCTTCAGAGACCTCGGTTTTTGCCTTGTCCATATCTTTCTCATAATCATATTCAATCATGACCGATGATACGTTTTCAGAGGAAGTGGACGATACTACGCTCACGCCTTCTAAATTTTGCACGGCCTGTTCAATCGGTTTCGTCACTTCATCCGCAACTTGACTCGGAGCGGCTCCGGGATAAGTCGTATTTACTGAGAGGTAGGGCATGTTTACGTCAGGTATGGATTCCTGCTTCATATTCAGACCGGCATACAGCCCAGCTATAGTAACGATAATCGTCATCAGCCAAACCGCGAATTTGTTCTTCAGTACAAAGTTAATAATGTGGTTCATCGTATCCTCCGTTATTTGTTATTGACTGACTGGTCATTCTATATAATACTAAACGGTATAACTCAACATCGTCAACAAAAAGCCAGTAAATTTTTCTAAATTTTTGAAAGATTAAGGGGAAGCACGTCATGAACGAAAAAAAAGAGAAAATCATAAAAACCGGCATCCGTTTATTTGCCAAAAAAGGATTTTCTTCCACAACCATTCAGGAAATCGCTGTTGAATGCGGAATATCAAAAGGAGCTTTTTATCTCCATTTTAAATCGAAAGAAGCCCTTCTTTTGTCAGCATGTGAATATTACATCGCCATGTCTATGGAAGAAGTAAAGAAAATTAAAGCAGAAAATCAAACTAAACCGCCTAAGGAGATTTTCAAAAAACAGATTGCCTATCAATTCCAGGAATTCTTGGAGCATAAGGACTTTATCATTCTCTTATTGAGTGAGAAGGTTATTCCTGAAAACCAAAAAGTAAAACAATCCTTTCATGAGGCAAATATTCAATTTAACAGGCTCTATCGGGAGGCTTTGCTGTCGTCTTACGGAGAAAGCATCACACCGTTTTTAGCGGACGCATCCGTTATGGCGCAAGGGATTGTGAGCTCCTATATTCATTTCTTGATTTTTAATGAGAACATGGCGTTTCAGACGGAACAGGTGGCGGAATTTCTGATCAAAAGGATTGATGACCTTGTGACGGGCCTGATTGAGGAGAATCCCGATCCGCTGCTGCCCGAGGACATTTTCATCCAGCCTCCGCCGCATATAGAAGAGCTGTTAAAGGAAATACGAAAGGCAAAAGGGCAGCATGGATTGCCTGAGGATGTCATCGTGTCGCTTGAGGTGATTGAAGAAGAATGCGCTAAGGAGGAGCCCCGCAAACCGATTATTAAAGGAATGCTTTCCAATTTAGCCGGCAGCGGCAATGATCAAATTGAGACATTGCGTTCCTCTATTGAAGCGTATTTCAGCTAGTGATTATATAAAAAGAGACCGGAGCTTTTCCGGTCTCAATGTCAGCAGCGCCTTCGGACAGGCGGCTGCTTTTTTATCGTTTCTTGATTTCTTCAAGTAAAATCTTGTTCACCATCGGCGGGTTGGCTTGTCCTTTTGAGGCTTTCATAATCTGCCCGACAAGGAAGCCGATCGCGCGGTCTTTCCCGTTTTTGAAGTCCTCGATGGACTGAGGGTTGCCGTCAAGCGCTTCTGTGACCAGCTTGAGAAGCACGCTTTCGTCAGAAATCTGCACGAGGCCTTTTTCTTTGACAATTTTTTCAGCGTCGCCGCCTTTTTCAATTAATTCTTTGAAGACCTTCTTCGCGATTTTAGAAGAAATGGTTCCTTTTTCAATCAATTGAATCATGCCGGCAAGGCCTTCAGGCGTCAGCGCCACATCAGAAAGCTCTTTTTGCTCAGCGTTCAGATAGGCTGACACTTCACCCATGAGCCAGTTTGATGCCTGCTTTGCTTCGGCGCCTTTTTTGACTGTTTCTTCGAAGAAGTCAGCCATTTCTTTTGTAAGCGTCAATACCATGGCATCATATGCAGGCAGTCCGAGCTCTTCGATATAACGCTTGCGGCGTTCATCCGGAAGCTCAGGAATGCTGGCCTTTACCCGCTCTTTCCATTCGTCATCGATGTAAAGCTCGACAAGATCCGGCTCTGGGAAGTAGCGGTAGTCGTCTGACCCTTCTTTAATACGCATAAGAATGGTTTTTTTCGTTGCTTCATCATAACGGCGTGTTTCCTGCTGGATGATTCCGCCGGAAAGGAGAACCTGCTCCTGGCGTTTTTCTTCATGCTCAAGGCCTTTTTGCACGAACGCGAAGGAGTTCAAGTTTTTCAGCTCTGTTTTTGTGCCGAATTTCTCTTGGCCGATCGGGCGGAGGGAAATGTTGGCGTCACAGCGCAGCGATCCTTCTTCCATTTTACAGTCAGAAACGCCTGTGTACTGAATAATTGATTTCAGTTTTTCAAGGTATGCGTATGCTTCCTCCGGTGTGCGGATATCCGGCTCAGACACGATTTCGACCAGCGGCGTGCCTTGGCGGTTGAAGTCAACGAGGGAATAGCCGTCGCCTGTATGCGTCAGTTTTCCCGCATCTTCCTCAAGGTGAAGACGTGTGATGCCGATTTTTTTCGTTTTTCCGCCGACTTCAATTTCAATCCAGCCGTTTTCGCCGATCGGCTTGTCGAATTGAGAAATTTGATACGCCTTCGGGTTATCCGGATAGAAATAGTTTTTACGGTCAAACTTCGTATCCGTCGCGATTTCGCAGTTTAGGGCCATAGCGGCTTTCATCGCGAATTCGACTGCCTCTTTGTTTAACACGGGCAATACGCCCGGGTAACCGAGGTCGATAACGCTCGTTTGGGTATTTGCATCCGCGCCGAATGGCGTCGGAGAGCTTGAGAAAATTTTAGATTTCGTTTTTAACTCCACATGGACTTCTAGTCCGATTACCGTTTCAAAGTTCACTTCATTTCACCCCTTACAGTTCAGGTTTTGCTTTATGATGGTCTGTTGCCTGTTCAAACGCATGAGCGACACGGTACACAGTGCCTTCATCGAAGTGTTTTCCGATGATTTGCAGCCCGAGCGGCAGTCCGTCCGTAAATCCGCACGGCACGCTGATTCCCGGTACGCCCGCAAGGTTGACAGGGATCGTTAAAATATCGTTGGCGTACATTGTCAGCGGATCGCTTGTTTTCTCGCCGATTTTAAATGCCGGTGTCGGCGTTGTCGGCCCGACGATGACGTCATATTTCTCAAATACGTCTTCAAAGTCTTTTTTAATGAGCGTGCGCACTTTTTGCGCTTTTTTGTAGTACGCGTCATAGTAGCCTGAGCTGAGAGCGAATGTGCCGAGCATAATACGGCGTTTCACTTCGTTGCCGAAGCCTTCTGAGCGTGTTTGTTTATACAGGTCGATCAGGTTGTCCGCATTGTCCGTGCGGTATCCGTAGCGGATGCCGTCAAAGCGTGCAAGGTTCGCAGACGCTTCTGAAGAGGACAGCAGGTAATACGTCGCAAGGGCGTATTTACTGTGCGGAAGAGATACTTCTTCCCATGTTGCGCCGAGACCCTCAAGCACCTTCAAAGCGGCAAGAACGGATTCCTTCGCTTCTTTGCCGACGCCTTCGCCGAGATATTCTTTCGGAACGGCAATTTTTAAGCCTTTAATATCGCCCGTTAATGAAGAAAGAAAGTCAGGCACATCCACATTGGCGCTTGTCGCATCCATTTTGTCAGCGCCTGCAATCGCTTGAAGCAAAAATGCGTTGTCTTCTACCGTTCTTGTGATCGGGCCGATTTGGTCTAATGAAGAGGCAAAGGCAACTAAACCGTAACGTGACACGCGTCCGTATGTAGGCTTTAATCCGACAACGCCGCAGAATGAAGCCGGCTGGCGGATGGAGCCGCCCGTGTCAGATCCGAGTGAAAACGGCACTTCTCCCGCTGCAACCGCAGCCGCGGAGCCGCCGCTTGAACCGCCGGGAACCGTATCCAGATTCCAAGGGTTTTTCGTGGCTTTGTACGCGGAGTTTTCGGTTGAAGACCCCATCGCGAATTCGTCCATGTTCAGCTTTCCGATTGTGACAGCTTCAGCAGCCTGAAGGCGCTCGACAACCGTCGCATCGTAAATAGGATCAAAGTTTTCAAGAATTTTGCTTGAACATGTCGTGCGAAGCCCTTTTGTCACGATATTGTCTTTGACGCCGATCGGCATTCCGAACAGAAGGCCGTGTTCAGAACGGCCGTCCACCGCTTCATCGAGCTCTTTTGCGTAAGCGCGCGCTTTTTCTTCATCAAGCTGCAAAAACGCCTGAACCTTATCATCTACGGATGCGATCCGTTTGTAAGATTCATCAACAAGATCAGAAATTTTGATCTCTTTTTTATGTATCATTTGTTTCAGTTCTGTGATTTTGTGATCAAATAATGACATACTGTCTCCCTCCTTTAATCCAGAATTGATGGCACACGAACATAGCCGTCTTTATGATCGGGAGCATTTTTCATAACATCCTCGATCGGAAGGCCTTTACCCGCTTCATCTTCTCTCATTACGTTTTTCATTTTCAGCACGTGAGTCGTCGGCTCCACGTTATCCGTATCCACTTCATTCAGCTCCTCGGCAAACGAGATGATGCTGTCAAGCTGTTCAGTGAACATTTCAGCTTCTTCATCCGTAATGGCAAGTCTCGCCAAATGAGCAACATGCTTTACTTCTTCTATAGAAATTCGTGACATAAGATCCACCTCCGCATAATTCTCCGTTTCGTCATATAATACTGATCATATCAAAAACAAGCCCTCTAAAGCAACAGAACGCCGCCTTCTAAGCCATGATGAAACCTTCTCTATTTTATCCTAAAACGAGGCGAAAGAGAAACGAAATATATGTCAGAAAATTTTTACTTTTATAAATTATTGACAGCGTTTTCATCTTTAAGCTGTTCTAGGTTGACGGCGGATTTCCCCCTGAATAGGCGAGGTTTCAGCAGTTGATTGATCGGGGATACTTTGTTAGGTTTAGTAACCATAGCCTGCACGAAATCGTGCGAGCCGCATGTAATAATGGCAAAAGGCTTACCGCCGGCGCTTGTTCCGGCACTATCAAAATGCAGAGGTGATGTCAAAATTAACAGGAAAGAAGAGAGGGTCCAGAAACGTGAGTATTGAATTAATTATATCTTTAGGAATTTACTTTGCTGCCATGCTGTTAATCGGCTGGTACGCTTTTAGAAAAACGACGAATATCAATGACTATATGCTGGGCGGAAGAGGACTCGGACCGTTCGTAACGGCGCTGTCTGCAGGGGCCGCTGATATGAGTGCATGGATGCTGATGGGGGTTCCCGGCGCAATGTTCGCAACGGGATTATCTACCTTATGGCTGGCGCTCGGATTGACAATCGGCGCATATTCAAACTATCTGCTGCTTGCTCCGAGGCTTCGCGCTTACACGGAAGTGGCGGACGATGCGATTACGATTCCTGACTTCTTTGATAAACGGTTCCGCCATTCGTCATCATTGCTGAAAATTGTTTCCGCCGTGATTATTATGGTCTTTTTCACACTGTACACATCGTCCGGAATGGTATCCGGAGGCAGATTGTTTGAATCAGCATTTGGCGCCGACTACAAATTCGGTCTGTTCTTAACGGCCGGTGTTGTTGTGCTTTACACGCTGTTTGGCGGTTTTCTCGCTGTCAGTCTGACTGACTTTGTACAGGGAGCGATCATGTTTGCGGCATTAGTGCTTGTGCCGATCGTTGCTTTTACCCAGCTCGGGAGCGTTTCAACGACGATTGATTCGATCAACGCCGTAGATCCGAAGCTATTGGATATCTTTAAAGGCGCGAGCGTCATTAGCATTATTTCTTATTTGGCATGGGGACTCGGCTACTACGGCCAGCCTCATATCATCGTGCGATTTATGGCGATCAAAGAAGTGAAGGATTTAAAACCGGCCCGCAGAATCGGCATGAGCTGGATGGTTATTTCCGTTCTCGGTTCATTGCTGACGGGGATCATAGGTGTTGCGTATTCTCATCACTTCGGAGTTGCCGTAAAAGATCCGGAAACGATTTTCATTATATTTTCTAAAATACTGTTCCATCCGCTGATTACGGGCTTCTTATTGTCAGCGATTTTAGCGGCGATTATGAGTTCCATCTCCTCGCAGCTTTTAGTAACGGCAAGCGCCATTACGGAAGATTTATACCGCGCCTTTTTCAGACGGGAAGCGAGCGATAAAGAATTGGTCATGATCGGCCGCATGTCGGTATTGATCGTGGCCGTCATTGCTATCTTTCTTTCCCTAAATCCGAACAGCACGATTCTTGACCTGGTCGGATATGCGTGGGCAGGCTTCGGTTCGGCCATCGGGCCCGCGCTTCTGCTCAGTCTGTACTGGAAACGGATGAATGAATGGGGAGCGCTTGCGGCGATGATTACCGGAGCCGCGGCCGTTTTAATCTGGATTACGACGGGCCTTGC
Source organism: Bacillus sp. ISL-51 (assembly GCF_018613535.1). Taxonomy (GTDB): domain Bacteria; phylum Bacillota; class Bacilli; order Bacillales; family Bacillaceae; genus Bacillus. The sequence continues at coordinate 176,940 of NZ_JAGGQB010000002.1, forward strand.
CGTTTCAACCGGCGTATATGAAATCATCCCGGGGTTCTTCCTCAGTTTGATTGCAGGTATCACTGTCAGTCTTTTAACCAAAAAACCGGCGGATGCTTCTTATCAGCTGTTCAGCCGGATGGAAACACTTTTAAAAAGCAAAAAATAAGCAAAAGCCGTCAGAATTTATCCCTGACGGCTTTTTTCTTCAGCTCTTGTCCTGCTATAAATACTGTGAGAAAATCATATCAATTTACTATAAGCAAAATGTGGAGGTGCTGTGGAATTGAGCTGGCCTATCGATCCAGACATTTTATTAAAGCTGGGCATTGCCACGCTGATCGGCATGATTATCGGGCTTGAGCGCGAATTAAAGAATAAACCGCTCGGACTGAAAACCTGCATTGTCATCGCCGTCAGCTCTTGTATGCTGACGATTGTCAGCATTAATGCGGCATATCATTTCCCAAAATATTACCGTATCATGATGGACCCGCTCCGCCTTCCCGCCCAAATCATTTCCGGTGTCGGTTTTATCGGCGCGGGCGTGATTCTGCGCAAAAGCAATGATGTCATTTCCGGGCTGACGACATCCGCCATAATCTGGGGCGCGGCCGGGCTTGGTCTGGCAACGGGAGCCGGCTTTTATAAAGAAGCATTCGCGAGCCTCTTGTTCATCCTGATCAGCGTTGAATTTCTGCCGTGGTTCATCAGAAAAATCGGCCCCGACCGCTTGCAGGAAAAAGATATCCGCGTGAGGATGTCTCTTTCTGACAAAGATAAAATGACCGAGATTTTAAAGGAAATGAAAAGCAAACAGATCCGTATCCACTCCGTCCGGATTGATGATCTGCATGAAAAGGAATTTCCGATTATGGAAGTGAAAATCAGAGTCCATAAAAACCGTTACACCACGGACGTATATTATGATATTAAAGCGATTCAAGGTGTCGTCGGGGTGAAGTGCGATACGTTATAAAGGTCTTCAGGATGTAACATCCTGGAGACCTTTGTTTAGATTGCAACACAACGCCGGCCTGATGTCAGCCGGCGCTTTCTCTTATACTAAGGCAGAGAAATTGAATTCAGTAATCGGTGTTTGTTTTTCTATATCGTTTCTGAAACCTTCAAGCATCCGACGCTCTTCATCCCCAAGTGAATCAAGATCAAATGCCTGATGCAATAAACCGTAAATCAGCATATGGCGCAGACGGAGAAAAACCGGTATTTTTTCAAGCCAAGAAGGGTCAAGATCATTTTCCTCTCTGTATCCCTTCATAAAATGAGTCATAAACTCCTCAGTAAAAGCAGCCTTATCTTCATACGGAATAACCGGGTACCATAAAATGTTGTAGAGCAAAATACTGATATCATTCACAAACCAATTGTAGCCGATATCATCAAAATCAAATGTAGTGATTTTCCCATTGTCCCAGTTGAAATTGCCGTGGTGCAAATCGCCATGCACAAGGCCGTAGTTTTCCGGGTTCTTCGGCAATTGGCGCAGTTCCTCCATTAAAGCATCCGCCCGCTCAAATACGAGATGCTGATCATCCGGCACATATTTTCTCAGTTTCAGCTGCTCCTCTTCATCCCACTCTTGTCTTTTGAATCTTGGATTGCTCAGACGGTAGCTTTTTGTCAGACGGTGCATCTTTCCCGTATACTTTCCAAGCTCATAAAACAGAGTCCCGTTCCAGTCTGATTCCTCTGCTTTATGACCGGGCGCTTTTTCATAGGCTCTCAATAAAAACGCCCCGCCTTTTCCATCCGGCACTTCCCCCACAACATTTTCTCTTAATGAAGAGATCGGCTTCGCTACAGAAAGCCCTTCCTTCGCCAAATGGTGAAGCCAGTCCATTTCCCCGAGAATATATTCAGGCGTTCTGCGGATCGTATGCGTAATTTTCAAAATATAAGGTTCATTTTCTTTTATTATTTCGTATACATAGTTTTCCGCGTCCGCCAAAAACTGGGCCTGATCTTTTGTAAAACCATATATCTCGCCGGCTTCGGCCAGCACTTTATCCTCATCATAAATGGCTTTTATATCTTTATGCATGCTGATTCACCCTCGTCATATATTTTAAAAGTTCCCTTATGGTGTGGCTTTTGCAACATGAGATAAAAAAGAAGGAACCAAACCATATATTATGATTTTTATAAAATCAGAACACAAAATAAAAGGATTTATTTTTCATATTTTCTACTCGTTTCTAACTATCCGATTACCCGCATCATAACATAAAAAAATACCCTCTCCAACAGTATTTACAAATGTAACTTGGTTGTTATATTTACTATAAAAAAACCCCTGTTCATAATAAATGAACAAGGGCATCTGTGTTAATCGTAAATATGGACGGTCGGTTCTTTGTCGCCTGCATTGCGGACGATAAGCGCTTCTTGGCCGTCTGATGAGGTAATGTTGATTTCGACATCGACTGAGCCTTTTGAATAATAATCCATCAGCTCGCCCGTTAAGTATTGGGTGAAGGCGATCACTTCGCTTTTTCCGTAAAATTGCATCGGAATTTCAATTTTCATTTTTCTCATTTCATCATTTTCATACATTGCCGTTCCGACCACCCCGGTGTAGTTCGGGAAGTAGCTGTCAATGGCATTTTTGAAACGTTTAAACACCTCAGAATCGTCAGGGTATTTCTGTGCTGTCGCTGTGTCCGCCGGATAGAAAACATACTTTTCTTTGACATTATCCCAGCTTGAAATCGTGGATGAGCCAGCTTTGACTTCGGTTTTTGCAATGTAATTCCCCGGTACGATTGATGTTTTGGGCGCTTGTTTATAAAGGGCGATGGTAATCGGTACGTTTTTCAGATTATCCATTTTGCGAAGACGGTTAATGACTTCCTGAGCAATTTGTTCCCCGTGGCTGCGGATCGTTTTGTCGTCAAGCTCTACTTCTTGCTGCGGATCGCCTGTGTTTTCGCGGTAATAGTACACAGAGTTGAGAGCCAGGCCGATCATGACGCCGCCAAGCTGAATGGAATTTTTATCTTTTCTCACTAAGTAGTCCTGCTCCAGCATAGACGCTAAATAAATCGGGTTGCTTTCATTTTTCGATTTTGCCGAACCTGAGCTTGGCAGGACTGGGTTTAAGCCGAGATTTTCGAAATTGGCATCAGCCTTTTTCGCCTTTTTCAGATCGCTGCCTTCTTTTTTGCGGTCAAGCCAGTTTAATACCGTGTCTTCATCCAAATACTGGCCTTCCTGATAAAGGTAATCATCAGTCGGGATGGTATCCTGGGCGAGGCGCATCAGCCCTGTTTCGAATTCATCGATATCGAGTCTCGTATTCAGTCGGTCAGCCGTCAGGCCGCGGGCTTTTCCCGCTTTAAACGGCAGCACCATTTTATAGTAGGAATCAGAGATATTATATTTCGGTATAATCGCTTTTTCAGAGGACTTTTCCGTTTTTTGCGTGATTTCTTCCTCTTTGTTCCCCCCAAAACTCGGCGTGCAGGCCGACAGCATAAACACTGCCGCGGTTGCCGTTGCCGCCAATGCCAACATCTTTTTCAATAGAAAACACTCCTCTTATTTCTTTAGCTCTCCCAATAACTGTGCTTCATTCCATACTTCGATGTTTAATTCCTGCGCTTTTGTCAGCTTGCTTCCCGCCGCTTCTCCGGCGATGACTAAGTCTGTGTTTTTGCTGACAGATCCCGTCAGCTTTCCGCCGAGCGCTTCGATTTGCGCTTTCGCGTCATTTCTGGACAGCTCTTCAAGCTTTCCTGTCAAAACGATGGTCTTGCCGGCAAAATAAGAGTCGCTGTCCTCTGCTTTTACTTTTTTCGGACCTTTATAGAGTGTGTTCACACCGAGCTCTTCCAGTTCATTCAGAAGCTCGAGCATTTCTTCTTTGCGAAAATAGGTGATGATTGCATCAGCCATTTTTTCACCGATTTCATCCACTGCAAGCAGCTCTTCTTCCGTGGCTTTTTTCAGATTTTCCAGGCTTTCAAAATGCATGGCGAGCGTTTTGGCTGCTTTTGCGCCTATAAAACGGATGCCGAGGCCGAACAGCAGGCGTTCCAAAGAATTCTCTTTTGATTTTTGGATGGAGCTGATCAGATTGTCCGTTGATTTTTCTCCCATCCGTTCGAGCTGAATGACCTGTTCCTTTGTCAGTTTATATAAATCAGCGACATTGCGGACGAGGTCTTCCCGGAAAAGCTGTGTAATCACCCGTTCTCCAAGCCCGTCAATATTCATCGCATTCCGTGAGACAAAGTGAATCAGGCCCTCTCTGATTTGCGCCGGACATTCGGGATTAATGCAGCGTAAAGCGACTTCTCCTTCGATGCGCACAAGCTCACTTTCACACTCCGGACAGGCGGTCGGCATATTGAATTCTTTTTCCTCTCCGGTCCGCTGTTCAACTAAGACATTGACGACCTCAGGAATGATATCGCCCGCTTTTTTGATGACGACTTTATCGAGAATGCGGATATCCTTTTCCTTAATTAAATCTTCGTTATGAAGGGATGCCCTTGAGACCGTTGTACCTGCAACTTTTACCGGTTCAAGGATGGCGGTCGGCGTAATGACGCCCGTTCTTCCGACATTCAGTTCGATGTCGAGAAGCTTTGTCACGACCTCCTCGGCCGGGAATTTAAAAGCAATCGCCCAGCGCGGGCTTTTTGCCGTATACCCGAGCTCCTCCTGCTGATCAAGCGAATCCACCTTGATGACAATGCCGTCAATTTCATACGGCAGCTCGGCTCGTTTCGCCTGCAGCTCTTCGATCATTTCAATCACTTCATCTATTGTCGTGCATTTTTTTCGTTCCTGGTTTGTTTTGAAGCCGATTTCATCGAGAAAATCGAGTCCTTGGCTTTGTGTTTCCACACCCATTTCGTCAAGCTCCGCTATACTGTAGACGAAGATGTCGAGATTTCGTTTCGCTGCAATTTTCGGATCAAGCTGTCTGAGTGAGCCGGCAGCTGCATTCCGCGGATTGGCGAATGGCTCTTCTTCTTTTTTCAGCCGCTCTTCATTAAGCGCTTCAAATGATTGTTTCGGCATGAAAGCCTCGCCGCGCACTTCGATGGAGAGCTTCCGTTTCATTTTCAGCGGGATATTGCGGATCGTTTTTAAATTCTCCGTGATATCCTCGCCCGTTGTTCCGTCTCCTCTTGTCGCGCCTCTGACGAAATAGCCATCTTCATAACGGAGAGAAACAGCAAGACCGTCTATTTTCAGCTCCACATTGTATGCGACATCGTCACCGACAGCCTGACGGACACGGCGGTCAAAATCACGAAGATCATCATCGTTAAACGCATTGCCGAGACTGAGCATCGGCGTGCCGTGCTGCACTTTTTGAAAAGATTCCAGCACGGCCCCCCCGACCCGCTGTGTGGGCGAATCTGGCGTTCTGAGATCCGGATGCTCTTCTTCTATGGCAATCAGCTCCTGCATCAGCCTGTCGTACTCGGAATCCGGCACGCTCGGTTCATCTAAGGTGTAATATTCATAGCTATACTGATCGATGGTGCGGCGCAATCCTTCTGCCCGGTGTTTCGCTGTTTCTTTGTCCATCATGTTCTTCCTTTCATCTTCAGGTTACTGCTTTTCAATCGGCGCAAAGGCTGCCAAGAGGCGTTTGACGCCGACGGGGCTCGGGAACGCGATATCAAGCTCCGTGCTTTCGCCTTCCCCTTTTACACTGACAACCGTGCCGGTGCCCCATTTTTTATGGCCGGCTTTATCGCCGACAGCCCAGCTGAGTGTGTCGCCGCCTGTTTTATTCGCGTAGGAAACAGGGCGGGAAACGGGACCGCGTTTTTGCTGCATTTTTCTTCCCGGCTGCGTCCGCGGGTTTGTCTTCTCATTTAGGTTCTCCAATAAATCCTCAGGTATTTCCCCAATAAAGCGCGATTCCGGATTCATATTGGTACGCCCGAATAAGGTGCGCATTTTGGCATTGGTTAAATACAGCTCTTCTTCCGCTCTCGTAATGCCTACATACGCGAGCCTGCGCTCTTCCTCCATCTCTGCTTCCTCCATCAGGGAGCGGCTGTGCGGGAATACGCCTTCTTCAAGGCCCATTAAGAACACAACGGGGAATTCCAGGCCCTTTGCGGCGTGCAGCGTCATTAACGTCACGGCATCCTTGCCGCCTGATTCCTCTTCTTTCTGGTCGAGCTGGTCAATATCCGCAATCAGCGCCAAATCTGTCAGAAACGCGACTAATGTTTTGTCTTCGCTTTTTTGCTCAAAGTTTTTCGTAACAGAAAGAAACTCGTCGATATTTTCCAACCGGCTTTGGGCTTCGATTGATTTTTCCGCCTTCAGCATCTCTCTGTATTCCGTTTTATCAAGAATTTCTTCCGTCAGCTCTGTAATCGACAGGTAATCCTGCATATTCGTCAGATGTTCAATCATCGTGCCGAAGCTGTCGAGCGCGTTGGCCGCTTTGGCGCTGACACCGATGAAATCAACCTGTTTAATCGCCTGAAACAGCGACATGCCGTTCATCGCCGCGTAAGAAGCAATTTTTTCAAGCGATGTGGCGCCGACGCCGCGCTTCGGTACATTGACAATCCGCGTGAAGCTGATGTCATCGTCTGGATTTGAGACAAGGCGCAGGTACGCGAGAATATCTTTAATTTCTTTCCTGTCGTAGAACTTGGTTCCGCCGACGATATTGTAATTTAATCCGGCTTTCAGAAGCGTTTCCTCTATAACACGCGACTGGGCGTTTGTCCGGTATAAAATCGCGATGTCAGATAGCTTCCGCTTGCCCGAACAGAGCTGATGAATTTTTCCGGCGACAAATTGTCCTTCGCCGAATTCATTGTCACCTCTGTAATAAGAAAGCTTGATGCCTTCGTCGTTTTCCGTCCACAGTTTTTTCGGCTTACGGTTTGAGTTGTTTTTGATGACTTCATTCGCCGCGTTTAGAATCCGCTTAGTCGAGCGGTAGTTTTGTTCGAGCAGAATGACATTTGCGCTCGGGTAATCCTTTTCAAAGGAAAGGATATTGGCGATGTCCGCCCCGCGCCATCTGTAGATCGACTGGTCGGAGTCACCGACGACGCAAATATTTTCCAGGCGCGCCGCAAGCTGCTTCACAAGCAGATATTGCGCTCTGTTCGTATCCTGATACTCATCCACGTGAATGTATTGGAATTTGCGCTGGTAAAATTCAAGCACTTCAGGCACACGGTCAAAAAGCTTAATCGTTGTCATGATTAAATCATCGAAATCGAGCGATTGGTTTTTCAACAGTTTTTTCTGATAATCCGTGTACACGTCACTCGTGACTTGATCGTAGTAGCTCCCGGCCGTTTTTGCGAATTCCTCAGGTTCGATCAATTCATTTTTTGCGCTGCTGATGGAGCCGAGGATGCTTCTCGGGTCGAATTTTTTCGGATCGATGTTCCGCTCCTTCAAAATCCCTTTTATGACGGAGAGCTGGTCAGCCGTATCAAGGATGGAGAAATTGCGGTTGATCCCGATTCTGTCAATATCCCGCCGTAAAATCCGCACGCACATGCTGTGGAATGTGGATATCCAAATATCATCCGCACCGGGTCCGAGGATGCTCTCCACCCGTTCTTTCATTTCTCTGGCCGCTTTATTGGTAAATGTGATCGCCAGAATGTTCCATGGGGCCACGTGTTTTTCCGCCATTAAGTATGCGATTCTGTGCGTCAAAACGCGTGTTTTTCCGCTTCCCGCGCCCGCCATGAGAAGCAGCGGCCCGTCTGTCGTCTTCACCGCTTCCTGCTGAACAGGGTTTAATCCGCTTAATAATTGATTGCTAATGTAATTCAAAATCCGTTCACCGCCTATCAAACATATGTTCTATCATAAATCAAATCCGTCCGCTTGGCTACTTTTCCTTTACAGCCGCCACCGTTCGGAGCGCCTGATCGAAATCCTCATATACCGCGTTTCCTACGACAATGACATCCGCATGGCGGCCGAACCTTTCCGCCGTTTCCGCGTCTTTAATGCCGCCTCCGTAAAATAGGACAGACTTGTCCAACACAGCCTTCGTTTTCTCCACCGTGTCTATGTCCGCCAGCATACCGCTGTATTCCAAGTAAAAAATCGGAAGATGAAGCAAATGCTCCGCGACCCGCGCATAAGCGAGAATATCTTCTGTCTCTATATTTGTATCAGCCTCTGTCAAAGCAGCCGCCTTACAATCCGGGTTGACGATGCAATAGCCCTCCGGCACAATTTCCTCCATTGACATCAGTTCGCCGTATTCCTTCATCGCCTGATGGTGCATGCCGACAATCCAGTCCGCATTTTTGCTGTTGAGCACACTCGGAATGAAATAAAGATCAAAGCCGGGTACAATCGAATCAATTGTCGACACTTCAAGGACGCACGGGACTAAAAAGCGCCGCACCTTCGACATCAGCCTCAGCACATTGTCTTCGGTTACGTCATCGCTTCCCCCGATCACAATCGCGTCGGTCCCTGATTCACAAAGAATTTCAAGCTGTTCATCCGGTAAATCTTTATTCGGATCGAGTTTAAAGACGTGCTTCCACTCGTTAACATCGTACATGCGTTTTCGTTCCTCCATTCGTTTCTTGCCATTTAAACATTATAACAAATTCGTTTCGTGCGGAAAAACGGAAAAAGACGTCATTCACGTGATTCACGAAAAAAGATGTTTCATTCCTACACATAAAAATAATCCATTCATTTACATTTAACAACTGGTTTTTCATGCCGACGTTTGAAGACAGACAAAATGTGGAATGTCAAAGAGTAAAAAGGTAAGGAGTGTGATCTAGATGGAACAAGCAATCATCGTTCTGATTTGTATATTAATCTTCATTATTTTAGTTCCCGCCGTATTGCTGGTTTGGATATACATAAGGGACGAAAAGCAGGAAGAACACTCAGTGCTTCGCAATTATCCCGTGGCCGGAAAGCTTCGCTATATCTTTGAGAAAATCGGGCCTGAGCTTCGGCAATATTTATTCAGCAACGATAATGAGGAACAGCCGTTTTCCCGAAGAGAATACGAGCAGACCGTCCTGTCCGGAAAGTATAAAAGCAGAATGATGGGCTTCGGTTCGGAAAGGGATTTTGATCAGCCGGGGTATTATATCCGCAACGCCCTTTTTCCGAAACAAAGAGAGGAGCTTCGTATCGGCCAATCGCCTAAGATCGAAACGATGGTGTATCGCATCGACAAGGACAATCTGCTCAAGCGGAATGAGCATCGCGAAAAAATAAAGGCCGATCCTTTTTACCTGCATCCGGACGACGTACAGGTCATCGGCAAAGACACATGCCAGAAACCGTTTTATGTAAAAGGCTTGATCGGACAATCAGCAATGAGCTACGGCTCGCTGGGTGACCGTGCAATTACCGCGCTGTCAAAAGGGCTTCGCCAAGCGGGCGGCACATGGATGAATACCGGGGAAGGCGGACTGTCAGAGCATCATCTGAAAGGCGGAGCGGATATTATATGCCAAATCGGCCCCGGCCTGTTCGGCGTCCGTTCTCAAGACGGCGAATTTTCGTGGGAAGAGTTTAAGAAAAAAAGCCAATTAGAGCAAATCAAAGCATTTGAACTGAAGCTGGCGCAAGGGGCAAAGGCGCGAGGCGGTCATATTGACGGCTCAAAAGTTACTGAAGAAATTGCCGCCATCAGAAATGTAAAACCGGGACAATCCATTGACAGCCCCAATCGGTTCAATGAATTCTCAAGCGTCCCGGCCATGCTCGATTTTATCGAAAAAATGCGGGCCGTCGGCCAAAAGCCGGTCGGAATCAAAATCGTGGCGGGAAACCAGAAAGATTTGGAAAATCTGATCTCATGTATGAGTTCGAGCGGCAAGCACCCTGATTTTATTACGATTGACGGCAGTGAAGGCGGAACGGGCGCTTCGTTTCATGAGCTGGCTGATTCCGTCGGATTGCCGATTTTAACAGGCCTCCCCCTCGTGGACGGGCTGCTGAAGGAGTACGGCATAAGAGATAAGCTGAAAATTTTCGCATCCGGAAAGCTGCTCACCCCGGATAAAATTGCCGTCGCCCTCGCTTTAGGCGCAGATTTTGTCAATATTGCCCGGGGAATGATGTTTTCAGTCGGCTGTATCCGCGCGCAAGTCTGCCACACCAACCATTGTCCCGTCGGTGTCGCAACGACGGATCCTAAGCTGCAGCGCGCGCTCAGCATCGAAGACAAACAGCACCGCGTATGCAACTACGTGCTTTCATTGCGAGAAGGGCTGTTTCACCTCGCTGCGGCGGCAGGCATCAGCTCTCCGATTCATTTTACTAATGAACACATCGTGTACAGAGAAAAAGACGGCACAATAAAGGAACTTCCAGACCTCATGAAGCAGCACGCATAAAAAAAGCCGCCTGCCGTTATCGGCAGAGCGGTTTTTTATGTTGCAGAGGAGGATTCTCCTTTGTTTACACGGTCAAGCGCCATTTCATAGGCGTCGTTTCCGTAGTTTAAGCAGCGTTTCACACGCGAAATCGTGGCTGTCGAAGCCCCCGTTTCGCTTTCAATTTTATGATACGTATTTCCTTCGCGGAGCATTCTCGCTACTTCCAAACGCTGCGCCAGCGATTGAATTTCATTAATCGTACAAAGATCATCAAAGAAACGATAGCATTCCTCCAGATCTTTCAGCGACAAAATAGATAGAAATAACTGGTCCAGTTCTTTTCCGCGTAATTTATCGATTTGCATCGTCACACACCTTCTCCTTTACTAATGGAAGCTGCATCGAGATCAGGCACGATATTGATCCATGTCTTCCCTGGCACAAACGGAAGAATCTCACCGCCTTTTACGGGCAAAATACGGCCGTCTTTATATTCCCAGTCTGACTCAATAACATCGCCGTGCTGAAGCAAGAGACCTTTACCCCCTGATTGAATATCGATGTCCCGCCTTCCATCTTTGTCTGTAATGCGATGGCCGGCTTCAGCAATAAAAATGTTGTGCATAGCTAAAGGCTTCCCGGTCTCCCGGTCAGTCGCTTTCACACCATCAGAGCTTCTCGTATAAGCATCAGTTTTTTTATCATAATCGTATTCGACAAGATTTGTAACGTTTTGTGTTCCATAATCTATCCGAACATTGTAGGTTTCGTTTCCGGGTTTTGCATCTGATGTTTGAAAAGGGAGCGGCTCTGTTTCTCCGTTCAGCTGAAATCCCTTTTGTTCCGCCGCCTTTTTTATGTTTTCATAAGACGTATAGGAATTGTGGGGAGGCTTGCTGAAATCAGCTCTCCATAACAGGCTTCCGTCAAAATCCAAACCGTTTATATAATCGTAAGCGCCGGATTCCAGCTGCTTTTTGGCTCCGGGGCTCCAGCCATGATGGACAAAAATGCTGTTAAACCCGCTGCTGAGAGTGACGAAATATTCCCTCGCGCTCCGTACAGGCCCGACAGTTTCCGGCATCTCGCTTTGGAAAATCGCCAAAAATCTTGTGATCGGCCCCTCCGCAAGCGCCTCAATGACAATATCCGCCTTGGAAAGCCCGGATTGAGGCCTGGCCTTCGGGTGGTTGTTCACTGCAACAGCAATCGGACGGCGTTCTGCAAGCTTTCGCTCCGTCTTTAAACCGGTTAAAGGAGCTTCCGGCTTTTTCGTCTGCGCCTGATCGGCATCATTTTGCCGGCAGGCGGCAAGCAGCAAAAACGCAAAACATAACATACAAACGGTTATCCATCTCTTCATATGTCGGCTCCCTGCTCTTTTATATTTTAACGCATTATCGATGGAAAGAGTACAGTTTTTTTCATCACGTCAAATATACCTCTGGGAGTAATACGAATATAAGGCAGATGTGTGCCTTGCAAAAAGAGCAGCGTATAGATCGGATCACAAAATTGATAGCCGCGATCCTCAAGCAGTGTTCTCAGCTTTTGTTCCTTCTCCAGCACGGCCTCATAATCTTCAGCCGAAGCGCAGCCGTGCAGAGCGAGGGGAATTTCATGCAGAATGTTCCCGTTCTCAGCCAGTACGATTCCCCCGCCGATTTCCTTCATGCGTGAGAAAGCAAGCAGGATATCGTCCTTATTTTTTCCGGCGGCGATAATATCACCGGTCGTCGTATAAGAGCTTACAAATCCCTGCACACGATCGGCAAAGCCTTTCAACATCGTGTTCACCCGCCATTTTCCGTGCTTGTCAAGAAGAGTGAGAAAGCACTCATCATGGTCAAAAGAAAGCTGGTCAACGGAGTTATCAATCTCAATCATATACGGCTCCATAATGACCGCATTGCGCATTTTCACTCCCATCGGCATCGAAAACTGTAAATCATCCATCGTCATATCATATGAAAGCTCAAGAGGGACAAGACCGCCCTTTTTCCAGTCTGTTTCTGTAAACGCCTTCATATTTTGGCCGTCTTCTTTCAGCATGGCCCCTTTTGATATAACGGTGACCGGGTTCGGATTCATAGGGTCTTCCAAAATATTTAATGATGCCAGCCTTCCCGGCCCCACTACGCCGAGATAGTCGTCAATCTGATAATACTTTGCAATATTAAAGGACGCCATATTGTAAGCATCAATCGCCGGAACCCCTTCTTCCAAAGCGATCCTGATCAATTCATTCGTCATGCCGCCTTGATAGAAATGAGGCGTCGCACCGTCCGTTGTGTAAAAGAAATGGTCATAATGGCGGAACCCTTTTTCATGCAGATCCTTCAAAATCGTTCTCAGGTCAGGCCGGATGGATGAATGCCTGAGTGAAACATAGTAGCCCAATTCAAGCCGTCTCATCACTTCATCGCCATTCATAGCCTCGTGGTCGCAATCGGCTCCGAACAGCTTCATTTTCGTAAGTGTTTTTTCGGACGCTCCGGGAAAATGCCCTTCGATCCGCTTGCGCTGTCTCTTTGTCGCCTGCATGCAGTGCAGCATAAGATCATCACCGTCCATAAGCCGCGGCCAACCCGTCAATTCTCCGCCTTGGATGACATCGGGGTGCTCAATCCACTGCTTGCGGACGTCAAAAGAAAGAAGCTGGTCCTCATTCTGCACTTCGGTTTGCAGGTCGTATCTTGACCACCAGAAATATTGAACAGGCTGTTTTTTCAGTTCCTCTAATATAGTAAGCGCTTTCTTTTTACCGCTGTGCAAAAGGAAAAAAAGGTTATCATTAATAAACGTCGTCGTTCCGAATTGAGACACATATTCGGCGAGCGTTTGGGGATTATATATTTGAAAAGGATGTGTATGCGGTTCAATGTAACCTGGCACAATGTATTTTCCTTCACAATTTATGGTATGGATGTGCTCTGCTGCATCAGGAAGCTCATCACCGACATAAACAATTCTGTCTTGGTAAATCCAAATGTTTTTTTTCAGCCATTGTTTTAAAAAGGGATTTAAGACGAGAGCATTCCGTAAAAGTAGCGTTGGAAGCAGCTTTGAGTCTACAACATCCGCCTGTGATCTGATGTCTTTATTTTTCCAGTTAAAGGTACGTTCGGACATTCACATACTCTCCTTCGCTTATATTAGACCCATCGTATCACATCCGCACGATTATCGCACGGCTAAATCGTTACAAATTATTGAAGATGCACGAAAATTTCATTAAAAGGGAGCTGAAAGCATGAAACCGAATATCAGCCTGCTGAACGCCGTCATCCGAATCACCTGCGGCCTCACCATTTTGTCAGCTGCAGCAGCGAAATACACGAGAAAGCCTTGGTGCAAAATGCATCTTTTCTGTATGATGATGGGCGCTATGAAAGCCGCATCCGGCATAGTGCGTTTCTGTCCGGTCACGTATATGTTCCAAGCCGGAATGACTAACCAAAGTGACAGCAATCATCAAGAAAAATAACAAGCCGTTTTCGGCTTGTTATTTATTTTCTCCTTTTATACAACAAGCCCGCCACTCCCAGAATCACCGGATAAAAGAAAGCCCAGCCGCTGAAGCCGTAAAGGCCGATGCACAGCAAAAAAGACGCTGACGCAAACCACCAGCCGATGCTCAAACGGCGCAATAACTTGAGCGCGGCCGCCATGGTAAAGACATATGAGGCAATAAATGCGGCACTCGGCCCCTTCAAAAGCACTTCAAGATCAGGCTTAAAAACCCACTGAATCAAAAGCACCGCACAAAACACGGCGCCCAGCCATAACAGCACCCGCACCGGGGTATTGCTTTTTGCATGCAGCCTGGCAAAATACCTCGGGATATGCCCTTCTCTTGACATAGCGTACACCATTCTGGAAAACCCGGCGATATTGGCATGAATCGTACTGAATGTAATGAACAGCGCCAGGCACGCGGTGATGTAAACACCGCTTTCCCCCGCTCCATTCGCCATTAACAAATTAAGCGAGGCAATGCCTTTTCCGCTCCCATAAGCATGTGTTCCGACCGTTACAAAAGCGGTCATCACATATAACAGAGCCACGCAGGCAGCGGCTGCAAACAGGCTGATCGGAATATCTCTTTTCGGATTCTTGAACTCTTCTGCAAGCGGCGTAATCATTTCCCAGCCGACAAACGAAAAAAAGATCATGACAGAGGCCGAACCGGCAGCATGCCATCCATGCGGAAGAAACGGATGAAAGGAGCCGGATGAGACATGAGGCAGCGAGACGGCAATAGCCGCAGCCAGCAGCAATATGATCAAACAAATGACAAGGGTGCTGATTTTGGCTGAGAGCTGAAGCCCTTTCATGTTAAGAATAAGAGACAAACCGAGCATAACAGCCGCGATCAATATTATGGCTCCTGTCCCAGCTCCGGTGACCGCACCAATATATTGAGCGCCGGTCAGGGCGATAATCGGGACACCGATCGGTACTGACCCAAGCATGATCCAGCCTAAAACGGCTGCTGCCTTTCCTTGAAAAGCGAGTTGTACATATGCTGTAATTCCTCCTGCACTTGGCACTTTCTGCACGAGTACGGAAAGCGTCCCCACAATCGGAAATGCCAATAAAGACATCATCAGCCAAGCAGCGAGCGAGGCCGGGCCTGCCGTATTTGCCGTGACAGAAGGCAAAATTAAAATTCCGCATCCCAGTACGGCCCCTATCGTCAGTGCGGTTCCCTGCACCCAAGTGAGTGAGCGGCGCAGCGTATTCATGATGATTCCCCCTTTTTAAAAGCTGGCTTTATTATAAAAAAAGAAGTCAGACAGCCATATGCTACAATTAAGCAAAAATGATTCTTTCTATTTAAAATTGAAGGAATCTGCATAAGATTGCTTAAAAAGAAAAGGAGTGATCATCCTGGATCGAACGGACTTGCATATTCTCTCGCTTTTACAAAAAAACGCCCGGCTGACAATGGTGGAACTCGGCAAGCTTGTCGGACTTAGCTCTCCAAGCGCTGCCGAAAGAGTCAAAAAGCTTGAAGAAAGAGGAGTAATCACATGCTACAGCGCTAATATTTGCTTTGAAAAGCTTAATAAACAGGTAACAGCATTTATCCTTATGGAGCCGAGAAACTGCAAGCATTACGCCGCCTTTGCCGGGAAGCACCCTGACGTTGCGGAAAACCACAGAATTACCGGTATGTACAGCTACATAACAAAGGTCGTGACGGAATCCGTCCATACGCTTGAGGATTTTATCGATGAATGTATGGCTCACGGCAAGCCGACGACTTTGGTTGTCCTCTCCTCCTCAGCCTTTCAACATACTTTTTCGTGAGAAAAACCCCGCAGCTCGGGTGCTGCGGGGTTCTGCCTGTTATCGTTGAGAAGCTTTCAGCGCTCGGGCGCCGATATCGTTTCTGAAAAACAAGCCGGGTTTGGTCAGGTCAGAAACGGCGCTGTATACTCTTTCTCTCGCCGCTTCAAATGTATCAGCAAATGCCGTAACATTAGCTACCCGGCCGCCGTTTGTGACAAATTGGTCTCCGTCTTTTTTCGTGCCGGCGTGGAAAACAGCGATCCCTTCTTCATTTGCAGTCAGAGAACCGATCGGCGTGCCTTTCTCATAGCTTTCAGGGTAACCCTCGGAAGCAAGGACGACGCTGACTGCGGCCGTATCCTTCCATTTCAAGTCAACGTCCTTCTCCTGAAGCAGATCGAGTAGCACTTGGATGAGGTCTGAATCCATTCTCGGAAGAACGACCTGTGTTTCCGGATCGCCGAAGCGGGCATTAAATTCAATCACTTTTGAGCCGTTTTCCGTCAGAATCAGCCCCGCGTACAGCACGCCTGTAAAGGAGCGGCCTTCTTGCACCATGGCTTTTGCCGCAGGCTTCACGATTGTTTCAACGGCGTGCTGCACGATTTCTTCAGTAATGTGCGGAACCGGCGAATAGGCGCCCATTCCGCCTGTATTCGGCCCTTTGTCTCCATCAAACGCACGTTTATGGTCTTGGGCGATCACCATCGGGCAGACGGTTTCTCCTTTGACAAACGCCATTAAGGAAAACTCTTCACCGGCGAGAAATTCTTCAATGACGACAGACGCACTCGCCTCGCCAAACTTCTCATCCTCAAGAAAATCGTGCAGGCATTCGATCGCTTCTTCTTCTGTCATCGCAACCGTTACGCCTTTGCCGGCAGCAAGGCCGTCCGCCTTAATAACAATCGGCGCGCCTTTTTTCTGAACGTACGTTTTCGCCTCTTCAAAAGACGTAAATGTGCCATATTCCGCTGTCGGAATGCCGTATTTTTTCATTAAGTCTTTTGCAAATTGTTTGCTTCCCTCAATGATCGCCGCTTGTTTTGACGGTCCGAACACAAGCAGTCCGGCTTTTTCAAATTCGTCGGCAAGCCCTTCAATTAAAGGGACTTCAGGGCCGATAATCGTCAGGCCGACATGATGTTCTTTCGCAAACGCAACGAGCCCGGCATGATCACTTTCTTCAATGCTGACGAGAGTCGCGCTGTTTGCCATTCCGTCGTTTCCGGGCGCGGCGTACACTGTGTCAACAAGTGCGCTTTGCGCCGCTTTCCATGCCAGTGTATGCTCTCTGCCGCCTTTACCGATAATCAATACATTCACGCTTTGTTCATCCCCTTAATGTTTAAAGTGTCTGATGCCTGTGAATACCATGGCAATGCCGTATTCATCCGCTTTTTTGATCGAATCTTCATCACGCACTGAACCGCCCGGCTGGATAATCGCTGTTACGCCAGCTTTTGCGGCTTCTTCAACCGTATCCGGCATCGGGAAAAACGCGTCTGAACCAAGAGCGCTGCCCTTTGCTTTTTCTCCGGCCTGTTCGATAGCGATTTTGGCTGAACCGACACGATTCATCTGTCCCGCTCCTACACCGACGGTCATATGATCTTTCGCAAGGACGATTGCGTTTGATTTCACGTGTTTTACAACTTTCCAAGCAAGCTTCAGGTCTTTCCACTCCTGCTCGTTCGGCTCTCTTTTTGTCGGGATGCTGATATCGGCATCGTCAAAGCCGTGCACATCTAAATCTTGAATCAAAAGTCCGCCCTGAACGGATGTCAGCTGCTTTTCTTTCTTTCCTGAAGCGGTCACGTCAAGCGTCAGCAAGCGGAGGTTTTTCTTCGCCGTTAATACCTCAAGCGCTTCTTCACTGAAAGATGGGGCGATAATGATTTCTAAAAAGATGCCGTGAAGGATCTCAGCCGCCGCCTTATCGACTTCACGGTTGAGCGCGATAATGCCGCCGAAAATAGATGTTTTATCAGCCTCATAGGCTTTGTTAAAGGCTTCTTCGATCGAAGCCCCCGTACCGACTCCGCACGGGTTCATATGTTTAACGGCAACAGCCGCGGGCTCTGTGAATTCAAGGACGATTTGAACTGCCGCATCCGCGTCTTTAATGTTGTTGTAAGAAAGCTCTTTGCCGTGAAGCTGTTTTGCAGCCGCAATTGAACCGCTGACCGGAAGTGCGCTTTGGCAGAAAACAGCCTCTTGGTGTGGATTTTCTCCATAGCGAAGCGATTGCTTTTTCTCAAATGTGACAGTAAATTGCTCGGGGTCTTTTTCTCCGGCTTCATTTGTTAAATACTCAGCGATTAATGCATCGTAAGCTGCGGTATGGCGGAATACTTTAGCAGCCAGCTGGCGTTTTTTCTGAAGCGAGACGCCGCCTGTTTCCTTGATTTCACTGATCACGGCGCTGTAATCGGCCGGATCCACGATAACCGTCACATCCTGATGGTTTTTGGAAGCTGCGCGCAGCATTCCCGGACCGCCGATATCAATGTTTTCTATTGCCTCTTCATATGTCACGTCTTCTTTTGAAATCGTTGCTTTAAACGGATAAAGGTTGACGACCACAAGATCAATGGGCTTAATGCCGTGTTCATTGATTTGCGCCATATGCTCATCATTGTCTCTTACGGCAAGAAGTCCGCCGTGAATATTAGGATGAAGTGTTTTTAACCGTCCGTCCATAATCTCAGGAAATCCCGTCACTTCTGAAATGCCGATGACGTCCGCACCGTTTTCTTGAAGGAGTTTTTTTGTTCCGCCTGTCGAAATGACCTCGACGCCAAGCTCTGTCAGTTCCTTTACGAAAGGTACGAGATTTGTTTTATCAGAAACACTGATTAATGCGCGTTTGATTGTCATGCCTTTTCACCTCTGTTATTTAGTCCCAGCAGCTGTTTAATCATGCTTGGATACCACTTGTGCTCAAGCTTGCGTATCGTTTTTTCCATGTCTTCGAGCGTATCATTTTCCTGTATCTCAAATGCTTTTTGCGCGATGATCGGCCCGGTGTCCATTCCTTCGTCTACGTAATGAACGGTGATCCCCGCAACCTTCACACCCGCCCGATGTGCCTGTCCGATCGCGTCAATTCCCGGGAATGCCGGGAGAAGCGATGGATGAATGTTAATGATTTTGCCGCCGTACGCTTTGAGTAAAGTGTCTCCGATCAGCCTCATATAACCGGCAAGAACAATTAATTCCGCCTCGTGCAGACGAAGCTGTTCGATAATTGCCCGCTCAAAGGCAGCCTTATTTTCATAAGCTGACGGCTCAAATGCAAATGAAGGGATGTTCAGCGCCTCCGCCCTTTCAACCGCCTTGGCCTGAGGCTTGTCTGTGACGAGCAGCGACAGCTCCGCATCCCAATTTTCTTCTTTCAGACGATTGGCAATGGCCTCAAAGTTCGACCCGTTTCCAGAAGCAAATACCGCGAACTTTTTCATGAAAGAGCCGCACCGCCGAAAGCAACGCCGTGCCCCTGTTTCACACGCCCGATTAAATATGCCTTTTCGCCATGCGCTTCAAGCGTTTCGATTACTTCCGTCATGCATTCTTCTTTCACAGCCAGGACAAAACCGATGCCCATATTAAAGACGTTGAACATTTCTTCTTCTTTCAGCCTGCCGTGCTCCTGCAAAAACGGAAAAATCGGCGGAATCGGCCATGAGCCGTGATCAATCTCGGCGCTCAGACCTTCCGGCAGCATCCGCGGAATATTTTCGATAAAGCCTCCGCCCGTCACATGTGCCATGCCGTCGATTTTGCCGCTTTTTACCGCCGCAAGCACGGGCTTCACATAAATTTTCGTCGGTTCCAGCAGTTCTTCTCCGAGAGGCCGCTCAAACGGCTCATATACAGAATCCAAATCAAGCTGGGCATCATCCAGAAGCACTTTTCTCACAAGAGAAAACCCGTTGCTGTGAAGGCCGCTTGAAGTAAGTCCGATTAAGAGATGTCCTTCTTCGATCTTTTCGCCGGTTACGATTTCGTCTTTTTCAACGACTCCGACTGAAAAACCGGCAATATCATACTCGTCAGCCGTGTATAAGCCCGGCATTTCCGCCGTCTCACCGCCGACAAGCGCAGAGCCGGACTGCTCGCAGCCGTCTGCCACGCCTTGAACGATCTGCTCAATTTTCACCGGATCAGCCTTGCCGACTGCTAAATAATCAAGGAAAAACAGCGGCTCTGCTCCTTGAGCGAGAACATCGTTTACACACATTGCGACCGCGTCCACACCGATCGTGTCATGCTTATCCATGGAGAATGCAAGTTTCAGCTTTGTACCGACGCCGTCTGTTCCTGAAATTAAAACAGGCTTTTGATACGGAAGCTCTGACAGATCAAACATTCCGCCAAAACCGCCCAGACTTCCCATCACGCCCAGCCTTTTTGTACGCTCCACGTGTTTTTTCATTCGTTTGACGGCTTCATATCCGGCTTCGATATCAACTCCGGCGTTTTTATAAGCATCAGACATCCCTACCACTCCTTGTCAATTCGTTTCTCCTTAAAAGGCAGAAAGAGAAAGGCAGCCGGAATTCGCGCTGCCTTTATGTCATTTTCAAAAATTATTTTGTTAACACCGCTTCTTTCACATGAGGAAGCACTGTATCCTGATAAATTTCTGTCGGGTATTTGCCCGTAAAGCATGCGAGACATTGTCCGCAGTTGGTGTCTTCAAATTTACGGCCGACCCCTTTTAACAATCCGTCTACGCTTAAGAAAGAAAGTGTGTCGGCACCGATGATTTGGCGGATTTCTTCAACCGAATGGGCGGAAGCGATCAGCTCTTCATGCGTTGAAGTATCGATACCGTAGAAGCACGGATGAGCGATTGGCGGTGAACTGATTTTCACATGCACCTCTGTCGCCCCAGCTTCTCTGAGCATCGTGACGATCCGGCGGCTTGTCGTCCCGCGCACGATGGAATCATCGACCATAACGACGCGTTTCCCTTCAACAACTCCGCGTACGGCTGACAGCTTCATTCTGACTCCTTGTTCGCGAAGAGCCTGTGACGGCTGGATAAAGGTTCTGCCGACATAACGGTTTTTAATGAGGCCGAGCTCGTACGGAATACCCGTTGCCTCGGCGTAGCCGATTGCCGCAGAAATACTGGAATCAGGCACGCCTGTGACGACATCCGCTTCAACCGCCGATTCCTTCGCAAGCATTTTTCCGAGGTTTTTACGCGCGCTGTGCACGTTAATGCCGTCGATATTGCTGTCCGGTCTTGAGAAATAGATATACTCCATGCTGCAAATGGAGCGGTTAATGTTCATGGAGAAACGTTCAGTCTGCATGCCTTCGTCATTAATAATGAGCATTTCGCCAGGCTCGACATCCCGCAGATACGCGGCGCCGACAACGTCAAACGCGCACGTTTCACTGGCAACGACATAAGCGTCGCCGAGCATTCCGATGGATAGCGGTCTGAGTCCGTTCGGGTCAAGCGCCACAATCATTTCTGTTTCCGTCATGATTAAGAAGGCGTAGGCGCCTTTCAGCATGGACAGAGAATTTTTGATTTGGTCTTTTAATGTAAAATGGCCGCTGCGTTTAATCAGGTGAGCCAGCACTTCCGTATCGGAGGAAGTCTGAAAGATGCTCCCTTGGTTTTCAAGCTGCTGCTTCAATTGTGTGGCGTTGACTAAGTTGCCGTTATGGGCGAGTGCGAGACTCCCGTTATTTTGCGAGCGGAACAAAAGCGGCTGGACATTTTCATATCCTCCGCCTCCGGCCGTCGCATAACGGACGTGGCCGATGGCGCCTTTGCCCTTCACTTTGCTCAGTTCGCCGTTTTGGAACACTTCAGTAATGAGCCCCTGGCCTTTGTGCGCTGTCAGCTTTTTGCCGTCAGTTGCCACGATTCCGGCGCCCTCTTGCCCTCTGTGCTGCAGGCTGTGCAGGCCGTAATACGTAATTTGCGGAGCCTCTTCATGCCCCCAGATGCCAAACACACCGCATTCTTCATTTAGGCCTTTGATTTCAGCAAGCATGGAATAGCTCCTTTCCACGCGCGCTCAAGCTCTTTCGTCTGCGCGTGAACCAATTGGTGTCCTTCTTGGCTTCGAATGGTCAAAAGTCCGTCAGCTGTCACTTCACCGATGTGAACGGCATCTGCCACAGCCGCTTCAAACGCCGCCTTGTTTTCTTCCTTCACGGATACAACGAAACGTGATTGAGACTCACTGAATAACAGAGCCGCTTCTTCAAATGCCATAACGTTTGCGCCGAGGCTGTCTGTCGTCATGACGCTTTCTGCAATCGCTACGCCGAGCCCGCCTTCAGAAACGTCATGGGCTGATTGAACCAATCCTTGTTTAATCGCATTCAGAAGCGCTTTTTGGCGTGCCTCTTCTACGGCCAGGTCAATTTCCGGCGCTCTGCCGTAAATTTTGCCTTCCGTCATTTTTTGCAGCTCGCTTCCCGCAAACTCCGGTTTTGTTTCGCCGATCACATAGATCAGGTCTCCGGCCGCTTTGACATGCTGCGTCGTAATATGAGCTGTATCTTCGATTAAACCGACCATGCCGATGACCGGTGTCGGGTAGATAGCCGTTCCGTTTGATTCATTATAAAGTGATACGTTGCCCCCTATTACAGGGGTGCTGAGTACGTTGCACGCCTCGCTGATCCCGACGGCCGCTTTTTCAATCTGCCAGAAGATCTCAGGTTTTTCAGGGTTCCCGAAGTTCAGGTTATCCGTGACCGCAAGCGGCTCAGCACCGGAACATACAATATTGCGCGCCGCTTCGGCAACAGCGATTTTTCCGCCGATTTCTGGATCAAGGTATAAATAACGAGCATTACAATCTGTCGTCATCGCCAGCGCTTTTTTCGTTCCGCGGATTCTGAGCACACCGGCGTCAGATCCCGGGGCAACAACTGTATTGGTGCGGACCATATAATCGTATTGGTCGTACACCCACTCTTTGCTGGCGATCGTCGGCTGCTGCAAAAGAGCGAAAAGTGTTTCCGTCGCATCCTTCACTTCCGGGACAGAAACTTCTGTTTCCTGAAACTCACGATAGTATGCCGGTTCACTTGAAGGCTTGTGATATACAGGCGCTTCTTCCGCAAGCGCATCAACCGGAAGTTCGCAAACGACCTTTCCGTTATGGCGGAGGCGGAGCATTTTATCATCGGTTACATGGCCGACAGAAACGGCTTCAAGGTCATATTTTTCAAAAATATCGACGATTTCCTGCTCACGCCCGCGTTCAATGACGAGAAGCATCCGTTCCTGAGATTCAGAAAGCATCATTTCGTAAGCGGTCATGCCTGTTTCACGCTGCGGAATGAGATCAAGATTCATTTCAATGCCGGAGCCGGCTTTACTTGCCATTTCTGCGCTTGAGCTTGTCAAACCGGCCGCCCCCATGTCCTGAATGCCCACTAACGCGTCGCATTGGATGACTTCAAGGCAGGCTTCAAGCAGAAGCTTCTCCATGAAAGGATCGCCCACTTGTACCGCAGACCGTTTTTCTTCAGATGAATCTGACATTTCCTCCGAAGCGAATGTAGCGCCGTGAATACCATCGCGGCCTGTTTTTGCACCGACATACATGACGGTATTGCCGACTCCCTTCGCCTGGCCTTTCTTAATATCCTTATGATCAATTAGGCCGACACACATGGCGTTGACAAGCGGATTGCCTTCATAGCTGGCGTCGAATTGCACTTCTCCTCCGACCGTCGGAATACCGATACAGTTTCCGTATCCCGCGATTCCCGCAACTACTTCTTCAAACAAGTACTTCACACGCGGTGAAGTGAGTTCACCAAATCGAAGAGAGTTTAATACAGCAATCGGACGGGCGCCCATTGAGAATACGTCACGGATGATGCCGCCCACTCCTGTTGCAGCTCCTTGGTAAGGCTCAAGCGCTGACGGGTGGTTATGTGATTCAATTTTGAACACAACCGCCTGATTGTCTCCGATGTCAACGATTCCGGCGCCTTCTCCCGGGCCTTGCAGCACGCGTTCGCCGCTTGTCGGGAATTTGCGTAAAATCGGCTTAGAGTTTTTGTAGCTGCAATGCTCAGACCACATGACGGAAAAAATTCCGATTTCTGTGTAGTTTGGCAATCTTCCGATAATAGATTCAATGAGTGCGAACTCGTCATCACTGACACCCATTTGCTGATAGAGTTTCTCTTCTTTAATTTGTTCTTTACTTGGTTCAAGCAGTAGCGACATGAGTTTCCCTCCAATTTTTCACGATAGACTGGAATAATTTTAGACCGTCTGCGCTGCCGAGCAACTCGTCAACCGCGCGTTCAGGGTGAGGCATCATGCCTAGTACATTGCCTTTTTCATTTACGACACCCGCGATGCCGCTGACACTTCCGTTAATATCCGTTCCGTATGTGAAGGCGATTTGATTGTTTTCTTTTAATGCTTCAAGCGTTTCGTCGTCACAGTAGAAGTTCCCTTCGCCATGGGCTACCGGAATAGTGATTGATTCGCCGTTTTCATATGAAGTGGTAAACAGCGTCTTCTCATTTTGCACAACCAACTCAGCCGGGCGGCAAATAAATTTTAAATCTTTGTTTCGTCTCATCGCGCCGGGCAGAAGGCCAAGCTCCTGCAAAATCTGAAAACCGTTGCAAACGCCGAGAACCGGTTTTCCTTCAGCTGCCGCTTTTTTGACAGCCGGCATGATGTTTGCGAATCTGGCAATGGCGCCGCATCTTAAGTAATCGCCGTAAGAGAAGCCGCCGGGGATGAGCACGCCGTCAAATCCGTCAAGGCTTGTTTCCTCGTGCCAGACATACTCGACTTCTTCGCCTAGTTCGTCCTTTACAGCGTGAAACATATCAATATCGCAGTTAGAGCCTGGTAACACAATCACCGCAAATTTCACTGTGCGACAACCTCCTCAACTTCATATCGGTAGTCTTCGATCACCGTATTGGCGAGCAGTTTTTCACACATTTCTTTCACAAGCCCGTCAAGATCGCGGTCAGATTTTTCAATCGTCAGCTCCATGTATTTTCCGATGCGCACATCCTGCACTTCATTGTAGGTCATACTGTGCAGTGCATGCTGCACCGCGCTCCCTTGCGGATCAAGTACACTTTCTTTTAAGCTGACATATACCTTCACTTTATACATTATGAAATGCCTCCCAGTCTTTTGAAAATCTCTTCGTATGCATCGGTTAAGCTTCCTAAATTCCGTCTGAACAGATCTTTATCAAGCTTTTCGTTTGTGTCTTTGTCCCACAGACGGCACGTATCAGGAGAAATTTCATCCGCTAACAGCACCTGTCCCTCTGCGTCCGCACCGAATTCAAGCTTAAAATCTATTAATCTGACACCGCAGCCGTCAAAAATGTGCTGAAGCTCTTTGTTCACCTGTTTTGTAATGGATTTGACCTTTTCCACCTGTTCAGGCGAAGCCGCTTTTAACAGCCAAATATGATCTTCTGTAATGAGCGGATCACCAAGTGCGTCATCTTTGTAGTAAAATTCGATAATCGGCTGCGGAAGCTCTGTTCCTTCCGGGATGCCGAGGCGTTTGGACATGCTTCCGGCTGCAACGTTTCTGACGACGACTTCAAGCGGTATGATGCTCACTTTTTTGATGAGCTGTTCTGTTTCAGAGATGCGCTCAACGAAATGGTTGTCGATTCCTTGGGCATGCAGATGTTTGAAAATCAGGCTTGAGATTTCATTGTTCAGACGGCCTTTCCCGCTGATCTCCGCTTTTTTCTCACCGTTAAAAGCTGTGGCGGAATCTTTATAAACCACGTAAAGTATCTGTTCGTCTTCAGTTTTGTAAATTCGTTTCGCTTTTCCTTCATAAAGAAGTTCGTTTTTCACAATATTCACCGAAGGCCTCCTAACCCGAATGTTTGAAATTTTCAATCTGGGACGGCTGAAGAAGCCGC
Source organism: Bacillus sp. ISL-51 (assembly GCF_018613535.1). Taxonomy (GTDB): domain Bacteria; phylum Bacillota; class Bacilli; order Bacillales; family Bacillaceae; genus Bacillus. Next base: position 202,483 of record NZ_JAGGQB010000002.1, read on the forward strand.
CTCCGGCTGGCTTCTTCTATAAACCTAAACGGTCAAAGATCAAGTCGACGTTTTTTAAGTGATAATTGTAGTCAAAGCAGTCAGCAATTTGTTCCGGCGTGAGTCGGGAAGTGATTTTTTCCTCCGCTTCGACAAGCTGGCGGAACGGAACTTGCTTTTCCCACGCTTCCATTGCTTTCGGCTGAACCGTGTCATATGCTTCCTCGCGAGGCAGGCCCGTGTCAATTAAAGCGAGCAGCACGCGCTGAGAGTAAATTAAACCGAGCGTGCGGTCCATGTTGCGTTTCATATTTTCAGGGAATACCGTTAAGTTTTTGACGATATTGCTGAAACGGTTCAGCATGTAGTTAAGCGCAATGGTCGCATCCGGAAGAATAATCCGTTCTGCTGATGAATGAGAAATATCGCGCTCATGCCATAATGGAACATTTTCATATGCCGTCAGCATGTAGCCGCGGATGACGCGCGCCATGCCTGTCATATTTTCTGAACCGATCGGATTCCGTTTGTGCGGCATAGCCGATGATCCTTTTTGTCCTTTTGCGAAAAACTCTTCCACTTCGCGCGTTTCACTTTTTTGCAGTCCGCGGATTTCAACTGCGAATTTTTCAATGCTTGTCGCGATCAGGGCAAGTGCTGCCATATAATCCGCATGGCGGTCACGCTGCAGCGTTTGCGTCGAAATCGGCGCCGCTTTCAGTCCCAGCTTCTCACAAACATATTGCTCTACAAACGGATCAATGTTCGCATATGTGCCGACCGCGCCGGAAAGCTTACCGACTTCGATGCCTGCTTTCGCCTGCTTGAAGCGTTCAAGATTGCGTTTCATCTCTTCATGCCAAAGCGCAAGCTTCAGGCCGAATGTTGTCGGCTCAGCGTGTACGCCGTGTGTGCGTCCCATCATCACCGTATATTTATGTTCTTTCGCTTTTTCTTTTATGATGTCAACAAATCTCTCAATGTCCTTGAGCAAAATGTCGTTTGCCTGTTTTAATAGGTAAGAAAGAGCCGTATCCACGACGTCGGTTGAAGTCAGGCCGTAGTGCACCCATTTTCTTTCTTCGCCTAATGATTCAGAAACCGCGCGGGTAAAAGCAACGACGTCATGACGCGTATCCTGCTCGATTTCTAAAATGCGGTTAATGTCGAAAGACGCGTTTTCGCGCATGACTTTGACGTCTTCTTTCGGAATGACGCCAAGCTCCGCCCAGGCTTCACAGGCTAAAATTTCAACTTCCAGCCATGCTTGGTATCTGTTCTCGTCCGTCCAAATCGCGGACATTTCAGGTCTTGAATAACGTTCGATCATTATGCTCGTCCTCCGTCTCTATTCATCCATATATTCGCCATGTCCTGAATCCATTCGTCATCAGGCTCCCGCAAAAACGTGATATGTCCCATTTTGCGGCCTTTTTTAATGTCATGTTTCCCGTACAGGTAAAGCTTGGCTTCCTTTAAAAGCTCCGTCTTTTCCTCAACGAGTTTCACTTCATCTCCGAGAAGATTCACCATCATTCCGGGTTTTAACAGTTCGGTTTTGCCAAGCGGCAAACCGCAAACCGCTCTGATATGCTGCTCGAATTGGCTCGTTTCGCAAAGATCAAGCGTATAGTGCCCTGAGTTGTGCGGACGCGGCGCCAATTCATTGATGAGAAGATCTCCTTCTTCCGTCACAAACATTTCCACCGCAAGCGGTCCGACAAGCCCCAATGTTTCGGCGAGCTGAACGGCGAGCGCCTCGGCCCGCTTTTGAACCGCCTCATCCACCCTCGCAGGCACAATGCTTTGGAACAAAATATTATTGTGGTGAATGTTTTCAGCTGCCGGAAAAGTTGAAATCTCTCCGTGCACTGATCTTGTCACGATGACAGACAGCTCCATTCGGAACGGGACCCAGCTTTCAAGAATGCAGGTTCCGTTCTCTAACAGTGCGGATGCTTCGTCTGCCTGCTCCTCTTCCTTAATGACAAATTGACCTTTTCCGTCATATCCGCCGCGGCAGGTTTTTAAAACCGCCGGCAGTCCGAGTGACTGAATGGCCTGCTTCAGCTCAGTCGCGCTATTGACAATCCGATAAGGGGCGACTTGGCAGCCGGCTGATTGGATCGCTTTTTTCTCCGTCTCCCGGTTCTGGGTGATGAGCAGAAGCTCGCTTCCCTGCGGGAGATACGCGTTATCCTTAAGCCAGTTCAGCGCCTCGTAATCAATATTTTCAAATTCATAGGTGATAATGTCACTGATATCCGCCAGCTTCCGAATCGCTTCACGGTCATTATAAGGGGCGGTAATTTCCACATCGGCGACCTGTCCGCACGGCGAGTCTTTCACAGGATCGACGACAGCCACTTTATATCCCATCTGCTTTGCGGCAACGGCCATCATTTTTCCAAGCTGTCCGCCGCCGATTATGCCGATTACGGCACCCGGGTAGATCGTATGATTAGACAAGCTGATCACTGCTTTCCAGCACCGCTTGTTCAGTGGTGTTTCTTCTCGCCTCTAGTCTTTGCGCAATGTCTTCGTCAAATGCCGACAAAATTTGCGCGGCTAACAGACCGGCGTTCACCGCGCCCGCTTTTCCGATGGCTGTCGTCGCGACCGGCACGCCGCCAGGCATCTGCACGATGGACAGTAGTGAATCCAGCCCGTTGAGCGCTTTAGACTGAATCGGCACGCCAATGACCGGAAGCGTCGTTTTCGCCGCCGTCATTCCCGGCAGATGCGCCGCTCCTCCGGCTCCGGCAATGATGACTTTTAAGCCTCTGTCTCTGGCGCTCGCTGCGTATTCAAACATCAAATCAGGCGTCCGATGAGCGGATACAACCTGTTTTTCATAAGGGATGTGAAGTTCGTCAAGTATGTCACATGTATGTTTCATTGTCTCCCAATCAGAGGTGCTTCCCATGATGATTCCTGCTAGCGGCTGCATTCTGTTCCCACCTTTTCATGCTTTGTTTTCAGACAAAAAAAACCCGGTTCGCATTGCACTATGAGGAAGCAATACAAACCGGGCATGGCGCGTGTATCGTCAGTCGTTCGCTTCTGCGATATCCATGTCAGCTGTTTATCACTTTCCTGCATAGTCCGGCCGTTTACGGCAGCCGGGTAGAAACTTATGGGCCATATTCCCAAGATTATATGAGGTCGTGTTTTGATTTCATGTTTATCTTAACAACGGACTTAGATAATGTCAACGACATTATCGAACGATATAAAAATTCTTTCTTTTAATGTTCGTGTTTAGATCAATTTGCCTTCAAATACGATTTTTTTCCCGCAAGGAACGACTTGAATTGATCCATTTTCTTTCTTTTCTGTAAAGATCGGCTCTTCCATACGCCTGACTGGCATATATCCCTCTTCTTTCATTAAAGTGAGAATGGTATCGATCGTTTCATGTTCTGTCACTTCAAAGCGTTTCTTTTTTGGCTTTGTCATTCCTTAATTCTCCTCTTCTTCACTGCTTTTACCCAGAAACCGCCGTGGATGGTTTTCGGTTCGAAGGCGATGATAAACGCTTTTTCGTCAAGCGTTTTAATCGTATCATACAGCTGGAGCTCATATTTTCGCGGTGTCAGAATCTGCATGGCGGTCCGGTCTCCTTCAAGTCCGCCCGCTACCCAGCTTGTGACTCCGTATCCCTTTTCCCGCAGCTGTCTCGGAAGATCTAAATCAAGCTCCTTCGTAATGACATTGACCGTGATATACCCGAGCGCGAGCTTTTCTTCAATTTTCATTCCGACGATGACGCCAAGACCGTAGCCGAGAGCGTAAGCGATAACGTTTTGAATTTGGTTCAGATTGCCGAGCACGAGGCTCAGGCCGGTCACATACACAAGAATCTCAATTGTACTGATGCCTGCTGCCAAATAGCGCTGGCCCTTTAACGTCAGAATCATTCTGATCGTAAAAAAAGATACATATATGATGTTAATAATGAGAATAATGAGAACCATGCCTATACTGTTTGATAAGATCGTTTGCATCATTGATCATCCCCCCTCTGATTCAAGAAGCACTCATATTCTGCTGGAGAAAACGGCAGCGGTGCAGCCGCACAAACCTTTCGACAAAAATAGTTTACCCTCTTTTGCCCGTTTTCAAAAGAAAAATAAAAAAGCCCGCCTTTAAAAGGCAGACTTCCATTCTCTCATATTAGTGCAGCCGGGGCTTCTTTTTAATACTCTTTAATATTTCATATTCCTTTTCAAGCTCACTCAGCGTATATCCGGCCAGTTCATGGCCATGATCTTGATAAAAACCTGAGTGAATCAGCTTCGTCTGCAGCAGCTGCTTCTTTCGATTAATGGCTTCGCGCAACAATGGGGCCATCCTCAATCATCCTTTCCGAATCATTAAGTTTGATGCCTCTAGCGTTTTTCTGTTGCTCCTATCATATATCGGCCTGCACAGTAAAACAACACGTGAAATTAGAAATATTTGTAAACATTGTGTCAGACACATTTCGACTTATAACGGTATCAGCGAGGCCGTAAAGTACTCCGAGACGAGCGGCCATGTCAATGCCGTAAATACAAGCATAATGAATGCGGCCGCCAGAATGCAGTACATCACATCGACCGATGCCCGTTCAGCCGTTTTATACAGTATCTGGACAAACTGCACGATTGCGGAAACAACCAAAAACAGCGTAAGGGCTGTAAAAATGACGGTGATCACCGGCAGATTCAGTATGGCGAAAATCATCCACACAATAGAGCAGGCTACAGCGGGTACCAAAAGTGAGCCAAACCCAGCAGCCGCATCACGCATCGTAATTTTTTGTTTCATCATATAGCGTGATACAAGCCAGACCGCCCCGGCCGCAGCGGCTAAAAAGACGAGCGAATACACGAGAACAACGGTAAATCCGTCAAAAAACGTATGATGCCGCTCTCCGAATCCGAGAGTTCTTTGCTGGCTTGCCCTCAGCTGAAACCAATTTCCGATTGAAAAAAAGATACTGAACACAAGCATTGAAATAAGGGCATATTTAAAACGGGAGAATTCGTCCTCCTCCACGATTTTCACCGGTGATTGCAAGATGCGCAAGGCAAAACGGCAATACCGTTTGACAGCAGCCCATACAGTGCCGACCTTTTCCGTAAAAGGCGCGGCCGGGCGCCGCTGCTTTTCCTTTTTCTTTTGCTTCTGATGGCGTCCCGCATTTCTGGACATTCTCGACAGCGGTTCTTCATCTATTTTCTGATTCTGTTTTTCTTCTTCAAACGTTTCTTTTCTTTCTTCCGTCATGTCAGCAACTCCTATCAAAAAAATACGGCGGAATCTGTTAAACAAGAAAATAAAACACTTATATAAGGTACCGAAGCGTCCTTGAACAGTCAAGTGATTCCTTTATTCGGACATCCACATGACGTTTTATTGTATGTAATGGTTTTACAAAATACGATAAAAAACAAAAACCGGCTGGTTACGCAGCCGGTTTTTTCCATTATTTTAAGAAAATAAAGTACAGAATAAAGATGACGAACAGCCCGTACATAATCGGATGAACGCTTTTTCCTTTTCCTTTACAGATCATTGTAATCGGGTAGAAAATAAAGCCGATCGCAATCCCGGTCGCAATGCTGTACGTCAGCGGCATCATGATCATTGTTAAGAATGCCGGAACCGCCACCTCAAATTTATCCCAGGCGATTTTGCCGAGCGGCGCCACCATCAGCGCGCCGACAATAATCAAAGCCGGAGCCGTCACATTTGTGGTAACGACGGACAGAAGCGGCGAGAAAAACATCGCAAGCAAAAAGAGAATCCCCGTAACGACAGCCGCAAATCCCGAACGCGCACCCGCAGCAACGCCTGAGCTTGATTCAACATATGATGTCGTTGTCGAAGTGCCGAGCACTGCCCCGATCACAATAGACGTGGAATCTGCAAGAAGAGCTCTTCCCGCGCGCGGAAGTTTATTTTCTTTCATCAGTCCGGCCTGGGTCGCTACAGCCACAAGCGTACCCGCTGTATCAAAGAACCCGACGAACAAGAAGGTTAAAATGACAATCAGCATTTGAACGGAGAAAATGTCCGACAGGTGCATCCATGCTTGTCCGAAAGTCGGCGCAAGGCTCGGCACACTCCCGATAATATGCGTCGGAACAGTAATCAAACCGCAGATCATTCCGGCAATGGCCGTCAGAAGCATTCCGATAAAAACACCGCCGTTCACGCGAAGCACCATTAAAATGACGGTCACAATGACGCCGAAAATCGTTAACAGCACAGGTCCGCTATGAATGTTGCCGATAGAAACAAGAGTGGATGAGTTCGCTTCAATAATGCCGGAGCCCTGTAAGCCGACAAATGTAATAAACAAACCGATTCCTGCGCCTACCGCCAATTTCAGCTCCGGCGGAATCGCATTTATGATTTTTTCACGCAATCCTGTTAACGAAAGCGCAACGAAAATGATCCCGGAAATCAATACGCCGGAAAGCGCCGCCTGCCAGGAAATCCCCATGCCGAGAACGACAGAGAATGCAAAAAACGCGTTTAATCCCATACCCGGCGCAATCGCAATTGGATACCTCGCGATCAGCCCCATTAAAATACAGCCGGCCGCAGACGCAAGTGCAGTTGCGGTGAAAACCGCTCCCTGATCAATTTTTAATGCTTCCGGAAATGCCTTCACACCGTTTAGTGACAGTGTCAGAGGGTTTACGAACAGGATGTACGCCATTGACAAAAAGGTCGTTAATCCGCCGATAATTTCATTACGATAGCTTGTCCCCAGCTCATCAAACTGAAAAAATTGCTTCAAGCCAATTGCCTCCTTCATTCTCTCCCATTTATTCTGCCCGTTATCCGCCAAATAAAAAACGCCCCAACAAATTTGGGACGCTTGACTACATACGTTCAGTTTGAATAATAAATAAGGAATGTATTATTTATATCAAACGATTGAGATTTATCCGTAGTCAAGCCATTTACGGTAGCTTGGTAGAAACTTGCGGGCCATATCCCCGCGATTATACGATATCAATGCATATTTGATTTCTGAGTCTATTGTATCAATTCAATTTTGAAAACTCAATATAAAAAACGAACAATACCGAGAAAAAAAATTAGTTTATTCGTCAATTGACCAAATGATTCCAAAAATAAAGGCGGCAAAACAGCCGCCTTTAAAGGATTTATTTTTCTGACATTTGCCGGATCGGCACTTCGAATGTGAGATCGTTATTTGTCAGCAGATTCATATGGGTTTTTTCAATATAAAGGGCGTATGAGCCGAGCGAGAAATGGCGTAATGAATACTCTTTATTGTGTGAATCATCCAATTCAAATACGGATTCCATTTCACCTTTTTTAAGATTTGTGACTTTTGCCTTGTTTCCTTTGAGATAATAGCCTTTCTCATAATCGTCTGGAGATGACCAAGCTTTCATCTTTTTCGTGTGGCCCAGACCGATCGTTTCCCCGACATTAATCAGCTGATCCGCATCTGTTTTTTCCAAGTCGATTCCGGTGAATTGATAGTCGGCAACGACACGCCTGCCTTCTTGCTTGATTTTATTGATTTTTATTCCGATGTGATGGTGTTCTGTTTTATAGCTGACCGGCAGTTTTGTTTGCAGAGGTACGATTTCGCTGGTTTCCGTTTCAAATTTCACATCACCCGTAATGAAGAGCTTTTTCGCTTTTGGATCAATTGGTTTGCTGAATTGAGTTTGTCCCCGGGCTCTTTCATCTCCGCTGGATAGTTTCTTCCTATTCCCCAGTTCAATATTGGATAACGTCATTTCATAATGGTTGCCTGCATCATCCGTTGCGCCATAAATGGAAATGACGTCTTTTTTGGCAATACCGTGATAGTCAATTGTATATTGCAGAGCAGAACCCCTCGTTCCGTTTTCCGCTCGAATATCGAACAGCCGATACAATCCGTTATTTATCGTCACATCTTTCGTTCCTTCTAAAAAGGTTGAATGCTGTTTTTTTACAGGGAGTTTAAATCGCCAGTTTCCTGGGATGTCCTTAACTGTGTAATGACAAGCGGGAACTTATCACCGTCTTTTAACTTTGAGCTATCTGTGAAAAAACGAAGCTGGCCTCCATACCGTCCATCTGTCAATTTTTTCAATTCCCGGCTGTCATAATCTTCAGCTAAAATATTAAGGTCATCCTTATAATCAACTTGAAACGAAATATGGTCCTCATCGGATTTCAGGTGATCAACAATAAAATTATAAACGAGCTGGCCGCTGTCGTAATACACACTTTTCACCGTTACTGTGATTCCGCGCGATTCCGCTTTTTCATTCAGCTTCGTCACCAGATTGCTTTTAAAAAGTGCTGAACCCGCCTTATCTTGAAAAAGATTATAAATTTGTCCGGCAACTGGGATATTTCCCATAGCCGTATTAACGGAGGGGATGAACAAGCCGGAGGACAGATAAAGCAAAAACAAAGCAGCAGCGACGGCCAGACCGTTTGTCAGTTTTCTTCCCCATCTCCGTTTGGCTGCGCCTTCTTTTCCGGCACGGGAAGCAGCGCTTTGTATCGCTTTTTTCAATTCCTGCTTCGGCACATCAATGTCTTGATACAATTGTTTCATTTGATGCTTTTCCATGTTTGTTTATCCTCCTTTTCCAGCTCCTGCTTCAATGCTTTTCTCGCGCGGTGCAGATGTGTTTTAACGGTGCCTTCCGCCATGCCGGTCTGCTCAGCAATCATCGGTATCGAAAAGTCCTGAAAATAATAAAGCTGAATCGTCAGCTGCACATGTTCGTCAAGTGTTTCAAGCGCGTTTCGAAGATCTATGTATTCTTCAATGTTTCGGTTCACCGCTCCCGCTTCATGCTGCGATTCAAACGGGATAACATCCCCCTGCTTTTTCTTCATCGCAAAAATTGTATCGAGCAGAATGCGTATGAGCCACGTTTTAAAGTACTTCGGCTCCTTGAGTTTCCCTATGTTGAGAAAAGCCTTGTACGCCGTTTCCTGCACCGCGTCCAGCGTGTCTTCCTTATGATGTAAATAGAGATAAACCGTTTTATATAAAGTCTCCTGATGAGCTGTGTTCAGTTTTTCAAAGGCGGCGGTATTACCTTTTCTCGCCTTTGTGATCAATCGTTCTTCCTTCACCTTATCCACCTCCCATGTTCTTAGATACGAAACACTCCGAAACGGTTTCAAAAAGATGACAAGAAAGAAAAAAACGCCTCTTTTGTAAGAGACGTTTTACGGATACTTTATTTATTCCCACTCAATTGTTGCAGGCGGCTTGCTCGTAATGTCATACACGACGCGGTTAATGTGTTTGACTTCATTTACGATGCGTGTTGAGATCACTTCAAGCACATCCCAAGGGATACGCGCCCAGTCAGATGTCATGCCGTCGATTGATGTAACGGCGCGGATGCCTATTGTGTAATCGTACGTTCTCGCATCTCCCATAACGCCAACGCTGCGGATGTCAGGAAGAACGGTGAAGTATTGCCAGATGTCGCGTTCGAGGCCGTGGTTCGCCACTTCTTCACGCAGAATCGCATCTGATTCACGAACGATTTCAAGTTTTTCCTCGGTCACTTCACCGAGAACACGGATGCCAAGGCCCGGTCCAGGGAACGGCTGGCGCCATACGATGTCATCAGGAATGCCGAGTTCTGTGCCGAGCGCGCGCACTTCGTCTTTAAAGAGCGTATTCAGCGGTTCAATCAATTCAAACTGCATGTCTTCAGGAAGTCCGCCGACATTGTGGTGTGATTTAATCGTTTGGGCAGTCGCCGTGCCGCTCTCGATAATATCTGTGTAAAGCGTTCCTTGCGCAAGGTAATCGATTCCTTTGAGCTTGTCCGCTTCATCATCAAACACGTAAATAAATTCATTTCCGATGATTTTACGTTTTTTCTCCGGATCAGATACGCCTTTCAGCTTGTTCAGGAAACGGTCTTGCGCGTCTACTTTAATCACGTTCATGTTAAAGCCTTCGCTGAACGTTTTCATGACGCCTTCCGCTTCGCCTTTACGCAGCAAGCCGTGATCGACGAAGATACAAGTCAGCTGGTCGCCGATCGCTTTATGAATCAAAACGGCTACGACAGAAGAGTCTACTCCGCCGCTCAACGCGCAAAGCACTTGTTTGTCTCCGACTGTTTCACGGATTTTTTGCATTTCGATTTCGATAAAGTTTTCCATTGACCATTCGCCTTTACATTCACAAGCGTCGAAGACAAAGTTTTTCAGAAGGTCATTTCCGTATTCTGAATGACGAACTTCCGGATGGAACTGAACACCGTACCATTTTTTGTCTTTCTTACTCATCGCTGAATTAGGGCAGTGATGGCTTGTCGCGTCTACCGTAAATCCTTCCGGCACTTTCACGACTAAGTCGCCGTGGCTCATCCAAACCACTTGCTCTTCAGGAAGATCTTTGAACAAATCAGGAGTGCCTTGAATGTGAATGTTCGCTTTTCCGTATTCACGCTGGCTGGCTGCTTCCACTTTACCTCCGAGGTAATGAGTCATCAGCTGCATTCCGTAGCAGATACCCAGTACAGGGATATCCAGTTCAAAGATTTTTTCGTCGCAGCGGAATGATCCTTCATCATACACACTGTTCGGTCCGCCTGAAAGGATAATTCCTTTTGGATTCATTTCTTTGATTTCTTCAGCTGTCAATGTATGGGGATGCAGCTCGCTATATACACCAAATTCACGGATCCGGCGGGTAATCAGCTGGTTATACTGACTGCCGAAATCAAGAACAAGAATCATTTCATTCACTAACTTCGTCATGGTTGTCACCTAATCTCCTCTAAGTTTTTGACACAGAAAAAAACGGAGGACACACGTTCCGCCCTCTGCCGGCAAGACTTGTTCGGAGCCCGGCTTTTAACGCTCCCGGGCTCCCATTTAACATTCATTTATTCTAACAACAGGAACATATGCGGTCAAGACTATCTTCTTTTAATTATATTTTCCCACAACTGTCTCGATTCATTCCAAAGCTCGGCTGGATCGTCATTGCGGTACAAGGCCCGCTCATAGCGAAGCGTGAGTTCAGACATATCTTCTGTTTCGTATGCAGCGTCTATTCTCGCGGCGAAATCACGCAGCGTTTCACCGCCACCCCTGCCGTATCCTTTTCTTTTCAGCTGGCGGAGCAATGCGGCGTATGCATCAAAAAACGCATCTTCATCGGTTCGCCGTTTCAGTCTGGCGGCTTCAGCAAATGGAATCCAGCGGGAACGGAAAAACCACGCAAGCGCCGCTGCCGCTGCAAAAATGATAAGGGCTGCGGCATACGGCCAAAAATGTGCCGCCGCTTGTTTCTGCAAGGCCGGGTTCGGTGTAAAACTGCGCTTTTCTTGGTCTTTCGGCGCAGCTTCCTTTTTCGGCTTTGTTTCTTCGCGCGGCTTTTCGGAAGATTTCTCCGATTTTTTTGTTGAGTCGTTGCTGCCGTCAGCAGAGCTTTTCATCTCTGACGTAAATTCCGTCGGATTGGTGAACCCTTTTGTCGGTTCAAATGTGACCCAGCCCTGATCAGGGAAATAAACCTCCACCCAAGAATGGGCGTTGTTATTGGTCACTTCATAAATCGATCCGTTTTGATCCCCGGCTGCTTTATACTCCCCCGAGGTGTACCCTTTCACCCAGCGGGCCGGAATTCCCGACGATCTCAGCAGCACGGCCATCGCTGAAGAAAAGTTATCGCAATATCCTCTTTTCGTTTCGAAAAGAAACTGGTCGACATAGTCCTGATCCTGTTTCGGCACTGCGACGTCTTGCGTTTGATATGAAAAGGCGGAAGACCCTAAATAATCTTCGATCGCTTTCGCTTTATCAAACATATTGTGATGATCGCGCGTCAGCTTCTCCGCGAGCTTCCCCACCCTTTCCGGCAGGTTGTCAGGAAGCTGTAAATAACGGTCATTAAATTGATTTTGCGAGCGGTTTTGCTTTACTTTCACCTTTCTGAGTTCATTCAGCTTAAAGACAGGCGACTGAAATGTCAGCGTATACCTGCCCATATTCCGAATATTGCCCACTTGTTCACTGACGGGTGTGATTTGCTCAGTGTTCCCGTTCATTTCAAGCTGGACGGATTGTTTCGGCTTAATATTGGATACGCCGATCGGATACATGACGTGATTATAGAGGTAATTTTTGTCGATGGACACCTGCGCTGTATAACGCTTTGTCTGTACACTCCGGTCAAACCACAGGTCTTCCACGTTTCCCCTGTCAATTTTATAAGACATGCCTTGATCTGTTTCCACCCAGCCTTTTCCCGTATACGTATCCTTCGTTTCTACGCGGAAATAAGCCCGTTCCTTCCCCTTCCATTTAAATACAGGAGTATCATCCTGCTGGAAAGGACCGCCCAGCGTTTCATCATGGTTGCCGTAGCCGATTTTGCTTTCAGCGGCCGGCACCTGATGCTGATTGGTGATTTTTTTGAAAAACGGCACCGGATCAGGCCAATTCGGGTCTGATTTCGGAGCCGCCAAGCCGAATATGACAGAAGCACAAATGAAAAGCGCCAGAGGGAAAAACCATTTGGCGATAAGCCTTTTCTTCAATGCTATGTTTTCCGTCAGGCGAATGCGTTCCATGTACAAAAGCCCCATCATCAGAAAGCCAATGAAGACGATACGGATGACGGCGTATGCGGCATCATAAGGCGTAAATGTATCAAGCACCGTAATATACGCCACCGTCATAATAAAAAAGAATAGAATTTTCCGCTGATAGATCACCCAGTAATGCAGCAAATACACGAGCAGCCATAAGAGCACAAAAAACAGCAGTGTGCGGAAAGAAGGGTTCATATCATTCCATCTGCCGGTTCCGATGTGCCCGGTATTCAGCATCACGTCCCGTAAAAAAGAGCTGAGCCATCCCAGATTCAAAATTGATCCTTTATAAAACAAAATATGAATGCTGATTAATGTAAACAGGATACAAGACGGCACGGTTACATACCATCTCATCCGAAAAAATGACAGCAGAAATGTCAGGCCGATAAATACAATGAAAAAACCTTTATGTTTTGTATCCGTAAAATTCTGCAGCGGCCTGAGCCATTCCCATAACAACAAAAAAGCGAGAAAATAAAACAGCAGCAAGCTCAGCCTGCTTCCCTGGTTCTCGTCATGCGGCATGCGGCGCGCCACCTCTCTTTCTATACAACATGAGACACCCGTCCGTCCCTGATCATTTGTACATTTATATTCTTTTGAGCAAAGCGGAGAGCGAGTTTCCGTTCCGATTCCGGAAGCGCGGCATTCGTTTCTTTCGCTACGAAAACGGTCATGTTTGCCGAACCGGCCTCAGCCTGCACCAGCAGCTCCTCTGAAAGCCTGCCCGTAACGACGGCAATCGCGGCTTGGCGCACTCGGCGGTTTGCCAGTTCTTCCCTTAAACGGCTCATCGGATTCGTGTTCACATCAGCGGCTGATGCTAAGTAACGCAGGATGTTTCTGAAATGCCGCTCACCCTCCTGAACCGGAAAGACAGTGCGTTCATTGCCCAATGGAACAAATCCGGCAAAAGAGCCGCCGATTAAAACTGTATAAAGAAGAGAAGCGGACGCTGACACCGCTGCTTCAAACGAAGGAGACGACTGGCAGTCCAGAATCAGGACCAGATTCATGCTCGTCAACGGTTCAAATTCCTTTGTCATCAGTTCATTGCGGCGCGCCGATGTTTTCCAATCGACCGCTGAAAACCGGTCGCCCGGCTGATAATTTCTGACGCTTGCGGCGACTGTGGAGCGGTGCATATGAAATGGCGCAGCCGCACCCGCGCCTTCTTCCTGCCGGGCTGCATACGGCTTGTAACGAAGAGCCGAATACACCGGATAGACTAAAATTGTATCCGCGATTGTAAAAGACGCTGTTTTTTCCAAAAGCCCGAGGACATCGCCTGTCCGCACCCTTACGGTATGTAAACGATGCTCTCCGCGGGGAACCGGTGACAATTGATAGTGAAACGTCAGTTTTTTTTGAAACCACGGAAATACAAGCTGTTTTGCACGACGCCTTTCACCAAGCGTTTCCGGCATTACATCCTCAATCACCATATACATCAGCGGAAACGGCAGGCGCCGCTTCAGCGTGACTGCCACGAAAAGCTTGTCTCCTGCGGTTAATTGGGCGGCAGATGTTTCACGCGTCACCTGAAACGCCCGCAGCGGGTACAGAGCGAGCAAGCCGGCGTACACTGTAAACGGCAAGAACGCATAAAATAAAAACCAGCTCACAAATCCGCCCTGAAACATGGCATAAGAGAAAACCGCTGCCGTCAGCATGATCAGCACGAGCAGCTTCCAGCCGTATACCAGCCAATACACTTTCTTTTTCATCAGCGGACCGACGCCCTTTGGACAGGCACTTTCACCGATGACAGGATTTCCTCTATAACCGCTTCCGGCGTTACTTCATTAAATTTCGCCTCAGCATGCAGGATCATCCTGTGCGGCAATGTGAACGGGGCCAGATACTGAATATCGTCAGGAATGACATAATCGCGATGATGAAGCAGTGCGTAAGCCTGCGCCGCTTTCATCAGGGATATGGAACCCCGCGGGCTTACGCCCAAATGCACAGACGGATGCCGCCGTGTCTCCTGAGTGATGCCGACGATATACGCTTTCACGCCGGCATCCACCCGCACCTGCTCCATGTTTTTTTGCAGGCAGATAAATTGTTCTTTAGAAATAACCGGTTCCATTGTTTCAAGCGGATTTCGCCCTTCCTGCAAAGACAGTACCTCAAGCTCCTCCTCGGCAGTCGGATACCCCATCTTCAGCTTAAATAAAAACCGATCAAGCTGGGCTTCGGGCAGCGGGTACGTCCCTTCGTATTCGACCGGATTTTGAGTAGCCATGACAAAAAACGGCTCACCCAGCGGCATCGTCTTCCCGTCTATCGTGACATTCCCCTCCTCCATTGCCTCAAGTAATGAGGATTGCGTTTTCGGAGAGGTTCTGTTAATTTCATCGGCCAGCACGATATTTCCCATAATGGGACCGGGGCGATATTCGAATTCCATCGTTTTCGTATTGTAAATAGAGACACCCGTGACATCTGACGGCAGCAGATCCGGGGTGAACTGAATTCTTTTAAAGTCCGCTCCGATCAATTTTGCCAAAGCGCGGACCATCATTGTTTTACCGACTCCCGGCACGTCCTCCAGCAGCACATGGCCTTTTGCAAGAATGGCGGCCAGGCTGAGTATGGCTATGTCTCTTTTTCCTATAATTACTTTTTCAATATGGTCAACGGCTTTACCCAGCAGCGGATGCAGCTCTTCTTTATAAGCCATTCTTTTCCTCCTAGTCATCTCTCAAATTTCAATTATCGTAATCTAACTTTACCACAAAATATAACCTGTATAAAAAACGTTTCCGGCAAATTGTTTCCAGTCCCGCACAGCAAAAAAGCTTCCCTGTGAAAGGAAGCTTCCTGATTCATTTACTCAGCTGCAGAGGCTCCATGTGAACGTGTGAATGGTCAATGGCATGTTCCTCTTTCATTTTACGCTCTACCTCATTGGCAATATCATGACTTTCTTTAATATTCAAATCTGACGATACCTCAATCACCACGTCTACATGGACGGAGCTGCCCAAATACCTCGCTTTAATATCTTTTAAGCGGCTGACGCCCGCAATCTGTTCAATCGTTTTTTTATAATCAGACATATCCTTGACATCAAAGCCGTCGGTTAACGAATGTGAGGACTCCTTGAAAATATCCCAAGCGGTTTTGCAAATGATCAAACCGATAATAAACGCAGTGACCGTGTCAACCCAGGCCAAATGGAACTGCGAAGCGAAAATACCGACAAACGTGCCGATACTGACGAGCGCATCGGATTTGTTATCAGCCGCGGCGGCTTGAAGCGCCTGGCTGTTTACCTTTTTAGCCAGCGTTTTCATATAGCGGTATACGATCAGCATAACAGCGGCGCTTCCTGCAGCTGTCCATGCGGCGATCATATCAGGCGTCTCCTCTTTCACGGAGAAAATAGATTCCGCGGCGCTGAACAGCACCTGCATCCCCACCAGCATCATAATAATAGAAGCAATGAGCGATGCAACGGTTTCCGCCCGAAAATGCCCGTAAGGATGATCTTCGTCAGGAGGTTTTTGAGAGATGCGCAAACCGATGAAAACAGCGGCAGATGCCACAATATCAGTCGTGTTATTTAACCCGTCCGCAAGAAGCGCCTCAGAGTGGAATACATAACCGATCACAAGCTTTACCGCGGACAATACGGCATATGCGGCAATACTGACAAGCGCCCCGGTTTCGCCTTTTTTCAATTCATTATATCTCTCCACTGAAAAAAACCTCCTTCCCGTTCAAATTTTTTCTTTCATTATCATACAAAGCGATGGCGCAGTGGGTCTATAGAAACATGATTCACTCTCCACAGAAAAATAGTGAGTATAGAACTTTTTTGGCATAACGCAAATTATTTTTATTCACAAAAACCTTTCTAACCTCAATAATACCAAGGCTTCTTGCCATCGGTCTCTTTTGGAATAAAATGCAATTCTCTCAAACGGACACAATGACAGAAAATTTTTTCTTTTTTCTTCCGTGTTGTCAGCCGCGGCTCGAAGAAAAATGTCACATTTCCTCACACAATTTCTATATGTCATATTCATTTATGATAGAATAATACTTGTCGGAATATTCAGCATAAAACAAAACCAAAGGAGGCAAAGAATGAATAAGCCTAATTCTTTATCGAAGGGGTTAAAGACCCGGCATATGACGATGATTTCAATCGCCGGCGTGATCGGCGCCGGATTATTTGTAGGAAGCGGCTCAGTCATTCATTCGACAGGACCGGGAGCCATTGTGTCATACGCATTGGCCGGACTTTTAGTCATTTTTATTATGCGAATGCTCGGGGAAATGTCTTCCGTTAACCCGACAAGCGGTTCGTTTTCACAGTATGCCCATGATGCCATCGGTCCGTGGGCCGGCTATACGATCGGGTGGCTGTATTGGTTTTTCTGGGTTATTGTCATCGCCATTGAAGCCATTGCAGGAGCCGGAATCATTCAGTACTGGTTCCCCGACATTCCGTTATGGCTGACGAGTCTGCTTCTGACCGTCTTATTAACGCTGACGAATATTTACTCAGTCAAATCCTTCGGTGAATTTGAATATTGGCTTTCCTTAATTAAGGTGGCCGCCATCGTTGTCTTCTTAATCGTGGGCTTTGCTTTTATTTTCGGAATCGCTCCCGGCAGCAAACCGGTCGGACTGGCCAATCTGACGGGCAATGGCGGATTTTTCCCCCAAGGCGTCAGTTCTGTCCTGCTGGGCATCGTCGTCGTGATTTTTTCTTTTATGGGCTCTGAAATTGTTGCGATCGCAGCGGGTGAGACCTCAAATCCGGTCGAATCTGTGATGAAAGCGACGCGCTCAGTCGTTTGGCGCATTATCATCTTTTACGTCGGCTCTATTGCAGTTGTCGTGACCTTGCTCCCATGGAATTCGGCCAATATTTTAGAAAGCCCCTTCGTTGCCGTTCTGGGACATATCGGGGTTCCCGCAGCCGCCCAAATCATGAACTTCATCGTGCTGACAGCTGTTCTGTCCTGCCTGAACTCAGGGCTTTATACCACATCAAGAATGCTTTATTCACTCGCTGAGCGAAACGAGGCGCCGCGCCGCTTTATGAAACTGAGTAAAAGAGGCGTACCGGTTCAAGCCATCATCGCCGGCACCTTTTTCTCTTATATTGCCGTTGTGATGAACTACTTTTCTCCCGACACCGTCTTCTTATTTTTAGTCAATTCATCAGGAGCTATCGCACTGCTCGTCTATCTTGTTATCGCAGTTTCTCAGCTTAAACTGAGAAAGCAAATCGAACAGACCGCCCCTGAGTCTTTGAAAATCAAAATGTGGTTTTACCCTTACTTAACCTACCTGACCATCATCGCCATTTGCGGAATTCTATTATCCATGCTGTTTATCAGCTCAATGCGGTCTGAATTTCTTCTGACAGGATTTATTACGTTGGTCGTCCTCGTCTCATACGTATTCCACAAAAAACAAAAACCGAAAAAAAGCGCTGCCGAAAGCCGTGTCGCGCAATAAACCGAAACACCTGCCTGAAAAAAGGGCGGGTGTTTTTTTAACCAACCTGTTTCCGACGGCATTAACTATAGTACAGGATTTGAATAAACGATAAGGACAGGATAAATAATGGAACTTGAGAAATTTGCAGATGAACTTCCGATTATCGAAACCTTAAAGCCTCTGAAGCAATCAAACGGCAGCACATACTACGAAGTTACCATGAAGGAATGCTATCACAAGCTGCACCGCGATCTTCCGCCGACCCGCCTTTGGGGATACAACGGGTTGTTTCCCGGCCCCACCATCGACGTGCAGCAAAATGAAAGTGTGTATATTAAATGGATGAATGACCTGCCGCAAACACATTTTCTTCCCGTCGATCATACCATCCATCATTCGGAAAGCGGACATTCGGAGTCTGATGTCAAAACCGTTGTCCATTTACACGGAGGAGCGACACCGCCTGAAAGCGACGGCTATCCGGAAGCCTGGTTCACCCGGCATTTTGAAGAAACGGGACCGTATTTTGAGAAAGAAATATATCATTATCCAAACAAACAGCGCGGGGCGCTCTTATGGTATCACGACCACGCCATGGCGATCACCAGGCTCAACGTATACGCCGGGCTTACCGGCATGTATATCATCCGTGAACAGAAAGAAAAACGGCTGAGGCTTCCTGAAGGAGAATACGACGTTCCGCTCATGATTCTGGACCGTACATTAAATGACGACGGTTCTCTGTTTTATCCGAGCGGACCGGATAACCCTTCCGAAACGCTGCCGAAACCTTCAATCGTTCCGTTTCTTTGCGGAGAAACCATTCTCGTCAACGGAAAAGCTTGGCCGTACATGGAAGTGGAACCGAGAACATACCGTTTCCGCATCCTCAATGCGTCCAATACCAGAACATTTACACTCGGACTCAGTAACGGCAGTGATTTTATCCAAATCGGATCTGACGGCGGACTGCTCCCCCGCTCTGTCAAAACGCAGTCAATCAGCTTAGCTCCGGCTGAGCGGTATGACGTTCTCATCGACTTTTCAGCCTTTAATGGAGAAAACATGATCTTAACAAACGGCACCGGTTGCGGAGGAGCCGCAAATCCGGAAACCGACGCCAGTGTCATGCAATTCCGCGTAACAAAGCCGCTCACAGGAAAAGACACAAGCCGAAAGCCGAAATATCTTGCTTCCATGCCTGATGTAACAGCCGGAAGAATCCAAAACATCAGAACGCTCAAGCTCACAAACACTCAAGATAAATACGGGCGGCCGGTTCTGACACTCAATAACAAGCGATGGCATGATCCGGTCACAGAAGCGCCTAAGCTCGGGACAACAGAAATATGGTCGATTATCAATCCGACAAGGGGAACCCACCCGATTCATCTGCACTTGGTTTCCTTTCAAGTGCTTGACCGAAGGCCATTTGACATGGATCGGTATAACGAATTCGGCGACATTGTCTTTACAGGACCCGCCATCCCGCCGCCGCCAAGCGAAAAAGGCTGGAAAGACACCGTGCAGGCACACGCCGGAGAAGTCATCAGAATCGCAG
Organism: Bacillus sp. ISL-51; assembly: GCF_018613535.1. Lineage (GTDB taxonomy): Bacteria > Bacillota > Bacilli > Bacillales > Bacillaceae > Bacillus. The sequence continues at coordinate 222,112 of NZ_JAGGQB010000002.1, forward strand.
CTGTTTTCGGACCGTACAGCGGACGCTACGTATGGCATTGCCATATTTTAGAGCATGAAGATTACGATATGATGAGGCCGATGGACGTAACCGACCTGTCATAAGCAAAAAAGCACCCGCTTTTTCAGCCGGGTGCTTTTGGTTTAAAAAAGGAAAATATAATGGCACTTTTTTGCATATACTGTAATAACAGGGGGACGCTATGCCCCCCTCAAATGGAAATACGGATAGAAAAAGGAATTAGGAGTTTAGGGAAAAGTATGAGACAATGAAGATATGCACTAAAATTCATAAGGGAAGAAGTGACTTTATGTCTTACTACAACAAACGTAATCAGGAACCACTGCCTAAAGAGGAAGTAGGTACGTGGGAATGCACGAAAGAGGACTGTAATGGCTGGACCAGAAAAAATTTTGCCGCCAGCGATACCCCGACATGCCCTCTATGCGGCAGTAAGATGATCGACGGCGTCCGTTCGTTGGTGAATCTCCAAAACAACAGTCAATCGGCATCAAGTTAGACCTCCCTTTTACGATTCTCAAACATAGAGAAGGCCTCCATGCCATCATGAGAGGCCTTTGCGTTTTCTTTACCTTTTTATGGTATAATGTGAAGAAAAAGGGTTGATTGACTTGGAAAGCGATCAGCAGCATAAAGATCTGAAAGAAAGGGCGAAACAGCAAAAAGTCAACCTTGCATCCCAGTCATTCATCGAAACACTCAACTTCGCCGTTCCAATCCTCCGTTTCTTCAAATGGCTCGCCTCAGCCGCAGCCAGCTTTGTTCATTAAAAAACACCCAGCGGGCGCTGAGTGTTTTTTTACGTTATTGTATGACAGAAAAACTGTTGATAATTCCGTTGTCATGCTGCCAGACTTTTTGAAACTTCTTCGTATCCAGATGATAAGCGTAAATGGTGCGAACCTTCGCTTTCCGTCCGGTTTCATCTTTCAGACGCTTTGCCCCTTTGGCCTCAGCCATGAAATAAATGATGCTGCCGTCTTTAGAAAACTGAGGCTGGGCATCAATTAACGGCGTAAAATCCTTTTCATTTGAAATAATCGTTTCATATTTTTTCGTTTTGACGTTCATCAGCCGAATGGACGCTTTTTGCTCCGTCCCTTTTTGTGTATACGATGTAAAGACGAGATTCTTTCCGTCCGGTGACATCGCCACATCACTTATAAACTGATAAAGACTCGTCAGATTCTCAAAAGAGCCGCTCGTTCCCGCCGCAAAACGCACCTTGGCCGGTTCAGGATCTATCCCCTTCTCGTTCGCCTCATCGGTTTTTTTATAGTCCTCTTCCACCGAATAATGCAGAAGCGCAAATGAGTTTTTCTTGCGGTTATAAAAGAAATTGCTGACACTGTCGTCTTTATTATCCGCCGCAGGGAACAAATTTTGATAACGTTTTGTTTTTAAGTCAAAAGACGCGAGGCGAAAGTTATCCTCGTCCGCTTTGCCCAGCCGGAAATAAATGTGTGACAGATCCTTAGATAAAAACAAACTGTCTGCACTCGCCGATCCTTTATACAGTGTGCTCTTTTGTTTCGTTTTCAAATCAAGCTTATACAGCCGCATCTCATTTTGATCATTATTACCGACATAATAGAGCACCTGATGAGCGTCATCAAGCGCAAAAGCCGGATATGCCGAGAGTTTTTCCTCGTGCAGGACGCGGTCATCTTCGTAATATTTCGTTAACAGATCCGTGCCTGTAATGGAAACAAGCAGCTTATCATGCCCGCCGGATGCAACGGCAGCGTCTTCTCCGCTGCTTTTGCCTTTCACCATCAACACGGCTGCAAGCACCGCCCCTGCTAAAACAACCGCGGCTATGATCCAAAACAATAGTTTCTTTTTCATGATTATTCTCTCCATCAATTAGAAAAAGCAAGAATCAGTCTCCTTGCTTTTTACATGGTCTATTTAATAGCTGTAATGTCCGGATACTTTCCCTTTGCTTAACGGGTATCCCAGCGCTTTGAACGCTTTCGGGCTCACATCTAAAACTGCATTCGGCAGACGGCCGACATCATTTTTATATACTGTAATAACCTTTTTCGGTTTAGCTTTCGCATAAGCTCTGATTTTTGTTCCGTTTCTCGGTACGTCAAAACCTAACTTTGTCGCACAATCCCAATGGCCCAGTTTTTTACCGGAAGATCCTTTTTTGCCGACTCCATTATACCAAGTAATATTTCCGTTCACTTTTTTAGCACTTGCTGCAGAGGTATAACTGAACGCTCCCAGCGTACTTCCTGCTAAAATCAAAATGGCTAAGAATAACTTCTTCAAGCTTTCGTCCCCCTGACATGTTTTCTACTAGCAAAATTATACACCAAGATCGCTGTCATAATATTTCATTCACTTTACATGTTGATTACAGCTTAGGAGGAACTAAGCACACAAATATGACAACTTTCCAACAAACAAAATAATTCCATGGTAAATTATACTACAAAATTTAAATCATTAGAGGTATAATATTCCTAGAGTATTTCTGCATTCAATATGGACTTTTTATAAGGCCTATTGATAGTTGCGTAATATGATATATTTTGAGAAATCAGGCTTTGGGAAACGCTTTATTCCTTTTCATCAAGGTTCATATTGATCATGTACCTATACTCGTTTCTATCAGACTAGGAGTGATAATCAATGAAAGCGGCAAGATGGCACAATCAAAAAGACATTCGAATCGAAAACATTGATGAACCTAAAGCAGAACCGGGAAAAGTCAAAATTAAAGTCAAATGGTGCGGAATTTGCGGAAGCGACCTTCATGAATACTTAGGAGGCCCTATCTTTATTCCGGTCGGCAAACCGCATCCATTAACAAACGAAACTGCGCCTGTCACAATGGGCCACGAATTCTCAGGAGAAGTCGTGGAAGTGGGCGAAGGCGTCAAAAATTACAGCGTCGGCGACCGTGTCGTCGTTGAACCGATTTTTGCCACACACGGGCATCAGGGAGCCTACAACCTTGATGAACAAATGGGCTTTTTAGGCTTAGCAGGAGGCGGCGGCGGATTTTCTGAATATGTCTCCGTCGACGAAGAATTGCTGTTTAAGCTTCCTGAAGAGCTTTCTTACGAACAAGGCGCACTTGTTGAGCCTTCAGCGGTTGCGCTTTACGCCGTACGCCAAAGCAAATTAAAAGCGGGCGACACGGCTGCCGTTTTTGGCTGCGGACCGATCGGGCTGCTTGTCATTGAAGCCCTGAAGGCAGCGGGAGCTACGGATATTTACGCGGTTGAACTTTCACCTGAACGTCAGGAAAAGGCGAAAGAGCTTGGCGCTATCATCATTGATCCGTCAAAAACGGATGATGTCGTTGAAGAAATCGCAAAACGCACAAACGGCGGCGTTGATGTTTCTTATGAAGTAACAGGCGTCCCTGTCGTTCTCCGTCAAGCGATTCAATCAACAAGCATCGCGGGTGAAACAGTTATCGTCAGCATCTGGGAAAAAGGTGCGGAAATCCATCCGAACGATATCGTCATCAAAGAACGGACCGTTAAAGGCATTATCGGCTACCGTGACATTTTCCCTTCCGTCCTCGCACTGATGAAAGAGGGCTACTTCTCAGCAGATAAGCTCGTCACGAAAAAAATCGTGCTCGACGATCTGATTGAAGAAGGCTTCGGCGCTTTAATCAAAGAGAAAAACCAAGTAAAAATCTTAGTAAAACCGAACTAAGCCGTTCAGCAAAATACCAGACACATCCGAAAAGAGCCGTTCAGGCTCTTTTTTTTACTTCTTCCTCTTTCCTTCCTTTTCCTTTTAAAAATGATGCACTCTGTGCAAACTATTTTTCACCCTGTCCCGTCTATCCTTAGGTAACAGCCTATGATACGTATTTTCAAAAAAGGAGCCCTTTAAAGCAATGAAGAATCAAACAGCCAAAGCGTCGCTTGTGACGTGCATAACTGAGCGTAAGGAAGACTTTTACAGGTTGGCCTACAGTTATGTAAAGAACAAGGATGACGCGTTAGATATTGTACAGGAATCGATTCAAAAAGCGCTGACGTCAGTCGATTCCGTCCGAAATCCCGATACGATTAAAAGCTGGTTTTATAGTATTTTAGTGCGCACCGCCATTGATTTTCTCCGCAAGCAGAAAAAACTTAAAGTGATGGATGACGAAACGATTGAGTTTTTAAGCCGCGGAAAGGAAGATCACTACAAAGACACGGACCTTCATGAAGCGCTTGAAGAGCTGCCGCACCCATATAAAACGATCATTATTCTGCGTTTCTTTGAAGACTTGAAATTAGAAGAAATCGCGGAGATCACGGGGGAAAACATCAACACCGTCAAAACACGCCTTTACAGAGGCCTGAAGCTTATGCGCATTCAGTTGACGAAGGAGGATCTTTCTTAATGGAAAAGAGATTAGAACAATTAAGAGAAGAGTATAAAAATGTGCCCATTCCTAAAGAACTGGACAGCATTGTCGAAAAAGCCCTTCAGCATAAACCGAAAAAGAAACGAATCGTAATGTGGCCGACATCGGCGGCAGTCGCAGCGGCCGTCTTATTTACCGCCGTTGTGAATATCAATCCTGATGCCGCACACGCCATGTCAAAAATCCCCGTTATCGGCAAGGTCGTCCAAGCCATCACATTCGTCGAAACGAAAGAAGAAAAAGACCAATCAAGCATCGATGTAAAAACGCCCGCCCTGTCCGGCCTTTCTAATCACGAGCTTGAGGACAGCATCAACCAAAATTATATGAAAGAAAGCAAACAGCTGTATCAGGAATTTATGCAGGCGACCTCCAAAAAGAAAAAAGGCCACCTCAGCATCTACAGCGATTACGAAACCGTAACTGACACGCCGGACCTTATCTCAATACGCCGTGATATTGAAAAAACCCAAGCGTCATCTTACACCCAAAGCCGTTATATCACGATTGATAAGAAGAATGAGGCCTTGCTTACGTTAAAGAGCTTATTTAAAGATGACCGATATATTAAAGTCATCAGCCAAAATATAAAAGAACAAATGAAAAAGCAAATGAAAGAGGACTCGGATAAAATATATTGGGTTTCAGGAGATGATATGACAGAGCCTTTCAAAGCCATTCATGATGATCAAAACTTCTATATTACAGACCATCACAAACTCGTCATTTCATTTGACGAATATGAAGTGGCACCCGGATATATGGGCGTTACAGAGTTTAAAATTCCGACTTCCGTGATCTCACACCTGCTCGTCGGAGACCGCTACATCAGGTAAATAAAGAAAAAAATCCATGATTCCGCAGGTCATGGATTTTTTCTTTTCCCCCTGATAACAGCCAATTCCTCAGGGGCCCTTTTCATGATATAGACGCTGAAAGGGGACAAAAAAGTTTAAGAGAATCAGAACATTTCATTCATTTTTTCTGAAACAAAATCCCCTGCCTTATGCGTCTATTAACGGAACGAATGGAAGACTGTACAGAACTCTGCCATAACTATCCGCAAAACAGCGAGAATAACCGCACACACTATTGGAGGAATACCATGTTAGACAAGACACAACATCGCCGCTATATCCCCGGACTGGACGGACTTCGAGCTTTTGCCGTACTGGCGGTCATCGCTTATCATCTAAACTTCAATTGGGCCGACGGCGGCTTCATTGGCGTTGATATCTTTTTTGTTTTATCAGGCTATTTAATTACATCGATCATATTGCCTGCGCAGGGAAATGAAATCACTCTGGATTTTCGCGATTTTTGGGTGCGCCGGATTCGGCGTCTTCTGCCGGCGGCTTACCTCATGATCATCACAACTGTTATATGGGTCGTATTGTTCAACCGGGAGCTTCTGCATACAGTACGCGGAGATGCGGTCTCTTCTCTCTTTTACATAAGCAATTGGTGGTTTATTTTCCATAAGCTTTCCTATTTTGACAGCTTCGGTTCTCCTTCGCCGTTAAAAAACCTTTGGTCACTGGCGATTGAAGAACAGTTTTATATGATATGGCCCTTCATCCTGCTTGCGGGAATGCACATATGTAAAAAACGGACCCGGCTTGCGGCCGCGGTTATGTTCTTCGCGCTATGCTCAGCTGTCATGATGAGTATCATGTATGTGCCGGGCGGAGACCCGAGCCGTGTCTACTACGGGACCGATACACGTTCATTTGAACTGCTCATCGGGTGCTCGTTAGCCCTTGTGTGGCCGATGAAACGATTGTCATCGAAACGGCTGCCGAGCAGCATGAAACATATCCTGCACGGCACTGAGCTTGCCGCTTTTACCGTGTTACTGGTTTGCGTCGTTTCCGTTGATGAATATGAGCCCTTCCTTTACAGAGGAGGCATGCTTCTGATCAGCATCACCGCAGCCGCTCTCATAGCGTGTGTGTGCCATCCAAGCAGCTTTTTAGGACATGTGCTCTCATGGAAGCCGCTGCGCTGGATCGGAACAAGATCATACGGCATTTATCTCTGGCATTATCCCGTTATCGTATTAAGCACACCTGTTCAAGAAATCGGGAATCCGGTTTATTGGCATGCCGTCATCAGGATCGGCGCAACTTTCATTCTTGCCGAGCTTTCCTATCATTTTATTGAGAAGCCAATCCGCACCGACGGTTTCCGGCCATTTTTCCGCCGGGTTTTTCTGAACAGATTTCTGGAATGGAAAACGTCCTCTGTCATCAGCAGGATGTCGATAGGCCTCATTCTTGCCGCCGTCCTCGTTTTTGCGGGCGGACTGTCCGGAATAGCCGAGGGAAAAAAACAGCCGCAATGGACTTATACGCAAAGCGCTCAAGAAACAAACGCAGGTTCAGATCAGCCGCATGACCATCATAAACCGGCAGCGGATGAAAAGAAAAAGAAAGACGAGAAACCGAAAACAGCTTCAGCACCAGAAAAGAAAGAAACAAAAAGAAAAACAGATGCAAGCGCGCATAAAGAAAAAAAGGAGCACTCATCTCAGCAGGCAGCGGCTCAAAAGCCGGCCCATTCTGATAAAGAAGTGTTAGCCATCGGAGATTCCGTTATGCTGGACATTGCATCAAGTCTCCGGCAGTCTGTTCCCCATGTCACCATCGACGGGAAAGTGGGAAGACAAGTCTCACAAGCGCTTCAGCTGACGTCGGAATACGCGTCATTTAATCAGCCGGGCAAAGCGGTCATCATTGAGTTAGGGACGAACGGCTATTTCACAAACAGCCAAATTGAAGAGCTGGTCAACTCTTTCTCAAAAGCTCATATCTACCTCGTGAATACACGTGTGCCGCGGCAGTGGGAAAGCAAGGTAAACGAGTCATTGCGCCAGCAGGCAAACACCCGTCAAAATATTACGTTAGTGGATTGGCATGCCAAAGCTCTTCAGCACCCGGAATTTTTCACTCCTGACGGCGTACATTTGGTGCCTAAGGGCGCCGAAGCATTAACCGCTCTTATCGTTCAAGCGATGAAATAAATACAGCAAAAAAAGAGGCCTTCTTAGAGCCTCTTTTTTGTATCCTATTTATACGAGCTTATGGCCGCAATTCGGGCAGAAATTCGCTTCGCCCGTTTTCGTGCCGCAGTTCGGACAGAAATTCGGCTTAGCCGCTCCTTCCGAACCATTTGAAGGTGCAGGCGCCTGATGTTGCTGGTTTTGATTTTGCTGTGACTGGTTCTGCTGATTTTGATTCATTTGGTTCATCATTTGATTCGCCATATTCATTCCCATCATCATACCGGCCATATCAGAGGCAGGGCCGCTTCCGCTCATTTTTCCGGACGCCATTCCGTCCGTCATGGAAATCTGCTGGTACCGATTCACATCGCCCACCATGCCGTAAGAAGCATTTTTCGTAATCATATCCTGAACTTCCTGCGGATAGTTAAAGCTCATAATGTTGAAACCCGTGATCGACATGCCGTCTCCGATAAGCTGCATATCCAAGTCTTCCTTAATCCCTTTCCCGATCTCAAAGGAATTCGATTGCAGATTAAACATGTCTTTTCCTTCTCTTGTGATCCATTTCATCAGAAGCTGATCAAGAATAGACGTAATCCGTATTTTAATGTCTTCCACTAAGTAGCTGTCTCTGACACCGGCAATTTTATCAATCAAGCTAATGTAATCCATGACCTTAAAGTTGAACGTTCCATTTGCCCGGATCGGCATGCCCCCCGGCATTCCCGCCGCCGGAATGTTAATGGCGTTTTTCGTGCCCCATTTCACGGTGAATTCCTTCGTGTTGACAAATAACACCTCAGCCCGCATTCCGCTGTTAAAACCAAACTTAAACCCTTTTAACGTTGATAAAAACGGGATAATTTCAGATTCAATATCATAATCGCCGTCATCACGGAAAATCCCTTCAATCTTGCCGTTATATAAAAAGATGGCATCCTGGCCGGGCCGGATGATCAGCCGGCTCCCCTTTTTGATTTCACGGTTGTTCCATTTATAGAAAACCATATCATCTCTAAACTCTTCCCATTCCACAACATTCGCTAACTGATTTCTGAAAAAGCCCATGTATGATCAATTCCTTTACGTATAAATTTAAAAACTTCCTTTGCTGCCGCTGTATGAGGTGCCGCCTCTTGTCACTCCGCCGTCGCTGTCATTGTCTTTGTCAGACGGCTTTCTTTCTCTTGTGACGGTCGTTCTGATATACGTGTCGTGCTGGTCCAGCACTTCAGACGTGTCGTGATTCATATACGTGCTGCCGGTAACGGTGACCTTGCCGCCGGAATTGTACACCATCACAGTAACGGCAATCCCCGCAACCGCCGCGGCGGCAATCAGCTGAAACCACCATTTAAACAACAGGTTGTCAGACTGGTCCCCGGGGCTTTTCCCCATATCTTTATAGGACATCTTCATATACGTTTGAAACGCCTTATCATAATGCCCGTCAGAAATGTCCGAGGAAATCGTATTCCTGATCGTATTCAGCCTGCTGCTGTCCAAATACTTCTCTGCCTTTTGATAGCCGGAGATAAATACCTCCCGCCCCTTCATATCGATGGTCAGCATCGCCGTGCTGCCGTGAAAATGGCTGTCATAAAAGTCCCCGGCGTATTGCGCAATATCCTTACCGTCTGTACCGTTTACGGTCAGAATGATAAAATCGGTTTTTCGTTTTGCGCCCAGCTTGCCTGCCAGCGCCTCAAGCTTCCCGATTTCTTCCTTCGTTAAAAGATTGGCATTGTCATAGACATATTGCTTCTGTCCTGAAGCTTCTGCCGATGTATGTACTGCAAAAGGCAAAAGCAGCAAAAGAACGAAGCAAACGAGAAACGCTTTTCCGATAAATGTTCTCATCAAAAACCGCCTCCCATCATCAGTGAGACGAGTCTTAAAGCTAAAAACGTCCCGGCGGTAATTCCGCCGAACCACGCGGCAACTTTTCCAGAGCTGATCGGCGGTTTGCCGACCACCTTGCCGGTCTGCCCGTTCATCGCAAAAATGTGCTCAGTCCGTTCATAGTCATAACTGACCATCCAAACCGGAAGCAGCACATAAAAGCTGTTCAATTTGTTTGTGTGAATGTCTTCGTCTGTTATATCGACCGTTGTATAGCCGGAGAAGGTAGATCTTACATAAGAATCAATATAATGGCTGATTTTATCCTTCGCCCGCGGGAACAGATCGTCATCGGTATAATTATACTTTTCCGCTATATAACCTGCTAAATAAGCCGTATTAAACTCCTTCAGCTCACTATAGGAATACGGCTCTAATTTGTCCATTAATTCATCACTCATTTTTTCTGAAGCGTCGACCGGAATCTTGAGATAATCAAGGTTGATATCACGGAACGCGTTGAAATACTCCGTCTCCGTCACTCGGTATTCCCCATCATCATAATGATGCACTCTCGTACAAACGGCATTGACCTGAACCTTGCTGTTTAAATCAAACATCCAAAACGGGACATACATGCCGGTGATATTCTTCACCCGATCGGCTGACATAAAACCCTTCGGCGTCAGACGGCCGTTTCTGCACCATTTTTTAAATGCGCTCATTGCCTCGTCTTTGCTGATCGTAAAAGGAATCACCATTGAAGGCGCAAGATTTCCCGATAAGCGGTCGGCAAGGACGGCGGCTCCTCCGCAAAAACCGCACGTCGTGGCAGTCGTTTCCGCCTCCGTCATTAACACGGCTCCGCAGTTCTCACAGCGGTACTCGTTCGCCTCATGTTCAGAAAATCTCGTCGTAATATACTCTTTTGGCAGGCTTTCAATCTGATCCTGCCGCCCGCAGCTGTGACATGTCAGCATGCCGGATGAACTGTCAAAGACCATATCATCGCCGCAGTTCGGGCATTTATAAGAAATGATCATTCTGTTTCTCTCACTTTCTCTTTATATCGGACAAAGCTGAAGCCCGCTTTCTACTGATCTTTACTGAAAAGCATTTTCTGCTTGAGCGCCGCCAGTTCATCATCAACACTGCTTTGATTGCTGTCATATTTAGCCGTCAGATCGTCAATATCGTCTTTCGGAGACGCGTTCAGCTCCGCCATCGCATTGGCATGATCAAGCGCCCGGTTCACCTTGTCTTCCATTCTCCCGAAAGCTGACATCGATTGACCCGCATTTGACACAGAGGATCCCAGTTTATTCATTCTCTCTTGCGTTTTTGCCACAGACCACTTCGCTTTGATGGCATTTCGGCGCGACTCAAGCTCCCCGATATCAGAAACAAGCTTGTCATGCATGTTCCGCATTTGAGACGCGTTGGAAGAAGCGATCTGATAAGCCGTTTGCAGCTCAGACAGCCTTGATTCAACAGAGGTTTTCTTTTCCAAAAACGTCCTCGCATCCGCTTCATTGCCGGCCTGTAAAGCCTTCATCGCATAGTTTTCCATCTTTTCGGCATCAGCCTGGCACTCCGTTAAGGCTCTTTTCGCCCGCTGCTCCTCAGCCATGACAGAAGCCGTCTCCGCCTTTACTTTCCCTAAATCACTGTTTAAGTTCCGCAAATATTGGTCAACCATTTTTTCAGGGTTCTCAGCTTTATCTAATAAAGCATTGATATTGCTCGACATAATATCTTTAAATCTTCCTAAAATACTCATTTTTCATTTTCCTCCCAAAATTAAATAGTAACAAATTCACAGTTATATATACTGGTTTTTTTCAAAAAGGTTTCATTTTCTCTTAAATTCATGTACAAATACATGAAAAAAGTCTCATTCAGCCCATTTGTGCCGGCGGGTATTCTTTATGACCAAATACAGTGAGAACAAAAAATAAATAAACAGCCCAATCATCAAACCGCTCACTAACGGATAATGCTTCGCAGAATACACAAAGAAATCCAGCTGCGATATCTGTTCGGGCCTTGTAATCGTATCCGTCCCGTTCAGCAGCTTTGAAAATTTTGCTGTATAATTCCAATCAAACGAATCAGAAACAAGCTCACTCCCCTGATACCAATTCACAGCGGCGAGACAGAAAAAACAAAAAACAGAAAACGCGCATTGCACGATAAGAAATACACTTTTCATTGAAATCCTCCGCGGTTTGTTAACTTATGTATCATTTTTCCGGTCATATTATAAATGACGGCAGTAAAGGAAATTTGGTTTTACTGACAACTCATAAAAACGTTATTGTATGTACTTCACATTGGTTCAGCAGTTAATGGATACCTTTATAAAGTATACTGTAAAATGGAAAATGTTTAAATTAAACCAAAAGATCCCCTATAAAAATCTCTTATAACTAATTAGACTGCAAGGCAGAGAAAGAAATATTTTTATTCCTTCTTTCAAACAATAAAAACTCTATCTTGTATAAGTTAGAATTTTAAGTCTATTATTTACCTGCTGATACAAAGTTTCAATAATTAATTAGACGTCTATGAGCCGACAGACACTAATTCAAATCGGGCTAGCTGATCTCCTAACAGCATTCCTATGCTACAAATTTTCTGTATAAATGTACAATTTGCGCCTATTTTTCTTACTCATCATTCTATGCTAGCGAAATAAGAGCCTACTTAAATAACTATGAATTATATCTAGCTCTTCGGTACTTTTTCATGATCCAAACAAGTAATACAATAAAAATGATGTTAAATATTAATGCGGAAACAACATAAGTTTCATCTGAAACGCCAATATACTTCCCTTTCGTTTCCAAGAGATTCCGTACTTCCTTACTCCATAAAGAACCATTCGGTGAACTATCATCCGCCCCAAATGTAATAAGCGTCATTTCTTTATCCCTGTTAGATATATTTACCCCATAATATACCGTGTATTTATTGTTATGAAATATATGCATATAAGAATAGTTAGAAAATAAAGGTTTTACCTGCCTGACTGGTAATGAGACGTACAATATCGCAGTTGAATTGCCTATTCCTGTTTCAAATTGCTCTGCTTTAATAAATTTTGTATTTGAAGGAAGATCAATATTATAAAATTGCTCAAAAATTTGAATATCCCCTTTTGAAAAATCTGTAAATCGATAATAGTGCGGCTCAATAATACATTTGTAAAAATACCATCCGTTAAAAATTTAAAAAAATGAACTGATTAATATTCCTAATGCTATTTTCGTTATCATATTTAAGTTTGTCATAATGCCCTCCATGAAGGGAATTATAACATTAAGTAGCAAAATACAGAAATTCACTTAAGGTACAAATAAAAAAGGCTTCTCACAAGTTCAATGAACTCGTGAGAAGCCTCGATATGGAACCGAAACAGCGTTAAATGTGACTTTGTTACCCGACAACCCCTTATGTCAAAAGGGGTTGCGCTTTTACATCATTCCACCCATAATTACCACGGTTTTCGCTTGCTTTCGCACCCTTTCGATCGGTGTTATTTTTTTATGAGATCATGAATAGACAAGAGACAAAAACCGCATTGTTTCAGACCCTGACGAAACTTTCGTTATTTTTGTGTTATTTTTTAAAAAATAACAGGTTGGTTTGCATGTCGAACGCACGTTCTTTATAATCGTCTCCAAGGAGATGAAACACAATGACCGATTTTGAACGGAAAGTGTATCGGATTATTTTTAACATGAGCCGCTTCGGGAAAAATCCCTCAATGGAACAATTGAAAAGAAAAACTGGGAAAGATGAACAGACGATCCGGGCTGCCGTGAAAAGTTTGATGAGGCAACGCATTTTGAAGTGGGATAAAGACAAAAGTAAATGGAGATTCTAAAAAAACTCTCATTATTGAGAGTTTTTATTTTACATGGTGATGATATTTAGTAATAAGATCATCCGTTATTGCGCAATTTTGACCTGGCTCATATGCTCTATGCCAAGGCCCACCTTCTTGATGTGTCATATCAACCAAACGGAAAGGTGGATATTTCCCGTATTTAACAAGCACTTTAGTAATACTCTCAATAGCTTCTCCTCCATGCTCAGAAGATAAAACCTTCATGAAGGATGGTGTTACTACTAAATCATCTGTAAGAAGTTTGATGGAAGCATCTTCTTGATAATCTATAATAGATTTTCCATGAACCTTATATTTAGAGAAAATATCCTCAATAACTGGACCGAATTTAAAAGCGACTATAGGTTCCTTGAATAGCTTTTTGCCTGTTTTCAACAAAAATTCTGCATAAATATAATACAGTAATTTTTGTAGTTTCAAGTGGGACGCTGATTGAAATGACAACACAAATTTTGCTACGTCATAAGCAGTTAATTCCTTGTCTCTAGATATTACATCTATAAAGGCAGAAATATCTTCCGTAACAATAACATCATCAAAAAAGGAATCTTTTTTAGTTACAGAATCCCAGCTAGTTGAATCAGTTGACAGCTTGTGAATCCCGAATTGGACTTTTCCGCAACTCTCTTTAACTTTTTCAAAAAATTCTGATATATAGTTTTTATCCAGCCTACTTTCACTTGAGTAGTGCCAGCCAATTCTTCTACCACCAGAAAAATCACTAATGATCGCGATAAAATGAAATGCCATGTTTATCACCTCTACTTCTCCACCTCTGTGGAGTTCTTATAAATCGATGCCCAACCTTTATATGCTTGTTTATGAAGTTGATGCGACGAATTATTTGATTCTTTATCTTCTGTTCTCCATATTTGAAGCTCCCATGGGAAGAAACGAGTACTCTCACCATAAAAATAAAAATGAAATGCTTTATAATCGCCTTTGGACGAATCCATACAATTTATTTTGTATTGTTTTTTCAACGACTCACACATATCTTGAAAGCATTTATTATTATGGTCAAAAGAGTCAATAGTTATTCGTATACCCAACAAATCATTCAGGCACTTTCTTAAAGCTATTTTCCCACTTTCTCTTTTCCCCACACGATAATATTTAAGCTTATTGACAATGGAATCAGGTTGTTTTACTCTAAGCCGCAAATCAAATTCACTATACAGATATTCTAAGTCATTATAAATGACAATATCTTCTAGGTTGTCGGCATAATGTTGGAGTAAATTAAAGAAATCATTGTCGATTGAGAAAAGGTTTCTTTTTTCCGTAACCTCTGTGACGTGTCTTATTTGAGTTGTTTTTAAATGAACATGCGTGACATCTTGTTTTAAGCTGAATTCTGTTGAAAAATCACTATGCAACTGATTAATTTCAAGTATCAACTGATGAAGATGGTTGCAAAATGACTCAATTTGACAAGTGCATTTGATCAATTTTTTCTTCCTCGGTTATTTTAGTTTGATTTTACTCTTTTATCGTCATTTATACAATCATTTGTGAGTATTTATTTAAAGTTTTTCTTGATTTTTTTAATCAAAAACTTTATAATACTACATTTTGTTTAAGAGAGCCGAAACAGCATACCATATATAGTGTTTTTCGTTTTCTGCCCAACTTCCAAGCGCTCTAAACACAATATGTAGATGAAATGACCAAAATAACACTTTTCATCTACATATTGTGTCAAGAATTATTATTTGCACTGTGTCAATAAAGTGTGTTCTGATTAACTCTTAATAAAATAGCCCCCTTAGAAAAAGGAGGCATCTAAGGATTACTTCAATAGTGATTCAAGTTTCGCTTTTGTTTTCGGTCCGTAAATGCCATCAGCAGGCAGCCCGTACATAGACTGGAACCGTTTTACCGCATTTGCTGTTTTCGCGCCATATGCGCCGTCGATCCCAAAGTTTTTTGCACTCTTATCCGGGTAATAATGAAGAGCCGCCAGCGCTGTCTGAATCCGTTTTACGGCCTCCCCTCGGGTCAATGGGCTTGTGACTTTAAAAATACCCGCAGGCAGGCGGAAGGATGATTTCTTTCCTTTGGATGAAGAGCCGGCCGAATCCGTCAGCTTTATTACCTGGCCGACTCTGATTAGATTCGGATTCTTAATGCCGTTCAAGCTTTGCAGGGTTTTCATGCTTACTCCTGTTTTCTCTGCAATTACAGAAAGGACATCGCCTTTCTTGACGGTGTACGTCGCCCCGCAGGTCTTTGAATCTGTTTTTTGTGGTTCGGATGCTTTTTTACCTCCAAGGCGTTCAAGTTCTGCAGCAATGGCCGCTTTCACTTCATCCCAGCGCCCCGCATCTAAAATACGGTGCGGGCAGTATTTCCCATTCCAGTCCTGATGCTTTCTGATTTTGTCAACGCCCCATCCGCGCTCTTGAAGTAACTGAGCGACAAACTTGATAGCCAGCGCCTCCGCTGCTTGGTATCGCGCTCCGCCTGACTTGCTGTAGCAGATTTCAACACCGATAGACTTACGGTTCCCGGTTCCGTTTGTACCGTCGCCAGAATGCCAAGCGTTCCGGTCCAGCGGAATCCCCTGAATTACTTCTTTATCATCTACGGCAAAATGATAGCTTGTCGATTCGCTGTTTCCCGTCATATAACTGATTTCATTGGCGGCTGATGCGTCGTTTGCTGTGTTATGGATGGTGATATACTCCGGCGTCATTGGATTCGGGCATTTCAGGCTGTATTCTTCGCTTGGGACTAATCTCTTTTTCACTGGAATTGTCATAAAAAATCTCTCCTATTCTGTTTTGGAAATATAAAAAAGCAGCCGGGTTAAACAGCTGCCTGATCGTCTTTTTCTGTTTTCTGGTCGTTGTCGTTTTCGATTACGTGCAGGCGCTCCGTGATGACGGCCGGAATTTTAACGCCGATCTGTGCCAAGTTTTCCGTGATGGACAGGCCCTCATTTGCGATATAAAAAAGAACGGTTCCAAAGGTCAGAACACCGTTCAAATTTGTTATCGTATCAATAATGTTGGCGACGATGACCACCATAAAACTGAGCATCTTCCGCACATATCCAAACCACGCGCTGCGGCTTCGGAGCTGCTTCATTTTCCACGCTTTGATAATGCCGGTGATGACATCCAAGATGCTGAGTATCAAAAGCAAGTCAAGGTATTTCACCTCCCCGAAAAGATATGTTCTTGCGATCTGTAAGCTTTCAAAATTCATCCACACATGTATTCCCTCCATTTTGATCACCTCCTTCGAGGCAAAATAAAAACACCTATTCGGTTACAGGTGCTGGTTCACTATTATTTTCTTTCGCTGACAGTGCAGCATTTAATTGTTCTTGAAGTTCCTCGCGCTTCTTTTGCGCAAATGTATATAAAGCCTTGTATTCGGCGCGTTCCTTATTCTTTTGATCCAATTCTTCTTGCAGTGAAATGGATTTATAGATTTCAATCTGCAGCTGTTCCTGAAGCTGCTCTTTTGTCATTTCTTGCATCCTGTTCCCCTCCCTATTCTTGATCCGGATACGCATTACCGCGCTCTTTTTCTGTAATTTCATCATATTCCGCTTGAGTGATGCGACCTTTCTCAACGGCTTTTCTCATTTCAACGGTCAAAACAGTTCCATTTTTCCAGCAGTCTTCAAAAAAACCGAAGAGAACGCTTCGATTCTCCAATGAAATTTCCTCCGCTTCTTATGATTGATTCATTAAGAGATTGCAAACACGCTGAAGATCAAGAGTTCTGGCTTTCAAATTTTCCTCTTCATCAGTTTGAGAACCTTCGCTTTCTTCTTTAATACGTTCAATATCTTCCGTTGATAAGCCCTCAGTCCAGCAGTTATTTTCAAAATCTCTTTTAACCATAAAAAACTGTTCGGCCGGAGCTTCATAAAAACCTTCAGGTGGCTCGCGATCTTCAGAATTCTGATAAAACACATCGTTTACAAAACCTTCTTTATCAACTCCTAAAAAAGTTTTCATGGCAATCCCACCTATTTATCTTTTGGTCTAAAATGAATGTTGCTAATTGACACTTCATATTCTCGGCCGTCAGTCGGTCCATAGAATAGCTTTATATCGCCGCTAGGATACACAGTAAAACGTTCCTTTCCAGTTCCATTCCAAACGTAAGCAGGAAAGATTTGCTGATACTCCGGTGCAACTTCTTCAGGCAGACTGCAAATTACATAATCACGCAGCTCTCCAGCGCCCATTTTTCTCAAAAAGCCCCGCAGCATTACATCGCCGCTCTCATTAATTCGATATTTAACCGGACCAAAAGAGCCTCCTTTACTTGCAAAAGGGCTCATAACCTGCAAGAATTCCCACCCACTGTCTTTATTTCTTATCACAAATCTTGATTTTTTGTGCTCCAAAACCGCTTCATATCTATCTCCAACTAAGCCGTCGTAATTTACAGTGTTTTTCAACTGCATAACAACCTCATTGTTCAGCAAAAAATCAAAATATGTGCCAGCTGAATCACGAGTATCAATTTGATTTTGTGAATAGATTTTCAGGGCCGAAGTATAAGTTTCTTCCGGAAATGTTTTGCCTCCGTCTATCGTAATTGTGCCATTCTCGATTAACACACGGTTTATATCATATTCAACATTACCGCTTGTATCTTCAGCCTGCCTTCTTTGTGAGAATGATGAAGCTGTCAATTCTAAAACATCATATCTTAATCCTTTATTTGCTCTTTTTCTTTGATATATTGTACCCGCTTCAATATAGGCAGTCAGTGAGTCTGAATTTGAGATTGGCTCAAACCGGGCTCCTTTTATCAAAGAACCTTCTATCGTGATCCCCTTAATCGTGCCAGCGGTTATTTTATCAGCAGACAGATTGGCGATTTTTGCGTTTGTAATTGCTCCATCAATAATATGTGCGGTGTCAATTATGGCCGTTCCGAGATGTGCCTTTTTAATTGCGGCGTTCGCGATAGCAGCAGACCCTACCGCCGCATCTGCAATTTTTGCTGATGTTATCGCGGCTGATTGAATATTGGCTGAACCGACCGCAAGGTTTGCAAGATAGTTATTCGTGATGACCCCATCAACCAGGGCTACGTCATAGGGACTGTAGCCATATTCTTTAATTATCGTTCCTTTTCTGACTTGAATTTTTCTTACGACATAACTGCAATTACTGTTATCATCCGAACCACGGCCACCCAAACCAATTGTGTAATTATTACCGGTTTCCGGTGCCGTGAATTGAATATTCACCCTCTTGAATTCATCTGCCGGGTAATTGCTTATGTCGGTGAGCCCGCTTGAATCCAAGGAAATAAAAGTGCTGCCTTTTTTTAGATGATTCCAAGATATATCTGTTGTATTATTTCGTTTCACTTCAAAAGACAATGTATACACTTGATCTTTTACAAGCGACATCGTCTGTTTTACAGAGAGTTGACAAACACCAAAAGCCTTGGCGCCATCCTGAGAAATTGTCATTTCATTGAATTCTTTTTTGTCTATCGTGTACTTTGAGCCTGAATAGGCATACCACCAGTTGCTATCTAACAATGAGCCCGGCAAAATATTGGCATCATCAAAGTTTCTGGAGAGCTTATCAGCATCAACGGCCAGCTCGGCCAGCTTTTCCTTTGTGATCGCTCCGAAAACAATGTCATCAGTCAGAATGCGCTGAGTGGTCGCGGAAAACTGATCCGTGAATTCGCTTGCTGTGCCCCGTGTGTTGATTGAGCGCAAGCGATAATACCAAACTTCATTTACTCCCGTAAAATGCTCGTATCCGCCTGTTTTGCCTCTGAAAATACGATTCTCTTTTAATGGGGTGAATCCATTTACTTGTGAAGCATACACCTCGTAGGCTGCAATATAACTGGACGGATCATAGTCCCATGTCAGGGCCACATTCTGAAACATGGGTTTGATCACTACATTCGACGGAACGGGCGGTGCTTTGTCGGGAAAGCTGCCGTCCGTAACCTCTCCGGCGTCCGGTTTGCTTTCCCAAGTGCCACGGTTCTTTTCGATCACACTTTCAATCTGCTCAAGCCTACCGTCTTTTTGTAATGCCGATAAAAATTGGCCGATCTCAACGACGCAAGTATTTTCAGGGTCGGTAATATCGTATTCCATTGAAATAACGCGCTGAGATGTCTCAATCGGGATAGCGAAGTTTCGATCAATTGCGATCGTTGTATCTCCCAATTCCGTATGTTCGTGTTCGTGTCCCGGCACGCTCTCAAGCAGTTGCACGGACAGCTCATAATTGATTTCTGTCTTACATGCAGTCGTTATCAAATGATTATACGTGGCCTTTAAGAGCTCTTCCGGCTCCGTTATGTCTTCATTATTGAACTGGCCTTCCCGATGGATCAACTTTCCATCTTTAAGGCGCCCCAATCTTTCTAATAAATCCGGATCGCCAACCCATTCCTGGCCTAAGGGCTTATCGACCGGGTCGCCTTTTGATTTTTTCCATTCTACTTCAGAGAAGTCAATAAAACGGGAATAACCGCCCGTTTCCTCTCCTTCCTCATCCGTAGATGCTATGGATGCCCCATAACCCCAAAGGGCTGTCACCGGGTAACTGATAACGGTCCGCCGGATATTCGTTGTATCCTTATCACTCTCAAAGCGCTTCCCGCTGTCTTTACCGCGACGTGGAAGTATTTTTATGATTCGTTTGACGACCTTGTTCCCGTCAAATTCTATAGTATCCTGAAGCTCCCCGCCCCATATATTGATCACGTCAGCGATACATTCCAGAGCTGTTTTTTTATAGAAGGTAGTCGAATTCACTCCAAGCTCCGCCGTTACTTCCGCCACCCATCTTGACCGAGAAAGAACGTTGTCCAGTACAAACTGAGCAGTTTTATCGGTAGGGCGAAAATCTTTTACAAAGGTTTCGGCAAGCTCCATCATGGCAGCTTCACAGGTAACCTGAGTGTTAATCTCTCCTTCTTCACTTGTATCATCCAGTTCTTTGATGACAAACAGACGCATTACACCGTCCTTATCCTTGAATACCACTTGATTCTCTTCGAATAGGAAACGCGCGTCAGGGTGGGAGGCGTCTGCTACAAAAGAAAAAGAAGAGCCCTTGTTGAGCTCTTCTTTGTATTTAGCATCCCAGAACGTACAGGTTTCTCGTCCGTGGCTGGACAGCACTGTCAATAATTTATCATCTGGTGAAAGTATATAAATGTCAGCCATGACCGGACCTCCTTACAAATATGCCTCATTAAATTTGATGCTGCTCTTATGACTGAACTTGATTTTAACTGGCGTCCTGGGCGGCAGCAGAAACCAATCTGATTGAATTTGAAGTGCTGTCATGATTAAATTACCGCTGCAAGTGACCTTTCTTTTTGCTGAATCAATTACAAGTGTGTCACCTGCGATGAAATCGTACAGCAGCTTGATCGTTTTCGATACAGATCCATCAGCATTAAGAAGAGCCACCTCATATGAAGTGGCTTTCTCTTCAAAGATGCATACAATTGTCGGGTCTACAGCTGCATAACCCGGATTAGTGATAGTTTGAACACCTGAATTAAATTCAAAATCCTTCGCCGGGCCGTATTTTTTTGGATCAGGACAGATAAAAGTCAATGTTGCAGTCTGAAAGCCTCCCTGTTCTTCGCCTTCTGAAATGCTTTCAAAGACAGCATTATAGACTCTGTCAGGCTCATCGTGAAAAATTAACGGTTTAGGCTCTTCAGTATGCAGAATAAAAGTCAGTTCCTCCTGCTTTTTCTTCAGCTCTTCTTCACTACGGAAGGCAAAAAGAACCTCAACGGTTATGACTCTTACAGGAATTCTTGTGTCCCGCAGGAAACCTCCCGGACGATTCCCTATAGTGGCTGTATTCACTTCCCTCCCTGTCACGCCTCGGCCGCCCGTGGACTTTACATAAAAGAAGGGTGATATATCAATGCCGTCAAACGTGATTTTCCATTGGTTTGGCAGCAGCTCCTGATAATTAATCATTAAATCTCACCCTCCTTGCGTTTGACCTTTTTTGTGCGTTTGTGACAGGCTTTTCTACTCCTTGACCGACCTTCTTGCTGTCCATCTCAATAACAATCATTCTGTCAGGCAATTCAAGGTTCCGGATGTCCGCGCTCAATTCTTTTCTAACCGTGCCGAGTTCGCTGCTAGAAATGGATGTGTCATATGCAAAATTCATATCCTCTTGCTGAATAGTCATGGCATCACTGACGGCTCCCATAGCTTTCTGAACAGTGCCGATACCATTCTGAATCCCCACAGCGATACCGGCAGGAACCATGATCCCCACCTGATCCCGCATCAATCTGGATGGGGAATGGATTTTCAATTTTTTCTTAATGGTTTTCTCAATTGTCGATGCGATGGAGTTTGCTTCTTTCGCCAGCTCGCCCTTCATATTCTTCATTCCAGAAATAATGCCGGCCATTGTATTTGATCCGATGGCTTTGCCGCTTTTCTTGAGAGAACCAAGTTGTTTTACATCGACTGTAAGCTCCCCAATTTTGCGGAGATAGTCATTTTTCAGAAGTGCCAGTTCTTTATTTGCGGCCGAGCGTAATTCAACTATTTTCTTAGTTGTCTCGTTTTTCAGTCCGGTTAATTCTTGTTCCGCCTGAGTGCTCGCCAGCTTATGCTTTTCCTGCCACAGCTTGACATACTCATTTAACTCGGAATCTGTCATGCGTGAAATCGCATTAATTTGATCAGCTGACCCGACACCCATTTCTTTCAATTCGTCTGTGAACGCCTTCGGTGCCCGACCTGCTATTTTTGAAATGTCATTGTTGAACGTTTTGATCTTGTCCAGCTGCTTTTTAAGATTTGCAGTCAGCTTGGAGCCGTTCACTTTTTCACTTGAGACATCGTCAAATAGACCGATGGCGTTATAAATCGCGTCTGTTCGGTCTTGCAGTTCCTTTTTATAGGCATCGTTGGCCGCCTTAATATCGGCAGTCAGTTTATCATTCACACTTTTGAATTTTGAGAGATAAGTATTGTTTGCAGAAAGAATGCCCTTGTTAAGTTTGTCAGCCGCTTTCTTTTCGGCTTCCTTCTGCTTTCTAGCCTTATCAGCCATCGTTTTTTGAGTCTGATAGATTTCCCGTTGAACCTTTATTTGCTGGTCAGAATTCAGCTTGTTCTTCTTCTTGATTTTCTCAAGCATTTTGATATAGGTATTCCCGCTGATTTTTCCTGTATCGTATTTTGCCTCAGCTTTCTTAATCTGATCTGATACTTTCTTGGTATAAGCCAGTTTCGCCTTCGCTTCCTTGCGCTGCTGCTCTTTCAGTAGCTTCTTCTGTTTATCAGAGGCGCTTTTGGATGCCTGATATATCTCGCGCTGGATTTTTCGATTTTGCTCGCTGGTAAGCTTGTTTTGCTTCTGAATCTTCTGCAATGTTTTGATATACGTATCGGCGCCCATTTTCTTGGTGTCATACTTCACTTCAGCGTTCTTAATTTTGTTGGATACCTTTACCTCAGCCGCCTTCTGAGCCGCTTTTGCTGCTTTTGCCGCGGCCGCTTTTACTTTGGCCTGAGATTTATCAATACCTGCAGCCATACCGGTACCGACATGATAACCGACCTGGTCACGCATTACCCTTGACGGAGAATGAATCCCCAGAAGTTTTTTCATGCCGTTAGGTATAGCATTTGCCATTGATTTTACTTTGCTCGCTAATGCTCCCGCCATGCCTCCGATACCGTTTATTAAGCCTTGGATGATGTTACGGCCAATGGACTTGAGATTGATGCCTTTAAAAAACTTCATGACACCATTCCAAATGCTGACGATACGTTCTTTTGTTGCTTGGATACGGTTTACGATTTGTGCTTTCATGTAACTGAATGCTGTAGAAGCCGCACTTTTAATGCCGTTCCAAATGGACATCACTTTGCTTTTCACTGTATTCCAGAGGCTTATTACGCTGTCTCTCGTCGCTACAATTCTATTGACGATTTGCGCCCGCATGTAGTTGAAGGCTGTTACAGCTGCACTTTTTAAAGCATTCCAGACAGATGTTACTTTGCTTTTTATCGCGTTCCACAAACTGACCATTTTGTCTCTGGTTACAATAATCCGATTCACAATTTGTGCGCGCATATAGGTAAAAGCAGTCACCGCAGCACTTTTCAGGGCATTCCATATGGACGATACTTTACTCTTAATTGCATTCCATATGCTGATCATTTTGTCTCTTGTCGCGATGATCCTGTTAACGATCTGCGCCCGCATATAAGTAAAGGCTGTGACAGCAGCCGTTTTAAGACCTGACCAAATTGAGGTAACGGTGTTCTTTATACCGTTCCATATTGAGGTCGCAGTCTTCTTAATTCCATTCCAGACAGAAGAGGCGAATGATTTTATCGCATTCCAGACCGTAGTGAAAATGGTTTTGTAAAGATTGAATTCCCATTTGAAGAAAGCAGACAGGCCAGTCCAAATGGTTTTGGCTGCCGTTACAATTCCATTCCAAACAGTGGAGAAGAACGACGTTATTGCGTTCCATGTTGATGTTGCCGCTGTTTTAATGCCTTCCCATACAGATTGGAGCCACTGAGATATGACGCCCCAAACTTGAAGGGTGTACTGCTTGACCTTATCCCAATTGGCAATAATGAGAACAACTAAGGCTATAACTGCCGCCGTAATCCACCCGATAGGCCCCATTGCGATGACCCATGATGCTGCCATGCGCGCCGCATTTGCCGCTGCTTGAGCCGCCAGAATGACCAAGCGTTTACCAAATAAGATCATTTGCTTAATTCCTGCCGCCAACATTGACACAAATGAACTGATTTTTGCCGCGGTCCACGCCGCTGCCATACGTGTTGCTTGGGCTACTGATTTTGCTGCTAAAACAGTTATTCTGGCAATGAAAAGTCCCATCTGCTTAATGCCGTTTTTCAGCATTGTTATAAAAGAACCGATTTTCATCGCAGTCCATGATGCTGCCATTTTCACAGCATTAGCTGTTGTCTTTGCTGCCATAACGGTATATCTCGCAATGAATTGCCCTATAGTAGCTATCGCTGATTTTAATTGGGTGATCAATCCGGCCATTCTAATTCCGGATGCGGCAGAACTGAAACTCCGAATATATCGAGCAGCAGTCATAAAATCTTTAAGTCCGTTCGTAACAGCGCTGACCGCTACTATCGCCGGAACAATGGCTCTTAAAGCACCGATTAATGAAATGCCTGCCGCAATGAACTTCCCGATTGCCGGGTTTGCTTCCATCGCTGCATTAGTAAATTTCAAAAACCCGTTTACATTCTCCAAAATCGTTTTACCGAGTGGAGCCATGCCAACAAGCAAGTTGATGATAGTTTTCGCGATCTGCCCCAATGTGCTCCATACTGTAGGGCCGTTGGTCTTGATATAGTCAATGAACGATTGAAATTCTTTTGTTTTCGTAACGCTGCCAGCCCACTCATTGAACCGCTTGGTCAGGTCTACGAGAGATGTCATCATGTCTTGAGACATAGGAGCGAACCCGGTAAACAGCTTTGTCAGACCGCCCGAAAAGTTTCTGATGATCTGTAGCAGTTTTGGGCCGTTTGTTTTTGTATACTCCACGAAAGCCTGAAATTTCTTTGAAGAACCCAAGTTCGCTGACCATTTCACCCATGATTGGGTTATTCCTTCGATGGATTTCGTCATGCTCTTTCCGGCCGGCCCGAATGCTACGATCAAATTGAAAACTGTCCGTAAGACGTTCCCGGCAGATCGGCCGAATGAAGCAAATGCCCCCGGAGCTTCTTTGTTCAGATAAGAAATGAATCTCTGCATGTCCGGAGCTTTAAAAGCTTTGTCCATGCTTTTCGCCAGTCCCACGCCCTCTTTCGCCAGTCCGTCAAACATTGGAATGAGTGAGTTGAGAGCGAGTTTAAACGTATTTAGAGACATACCGAATGTTTTCAAGATCGGCTTTTGAACCATCGTACCGATGTCCCGCCAATTGTCTTTGAAGTCTTCGAGGTTCTTTAATGCCTCTCTCTCTTCTTTTCCAAGAGATTTTTGCAGATTATTGATCTGTTTCATGATTTTAGCGCGCTCTTTTGCGCTTGTTGCATTGTCCAGCTTCTCCTGCAGCTTTGCAAGGTCTTCAGATGCTTTGAATACACCGCTTATTGAAGTAATAGCCAGGGCACCGAATGCCGCCGCGCCTGTTCCCGCTGTTGCAAAAGCACTGGTTAACCCCATAACCCCGCCAGCTGCCACCCCGAGCATAGGACCCAATGAGCCGATTACCCCGACAATACTTGCAAGGGCTGGCGAGATTGCAGGAAGTAGGGACGTTAATGCCCCGGCAATTGAATGACCGATGACTGTTGAAACTGAGTTTGTGATCTTGGCAAGCCTGTTCATTGACGTTTCAAACCGATCAATTCGAGCTTCTATACTAATCCATACTCTTCTCGGCAAGGAGGCCAGAGCAGCGCGTGCGGTTGCCACAGAGCGCATAAGCGCAGCCGTGTTTCCGTTTATGACCGTGGTAATTCTGTTTGGCAGTGAAGCCAAAGCAGAACGGACAGCCGAAACCCCGCGCATGATAGGCGACGTGGCCGCATTAAAAGTGGTAGTTACGTTATGAGATACTGATGCTATTGCTGACCGCGCAACAGCGACAGCACGCCCTAAAGGAGTGGGATTTCCGTCTATCGTCGTTGTGATTCTGTTCGCCACCGCCGATAGCCCTGCTTTAGCGCGTGCCAATGCGGAAGATAACGGTCGCACATTCCCCATTAATTGCGTGGTGACAGTTTGGGGAATCTGTCTTAATCTTTGCTTCGCCCAATTGATGGCCCGAGTTAAAGGGTCTGAATCCGCATCTAAATCAACTCGCGTGCGTTCATGTCGATGAACAAAATTATCTATTTGTTGCGATGCCTGCCGTACTCTTGCCTGAAAGCTGGCAATCTCGGCATCAATCTCGACTGTATGATGATCAGCCATCCGGCGCATTATATCATTGACACGATCCATACTACGATTAAATTTTCGTGTCTGTGCTTCAACTATTGCTGTCAGTCTTTCGATCATTCCCTCACCCCATTCCTTGTCCGGATTTTGCAAAGTGGTTGCGGATTGCATCATTAAACCGCTGAACCCCTTTGGCTCGTTTGCCGAGCTCGTTTACATCTGACTTGCGCCATTTGTCGTTATCGCCAGTGATATTGCGCTCCAATTGGCGTCTGGCCTTCTTTGCATCAAACATTTTCGTTTCTTTGGGGCGCTTCTCATTCATGGCGTAACGGTGAAACATGGCGTTTCTTGCCATAAGCTCCAATTCATCTATTTCTCGCAACTTGGCCCCTTTGAGCAGAAGTTTGTACTCGTTAGGAGTCCATGACATGATTAAATCCACATCATAAACCCCAAGCCAATGTGCGGAATTCGTAATTATTTGGTCGTAGTCGATCCCGTTCTCTCTTTGTATGCCTCTTTCATCATCTTCAAGACTTCCTTGCCGTTCTCTTCGTCCTCCAGCCGCTTCGCTTCCATTTCCGGCGTTTCGTTCGGAGCCGGTTTCTTCCCTTTGTTCATCTTCTCCATCATCTTCCAGCGCTGACGGATCACGCCTTTGAAAAAACCCGCTGAGTCCAGTGTTGTGAATGCTTCATTGATCATCTTGTCAATTGCCTCGCCTGTCTCGTCTTCATCAATGATTTTCATGATTGCTTCTTCAATAGCCTCAGTTGAAGGCTTTTCTTTCTTCAAGTAAGCCAGAGCGCAATCCCAAAAAGCAGAAAGATACGAAGCCTCTTCGTTGAGCAAGCTCATGTAAATATTCATTGTGCCGCCTTTGCCCTTTTCGTCCTCAGTGGAGTATTTTTCGTTTGCTAACCTGTCAAAAGCAAAGTCGCAACGTGATTTGTATTCTTTATCTCCGATAGTTAAGTAAGCCATTTATAAAACCTCCGATTATTTTTGTATGTTAAAAAAGAGCCCGGGAAACCCGGACCCTATGATTCCTTTTCTGTTCGTATCGTAAAATTGGCCGATCGTTCCGATTCCCCGGCCGAGTTCACTGCCGACACGTTAAAAATGTAGGCGGTGTCCGGTTTCAGGTTAGGATTCGACGTGTACGAATTCTTTGAGACAGTCGCTATTTTTGCATAAAATCTGTAAATGTTGTAAGATGTCGCCCCTTTCACCGCATCCCATGAAAAACTCACCTGATTTGAAGTGACGCTTTTCGCAGTTATATTGCGGGGTACGTTAGGGCGTAACCGCTTGTGTTTGCGTAACAATCTCAGCCATTGAGGACTCGCCCGCATCGTTCACAGCAGAGACGTTGACCGTTAATTTCGTGTCGGCCGCAATTCCTGTCAAGGTGTGGGATGTGCCTGTGACAGTTGCGTCCAGCTGCTTGCTTGCTCCCCTATAGACCTTATAAGAAGTTGCCCCATCTACCGCATCCCATTTCACGGTCACGCTGTCAGCCGTAGCCGTGAACGATAGATTTTGGGGCGCCTTAGGGCGTAGTGCTTTTAGTACCGAAATCTTCAAAGCCTTTAGCGCCGGCCGATGATTTAATTGTTTCCAGCACATCATCAGGGATCGCGGGCAATTCTCCCTTAAAGGTTTTTCCTAATACCGGTAGGGTGACTGAGACTTCGACAAAGCCATCCTGTGGAGAGCCTGATTCTAAACTTTCGATGATCGCATGCCCATAAACGGCAGGGTGTTTGCCCTCAGCATTTTTGTTGATATTCGCCTTCCAGACTTTAATTGCTTTTTCGTCGTCAAATGCTTTTTCAATCGCTTCTTGTCCTGGATCGGTAACGGCAGCAAAATACGTCAATTCAAAGCTTTCGTTTTTCGTACCATATCCAACGATCCGGCCTGACTTTGTGGACTCGTCTAGTGTATCTTGTTCTTTCGTGTGTGATCCTTCCGTCTGAAAGGCAATAAATAGACCTTCGCCATCTTTTGCATCCATTGGCTGCACAAAGAAAATCTCATCTTTACCGTTTAATAAATCTGGCATTTCTTTCATCCTCTCAATTGTTTATTGTGAAGCGCATTCTGAGAATGCCGTGACGCGTGTACCCGTCAATATCGGTGATCACCTGCATGCTGCGCATCTCAGAACGGCATAAAGAAAAGCCCTCTATTGTTAGGGGCCTGTTTGTCAATGCTTGAAGCACGAGGCTCAAAATCTCCATAGCTTCTTTTTTTCCGTTGTAACCTGACCAGCAATGCAGAACAACATTGATTTCTTCACCGCTGGACGTCTTTGTTTCAAATGGGGAAACATCATCATCCCCCATTGTCACATAAGGCTTTTGCTGATCTTTCGGGACTGCATCAAAGACGCCCGTGACGCGCCCGTTCAGCTCTTCGTCTGTTGATAACCTCTTAAATAGAGCAGCCTGCAACGGCCACAGGGCAGATCGCATGATGACAGCTCCTTTCTATCACATTTGACTGGCAAAATACCGCATGCCTTCATCCACCGCTGGATTCCAGAACGGCTGCGCCCGCATTCCCCGCGTGACCACCCATCTATTAAGCTTGGTGTCATAATATACCCACGGCGTTTGCCGGCCGCCGCCTTCCTCTGCATAAATCCCTGTTCCATATTCCACATATACGGCATAATCAGCACCAACAGAAATAACGGCCCGTAAGCCGCCCTCTTGGTAGTCGATTTCAATTGAATTTTTCAGGTTCCCCCCGTCTATTGCGGCGGTCGGAGCATTCAGAACAGCATGGCTGTAAATCAGCTCGGCCGTGTCTGTGACCAGTTGCTTAATATCATCTATGACCCGGTTTCTGAACTCGCTCGTGGCTCTTTGCATCTGCCTGACCCATCTACCACTGACCTCAGCCATTGCCCTTCAGCACCCCCGTAACCTGACATTTCAAATTCATAATCTCATGCATGCCGCCCTGGTCGATCGGTTCTGATTTGAGAGTCAGCACCTTGTTTTCGTAGATGATCCGCATTGTCTTCTCAATATCAGTGCGATACGGGAAATACACATTGCAATCAACCGGGTTCTGAAGTTGCTGAGCCTGATAATATTCCCGGGACGTAATCCCCCCGACAAAGGCCTCTGTTGTGAGATAATCGGTGAATTTTTCAACATAGCCCCCGCCGCCGTCCGGCACCTTTTCCAACCGCTGAAACGTTATGACGTGCGGGAATTCCTCATAGATCATTTAACTCTCAGCCTTCGATATGGCGTAAGGTGTTTTGTGATGTACCGAGGAAATTCTGTATTGTACGAATAGGACACATCCCCCATGCTTCTTCCCGAGAGTCCAGAAGGATTCATGTTATATTCCGCAGCCTTCGCAACAAAAAGCTTCACGCCAGCTGGTAAAGCCTCCGGATCGAAAGTGTTGCTACAAAAATCACTGGCAGACTCAATCAAAATAGGGACTATTTCAGACAAATATTCGTCATGCCTATCTGTCTTAATCTCTGTCATTCGCTTTACTTGTGCGATGTCCACTGAATCACCTACTCTTCACCTAAGACAATCTTGATCAGTTCGTCTTTAGGCGCTTTAGGGTCAAAATCATATTCATTCTCTTTCAAGAAAGCAATAATCTCATCTTTGTTTACCTTCTGCAGTTGAGCCTCAGTCATATCAAGAAGATCGGCAGCTGGCTTCTTGACCTCATCCACTCTCTTAAAGCCAATATGAGAATAAACCACCTCG
The DNA here is from genome assembly GCF_018613535.1 of Bacillus sp. ISL-51. GTDB lineage: Bacteria > Bacillota > Bacilli > Bacillales > Bacillaceae > Bacillus. The sequence goes on from NZ_JAGGQB010000002.1 coordinate 251,957, forward strand.
AAAGCCTTTTCAGTGCATTGAATGGTTTTGGAACCGTTAGATGCTTTCATATCACGCGCCGCCTCCTTCCAGTGCTTTTATCCGATTCTCTAAATCAGATAGTTTGGCTGTCACATCGTCACCGAGTTTAGCTAAAGTAACTGCTTTGGCACCGATGTTGGCATTTTGTACACTACCGGTGCCGATGTTACGATTTTGGACAGACCCATCACCGATATTGATGTTTTTCACTTCTCCGTCGCCGATCATTTCCGAAGTGATAGTTTTAGGAGCAGGTGCAGAACCCGATAACCCGGTCACCTTCGCACCCTCTTTTATTTCAAGCTCGCCGCCGATCACCAATTTGTCGCCGTTATTAGTGTTATAGTTTTTAGATGTGTACCCCATAAGCTTACGCCTCCGTTACTGGTGTAATAGCAGCAAAAGCAGCATCGGTCAATGTCATGAATCCGACTTGCTGAGTTACACGGAGAGCAACCATATCTCTCTCATACAAGTTGATCGGGTTTCCGTCTGCATCGACAATCGTTGTCAATGTTGCATCCTCTGAGATTTTGTATTCCATTCCTTGAGGGATTCCGTAACGTGTGTAATTCCAGTCAGCCGCAAGTAATGCCGCTTTTTCGTAATCCCATGACTTAGAATCCACATATCCAATCGGAAGGCCAAGGGCCTGCTGTGTGGCGCCGCCTGTCGCATCGTTGAAGATCGGAAGCCCGTTACCGTCCTTAGTACCACGAAGTTTCTGACGGAATCGGCGTGTTGTTGTAAAGCCGTTTACATCTTTGTCAGCGTCTTCGACCAAAGCCATGACCCCGCTTAACTCATCATATAGATTGCCAAGTGAGTTGAACGCAATTGTGTTACCAGATTCCTTGATTTTTTCAAATACAGATACGCCTTTTCCAAACGGTGAATCTACACCGAATAACGCAGCCTGATCAAATTTGATCGCAAAGGCTTCAGCGATAGCCGGGCGCATTTGTGTGAAGAAATCTGTTACAGAGTAGCGCAAGAATTCTTTAGAAACAGGGATGATGACACCCAATTTCTTTGAAATCATTTTTGCTGTTAACCATTGGGCCTTAGATGTTTGAATTCTATCGCCCTCTCCAACCCAGTAAGCTCCCGGTCCAGAAGCCAAGTACGTGAATTCCTTCACCGGCTTACTCATTTCTTCATATTTTGCTAGTTTCGTGACAGCAGATTGAGTCATAAATTCTTTTAAAACCAGCGTTCCTTGTTCAGTTGGAACCTTCCCATTTACTGAGTCTTGCATTAATGCATTGTTTGGATTAAATGTTGGCATTAAAGATAGCCCTCCTTATTTTCTAATACTTGCTTCAGCTGCAAGCGAGCTGATGTCTAAATCTTGATTTGTCGGTTCATTGCTGCCGGACTGGACATCACGGCCATTCTCTTGAAACTTGGATTCAATAGCCTTTTGGAGTGCAGCATTGTACTTCTCTTCGAATGCTCCGAGGTTCTTCATCGTTGATTCTTCATCCTCACCGATAAAGAATTCCACTACACCTGCCGGCAGTTGCTTTTCAGAGGCATAAGAAACAGCTTTGTTTAAAAGCTTTTCACGTTGTGCCGCTGTCTTTTGATCTTCCAGCTCCTTTTCGAGCTTCCTGATCCGCTTCTGCTCTTCTGTTTCTTCCGGATAAAGCTCTTTTACCTTTGCATCAACCAGAGCATCGAGGTTGTTCGCCTTCCACGTATCAAGGCCTTTCGTAAAATGGGAATCCAACCGAGGCTGAATGAGACGTTTTCCTTCTTCTGTATCTAAAAACCCATTCACCTTGTCAGCTGACAAGGCAGAAAGTTCATTCAGATACGACTTAACATCTTCGTTCTCTTTATTTTCTTCGAGAAATTTTTTCACATCTTCTAAAGTTGGCATTACGTTTCTTCCTCCTTCGCCCTCTACAGTGCGCGCCTGTTATGAGTGCATGAAAAATAAGCCTTTTAACGTCATGCTCAGGACAAAATAAAAAGCCGCTGTTTAACGGCTTCCCTTTTCCTCAATGGATTTGTACCATTCTTCATAGGTTTGGTATGGGATTGTTTGACCTGCCCCGCTGCCGCCTTCCCTCGCCCTTCTCGTATCCGGCAGGACGCCGTTTACTTTAAAAGCAATCGTACAACGGCAGTTTATGTCATCTTTCGCATTATTCATGTGCCCCGGAGCCGGTCCGACGCCGCCGTAAATTGATTTGAAGAGCCCATTGCGCTCTATTGTCTTCCCATCCAGCTTCCTGTGCCCGGCTCGTGTTTTTAGATCAAGGGTAGCATTCCACATCTTTTTAAGATTGCTCCGTTTTGAGGCCTTCTCAGCGCTTTCCATCCTTGCCGAGACTTGTGCCCTATGAGCTTCTGTTCTCGCCACGTCACGGGCTTTCCTGCGGGCAAATTCGGTCGCTCTTTCAATGCGGCGGGCGATCTTTGAATAATCCTCCCCCGCTTGTAAGCCCTGCGCGACGGAAATTTGAATCTGCCGGACATAATCGTCTCGATGCCGCCTGTATATCGCTGACAAAGTCAATTCAGCTATAGGGTTTAGAATGGCCTGCCGAATGACTTCGGCTGTCGGGATGCTAAAACCCAAGTTAACCACGGATTCCATTTCAAATAGATAAGCAGAACGCATATAATTCTCTAAAAACTGCTTGGCTGCTAATGCCTCAACAATAGTCAGAATGGTTTTGAAAGCCTTGTGAGATTCCTCGGCCATCCTCTCCATTTCCTTGTTCAGACGATTGTATTTGTTGGCATCGGCTAAGGTAAGCTGGCCGTCCTTGCTGTACTTCGCATACAGCCGGGCAATTTGTGCATTGATCTCCTTTAAGCGAGACGCAAAAACGACATCAATCTTCTGAGCATCCTCAGTGATCATGTCGTCCAGGTACTTATCAATATCATTCTGGTTCATCTTCATCACCGCCCGCGTCTGTTTCCACATCCGTTAACGGCGGCATGTTGAGCCTGTATTCCTCTTCTTCCTCTTCCATCTTCTTCAGCTCATACTGGACATCATCAACAAACGACAACAGAGACAGGCGGGTTTCTTCACTTACCATTCCTTTAAGCTGTCCCGTCGTGTTTGCTTCTTCCAGTACATTTGCCGGAAGGTTTCTCTTAAATCCAAACCAAACTTTTTTATAATCTTCTGCTGCCGCTTGCCTTTTAGTGTCCCATGCGGAAAAAATCAGTTTATATTGATAACGCAGAGCAGCCGTCATCTTCCGTTCCATTGTGATGCATTTGTTTTCAAGCGACATCAATTTATATTTCATCGCAACCCCTGAAACATTCCCACCAAAAGATTCATCGGAGAAATTGACCGATTTCGCAAAACGGAGAATATTCTCTTCCAACCTATCAAGATGGTTTTCTATAATGGCATCGTTTATATCCTTTGTCAGATAGCTTACGTCGTCTTTTTCGTCATACAATTCAAGGATTCCGGTCTTTTTGAGCTGATCAAGCGTCTCTTCATCCGCGCCAAGCCCTTTTAAAATCAGATAAGCCAGTCGATATTGCTCAATCTCATTCGATGCATCGGACAACGTGCGGTCATACGCATCAATTAACGAAAGAACCTTTTCGGCATCTCCCTTTAGTTCCTTGTTATTCGCTAAACCGAATAAGGGGCAGCCATCAAAAAGATGTAAGACCTTTTTATCAAAAGTGAAGGCCGAGCTGTCTTTCGTACTGAAATAATAAACATATTTCTGATCATAGAATTCTGCTTTGATCTTTCCGCCGTACACCGTGTAATATCGCAAAGCGTAAGCAGGTTCATGGATGCTTCCATCAGTAATAAAGGCGCATTCCCATGGATCAATATTTTTTATACGCTCGTTCCCAGAACGATCAACGTAAGCGAGGCGGGCGCCGTAACCGCAAATAGAGGCCATCTTCCCCCACTCGCTGTCTTCATCAGCAATGTTATTTCCCATATTAAAATCTTCGATCAGCTGTTTTACAGGTATTGCAGTGCTTGCCGCATCGCTCTCATCAAACTCATATGCAATAGGGTGGCCGAACAAATAGCCCACCTTTGTATCAATGATTTCAGAGTCAAACGAGTTGTTCAGCCTATTGTTTACTTTGTGATCAATACGTTTTAATTTTCCTGTTTCAAAATCCTCGTATTCAATGGCTTCTCTGGATAAGATCGGAACTCCTTGAACCTCAGCCTGGTACCGATCATAAAGCTTTTTCATTCTGTCATGATCCGGCTTATGTTCCTGAATGATCTTGTCAATCAATTCAGGCGTTATGCCGGACTGTTCAATCATGTCTATAAAATGATTCATCAGCTCACCCCTCTCCGTCTTTTCGGTTTATTATGCGAATACAGAGCGTACCGGAGAGCATCCAGCACGTCGTCCCATTCCTTCACAGGGTCGCCGGTCTTGGGATTCCATACATACATGAAAATTTCTTTTTTGAAGCGCTCAACCTTATCTTTCACGATGAATAATTCATTTCTCTTAAACAGCCGGGCCACTTCTTCAATACCGGATACGATCGCCTTATCAGCGTTCAATGCACGCAGTTTCTCCCTGCGGAATCGCTGAACGTGTTCCGGCCGCGCGGAATCGCAGTAGAAATTAATGTTTCCGTACCGCTCTTTGATGTCCTTCGCTACCTTCACCCAGTAGTCAATCTCTTCGTGCCGCTTGCAATGTTCTTCGAGCAAATAAAAACACCCTTGGTCATCTTGTCCGATTACGACAATAGAACCCGGGTGATCATATCCCCAGTCAACCCCCGCAAAATACTTCTTGAAATTGACGCGTCTGTTTTCAAATTCCTCGGAGCCGATATAGTGAATGTCCTTATTGAAATCCTTGTAAATGACCCCTTCAGGCGCCACCCAATAACCGTATATGTCCCGATCTGTAAACATGCCGCTCGGCGTCGATGCCACGATGCTCTCCACATATTCCGGATCGAGAAAATTGTTATCGAACAGCGAGAAATGAAATGACCGGATGTTCAGCCGGCCGCTTTTCAATACCTGCCCGTCTTTGTCGATATAATCCGTTTTGACGGTGTGCATCGGGTTTTCGGGGTTTGTATCCATCATGACCACAGCGCCTTTATACGAGCACCGGGAAATGACTTCTTTCACGAATGAATCGTGCAGGGCGGTCGCTTCATTCAGGAATGCGCCGGCTGATGTGAACCCCCGCGCTTTTTTCCATGAATCAGCATTGGCGCCGTCAAAGCAATAAACACGGTTGCCGAATATTTCAACGGCATTCGACTTGTCGAGCCTCAATTCTTTACCCAGAATCAATTCCATATCGTTCAAGACATTTCGTTTTATGGCTGCCTGAGTGGCCCCGCCGATGATGAAGGATAAACCCATGTTTTGATACTTGCTGACATGAGCAAGGAACGTCAAAAGGAGCACGAATGTTTTCCCTGCCCTCTTTGCACCGCTACAAATTAGAATTTTGGGTTGCTCTTTAATAAAGCTGTCCCAAACTTCCTTTTGCTTTTTATTCAGTTCCATCGGCATTCACCATTTTCCTCAACATTGCGGCAATATCATTTTCTTGGGTGTTTCCGTCGCCGCCATTAACAGCCTTCTTCGTCTTCTCGATATTCAAGCGCATTTGCTCCAATTTAAGGCGCCGCTCATCTTGCTCATGCGCCAGCTGGTCGAATTGCTTGATCAAGCTCCTGAGCTCTCCCATTGCCCGAGATTGAGCATTCAGGAATGTTGCATGACGATCCCAAGCGAATTGTATTTCAAACTCTTCTTCAGTGACGGCTTTTTCAAAATACTCATTGCCCTCTTCGTCCTCTTCTTGGTGATAAACGTATTTCGCCTTTTTAAGCTCTTTTGCAAGGTCGTCTTTATTCTGTACAAACATAATGCGCTGCGCCCAGATAATAGCCGCATATTGTATCTGAATCTGATCCCATATCATATCAGCAGGGGAACGCTCCTGAATCTCTTCCATGATTTCAAGCGTTTCTTCCGGCAGATACTTTGAGAAGAACCCATGTGATACAGCATTTTGATTTCTTGCCGGAGCCGCCCCGCCGCTATTTCCTAATGCGTTTTTGTTGCCGGGTTGCCCTCCTATTTTTGTGTGCACACTTTTTTCAATGGGTGCACCCTTTTTCCTTTCCCAACCATGCCGCTGCTTCCACGATTTAATGGTGTTCACCGACACCCCGTACTTCTCGGCAAGGTCCTTGTATTTCATGCCTTTGACGTAATCCTTATACGCCTGAATGTGCTTTTCAGCCATCTACATTCACCGCCGCCCCCTTCTGATTCGTGTTTGTTTCGGAAAAGATATTCCCTCTAAACCGACGCCGCACTCAGACCGTTAACCGCCAATTGTTTTTCTGAGATTTACCGGAATCAGTTTACAGAGAACATAAAAAAACACCCCGAAGGGTGTTTATTACATTAGCTTATCTCCCAAACAATCAGGGTTTCTTTGTCATTAAGTTTAACAAATTGAGTAAGTCTCACATTTTCTGCTTTATGCTCTTCACCCAATTCTCTGCTAATCTCTCCAAGGAATTCCGCCCAATCTTCTTTGGGTTCGAAGACATGTTGATAAAATTGCTTTACATTCATACCACCAATTATCATAATTCTCACCTCCCACCTTATTATCGGTTAAGGAGTATGATAAAGGAACTATTCGCAAAATTTGTCGAACGAAAGCGCCCTTCATAAATAGGTGGCAACCGTAAGACGAAAAAACACCCTTTTGACAGGGTGCTCATTTCCGTCTATGTTTTTGGAAATCCAAAATATCCTCTTTCAGAAAAAGCCTGTCCCGGGGCATTTCTTTCATCGGCTCTAATTCCCCGGTCTTTACTAACTGGTTCAGATACTGACGGGTGAACCCCAATATCTCAAGCGCCTCACTTGTATTGAGTATCTCTTCATTCAGAAATTTCTTGATTGCGTCACGCTCTTTAGGCTTGTACATTTTTGACTCATCCTTTTTTCTCACGATATTTCAAGTAAAGGGAAAATGCTTTCTCAATGATCGAAACAACAAATAAAATGATCAGACTAATGTCGAGAGCCGTTTTCAATGGTCCCGCTGCCACATCCTGACGGAAAAACAGCATATACGCCAGGGCGAGAAGAACAACAATATCGGTAGTGGACTGTACACTTTTCATTTTTTTGAAAGTGGCTGACTTTCAAGTATTTTTCTTTAGTCGCCGCATTTGCTATACTTGGAGCAAGGGAGAAGCGCTACCTTCTCCCTCGGCTCAAAATCATCTGCGCTTTCTTGGACGTCTGCGTTTTTTGATTTTGGGCTTTTTTGTTTTAAGCTTTTCCCTGATGATGAGGACTTTTTCAACAACTGTGAGAGTTGTGAGGATAATCCCCAGTACCAATGCGATTTCAGCCACTTTCTTTCCCTCCTTTCTATACTTTAATTATACCTCGTTTATTTACTCACGTCAAGTAATTTAATGGACTTTTTTCATTATTTCTCCAATAAAAAAAGAGCCTATTCACGCTAAACAGAATAGGCTGTGATCTGCTCTATTTTTCATTTTCAGACGGGAACGTTCAATGTTCTTCTGCACAGTTCCTTTTTTAATCCCCAATAACTGCGCTATCTCTTCGAATGACATGTTTTGCACAGCATGCATCATGAATATGTCTTTTTCTCTTTCGGTAAGCACGGAAAGGGCATCAGCGATTCTTTCCTTATCCCAATCACTTACCTCTCCCTCAGCTTCTTGAACGATTGCGTATTCTTCCGGCAACGCATCAATTAAGCGCGGATCAGCAAGAATCGTCCTTTGATATGCGTCTCTTCTGTCAGCACCTCGGCGGGCGCCCGGCTGTCTTCCGTTCTGCAGCCATTCAAGAGTGAATTCAATGTCACTGATCATGCTACTGATAATCTTTTTGTCGTTGATCTGCTCAGCCGTCAGATCGACTTCAGCTGTATCTTTGTAGAGCCGGTACATTTTTCTTGTTTCTCTTAAAGCCCGTTTGTATTCAATGATTAAATCTTGCATTCTGATTCCTCCCCTTATTTGCGCTTAAATGCGCCGCCCTTGCCTCGTTTAAGTGTTTGCATGTTCGTGTTCATCATTTGTTGCCAGAAACGATCTGAGCGCTCCTGCGTGTTTTTATTGGGCTTTTTCTTTTTCTGCTTCATGTCATCCCTCCGCTAAAATAAAAAACGGACACCAATCAGAGCACAGTGATTCTGTGCAATGATCAGTGTCCGCAGGCTTTCCGTCTTGGACTTATTCAGTTAAAGCAGCACATATGTAGCAATGTTCCCGATGATCGCTGCTATACAAATTGCAGTTAAGTGATTTCTCAGCTGTGAATCGTTATCCTCTCCTATAACTCCCATAAGAGAGATTATAAGAACCAGCAGGAGAACTATTTTAAAGGCTATTAACACTCGTCTTCCCTCTTCTCTCTATACTTATCAATATCTTGAAAAAACGCCGCGGCCGTGAATGCAATGATTGCGCCTATTAACGTGATGTTTGCTTTCATGTCCGGCCTGTATTCGTACTGGAAATAAAACCAGAATCCTAACCCCATCAGCATAAAAACTATTCTCAGCGCCATCGAATCCCCCTTATTTGATTTGAAATTTAGCTGATTCAAATGTTCCGATATAGTTTCGCTTGCCGGAATCAGAGTAGCAGTCAAGCTGGATGACATAGGTTCCCTTTCCGGTCTTATTCCGGATCGTTTTCACGTTGAATGATTTCAGAGGCGTTGCCGTTTTGAAGCTGCCCCGCTGTACCAGATTCGTATCAGTCAGCCCGCCGCCGCTGCGCTTCTTGTATACGCCGGCCGTGTAATAAAGTGTTCTTGAGCCTTTTTTCTCGGCTTTCCAGTCCACCGTTGAGGCGCCGGCCGTGTATGTCGCGGCATCCGTAAACACCCGGCCGCTGTACCCGGGTTCATTTTGCCAGCCTGACCATGCTGCGGAAGCAGACGGCGCAACGGCCGCGGCTCCCGTGAGTAATATTGCCGATAGAATGATTGATTTGAATAGTTGTTTCATGATTACTCTCCCCTCATTGCTGTTAATACATCATGGACATAAAAATTCTGCTCCAACGCTTCCCACAGTTCGTCTGTCATGCCTTCTTCTGCTGTCATGTCTTCAAAGTCGGCGCCTGTATACTGGATACTTGATCCGCTTTCTGTTGGTGAAGTTTCCTGCCTGTTAATTTCTTCCCCATTCTCGTTAAACAATTTCACAATGCCTTTTTCTGCTGTGATTTCGATTACGACTTTGTTGATCATCATTCTTCCCCCTTAACGATATACCCCTTCAAAATCGCCTTATTTAGATCATAAGCAGACATGCTGTTCAGCGGATCAAACAATCCGGTCCACGGTTCGACATCCCCTAGTTTAATGACAAAGTGTTTCCCGACGAATTGAAGGCGCGCAAATTCTTTTTTATCTCCTTTAGTCAACGCGTTCACTCTTTCAGGTTCATCGTCAGCCATTTTTTTAAAAAACTTCATGCCTTCCTCTATCGCCCGCGCCTGCGCCCGTGTGATCTCAACCTTATCGCTTGTTTTAATTGTGATTTTTGTCTTTGTCATTCCGCGCCCTCCTTCCAGTGCGGAAAATCCTCAAAGTCTCCAATATGCTCATCGTTGCATGCAGCGTATTCTTCTTTTGTTCGATCCCAACAACCTTTGCACATTGAAGCGCCCATATCCGCTATGAAAGGAGAAGGCCGCACCTTGTCTGCATATTCTTCGCAGTAGGCACATTTATGACCGTTTGTATAAGCGAGTTCAATTTTTCTTAATTGTCCTTCGCTTAATTCAACAGTTCCGATAGCTGGTACACAGATTTCATCAATATCGTAAATAGAAGGTTTCCCGTTATAGCCTCTATGCCTGAATCTATCATTTGCCGTATGCCCCAGATCAATTACTAGTTGCCCGCCGATTAATTTAAGATCAAGTTTCCCCATCATTCCGTGCCCTCCAATAACTTAGGAGTTTCATATGAGTTACCGATAACCTTCAAGTTTTTTATAAAGCCGCTAGGAACATTGTGCCGGCCCTTTGCTATGAAAATAACACGCTTCTGCCTTATAAAATCAGGTCCGTTGCCACCACCAAAAGCCTGAGCTAAATTCCTTTCTTCATATTCAATCTCATCACCTGGATAGATCATTTTTCCGTCTTCGTCTTTCTGACCAGTTCCCCACATGAGAGAAGATTCACCATCGTCACTGGATGCAACACACCCGCCGCCAGCATCGTGCCACAAAAACCAACTTCCGTCATTTTTGATGGTTAGGCTTATATCCTCCTCATCCCAATAATGCATGTTCTCGCCGTCCCAAACTCTGTATGCGGTGATCATTTAAACACTCCTTTCTAATTCCAATGCCGTTTTACTTGATTTCACAACGGAAATTTCCGCTCCATCTTCCAATACATGCAAATCAATTTTCGCTTCGTGAAATGGCGCGCAACTCTCACGACTAATGAAAGCGCATTGATGGTGCCTTCTCCTAACCAATTCTTCTGCGACAACGTCAAAAGCTTCTTGCAATGTGATTGCTCGTTTGAAACCTTTTTTCTTTTGTAGTCTTCCTGTTTTTGGTTTTCTCATTTCAATACCCCTCCTGCTGCCGCTGGTGATTGACGGCGTTTTTGTCCATGTAAGCCGCTTCGATCTGTTCCAAAGTAAATCCGAAACCGATAGTTCCAATGCTCAAGAACAAGGCCCAAGCCAAACTGAAACTGGTCTTTTTAGTGTCCTGATCTTTGGACATGTAAGAATTTAATAGCATCCATTTCATTTCTAGGAACACACCTGTTAAACCGCCCTCAAATCCCTTTTTCTTCATTTCGACAAACCCTTCTTCCGGTAGACTCATAGCATCTTCCCAGCCTTTTTTAATGGCTATTGAAAGAAAAAAGTGCAGGCAGTCGACAAATTCTTCAAGCAAAGAATACGATTTATAGCCATATTCAGGTTTCCATTCAAGGGCGCCTCCGTCCTCAGATGGTTTCCAGTTATACTCCGGTTCTTTCGGCAGCTGGTTATTGCTCCAATGCTTGAACCAGCGTCCTTCATTTGCAAATTCAGCTAATTCAGTATCCAGAGCAATATAAGTGTTTGGCAGCAAGTCCTGCCCCTCAAGCCCCTTTTCTTTGATGATCCGATCATCAAGCACCTTTTGAATTCCGAACATTTTTTGTAGATTCATTGTCCGCTCTCCTTTGATCTAATTGTGCACCGTGTTTTACAATCCTTGCTAACCTGTTGCAATTCAGCAGTGAAACAGTTAAGACAAATATTTTCTTGTTTTCGATGATCGCCAGTGTTTTGTTTTAGCTTTTTAATGTCTGATCGCAAAGCAAACCTTAAAGGCTTTTCAAAGATAGGTGCAGTATTTTCATGGGTATCTAATCCGCACGTTTCACAACATAAGCTTTCCATAATGATTTTCCGCTCCCTTATTTCCGCCCGCCGACGGTATTTTGTAGAAGTTCATGCACATGACACATAAGCAGCATGCCGCCTGTTTCCGGTCCGTGCTTTTCACGGAAGACAGCCAATGCTTGTTCGAAAGCCTGCCTGTAATCCTGCTTCAATCTATTTCCTCCTCGGCGCCCATGCCGCGCCCACAATGCGGGCAGCGTGCATCTGCGCGGATTTCTAAATCAAGTTTTTTATAATCGCAGTCCGGGCAATGGTATTCGATCATGGTCGGACCACCGAATCAAATAAGCTGAGTTGAGTGATCTTATAGTTGAACAGCAATAATTCTTCAGCTCCGCGGCTTTTTCCGGATCCGCCGACAACCTGTTTGTATGCGGAAAAGGTTTCTGACTCCCAGTTCGGGTAGATCTCGAGTATCAAAGGATCATCGTAATAAGAAAGAACCACTTTCCCTTTGACCTGATTAAGCAGTCGGGCCAGTTCCCGGTGATCCTCTTCAGTAAAGCCGCCAGCATAAAACCGCTCGCGCCCAACATATGGTGGATCCACATAAAACAGAGTATCCGGGCTATCGTACTTCTCAATGATGTTGCGAAAATCCTTACATTCGATCATGACGCCCTTCATGCGGTTGGCGAAAGACTCGAAGGCAGCGCAGGCGCTTATGTATCCGCCAGCAGGGTTCTGCCCGCTTTGTGTGCTATGCCTCCAGCCTGTTTGTGGCACTTCCTCCGCGTTCCCCTTACTAATGCCGGAACGATTCATATAAAACCACCTGACAGCCCGGTCAAAATCATCTTGCGGGTAATCTTCAGTTTTCCATTTCTCATAGAGCGCCCGGCTGTACGGAATGGACTCGCAGGCCTGCTGCATGGCCTTCGGATCCTTTCTGACTTGCATCAAGAAATTCACCACATGGCCGTCAATGTCGTTATACACTTCATGACCTATTTGCGGCTTGTTTGCTATGACATGAGCCGCGCCGCCGAAAGGCTCGACGTACACCTTATGGGCGGGCATTTTATTTATGATGTGATCGGCGTATCGACCTTTGCCGCCAAACCAGATTAACGGTGAGCGTGCCATCCCTTAACCCCCGATCAAATTCGGCAGCACAGAGACAGCGAAGAAGAAAAGCCCCACGCATGCCCCGACCAGCCAGATATTTGTTTTATCCCGTTTAGCGATAATGGTATGGTCGCCGATCATTTTTAGATCGTCAGACCGAGCGACAAGCGTCGGGATGTAGTCCGGGTGAACCTTCAAAAGCTCGGCCGCCTGCTCGACGGTCATTGCTTCGTCCTTCGTGGCCTTCACGTTCCGTTGAAGTTCTACTTGTAATGGCATCATTTTTCTTCCCCCTCGCAATGGCATTCACTTTCTTCATGACCGCATTCTTCGCATATTTTTTCAACCTGCCAACCCTCAAAGTGATATTTGGGCATTGAATAATATTCTTTATAGCAACTCGTGCATGTTACGATCCCGTCGCTGTCTGAATCCCAGTTAGAATGGTATGCTTCTTCTGTGCAATCGCAATACGGACAAGTTTGTTCTTGTGATAATCCGCTCATTCCGCATCCCCCTCCAATGCTTCAACTTTATCTTCCAATTCCTCTATCTCGTCCTCTAAATTGCTGTTTTCGAATTCTAAATCTCTTATTTCTTCTTCCTGTCCCTCGACCTTTAATATTAGTTCTTCGTTCTCTTTTGTAAGCCGCTGAATCTCTTCCTGAGCCTGCCGAAACTGATTGACCGCAATATCCTGCTGGTGCTGGTGCTCCCGATTCATAGCCTGTTGCATGATTAATTCTTCCGCGAGCTTTTCGGCTGCTGCTTCCAAAGAGATTTGCTCCGGTGTACTGGCTGCCGTTTTCGAAAGGGTGCAAATGTAAGAGCCGGTATATAAAACCTCACCTTTTGATAAGTTGATTTTGAATTCTTTCATGCCCGTTCCTCCCCCGCAGGGGAAACCCCTGCTATTTGAATTTATGGCCGATCTCGTAATCACAACGAGCCAGGCCGCCTTTTACTGTTTGAATGATTGTTTTACCGTGTTCCGGGGCGTCCATTAGATGAGCAGTCCCTTCAGTTCCATCTAAAACGATGATGCAGACTTTCCCCGGCTCGATGCTTTGCTGAATAGTTGTTTCATGATTTTTTATTTCTGTTGGCTTGTTCACTCTGGCCGCCCCCTGTGCTATGATAGAAGTACCAGTTCATATCAAAGCTCCGGGGCTTCGGCTTCGGTGCTTTTTTCGTTTTACGACGGCAACCGCATCGTCACGCCGGCAGATGGCTTTAATTCCTCACGGTAGATGATTGGATGCTTTTCGACGTATGCCGCCAACTCCTCCGGTGTCATCTTCCATTCGTTAACCGGTCCTGGTTTATATGGATTGATTTTTTCTTGCATAGCAATAACCTCCTGAATTGATTTTGGGAATTTCTGAACCTCCAAGCTTTTTGCAATCTGCTCCCATGCGGCTGACGCATCGTTTGTAATCGGAACAGAGCGCATGCAGGCCATGAGCTTATCTTCTTCCTGCACCCACAACGGCCGATCGTCTGCGATTACCACGTTTTGCAGTGGTCTTCCCCGCCTTTCTTTTGAGTTTTTTCAGCTCGTCCAACTCAATGAAGCCGAATGCCTTATCCAGCGCCAGCACCTTGAGTGGCGTATCGTAAAGCCGCTCATACAGCTTGCGTTTGATGGTAAATTCCTTTGTTTCTACACCCTTGATGTCAATGATCTCGATGCTGCCATCCAAGTTATGAACCTCAAAGTCTGCAATATATTCAATCTTCCGAAAAGTTTTACCGTTCTTTTTGAATGCCTCTTGAAGCAGGAACCGCGGCTGCAGCTTAAAATCTTTGATCTGCTTGCTTACCTTGAGCCATTTCAATTGCTCATAGTATTTGGCTTCGGCCCGGCTATCGAACGTGATGCCGTCCACCTGTGTTTTCCTTGCGCCGTACTTATTCGTTTGCATGTGATGCCTCCATATCTCTGACTATTTCCTTATCGACCCGTTCCCGCGTGCCGTCGTTACCTCCCGTCAATTTGTTCCCAGTGCTGAATCTGCTTTTCCTTGTACGGCGCTGTGAGGATGATGGCCGGCAGCAGGATAACCGCTTTAAGCACTGTGCATCAGCTCCATTTGTTTGATTTTTTCCTCAAGCACCCGGATCGCCGGGGTAAGGTCCTGGCCGGCCGTTTGCTCGGCGGGCCCGAACATGTACATGCCGCCGGTTGCCGTGAAATTCGCTTTTTCCGTCATTCCCAGTCTCCTAACCTATGGTTTAATTGCATCCGGTCACCCTTAATGATCACCGTGTAATCTCTGCACATTTGATGAATGCGGGAGCCCAGCGCCTCGTCGATGTCCAAAATTTCGCCCGTATCAAGCTCGGAAGAGATTAGCAGAGGCTTATGATTCAAGTACCGATAATTCACAACCGATTGAATTTGTTCCACTTGCCAATCCGTCGCCCGCGGCTCCCCCTTCACTGGCTTGAATAAGTCATCAATGAACAGAACCTCAGATTTTCGCATGGCGTCGAGCTTTGTTTCCAGCTGGTCAAAGTCATTTCGCAGATCGCCCATTCCCTCAACGTACGGGAAATACATGCAGTAAATTGATTTTTTCTTGATCAGATTGTTCATGATCGCCGTTAACAGGTGCGTTTTTCCGCTGCCCGGCTGCCCGAGCAAAGCGATACTGTTTGAACGATTTCCCCTGATGCTCTGAAAATCCTTATAGTATTCTACCGCGCACTCATAAGCGTCCTTGATCATGTCCGGCTTCCCGTCCTTGATGAAGTTTCCAAAAAGGAGCTTTTCGAATTCTTCCGTGATTCCGCTGACCTTCATAAGCCGGGCGATCTTTTTCCGTTTTACACACTCGCATTGCTTTGAAAATGTGGTCTTCCATTCCCGGGCCTTATCCGGCAAGCATACTTTCCCAGCCAGGTAATCCTCTTCTCTGACCATTTGATCAGGGGCCAGGCTTTCCATTGTCTTATGCTCTTTTCTCAATTGACGCTCGGTATCTTGGTGAATCCGGTAAACGATAATGCCCTTATCCTTGCAGTCAGAGCACTCATATTCAGCCTTTTCTTCTGAGGCGGCCTGTCCCGTTGAAGATGCTGCTGACCGATCCCGGAGCTTGGTTAGAATGGCCTTCATTGCCGCGTCCATATCTTGCGTTTTGCGAGCTTCCATACTGCTGTTTCTCCTTTCGTCTCTGGCTGAATGGGTTTGATAGGATTGCTTCAATGTAATTTAAACCAACCTCGCTGCCCTTGTTCCTGAAAGCCTGTTTCATAGCCTCCATGACCTTCTCCTCGCCGTAATCTTCAACCATATAGCCAATTCGCTGAGCTTCAATTGGTCCGATAGTACGAGCGACTTTGTTCTCGAATAGTTCAAAGGCATTTTTCATTTTTTCATCGACTTCCTTTCTTTCTTGCGGCTCTGGTGACGGGTCTTTCATTTTGTTGTAATTTCCTAGCTGTATGTACTCCGCATAATTCAAGACTGTGACGATAAACCCGCGTTTTTGCGGCAGCCGGTCCAGCTTTAAATACTCCTGCTTGACCATTCTGTCTAACGAGTATTTGATCTGATCGGATGACCAATTAAAACGCTTTGCTAATTCCACAAGCTTAATGATTGTCTGACCGGGCTCTAAATCCTGATCCGCTCTATACTCTGCCCGTTTGAATAAATGATCGTATATTGTCTCATCACGTGAATCCTTAAATGGCAGCCGAGGTAGGACCACATACCCCAAACCTTGCATATCCATGCCGCTCACCTACTTCCTTTCACACAGTGCTGTCAGAGCCTTGAAATCTATTTCTACTAATCTCAGAGACGGCTCATTTGTCTTTAAGTAGTCAGTCGTGTACCGGGTATACAAGTCCTTTCTCATATCGCGCTGAACCGTTTTGACCAGCCAGAGATAACAATGTGGGATGGGAATCCTGATCAACTCCCTTTCCATCAGCTCACCAACTCCGAAAAATGGATGATGCTGTTCAGTTGATTAGTGGCCCGGCAATACTTGCATTTTTCGCACCGCTCCGGCTTCTCCTCGCCGTGTTTCACTTGCAAAATCCGGTCCATCCGCTGCTCAATCTCTTCAAGCTCTACTTCCATCCTGCCTTCATCAATATTGATGACAGCTTTATCAGGTGGATCTTCTTTTGAAACCCCTACGATCAGGGGCTCAAGCCATTCGCTCCGTCCAGTCATTCTTTTTTCAAGCTCGGCATACAGTGCCATTTGTGCAATATAGCCATTTGCCTCGACGAATGAGCAATAGCCTATTTCCGGATCCCAAACCCTCTCCCGCAATGACCGCGCTGTTTTCAGATCGGAGAAACGACCACCAGCTGGGTTGTATACGTCCAGCTTTCCTTTCCACGGGACTCCGAACA
This sequence comes from Bacillus sp. ISL-51, assembly GCF_018613535.1. Lineage (GTDB taxonomy): Bacteria > Bacillota > Bacilli > Bacillales > Bacillaceae > Bacillus. Next base: position 268,875 of record NZ_JAGGQB010000002.1, read on the forward strand.
GTTCAGCTGATACGATAACTTCCTTTGCTCCTTGCAGAACGAACATACAAAGTTCGTCATGTTGAATCGCTTCAATCATCAGATCAGCTAACTGATACTGCTTGTACAGCTGGCCTTTTTGTGTAAAAAGCGATGGAGTGTTCTTTTTAAATTCATCAAAAGCCTGTTCACCCTCAAGCCAGGCATGAACATATTGGCCGAAGAGGAGCGCCTCCGATGTAGGCGGCGTCCATTCTCCATTCAACTTTGCCATCGTGGCAGCCTCACACTGCAAAAAGCTTTTATATTGAGAATTTGACATGTAGTGTCTATCAATCTCGTTAGAGTAATAATTCTCCTTGTTCAGCGCCGGTATCCGCATTAGCAGGATCACCCGCCTTTTCTTTACTATCAGCAGACTTGTCAGCTTGCTCTTTCTGCTTTTTGAATTCTTCCTCAGCCTTTGACTTAGTCGCGCCTGTGGCCTTCACATTGAAGTAATCCTCTTTCTTGGCCATACCATCACGTAAAGATGTATAAATGCGGCCAATCTTTAAAAAGTCTTGTTCTGTAAAGGCATCGACGTTACTGCCGATGTATTCTTCAATCATTTCTTTGGTGATCCCGAATTCTTTTTTGAATGTTGATAAAGCATTTCTGAGCCGATCTTCCAATGGTTCTTTATGGCCGTTTATTAACGTTTTCTGGCACATATCAACTGCAGCGTCAACGATATCGCCAGGAATCACTCCAAGTATGCAGGAACGGAGTCGACGGGCTCCTTGATTGGCAACCATTTCGTAAATATCCCTTGCATCATTGAGCTTTGTCACTGTACCTTTTGCCTTTCTCTCATGCTTCACAGTAAATATTTTGGTTTGCCGGGTATTCGTTTCAAGATCCCAAGCGTAAGCCATGACAGAGGATTCCCCGGCTTTTTGCTCGAGCTCCATAATTCCGTAATCAATGTTGCCCCAATTCTGCGCCAATGCCTCAGCCAATCGGATTGACGGACCAGATACCTTTGTCCCGCCGCGAGGATATTCATACACCGCATTCTCAGCTAACAATCTTCGTTCGCATGCTTTTTTTATCCGATCAAACGCCGCGAATACGTCCCGTGGGAATTTCTTTGCGATGACCATCGCCGCCTGTACTTCTTGAGCCTGCCGGCTTACCATCGCTTCCGTAGTCACGCTAGTATCCTGCTGGGGCGCCGGCATGTAATCTGAGTAATCCACCTGTGATAATCCATTCATTGTGCTTCTGCCACCTTTCTTTTGTATGCTTCCGTTCCAAGCCGCTGCCATTCTCGGTATGCGTCCATTGACGGGAAGGAAAATACCGGTTTGCCCTTACTGAACATGATTGAGCCGCCGACTTCTCTCAGGCGCTTCTGATCGTCCACCCGGTCACTGAAAGATGCTGTTATTCGTTTAGCCATGTATAAAACCTCCATTGTTTTTTATGGGGCGTTTTGGTATAATAGGAATACAATCAATTATCAAAACGCCTTACCTAGTCCACTCTGCCAAGTGGGCTTTTTTATTGTGCTGAATGAAACTTAAATCCAAGTTGCTCCTTCAAGTAGCGTTCAAGATTGTCTTTTAAAATGATCTCGCCGCAGTCAATTACATAATTATCTGCTGACGTTACTTCGTCCCCGAAAAAGTCCTTTTTTGTTTCCGGCTCAGTCAGCTTGTCATGCCAGTTGTTCAGAACCATTGGGTTTTCAACGTTCATCCAAAACACCTACTTATCACTGCTAAATTAATGCCGCGCTGTTGCATTTTTATTGCTGTGTGATACAACCGCCCTTTATTCGCCAGTCGGCTGATGTCCTCTGTAAGAACCTTGATGCTCCCCGCAAGACTGATAGCTTCTTCATAATCGCCATCCCGTAACGCCTCCGAAAGCATGATAGAGAGCTCTTCCGCCGACTCGATTTTTCTTTTTGCTGAATCTGCATCTGATTTAAGAAACTGATTGATTTTCATACCAGCACCGCCTGCCTTTCTTCTGTTTTCGCCATTGCAACCTGACTCATTAGCGCTTTCCGCGTCCACCTTTCGGCCAATTCCTTCATGTTCAATCCATGACTACGGGCCAGCGAATATAACAGCGTTTTATTTGCCGGGATCAGATCAAAAATCTGTTTAATATCGGCCATTGGCAGTTCTTCAGGTTGTCGGCCTGGCCTATCGTTTGCCAGCCAGCGCGCTAAATGCCTTGTTGCTTGCAATGCTTCTTCAAGCTGATGAATCATATTGATTACCGCCGTGCTTGCGCTCTCGTTAAGTGCGGGATCAATTGGTGCCGCCGTCGTCGGGTGAAGTTTGAAAAGGTAATGTACCAGATCAATATGTTCGTACGCCTCGCACGCCTCAAACCACTTGATGCATAATTCCGGAGTAAGCTTACTGAATCCATTCTCAACGTCCGAAACATACCGCTGATCTTTTCCCCCTATCAAATTACCAATCTGATACTGTGCAAGTCCTGCCGCTTTGCGGACACTACGCATGATCCGGGGTAGATTATGCAAATTGTATGGGTTGTTCTCCATATGTTTGCCTCCTGATATATCCAGTTGTTCACTGGTAAAATTTAATTAATGAAGGGACAAGCTAGTCCTTTTCTCGAACATTAATCTCCCCAAATTTGTGGAGATTGTTTCAAGCTGTTTCTGATGAAATGAATTTATTCACAAAATAAATCTGACCTTTTCCCGTAACCTTTGGCGTTCGGGTAGTTCTAATTGAACCATCAGGGTTATTCATTGTTCTCTTCTTAATTTCAAAGAGACCCAAATCCATACTTCGCTGTGTTGGTAGATTGAAAGACTCGCCTGTCTTACGAATTAAATAACCATTATCACGGAGCCATTGAAATAACTTGTTAGGTCCAATCTTTACGCCGTTCTGTTGAATGATTTTCGCTAACTCGCCAACAAGCACAGATGATTCAGATGCTTCCACAGCTTCGGCGAAAAGAGCTTTTGGCTTCATAGATTCAATTTGCTTATTTTGCTCCTTTAGTGCGTGAAGAGTTGTTTTGAAAAATAATTTGGTATTTTCGTCTGCGTTGGACAAATACGTCTGAATGAACTGTTCATCATTTGCGACATATCCCCCGGTTTTTCTGATTGTGGGTATAACTTCAAAGGCTAACCAATCTTGAAATTGTTCGGCAATTTGATTAGATGCTCTAAAAGCCAGCTTGTACACCAATGGTTCAGGAATAAAATCACCTTTCTCTACTTCTGGAAAGTTATCCGGAAGGTAGGTATTCACACGGCTCCATCGGATTGTTACGTTGCCACTTTTGGCAACGGTAGTGAGGCCTAAGTTCCGAGCAACTTGCTCGGCATCAAAAAGGATTTGATCATTCTCAATTTTGGCTGCAACTTCGAAAATTTCATTTTTGAATGTTTGTAAATTATTCATGCCGAAGCTCCTTTCTGATAGTATGCGGTGTTCTCAGCAACCCAACGCGTGTTGCTCTCAATCCATTTAAAAAGCAAAGTCGTAGGGATTTTTTTGCCACATTCTTCGTTAACCGGAAAATCCGGACGGGCCATCAGTTCCGCCATTTTAGTGGGACCGCACCGCAGCACCTCCATCGCTTCAGTTCTCGTCAAGATGTGAGGAAGCTCGTTCAAAGAGCTGAGCCGCTCTACCAGCATGTCTGTTGCTCTATCAGCAATTTTGGCAGCGATCTGTTCAATGAATTTCTCATCGTATTGCATAGTGAACATATAAAAAACCTCCTTTACAATGAGCTTTATAATCTCTCACTTTCATGTGGTAAAATATGCATGGAAGGTGGTGAGATTTAATGGCTTCTACTAAGGTTTACGCTTGCCTTTGTGGTGAATGGGTTGACTTGACTAGTGATCCGGACTGCAAAATAGGTGAATCTATGTCTTCTCCATACATATGGTGGGAAGAAGGTGCTTCAATTTGGAGCCCTAATTCTAAAGAAGAGCACACGATGTATCAGCAAGATTACGTTAATATTTATTACAAAAATGCTGAATATCGCATTCACCCAATGTTTATCCAAATCAAGTATTCATCCTAAATTCACGTTTAAGGTTAGCTTCTAACAGTTCTGGGTCGTCAAACTGCAATTTGGCGGCTTTAGAACTGAACAGTACATCGACATGTTGTTTAACACGGCTCCACTCGGATTGGGACATACCATTCAATAAATTTTTAATTTGTTCCAGCTTTTTTTGATCCATAACTTCGACCTCCTATACTGTTTTTTATAACTTTCATTCCTATGCAGTTTTCTCGTTACCCTTTTTGTGTAACTTTTCATCAAAAAAAAGCTCATCGACTTCTTCATTCAGTAACTCGGATATTTGGTGTGCTTTTTCAAGACTTGGCTTTGTACGCCCCATTTCTATATTTGCATAACCGCTTGCGTATCTATAGCCAAGCTTTTTTGCCATAAAGGTTTGGGTCTTCCCTTGAGAAAGCCTTGTAGCCCGTAATTTTTCTAGCACTATTAACTCACCACCTTACTCTTTTCGTGTAACTCGTTAAACACATAATAATATACACAATAAGGGTAAGTCAACATATTTTTATTCTTTTTGTGTAAGTAATTATCTCTTGTGTGTAAACCGTGTTAAAATTTACACACCAAATGAAAAAAGGTGTATAATAATGGATAATATAACAGGGAAAATCTTAACTGAATTAAGAGAAAAGAAAGGTTGGAGCAAATCTTTCGTCGCAAAAAAATTAGGTATTAAAACAATGTCTACATATGCGAATTGGGAGTACGGTTTAAGGAAACCAGATGGGGAAATGCTCGTTAGACTTGCAAGTTTGTATGGTGTAACAACTGATTATCTCCTAACTGGCAAAGAACCTACTTTTAATAATGACCTTTTTGATGATCCTGATCTACAGATCGCCTTTAGAGAAGCGAGTGACTTCTCAGAAGAAAGACAAAAACAAGCAATTGATTTTATAAAATACCTCAAAGAAAAAGAAGAACGCGAAGGCCGAAAGCCTAAAAAGTAAACCAACTGGCGCAACCTTTATTTATATTATTGTTATTATGTTATTTCTGTTTACTAATAAGATCAGGATTGGATCGGGATTAGAACCGAACTGGATCGGGAAAGCATTTTTCGCAAATAGGGTGAAGTCGGTTATATCAAGGGATATAACAATCTTTCTCATCAGGATTGCTTCAGGATTCAAACCGGATTGGATCAGAAAAAAAGAGATAAACTCAACTGTTATTACTAAAAAAGGGGAAATTTAATTTGTCTTTTTTGTCAGAGAATGGTGAAGTGTATAACTGTCAATTCAAAAAACACATGAAGGCTTCTAAAAACTTTGTAAAAACCTATAAAATGATGCTTAATGAGATAAACGAAACCGTATTGGAAATTGCAAGAGGTAGCTTGAATAGACCCAAAGTTGTAAGCCTACCTACTGGTATATTTGCCGTAACAGATGATTCTGTGTATTTCTTCTATCTTAAAAAAGACGCCCTGATTACAGAGAAATGGCCTTACGATTCTATTTTGAAAATCTCTGTTACGAAAAAAGCACTTGCTGGTTTTCGGATAGATTTTACCACTTCAGATGGAGAATTCAGTATCACTAACATAACAGAAGGAAATCCAGAGGCAGTCAGTAAATATGTAGAATCGAAAATTACTGGTAATGAAGAAAAATTTAATCGGGAAAAAGAAAAGGAACTCCAAGAACAAAAAAAAATTGAAGAAAAATCGAAAAAACATATCAAAGAGTATTATTTTAAATCTGCAAAAACAACAATCACACTTGACGGAAACTATATAAGAGTAGCAAGAAAAGGCGCTGTTAATACTATCACACGAGGGTATAGTGGGGAGAAATCTTATAGAATCAGCGAACTGTCCGGGCTTCAAATAAAAAAACCTGGATTAGTGACCTCTGGCTATTTTCAATTTTTAACGCCAGCTGCTAATGAAACAAGTGGACTCTGGGACGCAATACAAGACGATAACTCTTTCACTTTTGGCACAAATGAACTGCCTATGGTTTTAGAAATTCAAAATTACATAGAAGAGCATCAGTCTAGGCCTGCTCCAACAATACCACCAGCTCCTGCCCCTACTGTATCTGCAGCTGATGAATTGAAAAAATATAAAGAATTGTTGGATATGGATGCTATCACTCAAGAAGAATATGAAATTAAAAAGAAACAGCTATTGAATTTATGACAGCCCTTCTTCCTTGGGCTTTTCTTTCACACCAAAAACAGAACATACATTCCCTCCATGGTGGTGTTTTTAATGTCAATCCAGTTATCTTATCTTGAAGAAGAAGTGAAAAGAATCTATTACACATTAAATATCGAGACTCCTGAAGACATTGATTTAGAAAGGATTGCCGCGGCATTTCGTATCTGGCTGCATTATGAGCAAAGAAAAAGCTGCATGTTTCAAATTAACGGTGAGTATAGCGTCGTCCTTGATGCTCGAGCCTCTCCACAAGAACAGTGGCAAGACTTTGTTCATGAGCTAGGGCATGTGATTAAACATTGTGGAAACCAGTTCAACATGAATCGTATGTTTCGCCAGTTGCAAGAGTATCAGGCTAATAGCTTTATGTATCATTTCTGTGTTCCTACTTTTATGCTTGAAAAGATTTCGTTGCCACGCATGAAATCAGAGGTTATAAAATTAATAGGTGATACCTTTAATGTTACATATCAATTTGCTGCTAAACGGCTCGATATGTATACAAGAAAACAGTTCTCATTCTTGATGTATAAACAGCTCTTTAAAACTATTCATTGAAAAATTGGGGTGACAAAATGTATACAGAGGAATTGATCAAGGGTAAAAAATGGCTGGCTGTTGGTGACGGACCTCGTGATCCCGTTACCGGTAAACGCAAACAAATTGCGCGACGTGGCAAAACAAAAAAAGAAGCTGAACAAAGAGTTAGAGATGCTATTGATGCCTTAAAAGAGGATGGTATTGATGAATCAGTAGTTAAAAAAATAACTTTCGAAAAGCTTGCTGCCGAATGGTTGAATGAATATGCTCTCACAGGAAAGAAAAAAGCAACTCTGCGTATTCGAAGGAAAGAAATTAAAATCTTAAACCGGTATATCGCTAAAACCAATATCGCTCAGGTAACAGGGAGAAAATACCAAAAAATACTTAACGATCTCACTGATCAAGAGTATGCCCGTACCACCATTAGTGGTGTGCATACGACAGCCGGAATGATTTTTAAATACGCTGTAAAAGTGAAGCTTTTAAAAGATAATCCAGTGGCTGGCGCTGTAGTTCCTAAAAAGAGAATGACAGTAGAAGATATTGAAAGTAGTAAAATAGAGCAAAAATATCTTGAAAGGGAAGAACTTGAAGAATTCCTCTTAGCAGTAAAAGTCCATGGTTTGGAAATGGACCTTGAACGATTTTACTTGCTCGCTTTTACAGGCATGCGTTCAGGGGAAATGTGCGCCCTCAAACTTCCTGATATAAATTTTGAAACAAAAGAGCTGCGTATCACTAAAACCATATATTCCGAAGATAACAATATGAGGAACTATGAATTGACTCCGCCGAAAACAGCCGGATCGGTGCGAACTATCACTCTCGACGATCAGATAATAGATATATTGAAGGCGCATGTAACCAAACAAAAGAAGTTGCGTCTACAGTCCAGGATTGATCCAAGCGAATACCACGACGGTAATTTCCTATTTGCTCGTGAGAATGGCTATCCCTTTTTACCAAAAAATATCATTGTAAGAATGGAAAGAATACTGGAAAAAACATCAATTAAAAAACATGCTACTCCCCATATATTTAGACACACGTATATCAGCATGCTGGCCGAGGCAAAAGTTGACTTGCCAACTGTAATGGAAAGAGTTGGTCATGACGACATGAAAACAACGATGAAGATTTATACTCATGTAACCAAAAAAATGAAAGAGGATGCCTCCCACAAAGTCCAGCAGACTTTTGGAAACATCCTCAATTTCGGGATTTCATAAAGAAATGTTATTTTTTTGTTATTTTTTCGGCTGATTGGGGTGATGAAAAACGGTCAAACCCTTGGTATATCAAGGGTTTTCGCCGTTTGATTACATCATTCCACCCATACCGCCCATGCCGCCCATATCAGGCATTCCAGCACCGCCGGCATTTTCTTCCGGTTTGTCAGCAACAACCGCTTCAGTTGTTAAGAGCATTGCTGCTACAGAAGCTGCGTTTTGTAGTGCAGAACGTGTAACTTTAGTTGGGTCAACGATACCTTTTTCGATCATGTTTACCCATTCGCCAGTTGCAGCGTTGAAGCCTACGCCGATTTTTTCATTTTTCAGGCGCTCAACGATGACAGATCCTTCAAGACCTGCGTTGTGTGCGATTTGACGGATTGGCTCTTCAAGCGCGCGAAGCACGATGTTGATACCTGTTTGAGCATCACCTTCAGCTTCAACTGCAGCCACTTTGTTATATACGTTGACAAGGGCTGTACCGCCGCCTGATACGATACCTTCTTCAACTGCTGCGCGAGTTGAGTTGAGGGCGTCTTCGATGCGAAGTTTACGCTCTTTCAATTCAGTTTCAGTCGCAGCGCCGACTTTGATGACAGCTACGCCGCCAGCCAGTTTCGCAAGACGTTCTTGTAATTTTTCTTTATCGAACTCAGAAGTTGTTTCTTCTACTTGAGCGCGGATTTGGTTTACGCGTGCAGCGATTTTTTCTGTATCGCCGGCGCCTTCTACGATTGTTGTGTTTTCTTTTGTTACGACAACTTTAGAAGCGCGTCCCAATTGTCCGATTTCAGTAGATTTCAGGTCAAGGCCAAGATCTTCTGTGATCACTTCTCCGCCTGTAAGGACAGAAATGTCTTCAAGCATTGCTTTGCGGCGGTCACCGAAGCCAGGAGCTTTAACGGCCACTGCGTTGAATGTGCCGCGAAGTTTGTTGACAACAAGAGTTGCAAGCGCTTCGCCTTCTACATCCTCAGCAATCAGAAGCAATGGTTTGCCCTGCTGTACAACTTGCTCAAGCACAGGAAGGATTTCTTGGATGTTTGTGATTTTTTTATCTGTGATTAAGATGTAAGGATTGTCAAGAACCGCTTCCATCTTATCAGAATCAGTCACCATGTAAGGAGATGCATATCCGCGGTCGAATTGCATACCTTCAACAACTTCAAGCTCAGTTGTGAAGCCTTTAGACTCTTCGATTGTGATAACACCGTCGTTTCCAACGCGCTCCATTGCTTCAGCGATAAGGCTTCCGACTTCCTCATCAGCAGCAGAGATCGCAGCAACCTGAGCGATAGATTCTTTGCCTTCGATCGGTTTAGAAATTTCTTTTAGGTTTTCGATAGCAACTGTAACGGCTTTTTCCATACCTTTACGCACGCCGACAGGGTTAGCTCCTGCTGTTACGTTTTTAAGGCCTTCGCGGATCATCGCTTGCGCAAGAACCGTCGCAGTTGTTGTACCGTCACCGGCAACGTCGTTTGTTTTGCTGGCTACTTCAGCTACAAGCTTTGCACCCATGTTTTCAAACGCATCTTCAAGTTCGATTTCTTTTGCGATTGTCACACCGTCATTTGTAATTAACGGAGAACCGAATTTTTTCTCCAGAACCACGTTGCGTCCTTTTGGCCCTAAAGTTACTTTTACAGCGTCAGCAAGCGCATCGACACCGCGAAGCATAGAGCGGCGTGCTTCTTCACTAAACTTAATATCTTTTGCCATGTTAACGAAACCTCCTCAAATTTTTAAAAATATTTATTTACTTAGCCAATAACAGCTAAAATGTCGCTTTCACGTAAGATTAAGTATTCAGTACCTTCGTATTTCACTTCAGTACCGGCGTATTTTGAGAAGATAATGCGGTCGCCCTCTTTTACTTCTAAAGCAACGCGCTCTCCGCTTTCTAACACGCGACCTGAACCGGCTGCCACGATTTTGCCTTCTTGCGGCTTTTCTTTCGCAGAATCCGGTAATACGATTCCGCTGGCAGTTTTTTCTTCAGATTCTACGAGTTCAATGACAACGCGATCACCTAATGGCTTTAACAATGTAATAACCTCCTCAATAGTATGAATATGTAATTTTAGCACTCAGCTCTGAAGAGTGCTAACACAATTATTATAATAAAGAATCTCACTTCCAATTTCAAGTCATAACAATAAAAAAATTTCACGCTTACATGATTCTTATTTTCACGGGATTTTCTCGTTTTTTCACCTCAAGTTCAGTTGTGTTACAATAATATCAGACAAGTTGATTTTATAGGGTAAAGGAGTACATATCATTTGAGAAAACAGTATTGGTATATCATTTTGACATATGTTCTCATGCAGGTTTCCGCATTGATCGGAATCCCTTTAATGTACAAATTCGGCTATGCGGGCGGACAGCCGACAGAAGCAAATCTCGTTCAGGCTCAAGGGATTTATTCTGTGGCAAGCTTTTTTATCTGCCTGATCATCGTTCTTTTGTTGTTGAGAACCGTGCCGAAGCAAACATTGAGAAACGGAAAGAAAGCGTCGGCTGGCATGTCCGTCCTCTGGGCTGTTGCCGGAGTCTGGCTCGCTTTATTTGCTCAAGGAATCGCAGGTTTAATTGAACAATACGTCTTTCACGTAAACAGCGGCTCCGAAAACACTCAAGCCATTCTCAGAATCATTAAAGCCATGCCGCTCATGATTATCGTTTCTTCTATTGTAGGGCCGATCCTTGAAGAAATCATTTTCCGGAAGATCATCTTCGGAGTACTGTATGAAAAAACGAATTTCTTTATCGCCGGGCTGATCAGCTCCGTGATTTTCGGCATTGTTCACCAAGATCTCACGCATTTGCTGCTTTACACAGCCATGGGCTTTACCTTTGCGTTTTTATACGTGCAGACGAAACGGATTCTTGTGCCGATGTTCGCCCATGTCATGATGAATACCATCGTCGTGGTCATGCAGCTCGGACCCGCCCAAAAATACATGGAACAGCACAGTGAACAAATGCAATTAATTATTGGAGGATTGTTTTTATGAGGAACCCAATGACTTGGGGCTTGATCTATTTTATCGTCGGCTGTATCTTCACATATCTGGCCGCAAGCTCGCCGGGCAGCATGTGGTCTTTTTATTCCATTCTGCTGATGGTTTTCGCCGCTTATAATATCAGTATTTCTTTCAAAATGTTTGCTTTTTCGCTTAAGGTAAAGAAAAATCAAAAATAAAGAAAAGCCATTTCTCGTTATGTGAGAAATGGCTTTTTTATTAAGCTGATATGTCGCGGTCAGACTCGCGGCTGGCTGTCTGCTTTTTCCGATACGCCGCTTTGGATATGAGGATACTGATCTCATATAATATGCAAAGCGGAATGGTGATCATCAAATGGGACAGCAGCTCAGGCGGCGCGATCAGCGCGGCGATCACAAGCAAAACAAAGTACGCGTACTTTCGGATTTTCGATAAAAACATCGGTGTCACAATACCGAGCCTTGTTAAAAACATGAGAAGAACCGGCATTTGAAACAGCAGCCCAAACGGAATGGTCAGCTGCAGAAGAAAATGAAAATACTCGGTGATGCCGATAACCTGATTCACATCCAAATCATTCGAAACCCGCTTCATAAAATCAACGACCAGCGGAAATAAAATATAATAAGAAAACGACACTCCCGCAACAAACAGCACGATCGCGATCGGGATATAGCTGAGTGTTACTTTGCGCTCCTTTTCATACAGTCCGGGACTGACAAACGCCCAAATCTGATAAAGAATGACCGGCGAAGTCAAAATGATGCCGATAATAAACGCAAACTGCAAAAAGATATACAGCGGATCTGTCAGCTTAAAAGCATTAAGAGTAAGCTCCTTCACTTCATCGGCTTTTTGAAGATACACAATGATAGGCTTTGCCAGAAAAAAGCCGGCGGCAAAGAAAACCGCAAAGGATAACGCAACAATTAGCAATCGTTTCCGAAGTTCGGCAATATGCTCCACAAGCGACATTTGATTCACTCTCATACGTGTCATCCTAACTTACTGATCTTCTTTCTTTTTTTCCTCTTCTTCACCGGCTAATCCTTTAGTAGCATTCTTAAATTCACGAAGCGTGTCCCCCGCTGCTTTTCCTAATTCGGGAAGCTTCTTCGGGCCGAAAATAATGACTGCCACTACCCCTATTACTGCCAGGCTTCCTGGACCGATCATGCGCGCTCCTCCTTTCGTTATTCGATCTCTTCTAACACAGAATAATGCTTTAAGAAATAAACCAATGATTGAAGTTCAACAGCTAAATCTATATGATGAATTCGAATGTGATCCGGCACATTCAAACGGGCCGGCGTAAAATTAAGGATTCCCTTTATCCCAAGCGCCACGAGACGGTCAGTGATCGACTGGGCGGCAACTGCCGGTACAGTAAGAATCGCCACGGGTTCATCCTTAATATGGAGTTCTAAATCATCCAGATTATAGACAGGCACACCGCCTACCTCAGTTCCTATTTTACTCTGATTCACATCAAAAGCCATAGAAATTTTCGTGTTATTATTTTTTGTGAAATTATAGTGAAGAAATGCCGTCCCTAAATTCCCGACACCGATCAAAATGACGTTTGTCGTTTCATCCTGATCGAGGGTTTTTCTGAAAAATGACAGCAGGTAATCCACATTATATCCATATCCTTTTTTGCCAAGCGCTCCGAAATAGGAAAAATCCCTGCGGATCGTGGCCGAATCGACTTTTACTGCGTCGCTGAGCTCAGCCGACGAAACGCGCTGCTTTCCTGACGCGTGCAAATTCTTTAAAAAGCGATAATAAAGCGGCAGCCGTTTTGCTGTCGCCTGTGGAATTTTTGATTGATCCTTATTCATTATTGGTCCTCCACTTTATACTCAGATGCATCTCTTTTAAAATCACCGTTTTTCCCGCCTGTTTTTTCAAGCAGACAGGTAGGGCCGATGACCATCCCCTTATCCAGCGCCTTGCACATGTCATAGACGGTCAAAGCGCACACTGATGCGGAAGTTAGCGCTTCCATTTCCACACCTGTACTCCCTTTCGTTTTTACGCTTGCCTGTATATGAAGAATGGCTTCGGTTTCTTTTTCTTCCCAGCCGAATGAAATATCGACGCCGCTTAAAGAAAGCGGATGGCACATCGGGATAATCACTGACGTTTGCTTTGCAGCCATGATTCCTGCCACCTGTGCGACAGCCAGCACGTCTCCTTTGCCGATCTCGCGGTTTTTGATTCTGCTGTACACTTCATGCTTCATGTGTACGCTTGAAACAGCAGCCGCAGTACGAACTGTTGAAGATTTATCGCTTATATCCACCATGCGGGCACGGCCCTCTTCATTAAAATGAGAAAATCCATTCATATTAAACTCTCCTTACTTCTGATCATACACTATTTTCTCCCTGATGTCTTATCCTATAATGTTCCAATTCTGATGTATTGTTTGCTGACAGCAGGTTGATAAGCTACACTTAACTTATTATAACAGAGGTGAAATAATATGATGATCTTACAAATTAATCAGCTTTTCAAATCTTTTGGCGCTGATCCTATTTTAAACAATATAAAGCTTGAAGTCAGATCTCGGGATCGCATCGCCATTGTAGGCAGAAACGGAGCCGGCAAATCAACTCTTCTTAAAATTATCGCAGGTCACCTTTCATATGAAAAGGGAGAATTAATCAAACCGAAAGAATTAACGATGGGATACCTTGCCCAGCACACAGGCTTGGAATCTCAGCTTACCATAAAAGAAGAATTGCTGAGTGTTTTTGATTTCCTGAAAGCAATGGAGAAGGAAATGCGCTCCATTGAAGAAAAAATGGCAACGGCTGACCCGGCTGAACTTGAGGGCCTGATGAAAACCTACGACAGGCTTCAGCAGGATTTTAAGGATAAAGGCGGCTACCAATATGAAGCGGATGTCCGGTCAGTCCTTCACGGCCTCGGCTTCGGCAAATTTGACGATTCGGCGAAAGTTCAGAGCCTGAGCGGCGGCCAGAAAACAAGGCTTGCCCTCGGGAAGCTGCTGTTAACCCAGCCGGACCTTCTCATTTTGGATGAACCGACAAACCATCTCGACATCGACACGCTCACTTGGCTTGAGCATTATTTACAGGGATACTCCGGGGCTATTCTGATCGTCTCACATGACCGGTACTTCCTTGATAAAGTCGTCAGCCAAGTGTACGAGGTCTCAAGAACCGAAAGCAAAAAATACTTCGGTAACTACAGCGCCTATTTAGAGCAAAAAGCCGAGCAATACGAGAAAGATAGAAAATTATATGAAAAACAGCAAGACGAAATCGCCAAGCTCCAAGATTTTGTCGACCGCAACCTGGCCAGAGCATCTACCACGAAAAGAGCGCAAAGCAGAAGAAAACAGCTTGAACGAATGGATGTCATGGCAAAGCCGCTTGGTGATGAAAAATCCGCCTCTTTCCGGTTCGAGATAACAAAACAGAGCGGAAACGATGTCCTGCGCGTGCAGGATGTCTCCATCAGCTATGACGGCCAGCCGCCGCTTTTGAAAGATTTGACGTTCGGCATTACACGAGGCGAAAGCGCCGCCCTTGTCGGTCCTAACGGAATCGGCAAATCAACCTTGCTGAAAACGATTATGAAAACACTCGGACCAGACTCCGGGACGATCACCTGCGGGTCCAATGTCAGCATCGGCTACTATGATCAGGAGCAAGCCGAACTGACATCGTCGAAACGCGTGCTGGACGAGCTGTGGGATGAATATCCGGACATGCCGGAAAAAGAAATCAGAACCTGCCTCGGCAACTTTTTATTCAGCGGGGATGATGTACTGAAACCGGTCCGCTCCTTAAGCGGCGGTGAAAAAGCCAGAGTCGCGCTTGCCAAGCTGATGCTGCAAAAAGCGAACTTTCTCATCCTTGATGAACCGACCAACCATCTTGATTTAGACAGTAAAGAGGTGCTGGAGAACGCGCTGATCGATTATCCCGGCACTCTGTTATTTGTGTCACATGACCGGTATTTTATTAACAGAATCGCCACAAGAGTGCTGGAGCTGTCGTTCGATCATGTGGAAGAATACCTTGGAGACTATGATTACTATACGGAGAAAAAAGCCCAGCAGCTCGAATTAGAAGAAATGAAGCGTCAAGAAGAGAAAAACGCCCAGCCTTCAGGCAACGTAAAACAGGAAACAAAAAGAACATATGAGGAAGAAAAAGAATGGAAGAAGAAAGAACGGCAGCGGCTGAGACGCATCGAAGAAATCGAAGCGGCCGTGTCATCCATTGAAGACAGCATCAGCCGCAATGAAGAATTGCTATGTGACCCGGACGTGTATCAGGATCATGAAAAAGTGCAGTCCATTCATGCAGAAAACGAAACATTAAACAATGAACTCGAGCGTTTATTAGCAGAGTGGGAAGAACTATCCACAGAATAATAGAAAAAGTCAAGCACCTCTTTTCAGGGGTGCTTTTTTATCCACAGCCTCTCTCCTTATCAATCATTAAAGCAGGCGCTTTATACACACTATCCACAAAATTTTCTGACTTTATCCACTTTACTAACAACTTACAACTCCTTTCCCTGCCTGTATTTCTAAACATATTCACAATGTTGTGGATATGTTTAGAATTGTCTGTTAATAAGTTTAAAAAAGCCTCACGTTTTACAACGTGAGACGATCATAAGAAGCTAATTCCAGTCCGGGCTGCCCATTCATATCATATGAACCCCGAATTCCTTTTTCAAAAGCAATGGTGCCCGCGGCCGCGATCATGGCTGCATTATCCGTGCATAAAGAAAGCGGCGGAATCACCAGCTCCGGATCTCCTTGATGGCTGAATTCTGTTTGCAGCGCGGCTCTCAGTCCTTTGTTCGCAGCTACGCCTCCCGCAAGCAGAACTTGTTTGACTCCGTACTCTTTCGCAGCCTTAGACGTTTTTGCCGTCAATACGTCAATAACGCTCTGCTGAAAACTTGCCGCAAGGTCCTCCGGAGGGATGATCTCTCCTTTTTGCGAGGCATTATGGAGCGTGTTGATTACAGCTGATTTCAGTCCGCTGAAGCTGAAATGATAGGAGCCTTCTTCCAGCCAAGCACGCGGGAGCCGAATGGAAGCTGTTCCGGTCTCAGCGAGCTTATCTATTTGCGGCCCGCCCGGGTATGGAAGCCCCATCGTTCTTGCCACTTTATCATAAGCTTCACCTGCGGCATCATCCAGCGTTTCTCCGATAACTTCAAATGAGCCGTGCTCTTTCATGTAAACCAATTCCGTATGTCCGCCTGATACAACTAAAGCAAGCGCCGGGAATTGAAGCTCTGTTATCAGTCTGTTCGCATAAATGTGGCCCGCGATATGATGGACGCCGACTAAGGGGATTTGATGAGCAAAGCTTAATGCCTTTGCCGCATTCACACCGATTAAAAGTGCTCCGACAAGGCCGGGTCCCTCCGTCACGGCAATCGCATCAAGCTCTGAGAACCCAAGCTCCGCTTTTAACAAAGCTTCCTCAACCACTAGCGTAATCTGCTCCACATGATGTCTTGACGCAATTTCAGGAACCACGCCTCCAAATCGCTTATGGCTTTCAATTTGAGAAGCGACAACGTTTGAAATTATCTCTTTTCCATTTTTGACGACCGAGGCCGCTGTTTCATCACAGCTTGTTTCGATTCCTAATACATAGATATCTTTTTTTTCACTCATGTAATGTCACCCACATTAATAACGCATCTTCCCCGTTATCTGTATAGTATTGTTTTCTGATTCCGCCAGCCTGAAGGCCGAATTTTTTATATAAGGACTGGGCGGGATGATTTGAGACCCTTACTTCGAGAGAAAGCCTTCTTGCCTTTTTCTCTCTGCACAATTCAACAGCAGAGCGAAAAAGCTCTTCTCCTAAAGATTGGCCGCGGTATTCAGGCTTAATGGCTATGTTTGTAATTTGCGCGTCATCTATAATGATCCAAATGCCGCAATACCCCGCCAAGCACCCATCCTTTTCAATCACAAGATAATGGGCATACGGATTTTCCAAAAGTTCATGGCAAAACGAATCCTTCGTCCAAGGAGAAGTAAAAGAAGCTGTTTCAATCTCATATATTTGATCAATATCTTCCGGCCGCATACTTCTGATGGCCGCTTTTGTTTTCATCCCTATCACCCTATTTTTGAGATTCAATCCATTTCGCCTCAGCCTCGGCCAGACGCAAATAATCCGGAACAAGTCGGTGGACATCCTCTTCTTCTTTTTCCATGCCTAAAAACGCGAGTTCTGAAGGCCGCGGATTATGCTGCGCAGCCGTTCCCATCACTGCCTGAGATTTTAATCCCTCGATGATGGTTTCTTCGTGAATGCCTGTATCATGTCCTAAAAATAAAACAGGAGACCTTTTTTCCCGCAGCATACCGAGCCAGTCAGTCAGCAAGACGTTTTGATCAGACAAAACGGATTGTAAACGGCCGTCCTGATATTCATAGAGCCCTGTATAAACTTGTCCGCGCCGTGCATCAAATAACGGGCAGATCAAACCTTGAAAATGCCGGCCATTAGCCGCCAGCGCCTCCAGACTTGATACAGCGGCAATCGGAAGTTTCAGTGACCAGGCCAGAGTTTTAGCAAGCGTTACACCGATTCTGACACCTGTATAGGAGCCAGGCCCCTTCGCCACTACAATTTTAGAAAGGTCTTGCGGTTTTAAGCCGCAATCAGCCAGCAATGAATTGACAGCCGGCAGCGCCCGCACTGAATGATTCTTTTTTAAATATGTAATATACTCCGCCATTACCGTTTTCTCATGAACAAGCGCGGCACCCAGCGTGTAATTAGACGTATCAATTGCCAGTATTGTCATGTTTATTTATCTCCTCACAAAACGTTTCATACCGTTTTCCACTAGCCGTAAAGGTAATGTCTCTTTCCTCATCGCCGGCTCTTTTTATTACAATTTGCAGCCGTTCTGCCGGCAGCTGCTCCTGAATTAAATGAGCCCATTCAATTAAACAGACTCCTTGTCCTTCAAAATATTCTTCAAGCCCCAAATCCTCGTTTTCATCCTCCATACGATAGACATCCATATGGTATAAAGGAAGCGAGCCGTCATGATATTCTTTAATGATCGTAAAAGTAGGGCTGTTCACAACTCTCGTGATCCCTAATCCTTCGGCAAATCCCTTTGTGAAAGTTGTTTTCCCCGCTCCCAAATCACCTTCAAGTGTCAGAACGTCCCCCGGCTTTGCAAAGGAAGCAGCCAGCTTCGCAACGGCTTTCGTTTCTTCGGGATTCTTAGTTCTCCATTGTAATGTCTTCAAAGTGAGTCACCCGTCTTATTTAAAATGATTGTATCCTTTTTTCTCAAGGACGATTCGTTTTTGATCTCCGGTCTTCAATAAGACATTTGCTTCTTTCCGCTCATAAACCGTTCCAACCTGCTTGATTGGAACACCTGATGCTTTACAGCGGTCAAGCAGCCATGTCCACTCCTTCTGAGAAACCGTCCCAGCCAATTCAAAATCCTCTCCGCCGAATAATGCCCATTCCTTCCATTTAGAATGTGCCTTACGTAAATCAGGATGAACCGGAAGAAGATTTTCTTCAATTTCTATAGTAACTGAACTTGCCTCAGCGATTTCATTCAGTTCACTGGCTAAACCGTCACTGATGTCGTTCAATGCCGCACGCTGAAGCCGAGAGCAGAAACGGCCGGCCTGAACCCTTGGAACAGGACGTTTATGTTTTTGTATAAAATAATCTCTCTCACTGCACGCAGAAGGATCCGTTTCACGCAATAGAAGGGAAAGGCCTGCAGCGGACGAGCCGATATCTCCCGTGACAAAAACAACATCACCCGGTCTTGCTGAGCTTCGCAGACAAGCCAGACCCTTTTCAACCTCTCCAATAACGGTAACGGTAATGACTGCTTTATCAGAGGCAGAAACCGTATCTCCCCCGATCAAATCCATCCGATATAGTTTCGCCAGTTCTGTCATCCCTTCATACATGGCCTGAACTTCTGGTGCCTGCCAGCAAGCAGGAAGCGCAAGAGATACCAAATAAAACTTAGGAATGCCGCCCATTGCCGCAATATCACTGATGTTAACAGCAAGTGCCTTATAACCGATATCTTCAGGAGAGAAATATTCTAATTTAAAATGAACATCCTCCACCATTGTATCAAGGCAAACAATTTGCTGAAAATGTGGTGACGCAGTATAAACCGCACCATCATCACCGATCCCTACATCGACGGAAGTGTGATGAAGCGTATGAGGTGTAATGCTGTGAATCAAATCAAATTCATCCATGTTTCCCCCGTCTCCCTTTCTTCCGCTCTTGTGAGATATAGCTGTTTCTAGTGTATCGGATTATGTTTCAATATCCAAGACTTTAACGATATAAAGAAAGCTTGGTTTCATACCAAGCCATTAGCATTTAAAAGAAAACACAAAAAAAACGAAAACATGATCGTTTCGTTTACAATGAAAATGGCGGTCCGGACGGGACTCGAACCCGCGACCTCCTGCGTGACAGGCAGGCATTCTAACCAACTGAACTACCGGACCATTTTTAAAATTTGGTTGCGGGGGCAGGATTTGAACCTGCGACCTTCGGGTTATGAGCCCGACGAGCTACCGAACTGCTCCACCCCGCGATGATAAAAATATATTGAAAAGCTTGGCGGCGTCCTAC
>NZ_JAGGQB010000003.1 GCF_018613535.1 Bacillus sp. ISL-51
CCGCCGGTCATATACCGGCAGCTGGCTGCTTAAAGGTGTTTTGATCCCTGTCTCAAAAACGGGGGTCAGTCCCTTCCAAAGGGGGGATTTTTTAGGTTTCGTATAAGAGACGTCCTGTCATTTTCGTATCATACCCGGCTAATTGAGACAGCTGGGACCGGAATTCCTCTGAATGAAGAATGTCTTTTACGCTTTGAACGAGCTCCCGGTTTTGCTTCAATACGACAATATCGTACTGCTCCCTGATGATCGGGATAAAATCCGTTCCGGCCATATGCGCCGCATGCTGCGCGCCGACGCCCGCATCCGCCTTCCCGCTTGAAACTTGAGACGCCGCGGATAAATGATCCGTCACAATATCGTTGTAGCCGGCGACTTCAGACGGCTTCATGCCGAGTAAGCTGAGCTGTTCATCGAGCAGCACTCTTGCGCCTGACCCTTTTTCACGATTGACGATGCGGATATCCTTTCTGTTCAAATCTTTGAAGCTTTGAATGTTCAGGGGATTTCCTTTTTTCACATATAATCCGGCCTGCCGAAGCACGACGTGAAAGAGTACAAACGGCTCTCCCGTCAGGATGCGCTTCACATACGGAATGTTGTACTGCCCCGTCTCGCCGTCGTATAAATGCAGACTGACGATATCGCACGCTCCCCGGTACATTTCAATCAGGCTGTTTAAGCTGCCGCTGTATTTGCGGAGCGGTGCCGCCTGTATCTTTTGCTCCAGCCGCTTGCTGAGCAGGTCCATAGAAACATCCTGTCCGCTGATGATGACAGACTGTCTTTCTTCCGGCTCCGGCCTGCCGGACATGTCTGATGCCTCCTTCACCGGTGTCTTTGCAGTCGTTCTCATATTCGTTTTATATTGTTTTAAGTCCTCTTCATCGACCCTCATCTGCCTTCCGACCCTGTATGCCGGAATGAGTCCTTTTTTTATCAGATCATATACGGTAAGCTTTGAGACCTTCAACAGGCCCGCAACTTCTTCTATCGTATAGGAAGTGGCTTCGCTCATATTATCACGCTCCGCTTTTATTATAACTGTTCATATGTTGAAAAAAAACAGCACCTTTTCGTACAATTACGTTATAATTAGTTTGATCTAATGATATTTAACTATAAGGGGTGCAATCATCTTGAAAAAGAAAGCAACAATCTTAACAACTGCGGCCATGGCTGTTTTCTTAGTGACTGCGGGGTGCTCATCCGGACAATCCTCCAAACGCGGAGAAAGCGAAAAAGTAACGCTTACCGTTTCTGCGGCAGCCAGCGCTCAGGATGCGCTTGAAGAAATTCAATCCAACTACGAAAAATCTCATTCAAACGTAACCATCCAAGACAACTTCGGATCATCCGGGACATTACAAAAACAAATTTCACAGGGCGCCGGAGCGGATTTATTTTTCTCAGCCGCCGAAGATAAATTTGATACGCTTGTCAATGACGGAGATATCGACAAAAAAGACAGCACGGATCTTTTGAAAAATGAACTTGTACTCGTTGTGCCTGAGAAAAACAGCGCACACATTAACCATTTAAATGACCTGAAAAAAGACAGCACGGAAAAAATCGCGCTCGGCACACCTGAATCGGTGCCTGCCGGCCAATACGCAAAGCAGTCACTAACGAAACTGTCATTATGGGATAAAGTAAAAAGCAAGGTCGTCTATGCAAAAGACGTCCGCCAAGTGCTTTCCTATGTCGAGACCGGTAATGTCGATGCCGGGCTTGTGTATAAAACAGACGTGCTCATTTCAAAGAAAGTGAAGATTACCGATGAAGCGCCTGCGAAAACACACGATCCGATTGTTTATCCGCTTGGAATCGTAAAAGATACGAAGCACCGGAAAGAAGCAGAGGCATTTTATAAATATCTGCAATCAAAGGAAGCAATGAAAGTGTTTAAGAAATATGGATTTACAGCCAAGTAACATGACGGCTTCGGAGTTTTTCACCCCTGTCGCCCTTTCTTTTGAGGTGGCTGCGGCTGCGGGCATCGCCGTCATCATTCTCGGGACGCTTGCCGGCGCCTGGATGGCCAAAGCCCGTTTTTTCGGAAAAACGGCTGTGGAAACCCTTTTTATGCTTCCGCTCGTTCTTCCTCCGACCGTTGTCGGTTTTATACTGATTATCATTTTCGGAAAGCACAGCTTTTTCGGCCGGGCGATTGAATGGATCTTTCACCAGCCCGTCATCTTCACATGGTGGGCCGCCGTGATCGCGTCGGCCATCGTTGCCTTTCCGCTCATGTATCAATCAGCCAAAACGGGTTTCGCCGCGATAGACCCCGACATCGAAGGGGCGGCGAGAGTAGACGGAGCCGGAAGCTGGAGGGTTTTTACGCATATTTCTGTTCCGCTTGCCTTTCCGTCGTTACTGACAGGAAGCATTCTCAGTCTCGCAAGGGCGCTCGGCGAATTCGGGGCAACGTTAATGTTTGCCGGGAACATTCCAGGTGTCACCCAAACTCTGCCGACCGCGATTTATGTCGCAATGGATTCCGGCAACGAAACGCTCGCTTGGATTTGGGTGATTTGCATTATCATCATTTCTTTTTTCATGCTGTTTTTTATTCAATTAAAAAAACCGGTGTAACCAGCATCGCCTCTCCGTGAAGTTTTACGGGAGGCTTTTTATTTTAAAATCGGGATGGTATATAATGAAACAAAAACAGATAAAGGATGCGGCCATGAAGATTAACGTCATTATCGCGGATGATAATTCTTTCATCAGAGAAGGAATGAAAATCATTTTACACACATATGAAGAATTTACAGTATCAGCAACACTGGAAAACGGGCTGGAGGCTGCTGACTATTGCAAAAACAATCCCGTCGATATCGCCTTATTGGACGTCCGCATGCCGGTGATGAACGGCGTCGAAGCCGCAAAACGGATTGCGGAGGAAACAAATACAAAACCGCTTATCCTGACGACATTTGATGACGATGAATATATTTTAGAAGCAATCAAAAGCGGCGCAAAAGGATACTTATTAAAAAATACCGAGCCGGAACGGATTCGCGACGCGATTAAAAGCGTCTACAACGGGCACAGCATTCTTCAGGATACCGTATTGAATAAAATTAAAGACAGCCTGCTCCGGCCTGCGGGAACGGCGCATCAAATTGATGAGAGCTTATTTACCGAAAGAGAGCTCAGCATCATGTCGCTTATCGCAAAAGGACTGTCAAACCGGGAAATTTCAAAGCAGCTTTTCATTTCAGAAGGAACGACGGCCAACTACATTTCTTCTATTTTAGGTAAAACGGGGCTTGAGCACAGAACTCAAATCGCGATTTATTATATTACCGGGAAGGTGGATAACGGGCTTTGAACAGTATGGATTTCTGGATGCTGATGACAAAGCTGATCGTCATCTTCTATACGGCCTTTTTGTTCGTATCGGAAGATCGCCTTTACACGCCGTACGCTGTTTTGTTTCTGCTCCTTTACCTTTGCATGGCCATCGCCATTTGCTTGGTAAACCCCCGCGCTTGGAGGCGCGGCATTGTCCTTTTGGCATTGGTATTTACCGCCGGGCTTTCGATGCGGGCCCATCCTGCGTTTTTGTTTCTGCTCCCGCCCGTCATTTTCGATGTCCTGTCCGAATATTCTTTCCGCCGCTATTTTTTTTGCTTATTCGTATTTGTTCCGGTTTTATTTGTGCCGTTCAGCGATCTTCCCTCCTATGCCGCCATTACGCTGTTATGCCTGGCGATATTTGTGCTGGCTCAGCAATCATGCACACGCCTGAAAAAATACGAAGAGCAGTCAGACAACATGCGGTCGAGCATAGAAAAGCTGACGAAACGGCTGAATAACAGCACGGAATACATCAAGCAATCGGAATACACCGGCAAACTTGAGGAAAGAAACAGATTATCACAAGCCATCCATGACCAGATCGGCCATTCCATGACAGGTGCGCTCATTCAAATGGAAGCGGCGAAACGAATGCTGGACGCCCATCCGGAAAAGGCGGCCGAATTGCTGCAAAACGCCATTCACATTTCCAAGGAAGGCATTGAAGATATCCGCATTACGCTGAAAAATATGAAGCCTCCGCCTGAACAAATGGGCATTCACAGGCTGAGAACATTTATAGACGAATTTTCTGCCAAGCATGGGATGTCCATTCCGTTTACGCATACGGGCGATTTAGACAGACTGTCGCAAATTCAATGGAAAGTGATTCAAGAAAACGCGACCGAAGCGCTGACCAATACGATGAAATATGCCGGGGCTTCGCAGATTTTCATCGATATTCATGTGCTGAACAAAGCGGTAAAAGCTGAGGTCAAGGATAACGGGAGCGGCGCCGTCCAATTTAAAAAAGGCCTCGGCATGCTCGGGATGGAGGAGCGCGCCGCCGCCTTAAACGGCACCGTCATTTTTAACGGAACGAACGGGTTTTCCGTGACGACCCTGCTGCCGATTAATAAATGAAGGTTTTCATGTGAAAAATATGAAGATTCTCATGTCAAAGGAATGAACTGCTGCACTAACGGCCGTTCATTCTTTTTTTTATAATAAAAGCATCATAAGACATAGAGGTGGAAATATGAACATTTTGGAGCTTAATCAGCTGACGAAGAAATTCGGCGACTATGCCGCCGTTGACCAATTGTCGCTTGCAATAAAAGAAGGCGAAATTTTCGGCTTTCTCGGTGCGAACGGAGCCGGAAAAAGCACCGCCATCAACATGATCGCGGGACTGGTGAAACCAACCGGCGGAGACATCCTCATTCTCGGAAAACATATTTTCAAACACAGCAAGTTTACGAAAATGAATATCGGAATCGTACCGCAGGACCTTGCCATTTACGAGGAATTAACCGCCTATGAAAACGTGAAATTCTTTGCCGGATTATACGGATTGAGGGGAGCAGCGCTTCAGGAACGGGTCGAAGAAGCACTGTCATTCGTCGGCTTGAGTGATAAGCATAAAAACCTGCCGAAGCATTTTTCCGGCGGGATGAAACGCCGGCTGAATATCGCCTGCGCCCTTGCCCACCGGCCGAAGCTGATCATTATGGATGAACCGACAGTGGGCATTGACCCCCAATCAAGAAATTATATTTTGCAGTCGGTGAAAAAGCTGAATGAGATGGGCTGCACGATCATTTACACGAGCCACTAAATGGAAGAGGTTGAGGAAATATGCTCGCGGATCGCCATCATTGACCACGGAAAAGTGATTGCCGAAGGCTCAAAGGAACAGCTCACCTCCATTATTACTGATACAAAAGACGTCGTTATTGACGTGTCGTCCGTAAGCGGCATCAGTCTCGATGACATCAAAGAACTTCCCGGCGTCAGAGCCGCACAGATGGAAGAAAACAGCATCAAAATCAGCTCTGACACCGGCGTCAATAATTTAAACCGGCTGATCCGTTTCTTCATAGACAAAGGCATTGAAATCCGCTCCTTACAGGAACAAGCGCCGAATTTAGAAACGGTCTTTCTTACTCTGACAGGCAGAAGCCTGCGCGACTGACTCAAATGAAAGGAGGATTGCAATGAACATTCTGCACATTGCCAGTAAAGAAATCAAAGTGAGTTTCCGTGACAAACGGACGTTTATTTTCATGCTAGCTTTTCCGATTGTGTTCATGCTGATTTTCACAGCGGCATTATCGAACACCTTTGACTCAGAGGTCACAGTCGGCAAAATCGAAGTACTGTATACCGATCAGGCAAACAGCCCTATATCTCAATATTTTACTGCATTCATAAAAGAAGCACGAAAGGAAAATGTGTATTTTAAGAAAGCCGATTCGGAAGCAGCAGGCAAGACAGACGTAAAAGAAAATCACGCCGATGCCTATGTATCTGTGGAAAACAACGGCTTTACAGTGTATACAAACGATCACAGCGGGATTAACGGAACAATCGTCGATGGCATGCTGACGGCTTTTACAAACCAATATAAAGCGGGAGCGGCAGCCGTAAAAGCACATGCAGCGCCTGCCGCCGGCCAAGTAAAAAACGATTATATTCAGCAAACCTCGTTAAACAAGGCGAAGGAGCCGAAAGCGAAGGATTTTTACGCGATTTCCATGACGACGATGATCGCGCTTTATGCGGCCATTTTTGCGAGCACTTTATTCCGGGGTGAAAGAATCCGGCATACAGCGGACCGTTTATTTGCCGCTCCTGTCCGGAGAAGCGACATTTTTCTCGGAAAAGCACTCGGCATTTTGGTTTCTAATTTCCTCACGATCCTTGCCGTATTCGCTTTCAGCAAATTTATATTGAAAGCAAATTGGGGCAGCCATATAGGTATTGTGCTGCTGATCCTCGCCACTGAAATCCTTCTGGCCGTCAGCTTCGGGCTCAGCTTGAGCTATATGACAAAAAAGCCCGAAAGCGCAAGGGTGATTACCGTCATTATTGTTCAGGTCATGGCGATCATCGGCGGAGCCTATTATAAATATGATGGCGGAGGAATCTCTGCCCTGTCGCCTTTGACATGGATCAATCGGGCGATCAACAAAATCATTTATACGAATGACCTATCAGCGGCCTGGCCGGCTTTAGGATTAAATCTTACATTAGCTGCACTGTTTCTGCTTATCGCTGTTATAACGTTTCAAAGACGGGAGGGAATATAAAATGAAAAATTTCTGGTGGCTGTTTACAAACTCACTCCGGGGGATCACTAAAAGCAAAAAACAGCTTCTCCTTTATATCGGCGCGCCGCTCATCGGCGTCCTCCTCTCCTTTATGACCAATGCCAACGGAGGAAGCGAGACACTGCATATCGGCATCATGAACAAAGACGGCGGGGAGGTGTCCCAGGATACGGTTTCATTTTTAAAAGGCTTGGATCATGTCAGCATTTCTAAAGAAACAGCTGCGTCCGCCTCGTCAAAGATTGCTTCCGGAAAAATGGAGGCGATGATTACCTTTGAAAAAGGCTTCTCCGAAAGCGTAAAAAGCGGGAAGCCGGCGCACATCAGCATGACATCACTGAAAGGCGCCCAAGTAACAGGCTATGTCAGCTCTTATTTGTACAATTACATCAACAGCATTGCCTCCATGGGCAAGTCATCCGGCGGAGACGCCAAAGCCTTTCAGGCAATGTACGATGATTATAAGCACTCCCAAATAAAGACGGCGGCCTCTGTCTTACAGGATACCTCGAACTATAAAGAAGTGACGTATTCCGTTATCGGTTATCTCATTATAATTATGCTGTATTCCGCGGGCAACCTGTCAGAGCTTATGATTAAAGAACGAGAAAACAGAACGTATTACAGGCTTCTGTCAACGCCGATCACATCAAAGCAGTATGTCCTGGCAAATGCCGCGGTAAATATGATTGTGATGGCTGTTCAAATTATCATCGCAGTTGCCTTTATGAGCGCCGCTTTTCATATTCTGCCGTCGTTCCCGCTCTGGCAGCTCTTCCTGCTGTTGATGCTTTTCTCATTAAGCGTAATCGGTATCGCCTTTATTACCGTCGGCTTTTCCAACAGCAGCGCGTCGACAGCGGCGCTTTTGAACCTGATCGTCGTGCCGACAAGCTTATTGGCCGGATGCTTCTTTCCGGTCAATATCATGCCGAAAACGGTGCAGACAATTGCGGAATTTCTGCCGCAGCACTGGGTGCTTGATACAGTCGACAAATTACAGCACGGCTACTCACCTGGCAGCCTTATGCTGAACATCACCATTCTTGCTGCTTTTGCCGCCGCCCTTCTGCTGATCGCCGCATACAGATTCAGCTCCAACCGGCAGACACAGACATTTATGTAACCAAAAAAACAGCCTTTACAGGCTGTTTTTTGATTAGAACAGAAGCTCGTCCGGATTCGGACCCACACGCTCGTCCTTATTCAATGCATTGATTTTTTCGATTTCTTCCTGTGACAGTTCGAAATCAAAAATATCGGCATTTTCTATAATGCGGTGCTCTTTAATGGATTTTGGAATCGTTACGACTTCGTTTTGAAGGTCCCAGCGCAAAATCACTTGGGCAACCGATTTGTTATGTTTTTCTGCAATTTGTGACAGTACCTCGTTATCCAGCAGTTGCCCCTGCATAAGCGGAGACCACGCTTCCACTTGAATGCCCTGCGCCTTGCAGAAATCTCTTACTTCTTTCTGAGTCAAACGCGGATGGAATTCAATTTGGTTGACCATCGGCTTGATTTCAGCGTCCTTCAGCAGCTCTTCCAAATGATGCACCTGGAAGTTGCTGACGCCGATCGCGCGGATTTTGCCGTCTTTGTACAGCTTTTCAAGGGCGCGCCATGTGTCTTTGAATTTGTCCTTCCCAGGCCAGTGGATCAAATACAGATCCAGGTAATCAAGGCCGAGGCGCTCAAGGCTTTTCTCAAACGCGTCAAGTGTCGTTTCATACCCTTGGTCTTCATTCCACACTTTTGACGTGATGAACAGCTCGTCTCTGGCAACGCCTGAGGCTTTGATGCCTTCGCCGACGCCTTCTTCATTTTTATAAATAGCCGCCGTGTCAATGCTGCGGTAACCGTTTCTGATTGCCGCTTCGACAGCGTTTGCCGCTACGCTTCCGTTTTCCACCTTGAACACGCCAAGGCCGAACCACGGCATTTCAACGCCATTATGCAGCTTCACAGTATCTTTTAAGCTTTTCGCCACTTTGAACCATCCTTTCTATTCATTATGTAAACGTTTATTATTATCTCACATTTTTGCCGTCCGAAACCAACAATACGCTCGCAAACCATTATAGGGAGCCGTCTTTAGTTCCCGAGAACCATAAACGTTATTATTTTCCTATTTTATAAAAAATCTGGTTAACTGGGTGACTGACCGGGTAAAACCAACTGTACCCATCAAACCTTAAAGGAGGAAATATAATGAAACGTATGCGTATCCCTATGACTGTTGCCCTCGGTGCTGCCTTGTCACTCGCTCCTATGTCCTTTGTATCTGCAAAAGAAAATCCAGCTCCTCAGAACATCTCACAGAAATCCTCAGACATCTCAGCAAAAGATGTAGGTTTAAACATCGACGTTGACGTATTAGGAATCGGCGGCAAAATTGCCGACGCGATTAAATCCGCCCAAAACCGAGATGGATTTGTGAAAAATTTAATGGAGTCTTCCTTTTACGCTTCCGGACAAAAATATAATGTCATGGTGTTTAATTTGAGCCAGGAGTATGAAGATCATTTAAACGGCGTGCAGTTTTACGGTTCTGCGGTTTATGACGGGATTACGTACGGCATTTGGGTGTTTGAAGACGGAAGCTTTACCAATAAAGGCGACGGCGGCTGGATCAACTGGGCCTTCAGAGGCTGGTTCGACCGCGACGGCAATTCAGTTGAATTCCATCGCCCGTAATATGCAAAAAAAGCCGGCGCCTTGTGCGCCGGACTTTTTTTATTCCCCTCCGTCAAGCATTGCCGCTTCCACATCATTAATGTACTGGCGAAGCTCATGTGACATGTCCCTGGAAACTTCCCGTTCTTCGAACAATGTTTGAATTTCGTTGCGGATGGCCTGTACGGCCTTCAGCTTAATCTCAAGCTTCTGATTTTCAAAACGGCGGCTCGGGCTATACTCTTGATACATATTTTCCAGCCTGAAGATCAAATGATTGTAAAATGATATGACGGCGAGCGTGACGTCTTTGTTTTCATCTGTCATATGTTTTTTCAGGCTTTCAATGGCCGCCTTAGCCGTTTTGACCCGGGTTGCGCGAATTAAACCTTCTTCATTTAAAATCGACATTTCCGGCTTTTTATGCTCGCCGAAAAATATCCAATATATAAGCCGTTTCAGCTTCGTCTTTGATAAGCCGACTTTAAACGGGTTGGTGTACAGCACTTCCAGCTCATCAAACCTCTCCTGAAGGCTTTCAGCCGTTTCTTCCGGTATCTCTCCCCGGTCTATCAGCCGCAGCAGCTCTTCTTGTTCAGCCTGAATGCCCTGCGCGCGTACTTTCCGCTCATCTTTTTTCGTGCGCTTTTTAACAGTGAATTGCTGAAATCTGAGATTTTTCATTTTTTCATTGTATTCGGCAATGACCGCAAGAGACGCTGTTTTGTTTGTATCATTCATGTTTTCTTTAATGGTCGTTAAAGCAGCCTTAATCAGCTTCCGTCTCGCTGTCAGCAATTTGACTTTCTTTTCTTTTACATTATCCTCCTGTTTATCAGTCAATATCGGCAGCACGATCGTGGCCAAAACCAATGTGCACAAAATCACGCCGGCGGCCAAAAAGAGAATCAAATTCCGTTCAGGAAACGGCGTGCCGTCAGCCAGCACGTAAGGAATGGAAAACGACCCTGCAAGCGTGACCGCTCCCCTGACCCCTGAAACAGAAATCAGCAAGGTGGAGCGCAGTCCCGGTTTATAAATGCTCTGATCCTTGTTAAAGAACCATTTGCCGTTCCAAAAAAACAGCACCCATAAAAATCTGAGAATCATTACCGTCATTGTAATGACGAGAATGTATCCGATGACCATCATATTGTTAAACGCGGTATCATTAAAAATGACAGACACGACATCCGGTATTTGCGTTCCCAGGATGACGAAGACGAGACCGTTGAGAATGAATAGAATGATATTCCACGTACTTGAAGACACGATTTGCAGTTTGACCATTGCGGATTCAAGACGATCCTGCTCGACCGCATGGGTGATTCCTCCAGCCACAACTGCTAAAATACCGGACACACCGATTTCTTCCGCAGCCAGATAAATGACAAACGGCGTCAGGATTTGAATGAGCATGTGCATCGTGACATCCTGCATACCGAGACGGCGCAAAAGTAACCGGAAACGGATGATCAGAAAGGAAATGATGACACCGCTGAGTAAGCCCCCCGCTGAGATAAGAACGAAGCTGAACGCGGCCTGTGTTAACGAAAACGCGCCCGTCACGGCCGCCGCAATCGCAAACTTGAAAGCGACAAGACCTGACGCATCATTCATCAGGCCTTCCCCTTCAAGCAAACGGAGAATCCCTTTAGGCATCTTCACACGCCCTGACAGCGCGCTGACCGCCACAACGTCAGTCGGTGACAGGATCGCCGCCAGCCCAAATGCGGCGGCAAGCGGAATACCCGGGATCATCCAATGAATCGTATAACCGCCGACAATCACAGTGGCAAACACAAGACCCAGCGCCAGCAGCAATATCGGCGCTCTTAAATTCCAAAGCTCCGCACGAGGCGTTCTCTTCCCGTCGTTAAAAAGAAGAGGCGCGATAAACAGAACAAAAAACAATTCCGTATTAAGTTCAAAATGCAACCCCTGCGGAAAAGATGCCGCAATAATACCGAGCGCCACCTGAATCAGCGGCACAGGGATAAAGGGGACAAATCGATTTATGATATTTGAGATCGCAATGATGGTTAATAGTACGAGTACAACTAAAAATATGTCCAAACGCATGACCTCCTTCATCTGCTGCATCAATTTATGATGATCATTGCTTGTCTTATTCACTTCTCCAAGGGTCAGCGCCATTTATCTGACAATCCAATATCATTTTCGCCCCATGTGTCTTCTTTTATTTTACCCTTTTTTATTTAAAATTTCTCACAATGCGCTCACGGCGAACTTTTTTTGCCGCAGGTTAAACTTTTTCTTTTTATAGAAACAAGAGAAAAAGCCTGTTTTGAACAAGGATGTCAAAACACGCTTTTCATCTAAAATTGTTCTTGCTCATGTTAACTGATTGATAATCGCGGCGTATTTCTCGCACTGCTTTTCCCATTCGTCTTTTGAAAAATCCATATATTGGCCGTCCAGTAAGGCGCGGTATACATCAAGACATACGTGCCATCCGGCCAAATCTTTTGAGGTATGATCGCTGAGAGCCGGAATATATTCTTTTAATATCAATAAACATCCGTTATTCTCAGGACACAGTTCAAAGCGCACCCAGCCCTCCCCCCATTCGTACTGGAGAAAGGATTGTTCTTTGAAGTCTGTTATTTTCATATCAAAAGAATCACCTGTCCCGCCGTTCATATGAAATGTGATCGCCCCGTTTTTTCGAAGGTCTTTCACTTGGAGATTAGGCATCCATTTTTGTAATGTATCATTTTCAGTTAACGCCGCCCAAACCGTTTCTGCTGAATGATGCAGCAGACAATGAAACGCGGCTGTATAGCCGTCCTCAGTCTTCTCTACTGCTGCTGGCATAATGTGAATCCTCCTCATAGATATGGCGCTTCAATTTTCCCTATTAAAAAAGATAGAGAAAGCTGCTCTTTAGTCAGCGCTTCTCTATCCTTTTTTATTTTTGATACTGTGCCTCTTTTTTTATTCGTGAAAATTGGTGCCGTCTGTCGTCGCTTTAATAATGCCGGCGCGAATGACGAAATCTCCAAAGTGTTCGCCTTCCACGCGTTCTTTGGCGTAGCGCGGAAGAATCGTCCGAAGCTCGCTCAGAATCTCTTCTTCACCGATATTTTCACGGTACATTTTGCTTAAGCGGCTGCCATCAAATGCCGCGCCCAAATACATGTTATATTTTCCGGGCGCCTTGCCGATAAATCCGATTTCACCAAGGGCGTGGCGGGCGCAGCCGTTCGGGCATCCCGTCATACGGATGGTGATTTCTTCATCACGGAGCCCGTTTTCGTCCACGATTTCTTCAATTTTATCAATCAGCTTCGGCAGATAACGCTCCGCTTCTGCCATTGCGAGTCCGCATGTCGGAAGAGCGACGCAGGCCATTGAACCGCGGCGGAGGGCTGAATGCTGTCTGCCGTCGGACAAGCCGTATTGTTCAATTAATTCGCTGATTTGTTTCTTTTTCTGGCTTGTGACATTGCCGATAATCAGGTTTTGATTCGATGTGAGACGGAAATCACCGGTATGGACTTTGGCGATTTCCCGCAAGCCCGTCATGAGCTTGTAATCTTCATAGTCTGTAACCCGGCCGCCTTCGATAAACATCGTAAAATGCCATTTTCCTTTAACGCCCTTTACCCAGCCGTAACGGTCGCCGTTATGGTCAAAGTGATAGGCTTTCGCTTCAGCTAAACGCCAGCCGAGGCGGTTTTCCAGCTCAGCTTTTACGTTTTCCAGCCCGAGGCGGTCAACCGTATACTTAAATCTGGCGTTTTTTCGGACAGAACGGTTTCCGTAATCACGCTGAATTGTGATGACTTTTTCCGCTACATCGTACAGCTGCTCCGGTTTGCAGAATCCGATCACTTTGGCAAGCTGCGGATAAGTGGCCGTATCACCGTGCGTCATTCCCATGCCGCCCCCGATCGCCACATTGAAACCGATCAGCTTACCCTCTTCCACGATGGCGATAAAGCCAAGGTCTTGAGAAAAAACGTCGATATCATTGGACGGAGGCACGGCAATTCCGATTTTGAATTTCCGCGGCAGATAAAGAGGCCCGTACATCGGCTCTGTTTCTTCCGTTTCCGGCGTGCCTGCCACACGCTCTTCATCAAGCCAGATTTCATGATAGGCTCTTGTGCGCGGGAGAAGGTCGTCACTCAGTTTCTTTGACCATTCATATACTTCCGCATGGATCTCAGACTGATACGGGTTTGAAGCGCACATAACGTTTCGGTTGACGTCTCCGCATGCCGCAATTGTATCTAATAGCGCAGCGTTAATTTCTTGAATCGTTTTTTTCATGTTCCATTTTAAAATCCCGTGCATTTGGAACGTCTCACGTGTTGTGAGCTTTAAAGTGTGATTGCCGTATTTTTGCGACAGTTCATCCATTACAAGCCACTGTGCCGGCGTTGAAACGCCCCCGGGCATACGGACGCGCAGCATGAACTGATAAGCCGGCTCAAGCTTTTGCTTTTGGCGTTCATTACGGAGATCGCGGTCATCCTGCAAGTAGCTGCCGTGGTGCTTCATCAGGCGGTTGTCGTCATCCGGAATGCCGGCTGAAATCCTGTCTAGCATGACTTCCTTCAGTGTGCCGCGTAAATAATCGCTTTTTTCTTTAATTTCCTCAACATCACTTGGAGGGCCTTCCGGCGCTTTTAAAATGTTGTTCACCATGCTGAAAAACTCCTTTCAAACCAAAATCAGTATACATCACGCTGGTAGCGTTTTTTCTGCTGCATGTCAGCCAGGAAGCTTTCCGCTTTTTCACGGCTCATGCCGCCCTCTTCCTGAATGATGTCCAGCAGTGCCTGATGCACGTCATGCGCCATATGCTGTTCATCGCCGCAGATGTAAACGGCGGCTCCTTGCTGCAGCCATTCGAATAACTCTTTGCTTTGTTCCTTCATGCGGTGCTGCACATATACTTTTTCTTCTGAATCACGGGAAAATGCGACGTCCATTTTTGTCAGCACGCCGTCTTTCAGCCACTTCTGCCATTCCGTCTGATACAGAAAATCTGTGACAAAGTGCCGGTCTCCGAAAAACAGCCATGTCTTCCCTTGCGCTCCGGACTCTTCACGCTCCTGTATAAATGAACGGAACGGGGCGATGCCTGTCCCCGGCCCCACCATGATTATCGGTGTATCAGGATTCTCCGGAAGCTTGAAGTTTTGGTTGTGCTGAATGTAAATCGGCAGCGTGTCTCCGGGCTGGAGCCTTTCCGCACAAAGGATGCTGCACACGCCTTTGCGTTCCCGTCCGTGCGCATCGTACCGAACGGCTCCGATCGTCAGGTGCACTTCTTCCGGATTCGCTTCTAAACTGCTTGCAATCGAATAAAGGCGGGCCGGCATTTTACGCAGGATGGAAATAAACTCTTCCGCGGATGCTGCACACGGCCCGAAATCACGGATGAGATCGAGCAGATCACGGCCTTCAAGGTATGCTTTCGCCCGCTCTTCATTTCCTTCGGCCAGCAGCTCACTCAACTTATTATCGGACGTAAACTGGGCAAACTTTTGCAGCAGCGGTTTTGTTAACACGGTGATTTCAAAGTGAGATGTGAGCGCGTCCTTCAGCGAGCGGACATCTCCTTGTTTATTCACCGCCACCTCTTGTTCAGGGTCCCATTTCAGCTCTTTGAGAAGCTCGTCAACGAGAGCCGGATCATTTTCGGGATAAATGCCGAGGCTGTCTCCCGGCTGATACGAAAGACCCGAGCCTTCAAGAGACAGCTCGAGATGGCGTGTCTCTTTATTTGATCCGCGTCCGTTCAGATTGATGTTCTCAAGAACCTCCGCCTGAAACGGATTCGTTCTGGAATAGACGGATTCACCGGTCTGCGGCGTTTGAGCCGGGGCTTCGGCTGCTCTGTTTGTCTCTCCTTCGCTCAAACCGCCAAGAACGGCATCAAGCCATTCCGAAAATGGCTCATCATAGTCAAGATCACAATCAACCCTCGGCGCAAGCTGTGTGCCGCCGAGTTCTTCAAGGCGCTGATCAAATTCTTTACCGGTTTGGCAGAAGAATTCATAAGAGCTGTCGCCGAGCGCCAATACGGAATAACGGAGCGCCTCAAGCTTCGGCGCGCGTCTCCCATGGAGAAATTCATGAAACGACAGCGCGTTATCCGGCGGATCGCCTTCTCCGTGCGTACTCACGACGATCAGTAAATTGTTTATTTTTTTCAGACTATTCGACTTAAAATCATTCATCGATGCGACGGTTACTTGGAATCCCCGTTCCTCAAGCGTTTTTACCGTCTGTTTCGCAAGGCCTTCCGCATTTCCGGTTTGTGATCCGTATAATACGGTCACTTCTTTGGAGATCACGGGGCTTTCAGCCGGGAGCCCTGCCGAAGGTGCGGCGTTTTCAACGGATTCGGTTCGGGCGGCAGCCAGGTAACCGCTCAGCCAGATTTTCTGTGATTCGGTCAAGGTCGGCAGAAGGCGGTTAAGGAGCTCTGCCTGCTCCTGATTAAACGGACTGTTCATGACCTGAAGTTGCAACGATATCCACCTCACAAGGAATTAAACGTAACGTACGTTATTTCTATAGGAATTGTCAAAATAAGTTCTAATTGAACTTTACCGAAAGTTTGTATGTAAGTAAAATATATAATCATGATGATAATGATTAAGATTCCTAATGATAAAAAGCCCTTTGCGTCAGCAAAGGGCTTACACATATAAATCAGCGGGTACTTTTGTAATGAAGGGTGTCACTTCTCCGAGAGACAGCACGGTCAGATGGTGCATCGCCCGCGTACAGGCTGTATATAATAGCTTGCGGTCATGATCGCTGCTGTATTGGCGAAAGGAGGCATCATGTACAATGACGGCATCAAACTCAATGCCTTTCGCCAAATAAACCGGTATCACACATACGCCTTGTTGAAAGGTATGGTTTTCTTTGCTGATCAACCGGATGCCGTTTTTTTCGCTGGCGGCGCCGTAAACCCGTTTCGCTTCATCGGCTGTTTTGCAAATGACGGCGATCGTTTCCAATCCTTTTTGCTGCAGCTCACGTATCGTATCCGCCAGTTTTTCTTGCTGCGCTTCTGCTGTATCCGTCCGGCAGACACGCGGTGTTTCGCCGTTCCGGTTAAATGGCTCAATGTCAGCGCCGTCAGCCAGCAGCGCTTTCGTAAACTCGACGATCTGCCTTGTCGATCTGTAGGTCCGCGTCAGACTGACACGCTTTGCTTCGCCTTTCTGAAAACATCCGGCGAGTGAAGAAGGGTCTCTCATCGTATGAGCATAGATAGACTGGTTTGCGTCACCAAGTATTGTCATTCTGGCCGCCGGAAATATGCTTCGGATATAAGTGAGCTGGAACGGAGAATAATCTTGCGCTTCATCAATGAATATGTGCTTCATTTGTGTATTTTTTCTTTTTCCTTCTATTAAGTCCTGCAAGTAAAGATACGGGGCTGCATCTTCATACGGAAGCCTCAGCTCTGCAAAAGCTTCGCGGCTCAGTGATCCGATAAAATGCCATTGATCGGGTTTTTCAAAGGGTCCCCAATCTGAGAAAAGCTGAAGATACATCCGTTTGATATCGAGAAAGGCGAGCTGTCTGACCGCCTGCTTGATCGGCTTAAAGGCATTGCTGACAATGATAGCGCAAAGCAGCCGCTGTTCCCGCTGATGGTCATCAAAGGTATGCTCGCCAAACGCCTCTTTTTTTTGGAGTTTTTGATATACATCTGCATAGTCTTCCTTATCGAGCAGCTCGCTTTCCTGTATCACCCATTCCTTCCGCCGTTCCTTTTTTTCCAGCGCGCTGATTTCAGCAAGAAGCCATTCAGCCGTCAGCTCCGCTCTGGTCGGGATCGGCAGTTGGTGATCAAGCGAATAAAAATAAGCTTCTATCTGCTCCTTTGAAATCAAGGTTTCTCCGCGAAAGCTGATATGCTTACAAATGAGGCCGGAAGCAGACAGTGAACTGACATAACGGTCAATGAGACTTTGAAACGCCGATGATGCTTTATAGGCAATTGCGGAAAGCCTCACAGAGAGCACGGCATCATCTTGCTCTGTCAGACAATATTCAAGCTGCTCATACGGACTTTCACAATGAAACTTGCGTCCAAGCCGGCGGACGATGTATTCCTGAAAGGTCGCCTGTTCCATGTTTTCTTCTCCCAGTTCGGGCAATACAGCGGATACGTAGCTGTTAAAAAGAATATTAGGTGAAAATAAAACAATCTGACGGGCATCAAGCACACCGCGCCCCCGATACAGCAAATAGGCGGCACGCTGAAGAGCTGCGGATGTTTTTCCGCTTCCCGCGGCTCCCTGCACAATCAAATATTTACTTTTTTCATCCCGGATAATTTCATTTTGTTCTTTTTGAATGGTTGAGACGATGCTTTTCATTTGTGAGCCGGAATGGTCGCTCAGCACCTCTTGAAGCATTTCATCGCCAATCGTCATATCCGTATTAAACATCGCTTTAAGCGCCCCGTTTTTAATCATAAACTGCCGCTTCAGCGTAATCTCTCCTTCTATTGTTTCTTCCGGCACTTCATAACGGGCTTTTCCCGGGGAATATTGATAGTAGAGAGAGGAAATGGGGGCACGCCAATCGTAAATGAGAAATCGCTCATCGTTTTCATCCATCAGAGAGGTCAGTCCAATATATATCTGCTCGGAAGCAGACTCTCCTTTTTCCGTAAAATCAACACGGCCGAAATAAGGAGATGCTTTCAGCTTTTCGATTCTCTGAAGCTGCTGGTATTGATGCCGATGGCTTCGTTCACGTTCTGAGAGCATATCGGCCTGCTGTTTGATGCTTGAAAACGTCTCCGCTTTTTCATGGTCATCCTCCAAATTAATGGTGACGTCTTCCCAAAACGTTTTTCTCAGACCGATAATATCTTGCTTCAGTCCGCCGGACGACGATTCAAGCCGCTTTTGTTTTTTATCAAGTTCGTTCAGTACGGCATCTATCCTTGCCTGCTCTTCTTTCCATTCTTGATCATGCTTTGCCATCAGCAGCACCTCCGACATAAAAGTTGACAAACAAGCTGACATACTTTAGAATTAAAATTGGATATTAATACATATTATTCATTATTTTGGCTAAATACAATTCATCTTATCATAACAGCCCCTCTTTTTTCAAGGAGGGCTTGGGTATACATAAAACCGATTTCCTTTTGGGAAATCGGTTTTTATTGATCTATATGATAGGAACGAATCGGCAGCCTCCATCTGAATACATAGGAACAGATGCGGCATGCCACAAGCACAAGGAACAGCACATATAAGCCGAGGGCATTTCCGACCCAGCCGAGACCTACGATTAATCCTCCGAGTGCGGCCCAGACTGCATAAATTTCCGCCTTGAGGACAAGCGGTTTTCTCCCCGCAAGCAAATCACGAATGATACCGCCTCCGCTTCCGGTCAGCACGGCCGCCGCAATTACCGCACTGAGCGGATGCCCCATTTTGACGGCATATAAAGCGCCTTGGATGGCAAATGCAGAAAGCCCGATCGCATCAGACAGGCTCCCCCACTTATTCCAGTGCCTTAATAAAAGCTTCGGAAACAAAAAGACAATCGTAACTGATGCGAGGGCGATTTGAAAAAACGCGCCCTGTTCCCACAAGGCGGAGACCGGAACACCGATAAGCAGGTTTCGGATGGCGCCTCCGCCAAACGCCGTTACAATCCCCAAAATATACACGCCTAAAATATCATACTCCTCTTCCATCGCAACAATCGCTCCGCTGACCGCAAACGCAATGATGCCGATTACACTAAGCAGCTCCCAGGCCATTCCATATGCTCCTTTTTATTTGTTAAATTTTCTGACGACCTTTAGATTTTATAATCGCTTTCCCTTAAAATCAACCTTATTTTTGAAAGATTCTGATTCCGGTCAGGTCTCATTCCCTTCCAAAACCGGGACAACTGTATCTCGAACGGAGGATATCACAGAATATTTTCCTATTTTATACTCTAATGGAAGGTATTTTAAGAGTTTCATTGAATTACTTTTCTAACATAAAGGGGGTATATGAGATGAAAATCAGTTCACTTGTTTTTCCTGTTTTATTGACTGCCGGCTTGATTCCCGGCCTGCCATCTGCAGAAAGCCATACGCATTCGCACAGCCACGCGGAGCCTGCAAAGACGGTATATACGGATCCTCTTCCGAAAGCCGATCATTTTAAGGATATAAGCGGACCCGTCCAGATTGAACAGACGGTTGACACAAAAATTTTGGATGAACACGGAAAACAGGTCGGCACAAAACGGTTTAACGCCAATGTCAGCCAAAATAAAGCGTCAACAAAAGCAAGCACAGGCAGCCAAAAGGTAAGAGTGCTTGCTGTGGCGGACGCAGAATACCGGGCCAAATACAGCGACTGGCAAACCAGAATCGTCCAGATTGTGGAACAGGCCGATGTCGCGTTCAACCGTGATCACAATATTGATTTCGTCGTACAGGCTGTACAAGCCTGGAATTCTTCCGGTTCTAACAGTTCGCAAATTTTATCTAATCTCCAAAACAGCTTCAGCAGGCAAAATTATCATTTTGTCGTCGGTTTTACCGCAAAATCAAGCTTTGACGCCGGCGGTATTGCGTATGTATATAACGGAAAACCGAGCGGCCCCGCTTTCAGCGTCAACCTTGACCAAGGATCGGCCAATACCGC
Source organism: Bacillus sp. ISL-51 (assembly GCF_018613535.1). Classification (GTDB taxonomy): domain Bacteria; phylum Bacillota; class Bacilli; order Bacillales; family Bacillaceae; genus Bacillus. The sequence continues at coordinate 19,991 of NZ_JAGGQB010000003.1, forward strand.
AAAAGCGGCTCAGCATGAGTTTTCCCATAATTTCGGGCTTCAGCATGATCCCCAAGGAAGCGGCATCCGCTGTGTCATGAATTATGATTATGCGTACTCAGTGGATACTTGGGACAGTTCCCATAACAGACAGATTGAGACAAATAAATCTTGGTATAAGTAATAGAAAAAGAGCCGCTCAAATTGAGCAGGCTCTTTATTTTGAAGTGCGTTCCGTTTTCACAAAGCACATACAGATGATAATGAGAATAAATGCCGTAAGGGCTAAGAAAGGTATCGTAATAAAACCGAACCAGTTAATATATTCAGATGAGCAAGGCACGCCGTATACGCAAGGCTTAATGCCGCTAAAACCGGGCACCTTCTGTTCCAGATAATGCATGATTGAAATAAACGCACCGATGACGGCCATCGGGAGCACATATTTTTTCACACGCGTGTCACCTTGGAAGGTGGCGATTCCCAAAATCAGGACAAGCGGGTACATCAAGATTCTCTGGTACCAGCACAGCTCGCACGGAATAAATTTTCTGATCTCGCTGAAATAAAGGCTGCCGAGCATGGCAAGAAGAGCAATAACCCAAGAAACATATAAAAATACGATTCTATTTTTCATTTTTCAGCTCTTTCTTAATCGTTTTTGAGATTTCATCATAATCGGAAAACTTATTAATCACCTTATCATTCACGTAAATCGTCGGTGTAGCCGTAATGTTTAATGTATCATTCAGGTCAGTGTCAGCTTTAAGCTCCTTGGCGAAGGTCTCTTTATCAAGGTTTTCTTTAAGCTTCCCAGGATCAACCTTTTTCGCGGTGCTTTTCACCGTTTTTTCAAGAAGCGCAGGCGTGACCCATTCCTGTTCGCTTGACGGCTGTTCCTCAAACAGTTTCTCATGAAATGCCCAGAATGATTTCGGATCTTCTTTCCAGACCTCTTCAGAAGCAAGAGCCGCCAGACGGGAGCCCGTTCCGTGGAACATCACGTTCACAAATGAAAATTTGACGTCGCCTTTGTCAATAAAGTCCTTTTTGATTTTCGGAAAAATATCGCTGTTAAATACTTTACAGGAAGGACACTTGTAATCTCCGAATTCCACTACCGTAACCGGAGCGCTTTCCTTGCCGAGCACTGGCTGGCCTTTAATGGAAGGCTGGCTGGCGACTGTTTCACCCGTTTTTTCCGATTGATTATTAATAAGCACGATGGCTCCAAATAAAACGACAACGATTAACGTCAGGATCACCGCAAATTTCGCAGACGATTGTTTCTTTTTCACTCAGACACCTCATTGTTTTTAAAATAAAAAAAGAAGCGGATGCCGGACGGCCCGCTTCTCTATTTTACCAAGACAACCTTCGGGAGCAAACCCTGAAAAAAGAATTATCTTTGACATTTATCAGATTTTCACTCTCATGACGCGCATGGCGTTGGCAACGGCAATAAGCGTGACGCCGACATCAGAAAAGACCGCTTCCCACATTGTGGCGAATCCGAGCGCGCCGAGCAGAAGAAAAATGATTTTCACGCCTAACGCAAAGCCGATGTTCTGCCAGACGATGCGGCGGGTGCGGCGTGCAATCCGGATGGCATCGGCTGTTTTTGACGGCTGATCTGTCATCAGGACGACATCAGCTGCTTCCACAGCGGCATCCGAGCCGAGAGCGCCCATGGCAACCCCGATATCAGCTCTGGCAAGCACAGGCGTATCATTAATACCGTCGCCGACAAACATCAGTTTTTCATTCGGTGAAAGCTTAGCTTCCAGTTCTTCAACACGCTGCACCTTATCCCCCGGCAGCAGCTCGGCATAAACGTCATCAATACCTAACGCTCTGCCGACGGCCTCTCCGGTCTGTTTTGAATCACCTGTCAGCATCATCGTGCGCTTAACGCCGAGCGCTTTTAAGGAAGCGATGGCCTGTTTGGCATCCTCTTTGATTTCATCAGCGATGACGATGGCTCCGGCATACTGCTGATCAACGGCTATATACACAACCGTTCCGGCGTCTTCACCTTTGCCGGAGGCGATCTGTTCTTTTTCCATGAGCTTTTTATTTCCGGCCAATATCGTTGATCCGCCGGCATTTGCCCGAATACCGTGTCCGGGGATTTCTTCATAATCGTCTATTTTCTCAGCGGCCAGCGGTTTCCCGTAAGCTTCGCGAATGGACGCAGCGATCGGGTGGTTGGAATGGATTTCTGCAAGTGCCGCCGTATAAAGCAGCCGGTCTTTTGTAAAACCCTCTGCCGGTTTGATGTCAGTAACAGCAAAATTGCCTTTTGTTAAGGTTCCCGTTTTATCAAAAACCGCGTAAGTTACTTGATTGAGCGCCTCTAAATAGTTGCTTCCTTTTACAAGCACCCCCGCTTTTGATGCGGCTCCGATACCGCCGAAAAACCCGAGCGGGATGGAGACGACGAGCGCGCACGGACAAGAAATCACGAGAAAAATCAGCGCCCGGTATACCCAGTCAGAAAGAGCGGCGGACGGGACGAGAAGCGGCGGCAGAAAGGCGAGAAGCACTGCAACAATGACAACTGCCGGCGTATAATATTTTGCGAATTTCGTGATGAAGTTTTCCGTTTTTGCTTTCCTGCTGCCCGCATTTTCAACAAGGTCCAGTATTTTCGATACGGCAGAGTCTTCATATCCTTTTGACGTCTCAATGTGCAGAACGCCGTTTTGGTTCATGAACCCGGCCATCACATCTTGTCCGGGCGCCGCTTTTTTCGGTACGGATTCCCCGGTCAAAGCAGATGTATCAACCATTGATGAGCCGCTCAGCACTTTTCCGTCTAACGGGATCCGTTCTCCCGGATTGACAACGATGACCTGTCCTGCCTTTACTTCCTGCGGAGAAACCGCCGTAATGCCTTCTTCTGTTTTCAAATTCGCGTACTCAGGACGAATGTCCAACAGCGCGCTGATTGATTTTCTGGATCGGTTGACTGCCGCTCCCTGAAACAGTTCGCCGATTTGATAAAACAGCATGACCGCGACGCCTTCCGGATATTGATGGATGATAAAAGCGCCGATTGTAGCAAGCGCCATCAGAAAATGCTCATCAAACACCTGGCCCCGCACAATGTTTTTGGCTGCTCTGGCTACGATATCCCCGCCGATGATTAAATAAGAGGCGAAAAAGAGCAGAAATTCAAGGACGGCCCCCGCATGAACGAAATAAGCAATTGCCGCCAAAATGGCGCCTGCAGCCAGTCTTACCATCATCATCTGCAATTTTTCACGGTATACATCGCCGCCTGTTTTTTTGTCTTGTTTTGAACGGACGGTTACGTGCGGATCAATGGTTTTTACTTTTTTCGCAACTTCGTCTTTCATCCATTGTTCGTCTTTGCCGCCGGCTGTAACCGTGATGATGCTTGCCGCAAAATTGACATCACACCCGTCAACGCCGTCAATGGACTTTACGCCATTTTCAATTTTTTTCGCACAGTTGCTGCAATCCAGTCCGTCCAACACAAATTCCCGCTTGGCTGCTTTCATTTTGACTCACCTTACCTTCCGTAATAGGATTCCCAAAACATGAACGCAAGTAAACAAATTATATATATGAGCATATATTCATATATTAGTTTCTTTATTATATGCCGCTTTTGGATAAAGTGTCAATAAAAAAACAAAACCGGCATCAGCCGATTTTGCCTTTTTTCACTTTTTGTAAACGCAATGCATTCAGGACCACCGATACTGAGCTGAATGCCATTGCCGCGCCCGCTACCCACGGAGCTAAAAAGCCGGCTGCGGCGATCGGGATGCCGATGGTGTTGTACCCCAAAGCCCAGCCTAAATTCTGTTTAATGTTTCTCATGGTCAGGCGGCTCATGCCGATGGCATCGGCAATACCGTTCAGATCTCCGCGTATCAGCGTGATATCCGCAGTCTCCATTGCAATGTCAGCCCCCGTGCCGATGGCCATGCCGATATCAGCCGTCGCCAGGGCCGGAGCATCGTTTATACCGTCGCCGACCATGGCCACAAGTCTGCCTTCTTGCTGCAGCCGGGAAATTTCTTCAGCTTTTTGTTCAGGAAGCACTTCAGCAATCACAGCGATGATGCCGGCTTCTTTTGCGATGGCTTCCGCCGTTTTCTTGTTGTCTCCGGTCATCATGATGACATCCAGCCCCATGTCCGTCAGACGCTTCACCGCAGCTTTTGACGTATCTTTTATTGTATCGGCGACCGCGATAAGCCCTGCTGCTTTTCCGTCAGCGGCTGCAAGCATGACCGTTTTCCCCTCTGCTTCAAGCATAGACATTTGAGAAAGAAGCGCCTCATGCTCGATATTTTCACTTTCCATCAGCCTTCTAGTTCCGACGAGAATCGTTTTGCCTTCCGCTTCAGCGTATATGCCGGAACCGACGCGGGCTTCGAAACGGGTCAGTTTCGGCAGGGTGATGCCCCGCTTTCTGACACCGGATACGATCGCTTCGCCAAGCGGATGCTCCGAGCCCGTTTCAGCCGCCGCCGCAAACTTCAGCAGATCATCCTCTTCCACGCCCGCTGCGGGAATGGCGTCTGTCAATACAGGCTTGCCGTTTGTAACGGTTCCCGTTTTATCAAGCACGATCGTCGTCAGCCGCTGTGTTTTTTCTAAATGCTCTCCGCCTTTAAACAGAATGCCGAATTCAGCCGCCCGGCCTGATCCCGCCATAATGCTCGTCGGGGTGGCGAGTCCGAGTGCGCACGGACAGGCGATAACGAGAACCGCGATGAACTTGCCGATCGCTTCAGAAAACTGCCCCGGCGCCGCCCATATATACCAAATGAAAAAAGTCAGCACGGCAAGGCCTAACACGACCGGGACAAAGATGCCGGATATGTGATCGGCGAGGCGCTGAATCGGCGCTTTTGATCCTTGTGCTTCCTCCACAATCTTAATAATGTGAGCGAGAGCGGTATCCTTTCCGACATTGACTGCTCTGATCTTGAGAAAGCCGTTTGCGTTTATCGTCGCGCCGGTTACGGTGCTGCCCGGAGATTTATCAACGGGCAGGCTTTCTCCCGTGATCATAGATTCATCAATCGCTGAATGTCCTTCGATGACCTCACCGTCTACAGGGACGCGCTCTCCCGGCTTCACATAAACGATGTCACCGGTCCGTACCTCTTCAATCGGAATCACCTGTTCCCGTCCGTCCCGCACGACCGCGGCCGTCTTCGCCTGAAGCTTCATTAATTTTTTAATCGCTTCTGATGAGCGACCCTTCGCCTTCGTTTCCAAAAGCTTTCCTAACAAAATCAAAGTCAGCAGAATCGCGCTCGTTTCATAATAAAGCCCCTCAGCATGACCGTTTCGGCCGAGGCTGGCGATAGTAAGATAAAGGCTGTAAGCATATGCCGCCGTCGTTCCGAGCGCAACAAGGACGTCCATATTGGCGCTTTTATTTCTGAGAGCTTTGTACGCTCCTGTGTAAAAAGGCCATCCGATGATAAGCTGTACCGGTGTGGCAAGCGCGAATTGCATCCATGGGTTCATCAGGATGTCAGGCATCCAAATAAAGGACGTAAATGAAAAGTGGCTGACCATCGACCATAAGAGCGGAAATGAGAGAACGGCGGAAAATATCAGCCTGGTCAGCTGTTTTCGCTGTTCCTTTTGCTTATGGGTTTCGGCTGAGCCTTCCTCGCCATCTCCCTTTTCCTCTAAACGGTAGCCGAGCTTCGCGACTGTGTCTTTCAAGTCCGCGGCCGTAACGGTTTTTGGATTGTATTCAACGGTTACTGTTTCCAAAGCGAAGTTAACCGGCGCGCTGTCGACTCCCTCTATTTTATTCAGCCGCTTTTCAATTCGATTGGCGCAGGCGGCGCAGGTCATCCCTTCAATCTGAAAATCCGTTTTTTCTGTGACGACGTGATATCCGAGTTTTTCAATTTTTTCTTTAATCGCTTCAGATTCGATTTTGTCAGGCTGATAGGAAATGTTTGACGTCTCAAGCGCCAGATTGACGGAGGCGTCAGTGACTCCGTCCATACGTTTCAGCCCTTTTTCAATTCTTGATGCGCAGGCGGCGCAGGTCATCCCTGCCACTTGAATCGTTATCTCTTTTTGTTCACTCAATGCACTCACCTCTCCTCAAACCCCCCTGGGGTATGTATAATAGTAAAAGAAAACCGCGCCCGTTCCCCAAGCGCGATAAAGCATTAAACGACATCATAGCCCTGATCTTCAATGGCGTCTTTTATATCTGATACGGAGACTTGCTTTTCATCAAACGTAACGTCCACCTGTCCGGCTTCAAGATGCACGTGAACCGCGGTGACTCCGTTCAGCTCTCCGACGCTCGTTTCCACGGCTTTTACACAGTGCTGGCAGGACATGCCTTCTACTTGTAGCGTTTTTTGTTCCATGCTGCTTCCCTCCACATTTTATTTTCACATTCAGTTTACCATACCCCTGTAGGGTATTAAAACCGTTTTGTTTAAGATTTCGCGAATTTTTTCATCACATCCAGCAGCTCGGTAATGGCATGCTCCCCGTTCCCGCTCTTAATCGCGTCTGATACGCAGTGATGGGTGTGGTCTTCTAACAAATGCAGAGCAACCTTTTGCATAGCTGCCTGTACGGCCGAAATCTGAACGAGAATATCCACGCAGTACCGCTCATTCTCTATCATGTTCTGAATGCCTCTCACCTGGCCTTCAATCCGTTTCAGCCGGTTTTTAATCTGTTCTTTTTCCTTCGAACTTTTATGATTTAACGATTGATGCTCCGTATGCTTGTCCATTCGTCCACCTCTATTTCTCTTAATCATTCTCATTATACAAGTTCAGAAAACTGATGTAAAAAAATTCACCTCACAGGTTTTACCAGCTGAATCGCAGGGTATATAACGTTTAGCTATTATGAAAAGGGGGAGAATCATTGAATACAATACAGGTTGGCCTATTAGGATACGGTTTGTCCGGTTCCGTCTTTCATGCACCGCTTCTAGACGTTCTTGATGACTACCATATTAAAAAAGTCATGACATCCAGAACGAATGAGGTGAAACGCGATCTGCCCGGGGCCGAAGCCGTACGTACGATAGAAGAGATTACCGGCGACCCTGACATTGACCTCGTCATTGTCACTACACCGAGCGGAATGCATTATGAATCAGCAATGAAATGTCTCCTCGCGGGAAAACACGTCGTTGTGGAAAAACCGATGACGGCGACAGCCGCCGAAGCTGAAGAGCTGAAGAAAACGGCTGAGGACAAAGGGGTCTTATTGAGTGTGTATCACAACCGCCGCTGGGACAACGATTTTTTAACGATTCAAAAGCTTGTTCAAGACGGATCTCTTAAGGACATTCATACATATCACGTCTCTTACGATCAGTACAATCCGGAAGTACAGGAAAAATGGCGGGAAAAAAGCGGGCCCGCCACAGGCACGCTGTACGATCTCGGCTCGCATATCATCGACCAGGCCCTCTGCCTCTTCGGCATGCCGCAAGCTGTCACCGCACATGTAATGGAACAGCGGGAGAACAGCGAAACAACCGACTGCTTTCATGTCACATTGCATTACGGCAAGCTTCAGGCCGTTCTTCATTCCGGGTCTATGAATGCGGCAAGCGGTCCCCGCTACCAAATTCACGGAAAGCATTCAAGCTTTATCAAATACGGGACGGACGGACAAGAGCGCGCGCTGCTTGCGGGTAAAAAACCGGTTGATGACAGCTGGGGCGCAGACGATCCCGACTATTTCGGAAAGCTGACAATTGCCGAGGAAGATAGGAGAAATACAGAAACAATTCCCTCGCTGCACGGTTCGTACCTTACGTATTATAAGCTTTTGGCAGATAGCATTCAGAAAGAAAAACGGCTTCCCGTTACGGCTGAGGAAGGCATTCATGTCATCCGCGTCATTGAAGCCGCGATGAAAAGCAGTGAACAAAAACGGACGGTTATACTGGAATCCTAAATTAAAAACCTCCCTGCCGTATAAGCAAGGAGGTTTTTTTGCGGGTTTAGAATGATTTTCCTGCTTCTTTCGCACGGGAAATCGCATCTTCTTTAATTTGCTGCGCTTTATCCGGTTCAGCATTATGGCCTTCAACGATTAATCCGTCGAAAGAAGGAACACCGAAGAAGTTCATCATGATGCCGATGTAGCGGTGGCCCATTTCCATATCAGCCGCAGGGCCTTCAGAATAATAGCCTCCGCGCGCTTGAATGTGCAGCGCTTTTTTATCAGTCAGAAGGCCGATCGGTCCTTGTTCTGTGTATTTGAATGATTTTCCTGCTACTGCTACAGAATCAAGGTACGCTTTCATCACAGGCGGGAATGAGAAGTTCCAAAGCGGTGTGACAAACACGTATTTATCAGCTGACGCGAATTGATCGCTCAATTCATTAAGACGGCCGACTTTCGCTTTTTCCGTTTCAGAAAGCTCTTCAAAACCAGTACCTGATCGAAGTTTACCCCAGCCGCTGAATACGTCCGCATCAATGTGTGGAATGTTTTCTTTATACAGGTCGATATGTACAACCTCGTCATTCGGGTTTGACTCTTTATAAGAATCGATAAACGCTTTTCCGGTTGCCATGCTGTAAGATGTTTCCTCATCGTGAGGATGAGCAGTGATATAAAGTACTTTTGCCATAGTATAACAGCCCTTTCGTTTTCAGATTACACACACATTTATTATGAAATATGAATGTTTTTTTATACTATTCAACTCTGTAATAATTATAGTTACAAAAAAATCATTTAGCAACAATAATATCTCGAAATTAGTATATTTTTTAAAAAAGACGGACGAATCACCGTTCATACGCCGTCCGCAATCCGCTGAAAAGTACGGATCATTCCCCGCTGATCCTTAGATACGCCTATAATTTCGGCACTTTTGTGTCAGGGGGCTGTGTTTGTTTCAAGGCGGCTTCCGCCATGTTATCAACATAATGCGGCAACTGATTTAGAAAATGAATGCTTCATTTTTACGCCTGCCAATTGCCCGATCCGGATTCAAATTGAACAGCATCTGCAGCGCGCCATCGGCAGCCGCTATCGAAAAATGGAGCTGACCAGCAGCATGGCTCATCAATATTATGTCCGGGAAAATATCGGCGTCTCCATCTTTACGGCCACGGCGCATTCAGAGCCGCTCGAAGGCACGAAGGTCATCCCGATTCATAACCTGGCGATCTCACCGCCGGTCGGGCTTTTGACAAATCAAAAAGAAGAGCATTTTGACAGCCCCACAAAGGATTTGATCAGCCGGATAATCGAATGGTTTCATCAGCACGGCACGAATTAAAAACCCCCGCTTCTATACCCGCGGGGGTTTCCGTGTTTTCATATTATATAATGCTCCGCACCAATCCGCCGTCGATCCGCAAAGCCGATCCGTTAATCGCAGACGACAAAGGACTGCTTAAAAAGGTGACAAAGTGAGCAATTTCTTCAGGGCGGATCAATCGCTCAATAATGGACGTCGGACGATTTTCCTGCATAAACCGTTTTTCCGCCTCTGTAACGGTCAGGTTTTCATCAGGATAAAGCGACTCCAGCATCGCCTCGACGCCTTCTGTCTTGGCAGAACCGGGCATCACCGTATTGACGGTCACACTCGTCCCTTTTGTCAGCTCAGCCAAGCTTCGCGACAGTGAAAGCTGCGTCGTTTTGGTAGCGCTGTAATGGGCCATTTCCTGTGAAGGCATGACCGCCGCTTCACTGGCGATAAAAATCACCCGTCCTTCCTTTCGTTCAATCATCTGCTTCAAATACCGGCGTGTCAGCCGAACGCCGCTCATGATGTTTACCTCGAAAAACCGGAACCACTCTTCATCCGGGATATCAAAGTATTCCGCCGGCTCAAAAATCCCCAAATTGTTCACGAGAATATCGATCTCCGGATACTGCTGAAAAATCCCGCTGCACCCTTCCGCCGTTCCTAAATCAAATGCAGCCGGATACAGACGGGCGCCCGGTGTCTGATGCTGCAATTCTCGAATCGTTTCTTTCACCTTCTCTTCCCGGCGCCCATTAATGATGACATCCGCACCTTCTGCAATCAGCGAAGCCGCAATCGCCCTCCCGATTCCTGACGTAGACCCGGTCACAAGCGCCGTTTTCCCTTTCATCTGCAAATCCATCATCCATTCCTCCCTATCGCATATCTTTTCTTATATATGGACAGAAATCGAAAGCCTGAAACCTTCCGTCTCTATTATCGGATAGAAAAATGGCTGACGGGAAGTACGCACTTTTTAGTGCCTGTCCGTTGTCCCAAGTGACGGCTGCTCGATTTGAATGACAAACCGATTCTCTAACTCTTCCTGAGCCTCTTGAAATAGCTCCAAGAAATCCTCAGCATCCGAACCCAATTCCTTCTGACTGATCTCAAAATGCCTCCACACCAAAGTCAGCGGCAGCTCTATCCAGCCTGTCAGACAATCCCATAATGCATTTAGATTTTCACCATAATAATCCGGGAAATCTAATTTATCTTTTAAAATTCGGTGTAAAGCTTCTGCACTTGTAAAATCTTTTCCGTCTATAATGACTTTTAACATTAATAACACCTTCTACTATTTTATTTTATGAAATGTTTTATAATGGTCTGTTGTTTTATAGATTAACCCATCATTAGAATAAAGAAGTCTGTCATTTCCTCGATACCCTGTAGTATAGTTTATATCCGCTTCATACCATACTCTATTTTTAGCTGTTGGTAAAGGATTTCCTTTGTTTTTAAATATATCCCCACCAATACTTTTTCCTGGTGCTACTTTTGATAAGTTTCCCTTTTTGCTTACCCATCCTAGCTTTTCTGCATCTGCTTTTGTAATGTAGTTATTTGGCAATTTACCATGTTTAGAAACAAAATCAGCCACTTCACTGAAGCTATTTAGTACTTTATTAGCTTTAACACTGTTCTCAACATATTTTGATGTTTTGTTAGCCTTTGATACAGTTCCCGCTAACTTTCCTGGAAGCTTAGTTAAATCTCCCCCTACTATACTTAATGCAGCTACCGTTCTATCAAATGCAGAAAGTTCATTTTGAGTAATTAGATCTTTTCCTGATATAGCTTCACTTCCACCCTTAACATTCGATAATAATGGAATAAGATCAGCAGTAACAGATAGAACATGTTTTGCATTTTTTAAGTTACTGACATCATAATGAGAGATGTTGTTTATATTAACTTCTATTTTCTTTATATTTTTTTGAGAATTCTCTAATTCCTTTGTTTTTTGATTTAATTTATTTAATTTTGTAGTTGTTAAACCATCTGATGAATAATAATGATAATTATAATGCACTTTAGTTTTACTCATAGCATCCAAGTTTTTATCAAGCTTATCAAATGAATTATTTACATATTTCATACTTTTGGATACTTGTGTAACACCAGAATTAATCTGATCAACCGATTTAGTCATTTGCTTTATATTAGAATCAATAGCTTTAAGATTAGCATTTGTCTCATCTGCTGCTTTATTCAGACCGGTAAGTGCATGATTCATTTGATCATAACCACGATTACACATATCCATGGCTCTTTGCACGTCATCTAAGTCTTTATTCATTTCGTCTACTTCTTTATTCATGTCATCTAGATTTTTAACCCATCCGTCCATGGCTTTATTCATTTCATTAACATTTTTCACTTCGCCATCAAGAATATCATTAATTTCATCCATGGCTTTATTACATTGGTCTAAAGCAGCAACTGTTTCATCAATACCCTTACTAATTTCTTTTAAAGTTTGCACAATACTCTTATAGTCATCGACTGCTTTTTGTACCAAAGGTATAATCTTAGTCTTTATTAATTTTTTAGCACTAACAATTTCACTATCTATTAACTTTTTGATTGCTTTTTTTTTGGTTTCTACCCATTTTGTTTGTTTAGACTTGTCTAATTTGTGGTACTCTTCCTGAAGCTTTAAAAGCGTATTTAACGCTGTATCTAAATCAGCAAAATCCTTTTTGGTTATTTCGTTTGATACAGCAAATGCTTTTTCAGGCTTTATGTAATTCGGTAAATTAACCATTGAAAAAACAAAAATAATTAGTATAGCACTTAAGAGTTTTTTCACCATTAGTTCCTCTAATTTATACTTAGCTGATTACTGCTCAATTTATGTTCCTAATTGCTCCTTTCATTCCTGTATATTTATCATTTTCAATAAAATCCCTTAATAGGTATAACATAAAAATATGGTTTTTTAAACCTATAAAAAATCCTTTTTTATCAAAAAGATTTTGAACTAAGTATGCTTATATTTATTTCTATTAACATTAAATAAAAAATATAAGCAATATGTTTTTTAAATGTGAGTAACCCTACTTAGAAAAGAATTTCAGTTTAAATGAAGGAAGATTCTGAATAAATAGTGTGCTAGGTAATTTTAAAAACAGGTTGGCTATTGTCTTTGTTCTGGCTTTAGGTATCTCAGCTGTCGCCGGCTCAAACATCGCAGCAGGATAAGTACCAAGACAAAAAGAGAAGCTGAACTTCTGGTTACTGCCCTTATGAAGCATCAACTTACCAACAAGAAAATAACAGATATACGTTTAAGTAGAAAGGCAATCGCGGCAGGAGTTCCTTTAATTGATGCTGTTCAAATGAAAAATTTCCTTGAATCCCTTTCGCCTGCTCAAGCGAAAAATGCAACAAATGGGTGCTGTCAGAGATAGAAGAAAACAGCTTCAAATCTTACCAATCATTTTTTGGGGTGTAGTGATTAGAAGCTGCAGGCCTTGGGTGGCTGGCGAATTACTGGACATGGACGAATATGAGTTCTTATAGGAAGCCTATAACAGTGTCACAAAATATGTTTGCTTGATGACATCTGGGTTACAAACGGCTTAGATTATGTTGGAATATTAAACTTGAACAATGCGGCGGCTGATTTCATAAGCTGGCTGGTTATATTCTTCGTGGTTATATAATAATCAAATGAGCAGGAAAATCGGTCATTAACTCAGGGGAATTAAAAAAAGGGGGAAATGCCAGAAAAACTTATGTCAATTTGATGTTTCTCATTGCATCCTGTACACTCTTTTTCGATCTACTGCTATTGATTAATATTAATGGTCAACAAAAATAACAGGTCGTGTTCAAATCCACGGCCTGACCAAAAATCTAAATGACAGTCTGAAGGCGGCCAAACGGCCGCCCAATGTTTCATTTCGCTAACACGAGAGGGGAATCCCCCTCAGGCAACACATCGCTGCTTACTTGATCACGAAGTCACCATACTCGTCTGAAGAAACCTTAATCGGTCCGTTCAGATTGTAGTTGTTCACCTTGGCGATAGAGCGAAGGACATCCACTCGGGCAACTGATTCTCTCCATTCATCACGTGTATCAGAATTTGATGGATTCATCAGGTCGTCATAGCGTACATCCAAGAATTTATTTAACCATTTCTTCTCATCTACTCCATCTTTAGGAGAGCCGCCCGCTTTTTTGTTTGTGCGTTTGATCAATGCATACAAGGAGTCTGGGTCATCACCGTCGCCATGCTGGATAATTGTATCGTAAATCACAGCTTTCGCCAGCGCCGTTTTCAGTCCGATATTATCTGACCGTTTCATGGCAGGCTGATAATACAAGCTGTCGTTTACTGCATCTTGAGCAGCGCGGAATTCTTTATCATTTCCAAGCGAACGCCAAGCTGAATCAAAACCCTTGAGATTGCTTATATTCCCGCTTTCTTTTTCTGCCAGGCGGCGCAATTCAGGCAGGTACTTTTTCAGTTTGTTATTCGGTACTGCCTTTGTATACACTTCCACTACTTCCAATGCATCCCCGGTAGCGGTTGTAAAGCCGGCCCGGCCGCAAGTATAACCTCTTCCATCAGGCAAATGTTCCACATATCCATATTGAATTTCTGTCTTGCCGTTTTCAAAAATACTGGTCAGCTGCTCCGCTCGACGCTTCTGATCCTTGTCCAGCCCCGCTGCAAAAACCGTTTCGTTCATCATCAGGGTAAAAACCGCGGCAAGAATAAGTGATGAAATAGCTGCCTTCCTCCATGATACTGCTTTTGCCTTCAAACCGACTTTCATTCTATTACCCCTTTCAACAAAAGATAACTACTAGTTTAGTATACATTAAGACATCAGGTTTTTGTTAAAATAGATATTTTTTGTCATTATTTTCAATGTTGATATTACATATTTTTGAAAAGTAAGCTCAAAACACAAAAAAGGAACCATCCCGGCAGGCGGTCCCTTTTTTTTTGAAAAACAAATTGATTTGGAATGGCCGCTTTAGTTCAAGAAAAGCGCACCTTTCACTTTTTTGTTTTTTTCAGTGCTACCGCGATCCAAAAAGGAGTTTGAATGAATGCAAAGCGAGGTTGATTCATTTAATTTCTTATCGAATAGACTAATCATGTAATCCTTTTCCATTGAGAATCTGCTGCACATATTTTTCAACCCTTGACTCTCGCGTTTTAGATTGTTTGGCTTTAGAAAAATAAAGAATGTATGCTCTTTGCCGTCCCGGCGTCAAGGCTTCAAAAGCAGTTTTCAAGGCAGGGATTTCATCGAATTTATTTTGAAGTTCTTCAGGAATGATGAACTCTGTATTCAAATTCACTTTCAAACCGGCTTTTTCAACTTCAATGGCTTCATCAATATAGGCTTTCAAGATGGTTTCCATTTCAGCTATTTCTTGAACATTGGTGAACCGGATCTGGCGCGCCGCCTGTACATTCTCCGTTTGTTGGATTAGAATTCCATGGGCATCCTGTAACAAGGCGCCTTTGGGAAACAGAAGCGCACAATATTCTTTAAATCCATGTATTAACACGATGTTCTTTTTCTCGAACGTGTAACAAGGATGCATCCACTTAAATTCTTCGGTCAGCTCACAGTCAAGAACGATATTTCTCAACTTCTCATATTCTTCCTTCCACGTTTTAGCTTTACTCATATATTCATCAACCTTAGGATTCATACTGCTATTTGTCATCAAGGAACACCTCTCTTCATGTTTTTAACCAGCTGACAGTCAAGAATATTCATTCCCACTTTCTCCAGCTCTTTATGCTAAGACGCTAAACGGTGCCGTGTCAAGCAGATCTGGCTTGGAAAGTTTTCGTCGCTAATCTGCCCGTCAGTTAAAGAAAATCAACAATATTTGTTTAACGAACCAATAAGTAAGAACCTGTTCATTAAAGAAGCGGTCCCGATAGAATGGATCTATAAAATGTATTTTTAAGGGAATATAGCGCCCGGCTTTAATAACTTCAATTGAACATCATTATCTAAAATAGATTTAAACCACATTCATGCATAAAAAATAATCCAGTTCGACGAATTGTTAGATTGCATTTATTGCATATAAATCGTTGTAAAAAATAAAGCATAAACTGTCCTTTCGGACAATTTATGCTTTATTTTAACCGCGTGACAACACTGCGGTTTCGTCTTATGTATGGAGACGGTGGGAGTCGAACCCACGTCCAGAAACATCGATTACTTAAGCGTCTACGAGCGTAGCCTGCATATTTTGTGTTTCACTCGTCTTCGTGCCTGCTGGCGGGCCTTCCGAGAGCTAGTCTGTCAGTCTCTTCTTACGTTCTCAGACGGGAACGCAAGCGTAGCCTACTTGGATGTGCTCTTCACGGACACATAGGCAATGTCAGGAAGAGCTCGCTGCGCTTATTAGGCAGCTAGTGCTAAGTTTTGGTTAAAACTTTTAGTTTTGCCAGTTATATTTAGGTGCGTGTTAACGAGATCGCCTCTCGGCTCGCAGCTCAAGCTCGATCCATCCCTGTCGAATCCGTAACGTCCCCTTGTAAAGGGTATACGGGAGATATTTCAAGCTCTTGCTCAACTGGCTGTACTCTTATTATATCATGGCCACAGACAAATTCAATTGGGAATTACTTCAAAAAACCTTCTGTGAACTTGATGTGTGAACAGTATAGCATAAGGCTGATCGTCACATCAAGCTGTATGCATCAGAAGCCTTTTTGTCTGTCTCTGAACGCTCTTTCAATTTCCCGTTTGGCGTCTTTGCGTTTTAAGTCATCGCGTTTATCGTATGTTTTCTTCCCTTTTCCGAGGCCGATTAATACTTTGGCAAAGCCGTTTTTTAAGTACAGCTTTAACGGCACGAGGGAATAGCCCTTTTCTTTTGTCAGTCCGATCAGCTTATTGATTTCTTTCCGGTGCATCAAAAGCTTTCTCGTCCGCAGCGGGTCATGGTTGTAGCGGTTTCCCTGCTCGTACGGGCTGATGTGCATGTTGTGCAGAAACACTTCACCGCGTTCGATTTTTGCGAAGGAATCCTTCATGTTTACGCGGCCGGCGCGGATGGCCTTAATCTCTGTTCCTTGCAGCACGATGCCTGTTTCATAGGTTTCTTCTATAAAATAATCGTGGTTCGCTTTTTTATTTTGCGATAATACTTTGCCTGATCCTTTTGGCATGCCTTACCCTCCTCAAAAACCGTTCGTGTGTGCGATACGCTCTATTTTAGCAAAAGGAGCGCGTAACGACAATGAATATGCGGCTTGCGAAAGAAAGCAAACAGAGCATTTTGCCCTGTTTGCTTTCTCTGTTACTACTTCTTCTTTTTACGCTTTTGCTTCGGCGCGTTTTGGAAGCCGCGTTTCTTCTTCTTTTTCGGCTTTGTAAACCATTCCCCTTTTTCTTCTGATTGCGGCGGGGAAGCAGGTGTATTGCTGTTCAATACTCGTTTTCGCGCCGGTCTGCCGCGTTTTCTGCGATCGCCTGTTTCTCTCGGGCGGCGCGGGGTGCCTTTCATGCCGACGATTTCAAAGTCGATGTTTCGTTCGTCTTTATTAACGCCAACGACCTTAACCGTAATTTCGTCTCCGATGCGGTAAACATTGCCCGTGCGCTCGCCGATCATGGCGAAGTGCTGCTCGTCAAAACGGTAATAATCATCCGTCATGAAGCTGACATGGACAAGCCCTTCAATCGTATTCGGCAGCTCAACGAACATCCCGAAGTTGGTGACGGAGCTGATCATGCCGTCAAACTCTTCTCCGATCTTATCAAGCATATATTCCGCTTTTTTCAGATCGTCCGTTTCCCGTTCGGCATCTACGGCGCGGCGTTCCATCGTTGACGTGTGGCCAGCGATTTCCGGCAGACGTTCAGCCCACTTTTCCCGCGTTGCCTCGTCCGTCTTCCCGTTGATTAAATACGTTCTGATCAGTCTGTGAACGATTAAGTCAGGGTAGCGGCGGATCGGCGATGTGAAGTGAGTGTAAAATTCAGTTGCCAGCCCGAAATGCCCCAGGCTTTGCGGGTCATACTTCGCCTGCTTCATAGAACGGAGCATAACCGTTGAAATGACGGTTTCTTCCGGGCGGTCCCGCACCTCATCAAGAATGCTTTGCAATGCGCGCGGATGAATATCTCCGGCTTTTCCCTTTACGATGTAACCGAATGTCGTCACAAATTCCAAAAACTTTTGGAGCTTTTCAGCGTTCGGCTCTTCGTGAATCCGGTAAATAAACGGCACGTTCATCCAATGAAAATGCTCGGCCACCGTTTCGTTTGCGACAAGCATAAATTCTTCAATCAGCTTTTCAGCGACGGAACGCTCTCTGATCACAACGTCTTTTACGGCGCCTTCATCATCGACGAGCACTTTCGCTTCTTTAAAATCGAAGTCAACGGCCCCGCGGTTCATCCGCTTTGCCCGAAGAATTTCAGCCAGACGCTCCATGTCTTTAAACATCGGAACGAGCGGCTCGTATCTTTCTTTCAGCTCGGCATCGTCTTCGGTGAGAATCTGATTGACATCGGAATATGTCATTCTTTCCGTCGTTTTGATCACGCTTTGGAAAATCTCATGCTCTGTCACTTGCCCCTGCTGATTGATGGTCATTTCGCAGGAAAGCGTCAGGCGGTCGACTTTAGGGTTTAAAGAGCAGATGCCGTTTGACAGTCTGTGCGGAATCATCGGAATAACCCTGTCGACTAAATATACGCTTGTGCCTCTTTCCAGCGCTTCTTGATCAATCGGCGAGTTCTCTGTGACATAATGGCTGACGTCGGCAATATGGACACCGAGTTTGTAACTGCCGTTATCAAGCTTTGTCACGGTGACGGCGTCATCCAAATCCTTCGCATCCGCGCCGTCGATGGTGACGATCACTTGATCACGCAAATCACGGCGGTCTTTTATGTCCTTTTCATCAATGGTATCCGGCGTATTTGTTGCCTGCTCCATCGCTTCAGCCGGAAAATCTCCCGGCAGGCCGTGCTTATGGATAATTGATAAAATATCAATGCCCGGATCATTTTTATGTCCGAGAATCTCAACGATTTCTCCCTCGGCATTCATGCGGCCTTCCGGATAGCTTGTCAGCTTCACCACGACTTTATGGCCTTCCGCCGCGCCGTTTTTGGCGTGTTTCGGGATAAAGATATCGCTCGTGATTTTTTTATCATCCGGGATGACAAAGCCGAAGCTTTTTGTTTCTGTGTATGTGCCGACGACACGGTCAATGCTTCTTTCTAAAATGCGGATGACCGTTCCTTCCTGTCTCGAACCGCTTGACTGAGAATTCAGCCGCACCATGACAATATCGCCGTTCATGGCCGTATTCAGCTCAGTCGGAGGAATAAACACGTCGCTTAACGCGGTATCCTCCGGCAGCAGAAAAGCAAAGCCCTTCGCATGCGCCGAAATTTTTCCTTTTATTAAATTCATCTTTTCCGGAAGCCCGTAGCGGTTGCTCCGCGTGCGCACGATTTGGCCTGTCTCCTCGAGCGCCACTAAAGCTTTCACCAGCTCTTTAAATTCCTCCGCTTCCGTAATATTCATCATCTCCTCAAGCTCTTGAACGGTAAGTGGCTTGTACGCCTCTTCCTTCATGAACGAGAGAAGGCGGTCCATAAACGTTTCTTTTTCCATTATCCGACCTCCTGTTTGTTACCAATCGAGTTTCTCTAAAAATTCGTACACATCCTGATGAACGAGATCACGTTCTTTATCCAGCGTAATGACATGTCCGGATTCTTCGTACCATTTCAGCTGTTTATCGTCCGTTTCTACCTCGTTATAAATGATGTTTGCACTTTCTGTATTAATCATATGGTCATGCCGGGCCTGAACCACAAATGTCGGGGAATAGATCATGTCGACGTTTTGGCGCACATCGGCAATCAGCTTTTGCAGAGATTTCAGGGTGTTCATCGGCGTTTTTTCAAACTCCTTCATTTCCTTTTCAATCTGCTCCGGCTGTTTTCCTTCGAATTTTTTATAATTGCGCGCGTAGGAAAGAACTCCCTCGTACATAACCTCTTCGCTTTTTATGTGCATCGGCGCACACATAGGAACAATTCCCTTTATGGGTACAGTGTAACCCAATTTCAATGAAAAAACCCCGCCGAGTGACAGTCCGCAGGCCGCGATGTTTTCATAGCCTTCAGATTTTAAATACTCATAACCGTCCATAACGTCTTTCCACCAATCGTGAGGCCCTGTATGGACCAGCTCTTCCGGCGGAACGCCGTGCCCTTTATATTGAGGCGCGTGGCAAGTATAGCCGCGCTCATTTAAATAACGTCCGAGCATTCTGACATCTGCGGTATTTCCGGTAAATCCGTGCAGCAGAAGAACCGCTTTGTCTCCGCCTTTAAATGTAAATGGTTTTGGTGTTACGATTTTCATGCTTATAACCCCTTTTTTTGCACATTCAATTTAGTTTTCCACAGTTTGCCGAGAAACAAACACCGTCCCTCAACAAGAAAAAGGCCTGATATTAAATCAGACCTTATACAAACATTGCCTTATACGACATACGCTAGCGAAATCGTTAAAACGAAAAACAAGACTGCCAGCACAACGGTTGTGCGGTGAAGAATCAGATCAAGGCCTCTTGCTTTTTGTTTTCCGAAAAGCTGCTCCGCCCCGCCTGAAATCGCACCCGATAAACCGGCGCTTTTGCTGGACTGAAGCAATACGACAATAATAAGTGCAATACTGACGATAACCAATAAGGTAATCAAAAATGTGTGCATCCCATACACCTCCAGACTGACTGGCCTACATTACTTCTATTTTACATGAAAAGCATTGGCATGTCACGCCGTATCAATACAGAGCACATCAGAAAAACAGAACTAAAAATGGTTTCTTTCGTTGTTATTGACTTTTGTCAACAAAGTCGTAGTAAAAAAGGTCCTCAAATTTCATATCAAAATAATACAGCATCTTTCCGATGACCAGCTGGCCCGGCCTTCTCTCTCCATTCAGTACGCGGCTCAGTGTGGCGGGGGATATTCCGATCTCCAGGGCGAGCTGGTTTAACGAGTAGTCGTTATTGACCATATATTGCAGCACATAATCTCTTCTGATCTGTATCTTTTCGACCACTTTCTTCACCTTCCGTTCTGTAAAGTACTTTCTGTCTTACTACATAAGATACGGGTTTTGTTAACTTTTGTCAATACTTTTCCAGTCCGGCTATTCCCTTTAGTCAACGAACATACTAGAATAGAGGTAGCGTTCGGGAGGGGGAGAGACTGTGGAAAGCTTCGGTAAACAATTACGGACACTGCGGGAAAAACGAAAAATGACAGTGAACCAGCTGGCAACGTATTCAGGCGTCAGTGCAGCCGGAATCTCACGGATTGAAAACGGCAAACGCGGGGTGCCGAAACCGGCAACCATCAAAAAGCTTGCAGAAGCGTTAAAAATCCCTTACGAGGAACTCATGAAAAAAGCCGGGTACATTGAGACCGTTCAGGAAACGAGAGCTTCATACGGCACGAACTGCAAATTGATTGAAAAAGCGGAAACATATCAGCTGAACGATTTATCCCTTTTGGAGCACGAGAACTGGCAGTATCTGTCGAAGGAAGATTTAGTCCTGCTTGATAAATATTTCTCGTTCTTATCGGCTGAAGCCAAAAAAAGAACGAATGAAGAATAATGAATCTGCACTTGCGAGGCGATCAAATTGAGCACATTCGGAAAGCAATTAAGAGAGCTGCGCCGCGCCCGAAAACTAACGGTCAATCAGCTTGCCGTCTATTCCGGCGTCAGCTCGGCTACCATTTCCAGAATTGAAAATGGGCAACGCGGCATTCCCAAGCCCGCCACCATCAAAAAATTGGCGGACACATTGAAAGTCCCGTATGAGGATTTGATGGCAAGAGCCGGACACATTAAGGCATTTCAGGAGGAAATCCGTGAAGCCTCTGAAAGCTATCAATCCATTTACACCATCTACCAGACAGCCGTTGCCAAAGGCGCGGAGCATCTTCCGCTGTTTGACAGCAAAAAATGGCAGCACTTCACAAAAGAAGATATTGAAAGCGTCAGTAAATACTTTGATTTTATCGCAGCTGAAGCGAAAAAACGTTCCTCCACTTCCTCATCATCTTCCTGATCCACTCCCCAACATAACAAGCGGCAGACGTACGTTCCCTCTGATTTTGCGGTATAATAGCAAAAGACGAGGTGAAAAAGCATGAAGCAATCAGAAATGTGTCCCAGATTTGAAAAGGCAGTCGACATCTTGAGTAAACGCTGGGTCGCTCTTATCGTCTTTCAGCTATTGAACGGGCAGCAGCGATTCAGCGAAATTGAAGCGGCGCTGCCGAATTTAAGCGGCAGAGTTCTGTCAGAACGGCTGAAAGAACTTGAAACAGAAGGTGTGATCAAACGGGAAGTCATTCCGGAAACGCCTGTCCGCATTGAGTACTCTTTAACGGATAAAGGCTGTGCGTTAGCTCCCATTTTAGAGGAGATTTCCAAATGGTCTTCAGAATGGATAGATCCTTCCTAATAAACTCTCCCGCCATAAACGGCTGATCTCAAAACGGGCAGCCGTTTTTTATTTTACTTTTTTTAAAGAAAATTCAAATCAAAAGCCGATATAAACAATATTGACACCACTTTAAAGGAGATTTGATATGCGGCTAACGATTTCACGAAAATTCACCCTTGTCTTTGCCACACTGATTGTTATTATGATGCTCACCGCAGGACTCGGGGCGCTTAATATGCAGTTTTTGATCCGGGAGACAAACGACATGAACACAAAATGGATTGATGGCATTAAACAGATTACAACGGTAGATTATTTTACGGAGCACCTCTCCTCTCAAGAAAAAGAGTATTTAATTAACAAAGATAAAACGAAATTGGAGACGATCCGCGAGGCAATGGATCAGAGCTTGAATGAGATTGACAAAAGACTCGCCGATTATAAAAAAACAATCTCAAGCGCGAAAGAACAAAAAATTTATGAGACGCTCTCAAGCGAGATCGCGGATTATAAAAACGTCCACTCGCAAATTGTGGAAAGCGGAAAAAGCGATAATACAGATCTGGCAAGAGGGCTGCTCGTCCAATCCGAAACAAAGTTTGACGCCATGAAAGATCATATTAACGAGCTGGTCGATTTAAACAAAGAAGGCAGCAATAAAGCGGTTGATGAATCCGAACAGATTTACCGCAAAGGCATCACGTTTACGTTTCTGCTGCTCATCGCCGCTGTCCTTATCAGCGTCTTCATCTGGATCTATATCAATCGGAAAATCGTCAAACCGATCATCCGCATGAAGGAATCTGCCGACGAGATTGCGGGAGGAAATCTCTCAAATGATCTTGAAGCGCTCAATGCGAAAGATGAACTCGGCGATCTGAACGGCGCGCTTCAGCAGATGGTCAGAAATTTAAGAGACATTGTCGGCTATTCGAAAGGGATTTCTCAGCATGTTCTTTCTTCTTCACAAATGTTAACGTCGGCGACGAACGAAACAAGGTCCGGCAGCCAAACCATTACCGAAACGATGAACGAAATGGCGGAAGGATCAGAACAGCAGGCGCAAGACGCCGTCACGATTTCCGAAACGATGAATGATTTCACAGACCGGATAGATAAAACGTATTCCCACGGCATGGCCATCAGCGGCACATCACAGAACGTGCTGGAGCTGGCCGTGAGCGGAAATGAAAATATGGATTCTTCGTTAAAGCAGATGGAATCCATCCACAGCATCGTGGAGCAATCCGTTCAAAAAGTACGGACGCTTGAACAGCACTCCAAAGACATTAACAAACTCGTCCTCGTTATTAACGGCATTGCCGAACAGACGAATCTGCTGTCTTTAAATGCCGCAATTGAAGCTGCGCGTGCCGGAGAAAGCGGCAAAGGCTTCGCAGTCGTAGCTGAAGAAGTCAGAAAGCTCGCCGACGGCGTCAGAGGCTCCGTCCAGGATATTACGAGAATTGTCGGCGGCACCCAGCAGGAAATCAGCGCCGTCATTCACTATTTAGAAAGCAGCTTTACAGAAGTAGAAAAAGGGAAAGCGAACCTCACAGACACCGGCAGCACGATGCAGCATATTAAACGGTCAATGACGGACATGGCTGCAAGCATCGAAGAGGTCACGGGCGGTTTGAAGAGGTTAACTGAACAATCGGCCACAATCAGCCAATCGATCGAAAATATCGCCTCTGTATCCGAAGAATCAGCGGCAGGCATTGAAGAAACATTCTCGATCACAGAACAGTCAGCCCATTCCATGGATCAAGTATTATCAAAAGCCGAGGAGCTGGAAGACTTGGCACACCAGCTGAACGAACGGTTGGCGCAATTTGCGATTTAAGCTAAAAAACAAGCCCTCATATTTGAAGGGCTTGTTTTTGTTTGACGGTTTCCAGCGGAATACAAATTTCTGCCCGGGCGCCTCCCGTCTCTTTATTTTCGAGCTTCAATTCACCGTGATGAAGGTTGACGACATTATGGGCAAACGTAAGCCCCATGCCGTGATGCCCCGCTGAATGTCTGCTTTTGTCCTCTGTGTAAAAAAGCTGTGTTTCTTTTTTCAGCGCTTCGGGTGAAAAACCCCTGCCGCTGTCTGATACAGCAATGCTGAGAAACGTATCGGCGCACACTGTTTCCACACAGATTTCTCCGCCTTCGGGCGTATAGTCAACAGCATTGGAAACGATGTTCATGATTGCCCTGTGAAGCAGATGCTTGTCCATTGCCGCTGCTATTCCGTCAGAGTCCCGTTCGCTGAAAACGAGATTAATCCGTTTCGGCCCCATCAGCGCCGCTGCATCACGATGAACATGTTTGATCCACTCTTTAACGCCGGTATATTCCAAATGAACAGAGACGGCTTCCTCTGTTTTTGACAGTTGGATTAATTGCCCGACATACTGCTCGTGAGGTGCTCCGCCTGCATGTACTGAATCATTTCACAGCCCCCGCTTTCTCCCTGCCTGACTTCACAACATCCAAAAACAGCTGCTCCAAATCGTTTTCCCGGCTGATTTCTCCTATAACCTAAAATGCCGTCACTGATGATTCCGATATGGCCGGCGATCTGCTCGACCTCTGATAAAAGGTGGCTTGATAAAATAACTGTCATTCCCTGCTTCGGAAGGGACCGGATAAACTCCCGCAAATCCTGGATGCCCATCGGGTCTAATCCGTTGGTCGGCTCGTCAAGAATTAACAGTGACGGGCGGTTTAATAAAGCCAAAGCGATGCCGAGCCGCTGTTTCATCCCCATTGAAAATTGCCCTGTGCGCTTCTTTCCGGTACCCGTTAAATCCGTAATTTCCAACACTTCAGCAATCCTTGAATCAGGAAGCCCCAGCATTGTACAGCGGACTTTCAAATTCTCGACTGCCGTTAAGTTGTTGTAAAGCGGCGGCGATTCAATCAGTGAACCGATGTTTTTCAAATCTTCCCGCTTCCATTTATGGCCGTCGAATAAGACATCGCCGGATGTTTGCTTCAGCATGCCCGTCAAAATTTTAAGCGTCGTTGATTTTCCGGCGCCGTTCGGACCGAGAAGCCCGTAAATGCTGTTTCGTTTGACCTGCAGCGATACATCAGCCACAGCTTGGTGTTTTCCGAATGTTTTTTGTAACTGTCTGGTTTCTATGATGTTACTCATATGATTACCCCTCTGCTTTGTTTTTGATATAAATGACTTTACGGCAGAGTTATCAAAATTTAATCAAGAAATGAAAAAAGCATTCTTCCGCAGGAAGAATGCTGATTGCTTAAGATGCAGACCGTACAAGTCTGAACGGTTTTCTTTTCTTTTTCTTCACCGGACTGAGAGCCCGTTCAAGCCAAGCCATGAACAGATCTGCCGCCACTGCCATCAGCGCGGTCGGGATGGCGCCAGCTAAAATGATGGCGGTTCCGTTTGTGGCGTTTGAGCCTCTGACAATCATGTCGCCAAGCCCGCCGGCGCCGACGAATGTGCCGATCGCCGTGATGCCGATGGCAATAACGAGCGCCGTTCGAAGGCCCGCCATGATGACAGAAAGTGCGAGCGGCAGCTCCACCATGCGCAGCACTTGATATTTCGTCATCCCCATTGCTTTTCCCGACTCCAAGTAGGCGTGTTCGATGCTGACGATCCCCGTGTACGTGTTCCGGAGAATCGGCAGGAGTGAGTATAAAAACAAGGCCGTAATGACTGTATTGGCGCCGAGTCCCATCACAAGCATCAGGACGGCGAGCATCGCAAGCGCCGGCACGGTTTGAATGACATTCGTCACCGCAAACACCCAGCCGGAAAGACGCCGATACCGGGCGATGACAATTCCGGCCGGAATGGCGGCAGCGGCGGCAAATATGACACCGTACGCCGACGTAAGAAAATGGCGCCAGCACTCATACAGGACATAGCTGCCGTTTTGAGAATAATACGTGAAAAGTTCTTTCAGCGTGTCCATCCGGCATCCCCTTTCCGTTATTCAAAGTAATGGTGCTCCTCTAGATATTCCTTTGCGACGACGGACGGTTCTTTCAAATGACCGTCGACTTCATAGTTCATCTTCTGCATCGTTTTCGTGCCGATTGAGCCGATCATTTTATTAATCACGCCTTCCAGCTCGGGGTGCTCCTTTAAGACATGTTCCGGGACGACGGGTGAACAATCGTACGGAGGAAAGAACCGCTTATCATCCTTTAGCATTTTTAGTCCGTAGGAGACGATTCTTCCGTCGGTGGAATAGGCGAGCACGATATCCATCTTATTGCTTTTCAGCGCATCATACACGAGGCCGATCTGCATCGGATACGTGCCTTCAAACGTCATTCCGTATGTTTTCATGAAATCCTCATATCCGTTGCCCCTCAGCTTCATCCAATAGTTATCAACGCCGAATTTCAAATGGGGCGCTTCTTTTTTCACATCGGATACCGTTTCTAAATGATATTTGTCGGCAAGCTGTTTGGAAACGGTAAATACGTATGTATTGTCAAATCCATAGGAGTCGAACCATTTCATATGGTACCTGTTTTCAAATTCACGCTGAACGAGCCGCAGCGCTTTGTTCGGGTCTTTTTCAGGCTCCATGCGCAGCGTGCCCGTCAGCGCGTCGCCGGTATAACGCGTTGCGGCGATATCAATTTCTCCGTTTATCAGCGACTGCTGCTGGACAGCGTTGGAGCCGAGATTTTTAATCGTCGTCGTTTTTAAATCGGTATTGTGTTCAATGAGCTGGCCGAGCATGCTCGCGATGATTTCTGATTCGGTCATGCTTTGCGCGCCGATTTTAATCGTATCCTCTGAAGCCGCGCTCAGACCCGGGAGCGAGCAGCCTCCAAGGAACAGCATGCCGATACAGGCAAACCCGAGCAGCAGCTTTTTGTATCTTTTACTCATGTGAGACCCCCTTCTTATGAAGCATCCTTCATGTCCTTCAGTCCGCCAGGCGTAACCTTCCGCTCCGTCATCCCCAGCAAATAATCGACGGCGATCGCCATTATCGTCACCGGGACGGCTCCGCCGATTATATACTCCGGCTGATAAAGGTTCAGCCCGATGAAAATATAATCGCCAAGCCCTCCGCCGCCGATAAAGGAAGCGAGCGTCGCCCAGCCGATTAAATAAATGGAGGACGTTCTGATGCCAGCCATGATGACGGGGGCGGCAAGCGGAAGCTCCACAAGCCTGATTTGCTCCCCCGCTGTCATACCGATTCCTTTTCCCGACTCCAGCAGATTTTGATTCACGCCGAGAATGCCTGTATATGTATTTCTCAGAATTGGAAGCACCGAATAGAAAAACAGCGCAGCAATCGCCGGAACCTTTCCTACGCCTAAAAGCGGAATAAAAAACGCGAGAATGGCGAGGCTCGGCAAGGTTTGAATGACATTGACGACGCCAATGACGGTGCCTGCGCCTTTTTTCATCCTTGTCAGCACGACGCCGAGCGGTACGGCGACCATTATGCCCAGCACCACGGCGATTAATGAGATGTACAGATGCTCCCATGTTTTATAAAGCAGTTCTCCGCCGTTCGCCTGTAAAAATTGAAAGGTCTGATTCATACGTCAATTCCGCCTCCTCATGACATCACCGCAAGCTGGTTTTCTTCTCCCCAGATGGAATCGTAAACGATGTCAACAAGGCTCGCCCTTGTCACAATTCCCGTTAAACAGCCGGCTTCATCGATGACAGGTACATATTTCATGCCCCGTTTTAAAATTTTATGGACGGCATCGCGCAGCAGGGTGCTGCTTAATACTGTATAAATGTCCCGCTCAAGCACTTCGGCAACGAGCGTCGCTTTTTTACGTTCACGGTCGATCATTTCCACATCGACGTAACCTTGCAGGACGTTCTGCTGATCAACGACGAGCAGCGAATCCACACGCTCGGCGCGCATCACCTGAATGGCTTCGGACAGCGTTTTCTCAGCCGTTATCGTGACAGGCTGGGTGTTCATGATCTGATCCACCCGCTCTACATCAGGGCTGGATGACTGGATCAGCCGTTCCTTGCCGATAAATTCCTCGACAAACTCGTTCGCCGGATACCTGAGGATCTCTTCGGGGGTTCCGACTTGGACGATTTCTCCCGCTTTTAAAATGACGATCCGGTCCGCCAGCTTGATAGCTTCGTCCATATCATGGGTAACAAATACGATGGTTTTATGTAAGGTTTTCTGCAGTTTTTTAAATTCTTCCTGAAGGGAATCTCTCGTAATCGGGTCAAGCGCCCCGAACGGTTCATCCATTAAGATAAGCGGCGGCTCCGCGGCAAGTGCCCGTAATACACCTATTCGCTGCTGCTGTCCTCCGCTTAATTCATGAGGGTAACGGTCTAAATATTCAGGCCCCATATCCACCAGCTTTAAAAGCTCCCGCGCCCGTTCTTTCCGTTTTTCATCAGGCTGCTTTAAAAGCTTCGGCACGAGAGAAATGTTTTGCTGAATGGTCATATGCGGAAACAGCCCGATCTGCTGGATGACATAGCCGATGCTTCTTCTGAGCGCCACCGGGTCCTGTTCCATAATGTTTTTGCCTTCTATGCAAATCTTGCCTTCTGACGGCTCAATCAATCGGTTGATCATCTTCATGGTCGTCGTTTTCCCGCAGCCGCTCGGCCCGATAAAACAAATAAATTCGCCTTTAGCGATGTTCAAATTGATGCTGCTGACGGCTTTTTTTCCGCCTTTATACGTTTTCGAGACATTTTCTAATGTCAGCAAACATTCACACCTCCATCATTAAATTCGTTCAATTTGTTAAAATCATATTTAACTTTTCAGACAATTGAACGTTTCCCATTATAAATTAAACTTTATAAAATAAAAAGTTTACAATTTGTCCATATTATATATAAAGTATGTGTAAGCGCTGATTTACCCGTATTGACCGGCGATGTTCTTCTTATTGCTCTGAATTCCTGCCGAATTCTCTGGTAATAGCATTTTCGCCGGTTTAAAAATGTGGTATATTGGCATCGGAATTGCTGACTGAAAGGATTGAAACTGTTGGAGAAAGATCCGTTGCACGTAATCGAACAAGCTGAAGACCATTTGATAGAACGAATCGCTGAAAACATGCATACATTCGGAATGCCCGCTACGGTAGGACGCATTTTAGGCATTATTTATATGAACCGCAAGCCGATGACCTTGACTGAGTTATCAGAAGCAACCGGTATGAGCAAAACGAGAATGAGCCAGGCCGTCAGGGAAATGCTTGACGTCAATTTAGCGGAAAAGGTGTTTGAAAAAGGAGTACGCAAGGATTTATATGACGTTGAGCAGGATTATTACCAAACCTTCATTACGTTATTTACGGCCACGTGGAGCAAGGTCGTCAGCAAAAATAAAATGATGCACAAAAAGCTGAACCGTGAATTGACAAACGCGCTGGAAAACGGCGTGCCGGAAGAGGCGGAGGAAAAAATTAATGAACTGCTGAAGGAATTAAAGGACTGGCTTGACTACTACAACTGGATCAGCCGCCTGATTGAGTTTTTCGAAAGTGAAGAAATTTTCAAGCATGTCCCGAAGCCATAAAGAAAACGCCCTGGAATCCAAGGCGTTTTTCTTATGCCGCATTCGGCAGTTTGTTTCTTTTTTTCTTTTTCACCGGACTTAACGACCGCTCCAGCCAGCCCATGACAAGGTCGGCGATGACTGCCATCAGCGCAGTCGGAATCGCACCGGCTAAAATAATCGCGGTTCCGTTCGTTGCGTTTGACCCCCTGACAATAATGTCGCCGAGTCCGCCGGCGCCGACAAACGTTCCGATTGCCGTAATGCCGATCGCAATGACAAGCGCCGTCCGAAGACCGGCCATAATGACGGAGAGCGCAAGCGGCAGCTCTACCATGCGAAGCACTTGAAATTTCGTCATGCCCATCGCTTTACCCGATTCCAGATAAGCGTGTTCAATACTGACGATACCCGTGTACGTATTCCGGATGATCGGAAGAAGAGAATATAAAAACAATGATAAAATGACTGTATTTGCGCCAAGCCCCATCACAAGCATCAGCACCGCCAGCATCGCCAGCGCAGGCACGGTCTGAATGACGTTTGTGACGGCAAAAATCCAGCCGCTTAATTTTCTGTATCTCGCAATGAAGATGCCGAGCGGAATGCCGGCAAGCGCCGCGAATAAAACTCCGTACACCGACATGAGAAAATGCCGATAAAACTCCTGAAGCACATAGCCGCCGTTTTGAGAATAATAAGTGCCAAGCTGCTGCAGCACTTCCATTTGCCCCACCTCATTCCTTATTCAAAATAATGATGTTTCTCCAAAAATTCTTTAGCCACGACAGACGGTTCTTTCAGCTTGCCGTCCACTTCATAATTCAATTCCTGCATCGTTTCCGTATCAATTTGGCCGATCAGTTTATTGACAATGCCCTTAAGCTCCGGATGCTGTTTCAGCACACTATCGGGAATGACCGGCGAACAGTCATACGGCGGGAAAAAGTGTTTGTCGTCTTTTAAAATTTTCAGATCATACGCCTTGACACGCCCGTCCGTTGAATAAGCGAGGACGGCGTCCATCTTTCCGTTTTTCACCGCATCATATACAAGCCCGATCTGCATCGGGTAGGTTGACCCGAATTCGAAGCCGTACGTATTGACGAAGCCTTGATAACCGTCACCTTTTCTCTTCAGCCACGCATTGTCGACTCCCAGCTTAAATCGGTCTGCGTTCTTTTTAATATCAGACACCTTGTTTAAATGGTCTTTTTTGGCAAGCTCTTTTGTTACGGTAAAAGCGTATGTGTTTTCAAATCCGTAAGAATCAAACCATTTATAATGAAACCGTTTCTCAAACTCTTTTTGGACGATTGATAACGCCTTTTTCGGATCTTTTTCCGCTTCCATGCCAAGCGTGCTCGTTAAATCGGTCCCGGAGTAGCGCGTGGCGGCAATATCAATGTCTCCGCCGATCATCGCCTGCTGCTGCACATAATTTGATCCGAGATTTTTAATTAATGCCGTATTCAAGTCTGTATTGTGTTCGATCAGCTGTGCGAGCATATTGGCTAAAATTTCTGATTCTGTTATGCTTTGCGCCCCGATTTTGATCGTATCATCGGAGGCTCCGTTAAGCCCCGGCAGAGAACAGCCGCCTAAGAGCAAAGCAAATGACAGCGCAAGCGCGCACACCCATCTTTTTTGTTTAGTTTTCAAAACAGCCAACTCCTTATGATACTTCCTTCAATCCCTTCAGCCCTTTCGGCGTCACCTTCCGCTCTGTCAACGCAAGCAAATAATCAATCATAATGGCCAAAATGGTGACAGGCACGGCGCCGCCGATAATGTATTCAGGCTGATACAGATTCAAGCCGATGAAAATATAGTCGCCGAGCCCTCCGCCGCCGATAAAAGAAGCGAGCGTCGCCCAGCCGATCAGATAGATGGTTGACGTGCGGATTCCGGCCATGATGATCGGAATCGCAAGCGGCAGCTCGACAAGCCGGATTTGCTCCCAGACTGTCATGCCGATGCCCTTTCCTGATTCCAACAGATTTTTGTTGACGCCTTGAATGCCGGTATAAGTGTTTCTGAGAATGGGCAGCACCGAATAGAAAAACAGCGCGACGATCGCAGGCACTTTTCCCACACCTAAAAGCGGGATAAAGAAAGCCAGAATCGCAAGGCTCGGCAGGGTTTGCACGATGTTGGCGACACCGATCACCGCGCCTGCGCCTTTTTTCATTCTTGTCAGCGCGATTCCCAGCGGAACGGCGACGATAATGCCTAAAATTACGGCGATAATGGAAATATATAAATGCTCCCATGTTTTATATAACAGCTCTCCGCCGTTCGTCTGCAAAAAATTCATCATCTCATTCATTGTAAGAGTTCCTCCTCTTGTCAGCCCGTCACCAGCTGGTCTTCCTCGCCCCAGATCGAATCGTAAACGATGTCGACAAGGCTGGCTCTTGTGACAATCCCGACTAAATGATGCTGTTCATCTACGACCGGAACATACTTAATTCCTCGCTTTAAAATTTTGCGGACCGTATCGCGAAGCAGTGTTCCGCGCTCGACCGTATACAGGTCTGGACAGAGCACATCGCCGACAAGACTCGCTTTTTTACGATTCTGATCAATGATTTCCACATCGACATAACCTTGCAGCACATTCAGGTCATCCACGACAAGCAAGGAATCGACACGATGCTCTCTCATCAGCTGAATTGCATGCGAAAGCGTTTTGTCCGGTGTGACGGTTACAGGCTTTTTGTTCATCATTTGCTCGACGCGCTCAATGTCTGGCCTTGATTGCAATAATCGTTCTTTGCCGATAAACTCTTCGACAAATTCATTGGCCGGATTTCGGAGAATGTCATCAGGAGTGCCGGCTTGGACGATCTCTCCCGCTTTTAAAATCACGATCCGATCGGCAAGCTTAATCGCTTCATCCATATCGTGTGTGACAAACACTATCGTTTTGTTTAACGTTCTTTGCAGTTTTTTGAATTCTTCCTGAAGCGAATCACGCGTAATGGGGTCTAGCGCTCCGAAGGGTTCATCCATGAGAATAAGCGGGGGTTCCGCCGCCAGCGCGCGCAGCACGCCGATTCTTTGCTGCTGTCCGCCGCTCAGCTCGTGAGGATAGCGGTCTAAATATTCAGGGCCCATATCGACAAGCTTTAACAGCTCACGCGCCCGTTCTTTCCGCTTTTCTTCCGGCCATTTCAGCAGCTTCGGCACGAGGGAAATATTCTGCTGAATGGTCATATGGGGGAAAAGTCCGATCTGCTGGATAACATAGCCGATTTTTCTCCTCAGCTCGACCGGGTCCTGCTCCATAATATTGTCGCCGTCGATAAAGATCTTTCCCGATGACGGCTCTATTAATCTGTTAATCATTTTCATCGTCGTCGTTTTTCCGCAGCCGCTCGGCCCGATAAAACAAATAAACTCGCCTTTGGCGATATCTAAATTGATGCTGTTAACAGCTTTTTTTCCGCCTTTATACGTTTTTGATACATTTTCTAATCTCAGCAATCCGTGCACCTCCGTAAGGTTTCCGTTATTTTTCTGAAAAGTATAATCTTTATTATAAGATAAAATTTGTAAAATAAAAAGTTTACAATGTGTTGAAATTATATAAAATATACGTATTATTTCATGTTATCCCGCTGACAATGCCGACGTTCTTAAAATCGCTCGCAATAGCTCGCACATCCTGCAACATCACCTTTTTCAACAACTGTAAAAAATATGATATATTGACAGCATGAAAAGCCAGTGAAGGGATGATCAGCTTGGAAAAAAACGTTCTTGATATTATCGAACATGCTGAAGAGCATCTCATTGAGAGAATCGCTGAAAACATGCATACATTCGGAATGCCGTCTACACTGGGGCGCGTGCTCGGTATTATTTATATGAATCGAAAGCCGATGACGTTAAATGAGCTGTCGGAAGCGACCGGGATGAGCAAAACAAGAATGAGCCAGGTCGTCCGCGAGATGACGGATGCCAACCTTGCTGAAAAGGTGTTTGAAAAAGGCGTTCGAAAAGACCTTTACGACGTGGAGCAGGATTACTACCAGACGTTTATCTCCCTGTTTAAGGCAAATTGGACAAAGGTGGTCAGCAGAAATAAAACGCTTTATAAAAAGCTGAACCGTGAGCTGACGGATCTTCTCGAGTCAGAAAACCTCAGCCCCGAAATCGAGGACAAAGTCTGTCAGCTTTTGGATGAATTGAAGGAATGGCTCAATTATTATGATTGGCTGAGCCGCTTGATTGAATTTTTCGAGAGTGAAGAAGTGTTTCAATATGTTCCGAAAACAATAAAAAGCAGCTCCCAGAAGTAACCGGGACCTGCTTTTTTCTGTCAGGAGACCAATACAGGAAACATGCCTTTCAAGCCGGCGCCGATCATGCCGATCGCCACCACCGCCAATATCAGCCCCATCAGCCGTGTAATAACGTTCATTTCGGTTTTGCCGAGCTTATTGCTGATAAAGGAGGAATAGTGAAAGAAAACAAATGTCATCAAAATGACGGCGGCAATGCCGATGAGCACACTGACATAATGAGTGATTCCGCCGTGGCCCGCTGACAGGCTCATTACCGTGGCAATCGTACCCGGCCCGGCAATAATCGGAATGGATAAAGGCGTTACGGAGATATCCGCCTTTTCTTTGCTTTCTTTATGCTCATCGTTATGAAGGGACTGCACATGAGATTCCTTCGCGTTCAAAAGATTATAAGCGATGCCGAAAATGAAAATACCGCCGGCCACACGAAGCGCGTGAATATTAATATCAAACAGCTTAAATATGAGATGGCCGAAGATTAAAAAGGCCGCCAAAATGATAAACGACAGCACGGCAGCCTTGCGCGCGATCGCTGTTCTTTCTTCACGCGTGTACCCTTCTGTCAATGTAATAAAAATCGGCACGTTGCCAATCGGGTTGGACACCGCAAATAGAGAAATAAAGACATGGATGATAAGTGAAAACATGAGTACCTCCTTATGTCGTATCGTACCGTTATTGATTTATTTTTTGTTACCGGCTGTTTCTTATGCATGATTTTTACCCCGGCGGCGCCTTTTTGTAACGTCAGCCGGCAGACTCGGCACCTGATGAAACAGAAAAAAACCGCCCGAGTATTGAGCGGTTTTTTCCAATTGCTATTTCCATAATCTTTTGCCGAATTTCAACAGCCGATAAAGCATTTTTAACTTTTTAAGCATCTTTTAAATTCCTTGTCACCCTGAATCAGTCTAAGCGGAGGGAAACTATTTTCCTCACGTCATCATTAAGATTTTACCATAATGTGTACTTTTTCACTAATATCAATGCCATATGCCTTATTTTCAAATTTGAATTTTTAGTAGTGAAGCATCAGAAAAAGAGAACTCTTGTATTTTTGGATATATCAGTTACATCTATTCTATTTTCTTTTATAATGTAAATATTAGAACAAAATCCCTATATTCCATGTAAAAGGAGTTTTAGCATGTATTGCCCTCAATGCGGCCATCAAACAGATGGCGGAAAGTTTTGTGAAAAATGCGGAGCGCCTCAGCCCGGCCAAGCAGGCGCAGGCCATGTGCAAGGCCAGGCAGCACAAGCCGGGGCTGCCGCAAAGAAAGCCTCAAAGCAATTTGCTTCATTCGGCTTGGATGTTTTAAAAAGACCTTATCAGACATGCAAAATGACAGGCGGCGAACAGCTTGTCAGCAGCATCATCACAATGGTGCTTTTCTGCCTTGTGACACCGGTTATGCTGTATATCCTTTTATCAGACGGCTTTCGCGACATCAGTTTTGCAGGAACTGTGCTGAAACCGGCGCTTACCTTTGCTTTGTTTATTTTCTGTCTTCATCTCCTGATTTTTATCGCTTTGAAAGCCGGCGGAGCACAGGTCTCATTTAAAGATTCGATCTCAAGATTCGGCGCGTTTTTGATCCCGTTTACAGCCATTTTGCTTCTCGCACTCATATTAATGTTACTGCACACAACCGTTTGTTTTACCGTTCTTGCTGTCGGCCTGATCGGCGCGGCGTTCGCCATTCCTCCTCTCATGCTGGCGAGTTATCAGCATTTGCTTACGTCAAAAGCGGATATCGTCTATTCTGTCATCGTTATTTATTTGATCATTTGCGTTACGTTCCAGTATAGCGTCAAGCATTATGTAAAGGAACTCATCAGCTATTTCCTATTCTGAAAAAGAAATCCCCGCCGCCTGATCGGTGCCGGGGATTCTTTTTATTGAATGGATGTTAAATAAATTCTTCCGTTTTTGACAACGCCGCTGTACGTCCAGTTATAGGTTCTCAGCTTCGGGCTGCCGCCGGCTTTTGTAATATAAAACTCTTCGTATGTTTTAATCGTGATATGCGAGCCGTGTTGGCTGAAGCTTTTCACAGTAACATCGTTAAACACTTCTGTTGTTCCCTCGCTGTGTAATTTTTTGACCAGTTTTTGCTGATCGGCATACAAAGGGCTTCCTTCTTCCAAATTGCCCGCCATAATGGCGAATTCATTAAGATCGACGGCGCTCGATTGATTTGTCAGGTAGTCAGACATAAAGGATGTGACTTGATCTCTTGTGACGCTGCCGGAAGCTGTGTTTCCTTTGGATGATGCCCATGCGGATGTGCAGGTTTCCGGCTGGTCATTTTTTATCTTTTTCACATTAGTCCCTAAAGAATCTGAGGCCGGATCAGCTTTTTCAAAAACCCATTTTTTATGTTTTTTATCATATGAGAGCATATAATGAAAGCTCGGCTCCGACTCTTCCATATCAGGCTTCGTATTCTCGTCGAAATAAGCCGACTGATGAAGCTCTTTACCCGTAACAGTTACTTGCCAATTGCCGTTCTCTTGAGAAATCGCAAATGAATCAAGATCAAAGTCTGTCTCTTTATACTGATCCTTCAGAAAAGTGCCGGAGCTCTTCATGCCGGAAACCGCTTCTTTCGTCTGCTCTTTCCACGCTGAGCCAGCCTCGGTCATCTGGTCAATATTGCCGCCTGCCATGGCTTTCGTATACTGTTTCGTTGTTTTGACAATCGTGTCCATGATTGTTTTTTGTGTATCTTGATCAGGAATAAGCGTTAATTCCATATCAGTGCTGTTGATCGGGACATCGGCAGTTTTTGTTTTCCCCCAAGGAAAATCCGCTTCCACAGCGGCGGTCATCGAACCGTCAGTCAAAAGCGGCCCGTATGTGACCGATTTGAATGGGTCTTTATGGATGGACTTTCCATTAATCTGCAGATCACCCTTGGCGTTTTTAAAGCGGTCAGCTAACGTGAACGTCACATCCTCGGCGTCTAACGGCAGGTCAAGATCGAAATTTCTGCTGCCCACAGCTTGTATATCTTCTTTTTTCACCACGTCAACAACATCATTTTTAAGCTTGGCTTCCGCTGTATAATCACCAGGTGTGTACGGCCCGAAGGTTTGGGTTCCGCCGGCTTTTTTAACCGAGCCTGTTTTTCCCTTATTTATGTACAGATCGGCGCCTTTATAATTGCTCGTCACACGGAAATAGACCGGGTCGATTTTCAGCTCATAATGATCAAAAAACAGCAGTGTTTTCCCTTCTTTTTCCGCGTAGACGGCATCTTTTTCTGACGAAGCTCCGCGCAGGGAGGAAATCAGCTCATCATGTTTCTTTACATATGTGAGAAGCGGTTTTACATTGCTCTCATTTAACGTCAGCTTGCTGTCTGAAGGGGTCAGAAGCGCTGACAGCTTTTTGGCGTCCCCGTCATGAACCGCCTGCTCGAATTGATCAACAAGCCTTTTCTTTGAGGTCAAGCAGGCCCCTGTTTTATATGCGGCAAAAAATATGATAAGAGCCGCGGCAATGCTGCTCCATATTAAGATCGTTTTTTTAGGGATCGGTTTTCTCGGATGAGGTGCAGTTTCAGCGGCGCTTGCTGTCTCCTGCTGTTCCGGCCCGCCTCCTCCCCCGATCGATTTTCCGCATTCTTTACAAAAACGCGCCTCTTCCGTATTCTGCTGGCCGCAATGCTTACAAAAAAACATGACTTTCCTCCTATTCAATTCTACTAACTTGTATAACATTTCCTGTCTTACATATTTTATAATAAAATAGAATGAAATTGGAGCGTATTAAAAAAATAGATGTCTATCATCAAAAAAGGGGGAATGAACATGCAAGAGCTCAACATTCAAAAAACGACAGAGACAAATGAGGCATTATATGATCTGCTGCTTCTCGCCGATCCGTCGAAAGAAATTGTAGATGAATATCTTGTCAGAGGTGAATGCTATACGGCTTGGGCCTCTGATGAGCTTGCCGGGATTTATGTTTTATTAAAAACAAGGCCCCAAACGATAGAAATAGTAAATATCGCGGTGAAAGAATCTTTGCAGAATCGGGGATTCGGAAAGAAGCTCGTGAAAGATGCCATTGAAAAAGCAAGGCAATCAGGGGCTGACACGATCGAAATCGGCACTGGCAATTCCAGCATTCATCAGCTGTCACTCTATCAAAAATGCGGATTTCGCCTTCAGGCTATCGACCATGATTTTTTTATCAGACACTATGATGAGGAAATTTTTGAAAATGGCATTCAATGCCGGGATATGGTGAGGCTTTATTTGGATTTATCATGAAAAAGGGGTGCCGACTGACAATCGGCACCCCTTTTGTGCAAAGCTCATACGGACTGATTGGCTTTTTTCTCCGTATTCCTTTGAAGCCCTTGTCTAACAGAAAAAAAGAGAAAAACCAGTGTAAGGGTCAGCCCGACCGCCGCAAAAACAGAGTCCGCATTCATCATAAGCAGAAGGGCCGTGTAGACAGCGGCCGAAAGCGGCTCACCCATTTTTACAATAGAAAAAATAAGCGCAAAGATTCTTCCGAAATATGCGGTCGGAACGGTTTTCTGAAAATACAGCACCGTTTGCACATCGATATACGAAATAATAATGCCTAGCACCAAAAAGATGACGCATTCAAATCCGTCAAGCGGAAAAAACAACACCATGATGAGCAGTCCCGCTGCCGTTAAGGTTCGCGGGTACAGCCGTTCAAGCCGTTTTGTATTCCATTTAAAAAATACGGCCAGATTGCCCAACAGCATCCCCGCCTGAAACATTGCGTACATGATGGCAAACCAAACGGAATAGTTCTGATGAAAACGCTCCACTGCAAGAATCGGTCCCATAACTGAAATTAAGCCGGCAATAACGAGATTAACGATAAAAAAATATCCGACCGATGTCAGCCAGGCCGCATTTCCTTTAAGCATTCTATAGCCGGCCTTGACATCTTCAGACCCTTTGCTTTTTTGGCCTTCCGGTTCGGAAATTCGAATGAATGCGATCAGTGCCGCTGAGATAAAAAAAGCTGTTCCGTTTATTGTGAACAGCAAACCGAACGGTATAGCCGCAAGCAAGACACCGCTGATAAGCTTCCCCACGATCAGTCCGATGAGGTCACTCGTATTCATTAAAGATGTCGCCTGATCAAGATGCTTTTGGCGGACAAGCAGCGGAATGAGCGCGACTTTTGCCGGAGCAAACAGCATCGATTGCAAAGATAAACAAAAGGCGCACGCTCCGGCTATCCATACGGTTAACAAATTGTTTGCGCTGAGCACCGCCAAGAGAATCATAATGACCGCTCGCCCCATATTGCACAAATATAAGATAGACTTTTTTCGAAAC
Source organism: Bacillus sp. ISL-51 (assembly GCF_018613535.1). Classification (GTDB taxonomy): domain Bacteria; phylum Bacillota; class Bacilli; order Bacillales; family Bacillaceae; genus Bacillus. The sequence goes on from NZ_JAGGQB010000003.1 coordinate 58,895, forward strand.
AAATCGATCAGCGGCCCCGTAAACACTCCAAATGTTAACGGCACGAGTTCGATAAAAGAAATAACGCCGACAAGTATTTTGCTTCCGGTCAAATCCAAAACCAACAGCGGGAGCGCAATCAGCCAGACACCGTCCGCTGCTGAAGAAAACACCTGCGCACACCAAAGCCTCGCATAGTTCGGTGTTCGGTACGTCATATCAGGCTCTTTTTTTGTCCTGTTCATCAGATACACCGCCGAACCATTCCAGTGTTCTCCATGATTCTTGTCTTTCTGTATAATCCGTTTCCATCACCTCAAATACGATGCCTATGTCTTCATCCCGATAAAGCTCTTTTAATGTATCAGCAGCTTGTCTGAGCAGCCCTTCGGCTATCGTTCCTTCTTGAGGATGCCTGCCTTCAAGACAGCGGACATCGCCGTGCGGGAACGCAAGCTGGCGAAACGAGCTAAAGTGATAGTGCTTAATGCTTTCTCTTATAGAAAGGAACTGAAAAAAATCAGGATATCTCAGCTTATCATCTCTAAACATAAGCGAGGAAGATAAGTGAGTCTGGTAGGTAATCGCCCAGTGGCACAAATCCCACGTAATGCCGACATGTTTTAAACGCAATTGGACCAACTCTTCGAAATCCTCGGGATAGATAAAAATCGGGTCAAAATCTTCACCGAGATTTCCGATGATCGGAAGGTTTTCTACACCGATCCAAATGTCTGTCCCTTTCAGCTGCTCATCAAACTCTGCAAAAAATTCAATGATTTTTTTACGGTTCCCCTCTAAATCATAGTTTTGAAATTCTTCAACTGTCATGAATTGATTGGCGTGAACCGTTATGCCCTTGGCGCCATATTTAACAGCAAGCTCAGCAAAATGAAGGAGCTGTTTTTTAATATGTTCTTCATGAACATAATCGGCATTGTCCGTCGGAAAATGCAGTGTCAATAATGACGGTTCAAGCTGTTTTGCGTTTTCCAGCGTCTGATTAATTTTTATCATATAATCCGTTTCTTCAAAAGAACGTCCGTCAAAAATGTTAGCTTCCAGACCGTATCCTGCTTCCACCCATTTTTTATCGATTTGCTTCGGATCAAGTCCGAAAAACGGAATTTGAGCAATCATAAGACAGTCACCATGTTCCTCTCACAAGCATAAACGCTTCCGCGGCTGCAAAACCCGATTTTGCCCCCCACACATATGCGTTATGTTCTATCGCCTGCAAAGAACGCGGATGAGGGAAATCTCTTAGCTCTGAGCCGTAACATGCCATAGCCTTCAGCTTCGTATCAAGCTCTTCCTCTATATTAATGAAGAAATTGGCGTGGAATTGATCTTTCTGTAAATAGTTCCATTCCGTCGAAGATAATGTTTCGTAGGCTAAAACTTGCTTTACGGAATGGCCGGGAAGCGGACGGGTTGCCGTCATCACCGCTCTGAATACGACAGAATGGTCAATATTAATGTCACCGCCATACTGGGTGTACACAATGTCAGGCTGAAAACGCTCGATTTGTTTTTCTGCTTCCTTCACTACATCCAGCAAATCCATTGAATCCAGTCTGTTATCAGGCAGATTTAACCTGACAAAATCATGTATGCCGAGAGTGCTGAGCGCTTGTTCTGTTTCATTTTTGGAGTGCTGCATAATGGAATCCTCAGGCTTCTCATAATCAGCTTTTCTTGACGATTTGCCTTCTGCCATAATGACTGCCGACACACTGTCCCCTTGGCGAACATGTTTGGCAAGCGCGCCGCCGACGCCGATAATTTCATCGTCGGGATGCGCCGCAAATACCATTACTTTCATCGTATTGTCCTCCTTTGACTAACATTTCAGCTGTATCCGCCCCGCAATTCATCAGCATATCGAGCATGGAGAGATAAGGGATATGCTCTCCGAATAACTGAGGATAGTCAATATCCCTTATTTGCTGATACTCAATCAAAATTCCGTTTCTCTCAAAATCGCTTTCTATTAAATAATCCGATCCCTGACTGCCTGAATAATAACGCCCTGCCCCAAGCTCCTTACAAAGAGCCAGCACGAAATCACTCTTTTTTTCCTTACGGCATTCAAGCTCAGAGACATAACAGATAGGCGTTTCGATGCGAAGTTCTTGCCGAAAAAATTGAATAATGTGCATATTCAAATCATGCAGGTATTCCCACTCCCGCTGATAGACATCTTTAAAAAAATGCTGATATTGTTCAAAATAGGGAGCTTTCGCATAATTCATTTGTATAGCCATCCAATGTTTTTTCTGCCAGTCTTGTGTCTGATCGATTTTCATATATCGAAGCTCAATATCCTTGTAATTCTTCATTTGCAAAGGAACCGTCAGCCATCTGGGGCCTTGCGGCGTTTTAATTCTGTTGCGATTGAGAAATCCTTTTTTCTCAAATTGAGCTGTGTCATGAATGGCAAACAGGTCCGACTTATACATCTTTTCAAAAAAACCGTACCACGGCATATAGCTTGATTGGTGGCCGCTTACTGCTTTCACTCCGCTCTCGTAAAATGTCGACATCGTTTTTCTTCAGCTCCCCAATATCGTTTCGGTCTCGCGATTTCCTTACTGTGAGAGTAGCCAAAATCAGCCCAATGAAGTTTATTGCGGATCGCGAATTGCAGGGCGTCACGCATCAATAAATAGGAGGCCTGCGCTTTTTTGCCGGCGAGGCTGTTCACATTCTGCCAATAATAGAAATGGGAGCCGTCATAGAGAAAAATACTGCTGCTGATCAGCTTTTGCTCCAGAAATGCTCCCACCCAATAAACTCGGTCCGCAAGGCTATCAAGAAGCTTCTGGAAAAATGCCGGACTCAAAACATAAGCTGAGCCGATTGCCGCTGTATGTTCTTTGTATAGTTCATAAAACTCTCCAAGTTCTTTCTGCCCGATTTGCCGGACGATAACGCTCTCCTTTTCAGCATATCTGACTGCTGTACGTGCTTTTCCGGAAATACTCGTCCATAGTTCGTCAAACGTGTCCGGGAGCGCCAGTATATGTGTCATCTTATCCGTCCACTCGGATTCGGATTCTCCAATGAAAGATGTTTGACCGTATGGAAGCAGCAGTCGGGACATCTTTTGGCCGAATATTGCCTGGATTTCACTTTGCAGCCATTCAAATGATATAGGACGATCTGAGATGACACCGCCATATCCGATCATGCTGCCGCTCAATGTGCCCCTTTGCTCAAAAATCGGCATATAGATTACTTGTCCTCCGTCCGTTGTCAGTCTGACAGGGTGAAATGACGTTTCGGGGAGCTCTTCCATAAGCTTTCCCCAATCATAGCTTTGAAACAATCCCGCCTGATACATGTCAGCGGCCCGATCCCATACCTGCCGGCTCGTGCATACTGCTGTTTTTTGCATATTTATCACCACTATTCAGTTCTTATTCTTTTTCTCTGCATACGATAAAACGGATTCGGCTATATACCTTATCTGTCCTTGATCAAGAGGCGGTTTGAATGGCAGGGAAAGGACCCTTTTCCAAAGCGGGTTTTTCTCTCCCTGTCCTGCATATGTTTCATAAATCGGAATGAGTTCGAGAGGGAGATAGTTCCAGCACGTTTGAATCCCTCTTTCAGCTAAATAAACAGAGCACCTGTACCGCTCCTCATCTTTGGGGAATACAATTGTTAAATAATTCAAATACTCTCCCTTTTGAGGCTGAATCATCTTTATGCCGTACTCCTCTTCCGCCTGTGTAAATATTTCTCCTGCTGTCTCTAAGTTTTGTGCGGCAGCTGTTACAAGCTGATCTATACGCGTCAGCTGATAGTCAATAATGGCTTCTCTTGCCGGATGCATGCGCAGCACAGGTACTGGGGCTGGAACATCCGGCAGGGCTTCAAGCTTTGTGGCTTTTATGGAAGGCATCATACCCGCTTTCTTCAATACATACGAAATGGGCTGCTGCCGTTTGAGTTTCATTAAGGCTTGAATTCTTTGTTGCCTCATATATAATCGATAATCAGCTGCCACCTGGCTGCGCCGTTCCATTGGCGGACTGGTATTTTGCCGCAGTAATTCTTTCGGCGCTATTAAAGCACCGCCTCCGATGCTGCCAAGCGGCTTGGACGGGCCAAAACTTAATATGCCGAAATCGCCCAGGCCGCCGGCATATGTTCCCGATTGTTTCGTAAACATCGCTTGAGCGGCGTCGTCAATGATATAAATGCCGTTTTCCTTCGCCCAGCTGATGATGTCAGTATTTTCTCTTCGGCCGTATACATGCGTCAATATAATGGCACAAGTATGCCGCTTCGCTTTTTTTTTGACATCTGCGAGTGATAATGATAAATGATCATCCAGCTGCGCAAAAACAGGCCTCGCGCCGGATTGCAGCACAGCATCAATGACATTCGGACAGCTGAAGGATGAAAAAATCACTTCTTTCCCCGGTCCGGCTCCCGAGTACGCCAAAGCGAGCACCAACGCCGCACTGCCGCTGGATGTCAGTACAATTCCTTTCCCATAACGTTTTTCCAATTTTTCGGCCAGTCCGCTTTTTTTAGCTGTAAGCAAATGTTTCACTGCATGCAGATGGCCTTTGCCTGAAAGCTGCCCCGGATAAATGGGAAACTTGATCTGTTCAGGGTGCCTAGGATAATGGAAGTTTGTGTTTTTGTCTTTCATCTTTTATGATCCTCAGACCTTCATCCAGACCTACTTTCGGAGCGTAACCAAGCAAACGTTTTGCCTTCTCGATGGAAGGCGCCCGTTTAAAAATCTCGATATCTTTTCCTCTCACTCCGTCTTCACCGAGTTTTTTAAACATGTAGTTTTCCTTATTTCTGCCTGAGATCTGATTGACTTTCTCAGCCAGTTCTTTTATCGTGATCGGCTGGTCGTTGCCGATATTGAAGTCTTCAAAGACATCTCCTTTATGGATGAGTGCCAAATATGTTCCGGTGACAATATCACTGATATAGCTGAAGCATCGGATCTGGCCGCCGTCGCCGTAAAGCGGCAGCTCGCATCCATTCTCTGCCAAGCTGAAAAATTTGTTTATGACAAAATCCTCCCTCTGCCTCGGCCCGTATACATTAAAATACCGGACGACCCGCACATCCAATCCGTCTGATGCCTGATCTCTCAAATATTCCTCTGATTGCAGCTTTGCTTTTCCATAAGCCGATTTCGGAAGCTTTCGGCTCGTCTCGGTATAGGGAAAATCAGGTGAATCTCCGAACACCTCAGAGCTTGATGAGAAGAGCAGAGTGTCTATCCCTAATTCCCTGCATATCTCGGTGACGTTTTTCGTGCCTTCAAAGTTGACCCGTATGACGTCTTCTTCATTGCTTCGGCAGCTGTCTACTCCGACCATCGCCGCTAAATGGACAACCGCATCCGCCCCCCGCAATGATTCACGGAGTGACTGTCGGTCTAGAATATTCGTATGGCGATAAGCCGTATCGAAATCCGGCTTTTTTTGATCTGCAATAATCGTCTGATAGCCCTTACTTTGTAATAGTGCCGCTAATTCACTTCCAATAAAACCGGCTCCGCCGATGATGGCAATGTGTTTCATTGTCCGACCTCCTGGCTGATAGTCAAAACTTCTTTTATAGACTTCACGATATATTCGCAATCCTCATCTGATAATTGGCTGTAAAGGGGAAGCGATACGATTTCAGGGAAAATTCGTTCGGTTACAGGCAATACAGCGGGAAAATGCTCTTTATAATAAGGGTGCATATGCACCGGGATAAAGTGGACGCTAAGCCCGATATTTTTTTCTTTCATTTTCTCGATAAACAGATCTCTGTCCATGCCGCCGCTTTCTTGAATCCGTAAAATAAATAAATGCCATGAGTGCGTGATTCCGTTCGGAATGTCAATCAGCGGGAGCACGGCTTTGGCTGATTGATTTGATAGCTCAGCCGCGTAATATTGCGCGATCTGTTCCCGTTTTTCTTGGATTTCAACTGCTCTATTCAGCTGAACCAGCCCAAGTGCAGCCTGAATATCCGTCATATTGTATTTAAAACCCGGCAGTAAAACGTCATATCTCCAGCTGCCTTTTTCGCCGTAGCGGTTCCAAGCATTTTTTGTAATGCCGTGCCAGCCGTACAGTCTCGCTTTCTCAGCAGCCTGTTCGTCTTTCACAACTAGAGCTCCGCCTTCACCCGTTGTAATATTTTTAGTGGCGTAAAAGCTGAAGCACACAGCATCGCCATGAGTGCCGATCATGTCACCGTTATATCTTGTCCCGAGCGCGTGTGCGGCATCTTCAATTAAATACAGTTCATTTTCTTTACAAATTGAATGAAGCTTTCCCAAATCAGCCGGATAACCGGCAAAGTGAACGGCAATAACCGCTTTTGTGCGCGGCGTTATTTTTTGTCTGACATCCTCCGGGTCTGCACATAAATCCTTCTCGCAAATATCCGCAAAAACCGGTACGGCTCCTACATGCAGGATGACATTGACACTTGAACAGAACGTAAAGCTCGGCACAATGACTTCATCGCCTTCTCCTACACCGAGTGCAAGTAAAGCCATATGTAATGCAGCGGTGCCTGAATTACAGCTGATTACGTGTTCTGCTCCTATGAATTCCCCTAATCTTTTTTCGAAATCTATTACCTTCGGGCCTTTCGAAATCCATCCCGATTGAATCGTTTCAGCTACGCTTGCTATTTCTTCATTTGTTATATCAGGTCTGTGAAAAGAGATAAATCGCTTACTAATGACTGTTCCCTCCTATAATGTGACAAGCTTGCAACTGTCAGCTGTTTTTTCCCGGCATACATTTCTCGTATCAAAAATAATCGGTGAGGCATCCTGCAAGACGCTGTAGTCTATAACATCATGGTCAGTATGAATAATGATGACATCATATTGATTGATTTGTTCTTTTGTGAGAGGGACAGAATGCTTGATACTGCCGTCGTTCAAGCGGATTTCCCTGATAAACGGATCGTGATAATCTATCGTGCAGCCCTTGTCCATCAATTCCCCGATAATCGTAAACGCCGAGGATTCGCGCGAATCATTTGTATTTTTTTTATAAGCCGCCCCTATTAATAAGATGCTGCATTTTTCTTTGCCGGCTAATTTCAAAGCATAGTCAGACACAGAAATCGGCATTTTAGAATTGATTTCATCAGCCAGATCAATCAATTTTGTTTGCAGCCCCTTTTGATTAGCGATCCACTTAAAATAAAAAGGGTCAATCGGGATACAGTGGCCGCCTACTCCCGGGCCTGGGCTGAATTTTTGAAAGCCGAACGGCTTCGTGTCCGCCGCGTTGATGACTTCCCATATATCAATATGAAGTTCACGGCAATTAAGCGCCATTTCATTGATGAGAGCTATATTTACATAACGGTAGGTATTCTCTAGGAGTTTAGCTGTTTCTGCTACTTCAGGTGAGGTGACCGGATGAATGCTGGTAACGATAGTGCTGTAAAACGCTGAGGCAAGTTCCGTACAATTCTGTGTTATTCCGCCGACTACTTTAGGAATATCAGAAACTTCATATTGGCTGTTGCCCGGGTCGATTCTTTCTGGAGAATAAGCCGTGAAAAAGTCTGTTCCTATTTTCATTTGGCGGCTGGATTCCATTCTTTCGGCAATCTTTTTTTTCGTTGTACCAGGATAAGTGGTGCTTTCTAAAATTAAAAGCTGATTTGGCTTTCCATAAGCAATCATGCTGTCAACTGCACTGTCGATGTAGGTTAAATCGGGGATCTTATCTTTTTTGTCCAGGGGTGTCGGTACACATATCACAATAATGTCGCATTTTTCGATGAGAGACATGTTGGCACTGACTTGAAAACGCTTTGTTTGTAAAGCCTCTTTCAGTCTATTGTCCTCTATATCATTAATATGGCTTCGTCCGTCGGCTAGCAAGGAGATTTTTTCACTGTTTTTGTCGAAACCGATAACGCTGTATCCTTTATTGACACATTCCAGCGCAAGAGGAAATCCTACATAACCCATGCCTAATACGCCTACAATCGCCTGCTTCGTTTCAATCAGATTTAAAAGCCGTTTATGATCGAGGTTGCTGACTTCTTTTGTGACAGTATTCATTTTTCGCCCCCTAATAGATAGAAAAGGATATTATTTTACAATTTAAAACAAATATCGATCGATATCGTTATTATAACAAAAGTTAAAATTTGATAAATAGGTTTTACATCCTTTTGTTAATTAGGCATTAAATAGCCATTTTTCTTTTATTTGTAAATGATGTACCCATAATAAGGAATATACAAGGGAATAAGTAAGAACATATCCCTCATTTGAAAGAATATACTGAAAATAAAAAAAGCAGGCCGAAACCTGCTTTTTATTGCTGAATTGCCTCTGAGACAGCAGCAGAAACAAGTGCTCCCGCTTCCTTCAATCTTTCCTTGCTGATGTGTTTCATATTATCATTTACGGTGTGATACCAAGGCCCGGGCTCATTTGTTTCAGGGCTGAGCCAAATCCAGTTAGCCGAAGGAATTCCCGCTTCATAAAAAGAGACGTGGTCCGAGTATCCCAGCTGAATAAGACTTGGCTTGATAAGATGCAATTTTTCAGCAGCACTCTCAGCGTAGCGGACACTCGGGTTTTGCTTGCCGTCCGGAGTAGTGACACACATTTGACTGGCTTCTTTCCAGTCAGTCGCGATCATATCTGCGTTAAAGTTGGCTTGGCTATGGTTAATTTCATCCTTAGTGAGCGTACTGACGTAATAGGATGAACCCGCAGACCATAATTCTTCTGCACCGAATAGGATAAAGCGAATCTCTTTATTTTTCGGAAGGTGTTTAAGCTGCTTGCTTATTTCCAGTACCGCAGACGTGCCTGATGCGTTGTCATCAGCTCCGGGCGCTCCTTTTACGCTGTCATAATGCGCTGTAACATAAATAATATCAGGATGTTTTGAATGTGCTGCTTTGCGCGTCCCTATTACATTTTGTGATGTGCGGTTTTTATAGTCCTTGAACTGAATGACAGACTGCTTTTCTTTCAGCAATGCTTCTCCGTCTTCTTTTTTCATACCCGCCGCCGGTATAGTTGTTCCTTTGTCGCCGTGGGGACGGACAGCAAGCGGTTTTGTTGTTCGATTATAAATAATAACTGCTTTGGCTCCCGCTTCTTCGGCATGTTTTATTTTTTGTGAAATAGAGATCTTTCCTTCACGTATAACCGCAATCTTTCCTTTGGCTCCTATTAAATCATCGCTTAATCCCCAGTCACCATTATAGACGGGGGCGTCTATTTTCACCTCATTCTCTACAGCGGATTTATCTGCTGACCGAATCGGAAATTCATGATCGCCTGCCGTGACAGAGCCTGAAAAATATCTTTTTAATTGAAATGGCTGTACCCGGACAGCGGCACCCTCAGCCCGCAGCCGATTTGATACATATTCAGCTGCTTCCTTTTCTTTATCAGTCCCTGTTTCACGCGGTCCGATCGTTTCACTTAGATCATAAATGGTTTCTAATGCACGATCAGCATCAAAAACCGGCTCCATACCTCTGGAATGAGCATGGGTTTCGTACAGCGGCCCTGCTGTCGCTCCCCATATGACACTTGCGGCTATGGCCGCTGACATGAATGCAAATTTCATCAAAATCCCTCCTCTTATTAACTCCTTTTCCTTTCGATCGAATCGTAATGATTCCTTTAAAAAGGAGAAAAATGAATAATAATGACCAAATGAAGCTGATCAAAAAGGAGGGGAATATCCCGGGACTATAAAAAAAACCGCCGAGAGAATATCTCGGCAGTCTTTGATTATTTATTCAAGTTATAGAAAGAGTTGATACCGTGGAACTGAGCAGTTTCAGCCAGCTGGTCTTCGATGCGAAGAAGCTGGTTGTATTTCGCAACACGGTCCGTACGTGACGGAGCACCTGTTTTGATTTGGCCTGCGTTTGTTGCCACAGCGATGTCAGCGATTGTGCTGTCTTCTGTTTCACCTGAACGGTGAGAGATAACGGCAGTATAGCCTGCGCGTTTCGCCATTTCGATTGCATCGAAGGTTTCAGTCAATGTACCGATTTGGTTTACTTTGATCAGGATAGAGTTGCCTACGCCGTTTTTGATACCTTCAGCAAGCTTTTTCGTGTTTGTAACGAAAAGGTCGTCACCGACAAGCTGAACTTTTTTGCCAAGACGCTCAGTAAGAAGCTTATGGCCTTCCCAGTCGTTTTCGTCAAGACCGTCTTCGATAGAGATGATTGGGTATTTAGAAACCATTTCTTCGTACCAGTCAACCATTTCAGCAGATGTTTTCACAACGCCTTCGCCAGACAGATGGTATTTGCCGTCTTCTTTGTTGTAGAACTCGGAAGATGCAGCATCCATTGCAAGTTTGACTTCTTCGCCAGGTTTGAAGCCGGCTTTTTCGATTGCTTCAACAATTGTTTGAAGAGCTTCTTCGTTAGAACCAAGGTTTGGAGCGAATCCGCCTTCATCACCTACAGCTGTGTTCATTCCTTTAGCAGAAAGAACTGATTTCAGGCTGTGGAAGATTTGAGCGCCCATGCGAAGCGCTTCACGGAAGTTAGGCGCGCCTACAGGCATAATCATGAATTCTTGAATGTCTACGTTGTTGTCAGCATGCTCTCCGCCGTTTACGATGTTCATCATCGGTACAGGAAGTGTTTTTGAGTTGAATCCTCCAAGATACTGATAAAGAGGAATCTGTAAGAAATCAGCAGCAGCGCGGGCAACAGCCATAGATACGCCAAGGATTGCGTTAGCGCCAAGCTTGCCTTTGTTTTCAGTACCGTCAAGCTCAATTAAAAGCTGGTCGATTGCATTTTGTTCTGTTACGTCAAAGCCGAGAAGCTCTGGAGAAATGATTTCATTTACGTTGTTAACCGCAGTTAACACGCCTTTTCCAAGGTAACGGTCTTTGTCGCCGTCACGAAGCTCAACTGCTTCGTATTCACCTGTAGAAGCACCGCTTGGAACTAAAGCGCGGCCGAATGCTCCTGTTTCTGTATATACTTCAACTTCAACTGTTGGATTGCCGCGGGAGTCTAATACTTCGCGTGCATAAACATCAACAATGTATGGCATGTGTTTGTCTCTCCTTTTGATTTCTACAATTATTTTTGAATCAAAGATGTTCCAGTCATTTCTTTCGGTTTTTCAACACCGAGAAGGTCTAATAACGTTGGTGCAAGGTCGCCTAGGATTCCGCCTTCACGCAGAGTCACGCCTTCTTTTGTCACAATGACAGGGACTGGGTTTGTCGTATGGGCAGTGTGCGGTTCGCCGGATTCTGTAATCAGAACGTCTGCATTACCGTGATCAGCGGTAATGATGGCGTGTCCGCCCTTAGCGATAATGGCGTCAACCACTTCGCCTAAGCATTCATCCACTGCTTCAATCGCTTTAATCGTCGGTTCGACCATTCCGGAGTGGCCGACCATGTCAGGGTTTGCAAAGTTCAGGATGATCGCGTCATGCTTGTCAGCCGCGATTTCTTTTACAAGGGCATCCTTCACTTCATACGCGCTCATTTCAGGCTTCAGGTCATATGTTGCAACCTTCGGCGAGTTAATGAGGAGGCGCTCTTCACCCGGGAATTCTTCTTCGCGGCCGCCGCTCATAAAGAACGTGACGTGCGGATACTTTTCGGTTTCCGCGATGCGAAGCTGTTTTAATCCGTGCTGTGATAATACTTCACCGACCGTATTATCAAGGTTTACCGGTTTAAAAGCTACATATCCGTCAACTGATTCACTGAAATGAGTCAGGCAGACGAAATGCAGGTTTTTCGGATGGTTTTCCCCGCGGTCAAAGTCGCGGAAATCTTTATTGGTAAACGTGTTGGAAATCTGGATGGCGCGGTCCGGTCTGAAATTATAGAAAATCACAGAATCGCCGTCATGAATTGTCGCAACAGGTTCACCGTTTTCTTTTGTAATGACGGACGGAATGACGAATTCATCATGAATGCCGTTCGCATAAGAATCGTCTACTACATCCATCGCGCTCTTGTAAGACGGGCCTTCGCCATACGCCATTGCGCGGTACGCTTTTTCCACACGGTCCCAGCGTTTGTCGCGGTCCATGGAATAGTAGCGTCCGGAAATGCTGGCGATTTCGCCGACACCGATCTCTTTGATTTGCTCATTCAGCTGCTGAATGTAGGTTTTCGCTGTTTGCGGGCCTACATCGCGGCCGTCAAGGAAACCGTGAATATACACCTTCGTCAGCCCTTCATTTTTCGCAAGCTTTAACAGCGCGAACAAATGATTGATATGGCTGTGTACGCCTCCGTCAGACAGAAGGCCGAACAGGTGAAGCGCTTTGTTGTTTTCTTTCGCGTGGCTGATCGCGTCAAGGAACGTTTGATTGCGTTCAAATTCCCCTTCACGGATGGCAACGTTCACGCGTGTTAAGCTTTGGTACACAATACGTCCGGCGCCGATATTTAAGTGGCCGACTTCGGAGTTCCCCATCTGCCCTTCCGGCAGTCCGACAGCCTCGCCTGAAGCGGTCAGCGTCTGATGAGGGTATTGGTTCCAATAACGGTCGAAATTCGGTTTTTTCGCTTGTGCGACTGCGTTTCCGACTGTTTCATTGCGTAATCCGAACCCATCAAGAATGATGAGTGCAGCTGGTTTTTTACTCATATTGACCTTCCTCCAATAATTGAACGAATGACTGCGGTTCAAGGCTTGCGCCGCCGACCAAAGCACCGTCAATATCGGACTCTGCCATATACTCTTTAATATTTGCAGGCTTTACGCTGCCGCCGTATTGAATGCGGAGCTTGTCAGCTGCTTCCTGGCTGACGCTTTCAGCGACGGTTTGACGGATATGCGCGCACACGTCGTTTGCATCTTTAGAAGTTGAAGATTTGCCTGTTCCGATTGCCCAGATTGGCTCGTAAGCAATAACAGAAGCTGCAACTTGTTCTTCAGAAAGACCCGCAAGGCCTTTTTTCACTTGATCGGCAACAAGATCATTTGTTTTGCCGGCTTCGCGCTCTTCAAGCGTTTCACCTACACAGATGATCGGCACGATACCGTGTTTGAACGCGGCATGCGCTTTTTTGTTGACAGTTTCGTCAGTTTCAGCGAACATTTCACGGCGCTCAGAGTGGCCGATGACGCAGTAGTCCACGCCAAGGTCTTTCAGAGCGACCGGGCTGATTTCACCTGTGAACGCACCGTTTTCTTCAAAGTGCATGTTTTGGGCGCCGACTTTTAAGTCAGTTCCTTTAACAGCAGAAGTCAGCTTTTCTAAGAAAAGCGCTGGCGCGCAAACAACGGCTTCCGCTTTGTCTGCTGCTGGAATGGAAGATTTCACTTCTTCAACGAAGCTGACAGCCTCGCCGAGTGTTTTGTTCATTTTCCAGTTACCGGCTATAATTGGTTTTCTCATCTGTTCCACTTCCTTATAGCAGTTTTTATTTATCGTTCAGCGCCGCTACCCCTGGAAGCTCTTTGCCTTCCATAAATTCAAGGGAAGCGCCGCCGCCTGTTGAGATGTGGCTCATTTTGTCAGCAAGGCCGAATTTTTCAACGGCTGCCGCAGAATCTCCTCCGCCGATGACAGAGTATGTATCTTTTGCCTCTGCCAACGCTTCAGCCACAGCTTTTGTGCCTTGAGCGAACAAGTCGATTTCGAATACGCCCATCGGTCCGTTCCACACGACAAGTTTACTGTTTTTGATAACATCAGCATACGTTTCGCGTGTTTTCGTTCCGATATCAATCGCTTCTAAATCACTTGGAATTTCAGAAACCGGCACCATTTTTACGTTTGCGTCGTTAGAGAAATCATCCGCAACCAATACATCTTCAGGCATATAGAATTTCACGCCTTTTTCTTTCGCACGGTCCATGAATGATTTCGCGAGCTCGATTTTATCTTCTTCAAGCAAAGATTTACCGATTTCATATCCGAGGGCTTTGACGAATGTGTAAGCAAGACCTCCGCCGATGATCAGGTTGTCCACTTTATCAAGCAGGCTTTCGATCACGCCGATTTTGTCTTTTACTTTCGCTCCGCCGATGATCGCCGTAAACGGGCGCTCAGGATTTGTAACGGCTTTGCCGAGAACATCAAGCTCTTTTTCCATTAAGAACCCTGCAACGGCCGGCAGATGTTCAGCGATTCCTGCTGTAGATGCATGCGCGCGGTGGGCAGCACCGAAAGCGTCATTGACATATACATCTGCAAGATCAGCGAATGCTTTTGCAAGCTCAGGATCGTTTTTCTCTTCACCAGGGTAGAAGCGTACGTTTTCTAATACGAGAATGTCTCCGTCTTTCATGTCAGAAATCTTTGCTTTTACAGCATCGCCATAAGCTTCATCCGCTTTTTTCACTTCTTTTCCGAGCAGTTCGCCTAAGCGTGCAGCGACAGGAGTTAAACGAAGCTCCTCTGCAGCTGCGCCTTTCGGACGGCCTAAATGGCTTGCCAGAAGGACTTTTGCGCCTTGGTCTGCAAGGTATTGAATGGTTGGAAGCGCAGCGCGGATACGAGTATCGTCTGTTACTTCCCCGTCTTTCATTGGAACGTTAAAGTCAACGCGGCAGAATACGACTTTGCCTTTTACGTCGATGTCTTTTACTGTTTTCTTATTCATGCCTTAGGAGATCCTCCTTCAAAATGGTTTACATAGCACGAAAAACGTGAAACCGCCTTATGATGCGTTCCGCCGCGGGGCAGATTGCAGCTGTCGGCACGGGGCAGATCGTCTTCGGAGCCTGGGCAGGCGGCCCGGAAACGAAAGTGCCGCACAGATGCAAAACGCGAGCGTTCTTCACCAATTCCGGCGTTCTCTGAAAGCAGGTCCTCATGGAAAAAGGGAAAGGGAGTCCGTCCCCTTCCCTTGTCCGCTTTCATTATAGCGTTTCTGTCCGAAAGAACCAAGTCCGGCCCTTTCAGGGAGCTATGAATTAAAGACCTTGTTTCGCGATGTAAGCTGCAAGGTCAACAACGCGGTTAGAGTAGCCGCTTTCGTTATCGTACCAAGAGATTACTTTTACCATGCTGCCTTCCATAACCATTGTAGAAAGAGCATCGATTGTAGAAGAGTTTTTGTTTCCGTTGTAATCGCCAGAAACTAATGGCTCTTCGCTATAGCCAAGGATTCCTTTAAGATCTCCTTCAGCCGCTTCTTTAAGAGCTGCGTTTACGTCTTCAGCCGTTACGTCTTGGTTCAGTTCAGCAACTAAGTCAACAAGAGAAACGTTTGGAGTCGGGACACGCATAGCTCCGCCGTTCAGTTTGCCTTTCAGTTCAGGAAGAACGAGAGAAACTGCTTTTGCAGCACCAGTTGATGTAGGAATGATGTTTTCAGCTGCTGCACGCGCACGACGGTAGTCTTTGTGCGGAAGATCAAGGATTTGCTGATCGTTCGTGTAAGAGTGAACAGTTGTCATCATACCGCGTTTGATGCCGAATTTATCGTTAAGTACTTTAGCAAACGGCGCAAGGCAGTTTGTTGTGCAAGATGCGTTAGAGATAACGTCATGGTTAGCCGCATCGTATTTATCTTCGTTAACACCCATAACGATTGTGATATCTTCTTCGTTAGCAGGTGCAGAAATGATTACTTTTTTCGCGCCAGCTTCTAAGTGTTTTGCAGCGTCTGCGCGTTTTGTGAAGAAACCAGTAGATTCAACTACGATTTCAACGCCTTGTTTGCCCCAGCTGAGTTTCGCAGGATCGCGCTCAGCAGAAACTTCAATTGTTTTACCGTTAACAACAAGGTTGTTACCGTCAACTGAAACCTCAGCGTCTAATTTTCCGTGTACAGAATCATATTGTAAAAGGTGAGCGAGCATGTTAGCGTCTGTTAAATCGTTAACCGCTACGACCTCAACTTCAGGATTATTTAATGCTGCGCGGAATACGTTACGTCCAATACGACCAAAACCGTTAATACCGACTTTTACTGCCATGATTGTTTCCTCCTTTAAATAAGTGAGAGATATTTATATTGAGGGACTGGTATCCCTTAATAACTTCTTTGCGGCTCCTTCGTCCGTGACGAGAACCGTGTTTCGCTGCTTTTTGAAATAAGCCTCGATCGCTTCTGCTTTTGATGATCCGCCCGCTACCGCGATAATGTCGGGAATTTCGTCGATGTCATCGAGCTGCATTCCGACTGAATGCACCTTATGGACGACTTCGCCATCCGCGTTAAAGTAGTAGCCGAATGCTTCTGTCACCGCGCGGTTGTCATCTATTTTCTTCAAATCTTCCAGAGGCGTGTTTCTGCGCTCCGCCATTGTTCTAGCTTCACCGATTCCGTGAACCAGCATACTCGCTGATTTAATGGTGTTGAGCACCTCTTTTACGGAAGGCTCTTCAATAATAGATGAATAGGCCCCTTGTGACAGCTGTCCCGGAACAAACAAAAGCCGATAAGTGCCTGAAGCTTTTTCTGCCATATGTGCGCATATGGTGTTCGCCTGATTTTTGACGTTTTCGCCTAAACCGCCCCTTGCCGGCACAAACAGGAGCTCGCGGTTTTTTGAATCCGGCGTCATCATATCAGCGACAGCTTCAATTGTCGTACCGCCGGTTACAGCGACGATATTTTTTC
Source organism: Bacillus sp. ISL-51 (assembly GCF_018613535.1). Taxonomy (GTDB): domain Bacteria; phylum Bacillota; class Bacilli; order Bacillales; family Bacillaceae; genus Bacillus. The sequence continues at coordinate 75,439 of NZ_JAGGQB010000003.1, forward strand.
CTGAAAATTTCTTTTTCATACATGCGACGGCCGCTCTCCCCAATTCTTTTTTAACCCAAGGAGATTGGTCGCTGTCTCCGGAAACGATAATGGCGTCTTTCAGATTAAGCCGCTCCTTTAATGTCTTTTCCAAAAGCGTCAATCCTAAAACATCCTTCATCGTATCTTCCAGAATCGAAAGCAGTGAATAGCCCTCTTCCGTCAGTGTCATGCCGTTTGTTTTAATATCAATGAGATTCTGTTCTTTCAGAAACTGAACCTCGCTTCTGAGCACGCGCTCGGTCAATCCGAGGCTGGCTGACAGACTTCTGCGGCCGATTGGTTCAGTAAGCCTGATATACTGCAAGATTTCAAATCTTTTTTGCATCACAAGCAAAAGATCAGGCAATAATTTTTTTTGAGCTTGTATTAACTGGTTCATGACTCAAACGTTCCTTCCTATTCATACTGGACAGAAAATGTCCCGCTATGACAAAAAACGTCCCATCATAGCCAAAAAAAATTATGTCTGCTTTCTTTAATTATTTTAACAGGGTGACATTGTTAATTCAACTGTTAAAGGCTAATTCCTCGACATTCTTCGCAGATTTTACCAGTATCTCCTTTATAAAGTTATTATATACAAATATGATAAAAAGGTGACAGAGAGAAGCCCGCTGCGGCAGGCTTAAGGGGACTTCCTTCATTAAAACGCTTTCATTTTACCCAGAGCTTCTCTATCTCTTCCAAGGATTTGTTTTTAGTCTCCGGACAGATCGTCACGACAAACAAAAAACAGAGGACGTTAATGACGGCGAATATCCAAAAAGTATAGGCGAGGCCGAATGCACTGATCATCATCGGCACGAACTGGCCGATCGCCCAGTTTGCCCCCCATAAGAAGATCGTCGCGATGCCGGCGGCTCGGGCGCGGAGATGATTCGGAAAGATTTCTGAAATCATGATCCATGTAATCGGCCCGACTGAAACGCAGAAAGCGGCAACGAACCCTAAAATAATGATGACGAGCACAGGCCCGCTGGCCAGCTGAAAATAAAAGGACGCGCCGATCAATATCATAAACAGCGCCATAAAGGCCGAACCGACGCCCATCAGTTTTTTCCGGCCGACTTTATCTACTAAAAGGACCGCAATAACGGTAAAGATCACCTCTACGACACCGACGATGCAGGTCGTTACAAATCCTGCATTCTGGCCGAAGCCCATCATTTTAAAGATTTCCGGTCCGTAATACGTAATCGCGTTCATTCCGATGACCTGGTTGAACAGGGCCAGCAGGATGCCGATGATCAGCGCTTTTCTCAGACCCGGCTTAAACAGCTGGGACAGCGATCCCATTTTTTCTAATTGTAAAGAAGTTTCTATTTGTTTGATTTCTTCTTTCGCAACTGTTTCTCCATTAATACGCGTCAATACAGAGAGGGCTTCCTTCGTCCGCCCCGCTTTCGCCAGCCAGCGCGGGCTTTCCGGGACCACAAGCAGGACGATAAAAAAGATGACGGACGGAACCATACCATAAGCGAGCATCCACCGCCAGCCGGTGTGCACACCCCATTCATATGAGCCTGATTGCTGGACGGCAAGGTTAATAAAATAAGTGCCGGAGATTCCTAATATCGTAAACAGCTGATACAGCGAGGACAGGCTGCCCCGTATGGCCGGCGGGGCGGCTTCGGTGATATACGTGACAGAAAGCGAGGAGCCCATTCCGATTCCCAAGCCGCCGATGATCCTCGCGATAATTAAGGAAGAAACATTTTGAGAAAGCGCCGAGACGACCGCTGAGACCGCAAACAAAAGCGCTGCCGCCATCAGGATTTTTCTCCGTCCGAAGCGGTCACTCAAAAAACCGGAAATACCGACGCCAAAAACGCCGCCGATCATAATGCTTGAAATCACGAGTCCTTCCATGAAAGGACTCAGGCGGTACAGCTCCTTTAAAAAGCCGATCGCGCCGGAAATCACCGCTGTGTCGTAACCGTACAAAAGACCTCCTAGTCCGGCCGCACAAGAAATGAGAATGACAAATCCCATGGAATGCTGCCGAGTAACAGGTACATTTGAATCAATTGGTGCCGGGTGATTTTTCATGTCATTTACCCTCCCGCTAATAATGGAATAAAAACGCTTACATATTACAGTGCCGGCGCCGTGTTCCTTTTTTCATACACCGCCATAATTGTACGTACTTATTAAGAATTTTAAGTAAAAATCAGCTTAATTAGTACGTACAAATAAAGAATAAGCAGTTTTTCACTTTCTGTCAATTATTTTTATCATTTTATGAAAGGGCTTACTATGTTATACTGAAATTTGTCCGTATACATTTTGGAGGAATTCATATGCTACCGAAATATGCTCAAGTAAAAGAAGAAATATGTTCCTGGCTGAATCAAGGCAAAATACAGCCTGATCAAAAGCTGCCTACGGAAAATGAGCTGATGCAGCAGTTCGGCGTCAGCCGCCATACGATCAGAAAAGCGATCGGGGATTTGGTCTCGCAAGGGCTGCTTTACAGCGTTCAGGGCGGGGGAACCTTTGTCGCTTCACGCTCGGCAAAATCAGCCAGACATTCAAACAAAACGATCGGTGTCATTACAACCTACATATCAGACTATATTTTCCCGAGCATCATCAGGGGAATCGAATCTTATTTAAGCGAGCAGGGCTACTCGATGCTGCTGACCAGCACTAACAACAATACAGAAAGCGAAAGAAGAGGCCTCGAAAATCTGCTGTCCAAAAATATCGACGGACTGATTGTCGAGCCTACAAAAAGCGCCCTGCAAACGCCGAATATCGGCTACTATCTTAATCTTGAGAAAAACGGCATTCCGTTTGCCATGATTAACGCTTCGTATTCGGAGCTTGCAGCGCCAAGCTTTTCCGTCAATGATGTGAAAGGCGGCATGATGGCGGCTGAATATGTGATGTCCCTCGGCCACTCTCACATCATGGGCATCTTTAAAGCCGATGACACACAGGGCGTCAGACGGATGAACGGCTACCTGCAGGCGCACCGGGAGCGGGGGCTGTTTCCTTCTCCCGACATGATCGTGACTTTCACGACAGAAGAAAAAGAAACCGTGCTGCTTGAAAAAATCAAACGCACGCTTGAACAAAACAGCGGTTCTTATCCGACGGCGATTCTTTGTTATAACGACGAAATCGCGCTGAGAACGATTAATTTACTGAGGGAGTCAGGGTTAAAGGTGCCTGATGATGTGTCTGTCATCGGCTACGACGACTCTCATTTCGCCCAAATTTCCGAGGTGAAGCTTACCTCCGTAAAGCACCCGAAATCGATTATGGGGAAAGCGGCGGCGAAGTATGTCATTGACTGCTTAGAGCATAAAAAGCCGAAGCAGGAAGATGTGGTGTATGAACCGGAATTGATTATTAGGAATTCTGTTAAGCAGATTGGGGAGTAAAAAAAGCAATGTGACGGGAGCTCCGTACACATTGCTTTTTTTCATATCAGCTGTTTTTTATATTTGCGATGATTTCAAACGAACGCATTCTGTCAGCATGCTCAAAGCTTTCTGAATTCACCATGATTTCGTCTGCCTGCGTCGTCCGAATAAAGCTTTCCAGCTTTTCCTTTACTTTATCCGGCCCGCCGACGATCGTTGAACTGAGCTGATCATCGACCATCGCTTTTTCATACGGCGACCAGATTTGATCCATATCTTCTACAGGCGGCTTGAGCTGGTTCGGCGTTCCGCGGACGAGGTCTAAAAATCTTTGGTAATGTGATGTCGCCAAATAATCCGCTTTTTCATCCGTATCTGCCGCGATGACGGTGACACCGACCATCGCGTACGGTTTATCCAGCACGTCTGACGGGCGGAATGAGCTGCGGTACAGTTCTAATGCGGGCACCGTGTTTTTCGGCGAGAAGTGGGCCGCAAATGCAAACGGAAGCCCCAGCTCTCCGGCAAGACGGGCGCTGAATCCGCTTGAACCAAGCAGCCAAATCGGCACGTCAAGCCCTTCGCCGGGGATGGCGCGGACTTGATTGCGCACATTGCCTGACGGCTTAAAGTAATTTCTCAGTTCCTCAAGCTGCTCAGGGAAATCCTCCCCGCTGTTAACATTTCGTCTTAACGCTCTTGCCGTTAATTGATCCGTTCCCGGCGCGCGCCCGAGCCCGAGATCAATCCGCCCCGGGTATAACGTTTCAAGGGTGCCGAATTGCTCGGCGATGACAAGTGACGAGTGGTTCGGCAGCATAATACCGCCTGAGCCGACGCGGATTTTTTTCGTACCGCCGGCGATATGCCCGATCAGCACGGACGTCGCCGAGCTTGCGACGCCTTCTATATTATGATGCTCCGCCAGCCAATAGCGGTTATAGCCCCATTCTTCGGCGCGGCGGGCCAGATCCATGCTATTGCGGAACGATTCGGCAACCGTTCCTCCCTGCACGATCGGAGACAAATTTAATACGGAAAACGCAGTATCTTTTAATGTATGTTCAGCCATCGTTTTCTCCTTTATGGTTTAGTGTGATATCACACCTTACCACAGCTCTTGCCGTGAATTAAAGAAATTGATTCGATGAAATTCGAACAATCATTCAGCGGCGGTTTTCTCATGGATGAACAGCTCCTCGGCGATCTCAACAAAAAGCTTGGCGGCAAGCGATGCGTCTTTTATAGAAGGAACGGCCAGCTGCACCTCCCTGAATACGTCCGGCGTAAACTCTTTGATCACCACTTCATCCGGAAGCGGAGTGCCGGCCATTGATATTTCTGATAAAATCGCCAAACCTAAGCCTTCCCGGACCATATTAATAGATGTGCTGACATTAAAAACGGTAAAGGCGGCGCAAAGCTCGGCGCCGGCTTTTTTAAACAGGCCTGCAAACGGGGATGTGTAACCGCCGTCGCATACGATCATCGGTTCGCCGTCCAAATCCTTTATCGTCACGGATGAACGGGTGCACAGCGGATGATCTTTGTGCATGACCGCTGCCATTTTGTCTTTTTTCAGCAGCAGATAATCCATGTCTTCCGTCGGAAAAAGCAGGATACCGGCATCGATCACGCGGGAATGAAGCCATTCCTTCACTTCGTCCGCCGTTCCTTCATGGAGCACCAGCTCAAGCTTCGGATATCTTTGCTTAAACACGCTGATGAGCTTGGGCATAAAATAAGCGGAAGCGGCCGGAAATGTGCCGATGTGAATCGTTCCCTGCTCCAGCCCCTTTTCTGCGGCGGCCAGCTGTTCGACTTTTTCGGTGCCTTTGAGCACCTCCCTGATATGAACGAGGATTTTTTTCCCTGTATCTGTGAGCATTAAGCCGTTTCGGCGGTCACGGATGATCAGCTTGACGCCGAGCTCGGATTCGAACGCCGAGACCGCGTGGCTGACAGCAGGCTGTGTCATGTTCAGCGCCTGCCCCGCTTTTGTGAAGCTTCCCGTTTCTGCTATTTTGACAAAAACCCGTAACTGTGTGATCGTCATAATGTTTTACTTATACTCCTTATAAAAAAGATTCATTTTATTTATCTTCCTGATTACCGTATCATATGATGGAATTGTTCTACAAGGAGTGAACGAAGTGAAACAGCCTACTAAAATACAGACGGCTCTTCTGCTCGCGTTTTTAGTCACCGTATGGGGGATTAACTGGCCGCTGTCAAAAGCGGCGCTCGCCTATTCCCCGCCCCTGCTGTTCGCCGGGATTCGGACGCTTATCGGCGGGCTGCTGCTGCTGATTGTCGCGCTGCCCCGTTTCAGCAAGCTGAGGTTTAAAGAAACGTGGCCGATCTATCTTGTTTCTGCCATTTTAAATATTACATTATTTTACGGCTTGCAAACGATCGGCCTGAATTACCTGCCGGCAGGTTTATTTTCTGCTATCGTGTTCTTTCAGCCTGTCTTGATGGGCATTTTTTCTTGGCTGTGGCTTGGGGAATCGATGTTTGCGCTGAAAATCGCCGGGCTTGTGCTCGGATTTGCCGGGGTGGCCGTCATCAGCGCTGCCGGCTTCGGAGGGCATATTTCCTTTATAGGCATCCTCTTGGCACTCGGTTCAGCGGTCAGCTGGGCGCTCGGCACGGTATTTGTGAAAAAAACGGGAAGCCGCGTCGATTCCATCTGGATGGTCGCTCTTCAGCTTCTCATCGGCGGCGTGCTGCTTGTCAGCTCCGGAGAATTTACGGAAAGCTGGTCGGCGATTCAATGGACAGCTCCGTTTATCCTCAGCCTTCTTTTTATTTCGGTATTTGTCATCGCACTCGGCTGGCTTGTCTTTTTTACGCTTGTCGGTTCAGGGGAAGCGAGCAAGGTTGCCTCTTACACCTTCCTCATTCCGCTGATCTCTATTGTTGTAAGCTCGATTTTTTTACATGAGCCGCTGACTTTCAGCCTTCTGGCCGGGCTTCTCTTGATCGTCACAAGTATTTGCTTTGTCAATATGACACCTAAGAAGCTGAAAACACCGGCTCTGGCCGCAGAAAAAAAGGCCGTTCATTAAAAAACTCTTGCCGAGGGGCAAGAGTTTTTTTATTTATTGATGTCTCCCTTTTACAACATACGCAGCCGTGATGAGCAGATAGATGGCTGCCGTGATGCATGTGATGATGATTGATGTCGTGAAAATGACGCCGACCAGAATGGCCAGTAATGCAATCACCGCAAACCATGTCGTGTACGGGAACCATTTTACATAATACGCCGGCTGCTCCGTTACATGTTTTCTTGATTTCAAATGGGCGAATCCGATGATCAGCCAAATGAACAGCACGGTATAACCGAGGGAACCCATTAAATAATTAAAGGTTTGGCTGCCCGCAAATAAGGAAATCAGAACGCCTACATACAAAAACGATGTACATGTTAAAATCGCGTAAACGGGAACCTTTTTCTTTGAGAGCTTTGAAAAGATCTTCGGCACCCGGCCGTCCGTCGCCTGCGTAAATAATACGCGGGAGGAGCCGTACAGCCCTGAGTTCATGGATGAAATGATCGCCAGCAGAATGACGGCGTTCATGATATGGTCAGCCCCGGGAATCCCGATCATTTTAAACACCATGACAAACGGGCTTTCCGGAGCGCTGTTCACTTGATTCCAAGGGATCAGGCTGACGATAATAAAAAACGGCAGCAAATAAAAAGTGACAATTCGCGTCAATGTTCCTCGCACTGCCTTCGGAATGACCTGTTCGGGATTTTTCGTCTCCGCCAGCGTAACGCCGATGATTTCCGTACCGCCATATGAATAAATAACGACAAGCATCGCCGTAATGACGCCGCCCGCTCCATGCGGGAAAAATCCGCCGTGACTCGTTAAATGCGCCAGGCCCGTTGCTGTGTGATCGCCGAATGAAAAAAATAACAGCAGGATACCGAATAAGATAAACAAGACAATCACTGTAATTTTAATGAGCGCGAGCCAGTATTCTGTCTCAGCAAACAATTTCACAGAAAGCATATTTACGACTGTTACCACTACGGAAATGACCAGGGCAAGCACCCAAATCGGGCAATCCGGCAGCCAATATTGGATAAAAATCGCGGCAACTACCGCCTCCGCGGCAATATTCAGCACCCACATTTTCCAGTAAATCCAGTCTAAAAAGTACGCCGCGTACGGGCCGAGAGACTGCTGAACCAAATCCCGGAACGTTCTTGCATTCCGGTTTCGCACGGCCATTTCGGCCAGACCCTGCATAATAAACAGCAAAATGATTCCTCCGAGCAGATACGCCAATAAAACGGCCGGCCCAGCTTCATCAATCGCCGTGCTGCTGCCTTTAAACAGCCCCGCTCCAATTGCTCCTCCCAGCGCCATCATCATAATGTGTCTGGACGACATCGTCCGTTTTAACGTTTGTTTGTTGTCCTTATCCATCTATCACACGCCCTCTTCTTTTTTCACACATAAAAAAGGCACGCCGTCTCTTCGGTAAAAGAGACGGCGTGCCTTAGGCCAACCGCGGTACCACTCTTGTTGATTCCGAAAGATCCGGAACCCAGCTTATGAACCTGGTAACGAAGGTCAGCCGTTAGGACATAGGGAATATTCCGACAATTCCGTTCCATCCTGCCACTTCCGGGCGAGTTCAAAGAATAATCAGTCCGCGTTGCACCACCCCGCGGCTCTCTGTGTCTGACTGGATTCCTTTACTGCTCCCGTTCACAGTGTTTTATGTTTGAATCTGCTGTTTTTTTATTTTCTGAATATAGTAACATAATATACAGCCTTCTATTTTCAAAGTCAATACACAATTTTCGTGCTGGTTTTCTTTTCATTCCTATATAAAACATTATGACTGAACATGGTTATATTCCTTTGTGGGTTGATTGAGTCCCTTTCACATGGAGTAGTCAGTACTTTTTATCAATTGATGGAACAGAAAAAACGACAAAAAATTTCTAAGGTATATGGACTGAGCGACAAAGAAATAGCAGAAATATTAAAGGTTTTGACTCTTATTTCGGAGTATCTCAACTTGGCGACTTTCCTCATTTCATTTCTAATAAGTTTGAATAAAATAAAGATCCATCGGAGTAAGCAGACTTCTTTAAAGTTTTCTTTTAATTTAACTCCAGTTATTTTTCTAAATTCCATGTAGAAATCAGGAATAATACTCTAATTTTTTTAAAACCATTGACATGAAACCAATTCCACAAACTAAACTCATGTGGAACACTAGTTGGCGTAACACAAAAGGGTTTAGAAGCATTAGTGGCGTTACAGCTAGTGTTGTGTGAATTTTTAAAGGAGATTTTCAGGATATGAATGAATTAGTCATGTTTGATTGGATGAATAAAAATATTGCTCCTTTTGCATAAACTAAAAGTAATGGAATTATTGCAATTAAGTACACTGCTTGTAAATATGGATAAGATTTAATGGAAAAAGAAATCATAATGATGAGAAGATATGCTATAGGAAGTTAAACAATCTACCTATATTTTTACAATAAATGAGAAATAAAGGGTTGTTATGGTACGCGTTTCATACTTTAAGATGATGATGTGTCTTCGCTGAATACTAAATAAACATTTCCAGGAGGAATTACCTATGCAGTCTAGTACATCATTTAATAGCCCAGCTTACCTTGAAACAAATGGAGTAATGAAAATCGCTGATATAACCTATAGTAATAATGAATGGCTGAACTTCGAAATTGGCGGAGAAGGGATTTTTAAGAAATCAGGTTCTTATTTAGTCCCATCTCTCCCGGTAGAGTTTCATTGTCATGGAATCGGTCACTATGATTTTAGCAATTTAGATCAATTAGATATTGAAAAGATCAATACACTAGCTGAATTAGAAGGGATTTTCTGTGTACCCTCTATCTTTCTTCCTCATAACCAGTTAGACCAATTTGTAGTCTTTATGAAAGAATTCTATAAGCAATAGAGAAAAGGACGTTACCGTAATATTTTAGGTATTTCACTAGAAGGACCATTATTGGCCAGCTTTGCAGGCACACCAGAAAGAGGGAATTGGGCACCATTAAAAGAAGAATGGGAAAAGATCGCGTCTTGTGGAGAATATGGTCTTATTTATACTGTACTGTCTCCAGATGCTATGACTGAAAACTCCTATCTAAAGAAATATATCACTGAAGAACATCCAAGTTTAGAATGGATTGTAGATACACTTGTGGAGGCTGGAGTAAAGCCGGCGTTAGGTCACTTCCAAAAAGCATATCCAGAGGAAACCTCTAGACTTATAATGAAAGTTATAGATACAGCGCAAAAACGCAGCAGTTATGCTGGATCAGATGCTGTTTTAACAGACCATTTGTTTAATGATATGCCAAACAATTTTAAACACACCTGGAGAACACCCCAAGAAAGAGCACATAGATTAGAGGGGTTAAAAGATGCTCGATTAGATAAATGGAACTTAGATAATATAAACACACTTGTCGGAGAAGTTCCTGGCACTTTGATGAGAGCCGCGAAAGAAGGTTTATTAACAATTTGTATGAATTTTGATAGTGAACATGCAGACTTAGAAATTGCACGACGAGTTGTAGAACTTGTTGGCTCTCAGGGTATTATAGCAATGACAGATCGCATTGACACAGACTCCATGTGTGGCCAATCCTTAGAAAAAATTGAAGGAAATAATTTGTGGTATCAAGGAAAAGGGTATGTAGCAGCAGGATCTTACACAATTGATCGACTTATGCATAATATTCGGGCTATAGGTTTTAATGAGAAGGTTGTATGGAATATGACTTCATTTGTACCATTAAAAGCTTGTAATTTCTTAAATGAACTTGAAAACCTATCCATGAAGCCATTCAGTTTTATAGATGAAACGAAAAAAAGAACTCATTTCAAAGCGCCTATCCCAGAGCTGATTCTAGACTAAGCAAAAAAGACCACTTTAAAGTGGTCTTTTTAAGTTGACTTTCTTTTAATAAATTTTAGATCCAACTTATTTATATTGGGGACATCTTTGTTATTAATTAAGTTATATAATAAGTTTGCTGCTGTTTGTCCCAACTCTTTAATGGGTTGATGTATCGTTGAAAGTTCTATTACCTTAGATATCGGCTGATTATCAAATCCTATAACCGCCAGATCTTCAGGTATTCGTATTCCCTGCCTCTTCGCTTCATAAATAATCCCAGCAGCAACATAATCACTTCCTACAACCATTGCCGTAGGACGAGGTGACTTATTTAGAAATGATTTTGCTATTTCAATACCATTCTCAATGGTGTACTGTTCTTCAAAGTACCAATTATAACTCCATTTCAAGCCGTATTCATTTTGAAAGTGAAAAAATGATTTTTTTCGACTTATGCCAACACCACTCTTAGGATTTCCTATACATAGACCAATGGATTGATGTCCTTGATTACGCAAATGATCAATAGCCATTTTGATTCCTGACTCATGATTAATAAATATATGTGCAACCTGTTTGCTTGCAGAAGCTTCACAGGAAACAATATTACCAAATCCAGATATCTCGTCGAGTACGTGATGGGGGCTTATACAGGATCCTAAAATAAGACCGTCAATAAGTTTGTATTTTAATCTGTTAAAAAACTCCAGTTCTTGTTCGGGATCGTTATTTGACTGGTGCACAAGTAAACTATAATTATGTTTATTACACTCTTCACCTATTCCAGCAATTAGTTTGCTGAAAAATGGATGGTTGATTTTAGGAACAATGACTCCGAATACATTTGTCTTCCCCCTAGATAGGTTAATCGCGTTGAAATTTGGTACATAATTTAATTCCTTCATAGCTTTTAAAACAGCGTCTCGTTTCTCAGGTTTTACATAAGGATGATTATTGAGAACCCTAGATACTGTGGTCCGAGAAACGTTCGCTTTCTTTGCTATCTCTGTAATGTTTGTCATTACTATTACTCCTTCTTAGGCAGCGTTATCAGGATTTTACGCTAAACAGCACCAAGGAAAAATACTCTAAATCAAGGATAAGCATAATTAATTGACTTTATCATGGCGTATATTAAAATGTGCGCTTTCCTGACTATGTCCCTCACTATAAATAGAACGGGGCTTACCCATCTTGTGTAATAGTTTATCAAATAAACCTACTAATATCCCTAGACACAGCAACACAATGATGGTTCCTAACCCAATCGGCCCCTGAAGAATGATTGAAAGTACAAAAGCTAAAGCTTCCCCTATAGTCTTTGTAATATTAATACCCCAACCTGTACGTTCAGTAATAGCTAACATTAATTCATCATTCGGTATCGAAGGAAAAGATGCTCTTAAATAAATAGCGATTCCCATAGCCAATATACATAACCCTATCAAAAATAAACTCCATTGAAGAATTACAGCATCTGTTTTTAAGAATGAAAGAATCTTTGAGTTTAAAAGGTCAACAAAAACTCCAATAATAAAAATCGGAATAAAACCGGCCAGATTAGGAAACCGCATTTTTATTAGGCTATTTATAAAGATAAGGATTCCTCCGACAATGAAAACCCATGACCCAATTGTAAGGCCAATTAGTTCTGATAAAGCCACATTTAGAGCATCCCAGGGGGCAATCCCAGTATTAGATTTAATCATACATACAACCCCTAAGGATAAAACAAACAATCCAACAATATAAATTAAACATCTTTTAACAAAATGGCTCATGATTGTATACTCTGCGGTTTAGGGTCTTCTTCTTTAGTTAGAATATAGTGATCGAAAGCATAAGATACACCACACTCATAATTCGATAACGTTTTGAAAGTAGCCAATTGAATAAGCCTCTTATCAGCATTTCCCATGGCTATCCCTATTCCTGCTACATTAAACATAGGCAGATCATTTAGATTGTCACCTATTGCTATTGCATTTTCTGCATCAATTTCATAATATTCACAAAGTTTATTCAATGACGCTCCTTTATCTACCCCCGCACTTGTGATTTCTAGATTGAATGCGCCTGAACTAGTTACGACACACTCCTTCAGTTGTCCAAAATATTCTTTTGCTTTTTTTAATTTTATTTGGTTTGGCGAAACTATCATAAATTTTATGACATAACGATAATCGTTAGGGTTAATTGTACCCGGTATTTCCTCTAACCCGTATTGATGTATTTGAGCTTTAATAGAATTCCAAAACACCTCTTGATTAAAATGAGGCTCTTCCATTACTGTATCGTAAAGTTCTTTTTCAAGTTGCTGAATCCCCTGATTTGATACGATAATTTTGTCAGATAAGTAAATCTGATAATAGATTTCCTCTTTATTTAACCATGTTATGATAGGCTGGATTACATCTGAATCCATAAAATGTTCGAATATAACCTGGTTTTCTACATAAATTTGGGCTCCGTTTGAAGCAATGATCGGAAAATTTAAATTATATTTATTGATGATGTGTATTGCATCAAATAGAGCCCTTCCTGTAGCGATTGTTACAATATGCCCTTGTTTTTGTCCAAGCTTTAAGGCACTTACATCTTGTTCTTGGATAGTTAAGTTCTCTGATAACAGCGTACCATCTAAGTCAATTGCAATTACTTTCATGTGAATTTCCTCCCTGGATTTTAAAAATCATTGAAAGTATAAAGTATGGTACGCGTTTCAGAGCAATTAGATTATTATATTAATTTAAAGTTTTTCTGAGAAGCTAAACTACAATGATTTAAATTAAAAATTTTGATTAGAACTGTGTTTCTCAGGCGGTCTCCGACTAAATGACCTCTCTCTTTTGATAAATGCAGTTAATAATGAATTGACTGCTAATAGTGAAAAACTTAGGAGGTCAGTACTGCTCATAATAGGCCTGCTCGTTTCGCACACCTCTTCATGTGATGGTACCTCCTCACTTACATCTAGATCAACTTATAACGAATCATTCATAGGTTGTTCTTCATAAGTTTCAATGTGTTCAATTGTATTATTATCCTTCGGAATAGATGAGAACAGAGAAGTTATTCCATTTGAAGAATCAATCATTTTATCTAGAACTTCAGGCACTGGAAACTCACTAGAAACTGAGCTGTGACAGGACAGCTTACCATAAAGAGTTTGACTCACTGCCAGCAACTTGGGCACCGGCACTTTTCTGAGAACACTCACTTTTTATAAAAAGCGGGTGTATTAAGTTTCACTGAGACGATGTCCCCGCCATACTTTTCTCTTTTCTTCAATACGTGGTAAAGAAAGCAAAAACCTGTTTCCCTTATAACAGAACTTGCTATATCATAAAAGTATGCGTTTACATTCGAGTAGGGAGGTTTTAGCATGACCCCTGTCCATACAAGTAGCATCGGGAAAATCCAAGCAGCCAGCAAAGGCTTATCTCCAAAATTGAGAGCCATTGCAGACCATATCGTGAAGGAACCGAAAGATGTGATTCACCTGTCCATCATTCAGCTGGCAGAAAAAACAAAAAGCTCTGAAGCGACGATCTTCAGGCTGTGCAAGCGGCTCGGTTTTTCCGGCTATCAGGATTTAAAAATCACGCTTGCCCAGGAAATCGTTCAGGAGCCGGTGCAGCATCTGCATGAAGATATGAGTCCGGATGATGATATTGAAGTGATCATTCAGAAGGTTTTCCGAACGAATATTTCCGGCCTCACGGATACCTTTCATTTATTAGATCCCGCTGACGTAGAAAAAGCGGTAGAGCTGATTCATCAGGCCGACAGAATCGAGTTTTACGGAAATGGCGGCTCAGGACTGATCGCCACCGATGCCTATCATAAGTTTATGCGCACGGGCTTAAATTGCATTGCCCATACCGATTCCCATTTTCAGGCGATGTCAGCGGGGCTTCTCGGTCCCGGCAGCGTGGTCATCGGTATTTCCCATTCAGGCAGCAACAAGGATGTGCTCGATGCCGTAAAAACGGCCAAATCGCTCGGCGCCGGCACGATCGGCATTACCAGCTACCAAAAATCGCCGCTCACCCAGATTTCTGACGTGGTGTTATATACATCAACAAGGGAGACGGCCTTCAGGACGGAAGCGATGTCCGCAAGGCTCGCCCAGCTGACGGTCATCGATACGTTATATTTCGCGACGGCACGCCTGAGGCAGGAAAAAACGCTTTCCAACCTGCAGAAAATCAGAAAAATGATCGCGCACAAACGTTTGTAACCGTTTTCTCAAGATTTATTTTTTAAAAGCCAAAATGCCGATACAGCGGGATGTAAGGCAATTTTGTGAAAAAATTTTTCTTCCTTATCGTTGATTTATAAAAAAATTATTCCTATAATTGACTTTGTAAGGGCATACATTATGAATCTATCATATTATTCATTAGATTAGGCGGGATATTATATGAAAGAAACCCAAGCTGTTATCGGTCTGGATATCGGTACAACCAGCACGAAAGCCGTTCTGTTTGGACCAAAAGGCAAGATGTTATCCAAGCATTCGGTTCATTATGATTTAATACAGCCAAAGCCGGCATGGGCCGAGCAGGACCCTGAGCACATCTTAGAAGCAGTCATCGCAAGCATCAGGGGCGCCGTCACAAAATCCGGATGCAGCCCTGACAATCTGCTTGCGATCGGTATCAGCACCGCCATGCACTCTTTGATTGCTGTCGATCAAAACGGCGGCTTGCTGACGAAAAGCATCATTTGGGCTGACAACCGCAGTACGGAGCAATCGAAACGAATTCTGAAAGATATGAACGGGTTTGATATTTATAAAAGAACCGGCACGCCGATTCACCCGATGTCCCCCCTATCCAAGATTGTATGGATGAAGGAGCAGGACCCGGAAACGTTTGCGAAAGCCGCCAAATTCATCAGTATTAAAGAATATATTCTGCACCAATTTTTCGGGGCGTATGTCGTGGATTATTCCATCGCTTCGGCAACGGGTTTATTCCGCTTAGACACGCTTACTTGGGATGAAGAAGCACTGCGGATTGCCGGCATTCGTGAAGACCAGCTGTCGGACATCGTGCCGACCACTCATCAGCTGAGCGGGCTTGCGCCTGAGATCGCGGCGCGGATGGGCATTCATGTACAAACACCGTTTATCGTCGGCGCAAATGACGGAGTGCTTGCCAACTTAGGCGTAGGAGCGATCGGCAAAGGTGAGGTTGCCGTTACGATCGGCACAAGCGGAGCGGTGCGTTCTGTGACGGATACCCCGGTGACAGATGAAAAATCACGGACGTTCTGCTATGCGCTGACGGACAAGCATTGGGTCATCGGCGGTCCGACGAATAACGGGGGCATTATGCTGCGCTGGCTGCGTGACGAATTCGCTTCTTCTGAAGTCGAAACGGCGAAGCGGCTGGGCGTTGACCCGTACGATTTAATGATTGACATCGCGAACAAAGTGCCTGCGGGCTCTGAAGGATTGTTATTTCTCCCGTTTTTATCAGGGGAACGCGCGCCGTTTTGGAATCCGAATGCCCGCGGAACGTTTTTCGGCATCAGCCTGCGCCATAAACGGGAGCATTTTATCAGAGCGGTGCTGGAAGGTGTCATCATGAGCGTCTTTTCCATCGGTGTCGCCTTGAGAGATTTGGCAGGCCCTGCAAAAGACGTGCGGGCTTCGGGAGGATTCGCGAGATCGCCGCTGTGGAGACAGATTTTGGCCGATACAATGGGGCGGGAGGTTCTCGTTCCTGAAAGTTATGAAGCATCGGCACTCGGAGCTGCGGTTCTCGCTTTACACAGCCTCGGCGAAATGGAACGGATTGAGGATGTGCAGGACTGGATCAGAATTTCCCATCGCCATGAACCGGATGTCAAAAACAGCGAAACATATATTGAACTGTTTTACTTATACGAGCGGCTGTATGACAAGCTCAAGGATGAATTTGACGTCATCAGTGAATTTCAGCTCAAACAAAACCGTTAATTCTTCTTTGAAAGGGTGAAAAGGCCATGTTACTGTTTATTGTCATTGCCGCTATTATCGTTTTACTCTTATTGATTACGGTCGCTAAGTTAAATCCGTTTATCAGTTTGCTCATCACATCCATTCTTGTCGGTTTCGCAGCCGGAATGAATATGCAGGATATTATCACATCTATGAAAACCGGGCTCGGCAATACGCTTTCTCTTCTTGCGATTGTGCTTGCCCTCGGTACGATGCTTGGAAAAATGATGACTGAATCAGGCGGGGCGGAGCAGATCGCCCATACCCTGATCGGCCGCTTCGGCAAAAAGAACGTCCATTGGGCGATGATGGCCGTCGCTTTCATTGTCGGGATTCCCGTCTTTTTCCAGGTCGGCTTTGTATTGCTCGTGCCGCTGTTGTTTACGATCGCCATTGAAACGGGCGTTTCTTTAGTGACGATCGGGATTCCGCTGCTTGCGGGGCTTTCCGTCGTTCACGGATTGGTTCCTCCCCATCCTGCAGCGATGGCGGCAGTCGGCATTTATCACGCAAATGTCGGAAAGACGATTTTGTATTCATTAATCGTCGGCATTCCGACGGCCATTATTGCGGGGCCGCTTTACGGAAAATGGATTGGTAAGCGTATTCATAAACCCGTTCCTGAACTTTTGAAAAAACAATTTATCGAACGGAATGAAAATCGCAAGCTTCCGGGATTCGCAAATACATTGTTTACGATACTGGTACCGGTTATCCTGATGCTTCTGGCGACGCTCGCAGACATTGTGCTGCCGGAAAAAAGCACACTCTATCAAGCTTTTAAATTCATCGGTGACCCTATTACGGCACTTTTGATCGCAACGGTTTACTCCTTTTTCAGCCTCGGATTTTATCAAGGCTTTAACAGGGACAGCATTTTAAAATTCAGCAATGACTGCTTGGGGCCGATCGCTTCCATTCTGCTTGTGATCGGAGCCGGCGGCGCCTTTAACAATGTGCTGATCGATTCAGGTGTCGGCACTTATATTGCGGATATGGCGAAGCACTCAAGCTTCTCCCCCGTGCTTTTAAGCTGGACGATTGCTGCGGTCATTCGCATCGCCACAGGCTCAGCGACTGTATCTATGATGACAGCGGCCGGCATTGTTGCGCCGATCGCTTCTGTGATGCCCGGCGTCAGCAGTGAATTGCTCGTTTTAGCTACAGGAGCGGGTTCTCTGATTCTGTCTCATGTCAACGATTCCGGTTTCTGGCTCATTAAAGAGTATTTCGGAATGACGGTAAAAGAGACATTCCTGACGTGGACGGCGATGGAGACGATTATCTCTGTCAGCGCCATCTGTTTTATCATGATCATCAACGCATTTATTTAAAGTAAGAAACCCCGGTCTTCATAAGCCGGGGTATTTTAATTCTATCGGTCGGTCACGAGAATATAGGCTGCTTTTACAGGACCGTGGACGCCGACGACCAAATCCATTTCGATGTCGGCTGAGTTGCTCGGACCTGTAATGTAGTTAATGCAGGAAGGAACGGTGACGCCGTCTGCGATATTTTGTTTGATGATATCACTTGCCTGCGTCATTCTCGGGACAAGGACAGATTTCGGGATAATCGCGATATACGTTGTCGGAAGCAGACTGACGGAACGCCCGGCATTTTCTGAAGCGTACAAAACGACGGTAGCTGATTCCGCAAGCGCGATCTCGCTGAATGTAATGCCCACATTCGCTTGTTCCGCCTTTTGTATATTTTTCTCTCCTTGTTCCGCATCCCATTCCCAAACAGGAATCCCTTCAGCGGGCCAGTCTTCTGTAAGCAGCCCTTGTAAACCGTAAGCTTCAAACCGCCTGTCTTTCGGTATGATGACAGGGCCTCCTTCAAAGCGGCTTACCTGCCTGCGTAAAGCGTCATAAAGACCGGCGGCATCCGTTTCGATCAGCTCGGTATGGATGTTAACGCAGTGGTCTTTCAGCATCGTGACAAGATCATCGGCCGTGCAGCCTTCATGTGTTTTATATTGAGGCTGATAGTTCCACTCAGGGACGGATACGCCTTCTGTTCGGCGCTCCCTGCCAAGGCTTTCGGCGATTCGGTTTAAAAATGATTCTTGCTGTTTAATGGTTCCCTTCGCCATCACTCTTCCCCCTTTTTGTTTTCCCGATCTGCAAACCAGTCTCTGAATCTTGATTTATGCGGCGCCGGAAAATCCCGGATTGACGTCCAGCTTTTTAACGGCCCCGGCCCTTTAGAAATTTTGTCATCTTCCGTAAACGGCGTCATGGCGGCCGGCGCCCATTTCGATCCCATTTTATAAAGGGACGGCGAAGACGAACCGAGTCCGAACGCTTTCATTGCCAATTTTTCGCTGATCGGCGCTTTGCCTTCTTTTTCGACGATGTTTTGCCGATGCTTGAGCAGCAGCTCGTGCAGCGGAATTTTTACCGGACACGCTTCTGTGCAGGCCGCGCACAAGGTCGATGCGTACGGAAGCTCCTTAAAATCGTCATATCCGCCGAGAAGCGGTGATAAGACGGCGCCGATCGGGCCGGAATAGATCGAACCGTACGAATGGCCGCCGACGTGCCGATATACAGGGCAGACATTGATGCAGGCGGCACAGCGGATACATTGCAGAACGGATTGGAATTCCGTTCCGAGAATTCGGGAGCGGCCGTTATCCACGATCACGAGATGAAATTCCTCCGGGCCGTCAGCTTCTCCCTCTTGCCGAGGCCCCGTCAGCGCCGTGATATAACTTGTCAGCCGCTGACCGACCGCGCTTCTCGTCAGCATGCTGACGAGCACTTCAAATTCAGAAAAAGACGGAACGATCCGCTCCATTCCCATCACGGTAATCTGCGTTTTCGGCAAGGCGGACACAAGACGGCCGTTTCCTTCATTTGTGACGAGGCTGACCGAGCCTGTATCGGCGATCGCAAAGTTGCAGCCGGTAATGCCGATATCCGCTTCGAGAAATTTTTTCCGCAGAACACCGCGCGCGTGCATGACGAGCTCCTCCGGTTTTTCCGTCTGTTCGTAGCCGAGCCTGTCTTTAAACACGTCCCGGATTTGCTCTTTGTTTTTGTGAAGGGCCGGCGCGACGATGTGTGACGGCGGGTCATGGTCGTCAATCTGGAGGATATATTCGCCCAGATCCGTTTCGACCACTTCACAGCCTTCCTTCTCAAGCACTTCGTTTAAATTGATTTCCTCAGTCACCATGGATTTTGATTTGACGATTTTTTTACCATTTTTCGTTTGAATCACATCGCGAATATATGAGGATGCTTCTTCCGCCGTTTCAGCGAAGAAAACGTGTCCGCCTCTTTCGGCGACGTTTTTGGCCAGCTGTTCCAAATAGAAATCGAGATTATTCAGCACATGCTGCCTGATTTCTTCCGCATGTGAACGCCATTCCTCCCAGTTTCCCAATTCTTCGGCCGCTTGGAGCCTCCTTGTCCGCAGCCGTTCCTGCGCCCCGGAAACGGCTCCTCTCATAAACTCATTATCTATTCCCTCTGACACCCGCTCTTTAAAAGCGGCTGTACCGATTTTCATCGCCATGATTTTACCCCCTCTGTTGTTTCTGCCTGTTATCTGCTGTTCAGCACTTCGGCGATGTGCATCACTCTGACATGTTTATCTTTCCGGTCAAGCCTTCCCCCGATATTCATCAAACAGCCGCAATCCGCTCCGATCAGCACCTCGGCTTCCGTGTCTTCCACACAGGCAACCTTTTCATCTACCATCTGTTCGGAGATTTGCGCCATTTTCACCGAAAACGTACCGCCGAAGCCGCAGCATTGATGCTTCCCGGGGAGAGACGTAAACTCAAGCCCCTTTACATGGCTTAAAAGCTTCATAGGCTCCTCTGACACGCCGAGCAGCCTTGTCATGTGGCACGATGTATGTAATGTCGCTTTTTTATGCAGCTCCGCCCCGACATCTTCAACCCCGAGGACGTTGACGATAAAGTCTGTTAACTCATACGTTTTGTCCGCAAGCCGCTGCGCTTTTTCAGCCCACTTCGGATCGTCCTGAAACAGCTGCGGATATTCACGGAACATCGTCGTGCAGGAACCCGACGGACTGACAACGTACTCTGCCCCCTCAAACGCGGCAATCATCCGCTTCATCGCTTTTTTCGCATCGGTCACATACCCGCTGTTATACGCAGGCTGCCCGCAGCAAATCTGCCCCTCGGGAAAATCAACTTCACACCCGAGCCGCTCCAGCACCTCAACCGTCGCCTTCCCGACATCGGTCTGGAACATATCCACAAGGCATGTGACAAATAATGAGACTTTCATGATGAACCCCTCTTTCATCTTTTATATTGATCCGGTCATCTGATGACCTGTTTTTAGGAAAACCTCTTTGAATATCGTACACTATTCTGAAGATAAATTGGAAGAGTTTTCTGGGAAATTCCTTTTTGCGGATGTTCTATCTATAAAAAAGAGAAGCTCTGACGGCTCCTCTTTCAGCTTCCTACATTCTGTTTTAAAATACTTCCCAGCTTTTGAACGCCCTTGACGATGCTGTTTTTATCAGCGTAACTGAACGATAAGCGGAGATATTCGGCTCCGTCTTGCGGGTCTAAGAAAAAGTACTTGCCGGGTACAAACGAAACGCCTTGAGAAAGGGCTTGAGTCAGCAATGCTGAAGTATCCGCCCCCGGAACTTTTATCCAGACAAAGTAACCGCCCTTCGGAACGTGCCAGGATACGGAATCCGGGACATATTGCGTTAATGCTGATAGTAAGGCGGCACATTTGGTTCGGTACGTGTCACGTATGACGGCAAGCCTTTCATTGAAATCCGTTTGTTCTAAATATACAGCGGTCACAGCCTGGGAAAAGGGGTGGTCTAAGTCTTTTTTAAACCATGACAGCGCGGTAATGAATTCACTTGCCCCCGTTATCCATCCGATCCGCATTCCCGGTGCCGCGATCTTTGATAATGAACCGACGTGCAGAACCCTGTGATCTTGATCCATGGCTTTCAGCGGCGGGGGAATTTCGGTAAATCCGAGCTCTCCGTATGCATCATCCTCCAAAATGAGAAAATCATACGTTTCGGCAAGCTGCAATACGCGGGCTCTCCGCTTCGCTGACATGGCGGTTCCCGCGGGGTTTTGAAAGGCTGGAATGGTATAGAGAAGGCGCGGAAGGACGAGCCCTTTGCGCTTTCTTACCTCCAGCATGTTTTCTAATTGATCTGTCTGAAGGCCGTCCTCGTCTGACGGAATGCTCAAGATATGCGGCGTATAGTTCTTAAAAATCTCCAGCGCCTCCATATATGAAGGAGACTCAATGGCAACGGCCGTTTTGTCGTCAATGAGTATCCGGGCAATCAGATCAATTGCCTGGCAAGCGCCTGATGAAATCAACAGCTCGTCATCTGAGGAATGAATACCGCGGGCAGACAGCCTATCTTGAATTTGCTTTTTTAATGCGGTTATTCTCGGGCTCCCAAGGTAGTGAAGCGGTAAATCACGTTCCTCTTCAAGAAGATCGGAAGCGGCTTTTTTCAGCTGCTCATAAGGTACGAGAGCAGGATCGGGATAGCCGGAATGCAGACGGATGCACTCATCCGGAACGGCCGGCATCCATTCACCCGGAGGATCATTGTTAAGAGCTTTCCTGATGTTTTCAGAAAAAAAGGATTCGGCCTGCATTTGATCATACCCCCTTTCACCAATCAGCTGTTTCACACATTTTCTTCAAAATAAGCCCCAAGCACCCCTTCAACATTCGTCAAATGCGCCTTCATCGCTCCTTCAGCCTTAGCCGCGTCTCTGGAGGCGACGGCGTTGTAGATGTGTTCATGCTCTTCGTACAGCCGCTGCACGCTCGTTTTTTTAGAGAACAGCCAAATCTTTCTCGTTTCTCTCATCGTTTCCAAAAGCAGAGCGGAGACATGGTTCATGAGATGCTTGAGCAGCTCGTTTTGTGAAGCTTCCGCCAGCGCCATATGAAAGGAGAAGTCTGCTTTTTCTCCCAGTTCTTCGTCTCCGTCAATGTCTTTCATCTCCATGAGCGCCTGATGGATTTTGTTCAGATCTTCCTCTGTGCGTTTTTCGGCGGCCATGGCGGCGACGCCGAGTTCGAGCAGTTTTCTGACTTCAAGCAGCTGTTTGACATCCTCTTTTTTCATTAAGAGCGCCGATGAGAGCTGCTGAGAGATGTGGGACGGCTCAAATTCTTTAATGTACGTGCCTTCCCCCTGCTTCATATCGACGAGCCCCATCGCTTTCAGGGCTGACAGCGCCTCCCTGACCGCAGAGCGGCTCACTTGAAAGCTCTCAGATAGTGACTGAACGGAGTCCAGCCTTTCGCCGGGCTTAAGCTCGCCTGCTTTAATTTTGTCCAGCAGCGCGTCTGCGATTTCCTCGTATATTTTTTTCGTTTTGATCTGTTTATATTTCAACGCGTATCACCTCGTTACCTGTGAGTCTTGATGTTATCGTCTATTATACTTCTTTTTTCGTTCTGCCAACAGGTTCAGACAATTTATTCAAGAAAGGTATTGAACTTTCAAATTTTTCAAAATATAATGCTAGTTAACCCGGTCATCTGATGACCTTATCATAAATCGTAATCGCTTACATAATACGGGGAGGGGTTTTTGGGATGCAATGGACACAGGAGTATGCGCCTGTAGGGGGAAACTTGCTTTTGTCGGCCGCTTGTGCGCTCGTGCCGATTGTTTTCTTTTTTTGGGCGCTTGCTGTAAAACGAATGAAGGGGTACAGAGCGGGGCTTTTGACTTTAGGGGTTTCGCTTTTGATTGCTGTATTGGTTTATGGAATGCCGGCGGAGAAAGCGGTGCTGTCTGCTTCGCAGGGAGCGGTGTACGGTCTGCTTCCGATCGGCTGGATCATTGTCACATCCGTCTTTTTGTATAAAATCACCGTCAAAACGGGACAATTTGACATCATTCGGAGCTCAGTGCTGTCAATTACCGATGACCGCCGCTTGCAGGCGCTGCTCATCGCCTTCTCGTTTGGGGCTTTTTTAGAAGGCGCCGCGGGCTTCGGCGCGCCTGTCGCGATATCAGCCGCTTTGCTCGTCGGACTCGGTTTTCATCCGCTGTATGCCGCGGGTATTTGCTTGATCGCCAATACGGCGCCCGTTGCTTTTGGCGCGATCGGCATCCCGATTACCGCAGTCGAGGGCCCGACTGGCATACCGGCAATGGAGATTTCCCAAATGGTCGGCCGCCAGCTGCCGTTTTTATCCGTCTTTATTCCGCTGTATTTAATCATTCTGATGAGCGGGTTCAAGAAAGCCTTTGAAGTATGGCCCGCGATTCTTGTATCCGGCGTTTCCTTTGCGGCCGTGCAGTATGCCAGCTCGAATTTTTTAGGGCCTGAGCTGCCGGATGTGCTGTCGGCGCTTGTTTCCATGGGTGCGCTTGCGGTGTTTCTGAAATTTTGGAAGCCGAAAACAGCGTTCCGCTTTGCGGCGGAACGGGAATCAGCCGCCGCCTCTGATCACGATGCGCAAACGGTGTACGGAGGCGCCGCCATTTTAAAAGCGTGGTCGCCGTTCCTTCTTTTGACGGCCATGATCTCCATTTGGGGTATTCCGCAGGTGAAGACCGCGCTGACAGGACACTACGACGGGAGTTCGATGTGGCTTTCCTGGCTGAATGCCTCCGGAAAAGCATTGACCTTTTCGCCCCCTGTTCCATTTGTAAACAACCAGATTCTTCATGCGGACGGCACACCGATCGAAGCGGTGTATAAGCTGGAGCTTTTCGGTTCGGCGGGTACGGCGATTTTAATTGCCGCTATTATGGCCAAGTTCGTTTTGGACATGCCATGGAAAGCGTGGGGCGAAGCGTTTGCGGAGACATTAAAGGAATTAACGCTGCCGATTTTAACCATCGGTTCTGTCGTCGGTTTTGCCTATGTGACAAACGCTTCCGGCATGAGCACGACGTTAGGTTTAACGCTTGCGATGACGGGTGCGATGTTCACCTTCTTTTCGCCCGTTCTCGGCTGGCTCGGCGTGTTTATTACAGGCTCTGATACCTCGGCCAATCTCTTGTTTGGCGGCTTGCAAAAGGTGACGGCGCTTTCTGTCGGCATGGACCCGGTACTTTCTGTCGCCGCCAACTCATCAGGAGGCGTCACCGGAAAAATGATTTCTCCGCAATCCATTGCGGTTGCATGCGCTGCTGTCGGTCTTGCGGGCAAGGAGGCAGATCTTTTTCGGTTCACCATTAAGCACAGCCTCTTTTTGCTGCTGCTCGTCTGTATCATTACCTTTTTGCAGCACCATGTTTTTTCATGGATGATCCCGTAATGCGGAGAACCTCCCCGTACTTGTCGCGGGGAGGTTCAGCTGTATCGTTTTCTCGCCGAGGACGGCGGAATATTCATTTGATCACGGTATTTGGCGACAGTGCGTCTTGATACTCGAATGTCATATTGGTCGAATAACATATCAGCCAATTTTTGGTCTGAGAGCGGTTTCCTTTTATCTTCTGCGCTGATGAATGATTCCAGATGGGCTTTGACGGCATAATTGGAGGCATCCCCGTCTCCTGATGATTCTGCTTTTGCCGAGAAAAAAGTTTTCATATCGTACAGCCCGTATGGTGTTTGCACGTATTTTCCTTTTATGGCCCGGCTGATCGTTGATTCGTGGAGCTCCAGCGTTTCAGCGACCTCTCTTAACGTCAGCGGCTTCATCCCGCTTCTTCCTGTCAGAAAAAAAGATTTTTGACGTTCGGTCAGTACGCTGATGATTCTGGTGATGGTTTGTTTTCTTTGCGTTAAAGCCCGGCGCAGCCAGCGCCATTCTTGGTATTTTGCCGACAGGTAAGCTTCCGTATCCCGGCATCCGGATGATAACAGCGGCTGATAATTGTTATGGAGCTGAATATCCGGGAAAGAACGGCTGTTCAGCTGCGCTTTAATGCTGCCGTTTTTCACCGTGATGAAAATATCAGGCTCGACATAAAAGCCAGGCTCCTCATGTGCGTAGCGAAGCCCGGGTCTCGGATCGAGCGCCGCGATCATATCAAAAATGTCCTGAATGTCCGTGAGCGATATGCCTGTTTTCAATGTAAGCGCTTTCCAGTTTTTTCTTGCAAATAGCTCAAAGTAGTCACCTACAATCTGTTCCGCCTGTTCGTTCCGCTCAGGAAGACGGCGCAGCTGAAGAAGGATGCACTCTTGCAGAGAACGCGCGCCGATTCCGGCCGGTTCAAGCGACTGAAGTTTTCCGAGAACCGCCTCCGTCTCCTCTGCCGAAGCTGATACATGGTCGGCAGCAGCTTGTATCTCCTCTTCTAAATAGCCGTTTGAATCGAGTGAATGTATCAGATAATTAAAAATTTTCTCCTCATTCTTTGACAGCTTAATATCTAATGATTGCTGTTTCAGTGCATCCTGCAGGGTTTTCCGGGTGAGGCTTATCTGCTGGCTTCCGTCCTGCGCTTGCATCCTGTTTTTATTTGTTTTGTGGTAAGATAGTGGCGGCGTGTCTGTTTCCTTTCGTTCAATCAGAGGGTTTTCCAGTGAGAGCTCATCAATATATTCGGCCAGTTCCGCGGAGTTATATCCGAGTAATGCGATGGCCTGTTTAAGCTCTTGAGTTAATTGAGGCTTTAGTATTTGTGTTTGCTGAAGTTTGATATCCATCATGCTCACTCCTCTTTTTTCATTGTACATGATTGGTTTCATACCGTATATACTTATTAAAAGGAGTTGCTTTATAGATGTCAGAACTTTTTTCCGTTCCTTATTTTATTGAGAACTTTACTCAGCATATTGAACTGAATCCGAATGAAGACCGAATTCATGCGATGAACAGCTATTACCGCTCAGTCGTTTCAACCCTTGTACAGGATCAGCTGACGAAAAACGCGGCAGTGCTCAAGAGAATTCAGCATTTGGACGAGGCTTATAACAAAGTTAAACGGGGAGAAACAAAATAAAACCTTCCGCTCATGTCAGAGCAGGAAGGTTTTCCTTCGTTTCGGGGGTTTCCCGGATGAGCCGGGTGTTCGGCGCTTCTTTCATCCAGGTGTGATAATAGTTGGCGTTTTTCCCGTACGAATTGTCAATGACGGTATTTTTCTTTCCGAGCAGCGAGGAAAGGATGTGGCCGTGAAGCCTTGACGTTTCCACAATTTCATATCGGCTGAAAAATCGAACCGCCTTTTTCACCAGATAATCTGAATATTTTTCCCATATCATCGCTATCGGCAGCGGGTTTCCCGCTTTTTTATTCAGGACATTCATCGTTTGGAGTAATGCGATTCCCCGGCGGTCTGCGGATGACAATACATGCTTCCAGTCATAGCTTTGTACGGGATCATCTTTTTGCAGATCCGGATGAGCCTCGCCGTCCGTGCGGATAAAATGCAGCTTGCCGCAAGAAGGAGCGGCTTTCGGGATCATCGGAAACAGCTGATGGGCCATGTCTGGCAAAAGCCCGATATGGTTAGCTGAAAAATAGCGCTTCGCCGTTTCATAAGACACGTTATCCCTTGTGAAAAGGTGCATATCCCTGTGTCCGGAAAAAAGCTCCGCTGTCCGGCGCAGCTTTTTTTCATCCCGAAAATAAATGGATTGCGGCAGAATGACGATCCTGTTTTCAGGAAAGGCTTTGACGATTTTTTCTCTGAAGGCTTGATAATACGGATAGAGATCCCCGAAATTCCCGCCTCCCTGACAGACAATGACAGCGTTCCGCCCAACCCGCCGGCCGAATGGAAAATTGTCCGGGTTCCAGCGCTTTTTCACGCGGATGCCGTGCGCTTTGAAAAAAGCCTCCGTCCCTTTCATAATAAATAAATCCCCAACATTTCCGTATAGGGGATAGTCGGCGTAAATGATCTCGGATTGCGGCGGTATGACGCTGAGGAGACCCGTCAGCGCTTCCTTTAAACGGTTCATGACATGCTGGCTGTCCATGATGCCGCCCCCTTCGATTCAAATAACTGTACAAGCGCATCAATCACGCGGGTTTGATCCGCTTCAGACAGATTTGAGCCGGACGGCAGACAGATGCCGCGGCTGAAAAGATTTTCGCAGACCCGTTCATGATCGCTGTGAGGATAAAACAAAGATGATGAGAATAACGGCTGCGTATGCAGGGGCTTCCAAAGCGGCCTGGCTTCTATATGCTGTTCAGCAAGGCAGGAGACGGCGTCATTCGGCGTCACGCCGTTGTCCAGTGTCAGGGCGGTCAGCCAGCGGTTGGATACCGTTCCTTCAAGCTCCGGCATCATGCGGATGCCCGGAAATCTTTCTAATGCTTCCCTATATCGGTCAAACACCTTTCTCCTCGCCTGAACGCGATCCTCCAGCACTTCCAGCTGAGAAACCCCTACACCTGCGAGAATATTGCTGAGCCTGTAGTTATACCCGATCTGACTGTGCTGGTAATGAACAGCCGGATCCCGCGCCTGTGAGGCGAGAAACCTCGCTTTTTCAATGGAAGCTTCATCATTTGAAACGAGCATGCCGCCCCCTGATGTCGTAATGATTTTGTTGCCGTTAAATGAATAAATGCCGAAATGGCCGAACGTGCCGCTCTGCCTGCCTTTGTATGACGATCCTAACGATTCAGCCGCATCTTCAATGAGACAAATGCCGTATGCATCGCAAAGGCCCTTCAATTCATCCATTTTCGCACTTTGCCCGTACAGGTTGACGGCAATGACCGCTTTCGGCAGTCTGCCGCGCCGTTTCGCATCTTGCAGCGCCCGTTCCAGCGCGTCCGGCGACATATTCCATGTCTCCCATTCCGAGTCAATAAAAACGGGCTCCGCCTGCTCATATAAAATCGGATTCGCGGTGGCGACAAAGGTAAAGGAAGGGCAAAACACAGTGTCTCCTTTTGTAACGCCCGCCAGCCGCAGGGCTAGGTGGATTGCCGCCGTTCCCGAGCTGACAGCTGCCGCGCCTTTAACGCCCGCATAATCGGCCAGCCGTTTTTCGAATGAGTTGACGAGCGGACCGAGCGGCGCAATCCAATTGGAGCGGAAAGCTTCTGCGATGTACTCCTGTTCTTTTCCGCTCATATGGGGCGGAGATAAATAAATTCGGTTGTTTGTTTGCATGGAATCATCCTTTTTATGTGTGAATAGAGGAGATGACACGGGCCGGAACACCAACGGCCGTCACCCCATCGGGAATCGTACTGATAACGGCCGCCCCTGCGCCGATGACGCTCCAGCGTCCGATTTCTATTTGCGGAATGACTGACGCGCCTATCCCGATATGCGCCCCTTCCCGAACCTTCACGCCTCCCGCAAGTGCGGCACGCGGTGAAAGGTGGACGTAATCTCCGATTGAATTGTCGTGCTCCGCGATTGCGCCTGTATTGATGATGCAATGAGTGCCTATATTAGCACCAGCCTGAATGACGGCTCCCGCCATGACGACCGTTCCGCTTCCGATGGCGGCCGCTTCGCTGACGATTGCTGCCGGGTGAATGAGAGCGGTGCAATCTCCATCCTCCAGCTCAAGCCGTTCAGCGAGCTTTTTTCTTAAGCCGTTATCTCCGACACAAATGGCAAAGGCGGCATCCGGAACGAGTTTCCGCAGGAGGTGTATGTCGTCCGGGCGGCCTGTATACAAGCCTTCCCGAACCGCAAAGCCGCTGAATCTATCGTCAAAAATGCCCGCAAGCTGCATATCAGAGCGGGCATTTACAATCTCTTTCACTACTTTGCCGTGCCCGCCGTGTCCGATCAGCGCCACCTTTTTCATGAGGAGATATCCCCGCTGCCCGTAAAACGCTTCGCCGTCACATGGTTGGCCTCATGGATGCCCTCTGAAACAAGAACTTTTCGCACCGTTAACAGCAGAATTTTCAGATCGAGAAAGAAAGAGCGGTTGTCGACATACCAAACATCCAGCTTAAATTTTTCTTCCCATGAGATGGCGTTTCTTCCGTTGATCTGCGCCCATCCTGTAATGCCCGGCTTCACGTCGTGGCGCCTCGCCTGCGTTTTTGTGTAAAGCGGCAAATATTCCATCAGCAAAGGACGAGGACCGACAAGGCTGAGATCTCCTTTCAAAACATTAAAGAGCTGCGGAAGCTCATCAATGCTCAGCTTTCTGATCAGCTGCCCCGTTTTGGTCAGCCGAAGATGATCCGGCAGCAGCTCGCCGTGTTCATCACGCTCATCCGTCATCGTTCTGAGTTTATATAAGGTAAACGGGCGCCCGTGAAGCCCGGGCCTCGTCTGTTTAAAAAGCACCGGTGAACCGATATTGCATCTGACGGCAGCCATGGCGAAGAGGAGAATGACACTTGCGCCGCACAACAAAAGAATGGCCGCAGCCGTATCAAATAAGCGTTTCGCCATCAAATCTGAACAGCTCCTTTCACTTTTCTGCATTTCTTCAAGGCAAGCTGCCTTTCTTCTTTCGTGCAAACAAAGAAAAAGGCAAATACAGCATAGCCTATACATACGGCAAGCGCCGCGGCAATGAGCCCGGCCCAGCTGTCAACCGGATAAAACTGCCGGATCGCCCGGCAGACTGCCCAGGCAAACACAGCGGCCGCAATCGGGCCGAACATTCCTTTATAAAACACATGTTTTTTAAAGCCGGTAATATGCGATACATAAAGCGGCGTAAAGACGACATTTTTAAGGACGAGGGCGATTGCCCCGGCAATGGTGATGCCGTATAAGCCAAGATGGGCCGGTCCGCTGAGGACAACGGCCAAGATGACGTTCAGCCCGCCTAAACATAACGTGACGATCGCAGGCGTTTTTTGTTTATTAAAAGCCGTCCATACATAAAAAAGCGGCATGACTGACAGGCTGACCGCCAAATACGCGGCGTGAATATATAAGAGCGGCGCGGTCTGCACAAACGACGGGCCGAGCCAAATCGTAAGAAACGGTTCAGCAAGCCCTCCTAACAGAGCGGCAGGAAGCGCAAGGAGAAGCCCGTTCATCCGCACGGCCTGATTGGCGTATGTCATCAGACCGTCCATATCGCCTTTTGAATAGTACGATGTCAAAATCGGCGCAAACAAGGAAGCAAGAGTCCCCGCCAAGCTTCTGAGCAGGAGCGGAAACTGAATAATCGCCGCATATATTCCGGCCTCAGACGGTCCCAGCACAAGATTCGCGGTCATTAAGTCAATCTGCAAAAACAGCAGCACGCCGATCTGATTGACGGAGCTCCACGCCCCCGCCTGAAACAGCACCTTGCTCGTTTGAAACGACAAATTTTTACGTGTAAACGAAAACCATGGAATCAGCTTTTTAAAAAAGAAAAAAGACAGTATCGCGGCACAAGCAGCTCCCGCTAAGGCCGAAAGCTGAATCTGCCAAATCTTCGGCGTAAAACAAGTAAACAGAAAAAGCACACTCAGCACCCTGACGAGCATTTGCACGGCCTGAATCGAGCTTGTGATATAAAGACGGTTGGCAAAAAACGGACCTGTCGCAAATCCCGCCATAAAAAACGTCAGCATAAACAGCACGCTGCCGATCAAAATGGACAGCCGCACATCTGACAGAAGCTCTTCCGGCACATTCATCACCCGGTCAATAAAAAAAGCCGTCCCGGCGAGCGGCACAGCGAGCAATAACGATATAACGACAGACGCGGCTAAATAGTTGCTTATATATGCATTGGCCTCTTCCTTGTTCCCCCTGTGGGCGGCGACAGTAAAAAACCTCACAACGACCGAGCTGAGCGCAACGGTGATAATGGAGAAATAATTAATGATATTTTGCGTCAGATGGACAAATCCAAAAGCCTCCACGCCCAATGTTTTCACAATAAAAGGGGTCATCCAGACTGATAAAAAGACCGATAGTAAAAACGCCGTCACATTGGCGCCGAAATTAATGGCGAATTTCATGCTCCTTCCGCACTGCCTTTCTCTTTCGTCTTCCGTTCAAAGAACGCTTGCAGGAGAATAGGCAGGCGCATTTTGCATAAGCCGAGCACAACCCGTTCACCCGTCAGGAGCTGTTTATGCCTGCACGGCGTGTTTCGGACAGCGGCTTTCACCATGTCATAAGATAAGATCCGCCGGATGTGATCTGTGATTTCATGTGACGGCTGCGGGGATGCACAGGCATTGGCCAGAAGCATCGGGATTTGATGCTTGCACAAATATGTATCGATATCTGTCCGGCAAGCTTCAGTCAGCCCGTTCACCTCGTAAAAAGCCATTTTAGCTTCGTATTGCTTTTGAAGCTGCTCATCTAAATGAGGCTTAAAGGGTATTTCTGTAAGGCTTTGCGGGTTTTCCCGATAGATATACAGACCCTCGTCAATGACTTTGACACGGGCGGCTTTGCGAAACGCAGCCAGATTAAACGGAGAATCCTCGGCAAACCGGATTTCTTCATCAAATAAAAGTCCGTTTAATGCGTCACGCCGATAAATATAGCGCCAAACATACCAAATGAATCTTAATTCGTGCGCGCGTGTCAGCTGATCAGTCATATCGGCTTTTGTGAAGATGCGGCCTGCGGGAAGCGGCGGCCGCACATACGTCCTTTCCTTTAACGGCGTTTCCTTGTAAAATCCGCAGCCGGCGATATCGAGCCGTTCCTTTTCCGCTTCTTCATAAAGCCGTTCGAACATCGTGTCCGACACATAGTCATCACCATCCACAAAACCGATATACCGGCCGCGTGCGGCTTTGATTCCGGCATTGCGGGCCGAGCTGAGTCCTCCGTTTTCTTTATGAATGACTTGAATTCTTGCATCTTGAGCCGCCAGCTCTTCAGCTATCCGGCCGGACTGATCCGGTGAACCGTCATTGACGAAAATGATCTCGACGGATGTAAGCGTCTGTTTCATAAGAGAGGCTGCACATTCTCTGATAAAAGGCTCTGTCCTGTACATCGGGACGATGATGCTCACAAGCGGGGCGGTCATTTGGCATCACCGCTGATCTTTTCCCTCAGCCCTTCAAAATAGACGCTGCGCGAAAAACCGCCTTCCCCTGTCTCATAAGCAAGCAGCCTGTTTACCTCAGCTGTCACCGTTTCAGGCTCGGGCCGCTCAATGAATGTCATGTGCGGAATGTTTTTCAGCCATTGATAGCCTTCCATCACTTTATGGTCAAAGGAACGAATGACGACACAAGGCGTTTTGGTCAGCGCGCAAAAAATCATCCCGTGCAGCCTGTCAGTCACTACGGCTTCCGCTCCCCTGAGCGTATCCCACAGCGCTTCCAGCTCCTTTTCGCGTGTACGGCGGCTGACCCTTCGGCCGACCGTCGTGGTAAATGAGTGCAGCTCCCCGTATTCCTCGGCCAAAGCGGCTTTTACCCTATTTCTCTCATCATCGGTGAGTGCGCTTTCGCGGTCTTCCCGTAAACAATGAAAAATCCCTTCACGCGGAACATCCTGTTCGCTTTTGTCTAAATATAAAACCATGTCAGGCTGTTTGAGAACGGTTTTTCCGGGAAAATGGCGCTTCATCCATTGATACGTCGTCTCGTCTCTCGCCATTAACAAAAGTTCAGGATGCGCGTTGTACACTTTTTTGGCGCGCTCCAGTTCCTTCCGCCCCTTTTTTGTGTCAGAAAAGTGAGCCGTCGCCGGAAGCTGGACGATTTTATACTGATGAAAGGTTTTAATGATAAAGCGGCGCGTCCATTCTTCATAACGGTACAAATCACCCATATTCCCGCCGCCGATGATGAACACCATGTCCTCGGGGCGGCGTTTTTTGATCAGTGCCTTTGCGGACCTGTATATATCCTTCATATCCACCTCAACGATGTCAAAATCGGGATACTCCCGTTCAAGAAACGTTTTGCTCGCGTAAGCGATGGCGTGATCGCCGAGATTATCGTGGGACGGGAGCAGGGTAAGTATGATTTTTTTTCGTGCGGCTTCGGCTGTCAGTCCCTGCTTCTCTTTTGCCGCTCCGAAGTGAAACTCGGACGGGTATTTGACCTTGAGCAGAAGCCACTCTGCGAGATTGATTTTCCATGATTGTATCGACATGTCTTCACCCTCTGATTTTCATTTTGTACTCAATTGCTCTTTGATACACCGCCGACGCCAGCGAGACGAACGGAACAAGCTTCAGCTTAGCCAAAAGCAAGAGGCATGAACGTTTGGCGCCAAACGGCGCCGTTCCTGTTTTCGACAGGCTTAACCGGAACACCGGGTCAGCGCAAATCCGGCTGATATTGCTCCATTTCTCGGCAAGCAGCCCGCCGTTATTCCGTTTCCATTCATTAAGCAGGCAGACTGTGCCGTGCTGCACGATAAAGAAATCCAGCTCCTGCTGATACTCTTGCAAACTGCCGTTTTCGCGCAAAAAAGCCTCGTTCAGCCGATAAAGAACGAGACCTGAGTCAAACAGCTTTTTCTGATAGCTTTGCACAATGGAGGTCAGATGAATTCTATAGTGATAGAGCGGCTCATCCACATACGATACCTTCCGTGCGAAAAAATGCGCCCGCAGGCTGAAATATTGATCCTCCACATGCTCCAGCTCATCCCGAAGCGGAAAGCGCAGGTGATGTTTTTCAATCATGGCTCTGCTGTACAGCTTATTCCACGAAAACCCGCTTACTTTCCCCTCGAATAAATCTTTCACATACGTCTGTTTCGGCCGGTCCTGATACGCCGAAGCAATCGTTGAAACGGCGGTTTTGCCCGTATCGGCAAACTCGGCCTTATATTCACAAATGACAAGCTCGGCTTCATCAGCCTTCGCCTTTTCATACATACGCAGGCAATAATCAGGCTCAATCCAGTCATCCGCATCGATAAAAGCGATAAATTCGCCCCGCGCCGCTTCAATGCCCCTGTTGCGGACCGCACCGAGCCCTTGATTATTTTGATGAATGACACGGATTCTCTCATCCATTTTTTGATAGACTTCAATCATCTCAGGGCTTTTGTCCGTTGACCCGTCATTGACGAGAATGATTTCGATATTGCCAAGCGACTGATTGAGCAGTGATTCCAAGCAGCGCTCTATATATGTTTCCGTATTATACACAGCAACTAACAAACTGACCGCGGGTGTCTCCATATGAACCTCCAGTATAAATTACCGGGAAAAAATCGTTCTGTACGGGAGCACAGATGAATCTACCGGCATAAGCAAATAACTGTAGAGAAAATAACAAACGATAATGGCGATATAAATCAGCGCATTCGATTTTTCATCAAAAATCCTGACGAAATAAGGAATCAGGATCATCTGATACAGACCGAAATAAATATTAAACCGGGCAAAGATGACATCCTTTGTCGCCAGCAGGCCGAATAACAAACCAAGCAGACAGAAATTAACGATGACATCAATGTGCGGCCATAGCTTTCTCAGCCTTTCACGATAGCAAAATGCCAAAAACAGCGGCAGCAGCAGCACCGCGATTTTCACCACATTCATTCCGTTCGTATTGGTCATCAGCCATTTTTCATAATGGCCGTATGAGCTGTTTTCAAGCACGACGACAAACACGGAAATGAATTTCTGATACAAAAACGTCATGAGGAGAAACAAAGCCGACAGCCCGAAAATGGCCGGCGACCATGCCCTTCTTCTGACGATAAAATAAACCGGAATCATGACCAGTGCCGAGGAATGAAAGAGCGAGCACAACAGCACGATCAAAAAATAGCGTTTCCAGCACCCGCTGATCACATAGCGGACAGCCCAAAAGAGCGCAGCCGCCACCATATACTGTCTGATGCCGTTGAAGGAAGCATAATAATGATAAGTGCCTAAAAACAAAAACACACTCAGCTCAAACGGCCTTCCGAACTCGGCGAGCGCCTTTAGAATAAAGGTGCACGTCACAACGGCAACGGTAAAATACATGATTTGCGGATCTTTCGTTATGAAATTCATGAGCCAGATGAGGGCGGTAAAACCGGGATCAACAGCGGCTTTTTTTGCACCGATTCCAAAGATCTCCCATATGTTCCTGTAGTTTCCCGCAAGCCTGTACATCAGCGCGTACGTCTGAAAATCCGTCCCGACTCTGTAGCGTAAACCGGAGACAAAAATCAGCGATGCCAGCGGAACAAGCATGACAAGCTGATTCGGCCGATACCCGGTTGAAAGTGATTCATCACGGCCGCCGCACATTTTGGCGAACCATGACCAAATATAAACAATCCCCATATTGACTACATATACAATCATCGATTACTGTCCTTTTTCACAGTTCATATTGTAAAGCTTCATGACAACCCCCACATTTTCCTTCGCATCATATCCGAGCCTCCCGAGAGTCCGCCTGATATGCCCCTCGTCGGGCCTTGGCGCGGCGGCTGCCTGCAAAATGGTTGCTGTCCACTCTTCCGGCGGCTCGTCAATGCTGAGTCTTTTGACGAGCCCAAGCCCTGCATCGGCTTCTTCTGTGATGCCTTCTGAAATCACACACGGAACACCGGATGCCTGCGCTTCGACGAGTACGACCGGCAGGCCCTCATAAAGCGACGGCATGACAAACACATCAATCGTCTTCATCAGCTCATGAACCCGTTCCTCAATGCCCGCAAAAAGCACATCATCGCCAAGCCCCAGATTCTTTGCCATCTCTTCGGTTTGGGTGCGAAGCGGTCCGTCTCCGGCAAGAACAAGCTGAAAATCGGTTCCCCGCTCCTTCATATAAGCGGCAAGCTGCAGCAGAAACACGTGGTTTTTTTCTTCTGTGAAGCGGCCGATATGCCCGATAATCAGCCGATCGGGTGCAATGCCCCGCTTCCGTTTTTCGTAATCGGCGCCAGCTTTACCGCCGGCAAACAAGTCCAGATCAATTCCGTTCGGCAGCAGGTGCACGGCTTTTTGATTCAGTTTTGCTTCTCCGAATAAAAAGCGGCCCGCGTCTTCCCCACAGGCACACAGTGTCGTGGCGCAGGATGAAATCAGCCGTCTGAATGCAAACAGCTGCATCCGGCCGAGCAGGGATGACCGCGCCCGCCACGACGTGCTGTGAGAATGGCAGATCCGCACCGGAACGCCCGCTAAACGCGCCGCAAGTGCGATAAATCCTGTTTGGAAATCAGTATGGGCGTGGACGGCGGCAAACGGCCCTTTTTCCTGAATGATCTGTTTCACATTTTTCACAAACGCAATCGGATTTGTCCGTCCTATGCTGGGCACATAAAAAAGCCGTCCGCCGAGGGAGAGGATCTCCTCATCATAAGCGCACGGATCATTCCGATGGGTTAAAAAATCAAACTGCACCTCCGTCCTGTCTATCTTCCGATATAAGTTCATCAGCATCGTTTCGGCGCCGCCTCTGTTCATCCCGCTGAAAATGTGCAGCACCCGCTGTGTTCCGTTATTCATGTTCGGCAAGCCCTTCTTTTTGGCGGAGGCCCCTGTTTTTGTGATAGCGGTTCATTACAGCAGGCGGCGTAATGGCGCGAATGAGCGGCTTTGCGACATATATGTAATCAGAAAGCGGAAGCTTCAGCCGTCTGCATGCCTGAAAGACAAGCACCGCGTTGTCAATCGAGTACGTAAACGATCTCCGTTTAAACGCTTCGCTATCCTCCCTTACTTTATAGAGCGTCTCTTGGAGATTGTAGCCTCTGAAACCCGCTTCAAAAAACCGCAGCCACAGATCAATATCCTCCATCCGCCGGGTCCGCTTTACAGAACGGTAGCCGTTAAGCACGCGGTAAGTCTCGGCCCGCATCATAATGGTGCCGTGGCAAAATGGCGTTCCTTTCGCCATAATTCTCGGTTTGGGAACTGCCGGCAAAAGCCTCGCGCCTCTTACACCGTATTCGTCAAAAACGAGCATCCCCGTTCCTACGACTTGATAGTGGGAATGCTTGTTTAAGAAGGCAGCCTGTTTTTCCAGCCGTCGCGGGACGGAAATATCATCCCCGTCCTGCCGGGCAATATAGGCGCCAGTTGCGTATGAAAGGCAGCGGTTCAGTGAAGCGGCAAGCCGTTTGTTCGTTTTATTTTGAATCAGCGTGATCCGGTCGCTGTAATGTTCCGCATACCGTTGCGCAATTTGAAGCGTGCCGTCAGTTGATGCGTCATCACACATGATCAGTTCCCAATTCTTATAGGATTGGCTCAAAATGGATTCGATGCTTTCTGCCAGTGTCTGCTCACAATTATAAATGCCCATGATGACAGAAATTTTCGGTTGTGCTCCTGAATTCATACGCTTTTCTCCTTTTTATCCATGTAAACGGCGTAAATATGCGCCATTTCCTCTACCGTACGTGTTTCTGAAAATGTTTCAGCCGTTTTCCGCCCTTTCTGCCCGAATGCTTTTCTCAAATCAGGCGAGCGGTACAGCTGTTCAATGCGGTCTGCAAATGACTCACTGTCTCCCAGTGAAACGAGAAAACCATTCACTCCGTCTTGGATGATCTCCCGGTGCCCCCGGTTATCTGTGGCGATGGCGGGCTTTTCAGCCGCCATTCCCTCAAGCACGTTCATGCCGAGCCCTTCTCTCACACTGGAAGCGACAGACAGATCCGCAAGCTGAATCAGCTCATGAATGTCGCGGCAGAAACCGTAAAACCGCACTTGCTCTGATACTCCGAGTGTCTCAGCCATTCTCCTGTACGAATCTTCCATCGCTCCTTCTCCCGCAAACACGAGGCGCAGCCTGGGAATGCGGTTCTTCAGCAATGCAGCCGCCTCGATGAGAAGACCTTGATTTTTGTTCACATTTAATTCAGCGGGATATACGAGGATAAACTCGCCTGCGCCGAAATTGTATTTTTCCCGCAGCCGCTCAATCTCTGTTTGGCTGACAGGCCGGAATCTGTCCGTATCAACGCCGATGCCGTGTATCTTTTTCGCGCTGCATTCCGTTTTTCTCATGTTTTTTGCCCGTTTGTAATCCTCTTCATTAATCGTAATCAGACAGTCTGTATAGGAAGAAAGCAATTTTTCGATCGGATAATAGAGCAGCCAATTTTTCAGCGGCGCCCCGCTGCAGAAATGAAAGCCGTGCGCGGTGTACAGCACCTTTGTCCCCTTCCGCCGCGCTTGTCTCGCCGCAAGGCGGGCAAGCACGCCGCCGACCGGTGTATGGCAATGGACCATGTCATACTCGTTCTCCTCAATCAGCTGTTTCAGCCGCCTGTAAACGGAAAAGTTATCGGGATGAAACGGAGAGCGCCGGATCGGGACGGAAAACTTCTCATTCACAAACGGAAGGCTCATTTCGCCGTGAGCTGCAACGTGCACCTGCCAGCCCATGTCTTGAAACCATTTAAAATACGGAAGGTGAAAGGCTTTAAAGTGATAATCGACAGTGGCGCAAAATAACACTTTTTTTGTCATGATTCAGTCCTCCTATTGAACGCCTGCCGCCTCTATTTCGTGTGCTGACTCAATCGCCTCAAACAGCCTTTTTCTCAGCTCGGCTTCCGAAAGCCGGCTGTATTCTTCCATAAAGCGGATGAGCACGGGCCAATCGCCGTCTACCGCTTTCCCAATATGGATTTTCGGAAAAATCTGTTCCGTATGTACTTCGTTATGATTCAGCAATTCCTCATACATTTTTTCTCCGGGACGAATGCCGGAAAATTCGATGGGAATCTGTTCTGTCGTATATCCTGATAAATGAATCAGGTTTTTGGCCAAGTCGACGATTTTTACTGGCTCCCCCATATCCAGCACAAAAATCTGCCGGCCTTTTGCAAGCGCGCCGGCCTGAATGACAAGCCGTGACGCTTCCGGAATCGTCATGAAGTAACGCGTCATCGCCGGATGTGTGACGGTAACGGGGCCGCCTTTTTCAATCTGCTTCTTAAAAATCGGAATGACGCTGCCGCGGCTGCCGAGCACGTTTCCGAAGCGGACGGCCGCAAATTTGGTGCGGCTGACCTTGCCGAGATTCATAATGACCATTTCCGCGAAACGTTTCGTTGCCCCCATGACATTTGCAGGATTGACTGCTTTGTCAGAAGAAATCAGCACGAACGTCTCCGTTCCGCACATATCGGCGGCTTCCGCCACATTTTTTGTGCCGAGGATGTTGTTTTTGACAGCTTCTTCAGGGTTACGTTCCATTAACGGCACGTGCTTATGGGCAGCCGCATGGTAGACGACGTGCGGCTCATATTTTTTCATCAACGTAAAGATTTTATCTCTATCCTGAATATCAGCGATTTCCGTATGAAAGGCCACCTGCCTGCCGAAGCGTCCGGCCAGTTCGGCATGGACGGAGTGAATACTGTTTTCCCCATGTCCGAGCAAGACGATCTCTTTCGGCTGAAATCCGCAGATCTGCCGGCATATTTCCGAACCGATCGAGCCGCCTGCGCCCGTGACTAAAATTATTTTTCCTTTTATGCTGTTTGAAATCTTGCTTGTATCAAGGGTCACCGGCTTTCTCCCAAGCAAATCCTCAGCTTTTACATCTCTGATGTGGCCCGCCGTCTGTGACCCGAGCAGAATTTCGTCAAATTGAGGCATGATTTTAATATGCGCGCCTGTCTGCACACATTCTTTATATAACGTCTGGAGCTCATGGGTGCGAAGCGACGGAATTGCAATAATGATGTGGTGAATTCTCAGCTTTTGCACCGCCGGCATAATGCTTTCTTTTCCGCCGATCACGGGCAGCCCCATAATTTCAAGTTTATGCTTCGTCTGGTCGTCATCAATAAATGCAACAGGCGTCATCCCAAGGTCATTTTTCTGCAAAAGCTGCCGAACCAGCAGCGTGCCGCCCGAGCCAGCCCCGATAATAAGCGCGCGGGAAGAGGAGCTTTGTTTCTTCCCGATCGTTTCCTTCAGCACTCGCGAGACCATGCGGCTGCCGCCGATAAACAAAAGCTGGACCATCCAGCTGACGGCCAGAAGACGGAACAAGACCGTATGGAACACCGCATATTGAATGGCTGCCGTCATGGCGGCAGACAGCGTAATCCCCTTGATCAGAGCGAGCAGTTCACCGATCCCCGTATACGTCCACACCTGCTTATATTGATGAAACAAAAAAGCGCATACATGGTGGCTGATAAGCATGCTGACCGCAGTCAGCAGCAATGCTCCGGAGTCGTGAAAATGATAAGAATCCTCAAAAAATTGATATCCTATAATAACAGAAAGTAAAACGAGATAAGTATCCAATGCGAAAATCATTGAAAGTCTTCTCCGGTAACTCAATCTTTCCCCTCCTCATTTATCGGTTTAGCTGATACGGTTTTCTTTTAAAAAAACAGGCGTAACAGCTAAACCGATAACCTGTATCATCTTGAAGATAAAATGGGCATTTAACCCGTCCTCACACCCCGCCACCGACGACCAGCATCTAAGGCAGCTTCAACCGCTGCCCACAGCAGAGCCGAGTGCCTCCGTTGATAAAGGTAAGGAGACATCACCTGCATCGCTCAATACGAGTAATGCTCTGTTTTTTTGATTTTCTTTTTATTGAGCAGCGCGCCCAAGAGCTTCGCTTTAGACTGCTGGAGCGCGTCCCTCGCTTTTTGGACGGTATCCATTTTGGTTTTTCCGCTTAATACGACGAGCACGCTTCCATCTGTCTGATTCGCCAAAATCTGGCCGTCCGCCACTGCCAAAAGCGGCGGAGAATCAAAAATCACCAGGCTGTACTGGGTATAGATCTCCTGGATCAGCTCTCCCATCGCTTTTGAAGAAAGAAGTTCAGCCGGATTCGGCGGCGTCGGCCCGCTCGTTAATACGTAGAGATTATCAATCAGCGTTTTTTGAACCGTTTCACCGAGTGAAGCGTTTCCAACCAACACATTCGTCAGGCCCTGTACATTTTCAAGCTGGTAAGTCTCGTGAATCGTCGGTTTTCTTAAATCCGCATCCACAAGCAGCACCTTTTTCTCCTGCTGCGCGAATACTGCCGCAAGATTAGCGGCGCTGAATGACTTTCCTTCTCCCGGAACGGAAGACGTGACGAGAATGGAGCGTAAATGGGTCTGGACAGAGGAAAACTCAATGTTTGTCCGAATGGTTCGATATTGTTCGGCTACCAATGATTTATGATGTAACACGGATATTTGAGCCAACCCTCGTCTTGTTTTCTTTTTTCTAAAGCCCAAACGCCTCACTCCCCGAAATATTTTTCGTCAGATTGTGTCTGCTGATTTTTGATGTCATACACAACCCCTAATACAGGCAAGTTTGTTTTTTCGCTAAGCTGCCGCTCACTTTTAACGGTTTCATCAAGAAAATGCAGAAAAAACGCCAGTGTAACACCTGCCATAAGAGCCGCACCGAATGCCATGATGATGTTTCGGATGCGCGAAGGCTTGACCATCGGACTTTCCGAAGCCTTTGCCTCAGACAGAACGACCACACCTTTCATATTCATCCTGTCGCGGACCTCTTGTTTAAATGTTTTGATCAGCGTGTTCGCAATAGCAGCCGACCGGGCCGGGTTTTTATCCTGCACTGCAACCGTAATGATTTCAGATTCGGTTTCGCTGCTAGTCACAATCTTTCCTTTTAAGGCAGACGCCGTTTCAGAAAGGTGTAAGGAGTGTTTCACCTTCTCCAGCACAACCGGGCTTTTCATAATGGTTTGAAATGTGTTGTTGTAGTGAAGATTCAGCTGGATGTCGCTGAGACTCGAGTTTTTTTCACCGCCTGTTTCATGAATGAGCACTTGGGTCGACGCCTGATAAACGGGAGAGATCACCCGAAACTGAATGTATCCCGTTATGAGCGTCACAACTGCAGTCATGATGAAGATCAGTAAAAATCTGTGCTTGATAATTCCGAATAACTCTTTAAAACTCATATTCTCATTCATGTAATATATAGCCCTCAGCCTTATTGCAGCAGGCTTTTACGCCCCCTTCTGTTAATGATTGGATTATAAAAGAAAACCTTGAAATTTGAAAATTTCAAATTAAGCCATTAAGTTCTCTTTAGAGAACATTATCATGATTTTCCTCTTATTTACTGCACTTACCTTATAATTTTAAATTTTATAAAGAACGAAAAATTTCTTATAATGAACGAAATAATGCCAGTACACAGGGGAGAATCCAGCACAATGATTGGAAGAATAATTCGTTTATACCGCAGAAGAAAAGGCTACTCTATTAATCAGCTAGCAGTTGAAGCGGGTGTCTCTAAATCTTATTTAAGCAAGATAGAAAGAGGCGTTCACTCAAATCCGTCTATACAGTTTCTGAAAAAAGTATCATCCACCCTGCAGATAGATCTGACAGAACTTTTTGATGCAGAGACGATGCTGCATCATATGGGGGAGACAGAAGATGAATGGCGGATTCATCTTGTGCAAGCCGTGCAGTCGGGACTGCCAAAGGAAGAGCTGTTCACCTTTACGAACAAACTGACCGAAAAGCGGCAGGAGCCTGCCCGCTACAGAAACAGAAAACTGACTGAGTCCAATATCGAAGAATGGAAAGCGCTCATGCAGGAAGCAAAAGACCTGGGCCTGTCCGTACAGGAGGTCAGATCATTTTTAGAACGGAAGCGATACTCATGATA
The DNA here is from genome assembly GCF_018613535.1 of Bacillus sp. ISL-51. Classification (GTDB taxonomy): domain Bacteria; phylum Bacillota; class Bacilli; order Bacillales; family Bacillaceae; genus Bacillus. Next base: position 118,135 of record NZ_JAGGQB010000003.1, read on the forward strand.
TGCTTATGAAAGGGCTTTTATTCGCTTCCTTTCATCATCTCTGTTTATAATGAAAAGAAAAAAGGGGATGATGTTATGACTAGACTTACCGTTAAAACTCGTTACGGAGCCTTAAAAGGAACAGCCGAACATGGCGTCCATTCATGGAAAGGCGTTCCGTATGCACAGCCTCCGGTCGGAAAATTGAGATTCAAAGCGCCTGAGCCGCCCTCATCTTGGGAAGGAGTAAAAAATGCCGATTCATTCGGTCCGATTTGTCCGCAGCCGAGTGATTTGCTGTCCATGTCATTTTCAGGAGACGTGCCGCCCCAATCTGAAGACTGCCTTTATTTAAACGTCTTCGCTCCCGGCTCCCCCGGAACGAACCGGCCTGTCATGGTATGGATTCACGGCGGCGCGTTTTATTTAGGAGCAGGCAGCGAGCCGATGTACGACGGGTCTGTGCTTGCCGGACAGGGTGACGTCATTGTGGTGACACTCAACTACCGGCTGGGCCCGTTCGGTTTCTTACACATGGGTTCAGTTGATGAATCCTATGCCAACAACATCGGCTTGCTCGACCAAATCGCCGCGCTCCAATGGGTGAAAGACAATATCTCCGCTTTCGGCGGCGACCCTGATAACGTCACGGTGTTCGGAGAATCTGCAGGCGGCATGAGCATCGCATCCCTCATGGCAATGCCTGATGCAAAAGGCCTGTTTCATAAAGCGATTTTAGAAAGCGGCGCCTCTCAAACGATGCCGGCGGACATGGCCAAAGACATCACAACGGCATTTATTCATGAAGCCGGCACTGATCAATTGCAAGCGCTTTCCGTTAATGACATTCTCGAGACTGCGGATAAAGTGCGGAGCACAATTGAACAAAACATTTTTCAGCTTTTGTTTCAGCCCGCCATCGATCCGGCCACATTGCCTGCGGAGCCGGCAAAAGCCATAGCAGACGGAGCTGCGGCAGACATACCGATGATCATCGGAACCAATCGTGATGAAGCATATTTGTTTTTCACCCCTGATACAGAAATTCACTCTGAAGAAAAGCAGCAGGATTATTTGCTTTACCACCTCCAAGAAAACTACTCCAAACAAGCGGCTGATTTGTACCCGCATTCCTTAACCGGTCAAATCGATATGATGACGGATTTGATTTTCTGGCGGCCGGCCGTCGCTTTCGCCCAAGGACAGTCGCAACACGCGCCGGTCTGGATGTACCGCTTTGATTGGCACGGCGAAACACCGCCGTTTCATAAAGCCGTGCACGCTTTAGAATTGCCGTTTGTGTTCGGAAACTTTGATTCTCTGAAAAAGACACTGCAAGAACCGCTTGGTGAGGACACAAAACAGCTTTCCAAACGAATACAGTCCGCATGGCTGGCTTTTGCAAAAACCGGAAACCCGAACACTCCTCACTTCAATTGGCCTGAGTATCAAACCGATTCACGCGACACTTTCATTCTTAACACGGCTGCAGCTGTTGAAAGCGATCCCGAATCAGAAAAACGCCGCATCCTCTTTCAAGCATAAAAAACCCCAAGGGAGCCGGCTCCCTTGGGGTTTCATTTTCATTTTACTTCATAATGCAATTCAGCAAATTGCTTATAACGCCTGACATCAGTCAGCTTCAGCCTGGTCTCCCGGTCTCTCGGTTTAAATAACGGAATTCCCCGGCCGAGCAGAACGGGAGCAATCTGAATGATAAACTCATCCACAAGTTTTTCCTCCAGAACCGGGTGCAGCAGCTCACCTCCGCCGACAATCCAAATTCGCTTGCCCTCTTGACGTTTCAACGCTTTGATAAAATCAGCAGGATCTTCATGAATAAATTGCACATATTCAGCAGAACCGGTCAATGTCTGGGAAAACACAAAGCACTCTTTACCCTTATACGGAAATTCCTCAGGCAATAAAGTTAATATTTCCTCGTACGTTTTTCTGCCCATAATGATCGTATCGACAGTTTCATAGAAGTCTGCATAATCGGTATCTTCTTCACCTTCAGTTCCGATTAACCAATCCAAAGAATGATTTTCTCGGGCAAGATAACCATCTGCGCTTACCGCTCCGTAAAATACCAGCTTTCTTTGACCGTCCATCTTCAGTCCCCTCTCGTTCTATGCCTCTGTTCATAATGAATTTACACAGACCATTATACTGCAAAGAGCCGGATAAGCAGGCAGATAAAAAAATCGAAATTTACTTTTACAATCGCTGAAGCCGGATACGGTTAAATGGTGACATAAAACTCGCCCGCACCGTACCACTTGAGAACGGAAGTTATAAGCTGCAGTTTGAAAACGGACAGACGGCCGTCTTTGATCTTATCATTGCAGCCGACGGCGCCTTTTCACGAATCCGTCCGCTTCTCAGCGATGCCCCATTGAATATTCCGACGTCAGCATGCTTGAGCTCAAAATAATGAATGCGGCCGCTGATTTTCCTGACATTTCTGCAGTTCACGGCATCGGCAGCATGTTCGCCCTTGATGATCGGAAAGCCATTATGCCCAGCTCAATGGGAATGGCAAATATTTACCAAATAGAGGGGAATATGTTATATTTCACCGCAATGAAACCCACTCAGTGAAAAAGGAGATATTGTATGAGAAACTCAGGTTATATCGGGGCTGCTGCCGTGGTGATTGGAGCGATCATCGTTTTACTTTCATTCCTCTTTCTTCGTGACACTATTATTATCCAGTCCGGTGGATAGGAATCGTTCTTATGTTCGGTGGCTGTACTTACGGTCCAGCCTCTACGGCCAAAAAATCAGAAAACAGCCATAAAAAAGAAACCCGGTAGCCGTACCGGGTTTCTTTCCTTATTATTTCAATTTCCCCGCGCGAATATCATCGGTCATTCCTTCATACGGAGCTTGAGATATTAATGTTTCGTTATTGATCCCCGCATTGTTGAGATACGTAATATCCGCAAATTCAGGAACGACGTATTTAGGATACGTATCATATTTCTCACGGGATTCTTTCATGACGTCAATGAAATCATTTTGATAGCAAACCGTGATTTCAGGATGCTCATGAACCCATTTCGGGAAGAAAATGATACCGTGCATCCGTTTTTCATTCGGCATAAAGTTTAATGAAACGTCAGTGCCTGTCGGTTCAGTCCAGGATACTTTAAATACGCCTTCTGTCAGCTTCACGATATTCACTTCCTGGTCGCGCACCCAGCGTCCGCCTACCATGCCGCTATGAATCCGATAGTCAATCGTATGGTCATTTTTAATATAAATTTCATACTCCCAGCCGTTTTCATACGTATAGATCATGTGGCTTCCGATAAAGTTCTCCATTCTGATTCACTCTCCATTTTCATTATTGACTTCATAAATATCTAATAGAATGCGATCCGGCATTCTGACGAATGATCTGTGCATCAGCGCCGCCCGTAAGAACACGTCCTTTTATAGCACCGCTCACGGTTCCGTCCCGAATCGGAAACAGCTGCCTCTTCCCCCATTCAGTCTGCCCAGCAACAATCTTCATCCACTTCGATTTGCACAGACAGCGCTTTTTCCAAAGAAGATTCATTCAAGCCGTATCACTTCCATTGGTATTATGTCTATATATACATGTAACTATTTACATAATTAATTGTAACTCCGTTATCATAAGCTGTCAAATGTTCCGCCCGCTTTCTTTGAAAAACAAATAACAAAAAAAGACAGGGGATCTCCTTGCCTTTTTACGCCCTTATCGTTTTATACATTTAAATACTGAGCCTGCGCTGGAGATTCAATGTCACTAAATAAAAAGAGTGATGAACGTAGATCCGCTCACCACTCCCTTTATTCTTCCTACATATCCTTCCTTCTGAAAGGCCACCAGTTCCCTTCTCTAAACGTTACGATAATTGCCGGAATCAGCAGAGGAATGATGATGATTCCATAAAGCAGCAGGCCAATAATGACAACAGTTGCCACTTCCATCAGCGTAGTGACTCCTGAGGGCATCATGGCTGCAAATGTACCCGCCAAAATGATAGCAGCCGTCATGATAACGGATCCCATTTTGCTCATTGATTTTATGATGCCTTGCTTGATGCCGAGATGGACTTCTTCTTTAAAGCGATCAAGCAGGAAGATTGAATAATCTATTCCTAATGCAATTAAGATGACAAAACTAAAGAATGGAACAGCCCAGCTCACTCCATCATTGCCAAGGATATTTACATAAATTAATTTCGTGATAGAGATCGACGTGTAATACGTGATTAACAATGATGCCATCATATAGAGCGGCATGATCATCGAACGGAACAGAATGGTTAATACGATAAACAAACTAACAAGCATAATCACCATTGTTCGTGATAAATCTGTTGTTGAGACATCTTGTAAGTCTGCATTCTGGCTGGTCACTCCGCCGTAAACAATAGCGGAACCTTCCAGAGGCGTATTGATCACTTCATCAGCTGCGGCTTTTTTTATTTGATTGACTGTGGTAATGGCTTGTTCCGAGTAAGGATTGATGTCCAATACTACACTTAATTGAACGCCCTTGCCATCCGCAAATCTGTAATTGTCTATGGATTTCTTAAAATTTTTGTTTTTCATGACGCGATCTGGAATGAAAATCCCGGTGTCCTGAACGGTTGAGCTTTTACTCATTTTCTTCAGCATATCACTTGATGCCGATATTCCGTCAGAAATTTTTGTCAGGCCGTCTTTTGCGCTCTGTACGCCGCCCGCAAGCTGACCGAGACTATTCTTTAAGGTGCCGGCTTGCTTCTCTTGTTCTGCAAGCTGCTGATTTGCCTGCTCAAGCCCGCTCTGAATTTGCCCCAGCTGTCCGCTGATGGCTGTCAGCTGAGATTCCGTTTGATTGGCATTACCCGTTTGAGCGGTCTGCTTTGCAACGAGCTGCAGCTGCCCGTTTACTTTTCCTAACGCATTCGCTGCATCTGTCAGTGAGCCTCCAGATTCTCCATTTTCAGCTGAACCAGCGGTTTGTCCGGCTATTTGTCTTAAACCGCCTTCTATATTGGATAAACCGTTTTGAACATCGCCAATTCCTTTCGTTGTTTTATCCAGCCCGTCTGACACTGCTCCCAGCTGATGATGAACCGTTATATCCGTTATTTCCTTTCCGGTTGGCTGGGTTATTGTCATCACGGATTCAACATGATCCACTTTTTCGATAGCTTTACTCACGTTTCCGAGATAAGGAATGATGCCGGCTGTTGTCAGCTTTTTATCTCCCTTGATCACGACATTCACTGGGAAAGCTTTTCCTTCGCTGAAGCCTTTCTTTATGGCCTCAAGTCCTTTTATTGATTGATAATCACTGCTTATTTCTGCTGTAGAATCGAAGGAAATTTGTTTATCATATGTCAAAATAAAAGGCACGGTAATGATCGCTGTGATGATGAGAAATAGAAATGGGCGGGCAACAGAATGCTTGCCGAGAAAGGCCCACAGCTTATTATCACGATGAGATAAAGCTTTCTTAGACGGCCAAAATATTTTCTCCCCCATCATCATCATAAAGATTGGCAGCAAGGTATAAAGAATAATCAATAATACCGCAACTCCGACTGCCACTCCCACGGCAGATTGAAAGATCGCAAATTTCGCAAAGCCTAAGGAAGAGAACCCGATCAGTACAGCAAAACCGCTGATAAGGATCGTTTTCCCCGCTGTTTGGTATGCTGTAAAGGTTGATTCAATCTTGTCATGTCCATTTGCTAATTCTTCACGGAAACGATTGAGAAGAAGTATACAATAATCCGTCCCGATTCCAAACAGGATGGCCACTAAAAACGATTGGGTGAACGAAGAAATAGGAAAATCAGCATATTTAACTAAAATCGCCAATAAGGATTGGCTGATTAAATAGGAAAACCCAACAGCAATAATCGGTATAAAAGGAGTGACGATTGATCTGAAAACAAGCAGCAGCAGCCCAAGAATCAAAAACACCGTTATGAATTCCGTTTTCTTTAAGCCGGCCTCTGAACTGTGCGCAAAGTCTTGATTGATAAGAGATGCTCCTGTAATGTACGCCTTCATGCGGTCAGGCATGATCCGATAAATGTGATCCGCGATGTTTTCCGCCTGTTTATCCGCTCCCGTTACATTAACAGGAATAAGCACCGTCTTTTGATCCTTAGATATAAGCTGATCGCGGATGTCCTTGTCACTTGAAAGCGGAGATGTGACACCTTCGACCCCATTGATTTTTTTTATGTTATCTGCTAATTCGCGTATCTTCTTTTGATCGTCTTTTTGTAAAGCATGGTCAAGTGTAATGACAACACTTATCGAACGATCATTTTCCCCGCCCTGTTTTAAAAGCGTGCTTGCTTTTTGTGATACAGCATCAGCCGGAAGCTGAAATTGGCCTTCTTGACTAGCCAGCTTCGTTAAATTAGGAGAAAATATACTCAATATCACGGTGAATACTAAAATAGCTGCCGCAATGATCCATTTGAATTTGGCAACAAACCTCATTCTCCAGGCCCTCCTTTGAATTTGTCTTTTAGCATAGTGAATATTTCAATAAAGGAATCCAAATGTTCTTCATCTGTATCATCCATTACTTTTTTTACAGCATTATAAATAGCCTTATCTAAATTCTCTTTTGTTGCTTTGCCTTTCTCTGTAACTTCAATAAGCTTAGATCGTTTATCGCTATTATTTGGTGAGTCAGTCCATTCAACTAACCCTTTTTCTATCAGCTTCTTCACCCTGTTTGAAATCGCGCTCTTATGTACATTTTGTATAAGAGCCAAACTGCTCGGAGAAGAAGGGCCTTTAATTGTTAAAATCGTTAACAAATCAAGCTGTTCCCTTGAAATATGTTTCATTACATCTTGATTAATTTCACGATGCACAAACTCCGATCCTTCAAAAAGGACTTCACAAAACAGAGCGATTGCTTGAGATAGCTTTTGTTCCAATGCCTTTCACTCCTTATTTAGTTGATACCTCTAAACCTTCCGCGAAAATAAGTTTATCCCTATAAACTATGTATTGTCAACAATATAATTACCGGAAAACCGAATGTTTATATGAAGGTGTACGCAAAAGAGCTAAAACGCTGATTTTTTTTATTAAACTAACGATGCAGGATATTCTAATAAAGCTGTTGTATAGTTTATAGTACTGTTATCACATGACAAATCATGATTTCTTTCATGCGATAAAAAAACGTTAAAAGAGGTGTTTTTCAATGGTTATAGGGATTTATCCTTATTTAGTAATGAACGGGAATGGGCAAGAAGCTGTTACATTTTATGAGAATGCATTGGATGCAAAAGTTGTCAGGGTACAAACTTTCGGAGAAATGCCTGAAAATCCGGAATTCCCTACTCCCGCTGAAGCAAAAGACCGTGTATTGAATGCACATTTAAAAGTGGGTCATACGGACCTTATGATTTCTGATACATTCCCGGGCCAGCCGTATCAAATTGGATCACAAGTGACCGTCGCCGTCACGATAGACAATGCAGAAAAATCGATAGAAGTGTTCGAAAAACTAAAAGAAGGCGGGAAGGTAGAAATGCCGCTTCAAGAAACGTTTTGGAGTCCATCATATGGACAAGTAACAGACCAATTCGGTATCACCTGGCAAATTTCGACACAAGCTGCTGATAATAAGTAATGAATGAAAACAAAAAAAGACAAGGGCGGCAATTTGCCAAAACCCTTGTCTTTCCTGACTTTATAAGACGCGCTCGGAGGGATTCGAACCCCCGGCAGACGTGGTACCGGAAACCACCGCTCTATCCAACTGAGCTACGAGCGCACGTTTTTTCAATCAGATACCTTTATATTATAATAAAGAAACGTACAGAAAGCAACTCTTTTTCAGTGAATACGTGTTCTTTACAGCCATAATAAAGAATGGCTGTGTTGAAGTATGCATAGTGGCAGGATTATGCAGCGCCTAAAAGCAGCATCATCCTGCATCACTAAGAAAAAGGCGTCGGTTCAGCGGCTAATGGGTTTCACAAGGAATTCACGGGCTGGCACTCTATGAAACGATTTATATTTCAAGTTGTTTAATCAATTTAGCTGGATTACCCCCAACTACAGCATTATCTGGTACATTTTTAGTAACTACAGCACCTGCACCAATAACAACATTGTTACCTATCGTTACTCCTGGATTTATTACCGAACTTCCTCCAATCCATACATTATTTCCGAAAGTAATGGGCTTTCCATATTCTAATCCCGTATTGCGGTCAGTCGGAAGAAGCGGGTGTGCAGCTGTATAGATTTGCACACCCGGCCCAAGCATACAATTATCTCCGAACCGCACTTCACATATATCTAATATGGTACAATCAAAATTCGCGAAAAAGTTTTCGCCTACAAAAGTGTTATATCCATAATCAAACCTGATATTTGGTTCCATATATACGTTTTCTCCTGTTGAACCAAGTAACTCCCGCAATAAATTAGTCCGTTTAACTGCTTCGGTTTCTAAAGTCTGATTATACATTCTAACCAGCCGTCTTGCGTTTTCTCTGTCTTTTGCTAATTCGGAGTCAGCCGGGTTATATAATTCCCCGGCTAACATCTTCTCTTTTTCTTTTATCATTACTATTTTCTCCTCTTATGTGTTGTTACAGACAGTTATGCAGGGGTGTCACCCGTTTATCAAAGACTTTATTTTTCATTGATTCCCCGCCTGGACGAAATAAAGTTCAGCACATGCTGTTTCCCCGGTGCCGCGTGAATCGCTCCTTTTACAGAAGCGGTGAGGGCTCCGCTTGCATTTGCAAACGTCAGCAAGCGGCGGTGATGTTCACTTATCTGTTCGCACAGCGTCTCCTTTGATATGCCGATCGACATCAATTCAGATAAAAAACCGCCGATAAAGGCATCGCCCGCACCGGTTGTGTCGGAAACAGCGACTTTAAAGCCTCTATCTTCATATGACTCGCCATTTTTTAAATAAACCGCCGCACCTTCGCCTCCTTTTGTCAGGACAACGGCGTTGACACGGCCGGTAAAAAGCGAAGCAACGGCTTCTTGCTCGTCATCGATGCCGGTGATAAACCGCAGCTCCTCATCAGAGACTTTCACGATATCCGCAAGAGGCAAAAACGTTAGAATCGTCTCTCGGCAGCTTGCTTCATCAGGCCATAAAGGGAGCCTGATATTGGGGTCAAAACTGATCATCCCGCCGATTTTTTGAAAGTCTTCGATCACTTTGATATGCGCTTGCTTCATCGGACTTTCAACCAAGTCTATCGAACAAAAGTGAAGCAGATCTCCTTGATGAAACCATTCCTGCTTTACCTCTTCCGGTGAAAGCAGCAAATCAGCGGCATTCTTCCGGTAAAAATGAAAACTTCTTTCCCCGGACTTATCTACGGAGACAAAAGCCAATCCGGTTTCGCCTTCATCGCTTCGAATGATATAAGAAACATCTACGCCATTTTCCTCAAGGACGCCAACGATATAATCCCCGAAATGATCATTGGCGATTTTCGTCAGCATGACGGCATTCGCGCCGTATTTTGCAGCAGCGATCGCCGCGTTCATCGGCGCGCCGCCGGCAACCCGCTCAAAACCTGTGACCTCTTGTAAAGCCTTTTCTTTTTGGACGGGAATAAAATCAATCAGTGTTTCACCGATGCAAAATATTTTTTTCAAGCGATTCATCTTCCTTCCCAAATGTCTTTTAGCGTCCAATGGGTGAATTCTTCAACCCTTACAGAGCCTTTCTCAGAAAACAGCTCAATCCCCAATCTGCCTTCTTTCGGATAGATACGGCTTGTCATCGTTGTTTCCCCATGGTTGGCGAATACTTCAATCGAGGATCTGTCAATAAATATACGCAGTGTCAGTCTTCCATTTGCTTCCGCCCGCGCCTTTCTCACACCATCCTGCGCTTTACCCATCTTGGTGCAATCGAGTGTCAGCTTTTTATCCGTTAAGCCGTACTTGATAACTGTTTCTTCTTCTTCAAGGCCGCGAATCTTAAAACCTACTGTTTCGGCACTGCAATCGTTTAAATCATACACGACTTGAACTTCAAGAAGCTCTTCGGCTGTTTTTGCCAAGTAACTCCCTGAGATCGACTGATTGGCACATTCCCGGTGTTCCAATTTCCGCAATAACTTGGTTTCTTCCACAGGATTCATCAAAATTTTATGATCATCACGCAATGTCAGTTCTCGCGGCAAAGTCAATGCACCGCACCACCCGTCTGCTTTTGTCGGCATCTCAGATTCCCACATTTCCATCCAGCCGATGGCAATTCTGCGTCCTTTATCATCTAATAATGTTTGCACGGCGTAAAAGTCATGGCCGTGATCCAGTTCTGTAAAAGCGCCGTGCGCAAAGTCGTTCGTTTCGTCATCAAAATCGCCGATCAAATAGCCGGTTTGAAACAGGTTTTTATATAAATCACCGTCCGCCTCTATGCCTTGCGGAGAGATCAGCAAGACATGTCTGCCGCCTAATTCAAAGAAATCGGGACATTCCCACATATAGCCGAGGTGTCCGTCACTTTGGGCGAGAACGCCTGCGTATTCCCAATCCCGCAAATTAGGTGAGCGGTATAAAATGACCCGTCCGACGTTTTCTTTTGAGGAATTTCCGACCACCATATACCAGCAGCCACGATGCTTCCATACTTTCGGATCGCGGAAATGGCGGGCGCTGTCTTCCGGCGGTTCCGCAATAACAGGGTTTTCTTGAAGCTTTTCAAACACGGCCCCATCTTGGCTGACAGCGATATTTTGAGTTTGATAGAAAAGGTCTTTCTCTTGATCTATCATATTATGCCCTGTATAGATTAATGCAAGTCTGCCATCATCATCGACCGCACTTCCCGAAAAACAGCCGCTTTCATCGAATTCGTCGCCCGGAGCTAAAGCGATCGGCAGGTGCTCCCAATGAATGAGATCTTTGCTTTTCACATGCCCCCAATGCATCGGCCCCCAATTCTCATCATAAGGATGATGCTGATAAAAGACATGGTATTCTCCTTTATACTGGATCAGACCGTTCGGATCATTCATCCAGTTGGCCCGCGGCATGATGTGATACCCTAGCCGATATCGTTTATTCAATCTTTCCTCCGCTTTCTTCAGTGCTTTTTCCGCCTGCTGAATTCTTTCCATTTGTGACATCCTCTCTATCCGATTTTTTGTAAACGTTGCACACGTCCGCTGTTTTTTTTCGAGTCTGCTAAAGTAAAAATGGAGATCATAGTAAAACAAAAGACCAAGATTCCCATGATGAGATAGGTTTGACGGAACCCTACGCTGTCATATAATCCTCCCGCAAGCGGCGATAGAATTGACGCGCCTGCTTGGGATGCAAATTGAAAGCCGACGAGATAAAGGACGGACGAAAGACGCGTATCGAAATTGGCCGCCAAATATTTAAAAATCGCGATCAGCATAATCGGCAATTCCAGTGCGTGGATGAGTTTCATTGATGAAATCCCGAAAGGCCCGGCTGCAATTCCGGATCCGACGATGCGGAAAGCCATTAAAAACCCCGCTATAATCAAGCTGTTTTTCGCCCCAAATTTATTGACGATAAAAGGCGCAAGAAACATCATGCCAGCCTCTAAAAATACCTGGAATGAATTCAGATAGCCAAATACTTGGTTGCCCATCGACGCCGCAGGAAATAAAGAAGCATAGTAGATCGGGAACTGCTGATCATAGACGCTGTAAACGCAAGTCACCCCGATAATGTACATCATAAAAAACCAGAAATCTTTTAATAAAAAGAGCTGACCCACATCTTTTAACCGGACCGAATCCGCTCTGTTCCTCTCATAGTCGGTCATTTCGATTTTCACAGACATGATAATGGCCATTAATATAACCGCTGAAACAGATGCAACCCAGAAGTTGATATTCGGGTTGATATTGAAAAGCTGCCCTGCAAAAAATGCAGCTGCCGCCCAGCCCAGCGAGCCCCACATTCTTGATTTTCCATACTCGAATTTATATTTCCGGCTGACCTTTTCAACGTAGGTTTCAATCGCACCTATCCCCGCCAGAAAAGCGGCTCCTAAATAGAAACCTCCGACAACGGCGCCAAGGAAGACATTGTATTGCAGGAGCGGCCCATAGATGAAGATATAAAACGGACCTGTAAATATGAGAAGAAAGCTGATCATAAACAATATCTTTTTCTTCAGCCCCAATTTATCAGAGATAAAACCGTAAAGAGGCTGCATGCACAAGGCAAATACGGCGTTTACAGAAAAGATAATGCCTGTCGCCGATCCGTTTAAATTGATTTCTTGCCCTAACCAAATCGCAAATAAAGAATAGCTGGAAGACCAAGTGAAAAAGAAAAAGAAAAAATAAGCACTCAGTTTCCAATACAGACTTTTTGAGCTTTTCATTTTTACCGCTCCTTTAATCGGACATGGATATTTATTTAATCCCCGTTCCCGAGCCGCCAAGCCCCTCCAAAATATAGCGCTGAGCCACAATGTAGATCAGAATCAGCGGAATGGTGGAAATCGTCAATACAGCCATTACCTGATTCGTATAAACCGGCTCTGTGCTGTTGATGGCAGTAATCGCCACTTGGATCGGGAATTTCGACTTATCCGTCAACACCATCAGCGGCCAAATATAATCATTCCAGCTGCCGATAAAGGCTAATGTTCCGACGGTTGCGACAGCCGGTTTAGACATCGGTATCATAATCCGCCAGAAAATCTGCCATGTATTCGCCCCGTCAAGCTTTGCTGATTCAATCATCTCTCCCGGAATTGCCATGAAAAAATTCCGGAACAAATAAATATTGAAAGCTCCGGCTAACGCCGGCAAAATAACGGCGAGGCGTGTGTCGAGCAGACCGATCTTATGAATGATCGTAAACTGTGAGATTAATATCGTTTCAAACGGCACGATTAAAAGCGCCAGCAATATGCCAAAGAGCACCTTTTTCCCCGTGAACGGCAGCTTAGCGAAGGCGAAGCCCGCCATTCCGTTGATTACGACGGAACCGGCTGCCACGCACAACCCGTAAAACAGACTGTTGCCGATATACATAAGCAAATCAAAGCGTGACAGCACTTCTCTATAGGAAGAAAACCATTCCTCCGGATGAAGAGACGGCAGAAACGCTTTAATGCTGCTCAGGTTGTTGTAAATTTCCGCTTCGGGTTTCATCGAGGATGCGACCATCCAAATCAGCGGAAACATAAACAGAATGGCCAGCAAAACGAGGCACAAATATTCCAGAATCGTCAAAGGCCCGAATTTCCGTCTCATTCGGACTCATCCCCTTTCACCAGCTTGCGCTGTGCAAGCGTCACTAATCCAATAATCGTTCCAAACAAGAGCGCGATCGAGCTTGCATAGCCGACCATCCGATCGGTAAACCCAGTTTGATAAATATAATAGACAACCGTCATCGTTGAATTGACCGGCCCGCCTTGGGTCATCACCATCGGCTGAACGAGGAGCTTAAACGCGCTGATCAGCGTCGTGATAAAGATAAAAACCGACGTCGGTTTTAACAAAGGCAAGGTAATGTAAATAAAACGCTGCCATTTATTCATGCCATCCAATTGCGCCGCCTCGTACACATCCGCGGGAATGTTTTGCAAGCCCGCTAAAAAAATCAGCATCTGAAAGCCTGCTCCCTGCCAAGCGGAAACGGCAACAATCGTAAAGATCGCCTGATCAGGGCTTGTCAAAAACGGCTGCGGCGATAAGCCGAGGTGCGTGAGTACATTATTCATCATCCCTTCATTCGGATTCAGCAAGTACAGCCACAAAACAGAGATGACAACAAGCGACATAACGACGGGACTAAAGTATGCGACTTTGAAAAACGTGTTGGCCTTGCGCTTTTTATTCAGCAGGAGGGCAAGCCCGAGAGCTGTCCCGACCTGTAACGGAATCAAAAAGACGACAAATTTAAGAGTGTTGCCCAAACTTTTCAAGAAAATAGGGTCGTTGAAAAGTTTGATAAAGTTATCTAAACCGGTAAACTTGCGCAGATCAGGCGTCAGCAAATAATAATCTGTAAACGCGTAGTACACAGCCATGATTGCAGGAATCACGAGAAACACTGACAAAATCAGCAGCGCCGGCCCTAAAAACATATATGCAGCCGCATTCTCCCGCCAGCGTACATTATTCGCACCTCTCCTTACATGAAAGGCAGGCCCGGTTTCTTTCAACGGAATTTTATTCATGGCTCCACCCTCTAGTCCGCCTTATCGACGGCTGCTTGTATTTCTTTCGCATGCGTATCCAGCACTTTTTGAATGTCCTGATTTTGGTCATAGAAGCTGATGTCATCGACCGCTTGCTGAAATGCCCGGGTCACCTGCGGATATGCCGGTGTCACCGGCCGTGCACGCCCTGTTTCTTTCAGTTGCTGCATGAAGACATTCATTTCATCCGGGAATTCTTTTGCCAGCACTTTCTCTGATGAATAGCGCACGGGCAGCGCGGCGATCGAACGGCTCAATTCAAGGTTGGAATCCTTATTTGTCATCCAGCCGACCAATTTTGCCGCCCATTCTTTGTTTTCGGACGTCTGTGTCATGGCGAACTGCCAGCTTCCCGAAGGAGAAACAAGCTTTTTGGTTTTTGACGCCACAGGATACGGCATCACCCCGTAATCAACGTTTGAAAAGTTTGTTTTCAAGTCGGTTACCGTCCACACACCGCTCATTTTCATCGGATATTTTTCAGTTTCAAACGCTTGTTTCACAGGGGTTCGCGTCGTATAGCCCTCTTTCAGCATCGTTTGAATAAATGTCATCGCTTCAACGGTTGGTTTGCCGTTAAAAACACCATCCGCTTTCTTGCCGTCTTTTGAAAGAATATCGCCGTCAGCAGACCAAACAAACGGTAAGAGCGCGTATGTCAGCATTTCGTCTTTTGACTGTAATTGCATATCGATGGCTGGTTTGCCGTATTTATTTTTCAGCTTTTTGCAAAGCTCAAGAAATTCATCCCATGTCCAAGGATTACCAACCGTTGGCAGCGCTTTCAAATCAATACCGGCACTTTTGAGCATTTTTTTGTTATAGTAAATTCCTGCCGACGATTCGCTGATACCGATCGCATACAGTTTACCTTGGTAGGTCCCCTGCTGCTTAATACTCGGCAATAAATCATCCTGGTCATTGATATACTCATCTAATGGCGCAATAACGCCCGATTTCGCATAAGCCGCCGTATTTGGTCCGTCCAGAGTGATGACATCCGGCAGCGTATTCGTGGTCAGCGCCGCATTTACTTTGTCCTCATAACCGCCTCCGTTCCCGCTTCTGGGAATGAATTCAATTTTGGCTTCGACATTATCTGAAGCGTACTTTTTATTAAAAGCATCCACCCGCTTCTGATACACCTTTCCTTCTTCGTTATCATCAGATACATGCGCCCATATCGTAAGCGCTTTTTTACCGCCGCTATTCGCACTTTCGCTTTTGCTGCATCCCCACATCGCAAGCATCAGCAGCAACAATAAACTTCCCGCCAGCCATCTCTTCATATTCGTCACTTCCCCTCATTTTCCGTATAAAATGTAAAGCGCTTTCAAAAAGAATTGTATGTCAACCGGTTCCATATGTCAATCGGTTGACATGAATTTTTCTGATTATTCAAATTAACCAAAACACACCTCGAAATGTGAAAACAGAAACATGGAATTTCCTTGCACATGTCAGCCCTATTCTCTAAAATAAGTGCGTGACGAGAATTGTAAGCCATTTCAGTAAAGCAGGAGGGCAAGGGAATGAAGCCTAACATTCACGATGTTGCAAAAATAGCGGGAGTTTCATCTACAACCGTTTCGCGGGTATTAAATAACCGCGGCTATATCAGCGAAAAAACAAAAGAAAAAGTTTACAAGGCGATGGAAGAAATCAATTACTTTCCAAACGATTTGGCCCGCTCTTTATTTCGAAAACGAACCAATTTAATAGGGCTTATCATCCCAAACTCCAGCAACCCGTTTTTCGGCGAACTCGCCTTTCATATTGAAAGCATCTGTACGTCCATGGGCTACAAACTGCTGCTTTGCAATAGTTTAAATCGAAAAGACAAAGAAGAAAAATATTTGGAAATGCTGATAAGAAACCAAGTGGACGGCGTCATCGCCGTGACTTACAACCGGGGAATCCTCAATTACCACCAGCAAAATCTGCCGATTGTCGCGATTGACCATTACTTATCGGACACGATTCCCGTCGTCGGCTCAGACAACTATGACGGCGGAAAAAAGGCGGCAGAACTGCTGATCGAAAAGGGGTGCCGGCACATCGTCCACATCAACGGCCCGATTGAACTCAAAACACCGGCAAACCTCAGAAGAAAAGCATACGAAGATATCATGCATGAACACGAACGGCAGCCCATTACATACGAAGTGCCCTTTTATCAAAATTACCAGGACATTATTTCAAAGCTATTCGATGAACAGCCTGAAGCCGACGGAATTTTTGCCAGCGATGATATCATGGCAGCAGCAGTGATTACTGAGGCCAAAAAACGGGGAAAAGACATCCCGGATCAATTAAAAGTGATCGGTTATGACGGCACTGAAACCGTTCAATCGCTCCTGCCGGAATTGACAACCATCCAGCAGCCGATCGAGTTAATTTCCAAAACAGCCATCGAGATCTTAGCAAAAGAAATTGAAGGCGAATTTGATGATTTTCCGCTGGAAACGTATTTGCCAGTACAGCTTATGGAAGGCCGGACAACTTAATATGGCAGGATGGCCGTTCTTAGACAGTTCGACCGTACGGTGCCGGTGTGCCTGCGGTCTATTTCGATTTCTACGGCCATATAATTACTTTCTAAAAGCTCCAGCAATAAAGACCGGCTATTCCTCATATTCATCGCTATACAGACTCATCAAGTCAGGATGCAGCTCGGCAGTCCAAATGATCACTGACCATTTACGAAACACCTTGTAACATCGTTTTTCTTTTACTGTTTGAACTTTTTATTTTCTGGGAAAAATGGTGTTAGAAGAAAAGGTTGGCATTTTACTCAGCGTTTTGTTTGACCTTTATTGACCAAAAATGTATCATGTAACTACATACTTACCTAAAAGGTGAAGGAGGAGCATTATGAATTTAATACCTACAGTCATTGAACAAACGAACCGCGGGGAAAGAGCCTATGACATTTATTCCCGTCTTTTGAAGGACCGTATTATTATGCTTGGATCTGCGATTGATGACAACGTTGCGAACTCCATCGTGTCACAGCTTTTATTCCTTGAAGCGGAAGACCCTGAAAAAGATATTTCAATTTACATCAACAGCCCGGGCGGATCAATCACTGCCGGTATGGCGATCTACGATACAATGCAGTTCATCAAACCGAAAGTGTCAACGATCTGCATCGGAATGGCCGCATCAATGGGAGCATTCTTACTCGCCGCCGGTGAAAAAGGGAAACGGTACGCGCTTCCTAACAGTGAAGTCATGATTCACCAGCCGCTTGGCGGAGCGCAAGGGCAGGCGACTGAAATCGAAATCGCGGCAAAACGCATTCTCTCGCTTCGCGATAAATTAAACAAAGTGCTTGCAGAACGCACAGGCCAGCCGCTTGAAGTCATTGAGCGCGATACAGACCGCGACAACTTCAAATCAGCTGATGAAGCCTTAGAATACGGCTTAATCGATAAAGTGCTGACACGCAATACGGAAGATCAGAAGTAATACACTGCCTGCAAGAGAAATAATCTCTTGCAGGTTTTTTTATTCTAAAGAGATTTCCCCATCATTTCCCGGCATCCCATTGCATCGGTGTTCTTGCAGATCCAGTCCTTTTTTCGCAGCGGCTTTTAAAAAATCCTCCTCTGACATCGCCTTGTTTTTGATCACCAAGTCCCGATATGCACTTTTTATTTCGAGATCATCATACATCTCTAACGGAAAATCGCTGTTGACCATGCCGATTTCTTCTCCTTGATAAATAAACGGCGTTCCCTTCATACCGCAAAGAACTGTTGCAAATGCCTTGGCACACTGTTTTCGTAAATTACGATCATTGCCCCAGCGGAAAATCACCCTTGGCTGATCATGATTTTCAAAATACAGACTGTTCCAGCCGACATTCATTAGAGCGGTCTGCCAGCGGGTCAGCGTCTTTTTTAAAGCAATTGGATCAAACGGCTTAAGCTGCCATTTCCCATTAGGCGAACGCTGGTCTGTATCAATATCCATACGTTCAAAGGTAAAGATCATATTCAGCTCTCGCCTGCCCGCATCCCTATACTTTTTTGCCTCTTCAATGTCTGAGCCGTTTGCTTCTCCAACCGTCATTTTAGAAACATTCGCTTTTTTCGCCATATCTGACAATGTTGCCATTTTTCATCCCCGCCTCACCAGTGAATATTTAAATTATTAACAAGTCTGTTTTTGGGATTTGATAACAAATTCATTATATTATGTAATCCAGGAGAAAGAATAATAAAGGAGATTTCCTTTAGGAAACATCATGCCGCTGAAAACTGCTTAATCTGCAAGAATTCAAACATATAAATCATTTCTGTCAGATGCGCTGTCATCAAATGCGAAGATTTATCGACACGCAAAAAGCCATCCCTTACGGATGGCTTTTTTGATTAGATTTCTGTCCACTTCTTTTCTAAAATCGGGTATGAATAGTTCTCCATCTGTTCAATCAGTTCATCCGGCCGGGATGAGCTGTGAATCAGCTTCAAATGCGAATCATTCGAAAAACCTTCTTGAATACTGTATTTAACCATTTTCATCATCGGCTCGAAATATCCGTTGACATTGTAAAGGCCGATCGGCTTTTGATGGATACCGATCTGCGCCCAGCACAGCACTTCAAACAGCTCTTCATATGTGCCAAATCCGCCCGGCATGGCGATATAGCCGTCCGCCAGCTCACTCATTTTCGCCTTTCGTTCATGCATGCTGCTCACTTCAATCAGCTCTGTCAGATTTTGATGAACAATTTCACCGCTGAACAGTCCGCTCGGCATCACGCCGACCGCTTTTCCGCCGCCAGCCATCAGCGCATCAGCGACGGCTCCCATCAGGCCGACCCGTGAGCCTCCGTAAACGAGGCCGATGCCCTGCTCCGCCATATAAGCGCCAAGTTCTGTCGCTTTCCGTTTGTACTCTTCATTTCCCCCCGGGTTTGATCCCGCAAATACACAAATCGTTTTCATCTTGTCATCTCCGCATCTATATATGTACATAAAGAAAGTGAAATACACTATATATTGTCCCATCTCCATGTGATAATATCAATAGGAATCATACAGAGATAAGGAGTGTTTCACATGCAGACGGCTGAAGCTGAAAAATGGATGAAAGATTTTTATGAAAAGAGAGGTTGGACGGAGTATGGACCGTTCATACGGATCGGCTTTTTAATGGAGGAGGCAGGCGAACTCGCGCGGGCTGTCAGAGCGTATGAAATCGGGCGGGACCGGCCGGATGAAAAAAACGCCACACAGGCTGAGCGCAAGCAGGAGCTGATCGAAGAGATGGGAGATGTCATCGGAAATCTGGCCATTCTCGCTGACATATACGGCGTAACATTAGAGGATGCGATGAAGGCCCATCAGCAAAAATTGATCAAGCGGTTTGAAAACGAATAAAAAAAACGGCTTGTCCTTGAAAAATGATGGACAAGCCGTACCGTTTAACCCGTTATTTCGTCCTGATGTTCAAAGAAATGCTGCTTTCCGATTTTATGAAACAGCCCTGTCTTTCGGATCAATTCCCGCGGCTGGGATTGAAGCCCGACGATCATCAATCTGCCGTTATGGCGCTTGATCCGGTTCATAACGTTCCCCAGCACTGCTTCCGCGGAGGTATCCATGTAATGCACATTATTCATGAGAAGAATCAGCGTCTTCGGCTTTTCCTGAAGCCGTTCTAATAACGACGTTTCCAATGAATCAATCGAACCGAAAAACAGCGGACCTTCGATCGAATACGTGCTGACAGACGAATCGTTTTTGACTGCAGCTTGCGGAGCTTTGATGCTTGTCGTTTCACTCATTTTTCTGATGAAGAAAACAAAAGCGAGCACGAGTCCGGCAGAGACGCCGATGATTAAATCAAAGACCACCGTCAGTAAAAAGGTCACCGCCAATACGAATGAATCCGTGTTTTTCAGCCGCATCATATTGGCGACTTCCTTCCGCTCACTCATATTCCACGCCACAACCATTAAGACCGGCGCCATACTTGCCAGCGGCACGTGAACGGCAAACGGAGCGAAGACTAGCAGGACGAGGAGGACGACCACCCCATGCACAATACCGGAAATCGGAGAAACAGCGCCGTTTTTAATATTTGTTGCGGTCCGCGCAATCGCTCCCGTTGCCGGTATGCCGCCAAACAGCGGCGCGGCCATGTTGGCAATGCCCTGCCCGACCAGCTCTTTATTGCTGTCATGCCTTGACCCCTTCATATTATCTGCGACCATTGCTGATAATATCGATTCAAGACCGCCGAGAAGCGCAATGATCAGAGCGGACGGAAACATCATGATCATGTTATCAATCGAGAAATCAGGAAGCCGGAAAGCCGGCAGATGGCGCGGAATTTCCCCGTAAGCCGAACCGATCGTCGCCATTTTATCAGGGAAAAACACGACGGCCGCTAATGTTGAAACCAGCAGCGCCACTAGCGCTCCGGGAATTTTCGGCATCAGCTTGGCTGATAACAGTAAAATAGCCAAGGCGATTCCCGCGATTAAAATGCTGTACAAATTTAAGGTGCCGATCTTCTTGCCGATTTCCGCAATATTAAGCACAAAGCTTTCATGCTTTTTGACATCGCGCAAGCCGAGAAAATGAGTGATTTGTTCCGAAAAAATCAGCACGGCGATACCTGCAGTAAATCCGACAATCACCGGCTTCGGCACAAATTTCATAATCTTCCCGAGCTTAAAAACGCCGAACAGCACAAGCATCACGCCGGCCATAAAACCGGCGACAAGCAAATTATCAAAACCATACTGCATCACGATGGCAAATAAAATAGGAACAAACGCCCCCGTGGGTCCTCCGATCTGATATTTAGATCCGCCGAACATTGAAATGAGGATGCCCGCCACAATCACGGTATAGAGCCCATATTCCGGTCCCACCCCGGAGGCGATGGCAAAGGCCATTCCAAGCGGTATCGCTACAATCCCTACGACAGTACCTGCAATAACGTCTTTCTGAAATTTCTGCAAATTATAACCCTGATACCTGCCTGAGAATTGCATGGTCAGCTGCATCCTCCTTTGACTTTTTCATAACCGTCCGCGACAACCTCTAACGTTCCCGTCCCCGGATCGATCACCAATCCGTGTACCGGAACCTCATCCGGCAAGAGCGGGTGATGCTTGACCATGTTCACACTGTAGGCCACGCTTTCTTCGACGCTGTGAAAACCGGTCAGCCACGCTTCTAAATCGACTCCTGCATGATGTAAAAGGCTGAGGCATTTTTCCTCCACGCCGCGCTCTTTCGCTTTATCCAAAATAGAAGCCGCATTTAATCCCGACATTCCGCACTCGCGGTGCCCTACGATGCAGACTTCCTCAGCTTGCAGTTCATAAATGGCAACCAAAATACTGCGCATGACACTTCCAAATGGGTGAGAAACAATGGCTCCTGCGTTTTTTATGATTTTGGCATCGCCATTTCTGAGTCCCATTGCCTGCGGCAGAAGCTCCGTCAGCCTTGTGTCCATACAGGATACGATGACAAGCTTTTTTTTCGGGAATTTTGTCGTTTGGTAAGGCTCATACTTCCTCTCTTGGACAAACTGCTGATTGTGCTCCAAAATGCTTGATAAAGAAACCATTTTCTATTCATCTCCCATCCAATTATATTGCAAGCCTTCTTACCCAGCTTACAGTAAGGAATTATAGCACAGAACAAGGCGGCGAAAAGGCTTTCAAAAAAAGACACGATAAATTGACTGTAAATTCAGATTATGTTTATTTATATCTTTCAAAAATAATAAAATTTATATTTACACCATCCTATAAAGCTCTGAAAAACAGCGGAAAAACTCAACTTCAAGGAGGAAATATAGGTGAATCTTGATATTGAATGGAGAAAAAAAGCATTTAAACATCTTTCTCGAACATTTTAAGTTCAAAAGAACCAGAAATTCATTAAAACCGCAAGAACATTTCTCACTTTCCAGCATGTCCTATATAATAAAATAGATAAAGACAAAGGAGGAGAAGCCGTTGAAACCATATGTATTCATCGCAAAACCGATACCGCCCGAAGTCGAACAAATGATAGGCGAACATTGCCGCTATGATATTTGGAAAGAGGATACCATTACAAAAGAAGAGCTGTACGAAAAAATGAAGGATGCTGAAGGCCTGCTGACATCCGGGACAGCCATTGACAGTGATTTATTGGATCACGCGCCGAATCTCAAGGTCGTCAGCAATAATTCAGTCGGTTATGACAACTTTGATACAGAAGAAATGAAGAAAAGGGGTGTCGTCGGCACGCACACTCCGTACACCCTTGATGATACTGTTGCTGATTTGGCTTTTTCGTTAATTCTTTCATCCGCCAGACGGGTTGCCGAATTAGACCGCTTCGTCCGCGCCGGCAAATGGGGCACCGTTGAAGAAGAATCTCTTTTCGGAATGGATGTTCACCATCAGACACTAGGCATTATCGGTATGGGCAGGATTGGCGAACAGGCTGCGAAACGCGCGAAATTCGGCTTCGATATGGACGTGCTGTACTATAACCGCCACAGAAAACAAGAAGCTGAACAGCAGCTCGGCGTTACATATGCGGACTTAGATACGCTGCTTAAAACGTCAGATTTTGTGCTGCTGATTACGCCGCTTACTGACGAAACCTATCATATGATGGGAGAACGGGAATTTAAACTGATGAAGGATACGGCATTTTTCGTCAATATTTCCCGGGGAAAGACGGTCGATGAAAAAGCGCTCATCCGCGCTTTGCAAGAAGGCTGGATAAAAGGAGCCGGTTTAGATGTATTCGAAGAAGAACCGACAGCTGAAGACAATCCGCTTTTACAGCTTGATAACGTCACATTGCTTCCGCATATCGGCTCAGCAACGGCTAAAATCCGTCTTAATATGTTCAAGCAAGCCGCGCAAAACATGATTGATGCCGTATACGGAAGAACACCGAAAAACCTGACAAAGGAATTTCAATAAAACTCCAGCCCCGGTTGCCTAAGCCGGGGCCTATTTCCTAACTAGCCGAAAAGGACTATTTTCAAATTGCGCCTATTCCTTTCTTCTATTGCTGATACAATAAAAAGGAATTAGCTTCATATTTTTTAAAAACGGGAGGGATTACATTGAAAAAACGATTATCGTGGATTTCCGTTTGTTTGCTTCTGCTTTTCTCTGCGGCGGGTATGCTGTTCTCAACGGCTGCCAAGACGGAAACATCTGCCCACACGGCACACACGCAAGCTCAAACGCAGGTTATTAACACCTTTGACGGAGTGGCAGATTATCTTCAGACCTATCACAAGCTTCCTGATAATTACATTACGAAGGCAGAAGCCCAGGCCCTCGGTTGGGTGGCATCGAAAGGCAATTTGGCAGATGTCGCCCCGGGGAAAAGCATCGGCGGAGATATATTTACAAACAGGGAAGGCAAGCTCCCGGCCAAAAGCGGACGAACATGGCGTGAAGCAGACATTAACTATACATCAGGCTTCAGAAATTCAGACCGGATTCTTTACTCAAGCGACTGGCTGATTTACAAAACAACGGACCATTATCAGACCTTTACAAGAATCAGATAACGAAAAAAAAACGGCTTCCCCGAGGGAAACCGTTTTTTATGAATGACAAAAGAATTCATCAAGCTTTCGCTCAAAGTCATGAGGCGTAATTTCTTCTTTGCCCGTTTCGCCTTTTTTGCAGACCGTAAAATGACGGTCAGACAAAACCAAGTGCCCCTCCGGCGTCCGCTTAGAAGCGAGCGGGCTTTTGTTGAACGGGGATTGGTCATGCTCACAGATAATATGTTTCATGGCCCCCAGATCCTCTTCACCGATTTCTTCAAGAGAAAATGCGTAACCGGTCTGCCAGCCGAATTTCAGCACCAGTTAATTCTCGAAAACCTGGAATGGGAATATAATAATCCATAGCTGAAAAAGAAGGAGATTTATTTCTGATTGCTTGTTGAATCTTTTTACCTGCAATTTGATTAAGTTCTTCCTCTGCATAATTTTTATCAGCGATCTTTTTTCTAATTCACTTGCTTAGCATATTGAAGTCCGTATTTTTAATTTTTTGAATCATACTCTTTTTCACAGATTAACTCCCCCAAAAATGCATTAAAATGTATCATATAAATAGAGTGTATCAACAATTATTTTCATTAAAGAGATTTTTTGATATCGTTGTAGTAAATCTGCGAAGAGAGTGATTAATTTGAAAAAAATATTAATAATACTCTCTATTCTTTGTATTATTTCTGCTTGTGAAAAAAACTACACAGGTACATACACTGAATTGGGAGATACATTAACTGAAAGCAATAAAAAGTGCTTTAAAGAAAACCAAATTCCTTATAAGATTGACAACGGTAAAGTATACATACCTGAGGATGCTTTTGATATAGCTATTAAAACTTGTTCTTGATAGGCGTACATAATAGATGTATTTAATGAAAAAGCTGTTTCTTTGAAAACTATATTGAGGCTGTAAAAGTTCACTTCCTTATTTAGTTAACTAAACAAAAAGCTTGCAGAGATGCTGCAAGCTTTACACTTTACAAAAAATGAGAATTAAATTTCTTTTCAAACTCTGAACGGTCAATGCTGCTTTTTTGCAATGTACCGTTGTTTCTTTGAATCGTAAAATGACGGTCAGACAAAACCAAGTGCCCCTCCGGCGTCCGCTTAGAAGCGAGCGGGCTTTTGTTGAACGGGGATTGGTCATGCTCACAGATAATCTGTTTCATGGCCCCCAGATCGTCTTCACCGATTTCTTCAAGAGAAAATGCGTAACCGGTCTGCCAGCCGTCTCCTTTGTTGATTTCAAGCAGATGTGTTCCGAATTCCGTTTGTTCTTTTCTCACACGAAACGCCCCGGCGGCAGATACCGTCTCGGCGCCGGACAGCGGAACGGGCTGCATGGCGAGATTAAGGCCAAAGCCTGTATCGGCGATGAATTGATCCCCTCCGGCAGAAAGCAAGACAGCCGCATGCGTGTCGGGCAGCGCCCAGCCGTTATTCCAGACCGTCCCGCGAATCAATTTGACGTCAAATCCGGCTTCTTTCAGGATGAAATAAAGCAAGCCGTTCAGGTCATAACACAAGCCGCCATAAGGCTCCTTGACCATATGCCGCCAAAGCCCTTCTTTCGTGACGTCATACTCTTTTCCTTTTAAAACTGAGCGATTTTCAAATGGAAACCGGTATGCAAGCGCCTCTAAAAAATCGGGAAGGTCGTCAAAATCAAGTGATTCCTTTTCCCAGCCTATCGTTTGAAAACAGTCTTTCAGGAACTCATTCATAGTCCCGGCCCCCTTACAAAGCGCTTACACTTCTTCCTGAACGTAAGCCGTCAGCTTTTCAAGCGCTTCCTCTTCATCTTCGCCGTCTGCGATCAAGGTGACTTCCGCCCCCGTGCTGACCGCCAGGCTCATTAATCCCATAATGCTTTTGGCATTAACTTTCTTTCCGTTCTTCTCAAGAAACACATCTGAGGCATAACGATTTGCTTCTTGTACAAATAATGCAGCGGGACGCGCCTGCAATCCCGTCTTTAATCGCACTTCCACTTTCTCTTGAACCATAAGATCTCCCCTTTTCTGTACGGTTATTTCAAAGTGATGCTTTGCCCTGTCCGCAGCTGTTCTGCGATTTCGTCGAGCTTTCTCAGCCTGTGATTGATGCCGGATTTGCTGATTTTCCCGCTTGTTACCATTTCCCCTAGTTCTTTCAGCGTGACTTCTTGGTAATCTATCCGCAGCTGCGCAATTTCACGCAGCTTTTCGGGCAGCGCCTCAAGCCCGATTCGTTCATCAATGTATTTAATATTCTCCACTTGTCTGAGTGAAGCCCCGATAGTTTTGTTTAAGTTGGCTGTTTCACAATTAACGAGCCGGTTCACTGAGTTTCTCATATCTCTGACAATCCGCACATCTTCAAAACGCAGAAGCGAATTATGGGCGCCGATGACATTCAGAAATTCAGTGATTTTTTCCGCCTCTTTTAAATAAGTAATATAGCCTTTTTTGCGCTCAAGCGTTTTGCTGTTAAGCTGAAACTCATTCAGCAGCTCGCATAATGAATCGTTATGTTCCTTGTAGAGCGAAAAGATTTCCAAGTGGTAAGACGAGGTTTCCGGATTATTGACGGAACCTCCGGCCAAAAACGCCCCTCTCATATAAGAGCGCTTGCAGCACCGTTTTGCAACCAACTCTTCAGAAATATTCCGTTCAAATACAAAGTTCTCTCCGAGTATTTTTAATTCCTCTAAGATCAGCTTTGCGTTTTCAGAAAAGCGTACAATATAGACATTATTTTTTTTCAGCCGCATTTTTTTTCTGACTAACAGTTCGACCGATACATCATATTGTTTCTTCAGCAATGTATAAATGCGGCGGGCAATCGCCGCATTTTCGGTTTGAACGTCAAGCACGAGATGGCGGTTTGAAAATGACAGTGAACCGTTCATTCGAATCAGTGCGGACAGCTCCGCCTTGGCACAGCAGCCCTTCACTTCCAGATTCGTCAGTTCTTTTTTTGTTTCTGATGCAAATGACATATGAGCCACCTCATTTCAAGGCTTCTAGTCTCTTAATAAATCCACGAGAAGAGAAGCCACTTTATGTGTATCGTGACGGATTACGCCATTTTTATACGTTATGATTTGATCCCTGATCACCTCAAGCCCCATGGCTTTCAGTTTCTCGACATTAAAATCGACCGGGCGTGCCAGTTCCTTCGCATACTTACTCTTTATTTCGTCAGGAATGTCCTCATTGTTGATTAAAATCGTATCAATAAACGGCTGTTCCATATGGTCATTCAGCGCTTTGACATGATCAGCCGCGCTGTAATTGAGCGTTTCGCCGGGCTGTGTCATGACGTTGCAGATATATACCTTTTTGGCACTAGCCTTGACGACTTCCTCGCCGATTTTCGGCACGAGCAGGTTTGGAAGGATGCTTGTGTACAGGCTTCCGGGACCGATAATAATTAAATCGGCTTGACGGATCACTTCGATCGTTTCCGGCAGCGGATCAATTTTTTCAGGTGTCAGAAACACCCGTTTAATGCGCTGCCCGTAAGAAGGGATCGTTGATTCTCCCGAGACGACCTGCCCGTCCTCCATTTCAGCATGAAGAACGACACTGGTGTTGGCAGCGGGCAGCACCCTGCCGCGGACATTCAGCACCTTGCTCATTTCGGTGACAGCGTGAAAGAAATCACCGGTTATATTCGTCATTGCTGCCAAAATTAAGTTACCCAGTGAATGGCCGGTTAAGTCGCCTCCTTTATTGAAGCGATGCTGAAACAGATTTTCAACGAGCGGCTCTACATCTGATAAGGCGGCTAATACGTTGCGGATATCACCCGGCGGCGGAATTTGCAGTTCGTCCCTCAGACGCCCCGAACTTCCGCCGTCGTCAGCGACCGTGACAATCGCCGTAATATCAACGGGCTTATGCTTTAATCCGCGAAGCAGCACGGACAGCCCCGTTCCGCCGCCAAAGATTGCGATTTTCGGTTTTTTATTCATTTTATTTCCTGCTTCTCTTTTCAATGTCCCGGTGAGTGACATGAGTATAAAAATCCTTTTTAAAATAGTCAGCCAAATACTCAGCGAGTGTGACGGAACGGTGCTGGCCTCCCGTACATCCGATCGCGATGACGAGCTGGCTTTTTCCTTCCCGTTTATAAGACGGCAGCATAAAACCGAGCAAATCAACAAGCTTTTCAATAAACTTCTGTGTTTCATTCCACTTCATGACATACGATGAAACTTCTTCATCTTTCCCCGTGAGCGGACGCATGCTTTCAATGTAAAACGGATTCGGCAGAAACCTTACATCAAACACAAGGTCGGCATCAATCGGCAGCCCGTATTTAAATCCGAATGACATGACGTTAACGGTAAAGGTTTCCCCCTGATTCGTAGCAAAGTGCGCGACGATTTTTTCACGCAAATCGCGGGGCTTCATGTCTGATGTGTCATAGATCAGCTGGGAACGTCCTTTCAGCTCATCAAGCAGCTGGCGCTCAAGAGCGATTCCTTCAAGAGGAAGCCCTGTCGCGGCCAGCGGATGGGAACGTCTCGTTTCTTTGTATCTCGTCACAAGCATTGAATCCTTTGCATCTAAAAAGAGAATGCGCGGTGTAATCCACGGGCTTTCTGCCATTTCATCCAGCGCCTCAATCAGCCTGTCGAAAAATTCACGGCCCCGCAAATCCATGACAAGCGCAACCTTGCTCATTTTTGAACTTGATTCTTTCATCAGCTCCAAAAATTTCGGCAGCAAGGAAGGCGGCAGGTTATCGACACAAAAATAACCGAGGTCCTCAAAGCTTTGAATTGCGACGGTTTTCCCCGCTCCAGACATTCCCGTTATAATGACGAGCTGAATATCATGATTTTCATTCACACTCATCTTTCTCCCCCCTGAGGTCTTTCATTTATTTAATTTGCTGCGGATCTAAACGATAGCTGAGCAGCTTAAAATCCGGCGTATACGTAAAGGTGCCGTGTAAAAGCCCTTGCCCCTTGATCATAAAATCAAGGATATGCCCGTCTCCGGGCGCCATCGGAAGGCTGTGGATATCTTTTACATCGTGCCACTGCAAAATGCCTTCTTCAGATTCAGCGACATTTCGGCCTGTGTAGGAATCTGCGACAAATGTAAACATCATCCACTCTGACACGATTTGTTCCTGTTCCTTCATAATAAAGGTGAATACGCCTTTTAACTGCGGATTTAATATATAAATACCCGTCTCTTCTCTATACTCTCTGATGACGGAATCTCTGACTGATTCGCCGCTCTCCATTTTCCCGCCGGGCGCGACCCACCAGCCGCGTCTCGGCTTTTGGAGAAGGAGAACTTGATCATCAGTCTGAAGCACACAATTTGTCACTCTTTGCACAAGTACGTCACCTAACTTTCTCAACAAATCATCGTCTCTTCATTATACCGTTTCGGCATGCCTCTCACAATGCAGAGACACCGACAACCTTTT
This sequence comes from Bacillus sp. ISL-51, assembly GCF_018613535.1. GTDB lineage: Bacteria > Bacillota > Bacilli > Bacillales > Bacillaceae > Bacillus. The sequence continues at coordinate 147,308 of NZ_JAGGQB010000003.1, forward strand.
CTTTTATTTGACAGAAAACAAAAATTCGCAAAAAAAGGACACGGATACTGGAGGATCCGTGCCAAAGTGTATTCATATAAAAAGGGGGTCAATTACTAGTTTTATCTTAAAACATCAGTATTTCACCCGTGTTACAGAGGAATTAAAACCCAGTAACGATTAGAAAACCAAACATTACAGCCGATTATTTGACGGTTTTCAGCGTCTCTTGAAGCTCTTCTACATAATGCTGAACGCTCTGCGCGGCAACACTGCCGTCGCCAGTGGCTGTTACGATTTGACGAAGTGATTTTTCACGGATGTCTCCGGCAGCGAAAATACCGGGCACTTTTGTTTCCATCCGGTCATTTGTTTCGATGTAGCCTTCTTCATTTGTAATGCCCAGATTTTCAAACGGTTTAGAAAGCGGAAGCATGCCGACGTAGATAAAGACGCCGTCTGCTTTAAATTCTTCCTCTTCTCCGCTGACTGTATCCACAAGAGTGAGCTTGCCGACTTTTCCGTTTTCCTCATGAATTTCTTTTACGGTTTTATTCCATTTGAAGTCCACTTTTTCGTTATCAAAGGCACGTGCCTGAAGAATGCTTTGTGCGCGCAGTTTGTCACGTCTGTGGACAATTGTGACCTTTGAAGCGAATCGTGTTAAATAGACGCCTTCTTCAACCGCGGAATCTCCGCCGCCGACAACGACAAGCTCCTTGCCTTTAAAGAAAGCGCCGTCACATACCGCACAGTACGATACGCCGCGGCCGCCCAACTCTTTTTCTCCGGGAACGCCGATCTTTTTGTATTCTGCTCCTGCCGAAATCACGATGGCGCGGGCCTTGTATTCTTTTGCTCCTGCTTTGACCGTTTTGTACTCTTTTCCGTCAACGATTTCTTTAATGTCGCCGTACGCATATTCCGCACCGAATTTTTTCGCATGCTCAAACATTTTATTAGAAAGTTCAGGGCCGAGAATGCTTTCAAAACCCGGATAGTTTTCAACATCCTCTGTGTTGGCCATTTGGCCGCCCGGAATTCCTCTTTCAATCATTAATGTGGATAAATTCGCTCGTGATGTGTATACGGCTGCCGTCATCCCCGCGGGACCCGCGCCGATAATGATCACATCATAAATCTTTTCTTCAGACACCATGATTCACTCCTTTTCGAAATGGGGTGTAACCTATATGATAAGAATCCCCATCAATCGTATTCCTTACCCATATCCTATAAAATCTTAGGGCAATTCGCTATTTTTTTGCTCATATTTTCTAAAAACCATGATTAAGCAAGTCTTAATCGGGTATACAAATAAAGAAAGAGCCTTCCGGGATAGAAGGCCCTTGTCTGTATCAATTATTGTACGACACGTCTTACGTTGCCGTTGAATGCTTTTTTCCAGTAAGGATTGCTCATAGAATCAACAGATACACCATGGGATGTATTGTCATTCAGGAACGTTCCGTTACCTAAGTAAATGCCGACGTGGCCGTTTGTTTTATACGTATTGAAGAATACTAAGTCGCCGCGTTTCATATCAGACGCGCTGACTGCTTTTCCTCTTCCGATTAATGTATCAGTGTTTGTTCCGCTGGCAGGTCCAAGGTTAACGCCTGCGTTAGCGAAAGCCCAGCGTACAAATGATGAGCAGTCAAAAATACGGTTATTAATATCAGACTGAGTGCGTCCGCCGCCGAATTTGTACGGAGATTGTCCGACAAGGCTTGATCCTACGCTGATTGCACCTTCAATGCCGCCTGAATTAGAAATAACGGAGCCGCCGTCAGAGTCATCTGAACCCCCGCTGTTATGAGACGAGCCGCCGGATGTGCTTTTTGGCGTGCTTGAGCTGTCAGATGAGCTTGATGTATCAGCTGAAGCTGCTTTTTGGACAGTTTTTGTTGTCGCTGCAGGCTGGCTGTCATCTGTTTGGTTTTGGTCTTCAGAAGCTTTTTTCGCTTCTTCTTGTTTTTTGATCAACGCAGCTGCTGCCGCTTGCTCTCGTTTAATGCGTGCCTGCTCTTTTTCAGTGCTTGCTTTTTCATTTGCAAGCTGTGACGCTTCTTTTTTCAGTTCAGAAATAGCGGATGCCGCTTTCTTCTGGCTGTTTTTCGCTTCGTCAAAAAGCTTGTCCTTTTGATCGAGCTGTTTGTTCAAGTCTTTTTGCATTGATTCGAGCTTCGCTAAATCGTCTTGAACCTTTTTCAGCTTCACGTTAAGTTCCGCTTCTGAATCTTCTAATTTCGCTTTATCCTGTTCCTGCTGTTTGATCAGGTCTTTATCTGCGTCAACGATAGAAGATACCGCAGTCGCACGGGAAATGAAGTCTCCGAAGCTTGTTGCTCCTAAAAGAACATCTATGTATCCTTGAGAACCGCCGTTTTCCTGTAAAGAACGAACACGCTTTTTCAGGATTTCATTGCGCTTTTCAATGCGTGCTTCTGTTTCTTTGATTTCTTTTTTCAAATCAGCGATTTGTTTTTTCGTTTTATCGTTTTCTGCTTTTTTATCTTCAATTTTATTACTTGTATCCAACGCCTTCGCGTTAATGTCTTTCAGTTCTTTTTCAATCTTCGCCTGCTTGTTCTGAAGGCCGGACAATTCCTTTTCCTTCTTTTCAATGCTTGAAGCCACGTCAGATTGCTTGCTTTCAATTTTCGCTTTTTTGCTGTCTAATGTTTCCGCCGATGCAGTTTTTGTAAACGGGATCAAAAAACTGCTTGTCCCGATGACGGAAGCCAAACCAAGTGTTAATAAACTCTTTTTCACTTTTTCTTTCCTCCCTTTTACTTTAAACCTGTTCTCATTTGGAATTTCTATTATGAACATCAAAGTTACGCTTCCCCACACACAGTGAGGCTGATGATATTTATGGTATAAATCTCTGAAACTGTTTAACTGGCATACATTTCACAACATATGTAAAAAAAACTAATCTCTTATGTACGAGACTCATTATACCATCATGTTTCGACAATTTTTATTACAGTTATGTTTCAATGTGATGTCAAGTTTCATATTTTGCAAAATTAACTGCAATAATGCGCTTCGTTTTAAGCATAAAAGGTCGGAATACGTATAAAAATCAGCTTTTTTATCTGTAAAGTTCTGTTTTGCGATATTCAGTTCCGATCTTTTTGACATGGCAGCAGTGAATCTGCCGGATGTTACATGAATTTTGCTTTTCAGGCAAAAAAAGAACCGATTCTTTATATAGAAAGAATCGGTTTTTTCCTATTCTAATATGTCATCGATTTGTTTAATATATTTTGTCAAGGTTGCCGGTGATACTCCGTAACCGGCGGCTGTTTCTTTTTTCGTCGTCTTTTCGCCGTTAGCTTCTTTCCAGACGTATGCAATGGCGGCGGCCCAAGCCCGTTCATTTTTTACCGCAGCTGCGGCGCGGATGTGCTGGATGACGTGAAAAACCCAGCAGCTCATGACGTCTGTCTTTAAGCTGGCTCCTTCCGCCTTCTCCAAAAGCTTGACCGTACGATATGTGAACAGGGCATCGGGAGAGACGCGGGTTGCGTCTTTTTCTCCTGCAAGAAGCAGGCGGACGAAATCTTGTTCGAACGGGGATGTGATCCGTTTAGACGTCAGCACCTTTTCAAGCTGGTCAGTCTCTCCTTTGGCGCTGCTGATATAATACGCGGCAAGCCGCTGTTCAAGAGATACAGGCAGCGGCTCCTGCCGTTCCGCCCAAGGCGCCGGCCGGTCTGATTCCGGAAACTCGTCCTTCAGCTTTTTCCAGATGGTTTCGGCGAACGCCCGGCGGCCTGTCCAATATGCCGAACCGGCAAGCCAGTAATAAAACGTGTCATCGCCTTCAAACCCGCTTTTATACAGAGAACGGAGCCATTTGTAGCCGAGGTCGTGCCTGCCGACAAGCGCCAGGGTGGCCCCCAGTTTATAGCGCTGTTCGAATAAGATCGGGTATACGTTGGCGAGCCTGCCGCTTAATTCACCGACTTTCTCATCCTCCCGCTCGTAATAGCAGAAAACTAGGAGGTTGCATAAGGCGTGAAGGTTGCCTTCGTTTTTTTCAAGCACTTCATATACTGTCTGTTTCGCCTTTGAGACATTGCCTGAATAAAAATAAGCGAGCGCCAAATTATTGTAAGCGGACCAAAGTTCAGGATAATCGGCTGTAATCTCCTCAAGCATGACAACCGCCTCATCAAGCCGCCCGCCTTCAAGAAGCGCTTTAGCCCGGTCTTGTTTGACAAGCAGGTCATCCTGATCATACAATGACTCGTTTTCACCGCCTTCTCCGAAATCAAGCAGCTCCATCAGATCTTCAATCTCTTCGCTGAATTCTCCGTTCGGCTCTGCGTCGGAATAAGCAGCCGCTTCCTTGTACGCTTCCTGAAAGAGACCCAAATGCGCGTAATTATTTGCTTTAAAATAGTGGCACTCCGGCATTTCTTCCTTCAGGTTCACCAAAATGAAGTCAAACAGCTCGTTTGATTGCTGGTAATGGCCCATCTCCGAATAGATGACAGCCAGCCGCGAGAGCATTTCAGAATCGTTCGGCTCCAGACTGACGGCGCGCTGGATGAGCTTGCTTGCCCGTTTTAAGTTCCGCTCTTTATATGCTTTTAAGCCTTTATGAAAAAAATATTGTCCATCTTGAAGCAGCTGGACAATTTGTGCGTGTTTTTTATGTTCAGAAGTGTGTTTTCCCACAAATACCCTCCGTTTTATACGTATTACCGTCAGTAGTATACCATAAAACGGCATTGCCTCAATAGTTCAAAAGATAGGATTCACTGTCTTTTTTACTGGCTGGATCGACCAGATTTTAGATGTTTTTTTCACGAGGCTCAGCAGGAAGCATCACCCGAAAGCAGGTTCCTTCTCCGGGCTTGCTTTTTACCTCTATCGTACCTCCGTGAAGCTCAACCAATTTATGGGCGATGGACAGGCCGAGTCCGCTTCCTCCGGCATTTCTCGCTTTGTCCGCTTTGTAAAAACGTTCAAACACCCGCTCCGCCTGTTCAGGCTCCATTCCGATTCCGTTGTCGGCGATTTCTACAGCCGTTGCTTCCGGCATGTCTGTAATGTTAATTGAGATGCGGCCGCCTTCACCGGTAAATTTCACCGCATTATGAATGAGATTCATCCACACTTGGCTGAGCAGCGCTTCATCTCCATAAACAAACGACTCTTTTAAATCAATGAGAAACTCAATCTGTTTGGCAGACCACTCCGGCTCGCAAGTCAGCACGACACGCCGCAGCTGTTTGTCAATGCGGAACGGCTTTTTTTGAATGGGTTCCTTTTGGCGTTCCAGCGCAGTGAGCTTCAGCAGATTTTCACTGATTTTTGATAATCGTTCCGTTTCTGTTTCAATGATGTGTAAGTAGCGTCCCCGCTCCTCATAGGATAAGTCCGGTTTTTTTAACAAGTGGGCATAGCCTTTTAAAGAAGTAAGCGGGGTCTGGATTTCATGAGAGACGTTAGAAATAAACTCTTGTTTCAGCTTTTCCATTTCATTCAATTCCAGGGCGAGGGTTGTCAGTTCATCCGCAAGCTTCGTTACCGGGTGATCCCTTTCAATTTTCTCCATCTTCCGGGCGGCAGCTTCAGTGAAGTTGCCGCTCGACATTTGCTTAATTATGGCGGTTAACGAATCCCAAATCGCATGATGTCTTTCACGCGCTGATCTTGAGAAAGCAACCATCGATAAGATCAGCAATCCGAAGACGAGCCAGAGCGTGATGATCTGCTCTGTATACGGCGTTAATAAAAACGGCCACAGCAGCCCGCATCCCTGAATGACCAGGTGGGCGATCAGCCATAAGAAAGCGGTAAACGCTAAAAGGATGATGATTTTCCCTGAGGTTCTGATGACCCGTTTCATTCTGTCACCACAAACCGATATCCGAGCCCCCGCACCGTATGAATGACAAACGGGTAGTCACTTTCCGGAAACCGTTCTCTCAGCCTTTTAATATGAACATCAACCGTGCGCTCGTCGCCTTCGTAATCAAAACCCCAAATATCTTCTATTAATTGCTCTCTTGAAAACGTCTTATTCGGATACTCTGCAAGCTTAAACAACAGCTCGAATTCACGCCGGGGGAGGGTCATTCCCGTCCCGCCGCTCTGTGTTACGGTGCGTGATTGTTTATCTAATGCCACCGTGCCGATTGTAAGCAGCTTTTCCGCAGTGATCCGATAGCGCTTCAGCAAGGCCTTAACCCTTGCTTCAAGCTCAAGCGGCTCAAACGGTTTAACGAGATAATCATCCGCCCCGGCAGTAAAACCTTGGACTTTGTCCAAGGTTTCGCCTTTTGCAGTCAGCATTAAAATCGGAATATCCGTAAAGCTCCGGACGGCTTCGCTGACTTCAAAGCCGTCCATTTTCGGCATCATCACATCCAATATAATGAGGTCCGTGTGTGATGATTCTATCAATTGAACCGCCGCTTCGCCGTCTTCGGCCTCTATGACGTCAAAACCGCTTTGCTGCATCATGAGACGGACAAGCTCACGGATATGGCGGTCATCATCCGCAACCATTATGACAGCCATCAAAATCACTCCTCTACACAGCTTTGTTTTCTAAATCGGCGTTCAGCTTAAGCTGCTGCTCAGCAAAATCGCGGTACAGAGAGTGGGCAGCCATCAGTTCGTGGTGTGTTCCCCGCCCTGTAATTTCTCCCTGCTCAACAAACAGAAGCTGATCCGCATCGACAACCGTGGATAAACGGTGGGCAATCACGATGGTTGTGCGTCCCTTCATCAAGACCTCAAGCGCCTGCTGCACCCATTTCTCGGACTGGCTGTCAAGGCTTGATGTCGCTTCATCCAGCATGAGAATGCTCGGATTGCGCAAAAGCGCTCTGGCAATGGCGATACGCTGGCGCTGTCCGCCTGACAGCATTATGCCCCGTTCTCCGACTTCGGTGTCAAATTGCTTCGGTAAATCTTCAATAAACTGAAGGGCATATGCCATATCGGCCGCTTTTCTGAGTTCTTCATCGGTCACATCGCGTTTTAATCCATAGCAAATGTTTTCGCGGATCGTGCCGGACATTAACGGGCTTTCCTGAGACACGTAGCCGATGTGTTCCCGCCATGATTCAAGCGAATAACCGTCAATCGGTTCATCTCCGAGCTTAATCGTGCCGGCTGTCGGATTGTAGAAGCGTTCAAGCAGCTTAAATAATGTTGTTTTTCCGCCGCCGCTCGGCCCGACAATCGCAGTTACCTTGCCGGCTTCAATCGTGGCCGTAATGTTTTTTAAGATGATTTGATCCTGCTTATAGCCGAATGATACTTGTTCCAGCTTAATCGGCTGATCAGCGTTTTGGATGTCTTTTCCGGATTGGATGTCTTCTTCTTTTTCAGCAAGAATTTCAATCATACGCTCCGTTGCGCCGATGGATTTTTGCAGCTGTGTAAAAAATGAAGTGATCTGGCCCATCGGCATAATGATTTGAAACAAATACAAAATAAATGCGACGAGTGCGCCGGCGCTCAGTTCGCCTGACGATACCTGCATTCCGCCGTAGCCGATGACAGCCACCAGCGCGGCCATTAACACAAGTGTAATGAGCGGACCGACGAGCGACTGCACCTTCGCTTCACGCAGACCGAGCTTGAACAGCGCCGTAATGCCTTCTTTTCCGCGGCCGTATTCGGCGTCTTCAGCGTTAGATGCTTTGACAAGTCTGATTTCCGGAAGAATGTGGTTCAATAATCCCGTGAATTTTGCTGTTTCATCCTGCGTTTCCCGTGAAATCTTAAACATTTTCCGGCCGATCGGCACTAAAATGAAAGCAGCCAGCGGCACGACGACCACGACAAGCAATGTCAGCTTCCAGTTCATAATAAATAAAATCGTAAGTGATCCGATAACAGAAATCACTCCGGTAATAAACCCGCTGATATTATTTGTGATCAACTCTTTCACAACCATCGTGTCATTAGTGACGCGGCTGATCGTTTCCCCTGAGGCATTTTTATCAAAATAAGAGACGGGCAGTTTAATTAATTTCTTCCATAATAGATCACGCAGCCCCGAGATGATTTTCTGGCCGCTGTAATTAAGCGCGTATGTCGCGTATGCGCTTAAAGCAGCCTGGACGACAAATACGGCTATGATCAGACCGATTTGTCCGCCTGACAATGAAGACATGGAAAAGCCGTCAACGAGCTGCTTTGTCAATAATGGAATCAGCAGGCTGACGAGCGTCGTCACGATACTGAGGGACAAGGCAAAGGCCAGCATTCCATATGATGGTTTTGTTTTTTTGACTAACGAAAAAAATGAACTGAATTTCCCTTTTGGTTTTGGTTGTTTATTCGGCATATGTTTTCCTCCTATATCACTGTCTATACTATAACGGCTGAGCATGAACGGAATATGAACAAAACGCACATTTTTTATAAAAACCGGTCTGATTATACACGAAAAATATTCGTTCTGCTTCTACTAGTCAATATTACCAAATTCACTTCCGCTAGATTGCAATATTAGGAATATTTCATTAAAATATAAGAAACCTCACGGATCATCCCCGTGAGGTTTCTTCAGTCAGACTCAGAATGGCGTTTTTTGAGCACCTCAAGCACATCATCAAGCGGAAGTGCCTGCTCGCGTAACAGAACGAGCAAATGATACAATAAATCGGCTGATTCCCATTTTAATTCTTCATGGTCGCGGTTTTTCGCGGCGATGATTACCTCAGCGGCTTCTTCACCCACTTTTTTGAGGATTTTATCGACGCCTTCCCGGAATAGGTACGTCGTATAGGCTCCTTCCGGCATCTCTGCCTGCCGTTTGGCGATCACACTTTCCAGCTCATTTAAAATACTGAAGCGATCCGCCCCTTCCGCTTTTTCCGGTGAAAAACAGCTGTAGCTGCCTGTATGGCAAGCGGGCCCGGACGGCTCCACAAGCACGATCAGCGCATCCTGGTCGCAATCGTAACGAATGCCTTTGACGGCTTGGGTATTCCCCGATGTCCCCCCTTTATGCCATAGCTCCTGGCGTGAACGGCTGTAAAACCATGTTTCGTTCGTTTCCAGCGTTTTTTCATAGGATTCCCGGTTCATGTAAGCCAGCGTCAGAACTTCCTTGCTTGCCGCATCCTGTACAATGGCGGGAATCAGCCCGTCCTCGTTAAACCTCAGTTCATCTGCCCGCTTCATCTTACATTCACCCCGTGTTTCTTCATATAGTCTTTCACTTCTTTAATCGATGTTTCTTTGTAATGGAATATTGATGCCGCAAGCGCGGCATCCGCTTCCCCCTTTGTAAAGGCTTCAAGCATGTGGCGGGCGCTGCCCGCGCCGCCTGAAGCGATCACCGGCACGGGTACGGCTCTTGACACGAGCTTTGTAAGCATATGGTTAAAGCCTTTTTTCTCCCCGTCTGAATCCATGCTTGTCAAAAGGATTTCGCCGGCTCCGCGTTTGACGGCTTCTTTTGCCCAGGCTGTAACCTTCCAATCGGTTTTCTTTCTGCCGCCGTGTGTATAAACCTTGAAGGAGTCACAATCCTTGTCGTATTTGGCATCAATGGCCAGCACGATGCATTGCGAGCCGAAGAATTCCGCTCCTTCCGTAATCAGCTCGGGGCGGAGGACGGCCGCAGTATTGACCGACACCTTATCCGCGCCGGCGCGAAGAATTCTTTTCATATCACTCAATTGATTGATGCCGCCGCCGACCGTAAACGGAATAGCCAGCTTTGCCGCAACTTGTTCAACGACGTCTGTCATCGTCTTCCGCCCTTCATGCGAAGCGGAAATATCGAGAAAGACGAGCTCGTCAGCACCCTCCCTGTCATATGCCTCAGCCAGCTCGACAGGATCGCCTGCATCTTTCAGTCCGAGAAATTGAATGCCTTTGACAACGCGGCCCTCTTTGACGTCAAGACACGGAATCACCCGTTTCGTTATCATGTGCTCTTCACCCCTCTGAGCGCTTCCGCCAGTGTAAACTGTTTCGTATACAGCGCTTTTCCGATAATCGCTCCTGATACGCCGTCTTCCTTGAAGCGGGCGAGCGCCTTGAGATCAGCGACCGAGCTTACTCCGCCAGAGGCGATGACTGTTTTGCCCGTCTCCTTCGCCAGCCGAACGGTACTTTCGATGTTCGGTCCGGAGAGCATTCCGTCGGTTGCAATATCAGTAAAGATGAAAGTTTCAGCTCCTTCATCCGCCAATTCACGGCCCAGCTCTTCTGCCTTTACCGCAGAGGTCTCAAGCCAGCCTTCCGTTGAGACAAAACCGTTTCTCGCATCAAGTCCGATCGCGATTTTCTCTCCGTATTGTTTCAGCATTTTTTTCACAAACGACGGGTTAGAGACGGCTGAACTGCCGAGAATGACACGATCAACGCCTTGAGATAAGCAGCCGTACACATCTGCCTCGGAGCGTATGCCGCCGCCGACTTCGACTTTCACATCAAGCTGCTGCGCGATGTTAAGCACATGGCGGTCATTCACTTTCTGCCCTTCTTTCGCCCCGTCGAGGTCAACGAGATGAATCCATTCGGCTCCTTCTTGTACAAACAATGCTGCCATGTCTAACGGCGAGTCTCCGTAAATCGTTTCCTTATCATAATCACCTTGAATAAGGCGGACGCATTTGCCGTTTCTCATATCTATTGCCGGATATAATGTAAAAGCGCTCATTTCTTCACCTTCTGTTCCTCTGCCATTTTTGTAAATCGGGTTAAGATTGCCATTCCGACGGTGCTGCTTTTTTCCGGGTGGAACTGCGCTCCGAAAACATGATGTTTGCCGACGACCGCGGGAACAAGGACGCCGTAATCGGCGCTTGCCAAAAGCGCGCTGTCTTCCATCCCGTCTATATAGTAGGAATGAACGAAGTAAGCGTATCCTTCCTCAACTTCCGAAAGCAGCGGAGACTTATTGTGAAACGTCAGGCGGTTCCAGCCCGTATGCGGCACCTTCAGCCTGTTTCCTTCTGCATCCCGGTCTTTCAGTTTGACGGCTTTCCCGGTTAACAAACCCAGTCCTTTTGCAGATCCGTTTTCTTCGCTTTCTTCAAAAATGAGCTGCATGCCGAGGCAGATGCCGAGAAGCAGCTTGCCTTCATCCGTAATGCGGTGAATGAATTGATCAAGTGCCGAGCTGCGTAAATTGTCCATCGCATCGCTGAATGATCCGACGCCGGGGAGAATGAAGGCATCTGCCTTTTGCAGCTCTTCCGGCCGGTCAGTTACCGTATAGGGAGCGCCCACTCGTTCCAGTGCCTTTGATACGCTGTATAAATTGCCCATTCCGTAATCTATCACACCGATCATTTACAGCATCCCTTTCGTAGATGGTACCCCTTTGACGCGGGGATCGATGGCCGTTGCTTCATCAAGCGCCCTTCCAAGCGCCTTAAACACGGCTTCTATCATGTGGTGGGTATTCGTTCCGTAATGAACGATGACATGCAGATTCATTCGTGCTTCCAGCGCAAGTTTCCATAAAAACTCATGGACAAGCTCGGTATCAAATGTGCCGACCTTGGCCGCCGGAAACTCAGCGCGCATCTCTAAGTGCGGCCTGTTGCTCAAATCGACGACAACCTGGGCGAGCGCCTCATCCATCGGCACAAACGCCGAGCCGTAGCGTTTGATGCCTTTTTTATCACCGAGTGCTTCAAGGAGAGCCTGCCCCAAGCAGATGCCGATATCCTCAGTCGTATGATGATCATCAATCTCCGTATCGCCTTTTGCATTGACGGATAAATCAAATTGCCCGTGCTTTGTAAACAAATCAAGCATATGTGTCATAAATGGCACGTCCGTGCTGATGTCCGCTTTTCCTTCTCCGTCTATTCCGAAAGCCAGCTGAATATCCGTCTCATTTGTTTTTCTGGCCCGTTCCGCTTTTCTCATCTTTTATTCCTCCGTTTCTTGCCTCGATGGATCTTGCGTGTGCTTCAAGTCCTTCCAGCCTCGCAAAGGCGGCAATGCTGTCCGCGTGTGTTTCAAAAGCGGTTTGGCTGTAGGAAATGATGCTTGATTTCTTTTGAAAATCAGTTACATTCAGCGGACTCGAAAACCGCGCCGTTCCGTTTGTCGGAAGCACGTGATTCGGCCCTGCAAAATAATCGCCGACCGGTTCAGCGCTGTAGCGGCCTAAAAAAATCGCCCCCGCGTGTTTGATGCTGCCAAGCAAGGTCTCAGGCGAATGGGTAATGATTTCTAAATGTTCAGGTGCGAGCGCGTTAACCGTATCAATCGCATCTTTCATCGTTTCCGCGACATAAATCTGTCCGTAATCCGTTATGGATGCTTCCGCAATCGCTTTTCGCGGTAGGGTTTGAAGCTGTTTGCCGACCTCCTCGGATACGGCTTCGGCAAGCGTCTGAGAATCTGTGACGAGCACGCTTGAACTGAGCATGTCGTGCTCGGCCTGTGAAAGCAGGTCAGCGGCGACTTCCTGCGGTACGGCCGAATCATCGGCCAGCACGACAATCTCACTCGGCCCGGCAATCATGTCGATATCCACATCACCGAATACTTCGCGTTTTGCCAGCGCCACAAATATATTTCCCGGGCCTGTGATCTTATCAACCGGTTTTATCGTTTCCGTGCCATATGCAAGGGCGGCAATGGCCTGAGCGCCTCCTGCTTTGTAGATCTCCCGGATGCCGAGCTCGGATGCCGCCGCAAGCACGCCCGGCGAAAGCCGTCCGTCCTTTCCCGGAGGACTGACGAGTACAATCCGTTCCACTCCCGCAGTTTGCGCGGGAATGACATTCATTAAAACAGACGACGGATAAGCGGCCGTCCCGCCAGGCACATACACGCCCGCGGAATCGAGCGCCGTTATTTTCTGCCCGAGCATCGTGCCGTCCTTACGATGGTAGAACCAAGAGGATTGCAGCTGCCGTTCGTGATATTCTGTAATGTTTGCGATCGCCTGTCTGATCACTTGCAGCAGCTGATCATCAAGGAGACGGTACGCTTCAGCAATTTCTTCTTCGCTGACGGCAGTCTGAGCCAGATCGATGCCGTCAAATTTTGCTGTGAAGGCGGAGACGGCTTTGTCGCCGTTTTGCCTGACGTCTTCAATGATGGCTCTGACGGTTTTCCGCTGTTCTTCCGTTCCGCTGTCGATGGAACGCTTCAGAGAAAACCGGTCGCTGCTTGTAATGGCTGTTATTTTCATTTTGCCGTTTCTCCTTCCACAACCCGCGCCAATCGGGCCGCCATTTCATCAATTACTTCATCTTTCATTCGATAGCTGACCGGGTTGACGATAAAACGGGATGTAATGTCACATATATGTTCTGATTCGACGAGTCCGTTTTCCTTTAGCGTCCGGCCTGTTGACACAATGTCAACGATTCTGTCAGCAAGCCCGATTAACGGCGCCAATTCGATTGAACCGTTCAGTTTGATGATTTCCACCTGCTCGCCCTGCTCTCTGAAATAACTTGACGCAACATTCGGATACTTCGTCGCAATCCTCGGAGCGACGCCGTTCCAATCAGCGTCCGGCAGTCCGGCAACGGCAAGATGGCATTTGCTGATTTTCAGATCGAGCACCTCATACACATCGCGTTCTTCTTCAAGCATGACATCCTTCCCCGCAATACCGGCATCAGCGACACCATGCTCGACATATGTTGTGACGTCCATCGGCTTTGCTAAAATAAAACGGAGACTTTCCTCGGGAACGTCGATGATCAGCTTTCTCGATTCTTCGAACTCCTCCGGCAGCTTGTATCCGGCCTGGCGCAAAAGACTCGCCGCTTCTTCAAATATCCGTCCCTTTGGCATTGCCATTGTGAGTACCTTACCCATTTTGCTCTTCCTTTCTGGCACCGATAAAGTATGTGACGTTTGCGAATGATTTTGTCATATGATCAATATTTTCAATTCCTGATAAGTCCTGCAAGACGACTTTTCTGCCATTCGCCCTTTCTCCCTCAGCGAATAAAATGGCTTGCGCCCGCTGTTCCTTGCTGAAAATAACGGCGTCCGCTTCGCTTGTTTCACCTTTAATGCCGAGCGCTTCAATCAGCCTGTCAACGCGAAGGCCGAAACCTGTTGCGGGGGCCGGATTGCCGAAATGGCCGAGCAAATTGTTATAGCGGCCGCCGCTGCCGATGACAAACCCGACGTTTGCCGCGTACACTTCGAATAAAATACCTGTGTAATAACTCATATGGCTTACCATGTTCAGATCAAGGCGGACGTTTTCAGTACAGCCGTAATCTTCAAGAATGTCCCATAAATCTTTCATCTCCTGAATTACGCTTTTGCCGGAAGTTCCGATGATGTCTTCCGCTTTGGCGCAAATCTCTTTTCCGCCCCGCAATTCGAGAAGCCCGATCAGCCGGCTTTTATCGATTGAAGAAAGCGGGAGCGATTTGACGTGCTCTCTGTAGCCCACGTAGTTTTTTTCATATAGAAAGCGCCGCAGGACATCCGCCCGTTCTGCATTGCCGAGCACCTCCACAAACAGTTCATCCGCAAGCCCGGCATGGCCGATAGCGATTTTAAATTGGTGCAGGCCGGCGTTTTTCAGAGCGCCGGCCGCCAGCGCAATGACCTCGGCGTCCGCGCTTGTTGAACCATCACCGATCAGCTCCGCGCCGACTTGTTCGAATTCAGCCGGACGGCCGCCTTCACGCTCTTGGGCGCGAAACACGTTCGCCACATATCCGGCCCTGAGCGGATGATCGTGTTTGTGGAGCTTTGACGCCGCCACCCTCGCAATCGGCCCGGTCATGTCGGGACGCAGCACCAATGTTTTTCCGTCCTGATCCAGAAGCTTGAACAGCTGCTGCTCTTCGATTGCGGACTGGACACCCACCGTTTCATAGAACTCAAGTGTCGGAGTCTCCATAAATTGATAACCCCATTTATCAATCAAATCCGTTAACGCGAAACGGACCTTCTTCTTTGCTTCATATAAACCGGGCAGCGTATCTCTCATGCCGTGCGGTTTTTCGAACATAAACATTGCCTGTTACACCCCCGCTTTGTACTGAAGGAAAATTCCGAATCCTTTAGTTCGCTAATATGATAATATGTTAGCAGATAAAAGAACGAAATGCAACGTCAATTGTCCGCCTATTCTTTTCCATAACCATGAATAAATCATGAACAAATCTGTAAACCTATTGGATCGCTCTAATTTGTAAGAACAGAAATGCTATAATACAAAAAACAGCTTCATCAAGAACAAGGGAGAGTATAATGAAGACGCTCGGAACATTATGTGTGCTGATCCTGATAGCCGTTCTTGCCTATCTGGGATTCAACATATACACAAACGACATTAATCTGCCATTTTTTCATCAGTCCGACCCGGATCCTGATGAGAAAACGCCATTGAAAGGGAGCGCGGCACCGATGAATGTTGTGTTATACAGACAAATGGACGCGCCAAAACTGTACAATGGCTGTGAAGTGACAAGCCTTGCCATGGTGCTGAACTATGCGGGATATGATGCATCAAAAAATACGCTGGCGGACAAAATCGACACAGTGCCGCTGACATACAGCAGCGGGCTGAAGGGAAATCCGAATGATGGATTTGTCGGAGACATGGCAAACGGCCCCGGCCTGGGAGTCTACCATGAACCGATATATAAGCTTGCCAAGAAATACGCAGGAAACCGGGTTTATGATCTTACCGGAAAAGATATTTCCTCCGTGTACCGCCAGCTTGAAAAAGGGCGGCCGGTCTGGGTGATTATCACCACTGCCTTTAAGCCGGTTGATAATATGCAGACTTGGAATACGCCAAACGGAAAGGTCAGTATTACATACAGCATGCACAGCGTAGCCGTTACCGGATATGATCAAGATTACGTGTATGTCAATGACCCTTACGGCTATCAAAACCGAAAAACGGACCGGACCAGCTTTGAAAAAGCCTGGAAGCAAATGGGCAGCCAAGCCATCGTGATAAAGAAATAACAAAAAAACCCGCTGACTCTTTAATCAGCGGGTTTTCCCATTCGTTCCTTCATTTCTTTGTCCGTATAAATCAGCTTCATCGGGTTGCCGCCGACAAGTGCCCCTGCCGGCACATCTTTATGCACAAGCGTACCGGCGGAAACAACGGCCCTATTACCGATTGTCACGCCCGGGAGAATGGTTGTATTCGCCCCGATCATCGCCTCGTCACCGATTTTCACATGGCCGATCCGGTACTCATGAATTAAATATTCATGGGCCAAAATCGTCGTGTTGTAGCCGATAATGCTGTTTTTTCCGACAGTAATCTTTTCAGGAAACATGATATCAGGCATCACCATCAGTGCGAAGGATGTCTGTTTCCCGATGTCCATGTTCAAAAAAGTGCGGTACAGCCAATTTTTCATACCTAAAAAAGGCGTATACCTCGCGATTTGAATCACGATGAAATTTTTCATCACCTTTAAAAAAGGAACCGTTTTGTAAACATGCCACAGTGAATTCGCACCTGAAACCGGATGACGGTCTGTTTTTCTCACGGATCACTTCACTCCGGTGATTTGTAATAAATCACTCATTTTCTCGAGCATGTAATCCGGTTTGTGCTTGGCAAGCTCTTTTGCGCCTTTGATCGTCCATGCGACACCCGCGGTTTGCGTGCCGGCGTTTTTTCCCGCCAATACGTCGTGATAGTTGTCGCCTACCATCATGGCTTCAGAAGGTTCGCTTCCAAGCTGCCGGAGCGCGAGACGCACAGGCTCCGGATCAGGCTTCGGGTTTTTGACATCATCAAGCGTGACGACCGTTTCAAAAAACGGCCCGATCCCCGTCAGCGCAAGACCCATATTTACGGTATCCCTTAGCTTCGTGGTGACAATACCGAGCTTATATCCCGCCTTTTTCAATTCATCAAGCGTTTCATAAACCGTTTCATATTCTGTCACGAGCGCATCATGCATTTCATGGTTAAATGCCCTGTACATGCTGATCATTTCATCGCATTTTGCTGCGTTTATACCTGAAAAAGTTTCGTACAGAGGCGGGCCGATAAACGGAAGTACGTCCTCCCGCTGATACCGTCCCGGGCAATAATGGTCAAGCGTATGGAGATATGAAGCGATAATCAGCTCATTCGTATTAATCAGCGTGCCGTCAAGATCAAATAAAATGGTGGTTACACGTTTATCAGTCATCATACGTCCTTTCCGGTTTCCAGACGTCAGTCTGTGTCCGCATACCGCTTATCGGCATAGCCCTTGACTCGTCTGAAAATCATCAAAATGATAGCAAGAACAATTAACACAATTGAAATCACTTGAGCGATGCGAAGGTTGCTCGTCAGCATCAGGCTGTCCGTCCGCATACGCTCAATAAAGAATCTGCCGATGGAATACCAGATGATATAGGTCAAAAACAGGTTGCCCCTGCGCAGGTTCGCGCGTCGGAGCAGCAGGAGAAGAATGACGCCGACAACACTCCACAATGATTCATACAAGAAAGTCGGATGATAATATTGCCCGTTTATATACATCTGGTTCACGATGAAATCAGGCAAATGAAGGCTTTCTAAAAATGCCCGGCTGACAGGCCCCCCGTGAGCTTCCTGGTTGATAAAGTTCCCCCAGCGCCCGATGGCCTGCCCGAGTAAAATACTCGGCGCGGCAATATCCGCAAGCTTCCAGAAAGAGATGCCTCTCACTTTCGAAAAGACGATTCCCGTCGCAACCGCACCGATTAAACCGCCGTGGATCGCGATGCCGCCCTTCCAGATTTTTATGATTTCTCCCGGGTGTTCTGAATAATAGCCCCACTCAAAAAGAACATAATACACCCGTGCGCAAATAATGGCGATGGGAATGGCAAAAAGAACAAGGTCAATAAAAATGTCTTTTTTCAACCCGCGCTTTTCACTCTCTCTCATCGCCAGCCACAGCCCTAACAGAGCGCCCGCGCCGATAATGATCCCGTACCAATGGACGGAAAGGGGTCCCAGCTGTAAGGCAATCGGATTGATTGGTGTGATTGCTTCATTCATTGTATTGCCAACTCCTATTCGTCTTGTTCCCCGTCTTCAATGACACCCGCCAGCTTATGCGTAAATTGCTCGGCAGCATTTAAGCCCATCCGTTTTAATCTGAAGTTCATCGCCGCAACTTCGATAATGACAGCGAGATTTCGTCCGGGACGGACAGGGATTGTAAGTTTTGTAATTTCTGTATCAATGATTTTTATTTTCTCTTCTTCAAGTCCGAGACGGTCGTATTGTTTCCCTTGCTCCCATAGCTCCAGATCCATAACGATTGTAATTCGTTTATTGCTTCTGACGGCTCCGGCGCCAAACAGCGTCATGACATTGATAATGCCGAGCCCCCTGATTTCGAGCAGATGCTCAATCAGATCAGGCGCATTGCCGACAAGCGTATCCTGATCCTCCTGACGGATTTCGACGCAGTCATCGGCGACAAGACGGTGTCCGCGTTTGACAAGCTCCAGCGCGGTTTCGCTTTTTCCGACGCCGCTTTTACCCGTAATGAGTACGCCTACGCCGTATATGTCCACGAGCACGCCGTGAATGGCCGTCGTCGGCGCAAGACGGCTTTCAAGAAAGTTTGTCAGTCTGCTTGACAATCTGGTTGTTTTTAAAGGTGATCTGAGCACCGGGACACCGTTTTGTTCGGACGCTTCAATAAGCTCCGGCGGAATCGGCATATCTCTGGAAAGAATGATAGCCGGTGTGACATCGGTGCAAAGCGATTTCATTCTTTGTTTCTTATCTTCGTCAGGAAGCTGTTCAAAAAATGACAGTTCTGTTTTCCCTAGAAGCTGCACCCGTTCCCTCGGGTAATATGTAAAATAACCGGCGATTTCAATACCGGGCCGTGATAAATCACTCATCGTAATCGGGCGGTTAACCCCTTCTTCTCCGCTGATCAATTCTAAATTGAACTGCTCCATTACGTCTTTGGTCCGAACCTTTGCCAAGATATGTTCCTCCTGTTCTGGGATGTTCCGAGCTTTGAACAGTTATATTTTATCACTTTAGAGACTGAACCAAAACAGATTTATACAATTACGGCATAACTGGTCTAGATAACTAGTCTTAAAAGGAGTAAAATAAACATAACAAATCATCCAGAAAGGCGTGTTTTTAGTGGCTGAAAGCATTTTAATCAGCGGTGCCCGCATTGTAACAGAAAATGGAATCATCCAAAACGGATTCCTCGGAATGAAAGACGGCGTTATTTCGTATGCGGGTGACAAGAAGCCGCAAGAAACGTTCGATAAAGAGTGGCGGGCGCCAAAAGACTCTTATGTGCTTCCCGGTATGATTGATATTCATATCCACGGCGGCTATGGCGCAGACACGATGGATGCCGATTTTTCGGCTCTTGATACTTTGTCTTCCCGTCTGCCTGAAGAAGGAACGACATCTTTTTTAGCAACAACGATCACACAGCATCATGAAAGCATTGAAAAAGCGCTTGTTAACGCAAAAGAATGGACATCTTCCTCCGCACAAGCGGGTAAAGGCGCAGAGCTGCTCGGCATTCACTTAGAAGGCCCGTTTGTCTCGCCAAACAAGGCCGGAGCACAGCCAAAGCAGTGGATCACCCCCGCAGATCAGGACCTTTTTCAAAAATGGGAGCGGCTGGCGGGAGGGCTGATCAAAATCGTAACGCTTGCACCGGAAGAGGACGATGATTTCAGCTTGATCCGTTATTTAAAAGGGCAAGCGATTATCCCGTCAATGGGGCATACAAACGCAGGCTCCGAGCTTTTAACAGAAGCGGCAGAGGCCGGCGCGCTGCATATGACCCATCTTTACAATGCTATGAGCTCTTTTCATCATCGCGAGCCGGGGGGCATCGGTACGGCTCTTGCCTGTGAGAACATTACGGCCGAGCTGATTACTGACGGTATTCATTCACATCCCTTAGCCGTAAAGCTTGCTTATTTGGCGAAAGGCAGCCAAAAGCTGATCATGATAACCGACTCTATGCGGGCAAAAGGGCTTCAGGACGGCGTGTATGAATTCGGAGGACAGAAGGTGACGGTCCGCGGGAACACAGCCCTTCTTTCTGATGGAACGCTGGCAGGCTCCATCCTGAAAATGAATGAAGGCGCAGCGCTCATGCGCAGGTTTACAGATTGTTCTTGGCTGGATATAGCTAATATGACGTCAGCGAATGCCGCGCGCCGGCTTGGCATCTATGACCGCAAAGGAAGCATTGCGGAAGGAAAAGACGCGGATATTATTCTGACTGACGGACAGTGCAGCGTATTGGCAGCCATTTGCCGCGGAAACGCCGCATACATCTCAAAGGAGGTTGACTGGTCATGAATGTGATCAAATGCAGAAATTATGAAGAACTAAGCCAAAAAGCCGCAGCTATCATCGCTGAAACAGTGAAGCAAAAGCCCGATGCCGTCCTCGGCCTTGCGACTGGCGGCACACCGGAAGGCGTATATAAAGAGCTGGTGCGGATGCACCGAACGGAAGGCCTGTCATTTCAAAATGTCAGCACCATCAATCTTGATGAATACGCAGGGCTTTCTCCTGAGGATAAAAACAGCTATCATTATTATATGAATACACATTTATTCGCACATATCGACAGCCGTAAGGACCGCCATTTTCTTCCCGACGGACGGGCAAATGACCTTGAGGCTGAATGCGAACGCTATGACCGATTGGCGGAATCGCTCGGCGGCGCAGATATTCAGCTGCTGGGCATCGGACAAAACGGCCATATCGGCTTTAATGAACCGGGCACGCCATTTCAATCCCGGACGCACGTCGTTGAACTGGACGAAGAGACAAGACAGGCAAATGCGCGATACTTCCCATCAATCGATCAAGTCCCGAAAAAAGCCGTTACAATGGGCATTGAAACAATTTTGTCCGGCAAGCGGCTATTGATCATGGCATCCGGAAAAAGCAAGGCCCAAGCGGTTAAACAGCTGCTGGACGGGAATATCAGCGAATCATTCCCCGCCTCGGCCCTGCATTCACACCCGGATGTCACGGTTTTGATCGATGAAGAGGCTGCGGGCTGACGCTTGAAAGGATTTTAACCTATGCATATTGATAAACAATCCCCGATTCCGATTTATTTTCAGATTATGGAGCAATTAAAGACACAAATCAAAAACGGCGAGCTGAAAGCGGACGCGCCGCTTCCATCGGAGCGCGAATACGCGGAGCAGTTCGGCATCAGCAGAATGACGGTGCGGCAGGCTCTTTCCAACTTGGTAAACGAAGGGTTTTTATACAGACAAAAAGGCCGGGGAACCTTCGTCAGCAAACTGAAAATGGAGCAGCCGCTGCAAGGTCTGACAAGCTTTACGGAGGACATGAGGAGCCGCGGTATGAAGCCGGGAAGCAGATTGGCAGAATATCAGCTGATTCCGGCTACTGAAGAATTGGCTTCTATTTTAGGATGCGGATATCCCTCAATGCTTCATAAAATCATCCGCGTCCGGCTGGCCAATGATATTCCGATGGCGCTCGAGGCTTCGTATATCCCGTTTGACATGGCGGGGAAGCTGGATGCCTCCCATTTTCGGTCATCCATGTATGAGCACATCGAGGAATACAATCAAATGCCGATTTCACGCGCAAAGCAGGAGCTTGAACCGGGAACAGCCTCACAGGAGGAAGCAGAGCTTCTCGGCATTCAGCCCGGCGCGCCCGTCCTTTATATTAAGCGCACCACCTACCTGCAGGACGGCACGGCCTTTGAGCATGTCAAATCGGCATACAGAGGCGACCGCTACACATTTGTGCATTATATGGACAGACTCAAATAAAAAAATCTCCAATCCGTCATGGATTGGAGATATAATTTAGAAAAACAGCTATAAATCCGCTTATCATCAAGGGTTTATAGGAATTAAATAACCGCTTATTCAGATTTCTTACTCCATTTTACTCCACTGTAATAAAGTAAGTGGAGCACCAAGAAATACTTCCTCCCATTCCGTTAAAGAACGAGGGGAGTTTTTTTATGCTGCCACTCTATCCGAGGCAACTTTCATCGTTGTATCAGTGCCATTCACGTCATACGGCACAAACAACAAAATACTAGTCAATGCCACCACTGTTAATAGAATCCGGCTTATTTTCATTGATAACCTCTCCTTTTTTGATTTTCTTTCGTGCTTCCACACTTAATCTGTAATACTCACTTGATCTTTGAAAATCACGTTCCTGGTGAAAATAATCAGCAACATCAACAGCATAATTCTCCAAGTCAGCATACATCTTCATCATATCAAGATACCTAAAAGCCTCTCTAATTAAATCATATTCACCATTAGAAAAATAAAGTCCTTCTAATATTTTGAACTTTGCAGAATATTCATCATCGTTATTTTTAACAACTAAATCGCACCCTTTTTCAAAGTATAACTTGGCTGATTTTTTATCCCCTTGTTTCACTTTGACATGAGTTAAGATAAAAAGAGTCTTAGTTACAAAACTATGATCTGTAATTTCAAGGAATTCCAATGCACTTTCCAAATGGAAGGAATGACGCCTTGGAATATTCCTCTAATTCATCATAACAAATACCAGTATTAATATGAGCCATACCAATCAAGTAATCGACTTTTATCTTTTCTGCAATATTCAATGAATCCAGAAACGTTTCTAAAGCCTTTTCGTATTCTAATGAGTCTAAAAGGTTTCCACCCACTATAAATTTACACCTTAAAGATTGGATAAAATAGTCATCATATTTTTCATAAATCTTCAGCACTCTATTTGCATAATTCATCGAAAAGTATGTTTGCTTCATATAATAATAAACATAAGAGACTTTAAAGAAAAATTCAGCTTTTTCTATCTCATCATCTAATTCAGCTAATTTATATTCTGCCTTTCTATGCCGCTGTTAATTCCTTTCTTCTGAACTCATACATTCCCATAAAGAAATGAAAATAATATTCTAACATTCCCGTTACATTACCTGAAGCTCTAATTTCTTCATTGCTATTTAACTCTTCCATCTTTTCAGAATTTAAATAATTTATCATTAGCTCATGTCTAAATTCAAGCAATTGATAATACAACAAAGCATCTTTATTTTCTTCCATGCTTTTAAGCTCCAACTCTACTTCTTTTTTTATACTTTCAGCCCGGTTTACTTGATCGTTTTTATAAACGTATACCAAGCGTTTAATTTTTTGGCTACTACATCATATGGAATTTTATCTTTATCCACAAAAATCTGATACAAAAAAACTCCCCCCATCCATACAAAAATTGTTATAATTTTTACATTAATTGTATTATGGCAGATTGAACATTTCTTGACAAAGTTAAAATGCAAAAAGGTACGAATTGTCTATTGAAGAATTTATTCTTTTCGTCTTTATTGCGGTTATTGTAAGTCTCTTTTGTTTCTTGACAAGAAATCAGCGCATAAAAAAAGAGCAGACACAAAGTCCACTCAACTATTTGAAGGGTTATGCGGTTTTAGTTTTATTTCTAAACAATCTTGTTATCAGGGTAACTAAGGAAGAGGATATTAAGCTTACCAAGATAGGATTCACAATTGTTACAGCTTGTATTCCATCTCTATATAGCTAAACAAAAGAAGAATTATTAGAGAACTTATACACACCCCTTGTGGGTGCTAAAATCTTACGATTTCCGTCAAGCGTGTTATTGCTATAAAGAGAAACTAGAAGTCTATTTTATTTGCCTTAAAAAGGAGTACAGAAATTATCTTCTGTACTCCTTCAAAATCTAAATATGAAATCAATCTTGAGATAAATAAATCCAATTTATATCGTCAAATTCTTTAATAACATAATCTGATCCTATACTTCGTAAAATTCTATTAAAGAAAATGATGTCATCTTCATCATCGTAATCATATAAATCCTTTTGAACATATTCTTTAATAATAAAATTCGTTAAATTTGTGTTATTAACAAATTCGGAAAAGTAAGATCTTATAGAAATTGAATCATCTTCATTTAATTTTTCATCATTAACAATTGAAATCTTAAAAACATTTAAAATCGCATTAATATCTTCTTCGTCCATATAACATAATGGTTCTAGTTTTTTGTCTTCTTCTGTAAATGGCTTTCGAGTATCTTCAATTATTACGTAAGATAAAATGTTACCATCTTTCAGCACACGAAAAACTTCTAAATCTCGTAATTTTAAAGCTCTATTAAGTGATATCATAATTTCCCCCTACTCAAATATTACCCAAATACTAACTTTGGATGCTTTAGTAATTGACCCATTGTTACACCTACTAAAGCTGCTAGCGTTATCAAATATGAAGGGTGCCATAATATATCAGTCCAACTAAATTTAGAAACTTTTTTTCGTTCTTTATCTAGTTTTTTCTGTTTCTCTAACGCTTTTTTAAAGTCACTAGTCTTCTTTACATTTTTTTGTACAGTTTTAGGAACGCCAGCTGAATTTAGAGTTTTATTATGACTTTTCCCTCCAGTTACTCTTTCAGCTCCTTTAATCTTACCTTTTTCAACATGTACATGCCAATCATTATTGACTCCATCAACATGTGGTCCGTCAACACGATATTTCCAACCAGGAGAACCCGGTACTTGTTTCATAGTAGCAGCTGAAGCTTCACTAGTTCCAAGGCATAAAAACATAGTTGAAAGGAATAAAGTACATATCATTGTTAAAATAAAACTCTTTTTCATAAAAACCTCCAAATATATAAAATTATTGTAGTACTAATGATATATAAATGGAGACTTTATGTATATATTAAATTGTTAAAATTAAGGTAATTTTAATAAATGAGACGCTTGACAATTTCATTTTCTTCAAAATTTACTATATTCCTATATATTTCAACAAAATAGATGGTGCAAGTAAGTAGTGCTGTCATAGAAAGTACAGCTGTACTAAAAAACCCCTAGAATAAGTCGGTATTCATTTCTAATTGATTATAAAATTCTTAATGCCAACATGCCAATGCGCCATGACCTTAAATGTCTCCTACTACCTCATCACCATCTTCTTCAATCCTGATCAGATCTCTATCCTCGGGATCCGTCAAATTGAGTTCCTAGTGTATCTCTTTCAAGACCCCACCGTAACCGATCAATTTCCTGGAAACCAAAGCATCATCCAAATAATAGACCGTATCCAAGTTCTCCTCGGTCACTTCATTCCCACGTATCACATCCTTGACTTGATACTTCAAGATTTAAAGAATGATTTCTATGTAAATTTTACAACTTGGTTACAACGTTATCAAGTCTTATTTAAGCAATATTTCTCATGCTCCCTGAAAAATTTATTAGGAGTAGACATTAAGTCTACTCCTTAGTTTTTGTTTCCTTGCCTTTAACTTCTTCATAATCCGGTGTTTTCTTGTACAAGCCTAGGCGGTCATACTCTCCAGTCGAAGGCATATGCTCCATTTCTTCATAATCATTCCCCATTTTTTCATAGTAATCATACGTTGAATAATTGAGCAAGCCATCATTATGGAAAGCGAGCTGAATATATTTCCCACCATCATATACACGTATTACTGCACTATCCCTTTTGACATCATCAGTATCATAACCATCCTCAATTAAAGAGTCCTTATATTTTTTAATTACATTATCAATCGCATCATCATATTTATTTCCACCACATGCAGGCAATAGAAGGGTGGCGGAAATACTAAGGAAAATAAAAAGGTTCTTCAAAATATGTACCCCCTCTTTTTTCAATATTCATTATACTCAAAATATAGGAGTTTTTCCACTTCTTACCCATTTCCTTTCACCTGTACATCATCGACCAGCCACTTGTTTTTTTCCTTTTTCATCTTCGTTTGAATAATCAGCACTTTCTGGCTGGTTACTGAAACCTTCACTTCAATAAATATGATAGTCACAAAAAAATAAATCCTTATTTTAATGATTGTGTAATTAAATTGTTAACAGAAGAAGACATCAGCCAATACCGAGAGTCACTTAAAAAAGAAAATTTAAAGCATACGTACATAAATAAAATAATGGTTTATTTAAAACTAATTCTCTATTTAGCAATAGACGAAGGAATGTTAAACCAACATCCCATGAGAAGAATGAAAAGTTTATCTAATAAAGATACAGTCGAAGAGGATATTAAGTTTTGGACACCGGAACAATTCAAATCTTTTCTCCCCCTTATTAGTGATAAAAAACACTTTTTCAAAAAAGTATATTTCACATTTGCCTACTTCACAGGTGCAAGAGTGGGGGAAATGTTAGCTTTAGAATGGTCAGATTTTAACAGCTACACAAACGAAATTAAAATAAACAAAAACTTGTCTAGAATAAAAGAAAATAACGATTTTCTTGTTACCACTCCCAAAAATCCAAATTCGAGAAGAAACATTTTAATAAACAAAAAATTGGTACTCAAAGAGTGGAAGTTGAAACAAAAAGAAGGGCTAAGGAAATATGGTATAGAACAAACAGAATCTACAAGAATTTTCAAATTCAATCACAATACTCCTGACAGAGCAGGATTAAACCTTTATCTCAAAACACTCTGCAAAAAAACTCCAGCCTTAATTTACCCCCAATTAGCATACATGATTTCAGACACTCACATGTTGCACTACTCATAAATAGGGGCGAAGATGTTTATTTAATTTCCAAAAGGTTAGGGCATAAGAGTATAAAAACGACCCTTGATACCTATGGCCACCTTTTCCCTGGCAGACAAAAAGAGCTTGCTGATCGATTAGATGATTTGTTCTAAACAATCAGCAAGCAACATCAAGAAAACAAACCAATTTTACTCCACAATAGAAAAAAGAATATAAAAAACAAGCAAAAATGAATAAAAATTAACCATTTTAACAGCCAAAACAAACTATTTAAACGAATAAACAGTTCGTCATGGATTGGAGACATGCCTGAAATCAAGCTGATCTGGAGAAGGGTGATAAGGCGGGTTCCCCGTTTTTAACATCCAGATCGGCGATTTTGTTTTGCCATTGAACGGGTCCTTCACGACGGTATACCAATAATAAACGGAATCTGCCTGAAGATCGTTCCAAACCCAATGTGCCGTTTTTCCGCTTTTTACGTGCTTTTTATGACCGAGCAGCTCATTCGTATAGATATTGCATTCAAAGTAATCGGTCGCTACCTTTTTCATTTTCGGTTTTAAATCCATTCCGGCTGAGAAGTCATCTTTATCGCCGAACAGGTCTGCATCGTAGTAATTGATGTCATCTGTATACGGCGAGTAGGAGAACATATGCACTTGATTGGAGGCCTGGTCAAATTGCATCAGACGCATGTAGCCTTGTCCGCCTTCCGGGCCGTCCTGATAATCAGTCAGGATTTGATGCACGAGGCGGTCCGCTTTTCCGTCCCCGTCATCATCAAGCGCGTCTGTTTTTCTCATTGCGTTATGGTAGTGGCCGCTTAATACCATCATCACATTGCGGTTCGGCTTGACGACTTTTTTGTAAATCGTCTCTCCGATCGGGCTTCTGTTCCCGCTCACAAGCAAATATTCATGAAAGCATAAAATCGCCGTGCGGTCAGGATACTGCTTGAGCACATTGTTGATCCAGTCAATATCTTGGCCGGTAATGCCCCAGCCCATATAAATCATAATAAAGTCATTCCCGCTGCTTGACACTAAATCATAATGGCCGCGGTTATTTTTATATGATCCGCCGTAATGCAGTTTCTGATCAAAACGTTGGCTGCCGAAGTAATCCCCGAATGTCCGGTATGTGCCGTCCTTATGGCCGACATCATGATTACCGGCAAGCACTCCGTAAGGAATCCCCGCTTTATCGAGAGTGCGCATCGAATGATCGGCGTTTTTCCACTGTTTCATATCCGTTGAATCATCGACAATATCACCCGTGTGAAATACATATTTAATATTGTGCTTTTCCTTATTTTCTTTCATCCAATCGGTCATCTTATCAAAAATATGCGGATGGCTTTTCGCATAATACTGCGTGTCCGACATCCAGACAAACGTATAATCGCCCTTTGCCGGGATCTCGTCCTGCACGATGACATTCATTTTAGAATGCTTCACAAAATCAGCTGCCGAAACGGAGGCCTTTAAGGTAAACGTTTTTTTATTTTTGGCGAGAAAACTGTCAGCCTCCTGCCAGCAGCTTGTCCGGTAATTCCATATATACATGGTTACCTTTCTGCCGGGCAAAGAACTTCCTTTCCAAACCGCTTCAGCCTGATCCGTTTCATCAACAGACGGATCAACCGTTACTTCAAACCGGTGATAAGGGAAGCGCTCCATATTTTCGGTTGTTACTGTCTTTCCGTCATTTGCCGAGATCTGATTCATTTCCGGCAAGGTAAAAGGCGTTTCATTTTCCTTTATTCCTTTCGGCGGCTCAGTCACCGAGGCGTGTTTATACACTTTTACGCTGCCCGGGTTCCGCGCCGTATAACGGAAGCCCCGATAAAAAGATAAATCCATCGCGTCCTTCGTCGGATCTTTTACACGAACGGACAGTTTTGCTTTATGGCCGCTCACTTTCTGACCGATCAGCTCAGGCTGGTTCGGCTGCTCCCGTTCGGTGGTGAAGGTGCGGACTGCCGTCGTCTCATTTCCGGCCAGGTCAGCCGCACTGATTTTAAGAGTGTGCTTTCCGGGCTCAAGCTCCGCAGATGACGTATGGTACGGGAGTGAAATGCTTTCTCCGTCCAAAAACGCTTTTACCTCTTCAACCTTACTCCATGTATCACGGATTTTCGCTTGCAGCACCAGATTTCCTTTCACCTTTTGGCCTTCGGTGATTCCGGGATCAATCTCTGGCCCCGTGTTATCAACGCGCACGGACATACTGACCTGTTCTTCACCGTCGCTGACAAAAACATGGTGATAGCCTTCAGAAAGCTTCGCCGTATTCCACTCCAAAAGACGGGATGTGAACAAATGATCCGGAAGGCTGAATCGGAAAGAAATGCTGTGATTCGCGCGCTGATTATCCCCGATAAACAGCTGCTTTCCCGGAGCTTGCTCCCCGTCTCTGATGACGGTTCCGTCGGAAAGCACAAGGCGGGCATTTTTCACCAGAAAATCATCGCGATTTTCCCCCGTGTCATAAGGGGAAACCTTTGACCCTGAACGGATCGCGACGCTCGGTGTCTTTCCGCCTTTTTGCAGCAGCCGCTCCGGCAGCAGAACCGAGTACGTTCGGTAGCGGTGGGTCGGATCGTCAAAAATTTTAATAACCTCGTTTTCCATCATGACCGCATTTTGAAAATAGAGATTCGTTTTTCGGGTATCAAAGGCAAAATAAACCTCTTTCTCCAGTGCCGGGCGTGTCTGCTGAAGCTTCCCGTCAATCCACAGCTTAATCTTATCCGCGCTGATGTCTGATGTGGCTTTAAGCAGGTGTGTGCCCGATATCGTATCATTAGATTCAATGTTCATTCGCAAACCGTGTGACTTGCTCGTCTGCTCAATGTCAATCATTTTGACAGGCGTTTTCGCTTCATTTTCTCCGTCACCTGCAGCGATATAATACTCAAGCTGATCCTGTCCGATCAATTCGGGAGAATAAATGATATGGTGATATAAATTATCGTTGCGGTCTTTTTCGGCCAGTATTCTTTTAAATGGTTTCTTTTCATTGGTCCGATAATAAAAAGCAGCCGTTTTGACAAGGTTTTTGTCACGAATGTCAGCTTTCAATTCAATGCTTTCCGTCGGGCGGACGGGTTTTCTATTCGTGAGGTCTTCAATGACTGGCTTTTCCTTGTCAGGCTTAGTCGGCCGTTTTTGCTGAGGGACCTGCGCCTGATAAACGGAGCCCGGTGACGGCTTCTGTTCGCTTGTGGAAATCGCCAGCAGCTCTTCCGTTCCGTTCAGCGGATATTTATAAAGCAAAGAAGACAGGCGCCTGAATGCGTGCTTTCGGTAATGCGCAACCGCTATGTCTTTTCCTGTATTCGTCGACAGCACCACGGCACGCGGCCGTGAATTCGCCATTCCTTCCGTCTCTTCAATGACTGCAAGATTTTCCCCTTCTTTCAAACCGGTTCCGTAATAGCGGTTAAAATCCTCTGCTGTAAGCTCTGATGAAGCGCGCCTCAGCCAAAACACATAGGCGCCGCCGGATGGAATGACCGCGTCTTTTGCCGGCTTCCATATTAAATCGGATTCCGGCCCTTCCTTGGGATAGCGGTAGCGGATTTGATAATCTTTAAAATGAATCGGCCTGTCCGTTGTGTTATAGACCTCAATAAATTCATAGGCGTCACCGCGGCTGTCATTTTTCGTATCAACGGCCAGCTCCGTAATCATCAGCTCGGGAATGTGCGCCAAATCGGCTTGATAACCGTCAAGCTTCAGCCGCTTCTTTTCCGATTCCGCACGCTGTTTGCCGTTCGAGAAGACAATGTAATATTCTAATTCCCCATTCCAGATCTCACGTTTTGAAATCTGCGCCATAAATGCCTGAATGGAACCGGGTGCAGGCTCCATCGGCACCATTTTAAACCCCAGCTCATTGCTTTGTTTATAAAACAGAAAAGCCGAAAATGCTTTATATGAGGCATCGCGTACATGAGCTTGTATGAACAGGTTTCTTTTCATTTCCGCCTTCACTTCTATTTGGGGAGGACTCTCCAAAAGCGGTATGTAATGAGGCGGCTGTCCGAAATCCTGCTGAATTACGGGGGTCACCGTTCCTTTGTGCGCCGCGTCTGCAGAAGGACTCACACAAAGCAAACCAATCAGAAAAAAGAGCGTCATCACACATTTCATCTCATTACCTCCCTATGCATTATGTTGCGTCAGGAGGGGGCCGCTTATGTAAACGGCAAATAAAAAAAGCTGCCGGCAGACAGCTCTTTTTTATCTCTTTCTCAGCGGCTCCAATATACCTTTTTGAATCAGCAAATGAAAAACAGAAAGAACGACGGATGCCCAAATGGCGGTGCCGAAGCCGTCGATTTGGAAGCTGCTTCCCATTAATGCCGCGGTCATCATTAAGGTAATGGCATTGACGACAAACAAGAAGAGACCAAGTGTCACAACAGTAACGGGCAATGTCAAAATGATGATGATCGGTTTGATCAGCACATTTAACACAGAAAGAATCAGACTTGCGATGACAGCCGCTCCGATACTGCTGATATGGACGGAATCAAAATATCCCGCAATGACGATTAATAATAAAGCATTTACTAAAATGCTGACTGCCCATTTGATCATTTATTTCAAATCTCCTTCTAAAGGTACAACAAAACACCAAATAATATAAACAAGCGGTACGAGCCCGCTCGTTAAAAGCGTTAAGACAACGGCTATGATGCGCAAAAGTGACGCATCCATATTGAGATACTCCGCCAATCCGCCGATGACACCCGCAATTTTACGATTTTTTTCTGAACGATAAAGTCTTTTCATACGATCACCTCTGAGTATGCTTTAGCTTAATTGCGCCTGTTAATGATTCTGAGAAAATGGATATGCTCTGATCATGGCCTTGATTTGACGCCAGCATCAATTCTTTTTGTATTGTATCGTTTTTTTCCTTTAAAATCTCCGCATCAATCAGCTCGTGGGTGAGAGAGCCGAGATTGCTTTTCAGCTCCGCCTTAACGGCCACATCATCAGGCAGGGCAAGATCCACATTTCCGGTCGTGGTTTTTGTGTAAACGGAGCGGCAATGCGGCGCTGTTACGGTGAGCGTAATATTGCCGTTAAAGCTTTGAACGTCAATGGATTCACTCTCACCGCGTAAATCAATCAGGCCATTGATTGTTTCCGCTTCAATCGTTCCGCATTTGTGTCCGGCCAGCTTGATTTGTCCGTTAGCCGTTTCCGCCGACGCTTTTTCAGCCGTTAAATGGGAAAATGACAGAACGCCGTTTGTCGTTTTCGCCGAGAATTCTTTTACATGTAAATGTTCCCCTCTTATCGGGCCGTTAAACAGCTTCACCCGTATCTTATCGTACTCCTTTTGGGGAACATACAGCGTCACGTTGGTCTTCATTGTTTTCTTTTCCGTGCGGATAAAAAACTTATTGCCCTTCACTTCACATTCAATATGCTGAAGAAACGCGGTGCGCGCAGCGTCCTGGCTGTCCGCCCGGTAAACCTTTGCCTGGCACTCCGCCCTGATATCTTCGTCCGCCCACGGCACGATATTGACGCTGCCGTTTGCAATCTGCATGTCAATGCCGGAGAATTCACTGTCTTTAAATTGGAAAATATGCTGCACATCGTATGCATGGCCGAAATTTAAATCAAGATCAGCTTCTTTCACTTTTTTCACGGCCGAATCAATCCAGTCAAACAGCTTAGCCCCGAGTGACGGCTTTTGGGCTCCTTTGACTCCGCTTTCCGCTTCTTCGGCAGAGTCAATTACATTCGTTGATAACGCGGTGATCTCCTCTTTTTTTTCTTTATATTCATTGTCCAGCTTCTCAATGAGCGTAAGGGCTTCCTGCGCAGTCAGCTTCCCTTCCTCCACCAGCTTTAAAATCCGTTCTTTCTCCTGCTTCATACAAAACTCCTCCCCATCTCTTCTTATGCCTGGCGTAAAACCTTAATTCCCTGAATAACATTCCAAATGACCATCCCAATGACGATGAGGAAATAAACAATCGCTCCTGTTATCATAACAAAAACCGGAAGTATACTCTCCTCCTGAGCCGTGATCGCTCCGCCGACAACTCCGGCAATGACAATCAGCCCTCCCGCAAACGGAATGATGTGAGAAATAAGAGCGCGTACGGCATGCCGCTTCGTTTCTTTTTCATCGACGACAAAATAAGCCACGATCGGAACGATAAGCGGTGCGATAAACACGCTGAAATAACAGATGGATGAAATAAGCGCTTGATTGCGATTCAAATGAAAACACTCTCCTGTGATATAGTTTAAAATACCATTCCTTATACATACGTATGACGAAACTCTGGGTTTCATTTTCATTCTATGGACATGCTTCAATATGCGTAATTTTTGATTTAAGAGAATTCGCTATAGAATCTTTCCCCCGAACCGATTACAATATGTAACAAAGCCTGACCGTATGCAAGGAGGACATACAAATGGAGAAAGACCCCGGAAATGAGCAAGTAACAGAAGAAAATCTGCTGAAATTGATTCGTGAACAAAAAAGGATGAACAACGAAATGCTGGCTGAGCTGGAACAAATCAAAGCAGCTTCTCCCATTTCTCATGATATTCAATATATAAAAGTGCTGCTGGACAGCAGCAGCACCCATATTCTTCAAGATCTGATGAGTTTAAGCAGACAGCTTCCCCATCAGAAAAAAAGCCTGTAAAACAGAAGCCCAAAACCGTTCAGTTTTGGGCTTTTTTCATTCATATATTACGTAGCCGCTGTTTCTTTTTCGGCCAGAAGGGTTTTCATTCGTTTTTTATCGCGTTCCATGACCGGTTTTAAATATCGGCCGGTATATGATTCTTTCACTTCGGCAACCTCTTCAGGCGTCCCCGACGCTACGATCGTACCGCCGCCTGATCCGCCTTCCGGCCCCAAGTCTACGATATAATCCGCCGTTTTAATAATATCGAGGTTATGTTCAATGACCAAAACGGTATCCCCGTTGTCCACAAGTCTTTGAAGCACAACTAACAATCTCGCGATATCATCCACGTGGAGACCTGTCGTCGGTTCGTCCAGAATATAAAGCGTACGGCCTGTTGAGCGCTTATGCAGCTCGGAAGCAAGCTTGACGCGCTGCGCTTCTCCGCCTGACAGCGTCGTCGCCGGCTGGCCGAGTGTCACATACCCTAAACCTACATCAGCAAGGGTTTGAAGCTTGCGTCTGATTTTCGGAATACTTTCAAAGAAAGCCAGAGCATCTTCCACGGTCATATCGAGCACGTCGGAAATGCTTTTTCCTTTGTATGTGACCTCAAGCGTCTCCCTGTTGTAGCGTTTGCCGTGACACACTTCACACGGCACGTACACATCAGGCAAAAAGTGCATCTCAATTTTAATGATTCCGTCGCCGCGGCAGGCTTCACAGCGCCCGCCCTTCACATTGAAGCTGAACCGGCCTTTCTTATAGCCGCGCACCTTCGCCTCATTCGTCTGCGCGAACACATCGCGGATATCATCAAACACGCCTGTATAGGTTGCCGGATTCGATCTCGGCGTTCTGCCGATCGGCGCCTGATCGATATCGATCACCTTATCGAGATGGTCCAGCCCCTTGATCTCTTTGTGGCTGCCCGGTTTCGCTTTTGCTTTATGAAGTTTTTGCGCCAGCGCCTTATGCAAAATTTCGTTAACGAGCGTGCTTTTTCCGGAACCGGACACACCCGTTACCGCGGTGAATGTTCCGAGCGGGAATTTGGCATTCGCTTTTTTCAGATTGTTTTCTGCAGCGCCTTTAATTTCAATGAATCGGCCGTCTGGTTTTCTTCTTTCCGGAGGCATCGGGATAAATTGAGCTCCTGATAAATATCTTCCGGTTAAAGATTTCTCATCATTCATGACCTCTTCAGGCGTACCCGCAGATATGACCTGACCGCCATGAATGCCGGCTCCGGGGCCGATGTCTATTAAATAATCGGCCGCCATCATCGTATCTTCATCATGCTCGACGACAATCAGCGTATTGCCGAGATCCCTCATGTTTTTCAGCGCGCTGATCAAACGGTCATTGTCACGCTGGTGAAGGCCGATGGACGGTTCGTCGAGAATATAGAGCACACCCGATAAACGGGAACCGATCTGTGTCGCAAGCCTGATACGCTGCGCTTCCCCGCCTGACAGGGTTCCTGCCGCACGGCTCAATGTCAGATAATCGAGCCCGACTTTGTCTAAGAAACTGAGGCGTTCCACGATTTCCCGCAAAATTAAATCGGCGATCTGCATATCTTTCTCTGACAGTGTCAGATTCTTAAAAAATTCGAGCGCATCACGTACGGACAGCTCAGTGATGGTGCCGATATGCCGTCCGTTAATTAAGACGGCAAGCGCTTCTTTTTTCAGGCGGTAGCCTTTGCACGTCGGGCACGGCTTCTGGGACATATATTGCTCCATCTGTTCACGAATATAATCAGAGCTTGTCTCTTTATATCTTCTCTCGATGTTGCGCAGCACGCCTTCAAATTCAATCTCATTTTCGCGCACTTGTCCGAAATCATTTTCGTATTTAAAATAGATCCGTTCATTGCCGCTGCCGTACAGCACCTTATCAAGCTGATGCTTCGGCAGGTCTTTGACGGGAATCTCCATATCTATTCCGTAATGGCTGCACACTGCCTGAAGCAGCTGCGGGTAATACTGTGAACTGATCGGCGTCCACGGCGCAATCGCATGTTCCTTCAATGACAGCTCCTGATTTGGAATGACCAGATCCGGGTCCACCTCAAGTTTCAAGCCAAGTCCGTCACATGTCGGGCATGCGCCGAACGGACTGTTAAACGAAAACAGACGCGGCTCAAGCTCGCCAATCGAAAAACCGCAAAGCGGACAGGCGTGATGCTCACTGAACATCAGCTCCGCCTGGCCGATTACATCAATTAAGACACGGCCTTCGCCTAAGCGGAGGGCGGTTTCCAGCGAGTCGGAAAGCCGCGCGGCAACGCCTTCCTTCACAACAATCCGGTCAATGACAACTTCAATGGAATGCTTTTTATTTTTCTCAAGCTCGATATCATCGGAAAGTTCGGCCATTTCTCCGTCAATCCGAACTCTCACATAGCCTTGTTTTCTGATTTGTTCAAGCACTTTGACGTGCGCGCCTTTCCTGCCGGATATAATCGGCGCGAGCACTTGAAGCTTTGTCCGCTCAGGATATTCAAGAATCCGGTCGACCATTTGTTCGATCGTTTGGGACGTAATTTCAATGCCGTGCTCCGGGCAGTGCGGCTTACCGACTCTCGCATATAAAAGACGGAGATAATCATAAATCTCCGTTACCGTTCCGACTGTTGACCTCGGATTGCGGCTTGTCGTCTTCTGGTCGATGCTGATGGCGGGAGAAAGCCCCTCAATTGCATCAACGTCAGGCTTATCCATCTGGCCTAAAAATTGGCGCGCATAGGCAGAAAGCGATTCGACATATCGTCTTTGTCCTTCTGCGTATATCGTATCAAAGGCAAGGGACGATTTTCCCGAACCGGACAAACCCGTCACGACGACGAGCTGATCCCTCGGAATCGTCACATCAATGTTTTTCAAGTTGTGCGCCCTTGCCCCTTTCACCTCGATCCGGTCTATAGCCATGTTTTCATCATCCTTCCGCTTTTAGCTCTAACAATAAGTCACGAAGCTCCGCCGCCCGCTCAAAATCAAGCGCTTTGGCTGCTTCTTTCATTTCAAGTTCCATTTGCTCAACGACTTTCTGGCGTTCTTTTTTCGTCATTTTCGCCAGCTTCGGCGCGGCTTTTGTTTTATATTCTTCTTTATCCTCGGCAGCTTGCGTCGCGCGGATCACATCGCGTATTTCCTTATTGATCGTTTGCGGCGTGATGCCGTGGATTTCGTTAAAGCGCTCTTGTTGTTCACGGCGCCGCTTCGTCTCATTAATCGCGACTTCCATGGAATGCGTCATTTTGTCGGCGTACATGATAACGCGGCCCTCTGAGTTTCGGGCAGCCCGGCCGATCGTTTGAATCAGCGAACGCTCGGAACGGAGGAACCCTTCCTTGTCCGCATCCAAAATGGCGACAAGCGACACTTCCGGTATATCAAGCCCTTCTCTCAGCAGGTTGATTCCGATTAACACATCGTGTTTGCCGAGACGGAGATCCCGAATGATTTCAATCCGTTCCAGCGTCTTAATTTCGGAATGTAGGTAATTGACTTTAATGCCGATTTCCTTCAGATAATCGGTCAGATCCTCTGACATTTTTTTCGTCAGCGTCGTGATGAGCACTCGTTCATTCCGTTCAGTTCTCGCCTGAATCTCGCCGATCAAATCATCAATCTGCCCCTCAATCGGACGCACCTCAATGATAGGATCAAGAAGCCCCGTCGGCCTGATGATCTGCTCGACCATTTCCGGTGTATGTTCGATTTCGTACGGTCCCGGCGTAGCCGATACATAAACGATATTGTGCATGTGTTTTTCAAATTCCTCGAATCGAAGCGGGCGGTTATCAAGCGCGGACGGCAGGCGGAAGCCGTGGTCCACAAGCACCTGCTTTCTTGCCTGGTCACCGTTAAACATGCCGCGCACCTGCGGAATCGTCACATGTGATTCGTCAACGACAATCATAAAGTCGTCGGGAAAATAATCAAGCAGCGTATACGGCGTAGAGCCTGCCGGACGGAGCGTTAAGTGTCTCGAATAGTTCTCAATGCCGGAGCAGAAACCCATTTCCCGCATCATTTCAAGGTCATATCTCGTCCGCTGCTCCAGACGCTGCGCTTCAAGGAGCTTGCCGTTTTCATGCATGACTTTCAGGCGCTCCTCAAGCTCTTTCTCAATGTTTACAACCGCTTTTTCCATCTTTTCGGCCCGGGTGACGAAGTGGGAAGCAGGGAAGATCGCGACATGGTCGCGGTCGCCGAGAATTTCTCCGGTCAGCGCGTCAACCTCTCTGATCCGCTCAATTTCATCGCCGAAAAATTCGACTCTGATGCAGTGTTCGTCACGGGAGGCCGGGAAGATTTCCACAACGTCTCCGCGCACGCGGAACGTCCCGCGCTGAAAGTCGATGTCATTGCGGGCATACTGGATGTCTACAAGCTTTCTCAGCAGCTCGTTCCGTTCAATCTCCATTTCCGTTCTGAGCGAAACGACCATTTCGCGGTATTCTTCCGGCGAACCGAGGC
This sequence comes from Bacillus sp. ISL-51, assembly GCF_018613535.1. Taxonomy (GTDB): domain Bacteria; phylum Bacillota; class Bacilli; order Bacillales; family Bacillaceae; genus Bacillus. The sequence goes on from NZ_JAGGQB010000003.1 coordinate 184,972, forward strand.
CATATATACAAGACACACTCGCGATAATAATGACATCTCTCCGTTCAAAGAGAGAGGATGTCGCGGAGTGCCTGAGCTTATCAATTTCATCGTTAATGCTTGCGTCTTTCTCTATAAATGTATCCGTTTGAGGCACGTACGCCTCCGGCTGATAATAGTCGTAGTAGCTGACAAAATACTCAACAGCGTTGTTCGGGAAAAATTCTTTGAACTCGCTGTAAAGCTGTCCGGCAAGGGTTTTATTATGAGCGATGACAAGTGTCGGTTTGTTTACTTCTTTAATCAGATTCGACACTGTAAAGGTTTTACCCGTTCCCGTCGCTCCCAGAAGAGTCTGGTGTTTTCTGCCTTCCTGAATGCCTTTGACAAGCTTCTCAATCGCTTGCGGCTGATCTCCCTGGGGCTGGTATTTCGAGACTAACTCAAAACGATCTTTCACAAAAAAGCCTCCGTTTCTTTACGAAATCTTCCTATTGATATAGTAACACAATGACGGTAAAAATCACTAAAAATACGAACTAAAGTTCGATGGCTTATTTTTTCCAAGTTAATTTCTGTATAAAAAACCTGCTTTTATGGTGTAAAAGCAGGCATTCACATTTCATATTCACTATGTCAGGCATTATCTTTCTTTTTGTCTGCTTCTTTTTTGGCCATGTACAAACCGCCGGCCACCAAAGACACCACATCTAATCCAACGATAAAATACGTTTCTGTGTACCCTTTTAAGTAGGATGCGAAAAGCAGTGCGGCGGTGAGAGCAATAGCCACATAGTGGTTAAATGTAACCCGCGTAAAAAGGACGACCAGCATAAAAGGGAAACATAATGCAAAAACGGCTTTTGTAATCACAAAAACCCTCCTCGGGAATTCTTCATCTCATCTGATTATAGTAAAAAATGAAGAATCGGACAATCGTTCCCCTATTATTACAATACCCTTTTTCAGCAATCTTCAATCATTCATCTGAAAAATATGAATGTATATCAATTGAACTATTAACAAGATGAATCGTTATACCTTTATTCATCCAAAAGGTGCAGGAGGATTAGGCCTTTGTGTCTTTGACAGTTTCTTCCTCTCTCTTTACAATGGAATGATAGTGTTCACTATCATTTTCTTGGTGATCAAAAGAAGGGGGCCATATCACATGTATTCAGTACTTTTTAATAAAGCTGAGGAATCCAGCCGCTTAGCCGGCGCAAAAGGGATGAATCTGATTAAACTGACGAAAAACGGTCTGCCCGTTCCCGACGGTTTTGTCATTCAGACGAATGCCCTGACACGTTTTATAGAAGACAACCAGCTTCGGGACGGCGATGAACAGATGGGGCGCGCTATCATGAACGGAACGTTTTCTAAAGAGCTGAAAGATGAACTGACCGCATCGTTTTATGATTTGAGAGAATCATATACTTCGGTGGCCGTACGTTCCTCATCAGCATCTGAAGATCTGGAAGGCGCTTCATTCGCCGGTCAGTACGAAACCTATTTAAATATAAAAACGGAGGAAGAGTTTCTCGGAAAAGTGAAAGAATGCTGGGCTTCCTTTTTCTCAGCCCGGGTGAGCCGTTATAAAGAGAAAATGCAAAATGACATTACGGAGCCGTTAATGGGCGTCGTTGTGCAGGGATTGATCGAGTCAGAAGTGTCAGGCGTCATTTTCAGCCGCAACCCTGTCACGCATGATGACGGAGAACTCATGATCTCAGCGAGCTACGGCCTCGGGGAAGCAATCGTCTCCGGCAGCGTGACGCCCGACACGTATCTCGTCAATAAGGAGACATTTCAGATTGAGAAAGAAATCGGATTAAAGGAAATGTTTATATTTTCTCAAGCAGAAGGCGTGGCGGAAAAGGAAACGAGCGATGATATGAGAAGCCGCTTTTGCCTTGATGACGAAAGGGTTAAAGAGCTTGCCGAGCTGACGAAAAAAACGGAGGCGCTGTACGGTTACCCCGTTGATCTTGAATTCGGAATTGCCGAAAACAAGCTGTATCTGCTTCAGGCCCGTCCGATTACCACAATAGAACAGGATCAAAAAGCGGCTGACGAGGAGCGTGAATTTATGATTACACCTCTCGATCAGAAGGATTTTTGGCTGAATATGGAGTCCAATATCGAAGGACCCGTCAGCCCGTTATTCGCCTCTCTCATCGTTCCGGCTTTAGAATACGGGCTGCAGCAGAGCGTGAAAACATTTCCTGTAATGGGTGTGGAAATTGAGCGGGTAAAGCTTCATCAGGGCCGTATTTTTTCCAAACAAAGAAAAGTAGCGGAGCAGCCGCCTTCAGAACAAACAGAAGCGCTTTTTCCGGTTTTAGCTGAACGCATGTACGATATTATTAACGAAACATTTCTTCCTTTTTATAAAAGGCTGGACGAACTGGCGCATGTCACCCATACGCCTGAGAGCGCCCTTGATGCGTTCCAAAAACTGAAAGCCTTCTATTTAAAAGGATATGAAGAACATTTCAATATCATCTTTCCCCAGATTGCTTTAAGCATGAAACTGGAAGCCATGTACGGACAGATCGAAGAAGAAAACAGCGCCCTTTTGTACGAGATGCTGGCGGGAGTGATGAATAAATCATTGGAGACAGACAGGCATCTTTGGCTGCTCGCGCAAAAAGTGAATAACAGCCCGGCATTACAGCGCGTATTCAGCACCTATCATGCCGATGAACTGCATCAAACGCTCCTGCAATCCGAAGAAGGGAAGCGCTTTCTCCAGAAAGTCGGCCACTTTTTAGAGGAATATGGATGGAGATCTGTGAAAAGTCATGACCTGATTGAAGAAACTTGGGCGGAAAACCCTTATTTCGCATTGTCCAATATCCAAAACTATGTCCGCAGCGGCTACGATTTTGACAGCGAATTCAGCAAAACGATTGAAAAAAGAAAACAGCTCTACGCTTCGTTTTTGGAAAAAGTCGAGGATGACGGCTTCCGGAAAACCTTTGACCGCTATTATCAGTGGACGCTGTCTTCATCCGTGATTAAAGACGATCACCATTTTTATATTGACGCGATGCTTGACGCAAAAGCACGCCTATGTCTCTTGAAAATCGGCGAGCTGTTAAAAGAGCAGGGCGTTATCAATGATCGGGAGGATATGTGGTATTTATACGGCGATGAAGTCGAGGAAGCCTTAATGTCTCCGGCGCCGATGCAAGAAAAGGCGGCCGAACGGAAACAGCTGCTTCGAGACTATCAATTGCTTGAAGCGCCCGCTTATCTCGGCACGCCGACTCCCGAACAGCTAAAAGCGGCAGAACAGATTACAGGATCAATTACAGAAGATGAAAAAAACACCGAACAACATATTTACGGCCTCGCGGCTTCAAGCGGCATCGCCAGCGGTCCGGTGAAGATCATTCGTGACGCGAGTGAATTTTCCCGCTTTTCATCTGGAGATGTGCTTGTCTGTAAAATGACGACACCGCTTTGGACCAGTCTGTTTCAGGATGCGAAGGCAGTCATTACAGACACCGGCGGCATCTTATCGCACGCGGCCATCATCGCAAGAGAATACGGGCTTCCTGCCGTTCTAGGCACACGTGCTGCGACTGACAGGCTGAAAGACGGCGACACCGTCACAGTTGACGGCACGAGCGGCAAAATCACCATTGTCAAACGCGCTTCATATTAGGTTTCCCTCTTTATCATACCGGCGGGGCGGGTGTATACTTGTCCTGCCAGTAATTACGCGAGGTGAAACATGTTGAGGACGACAAACAGGAGAATTCTTGACGCTGCAATGGACCTTATTATTAAAAAAGGGTACCGCGCCGCAACAACAAAGGAAATAGCGGAACAGGCGAATGTAAGCGAAGCAACGATTTTTCGTAATTTCAAAAACAAACAAGGATTAATGAAAGCCATCATTGAGCAGCATACGCAAACCCCGGAAAGCATCATCGAAAAGACAGAAGGCGACCCGTATAAAGATTTGCTTCATATCGGCTCCTGTCTCTTAAAACAATTAGAACATAAAAAAGAGGTGTTTCGGATTTGCTTGCGTGAACCGGAAATGTTTGAAGATCTGCTCCAGGATATTGTCGTGTGTCCGCAATCTATAAAAAAGTATTTGATTGTTTATTTTAAAGGGCTGACAGAGAAAAACATGATCCGCCCCGGCTGTGAAGAAGCAAATGCAGACGTTTTTATGACGATGATTTTCGGTTATTTCATGCACCGCCTGCAGCTTGGGAAAAGAGTCATTTCTCTTCCTGAAGAAACCATGCTGAGACACAGCACTGAGATTTTTGTCAAAGGAATCATCAGCCGGTAATTCCGGCTCCAAAGGAGGATATGAATGGGTTCAAAGAAAGAATGGGCGCTGATCGTTTCACTTTTGCTGGGGGCAATTCTCGTCCCTATCAATTCTACGATGATCGCAGTAGCCCTTTCATCCATTTCCCGGTCATACAGCGAATCTCTCGCCAGCATCACTTGGGTTGTGACCGTCTATTTAATTGTAATGGCCGTGACACAGCCCATTGCCGGCAAGCTCGGTGATATGTACGGAAACAAAAAAATGTATTTATGGGGCGTCGGTCTCTTTCTGATTGCGTCGCTGGGATGCGCCCTCTCGCCGAGTCTTTTCTTATTAATGGTTTTCCGCGCGCTCCAGGCAGCCGGCGGCGCTTTGCTTACGCCAAACAGCATTGCCATCATCCGGCATGTCGTGTCTGAAAAACGCCTTCCGAAAGTATTCGGTTTTTTCGGCCTCGGCGCCGGCCTGGGCGCGGCTCTCGGCCCGTTTATCGGTTCACTTTTGATTGAAAGCTTCAGCTGGCATTCTATCTTTTGGGTCAACATCCCGTTTCTCGCTATCGCATTTGTGACGGCATTGATGATGTTTCCTAAATATAAAGAAAAAACCTCTGACGCGCCGCTTGATTTGATCGGCTCGCTTTTGCTTGCCGGAAGCATCGTATCTATTATTTTGCTGACGAAAAATGAAAGCACTTGGGGCTATTGGCTGTACGGCCTGCTTATTCTTTTGTTTGTTCCGTTTTTTTTCAGACGGGAGATGCGGACGAAACATCCCATTATTGATTTTGACCTTTTCAAAAACTCAACCTTTACGAGCGCCAATTTGTCAGTCTTATTAAGTAATTTAATGATGTACGCCGTCTTATTGATCATGCCGCTGTTTATGACAAACCATTTCAGTTTAAATACATCTCAAAGCGGCATGGCGCTGTCGGTCTTTTCCGTATTCATGTCAGCAAGCAACTGGGGCGGCGCTCAGCTTCATCATAAATGGGGCGCAAGAAGAATGATTTTTCTGTCATTCGGATTGATGGCCGGAGCGAATATCTTATTTTTATTCTTGGTTCATTCCCATTCCGTTCCGTTCCTCATGACATCGCTTATTTTAGGAGGCCTCGCTTCAGGTGCAGGACTGACGAGCATGCAGGTGTCATCCCTTGCGACGGTCGAGCCGGGCATGTCCGGAATTGCGTCCGGCATCTTTTCCACCTTCCGCTATTTCGGAAGTATTATATCTTCCGCTTTGATTGGTTTGATTTCCGGGTTTCATATTCTGTTTATGATCCTGATCGGTGTTTCCATTATCGGCTTGTTCGTGTCATTAGGCATTAAGTCCGGCGAAACAGCCCAAACGCAAAATCATTCAGCTTAACAGAAAACGGTTCCTGAGAATATGATTCTCGGAACCTTTTTCTGGTTTTTATCCTTAATTTTCTCTCTCGAAGTACCGCCGTCCTCCCCGCCGCCTAGAGTATCGTAACGCCGTTTGATATAAAAAGAGAGAAAAGGGGAATGTAAATGGCTGAGAGTTTAAAATAAGTTCGCCCGCTGGCGCCGGTACTGATCGTCAATGCCGTTCAAAATAATGCGGAAGGAACGGCAGCTGATCCTGTTCTTACCTATTCGCCAGATACGGCAGATACTGTCACAGGCACTATTGCATCAGAAATGCATCCCGATGACATCGTGTTCCGCCCATAAACAAAAACAGCCCGGCTGCACCGGGCTGTTTTTTTATAATGCAGCTGTCTCTTCCTGCTCATGTTCATCTTGCACAAACAAAATACCTAATTCGTGATGTTCGCCCTCATAAGACGCACGCTGATCAAAACGGATTTGGCCGTTTAAACTGATGATCTCCATTTTTACAAATGCGCGGTTTTTTTGAAGTGCTTCATAAAACTCCGATACATGCTTCACAGGGATGCCGTTTACTTTCGTAATGATCTCACCGATCTTCAGGTCGAGGTCCTCTGCCGGCGTATTCGGAATGATGCCGAGAACCATTAAACCTTGATCACGTTTAGAAAAATAAAACGGAGCCGCGTTATCATTCATGCGCTGCCTTAATGACAAAAACAGACGTCCGGCCACCGCTGTACAAGCAGCAGTCCCCGCAAGCGGAGTCCACCAAAGACCCGCAGCTCCGACAGCCGTAACAATAAGCCCGAGAATCATGATCCGTTTCGCCGTTATCCTTATGCTTATTTTCGGAAGCGACCCTTGCACACGCTGTCCGAAACCGACAATGTAAGGAATCCAGATAAAATGGAAAGAGCCGCCCGGCACGGTAAAGACAGGCCACCAAGAAAGGTGTGACTCAAGTCCGTTGCCCGGCACCAATATGAAAAGCGGAAGCAGCCAGGCGCGATTCGCCAATTGACGCCCAATCGGCAGGCCCCTGCTGCTGACAACAAGCGCAGGAGACGTTTTCAGATGGGCCGAACGGTATGCAGCCGTTCCTTCCGTGATAATCAAAAGACCCAAAAACACGGCGGCAGAAGCCCAATTCACTCCGAATGCTTGCGGAAACCGCTCTGAAAAAGGCTCCGACTGGTTAAACTGAAGGATAAAGGCAATCAGCATAGCCGTGCTGACAATATAAGCCGATGACAGCCAATTCATGCGGAAAGTAAGCGCCGCAAGAGCCGTTACAGCAGCAATAATGCCTAAAAGACCGAGCGGAATTGAGATCCCCAGCCCAAATAACAGTATCGAGAGAAGAATTCCCGGTATTAGACCTTTAATGTATGTAAAAGTAAGCTCATCATACATATCTGCGATTTTCGTATGAAACGTATGCCTTTCACGTTTAATCCGCAAATATCCGCACGCGAGACTTATGATGATAAAAAACCAAAATAGCGGGTGCAAAAAAAACAGACCAACACTTTTTAACAGTTCAATCCCCCATTGAACAGACACTACTTTCACCGCCTCAAGCCAAACATTTTAATTCTATTCTACCAAATAATAATTGGCTTGGATATGATTAAACGCCTACCTCTCCTGTGTCATCCACAGCGTAACATTCGAGAGAGAGAAATCCTTCAGATAATGGTCGACTTCAGCATCGATCACTCCGCTGATCAAGAGCATCGACCTTTTGATGTCCGTCAGATTGATTCCCAGACGTTTATGATTTTTCATTAAGTAAGTGAAATAATGTTCTGCACATTCCTCGTTAATGTCGTTAACGCATTCAACATTTGTGTAATTCACCAGATATCTGCTGAACAGCATAAGAAGACTTAGTGCTTTTGTTGCTGAAAATGTGACGTCTTTTGTTCTGTCTTTTAGTTGTTCCACTAATTCGTAATATTTTTTTTCACGCACAATACTTGCCCTCTTCAATTGTGAACCCCCATTTTTTTATCCAAATAAGCACGGGTGATTACAGCTGCCGTGCTGAAGTGCTGACAGTCGCTGCCGGCACTATTCAATTCGAAGTGCAGCTGCCAAAAAACGAAATCTGTTCTCTATTAGAACCTTCTTTAATTGTAAGAACTAAAACAGGCTGAGGCAACTTGCAAAAGTTTCATTTTAAATACATATTAACTCGGCATAAAGTCTCTCTTCTCTATAAATATCGGGTATTGTTTGTCCTTTATAAATGTTTAAATGTGAAAATTTTTTTAATATCTTGTCAAAATCGTCATAAATATGTGTCTTTTAGTTCATTTATACAACGTGACAAAAGAAACAGGAGGCGAAAAAACCGCCTCCCTTCCTTTATTTCACAAATAATGATTTTAATGCTGTTTGCAGCTGTAAATCATTATTTTCATCAGATTTCTTCTCATTGATCAGCTGGTTCATTTTCTCCGCTGTTTTTTTGTCAATGACTGCCGTTTTATCAAGCTTGTATCGATCTTGAAAAGCAAGAACGGCTTTTTTCATCGTTTTGCTGTAATATCCGTCCGCCCGGCCCGGATCAAAGCTTAAGCCTTTCAGCAGAATTTGGGCGTGTTTCACATCCGCATTGTTCATATCAGGCTGAAGAGGCTGTTTAAGCTGAAGAGGCCCCGCAGAGAAATACTCCGGCTGGCTCATGGCGATTGTCGGCGTAATTCCTTTTTTATGAATCCAGTTGCCTTTCGGTGTGAGCCATTTGTAAAGCGTCAGTTTAATGTTGCTTCCGTCACCCATAGGCACGGCCTGCTGAACCGTTCCTTTTCCGAAGGAGGTATCGCCGACAACGTCATAATGTCCGGCTTCCTTCAAAGCGCCCGCGAGAATTTCAGAGGCGGAAGCACTTCCTTTATCCGTAATGACATTTATGGGGTACGGCTTTTTCTGTTTTAAGGTTGAGAAATATTGTTTTTTATCCCCGTCACGTTCCGCGATTTGAATGTACGGCATGTCCTTTGTAATGAAATGCTTCAGAATCTGCTCCACGCTTTGGAGATAGCCGCCGGGGTTCCCGCGCACATCAAGAACCAATCCTTCAATTCCTTGTTTTTCAAGCTTGCTCAGCGCTAATGAGAAGTCTTCTGCCGTATGTTCTGAAAATGTCGAGATCCCGATATAGCCGACAGGACGCCCCCCTGCTTCTTTTCGGGAAGAAAATACGGTTTCCAGCGGAATCTCCGCTCTTTTAATGCGGAAGGACAGCTGTTTTTCCGTACCGGGACGCTGTACTTTAATGGAAACCTTCGAGCCTTTTTTTCCTCTTATTTTGAGTACGGCATCATTTAAATCTTTCCCGTCCATTGATTCGCCGTTAATGCTGATGATCTCATCATTCGGCTTGAGGCCGGCTTTTTCTGCCGGTGATTGCTTAAACGGTGATACGATAATAATTTTATTGTCTTCCATTCCGACTTCAGCGCCGATTCCTTCAAAAGAGGAATCAAGCGAATCAGAAAACTGCTTGGCTGTCTGCTTGTCCATATAAACGGAATAAGGATCGTTTAATGTAGACAGCATCCCCTGAATCGCTCCTTCAAGCAGCTTTTCCCTATCTACCTTCTCTACATACTCATTTGAGATTAAGTCATATGCTTTTTCAATTTTCTCCATCGCTTCGCTTCTTTCAGCGCCGGATGGATCAGGCTGTGCCGCCGCGATGTCCGCACCGCCGCACAATATGCTGGCTGCCGCTATGACTGCGATCATTTTTTGCTTCATCTTTTACCTCCTCCTGTCCTTTTACGAAAACCTGGAGATAGTATATGTAAAGCTGAAAGAATTCATGTAATGACAGTAAAAAAATGAAAACGTTCGATTGTTTCACATAAATGGATAACGTATAATATTTTGTATGAACTACATCAAATATACAGAAATGAGAATCCAATATGAAAAGGAAAATTTCTATTTTATCTGCCGCCGTCTTAGCTGCTGGCATTACCGCCTTTGCCTTTACTAAAACGGAGGCCAATGAACAAAATCAGGCTGACTGCCTGTACGTTTCCCCTAGCGGAAATGACCAAAATGAAGGAACGAAAGAAAAGCCGCTCCGCACGCTGAAGCATGCGTCTGAAGAAGCCGCAGCCGGAACAACCGTATTGATTCGGGAAGGGACATATGATGAAACCTTTGAAGTGAAGCACAGCGGCACGGCCGAAAAGCCCATTACGTTTAAAAACTATGAAAATGAGAAAGCGGTCATCAGCGGAAAATCTGCTGCGCGCACCGATTCTGAGACGCCGTTAATTCAGATACGCAATAAGAATTACATTACCATTCACGGTGTAACGCTTGAGAACCTTTCTGTCTCATCAGAAGATGCAACAGCCATGGGGATTTATGTGACTGGATCAAGCAGTCATATTACCATTGACAGCAACCATGTTCAGAACATTAAAACAACGGCTGATGAAGGCAATGCACACGGAATCGCGTTCTACGGCACTGACGGCATGAAGGACATCAAAGTCACAAATAATACAGTTGAAAAGCTGACGCTCGGCGCAAGCGAGGCAGTTGTGCTGAACGGAAACATTGACGGCTTCACGATCGCTGACAATACAATCCGCAACAATAACAATATTGGGATTGATGTGATCGGATACGAAGGAACAGCGAAACAAAACGATTATGTGCGAAACGGCGTCATTGAGAACAATACAGTCAGCGATAATTCCTCTTACGGAAATCCCGCATATGGGAACGAATACTCAGCGGGCGGAATTTACGTTGATGGGGCAGAACATGTCGAGATTAAGAAAAACACCGTTTATAACAATGATCTCGGAATTGAAGCCACATCTGAACACAGAGCGAAATACGCCACAGATATTCGGATCACTGAAAATAAAGTGTACAATAATGCTTACACGGGTATTTCAGTCGGGGGCTATGACACAAAGCGCGGCGGCACAATGAATTCTGTGATCGCTCACAACATTCTTTACCGCAATGATACGAAGGGGCTTGATGGCGGCCAGCTGCTGCTTCAGCACGATACAAAAGGGAACACCATCGAGAAAAACATCATGACGGCAAGCCGTTCACGTATATTTATCGCAAATGAATTTACGAAAAATGAAGACAATATCGTCAATCATAACGTCTATCACAAAGAAAGCGGAAAAGACGGCACCTGGTTTTGGAAAAAGAAAGAATATGGCACATTTTCAGCCTATCAAAAAGGAACGGAAAATGATTCGGCTTCGATTTATGCTGATCCGATGTATCGTGACGAAGCGTCTTACGACTTTACATTAAAGCCGGAGTCACCGGCATGGCCCGTCATCAAGTAACGGAGATATCAAAAAAGCCAGTCTGTTATCAGACTGGCTTTTACATTACACACGTAAGAATTTGCGAATAGATGTCAGGCTTCCCCATACGCCGATCACCGCACCGATCAGAATAAGCACTAGTGATATTTGGAACACAAACGGACTGTATGGCAAGAGGGAAACAAATGATCCCTGAACCTTCGGAGCCACCCAGCCGACCATTGATTGATACGTACTCAGTACGAGAGCGATCGGTATGACTGAACCGAATACCCCAAGCAGCAGCCCTTCAAGGAAAAACGGCCAGCGGATAAACCAGTTTGTCGCGCCGACAAGCTTCATGATCTCAATCTCTTTTCTTCTTGCGAAAATCGTAATCTTAATCGTGTTGGAAATAAGAAACATTGCCGTAAACAGAAGGCCGATAATTAACGCAATCCCGATATTGCGTGATACGCCGACGACTTTAAACAAACGGCTGACTTCTTCTTTTCCGTATGTCACTTTATAAACATGATCAAGTTTTTCTATTTTTTTCGCCACTTTCGGCGTATCATGCGGATCTGTCGTTTTGACAACAAACGCGTTGTTCAGCGGATTTTCCTGATCTTTCATTTTCATGGATTTTCCGCTGTCGCCAAAGCTTTTGACCAATTGGTCTAGCTCTTTATCTTTAGATGAAAAATCCACGCTTTGAATGCCCGAGAGCTCTTTAATCTGGCTCTGCAGCGTATCCTGCGCTTTTTTATCAGCTGTCAAATCAATTAAAACCTTAATTTCCACTTCTTTTTCAGCGTTTGACGCCATATTATTTAAATTCAGCATAATGACTAAAAACACGCCGACCAAAATCAGTGTAACGGTTACCGCACTGATAGATGCAAATGTCATCCATGTGTTTCTCCCGAGAGATTTAAAACTCTCACGCAAATGGCGCCCGAGAATTTTAATCATAAGAACCATACTCCCCTCTTGACTCATCACGCACAATGATCCCGTCTTCGATTGCAATGACCCGTTTCTTCATGGTGTTTACTATTTCTTTATTATGCGTCGCCATAACGACAGTCGTTCCGCGATTATTAATCTCTTCCAGCGTCTTCATGACTTCCCACGAAGTATCCGGATCGAGGTTTCCCGTCGGTTCGTCAGCTATGACAACATCAGGGTTGTTGACGATTGATCTTGCTATGGATACACGCTGCTGTTCCCCGCCGGAAAGCTGGTCGGGAAATTGTCTCGCTTTATGCTTCAGCTGCACAAGATCGAGCACTTCAAGCACGCGTTTTTTAATGACTGACTGCTGCTCGCCGATCACCTCAAGCGCAAACGCGACGTTTTCAAAAACCGTCAGTTTCGGAAGAAGTTTGAAATCTTGGAAAACAACTCCTATTTTACGCCGCACGAAAGGAATCTCTTTCTCCTTAACCGTTGCGAGATCTTTATTATTAATCAATATTTGGCCTTTTGTGGGCTTTTCTTCTCTGTAAATCATTTTGATAAAAGTGGATTTTCCGGCTCCGCTCGGTCCTACGACATATACAAATTCTCCGGGATGAATCTTGATTGACAGCCCGTTAATTGCCTTTACACCGTTTGGATAGGATTTATATACTTCTTTCATCTCTATCATGAAATCACCTAATCTTTTATTTATGTCTTGCAGCCATAGAGTTCGCTCATTACCGGCGGTTTATGGCCGAATGTCAGGAAACAGATGAAAAATCTGAAAGTTCCTTTTCCTCAGTACACTTCATTATACGTCAAATTTAGACATAATACTATTACAGTTTCTTTTCATTCCCAGTCCGTGAAAAAACCTTGCCGTCATGAAAGGCAAGGTTTTTTGCTGTTATTTTTTCTGTGACAGCCATTTCGCGATCTTCGCGGCGTCCTCATCACTTACAAGGTGGCTCGGCATGTTGCCGCGGCCGTTTTTAATAATGCTTTCAATTTTGGCTTCATCATACTTCCCGCCGACTTCTTGTAAATTCGGGCCTCCGCCGCCTTCTAAATCCTTGCCGTGGCAGCCGATGCAGCTTTGCTGATAAAGCTCTTCCCCTGCGGAAGCAGACGCTTTTGAGCTTCCTGAGCTTTCTGAGCTGTCTTTTTTCGAATCATTGGAACCGCATGCCGCCAGCAGGAAAGACATGGTAAGAACCAGAATAAGTATCGCCCATTTTGATTTCATATGTAAGATGCACCCCTTTACGATATTATAACCTCGTTCAGGCGCGTTTGAAACCCTCACCGAGCACCTCGCTTGCGTCTGCCACAATGACAAAAGCCGACTCATCAATTTGTTTGACCACTTGTTTCAGTTTTGTGAATTCTGATTGCCCAACGACACACATTAGAATCGGACGGTCATGATCGGTATATCCCCCGACAGCTGAGATTTTTGTCACACCTCTGTCAATTTGCGTAAATACAGCCGATCTGACCGCTTCTTCATGTTCTGTAATGATTAAAGCCATTTTAGAACGGTTGAAGCCGACCTGTACGACATCGATCGTTTTGCTTGAAATAAACACGCCGAGCATCGCATAAAGGCCCTGTTCAATACCGAAGACCAGCATGGCGCTTACGACAATTAATCCGTCAATAACGGCAAGACAAGTCCCTAAAGAAAGCCCCGTGTATTTATGAATGATTTGTGCCGCCAGAGCCGTTCCCCCCGTTGAGCCTTTTCCGAGATACACGATGCCGATCCCCGTTCCGATTCCGACGCCTCCGAAAATAGCCGCAAGCATTTCATGCGTCGTGGCGGGAGGCAGATCCCGTGTTAAAAAGACGACGAGCGGCAAAACGATAGACCCGACAAGTGTCTTCATTCCAAACTTGCCGCCGAGAATGATCACTCCGGCAATAAACAATGGAATGTTAATAATCCACTGCACGTAAGCCGGTTCAAAACCAAACATCTGCAAAATGGTGCTGATTCCGCTTACTCCGCCCGCTGCGATCCGGTTCGGCAGTAAAAACACATTAAACGCCACACCTGTAATCGCCGCGCCGATAATGATATACAAATAATCCTTTATCAGGCGGAGCGGCTTATTGTGATTCACATTCATAATAAATCCTCCGTTCTCCGATTTTCTCTCGATAGCATTTTAAGTCTTCCCGGCTTAGAAGTAAATAACAGCCGAATACCGTATTAATTGGCTAAAGCGCTATTGTGAAAACGGATAAAGCGAATGGAATAAAAAAACACACCCTGCCGGAGGCAGGTGTGTTTTCCTTATTATGAAAGCTTAGAGCGCAAATAAGCATCGATGAAGATGTCAATATCGCCGTCCATTACCGCTTGTACGTTCCCCATTTCTGTATTTGTCCGGTGATCTTTCACCATGGAATACGGATGGAAAACGTAGGAACGGATTTGGCTGCCCCAGCCGATTTCTTTCTGTTCGCCGCGAATTTCGTCAAGCTCAGCCTGCTGCTCTTCAATTCTGCGCTGATACAGCTTCGCTTTAAGCATTTTCATCGCTCTGTCGCGGTTTTTAATTTGCGAACGTTCCGTCTGGCATGTGACGACCACATTTGTCGGCAAGTGGGTAATCCGAACGGCCGAATCCGTCGTATTGACGTGCTGTCCGCCCGCACCGCTGGCCCGGTACGTATCGACTTTAGTATCCTCTGTCCGGATGTCAATATCGATTTCTTCATTAAATTCAGGCATAACCTCACATGAAACGAATGACGTGTGGCGGCGGCCTGAAGAATCAAACGGAGAAATCCGCACGAGACGGTGCACGCCTTTTTCAGCTTTTAAATAGCCGTATGCGTTATGGCCTTTAATCAGCAGTGTAACTGATTTAATTCCTGCCTCATCTCCCGGCAGATAATCCAGCGTTTCAACTTTGCATCCGCGTCTTTCCGCCCACCTGGTATACATTCTGAGCAGCATGGAGCCCCAATCTTGAGATTCCGTACCGCCGGCACCCGGGTGAAGCTCTAAAATCGCATTATTTTTGTCATAAGGTTCGCTGAGCAAAAGCTGAAGCTCAAATTCATTCAATTCCTTCGTTAATGACTTCAGCTCTTTCTCAAGCTCCTGCTGAAGCTCCTGATCAGGCTCTTCTTTTAAAAGATCATACGTCATTTGCAGCTCTTCATGAGATTCGCTCAGCTGATGATATGAGTTCACGTAGTCTTTTAAACCGTTTGCTTCGTTTATGACGGTTTGGGCCTTTTGCTGGTCATTCCAAAAGTCCGGCTCCGCCATTTTTTCGTCTAATTCAGCAATGCGGGCTTCCTTTGCTTCGAGGTCAAAGAGACCCCCTAAAGTCCGCTAAACGAGAAGCCATATTTTCGAGCTCTGCCCTGATTTCTGAAAATTCCATTCCACTCACCTCATTAAAAGATCCGGGGCGCCAAAAGGCGCAGACCCGGTCGTTTATCGCTTATATCCAGACGGATTTTATTCTGTCCGGCCGCAGCAATTTTTATATTTTTTTCCGCTTCCGCAATGGCAAGGCGCGTTGCGTCCGATATCAACGACTTTGCGAACCGGCGCTTTTTTCGCCTGTTTCGCCTCATCGCCGTCCTGCGGCTGATGAGCAGTCGTTTGCCCCTGAACAACCTCTTCACGTTCCAGATTGCTTTCAATTTCGGCCTTCATCACAAACTTCGCGACCTCGTCCTCAATGGACTCGATCATGTTCTCAAACATCGCGAAGCCTTCCATTTGATATTCACGCAGCGGATTTGTCTGCGCGTAGGCGCGAAGGTGAATCCCTTGACGCAGCTGATCCATCGCGTCAATATGATCCATCCATTTTGAGTCGACGGCGCGCAGCACGATGACTTTTTCAAATTCACGCATCTGCTCTATGCCGAAGTTCTCTTCTTTTTCATTATATTTCGTCATGATCCGATCCATGATCAGTTCATGCATTTCTTCCGGTTCTTTACCGAAAATGTCGCTCTTCTCAAGCGCACCTTCATCAAGATACGTCGTATTTACAAGCTCCGCGAGCCCGTCAAGATTCCACTCTTCAGGAAGTTCCTCTCTCGGCGTATAAGCGGCGATCGCCCGTTCAAGAGATGACTTGATCATGCCTTCTACAATATCCCGCAGGTTTTCAGACTCAATGACTTCAAAACGCTGCTTGTAAATGACCTCGCGCTGCTGGCGCAGCACATCGTCATATTGCAGAAGCTGTTTACGTGAATCGAAGTTGTTCCCTTCCACACGTTTTTGAGATGATTCCACGGCGCGCGACACCATCTTGCTCTGAATCGGCGTCGAGTCATCCATACCGAAACGGTCAAGCATCGCCATCGTCCGCTCAGCACCGAATCTGCGCATAAGTTCATCTTCCATAGAAAGATAAAACTGTGTAATGCCGGGGTCTCCCTGACGTCCTGAACGCCCGCGAAGCTGATTATCAATCCGGCGCGATTCATGGCGTTCCGTACCGACGACAGCAAGGCCGCCCAGCTCTTTTACGCCTTCGCCGAGTTTAATGTCGGTTCCGCGTCCGGCCATGTTCGTCGCGATCGTGACAGCGCCTTTTTGCCCCGCTTCTTCAATGATCTGCGCCTCACGCTCATGGTTTTTCGCGTTCAGCACCTGATGCGGAATTCCTTTATTCTTCAAAAGCTTAGAAATCAATTCAGACGTTTCAACGGCAACGGTACCGACCAGCACAGGCTGTCCCGTCATGTAGCGCTGGGCCACATCCTCAGCCACCGCCTTGAACTTTCCTTCCATTGAACGATAGATTAAGTCCGGACGGTCGTCACGGATAACGGGCTGGTTAGTCGGAATGGAGACTACCTGCATATTATAAATATTGCGGAATTCTTCCTCTTCCGTTTTGGCGGTTCCGGTCATCCCGGCAAGCTTTTCGTACATCCGGAAATAGTTTTGGAACGTAATCGTCGCCAATGTCATGCTTTCGTTTTGAATTTCCAGACCTTCCTTCGCTTCAATCGCCTGGTGAAGGCCTTCGCTGTAACGGCGTCCTTTCATCAGACGGCCCGTGAAGGAATCGACGATAACGACCTGTCCGTCCTCAACAACGTAATCTACATCCTTCTGCATTGCCGCATGGGCTTTTAAAGCTTGGTTGATATGATGATTGAGCGCGACGTTTTTGACATCAAACAGGTTGTCGATGCCAAAAGCGTTTTCCGCCTTCGTCATTCCTTCTTCCGTAAGCTGGACACCCTTCGTTTTGACGTCATACGTGTAATCCTGATCCTTCTTCAGCGTGCGGACAAATGCATTTGCCTGCACATAAAGCTTGGTCGATTTTGCAGCTTGTCCGGAAATGATCAGTGGCGTTCTAGCTTCATCGACTAAAATCGAATCGACCTCATCAATCACGGCAAAGTGAAGCGGGCGCTGCACCATTTGTTCTTTATAAAGCACCATGTTGTCACGCAAATAATCAAAGCCGAGTTCATTATTCGTTGAGTAAGTGATGTCGGCTGCATATGCTTCGCGTTTTTCGTCTTTTGACATCGAATTCAGGTTCAGGCCGACCGTCAGACCCAGAAACGTAAAGATTTCGCCCATTTGCTGAGCATCACGGCTTGCCAGATATTCGTTGACCGTTACGATGTGAACGCCTTTTCCGCTCAGCGCATTTAAATAAACAGGAAGAGTTGAAGTCAGCGTTTTCCCTTCCCCTGTTTTCATTTCAGAAATATTCCCCTCATGAAGGGCGATGCCCCCCATGAGCTGCACTTTAAACGGGAACATGCCGGTTACGCGGCGTGAAGCTTCCCGAACGACCGCAAACGCCTCAACGAGAAGATCATCCATCGTTTCTCCTTTTTCAAGACGCTCCTTAAATTCAATTGTTTTATGTTTAAGCGCATCGTCAGAGAGGTTTTCGTAATCTCCTCTTACAGCATCAATATCGTTAGCTATTTTTTCGTATTTGTTCAGCGCACGTTTGGTCGGATCAAACATTTTATTTAAAATCCCAAGCATCTATAACGCTCCTCTATGTTCACATGCGTTTTCACGCATGGATAAATAATAATTTACTGTCCATGTATACCTCTCATTATCATACCATACCTTTTGTTATTTCCAAAGAATTTGCAATTAAAGAAAGAGAAAAACCTTCCGCGTGTTCACGGAAGGCTGGATGTGTTTATTCAGTCGGTTCAATTAATCCGTATTTCCCGTCATTCCTGCGGTAGACGACATTTGTGAGATTCGTCTCCGCATTTGTAAATACGAAGAAATTATGGCCGAGCATATTCATTTGTAAAATCGCTTCTTCATTATCCATCGGCTTTAAATTGAAGCGTTTTTGACGGACAATATCAGGGCTGTCATCCTCTATTTCATCCTGAACTGCTATGCCCGTATCAGCGGCGCTGCCGTTTTCGAATAAATGTTTCGGTGATCCCTGTTCGCGGAATTTGCGGTTTACCTTCGTTTTATGCTTGCGGATTTGACGTTCCAGCTTGTTTGTTGCGAGATCAATGGCATTGTACATATCCTCGTTATGCACCTCAGAACGAAGTGCCAGATCAGTCATCGGAATGGTAACTTCAACTTTTGACTCCTTATCGTTGTAGAATTTTAAGTTGACGTTTACGTCGGCGTTGACGCTTTGCTCGAAATACCTCTCCAGCTTGCCGATTTTTTTCTCCACATGATCCTTTAACGCGGGTGTAACCTCAATGTTTTCTCCTCTGATATTGTAGTTCATCAAAGAACGCCTCCCTTTATCTAAGGATATGTATCTATTTCTCTATTACCCTTTATGATCCCTGCCGAAACGAAAAAATATTGTGTAAAATCAGTGAACGATGACGAATGTTGTCGGTTTTGCCTGACTTCCCTCAGCCAGTTACAAGTATATGCAAAACACGCAGGCAAAAGACCTGCCAGATTCCAGCAGGTCTAGTGGATGACATACGGTTTGATACAATGGTGGGTCTGCTCCATCCACAGCTTATAATGGGGCAAAAAGCTGTTTTTTAAAAACTCCTGAAATGATTCAGACGGAAAATCATAATTATTTAACACGCTGAAATCCTGAAAGATATCGTCAAATGATTTGATGGCGATTTCCACGCATTGATTTTCAACAATTGACAGAAGGAGCGTATGGGAAGAATCAAGATGGAAAAAAGCCTGAATCAGATCGTTGTAAATCCGTTCGCCTTCCGTCTTAAAAAAATCATCATGCGTATCCAATAAGTAGCAAAGCCCCTCATCAATCGTAAAAAGAAGCTGGTAGTAAGCTGACACCAAGTGGTAATCGTTCAAACTTCTCAAAACACTCACCTATTTACGTTTGTCGTAATAACGGCCGTCACTCGTTGTTTGATGATACGGATTAAAATACGTGTTGTGATATACACGTTTTTTCTTAAGCATCTTGATTTCGTTTCTGACAATCTCTTGAACCCTTTTCACTTCGTCTGTAATCAGACGGTCCCAAGCCGTCACCTGCTGCAGCATCGCTTTTTCTTCCTCGGAGAAAGGCGGCTTTATAGACGCAAGCATCCCCTCCCTTTTCTCCGTAAACGCCGTGATGCTTTCAACGAGGCTGTCACTTTCCGGAGCGCCTTTTAATGCCGAATACATGTCCTTCGTTTCGTTATATAGAGAAAAGACACCGCTGTTCATCAGGCAAGACCGCCTGTGCCATGGTTATTTTTCCGTTCAGTCTGCATGGCCTGCTTCCACGTATCGCGAAACTCAGTAACAAGCTTTTCTGCCTCATCTAAAAGATCTTCATTATTTTGCACATTCGCTTCGATTAAACGGCCGCGGATGTAATCATAGATAGATGACATCTGCTCAGAAATTTCAATCTCCCGGTTTAACGTAAGGCTGAGCTCTCGAATAATGTTTTGCGCCTTCACGATATTTTCATTTTTGGCTTCAGGGTTTTTTTGCCGCATAGCCTGCTTGGCCAATTTGATAAAACGCAGACATCCGTTATAAAGCATGAGTGTAAGCTCTTCGGGGGCGGCTGTATAGACGGATGTTTGCTGATAAGCAGCAAAGGGATTATTTATTGCCATTTTTATTAAACCTCCAAAATTATGATGTTGAAGATCCTAACATCGAAGTGAGATATGAAGATTGGCTGTTCAATTTCTCCAATGCCGACTCCATAGCGCTGAATTTTTTATAATATCTCGTTTCGATGTCATCCAGCTTCGTTTTCATATCAGAAATATTCTTTTCTATCTCATTCAAGTTTTTTCCGATTGAAAAGCTGGTCGATACAGAGCTTTCAGTTCCGGCTTGTTTTGTGATTTTTGTTTGCATCGCGCTTAACGTATCTTTTAATCTTCTGGCAATGCCCTGCTCTTCCGGATTTTTGATGGTCTTCCCGGTTGTGCTGTCTGTAGTCGTGCTGTCTGCATTAAACAGCTTAGCCACCAGAGAAGGATTTTCAGTAATTTTCGCTTTCAATTTCGCTTCATCTTTAATGACGAGCTTTCCTTGATCGGCATAGTTCTCAGACGTTTCGATACCAAAATCGGCAAGCTGATATTTTTTCCCGTCAATCGTCACGGGTGAATACAAATCAATCCGCATCTCCGTCAAACCGCTTTGCAGCGTGCTGTCGCTCCGAAGTAAACCGCTTTTTGCTTTTTCCTCCCACTGCTCAATCTGCTTATCAGTCATTGCCTCTCTTTGTTCATCGGTTAACGGTGTATAGTCGCGATACTTTGATTCAGTCACCTTCGCGTTTACATTTTTAATTAGCGTATTGTATTTATCAACAAAATCTTTAATATTATTAAAAATGCCGTCTGTATCGGTCGTGCTGTTAATCGTTACCGTCTTATTGTTTTCCGTTACGCTGTTTAACGTATATTTGATCCCGTTGATCGTAAAATCATTTGACGTTTTCGTCATTTCAAGACCATTAAACGTAAATTTAGCGTTTTTTCCTTCCGCATTGGCTGTCAGTTCATTTGTCGTATCATCAACGGCAAAGCCA
Organism: Bacillus sp. ISL-51; assembly: GCF_018613535.1. Lineage (GTDB taxonomy): Bacteria > Bacillota > Bacilli > Bacillales > Bacillaceae > Bacillus. The sequence goes on from NZ_JAGGQB010000003.1 coordinate 205,886, forward strand.
AGCTGACCCGTCAAAAAGCTTTTTGTCGCATCATCTGCGGCTGAAAGTTTGAACCCTTCCCCTGTTTTATTGGATGTCAGCGCGATCGTATCCACATAATCCGTGCCGTTAGAAATCTTTTCTTTTAAAGCCGTGACACCGAGACCGGATTTGTTCAGTTTAGAAACGACATCATCAATCGTGTCGGTTGCAGTAATACTCACGCTTACTTCAGTCGGCTTTGTTTCTCCCGGATTTGTGACATTGAATTTCAGGGTGCTGGCTTGACCTGAAGTGAAATTGATGGCGCCCGCGGATTTATACGTCGTCGGCGTTGCCAGCTGCTGAACTGACATGCTTGTTGATATATTTTGCTCGGCACCGACTGCAACAGCGCTGACGCTGGAATCCGAACTCGTCACTGTTTTTTTATTCCAGTTTGTGGATAGCATCATATTATTAAAAGTAGTTGAATACATGTCGGTAATTTGGGTATTCATGTCCCGATAAGCATCACGCTTCCATTCAAGCGTCTGCTTTTTCTGACTTAATTTATTCAGCGGCTGTTTTTCGGCATCCATCAGCTTTTTAACCAATGAATCTACATCAAGACCGGAATTAAGGCCTGTAATTCTTGTGACCATATGTACCTCTCCTTTTCGACTTTAGTCGTAGACGGCTCTATGAAAACAGGGAGTTTCCGACTGTTTATCATATCACAGCACCGTGATTGCATGATCTTATTCTTATATCGGTCAGATTAAAATGTTTTCAATATTTTAACTGCAAATTATAACGTTTCATTTTGTTAATTTTGTTCTTGCTTTAGGGCGCCGTGTGAGGTTTTGCCTGAGGGGGAATGCTGAAGAAACAAAAAAAGACCCTGGATAACCAGGATCTTTCTGTCATTAACCTTTAAGCAATTGAAGAACTTGCTGAGGCTGTTGGTTAGCTTGCGCAAGCATCGCTTGAGAAGCCTGAGTAAGGATATTGTTTTTCGTGTACTCCATCATCTCAGAAGCCATGTCTACGTCACGGATACGTGATTCAGCAGATGTCAGGTTCTCAGAAGAAGTACCAAGGTTGTTGATTGTGTGCTCTAAACGGTTTTGAACCGCACCAAGTTTAGCGCGCTCGCTTGATACTGTGTCGATAGCTGTTTTGATTGTTGTAAGAGCTGAAGACGCAGCTTTAGCAGAAGATGAGATGTCGATACCTTTTGTTACTTTATCGCCTGCAGTTAATTTTTCAGAAGCTACGATTTTGCCATCAGCATCGTAATACCCAGCAGCTTTATTTGTGGCCGCGTCTGCATCTGCCCAAGTGGCAGTGCTTTTTCCGTCAGCCGATGTAAGTGTATTTTGATCATCAGATACAGTATAAGTCGTACCGACCTTCAGGCTTTCAGAATCCATTTTATTAATAGACAGGCTCATTGTTTGGCCTTCGTTAGCTCCGATTTGGAACGTAAGGTTTTGCGCAGTACCGTCAAGAAGTTTTTTCGTGTTGAACTCAGTGTCAGTAGAGATTCTTGTTACTTCAGACGCTAATTGGTCCATTTCTTTTTGAAGCTCAGAACGGTCAGAATCAGTGTTCGTATCGTTCGCCGCTTGAGTCGCAAGCTCGCTCATACGCTGAAGAATGCTGTGAGTTTCGTTTAATGCACCTTCAGATGTTTGGATAAGAGAGATTCCGTCTTGAGCGTTTTTAGACGCCATGTCTAAACCGCGGATTTGAGAACGCATTTTTTCAGAGATCGCAAGACCCGCAGCGTCATCACCAGCGCGGTTGATGCGAAGACCTGAAGATAATTTTTCCATGTTTTTTGAAGCAGCGTTTGAACCTGCGTTCAGCTGACGGCTTGTGTTAAGAGCCGCGATATTGTGGTTGATTCTCATTTTGTATTTCCTCCCTGAATTGTTTTTCGCACGTCCTTGTGCATATTTGCAGCTTCATTCAAAAGAAAATATTTCCTCCCAATGGCTACATTATATATATCGGACGGCCGCTTCTATTGTTTATATGAAAATAAAAAAATCCTCACTTTTTTTGTGAGGATAAATTAAGCAATAAATCAGTATTAAAAGAAACCGCTCTGTTGTTTTCTTCCAGAATGGACAGGTATATTTCTTTGCGGTGGATATCAACGTGCTGAGGAGCCTCGATTCCCAGCTTCACTTGCTCGCCTTCAATCGCAATCACTTTTATTTCAATATCGGGACCAATCTGAATCGATTCATTCACTTTTCTCGATAAGACTAACATGATCCTCCTCCTATCAAATGTTTAGTTTCAAAGGAAGCATCATGTAGTATGATTTGTTTTGCCTTCATTTCCTTTTTATTGACGACAATCGGCGCTTTTAAATTGGCAGTTGTGTTTTCAAACGGCTCTTCAATCGTTAAAATCGCCATAACCTCAACGTCTTCTATGTTTTCGATCTTCAAAAGCTCAATCGTCGCGTTATCAATGTCGAATTCATACCCTTTAAAGAAAATAAACGGACTGGCGACAATGAAGGCGATGTGCTCCTGTTTGACAGATTGCAGCGCTAAAAACGGCGAATCCTCTGACAAAGGAAGAACAACAAACTGGGTCTCGTCATTAAACCCGGGCAAGCCGTTTTCAAATGAGATGATCTGCCCTTCGTCTATTCTGATTTCCCCGTGGTATTTTGTTTGAATAATCATGCTTCACAATCCTTTACAACTTTCATCTTTTATTCTGTTTTGCCGTCTTCAACCGATATCGTTACTTTTGGGTCTTGTATCATATTAATCTGCACATTAGCCGGTGTGAAATTCCATATCGGCTTATGGGCGGTTGCTTCAATTGACGGCTTGTGAGCTTCAATATCAACCGTAAGCTCTGAAGGAATACAGTCAATGTCGACAAGAAACTGCGCAGGCAGAAAGTCACTGAATTCGCCAAATGGGTCGGGCGGGCTGACATCGGCTGCCTGTCTGGCCATTACATTACCCGTTTTCTTTTCAATAGCGGCCATTTCTTTGCCTTCCCTGACCGTTTTTGCAATAAATTCACTGCAGGCTTCCGCCCCTTTTTGGGCAGCTTCGGCGTTGAACTTATCAAACGACTTCAGATTCAGATTCTCCCAAGCCCTCGTCTGATCAATGGTCAATTTTGCAGGTGTGCTTTCAATTTTTAAATCGGCCGGCGGCTGCTCAATTTCCAAGTCGGCCGGCGGCTGCTCCATCTCGATTTCTTCCTTCTGAATGGTAATACCGATTTTAGCAGGCACACTGTCAATAATCAATCTCGGCATCTGCACAGAAATCCCTCCTCAGTTTGCATGTTCTAGTAAAAAAAGCGATCTCCCAGTTGTGAGTCGCTTTTTTTTACAGAGTTTGAAATAGCAGACGATATGTATTGTTACTTCAGAAAGTCAATCAGTGACGGCTGAATGATATTCGCATTTACAGACAGCGACGCTCTATGAACAGCTAACTGAGTCATATAATCAACAATCACATCTTCCATTTCTACATCTTCATTATCCGATAACACTTTTTCCGCTGTTGTCTCTTGAGATTCAAGCCTCGCCTGAACGAGTTCCAAACGGTTTGTCCGTGCGCCGATGTTGGATTTCTCAGCATTCATGCTATCCGTAAAACCGTCGATGTCTGACAGAATCTTATCTGAATCAGCTTCGGACAGCGTCCCTTTGCTTAATGACTCTTCTAATGAATTAAGAAATTGAAATACATTATCACCGTTTTGAGCGACTCCCCCAAAGGCTGAATTCGGATCTGAATTCACCTTCAGCACAGCTCCGTTCGAGATGTTAATATTAACGTCTGAAGAGCTGGTGTAGTTCTCATAATTGTACGTGTAAGTACCATCGGCGTTTTCAGTGATCGGCGGAACATCTGAATTAGTTCCGTTAAACAGATAACGGCCGTTTACTTGAGTGTTTGCGATAGAAACGAGCTGTTTTTTCAGCTGGCCGACTTCGGTTCCGATTGCCTTTAATTCTGTTTCACCGTTGGAATCACTTTTGGCCTGAACCATCAAGTCACGGATTTTCCCCATAATATCCGTTGCCGAATTTACGCTTGATTCCGAGTTTTCCAGCCATGTAAAACCTTGCGAGACATTTCTTTGGTACTGGTTAACCTGTGCAAGCTGAGTGCGGTACTGCATTCCCTTCATCGCTACAACCGGATCATCAGAAGCTTTCGTGATTTTTTTTCCTGTATTCACTTGCTGCTGAAGCCGATCGAGTTTGTCATAACTTGAGCCGATAAATCGAAGAGAATTTTTAGCGATCATCCCTTGAGTTACTCTCATTTACTTATCTCCTATCTTCCTCCGGTGCCCATACCGTTAATAATTTTATCGAATATTTCATCCTGCATTGTAATGATTCGCGCGGCTGCATTATAAGCATGCTGAAACTGAATCATATTTGTCATTTCTTCATCTAACGAAACCCCACTGACCGATTGTCTCCGTACATCAGCTGAAAGGGTATTGCTTTCAGAATTTTTCATGAGATTGGCGGCCTTCTGCGAATTGACGCCGAGTTTCCCGATAAGGGATTCATAAAAATCGTTAATCGTTGTGGTCTCGCCGTTAATTGTCAGCTTGCTGTTTTGCACTGCGGCTAATTGAGTCGCATTTGTGCCGTCGCTTTTTTGTCCATTTAACGAAGCGGCGATATTGTCAGTGGATGCAAGAATTTTGTCACTGACTTTAATTTTGGCGGCAGCCCCTTTTGTCGGCACGGCTTCATCCCCGCTGAAATCAAAGAAGGCTTCGCCTTGTTCGCCAGTGTATGTCTTTCCGTTTTCATGGACTGCGTTAAACGCATTCGCAAAGGAAAGAGCCATGTCATCAAGAGCCGAAAGCATTTCTGGATAAACCCCTTTTTCTTCTCCATTTGACATATAGCCGTATGACTCAATCAGGCCTAGGAGTGATCCTTTGCCGGAAAAAGCATCTGCATTAACGGTGCTGTCCCCTACGGAAACAGTCGTGACAAGTCCGCTGTCTTTGTCATAGTTTATTTTCATTTCAGAAACGGTTTTGGTTTTACCGTCCAGCAGCGTTCCGATTGAATTGTTACTGCCGTTGAGCAATTCCACATTAACCGTGCCTTCAGCGACTGCCAAAGGGTTGCCGCCTGACTTATTATATGAAACCTTTATATTTGTCATAGAAGATAATTGATCAAGCAAACTATCTCTTTTGTCATATAAATCATTAGGCAGCATGCCGCTCGGTTCAACGGCGGCTATTTGAGTATTCAGGTCGTTCAGCTGATTAAGAATAGAATTGACCTGATCCGCGGTATTATCCAAATTCTTTTTAATATCGCCTTGAATATTCGTCAGTGAGTTTGATATATAGTTAAAACTCTCCGAAAGAGACTTGCCTTGCTCTTGTAATACCGAGCGCGCTCCCGTATTTTCCGGATTCGTCGCCAGATCCTGAAGTGCATTCCAAAAAGAATTGAGCGATCCGTTTAAACCGTTATCGTCAAGTTCTTTCATGACGCCTTCCATTTGTGATAATGAATTTGAACGGGCGGTATAGTAACCTAGTTTTGTATTTTCAGTTCTGTATTGATAATCTAAAAAGCTGTCTCTGACACGTTCCACCGAACCCGCTTTTACACCGGTTCCGATTTGTCCCGCTGTCAGCTCGCTATTTTTCGATACAGCAGGGTAAGGGCTCGTTGATTGCAGAGATACACGCTGCCTTGTATACCCTTCTGTATTTGCATTTGCAACGTTATTTGAAACTGTGCTCAAAGCAGTCTGCTGCGCACTCAGCGCACGCCTGGCTGTTTCGAGGCCCATAAAAGTCGATGGCATTGAAAATCCTCCGTTCTAAGCTTTTGAATCGAACAATGTCAAGCGGCTGACAGGCTGGCGGGCCGCTTGCGGCTCTTTATAATTCATATTTTCTTTTTCACCCGGCATTATCATGTCAAATGCAGTGGAAATGAATTGCAAAGCCTGAATCGTCAGCTGCTTATTCATCTCATTCACTTCTTTAAGACGGTCAAGAAGCGCAGAAAGAGATTGAAATAATCCTTCAAGCTCCTGTTTTTCGCTGCCTGAAGTTTTGGCGATACACGCAGCGATCGTGTTACCCTCCCCACGGCTGAGAAATTGAGAAGTTAACTTGATCCGTTCTTCTTCTGTCTGTCCGATTGCCTGAATGTATTTTTGCTCTTTAGTTAATATGTTAGAAAGCTCTTTTGTTTTACCTGTTTTCAGCGCTTCCGTTTTCTCCTCAGACAGCGTCAGCAGATGTTCATGCAATACGCAAAGTCGCTTCAGTTGTTCAATAATTGGCTTTGCTGACATTCGCTTTCTCCTTTTTATTGCTTTTTATAGAAATTAACTATTTTTTCAGCGATGCTGTTTGAATCTATTTTATATGTTCCGCTCTCAATATCAGCTTTCAGCTGAGCGATTTTTTCGTGGCGTGATTTAGTGACCGCATCTGACGCATTTTGAAGCACTTTTGCATGAGAAGAAATTTCCACTTTGTCTTTCAGCTTTGCAGCCTCTTTTTGTACGGCTTGCTTTTCGTAATTTTTTTGATATGGATTAACGGATTGTGTTCCGTACTGATTGATTTTCATAGGATTCCTCTCGCTTTCTGTTTGCAGTCTAATTCTTTTATCGACTGCGTTATCAGTTAGTTTAGGGAATCAGGTGTTTTTGGTATTATAGGCATAGTATGTGTCTTTAGAACCACTTCCGTCCTTAGATTCAGCGGCTTTCTCTTGGTTCATATGGTCTAATTGCGTCTCAATATCAGACTGACAGGTCGTACAGAATTTACCTGTTCTGATTGGGTTTTTGCATCGTTCACAAGGATATGCTACATTCGGAAGCTGGCTGATCTGAATCCTTTTTTGTTTGATAAACTTGAGGATCAGCTCTTCTTCCACACCTGTTTCTTCAGTAATCTGCTGCATCGTCGACTGCCTGTTTGTTTGCTTTCTTAAAAATTTATAGACGGTTTCAAAAGCTTTTTCTTCTTCTTTAATACACGCTTGGCATACGGTTTGCAGGTTCGTTTTAAAAAATAAAGCATTACACTTTGGACAATTCGCCAATTCACCCATCGTTTTAACTCCTATTCATTCATTAATCTGCCGGATATTTCTATCAATTATATCGGCAAAAAATGAGAATAATTTAGCTCCTGATTAAAGTAAAAGAGGAAACCGATAACGCTTTGCCTTTCGTCAACAAGGCTTCGGCAGCCTGATGTAATGTGGCGCCCGTCGTATAAATATCGTCTATTAATATGACGTTCATACCTTTGGCGGAGTTTACTCTGCATGAAAACTTTTTTTCTGCGAAGAGCCGTTCCGCTTTGCTTTTTTTGGATTGTTTTTCATTGTTCAGCCGGATGAGGGGAGAAATGACCGGCCGTCCGAGAAGCGAAGCCAGCAGCTCGGATTGATTGAACCCGCGTTCCGCTTGCCGTTCAGCACTCAGCGGAATAGGGACGAGGATATGTGTGTTTGTTGGGTAGGCTGCGTTAAATCCGGCAGCAAAATCATGTTGGAAGGCTTTGATGATTTTCGCATCACCTCTGAATTTAAACCGGGCTAATGAGTCCTTCATCGCTTCATTATACAAATAAACCGAGCGGTTTTGCCCCAATAAAAGGCGCGGTTCTGTTTTTGCTTCCCGCGCCAGACAGTCAGCGCATTTCCGGCTTGTTTGCTGAGGCCTTCCGCACGCAGTGCATACGGGTCCTCGAATCTTTTCAAATTGATTGCTGCATGCGCTGCATACATCATGGTCCGGTGCCAGAGAAAATAACGACCTCCATGTCAGTGAACCGGAGATTGGCGAATCGCATAATAAACAGTTCAGAGATTTTACGCTCCTTCCTTCTTCTCACAGAACTCGCTCGGATTGACAGAAACAATCGCCGCTGATTCAGCCAGGATGACGAGCAAAGCCGTATTTTTTTGTTTATCAACCAGCACCGCTTTAGCATAGGCCACTTTCTTTTTATCTGTAACATAGGCCGGTTCAGCCCGGTTTAACGAAAGTGCCAGAACATCATTTTTACAGACTCGGCACGTGCATTTCATATGAAGCTGGGGCATATAGCGATCGAGAAGTTCCTTCAATACGATTTCTTTTGAATTGACAAGCATGTTGACAGCTCCTCATAGGAAAAGTATGAGTATACTGTATCACGTTTTCAGAAATTAACTAGTCTACCAATTTATTTTTTTGTGCCAATTTGTTCATATATTTTATATGTTTTCTTGCTTTTTTCATACCATTCGTTATTCCAAAATGAAACAAGATGACTTCCCCGTTAAAATGTTTGTGATGTCTGCCTGTCCGGCCTGCGATTTGTACAAGAGCGCTCTCAGTGAAAATAGGTGATTCAGCGCCGAGGACACATGTTTGAACCTTCGGAATGGTTACTCCTCTTTCTAAAATTGTGGTGGTAATTAACAGATCGAGCCGTCCGTCTCTGAACCGCTTTACTTTTTCCTTTCTGTATGTATCTTCCGCGTGAACGCCTTCTGTGCGAATGTTTAATTTTTTAAAATAATCGGCCGCTTTGTTAAGCACGGGGACCGATGGAACGAATAAAAAACAGGCAGCCCTGCTTTTAGCTTTTGATATACCCATTCCATGACGGAGGCCGGCAGCTTTCCGCTTGCAAGCTTCTTCTGCCAATTACCGCACCATAAAAAACGCGGCTCAGGCAAAGGCTTTCTATGATATCTGGCTGGTATACGAACGGCTTTTAAGAGACCTGATTCGGCTTTCTTTTGTAATGTTTCGCCAGGAGTGGCAGTCACATAAACGAGGGTGCTGTTTTTCTTTCTGGCTTTATCGACAGCAAATTGGAGTGTTTGATCGGCAGAAAAGGGAAATGCATCTACTTCATCAATAATCATTACATCAAAAACATCTCTGTAGCGTATGAGCTGGTGAGCAGTCGATATCATGAGCGGAGTCAGGCTGCCTTTGTCTTCACTGGCCCCGTACAGGGCAGAAATTTCGATGTTCTCAAAGGCTTTTTTCAGTCTTGGCAGCAGCTCTAATACGACATCAGTCCGTGGTGTAGCGATACAGACGCGCAAACCGTGATTAAGCGCAAACTCTATGCCCGGAAACAGCATTTCCGTTTTCCCCGATCCGCAAACCGCCCATATCAGCAGCTCTTCTTTCTTTTTCATCGCTTCTATCAATGCGCAGGCCGCTTCCTGCTGTCCTTCTGTAAGCGTTCCTTGCCACGAGAGCTTTACAGACTCCCAGCGTTTTTCATCGCTTTTGTTCCAGCTATATAAATGGGTTAATTCATCGGCCCTCCCCATCATGACACAAGAACGGCAATAGATGATGTGCCTGTCAGCAGATGCGGACCAAAAGGAAGCGAAGTATTCCTGTTCACTTTGGCCGCAGCGGCGGCAAACACAGCGATTTTTATGCTGAATAACCGACGGCTCAGCTGTTATAAATCCTTTCTCCATATGACGGCTAATGCATTCATCAGAAAACGGAAGCTCCGTTCTCAGCAAATGGCGCCCATAAAGGAAATCGCGCAGAACAGATGATTCGGCATCGGTCATCTTCCCGGCCTCCTTTCTGAGCAAAGTATGCCTGACGGGGACTTTTATGTCGAATTGCGAAAATAAGAAAATAAAAAATCTCCGTCCTCGAAAACGGAGATTTCCACTTAATTTTTAAAACACCAGGCAATTCCGATTGCGCCTTCGCCAAGATGGGTTCCGATTACGGCTCCGAAATAGCTGTTATAAAATTCGACATGAGGGTATTTCCCGCTCAGCTCTTTAATGATATCGCCGGCTTCTTCCTCTCTGTTTGCATGGATGACAGCAGCCTGCATCGGGATTCCTTTACTTGCATCTTCGTCTAAAAGCTCAAAAATTCTAGAAATCGCTTTTTTGCGCGTCCGAATCTTCTCAAAAGGCACAATTACCTTATTGTCAAAATGAAGAATAGGCTTTACCTTTAACAGACCGCCGATAAAAGCCTGTGCACTGCTTAAACGCCCGCCCCGCTGAAGATGTGCTAAGTCATCGACCATAAAATAGGCCCGGACAGTTTTTTTCATCTCTTCCAATTCTCTTATGATCGCTTCCGGAGAATCAGCGCCGTCCTTAATAAGCTGTGCCGCTTTTAGTGCATAAAAGCCCTGTGCCAAACAGCTGATTTCCGAGTCAAAAGGATAAACTTTGATATGGTCAACCATCGCATTGGCCGAGGCTGCGCTGTTATAGGTTCCGCTGATCCCGCTGGAGAGATGAATGCTGATGACTGCATCGTATGTTTTGCCGAGTTCTTCATACAATGCGATTAATTCGCCAATAGAAGGCTGGGACGTAGTCGGAAGCTCATCATGATTTTTCACTTCTTTATAAAAGCTTCTCCAGTCCAATTCCGTTTCTTCACGGTACGTTTTCTCTCCGAAAACCACTTGAAGAGGGATCATGTGAATATGATTCTGCTCCCTCATCTCTTCCGGAATATATGCTGTACTGTCTGTTACAACTGCAATATTCATCACTATACCTGCCTTATAAAGTACTTAATCAATATTTTAATTGATATTAAGCTATAAAAAAAGACTTGCCATAATAGGCAAGTCTTCATATACATGACTAACGCATTTCTACCCAGCCGTTTTTAATGGCTACGACAACGGCTTGTGTCCGGTCATTTACATTCATTTTTTGCAGAATATTACTTACGTGGTTTTTCACTGTTTTTTCACTGATAAACAGTGACTCACCGATTCCGCGGTTGCTTTTTCCGTCTGCAAGCATTTGCAGCACTTCACATTCCCGTCTTGTTAATATATGTAATGGTCTCCGAATTTCCGGATAAACCTCATGCTGAGGATGAGCAGAAACTCCGCTTGTAGCAAGACGGCGGAATTCATTGACAAGATTGTGGGTTACTTTCGGGTGAAGGTAAGAACCGCCCTCGGCTACCACTTTGACTGCTTCAATTAACGTATCCGCATCCATTTCTTTCAGCAGATAACCTCTTGCACCTGTTTTTAAAGCATGTGTTACATAATTTTCATCATCATGAATGGAGAGGATGATCACCTTAGACTCAGGATACAGCTCAACCAGCTGTTTAGTAGCCTCTACTCCATTTACATTCGGCATATTAATATCCATTATGACTACATCGGGATGATAGTGCTCAACAATACGAGCCGCTTCATCTCCATCGTCACCTTCTGCTACCACTTCAAAGGTAGGTTCAAAATCCAGTATTCGCTTTACACCCTCACGAAATAATTGATGGTCGTCGATAATAACAATGTTTACTTTAGTCACACGCTACGCCTCCTTATCCTATTGTTCTATATACGCCGCTGTTCGGTCAATATGTCTTTTGGCTCTATTTAACAGTTTATAGGCCAAGCGACAAAGGAACCTTAATCATGATAAATGTCCCAAGACCTATTTCAGAGTCTATCGTTATTGTCCCTTCAAGCAAATCTACTCTTTCTTTCATTCCAAGCAAACCGAAAGACTTGTTCTTTTTCTGTTTTGCTTCCTTAATATCAAAGCCTTTTCCGTTATCTTTTATGATGAGGATAACAAAATCTGCGGTCACTTCTACTTTAACTGTAATCTCTTCCGATTCCGAATGCTTTAACGCATTTGTGACAGCTTCCTGGGCGAGTCTGAAAAGAGCCACTTCAAACTGAGGGGCAAGCCGCCTGCTTTCCGTATCTCCAATACACTGAAAATGTATTTTCACCTTTCCGTTGTATTCTTCTGTTGTATAAAGATATTTTCTCAGTGTCGGAATCAGCCCCAGGTCATCGAGAGCCATCGGTCTTAAATCATATATAATCCTTCTGACTTCGTAAAGGGCATTCCGCACATTTTGACGGAGATTTCTGATTTCCTGAAACCCGTCCTCCGTGCCGCGGTCGCGGAAAATCCGTTCAATTAATTCAGATCTCATCATGACATTTGCCAGCATTTGCGCAGGTCCGTCATGAATTTCTCTCGATACTCTTTTTCTTTCTTCCTCTTGGGCTTCTATAATTCTCAAACCGAAATCTTGTTTAGCCTGCGCATCGGCAAGAAGCAGGCCTACTTGACGGAGATCTTGATTTAAGTAATTGAGAACAACGGTTATTTGGCTGACCAATGATTCTGACCGTTCAATGATTTCCTGAAGGCCCAAAAGCCGGCGTTCTAAATCATCCCTCCGCTCCCGCAGCTGTTTTTCACGCTGCTGAATCATCGTCAATTCCACTTGCAGCTTATGCGCCTTTTCATAGGCATTGCGAATTTCTTCTTCGCTGAATTTGTGGAAATTTCTGCTGACCTCTGACAAGCGGTTTCTCGCATGCCGAGTATGAACTTCAAGTTTATCGCCAAGCTCAATGACTTCGTATACTTGCTGTTTGATCTGTTTCAATTCCTCGACCAATTGCTCGTATTGCTGGCGCGACTGTTCTCCGATTTGAAAAACCTCGTCCTTGCTCCCGTCCACGGTTTTCAGCATTTTCATGAGTATAGAGTCCAAAACCTTGGAGTCCATCTTCGATTTGTTCATCAATCTCCCTCCGTAACGGTGTTGTTATGTATTTTTATTATAAATGTAATTGAACTGCAATTTATGTCGAATTATAATGAAAGAATGCGTATATTCTAGAAAAAAACATTTTTATATAGTTCTTACTCTTTCATGATACCAAAATATGCGCAAAAATTCTAAAGTCTGTTCGAATTTGTAGAAACAAGTCTTTTATGCTTGTCAGGAGGGTCAGCAATCATGCTGCACAGCTATTTAACTGTTAAAGAAGCGGGTGAACATGAGATTGTGATTGAAAAATCACGGTTTATCTGCCATTTAAGCCGTGTTGCTTCTGAAACGGAAGCGCAGGAGTTTATTCAAAAGATAAAAAAACAGCACTGGAATGCGACTCATAACTGCTCAGCTTATCTGATCGGAGAAACAGATCATATACAAAAGGCGAATGACGACGGTGAACCAAGCGGCACAGCGGGCGTTCCCATGCTGGAAGTGCTGAAAAAACGGGGGCTGAAAGATACCTGTGCAGTGGTTACCCGGTATTTCGGCGGAATTAAGCTTGGTGCTGGCGGATTGATTCGCGCTTACGGAAAGTCAGTGTCTGAAGGATTAAATCATATAGGAGTCGTGGAGCGGAAGCTGATGCGGGTAATGCATACATCAGCTGATTATACATGGCTCGGAAAGATAGAGAATGAACTGAGAGAATCAGTTTTTTTACTGAAGGAAATCCATTATGCGGAAAATGTCGAATTCGAAACGTACGTTGAAGAAAAAGACAAAGAAGCATTTATCGAGTGGATAACAGAGTTAACGAACGGCAAGAGTGATAATAAAGAGGGAGACCTGACGTATTTAGAAACAGACGTCAATCCTAAAGGAGACTAATGTAATGACTGAACGTGTAAGAGTACGTGTTCGAAAGAAAAAGAAGAAAAGCAAACGAAAGATCATATTCAAAAGAATTCTGCTGCTGCTCACCCTGGTTTTGTTAGTCGCGGCCGGATTTGGCGGATATAAAGTATACAAAACAATCAATGCGGCCGATAATTCCTACGATGCCCTCTCCCGCGGAGATAAGTCAAAGCTCCGAGACGAAGTCATCGACATGAAGAAAAAACCGTTCTCCATTTTGTTTATGGGGATTGAAAATTATGCGACAAGCGGTAAAGGCGGCCGGTCAGATTCCCTTATTGTCGTTACCCTTGATCCGAGAAATAAAACAATGAAAATGCTGAGTATTCCGCGGGATACGCGAGTGACGCTTGCCGGGGATACAACTGGCAAGAAGACCAAAATCAACGCCGCTTTTTCTAAAGGCGGTGCGGATGAGACCGTATCAACTGTTGAAGACTTTTTAGGCATCCCGATTGACAAGTATGTCACGGTCGATTTTAACGGATTTAAGGATGTCATAGACGAGGTTGGCGGAATTGATGTAAAAGTTCCGTTTGATTTTGATGAGATGAGTGACGTCAGCAAAAAGAAACGGATCTATTTTAAGAAAGGCAACATGCATTTGAACGGCGAGCAGGCCCTTGCTTACGCGCGTATGAGAAAGCAGGATAAACGAGGGGACTTCGGCCGTAATGACCGGCAGAAGCAAATCTTAAATGCAATGATCGATCAAATGTCTAAAGCAAGCAATATTGCCAAGATCGATAAAATCGCTGAAAAAGCAAGCAACAATGTGCAGACGAATATTCGTATCACTGAAGGTCTGGCTCTGCAGCAGATTTACAGCGGCTTTACCAGCAAAAAGATTGATACACTGAGCATTACAGGATCAGATTTATATCTAGGCGGAGGCGGAACCGCATCAACGGGCGGAACTTACTATTTTGAACCGGATGCAGCCAACCTCGCTAAAGTACGTGAGACATTGCAGAAACATTTAGATTACCCGACAGGAAGCACGAGCACAGACAATACGACTGACTCTACTTCAGACAGTACGGGCACAGGCACCACCAGCACAGACGGAACCGGCAGTTCACAGACAACTAACGGTACTGGCGATCCAAATTCAAACAGCACTTCAGGTTCTTCCTACTGAAATATGAAGCCCGATCCTTTGGATCGGGCGTTTTTTTTTATATAATAAGAGATAATGAGATTCAAAAAAAGCAGACCATTATGATCTGCTTTTTCAATTCTTTTTTACCAATCTTTTGTAAAACTTGGTAAATGGTTTAAATTGTTCATTTACTAACCCTGTTACCTCTGCTATGATTTGCATAAATACAATCAATACAAAAATGATAAACAGCGAAAGCCAAATCGTCGCGCTTTTCAGCAGGATTGCACTGATGCTGAAAATGAAGCCTATTAAATAGATGATAATGACCGCCGTGCGGTGAGACAGCCCGAAGGCCATCAGCCGATGATGTATGTGTGACTTATCTGGTGCGGAGATGGGCTGTTTATTTAATATCCGCCTGATCACAGCGAATGTCGTATCAAAAATCGGCACGCCCAGAATGATGATCGGAATGATGATACTGAATAACGTAACACTTTTATAAAGGCCTAATAATGAGAGAACTGAAATGACATACCCCAAAAAGAGTGAGCCTGTATCCCCCATAAATATTTTCGCCGGATGAAAATTATAAAATAGAAATCCGAGTGTACTTCCAATGACAACGAGAGAAAGTGACAGGATGAGGATTTTCCCTCCGGAAAGCGCCATCACGGCGATCGTTGACAGTCCGATAATCGACAGGCCCGCCGCGAGTCCGTCTAATCCGTCAATCAGGTTCATCGCGTTTGTTATTCCTACGATCCACAACACAGTTAACGGGTAAGCGATCCATCCTAATTCTAAACGTTCCGTTAAAAACGGAACTGAGAAAAAGTCCATCTTCAGCCCTGTGCTCACAATCATAATGGCAACGGCTAATTGGACGAAGAATTTCACTTTTGCGCTTAATTGGTATTTATCATCAAGAATTCCTAAAATGACAATAATAAACGCGCCTACCGTAATGGCAGTCAACTTATTTTCATTATATATGCCGGCTGCAAGAACACCTGCCGCCACGCCGATAAAAATGGCCAATCCGCCCATACGGGGCATTATTTTATCATGTACTTTTCGGTTGCTGGGCTGGTCAACTGCACCTATTTTGATCGCAATTTTTTTTACGATAGGAGTTAGGATTAAAACCGTTAGCAGAGAGACAAAAAACGCAACAACTATGCGAAACATGCGTTCGTCAAGCATAAAGAAGTCTCCTTTGGAATTATATGAAGTCTTTTCTGATATTGAACCGTTCCTTCCATTATAATTCTTACTAGTTATTATAACAAGCTTCATCAAAAAGAAACACGTATAATAAAAAATGCGCCTTCCCTTTTAATGGGAGTGCGCTTTTTTAAAAATGCCCGTGCATTCCATCATATGATGGAATAAAACATTCCAGTCCCGGCGGCGGGCCATTTCACGGCGCAATGCCTGATAAGATCCGTGCCGTTCTGCTTCTAACAGCTTGTCACAAGCCGAGATAAAGTCTGATGGATCGCTGCCTTCGATGTATTCATAAACATACTGTTTTTTTATTTTTGCCGTTGAAGAAAGGTTGCAGCCGACAACCGCTTTCCCGGCCGCTAAAAATTCGAAAAGCTTAAGCGGAAAGACTGCATCATTATACGGTGATTTTTTATAAGGCATAATCCCGACGTCAATGAGCTGCATATAGGACGGAACCTCATCCGGCGCGGCCGGTCCCGTCCAAATGACATTCGGGCGTTTCAGAAGTGAAATGAAATCCGGGTCGTCCTCTGCTGTATTCGGCCCCACTAACAAAATCGTCCAATCAGGACGCATGTCTGCCGTCTGTGCCAGCAGTGAGAAATCAAGCTTCGGTTTGATGCCACCGATGAAGCCGAGAACCGCTCCGTTTCTTCCATGTAAAATGTCTCGTTCAAGTTCCCTGTTATCCCCTGTAAACAGGTCATATTCAACTCCGTTTTCAATAGTAAATACATTTTGACGCTGATCCGCCAGCTTTTTGCCGACTTCCCGATGGAGGCAGTCTGATGTGCAGGTAATCGAATCGGCACGCTGAATGATTCTCATTTCCGCATGTTTAATGATGTTTCTCCTTACATTTGCCAGAATGCCGGCGCGGCCGTTAATCGGCGCCGCCCATAGGTCACTGCAATCATAAATGACTTCATCCCACGGATACAGTGCGGACAAAAGCGGAAAGCCGGGAAAGGTATACCATAAACAGCAGCGCACTCCGTCCCCTTCCTTTTTCAGCATCTCTAATAACGGGGAGAGTTTGTGCTTGTAACAAATGTCTGTGTACCTGCCGAATCGAAACATCTTTTTTTGCAGCAGGTCCTTCACCGCAAATTGCCGGATCCCCTGTGAAATGTCTGTAAATGAGCCCTTTTGCTCTTTTGGCGACGGACACACCCAGATGACGCTCTTCGTTTCTTTTTGCCGGGCGAGAAATTCAGCCAGCCTGTGCCGTCTGTACCTCAGCTGGTCATGGCCCCATTCCGCCGCGCCAACGATGACATGAATCATTGGTTCCACCTTCATCACCTATCTCTCCGGAACGCCTACAGCCTTTTCATGACTGCGTTTTTCGCATATTGCACAAAGCACCACGAAGCCTTGATAAAATGCAGGCGTTCAATTTCTCTATAGACAAACCATGTTTTTTTGGCGGCTTTCCACTTGTTGCTTGAGATTGAGTTTTGAACCAATCTGTATTCAGACAAGCATTCATTTAAGCCGTAAGCGGTAAATCCTCTTTTTAAGAGAGCAAGCCATGTCGCCAAGTCTTGGCGCGTTCTTATGTCCGGCATCTGAATCTGCCCTGTCTGCTCTCTGTCAATCATGACCGTCAAACATCCGATAATTGTATTTTTTAAGGCTTCTTCATATGACAGGCTTTCGGGCGCGTGAATCGTTTTGTCAGTCGGCGATCCGTCCTGCTCCATCAGGCTGTAGCCGGTGAAGGAAAACGCGCAGGCGCGCTCAGACATAAATGCAAGCTGCTTTTGAAGCTTTTCCTTTTTCCATCTGTCATCACTGTCCAAAAATGCAACATAACGACCCTGTGCATGTTCGAGGGCTTTATTTCTGGCAGCGGCGGCTCCTCGGTTTTTGTCTAAATAGACTACGCGGATCCGCTTATCCTTTTTTTCGTATTGCCGTAAAATGTCTCTCGTTCCGTCGGTTGAGCAGTCATCCGCAATAATCATTTCCCAATGCGGATGACTTTGATCCAAAACCGATTGAATCGTGTCTTCGATATATTCACTTGCGTTATAAGACGGTGTAATGACAGATACGAAAGGTTTCCAGTTTGTCATGGTCACATCTCCATCGCAGATTTTTAAAAGGACTCTCTAAAAAACTCGGGAATGACAATGAACATAAACGCAATTGCAATACCGATCAAAACGCCCAGAACCGCTTTCTTTTTCGGCGGCATTCCGTGTCCGGCTAATTCATTCGTCGGTTCTGAATTCATGACACTGGCTGCTTTTAAATTGAGCTGTGTGTTTTTCAGTTCGTATAAAAACCTTTCCTTATCTACTTTGGCATCCGCACTGACCGTTTCTCCTTCCAGCGCACCGATGCTCTGCCGAACCACCTTGGCTCTTTTCTCAAACAGCGCTTGATCATTTTTCAGAAAAGCCGCTATGATTGCCCGAAACACCGATTCGGTCTCCTGCTTATTTTGATCGGTGTAGCTGACAGTGACCAGTGCATCCGATTCTGTATTGACGGTAAGTTTACTTTTGACGGCCGCTCTGTCTTCGTCCGTTTTATCAGGCAAGGCCTGCTTTAAAAAGGCATCGCTTGTGATGAGAAGGGGGATTTCCTTTGTATTGTTATAAAGCGGATGGTCATAGTTTCCGGCCGCGATCGCTGCTTCTGATGTAAAACTGCTGCTGCCGGTGATTTTCGACGGCACTATATAACCCGCCGCCCCTAAAATGACGGGCAGCGCAATGAGCCAAATGATATTCTTTTTGATACGCCGGGCTATTCTTGTCAACATATCCTTCATCTCGCATCTCCCTGTTTTTCATAGTTCGCCGTAACGGCAGGCTTCTTTTGTGAACGCCTCAGAATGTTAACAGCCGCAATCACGAGTGAGAGAAATACCCAGTGAAAAAATAAATTTGATACGGAGCTTGGGCTGATGCTGCTTACTAAAAAACCGATCAGTGCCGTGATAAGTCCTTCTGCGATCAGTTTTGACTGATTTTCCAATTTTCTTTCATGAAATTTGTAAAGTGTCAAAAAAAGGTACAAATAGACCGTGAGATAGCCAAGCATAATGAGCAAACCGAAGTTGGCCATAATCTCGACGAGCCAGTTGTGCACCTCGGCTACACCGCCTGTATCATACACAGGTTCCGATGCTAAATAGTAAGACACATTTCCCGCCCCCACTCCGAAGCCGTAAGAATCAATCACATAGTGAAAGGCGTTTTTCAACAGATTTGCCCGCGCCAGGTTGGAAGGAAGCGGCTGATGCGCTGACACAATTTGCGGGGCAAAAAACAAATTCCAAACTGCATTAATGATACGGCCGGCAAATAAAGCGGCAAACGCGGCAGCGCCTGCGGCCGCAAAAAAGACGGCGAGTTTTTTTAACAAGGAAGGCAGCAGAATGAAGATATAAACAGCCGCCCCCACACAAACGCCGAGCAGGCTCGCACGCGAACCGGTCAAAATGATTAAGTACAAGGCGCTGATCGAAAGAAGGAGACAGACCGCCTTCACATAACCGTTTTTAACGTTTTTGACTGCCGCCGCATACAAAAAGAAACTGATTGACAGAAACGTCGCGAAATCATTTTGATTAAAAAAAACGGACGTCGGATAATGCTGTTTGTACTGCGGCCCGTTATAGAGCGTGGAAGTCGGCAAATGGTGCAGCGTAAAGTGGTTGTAAAAGCCGAGCCCCATGATAAAAACGGTCATCACAAGCCAAATTGTATAAAAAATGACCAGCTGATCCATCTTCTGAATAAACATCACGATGAGATAAATCATAAAAATCCCCATCGCCATTAAAGCTAAATATTTAATGCCGTATGTCACAGACTTTGCCCACAGCAGCGAAACGAGCCCGTATGTAAACCATAAAGCGAAAAACAGCAGGATGCCTTTTACATTCACCCGATTCCATCTGTCGATATGAGTGCGGTTTTTCAGGATGCCGGCAATGTGCAGGACTCCAGCGGCAATTAATAGGAGCCGGTACAAAAACAAGCTGAAAAATCCGAGATGGATGGCGAAGAAAGCTTGATTTAAAAATGTACAGGCGATCAGTAAATAGATCAGCCCCATAAACATCCGGCCGTTCGTTGTGAAGGCGGATAAAAAAGCAAGGCCGGCTGTACCGATCATAAACACAATCAGCAGGACGGTGATTTTTCCAAAGCTGACATCCGTTCGGACCGCCTCCAGCATGATGAAGATTCCTGCGGTGACAGCGGCAAGCATCACAATGATATGGGCCGCTGAACATTTGATACTCACATGACAAACCCCTTTCCAAAACCGGCAGCCGAGCCGCGGCATGCCGGGAGCCTGAACCCTTTTCTATTGTGCCAGCTCTTTCATTTGCCGATCAGCATGAACCGCCGGACGGCCGATTGAATGATAGGTGAACCCGGAAGCCCTCATATATTCCAGCGGGAAGATATTTCTTCCGTCAATGATGAGCGGCTGTTTGAGCAGCTTCTTGACTTTCTGAAGATCCATCTCCTTCACTTCCGGCCAATCGGTTGTGATTAAACATGCGTCCGCATTGGCTACGGCATTGTACAGCTCTGTGTGATATTCAATGCCGTCCCCTAAAACAGCCGACGCTTCCGGAATCGCGATCGGATCATAAGCTTTAATGTGAGCGCCCTCCTTTTCAAGCCTCGCAATAATATCGAGAGCCGGGGCAGATCGCACGTCATTTGTATTCGGCTTAAAAGCAAGGCCTAATACGGCGATGGTTTTTCCCTTTATATTTCCTGCGGCATTGATCAATTTTTCCGTGATACGTTCCCGCTGCTTTTCATTCGTTTCAATCACGGCTTCCATCATCTTAAACGGATAGTCAGCGGCGTTTGCCATATGCAATAAAGCTGTCGTATCCTTCGGAAAACAGGAGCCGCCGAAGCCGATTCCCGCCTGAAGAAATTTATTGCCGATGCGGCTGTCCAGCCCGACACCCTCAGACACTTTAGAAACGTCCGCTCCGACCCGCTCGCAAATATTGGCGATATCGTTGATGAAGCTGATTTTAGCGGCCAGAAAGGCGTTTGCGGCATATTTAATCATTTCCGCGCTTTCCAGATTGGTTTTTACAATCTGCGTGTGAAAAGGCTCGTGAAGCTCTTCAATGACCGCGGCGGCTTTATCGCTTGTCGCCCCGATTACCGCCCGTTCCATCTGCATCGTGTCACGGACCGCTGAGCCTTCCCGGAGAAATTCGGGATTGGAAGCGACATCAAACCGATAGTTTCCCTTTGAAGCTTTTCGGATGATATCATAGACGAGCCTTCCCGTCCCGACCGGAACGGTGCTTTTGTTCACAATAATTTTATATCCGTTCAGCTGTTCTCCGATCGTTTGCGCCGCAGCCTTGATATACGTCAAATCCGCTTCACCCGTCTGTGACATCGGTGTTCCGACGGCTATATAGATGATGTCTGCGTCCTTTACCGCTGACGCAATCCCGGTCGTGAAGGAGAGACGCCCGTTTCTGACATTCTTTTCGGCTAATTCGTCAAGCTCCGGTTCAAATATTGGGATGACTCCGTTTTGTAAGCTTCTGATTTTCGCTTCATTGATGTCGCAGCAAGTGACGTTATGACCGATTTCCGCAAAACACGTTCCTGATACGAGACCTACATACCCGGTTCCTAATACAGCGATTTTCTTCACAGCTTCATCCCTCTCTCGAAACATTATCCTCTTTCACGGCCCGTTTGATGACGGCCCGGTATCTCTCTTTCAGCGCCTTGGCGTTTTTGCTTGCGTTAAAATGATTGCGGACGGTTTGATACAATTCATCGGCTGTTTCCGGCGTCCAAGCCCCCCCATGTTCATATTGCACAATGGCTTCTGCCAAGGCTTCAGGTGAGCCGGGCTTGATCAGCAAATACCGATGTCTTCCGAATAAGGAAGCCACACCGCCTACATCAGTGCAAATCACCGGAATCTTCAGCGCGAGCGCCTCGATGACAACCGTCGGCATCCCTTCACTGTAGGAAGGCAGCGCCAGCATATCTGATGCCAGCAAGTAGTCCTTTATCTTGTCATTCGGCACTTGGCCTGTGATGATGTGCCCCGCCTGCTCCCGCAAGAAAGGTTTGGCGGCTCCGTCACCGACAAATACGGCTTGATACGTGTCATCCAATGATTGAACGGCTTTTGACAAGTCGAACACGCCCTTTTCTTTTACGAGCCTGCCGATGAAAACGATCAGCTTTTTGTCCGGCGGAAGGCCGAGCTGCTTTCTGATGTCTTCCTTTGTCTGCTTCCGTTCTTGAAAGGCATCAAACGCGATGCCTATCGGGAGTACGGAGCAATCCGTTTCGCTGAGCTTTTTCATCTCTTCCCGAAGCCTGCCGCTGACAGCATATATATCCGCGGCCCCTCGGACTGCAAGTGTGAATGCCTGATGAGCGCTTTTGCTGTAGTGCGGATAGATATTGACATCACTGCCGTGCAGTGTCAAAACATAAGGAATCCCCAGCTCCTTAGATACGATGGCGGCAGCTCCGCCTGACGGCATGGCAAAGTGGGCGTGGATCAGCTCGGGCTTCAAGCCTTGCCTTTTTATGGCAGAAAGAACCGATGCCGCTATTCTTTTATGAGGCTGCGCCCACTTTAATTGACCGGGAACAGCCTGATAAAACGGACGGTGTACAGAAATACCTTCCCGCCATTCATGAGCGGGTCTCGCTTCCTTTTTCCGATATGACTTTTTCAGCATCCGAAACGGCGCGGCCAGTTTAGGCCTCGGGCAGATAACGGTCATCTCCGCGCCAAGCTTTCGCAGCTCCTGCGCCTGAGTTTCATGAAAAACGCCTTCTCCCGGTTTTTCAGTGCTCGGATATACACTTGTCATCCACAATACCTTCATAACAAACGCCCTTTTCTTAATTTACTTTTCATATGCGGATACGCTTTTCCTAAAAGAAATAGATAAAACAACGCGCCGCAAGCCACTGAAATCGCCAGACGGAGCTTCACATCCAAACTGATGCGCTCCGTCCCGAAGCTGGCTGCAAATGCAATGATGCCCATCGCCGCCGTAAGCAGAAACGGTTTTGCCACGGCTTTGAAATAAGCCGACAGCTGCAGCTTAATGACATATGCCAAAAGCCAGCGCCCGATCAGAAAATTCAAGATGCTGATAAAGGCGTACGTCCAGGCTACAGTTAAAAGGTTTCCGGACAGTACGGCTGCGTAAAGAGATGCACCGTAGAGCAGCATGACGCCGGCGTCCCAATAAAACGCCAGATCCGCTCGCCCTTTTGCCAGCAGCACAGATCCGTTCGGATTCATCAAGACTCTTAAAATGCCGACAATGGCAAGAACGTTTAAAACAGGAACGGCCGCAAGCCACTTTTCTCCGAAAACCGAAGCAACAAACGCATCCGACACAGAGACCAAGCCGAGCAAAAGCGGAAATGACACCAGCGCGAGCATTTTTGTCATATTGAGGAATCCTTCTCTGAGGACGCTGTTTTCATGCTTATTTTTCGCAAAGACGGGAAACGCCACTCTTGTAATAATCGGATTAATCTTTAATACCGGGAGCGTGACAATTTGATAAGCAAGATTATAAATGCCGAGCGCCTCAGCGCCCATGAATCCGCCGATCAAAATCATGTCAATGTTCGCCCCGAGCCGGTTCACAAGCCGGGATGACAGCTGAAAGGCTCCGAAAGAAAAGAAGCCTTTCATTCCCCTCAGATCAAAAACAAGCGACGGGCTCCATGTTTCCCTGTATGAAGCCCAATACAGAAGACCTTTGCTGGATTGCAGCAGCACCTGGGAAATCACATATGCGAGAATCGGGTCCATATAAAAAACCGAGACGGCCAAATAAACAAAGGACAGCATATTTGCAAAGATTTCAATTTTACTCAGCGCATTAAATGCCAGCGCTTTTTGAAGCATATACTGATATTGCTGCCCGATCGGAGCGATTAAAAACATAATGGCCAGCACACGGATTAAGTGCGTCAGCTCCTCCCGCCGATAAAAATCGGCGATAAACGGGCTGCTGAAAAACAGCAATGCAAACAGCACAATACCTGTCGCGATATTCATCCAGTATAAGGAAGACAGCTGTCTTTCTGTCACATGATCTTTTTGGATCAGCGCAGCGCCAAATCCCATATCAAGCGCAATTTGGGCAAACACCACAACCGTTGTGATCATGCCGACAAGACCGAATTCCGACAATGACATAACCCGGCCAAGCAAGGCAAACTGAATCACCTGTATGACCGTAATACATGCGGTCGAGATACTTGTCCACTTAGCGCCGCTTAAAATTTGATTTGTAATACTAGGCATCGTTTTCCCTACTTTTTGTCTGCTGACATGATTTTTCTATCTTGCCCCGTCACCAGTCCAGATCACTTTGCATGTTTTGATCATAATTTTCACTTCCAATGAAAAGGTCAGGTTGCGGATATAATATAAGTCAAACATCAGCTTTTCCCTTGGTGTCATGTCATATCCCCCGTTGACCTGAGCCCAGCCGCTTAATCCCGGCTTAACGGCAAGACGCTCTGTAAATCCCGGAATCTCAGCCTGAAACTGCTTTGTAAAAACAGGCCGTTCTGGACGCGGGCCGATCAGGCTCATTTCTCCCCGTAAGACATTCAACAGCTGCGGCAGTTCATCAATACGCGTCCTTCTGATAAAAGCGCCGACCTTTGTCACACGGGGATCTTTTTTCAGCGCCCACACCGCCCCCGATTTTTCAGCATCTATTTTCATAGAACGGAGCTTATACAAATGAAACGCCCTCCCGTTTTTTCCGACGCGCTCCTGCTTATAAAAAGCCGGGCCGGGCGACTCCAAACAGATCAATATGGAGAACAGCGCCATGATCGGCAGCGCAGCCAAAAGCCCCGTCAGCGCAAACAAAATGTCCACGAATCGCTTAAAAGCCAAATAACGGGCTGTTTTTTCCGTTACAGCAATGGTATTGCCTTGCCGCAGTAAATACTCATCATTCACATTCATGCTTTTCTCTGCTCCCACTGACACACACCTCACGATTTGTTGGGATGTTTGATGACCTATGCCAGTGAGTTTAGCAGATGGATGTTAATTGGAAGTAAAAGCAATGTTAATGTTTGTTAGAATGTTTTGATTTTTGTTTTTTTATTGTAAATCTATTCATATCCATATTTGAGGAAAAGCATAATAAAAAATAAAAAACAGACCAGTCATTAACTGGTCTGTTTACAATGTAAAGCCTTATCTGAAATATGAAGAAACACCTTGGGTGATTCCCGCCGCGAGACTGTCCTTTTTCGTTGACTGTTTTAAGATATTTGCATCAATCGGGCTTGTGACAAACCCTGTTTCCAGCAAGACACTCGGCATTTTGGAATATTTAATAACATAAAACCCGGCTGTTTTCACGCCGCGGTCACGTGTGCCGAGGGCGGAAACCATTTTCGGCTGAATATTTTGGGCCAGCCTCAGGCTGTTTGCAGATTGATAGGTTTTATCGTAATAGGTTTCCGTACCGTTTGCACTGCTGTTATCATTCGCATTTGCATGAACGCTGATGAAAATATCGGCTTTCGCCTTTGCTCCTTTACTCACTCTCTCCTCAAGCGAATCAAAGGTGTCACCTGTTCTGGACATCACAGTGAGTGCGCCTGCACTGTACAATTTATTGTTAAGACGCGTTGCAATATCAAGGTTCACATTTTTCTCAAGCAAGCCATTTCCGGTTGCCCCAGAGTCCTGATAGCCATGGCCCGGATCAATAAAGACCGTTTTGCCGACAACGGGATTTTTAAGCTGTGATGCAACATTGTCGCTCAAAGAAGAAGCTTTCCCTATGACTGTGAAGCTATTGATGCTTTTACTGCCTATATACGTTCTGACGTCCTTTGACAGGCTGTCCCCATTTGTCAGCAGGTGAACTCTTCCCTGTTTGGCACTCAAAACGCCTCCGACGATCGTATCGGCTTCTTTAAACCCATTTGTAATAAATGTATAACCTGTACTTAAGCTTGTTTTTTTTGCAAGATTCACAGACAGGTTATACCGGTTTTTAGCACTGACTCTCGAAGGATTCGGAAGCTTATTATAAAGCGAGCTGCTTATGCTGCTGGTTCCGCCGATCACAATCGTGTTTTTAATTCCAAGACTTTTTATCGCATTAGACGTTGATCCATTTAACGTTGAATCATTAGTAAATAAAATCGGATATTTTTTAGAAGACGCATAAGAAATCGCAGCCATACCGTCTGCATCAACAAAGCCGTTAACTACAAGGGCTGTTGAAGAACTTGCCATTGCATTCGCAACCTTCGCGGCAGTTGCATATCTTGTGCTGCCTGACAGTCTCTTTACACTGATACCTAATTTAGCAATTTGATTTTCCGTGTTTTTTGATACGGCAGGTGTGCCGCCTACGATAATAACATTTTTCGTTTTTAAATCTATTAATCCTTTTTTTGTGCCGGCAGAAAGCTGGTCTTTATTGGTATACAGCAGCGGCGCATTTTTTTGGTATGCAAGCGGCGCAGCGGCAATCGCATCCGGATACGCGGTTCCGCCGACGATGATTGCTGTTTTCGCCTCGCTCCATGATTGTTTCGCTGCCAATACAGCTGTATCATACCGGGTGCTTCCGCCTACTCGATTGACTGTATGATCAGCAGCTAAAGCGGAAGGAACAAAAAGGATGACTCCGAGTATGAATACAGGGAGACATTTCAATAAAAATTTCAATACAATCTCCTCCACAGAAGTTTAGTAGCTTGAAAGTGTTGTACCAGGATAATAGAACGAAAGGATGGAATTATATGATTCTCCTGCTTCCGCTCTTTCTTTTGCCCCGTATTGACTCAGTCCGACACCGTGACCGTACCCTTTTCCTGATATCGTGAATTGTTTAGAATTACTCTCCACACCGGCGTATGTACTTTTAAATGAAGAGGCCCCGATCATTGTTCTGAGTTCAGATGCTTTCACTTCAATCGTCGCATTCTTATTCATGACGTAACCTTTTGATTTATCATTCACATGGTAGGTCAATTTCACCACGGCATTTTCAGCGCGCTGTCCTTTTGTTTTTCCGGTTAAAGAAAGATCAGAGATACTTGAAATTTTGATAGAATTTGCATTGGTCTCTTTATTCTTTATCAGCCAATTTTTCATTCCTGTGAGCTGGGCCGCATTTTCTTCATTGGTGTTAGACCACCACGAAGCGGGGTTTTTCAGATCTAAGCCAGTAGAAAGCTGCTGTTTTTCCAGCGTTAAAGACCAGCTGATTTCCGGATCTTTTGTATCCTTTTTGGCAGTTAAATACGGCACTTGCGATCCCCATACCTCGCCGCTTGCTTCCGTATACCCGCCATTGCTTGATGAGTAGTTGGCGTCTATCAATTTACCCGAGTAAGTGAGTACTTTCCCCTTTGTTCCATCGACAGCTTTTGTGGCGTTAGGGTACCAGCTGTATCCCCCATAAACCTGAAAAGCTGTTGTATCCGCAACCGTTTGTCCAGCCTTGCTGATTGAATAGGTACGGGCGGCCACCGCTTGAGCTTTTAACGCTTCTATCGGCCAGCTTCCGGGCATTTCATTTGGCAAAACACCTTTTAAATAATCCTCGAAAGGAATGTTTTCATTAACGGGTCGTACATATTTGCCTGATTCAACAGAAAAATTCATATCTCCCAAATAAGATTTTCCATCGATGCTGATGGAGTTAGATGTTGAATATTTTTCCGGAACCGCTTTAAATGAGGTTTTTCCGCTGTTAATATTGGCAACACCCAATTTACCGCCGGAAGCCTTCATTTGGTACGTTTTACCATTTACAAGATAAAATTCTTTGGCGTATGAAGATTTTACTGAATCCGCAATTGAATTCGTGCTGCCTATTAATGTATAAGAATAGGTCCCTTTGTTTTTAAAGAGATTTACAGCGTCAGTTGGCGTTTCGCTTTTTTTGATGTACAGCAGCGGCATATGATTGGCAGCGGCTATATTCGATCCGACTAAGACATCCGCTAATTTCGTTCCGTTTGCTGTAACAGTTTTGCTTGCGTCCATACCTAAGCTTGTGACAACGTTTGCGGAAATTTGATATCTGTTTGAACCGCTGATTCTTTTGGTAACAGCAGCTTTCTTTTTAATTTGATTCTCGACTTCTTTGCTGACGCTTGAGGTGCCTCCCATTATGATGACTTTTTTGGGAAGATTGTAGCTTGGCAATGAGTCTTTTTTTGTTAAAAGAATGGGGTAGCCGTTTTGCGCAGCATAAGGTGCAATCGTTAATGCATCTGTATACACGTCGCCTGTTACCACAATAGCCTGATCATAGCTGCCCATTTCGCCCGCTATATTTTTGGACAGGTCATACCTGTTTTTTCCGCTGATCCGTTTGATATGACCGTATTTTTTTAAGGTTTTTTCCGTGTCTGATGAAATACTGTTAGTTCCGCCGATAATTAAAATATTATCCGGACTGAATTTTTTAATTTGTGCCTCTGTACTGCTGCTGAGCTTTTTAGCTTCCGTCAGTAAAATAGGAGCTTTCAGCTTATTCGCTAAAGGAATGACGGAAAGCGTATCGGCAAAATAGGCATCCGTATTCACGACGACTACGTTCGACGGATTTTTCCAGTATTTTGATGTTGCGGTGTTTGCCGTATCATATTTTGATGCGCCCCCCAATCTGGCAACGGAGGACACATTGTTTCCCGTCAGTTTATAAGTTCCGGAGGGTTCGATATTCAGAGTCGATTTATTACCAATATAATTAGTCAGTTTGACTGAAATATTTGAACTGGCCGCAAAAGTGCTTTCCGGTAATAAAGCCAGGCTGAATATCACAGAAAAACAAACAGCCCATAATTTTTTCTTCAATTTTGTTCATCCCGCCTTTTGATTCATGCTGATTTATTTTGCTTTCTCGATTTCCTTTATCTCTTTTTGGCCCTTATCGTTTGTAAAATAAGAAATTTTCACTTTGTCATTCTCGTTGAATTCATTCAGAACTTCAGAAAAGTCATCCGTAAACTCGAAGCTGACCGGCTGATCATCAACCTTTACTTCTATAGTGTGCGTATCTGCCATGCCGACATAATAGGCGGTTTCTTCTTGAACCTGGGAATTTGAAGATCCGCTTCCTTTCTTAGATTGTTCTGCTGTTCCGCATGCTGCCAACACAACTGAAAAGAGCAGTATTAAGAACGATGATACGACAGTTTTTTTCATTTTTTTCACCTCATCATTATGTATCGTCTTATACTAACCTTTTTTTAAGGTAATTTTAAGGTTTTTTTGTAACCTTTTTTTAAGAATTTCGTCTATTTCATGGTTAGAAGTAAAAAAATAACTAGTTTATAAAGATCAGTAAAATGCATCATGAAAGATAATAGAAAAGGTGATGAACAAATGAGAGCTGAACGAAAAAGAAAGAAGAAAAAAGTTCTTCTGACAATTTTAATGATCATCGGGCTGTTAGTTTTATCATCAGGAGGTTACGTATACTACTTGTGGCACAAAGCGGCT
Organism: Bacillus sp. ISL-51; assembly: GCF_018613535.1. GTDB lineage: Bacteria > Bacillota > Bacilli > Bacillales > Bacillaceae > Bacillus. Next base: position 235,193 of record NZ_JAGGQB010000003.1, read on the forward strand.
TCAACGGTAGCAAGTATCCAGGAAGATTTAAAGAAATCCGATAAACGGGATGGAGATATAAACCTCAGCAAGAAGGACCCGATTTCTATATTAATTATGGGAGTCGATGAACGGAAAAATGATAAAGGACGCGCGGATACACTCATTTATATGACAGTCAATCCAAAAACAAAAACAACTGAAATGGTAAGCATTCCGCGTGATACATATACAAAAATCTCCGGCAAAGGCACAATGGATAAAATCAATCATTCCTATGCCTTCGGCGGTACGCAAATGGCCGCAGACACAGTTGAGGACCTCTTGGATGTTCCGGTCGATTATTTTGTCAAAGTAAACATGGAAAGCTTTAAGGACACCGTAGATACACTTGGCGGGATCACGGTGAACAGCACGTTTGCTTTCAACTACGACGGACATTCTTTCGGTACGGGAAAGATCAGCCTGAACGGCGAAGAAGCGCTCGCCTACACCCGCATGAGAAAAGAAGATCCGCGGGGGGACTTTGGGAGACAGCAGCGTCAGCGGCAAGTCATTGAAGGAATTATCTCCAAAGGGGCAAACATTTCCTCTGTTACAAAATTCGGCGATATGTTTAAAGTGATTGAAAACAACATGAAAACAAACATGTCGTTTGACGATATGTGGACGGTCATGACGGATTATAAAAACGCACGCAACAAAGTTATTCAGCATGAACTTAAAGGAACGGGCGCGAGAATCAACAATATCTATTACTATAAGTTAGATGAAACAAACCTTTCTTCAGTAAAAAAAGAATTAAAGAAAAGTCTGGAATAATAAAAAACTCTGCATGCTATGCAGAGTTTTTTATTATTTAAAAGGATGCGGACGCGCCTCTCTCAAGCCATATCTATACAGCAATTCTTCCGCAATGCGCTTGGAAGCCAATCCATCACCGTAAGGGTTTGAAGCCTTTGACATCCTCTCATATTCGGCTTGGTCGGTTAACAGTTGTTTTGTCAGCTGATAAATCGTTTCTTCATTGGTACCGGCGAGCTTTAACGTTCCTGCTTTTACGCCTTCGGGACGCTCTGTTGTATCCCTTAATACAAGAACAGGCTTGCCAAGGGAAGGCGCCTCCTCCTGTACACCGCCTGAATCCGTCAAAATGAAGTGAGATTTCGCAGCAAAGTTATGGAAGTCCACAACCTCTAAAGGTTCAATCAAATGCACTCTGTCTGAATCCGAAAATTGGGCCTCTGCGGCTTCACGAACGGCCGGATTCAAATGGACGGGATAAACGACTTGAACGTCCTCAAATTCTTCGACGACTCTTCTGACGGCCTTAAACATCTGTTCCATCGGTTTGCCTAAATTCTCTCGTCTGTGCGCAGTAAGAAGAATCATCCTGCTGGAACCCAATGTATCAAGGATCGGGTGGTGATAATCTTCCCGCACAGTCGTGTTAAGCGCATCAATTGCAGTATTTCCTGTGATAAAAATGGTATCCGGGTTTTTATTTTCTGCAAGGAGATTCTTTTCGGCCTGACTTGTCGGGGCAAAGTTTATATCAGCAATGACACCCGTCATTTGCCTGTTCAGTTCCTCCGGGAAGGGAGAGTATTTATTTTGTGTGCGCAGCCCTGCTTCAACATGGCCAACAGCAATCTGATGATAAAATGCGGCAAGGCTTCCCGCAAACGTTGTCGTCGTATCTCCGTGAACCAAAACGATATCAGGTGTCACCTCTTGAAACAGCCTGTCCAGTTTCAAAAGTGCGTGAGACGTTATTTCTGACAGCGTTTGGCGCTCCTTCATAATGTTCAGATCATAATCAGGTGTTATACTGAATGCTTTCAGCACCTGATCAAGCATCTGTCTGTGCTGAGCCGTAACAGTCACCATCGAATCGATGTCCGGATGTTTTTTCAGCTCTAATACCAGCGGAGCCATTTTAATTGCTTCGGGTCTTGTACCGAATACGGTCATTACTTTTAGTTTTTCCAACGGTTTGTCTGCACCTCGTTTATATGTCGAATATTCCCTTCATGTTAACATATTTATGCTGTTTCATTGATATTTTAAAGCTTAATGACAAACAAAGCAAAATCCCTATGCGGCTCTATGAAAGCGGCAGCTGTATCGTATTAAAAGGTGTGAATTTTAATCAATTGTGGTAAAGTGGAAAAAGACTAGGTTATAGTTCTTAAAAAAAGATTTCGCAGAAACAAGGATGGTGTTATTCAGTGAAGAAAGTACGTAAAGCCATTATCCCGGCAGCAGGATTAGGTACTCGTTTTTTGCCAGCGACAAAAGCAATGCCTAAAGAAATGCTTCCAATCGTTGATAAGCCGACAATTCAGTATATTATCGAAGAAGCTGTCGAATCTGGCATCGAAGACATTATTATTGTAACCGGAAAAGGCAAAAGAGCAATAGAAGATCATTTTGACAATGCTCCGGAACTGGAACGCAGCTTAGAAGAAAAAGGAAAAATAGAACTGCTTCAAAAAGTGAAAAAATCTTCAAATATCGCGGATATTCACTATATTCGCCAAAAAGAGCCAAAAGGGCTCGGACATGCCGTTTGGTGCGCACGTAACTTTATTGGCGATGAACCATTCGCTGTTCTTCTCGGTGACGACATTGTACAAGCCGAAAAACCAGGACTTCGTCAGCTAATGGATGAATACGAAAAAACTTTATCCTCCATTATCGGGGTTCAGCAAGTTCCTGAAGGTGATACACACCGCTACGGAATTATTGATCCGTTAACAAACGAGGGCCGCCGTTATCAAGTGAAAACGTTCGTAGAAAAACCTGAACCGGGAACAGCTCCGTCCAACCTGGCTATTTTGGGCAGATACGTCTTTACGCCTGAGATTTTCATGTATTTGGAACAGCAAGAAATCGGAGCAGGAGGAGAAATCCAACTGACGGATGCGATTCAAAAGCTCAATGACATTCAGCGTGTCTTCGCTTATGATTTTGAAGGAAAACGCTACGATGTCGGAGAAAAACTCGGGTTTATTGAAACAACTCTTGAATTCGCCCTGCAGGATAAAGATATCCGCCATAAGCTAATTCCGTTTATGAAAGATCTTCTAAAAAAAGAAGAAACGAATGAATAAAAAAAGCTGCCGAGTCAGGCAGCTCTTTTTTGTGTTTCTTATTTTTCAGCAGAAACAGTGAGTGTTTTTTCAGCATTGTTGACTGAGAATGTGTATTGTCCACTTTTAAGAATGTTCAAGGTCTCATTTGATGCTTTGCTGCCTTTTTCAGTCAAGGCCGACATGTCAACGGGACGAGACAAATGAAAAATCACTTCAGACACTGTATTGTTTTCAATAATAAAATCCGTCTTTTTATCGGATACTTTCAATACTTTGCGCCCGTCATCTGTTTGGTCCGTTCCAAGATTGCTTATTTTATCTTTTAGATCATCTTGGCTTTTATTCAAATAAGAGAGAAATTCTTCATAAGCGCCAATGTTTTGACCGGATAAATTGCTGCTGAAATCACTGAGCTTAACATCCGTCTTTTTTAAAGAGGTTACTTTATACAGATCAGCCTTTTTCATAAAGTACTGTTTATCATTCAATTCAACTTTGGCCGCCTCGTTATTTTCCGCTTTTATCTGCACCTTTGTGCCAAAGCTTACATTCGCAGAGGCTTTCCCCTTCAGACTGTGAGACGAGTAAAGGTCCGCCTTTTCAGCTTTAACCAAAGCCGGTTTGTTCACAGACTCATAAAGACCTGCATTCCCTTGCTTGACGGCGCCGAAAGTTGCGAGCGTCCGTAAAGGCTTGTCCGAGAACATCGCAGCAGCCAGACATACCGTCAGAAGCGCAAGAACCGTGATTTGAATCGTATTCGCAATGAATTTCGGCTTCGCCTTTTTATTTTGAGCATGCGCGATTTTCTGTTCCTCGGCAGCCCGTGTTCTGCCTTCAATCTGTTCATTTTGGTATTTCTTTTTTTCCTTCTTCGACAGCTTATTGAACCAATCCACAAAGGCTTTATATTCTTTCACAACGACTTTTGTTTCATCGAACATCCGCATTTCGCCATAATGCATCCAAGCCACGCGATCGCACATTTTCTCAATCTGTCCGATTGAATGGCTTACGAAAAAGATTGTTTTTCCCCGCTCTTTAAATTCAGTAATGCGGTCTACACATTTCTGATAGAATGTCTGGTCTCCCACAGAGAGCGCTTCATCTATAATAAGAATATCCGGGTCCATGTGCGCCGATATCGCAAAGCCGAGCCGAGATTTCATACCGCTTGAATAACTTTTAACAGGTTGGTCAATAAAGTCGCCAATGTCCGCAAATTCAACGATTTTTTCATAAAGATCATCAATTTGCCGATTGTTGAGGCCCATCATCAAACATTTTAAACGGATGTTGTCCTTACCGCTTAATTGGTTGTTTAATCCGGCGGAGATGGCAATGAGGGACGGCTGTCCGTTCATGTCAATCTCTCCGCTTGTCGGCGGAATGATTTTAGCCAGCAAATTAGACATCGTCGATTTTCCTGAACCGTTGATACCCACGAATCCAATAGTTTCTCCTTCATACACATCAAAAGAAACATTTCGGACAGCGAAAAAACCTTTTTGATTTCTGTTCGGGAAAAACAGCCCTTTTATTTTGTCAGACTGTTTTTTATATAGAAAATACTGTTTTGAAACATTTCTGAACGAAACCTTTAGTTTCATTGTATAATCTCCTTACTATATTAAAGAAAGTCAACAAATTTATCTCTGAATTTCATATGCAGAAGTGAGCCGACTGTTAACAAAAGCAGCGTGATGAACCAGAAATACAACGTATACTTCATATCGTGGAAAAACCACTGCCCTTCCATAAAACTGTCTCTAAAGCCTTCTATAATATAAAAGAGGGGGTTTAACTTTAATATGGTCAATACTTCTGGTCTATTTCCAAATTTCTCTGCAATGTCCCAGAAAATCGGCAAAAGAAAAAACAGCAGCCTTGTCACCGCCTGAAGCAGGAATTGATAATCCCTGATTAACACGCTAATGGTTGAATTAAACAGTCCAAAAGCAAACATAAAAGCAATCATACAAAACAGGTAATAAATATATTGCAGCCAGTGAAGTGTCGGAAAAAGACCATTGCTCAGCAGCACAACGATATAAATCCCCATCATGACAAAATAACTGAATAAGTTAGACGCTATCACAACTGAGGGCAGTGAACTGATCGGAAAGTTCATTTTCGACACTAAGTTAATCCGTTTATACACACTGTTGGATGCATCAAGTATCGTCGGACTGATAAAGAACCAAGGAATTAAGCCTGCAAGCATCCACACAATGAACGGTACGCTTGCTCCATTTCCAAGCACCACATCATGTCCGTTGCGAATCCCGAGACCGAATACAAACCAGTAGGCCAGCATTTGAATCATAGGATTAAGAAACTGCCACAATATACCCAAATAATTGACTTGATACTTTGATTTCGTTTCATACACTGCAAGCCGCATAATCAGCGGGAATGAGTTGAATTGCTCTTTCAGAATTTTTACCAATGCATTCATTCTAATCTTCCTTAGTCGTAAGTTTTAGGTAATAGCTTTGACTTACAAAAGCACCGCTCATAATTGTAACAGATTACGATGTTTTTTTCACTTCATAACAAGCCGGCGCCATTTAACGAATAATGCCGTCTTTTAAGCAAAAAAGCATAATTAACATGGTTAAATTATGCTTTTTTGTCTTTATTTACTTTTCCCCGAAGATTACTTTTACAGCTTTCTCGGATGATTCTCCGGTTTCCAAATAACAAAATTTCTCATAAAAAGGACCGAATGATTCCGGAAGAACATAGTCTTCTGATTCAGTTTCTTTTACCCATTCAATGACATCACCGGTTTCCTTCACAAGCGGTCCCGGCGCTTCTTTCTCAAAGTCAAAGTAAAAGCCTCTGAGTTTATCGCGATATGTCTCAATATCAGGTACATAAAACAGCATCGGTCTTTTTAAATTTGCATAATCGAAGAAAACAGAAGAATAGTCCGTTATGAGTAAGTCTGAGACCATGTACAGCTCACGAATATCCTCGTAACTGGAGAAGTCATATGCAAATCCTTCATAAGGACCCAGATCAAAGTTTTCTGCCACCAGATAATGCATCCTTAAAATAATGACATAGCGATCACCTATCGCTTCTCTCAATTGGTGAAGGTCTAAATCAAGATCAAACTTATATTTCCCCTTCTTATAAAACTGGTCATCCCGCCACGTCGGCGCATAGATAATGACTTTTTTATCTTGGGGAAGATTCATTTTTTCTTTTAACGTTTTGATAACAGAAGGGCTGTTATCTGTCTGAAGAAAATCATTCCGCGGATAACCCGATTCAATCATCGTTTTATTAAACTGAAATGCTCTTGCGAAAATTTCAGTAGAATACGCATTCGGTGATATCAGGTAATCCCATTTGGATGCCTCAGCCGTAAAGTTTCTTTTATATTTTTCCGTGTTTGTACCCGGCATATGCACTTCATCCATATCCACGGCAAGACGCTTTAAAGGCGTTCCGTGCCATGTTTGGACGTATGTCGTATGTTCAGGTTTTGGAATCCATAATGGCAAACGGCTGTTGACAACCCAATACTCCGCTCTTGCCATAGCAAACAGCCATTTTAAAGAGAAGCGTTCCATATAAGGAATTCCTTTATCTTTAAATGTCTGTGAATAAGCAGGATTTACACTCCAGCACAGCCGGTATTCAGGCATTTCTTTGCTCATGTATTCATAAATCGCACGCGGGTTGCAGCTGTATTGTTTTCCGGCAAAGCTTTCAAACATCACAAGCTTCTGTTTGACAGGCAGTTTTCCTGCAAATTTAAACCCGGCTTTATAAGTGTTTTGAATTCTTCTTTCAATGAATTTTTTCAGCTTGTTTTTTCTTTTACGGAAAAAAGCGGCGCCGCGTTTCAGCTTGCCTTTTACAAAATACTCTGCGCGGGTGCTGAAGCTGTAATCATTCATTCTCAGATGAAGGTATTTCGTTTTCTTTTTTGTGAATACATGAAATCTGGCAGGCCCTGTTTCTGTTTTAAGAACAGCGAATTGATTAGGGTTTACATGCTCAGTTTTTAACACCTTTAAAGGTTTGCTGTTGGTGATAATTTCTTCGCCTGTCTCAGCATCTTCAAATATGAATTGAATGTGAAATTGAAAAATGAGCTGCTGGTTTAATTCTTTATATAGAGAGTGTAAGTCAATCTTTGTATCAAAGCCTATCGTTTCAAGCTTCGATTGATCATGAACATATTCAGAAAGATCATGCCTCGGCACATCATGAAGCGGGTACTTCAGGATGAGAGGCTCCTCATCTTTGCCTTTTTTCATTTTCAATATCAGATTTTTTTCTTTTATCTTTAGTGCTTCTGCCGCATTCAGACGAAAAGCAAACCCCTTCAGGTTCAAGATGCCTTCAGATGTCAGCTCGATCTCATCAATTCGCGTGACGAATTTTTTCAGCAATAATTTTAAAGAAAAATTCCCCTTTTTGGTTGTGTAAGGGAAAAAGAAAACGTTATTAGCCTCATCTTTATAATGGGACAGCTCAATGGGTTCATGGCTGGATTTCAGTCTTTTTTTGCTGATATCACTGTCATCATTAAAAAAGGATACATAGAAATCCAGACATCCTCTGTTTTCCACGTGGTCCGAAAGCAAGTGGATATCAATGACGGCATGAAATTGCTGATCTTGTTCATCAATTTTTTTTAAAGGGACGGAAAGTTCTGCTTTTGTCTTACGGTTTAAAATCTGAAGATTGGGCTCTTCCGTTAATGCTGCATTCTCACATGAAATAGTAATGCTGAGTTTCTCTTCCTCTATATTAAGATGCTTCAACTTGTAACTGACAGGATTTTCTATACCCATAAAATAAGTCTACTCCTCTATTTCAATTAAACATATCCAATTACAATAATTATTTTGTCACTTTTAACGAAAGGTTCTCCTTCACCGTCCGATAAAATTGATATTGTCGTCCGTTTGCCTCTGCCATTACCTTCTGATCGTCTTCTCTATATAAAGTGACACGTTCATAATCGTTATAAATGATATACATAATATAACCGCCAAGTCCGATCTTTTCAATATCGCTCAACGGAATTTCAAGCGTATACCGCCCGTCTCCCAAGGATTGGACTGAAAACTGATGATATACTTTCATATTGTCTCTGTGCTGAAACTGTACATATTGGGCATTATTTCTGTCTTGTCCGAACAGTCGGAAGGTGATTGCGAATTTTCCATCCGACAACTCTGTGCTTTCCGTTTCACCGTGCATCCGCAGTTCGATTAATTTGTTTTCTTCGTCTGCCAGCGGGCTTTCTAAATAAGCCAAACCGTCTTTTGTTACGATATTTTTATTCGGCTCTTTTTTAGACCAGCTAAACAGCTTTTCAACCTCATCATACCGTTTTTGATTCAGCAGCCGGTAAGCGGTTTTATGAATCGGGTGAAAGAACGTTTCAGAGATATCATATTTTGTTTTCTTTAAAACACTCAGAATTTCATTGAATTTATTGTAATAGGCTTCCTTATTTTCGCTTTTCAAAAAGTGCATTCTATCGAAAAGGCGCGTAATGGAATCGAATTCAATCAGACGGTTCATAGCCATCTTTTCTTTTTCAGCATCCAACTTTTTATTCAGAATATACTTCATAACCGCTATGTTGGTGTCGGTTTTTTCCATTATATTCGTCTGTTTTGTAAGTGACTCGTTGTTGTCCATTCTGTTCAGATAATAGATCGGTTCTGTTGAGGTTGAGATATCTCCGCACGACAAAAGAACATCCATAAAAAATTGCTTATCTTCAGCAAATTTCATTTCCGGATATCTGATATTATTGTCTTTTAGGAATTGTAAGTTCATCATTCTTGCACGCGGTCCGAGATGATAGAAAATATGCCGGATTGAAAATGGAGAGACTTTCTCTCTGTTCAGTGCAGACTCATGCTTCCCGATCGCTTTTTGCCCGTTCACTTGCATCTCAATCGTCTTTCCAACCGCATAATTCACATTATTTTTTTCGAGCATATCGAATAAAATTTTAACTCCGTTTGGCGCAAACCAATCATCAGCATCTAAAAATGTAATGTATTTTGCGTTTGCAAGTTCAATTCCCAGATTTCTCGGATAAGCCGGTGTTCCGGTATTGTTTTTCAGAAATGCGACTGTAATATTCTCATACAGTTCGGCGTATTCAGTCAGAATATTTCTTGAATCATCTGTAGAGCAATCATCGACCAGAATTAAAGAAATATGCTGAAAGCCGATATTTTGAAGAATGACTGAATCAACGGTTTTTCTTACATATTGTTCTGCATTATAAACAGGCACCACTACTGCGACCTTTTTCTCGTCTGTCAGAGCTTCTTTGTTTAAAATCGTATATTCACGTTCTTCTATGGACGGCTTGGACTCTTTTTTATTCAATTTAAAAAAGTTACTAAGATTCATTTTTAAATTCTCCTCTTATTGTCTAGCTTTTTCAAAAGCGCATAACAAATATAGCGAAAATAACCTTATATTACAAGAAGTACTCCCTCTTCTGAAGGGAGTACTTCTTTATTATCTGCATATCCGAATGTTTCAATTACACCCCGGCAATTTCTTTTTTAATCTGCGTAGTAGAGATGCCTTCAGTTCTGGGAAGATAGACGACTTCGCATTGATCTTTAAGGAAATCAAATTTGCCTTCCCAATCGTCTCCCATAACGAACACATCGATGTTATGATCTGCTACATCCCGTACTTTTTGATCCCAGCTGTTCTCAGGAATAACCTCGTCTACATAACGGATGGTTTCCAGAATCAACTTTCTGTGTTCATAGCTGTGGTATGCTTTTTTCTGTTTTTGAAGATTGAACTCGTCAGTTGAAATTGCAACGACCAGGTAATCTCCAAGCTGCTTTGCGCGCTCAAGCAGTTTAATATGACCCCAATGCAGTAAATCAAAAGTTCCGTAAGTTATGACCTTCTTCATGAAAACAAAAGCTCCTTTCTGTATTCATACGTATAACAAGTAACTGCCCGTCATAGCCGGCGCAGCTGTATCCTTAATCACTAAAGTGCCAATTTCGTACTCATGGAACCTAATTATATCACATAGCCCTGAAAAGGTTAAGCTTATGTAAAGATCACGCCGGTTCCACTTATTTACAAATCTTGTTTTACTAGGAGTTTAGCAGGGTTTTGCGTCGTATGATTTAAAAAATGTTATCTTATTTATAATTTTGTAAAATGATTGTTAAGTTTAGCTGAAGGTTCTATGTTAAAATAAAGCTTAGCCTTAATAACTGAACTTGAGAAAATCCCGTATAAAAGGAGGGCGAAACAGATGCAGACTGAAATGGTGCACAACCTTTCTTATGTTAATGGAAATTTACAGGAGTTTATTTCATATTTAGACACTTATTATATCGCACAAAATCAAGGAGCCGTCATTGCGACGGTCAACCCGGAAATCGGATATGCGGCGGCTAAAAATAAAGGTTATCATAATGTCATTTCATCGGCGGATTTCGTCCTGCCGGATGGTATTGGCGTCGTGTTAATGTCGCGTTTGACCCAGCACCCGCTAAAATCAAGGATTGCGGGATTTGATGTTTTTATCTCACTGCTCGGTCTCGCAAACCAGCAGTCTAAAAAAATATTTTTATACGGCGCAAAACAGGAAGTGCTGGAAGCGGTTTTGAATCGGATCGCCAAAGAATATCCCCAGATTGATGTCGTCGGATACAGCGACGGCTACGCCGCGGATAAGCGTTTTGTCGCCAAACAGATTTCCAGGGCGAAACCTGATATTGTGTTTGTCGCTTTAGGGTACCCGCATCAGGAACATTTTATTTATGAATACAAGCATCTCTTTCCACAGGCTGTAGCAATCGGTTTGGGCGGAAGCTTTGATGTATTCAGCGGAACGGTAAAAAGAGCGCCTAAATGGATGATCAAAACAAATTTAGAGTGGTTTTACAGACTTGTTATGAATCCTTGGAGATGGAAAAGGATGCTGAACATTCCGAAGTATGCTTTCACCGTTCTGCGAGATAATAAATCAAATAAAAGCCTTTACCCCGAACAGGCTGAAGATCAGACAAAACAGCTTTAAACAAAATATAACAGCAAAAGAGATTGGTAATCTATGAACTTGCGATCTTTATTCGCCACTTTATATTCTATATATCTATCTGTTCTCGGCGTCTTGTTCAAACGGATAAAACCCGGGAATCGGGTCACGCTTTTGGTTTCTTTTGAGGAAAACGCACAGGCTGTCATTCGTTCTTACAAGACGCACGCTGAATCACTTTCCTATGATGTAACGGTTCTTTATACCAGACATGCCGTCAGTTTAAAGAATGAGCTCTCGGGGATTCACTCATTTTATCTTAACGAGAAAAACCCGCTTCACCTTTGGAAGGCTGTTTCTCTCTTATTTAAGAGCAAATTTGTGATCACTGATAATTACTTTCTTCTGACAAGCGTATTAAACGGCCGGCCGCAGACCAAGTGCATTCAAGTTTGGCATGCGAACGGTTCGTTGAAAAAGTTTGGTTTGGAGGATGTGACAAATCAAGACCGGACTCAATCAGACATCAAACGATTTAAAAAGGTATACAGTTCATTTGATTTTGTCACAGCCGGTTCCGATGCAATGACTGACATCTTTAAAAAGTCATTCGGAATACAGGACAGCCAAGTATTAAAAACAGGAGTGCCGCTGACTGACGTATATTATGATGAGAGCAAACATGCTTTACAACATAAATGGCAGAAAAAAATCATACTGTATGCCCCTACATTCAGGGATTATGATATGCAATCGGTTCGTCTCCCATTCACCGAGGAGCAGCTGGCCGGCCCGTTAAACGGGGAGTATGTGCTGCTTGTCAAGCTTCATCCTGCCGTGCAGCATCATATCACGATCCCGTCTGAAAACGAATATATCAAAAATGTGTCTGATCTCCATCTGCACGGTCTTTTGAAAGCTGCTGATATATTGATTACAGATTACTCATCCGTTCCTTTTGAATTTGCGATCTTAAATAAACCGATCCTTTTTTTCACGTATGATCTTGAAGAATACGACCGAAAACGCGGGTTAATCGATCATTATGAAACCGTCATTCCCGGAAAAGCATGCCGTGACAGTGAATCACTGCTGAAGGCGATCATAAAAGGATCGTACAATTTGAAAGAAATAAAGCAGTTCTCTGATACATGGAATAAGTATTCAGAAGGAAATTCGAGTGAAAAATTATTAATGTTTGTGGAGAAACAAATAAAGAAAAGTGACTGAACACTTGCCGGAAACAGACGGCGAGTGTTTTTTATACGCTGCGCAACATCATACTAAAAAGGGCTGAAGCGATCACTTCAGCCCTTTTTTTATCCTTTCAGATATACAGGAACATCATAATAAAGCGTATAGTCATCCAGAAGCGTATATAAGCTGTACATACGGTTTACCTGCTTATATGCCCAGCCGATGTCAGTGGCGTACTGGTGGGCCGCGGCTGCGGACCACCTCATTTTGTAGAGAGTGTCCTGCTCGTAGGCCGGATTATGAATGTAAGATGAACCTATAAATGCAGCACCGCCGATAATGGCGGCTTCGGGAGTAAACCAGCCTTGATTATATGCGTATTGGGCGCCGTAGTAGTTCGGATTGCTATCATAAGCGCCGATTCCGTACATGTTATAAACGGTTTTTCCATTGTATTTGATGCCGTTTGCAAGCTCTGACGTGCCGTTGCCCGTTTCAAGCAAAGCGTGCGAGACCAAATACAATTCATTTATGCTGTACTTGTTGGCGGCAGTAATAAAGGCTTGTCCTTTCCCCGTAAGAATCCCTTTATCGGCCAGTACTTTTTGGTTGATTTCAGATGCATTAAGCCCAGCCGTTTGAGAGAGCTTGAGAAATTGAAAGTAATATTTGCTGTCCAGCGTGTAATTGTCTGGGTTGACGTATTGTTCGACTTCATCACTGCTGGCATTTCTCCAGTTCATACTGATTTTGGCCCAGCCGTTTGTTTGGCCGATGATGTTGACTTTATCGCCTTTTTTTAATTGGCCGATGACATTGCCTGAACTGACTTCCGGGCTTGATCTGACGTTCAAAACATCAGCTGTGACTGTTTTAGAGGCCGTATTGATAAACGTCAGCGATGCGTAAGCCCCGGCATCTGTTTGCGGGCTGACCGTCATCTGCTTTTTGACCATATCTTTAAGCGAGATATTGTAATTTGTATTCATGATTTGCGGGCCATTTTTTATTTTCACAATGGACACTGTCCAGCCGTACAGCTGCTTCAGCTTTGCAGAGGCGGCAGATGCTGAATCCTTTCCTGTGAATTGATTATTGATATGAAGCTCGTAAATCGGAAGGCTTTTACTCGTATAGCTTGCCTGTAACTTCTTGGTGCTGAAATATTTCATACTGTTGTTTAATACGGTTTTACTGCTGATCCTCTCTGTTGTTATGGTGTATTGTGTATATGCGGTTTTCCCCGTCTCTTTCACAGTGCCGGCCGCTTTGTTTTGCTTTAAAAAAGCTAACGCACGGTCAATGTCTTCCTTCAAAAGCAAGGGAGCCGTTTCGATTTGGAATTGGGTATAAGCCGTTTCCCCAGTCTTTTGTGATGCGGCAGATACCTTTTTTCCTTTGAAGAAGTCCAGTGAACGATTGATTTTTAATGGATCAAGCAGAGGCTCGGTTGTGATTTTAAAAGCTGTGCCCGTCTGCTTTGTCACGGATTTTGAAGCGGCGCTCAGGTTATATCCCTTTAACAAGCTCAATCCTTTTTTAATCTTTGACTGGTCGGTTGTTTCCTGGGAAAGCAGCTGATATTCATTCTCCGTTGTTTTTCCTGCTGCGGACCTTGTCATTTTCACACCTTGCTGACGGAAAAACACATCCGCTTTGTCAGCCTGTGCAGCTGTGATCTGTGCCGTTGTAATTCGGTAAACAGAAGATGAAGCTGTCTTTTTTGCCGAAGACGCTGAACAGTGCCATTTCTTCTTTTTAAAGAAGGATTGAATGCTTTGCAGCTGCTGAGGCGTCAACCCGTTCATAATGACCGTATAATTATTTTTCGTGCCGGCTTTTTGGTAATTGCTGCTGATGCCTGTATTCGTCTTGATTTGACCGACCGCATTTTTTACAGCGTTTATGCCGTTAAAATATCCCGATTGAACATTGTACACGTTCACCGTTTTGTTTTGGGTGATCTTTTGAACGGCGCCTTTGATTCCCGTTGTCTTTTCCAGCTGCTTAGCTAAGTCTCCCGCGCCCTTTGCGTCCTTCATATCAGAGGAGGTCACGGTATAATTGGACCGGCCTTTTGCCGTCATGTTCAGCGACGCTTTTAATCCTGTTTGTTTCTGAAAATCGGTTTGGATTTGAGCAGCTTTTTGATCTCCGATGATTGTCCCGGATTGAATCCGGAACTGGGCGGCTGCCTGTGTGACCGGCTGGTATGCGGCTTTAACGCCTGTTTGTTTTGTCAGGTCTTGAATCAGCGCTTTTGCATTCGTTTCTGAAGCCAGCTCTGGGGTCACGACCTGTACGTACGGCTGTTTTGACCCTCTCGGCTTGACGCCACCGGTCACTCCCGTTTCTTTCTTCAGTTTGGCAAGAAGGTTTTTCGTCTGCTGTTCGTCCGATAAAACGCCTGAGGTAACGGTCACATAAGGCTGTTTGCTGCCGCTTGCGCTGTAGGTGCCGCCCACACCCGTCTGTTTTGTAAAATCATTCATTACGGTTTTTGCATCAGCTTCATTATGTATGCCTGAGGCTGATATTTGATAAGTGAGCGGCGCATTTCCGGCTGCCTGAACGTCAGCCTGCCATCCCGTATCCTTTTTCAGCTTGCCTGCTGCTTGCAATGCCTGGCTCTCTGTTTGAAATTGCTGTTTCGTTTCCAATTGATAAATGGAATAGTCGCTGTACACAGCCTTTGCAGGAAGCGACATTGTGCAAAAGACAAGGAAAACGGCGGACACTAACATAGGTGCAACGAATCTCTTTTTCATTCCTTCTCCTCTTTCTTATTCAATTGTTATCTATCAAACTAGTTTATTTATCGGCGGGATTTCTCTATTTTTACAGAGAGAAGGCTCCCAATTTACAAATAATAAAACTTAATCCCATTCCTGAGATTAAGTTTTCGTTTTTATATATGAGAGACGATTAATGTACATTCGCCGTTTATCGTAAAGTCCGGCATCTGATCCGGCAATATGAAATGGGCGCCTTTTTCAAGCTTGCGGGAAATTCCTTCATAACTGAGGGTTCCGCTCCCCTCTATGACGCTGCACAGCATAAACGAGGTATCCTGCGTCAGCTCGGCCGTGCCGCTGATATCCCATTTGTATACAGAAAAATATTCTCCCTGCACGAAGGTTTTGATGGTGGCGCCTTTTCTGGTTTCTGTTGATTCATCTATAAATCCGTCCACATGAGGAACGGTTGCGGCGTTGATTGCCTTACGAAGATGAAGATCACGCTGGCTTCCGTTGCTGTCCGTGCGGCCGTAATCATATATCCGGTAAGCGGCATCTGAGTTTTGCTGTGTTTCCAGGACGAGCGTTCCCGCGCAGATGGCGTGAATGGTTCCGCTCGGCACGTAATAAAAATCCCCGGGTTTGATTTTCACGCGCCGCAGCAGGCCTTCCCAATCCCCGCTGTTGATCATCGTGACAAGCTCTGCTTTGGATCGGGCTGTATGGCCGTATATGATCTCCGCATTTTCTTTACAATCAATGATATACCAGCACTCTGACTTGCCCGTTTCGCCGTTTTCATGTCCCTCGGCATCATAATCATCCGGGTGGACTTTGATGGACATGTCTTGTTTGGCATCAAGCATTTTCGTCAGAAGCGGAAAGCGGTCTCCTTCGATTCCGCCAAATAATTCTCTGTGCCGGTCCCATAGTTCGTTCAGGGTTTTTCCTTTATACGGACCGCTTTTTACTGTGCTCAATCCGTTCGGATGAGCGGAAATCGCCCAGCATTCTCCGGTCGTGTCTGAAGGTATGTCGTATCCGAATCGTTCGCGTAATAAAGTGCCGCCCCAGATTTTCTCTTTACATACAGGCTGTAAAAAAATCGGCTCTTGCGTCATGTTCGTTCCCCTCCCCTTAAAAAGCGGCTCATATCCCATTCCCGCTGTGCCTCTGTTACAAACACAGGGAGTGCCGCTGGTAAAACATATGTATAAATGGCTGACCTGCTCATTATACCATTCAGATGGGGCCGAATGCTCAGTCATTTCCTATTCCAGAATAAATCTTCTTGTTTGTCGCAAATTAAAATAACTGATGTAAAGGAGGGGGAACATCTTGGCAATAGATGCTGAGCTAAAGCACAATCTTGAGATCTTAAAAAAGCGCTTCGGCCAAAATGATGACATCATGTTTTATTCCTTTACTTTCGGAAACGATGAATGCAGCGCCTGCCTGCTTTATATAGACGGGCTGACAGAAAATAAATTGCTTGCTGAATATATTATTTCACCGATGCAGGCCGCCGAGAAAAAACAAGAGGATGGGTCTGAAGAACCGCTCTCAGCCATATCTTTCGGTTATCGCCACACTCGGCTTTCCTCACTAAAAGACGTTGAAGCAGACATTTTTTCCGGTAAATCGGTTCTGCTGGCCGATGGCTGCTGCGAAGCCCTTTCCTTTGAAACAGAAACGTTTAAAATGCGTGATATTGAAGAACCGCCGTCAGAGCTGCTTGAGCGCGGGCCGCGGATAGGTTTTGTCGAAAAGCTTCGCACGAACACCGCGCTTTTACGGGACCAGGCGGGTGATCCCAACCTGCTGATCAAGGAGATCACACTCGGCAAAAGAACCAAAAAGAAAATCGCGGTGGCGTATATTCGGGATATTGCCCCGGATGATGTGGTAAAAGAAGTGTTTAAGAGACTGGATTCGATTGAGATTGGCCATATTCCTGAATCTGGGACGATCGAACAGCTTATTGAAGACAATACGTACAGCATTTTTCCGACGATTTTAAGCACTGAGCGTCCCGACCGGGTCATCGGCTCTTTGTTTGAAGGACGGGTTTCCATCATTGTAGACGGCACGCCTTTTGTCCTTTTGGTTCCCGCCACTGTCGATGAGTTTATTCATTCTCCGGATGATTACAATCAGAGGTGGATACCCGTTTCATTGCTCAGGCTGCTTCGGTATACATGCATTTTAATTACCATTTATTTACCCGGTCTTTACATATCACTTGTTACGTTTCATGTAGGCCTCTTGCCGACAAGAATGGCGATTACAATTGCAGGGAGCAGATTAAATGTTCCTTTTCCGCCTTTTGTTGAGGCATTTATTATGATTTTTACGATTGAACTGATAAGAGAAGCGGGGCTCCGGCTGCCAAAGCCAATCGGGCAGACCATCGGATTGATTGGGGGCGTTGTCATCGGACAGGCTGCCGTTCAGGCAAATATCGTCAGCGCGATGATGGTGATCATTGTCTCCATTACTGCCTTGGCTTCTTTTACAGCTCCGTCATACGCATACAATTTCCCGCTGAGGGTTATCCGCATCTTCTCGATGATTTCTTCCGCCGTCTTGGGGCTATACGGGCTGATTATGTGCTATCTGCTTGCCGTCGGGCACATTATGCGCCTGAAAAGCTTTGGCCAGGACTATATCATTCCGATCATGGCTCAGCCCGGCCAAGATTTGAAGGATACGGTCGTCCGGCTTCCGACACGGTTCCTCAAAAAGCGGCCGACAAGAAAAGAGACGAAAGATAAAATCAAACAAAGGTGATACCCATGAAGCAATCTGAAGATAAGCTGTCATTTATGCAAACCCTCCTCATGGTAAGCGGAACGATGATCGGCTCCGGCGTTTTAACGCTCCCCCGTTCTGCCGCATTAACAGACAGCCCGAGCGGGTGGATCATTATTCTGATTGAGGGCGCCGTGTATATCGGCCTCGTCCTGCTTTTTATGCCTTTTCTGCAGAAGAACAGTGAAAAAACCATTTATGAGCTGAATCGGGACATTATGGGCCGCGTCCTCGGGTCTTTATTGAATGTATTTATCAGTTTTTATTTCATTCTTACCGTTTGTTTTCAAGCCCGATTTCTCGGAGAGGTCACGAATTATTTTTTATTAAAAAATACGCCGATGAGTGTGGTCGTATTTATCTTTCTGGCGGTCGGCCTTTATCATGTGACAGGCGGCGTCTATCCGATTTCTAAGCTTTACGCCTATATTTTTCCGATAACGATTGTGATCTTTCTTGTACTTCTGGTGTTCAGCCTGAGATTGTTTAATCTCGATTTTATTCGTCCGGTCATGGAAGGCGGATACAAGAGCTTTATTAGTCTCTTTCCGAAAACCCTTCTTTATTTCTCAGGCTTGGAAGTGATTATCTTTTTAGTGCCGTTTATGAAGGATCCGCGCCAGGCGAAAAAAGCGGTAGCCTTCGGGATTGGGGTCTCCTCTTTGTTTTACAGCATTACCTTGCTGATCGTCATCGGGTGTATGACGGTCGCTGAGGCGAAGGCGGTGACGTGGCCGACGATTTCTCTTATTCACGCGTTAGAAATTCAGGGCATTTTCATTGAGCGGTTTGATATCTTTTTGCTGGTCATGTGGACCTGCCAGCAGTTTACCTGCATGCTCGGTTCTTTTAAAGGAGCGCATCTCGGATTAAATACCCTTTTCCGGCTGAAAAATAAAAATAATGCCTGGCTTTTGACGGGATTATTGGCGGTCACATTCGGTATTTCTATGTACCCCCAAGACATTAACAGCGTGTTTGAATACGGAACCATGCTCGGATATCTGTTTTTTGCCGTGATCATGATTCCTTTTCTCATTTGGTTTTCAAGCTGGGTGAAAAAAACATTCAGGAGGAAACAGACGTCATGAGACATTTCGTAAAATTGACGGCGGCACTGTTCGTACTGATTGCACTTTCCGGCTGCTGGGATGCCAAGGAGGTCGAGAGGCTTTCATTTGCGCGTGGGCTGGCTATTGATGAGACAAGTGACCATCAATATAAATTAACCTATCAAAACCTGCTCCCCCAAAGCGAAAACAGCCAGGCTTCCGGCAGACCCGCTTTTGTGAATGTGACAACGCGGGGGGATACCGTTCTTGAAGCGGTCAGTGACGTATCTTTAAAGGACCCGCCCGTTTACAGCGATCATTTAAAGGTTCTTATTTTCAGTGAAAAACTGCTGGCTGACCAAAATATGCAGCAAATGATGAATCATTTTATCCGTGATGATGAATTACGGCGAAGCAGCTATATTTTTGCGGCGAGAGGAAAAGCATCTGATATTTTGACAGAGCCGACGCCAAGCCAGCAGCAGCCTATGCCGGCAGAGAAACTGATCGATCTCACCAATAACGGAGGCTATAACGGGAAAATTTTAATGCCGCTTCGGATCGGAAGGGCATCCATTTACTGTCACAACAAGCTCAGCTTTCTGATTCAGGCGGTCGTGAATAAGAACGGAAAAACGGTATATGACGGAACCGCCATTATAAAAAGCAGAAAACAAAATAAGCTCGCCGGTTTTTTGTCGGCTTATGAGACACAGAGCCTCAATTGGCTGATGGGGACAATTAAAGGCGGTGTTTTGCCCGCAGAGGATAAAAACCGCCCTATTACCTTTGAAATTAAGAAATCAAAGTCAAAGATTACTCCCCGCTTAAAAAACGGAAAGCTGTCATTTCATATATCTGTGAAAACAAAGGGGCTGCTGTCCGAAAATCAATCGACCGCTGAAGATTCATTCGATAATCGCTATTTAGACAAAATGGAGCGGATTTTTGAAAAAAAATTAAAAAGTGACGTAAAAGAGGTCATTGATAAGCTCCAAGGCCAATATGAAGCTGACCCTGTGTTCTTTTCCGACAGTGTCAGAATTCACTACCCGAATTATTGGAAGAAGGTCAAACATCATTGGGACAAAACGTTTTCTGAAGCGTCGTTTGATTATGACATCTCTCTTCAAATCGTCAATTTCGGAACGATAGGACGATAAACGTCAGCGTTTTTTTCAACGCGACCCTTTCGTATGATATATATCCTATTTTTTCACTAAAAGCGAAACATTCCCTCCCTCCTTTCGTCCAATGTAATAGGCTGATCTCTCACGTACGCCGGAGAGAATGCTGTAAACAGAGGAGAAATGAGAGGTAGCAAAGTGGAACGATCCGAACGTCACAATAAGAAAAAGCGCCTGAAAAAATGGGCGGTCATTATAGCAACAGCTGTTTGTTTTTTTCTGTTTATCGCTGCTGCTGCCGGAGTTTACGCCTATATAAAACTGAATCATGCTTCTAAGGAAGCCCACGTTGAACTGGAGCGGGGCAAGCAGTCCGTCAAACGGATTAAAGAATTTGATCCGAAGAAAGATTCTTTCACGATATTGCTGTTAGGCATTGACGGGAGAGCCTCGCAGGGTGAAACGGTCGATGATGCAAGAAGTGATGCGAATGTGCTCGTTACGTTCAACCGTAAAAAGAAAACAGCGACGATGCTCAGCATTCCGAGAGATTCTTATGTCAACATACCGGGTCATGGCCATGATAAGTTCACCCACGCTCATGCTTTCGGGGGATATACCCTCAGTTATAAAACGGCTGAAAGCTTTCTTGATATACCGGTAGATTACGTTGTGGAAGGAAATTTCAAAGCATTCAAAGATGTGGTGAATGAATTAGACGGTGTCCAGGTCAATGTAAAAAACCAAAAAATCGCTGATCAAATAAAAAAAGATACAAAAGGAAAGGTCGCATTACAGCCTGGTGTGCAGATGCTTGACGGGGAAGAGGCGTTAGCTTATGTAAGAACTCGTAAAGCGGATACTGATTTCAAACGCGGCGAACGGCAAATGGAAGTGCTGAAATCCATTATCAAAAAATCAAAATCGTTAAGCTCGATCCCTTCTTACGACAATATTGTCGATACGTTAGGAAAAAATATGAAAATGAGTCTGTCTTTAAAAGAAGCAATCGGTTTGTTTCCTTTTATCGCGTCGATCAAATCTGTCGATTCATTGCAGCTGACCGGCTCAGATCAGTATCTTTACAATGACGGAGAGGGAAAAAAACTCTACTATTTAAAATTAGATGAAGACACACTTGAAGAGGTAAAAACGAAGTTAAAGGAAGAATTGGCTGATTAAACGGCTGCGAGGGCCGGTTTGACACCGCCCCTCTCCCGCCTGATGTTACGGATTAACCGTTTGCTGATTTTCGGCTGATCCCGTGTCTCCGTTACGGTTTCGCAAATCTTGTTCAATTTCTTCAAGGCTTTTGCCCTTCGTCTCAGTCACTTTAAACCGGACAAATAAAAAAGCTGCGACGCCGATTGCGGCATAAATGATAAATAAATAGCTGATGCCGACGGCCTCCATTAACATAGGATACGTCAATGAAACAATTAATGTTCCGGCATGCAGCATTAAGGTCGATACACCCGTCCCAATACCTCTGACGTGAAGCGGGAATAATTCAGGAAGCATGACCCACACGACAGGCCCCCAGCTGATGGCAAACACGACGATAAACACGCCTAAACAAATGACCGTCGTCCATGATGCGGCGGCCGTATGTTCAAAAAAGAGATTGACTCCGGCCAGAACGAGCAGACTGATGACCATGCCTGCGTTCCCCGCCAGCAGCAGCGGCTTTCGCCCGACCTTATCAATGATTTTAATAGCCGCAAGCGTCATGATGACATTTACCGCACCGATTCCGACCGTCCCTAATATAGACGCGGAATTGCCGAATCCGACATTCGTAAATGTTTTTGGCGCATAATAAATGATTGTATTCGTTCCGATAAACTGCTGCAGAAACGCAAGTCCGAGACCGGCGACCAGCGCAGGTCTGACCCACGGCTCAAACAGCTCTTTCAAACCGCCTTCGTTTTCTTTTTCCGCTTCTTTCATTTCATCAATTTCTTCATCAATATCCTTCGTTCCCCGCAATGCTTCAAGAATCTTTCTCGCTTTCTCTTCTTTGCCGACGGTAAACAGCCAGCGCGGGCTTTCAGGCATAAATAAAATCCCGATCAGCAGAACAGCTGACGGCACAGCCGCCAAACCGAGCATCCAGCGCCAAGCCCCTGATTCGGCAAAAATGTAATTCACGATATAAGAAATGAAAATGCCGACCGTAATCATCAGCTGATTCAGTGAAGACAGCGCACCGCGTGTATTTTTCGGGGCCAATTCTGATAAATACAGCGGAACGATTGTTGTGGACGTTCCTACGGCAAGTCCGAGAATGATTCGGAAAAGGACCATCACCTGTGTATTCGGAGCCAGTGCGACGCCGATTCCGCCTATACAAAATAACAGCGCGGCTGCCATGATGGCTTTTCGTCTTCCGAACCGATCCGTTAATTTGCCGGCGAACCCCGAACCTATAATCGCCCCCGCCAATAACGAACTGACGACGAGACCTTCCGTAAAAGCGTTCAGCCCCAGTTCTTTTTTCATAAATAAAATGGCCCCGGAAATAACTCCGGTATCATACCCGTATAACGCGCCGCCGAGGGCGCCGAAAAAATAGAGCCATTTATTCGAATGTATGCTTTTCATGTGTGCAGACTCCTCTCATCCTTCGCTGATCGTCTGTATCAGCGCGGAGTTTTTCTAGACATCCTTTAGCCTGTTTTCTTTTATTTCAAACCTTTCGCCCTGTTAATTCCCAATTTTTCACTAATTATTTTTTCACAAAGTGACGAAACATTTCCTGATTCCTGCCGTCAAATATAATGTGAACCTGATGCAAAAATAACAGAAAGATGTTGTCGAAATAGAGAGAACGCTCTGGAAGCTCCCGGATGAAGATTTGCTCCAAGTCAACTTTTATGGTACGCTTCACAAAGAATAGAAACGAGAGGTAATGATATGGAACGATCACAACACAGGAAAAAGAAAAGACGCCTGAGAAAATGGGTGAAATTTGTAATGGTCGCCGTTGCTTTCTTATTGGTTATTGCCGGTTCCGTCGGCACTTACGCCTATGTGAAACTCAATAACGCGACGAAAGAAGCACACGTCAACCTTGACCGCGGCGATCAATCCGTAAAACGGATTAAAGAGTTTGACCCTAAGAAAGATTCTTTCACGGTATTGCTCTTAGGAATTGACGCCCGTGATAATAAAGGCGAAACAGTAGATGATGCAAGAAGTGACGCCAACGTGCTCGTCACCTTCAACCGGAAAAAGAAAACAGCAACGATGCTGAGTATCCCGAGGGATTCTTATGTGAACATCCCCGGACACGGCTATGACAAATTTGCGCACGCTCATGCTTACGGCGGTTATAATTTAACTTATAAAACAGTAGAAAACATGCTTGATATTCCGGTAGATTATGTGGTTGAGAGTAACTTTGACGCGTTCCGGGATGTCGTAAATGAATTGAACGGCATTACGGTAAACGTGAAAAGCCAAAAAATTGCCGATCGTATCAAAGTGGATACAAAAGGAAAAGTCGTGTTAAAGCCGGGAGTCCAAACGCTGGACGGAGAACAAGCACTGGCTTATGTCAGAACACGTAAAGCCGACACCGATCTGATGCGCGGACAAAGACAGATGGAAGTACTGAACGCCATTATAAAAAAATCTAAATCATTAAGCTCTATCCCTTCTTATGACGATATTGTCGACAGCCTAGGGAAAAATTTAAAAATGAACTTATCTCTGAATGACGCCATCGGTCTGTTCCCGTTTATCACATCTTTAAAATCAGTCGATTCTTTGCAGCTGACGGGAGCTGACAGCTATATTTACACCCCTCAGTACGGCAAAAATATTTATTACTTCAAACTGGATGAAGAGAAGCTTCAAGAAGTAAAAACAAAATTAAAGAAAGATTTAGCCGAATAAAGGCTGACGGTGGGGTTTTAGATAACCCCGCCGTTTTTCTGTTGAAAAAAAGAAGATGAAGGTATAGCCTTTTACTAACGGCTTTTCTGTTGATTTCGCAAAAAGCTGAACATACTAACCGAAGCAGCTTTATTTTTAAGGAGGGCATCCATACATATGAAACTGATAGCAATTGACTTAGACGGCACATTATTAAACTCGGATAGTGTGATTTCTCCGGAAAACAGAGCGGCTTTAAAAAGAGCGGACGAGGCGGGCATTCTCGTGGCCATCTGCACGGGCAGAGCCACTTTTGATGTAAAAGCGCTTCTCGAAGGTTTGGATATTCCGATCATTGCGGCAAATGGCGGCACGGTTCATGATAAAGGCTATCGCCTCGTGAGCCGGATGCTGATGGACCAGCAGGCCGGAAAAGATATCGCCGCTTATTTAACGGCAAAAGACATTTATTTTGAGGTGTACACGGATGATCATTTACTTTCACCTTATGATGGTGAAACCAAGCTTCAGGCTGAGCTGGACATCCTGAAAAGCGCCAATCCAAAGGAAGATTTTCAAACGTTATGGCAAGGCGCAAAGACGCAGTTCAAGCAATTCGGGATTAAGCCCGTTCAGGATATACAGGCGGTGTTTAACGGAGACGAACATATTTACAAGCTGCTTTGTTTCTCCTTTGATATGGAAAAACTGAAAAACGCCAAAGAGGAAATCAAACATCATCACAAACTGTCCCAAACCTCCTCCGGAAAGCACATTATCGAAATCCTTCCGGCAGAATCCGGCAAAGGACGGGCCCTGACGGAGCTTGCATCGCTTTACGGAATCGAAAAACAAGATATTTACGCCATCGGCGACAGCCCCAATGATTTATCCATGTTTGCGGCAGCCGGAAACAGAATCGCTATGGGCAATGCGATTGATAAGCTGAAGGAACAAAGCACGTACATTACAAAAAGCAATGATGAAAACGGAGTTGCGTATTTTATTCATCAGCTGCTTGAGAATCAAATATAAAATCCGCACACCGATGACAAAAGCCAGATCATGTAATGATATGGTTTTTTGTTTTGCAATGAACACCGCACCTTACATTTCTAAAAAATGATTCCCAAAGCTTAAGATAAATTGTAAAATAAAGCAAAAAGGAGTTATATAATGTCAAATGTTATGTTTGTGCTTGGATTTCTCGCTTTTCTCCTTGCACTTGGCTACGGATTTTTCCACCTCATATGCAAAGCTGTAAAAAAAGAAAAACGATTCTCAAAACTGCTGTTTTGGCCGCTTCTCATCGGCGGACTCGCCCTTACCCTCATCAGCGCTTCCTTCGCCGGGCCGGATATCGCCGCCACAAAGGCTGATGAAAAATACAGCACGCTTGATTCGGCCTATCAAAAATTATCGACAGAACATCAAGCGCTTGAGAAAAAATATGAAAACATCAGTGAAGAGGCTAAAAAAGAGAAAGCGGAAGCTGAAGCAAGCAATGAAGACAAGCTCAGCAAGCTGAGCAAAGAAATCGACGAGCTGAAAAAAAACAACAAATCGTTAGAATCAGACAACAAGAAATTGCAGGATTCCCAAAAGAAGCTTGAAAAAACAAACAAAACACTGCAAGCAGAAAACAAAACGCTGCAGAAGAAAAAAGAAGAAACAAAAACAGCCGGAGCGGCTGAAACGGCACAGGGCGCCGCCCATTCCTCCGGAGGAAATTCAAATACGAAAACACCCGACACCGCTCAAGGCTGCAGCATTAAAGGCAGCCGAAACGGCATTTATCATACGCCGGGGAGTACATACTACAGCCGGACGACAGATCCCGTCCGAATGTTCTGCTCCGTTGAAGAAGCTGAGGCCGCGGGCTACAAAGCGCCGAAACGATGAAAAAAAGACTTCAGAGAGTTCCTCTGAAGTCTTTTTTACGGAATCCTGACACCGCCTGCATACTTATCCTTCCAGTATTGGCTTGTGTTCATATTGGTAATGGTGACGCCGGACGATACGGTGGCATGAATAACTTGCCCGTTTCCGATATAGATGGCCGGATTTAAGCTTTCCGCTTTTAAAAAAACCAAATCACCAGGCTTTACATCTTGTTTATCAATCCGAGTTCCCGCCTGCATTTGCTTTTCCGCATAACGCGGCAGGCTGATGCCTGCGGCTTTTTGATAGACGTATTGGATAAAGCCCGCCGTATCAAAGCCTGTTTTCGGTGAGACGCCGCCTTTTTGATAGGGGGCGATTCCGATATAGAGAGCCGCCTCTGAAACGATTGGGTTTTCTTTGGGGATCGATAAATTGTTGAATCTGCGTACACCGGAAAGCCGTTTTTGCCAATAATCCTCCGATAAGTAGGAAATGGTGACCTTTTCTGTGCGGCTGGCATGGATGAATCTGCCTCCGCCCGCATAAATACCGGCGTGAGATATTCCTTTTTTATATGTGTTGCTGAAATAGATAATGTCACCAGGCTTCATATCCGCCACTTTGATTTTTTCACCGACCGTCCACTGCTGCTCGGCTGATCTCGGCAAATAAATGTGCAGCTTGTTTTCAAAAACATATTGAACAAATCCTGAACAGTCGAATCCTTCTTCTGGCGTGCTTCCGCCAAAAACATACGGAATGTCGAGATACCGTTCGGCTTCCTGCACAATCGGGTTATTGGACAGTTCCGGATCTTTTGAAATCCGTCTTGCGCCGAGATATAAGTTCATCCAATAGCTGCTTTTT
This sequence comes from Bacillus sp. ISL-51, assembly GCF_018613535.1. Lineage (GTDB taxonomy): Bacteria > Bacillota > Bacilli > Bacillales > Bacillaceae > Bacillus. Next base: position 261,839 of record NZ_JAGGQB010000003.1, read on the forward strand.
TGAAAATTTGTAACGGTTACTCCCGCCGACTGGGAGCTGTGAATCATTTCCCCGCCTCCGATATAAAGGCCTTCATGGACAGGCGTGTTTCCTGACGAATCCGATTTTCTGAAAAAGACAATATCACCAGGCGAAAGATCGCCTTCTTTTACGGCGGCTCCGACTTTCCATTGATCACCGGCCGTTCTCGGCAGATGAATGTTCTGCTTTGCGAAAAGATAATGAATGAATCCGGATGGATCGAAGCCTTCCCTCGGCTGTTCGCCCCCGTAAAGATATCTATATCCGACAAGCTTTTGCGCCTTCTCTATCATCGGCGCAAAAGCTTGAGAGTCCGCTTCGGCGATTTCCGTTCTCGTTATTACAGGTGTCACAAGGCAAATCATAAGGCCAGCAAGCATATACTTCCTCCAGCTTGTGAGCATGTTCCCTATTCACTCTCCCTCCTATTTAGTAGTTTTAACATCGGTATGTTTTAACAAATGTTTAGGAGGAAGCATATAAAAAAAGACTTGCCGGGGAGCCTGAATACAGGCTGCCGGCAAGCCGGGAGCATTGCTGCTTATTTTGCGTCTGATGTTTCTTCTAGCTGAATCTTTTGCATTTCCGCATCAATTTTTTGTTTCTCTTGATCTGTCAGCTGATCGTTAAATTTAAAAGCTGACATAAACATAAATACCATAATAATAGCTGCGAACGGCCAGCCGGTTTTAATGATTTTCATTGCTCATCACTCCGCTTTCTTTTTTAAAATATCACTGTGATCGACATCAAACGTTAATTTTCCGTCTTTAACACTCCACTTGAAATTCGATTCTTTTGTCAGTTCGCGAATAATCGTTTTTTCATTGATGCTGCCTTTTTTGACCGGGGCAGGTGTCGCTTCATGAATTTTCATCGGCGTGATTTCAAAGCGTCCCGTTCCGTTTTTCTGCAAATGATATTGGACAAGCGCGCTGTCTCTTGTTCTCGTCCATCCTTGGTCGAATACGAAGTTCCCCAGGCTGTAGAAAATGACGGTGCCGTGGTACATTTCGATCGGCTCTAATACGTGCGGATGGTGGCCGACGATAATATCCGCGCCTGCATCTGACATGGCTCTTGCCAATTGGCGCTGCCTGTCATTCGGATCGTTATCATATTCCTGGCCCCAGTGCGTCTGGACAACGACAAGGTCCGCGTTCTTTTTGGCCTTAGAAATCATCGGAATAAACAGCTCCGGATCAGCCGGCAGCACGCCCGGTGCATTTCGTTTGGCGGTAAAGTCTTTTCCGTATACATCGGTGAATCCTAAAGTTGCGATTTTGATTCCGTTTACATCTTGATAAGAAATATTCTGTTCGGCTTCCTTCAGCGTTAAGCCGGCTCCGACGAGTTCAAGATTTTGCTTTGAAAATTCTTCAACTGTATCCTGCATTCCTTGAGGGCCGTAGTCCATCGCATGGTTGTTAGCGCCTGTCAGAACGGTGAAATTCATATCCTTTAATACTTTTACGGCATCTTTATTTGACTGAAGGTGGATATTTTTATCCGCTTCTTTGTAGTTCTTTTTATATGTGACCGGGTTTTCAAAGTTCCCTGACACATAATCGGATGCTTCGAAAAATGGCTTCGCGTAACGGAAGACGCTTTCTGTTCCCTTGCGGCCTGTAACTTTTTCCACATATCGGCCCATCATGATATCTCCGACAAAAGAGGCTGACACTACGTCATCGGCATTCCGTTTCACACTCGGCGTTTCCGCCTTCCCTGTCAGTATGCAGACAAACATCAGGCAAAAGACGATAGGCAGAGCGATAAAAACGTGAAGATTGGTCTTTTTTTTCTGCTGTTTTGTCAGTTTTAACAGTTTTTCTTGAAAGCTTAATTGTTTTTTCATCGTTTGACACACCTTACATTAGATTAAGTAGTAAGCAAACATAATGGCAAAAGTCGCGCCGCTTAAGAACAGCGTGCTGGCAAATGTGATCGTTAATCCTTGTTTCTGAATGGTGTTGGCAATTAATCCCGGGACAATGATACCGATTCCGCGGAATTCGGATATCTCAAACGGGACAATCGGATAGAGAAAATCAAGTGCAATTTTTAAGCATATCCCTGTAATGAGCATCGCCGCGAACTTTCTGCGGCCGTACAAGATCATAAATCTGGATAGCCCGTATTTGACGATGACGTATGTAAGAAGGCTGACGAATAGCACGAGCAATATAAAGACCGGCTGATTAAAAACAAGCCCCAAATATCCCGGTACAACTAACCCGGCAGGCACAATACCCGTTTTTTCCGCAAAAATTAAACTGATTAACACGCCTAAAATAAGTGAAATATATAAATCTGATCCGAACATTTACTTTTCCTCCTAGCTAACGAGCTGTTTCACCTTATACTCTTGGATTTTTTCGATTAAAGGTTCCGCTGAACCATGGATGTTTCCGACGCCATATATGACACGGTTATGCATTCTTGTTTTCAGTACTTCCATAATTTCATCTGTTGATTTGTATTCAAGATCATGCAGCGTATCGGCCGGTATTTTGCCTTCTTCATAGGCTCTGACAATCGGTTCCGTCGTTTCGCCGATCAGGATGAGTTCTTTCGTTTTAATATACGGCAGTACATCATTAGCGAACTGGATGGTTCTGTCCACACGGTCCGCGCGGCAGTTCATGATAACAACCGGTTCATCTGTCGGGTAGCCGATTTCCTTTACGCGTTTCCATATATTTAAAGTAGAAGATGCATCATTTGCGGCAAAGCCATTAACGAAATGACCTGGCTCCGTCGTACTGAGCAGCGGCAGAATTCTCATGGCGCCAGGATCAGGCGGCGCATTCAGCATTCCTTTAAACGCTGTTTCTTCATCAATGCCGAGAGCTTGGGCAACGCCGAGCGCAAGTGAAGCGTTATCCGGAAAGACCATATATTCAAATTTCCGCAAGTACTCATCCGTAATTTTAGAGTTATCAGCAACGATGACTTCGGTATTCCGCTCTGCGGCTTTTTCTTTAAAGAATTCTGTGTATTCACTATCTGTAATAATGAGATGGCCGTTATAAGGAATTGTCGCGGTAAATGCTTCGGCAATCTCATCAAGCGTCGGTCCCATTACATCCATATGATCTTCAAGCACGTTTACGATGACGCCGATATTGGCTTGAAGCAGTTCTTCCTGAAAGATAATCTGGTAATCCGGATTCACCGCCATACACTCACTGACAATGGCGTTGGCCCCGCGTTCTACGGTTTCCTTCATTACTTCTTTTTGCTCGCCGATGTTAGGGCCTTGCGGTTTCCGTTTGATCGGTTTTTCCTCCGGCGTATCCCAATAGATCATTCTCGCATCTGTTCCCGTCGTTTTTCCGACTGTTTTGTAGCCCGCCTCCATTAGTATTCCGGTCGTCAGCCTCGTTACGGTCGACTTGCCGCGGATACCATTAATATTGACGCGTACTGGCAGAGCATCGATATTCTTCTGATGCCGCCTTTTTTCTATGATTCCGATGACTAGTACGGCAGCACAGGCTATAATGAGTAACCACATTGATTTTTGACATCTCCTTCTGTATTGATAAATTCATTCATCAGTATATAGGTTCACTATGAATTCTCAATCGGCATTATGTAACATAATCTTCCCGGCCTCACTGAGCCAAACTTCTCTATTACTGGCGCTTTTCTTCCTATTATTGAATTGCTATTTTTGGGAATAGACAGGACTTCACTCTTACTCCGATTTTTTTCCTGTCTAATGAATCCGCTTTCATTTTGACAGGGTTTTGAATTTGGACTAATTGGACTATAAGAGGCCGGAAACAAAAAGATGCACCTGAAATCCATCTTTTTTCAGCCCGTTCTGTCAGCCGTCCCCGCTCACAGCGCATGTTTTCGTCTGTATATTCGCAAACGGACGGACAGCCTGTTTTTTAAGGATAAGGTCATAAAGTCATTCATTTATCCCCCACACCCGACTAACAGTCCTATTCCAAAATAACTACCAGTGCATCATGAAATTGACAGAGAAAGGGGAGTCCGGCTTCTTTACAAGAAATAAACATTTTCTATGCGGAAAGTCCATCTTCTTTTTTCCCATTCACAGGCCATTTCTCACCCTTTTGAAACAATTTTAACAATACTTAATTTTCGTTCAAGAAATGTTCATCCATAATTTTGAAGTTTTTGGTAAAACATCAAGGAAAATCAAGAATTCCTGCGTTTTATAAAATGAATAAAATAGGAATGGCCGCTGAAAACTACAGATAACCCTGAGAAAGGAGGCGGTCTGATGCCTGGAAAAAAGCAAAGCAGGCTGTTACCGGGTGATTTTGAATCCGCTGTCCGAAAATTGCAGGAGCTTATGTGTGTTTGCGGAGATTTAAAGATACGAAGGATCAAACTGCAGGAGCGTCAAACCGCTTTTTTTTATATTGAACACATGATTGAGGAACAGAAGCTGAATGAGTTTCTGCTGAGCGACACCGTGCAGAGCGGCTCCCTTGAGAACACAATCGATTCCATCAGCAGCACAGAAACAAATGAAGTCCGCAGCATTGTGGATGGCATTCTAGCGGGGCAAGTGGTTTATCTCAGCGATGCTTCTGATCAGGCGAAGCTGTTTTCAGTCGGGCAAAACCCGCTGCGCGCCATTACGGAACCGGAATCTGAAAGCATCGTCCGCGGCGCCCATGACGGCTTTGTGGAAAGTTTAGATACGAACATTCATCAGCTTCGGTTCCATATTCAAGACCGCCACCTCTCTGTTCATTACATGGATATCGGAGAAAGGGCAAAATCGAAGGTTGCCGTGATCTATATCGAAAATATCGCCAATCCCGAAATTGTTGACGAAGTGAAGCGGCGCCTGTCCTACCTGCAGATTGACAGTGTGCTGGCACCGGGAATTATCGAGGAGTCGATAGAAGACAATTCTTTTTCCATTTTTCCGCAGATCATTCATACGGAACGGCCTGATAAAGCAAAAGCCTCTGTCATGGAAGGCTGCGTTCTTGTCATGATGGATGGAAGCCCGTCCGCGCTGATTGCGCCGATTACCTTTTTTTCTTTTTTCCAATCGCCCGATGATTACAGCACAAGGTGGATTTCTGCGAGCTTTTTGAGAGTGCTCAGATTTTTCGCTTTTATGATTGCGATTACGCTGCCCGCATTTTATATTGCGCTGATAGCGTTTCACTTCGAGGTCATTCCTAATGATCTGATTATTACGATGAAAAATTCAATTGTCGATATTCCTTTTCCTCCGCTGATTGAGGCCATGATTATGGAAATTACGATTGAGCTGATCCGCGAGGCCGGTATACGGCTTCCGAAACCGATCAGCCAGACAATCGGCATCGTCGGCGGGCTTGTCATTGGTGACGCAGTCGTTAAAGCAGGGCTTATCTCCAATATGATGGTTATCGTCGTAGCCGTGACGGCTGTTTCATCTTTTGTTCTTCCTTCATATGAAATGAGCACGTCCATTCGCACCATCAGGTTTCCGCTCATGTTTCTGGCGGCTTCATTCGGTTTTATCGGAATCGGGCTGGGGTTCGGGGTCATTCTGATGAACTTGTGCAAGCTCGAGTCACTGGGCGTGCCTTATTTATCATCTCTTACCCCTTTTCATTTCAGTGATTTAAAGGATGCCTTTATTCGTCTGCCGGCTTGGTTCATTAAAAGAAGACCTTTTTATCTAAGACCGAAAGATTCTAAACAAATTAACCACGTTCGGGGGTGGAAAAGAGATGAAACCTAAAAAAATAAGCCAGCTTCAGGCGGTGTTTTTCATTCTTCAGACGCAAATCAGTATCGGGGTGTTGGCGCTGCCTCATTTACTGATAGTGAAATCGGGAAGCAGCGGATGGATTTCCATCCTGCTGACCGGGGTGATCGTTCAGCTCACCTGCAGTCTGTATATGGTGTTATTTTACCGGTTTCCGAAAAAGAATCTTTATGAAATGTTTGATGCGGTTTTCGGAAAATTTCTCGGAAAAGGGCTGCAGGTGCTGTATATTTTATATTTTGCGCTTCTTTGCATACTCATTCTTTCCGTTTTCACACGAATATTGGATATTTGGGTGCTTCCGCTGACTCCTAACTGGGTCATCAGCTTAATGATCATCCTCGGCTCTGTTTATATTGCGCAAGCGCCGCTGAACGCGATTGCCAGGTTCAGCTTTGTCTTAACTCCGCTTTTGTTATTAATATCTCTGCCGCTTCTGTACACACTCGGAAAAGCCGATATGACTTACATTCTGCCGGTTTTTCAAGGGAACATGAAGGACATGCTCTCAGGGGTGCAGCAAACGCTGATCAGCATCACCGGCTTTGAATCGATGCTTGTCTTGGGTCCCCTCATTAACTGCACCGTCAGCCAGCGCTACAAAGTGATGACGATAACCAATGTTCTGGTTACTTTCTATTATCTGTATATCACCATTACTTGTTTCGTCACTTTCAGCCCCGAGGAAATCAAAATCATCCCGGAGCCTGTGCTGTATTTGTTAAAAACGGTTTCATTCAGGATTATCGAACGGACGGATTTATTATTTTTGACGTTTTGGTTCGTTACCGTTTTTTCAACATTGGCGAATGTGTTTTATCTGGCCAGCACCGGCATGGCTAAGCTGTTTAATAAAAAACAGCACAGCCGGTTTGTTTATTTGCTGGCCGTACTCGTCTTTCTTCCGTCCATTTGGGCCACAAGCACTGATAAAACGATTTCCATCCTGGACCATATCGTCCGCCTTTCAGATATTATCTTTGTCTATCTTTTCCCGGCATGTATGGCGCTGATTATCGTCCTTTTGAAAAAGGGTGTCCGCCATGCCCATTAAAAAAGCGATCCTCCTGTTTGTCATGTGTGCATGTCTTACGCTGACGGGCTGCTGGGACCAAAATTTATTAAAGGATATTTCTCTCGTGCTCTCCGCAAGCCTTGATGTCGATCATGACGGAAAAAATAAGATCGGCATCACCTATCGAAAAGTACAGTCTTCCCAAGCTGAACAGGAAACCGGCGGCTCATTTATTACAACGGTGCTCAGCTCTACGGGCCATACCATCCGCGAGGCGCGGTTTAACTTGGATAAGCTTGTGGATCAGCGGATTGACACGTCCAAACAGAGGGTATTATTAATCGGAGAAAAAATGACGGAAAAACCGCTTTTTCCATATCTGGATGTGTTCTATAGGGACGCTAAAAGCCCCCTTCTCGCACATCCGGCGGTCGTAAAGGACGGAGAAGCGCTTGATATGCTTAAGCTGATTGTCCGGCAAAAATTGATTGTCAGTAAATACTTAACGAATTTATTAGCAAGCGCCGACGCGGAATCGAATATCAGCCTGGAAAATTTGCAATCCATCCGTTCAAGCATGCTGACGGCTGATGAGGATTTTGCCCTTCCCTACTTAGCAATCCACGGACAAACCGTGAAAGTGGAAGGCTCGGCTTTGTTCAGAGGGCAACAAAAAGTGACCGAGGTGCTCGGCCAGGATTCCACCCTGCTGACGCTTTTAAACGGCCATTTTTCTAAAACCGCCAACATTAACCTGAAGCTATGGAACAAATATAAAATGGATATTGAAAATTATATTTCTCTCACCGTTACCGATGCAACGCAAAAGATTACATTTTTGGATGCAGACCCTCAGCATATCAAAGTGAAGGTTTTCTTAAAGCTTAACGCGCGCGTCGATGAATATCCGAAAGACAGGCTTGATTCGTATACCGCCATTGAACAAATCAACAAACAGGCTTCGGCAGACTTAAATGAACGCGCCGCAACAGTGATCCGCAACATACAGGAACACAACACTGATATCTTGGGAATCGGCCGAAAATATCAATCGCGTTATTTTGAACAGGGCAAACGCCTCAAATGGCGGAAGGTCTACCCTTCGATAGAGATTATTCCTGATATTCATGTGAATATTTCTCAAATCGGTATTGTGGATTAAAAGGAGGCCGACCTCCTTTTTTTATTGCCAACAGAAAAACTTCGTGATAATCTTATGTAAACGGTTACACACATTAAAAGGAGGAGTGCTTGTTGGCAACGATTAAGGATGTCGCAGGCGCTGCCGGCGTCTCTGTTGCTACGGTCTCCCGTGTGCTGAATGACAATGGCTACGTGCATGAGGACACAAGAACAAAGGTTATGCTTGCGATGGAGAAACTGAATTATTATCCGAATGAAGTTGCCCGCTCTCTTTATAAAAGAGAATCCAGACTGATCGGGCTTTTGCTTCCGGATATTACGAATCCCTTTTTTCCGCAGCTTGCCCGCGGCGCTGAAGACGAATTACAGCGCCAAGGCTATCGGCTGATCATCGGCAACAGTGATGAAGAATTGGAAAAAGAGCTTGATTACCTTCAAACATTTAAACAAAACCAAGTCGCCGGAATTTTGGCTGCTACAAATTATCCTGATCTTCCCGAATACAGCGGCAGTTTTTACCCGGTTGTTTTTCTGGACCGGGCAAAAGAAGGCGCTCCGTCCGTATTCAGCGACGGACGGGCCGGAGGAAAAATCGCGGCCGAGGAAATGCTGCGCGGAGGAAGCAAATGCATCACGCTTGTCAAAGGCCTGGACCATCTTCCCACGGCTCAGGAACGGTTCAGCGGCGCACTTGACGTGCTGCAGCACGCAGACGCACAGTTCCAAGTGCTGTCAGCCGCTTCATTTTCACTGAACGATGCAGCGGCTTTAGCGGAAGAATTGTTTGCCGCATATCCGGAGACCGACGGAGTCATTGCCAGCAATGATATGGCGGCGGCGGCCGTTTTGCACGAGGCGCTGCGGCTCGGAAAAAAGGTCCCGCAAGATATCCAAATCATCGGCTATGACGATATCCCGCAAAGCAGGCTGCTGTTCCCGCCCCTTTCCACCGTTCGCCAGCCGGCATATGAGATGGGAAAAGAAGCTGCAAACCTGCTGTTACATATGATAAAAAAAGAACCGCTGACAGAGACGGCCATTCAAATGCCTGTCACTTTCATCAAAAGACAAACGACGAGAAAGGATGATGATCATGAGTAAAATTTGCGTAATCGGCAGCTGTTCTATGGATTTAGTCGTCACATCGGATAGACGTCCGAAGGCTGGTGAAACCGTACTCGGCACAGCCTTTAAAACCGTGCCCGGCGGAAAAGGCGCAAATCAGGCCGTAGCCTCCTCCCGCTTAGGCGCAAACGTTTATATGGTGGGAAAAGTCGGAGATGACAGCTATGGAAAAGCAATTGTCGACAACTTACAAGCAAACGGCGTAAATACGGAATATATGGAAACGGTTACACATAAAGAAAGCGGCACGGCTCATATTGTGCTGGCCGAAGGAGACAACAGTATCGTCGTCGTCAAAGGCGCAAATGATGACATCTCCCCTGACTATGCGACAAAAGCGATCGCTGAGCTATCCAGCATTGATATCGTACTGATTCAGCAGGAGATTCCGGCAGAAACCGTTGAGGAAGTATGCAGCTATTGCCGCGCACGCCATATTCCGGTCATGCTCAACCCGGCGCCTGCCCGTCCGCTGAAAGCAGCAATCATTGAAGATGCCGCATATGTTACGCCGAATGAGCATGAAGCATCCATCTTATTTCCTGACAGAACTAAGGAAGAAGCGCTGGCTGCTTATCCCGGCAAACTGTTCATTACCGAGGGAAAAAAAGGCGTGCGGTACTCAAATGGCGCCTCAGAACGCCTCGTTCCCTCCTTTCCTGTTGAGGCAATAGATACGACCGGCGCGGGCGACACCTTTAACGCGGCATTTGCCGTCGCTCTTGCGGAAGGACAAGACATTGAACAAGCGCTTCTGTTTGCCAACCGTGCCGCCTCCCTGTCGGTGCAAAAATTCGGCGCCCAAGGCGGCATGCCGTCCAGAGAAGAAGTTGAGGAGCTGCTGTCATGAAAAAACACGGTATCTTAAACAGCCACATTGCCAAACTATTAGCCGATTTCGGCCATACAGACCTCATTGCGATTGCAGATGCCGGTTTGCCCGTCCCCGACGGAGTGATCAAAATTGATTTGTCCTTACAGGCGGGTGTTCCCGCCTTCCGGGACGTCGCCGGATTGCTGGCTGAGGAAATGGCCGTTGAAAAGGTCATTGCCGCTTCAGAAATCAAAGACGCAAACCATGAGAATGCCAGCTTCTTAGAAAGCCGATTTTCAGAGCAGCCGATTGAATACATCCCCCACGAAGAATTCAAACGGCTCACACAGAAAGCAAAAGCCGTCATTCGAACAGGTGAAATGACACCATACGCCAACTGCATCCTGCAGGCGGGTGTGATTTTCTAGAAAGAAGGGATACAGAATGCACATCGTCATGACTGATATTCATAAAGCATTCGGAAAAAACCAGGTGCTCTCCGGCGTCTCATTTGAGCTTCAGCCGGGGGAAATCCACGCTTTAATGGGAGAAAACGGAGCGGGCAAATCCACTTTGATGAACCTGCTCACCGGACTGCACCGCCTCGACAAAGGGCATATTTCAATTAACGGGACAAGAACGTGCTTCTCCAATCCGAAAGAAGCCGAGAAGCACGGAATCGCTTTTATCCATCAAGAGCTGAATATATGGCCGGAAATGACGGTGCTGGAAAACCTCTTTATCGGCAAAGAGCTGACGACAACATTCGGCGTATTGGATATGAAAAAAATGAAAGCGCTAGCAAAATCACAGCTTAAAAAACTGGGCGTCTCTCTTCCTCTTGATCTGGAAGCCGGACAATGCTCTGTCGGCCAGCAGCAAATGATTGAGATTGCCAAGGCGCTGATGACAAACGCCGAAGCCATCATCATGGACGAACCAACCGCAGCGCTGACAGAACGGGAAATCAGCAAACTGTTTGAAGTAATGACGGCATTAAAAAAAGATGGCGTGTCCATCGTCTATATTTCTCACCGGATGGAAGAAATCTTTTCGATTTGCGACCGCATCACAATTATGCGGGACGGCCTCACTGTCGATACGGCCAACATCAAAGACACAAGCTTTGATGATGTCGTCAAAAAAATGGTCGGGCGTGAGCTGACTGATCGTTATCCGGAACGCACCCCCTCTCTCGGCGACAAGGTGTTTGAAGTAAAAAACGCTTCGAAAAAAGGGAGCTTTTCAGAGATCAGTTTCCATGTGCGCGCCGGAGAAATCCTCGGTGTCTCCGGTTTGATGGGTGCGGGACGGACAGAAATTATGCGGGCGCTGTTCGGCATCGACCGTCTTGATTCGGGAGAGATATGGATGTCAGGACAGCAAATAAAAATTCAAGGGCCGCATGACGCCATTCAAAAGGGACTCGGCCTGATCACGGAAAACCGCAAAGATGAGGGGCTGCTGCTGGATACATCCATTCGGGAAAACATCGCATTGCCGAGCCTGACGAGTTTCTCCCCTAAAGGCATCATTGACCGAAAACGCGAAGCGGAATTTGTCGAGCTGCTCATCAAGCGGCTGACCATTAAAACCGCTTCTTCTGAAACTGCTGCGCGCCACTTGTCCGGAGGAAATCAGCAAAAAGTAGTCATCGCCAAATGGATTGGGATCGGCCCTAAAGTTCTTATCCTCGATGAACCGACAAGGGGCGTGGATGTAGGTGCGAAAAGAGAAATTTATTCATTAATGAATGAACTGACCGATCGCGGCGTCGCCATTATTATGGTGTCTTCCGAGCTTCCGGAAATCCTCGGCATGAGTGACAGAATCATCGTTGTCCACGAAGGGCGCATCAATGGAGAAATCAATGCGGCAGGCGCCACACAAGAACATATTATGACACTTGCCACGGGAGGGCAGCAGGATGAAAACTGAACCAATGAAATCAACTGAACAAAAGCGTTTTTCTTTTGATACATTTACGCAAAAACTCGGCCCGTTTCTCGGATTATTGATTCTCGTGATCATCGTTTCCATTTTAAACCCGAGCTTTTTAGAGCCGTTAAATATCCTCAATTTGCTTCGCCAGGTTGCGATTAACGCGCTGATCGCATTCGGAATGACCTTTGTGATTTTGACGGGCGGGATCGACCTTTCTGTAGGAGCGATTCTCGCCTTATCCAGCGCCTTGGTCGCCGGAATGATGGTGTCCGGCATTGATCCGATTCTCGCTGTCATCCTTGGCTGTGCAATTGGCGCGGTCCTCGGCATGATCAACGGTTTATTAATCACAAAAGGAAAAATGGCGCCATTCATCGCCACTTTGGCGACAATGACGGTTTTCCGCGGATTGACCCTCGTGTATACGGACGGCAATCCGATTACGGGGCTCGGCTCTGGTTACGCTTTTCAATTATTCGGGCGCGGTTATTTTCTCGGCATTCCCGTTCCCGCCATTACCATGCTGATCACGTTTGCCCTTCTGTGGATTCTTCTGCATAAAACACCATTCGGGCGGCGGACGTACGCAATCGGCGGCAATGAAAAAGCGGCGCTGATATCCGGGATTAAAGTGCCGCGCATCAAGATCATGATCTATTCTCTGACAGGTTTGTTATCGGCTCTGGCCGGCGCAATTCTGACATCCCGTTTAAACTCCGCGCAGCCGACAGCCGGAGAATCATACGAACTGGACGCCATTGCCGCGGTCGTTCTCGGCGGAACGAGCCTTTCCGGCGGACGCGGACGCATTGTCGGGACATTAATCGGGGTTTTGATTATCGGGACGCTCAATAATGGATTGAACCTTCTCGGCGTGTCGTCTTTTTATCAGCTCGTCGTCAAAGGAATCGTTATTTTAATCGCGGTATTGCTGGACCGCAAGAAATCGGCATAGGAGGATATATATGAAGAAAGCCATCATTGCGATAGTCACATTATCATTGTTTTTGCTGTCTGCCTGTTCACTTGATCCGCCTCAATGGGCGAAACCGTCATCCTCGAAACATAAAAAAGAATATACGATCGGCTTGTCCGTGTCCACGCTGAACAACCCGTTCTTCGTGTCACTAAAAGAAGGGGTTGTGAAAGAAGCGAAGAAACGGGGCATGAAGGTCATTATCGTAGATGCCCAGAATGATTCATCTAAACAGTCAAATGACGTGGAAGATTTGATCCAGCAAGGAGTCGACGCATTGTTAATCAATCCGACTGACTCATCGGCGATTTCCACGGCCGTCGAATCGGCGAATTCACTCAGCATTCCTGTCATTGCTCTTGACCGCTCCGCTGAACACGGCAAAGTCGAAACGCTCGTTGCGTCTGACAATATCAAAGGGGGCGAAATGGCGGCTGACTATCTCGCGGATCAGCTCGGAAAAGGCGCCAAGGTCGCTGAACTGCAAGGGGTTCCGGGCGCTTCTGCAACGAGAGAGCGGGGCACGGGCTTCCACAACATTGCCGACAAGAAGCTGAACGTCGTAACAAAACAAGCGGCCGATTTTGACCGGACAAAAGGACTGACCGTCATGGAAAACCTGCTGCAAGGCCATCCCGACATTCAAGCCGTGTTCGCCCATAATGATGAAATGGCGCTCGGCGCGCTTGAGGCGATCAATAGCTCAGGAAAACACATTCTTGTCGTCGGTTTTGACGGAAATAAAGACGCCCTCGCTTCTGTAAAAAATGGGAAGCTGACTGCCACTGTGGCCCAGCAGCCGGAACTGATCGGAAAATTGGCGGCTGAAGCGGCTGAGCAAGTTCTGAAAGGAGAAAAAGTCAAAAAAAACATTTCCGCGCCATTAAAGCTTCGGACACAAAAGTAACCGCCTGATGTTTATTCTTTAGCCAAAACGTGAAAAGAATAAAATAAAAGGAGAGAGATAGATGAAGAAACCAGCAAAAACAGCGTCCATTCTCACCCTGGCCGCAGGGATTACGGCGGCTTCCGCAGCCGGCATCGCGCCGATTCCGGAAAGCCATGCCGCAGAAGCGGTCAAGATTGACGACCTATACAGCTATCCGTTAGACTCTTATCTCGTTTCAGCCGAGGCATTGCACGTAAGAACAAAAGCGTCAGCAGCAAGTCCGAAAGCTGATATCCTTCATTTAGGCGACAGCTTAAAGGTTATTTCATATCCGAATGCCGACTGGGCTAAAGTTCATTATAAAAACGGAAAAACCGGATTTGTATCGACTCATTATATTGTCAAAGAAGCAACGACGGTGAAAACAACAGCCAAAACAAAGGTATATACAGAAAAAGCCGTCAAAACAACCCTTCCCAAAAGCACAAGCGTTTCTTTTCTAGGCTGGAAAAAGACCCCTAACGGCGGCTTTGATTTCGGCTGGGCGCTTGTCGATTACGGCGGCTCAACCGGATATATCAGCACAAAAGATCTCCAAAAGTTAAAATAATGTCAAAACGGATTTCGCAATTCAGCGCGAAATCCGTTTTTTATTCCCTAACGGCATATAGAAATGTCGGAAGACCGGAATATTTCCTGAGAAATATTGTCGGATCCTCGCCGGATTAATGCATCACCTGTCCGCCCGTGACATTTATAGATTGGCCCGTCATATAGTTCGCCTTATCAGAGGCATAGAATATAACGGCATTGGCTATATCATCATACGTGCAGCCCCGCTTCAGCGGAACTTTATCCGTGTACACCCGTTCAACCTCGTCCTCCTGTATTCCGAGCTTTTTCGCATATTGAGGAATAAGACTTTGGAACATTGGGGATTTCAGCAAATTTCCCGGCATAATGGCGTTTACGCGGACATTATGCTCTGCTAAATCCAGCGCCAGGCTCTGCGTCAGACCGACACCGCCGAACTTAGATGCCGAGTAAGCAGAATTATGTTTGCTGCCGACTTTTCCGGACTTGGAGTTAATCTGAATAATATTTCCACCGCCTTGTTTGATCATGACTTTCGATACCTCTCTGGCACAGAGAAAATAACCGGTCAGATTGACATCCATCGTGGCATTCCAGTCATTGAGATGAAAATCGGTAATTTTCGTGCTTTTTGCCACACCCGCTACATAGACCAGCAAATCAATCCGCCGAAAAGCGCGTACAGATGTCTCGACCATCTCCGCCACTTCTTCTTCTTTCGTGACGTTCACTTTGACGGCAAGCGCCTCTCTCCCGTATGTAGCCTTTATGGAAGCCGCCACCTTTTCAGCTTTCTCAGCCTGAATGTCTGCCGCTATGATGTCATAGCCTTCTTCGGCGAGACGGCAGCAGAGCGCTTCTCCCAAACTTTGTCCGCCGCCCGCTACTAACGCTACTTTCCGCAGTTCTTCCATTTCATTCGCCCCTCTTTACAATTTGTATTTTACTGTCTGCTTTCGGTAATGTAAGCCCAGCTTTTTCTAAATATAATGAGCCGGGCAGTTCAGGGACATCAGAACCGTCAAACTTCAAGGTGATGTGGCCCAACGCTTCCAAGTTTTTCTTTACCGCCTCTCCGACCGCGGTTATGCAGTATTCTTTCCCATTTAAGGTTAAAATGTCGCCGGCTTCAATGCTGCCGTTGACCTTATTTATCGAAATGAGCAGGCAGAAATCCGATAATTCCGCCGGCGCGTTTTCCCCGAACAGAATAAACATCCCCTCTGAAAGAAAATCCGCCGCCGAAGCTCCGATCTGCTGAATGTTTGTTTCATATAAAGTTTGCAACACAAGCTCCCCTTTGTTAATCGTATAGACCATAGCTCGCCAGCCATGCAATAAACACGGTCGGCGCTCCCGTTAAGAAACGGGAATACAGCACCGAAGGCACGCCGACTTCAATCGTTTCCGTTTCAGCATCCGCGAGCCCCAATCCGACCGGGACAAAGTCTGCCGAAGCCTGTGAATTGATCGCAAACAGCGCGGGCAATGCCAAGTGCGGCGGAATATTTCCCTTTCCGATTTCCACGCCGATTAATGACCCGATCACCTGGGAAATGACGGCGCCCGGTCCCAAAAAAGGTGATAACAAAGGAAACGAACAGATTAATGAAATCAATAGCAGGCCCCACAAGGTTCCGGCGAACGGTGATAAATACGATGCAAAGAGATCACCGATTCCTGACGCTTTTATGACACCGATCAGCATGGCGACAAACGCCATAAACGGCAGAATCGTTTTAATGACAGTATCAACCGCATCTCGGCCTGCCTGATAAAACACACTGACGACAGACCCCATCGCCATTCCGACTTTGGCCATTAATCCCTTAGGCTTTTGCTGTTCACTAATTTTTTTATCTGCGCTATACTTAGCCTGAGTATCTTCTTTAGGCGAAGAACTGCTCTTGCTGACATTGGATGCATGAGGTGTGGCAGCACCTTCTGATAATGCAATGTCAGCTTCTTTTACTCCTGAAACATAAATATCTTCTGTAATATGTTTTGCTAACGGACCGCTTGCGCCGGTCGGCATTATATTAATGGTGGGAATCCGTTTTTGCGGATAAAGCCCGCAGCGCAATGTCCCGCCGCAATCAATGATGACACACGCCATTTCCTGCTCCGGCACACTGGTCTTAAAACCGTCAACAAGCTCTCCTCCCGATAATGCCGCTATTTTATCGGCAATGGCCGGCTTAGCCCCTCCTGTGACGTACACAATTTTATTTTTTCCGTCAGCCGGCGTTATCGTTAACGGCCCTCCAAAACCGCCCGGTCCCGCTTGAATTTGAATAGAATGATATGTTCGGCTCACCTGAACTCCCCCTTAAAGGTCTACCGTATTTTTCAGCTTCACATTCTGCTGTCTGGCTGCAAATGCTGTCGTCGCATCTGTGATCCATCCCCTGAAAAAGTTTGTCACAAGGCCTACCAAAAAGTAGCGCAGCGCAAGCTCAGTCGTATCAAGCCCGAGTGTGGTAATTCCCGCTGCGATGCCTAAAAAGACGAATAATTCCCCCGGATTGACATGCGGAAACAGGCCGTTGTGCGTATGGCACGAATACGAAGCCGCCGCATAATAACTCGGTTTATATTTTTCCGGTAAAAATCGTCCCAGTGACAATGTCATCGGATTGGCCAGAATAAAGGTCCCCGCGGCCGGCAGGATAAAATATCTGCTGAAGGGATTTTTGCCTGATTTTTTAGCGATTGCTTCCACCCGCTCCTGACCGACAAACCGGATCAGCGCATTCATGGCAACAAGAAGCATAATGAGCAAAGGCACAATATCTGTCACCAGGCTGACAAAGGTCTCCCCGCCTTCTCTGAATAAGTTCATAAAACCGTTCGCGGCCTTTGTAATCATATCCATTTCATCACCCCGTTTTCTTTTTTCTCCTTACCGGAAATAAATCCGCTAAGCTTTTTTTCTGTTGAAGCTCACCTCCTTTAGAGAGAATGTGATAGCTGTTTAATGCGTCACGAATGGCGATTTGCGTCAGGCGGTCAGCTGTGCTGATATCCTCCTCAGTCAGTGCGGGAAAATATTTTCCGTTAAACCCCTCCAATTGTCTGATTCTTGAGAAAACTGTAAGCCCTTGCATTTTTTTAGCGGCTGTGATGCGGTTTTTTCCGTCAATCGCAAACATTACAACCGTACCGGCCTGCACCCGCGCCGTTCTTTTGCCGATGACCACTCTCCCCAGCTTTCTCAATTTTGCATATTCTTGATTAAAATGCCTGATCTGCAAAAAACCGAATGCACTTTGGAGAAGCCACGCCAAAGCGATGATAGCAATCATCCACATCATAGGCGCGGCTCCTTCAATAAAGAGTGCGCGGTTTCGTCTGTCGTAATGAAGCAGTTCATGTAACCGCCTTTCAAGGCACCGAGGATGGACGGCACTTTTTCTATTGATTCCGCGATGCCGATCGTGTATCTCGTTTGTTTCAGCTGCTCCAGCTCAATCGCTATCGTACGGTCGGAAAGCTCTGAATCCACCAGTGCCCCGTCCCGGCCGTAAAAACGGGAACAAATATCGCCAATTGCTCCAAGCTCATTCAAATCATTGATATCCTTGTCGCCGTAAAAACCCGTCCAGATCATATTGGAAGATTTGATCGGCGCGCCGATTCCGATAACCGCTACCGACAGCTTGCGCCAGAAATCGGATATTTTAGAAAAGTAGTGGGATTGGACGATGTCCCGCTTTGTTTCTTTTCTCTCTACCACCGCCGAGGCATCAATAAATTGAGCGGTTCCGCCAAAGTCGTTCGCAATGTTATAGACGATTGTATTGACATGATATTTCGTGTCCATTGTACCCGGACCGCCGACTAAAGGGACAAAATAAGCGTCACGTTTCGGGCAATTATGCAGTTCCCCCACCATTTCGGCCAATGTGCTTCCCCAAGCAAACCCGACGACATCGTTATCTTTTACGATCCGCTTCAAAAGCTCGGCACCGGCTTTTGCGATCAATGATTTTTTTTCCTGATCGGTCTGGCCCGGCTGAACGGGAATGACGATGGCTTCCTTCAGGCCGAATGCTCGCTCTAATTCTGTCTCTAAATTGATTTGCCCCGCTAACTCATTATCAATGGTAATCTTGACGATTCCTTCCTCACGGGCTTTTTTTAACAGCCTGCTGACCGACGTGCGGTATATGTCGAGCGCTTTTGAAATATCACTTTGCGTCATGTCATGCTCATAATACATTTGAGCGATTTTGACTAAAAGACGCTTTTCATCTCCTTGATTCACCTGTCTCACCCCTTTGCACAAATGTGCAATATATAGTCATATGTGCTATGGTTGCGCTTTCAGTATACGGTTTCATACCAATTGAGTCAATCATTTTTTATATAGAACAAATGAATGATATAAAGCCGATTCGTTTACCTTAATAAATGGAGGTGGCATCATGGATCATTTTGAAGAAGCGTATGAACAATATAAGCACCGCGAGACTGAGAAACAGCCCCCGGCACATCCGGGTGAGGAAGAAATTATCGCTGTCAGAAGAAATGATGACGGCAATATCATCGCCGTGAAGACAAACAGGGGCAGAGAGCTTGATTACCCTTCAGCATTAGCCGAAGCTAAAGCCGGCCTGCTTGCCCACACGGACGTCTTTCATAAATACGGGCGGGATATATTGCGCAGTGAGCCGGACGGGATAAAGGAAAATAATTTAAGCGAGCTGCCTGAGTTTTAACAAAAAAAGCCCTGATGATCAGGGCTTTTGCTTAAAATGATTTTTTGATGTAGCCGGCCAGCCGTTGTGCGCTGTCGGCAATGTCGGCCGCACCGGTGTTCATTACGCCGTAAAACGCGAAAGGCGGCAAATATGTCATGCCGGTAAAATTGCACGTTGCCTGAAACGGTTTTAAAAGCTCGCTCAATGAAAAATGATTGGCGCCGCCGGCCTGGTATTTATCCTCTTCGGCACCGACGGAAACAGCCAGCATCAGTTCCTTTCCGCGGAGCGCTTTTCCTTCAGATCCGTAAGCCCATCCATAAGTCAGCACATGATCAAGCCATTTTTTTAAAAGCGGAGGCGAGCTGTACCAATACAGCGGAAATTGAAAAACAATCCGATCATACTGTTCGCACAGCTGCCGCTCCTTCTCCGCGTCAATTTTTTCATTCGGATATTCTTTATAAAGCTCACGGACAGTAATATCATCATGGGTTTTTAATTCTTCCGCCCACGCCTTATTGACTGCCGAGTTTTCCATATCGGGATGAACAACTAAAACCATTGTTTTCACAGCAACCACACCTTTATCTTTTTGACTATATTTTACTTTATTCCGTTCAGACAAACAAAAGAAAAGCACCTCCACATTTTAGATTTTGTCTAAAATGCGGGGTGCACTTCAAAAAGGACTTTCTTTTTTATTGATTATTCAGGGCTTCCTTCTGTCGTTTCAATATCTTTCGCAAAGTCAGGGTTATCTAAGTTTGCGTTGAAGAAGTCCGCCGTGTTCGGAAGTTTGAGGTTCATGTTCAATTTTTGAGAAATGGTGACGGTGCACTCTTCAATCACATAGTCAAACACGTGCCCCCCGGAATTGCGGCCTTCATCAATGAAATGCAGATGATAGCCGGAAACAGCAATACCGTTTGCGTAACCAGGTGTCCAGAAGCCCGCGATCGTTCCGTTAATGTTGTCGAAGTTAAACACAGGCTGTGTTTTTACCGCTTCAACCATCGGCACGTACGGTTTCTCCTGACGTTCTACCGTTCTCGTCTGCACTTTTTTAAATACGCCGTCTAAACGGATCGCATAAAATAAGTTTTTGCTCGGCAGAAGGCTTGCGATTTCCTGTTCAAATTCTTCGCGCGTCATTCTCGCATCAATTTTGTGCGTGATATCCGGTGTAAAGAACGTAAATGAACAGAAAGGTGACAGGTCTCCGCTTTGCACGGGCGTTGCCGTTCCGTCGCCGCGCAAACGGTAAAATTCTCCGTCAAACCCGATCAGTTCGCCGTCCAGTTTGTTAAAGGTGCCGATTCCGAAATCTCCGAATTTCGGAATGTCAGCCATATCAAAATCTCCGTCATACACTCCGTCCAACAGAGAAGTCATTGTTGATACTTGATAGACCTGATCCTCGGGCCGGCTTTTTTTTCCGCGGCTCAGCACTTGAATGTCGCTTGTATTTTGCATATTCCCTTCACTCCTTTTAAGTTTGGTCTGTTCATCTGAAAACAGGTTCGTGGTGCGCAGAGTGCTAGAGAGCTTTTGCTTTCATTTTTTCTTCAAATTGCTTCGGAAGCATGTCGCTTGAAAGATGGACGTTGTCGCTGTAATCGACCGGAATGTCGATGATAACAGGCCCCTCTGTATTCAAGCCTTTTTGCAGCACGTCTGCAAGCTGTTCCGGTGATTCGACACGCAATCCGGTAGCGCCGAAGCTTTCTGCATACTTTACGATGTCAATGTTTCCGAAATCTACGCATGATGTACGGTTATATTTTTTCATTTGCTGGAACGCAACCATGTCATATGTGCTGTCATTCCAGACAAGATGAACGATAGATGATTTCAGGCGGACCGCCGTTTCCAATTCCATTGCCGAGAACAGGAAGCCGCCGTCTCCTGATACGGAAACCACTTTTTCACCAGGATTCACTAATGTTGCGGCAATTGCCCAAGGAAGAGCTACGCCCAATGTCTGCATTCCGTTGCTGATCAACAGCTTCAGCGGCTCATAAGCACGGAAATAGCGTGACATCCAAATGGCGTGAGAGCCGATATCACATGTAACAGTCACATTGTCATCGATTGCGCTGCGTAATTCCTGCACGATTTGCAATGGATGCACTCTGTCGGAATTGTGTTCAGCAGGAGCCTTTTCACTTTCAAGAAGCATTTCTTTTAATTCGTCAAGCACTTCTTGTTTATGGCTGCACATATCAAATTTCACCGCATCATGTTCAATTTGTTTGACAGTGGCGGCGATATCACCTAACAATTCAAGTTCCGGCTGGTATGCATGGTCGATATCCGCCTGAATCTCGTCAAGGTGGATAATGGCGCGGTCGCCTTTTACATTCCAGAACTTCGGATCGTACTCAATCGGATCATAACCGATCGTTAATACGACATCCGCCTGTTCAAGCAGAAGATCGCCCGGCTGGTTGCGGAACAGTCCGATCCGGCCGAAATATTGGTCCTCCAGCTCTCTGGACAATGTGCCGGCACCTTGATATGTTTCCACGAACGGCAGTTTCGTTTTCGCAAGCAATTCGCGGATCGCTTTGACCGCTTCCGGTCTGCCGCCTTTCATACCGACTAACAGAACGGGGAGTTTCGCCGTCTGGATTTTTGCAATGGCTGCGCTGATTAATTCTTCCGGTGCAGGTCCTTGTTTCGGTGACGGCACGCTGCGCACGTTTTTCACACTTGTGATTTCATTCACAACATCTTGCGGAAAGCTCACAAAAGCTGCGCCTGCCTGACCTGCTGACGCTGCCCTGAACGCGTTCGTTACCGCTTCTGGTATATTCCCTGTTTCCTGTACTTCTACACTGTATTTTGTAATCGGCTGAAATAACGCCGCGTTGTCCAATGATTGGTGTGTCCGTTTTAACCGGTCGGACCGAATGACGTTTCCTGCCAGTGCCACTACCGGATCACCTTCTGTATTAGCCGTTAACAATCCGGTTGCTAAATTGGATGCCCCCGGGCCTGAAGTCACCAGGCATACTCCCGGTTTTCCCGTTAACCTTCCGACAGCCGCTGCCATAAACGCAGCGTTTTGTTCATGACGGCACAAAACCAGTTCAGGTCCTTTATCTTTTAACGCATCAAATACCGCATCGATTTTTGCACCCGGAATGCCAAATACATGTGTGACACCTTGCTCCACTAAGCAATCAACAACAAGCTCCGCCCCACGATTCTTTCCAGAGGTTTTTAATTCATTTGCTGCTTTTGCCAACACCCTCACTCCTTATTATGCATATTAAATATAAAATTTTAAGTAATTTGTGATATTATTCACTATACACTCTTTGGAAATTGACCTCCAATATCAATTCGCCGTATGATTAATATGTTTCACGAATAATTAACCAAAGGAAAGGAATGGTTAAGGATGGAGCTGCGCCACCTTCAATACTTTATTGCCGTTGCCGAAGAACTTCATTTCGGCAAAGCCGCGCTTCGGCTGAATATGACCCAGCCGCCCCTAAGCCAGCAGATCAAACAGCTCGAAAAAGAAGTAGGCGTGACCTTATTGAAGCGGACGAAACGGGTTGTGGAGCTTTCTGCAGCCGGAGAAAGTTTTTTAAAACACAGCAGAAACGCAATCGAACAAATAGACAAAGCGATTGAAATGGCTCAGCGGACAGCCCGGGGGGAACTCGGCCGCCTCGTCGTCGGCTTTGTCGGCTCGGCTACATATGAATTTCTGCCGCCGATCATTCGGGAGTTTCGTGAATTATTCCCCTCCGTTAAGGTAGACCTGCGTGAAATATCTTCTTTCAGACAGCAAGAAGAGCTCTTAAAGGGGAATATTGATATCGGCATCCTTCATCCGCCTTTGCAGCACTCGGCATTACATATGGAAAAAGTGCAAAGCAGTCCGTGCATTCTCGCTTTGCCGAAACAGCACCCGCTTGCCGCTAAGAAAATAATAGAAATTCAAGATTTAGAAAATGAACCGATTATCACCTTGGCTAAAGAAACATGGCCGACTTTATATCTTGAATTTGTAAATTTCTGTGAACAGGCAGGTTTTAAACCGAAAATCATTCAAGAAGCGACGGAATACCAAATGGTGATTGGATTGGTAAGCGCGGGCATTGGCATTACCTTTGTGCCCTCTTCAGCCAAAAAGCTGTTCAACCTTGAAGTCGCCTACCGGGACATCAATCATATACAGCTTACCGCCGAATGGGTCATCGCCTATCGCAAGGATAACCAAAATCCGATTTTGAAACATTTTCTCGATATTGTGAATAAACGCCAGGCTTTATTACAAGCGAACGTGACAAACACATAAAAAAGGAGGCACGCCGAAGAGCAGCCTCTTTTTTTTGTGTGGCTTTTATGGATTTTTATGAAATTAATAGAAACGCTCAGTACACCTTACAGCCGGTACTCGTATACATACAGTACAACTGATTAGAAGGGATAAAAATACTGGTGCGGCATTTACCTATTCAAAAGGAGGCAGGACATATTTCACATATAAACGTCATGTTAACCCTGATTTCATTTTTGTTGACAATCATTCTTATATTTTGGAGACCAAAAGGATTAAATGAAGCCGTGCCTGCAACACTGGGCGCCATTCTCGTTTTACTATGCGGGACTGTTTCCCTTTATGACTTGTGGGATATTGGGTCAAAAGTCACCGAAGCATCTCTTACGATTATTTCCACGATGGTCATGGCTATTGCGTTAGAAAGCTTCGGTTTTTTTTACTGGGTGGCAGCCAAGCTGCTTCATCGAGCAAAAGGATCAGGCATCCGGCTTTTTTGGTTAACGAATCTGCTTTGTTTTTCTATGACTCTTTTCCTGAATAACGACGGCAGTGTGTTAATCACCACCCCCATTTTACTGTTGGTTTTAAAATATCTCGGGCTGAAAAAACATCAAAAAACACCTTATTTGATAAGCGGCGTCTTAATTGCGACAGCGGCAAGCACCCCTATCGGCGTAAGTAATATCGTTAATTTAATTTCCCTCAAAATGATTGGAATGGATCTTTATTTGTATACCAATATGATGTTCGTCCCCGGTATATTGGGGCTTATATTTATGGCGTTCCTGCTGTTTGCTTTCTTTTACAAACGCCTGCCGAAACAGCTGCCCGAAATTCCGTCTTATTTTGATTCCCTGGAGCATAAAAGATACCATCCTCTCCAGCCCGGCCCTGAGCTGACAGGAGACAGCCGGACGAAAGTCATGTTTTGTGTCTTGATGTTTGTTTTTTTAGTCAGAATCAGTTTATTTGCAGCTTCGTACACCGGCATATCAGTTTCACTTGTGGCAGTTATCAGCTCTGTCATCCTGCTCAGCTGGAGATGGTGTTATTTAAAAATAGGCCCAAAAGATTTATTATTAAAAGCGCCTTGGCATATTTTTGTTTTTGCCTTCACTATGTATATTGTCATCTACGGGCTGCATAATATCGGACTGACCGCATTGCTGGTTCAATATCTCGAGCCTTATGTATCACAAAGCATCGCCCACGCGGCATTTATTATGGGTCCGGCTACATCTGTCCTCTCTAACCTATTTAACAACCATCCCGCCTTAATGATCAGCACCTTGACGTTAACTGAAATGACGATTGACCCATTAACCGCAAAAATCATTTATCTGACAAATATTATCGGCAGTGATATCGGGTCTTTGCTTTTGCCGATCGGAACATTAGCTACACTCATTTGGATGCACATTTTAAAACAGCACGGCGAAAAAGTCTCTTGGAAAGAATACGTGAAAACAACTATCATTGTG
This sequence comes from Bacillus sp. ISL-51, assembly GCF_018613535.1. Lineage (GTDB taxonomy): Bacteria > Bacillota > Bacilli > Bacillales > Bacillaceae > Bacillus. The sequence continues at coordinate 286,605 of NZ_JAGGQB010000003.1, forward strand.
ATTCCGCTTACTGTCTTATTTACCCTGACTATTTTATATCTTTGGATCAGTTGGATTTATCTATAGAAGTGGAACAGGTTCAATAAAAAAACTGCCTTCTGTAAAAAGAGGCAGTTTTATCATTTATGGAAGATGCATGGTTTTTAAATGATTCAATTTCCAAAAAACCGTATTTCCGCTCGCATCGTTCAGTTCAAGGATATTATCTGAAACATTCTTTAACAGCCCCACTTTGTTCGGCAGATCCCCTAAATCCAATATAATCAGCTGACCGATATATTTTTTTAATTGCTCTTCAAAATTTCGGACAAGCGGGACATTAGAAGGAACAACCGGCAGCTCTGAGCTTTTTAATGTGTAGGGCGTTTGCTCAGTGGAGTAAGGAGTCAGCCATTTTAAATGATGCATTGAGATAAAAAGAGTCTTATAAACAGGAGAGAAGAATACGATATAGTCATTTAAAACACTTGTTACATATCCATGGATGGAGCGGTCCCCTGTAACGAATATTTCTGTAAATTTGCCTTTTATATTGAGAAGCGTATTCCGGTAAGAAAATGAATTCTCCAGCGTTTCGGAATGCGGATTTTCTTTTTTTGTGTAAGCTCCTTCATTTAAATCGCCCGGAAACGCCAGATTCATCCGCTGAAGGTGCAATAGCGGTATATATAAAAAATGCCGGCCGTCATAAATCACAATGATATCCTGCCCGATATCTAACAGTGTCCCTGTGAAATTCGTATTTCCCGAAATCTCGATGTCTACTTGTTTATCCACAAACTTGCTCAAACCAGCCATTTGTTTCCCCCTCTCCGCCTTATTTGTCATTCATCGCTTTCACTTACGGCCGCGCTTCCACCGATAATCCACCGTTCTTAACACCGTTCCGTAATTGTATGAGTCCTCTTTGTATGAGTCCTTTTCTCTTCTTTTTGAGGATCGATGTGATCTTGAAGATCTTGAAGATCTTGAAGATCTTGAAGATCTTGAAGATCTTGAAGATCCTGAAGATCGTGATGAAGTCCCAGTTCTTTTAGAAGAAGTATGTGACGGCACTTCTTCTGATTTCTCCTCGGCGGACTCCTTCTCATTTTGTTCCTCTTCTTTTTTAGCCGCACCTTTAGAACCCGCGCTGATGCTTTTGATATGAAAAGGATGGATCCGCAGAACTTCTTTATCCTTTACAAGGGTATAGTGACCTTCCGAATTATCAACAAGTATACCTTCTACGGCTTCCGGACCCCCGCGGTTGATGGAAACCCATTTGTGGGTCATGCTTTTAAATATACCGTGAAAGTCATCAGCCATTTCATAGTCCGCTGGCTCATCAGTTTCGTCATCTGCCGCGTTTTCCACGCTCACACTTTTAATATGGTCCGTGTTAAAGTACACAATTCCGTCATCCTCGGTTTCCAGCACAAGGAAATCATCTCCGGCTTCGTGAAGCTTTCCCTTTTTTGATTCCGGACCGCCCTGATTCAATTGAACAGTCTGGCTGATCATCCGGTGAATCAATTCTTGAAAATCATCAGCCTCGGCACATTCAATTGCCTCAGCCGGAGATAAGGTATTATTCGTATCTTCAGTAACGCTTTTGACATGCTTCCATTGATAATAAATGATGTTATTATCAACCTGGAGAGCGATATAATCCGTTTTGATATCTGCTAATCTGCCGGTCTTAGACTCGGGACCTCCCCGGTAGACAGTAATCACTTTTCCTTCCATCGAATTTAGAAAGTTGTAATCAGACCGTTGCCGATTCGTATTGCGTCTCATCTATTGTCCTCCTAGTTATTTATACATATTGGCAAACCATAATGCATATATACGTATCCCGATTATTTTAGGAACTGCTTCACCAGCCTATTTGTATAAAATCCTTCTTTCTGCCCAATTCAGACATTCCATTGTCTTAATTCACTCATAATGAAGGCTGACCGTTCTTTAATATATTCGCAGATCACATCGGGCTCCCGATCAAAGCGGTCAATCTCATCTTTTTTATAAGGATCGTTCAGAACATAAGGCCTGATTTGCTCATAGAGCGACATGACTTTCGGTTTCATATGTTCAATTGTAAATTGCGTTTTGAGCGTCTCATCCAAAATCCTTTGATACGCTTTGCGGAAATACGGTTCATCCAGAAGCCTTGCCGTCAAAGTATTAAACCCCTGGATTCTGACATAATCCGCATCCATCCGCTCCCCGTGAATGTCTCTTCCCCACGTGGCATCGTAGTCCCATGGGATGACTTCAAACAGGCCTGTTTCATGATTCCTGTACAATGCGTAATTATGAACAAACCCGTCGTAGTTTGACGTAAAGACGATGCCGGCAAGCCACCGCAAATACTTATCCACATGCAAGTGCTTCACAATTTCCGCCTTGAACTCTGACTTTGGCACCGTATTAATTTTATAGATCATATCCTGTAAGCGGAAATCGTCTTCTTCCGTTCCCGTTTTCTTTTCATATCCCAGTTCAAGTGATGTTTTCGTATCCCGCTCAAGGTCGCTGACGAGTGAGAAATTGGCGTCATCATCAACTGCGTAAAATATAGCGCCTTTGGCCATGTTCCTTTTCGCCAGAAAGTATTCATCTACTGACTCAAGCTCAAGATAAATCCCTTCATTTTTACCGTTGATTTGGATGGAAACGAAATCCGCTCTCGGTGACAGTGTGCCAAGCTCTGCGAAAAAATCCAGAGACAGTTTGTTCCGCATCATGGACGGGTCCTTGTACTCGGCATTCAAATGGATTTCTTTAGCTCCGCGATATGTTTTTGGCTGATAAAAGGCGATGTGATACGATTTTTTCTTAAAATCTCTTATATGAGAGCCGCGATACGCCAGATCAATATCCAGCCGTTTTTGTCTAACTCTCAGCACAGCAGGCACCGGATCATCATCCCAGATGTCTTTTTTCAGCTCCCGTAAGTCTTTCGGGTGAACAAACAGCTGGTACAGAGGCAATGTTGATTGGTTTTTCACCTGTAAACCCCCTTGCAGAATTTTAGGCTATTCCATTTTTACAAAACTCAGCAGAACACTTATACACTTTTTTCATCCCAGCGTACTATGTGGTAGTAAGGAGCGCATCCTTAAACTAAATTTCAAAGAGGAGGTTTCAAAATGGGCCACTATTCCCATTCTGATATCAAAGAAGCGGTAAGATCCGCAAGCAACGAGGGATTGAAAAGTTATTTGTACCAAGAGCCGCACAGCAGAAAAAGCAGTAAGAAAAAATCTCGCAGCCATAAAAAATCGCACCGTTCTCACAAAAAATCTCGCAGCCATAAAAAATCTTTCTGTTCTCACAAAAGATCCCGCAGCCATAAAAAATCTTTCTGTTCTCACAAAAGATCTCGCAGCCATAAAAAATCTTTCTGTTCTCACAAAAGATCCCGCAGCCATAAAAAAAATTGCCGTTCCAAAAAACGCTCTTACAAAAAACCTTACCGTGCTCAAAAGAAAAAACAAAACGGCAAAAAAGACGATTACTGCAGCAAAACAGAGTATTGGAAAGACGGAAATATATGGGTTGTAAAAAAATCCTACAAATAATCCGTGAAAAACCGAATATTGTTTGTATATAGGCTGCCGGCTAACGGAAGCCTTTTTTTTCCTCCGCTTTTTCCTCATATAGATATATGTCACGAAATAAGATATGCAACCCGGTCTCTTTTGTTGTTTTTCTGGATTTTCTTTCGTTATAATTAATTCATACTCAAGAAAGGCGGTCGATGTCATGTATACATTACGAGCGGAGGAACTTAGCGGAAAGGCCATCTACAAATTGCTTTCGGGTACCGTGGTACCGCGGCCGATCGCATTTGTCACTACGCTTTCATCCATTAACGGCGCTATAAACGCAGCGCCATTCAGTTTTTATAACGTTGTCAGTGCAGATCCGCCGCTTCTTGCCATCTCTGTCAGCAGAGAGGACGGACGACAGAAGGATACCGCCAGAAACGCACTGGCGAATAAGGAATTTGTCGTGCATGTCAGCGATGAGTCAATCATTGAGGACATTAACAAAACGGCGGCACGACTTGACCCTGACGCCAGTGAACTTGATCTGACAGCCCTTTCCGCTGCAGAGAGCGCCTGTGTCAGCGTACCCGGCATTAAAGAAGCAAAAGTCAGATTTGAATGCAGACTGGAGCACCATCTTCCGTTCCAAAACGACCGCGGGGAAACCACGACTGACCTCATCATCGGCAGAGTCGTTTGTTTTCATTTAGACGATAAAGTATACGATGCAGGTAAAGGCTACATACGGACTGATGCATTACAGCCCGCAGCGAGGCTTGCGGGGAATGAGTACGCCAAACTCGGTGAGAAATATACGCTTGTTCGTCCAACCTGAAACAACCGCCATTTTAATAGAAGAAACTAGTCAAAAAGACCCCTTTTACAAAGGGGCTTTTTTCTCTTATTTATAAAATTTACAAAGTCTTTAAACTGCATGCCCGCTCCCTGCACAGGGTGCCAAAACGCATTTGCGTAATGAGCTTCCAGCTGGCAGGAATGTCCCGCTCTTTTTTCACTTCATCATCAACAAACTGAAGCATGCCTGATGACTGTTCAGACCACATAGGGAAACTGTCGGCATATATGCAGTGTATGTATTTCCAGAAAACAATCACGGAATTTCATTGAACCGCTCGCTATTTTCCAATAACCTCCCCTGGACAATTCAGAGAATCTCTTCGTTTTACATCTTTTTATATTTTTCATTTCTTCTGAGATCCATCCTATCCGCATTGCGCAGAACTTTTAAGATGGTTATGCGTAAATAAAAGAAGACAGGAAAGGAGTAAGTGATATGGATTTGCTTCATATTTTTATCATCCTGCTGACCGCAGCTGCCGTCATTGCTGTTTTTTATTATGCCGCCCGAAGGATATATAACATCCCCAAACAAAACGGGCATTATGAACACGTGAATAGGGTTCATAAATGGATTGAAATTGGAATGATTATTTCTTATTTCGTAATCATTGTTTTTTATCAAAATATTTTTCTGCTCACCTTGTATTTTTCTTTATTTTTTCTCGTAAGAGCTGTTATGGAATGGAGGTACAGACCGGAAGAGAAGCAATATATCCTTTATTTATTTAATATAGGCCTCATTTTTGTGTTTGGAATAATACTATTTTTTATGAATGGATAAGTGTTATTTTTGAAGGAGTAAAACAAAGCAGCAATTAGAACACTTTTTATGCGAAGCTTTAAGACATCGGGTCTGTTATCATAACATAAGGTATCGAAAAGCCCCCGACCAAAGAGGCAGGGCATTCATTACTGTAGATAAAAAAGGTAAACATGAAGTGTTACAGTATTTTTATCGGATAAGATGCGAAGCGGAAGGAATAACCGTACCGTCTCAATAACTGAGACGGTATGATGCCGTTATATCCCGACAGCTGCCCCGTCGCCGCGCGGGTCGGCTCCTCCTTGGAGGAAGCCCTCTTCATCTATGACAATGGCGCCCGCGTGTCCCATGAGTCTGTCAAAATCGCCGACGATTTCTACATGATGGCCGCTTTGTTTCAATTTTTCTGTTGTCTCCTGGCTGATTCTATTTTCCACCCTCAGCCCTTCATAATCTTCTCCCCATGTTCGCCCCCAGACCCAGCGCGGCTCACTGACCGCCCGCTGCGGATCCATCTGATAGTCAATGATGCGCGTGATGACCGCTGTCTGTGTTTGCGGCTGTCCTTCTCCTCCCTGCGTGCCGTACAGAATTTTCGGCTTCCCCTCTTTGCAGGCCATCGCCGGCATGAGCGTGTGAAAGGTTCGCTTACCGGGTTCAAGCGTATTGACGTGTGATTCATCCAGTGAGAAAAAAGAGCCGCGGTTTTGCAGCAGAATGCCTGTCTCTCCTGCCGTTACAGCAGATCCGAACTCAAAATAAAGGCTTTGAATAAATGAAACGGCGTTTCCTTCCGAATCAACGATGGCGGTATAGGCCGTGTCACTGCCGACCGGCCTGCTTTCGGCCGGTGCAGCCAAATAGCCGATTTCTTCAGCAAGCTGCTTTGCATACGTTTTATCAAGCAGACGGTCAAGCGGAATATGGGAAAACGCCGGATCCGTCAGCACCGCGTTTCGATCTTGAAAGCTCTTTTTCAGCGCCTCCACCAGCACGTGATAATATTCAAACGAACCATGTTCAATATGATAAAAATCATAATTTTCTAATATATTCAGAGTCATTAATCCCGTAAAGCCCTGTGAATTCGGAGGCGCCTGACAGATGCTGTATCCGCGATAATCAACCGTTACCGGATCGGACCATTCGCCGCGGTGCGCTTTAAAGTCCTCAAGCGTCAGATGGCCGCCGTTGTTTTGAAGAAATGACGTGATGCTTTGGGCGATATCCCCTTCATAAAAAGCGCTCCGGCCCTTCTCGGAAATTTTCTCCAGGCTTTGCGCCAGCTCCCGTTGTACAAACCGCTCTCCCGGAACGGGCGCTGTTCCGTTTCTCGTAAAAATGTCCGAAGTATACGGAATGGAAGACAGAAGATCGAGATTTCGTTCTGTATGGGCGCATTGATCGGCGGACACGGGAAATCCGTTCGCCGCATAATCGAGCGCCGGCTTCAGCACCTCGGCCAAGGACAGACGCCCGTATGCTGTCAGAACGGCATCCCAGCTGTCTGCCATCCCCGGAACGGTAATTGCACTTTCTATCCCCCTCAGCGGAATGGCCCCTCTGTCTTTATACGTTTCTCTCGTCACATGCTTCCCTGAGCGCCCGCTGCCGTTATAAGCTTTGATCCTGCCTGTTTCTTGATGGTATGTAAGCCAAAATGAATCTCCGCCAAGCCCCGTCATATGCGGATAAACAACCGCGAGGCAGGCGCTGACCGCAACCGCCGCATCGAACGCATTTCCGCCCCTTTCCAGAATGCCTGCCCCCGCTTGGGAAGCAAGATAATGCGGACTGACGACCATTTGTTTCGTCCCGATGGTTGAAGTATTCATGACACGGCCCCTTTATATGAAATTTTCTCCAGTATAAAAAAGCTCCTCTCCCAGCATCAACTTCCCTGAAAGATAAGTTCACATACTTTTTCTTTTCGAAAAAAACACCCTTAAAATTTTTTCATTACGAAAATAAATTAAAATCAACACCTTCAAAACGAAAGGTTCTATGATAAAATATTGTCTATCCAAATGAAGGAAGGTGAAGCCTTTGGAACATGAATACAGCATTCCTCATCTTGTTCTTGATGAAACGGATAAAAATATTCTCTCTATTTTGCACGAGGAAGGCAGGATTTCTTATACAGACCTCGGAAAGCGGGTTAATCTATCGCGGGTAGCCGTTCAAAACCGTATTCAGCACTTAATGGAGGCCGGTGTGATTGAAAAATTCACCGCCGTCATTAATCCGGCGAAAATCGGCCGTCATGTGTCTGTATTTTTCAATGTGGAGGTGGAGCCGCAGTATTTAGAGGCGACGGCATTAAAGCTGGAGCAGGAGCCTGCGGTCACAAGCCTTTACCATATGACCGGACCGAGCAAGCTGCATATGCACGGCATTTTCGCAAATGATCAGGATATGGAAGAGTTTCTGACAAAGCGGCTCTATACGCAAAAAGGCGTCGTCAGTGTCGATTGTCAAATGCTGATTAAGCGATATAAAAGCAGAATGGGCATGAAATTGTAAGGGGGAAACATCAATGAAGCATCCCTATCGGGACATTGCGGCGGCGATGGTGCGCACTGGCATATTAGGATTCGGGGGCGGCCCGTCCGTTATACCTTTGATCCGCCATGAAGCCGTGAACAAATATAAGTGGATAGATGATGATGAATTCGGGGAAATTTTAGCGATCGCAAACGCACTGCCGGGTCCGATCGCCACAAAAATGGCTGCATATCTCGGCTACAAGCAAAAAGGAGCGCTTGGCGCCGCGCTTTCTGTCGCCGCTCATATTTTGCCGACCTGCTTTGCCATGGTCGCTTTGTTTGCGGCCGTTAATGTGATCAGCCGCTCCTCCGTTGTCGCAGGAATGATCGGAGCCGTGACGCCGGTCATTGCTGTCATGCTCGGCATCATGGCCTATGAATTCGGACAAAAGGCCGTCAAAGGGTTCGGCTGGGTGACGGGCATTTTGTTTTTTGCGATTGCGTTTATCGGCCTGCAGACATTATCCATTAATCCGGGCGTTGTGATTATTATTTTTCTCGCATACGGCGCTTTTCACTTTAAACTGAAAGCACAGCTGACGCGTAAGAAAAAAGATAAAGGGATGACCGCATAATGCTATTATTTCATATCTTTCTGGCCTTTTTCATTTCGAATTTGTTAGGGTACGGGGGCGGTCCGGCCTCTATTCCGCTGATGTTTGACCCTATATATAAATACGGCTGGATGTCCGGCGGCGAGCTTTCCAATATGCTGGCGCTCGCCAATGCTCTCCCCGGTCCGATCGCCACAAAGATCGCGGCCTATGTCGGCTATAGCGCAGGGAGCTGGCCGGGTTTTATTCTCGCACTGGCCGCGACGGTTTTGCCGTCTGCCATCGCGCTGATCGTGCTGCTGCGGATCATCCGGCGCTTCCGCCAATCCCCGGTTATGAAAGGCATGACTCTGGCCGTTCAGCCTGTGATCGCGGTCATGATGCTTGTTCTTACGTACAAAATCGGCGCCGACGGCATACATGCCATCGGCTGGGTTCAATGCTTGGTTATTGCTGCCATTTCGCTTGTTGCGCTAACTAAATTAAAATGGCACCCGGCGATTCTGATCGTGGCGGCTTTCGTATACGGAGGGCTGGTGATTCCTCATATATAATTGTTTATTTCGGCCCGGCGTTTTGGTTTATGATGGTGTGCGTTTCCACTTTTTGATTCATGTTTAATGGATGGAGCCCACACGTTCAGCTTTTGCGGGAGTGACATGAAAAAAAAGCAGGTTTCGCTGCCTGCTTTTTATTGTTTCAGTATTCATGATTAAGTTCTTTCATAAAAATTCGATCCAGCTGTTTCACTAGTTCGTTCGGCTCTTTGCACATTACATCTTCTAAGGGATGTTCCCAATCTTCGTTTTTAATGAGCTCTATCCCATAGCTTCCTGTCGGGTCTCCCTCGGGATACCACCCAACATCCGGCAGCAAGTTTTTCGTTTTATGAAAAATTTGCGGCAGATCCTGATTAAAATCAAATAACCATGCTTCATCCCCTCAGGATACCATCCTAAATCCAGCATATGACAATCTTTCATAATTTAAAGGTAATAAACCATAAATAAAGGATAACCTCTATATTTCAACATCAGGCGATAGAACTTTTAATTGAAGCTGTGATGAGCGGCAGTTAGTCTAAACGCCAATTTATTCACGTCCTAAAGGTTTTAGATAAATTTTCGTTTTCATATAAAAGCAAACAAAAACCTTGAAGAGCCAGAAGCCACTCAAGGTCATTGATATCATTTGTTTTGAAAATGCGATCGCAGTGCATGCGTTTCAATATCAGCAAGACGGACAGGTATTGGCAGCCTACTTTCTTTCGTAATCAAGCTCATTGTAATGTGATAACTGCTTTCTAAATCTATAAAGTTTCCGCACGACAGAAAAATCGGCTTCACATTTTGTCTTGTTCGCACTGCCCGTCCATACACCTCTTCGTCAATCATAATATCTGTATAAGCTCCGACTTCATTATAAGGCATAATGAAATCATGCCCCTTAATCTTGAGATAAGTTTTTGCAATTCCTATAGTCGGTTTGTTGAGAAAAAATGAAGCATGTGTTGCAATTCCCATATGGTTATAATGAAGATAACCGTTTCCATCAAATAAAAATATATCAGGTTCAGTTCTTAATTGACGAGCAGCTTCTATGATAAGGGGAAGCTCTCGAAACGCAAGGAATCCGGCAGCATACGGCACACTGATCTTGCCTTCACTATGAACTTTTTCAATCACTTCTTTTGTCTGAGCGTTCAGTACGATGATGCTGCAAACTCCATACGTTTCGCCGTCCCGCTCCCAGTAGGCTAAATCGACACCTGCAAATGTTTTTATTGAATGTTTGTTAAACGTATTTGATAAATTGATTCGTTTTTTTAGTTCTAGTTGTATGTCTAAAAACTCGTGACTGTTTTCTGCGTTGAAATCATGAACTTCGTTTAACTTCATAAAGTAAAAAAGATACCTCACTCTCGGCCTAACTGATTATGTGTTTCCCTGCGGGATTCTAAAATTTCGAAATGAGGACTGTTTTTATCTATTTTATACTCTTGTATTACATTTCCTTCTTTATCCCATTGCTTTTCAGAAATAAGTATGGAGTGTTCATAATGTTGCTCACTTTTCTTGCTACCATCTTCAAACCAAGTAACGTTTATCCCTTTTAATTGTCCATAGCGATAATTTTTTTCATTTTTTTTATTTCCATTTTCAAAAAATTCGCGGGTCAGGCCATGAGCCAGGCCATCTTTGTATTCAGTGAAGTAAATGATATTTCCGTTAGGATACAATTCATAAGCGAGACCTGAAAAAGGTTTGCCGCCTTCATCTTCAGGATTATCTAAAATCTCATCACTTTCTGAAGAAAACCATAAATCTTCAAAGTCCACGCCATTTTCTTTTATATCTCTCATACTGTAGTCATTTTCCATACTTTAAAGCCTCCGGAATATAATTTGTATTTTGAGTTATATATTCACAATGCGGACATCTAGGCATAGGAACCCCTTCTGGCATCTTTTTGTTGATTTTTTTAGCACTGACTACATATATCATTAAATCTTTTAAATCAGCATCTTTTCTTTGCAGCAGAGCTTCATTCAGAGCATTAACTTCGGCATGAGAACCTGCTCCAGATGTCTTTATATAGCCTTCTTTGAGCTCTTTAGGCATATTTACTATTCTATCATGAATTACCGGATGCAGTATTTTGGGAGGTACTCCATCAATATTGTTAATACCAAAATAATATTTTCCTGTTTTTTTATCTAATACACCGGCTATAGCTGGACCTCTTTGTTTCTTTGTAAGTCCGGAATCTTTTATTCTGTTTAACTCATTTATGACTTCTGCCCTTAGATTAATTCGATGATGTAAATCATCTTTAGACAATACTCCGTATTTATTTCTTAAATATTGGAGTCTGGTTTTATCTTCCCCACCAATTTCAGGAATTTTGCTGCCTGGTTTTTCGGCAGTAACTTCACTGACTAGTGGAGCATTTTTTTGATATAACTTATCGAAGTAATGAGCAAGACCTGCACCGCCAATCATGGTAATAGATTCCAGCGCTCCTTGCTTCCGTTTTTCTTCTGACACTTGATTTCCGAACATATCCCGGCCTGTGACGGCTTCTGTGAATCCGTTTGAGGCGGCGAGGCCGTAGGCGCCCATTTCCGTCATTTTGAGGATGCCCATTGATTTGCCTGTTTTATAGGCGGCGAGGGCGCGTTCTGCTGCAATGACGGTTTTTCCGGTTTTGTATATGGCTTTTCCGCCTTTAAAGGCCCGGCCCGCCCAGCCGACGACCGGGATGAAGCCCGCTGCCGCCATGGCGCCTGCGGTGATTCGTTCTGCGGCGGATAACGTTTCTCCCGTTACCGGGTCAATCCCTTCAGCTGCTCTTTTATAATCATAGTAGCCGCTGATTTCGCCTGTAAAGGTGCAGATGCCATCCCATGTTTTTTCGTACCACGGCTTATTGGCTTCTGCTTCCTGCTTTTCTTTTAACCGCCGGGCTTCGGCTTGCTGCGCTTTTGCCTCAATATAGGAAGCACCTTGTTTTTCAACTTCTATGGCGCCTTTATAAATGTCATTGCTATGGAAGGCTTTTTTGTCAAAGTACATAGGGGACGCGCTTTTCCCATTGCTAGTCGCCTGCATTAAAACAGAATATTTATTAAGTACGGCATGATCTAAAGCTTCTAAATTTTGATATTCCGCTGTCAGGGAATGGTCAAGCTCTTCAATCGCTGTTACGGTGTCCCGGCTGATGTTTTGGGCCTTTGACATGTCATCAGCGAATTCATCGAGTGAATACGGTTCTAAGGCAATAATATCGCGGATGCCTGATAAAATGGAATCGGCTTCGGCTTTTTGCGCCGACATCATTTCTGACGCTTTTGCCTCTCCGTTGGCAGCCTCATGCTCCAGAAATGATGTTTCTGCATAGGAATCACTGAGGTTTCGGTCTTTTATCTCTCCTGAGATCCCTTTTAAAAAGGCAATTTGAGAGGAGACAAGGGTCAGCCAGCTTTCGGCGATTTCCGCTTGTCCCTGAAAGAAATCTTTAATATTGTCTGCGCCTTTTCCTTTAAAATCGCCATCCAGATCGGCTATGCCTTGAAACGCTTGTTTCAGCGTATTCAGCTGCTCTTCAAGCGCTTCATACTGTTCTTTTCTCTTTGAGGCTTCGTCAATTAAAGATTGTGATTCAAACACTTTGCTCATCTGACTGCCCTTTCTATAGCTATTTTACGGCTATCGCCTCGTCTTGTTCTTTCAGTGAATCTACGTTGTCTTTCACATCGGCAATGTTTTTATGAACGGCTTGTTTATATTCGCCGATCATCGAATGCAGCTTTGCCTCGCGCGAATGAAACTTCGAGGTATAGTCGAGCTTGTTTTTTCCGTTCGACCCGGGACCGGCGATGGAAACAGCCTCCAGGGCGCGGCTGACCGCCTCAAGCTGTTTGATGACCGCGCCGTATTTCAGCTTTATTTCTGCCATTAAAACCAACTCCAGCTTCTTTTAATTGATTGTATTTTTTCTCCTACTGCGTCAATGGCTTCTTCTCCGAGCGTCATCAGGTGCTCTGCCTCTCTCGCGATGCTTCTGGCGGCAAGGAGGCCTCCTTTTTCAATTTCAAGCTGTGTTATCTTTAAACCGATTCGGTACACATAACCGTCGTACTTGTCTCCGACGATTCTGTATGCCTGTGTGTGGGCCTGATCGCGCCGCTCATCAAATTCCTCAGCGAATTTACCGGTCCAATGATGATCCAGATGCGGTCTGAGGATGTCTTTGATTTCAGACATGCCCTCCTCCTGCAGGGATTCTATATGTTTCTTCGCTTCTTCTAATTTTTCTATTTGGTGTTCGATCTCACCCAGTTTATGGCTGATTGTGCTGTTAATATGGCTTAATGTGCTTGAATGGCTCATCTTTTTTTCACCTCGTCTTACTCAAAAAGTCGTACGAAAAGCACAGACTTTTCCATACTATATTTCCATATATTATATTTTAAAATAGACAGAAGATGGCTTAAATAGGTTAAACGGCTTATTTTCATCAGGAGGTATGTTCAGATATAATGCCAAAAGACTTACAAGTCATCCATTCTCACAAGCGCTTTTTAATCATAATTGACCGTGATAAACCTCCTAAAAAAAGAGACAGAAATTTACTGTCTCCTTTGCTGATAGCTATGTCTTGAAACGAGGTGCGAAACCATGACCTTTATCAGCCCTATGATGTGGTTTTTCGTTGTGTATCCTTTTCTGTCCATTTTTGTATTCGGGATCATCGGTACGCTGATTTTCAAAAAACATGCTTTGTGGCTCATGCCGTCTGCCGTCTTGTTATCATTGTTTGTGTTTATGCTGTATTTTGAGGCTTTCGGGTTTGATTTTGTCATTTGGCTTGTCTTGTTTCCTTTACTGACGCTGCTGTCGGGAGCCCTGACCCTTTGGGTGAAGCATTAAGAGCAGTCACAGTTGTATAAAACGCTTGAGAAGTCTTTTTTCTTCAAATCATCAGGTGCGATAAAGAAATTCGCGATTCCCGGGGACCAACTTGTGTAAAGGAAGCATATCCGCCGATTTTGTGGCCGAATCCGCTTTCCTTATATTCGTCATACACATCGTCATCAAATTGCTCGAATTGAAAGTCAGACGGCCGCACCCGTTCAACGGACAGTTCCGGGGTGATTGCAGCCTCAGATTGAAATCGGAAAATCATCATCTTCCTTAACCTGAACAAACGAAAAATCATCAACGAGTTCAGTTTCATCTTCCGTTACATGCTCAAAGTATTTGATCGAAAAACCAGTTTGGCCGCATTGGTCCTCAAAATCCAGCCGCAGACATCATCACTGAATACGTAAAACTGAAGAATACCGGAAACAGGGAAATAAGGAAGCTCCGGCATTTCGGCAAAATTGATTTGGAGGGCAAGCCATTTCATCGGTTTGCCGCTCTCGTCAGCCGGATATGGTTCATGTTTAGGGAAATAGGGTTCCCGTGCGATTTTTTACAGCCATACCGCTCCGTTCTCGCTTTTTTGGACGTGTAATTTTAAAAACGGCCTCGCTGATTTTTCCAGCGTTTGGCGGCTTGCTTCCATCTGCGCAGGCAATTGAAACGATTTTTTTCACTATGTATCACCCTCGTTTACGCTTATCAAAAGAACGGCGCGGGCGGCCAGTCAAGTGCACAATTATGTTGCAGGAATGACGGCTCTTCTTCCGATTGAGACATATTCCACGCCCGCTCGCTCCGCTTCTTCCAGAGAATGGCAGTTTCTTCCGTCGAAAATGATCGGTTCGGCCATCAGCGTATGATAGGACGCTAACGGAAAGTGTTTAATATCTTCCCAGTCCGTCAAAATCATAACTGCATCCGCCCCTCTGACAGCATCTTCAATGGATTCGTGATATTCGACCGCAACAGGGAGCAATTGGGACGCCCGCCCTGAAGCAATCGGATCGTATGCTTTCATACGGGCGTCAAGGGCGGCCAGGCGATTCGCAATAACGATAGACGGCGCATCCCGCATGTCATCCGTATTCGGTTTAAAAGACAGCCCTAATAAGCAAATGGTCTTCCCCGTTACGCCGCCGAGCCTGTTCAGCACTTTATCGACAAGCAAAGACGGCTGGTTATTGTTCACTTTAATGACTGATTTCAGCAGCTCAAAATCATGCGCCACATGTCCGGCAATTTGCACGAGGGCGTTTGTGTCTTTCGGAAAGCATGATCCGCCGTAACCGATGCCGGCTTTTAAAAATTGGTTTCCGATCCGTTTATCCAGCCCCATGCCGTGAGCGACTGACTCAACATCTGCTCCGACTTTTTCACATATATGAGAAATTTCATTGATGAAACTGATTTTTGCCGCTAAAAAGGCGTTTGACGCGTATTTGATCATTTCGGCGCTTCTGATATCTGTATGATAAATCGGGATATCGAACGGTGCGAAAACCCGTTCAAGTGTTTCTCTCGTTTGCAGATCTTCAGCCCCGATCACAATGCGGTCGCCGTGAAAGGTATCGTGAATCGCAGAGCCTTCACGCAGAAATTCAGGATTTGAGGCAATAGAAATCATCACGTCCGCTTTGAGGCGTGAATGAATGATTTCACCGATTCTGTCATTCGTTCCTACGGGCACCGTGCTTTTTGTCACCACGATTGCATCTTTCTCTATATGTTCAGCAATCTGTTCGGCGGCATTTTCAATAGAGGTGAGGTTTGCGTGCCCGTCTTCCTTTTGCGGCGTGCCGACCGCTATAAAAATGACCTCGGCTTCCGCAAGCCCTTTTTCGCAACTGGTTTCAAAGATCAGCCGCCTTTGGCCGATATTTTTTTTCATCATATCTTCAAGGCCCGGTTCAAAGATAGGGGATAATCCCTTTCTCATTTGCTCAACTTTACGTTCGTCAATATCTATGCATGTTACGTAATGGCCGATTTCTGCAAGAGACACTCCCGTCACAAGACCGACGTAGCCTGTTCCGATCACTGTTATCTTCATCGTGTTCCCCCAACCGTTAAGAAATTGCTGCTTGGCAGCTTTACCGTTATTATCATATGAATCCGGCTTCTGTTGAATGCCGGACAGACGTATCCCCAGTCATATGTAGTAAGAACGGCTCCGGCCGCTGATAATAGCATAAGCATAAAAAGATGATCTTGCAAAACAGCCGCTTCTTCCTAGGAAACAGAGGCTGGTACAAAATCATACATATATGCGGGGAAACTTTGTTTTTTATTAAAAAAGACCCCAGCGCTTACGCCGTGCTGCGGGCAGCGGAGGTTCCTTATAGAGAGATTTGTTCTGCAGCAGAAGCGCCGCGTTTTCCGCAAACATGTAAATCAGCTCGGTTCCCGCCTCTTTTTCCAAAACGCCAAGCGCTTCTTGATAACAAAAATTCCTCGTCCCGAGATTATGGGCATCCGATGCCAGAAAATGAATCAGATTGGCCTCAATGAGCCGAAGCGAAAAGGACTTCGCCTTTCTCCCGAATGCTCCGGCAACGCACCCCGCCGTCACTTGGGCGGCCGCGCCTTTTTTCACAAGACTGTACAGCACGGACGGATTTTCGCAGATTTCTCTGTTTCGTTCCGGGTGGGCGATGACAGGAACATAACCGTTCAGCTGCATCTCATAAAAAAGCCTTTCGGCATAGGCCGGAACGTGATCAGCCGGAAACTCCGCCAAAACATATTTCGTATCATGCAGGGGAATCAGAGCGCCTCCTTGAAGATCACGCAGCATTTCTCCGCCTATTCTGATTTCCTGACCGGGAAGAACGCTCAGCGCAATGCCTTCATTATTCAAACGTTTGTTTAACCTTCCGACCGCTTCTCTGACAGTATTCCGGTCAGTGTCATACCTGCCTTTGATGTGATGCGGCGTCGCAATGATCGTATCAATCCCTTGTCTGACGGCCTCTCTTGCCATCTTTAAGCTTTCTGTTTCATGCGCCGCGCCATCATCTATTGAAGGAAGGATGTGACAGTGGATATCAATCAAACCTCAATCCCTCCTATCTTTGCTGTTAAAAATAACGGACCGCGCCCATTATCGGCATCAGTGTCCGTAATAGGCGTAGTCCGAGTGTTTCGTTTGTTTCTTTCCGTTCATGACTGCTCCGATAAGCTTGCTTCGGCATGAAACAAGTGCGTCTTTTGCCTTGGCTGCTTTTTCTTTGTCGGTTTTTCCGCTTGAAATCACCATGATAGAACCGTCTGTATAGCTGCCCAAAATTTTTGTATCCGCTGCGGCCAGCACGGGCGGCGTGTCTAAAATCACTTTATCGTAAATGGCGCCGGCTTCAGCGAGCACGGCTTTCATTGCCTTTGTTGATAATAGCTCCGCCGGGTTTGGCGGGATCGGTCCGCTCGTTAAAATATCAAGATTGGCTTCCCCGGACGGCAGGACGGCTTTCTTAAACGGGATTTGGTTTAACAATAGCGACGTTAAGCCGGTTCCGTTGTCCAATTTAAAAGTGAAGTGCACAGTCGGTTTCCGTAAATCCGCGTCAACTAAGAGCACTTTTTTTCCCTGCTGCGCAAACACGACGGCAAGATTAGCGGCCGTTGTTGATTTTCCTTCTTCCGGCCCGGCCGATGTGATCATGAGCGATTTCACTTCTGTGTCGATAGAAGAAAACTCGATATTCGTGCGAATGGTTCGATATTGCTCTGAATTGATCGACTTTGGCTCTGACATCGTGATCACGCTGCGTTTGTTAAGCTTATTTTTTCTACGCGTCAACATGTTCACTCCCCGCGTGTTTTGATTCAGCCCCTTTCAGGCTCTTGGCTGGGTTTTCTTTGGTGCTGATTGAAGTAACCGTTCCCAAAATGGGGATGTCCAGCAGTGATTCCAGCTGCTCCTCCGATTTGATCGTATTGTCCAAATATTCCAGTAAAAAGGCAAGGCCGATCCCTCCCAGCAGCCCAAGTGCAAACGCAATCGCGATATTCAGGCTGCGTTTAGGCTCCACAGGTGAGGGGCTGTCCGACACTTCCGCTTTTGAAAGAATGCTGACATTGTCCACATTCATGATGGATGTGATCTTGTGCTGAAAGACTGAAGCAACCGTATTTGCCATATCAGCCGCCCGTTTTGCATCCGTATCCCGCACCGCGATCGTCACGACTTGGGAATCCTGCTCGCTGGATACCGTGATTTTAGAATCCAGCTCTTTTGAAGTCATCGAAAGATTCATGTCTTTGATCACCTCATCAAGAATGGCCGGGCTTTTAATGATGACATTATACGTGTTGATTAATTGGAGGTTGGTTTGAACGTCATTAAATTGGACTTCTTTCTGATCGTTTTTTGATTGATTGACCAATATTTGGGTTGAGTTTTCATAGACCGGCGTAAGAGCGAAGAAACTGATGAATGCGCCTGCGGCAACAGCCGCTGCGGTTATGATAAGTATAAGCAGCAGACGCTTTCGCAGTACTGAGACGATTTCCTTTAAGCTTTTAGATTCTCCCATATAACCTCCATATCAGCTTGATACATTGAGATGTATTCCTATTCCCTCCAATTAACTTTTTTCCAATTATGATTATACAGCTTTGAACCGCCATTTCTAACCTTTTCAAGTGACAACATTCGACAAATATAGACAATTGCTTCTATTCCGATTATTCTTGTAAGCGCTTCACAAACTGATATGACCACGGCTTTATTTTTTGTTATTCGGAATTTATTCAATAAAAAAATCCCGAAGCTTAAGCTCGCGGGACCTTTATGTTGCATATCCATTTTTAATATGAGAAATCAAATTCTCAAGCATTTCTTTTGTGGTCATCTCAGAGGACTGCTCACCAATGTCGTGCGCATGCATTAAAATCTTCAGAAACTCCTCTTGATTTAACTTCGTGTTCTTCATCATTCGTTTCCTTTCGTCTTCCATTAAATTGAAAACAAGATTATTATATGCTGTCGGATGCTGTTTTGCAATCTCTAATACATCATTCGACACATCCGGGTTTTTATGTCCTTTTTTAGGAAAAACTTTTTCCCGGCCACGTGTTGCGATATAATAGAGGAATTGGAATCTTTTTATTTTGTGACTCGGTTAGGAGCGATAATCATGCTTCAGGATATGATTTCTAAAGAAGATGTGCTGGCTGCGGCTGAACAGCTGAAGGAACTTCTCCCTTACAACGAAGAAAATGTTCAGCTGATTAAAAAGGCACTCATTTTATATCGGCAGGATTCGGTCTATCGTTTACAGGCAGCAGGCCCGACAGAGGTTTCTGCTTATGTCCGGGACGTTATGCCTGTGCGGGTCACGCTGAACTTGTTTCTTATCGTGAAAAGCGGCTGTTCATGCCCATCAGACACGATCTGCCGCCACGTGCTGGCCGCTTTTTTATATGTATATGCAATGTTTGAGCGGGTCGGTTCCTTTACGGAGCATTGGCTTGAGAGAGAAAAGCTTGAGGAAAGCAAGGAGCTCATCCGCCGGCAGTTTCAGGAAAAGGTGCTGCCTAATGAAGAGTCGCTGTCAAGCTGGCTGGCTTTTTTCGAATCTGAATACTCGCTGTGGGAAGCGCGGACGCCGGACGGAAGCCAAACGATGCAAGGGCTTTACTACGGCTACCTGTCAGCGCTCAAAAAACATGCCCCGAAAAAACCCGAGCTGAAAAGCTTATATCAAATACATTCGGCTCTTGCCGTCTGGCTTCACATGTTTACGCTGATGGAGTCAGGCAAATTGGATGCCGAGAAAGATTTCTACAGCATGAATCCGTATGTGGAGCAGCTGATGGATACGATTTACACTTCCATTGACAGATTGAAAACGTACGCCCTGTCTTTTTCGCTTGATCCCTTTTTGGATCGGACACCCCCTGTATTGCGCAAGCTGCTGTTTAAGGAGGATCTCTTCCAATATGAACGCCTCCGGGTATTCGGTGAAATTTGGAGCGCACTTCTTAACCGGCCGAAATGGGTGGCGCGTGAACAGGAAATTCTCGCAAAAGAAGCAGGACGCCGCTTTTCACCTGAAGTGCGATTCGGAAGGCTTCATTTGGCGTTTTTGCAGAAAGACGATGAAGCTGTGTTTGAAGAAATCACCCGCTTTCCACCTGACGCGCTGCCGTATACGTTCCAATGGCTGAGTGAGCTTGGCGCGAAAAAAGACTGGAAGCGGCTGAAAACATGGTACGGACATATCGAACCCCTGGCGGTGAATTATACGAAGCTTGATAAGCCGTTTAAAGAAATGCGCGAGTGTATAGGCGAGCTGTTTGTCATGCTGTCAGACTATGCCAAGCATTCTCATGACGATTCGCTGTTTGAACGATTTGCTTCAGGCTGCCTTCCCTATACGTTTACAGAATACAGCCAGTACTTGTACGAAAAACGGCGGTATGCGGAGTGGGTGGAGATTCACAGCCTCGTCGGCTTTTCCGTATGGGAAATTGAAAAGAACATTCTTAAGGAGATTGCCGCAAACGATCCGGAAGCTCTCATCCCCTCCTATCACAGAGCGGCCGCCTTTTTTATCGACCAAAAAAACCGCAATGCTTACAAAGAGGCTGCCCGCCATTTGAAAAAACTGCGGACATTATATAAAAAGGCAAAAAAACAGCAGGTATGGGAGCGGTATATCAACCAGCTGAGCGGCAGCTACAAACGGCTCCGCGCCCTTCAAGAAGAATTGCAGAAAGGAAAGTTGATTGATGGCGAGTCTTAAGGAGATTTTCATTCATGTTGAACAAATGGAAGATTGGACATTTACGCTGTCAAGCTATGATGAAAAAGAACAGCCGCTTACTCTCAGCCAAATGAAGACCCATTTGTTCCAGTGGCATGAGTCCACATTTTACGGAACGTTTCTTGAAGACGTCAGCTTCATCGGCACCCCGGCGGTTTTGCTCAGCCCGTGGATGACGGTCGAGCTGCTCGGCAAAAACTCGTTCAACTCATTCAGTACCGTACAGCTGACAAAAGAAACGGAGCCATTGATCGAAGCGGCTTCCACCATATATGAATTTATCGCGGACGGCGATTTTCTGCCGGATTATGAAGCATGGAAAAATGGAGTGTTGCGCTGGAAGGATCGTGAGCTGCTATTGGAAGGGTTTACGGCAGATTGGTTTTCCGCCGCCGTTCAGGACTACATTCAGTATCATGATGACCTCCGGAAAAAATGGCAGAATATCGAAACCCGGTCGCCGGCGGTTCATACGTTCAGAGGGTCCTTTTTGGATGAGGATGATTTTCTGGAGGGGATCGGCTGGCATGACGACCTGACGCCGTTTACCGTCGGGCTTCGGTTAAACGAGCCTGATTTTGACGGTGACGACTGGAAAATCGAAGTGTTTTTACGTGATAAAAAAAGCGGCGGCATTACCTTTTTCGACGGATTGAAGGGACTGAAAAAATTGTGGCAGGCGTACAGCGGCAAAATCGCGCGCGAACAGGACCGATTTCACAGAACGGTCCCCTGGCTTTCGTTTGATTCGGGGACGACCCTCATTTCTGAGGAAGAGGCGTGGATTTTCTTATCGGAAGCGAGTGAGACGCTTGTCGACATGGGTGTGGAGATTCTCCTCCCATCCTGGTGGCAGATTGTCAGAGACAGCAATATGATGCTTAAAGCGAAAGTGTCTTCCGCGCCGCGGGGCGAGTCCTTCGTCGGCATGAACGCGCTGCTGGATTTCAACTGGCGGTTCGCCACAAACGGCATTGAGCTGACAGAGGATGAGTTTAATGAGCTTGTCGCAAGCAACAGGCGGCTTGTCAATATACGCGGTCAGTGGGTGAAAATTGATCCGCAATTCATTAAACAGATGAAAAAGCTGATGGAAAAAGCGGAATCAGAAGGCCTTCATATGTCCGATGTATTGGCACGCGAGCTGATGGATCAGAATGAAGGCGGAGCCGAGGACGCTGAATTCATTGACTCGTCAGCGTTTGCCGGCATTCAAATTGAACTGTCAAAGCAGCTTAGAAGCTTGATTCGTAAACTGACGAACGCGGCGGATCTTCCGGAGCATGAAGTCAGCCCGGCTTTTCAAGGTGAGCTCCGCCCTTATCAGACATACGGCATGAACTGGCTCCTGTTTTTGCGGGAGAACGGCTTTGGCGCCTGCCTCGCCGATGATATGGGTCTTGGAAAGACAATTCAAATGATCGCCTATTTTCTCCATGTGAAGGAGAGCGGGCGGCAAAAAACACCGGCCCTGATCATTGCGCCGACATCGGTGCTCGGCAACTGGCAGCGTGAGCTTCAGACGTTTGCGCCGCAGCTGAAAGCCGCGCTCCATTACGGGCCGCGCCGCCCGAAGGAAGATACGTTTGCCGCAGCTTATGAAGACGCGGATGTCGTCCTCACGTCTTACGGTTTGTCGCACGCCGATCACGAGGAGCTTTCCTCCGTGACGTGGAGCACAATCTGTCTTGATGAAGCACAGAATATTAAAAACGCACACACGAAACAGTCACGCGCGATCAGAAAGCTGAGAGGCGTCCATCATATCGCGCTGAGCGGAACCCCGATGGAAAACCGCCTGACAGAGCTTTGGTCGATCTTTGATTTTATGAACAAAGGATATCTCGGCAGCCTGACCGGCTTTCATAAACGCTATGTCCTGCCGATTGAAAAAGACCGGGATGAAAAAAGAATCGGGCAGCTGCAGCAGTTAATCCGCCCGTTTTTATTGCGGCGGACAAAACGCGATGAAGAAGTGGCGCTCAATCTCCCTGACAAGCTTGAAGAAAAAGAATTCATTCCGCTGTCTGCCGAACAGGCGTCGCTTTATGAACAGCTTGTCAAAGATACGTTTGAGCATATGGCTTCTTTAACCGGCATGCAGCGGAAAGCACTGATTTTGAGCATGCTCGGGCGACTGAAGCAAATATGCGACCATCCCGCACTCTATTTAAAGGAAGAGCAGACCGAACTGTTAGCCGGGAGATCCGTAAAACTGGAAAAGCTGCTTGAATTGATGGCGGCTATCCGGGAACAGGGCGAAAGCTGTCTCATTTTCACCCAGTACATCCAGATGGGCAACATGATGAAACGCCTTCTGGAAAAAACATTCGGGAAACCGGTTCAGTTTTTAAACGGGAGCCTTTCCAAGCAGGAACGCGATTCTCTCGTTGAACGCTTTCAAAAGAAGGAGTATCCGACGCTCATCCTGTCACTGAAAGCAGGCGGCACCGGACTGAATCTCACGGCCGCCAATCACGTCATCCATTATGACAGATGGTGGAATCCCGCGGTTGAAAATCAAGCAACTGACCGCGCCTACAGAATCGGTCAGGAGCGGTTTGTCCACGTTCATAAATTAATTACAACGGGGACAATTGAAGAAAAAATCGATTTGATGCTTGAAACGAAACAAACACTGAATGACCAGATTATCCAAAGTGAGAATTGGATTACCGAGCTTTCGTCCGAAGAGCTTGAAGAATTATTTACACTCAGCGCCTCGGCGCAATCACACTGATGACAAAAAGGCCGGCTCTCTAATTGAGAGCCGGCCTTTTATACGTCCTTACTGTTACGCCGCATTTGCCATGAATGCGTCACGCCAGTCATGAACAGTATAGCCAAACCTGTTACAGTAAATTCTTTATCATATACGCGATGCCGTTTTGGTCATTTGTCAATGTGACGGCGTCAGCGATTTCCTTAATATCTTCCCGCGCGTTTCCCATCGCCACCCCTATTCCGGCAGCCTGAAGCATTGAATAATCATTTAAGCTGTCACCGACTGCTGCTGTTTCAGCCATTGGTATGCCGAGCCTTTTTGCCAGCCGTTTGAGCGCCTGCCCTTTAGAAGCGTTCCGGGCGGACAGCTCAAAATTGTGGTCTGCTGAACTGACCAAAGTCAGGTCCTCTTGATCTCGGAATCGGTCCCATCCCGCTTTCAGCTTCTTTTCGTCAAATGAAAAACCAAGGATATTGTAGAATTCCAGATGTTCTTTTGTCTCAAACAGCTCCCGGTATGATTGAATGTAAGCAAAACCGGACTGGCTGTATTGCACCTCTGCCGCCTGCTGCAAAACGGAAAGATCAGTGTCAGGATTGGCGCTTTTCACCCGGTCAATCTCGATGTCAAGCAGCTGCCGCCCTGTTTCAGGCGTATAGATGGCCTGATTCGTAAATACCTCATAATAATATTCCTCGTTTTCAAGCCAGGACAAAATATCACGGGCTCTTGACGTTTGAATCGTTTCACAGTGGTACAGGCTTCCGTCAGGGGCATGGATAGCGGCCCCGTTTGCGCTGATGACCCACGTTTTTATTCCGAGCGGTTCAAATATGGACAACACGTCAAAATGAGCGCGTCCGGTTGAAACGACAATTTCGGTCCCTGCCTGCTGTGCTTCTTTTAAAACCTGCTCGTTTTCAGTGCTCACTTGGTGCCTGCTGTTCAGCAGTGTGCCGTCCAAATCAATGGCAATCAGTTTCACATGTCCTCATCCTCTTCTTCAGAATCAGTTACAAGCAATTCTACGCCGTGCCGGTTGAGCAAATCGCAAAAATCCTGATCAGGCAGCCGATCCGTAATCAGCAGGTCAATTTCGCTTAATGATGCATATTGGTAAAAACTCGTACGGCCAAGCTTGGAATGATCACTTAAAACGATCACCTGCTTCGCCTGCCGGATCATTTTCCGCTTGACCATGCCGTCCTCTTCATGCGGAATGGTAAGCCCGTGCTCTGAAATGCCGACAACGCCAATCAGCACTTTATCGGCGTGATAATCCCCCAATTTTTCTACGACGGAAGCGCCGTATAAAAACCGGTGTTCCTTTTGCAGCTTGCCGCCAAGCAAATGGATGTCTATTCCCTTTTTTGCAGAGAGGATTTCCGCTTGATTGATCGAATTTGTAATAACAAGACAATCGGTGACATTTAAATGCTCGGCGCAAGCCTGAACGGTTGTCGACGTATCCAGTATGATCCGGTCGCCTTCATGGATTAACGATGCGGCCAGCTTGCCGATTTTATTTTTTTCTTCAGAAACGGTTTTCAGCCGCCCTGAATAGCCTTGTATTTCCTGATGCTTGGCCGGCAGTATGGCGCCGCCCCGTGTCCTGATAATGGCCTGCTGCTCTTCCAGCTTCACCAGATCCCGCCTGGCCGTGTCTCTTGAAATGCGGAGCAGCGAACAAATTTGTTCTGCCGTAATTCGCTGATGCTGTTTCAAATAATCCATAATCGCAATCAGTCTTTCTTCTTGGTACACGTCCTCATTCCTTTTCCTTCACTCATCTGTAAGTAATTATAAGTTTTTAGTTAAAAATAATCAATCAAATTAAGTGTTATTAAGTGAAATTGCTTCTTTATAACCATTTTTTAGTCCAAACTTAAAAAACCAGTCTTTCGACTGGCGAATGCGAGGGGGTATTGCGGGGTCCGCCGTTAAGGCGGGAAAAAGAGAGGAAAAGCAAGTTACTCAGCAAGCGGTTCCCTTGGTTTTTGATCCATAAAACGAACGGTATCAGCCATTACCTCAGTTACGTAAACTTTCACGCCGTCTGCTTTTTCATAACTTCTCGTCTGTATTCTGCCGCTTACGCCGACTATTGACCCTTTTTGACAATAAAGCGCGGTGTTTTCAGCTGTCTTTCTCCAGAGGGTGCAGTTGACGAAGTCTGCTTCCGTTTCTCCTGACGCGCTTTTAAAACTGCGGCTTACCGCCAATGTAATATGGACGACAGCCGTGCCGGCCGATGTAAAACGCAGCTCAGGATCTTTAGTCAGCCGGCCGACCAGCATTACATGATTAAACAAGCCGTATCCTCCTCTCCTTTCGAGGCTGGCTCTATTGTAGAACATGTCTTTCCAAAAGAAAAAAGCGGAAAATGGTGTTTTCTGCTTGGGCCGTTCTTATGTTTTCGCTTTTCTTTCTGACAAAAAAAATTTCTGCTTTTTTCCGCCTATGTAATATGTATTTTTCAGAAATCGCGAGAATAATTTCGTTCTGAACCAGTCATTCTCACTCATGCGGACAAACCTTCCGCCGTCCCATGCGAACCAGTGAAAACTCAGCTTTTTTTCAGGCAGTGAAAGCTGAATTTTATACTGTTCCATGCGGTCCTTTGTTTCATATAAAAATACGACATTTCCCTTCCTGTTAAGATGCACCTCACAATCTTCCTTTTTGCATACTAAGTAAGTCTTATCGTGTCCCCGGCGCGAGTACCCTTCTATATAGATTTCCTTCAGGCGCAATTGGTTCATAAGCATCTCTCCATGACAATATTCTTTTACATTATAATGAAAAAATAGAAATGATTAAATGTGCAACAGCTACAAAAGAAGAAGAGGCATGTTTTGCAGGATTTTTCCGGCAAAAATGATATGTGTTATAATAAATGAACGAAATCCATGGCAACAGGGGTGAAAAAAGATGAAAACCTTTAAACTGGTTGATCTGAATGTGGAACGATTAGATAAAGAAGGTCAGCCGCTTGAGCAGTTTCCCCTTATAGACGGACTGATTATTAATAAAGAAGACGGTGAAAATCACTGGTTAATTGAAGCTCTTGTCCCGGCCGAACACCTCTCCTTTTTTCAACAGCTGATGCAAAGCAAAAAAGAAGCGAAAGTGTTTGTCACCATTACGAAAAAGAGCAACCGTCCCGCTCAGCTGACGGGAAGCATAAAAAACATCGTCGAACTGGAAAGAAGCATTTCAGTCTTAATTTACGGTCAAATGGTCTCGAGAAATCATCCGGGATCGGAAAGCATTTTGGAGTCGCTCGTGAAAGAGGGCTACACAGGCAGCCGCTTAATTGAAGCGTTTAAACAAAAATTATAAAGACAGCAAAAGGCCGGACGTCGATCATCCAGCCTTTTTTTGCGCCTATCCTCTTTCGTTGTCATGTGCCTGCTGTTTAAGTAAATCTCTGATTTCGGTTAGCAGCTCTGTCTGCTGATCTGCCTCTTCGGCTTCCTCCGCTTCTTCTTCAGCTTCTTTTTTACGTCTCAGCTTGCCTAATGTCCGAATCACGATAAAAATAGAAAATGAAATAATGAAGAAGTTGACAATCGTTTGAATGAAGCTTCCGTATTTAACGTGGGCATCACCGAATGTCACTGCAAGCCCTGAAAAATCAAGACCGCCAAGCAGCAGACCGACAAGCGGCATAATGATATCCTCAACGAGCGATGTGACAATCTTGCCGAAAGCGCCGCCGATGACGACACCGATTGCCAGATCCATGATATTTCCGCGCATCGCAAAGCTTTTAAATTCTGACCACATCCTATTCGCCCCTTTCTGCACACAAAATGGGCTTTTCAAAAGCCCATTTGTTTGTTTTTCAGTCCTGCTTATTCACCAAGCGCAAAGGTTAATTCGGCTTCGCAAACCACTTCGCCGTCAACTTTGGCAACGCCTTTTCCGCGTCCGATCGTACCGCGTGCACGAATGATGTCAACTTCAAGCTCAAGCTTGTCACCCGGCTTTACCTGCTTTTTGAAACGGCAGTTATCAATTCCCGCGAAAAACGCCAGTCTGCCCCGGTTTTCTTCTTTTATCAGCATTGTCACCGCTCCGACCTGAGCCAAAGCCTCAACGATTAATACACCCGGCATGACCGGATATTCAGGGAAATGGCCGTTAAAAAACTCTTCATTGGCCGTTACGTTTTTATATCCCGCCGCCCGTTTGCCTTCTTCCACTTCTGTAATTCTGTCTACGAGCAGAAATGGGTAGCGATGGGGAATTATTTCTTTAATTTGCTGAGTATCAAGCATTCTCTTGACATCTCCTTCATCGACAATAGTATGTATAGAAGGTATACGTGTAAACCAACCTGTACATTTGGAAGTATATTATGAATCAATTTCTTTTTCAACTGAAGCTGAAACTGTAACCAGCTGGCAATGAGCCTCGTCCATTAATGTGTTATGATAAATATAGATTTTTACCATATGCAAAGAGGTTGGAAGATGATTGCTAAGTTTACTGACAAACGAATGCTGACGATGCTGAATGAATGGTATACAGCCATGGGAAGGCGCCAATTCGATCTTGCCTGCTCCCTTCAAAAAAAAATCAATCAGCATCTTCACAAAATAAAAAAGAATACAAAGCTTTGGATCAGGTACCGGCTGTTTTTCTCACGTTTTCAGCTGCTGTTTGAGAAAAAAGACGGCCTCGAGGCGCTTTTCAGTGAGCTGAAGGCGCACAAGGATGAAATGGATCGCGAATTAACTTATTATTTCTATTTTTTCAAAGGGCTATTCGATATGGTGAATGCCGCTCCGAATCGTGCGGTTTGCCGCTTTAAGGAAGCTGAACAGCATCTGCCGGCCATTAAAGACCGGTTTGAAGCCGCTGAATTTTATTATAAAACCGCCGGCGCTTATTATATGATGAAGTCACCTCCGCTTTCTATTCAATATGTCAATAAAGCCTTAAAGATCTATCAAAATCAATTCGGATACATCAAAAAAGTCCTCAGCTGCCAGCTGCTGCTCGCCGTCAATTACATTGACGAGGCGCGCTATGAAGAGGCAGAACAGCTCTTCAATGATTCCATAAAAAAAACAGCCCAGATCAATGACAATAACCTGCTGTGCCATGCTTATTATAATTTAGGTTTCTTGAAAACCACCGAAAAAAAAGATAAAGAGGCGCTTCGCTGCTACAAAAAGGTGTTGGAAAATCAGCGCTTCGAAGAGGAATCACCCGTTTCCTATCTTCATTGTGTATACGAAGCGGTCAGATCATTTTTCAAAACCGGTTCATCTGCTGAAGGACATGCCGTGCTGCAAAAGGGGTTAGATATTTCTGAAAGGGTGCAAAGCAGGATCATGAAGCTGAAGCTGGTCACGCTTGAAACGCTTTACACATCTCAGCAAGACCCTTACGACAAATTGCAAAAGCTCGTGCTGGAGCTGGAAAAGATTGAGGCTTGGGTGGATTTAGAGGTGCTGCTGGAGGACATTACGGAATACTACAAAAAGAAGGGCGATTTTGAGAAAGCCGCATTTTTTATCATGCGCGGCTGATCAAAACGCCCCTTCTTCTTATCTGACTGAGTTTATTAATCCAAGCATTTGATCTCCCATGGTAATCGTCCGGCTGTTTAGCTGATAGGAACGCTGGGATACAATTAAGTCTGTCATTTCTTTCGACATATCGACATTTGAATTTTCAAGCGCTCCCTGCTCAATGCTGATCGCCTGCCGGTTCGCTCCGGTAAGCTCTTCAAGCGCTGCAGCCTGATTGCCGTTCAGAGAAAACAGATTGTCTCCTTCTGCATGAAGCTCCTGAGGATTGTTGACGTTGACGACACCGAGATTAAAGGACTGAGACCGCCCGCCCGTTTTCCCGTCAGAAGCCGTCAGCGTTCCGTTTTTGCTGATCTTCAGCTGGTTCAATGAACTGTCGATTTGGATGGCCTTTCCATTCTCATCGAGGATGGGATTGCCGCCCGCCGTCATAAGCTGAAGAAGACGATCATTTCCGGCAGCCGGCTTTAAATAAAGTGAGCCGTCTCTTGTATATTGCCGCTGGCCGCCCGCATCTACTTGAAGGTATTGATATGGAGATGTAAATGCGATATCAAGGTCACGGTCGGTTTTTTTAATGCTTCCCTGTCCTGAGTCCATCCGTGGCGTCATGGCCGCTCCGACGCCGAGACGCAGGCCGGGCGGTGTTTTCCGTGCTTTTGCCGTATTCTCATTTTTGTCATCTATCTGGTTAAATTGCTGCCTGACAAGCTCGGAAAAGCGGGAATCCCTCGCTTTATACCCTGTCGTATCACTGTTTGAAAGGTTGCTGCTGACTGTATCCATCTGCTGCTGAAGCTGATTCAGCGCTGTTGAAGCCGTCAGCATTGATCTGAGCATCATAATTGAATGTCCCCCATTTTCTTACTTACACTTTTCCGATTTCATTAGCGGCTTTATCCATGCTTTTATCGTACGCCTGAATGACTTTCTGATTGGCTTCAAAGGATCTGTACGCTTCCGTCATATCTGTATACGCGCTTGTCACATCTACGTTGGAAAGCTCTGAGACGCCTTGTTTTAATGAATAGGAAACTTGCGGATTTGCCGCTGCGCTCGGCAGATCGGCGCCGTCGGCCGTACTGTATAAGTCATTGCCGTCCCTTTTCAGATTGCGCACGTCCTCTTCCATTCTGATGTCAATCCGTCCCGCCGTACGTCCGTTTGTTGTAACCGTCCCGTTTTCTGAAACGGCAAACTTTTCGTTATCGACCGCGATGGGCTGTCCCGTTGTTGATAAAACAAGGTTTCCGTTAATCATAAGCTGATTGTTTTCATTTAATGAGAACGTGCTGCTTTTTGAATAACGTACGCCGGACGCCGTTTGAACGGGGTAAAACAGCTCAGCGTTTTCATTTGTTTGTGCATTCTTTGGAACCTGGTTTTCCACAAGCGCGATATCCGTCGGCTGATCGGTCGTCTTCAGGCTCCCCTGTGTAAACAGCGGTTTCAGCTCCTGCATGTAAACACCTGTATTAACAGAACCGATCTTCGTTTTTTTGTCGCCTTCAATTCTGCTCAAAAGCATCTCGGGAAAAGCGCGGATGGAGCCTTGATCTTCCTTGTAGCCTGACGTATTTGCGTTGGCGATGTTGTTCGACAGCATCTCCGTTCTTCTCTGCTGTGTAATCATTGCGGACGTTGCGGTATATAATCCTTTTAACAAGTTTTCCACCTCTAAAATAGCATTTTTTCCAGTTGTTTTATCGGAACGTTTGTTCTATAATGAAAGTCAGCATTTTACTATAATATCGGTTTTTCCGATCTGTTCTTGAAGGGTTTTACGAAAAAAACCCCATTCTTTTTCAGAATGAGGTTTTATAATCAGCTCAGTTTGCGTTTTGGAAGCTTGTCCATGTTATCAAGCATTACACCGGTTCCGATCGCAACACAGTCCATCGGGTTTTCAGCGACAAGCACCGGAACCCTCAGTTCTTCAGCGAGCAGCTGGTCAAGGCCGTTTAACAGCGCTCCGCCGCCGGTAATAATGACGCCGCGGTCGATAATGTCAGCGGACAGCTCAGGCGGTGTTCTTTCAAGGACTTGCTTGGCTGCCTGCACAATGACAGCGACTGATTCACGAAGGGCTTCCTCGACTTCTTTACTGTTGACCGTAATCGTTCTCGGCAGACCGGATACCATATCCCGGCCGCGAATGGTGATTTCTTCATGACGTGCGTCTGGGAAAACCGTTGCAACCTTCACCTTAATATCTTCAGCGGTACGTTCGCCGATCAGCAGCTTGTACTCGCGTTTGATATAATTTAAGATTTCCATGTCAAACTTATCCCCAGCCATTTTAATAGAAGAGGAGGTGACAATATCGCCCATTGAAATAACTGCGATATCAGTCGTACCGCCTCCGATGTCTACAACCATGTTACCGCTTGGCTGAAATATTTCCATACCCGCGCCGATAGCGGCAACTTTCGGTTCTTCTTCAAGGTACACATGCTTTCCGCCGCTTTTTTCAGCTGCTTCTTTAATCGCTTTTTGCTCAACGGACGTAATATTCGTCGGGCAGCAGATCAGCATGCGCGGTTTTGAGAAAAGGCCCTTTACATTCAGTTTGTTAATGAAGTGCTTCAGCATGGCTTCTGTTACTTCAAAGTCTGCGATTACTCCGTCTTTCAGCGGGCGAATCGCAACAATATTCCCAGGTGTACGTCCAACCATTCGTCTGGCTTCTTCGCCGACAGCCAGCACTTTTCCGCTGTTTTTATCAAGCGCCACAACGGACGGCTCATTAAGAACAATTCCTTTACCTTTTACATGGATCAGTACATTTGCAGTACCGAGGTCAATTCCAATATCCCTTGCAAACATCTATTTATATCCTCCTTGACATCTGTTTCACAGTAAATATCCACATTGTGCCCTAATTATATATATTATCATAATTTATCAAAAAAAAGCTCCTGTTCTCCATAAGTTCTTTACAAAATTTTGCGGATATTCGTGAAAAAATGCCGGGAAGATAAAACGGGCAGGAAGACGTCAGACATTACGGCTGCTGAACGGGCTCCCCTTCGAGAATTTCATCTTTTTTGTACTTTAATTTGGTCGCCTCTCCTCCTCTTAAATGCCGGATGGATTTATGATAATCGAGTATTTCTTTCACTTCATTTGCCAAGTCAGGATTGATTTCAGGCAGGCGCTCTGTTAAATCCTTGTGTACGGTACTTTTGGAAACACCAAACTCCTTCGCAATGACACGAACAGTTTTTTTCGTCTCCACGATATACTTTCCAATCTTGATTGTTCGCTCTTTGATGTAATCGTGCACACCACTCGACCTCCCCAGTTGGATGTGAGAAGTGTGAAATGAGATCCGTATTCTGTAAAGATTCACTGATGATGTCGCTTCTTCGTTGTCCGATTATATAAGTAGGTTTTTGAAATATGCCCACGATCCCTCACCTCAAACACTCTCTTTGATAGGTTTGTAACAGTGTATTAGCATTCCATTGGGAATATGCTAAAAACTCAATGAGGACAAGGGGTGAAACACAATTTTCTTTTAATTAGGGGAGCCGCATGGTCTTTACATCTTCGCGCTCCTCCTGTAGAATGAAACAATGAAATTAGTTACTTAGGTAAGTTTTTCAGAAGGAGAACGGAAATGACCCACGTCAACAGACGCCTCATTCATCAAATCAATCAATGCGCCCGCCTGATCACCAAAAAAGCCAATGAACGGCTGGAGCCATTCGGCTTGTACTCCTCTCAATGGTCGATTCTATATTGCTTAAAGACGATCGGACCAATGACCCAAAAAGAGATCTGGTCCTATTTAAACGTGGAGGCGCCAACCGTAACAAGAACGATCAAACGCCTTGAAGAAAACGGCTGGGTTCAGCGGGAACAAGGAGAAGACAAGCGGGAGAAGCTCGTCGTCCTGACTGAGGAAGCTGAATTGAAATACGATGGCATCAATAAAGAGATGCTGAAGTTCGAGAAAGACATGCTTGCGGATTTCCAAGACGGGGATAAGGAAGCTTTTTCTGAGTTCCTGAATGTGTTTTTAAATAAGTGTTAAGAAAGGGAAGTGCTGTACTTTTGAATAAATCTGACTCGATTTGGACCAAAGATTTTATTATGGTCGTGCTCGTAAATTTATTTGTATTTGTGTTCTTTTATACGTTTTTAGCCGTGCTGCCTATTTATATGATTCAGGAGCTGGGCGGCAGTGAATCACAAGGAGGGCTTTTGATCAGCCTTTTCCTATTATCCGCTATTATTACCCGGCCTTTTTCCGGGACGATTATCGAACGGTTCGGGAAAAAAAGAATGACGATTGTGTCGCTGGCTGTGTTTGCCTTATCTTCTTTTCTGTATTTGCCGATCCACAACTTTTATCTGCTACTCGGACTGCGCTTTTTCCAGGGCATCTGGTTCAGCATTTTAACGACGGTAACCGGGGCGATTGCCGCCGACATCATTCCCGTCAAACGGCGCGGAGAGGGGCTCGGATATTTCGCGATGTCTATGAACCTTGCCATGGCGATTGGCCCGTTTCTCGGTTTGAGTCTTGTTAAGGTGATTTCGTTCCCCGTATTCTTTACGATTTTTGCCGTTTTTGTTTCTTTAGGCTTGCTGATCGCTTTAATGATTAAGGTTCCGGGCAAAAATGACAGCGGAACGACTGTGTTCCGTTTCTCTTTCTCCGATATGTTTGAAAAAGGCGCGCTTAAAATTGCGATTGTCGGGTTATCGATTTCTTTTTGTTATTCAAGCGTGACGTCTTATTTATCCGTTTATGCAAAAACGATTCATCTATTGGATGTCAGCGGTTATTTCTTCGTTTGTTTCGCGGTGACGATGATGGCGGCCCGTCCTTTCACAGGGAAGCTGTTTGACAAGGTCGGACCGGGAATCGTCATCTATCCGTCGATTATCGTGTTTTCCGCAGGCCTGTGCCTGCTTTCTATGACAAACAGCGCCTTTATGCTTCTCTTATCAGGAGCTGTGATCGGTCTTGGCTACGGATCGATTGTGCCGTGTATGCAGACGCTGGCGATTCAAAATTCACCAGGCCACCGTTCCGGCTTTGCGACGGCGACATTCTTCACCTTCTTTGACAGCGGAATTGCCGGCGGATCTTATGTATTCGGCCTCTTCGTCGCTTCCGCAGGGTTCCATACGATTTATCTGGCAGCGGGGCTGATCGTACTGATTGCTTTGCTCCTGTATGGCTGGAGCCAGAAAAAAAGAGCGCCGCTCGAAGCGGACGGAAACGTCTCGATTGCAGACTGACATGACAAGAAGCCGGGTGCTGCGCCCGGCTTCTTTTTTATTCAGCGGCGCTCTCCCTTACCATTTCTTTCACTGCCTGCGTATAAGGCGGGTGAAGGTACATGAGTGCCGTGTAGCTTAGAAATGATGCCAGTACACCCGCAAACCACGAAATGTCGTAAATCCTGCTGAACGCGGGCACGTACATTCCGATTAAGGATATAAACGCGCCGATCAAAGTTGCGGCAAATGCCCGGTAGTTGTAGCCTTTGTAATAAGTGTAGCGCCCTGTTTCTGAATAGAGGTCTTCTACAGCGAGCTGTCTTTTTCTGACGATAAAATAATCAGCCATCATAACACCGGCTACAGGTCCGAGCATGCCGCCGATTAAGCCGAGAAACGCATACACATTCGTGGCGCTCTCCATCAGCTTCCACGGGATTGTAAACAAAGCGAGAATGGCCGTCAAATACCCGCCCCGCCGAAATGTAATGTATCTCGGCAGAGCATTCGCCAAGTCATATGCCGGAGAAACGATGTTCGCCGCCACATTCACCGAGATGGTGGCGATGCAGAACGTAATGACCGAAAGAGCGATGACGAAAGGATTATCAAACTCGGCCAAAATCTCGACGACATCCCAAATCGGTTTTCCGAAAGCGACCTGTGATCCCGACGTCACCGTAATGCTTGCAAAGGCAAACAGGGCGAAAGTTCCCGGCAGCCCGTAAAACTGGCCCCGGATTTGTTCTTTCTGTGATGCTGCGAACCGGGTGAAATCGGGAATGTTCAGTATCAACGTCGCCCATATGCCGATGATCCCCGTCACTCCCGCCGCAAACGGCCAGAATGTTTCTGAAAACGTATGGAATTTTCCCGGCTGAGAATAAATCGGACCGAGCCCGCCGGCGATATCAACGGCCCACCAGACCATGCCGCCGAAAACAAGATAAACGAGCGGACCTGCCCAAACCTCAAACTTTCTGATTGATTCCATCCCATGCCGAAGCACAAGAAGATGAATGCCCCAAAAGAAAATGAAAGAAAGCAGGCCAGAAAGGCGCAATCCCAAAATATTCCATCCGACGCCGATGCTTCCCCAGCCCGGCCAAAGATTCAACAGTAAAATGTGTAAAGCGGTGCTTCCTGCAAAGGTTTGAATTCCGAGCCACATAATCGCCGTAAACGCCCTGAGAAGCGCCGGAATGTTTGCACCATATATTCCGTAAGACGCTCTGATAATCACCGGGAACGGGAGCCCGTATTTTGTGCCTGCATGCCCATTTAAGGCAAGAGCGCCGAATAATATGAGCGAAGCTGTCACAATAATGGCGAGAACCTGCCATGGTGAAAGACCGATCGCAATCAGCCCGCCCACCGTCGCATAGGTCGGGATGTTATGAATGCAGCCCATCCAAATGGACGCAAAATTCACTGCTTTCCACGTCCGTTTTCCGTCTTCTAAAGGCAGCAAATCTTCATTGCTCAGCCGACTGTAAACCTGCTTTGGCTTCTTCATCTTTCCCCTCCTGTATGTACGAATTCCTCACATCTCATGTTACATAATATATCGGAAAATTAAACCAATAGCATTGGACGTTGTCTACAATCTTTGTTTTTATATTTGAACACATTACACATAAAAAAGAGACAGACCGCGTCCGCCTCTTTCATAAATATGCCGTGTTTTATGACGCCTTTTTCAGCAATACCGAAAACCGGAATGCCATGAGCAGGCTTAAGACTCCGACAATGATCAGGATTGTGCCGAGCATATGAAAATGGCCTGCGGTAATTTCTTTTCCAAAAAGGATGCCCAATATGACAGATGACAAAATCGACCCTAAATAACGGCAGGTTTGAAACAAACCGGACGTTGTTCCAACCATATCGGAAGGGCTTGTTTTCAGCATGGCCGCTTGAAACGTCACGTTTCCGAATCCGTAGCCGACCCCTAATACAGACAGGATCAGCCCCTTTCCTATCATGGGCGCTTGAAGGAAAAAAAAGGTTAACAGCACTGCTCCCGCGGCCGTCAGACACGTTCCGGCGACAATCGGCTGAAGGAGACCCTTTTTATCTATCCATTTTCCCGTCAGAGGCGATACCACAATGCTCATGCCTGACATAAACAGCATAATTAAACCGCTTGTCTGAACCGATAAATGCATTTCATCCTGAAAATAGCTAGGAAGCCCAAAAAAGATACAGTAAAAAAAGATATTCAGCAAAATAAACTGGATGTACACCGACGAGAGCTTTCGATGCGTTTTAAACAGCCTGACATCGATAAACGGCTTTTCCGTCTTTAACTCGCGCCAGATAAACAGCCCGACAAACAACAGCCCGAATACACCCTCTATATAATGCGGTTTGGTGCTGAAGGACAGCAAAAAAGACAAGAGGAGTATAATCGCGCCGGCAAACAGCAGAATACCTGCCGTATCCAGCTCGCGGAGAATTGCTTTCAGTCCGCCGGTCTTGCGCTTCTCATCTTTCGGGAACATATACATGCCGAGAAAAAAGCTGAGAATGATAAACGGCAGATTGACGAAAAAGATCGCCGGCCACCCTCCCCACACAATCAGAAAGCCGCCGAGGGTCGGGCCAAGCGCCGTCATAGCAGATGCGAAGATGGACAGAACCGCTAATGCCGATGCCTGCCGTTCCCGAATGTTCGAACGGATCAA
Organism: Bacillus sp. ISL-51; assembly: GCF_018613535.1. Taxonomy (GTDB): domain Bacteria; phylum Bacillota; class Bacilli; order Bacillales; family Bacillaceae; genus Bacillus. Next base: position 323,257 of record NZ_JAGGQB010000003.1, read on the forward strand.
CCCGACGCCCGACGGATAAATCGCACTGCTTCCGATGGATTGAAACAGCCTCATGATCAGCAGGGTCATGAAGGTCGGCGCAAACGGCGCTCCGATGGCTGAGACAGCGACAAGAAGTAATCCGAACAGAAACAGCTTTTTCCTGCCGAGCATATCCCCGAGTTTTCCGGTTACAGGCTGCGCCACCGCGCTCGCCAGGTAAAATGAAGAAATCAGCCAGGACACCGTAGTAAACGACAAGTGAAATTGATGCTGAATACTGTGAAGCGCAAGAGAAATCATTGACGAATTCAACGGGTTCAGCATCGTCCCGGAAGCCACTGCCGTCAGAAAGAGGGCACGGCTTTTTTTAGAGATCGTCATTTTGTTTGCGCGATAAATTCTTCCGTCGTCCGGTTTCTGCCGATTTTCGGGAAGATAAACTTGAGTGTCGCCTCATGCTGCTCTTCACTGAATGAAGCCATCGCGTCAGTGACGAATACTTGATGATACCCAAGCTGAAAAGCTTCTCGCGCCGTGCTTTCCACTCCGATGTTTGTCGCAATTCCGCACAATACGATCGTGTCAATTCCGCGTCTTCTTAGCTGCAAATCTAAGTCCGTTCCGAAAAACGCGCCCCATTGCCGTTTTGTTACCGTATAATCATTCTCTTTCACTCCGATTTCAGGCACAAACTCCGCCCAATCTGAAGCGGGTGCTGTACGGCTTTGCGCCGGTTCATCCGTCAGCGGCTTCAGCGCGTCCGCTCCGTCATGAAATGCTACATTTACAAAACTGATGAATCCGCCCTTCTCCCGGAATACATCAATTAATTTTTTCGCATTCGGTACAACGGCGCCGCTCTTATCAATCGGCACGATGCCTTTTTGTAAATCAATCATGACTAAAGCCGTTTTTTCAAATTGAAGATTCAGTGATGTTGTCATAATCATTCCTCCTGATGCGGTTAGTGTTTCTCACGCCGTTTATTTTACTCTTTCTCAGAAAGGATTTCTCACGGCGCGCTCAGCTTGTGTTTATATGGATACAAAGTCATGCTTTTCGCTATCGGATGGCCGGCATAACATATCACAAAAAATCATGTTAGAAAAACTGACATGAAAATGTTTTATCGTTCTTTTTTCTCTATAATAATGAATTAATAATTGTTTTCATTCTGAAAGAGACGGAGGAATAAGACATGGAAATGGGCGATACAGTATTTATGTTCTTTTGTGCTTTACTCGTGTGGCTGATGACCCCCGGGCTGGCATTATTTTATGGCGGAATGGTAAAAAGCAAAAATGTGCTCAGCACAGCGATGCACAGTTTTTCTTCTCTTGCCATCGTATCCGTCGTTTGGGTATTGTACGGATATTCGCTTGCCTTCGCTCCCGGCAATACGCTGCTTGGCGGCACTGAATGGGCTGGGCTGAAGGGAGTCGGCTTTGAACCCGGGTCTTACAGCGACACGATCCCGCATTCATTGTTCATGATGTTCCAAATGACATTTGCAGTGCTTACGACGGCGATTATTTCCGGTGCGTTTGCTGAGCGTATGAGATTCGGTGCTTTTCTTGTATTTTCCTTTTTATGGGCATCACTTGTTTATACACCTGTTGCGCACTGGGTCTGGGGCGGCGGCTGGATCGGCGAAATGGGCGCGCTTGATTTCGCAGGAGGAAATGTCGTTCACATTTCCTCCGGAGTGGCGGGGCTTGTGCTGGCGATTGTGCTGGGAAAACGCAAGGACGGCACGGCGGCTTCTCCACACAACTTAATTTACACCTTCTTAGGCGGGGCGCTCATCTGGTTCGGCTGGTTCGGATTCAATGTCGGCAGTGCTCTGACGCTTGACAGCGTGGCTATGTTTGCCTTCATTAATACAAACACCGCCGCTGCGGCCGGAATCATCGGCTGGATTTTCATCGAATGGATTCTTAACAAAAAGCCGACAATGCTGGGCGCTGTCTCGGGTGCTATCGCGGGGCTTGTCGCAATTACACCGGCTGCGGGATTCGTCACACCGTTTGCTTCTATCGTGATCGGTTTTATCGGCGGGCTCGTCTGCTTCTGGGGCGTCTACTGGCTCAAGAAGACATTCGGTTATGACGATGCGCTTGACGCTTTCGGCCTGCACGGCATCGGCGGAACATGGGGCGGCATCGCGACCGGTTTGTTTGCCACAACATCCGTCAATGAAGCGGGAGCAAACGGGCTGTTTTACGGTGAGCCGGGCTTGCTTTGGAAACAAATTGCAGCGATTGCGGCAACTTATGTATTTGTATTTATTGTCACTTTCGTTATCATTAAAATAGTAGGTCTTTTCATTCCCCTCCGCGCCAGTGAAGAAGAAGAGTCACTTGGGCTTGATTTAACCATGCACGGGGAAAAAGCATATCAAGACTTATAGGGTGAGGAGTGACTTAGATGAGCGGTCAAATGTTTAAAGTAGAAATCGTTACACGTCCGGCTAAGTTTGAGACACTGAAGCAGGAACTGGGTAAAATCGGAGTCACATCGCTGACTTTCTCCAATGTACACGGCTGCGGCCTCCAAAAAGCGCACACTGAGCTGTACCGCGGGGTCAAAATCGAAAGCAATGTATATGAGCGTCTGAAAGTGGAAATCGTCGTCAGCAAGGTGCCCGTCGATCAAGTAATAGAAACAGCGAAAAAAGTTCTCAAAACAGGAGAACCCGGTGACGGGAAAATATTCGTTTACGAAATCGGAAACACGATTAATATCCGCACCGGAGAAGAAGGCCCCCAAGCTTTATAATGATAAAAAACGCCCGAAGACTGAATGTCCCGGGCGTTTTTTTCGGGCTTCATCAGAACGAAGAAACCTTTTTTTCTTGAGAAACCGGGCGCTTATGCCGCACGGTTTGTTTTTTTGCATATGTACTGATGTTGACAAGTATGCCGCACAGAAACAGCGTCATAATTAATGAAGAACCGCCGTAGCTGATAAACGGCAGCGGTACGCCCGTTACCGGGAGAAGCCCGCTCATCGCTCCCAGGTTCAGTACAACTTGAAACATTAATTGAAACGTGATGCCGATGGCAAGAAGTTTACCGAATGGATCCGCCGCCCGGACGGCCGTTTTCACGCCAAGAAGCATAAACGCAAAGTATAATCCAAGGACGATCAGCACACCGAATATGCCCAGCTCCTCAGAAATCACGGCCATAATAAAGTCAGTATGCGCCTCAGGCAGAAAGTTCATTTTCTCCACGCTGTTCCCAAGCCCTCTTCCGAAGAATCCGCCGCCGGAAATGGCGAAATAGGACTGGATCAATTGGTAGCCGTCTCCATTGGGATCAGCGAACGGATTTGTAAACGAAACAAGCCGCTTCACACGGTATGAAGCCGAAAACGCGAGATACACGACGCCTGACACCGCCGTCGCGCCAAGCACGAACAGATGGCGTTTTTTCAGTCCTGCGCACAATAAAACAGCCCCGCAAGCCGCCAATATTAAAGAAGCTGTCCCTAAATCAGGTTCTGCCAATGTCAGCAGAAAAGCTGTCCCTAAAATCAGTAAAGGCGGCAAAACGCCTTTAAAAAATTGATGAATATAAGGTTGCTTTTTCGTATAAATCGCAGCGAAATAGAGAATCATGGCGATCTTAGCCAATTCAGACGGCTGGACGACAAGTGAACCCGCACCTAACCATCTGCGTGAAAAATTCCGCTCCAGCCCGATCCCCGGTATTAACACGAGCAGCAATAAAAGCAGCGACCCGACAACAAACAGCGGCACCATCCGTGCATATTTTTTATAAGGCAGACAGGCGGCGAAAACAAATAAACATAATCCAATCAGTAACGAAGTTCTCTGTTTATGGTAAAAATAGGTTGGGTCTCCGTATCGCTGAGACCCGATGACATCACTGGCGCTGTACACCATTACCAAACCGAATCCGCAAAGCAGCAGTATAATGAACACCAGCAGCAGATCGGCGTTTTTCAAACGTTTCAGCAACGGACAAAACTCCTTCAGCTATTCTTTTCCCGCATACTTGACGCATAGTAATACAGACTCGTTTCATTATGTTTACTTTTTTATGATTATTTTTAATACCAATTGTGTCTCATAGAAAAAAGCATTACACTGTTCATATAAAATAATGATAAAAGGTGATATCTGTGAATTACGAACTATTTAAAGCAATCCATGGTTTGTCCCATCATAGTGCCATTCTCGACTCGATTATGGTATTTATTACGGAATACTCGATTTATGCCTATGCCCTCTTCCTGCTTGCCATGTGGCTGTTCGGAAGCACAAAAGGCAGACAAAACGCCTTATATGCGGGCTTCACGGGCATTGCGGCGCTTATCGTCAACTACCTCATTACAAAAATCTATTTCGAACCGCGCCCCTTCGTCGAGCATACGGTGCATACGCTGATTCCGCATGCCGCGGACGCTTCATTTCCGAGTGACCATACGACAGGCGCATTGGCCATCTCAATCGCGATTTTGTTCCGCAACAAAAAGCTCGGCTGGCCGCTTGTGATTTTCGGCCTCTTGACCGGCTTCTCAAGAATTTGGGTCGGCCACCATTATCCGATTGATGTGCTCGGAAGCATCATTGTTTCAATCATTGTCGGATTCCTGCTGTTCAGATTCTCAAATGTGCTTCGCCCTCTTGTCGATCTTATCGTGCGAATCTATGAAAGTGTCGTTCATAAAAACAAATCAACAAACCATAATATATAGAAAAAAAGCCGGTGTCTGTCATAGACTACCGGCTTTCATATTTATCAGAGACGGAATGCTTTCTTCTTTTTGCAGCCGCGTACAGGATATAGAACGCGCCGATGCCGACGCTGTCAATCAGCACATCACGCAGACATCCGTTTCTGCTGAAATACAGCTGGACAATTTCAGTTAAAAAGGCAAAGGCCAGCGCACCGATCACCGCCCGCTTCACCCGCCTGCGCTCTCTGAAAAACAAATAGGCCAGCACAAAGAATGAAAAAGCGTGCCCGAGCTTTTGAATCGCGGCTTCGGGTATGGCGAGCTCTGCCAGATCAAAGGAAAAGAAGCCGGCTGCATCCGGGTGCGGCGTAAAGCGGAATACCACCGTCTGCGACACTACCATATCGTGAAAGCTTTCAGTCAGTGCAGAAATGAAAACAAAGACCAGCCATCCCGCCAGCAGACATTTATTCATTCAGCATCTCCTTTTCCTGTAAATTAGTTTCTATTAGTATAAAGGCACATACAAGCGATGAAAAGCGCCTATCTGAGCTGATAGGCGCTTTTGCATGAAGATTGCCCCGATTACTTCGATGAGCCGTCTTCTTTTAGATCTGTTTTGTCTTTTGAACCATCCTGTTTATCACCGGATTTTTCTTCAGTTTCTTTTGCAGGCGTAACGTCTTTTTTCTCGGAAGACTGCTGAATGGAACCTTCTGTTTCTTCTGTAACAGCGTTTTTCTCTTCAGCCGCGGCTTTTTCAATTGATGTGACCGGTTTGTCCATAAAATTCAGCGGATTCATGGCCACGCCGTCTTTACGGATTTCAAAGTGCACGTGATTGCCGCTTTCTTCACTGTAAAGGTTTTTGCCTGATTTTCCAATGACTTGATTTTGCTTGACCTTGTCGCCTTGTTCGACACCGGTTTCAGAAAGAGATTGATATACGGTGGACAGGCCGTCTGAATGTTCAATCTCAACCACATATCCAAGCACCGGATCTTTAGCAGCTTTGACAACCGTACCGCTCAGAGAAGCGGAAACATCAAATGCTTTCCCGTCTTTCTCAGCTAAGTCAATTCCTTTACTTAGGCTGTACGTGTTATTATAGTTAACGAGTGCTGCTTCTTTTTCTTCTTTTGCGGCATCAGTTTCATAAAACTTTTTCACAACAGAAACATTTTCAGAATGAGCAGCCGGCATTGCGACATTTTCCATTGGCTTGCCTACTTCGACGGCATCGTCTTTGCCGCTGTCATACGCGGAGTTTCCGCCGTTGTTCGTCAGATTGTCCTTAACATCGTTTGAAACGGATTGATACCAAAGGACAGCTGTTAAAATGACGGCCGCACTGACTAAGTAAATTGCAGGGAATATCCAGCGTTTGCGAAAGAACCGCTGAAGTTTTTTGACTTGAGAAGTTTTCTTTTCTTCCTCTCTCATTGTTTCATCACCTCAGCAACATTCTGAACACTTTTCTGAAAATATATACACATTCTTAAAAAATCTTTTTGGAAGTAGTATGTGCAGATGTTTTTTTATTATGTAAAAGAATTTGAAAGGAGAGCTTGAATATAATGAATTTGACCCTGCGCAGGGCCGTATTGGAAGATGCAGATGCGGTTGTGGCCATATATAACTCGACGATTGCCTCACGAATGGTAACGGCTGATACCGAAGAAGTGACAACTGAAGACCGGATGGATTGGTTTTTGCGGCATACAGACAAGCGCCCGCTGTTTGTCGCTGAAGATGAGAACGGCAAAGTGGCGGCCTGGATCAGCTTTGAAACGTTTTACGGCCGTCCCGCCTACGAGAAAACAGCTGAAATCAGCATCTATCTTCATGAGGATTGCCGGGGCAAAGGCGCAGGAAGCTTTCTTCTTCAAGAAGCGCTCCGCATCGCTTCTGAAATCGGCATTCGAAATATAATGGCGTTTATTTTCGGGCATAATGTGCCGAGCATTAAACTGTTTGAAAAATTCGGTTTTACTCAATGGGGAGTACTCCCGGGTGTTGCCGAAATGGACGGAAAACGATATGATTTGAACATTTTGGGGAGAGAGCTATCATGATCAGTATCGATAAAGAGAAAGAAGAAGGTCAACAGCAGAGCAAAAAGGCCCGTTCCCTCGCCGACATTGCGAAGTGGGGAAAGATTACCGGTGTGCTTCTTATTATTGCCGGCGCCCTTTCCGCGTTAACAGCTTTAATTACCGTACTCGGCGCCATCCCCGGTGTGCTGCTCATCATTTCCGGCGTGATGCTGCTGCGCTCGGCAAAAGCGGCCGCCAGTCTTCAGAACGGCCTCGAGGAGGATGCCGAAGAAAACATGCTCGACAATTACGCTTCATTTATCAAAATGCAGTTTTTTTACGCTGCAACGAGCATTGCGGCAGGAATTATCGGTTTTATTTTAATGATCATTGTCCTCGTCATGATCGGAATTTCCGCTTATTACAACACCGGTGCCATTGATTCACCGGATTCTTATTATTACGAGAACGACCCGTTGTTTGAATAAAAAAGAGCTGATCCCGCATCAGCTCTTTTTAATACAGCATTTCTTTTTTTCGGTCTTCTTCCGTTAAAAACTCAATAAAACTCTTCATTGCAGACGGCTCCTCGGCGATTAATCGTGTATATGCGTTTTTCCGCTCTTCAGACAAAATATCGCTCTTCCTTATCCTGTTCAGCATGTAGAGCCGGATCGTTTTCTGTATCTGTTTATGCTGATAGCCGGCTTCTTTAAAAAACGCCAGCCCCAATGCCGCCAAGAGTGCAAAAATGCCGCCCGATATGAAAGTTCCTCTGCCCCCAGGAGCCAGAAACAGCAGCGACGCCAAATGAAATAGAGAAAAAGCGGCGAGCGGGAATGCGAGGAAACGGTAAATGACGCTTTTTTTCATCAGAGGCGCTATGACAGTTTGCATCTTTTGAATTTCTTTTTTGATAAAACCCGGCAAATGTTCTGCGTGCTCAAGCTTCATACCCTCTCCCCTTTGCTGTCATTTGTCTTCTTTTTCATATATGCTTATTTTAACGCAGCTGGAACTTCCTTTGAAAGAAAACTGCATTGATCTTTGTCTTCGCCTCTTTATTCTTTCAAAATGTCAATGTTATAATTTGAAATGGGAATCAGATTGCTGCACTTAACGGAATACTAATGGGCACAGTCTTGATAAATATGATATAGCGGGGTTGCAAAGTGAGCATTTCATTTATTCTTTTCGGATTTTTTTTCGTTTTAAATATACTTTTGGGCGTGATCATGATCTTTAAAGAAAGACGCGATGCCAGCGCTTCATGGGCTTGGCTGCTTGTTCTTTTTTTTATTCCCATATTAGGCTTTATTTTATACATGTTATTCGGCCATAATCTCAGACGCAAGCACCTGTTTCAGTGGGAGGACCGCAAAAAGATCGGGATTGAAAAGCTGCTCAAATTCCAGCTCAAAGATTTGAAGTCGAGGCAGTTTCAATTTAACAACCGGGCGACTGTGGATAATCAAGATCTCATCTATATGCTTGTCATGAATAACCACGCTGTGTTCACAGAGGACAATTCGGTAGAGATTTTAACCGACGGGCGCGATAAGTTTAAACGCTTATTGAAGGATATTGCCAACGCCAAAGATCACATTCACCTGCAATATTATATTTACAAAGGTGATGAATTAGGGAAAAAACTGCGCGACGCCTTAGTAAAAAAGGCAAAGGAAGGCGTAAAGGTCAGGGTTTTATATGATGAACTCGGTTCAAGATCACTCAGAAAAAAGTTTTTCAAACCGCTGAAGGACGCGGGCGGCCATGTAGAAGTCTTTTTTCCTTCCAGGCTCCGTCCCATAAATTTGCGGCTTAATTACCGCAATCACCGCAAGCTTGTCATTATCGACGGCGGAACAGGTTATGTCGGCGGCTTTAACGTCGGAGATGAATATCTCGGACTGAACCCGAAATTCGGCTATTGGCGTGATACGCATCTCAGGATACAGGGCACGGCGGTTCATGCGATTCAGACACGGTTTATCCTCGACTGGAACCAGGCCTCCCATCACCATACGCTCACATACGTACCGAATCATTTTCCGGAATGCGAGCCGAAGGGCAGCGTGGGAATGCAGATTGTCACGAGCGGGCCGGATTCAGAGTGGGAACAGATTAAAAACGGCTATATTAAGATGATTACAACGGCTAAACGGTCGATCCTGATACAAACACCTTATTTTATTCCTGATTCAAGCCTTTTGGATGCTCTCAGAATCGCTTGCCTGTCTGGCATCGACGTGAAGATTATGATTCCAAATAAACCGGATCACGCGTTCGTTTATTGGGCGACCTTGTCTTATATCGGCGATCTTTTAAAAGCCGGGGCTTCGGTCTATATTTACGATAACGGCTTTATTCATGCGAAAACGATTGTTGTCGATGATGAGACGGCTTCGGTCGGGACGGCCAATATCGACGTCAGAAGCTTCAGGCTGAACTTTGAAGTCAATGCCTTTATTTACGATGTCACCATCGCGAAAAAGCTCATCTCCTCATTTAAAGAGGATTTGCTCGTCTCAAGAAAATACACATACGAAGAGTATCAGGAGCGCTCGTTATGGATCCGCATTAAAGAATCGGTTTCAAGGCTTTTGTCTCCGATTTTGTAATTCCCGGGGTTACGCCCGGGAATTTTCATTTTCGCAATACACAATAATCGCCTGCCGCAAAAAGGCGGACAGCCCTTTTCCGTATCGGTCAATGTTCTCCGTAAACCGCTGATCGGCCGTATATAAATCGCCTAATCCCCTGAAGATGTCAGGCGTGCAGTCATAAAAATAGGTGCTGATGTGGTTTCTGAAATCACCAACTGCCTCCTGTACCTCGGCGTCGTCCGGCCCTTTTTCCATTTTCTTCGCGATGCGTTCATAAATGGCCCCCCATTCTGACATAATGGCGCTCCAATCTTTTTGTGTATACGCGGCCGTTTTCTTCTCCGTTTCGTCTGTCATGGCTTTTCCGTACAGCGCTCTCGCTTCATCCGCATATTTCATTTGGCGCTCTTCGATTTCTTTCATGCTCAGTCCTGCAAATAACTCCCGTTTCTTCATTTCTGCTCCTCCTTCTATGGAAGCGATGGTTTTGTCCGCCGTTTCAATCATTCGGTCAATTCTCTCTCTTTTTTTCAACAGAATGTCTTTTTGGCTTTCGAGCGCGGCCTTCCGCTGAAAGGCCGGGTGATCCAGCATATTTTTTATATCCTCCAGCCGGAAGCCGATTTCTTTAAAAAATAATATGTGCTGCAGCCGCTCAAGACACGCGTCACTATACAAGCGGTATCCCGCTTCAGAAACTTCTTTTGGCGTAAGCAGTCCGATATGATCATAGTGGTGGAGCGTCCTCACGCTGACTCCCGACATATCGGCCACTTGTTTGACTTGATAGAGCATGTAACCACCTCCATAATGGAATCGTAAACGATAACGTTACGTCAGAGTCAATCACAAAAACACATTTTTATATTCAAAAGACTGCCCGAATAGTGTATAAATGAAAAGTGAGTATTTTTTTGTAAAGGAGTGCTGGTGTGTTGAAGCCAGAATCTGTTAACCGTTCGCTTGTCACCATTTCTAAATGGGGGAAAGCAACAGGCATTTTATTTATTATTATGGGCGCTTTTGCGGCGCTTTCAGGAGCATTTTTCTTCTTAATCGGAGCAATTCCCGGCGTTTTGCAGATCATTGCCGGAATTTTTCTTATGCGGTCAGCAAAAGAAGCGGGGCAAATGGCAGAGCAATTCAATGAGCTGTCAGAGGAAAATATGCTTGATAATTACGCAAAGTTCGTGAAGATGCAGGGGATTTACCTCATTGTGAGCATCGGAATTTCAGTTATTGCTGTTATTCTTTTCATTATTTTTTTAATGCTTGGCATCGCTGACGGCGTGTTCAATGATTTTGACACAACTTCATATTAAAAGAAAGTCCCGGAGCTTTGCGCCCGGGATTTTTTCTTTATTCAGCTTCTCCGACTACAGTAAAGCGCTCATTTTGATGAGAAGGTTTTTCAAGTTCATCTAATACGGCGATGGCATAGTCCGCATAGCTGATATAGCTGTCTCCTTTAGAGTTGACAAGGAATGTGTCTTTGCCTTTCTTGTATGATCCAGTACGCTTTCCGTTCGGATCAAACATAGCCGCAGGACTGAGGAATGTCCAAGAGACGGAGTCTGTGTTTTCCAGATCCTCTAAATTTTTTGCCTGATTGACTGCGGTCGCCAAGTATTGCTTTGGAAATTCCGGCGTTTCAGCAAGGCGGGTGGTTTTGGCTTCATCAACGAAGAGGCTGCCGGCTCCGCCGACGACAAACAATCTTGTATCTTTCGCTTCCTTGAAAATATTGATTAATGCTCTTCCTGCTTCCACATGAAGCTGCTCCTGCCCCGCCGGAGCTCCGAACGCATTCACTACGGCATCGAATTGTTTTACATCTTCCGCTTTTAAATCGAATACGTCTTTTTCGAGAACAGTGACGCCCTGGCCGTTCACTTTTGAAGCGTCTCTCACAATCGCTGTCACATCATGTCCGCGATCTTTCGCTTCCTTTAAAATAACACTTCCCGCTTTTCCGCTTGCACCGATAATTCCAATTTTCATTTCTTTTTCCTCCTTATTTGTAACCATTTTTGTTACATCTTTGGCGGTATGAAGCCATCTCTTTTTAAGAAAAGAGATGATTCATTACATCATAAAGTGACTTGCTTGCCAATTCATTTTCCATTGCCCGCTGCACACTTCCGAACGTCTCATCAAGCGCCAGCTGAATATTTTTGCCGACCGGACACTCCGGATTCGGATTGTCGTGAACCGCAAAAAGCTCTTCCTTTTTCTGCACCGCCCTGTATACCTCTAAGAGGGAAATCTCGGACGGATCTTTTTTCAGGCTGGCACCGGGAACCCCCGCCCGGGATGTGAGAATACCGGCTTTTTTCAGCTGGCTGATTGTTCTCCGCACAACGACAGGATTCGTGTTTACGCTTCCGGCAATCATATCTGAAGAGGCCCGTTCATCCATCGAGATCAGGGATAAGATGTGAATGGCTACAGCAAGACGGCTGTTAATCATGTTTTTCACCACCGTTGTAACCATAATAGTTACATTTCATTAGTTTGTCAACTACTAATATACACTAAAATTCCTCAAAGGATGATATCCAGTTGGCAATAGAGGTGTAAAAAGGCCGGCGGGACCGGCCTTGGAGGGATTAAAACAAGAAATATCTTTGTCCGAGCGGAACATGGCTGGCAGGCTGACATGACAGTTCTTCTCCGTCAGCGAATACCTGATATGTTTTCGGATCAACTTCAATGTTCGGCATCGCGGCGTTCAGCTTCATATCAAGCTTGCTCAGCTTGCGGATATGCTGCACCGGAGAAATCATTTTTTCAAGCCCCAGTTTGCCGGGTACGCCGTTTTCAATGCTCGCCTTGGACATAAAAGTGATGGATGTATTGCGGTTCGCTTTTCCGTAAGACGCGTACATCTGGCGCATAAATACAGGTTCAGGCGTCGGAATCGACGCATTCGGGTCTCCCATCTGGGCGCGCGCAATCATACCGCCTTTGAGCACAAGGTCAGGCTTGACGCCGAAGAAAACGGGGTCCCACAACACTAGATCGGCAAGCTTTCCTTTTTCGACAGAGCCGACTTCATGGCTCAAACCGTGGGTGATAGCCGGATTGATCGTGTATTTTGCGACATAGCGTTTGGCGCGCACATTGTCATTGCCGTTTTCCCCGGCAAGGGCGCCGCGCTGCCTTTTCATCTTATCGGCAACCTGCCATGTCCTGATAATAACTTCCCCGATCCGGCCCATCGCCTGCGAATCAGATGATGTCATGCTGATCGCGCCGATATCGTGAAGGATATCCTCTGCCGCAATTGTGGCCGCCCTGATGCGTGAATGGCTGAATGCCACGTCCTCAGGCACATTAGTATCCAAATGGTGACAGACCATCATCATATCAAGGTGCTCGTCCATCGTGTTGACAGTATACGGAATCGTCGGCGTTGTAGAGGACGGCAAAATATTGGCATAGGACGCGAGCTTCATAATATCCGGTGCATGGCCTCCGCCGGCTCCTTCTATATGATATGTATGGATAACCCGGTCGCCGATTGCATCAAGCGTATTTTCTAAGAAACCCGCTTCGTTAATCGTGTCTGTGTGGATGGCAACCTGAATATCCGCATCGTCCGCAACTGCCATACAGGTTTTAATGGCGCTTGGCGTTGTTCCCCAATCTTCATGGAGCTTCAGGCCGATGGCGCCCGCTTCCACCTGCTCAATGAGGGGAGCCTTGTCAGAAGCATTTCCTTTTCCTAAAAATCCGACATTGATCGGGAATTGCTCGGCTGCCTCAAGCATTCTCGACATGTACCATGCGCCGGATGTGCAGGTTGTCGCTTTACTGCCGGTCGCAGGGCCCGTTCCCCCGCCAAGGAGCGTTGTCACTCCTGAAGAAAGGGCGACCTCCATCTGTTGAGGGCATATGAAATGGATATGGGTATCCACGCCGCCGGCCGTTATGATTTTTCCTTCGCCGGAAATGACCTCTGTGCCTGCGCCGATGACCATATGCGGGTCAACGCCATCCATGATATCGGGGTTGCCGCTTTTTCCGACGCCGACAATACGGCCGTCCTTAACGCCGATATCCGCTTTCACGATTCCGGTATAGTCCAAAATGACAACGTTTGTGATGACCAGATCAAGCGCTCCGTCTTTTGCCGTAATACGCCCGTTTTGTCCCATGCCATCCCGAATCGTCTTTCCTCCGCCGAAGATCATTTCCTCTCCGTAGACGGTAAAATCTTTCTCAACTTCAATCCATAAATCGGTGTCTCCGAGTCTGACCTTATCCCCTGTTGTCGGTCCGAACAGCTCTGCGTATTGCTCACGTGTCATCTTCATCGGATCACCCCCTCCATCCATCCGGCTTTCGTAAGGTTCGATAAGGTTTTATCCTTTCCCCGTTCATCCATATAGGTGTCAGCCATGCCGTTTAACCCTCTGATCGTTTTTCTTCCGCCGATTTCAACGAGCGTAACTGTTTTCTCCTCGCCCGGTTCAAAACGGACAGACGTGCCTGAAGGAATATCCAGACGCATGCCGATTGCTGCATCCCGCTTGAAGGATAGGGCGCCGTTGGCTTCGGCAAAATGAAAATGTGAACCGACTTGAACCGACCGCGTTCCCGTATTGGTAACAGACACTTCCTTTGTTCTTCGGCCTTCGTTAATGGCAATTATCCCTTCTGCGACTTGAATGGCTCCCGGCTTCATGACTTCACCTCCGCTGTGATCGGCTGAATCGGCTGATGAACGGTAACAAGCTTGACTCCGTCCGGAAACGTTGCTTCAACCTGGATCGACTCCAGCATTTCCGGGACGCCTTCCATGACGTCCTTTCCCGTTAAAACATGGCGGCCGGACTCCATCAGCTCTGCGACGCTTTTTCCATCCCGCGCTCCTTCCATCAGATAACAGGTCAAATAAGCAGCCGCTTCAGGGTAATTGAGCAAAACGCCGCGCTCTTTTCGCTGTTTAGCCAGCTCTCCCGCTGCAAAAATAAGCAATTTTTCTTGTTCAACCGGTGTTAATTTCATCTGTACTCCCCCTTAGTGATAGCTCAAGCGCAATTCATGTTCATACCGAAAATGATGCAGGCGGGTACCACCCCCTTCACCTCATGAAATGTTAAGTGATGAAAGAAATTCGACGGCCAATGGCTGAATTCCTTTTACAGAAAATTGAGATATCTGATTTTTTTCTTTTGAACAAACGTTTAATCAAATGGACAGATAACCTGAAAATGTAATGAAAGGTAACATCCTATGTGAATATTATAAAGAAACCATTCATAATTTTATAGAAAATTTAAAAAATTAGTGGAAATGAACCAAACAGAGCGGCTTTTTTGTCACAACTCATAACAAAAAGCCCAAAACGCTTTGGGCTTTTGTTTCTTTTATATCAGATTAATCATTATTGAGTTTATCTTTCGTTTTACCGACGCCTTTTTGCAGGCTGCCTTTTGCTTTATCCTTTTTTCCTTCCGCTTTTAAATCGGATTTGTCTGCCATATCACCGGCTTTGTCCTTGGCTTCACCTTTCATTTTGTTCATGCCGCCTTTGACTTTGTCTTTTAATCCATGATCGTTACTCATCATCTCTTCAGCTCCTTTTTTTAATGTGTACTTGTTTTCTTCCCTTTCAGTAAAATGGTAAACCGTTCAACTCTCAGTTATTGATTTCACAGCGTTCCCCGAAGCGCAGCACTTTGTAGACGGCTAATCCGTCCGACAGCTTATTTTCCGCATATTGTACCGGCAGCAGGGCAAAAAAGACATAATACGTTGAAAAATAAACAAATTGGTAAAAAAATAAGTTTGGTTCGAGGACATCCTGTATGATAAGCAGATTAATTAAAAAAATGGAAGCGAGATTAAACAGACAGCCGCCCGCATAAACAAGCGCATTCGTCAGCCGGTTATCGATCTGTAATTCACCGAACTGGCAAAAGGAATCTATGAAATAGATACGCCGGACCCGAATAGGTCCCAATTTAAAGAGGCGCTTCCCCATTCCGATATCTAACGATGCCTTGCCCCCGAATAACAAGGCCATAAAACTGTGACCGGCTACATGTATGACAGACACCATTGGCAAAATGATGAGAAAAGACACAAAAAACTTTATCATGTCATTGAATCCGAACAACAAATCCCTCCTTTCAAAATCACTCTCATTTTGCGATTTTTCCGATTTTTTTTATGTTCAAACGTATTAATGCGCAAAAAAAAATAACCATCTGAATTCCAGATGGTTAATCGTTATATATCGTATAAACATTCTTCTTTTTGAAGGTTCTCTCTCATGCAGATTGCTTTTTCATAAAAATACGCCGCTTCTTTATACTGTTCATGGGCGCTTGTGTAAACAGCCGCCTCTAAGGCGAAATCTTCTATATACACATACAGCGATTTGTCATTCATATAATGAAACACTTCATGAATTAAATCAAGATTAACAGATTCCAAATAAAGCGCTTGTAAAAATTTATATTTCTCTAAGCTGAATCGGTCGCCGCGGTCTTTCGCGATCTTCATCCCTCTTTCATAATAAGCGAGAGCGGCTTGATCATCATGCAGTCTGAAAAGGGTGTGCGTTAAGCTGAACAGCGCCTTCGGAAGCTGTTCAAGCTGATGCTCCTCAAAGACGGGCAGCGCTTTTTTAAAGTAGCGGGCCGCTTCATCCAGCTCTCTCTTTTCAGAATAACAATTCCCCAGATTGTAAAGCGCCGATCCGATCAGGCGGGGCTGCCCTTCCAGCAAAGCAAGGCGGAGCGCTTCATCTAAATGCTCAAGCGCTTTGTCATAGTTTTTGCAATCGATATAATTTCCTGAGATGACGAAATGGCATTGAATCCTCCGCACTCTGTAAAAATCGTGCTCCATATACGTTTCAAGCGCCTGAATCGCGTGATTCATGGAAAAATGAGTCTGCTTCATCACATAAAAAACTTCAGACATCTTAAAGTGGAACTCTGCCCTCTCAATATCATCTTCGACAAACGAAAGTAATTTCTCAGCTTTCCGGTAAAAAGAAATAGCTGAAACGTAGTTATTCTGATCGAATTCATACATACCTCTGAATAAATGGAAATAATACTCTGACAGTCCTGATATGCTGTCCGTACTTTCAATCGTTTTTTGCAGCTCGCTGTACTGGATCTGTGATTGCTCCGTGAAGTCCGGCTTGACGTAATCAAGCATAATATGATGGCGGTAGCTGATCAGCTGATAATATAACAGCAGCAGCTGGTCTTCCTCCATCTGTTGTATATCCTGGTCAATTTCCTCTTTCAGCTTTATGGCATCAGCCGCTTGAAACGTTAAAATGTGCTTGTACCATTTGTTGATTTTGACTCCAACTTGAGATGACGGAATCTCGTATGCGGTCATGCCCCTTTCACAACCTTTTCTAATTTCTATTGGTTATATTTTATCATAATGTATGGCTTTGGAATTAATTTATCTTGATACAGCGTCCATCAAAATTCCTACTTCATATATTTCGGCTGAGGCCGGGTTTTTTTGAACAAGCGCCTTCAGGAATAAAAAAAGCTTGCTCCGCTCTAATCGGGCAAGCTTTTTTTCATCCGCCTATATAAGACATTTCCACTTTCTTTTTCCCGGCCGTTTTAGAAAGCGTGCGATCAATCGAATACTGATCGGTACGGTTTTTCCAGACGGAAGCGATGGCGTCCGTCAATTCATCATCAGTTAAGCCGCCGCGCACAAGCTTTCGCACATCATAGCCTCCGGAAGCGAACAGGCATGTAAACAGCTCGCCTCTGGCCGACAAGCGCGCCCTGTTGCAGGAGGCGCAAAATGCATCTGAGACTGAGGAAATCACGCCGATTTCGCCTGAACCGTCAAGGTAGCGGAACCTGGAGGCGACCTCTCCCTGATAATTCGCTTCTATCGGTTCTGTCGGCATGCTTTTATTGATCAATTCGATGATCTCCGCCTTCGTAATGACGTCTTTTTTATTCCACTGGTTCGTATTGCCGACATCCATAAATTCAATAAACCGGAGAATATGGCCCTTTTCTTTAAAATAACGCGCCATCAGTAATATGTCCTTTTCATTCACGCCCTTTTGGACGACCATGTTGATTTTCACGCCGAGACCGGCGGCTTTTGCCGCCTCAATGCCTTCAAGCACCTTGTTCACGGAAATGCCGCGGCCGTTAATGGCCTTAAATCTCTCATCCTCTAAAGAATCAAGGCTGACGGTCACCCGGTGCAGCCCCGCCTGCTTCAGCTTCTCTGCGTAGACGGGGAGCAGCGATCCGTTTGTGGTCATCGCGATATCCCGAAGACCCGGAATACGCGCGAGCTTTTTGATCAATTCAGGCATATCTTTCCGCATGAGCGGCTCCCCGCCCGTCAGTCTGATTTTTTCAACGCCGAAGCGGCCGACAAACAGCTTCGCAAGCCGCTCCAGCTCTTCAAATGAGAGCAATTCTGTCTTTTGTAAAAATGGATAATCCGGTCCGAATAATTCGGCTGGCATACAGTACGTGCATCTGAAGTTGCAGCGGTCAGTGACAGAGATGCGCAGATCTCTGAGCGGTCTGTCCCTTTTGTCTGACAACCGGCGCGTTTCTGTATTCATAAGCCAAGACCCCTTTCTATTTTCCAACCCGTTCAGGATGTGTGTATACGTTAAACGATCCGTTTCTGACAAAACCGATCACCGTGATGTTCAGCTCTTCCGCCATTTGCAGCGCAAGCTCGGTCGGCGCCGATTTAGAAATAACGATCGATACACCGATTTTTGCGGCTTTTAATAAGACCTCCGAGGAGATCCGGCCGCTGAAGACAATCAGCTTGTCGCGGACTGGCATTCCGTTTTGCAAGCAATGCCCATAGAGCTTATCCAGCGCATTATGGCGGCCGATATCCTTCCGCATGAGCAGCATCTTTTCCGTATCGCACAGCGCCGCGTTATGGACACCGCCTGTTTCTTGGAAGGTGCCGCTCCCGCTTTGCATCGTCTTCATTAATTCAAGACACGCCTCAGGAGTTATTTTGATTCGGCTGACGGCTGTTTTGGCCGTTTTGACATCCTGCTGAAAGTAAAAATGCCGGCCTTTCCCGCAGCATGACCCGATGACCCTCTTCGTATAGTCTTTTTGCTCCAGCACTTCAGGATGCGTAAGTTCCACATACGCAAAACCGAGACTTTCATCTATTATAAAGCTTTTAATCTCTTTTTCAAATCGAATAACGCCTTCTGACGCGAGAAACCCGATGACCAGTTCCTGTAAATGATCAGGCGTGCAGACGAGCGTTACGAACTCGCGCCCGTTCAGCATGACAGTCAATGGATACTCAGCTGCCATCCGATCTGTCGTTTTCGTTAATTCCCCTTGTTCGTAACGGTATATTTCCCTCACCGCTGTTGCTTTATCTTCCACTGTTTTCCCCTCCGCAATATTCTTCTTTTTTATTCTTCCACACTCAGCGTATTTTGTCGAATATGCGGTTTAAAAAAAGAGCCCGCCCCGGACTCTTTATGTTTCTTTATGACGCTGTTTTTTGCTCAGGATAGTGAATAAAATGACTGCGGCAATAATGGCTAATATGCTGACGAAAATGAATGCGGCCAGCTTCAGAAAGATGCCGATCAGCACAAAGACCACTGCCGCCAGCACTAATATAATGCCAGCTCCTTTTAGCAAACGTGTCATCTCCTTTTAGTCGTATCATTCCCGCTACCCCAGTTTCTAAACAAAAAAAAGACGCCTTTCACCGGCGTCTTTTCTCGAAATTCTATTCATTTGCCAATTCCTGTGCTGCGTCATCCCAAGCCTGCTTAAATTCAGCAGCGCTGTCAGCAGAAACATAAGTTCCTCCGCCTGCTTTGGCCGCTTGTTCAAGGCTTTCGCTTCCTTTTACGCCAAAGTTAAAGCCGATGATGTTGACAATCGTGTTGACGTTCGCTTTACGGAGTTTCTGAATCTCCGCTTGAGGATTTCCGCCGCACGTTTCCTCACCGTCTGTAATTAAATAAACCACGTTTTTCCCTTTAGCTCCAACCCGCTCAAACTCTTCTCTCGTATCAGAAAGCGCTTTTGCGATCGGTGTCCAGCCTGTCGGTTTAATTTGGCTGAGTGATTGGTCGAACGGAGACACAGAATACGGCTGAAGACCGTAAAGAGTTTCCGTTGAATTGCATGACACGGCCTTGCCGGACATTTTGTTGTTGCCTTTATGTCCGAATACCCGCAGCATCAGATTCGTATCTTCAGGAAGGACTTCTGCAAATGATTTGACTGAATCCTTGGCAACGTCAATTTTACGCTCTCCATCTGTTTTTTGAATCATACTGCCGCTTGCGTCAAACAAAACAGCAACGTTTGTTTCCTCATGCGTTTTCTCAGCCGCAAAAGCAGGTGATCCGAGAGAAAGCGTCAAAAGACCGACAATCCCCGCAGTAAACATTTTTTTCATCATACTCATTCCTCTCCATTCGTTTTTCACCGATGGGCCCCTCGGCTCTCCTTTATGCTAGATTAGGCAACAGTAAAAAGATATAGGACGAGGTGCCTCTTATGGCAATAACGGCACGCCCCCAAAAAATGGGTAATATAGACGCTTCATCCTAAAAAGATTGGATAAAATATGACAGCCTTGACGGCTTTTTTCGTCCTTTTTGTAATATAAGGCGGGAAACTGATTCTTTTTACAGTTTTCTCTTCAACTGTTTTTGAATAATTTGTTAAAATCATGACAAAAAAAAGGCGCCGAAAACGGCGTCTTTTTTTATTCCGCTAATGCACGTGCTTCCAATGTAAAAATGTGATTGATATCCTTTTTGCTTTGAGCTTCGTAGTATTTTCCTCCGCCCGCTTTGGCAATTTCATGAAGCTGGCCGTTGTAGCCTTCTTTAAAGTCAAATCCGATAACATTGACCTTAATATGATGTTTACGAAGTTCTTTCGCCGTCTGAATCGGATTTCCGCCGCACGTCTCCTCGCCGTCAGTCAAAAGATAAACAGCTTTATGACCGACTTTGCGCCCCGCGTTAAAAGAAGCCTTCGCATCTTCTAATGCTTTTGCGATCGGTGTCCAGCCCGTAGGCCCGATTCCGTTAAGAGAGTTCAGAAAGCTTGGTCTGTCAAATGCCTGGAATCCGTATACGCCGCGGATGGATTGACAAGATTGTACTTTTCCTGAATTTTTATTATTTCCTTCAGAGCCGAATACCGTCATTCTGACTTGTGACTTAGACGGAAGTGAGTCCGCAAAACGAACGATTTCATCTTTTGCCATGCTGTATTTAGAAACGCCGTCTATCCGTTTCGCCATACTGCCGCTTGCATCCAGCAGAATGGCGATATTTTTTTTAGGTTTGATGATTGTTTCGCTTGCTTTCTCAGCAGCATAAGCAGGAGATGCAGCAGTCAGCAGCAATCCCAGCATGAGTATAAGTGAAAATGTTTTTTTCATCGCTCTTCCCCTTTTCAAAGTGTTTCACGTTCAACGCCGAACAACTCCTATCGTAAATGAGATGAAAAGGGAAATAAATAGGACGGGCTTCCTCTTTATTTTTGCGTATATTCACATAGAAGCGGCTGTTTATATCAGTGAATTTCACCTGGCGTGTGAGACTCGGATCCCGATTGTCCGCCTTTAGGCTTTCGTTATATGAGTCTGTTGGTTCCCTCACCATTTTTGGAATAGTTTTCCGCAAAAAAAGACGCTTATCTCAGCGTCTACTTTTTTGCCATATATTTGTTTAAAAACGCGTCGGCGTCGGAAATGTCTATTCCCTTATAATAATGCTTCACAATATCCGTAACGGACTTTCCCTGCTCCGCCATGTAATTGGCGCCGTATTGGCTCATGCCGACGCCGTGGCCGAATCCTTTTGTCGTAATAGTGATGCTGCTGCCGTTTCGTTTCCATTCAAAATCGGCTGAGCGCAGACCGAGTTTTTCCCGAATGTCCCTTCCCTTCAGCTTCTTGCCGTTTATTACAGCTGTCGCGACTTGATGGCCGGGTGTTCTGGCGGTAATCTGCCCCACCGTATTTTGTCCCGAGAGCTGAACGCCGAGCTTTTGCTGAAACTCCGCAACGCTCACTGTTTGGGTGGAGAGGTATTTAGGCGATTTTTTATCCCACGGGCTTTGCACGCTTTTTAAATAAGGAATGGCGCTTGTCCAATAGGCTTCTGCATTTTCTGTATAACCGTTGCTCGTAGAGAAAAAGGACGCCTCAATCGGCTTATTGTCATACGTTAAAATCTTCCCCTGCGTGCTGGCTACCGCGTTTGTGATTTTCTTCAGGTTTTGTGCGTACTGAGATCCCCATTCTTTCTTCAGCTGGCTTTTGCTTTGATAGACTTGAAACATTTGCGTGTCGTCCACAAGCGATCCTTTCGGCGCCTGGACGGCAGAGTCAGCTACCATTAGCCTGACAATAAACGTTCGGGCTGCGAGCGCCTGGGCTTTTAATGCCTCAGGTTTAAATTCTACGGGCATTTCGGAAGCCACGACTCCGATGACGTACTCTTCAAGCGGAATGTTTTCTACAGAATGATTGGATGTCCGATAGACCGGAATAGATACAGACGATTCTTTCAATGTCTCTGCTCCTTTTGCCTCTCTTATGGTGTGTGTTGTTCTGTGTCCGGATTCTCTGTTTAGCGCAGCTCCTTTTTCTGTCTGAAACGGAATGACAAGGAGCGTGGGCACGAGAAGAATGAGTACACATAGCCCGGATAGTAGAAATACAATTGGTTTCATATATCAGCTGCCTCCTGCTCAGGATTCGACTCTACTTCATCTTATGGGCAGGGACAAGCTAATATGACAATCCTTTTTGGACAGAATCTTTATTCCTTTTATTCACACTAAAACGTATTCTTTTTTGCAAATCAGAGCATAATAATGATGATAAACCCTATGAAAAAACAGTATGCCAGATTGACATACTGTTTTAGAAAAATTATGCGTTTAAGTCAGCGACTTCTTTGTTTTCTTGCTCAGCCGCCGTTTCATCTACTACACGTTCGATGTCGGCGCCGAGGCCCGCAAGTTTTTTGTGGAAGTCCACGTAACCGCGGTCTACATGCTTCAGTTCCGTGACGCGTGTATGACCTTCAGCCACTAATCCCGCAAGAATCAGCGCCGCGCCCGCACGCAAGTCTGTAGCGGCAACTTCTGCACCTTGCAGCTGTGCAGGACCGTTAATGATAACAGAACGGCCTTCAATTTTAATGTCTCCATTCATCCGGCGGAATTCTTCAGCGTGCATAAAACGGTTTTCAAACACGGTTTCTGTAATCATGCTTGTTCCGCCCGCACGGAGAAGCAGTGCCATCATTTGCGACTGCATGTCGGTAGGGAAACCAGGGTGAGGCATCGTTTTAATGTCGATCGGTTTCAGCTGGGCAGGTCCGATGACACGAAGGCCCTCTCCTTCGTCCGTAATTTTAACTCCCATTTCTTCCATCTTAGCGATTAAAGAAGTAAGATGTTCAGGAACCGCACCTTTTACTAATACGTTTCCTTCCGTAATTGCAGCTGCTACCATAAAGGTACCCGCTTCAATACGGTCAGGGATAATATTGTGTCTTACGCCGTGAAGCTTGTCGACACCTTCAATTTTAATGGTGCCGGTGCCCGCTCCGCGGATTTTGCCGCCCATTGCATTGATATAATTTGCTAAGTCAACGATTTCAGGCTCTTTCGCCACGTTTTCAAGCGTTGTCGTTCCTTCAGCTAAAGCAGCAGCCATAATCAAGTTTTCTGTCGCACCCACACTTGGGAAATCCAAATAGATTTTTGCGCCTTGCAGACGGCCTTCCACTTCTGCTTCAATAAAGCCGTTGCCTACTTTGATTTTTGCGCCCATTGCTTCAAAGCCTTTTAAATGCTGGTCAATCGGTCTTGAGCCGATTGCGCAGCCTCCCGGAAGCGCTACTCTTGAATGACCTGTACGGGCTAAAAGAGGCCCCATCACAAGCACTGACGCGCGCATTTTACGCACATATTCAAAAGGTGCTTCTGTTTCTAAAGCGTAAGAAGCGTCTACTGTAACTTCATTATTCTCAAAATGCACATCTGCTCCTAAATGACGCAACACTTCATTAATTGTATATACATCGGAGAGCGTAGGTACATCACAAATTACGCTTTTTTCTTCACTTGCTAATAAAGATGCAGCGATAACAGGTAAAACGGCATTTTTAGCTCCTTCAACCTTAACTGTGCCGTTTAACTTCTGACCGCCGCGGACGATGATTTTTTCCAAGGTATTCCCCTCCGCGTCCCTATATTCTCTATATTAATATTCAGTCGTAACGATTGGTGTGCCAACCGTAACGGTATGTTTTTCGCCCATTCCCGCATTTCTAAGCGCAACTTGCACATTCATCTTATGCTTTGACGTCATGATGTAATCTGTCCACTTACTTGTAAATGCAGAAACAGAAACGAAATGAGGCTCAACTACATGTTCAACTGGACTTGCTTGAAATTCTTTCATGATTTGATCTGCTTTTTTTTGCAAAACAATACTCATATTATCATTTAAATGACCCTTTAGACAAGTAAAAATAAATACTTTATTTTGAAATATGTCATGTGCCTGCCGTTCAAACTGTTCATATGTATCCTTCCAGCTTTCCGGTTGCTCCGGGCTCATTTGCTCATATAATAAATACGAAGTTGGGTTCTGGTTTTTGAGGGTAGTGATAAGCTGCAGTTTAAATGTTGTATGATTTTTTTTGTCAGAATACGTGCCGACAGCCTTTACGATTTTGTCTTCCTGTGCGACTTCCCAGCGGTATTGCGGGTTCTGCGTTTGTAATTGCTTCACTTTTTCATCAAAATCATTCAGTGACAGGTTCAAATTTTCTTTCGCGTGCAGCGTCCA
Organism: Bacillus sp. ISL-51; assembly: GCF_018613535.1. Lineage (GTDB taxonomy): Bacteria > Bacillota > Bacilli > Bacillales > Bacillaceae > Bacillus. The sequence continues at coordinate 347,450 of NZ_JAGGQB010000003.1, forward strand.
TTCATCAACAGTCACCTGCTGCCGCTCCATACCAGCAGCGATTTGGGCAAGCGGTGACAGCTCACTCGCATGAATGGAATGAAACACCGCAATTAAGGCGCTTAAAAAGACAAAAAACAGAATGGCACGGCCTGCTCTTTTTTTCTTCATATCGTTCTCTCCCCCTTACTCCCATTTTTGCCGGAGCCGGGGAAAGCAATACATGGAAAACTTCGTCAAAACTCGCCAGGCGTATGAAGAAAAAATTGGTTTCTCCTCCATCCATTCCCGTCATTTCGACTGATGAAACAGCTTAAAACAAGTATGGCAGCTGCTTCGAATAGGTAAGATAATCTAAAAAGAAATTCGCGACTGCCGTTCCGATCGCAATTGTGAGAAGAATGATCAGGAGTCTGGCCTGCACCACTTTCCCTTTTCGGATCAGCGGGTCAAAGTTGACGGCTTGAAGCGCCCACCATGTAACCGCAATACATACTAAATGAATCAAAATGCTGATTGCGGCCTGCTGTCCCAATACATTCACAAATTCCATCTCCTTTCAATTTCTTTTCCGCCCCCCTCACATCCTCTCTTATTATATAAGAAGATGAGAGAAAGATGATCATTTTCGCATCAGAATTTTTATCCATAATTAGGGGAAACCCCCGCTTAATTGTCCGTTCATCGGCATGGTATACTTTTTTGGAAAGGAGATGGGAATATGAATCATTCCTTTTTTCGTCCGGAAAAGCAATATGGAGATTCACTGCCCGTATTTGAACATGAGTGGGAAGCAATTGCATTCTACTATGATTATAGACAGTCCCAAACAGAGGAACTGAATGAATTGTGTCAGTTTTATAACATCTCCCTCGATTATTCACGCGACAGCCTTAAGGAATTGGAATCCCTCTACTTCCAAAGCATCAGGGAACTGCTTTTGGCAGATTGGAATCTGCCGATAGACGAGTTCGAAAAAATGCTGAGCGTGTATGTCATAGACTGCGCCATTACGCACCATGACGACGCCGAATGGGTCGTCAAGCCTTATCCGTATACGGACGGGGCTTATACGACAGGCGTCAGAAGAGGAAATAAAACATGGCATTCCGACAACTGCTGCGAACATTTATACCTGCAAAAAGAAGAGGATCATCCGCTGCTTGCAGTCTTTGAATCTCTTATGCGCTAATATAGAAAAAGAATCCTTCTCAGACAGCCGAGAAGGATTCTTTTTTAATTTCCTGTAACATCCAATCTGTTTACAGCCCGCTGTAACGCAAGCTCAGCCCGACGAATGTCAGTATCATCTGATCGTTTGTTCAAACGGTCTTCCGCCCGCTTCTTCGCAGCAAGGGCGCGCTCTTTATCAATGCCTTCCGCTGTCTCTGCGGCTTGTGCAAGGATAGTGACCTGATCAGGACGGACTTCTAAAAATCCGCCGCTGACAGCCGCCAATTCGGTCTGGCCGTCCTTTTTCAGACGGACGACGCCGATTTTAAGCGGAGCCACGGTCGGAATATGGCCCGGCAAGATACCGAGATCGCCGCTCTCGGCTCTTACACTTACCATTTCAATATCAGCATCATATACTGGGCCGTCGGGAGTAACGATATTGACTTTAACGGTCTTCATGCTTTTACCCTCCTAGGACCAGATTAAACTTCTACACCCATCTCTTTTGCATTCTCAATGACTTCTTCAATACGTCCTACGAGACGGAACGCATCTTCCGGAAGATGATCATATTTACCGGACAGGATTTCTTTAAAGCCTTTTACCGTTTCTTTAACAGGCACATAAGAACCCTTTTGTCCCGTAAACTGTTCAGCTACGTGGAAGTTTTGAGAAAGGAAGAACTGGATACGGCGTGCGCGGGAAACGACAAGTTTGTCTTCTTCACTTAATTCGTCCATACCGAGAATTGCGATAATATCCTGTAATTCCTTGTAACGCTGAAGTGTTGACTGTACTTCACGGGCAACCGCGTAATGCTCTTCTCCGACAATTTCCGGAGCAAGCGCGCGGGATGTGGAAGCCAACGGATCAACCGCAGGGTAGATACCCATCTCAGTTAATTTACGCTCAAGGTTTGTCGTCGCATCCAAGTGAGCGAACGTCGTTGCCGGAGCCGGGTCAGTATAGTCATCGGCAGGCACGTAGATCGCTTGGATAGATGTTACTGAACCAACGTTTGTAGACGTGATACGCTCTTGAAGCTGACCCATTTCTGTTGCAAGCGTCGGCTGGTAACCAACCGCAGAAGGCATACGTCCGAGAAGGGCGGAAACCTCTGAACCCGCTTGTGTGAAACGGAAAATGTTATCAATGAAGAACAGTACGTCCTGTCCTTGCTCATCACGGAAATGCTCAGCCATTGTAAGACCCGTCAGTGCCACACGCATACGCGCGCCCGGCGGCTCGTTCATTTGTCCGAAGACCATGGCTGTTTTCTTGATAACGCCTGAATCGCTCATTTCGTAGAAAAGGTCGTTCCCTTCACGAGTACGTTCTCCTACGCCGGCGAATACAGAGATACCGCCGTGCTCTTGGGCGATGTTGTTGATTAATTCCTGGATTAATACGGTTTTACCTACACCGGCACCGCCGAATAATCCGATCTTACCGCCCTTAATATAAGGAGCAAGCAAGTCAACAACCTTAATTCCCGTTTCAAGAATCTCAACCTCTGTTGAAAGCTGATCAAATGAAGGAGCTGATCTGTGGATCGGATCCTTTTGGGCATCCGCAGGAAGCGGCTCATTTAAATCAATTTTTTCTCCAAGTACATTAAATACGCGTCCAAGTGTAACGTCACCGACAGGAACTGAAATCGGAGCCCCTGTATCAACAGCTTCCATTCCGCGCTGAATTCCGTCCGTAGATGCCATGGCAATCGTACGGACTGTATCGTCGCCTAAATGAAGAGCAACCTCTAGCGTTAGATCGATGCTTACTTCATTTTCGCCTGTAGCTGGCTGTGAAACTTTAATCGCATTGTAAATCGCAGGCAAATGGCCGTCTTCGAAACGTACGTCGACAACCGGTCCAAGCACCTGACTCACGCGTCCTTTCTTCATCGCTATCCCTCCTGCCAAAATCTTTCTATTCTAAAGCGGCTGCACCGCCGACAATTTCTGTAATTTCTTGCGTAATCGCCGCTTGGCGAGCACGGTTATATGAAAGCGAAAGTGAATCAATGAGTTCTTTCGCATTATCAGTCGCATTTTTCATCGCTGTCATTCTCGCAGCGTGTTCACTTGCTTTACTGTCAAGAAGCGCACCGAAAATTAAGCTTTCCGCATATTGAGGAAGCAACACTTCGAGAACCTCTTCTTCATCCGGCTCAAATTCGTAAGAAGCCGTCCGTTTTCCGCCGCTTGTTCCGAAATCAGATAACGGCAGCACTTTTTTCTCCGTCACTTCCTGCGTAATCGCACTGACAAAATGGTTGTAAACCAAATGCAGTTCATCAAAAGCGCCGTCGATAAACATTTGAACCGTCTGCCGGGTCAAATCCTTGATCTGAGAAAAAGCGACCTCGTCGCCAAGCCCTACTAGTTCAGACAAAATCGGCATTTCCCGCTTTTTGAAGAAATCGCGGCCGACTCTTCCGATCGCAATCACAGTGTATTCGTCCTTAGACTGATGGCGTTCTTGGATGGTGCGGTAAGCGTTTCTCAGAACCGAACTGTTAAACGCACCCGCAAGCCCGCGGTCAGACGTAATGACGAGATACGCCGTCTTCTTCACTTCTCTTGAGACAAGCATCGGATGTTTCGCATTTTTCGCGCCTTTTCCGACGTTAAAGACAACCTCCTGGATCTTATCCATATACGGAGCAAATGATTTCGCGTTGGTTTCCGCACGATTCAGCTTTGCGGCGGATACCATCTGCATGGCTTTTGTAATCTGGCTTGTTTTTTTCGTTGACGTGATCCTTGACTTAATATCGCGTAATGAGGCCAAAGATTTCACCACCTTTATTCTTCATTTGCGTAAAAAGAGAGAAAAAGAGAACCTTTTTCTCTCATCTGCATAAGGGTTAGTTGCTTGGTGCAAATGTGCGTTTGAAGCCTTCCAGCGCCGCAGCGAAATCTTCGTCTGCAGGAAGGTTTCCTGTTTGCGCAATGCTGTCAAGCAGCTCTTTATGGTTTTGGTCAAGGTACATATAGTACTCTTCTTCAAAACGTCTGATATCCGCAACCGGAATATCATCAAGATATCCTTTTGTCAGCGCATAAAGAATGGCAACCTGTTTTTCAACCGGAAGCGGCTTGTTCAAATCTTGCTTCAGAACTTCAACTGTACGCGCACCGCGGTTCAGCTTCGCCTGAGTCGCTTGGTCAAGATCAGATCCGAATTGAGCGAATGCTTCAAGCTCACGGTATGAAGCAAGGTCAAGACGCAGTGTGCCCGAAACCTTTTTCATCGCCTTGATTTGGGCTGATCCGCCGACACGGGATACAGATAATCCGGCATTGATCGCAGGACGCACGCCTGAGAAGAACAAGTCGGATTGAAGGAAGATCTGTCCGTCTGTAATGGAAATAACGTTTGTCGGGATATAAGCAGAGATATCACCGGCTTGTGTTTCTACGAACGGCAATGCCGTAATTGATCCTGCGCCTTTTGCGTCACTCAGCTTTGCTGCGCGCTCAAGCAGGCGGGAGTGAAGATAGAATACATCCCCAGGGAATGCTTCACGGCCCGGCGGACGGCGAAGAAGCAATGACAGCTCACGGTAAGCGGCTGCTTGTTTGGATAAATCATCATACACGACGAGAACGTGCTTGCCGTTGTACATGAATTCTTCACCCATCGTAACCCCTGCATACGGTGCAAGGTAAAGAAGCGGAGCAGGCTGTGATGCAGACGCTGTTACGACAATCGTGTAATCAAGCGCGCCGTGCTTACGCAATGTTTCCACTACGCCGCGGACTGTAGATTCCTTTTGTCCGATCGCTACGTACACACAGATCATGTCCTGGTCTTTTTGGTTTAAGATCGTATCAATCGCAACAGATGTTTTACCTGTCTGACGGTCCCCGATGATCAGCTCACGCTGTCCGCGGCCGATCGGAATTAATGCGTCGATCGCTTTAATACCCGTTTGCAGCGGCTCATGGACAGATTTACGATCCATAACACCGGGTGCCTGGCTTTCAATCGGGCGGGTTTTGCTTGTCAGAATCGGGCCTAGTCCGTCTACCGGCTGTCCCAGCGGATTGACAATACGTCCGATTAATTCTTCGCCTACAGGAACTTCCATGATGCGGCCCGTTCTTTTGACCTCATCTCCTTCACGGATATCTCTGTAAGGCCCTAAGATAACGATACCTACGTTTGATTCTTCAAGGTTTTGAGCCATACCCAAAACGCCGTTTGAGAATTCAACAAGTTCACCGGCCATACAATTGTCAAGGCCGTGTACACGCGCAATACCGTCTCCTACTTGGATGACTGTACCTACGTCATGAACTTCAATTTCAGATTGGTAATTTTGAATTTGCTGCTTTATCAGCGTGCTAATCTCTTCAGCTTTGATGCTCACTTAGGTTTCACCCCTTCTATCGATTTCCTCCGGCAAGTTGACGTTCCATGCGCTGAAGCTTTCCGCTCACGCTTCCGTCAAAAATCCGGTTTCCAATGCGGACCTTAATTCCGCCTATTAAATCCGTCTGCACTTCATTTCTGATTCTGAGCGAAGCGACTCCGGCTTTTTTTGCAAATACTTGAGATAAAGATAACATTTCCGCCTCTGACAGCGGCTTTACTGAATACACAACCGCGTCCTCTGTCTGGCGGGCCCGATTGGCGAGTTTGATGAACTCGTCTGTGAGATCAGGCACAATCGAAGACCGGCGGCGGTCAATCAAAAGAAAAATTGTATGCAGCACAGACTCAGACAGTGCGCCGAACGAATGCTGAATCAGCTCTTTTTTCTTAGCAGCCGATACCTTCGGATGGCTTAACACTTCCTGCAGCCCGGCTTCGTTTTGGAAAACTTCTTTTATTACGGTAAGCTCTTCTTCGATTTCATTGATTTGAGAGGTCTCAACGGCAATGTCGAAAAGCGCTGACGCGTATCGTTTAGAGACAGCAGATCCACTCATCGGCTTTCTCCTACCTCTTTAAGATAGTCCTGAATCAGTTTTTCCTGAGCTTGTTCATCAAGCTCTTTCTCAATGACTTTCGATGCGATTAAGACAGAAAGTGATGCGACTTGCTCGCGAAGAGCGGAAACGGCTTGTTCTTTTTCTTTTACAATTTCGGTTCTCGCCGCTTCTTTCAATCTTTCAGACTCGGCACGCGCAGCCTGGATAATATCTTCCTTCTGATTCTCACCAAGTTTTTTCGCATTTTCAATGAGTGATTGTGATTCCTGTTTTGCTTCTTTTAAAAGAACGCGCTGCTCTTCAATCAGCTGCTGCGCTTCTTTATTTCTTTCTTCAGCGGACGTAATTTCGCCGGCGATATGATCTTCACGCTGTTTCATTATATTTAATAGCGGTCCCAGAGCGAATTTCTTGAGAAGCGCTAATAAAATTAACATAGCTAACAATTGGAATAGGATATCTCCGCCGTTAAACGACAGTCCTAATTCAAGAGGTAATTGAGACATCTACTACGGCAACTCCCTTCTGCAGGTTTTCTCTGCTGATAAAAAGCCGTTTCAGACCGGCCTGCTTATCAGACATAAAGCAATGGCGAAGGTTCTCTTAGAGTGATCTTCGCCATTTTTAGTTCATATAAGGCTTTTTTGCTTAGCCAAAGAACGCTAAGAACGCGATAACGACAGCGATAATAGGAAGGGCTTCAACTAATGCGATACCCATGAACATAAGAGTTCTAAGTTCTTTTCCTGCTTCCGGCTGACGGGCAATTCCCTCTACCGTACGTGAAACAATCAAACCGTTACCAATACCTGCACCAAGTGCGCCTAAACCAATTGCAATCGCAGCTGCTATTAAATTCATGAAAAAGTTCCTCCTTTAAATGTTATCCGAATGGATATATGTTTTAATGATCATGACTGATTTTGTGTGACATGTACACCATCGTCAGCATCGTAAAGATAAACGCCTGGATGGTTCCGATGAACAAGCTGAACGCCTGCCATGCAAGCATCGGGATAATGGCTCCGACTGTGCCGACCAAACCGAGAAAGAAGCTGTCTGAGTAGAAATTCGTCGCAAGACTCGCAAGGAGGCCCAGAAGGATTTCTCCGGCGAAAATGTTACCATAAAGACGAAGTCCGAGTGTCAGCGTATTCGCGAACTCTTCAATGATCTTCATCGGGAACATAAGCGGAACCGGTCTGAGGTAATCCTTAGAATATTCCTTCAAACCTTTCATCTTCACGCCGTAATAGTGAGTCAGAGACACTACCATAACGGCAAGAGTCAGGGTAATGGCCGGATCAGCCGTCGGTGATTTCCACCAAAGGTCGTGTCCGACTGTTACGGAAAACGGCAGCCCCAGCATATTTGATACAAATATGTACATCAGCAAGGTTACACCAAGCGCCAAGAAGTTAGCCCCTGTTTTTAAATCCATTGTACTGCCTATAATATTGCGGACAAAATCAACAATCCATTCCATGAAGTTCTGGGCTTTTCCGGGACGGATGGACAGCGTTCTCGTAGTAAGAATCGCAATCAGCAGCACAATCACACTCGCCACAGTTATCATCAGAATGTTTGTCGCATTAAAAGTAAGACCAAACAAATCAAAAGTTCTGTAATTGTGATTCAATGGGTTTTCACCTCTCTTCCATTGATGAACGTTTGAGCTGAATAATGGAATCTATCATAATGACGGGATAAATTGTCATTAATCCAATAATTACGCTTGCCACACTCACTTGGCCGGGATATTTAAATGCGATAGCCATCGCAAGTATCGCATTGCACCAACGCGCTGCGCTCCCGAGTGATCGTATGGACTTTCCTTTTGCTGCGGCTTTGTCAAAAGCATTCATTCTTCTGATCAAGAGCCAAAGATTAAACAAACTGAAAACAGTGCCCAAAATGAGGCCTAAAAAAATGGTTTTATACGCCGTAAACCCATATCCCAGCAAATAGATTGCTAAGATTACAAATACATATCTTCGTTGTCTGCGGAATGTAAGATTGGGATCGTCCATCAACTATCTGTCTCCTGATGAAAAAGTAATATAATTCCTGGATACGGCAATACAAGCGGTTAACCCTAGCAGAAGCCCGCAAAACGGCCTTGTTCGAAAAAACCATTCATCCTCATGATCATACGGGATGCTGTTTCATTCGCTTAGATAAATCCTCATAAAACGGGTTTTTTGGGAGGATTTAAAATGAGGATGGATACTAGAAATGAAAGCAATGAAAACCTTCTCACAATACCCTCGTTTAGCATACAATAGCCCCTAACATGTGTCAATCTGTTTAAAGTTAAAAAACTTTTTATACTAAAAGCATACACAGAATGTTCACATTTTCACCTATAAATGTATGAAAGCTCCTCATTCAGCAAAAAACTGGATAAAAAAAGAAAACCCGCGATGAGGTTTTCCCAATTTATTTCGTTCCGTACAAACGGTCTCCCGCGTCGCCGAGTCCCGGAACGATATAGCCTTTTTCGTTTAATTTTTCATCGAGAGCTGCGATGTAAATATCAACGTCCGAATGATGTTTTTGCAGCTCTTCCACACCTTCAGGAGCCGCCACAAGACACATAAAGCGGATGTTTCTTGCGCCGCGTTTCTTCAGGCTGTTAATCGCTTCAACCGCGGAGCCTCCCGTCGCAAGCATCGGGTCCACGACGATAAATTCACGTTCTTCTACATCGGAAGGAAGCTTGACATAGTATTCCACCGGTTTTAAGGTTTCCGGATCACGGTATAACCCGACATGTCCCACTTTGGCGGCGGGGATTAATTTCAGCATGCCGTCTACCATTCCGAGGCCCGCTCTGAGGATCGGCACGATACCGAGTTTCTTCCCTGAAATCACTTTGGATGTCGCTGTTTGAACAGGTGTTTTCACTTCCACTTCTTTAAGAGGAAGATCACGTGTAATTTCAAACGCCATCAGTGAAGCGACTTCGTCCACAAGGTCTCTGAAATCCTTTGTGCCTGTATTTTCATTCCGAATATATGTCAGCTTGTGCTGGATTAAAGGATGATCAAATACGTAAACCTTTCCCATACTGTGTTCAGCTCCTTTTACTTTGTCCGAGTGACTTTTTCACACTTCTATTGATTCTACAGAAAAAGACAGCGAGTTTCAAGAAAATCGTCAAAAAAAACCCGCCGTATTAAGGTTCCGGCGGGTTTCTTCCTATTAATAATCGAGTTCTTTATATAAAGGGAACTTTTCAGTTAAGGCAGCCACACGCTGTCTCGCTTCTTCAAGTTTCGCTTCATCTTCATGGTTTTTCAGCGCAAGGCCGATGATGGCGCCGACCTCTTCAAGCGCGTCACCGTCAAAACCGCGGCTTGTCACAGCTGCCGTACCGAGACGGATGCCGCTTGTGACAAATGGTTTTTCCGGATCGTAAGGGATCGCGTTTTTATTTGATGTGATGCCGATTTCGTCAAGCACATGCTCCGCCACTTTTCCTGTCAAACCGAGAGAACGAAGGTCAACAAGCACAAGGTGGTTATCCGTTCCGCCTGACACAAGCTGAATGCCCTCTTTGTTCAGAGACTCGGCAAGGCGCTGCGCATTCGAAATAACGTTTTGCGCATATACTTTGAAATCATCTTGCAGCACTTCCCCGAAAGAAACGGCTTTCGCTGCGATGACATGCATAAGCGGCCCGCCCTGAATACCAGGGAAAATCGATTTATCAATCTTTTTGCCGAACTCTTCGCGGCAAAGGATCATTCCTCCGCGCGGTCCGCGCAGCGTTTTGTGAGTGGTTGTTGTTACAAAATCTGCGTATGGAACCGGGTTCGGGTGAAGACCGGCAGCGACAAGCCCCGCGATATGAGCCATGTCGACCATAAATAAAGCGCCGACTTCATCAGCGATTTCGCGGAATTTTTTAAAGTCAATTGTACGAGGATATGCGCTCGCTCCGGCAACGATAAGTTTAGGCTTATGCGCCAGCGCTTTTTCACGCACATCTTCATAATCTATATATTGTGTGTCTTTATCGACACCGTATTCTACAAAGTTGTATTGAACACCGCTGAAGTTAACCGGGCTTCCGTGTGTTAAGTGGCCGCCGTGGGAGAGGTTCATCCCGAGCACTGTGTCGCCGTGCTCTAAAATCGTGAAGTAAACAGCCATGTTCGCCTGAGCGCCTGAGTGCGGCTGTACGTTTACATGCTCTGCTCCGAAAATCTCTTTCGCGCGGTCACGGGCGATGTCCTCAACGACATCAACGTGCTCACAGCCTCCGTAGTAGCGTTTGCCGGGGTAGCCTTCAGCATATTTGTTCGTTAATACAGAGCCTTGGGCTTCCATTACCGCTTCCGTCACGAAGTTTTCAGAAGCAATTAGTTCGATCTTAGTCTGTTGACGCTTACGCTCATCCTTGATGGCGTTAAACACTTGTTTATCTTGTGCAGGTAAATGTTTCATCAGCGAGATCCTCTCCTATCCGTTTCCTGTTCTTTATTTTTATCACCCTTATTGTACATGGTTTTTCAGGTGAATGTAACAGCTTATTTAAAAAAATCACAAAATTTAATTAGAAAACACGAACATTAACAACGAAATGAGAAACCATTATTCGTATTCATATACAGCCCGTACTCCGCCGATCAGCTTTGGCCTTGTGCGGGCCATCGTCACGCGGGCTTCTCCGAGCTCACGGCTTGATATACGGATAGGTACGGCAACGGGTTTTAAATGCATGCCGATGAATGTATCACCGATGTCGATTCCGGCGTCAGCCTGGATGGCTTCGGCAAGCACGGGGGATTCCATCTGCCTGTAAGCATAAGAGGCCATCGCCCCGCCGGCTTTTGGAACGGGTACGGCTGAAACAATGGGAAGCCTGAACAGCTCAGCTGTTTCCGCCTCAATGACAAGCGCTCTGTTTAAATGCTCACAGCATTGAAAAGCGAGATGTATGCCGGTTTTCTCCTTAAATTCGGCAAGTCCGCCGTAAATCAGCTCGGCCCACTCCCCGCTCCCCGAGGTGCCGATCCGGCTTCCGGCAGCTTCGCTCGTACTGCATCCGATCACAAGCAGGCTGCCGCTTTTCAGCCTGGCCTGCTCTTGAAATTCAGCCAGCATGTCCGTCCATTTTTGTTTCATCTGTTCCATTGTCCAGCACCTCTTACAGATTTTTTTCTTCGTAATCTGCGATTTTGCCAATCCGTCTTTCGTGGCGGCCGCCCGTAAATTCAGTCGTCAGCCAGATTTTTGCGATTTCGCGGGCCAGTCCGGGTCCGATCACGCGTTCTCCCATGGCGAGAATATTCGTATCATTGTGTTCACGTGTAGCCTTTGCGCTGAAGGTGTCATGCGCAAGCGCACAGCGTATTCCTTTTACTTTGTTTGCGGAGATGCTCATGCCGATGCCTGTGCCGCAAATTAAAATGCCTCTGTCGACTTCTCCGCTCACCACTTTTTCCGCTACCGGAAAAGCGTAGTCAGAGTAATCGACAGAGCCGCTTCCGCACTCACAGCCCATATCAATATACTCAATCTGCAATTCATCCAATAGACCCTTTATTTCCTCGCGGATATGGACGCCGCCGTGATCTGACGCTATAGCTACTTTCATTTATTTACCTCCTAGGTGTGGTTGTGCGAAGACATCCCTCTGTGGCTTGTCCTTTTCGTTTTTAGGCTCCTGCGATGTCTGTTGACTTTATTCTACTCTTTCAAGTCCGTTTTGCAAATGACCTGTTTGCATATTTTCTGACAACTTACTTGCTTTCTTCGTCAAGCAATTGATCGGCAAGAAGTGTAAGCAGCTCCTCCAGCTCGTCTCTCGTCTGTTTATAGACGTCAAGCGAACCGCCGAACGGATCTGAAATGTCTCCGCTGCGCCCCGTCACATATTCTTTAATGGTAAATACTTTGTCCCGGCTGTTTTCAAACCGGCTGATAATGAGCTGTTTATGCTGTTCTGTCATGGCCAGCACCAGATCCGCCGAGTCTATATGTTCTTCCGATAAGGGAGATGAGCTGTGGTTGAGGGCGATCCGTTTTTCAAACAGCGCTTCTACGGCATGAGCCGATGCTTTTCCGTACGGAGACGCGAACACTCCGGCCGAGCCGGCACTTACAGTAAGCCCTTTCGTTTCCGCGATTGATTTAAAAAGCGCCTCAGCCATCGGACTGCGGCACGTGTTTCCTGTACAAACAAATATAATCTTCATGTCTGTCACCTCTTACTGCTTATTATAAATGAAGAAAAAAGAAACGGCATCTTCGTTTCTTTTTTTAAAAGTATCTTATAGCGGCAAAAGCAGTTTAAGCCCAAACCCGATTAATATCGTTCCGCCCAGCGCTTCGCTGTAGGAGCCGAGCCATGACTGCACCTTACTTCCGATCAAAAGGCCCGCCCATGTTAAGATGGTGCTGAATGCCCCGAACAGCGCAACGGCTAAAAGCGGCTTTGAGCCGTACATTCCGAGGCCGAGCCCGACAGAAAAACTGTCAAGGCTGACCCCGACCGCAAATAATAATAATCCTGCTCCCGCCGGAGAAATGAACGGCTCTTCTGATTGTTTAAACGCGGCAAAAATCATCTGGACCCCCAAAATGAAAAGCAGAGATCCGCCGACGTAAACAGCAAGCATTCCCAAAAAACCGGACAGCAGCTGTCCCGCGGCCATCCCGGCCAGCGGCATGATGACATGGAACAGCCCGATAACGAACCCTATATGAAAAATCTGCCGTTTTCTAAGCCGGACCATCCCCATCCCAAGCCCGACAGAAAAAGCATCCATTCCTAAAGCAAATGCCATCATGCTTAAGGCCAAAAGCTCCCCTATGAATACACTCGACATGATTTAAAAACCCCCTTGGACATGCCCGCTTTTTTAGCTTATGCATGTCCGGTAAGGGGTAGAACTTTTAATGGATAACGGTGCCTCCGGCGGCTTTCATAAGCCTGTTCATCACGGCAAGGCCCACTCCCGTATCAGGAAAGGATTCAGAAATAATCATGTCCACCCCTGCTTCATCAAAGCTGCGGAGCGCATCATATAATGAAGAGGCCACCGTTTCAAGATCAGCCCTTTTCCCGCAGACTTTTATAAAATCAGCACGATAAACATCAGCGTTCTCCTCTGTCGTCAGGATACCGATCCGTTTCCCCTGACGTTTATATCCGTCTGCCAGCTCTTGGATTCTTACGGCATCACCTTCTGCGATCGCAAGCGGCGCGGAAGGCGCATAATGTGTATATTTCATTCCCGGAGAAATGGGGGTCTCATCTTCTTCGGTTAACCCTTGATCCACAAGAATCGGCCCGACGATTGATTCAATTTGTTCTTTTGTAACGCCTCCCGGGCGAAGCAGGACGGGCTGCTCTCCCGTGCAGGAAAGAACGGTTGATTCCACTCCGATTCCCGTCGGCCCGCCGTCTACAATACCGGCGATGCGGCCGTTTAAATCATAGGCCACGTGCTCAGCCTTCGTCGGGCTGGGTTTGCCTGATAAATTGGCGCTCGGCGCTGCAATCGGCAGTCCCGCTGAGCGGATGACGGAAAGCGCCACGGGATGATCCGGCATTCTGACCGCTACCGTGTTAAGTCCCGCGGTGACACGCGGGGACAGCATACCGGGTTTACACGGCAGGACAAGAGTCAGAGCACCCGGCCAAAAATGCCTCATGAGCTTTTCCGCTGTTTCAGGGATATGCCGGATAATACGATCAAGCTGGGCGATGTCCGAAATATGAACGATAAGCGGATTATCGCTCGGCCTTCCTTTCGCTTCGTAAATTTTTGCCACGGCTTCCGTGTTTTCAGCGTTGGCGCCGAGGCCGTAAACAGTTTCTGTCGGAAAAGCCACAACCTCATTTTTCCGGAGCAATTCCGCAGCTTGTGTAATTTGTGGATTGTTTGTGGATAATTCAGCCGATGAATCCACAGTCCATCTTCTCGTTTTCATGTATAACCAAACTCCTTATTTTAAAGCGGTAAAACTTTATTTTCTCTCGTATATTCCTTTTGAAAGTATAAAAGATGTCCTTCAATAAAACAAGTGTTATCCACAATATGTGGATAACACTCTGCAATGAGTGGATAACTATGTGTATAAGTCAGCTTAAGCGGAGCTTTTCACCATTAAAAATGAACCCTTTGTGCGTAATGAATCGCGAAAGTGCTCGGACGCATACAGCTCTTCCGGCACCTCGCCGCACGTTTCAAACCCCATGACATTCAGAAATTCGGCGGATGAGAGCCGGCTTGCCACTAAGTACACATCTTTAATCTGATGTTTTTCACACAGCACTTCCATACTCTGAAACAGCGTGACAATGTGGCTTTGATTCAGCCTGTCCGACATGACGAGCGAGCGAAGAAGCCCTTTGCCGCCGCTGACTTTTTCGATGCCAAGACATGCCGCAATCTGCTTTTCGCTGTCCTCCAGCATAATAAACCGGCTGACGCTTTGATCAATTTCTGCATGCACTGTGTCAGCCTGTCTCAAAAAGGACTCAAGCGCCTCCGTGTCTTTATCCCTTGCCACTCTCAGCTGATAAAACATACATTTCACCCCGTTTGCATCGTCTCTTTCTTCCAATCTATGAAACGAATCTGAATTTATACCTCTTCGTTTCAAGAAAACAGATCAGAAATCCAATCAACGAGGAAAAACTTAACTTCGGTGCCGCCGTCTTCTTTATCGTCTTTTTTAGCCTTATCGGTTTTTTCCTTTAGATCATCAAGAGCTTTTGCCGTCTGTTTCTGCGTTTCTTCCTGCTGCTGTTTTTTGTCCTCTTGGTCTTTTACTGCTTCTCCATTTGAAAAATCAAGGAAACAAAGCGGGGGGAACAGGACGCACCACCAGTTGGCGCCTTCCCCTTCGCCGAGCGTAATCAAAATCGCTTCGTATTTTCCCGCCGGATAAACCATATTGCCGTAAAGCTTTGTCGGAAACGAGATTTTGTTAAAATCGACCGAGACGGATTGATGCATGCCCTTTTTTTTCATGGTTTCTTTGGCAATTTCCTTAATCTCAGGCAGCTTTGAGCGAATAAGACGGCGCGCTTCTTCGATGGAAGTGATATCTTTGACCCAGCCTGTGATCTCTTTATTGACGGCGTCTCTGATCTGGCGTTTGAGTTTTTGATCTTTGTCATCATCGCTGTTTGCCAATATCCGCAGGCGAATTGCTTCATCAGGGATAACAACCGGCTCATTGGATGATGCCTGCGCCGTTTCTTCTTTTGTCAAACCCGCAAGCGCTCCTGATAATAAAAGAAAGATATATATACAAATCATCATTGTTTGTTTCATCGGTCCCCACCGTTCCTCTCCGTGCTTTTTATTCTAGTCCCATTATGGACAAGGCGGAAAGGGTTTAAACCGGCGGGGAGAAAAAAATCTAGTAAGCTGATAATCTGCGTTTGTAAACTCAAAATATGGTACGATATTATTTTGATAGGAGGTTTTTTGATGAAATATAATTATACCGTGCTGCTGTCGGCAGCCACTATGTCTGTCATTTATTCAATTTTGTACATCCATCAATTTATTATTCCCGCTTTAATCACGATGGCATTTTACTTTTTGTTTCCTTATTTGATTTTTGCGCTGCCTCTTCAACATTACTTGAATAAGAAGCCGAAAAGGTTCCATCCGCTGTATTTCATCTATTATTTAGCAGCCTCGTTTATTGCCAACTGTATCATCTTCGGCATTTTGCAGCCATCCGGCCAGTCTTTCTTCAGCAATTCGGCCTTTTATATCTTCGCGGTATTAACAGCCGCTGTGTATTGGGTGTATGACTCTGTCTTGCTGCAAAAACAGCGGCCCGCTACAGAATCATAATGAACAAACAGACTGCAGAAGGAATCGCGGCGAGAAAAAAAGCGGCGGCCATCTTCAAACGGGCGTGCCGTCCTTCTTTTGTTTCCGAATGATAATTCGCCCTCTGCTCTTCTCCGCTGAGGGCCAAGCCGGACATAATGACTGACAGCACGATGAGAATGGCTGAAACGGCTCCGAAGACCATGTCAAGCCGTATCGGCAAAATGAAGCCTGCTGCAAAAGCTTTTTTCATTCGGGGGCCCCTTTCATTTTCTTTTCATTGTAACAAAAGCCTGCCGTGTGCGTCACCGGCAGGCTTTCTCGATCATTTGATGACCGCGCATACGGTCCTGTCTTTTCCATTAATGTCCTTCAGCACTTCAACCTCTGCATTCGGAAATGAATGACAGAACAGTTCCTTTACGGCTTTCCCCTGATGATATCCGATTTCAAAAACGACAAGCGCCTTGTCCATGATGACAAGCGGCAGTTCCTCCATAAAACGCTTATAAAATTTCAAACCGTCACCGCCATCCGTCAGGGCGTGGAGCGGCTCATGGAAGCGGACGATATCCGATAAGCCGGTCATCTCTTCTTCAGAAATATATGGCGGATTTGAAACGATGATGTCTGCTTTTTCACCTGATGTGATAAAAGGGCCGAGCAGGTCTCCTTGAAAAAAGCGTACGTCGGCTCCGAGGTTTTTCGCATTTTTTTCTGCCACTTGGAGCGCTTCTTTCGAAATATCCGCTGCGGATACCGAAAGCCGCTCGTTTTCAAGCGCAAGCGTCACCGCAATGGCTCCGCTTCCCGTACCGATATCCAATACACTCAGTCTTTCTTCTGCAGGAAACACAAGCTTTTGTTTTTCCAGCAGATGATAAACCACTTCTTCCGTTTCCGGACGCGGGATCAGGACATCGTCATTCACAAAAAATTCCCGGCCGTAAAAATGTTCTTTTCCGATAATATATTGGATCGGAATGCCTTCTTTATGCATTTCCACATGCCGTTTGAATCGATAAAGCTCATCTTCCCCGACAGGCTCCCGGAGACTCGCGAGAAGCTTGCTCCGCTCCATGCCTGTATCATTTGACAGCAGCAGCTCGGCCGCGTTTTTTTCTCTTCCCGCTTCGGTTAAATAAGAAGAAGCCCAGCTTAGGGCTTCAAATACGGTCTTCATCTTAATTTTCCGCCTGCTGGAGCTTGCTTGACTGGTCTTCTACGATTAACGCTTCAACCACTTCGTCAAGTTTGCCTTCCAGGATTTGATCCAGCTTTTGAATCGTCAGGCCGATTCTATGATCCGTCACACGGTTTTGCGGGAAATTGTAAGTGCGGATACGTTCAGAACGGTCGCCTGAACCGACAGCTGATTTACGGTTTTGATCGTATTCAGCCTGGGCTTCCTGCTGGAATTTATCATAGACTCTGGCGCGGAGCACTTTCATCGCTTTTTCTTTGTTTTTGATTTGGGACTTTTCATCTTGACAGGATACAACGACACCTGTCGGCAAATGCGTTAAGCGTACGGCCGACATTGTCGTGTTTACACTTTGTCCGCCCGGTCCGCTTGATGCAAACGTATCAACGCGGATGTCTTTTTCATGAATATCCACCTCTACTTCTTCCGCTTCCGGAAGACATGCAACGGTGGCTGTAGAAGTATGGATGCGGCCGCCTGATTCCGTTTCCGGCACACGCTGAACACGGTGCGCTCCGTTTTCATACTTCAGCTTGGAGTAAGCGCCTTTCCCGGTAATCATAAATATGATTTCCTTATAACCGCCCGTACCGGTCACGCTGGCTTCCATTACCTCGGTTTTCCAGCCTTGGACTTCGGCATAACGCGAATACATTCTGTAGAGATTTCCCGCAAACAGTGCGGCTTCTTCTCCGCCCGCGGCCCCGCGAATCTCCATGATAACGTTCTTATCATCGTTCGGGTCTTTCGGAATAAGAAGGACTTTTAATCGCTCTGATAAGGCTGCCGTCTCATCCTGCAATCCGGAGATTTCTTCCTTTACCATGTCTCTCATATCGGCATCAAGCTTTTCCTCAAGCATTGCTTTCGCATCGGCAAGCTGTTCTGATGCGTCTCTGTATTGTCTATAGACATCAACGGTTTCTTGTATATCAGATTGCTCTTTAGAATATTCTCTAAGCTTTTTCGGATCGTTAACGACTTCGGGATCACTTAAAAGCTCATTTAATTTCTCATATCGTTCTTCAATTGACTGTAAACGGTCTAACACGGTCTTCACCTCTGTTTTCCTGTGCGTAACATTATCATTATAGTATAGGGCTTATCACCAGTCAAAAGCAATTCGTCTCTGTTATACTAAAGCAAAAAAGGAGGAACGGATTTGCTGACATCCATCCACCATATAGCAATCATATGCTCTGATTATGAAAAGTCGAAAGCTTTTTATACCGAGACGCTCGGTTTTGAAGTCATTCAAGAAACATACCGTCAGGAGCGCGGGTCATATAAGCTTGATTTGGCTCTCGGCGGATCTTACGTGATTGAGCTGTTTTCCTTCCCCAATCCGCCCGAGCGTCCGACCCGGCCTGAAGCAGCAGGTCTCCGCCACCTTGCCTTCACCGTCAAAAATCTTGAAGACGCCGTCCGGGAACTGAAGGACAAAGGCGTCGAAACAGAACCGGTGAGAACCGACCCTTTGACGGGCAGACGGTTTACTTTTTTCTTTGATCCCGACAGGCTTCCCCTTGAACTGTATGAAGCGTAACGTTTTTTGAAGAAAAGCCGCTTTCTTTGGCGAATTCCTTCTTGTTTTGTCTAATGTGAAGGGAACTGCTTCTCATGGTCGAATACCTAGCAGAAAAGGAGGTATGTGATCATGAATACAAACATGGCCGCAAAAGAACTCGGCGTCTCCGCAAAAACGGTGCAAAGGTGGGTCAAGCAGCTGAACCTTCCGGCTGAACGGAATGAGCTTGGACACTATTCCTTTACGGCTGAGGATCTTGACGTGCTGAAATCGGTCAAAAAGCAAATTGCAGAAGGTACGGCGCTTCAGGACATTCAAATCCCCCGGCAGACTAAAAAACGGGCGGGCTTCATTTTACAAAGGACGACAAGCGGCGGGACCGAACGCAAATTAGAAGAGCTGGAGCGCAAGCTGGACGTCCTCATGAAGGAAAAGCAGGACGAGCGTCAGCTGCTTTCGAGAATCGAAGAGCTGGAACGGCAGCTTAAGCAAAAGGCGGATGAAGGGGTTTCTTATCAGCTGCTTCAGCACAGACGGGAAATCGACGACCTCAATGCCGAATTGCAATCATTGGCCTCCCGCATCCAAGAACTTACCCAGGCAGCTCCCCTCTCAGAAACAGCCGCTTCTTCAGAAAATAAGAAACCCAGAAAAAAAACCAGATTCTCACCATTTAAATTTCAGTTCTAATCAAAAAAGCTCCCCGGAACAGGGAGCTTTTTTATTATGCAGTCAGCGCAATAATAATCGGCAGTGAGATTAATGATAAAATCGCACTGATGACGAACGCAGACGCCGTTTCTTCCTCTTGTTTTTCAAAGCGTGTAGCAATCATCGCAGCTACCGCAGAACCAGGGAAGGCTACTAGCAAAATTGCTTTTGTCGTTTGGTCAGCAGGAAGTCCGACCGCAAGAGCAATCAAGTACATCAGCGCTGGCTGAACGGCAACTTTTAACAAAGCGATACCGAAAGCCGGCAGACTGAGTTTGATTTTACGAATACCGACAGTTACACCGACGGCAAAGAGCGCAACACCGGATGTCGTGCTTCCGAGCTGATCAAGCATTTTCTCTCCGAGTGCCGGAAGCGTTACACCGCAAAGCACTAAAATAATACTGATAAGCGGCGCAGCAGCAAGCGGTTCGGAAAGACCGTGAAGAATAGACTTCCCAGTCATTTTCCAGAAGCTTTCACTATTCTCATCATGTTTCTTAGATGATTCACCGACAGTAGCGATAATAATCGCAAGCGGATCAAGCATGGCGTTAACCACGATACCCGTTACGGCGATCGGAATCGCTACTTCATTCGCGCCGAATAAGCTGCCGAGTACGGGAATCCCCATAAATGCAAACGTCGGCTGTGCTGAGTTTAAAGAAAATACTGATGAGTTCGTTAAATCATACTTAAAGATAAATTTGCAAACCAGCAGGATTACGATATAAAATCCGACGATCCCGATGATTAAAGCGACCATCAAAGGAACCTGTGATAAAAATGCACTTCGTGAAGTGGTTAAAATACCGGCGATAAAATGTGCCGGAAGCGCGTATTTCGTAACTAAGGTACTTACCCCTTTTGCTGACTTCGCGTCGTAACTTCCGAATCGACCTGCGAACCATCCCAGCACGATCACGAAAAAGATCGGTGCCAGAAGGATTAAAATATCTAAGAAGCTCAAAGTGTTCTCCTCCAAATCCTTAATGTCCGTATACTTTAGCCTTTAGTAAAAAGCTTTCCCTCGGACTGTAAAATTAATCGTTAAATTATTTTGCAACAACTTTTTTGTATTTCGGTGCCCACATCGCGTCAAGCACTGCTTGTTTCACATCTTCAGGCTTGCGGTTTGCGACGCCTTCTTTAATGGCAGCTTCCGCTACAGCAATAGCTACTTTAATTGATACTTCTTGCAAGTTATCAATGCTTGGCAGAAGACCTGCACCAGGTGTTTCAAAATCAACGCTTTCTGCAATTGCATCAGCAGTTGCCGCGAACATTGCAGGAGTAATCACTTTCGCTTCCGCTACGATTGAACCAAGACCAAGTCCAGGGAACGCAAACGCGTTGTTAGATTGTCCGATTTCATGAGAAACGCCATTGTACTCTACATTGTCAAACGGGCTTCCTGTTGCTACAAGCACTTTGCCGTCAGTCCATTTGAACAGATCACTAGGAACGGCTTCAGCAAGCGGTGTCGGGTTAGACATCGGCATAATAACCGGACGCTCAACATGTTTCGCCATTTCTTTGACGATTTCTTCACTGAAAGCGCCGCTTTGGCCTGATGTACCGATTAAGATTGTCGGTTTCGCTTGGCGGATGACTTCAATGAAAGGAATTTCGCCTTTTTCGTTGCGTTCCCAATCTTTAATTTCTTCAGCTGTGCGCAAGTACGGCTGTTGGAAATCAAGAATGTCTTCCATGCCTTCTACTAACAGGCCTCTGTAGTCCATTGTGTAGAATGCTTTGTTTGCTTCTTCTTCAGAAAGGCCCGCAAGCACCATTGTGTCGCGAATTTGGTCAGCGATTCCGATTCCGGCAGAACCCGCGCCAAAGACCACCACGCGCTGATCTTTAATAGATGCGCCCGTTTTCTTCATAGCTGCAAGCACACCCGCAAGTGTAATCGCGCCGGTACCTTGAATATCATCATTGAATGTAAGGATTTCATGATTGTATTTTTTCATGATATTGCGCGCATTTCTGTTTCCAAGGTCCTCCCAGTGAAGAAGAGCTTTAGGGAAATATTTCAGCGCAGCTTTCACGTAAGCGTCAATGAATGCTTCGTAACGTTCGCCTTGAATACGTTCATGGCGGTTACCGATGTATAATGGATCGTTCAGAAGTTTTTCATTGTTTGTACCGACGTCAAGAACAACCGGGATTACACGGCTTGGGTCAATACCGGCAGCAGCTGTGTAAACGGCTAATTTACCGATGGCGATGTTGATTCCGCCTACGCCCCAGTCACCGATTCCAAGAATGCTTTCTGAATCAGTCGCAACGATAAGATCGATATCGCCGGCAGTCGCATGAAGGTTTTCAAACGCTTGTTCAATTCCTTCCACATTATCGATAGAAAGGTAAATTCCTTGAGGTCTTCTGTACTCATGGCTGTATTCTTGAATCGCTTCACCGACAGTCGGCGTGTAAACAACCGGCAGCATTTCACGAAGATGGTTTTTTAACAATTTAAAGAAAAGAACTTCGTTGCGGTTTTGCAAATCGTTCAAATACACGTTTTGGCGGAGGCGGTCCGGCTGAGCCAAGAACTGCTCGTACGCACGTTTTGCCTGCTCGTCAAGAGAAAGCACTGTCGGAGGAAGAAGTCCGTCTAATCCAAGGCTTTGTCTTTCCTCTGCTGAGAATGCAACACCTTTATTTAAAGTAGGAATAGATAAAACTTCTTTACCTCTTAAAGTAGTTTCTAAGTTGCCTTCCTTCGTTACTTTAATATTATTCAAGAAAATCTCCTTCTTTCATCAAATAGTTAACAAAGTTAAGTAATTACCCATTTTGGCTAATGCGATCATGATCTGCTATATGTTTTTTTGACAATTATTCGAACAATGTCTCATAACTATTTACATTACTTAGTCATTTTATGCCTGAAAAAATGAAAATTCAAGGGAAGAAAATTACTTAATTTTTTCATACTCTTTTTTAAGTTATTTAACTACAATTTTTGAAAAAACGTCAAAAAAACACCGGCTTATTTACCGATGTTTTCATGAAAAGGGTTATTTATCTGTCTGTTTTTTCGGCACCTTATGATGATGTCTGCATCTTGCTTCATATGACTCTGATGCGCCGACTAATATGACCGGATCATCATAGGAAGCGGGCTGCCCGTCAATTAAACGCTGCGTCCGGCTTGCCGGCGAACCGCAGACGGAGCAGACCGCTTGCAGCTTCGTCACCAATTCTGCCATCGCCATGAGGTTCGGAACAACGCCGAACGGCTCTCCCCTGAAATCCATATCAAGGCCTGCTGCAATGACGCGGTAGCCTTTATCGGCAAGCAATGACAAGTCATCAATGATAGACTCATCGAAAAACTGCACTTCATCCACCGCGATCACGTCTGTGCTTTCACTGATATGATCCCATATCTCAGCAGAAGACGAGATGACATGGCTTGTCATCGATGTTCCGTTATGGGAAACGACGGCCTCCTCGCTGTAGCGATTATCAATGGCGGGCTTAAACACCTTTACTTCCTGCTTCGCATATGTCGCTCTTTTCACCCTGCGGATCAGCTCTTCTGACTTCCCAGAGAACATGCTGCCGCATATCAGCTCAAGCCACCCGCTTTGCTTCATTATGTACATAGGCTTCCGCTCCCCTTTTTCGATTTATGGACACAAAAAACAGGCAAGAAGTGCTTCTTGCCTGCCTGAAAAATCTATTATTACTTAAGACCGTATTTTTTGTTAAAGCGATCAACACGACCATCAGCAGAAGCGAATTTTTGACGGCCAGTGTAGAATGGGTGGCATTCAGAGCAAATCTCAACGCGTACCTCTTCTTTTACTGAGCCTGTTTCAAATTCATTTCCGCAAGCGCATTTAACTGTTGCTTTTTTGAAATTAGGATGAATTCCTGCTTTCATTGTATCCATCTCCTTCCGCCCTGAATCCCGTGTGGAAACAGAGTTATTATTCCGGATAATGTCCGAAACGCATATGAGAGAATTATATCAGTCATTTACTGCATTTGCAAATACATTTTTTGTATCAGCGGCGGGCAGATGATGAGAGATTCGCCTGCTTCCATTCTTGGTTGATCAAATCAAAAAACTCTTGATTCGTTTTCGTTTTTCTCATTCTTCTCATAAACTTTTCTGCGAAATCCGGAGAATCGGACATCGTTTTGCGGATCGCCCACAGACGGTCAAGATGCTCTTTCGGCACGAGCAGCTCTTCCTTCCGCGTACCGGAGCGGCGGATGTCGATGGCAGGGAAAATCCGTCTTTCCGCAAGTGAACGGTCAAGGTGAAGCTCCATGTTGCCCGTTCCTTTGAACTCTTCATAAATGACGTCGTCCATACGTGAGCCTGTATCTACGAGAGCCGTCGCTAAAATGGTCAGACTGCCGCCCTCTTCGATATTTCTCGCGGCACCGAAGAAACGCTTCGGACGATGGAACGCAGCCGGGTCAATACCGCCGGAAAGCGTCCGCCCGCTTGGCGGGATGACAAGGTTGTATGCGCGTGCCAGGCGGGTAATGCTGTCCATCAAAATGACGACATCTTTTTTGTGTTCAACAAGGCGCATCGCCCGTTCAAGCACAAGCTCGGCCACCTTAATATGGTTTTCCGGCACTTCATCAAACGTTGAGCTGACAACATCGCCCGCAACGGAACGTTCAATATCCGTCACTTCTTCCGGTCTTTCGTCAATTAAGAGGACGATCAGTTCGGCGTCAGGCTGATTTGTCGTAATGCTGTTAGCGATTTCTTTTAACAGCATGGTTTTACCGGCTTTCGGCGGCGCCACAATTAATCCGCGCTGGCCGAAGCCGACCGGAGCCATCATGTCGAGAATTCTTGTGGATAGATGATTCGGTTTTGTTTCCAGAACCATTTGGCGATCCGGATAAAGCGGAGTAAGCGCAGGGAAATGAACACGCTCTTTAGCGGATTCCGGATCATCGCCGTTTACTGCTTCAACGTGCAAAAGTCCGTAGTAGCGTTCATTTTCTTTCGGCGGGCGGACCTTGCCTGATACTTTGTCACCGTTTCTTAAGTCGAAGCGGCGGATTTGAGAAGCAGAAATGTAGATGTCTTCTGAGCTTGGCGAGTAATTAATCGGTCTCAGAAAGCCGAACCCTTCTGATTGGATGATTTCGAGCACGCCTTCCATAAACAGAAGATCCTCTTGCTCTGCGTTGGCTTTTAAAATCGCAAAGATTAATTCTTTTTTGGTCAGTTTGCTGTAGTAGGATATTTTATAATGTCTTGCAAGTTCATATAGCTCTTTTAATTTCATATTTTCCAAAGAGGAAATAGATACGTCTTTCATAAAAACACCACGCTTTTCATAGTCAATATATTGCTGTTTTCATTCAGGTTGGCTGCTTTGCATGATTCCGCCAAAGCACATTCTTTTATAAACGGTCAGGAACTTCTATCAGTAACACTTCCACCCATGATCGGCGCTTTTCTTTAAAAGGAATGTCTTAATGAGTTTTGAAAGGAAGCGAGGACAAAAACTTGAGAAGATCAATATTTATATCGTCTGTATGCGGTAGAATTTGAAAATTTCCCAGTACTCAAAAGAAGGAATTACACAGAAAATCGCAGCACTCTTTATTTTTACCTCATTTCAAAAAATTATTCAACTTAAATAATGTTTTGACATACAAATGATAGGGTTGACTCTTTTTTGCAAAAGAAAAGCGGGACTTTCGTTCCCGCTTTTTCTCTCTATTATGGCCGGATGACAAGATTTGGTTTTTTCTTCAGGCTGTGTCTTCCGTCAACAAATCGAACCGTTCCTGATTTTGCCCGGATGACCAAGCTTTCCGTTGTGCTGACGGAGCCTTTGAACTGAACGCCTTTCAAAAGCTCGCCGTCCGTTACGCCTGTCGCAGCGAAAATGGCGTCGTCTCCTCTGACAAGGTCTTCCATGCGGAGCACTTTTGAAACATCAAGGCCCATTCGTTCACAGCGCGCTTTTTCTTCATCACTTTGCGGCAGAAGCCTGCCGATGATTTCTCCGCCGAGCGCTTTTAAAGCGACTGCGGACAGCACCCCCTCAGGCGCTCCCCCTGATCCGAAGAGAATATCCACGCCTGTGTGGTCGAACGCCGTGTTGATGGCGCCCGCGACATCACCATCATTGATCAGTTTGATCCTGGCGCCCGCCTCACGCAATTCAGAAATGATTTTTTCGTGTCTGCCGCGGTTTAAAATCGTTGCTACGACATCTTCAATGTCTTTGTTTTTCGCTTTTGCAACGGCTTTTAAGTTATCAATGACAGGAGCTTCGATATCAATGCAGCCTACAGCTTCAGGGCCGACCGCGATTTTTTCCATGTACATGTCAGGAGCGTTTAACAGCGTTCCGTGGTCAGCGACCGCGATCACTGTAAGCGCATTCCAGCCGCCGCTGGCTAAGATGTTTGTGCCTTCAAGCGGATCGACGGCCACGTCGACGCGAGGGCCGTAGCCGTTGCCGAGCTTTTCGCCGATGTAAAGCATCGGCGCCTCATCCATCTCGCCTTCCCCGATCACAACAGTGCCTTTCATCGGCACTGTGTCAAACACGTCACGCATTGCACTTGTCGCCGCATCATCGGCTTCATCTTTTTTTCCTCGGCCCATCCATCTGGCGGATGCTAAAGCCGCAGCTTCTGTGACGCGAACCAATTCCATTGATAAACTTCTTTCCATTTCAACACGAACTCCTCTCAAAAGTCAGCATTTCTATGAATTTTGCAGCTGTTCTTTCTCTTCGTCTGTCAGCCTTTCCCGCCAGATTGTGGCGCCCAGGCCTTCAAGTTTTTTCTCAAGGTTGCTGTAACCGCGGTCCAAATGCTCAAGGCCCGTAATTTCGGTTACGCCGTCAGCCATCAGCCCGGCTACGACCAAGCACGCGCCGGCACGCAGATCACTCGCCTTTACCTTTGCGCCCTGCAGCTCGACAGGGCCGGTGATGATCGCCGATCTTCCTTCTACCTTCATGTTGGCGCCCATCCGTCTCAGCTCATCAATGTGTTTGAATCTTGCCGAGTAGATAGTGTCCGTCACGACACTCGTGCCGCTGGCTTTAGTCAAAAGAGATGTCATCGGCTGCTGCAGATCAGTCGGGAAACCCGGGTATACAAGCGTTTTTACGTCAACGGGCTTAATGTGCTTCTGTCCGCCGAGCATGAGCAGCTGGTCGTCACTCGTTTCAATGTGAAAACCCATTTCCCTCAGCTTTGACGTTAATGACTCGAGATGAGTCGGAATCACATTATCAATAATGACTTCTTTCCCCATCGCCGCGCCGGCAATCATGAAGGTGCCTGCTTCAATTCTGTCCGGGATGATGGTGTGCCTGCATCCGTGCAGCTCTTTAACGCCGTCAATTCTGATCACATTGGTCCCCGCACCTTTGATTTTAGCGCCCATGCTGGTGAGCAATGTGGCAACATCAATAATTTCAGGTTCCTTGGCGGCATTTTCTATCACGGTTTTCCCTTCAGCCAGTACAGCGGCGAGCATGATATTGATCGTTGCCCCGACGCTGACGACATCCAGATAAATTCGGGCGCCTTTCAGCCTTTCGGCACGCAGATAAATGGCCCCTTGTTCATTCGTGACCTCAGCTCCCAGGGCCTCAAATCCTTTAATGTGCTGGTCAATCGGCCGCGGCCCTAGATGGCATCCGCCCGGAAGTCCGATAACCGCCTGCTTAAAGCGGCCGAGCATCGCACCCATCAAATAATAGGAAGCGCGGAGTTTTTTTACTTTACCGTTCGGAAGCGGCATGCTGATCATCGCGGAAGGGTCTACGACCATCTCTCCATTTTCGAAATGGACGTTTCCGCCGATTTCTTTCAGCAGGTCACGCAGCGTTTCAATATCTGAGATCTCCGGAAGCCCTTCAATCGTCACTTCGGAATTTGCCAGAATGGTTGCGGGTATCAATGCGACGGCGCTGTTTTTTGCGCCGCTGATATGTACGGTTCCGTTTAACGGGTCGCCGCCGGCAATATTCAACTTTTCCATGATAGTCTCCTTCCATAAGAAGATAGCTGCGGAGCGTAAATAAAATGGCATTTTATTCTGTCTCTGCAAATAAAGCTCTTGTCCAAAATGTAGCCAATTCGAAGAGAAAGAATACAAGGACATTATAAAATATCAGGAAGAAAATAGCGAAGCTTTGCGGGGATTTTTTCACAGGATGTACAGAGACCCGCCGGATTTATCATTCCGGGGAAACGCACTCTTCACTTCGATATCAGCTTGAAGGCCCGCTGTAAAACAGGGAAAATAAGGTGCGGCAAACGGAAGGATCCGGTTTGCCGCCCTTTTCGCCCTTATTTATTCCAGTCTGCCAGGAATTGCTCGATGCCTTTATCCGTTAACGGGTGTTTTGTCAGCTGATGAATGACTTTCAGCGGCATTGTACCGATATGCGCACCGCGTAAAGCTGCCTCTGTCACGTGCTGTGCATGACGGATGGAAGCTGCGATGATTTGCGTACCGATTTCGTGCACATCAAAAATCTGTCTGATTTCCGAAATCAGCTCAAGACCGTTATGGCCGATATCATCCAGACGGCCTAAGAACGGAGATACGTAAGTGGCTCCTGCTCTCGCCGCCAGCAGCGCTTGGTTGGCGCTGAAAATAAGCGTGACGTTTGTCTTGATGTTTAAGTCGCTCAGCGCTTTCACGGCTTTTAAGCCTTCGGATGTCATCGGGATTTTCACCGTGATGTTCGGCGCGATTTTCGCTAATTCTTTTCCCTCTTCAATCATTTCTTCAGCATTTAAAGAAATGACCTCGGCGCTTACTGATCCTTTCACTACTTCTGTAATTTCACGAAGTCTGTCATGGAAAGACACGTTGGCTTCTTTTGCTACTAAACTTGGGTTTGTCGTGACTCCGGCAAGAACGCCCAGTTCGTTCGCTTCTTTAATTTCGTCAATGTTAGCTGTATCAATGAAAAATAACATAAGGAAAGCCCCCCAGTAAAGAAATTTTCAGAACTGTAAAACATGATTGCGCTTTCTAAAGATAGACATAAAACCGCCTGTCAAAGCTGTCAGGCGGTTATTGATGTTACAATCGGATTAAGCTTGGTTTGAAGAACCGAACTCACGCATTTTACCGATAACCGTTTCTTTGATCGCGTCACGAGCCGGTCCAAGATATTTACGAGGATCGTATTCGTTCGGCTTAGCTGCCAATGTGTCGCGCACAGCTTTAGCAGAAGAAATTTGGTTTTCAGTGTTTACGTTGATTTTAGCCGTACCAAGTGAGATAGATTTTTTAATATCGGCAGTCGGGATACCTGTACCGCCGTGAAGAACTAACGGAAGGCCGGTTGTCTTACCGATGTCTTCCATTTCTTTGAAACCAAGGTTTGGTTCGCCTTTGTAAGGGCCGTGGACTGAACCTAATGCAGGTGCAAGGCAGTCGATGCCAGTGCGTTCAACAAGCTCTTGGCACTCTTTAGGGTCAGCGTAGATAACGCCTTCTGCGATGACATCATCTTCTTGCCCGCCGACAGTTCCAAGCTCTGCTTCAACTGACACACCGTGGAAATGAGCAAGCTCAACCACTTTAGCAGTAGTCGCTACGTTTTCCTCGAACGGATGGTGTGATGCGTCGATCATAACAGAAGTGAAACCTGCATGAATCGCTTTCGCGCAAGATTCAAAGCTTGAACCGTGGTCTAAGTGAATTGCGACAGGAACCGTCACTTTGTATTCTTCCATCAGTGCTTTAACCATGGCCACGACTGTTTTGAAGCCGCCCATGTAGCGTCCCGCACCTTCTGAAACACCAAGAATAACCGGGGATTTTTCCTCTTGTGCTGCTTGTAAAATCGCTTGAGTAAACTCAAGGTTATTTAAGTTAAATTGTCCAACAGCATATCCTTTTTCTTTAGCTGTATTCAACATTTCCGTCATTGAAACTAAAGGCATGTCGAAAGTCCTCCTTATGTAGCCTGATTTGCTTCTTGCGAAAAAAGCTTTCCACCCTATAGCATGACCATAAAAGCCTGTCATATGTAAAACAACAGATCGCTTTTTCTCCATCTCTAGGATACCAACTTTTCGACAAATGGGCAACACAATGACCTTCAATTATTTCTAATTTTATTAATTCGATTTTAGAGGTAAATATTTTTTCACCGCATCCCTGATTTCGTCAATATCAAAAGGTTTTGCGAAATGCGTCAGGGCGCCGAGCTCTTTTGATTCTTGAATCATATCAAGTTCTCCGTAAGCGGTCATTATGATTACGCGGATTGAGTCGTCAATCATTTTCATGCGCCTCAGGATTTCGATGCCGTCCATGCCGGGGATTTTCATATCCAAAAGGACGAGGTCCGGCCGTTCTTTCGTCACGATGTCAAGAGCCTGAATGCCGTTGGCGGCCTGAAACGTCTGGTACCCTTCTTTATTAAATACTTCGTTCAGCAATATACGAATACCGTATTGATCATCTACGATTAAAATCTTTTCATTCATCATTTTACACCCCAATATTATCATTTTCGTCAAAAGGAAGCAGTCGTTTATGTATTCTGTTTGATTTTCGCATTTCCTTTAATTATAATAGTCTACTTTCCGACATTTTCTGAGAATTTTCTCTTTTGTTGTATACTGATCTTGTATGTGTTAAGGAGGTTTCACTCATGTTAAAGATATTCACGACGCAGCTTACGGGCATTTTTTCCCGCATTCAGGATAAGGAATCTGATGCAATTGAAGACGGTGCGCGGTTATTGGCGCAGGCAGCCGTCAGCGGGCATTCGATTTATTTGTACGGCGCAAATGAGATGCAGGGCATTTTGTGCGAGGCGGAACTCGGCTCCGAGCCGCTGCCGTCTGTCAAAGCATTTCCGAAAACAGCTGAGGCGATTACCGAAAGCGACAGGGTGCTGATGTTCTGTTCAGATCCGGGCACTGCCGGGGAACAGGCGCTGGCTGAAGAGCTTTATGAAAAAGGCGTCGGCCTCGTATGCGTGTCTCCTATTGTGAAAGGCCAGCCCGGAATCGAGGCGTTTTGCGATGTTCATATTGACAGCAAATTAAAAATGCCCCTTCTCCCTGATGAGGACGGAACAAGATACGGCTTTCCTTCTTTAATGACGGGTCTGTATGTCTATCATGCACTGTCATTCACATTAAAGGAAATGCTGCAGGAATATGCCTGATACAGAAAAAAAGACTTGCCGCTTATTACGACGGCAAGTCTTTTTTTGATTACTTCTGTTCTGCAGCTTGTACGGAAGCACCGATAAAGTCTTTGAACAAAGGCTGCGGTCTTGTCGGTCTTGATTTGAATTCCGGGTGGAATTGGCAAGCCACATACCAAGGGTGGTCTTTCAGCTCGATAATTTCCACAAGTCGTCCGTCAGGGCTTGTGCCGGAGAAGACAAAACCGCTGTCTTCCATTTGCTGTCTGAATTCGTTGTTGAATTCATAACGGTGGCGGTGGCGTTCATATACCACTTCATCCGCATACGCTTCATAAGCTTTCGTGCCTTCTTGAAGCTTACAAGGGTAAAGTCCGAGACGAAGCGTTCCTCCAAGGTCCTCCACATCTTTCTGTTCAGGCAGAAGGTCGATGATCGGATAAGGAGAAGACGGATCAATCTCAGCGGAATGAGCGCCTTTCAGGCCTAGTACATTTCTTGCATATTCAATGGATGCGATCTGCATGCCTAAGCAAATGCCGAAGAACGGAACTTTATGTTCACGCGCATAGCGGGCAGCGATGATTTTTCCTTCTACACCGCGGTCCCCGAAGCCGCCCGGAACGATAATTCCGTCTGTGCCGCTTGTCAGCTCTTGAATATTGCTTTCTGTCACTTCTTCAGCGTTAATCCATTTGACTTTAACATCCGCATCAAATGCATATCCAGCGTGGCGAAGCGATTCAACTACGGAAATGTAGGCGTCCTGAAGCTCTACGTATTTTCCGACAAGGCCGATTGTAATCGTTTTGGACAAGTTCTTCACTTTGCTTACAAGGCCTTTCCACTCGGTCATATCCGCTTCTCTGCACTCTAATTGCATATGTTCGCAGACAAGCTTATCGAGTCCTTGCTCCTGAAGGTTAAGCGGGATGGAGTAGAGGTTGTCCGCATCTTCACATTCAATGACGGCTTTTGTATCGATGTCGCAGAAAAGCGCGATTTTATCTTTCATATCTTGAGAAATCGGCATTTCCGTCCGAACGACGATAATATTCGGCTGAATACCTAAGCTTCTCAATTCTTTCACGCTGTGCTGCGTCGGTTTCGTTTTCAGCTCGCCCGCTGCTTTGATGTAGGGAACAAGCGTACAGTGAATGTACATAACATTTTCACGGCCGATGTCGCTTTTCATTTGACGGATTGCTTCGAGGAACGGAAGAGATTCGATGTCTCCGACTGTTCCGCCGATTTCCGTAATGACGACATCCGCATTTGTTTCTTTGCCGGCACGGTAGACGCGGTCTTTCAATTCATTTGTGATGTGCGGAATGACCTGCACCGTTCCGCCGAGATAATCTCCGCGGCGTTCTTTTTTCAGAACAGCAGAATAGATTTTACCAGTTGTGACGTTGCTGAATTTGTTCAGGTTAATGTCAATGAAGCGCTCATAATGGCCTAAGTCAAGGTCAGTCTCAGCGCCGTCATCCGTAACGAAAACCTCTCCGTGCTGGTACGGGCTCATCGTTCCCGGGTCAACGTTAATATAAGGGTCGAATTTTTGGATTGTGACGTTCATGCCTCTGTTTTTCAGCAGGCGCCCCAGTGATGCAGCTACAATTCCTTTTCCGAGTGAAGATACAACTCCCCCGGTTACAAAAATATATTTCGTCATTTCGTTTGCTCCTCTCTTCGGTCTTTACACATTCTTAAAATGTACCGTTTTATAGAAAATCATTTAAATATATCAAATGATGCTGTAAAAGAATTTGGGAGGTGAAAATAAGAAAGCTCCCTTTCAATTTCTTGAAAGGGAGCGTAGCACTCATATGAATTCTCTTCTTTTTGAAGAGCCCAAAATACATACTACATAGTTCGACAATGAAAGTCAAGATCGTTTTCGAGATAGAATATCAGTCTTTGCGCTCCTCGTCTTCCTCATCCAAATCCTCTTCATCTTCGTCGATGATTTCCTCATCAATCTCAAGATCTTCGTCCTCATCTTCATCGATATCTTCGTCGTCAAAGTCGTCTGATTCCAGAACCAAGTCCTCTTCAACCTCATCGAGATCGATATCATCTTCGTCAATTTCCTCGAACTCGTCAAGATCAAGATCCTCTTCAACGGCTTTTTTCGCTTTTTTCTTTTTCGCCTTTACGGTCGGCTGTGTTTCTTCATCAAGCTGATCATACGGGTACCAGCTGCGAAGCCCCCACGTTTGGTCAGACAAAGCAAGAAAGCGGCCGTCAATGTTTAAATCGGTATAAAATTGTGCAATGCGGTCCCCCAGTTCCTCTTTTTTTACGCCGAGCAAGGAGACAATCTCATTTAACAGTTCCTGGAAAGGAACCGGTTTTTTATGTTCTGAGAAGATTTCGTGAGCGATTTCAACTAAAGCCATTTCCTTTAGCTGTTCCTGTGAATATTGTTTGATACCCAAGGTCGGACACTCCCTTTCTATTACTTATATGTATCTGTTTCTATCCTATAATAAGAACGATTTTGTATTGTTTTGTTCATAAACCATACCTCTCATTATAAACAAATTAAAACAGAATATGCTACCCTTTACAGCGTAATTTAAGAAATTTTAGCAGAGCTCTTTGATAAATCGCCGAATGTGCGAAAACAAAGCCGCCGGCATATGTGCGGGCGGCTCTTTTCTTTTATACGGACTCTTGTTTTTCGGCGCCAAATACGGACATGGCGAGCAATTCACTGACATCATAAGTGCCGATGCGGTCTTCTGCTTCTTTCGCTTTTGTTCCGTCGCCGAGCATAGTCAGGCAGTAAGGACAACCGGAGCTGATGACCGTCGGGCTGACAGAAAGCGCCTGCTCAGTCCGGGCCGTGTTGATTCTCGCTCCCGTCTCCTCTTCCATCCACATAAGCCCGCCGCCGGCGCCGCAGCACATTCCGTTTTCGCGGCTGCGCTCCATCTCTTTCAACTGCACGCCCGGAATGGCTTTTAATATGGTTCTCGGCGGGTCATACACTTCATTGTATCGGCCTAAGTAGCATGAGTCATGGAAAGTAATCGTTTCATTTACCGGGTGAAGCGGTTTTAGTTTTCCTTGCTCTACCAGCTCGGCTAATAATTCAGTATGATGATAGACTTCGGCTTGGAATCCGAAGTCCGGATATTCATTTTTGAACATGTTATAGGCATGCGGGTCAATCGTGACGATTTTTTTGATCCCATGTTTTTCGAATTCGGCAATGTTATTCTCCGCCAGCTCCTGAAACAGAAACTCATTGCCCAGGCGGCGCGGCGTATCGCCGGAGTTTTTTTCTTTATTGCCGAGAATCGCGAAGGAAACGCCGGCTTCGTTGAGCAGTTTCGCAAAAGCGGCGGCGATCTTTTGGCTTCTGTTGTCATAGGAGCCCATAGAGCCGACCCAAAACAAATACTCAAACTCTTTCTCTTGTTTTTTCATTTCTTTGACTGTCGGTATCACTGTATCAGCTGCCTGCTCACGCCAGCTTTCCCGTTCTTTTCGGTTTAAGCCCCACGGGTTTCCCTGCCTCTCAATGCTTGTCATCGCCCGCTGAGCATCGCTGTCCATTTTTCCTTCCGTCAGTACAAGGTAACGGCGCAGGTCAATGATTTTATCGACGTGTTCATTCATGACGGGACATTGGTCCTCACAGTTCCGGCATGTGGTGCATGCCCAAATTTCTTCTTCCGTGATGACCTCGCCGATTAAGCTCGGATTGTAGTCAATGGCTGCGGCCGCTTCACGCGATCCGCCCCCTGCGGAAGCCGCGGCAAGCTGATTCGCTTTCGTATGCTGAAAAACGGGTGCAGGCACCCACGGCGATTTTGACGTCACGGCAGCGCCTTTTTCTGTGAGGTGGTCTCTGAGCTTTAAAATCAAATCCATCGGAGAAAGCATTTTGCCTGTTCCCGAGGCCGGACACATATTTGTGCAGCGCCCGCATTCCACGCACGCATAGAGATCGACAAGCTGGGATCGGCGAAAATCTTCAATTTTTCCGACGCCGTAGCTTTCTTTCGTTTCATCGGTGAAATCAATCTTTTCCAGCTTCCCTCTTGAATCCAGCCTGCTGAGAAATACATTGGCCGGGCCTGCAATTAAGTGTGCGTGCTTTGATTGCGGCACGTACACTAAAAAGCTGAGCAGGAATAAAAGATGAAGCCACCATGAGACATAAAACACAGCGGCTGCGGCGGGCTTCGTGAGGCCGCCAAGTATGAACGCAATCGAGGAAGCGATCGGCTCAGTCCAAGACAGAGAATGATCGTGCCACAGAAGATTCATGCCGTTTCCGAAAAGAACCGTTACCATCAGGCCGCCGATGAACAACAGGACAAGCCCCGCTTTAAAGCCGCGTTTCAGTCTGACGAGCTTCTCGACGTAGCGGCGGTAAAACGCCCAGACGACCGCAACTAAGATCAGAAACGTGACGATTTCCTGAAAAAAGGTAAACGCCGGATAAACCGGGCCGAACGGCAAATGCCGGTCAGGCAGCAGCCCTTTCATAATAAAATCAATCGCGCCGAACTGTACGAGAATAAAGCCGTAAAAAAACAGTACGTGAATGATTCCGCTTTTTTTATCTTTCAGCAATTTTTTCTGCCCGAAAACATTCACCCATATCATCTGTAAACGTTCCTTCAGGCGTTTATCAAATTCTTCCCTTTGGCCGAGCTTAATATAAGCCACCCTTGTTCTGATTAAATAAACGAATAAATAAACGGCGTAAGCGGTTACAGCTAAGAACAGCAGCGCGTTTACAGTGAGAAAAGCGTTCATCTTGTCTCCCCCTTTGTTCTGATTCCCCTCTTCCAGTATTATCTTTATCATAAATAATGAATGAGTGTTCAGTCAATAATTAAATTTATGATCTCCGGGCACACTACCTATACTTTGGAAAGGAGCGTCGGTATGAAGGTCTTATTTGTGTTACTTGCCATTTTTATCATTCTGCTCGGACTTGTGCTGCTTGATATGCTGATGGGCCGCGCTGCGTACAGAAAAAAAGCATACGAGCCCGTTTTTTCACCAAAAAAAAGTGACATTGAGCTCATTCACTGCGGCGATGATCTTGTGAAACGGATGATGGCTGATATCCGCCAAGCCGTCTCTTCTATTCATATGATGTTTTTTATTATGAAGAACGATCAAGTCAGCCATGACATGTTTGATTTATTAAAAGAAAAAGCACAGGCCGGCGTCTCCGTTTATTTGCTGCTTGATTGGGCCGGAAGCCATCAAGTAAAAAAGCCGGCGGTCCAAACGATGAAAAGGGCCGGCGTTCACGTGCATTTTTTGAACAAGCCGCGTTTTCCGTACCTTTTTTTCCGCCTGCAAAAGCGGAACCACCGGAAAGTGACCGTTATCGACGGCAAAATCGGCTATGTAGGCGGTTTTAATATCGCGGAAGAATATCTCGGCAAAAAAGCCAAATTCGGAACCTGGGAGGATTATCACCTGCGGATGACCGGCGAAGGCACGGCGGATCTGCAAACCCTTTTTTTAAGCGACCTCAAGCGGAATACCGGAAAAACGACCGAGTCCCCGGAGGTTTATCCGCCGCTGCCGCAAGGGAATATCTCTCATAGAATCTATGCGTCTGACGGTTTCTCACTTGAAAAACATTACGAGAGCTGCATTAAAAAGGCGGAAGAAAAAATCATTATCTGCACGCCTTATTATATTCCGAGCAAAAAACTTCAAGAGGCGATGATCTCAGCCTGCCGAAAGGGTGTGGCGGTCATCTTAATGGTGCCGATGAAATCAGACCATCCGCTCGTCCGGGAAACGGCGTTTACGTATTATCCAGAGCTTCTTGAAGCCGGCTGCCTGATCTACCGTTATTATCAGGGCTTCTACCATGTCAAAGCCATCATTATTGATGACCGCATCAGCATAATCGGCACGCCGAATTTTGATAAACGGAGCCTGTATTGGAATGAAGAGGTCAACGTTATCATTCATGACCTGGCCTTTACGGAAGAAGTGCTCTCCACCATCACTCAGGACATCAAAAAATCTGAGCTCCTGACAAAAGAAAAAGTGAAAAACCGCTCCGTCAGACAGCTGCCAGCGGAATGGATCGGCAAGGCCATATCTTACTTTTTATAAAGGAGAAACGTTATGCTGTTCAGATTCGGATTTGTCTCAAACGCCATGAGCCTTTGGGATGCGTCCCCTGCAAAAACCTTAACTTACGCCCGTTATACAAAACTGCCCGCCCAGGAGCGGAAAGAGGCCCTGCTTTCTGTGACGAAGGCCAATATCACCAACACGCTGCGCACCATCCATTACGTGATCGGCCACGGAATCCCGCTGTACCGGTTCTCAAGCTCCATCGTGCCGCTTGCAACCCATCCGGATGTGCTGTGGGATTTTGTCACACCCTTTCAACAGGAATTCCGGGAGATCGGGGAGCTTGTCAAAAAACATCAGCTCAGGACAAGCTTTCATCCGAACCAATTTACGCTGTTTACGAGCCCGAAGAAAGCGATTACTGCTAATGCGGTGAGGGATATGGCTTATCACTACGAGATGCTTGAAGCAATGGGATTAGCTGATCGGTCAAATATTAATATTCATATCGGAGGCGCATACGGAGATAAAAAAAGCGCGATTGACCGCTTCCGCCTGAATATGAAGGAGCTGCCGGATTTCATAAAACAGCGGATGACCTTGGAAAATGATGATAAAACCTATACATCGGAAGAAACGCTCAGCCTTTGCGAGAATGAGGGGATTCCGTTCGTCTTTGACTATCATCATTTTTACGCAAATCCGGCCGATGACGCCGATTTAGATGATATTCTTCCGCGAATGATCCGAACATGGCGGCGGATCGGCTTAAAGCCGAAAGTACACCTTTCTTCACCGAAATCAGAGTCAGCAATCCGCAGCCACGCCGATTATGTCGATGCAAACTTTGTCCTGCCGCTCTTGGAACGGTTCAGGCAATGGGAGACTGACATTGATTTTATGATTGAAGCAAAAGAAAAAGACCGGGCGCTGCTTAGACTCGTCGAAGAATTAAGCGCCATCCGCGGCGTCAAACGCCTGACGGGCGGCGTGCTGAAGTGGAAGTCATAGACAGGTTTATCACCCGCTGAAAAGGGGAACGAAACACAATATCAGACCATCAGATGGAGGAAAAGAACATGAAAAACATTACATCTCTGAAAGTAGCCGCTCAGGCGTTTACGTTAAGAAATTTAATCCAGCTATATCAGCTTTGCCATACGGGCAGCCATGAACTTTATATCTACTCCAAAAAAACGATGTGCAAAATCAGGGATATCATTGAGCTTGAAACATTCAGAATGGCTCATAAAGAAAAAGAATATTTAATTGTGGTGGAAGGAAAGAAAGCGGTTCAGCTTGTCGATAAATTTAAAAACATAATAGAACCTGCGCAAAAAGAAGCGCATTAACCCCCATTACATAGAAAAAAGGATAGACGAAGGACGGCAAAGCCGCCGGGTCTATCCTTTTTTGTTTATTGGAAGGCGACCTCACCGAATTGGGCTTGATGAAGCCTGCTGTATATGCCGCCGGATGCAAGCAGCTCGCTATGGCTTCCCTCTTCGGCGATTCCTTCTTTTGTGACGACAATGATCCTGTCCGCATGTTTAATCGTCGCCAAACGGTGAGCGATAACAAGCGTCGTGCGCCCTTCAGACAACTCCCGCAGCGATTTCTGAATGGCGGCTTCGGTTTCTGTATCCAGCGCAGATGTAGCCTCGTCCAAAATCAATATAGACGGATTCTTTAAAAACATTCTGGCGATGGAAAGACGCTGCTTCTGACCTCCGGAAAGCTTTACCCCGCGTTCGCCGATGACCGTGTTTAAGCCGTCAGGGTAATTGTTTACTAAGTCTTCTAAATGCGCCTGTCTGACGGCCTGCCAAATGTCCTCCTCTGAGGCGTCAAGCTTTCCGTAAGCAATGTTTTCCCGTAATGTGCCGGAAAACAGGAAGACATCCTGCTGAACGACGCCGATCTGTCCGCGCAGCGACGACAGCGTCATGTCCTTACTATCGATGCCGTCGATCGAAATCGTTCCTTCAGCCGCTTCATAAAACCGCGGCAGCAGGCTCGTAAGCGTTGATTTCCCCGCTCCGGAAGGTCCGACAAATGCGACAGTCTCCCCCGCTTTAATTGACAGGTTAATGTCAGACAGAACAGGACTGTTTTCATCGTAGCCGAATGAAACATGTTCGTAGCGGATATTTCCTTTTAAATCAGATACATGTTTCGCGTGCGGGGCGTCTTGAATGTCAGGCTCCGTTTCCAAAATCTCCATGAAGCTTTTAAAACCGGCAATGCCTCTCGGATACATTTCGATAATAGCGTTAATTTTATCTATCGGACGGAACAATACGTTCGTCAGCAGCACAAAGGCAACGAACTCCCCGTAGGATAAAGAGCCGCGAATGACAAACCACGTACCGCATAAAAGGACAAACAGCGTAACAAAACGCGTCAGCATGTAACTGATGGAGCCGTTTTTCGCCATGATTTTATATGACGTTAACTTTGTTTTGCGGAAACGCTGGTTATTCACGTCAAACCGCTGTTTTTCATACGCTTCATTGCTGAATGCCTGCACAAGCCGGATACCGCCGATATTGTTTTCGACCCTCGCGCTGAAATCGCCGACGTCTTTGTTCAGCTTTGTAAAGGCATAGGTCATTTTTTTGTTGAAATACAAGGCGAGCCAAATGACGACCGGCATAATGATAAAGGTCAAAAGCGCGAGCTGCCAGTTGATGAACAGCATGACTCCGAAGGCGCCTAACATCGTCATGACGGCGATAAACAAGTCCTCCGGCCCGTGGTGGGCGGTTTCTCCGATATACATCAAGTCATTAGTAAGCTTGGACATTAAGCTGCCCGTTTTATTATTATCGTAAAATTTGAAAGAAAGCTTTTGCAAATGGTCAAAAAGCTTTTTTCTCATATCGGTTTCAATATTAATGCCGAGCATATGCCCCCAGTAGGTGACGACATATTGAAGGCCCGAACTGAGAGCGTACACGGCAAATAGCGCAGCCGAAGTCAAAATAATCAGACTCCAATCCCGGCCCGGAAGCAGCGTATCAATGAAATAGTTGACGATCAAAGGAAAACTCAGCTCCATTAAGCCGCCGGCAATGGCAGAAAAAAAGTCGAGAAAAAATAACGTTTTGTACGGTTTATAATAAGAGAAAAATTGTCGCAGCACGTTTCTGTCCCCCCTGTGCGTCGTGCTTAATGATAATATTTCTCAATTATACTATACACAAGGCGTTTTTAAAGCGTTTCTTTATAAAACGCCTGAAAATAACCGCGCGAAGGATTCTTTCGTTCTTTCCCTTATATTGCGCTTGTAGAAACGGACGGGGCTGATTTTCTCACTCTCCCCCATGTCCTCCCTATATTGAGCTTCAAGGTCGCGGACAGCGTCTTCGTCTGTAAAGAAGACATTAACTTCAAAATTAAGCTGGAAGCTTCTCATATCCATATTGGCCGTTCCGACGGAGGCCAAATTTCCATCAGTGATGAGAACCTTTTGATGCATAAAGCCTTTCTGATACGAGTACACTTCAATCCCTTCACGGAGAAGCTCCGGAAAATATGACCTTGTCGCATATTGCGTGAAAAACCCGTCATTGGTTTCCGGCACCATAACACGCACCTCAACTCCTCTTGCAGCGGCTTCTTTTAAAGCTGTGCGAATCGACTCATTCGGCACAAAATAAGGAGTCGCAATCCATACGGACGACTCGGCGGCTGAAATCATGGCATAATAAAGGTCGCTCATCCGTTCCTTCATATCGGGACCCGTTGCGGCGACTTGATATACGCCGCCGCTTTCTGCGGGAACCGGCCGGCTGTAGGCTTCCTGGTCAATGAGCACCTCGTCCGAGACGTATTCCCAATCAAGCATAAAAATGCTGTGCAGCGTCTGAACGATTTCTCCTTCCGCCTTTACATGGGTATCCCGCCAAAACCCGACGTTTTTATCTTTACTGATATATTCCTTGCCGACATTTAGCCCTCCGACAAATCCGACTATGCCGTCAACAATGACGATTTTACGGTGATTTCTAAAATTGAATTTTTGATTAAAAAAACCGTATTTCAATGGCAGAAACGGGACGATGTCCACACCCGCCTGCTTCAATTTCTTTATGTCTTTCCCCGCCAGCTTCAGGCTGCCCGCCGCGTCGAATAAAAACCGCACTTCCACTCCCTGGCGCGCTTTTTCCATCATAATGTCCATCATTTTATGGCCGAGCATGTCAGATTTGAACATGTAATACTCAATATGTATAAATGATGTCGCCTGGCGAAGCGCCTCAAACAGCTCGGGAAAGGTTTCATCCCCATTTTTGAGCACTTTCAGTTTGCTTTTCGTATTGATATTCATATGGGCTGCTTTGATTGAATATTGAAAGAAACGTTTCTGATTCCCTTTCAGTCCTGACAGCTCAGGGGTTTTCTCCATATCAAATATCTTTCTCAGCTTTTCCCGATTATACGTCCGCTTCGACCGAAACAGCTTGCCCTTTTCGTAAAGCTGGCCGGAAAACAGGTAGAACAAATACCCGGCGATCGGGAAAAAAATCAGCACGTGAATCCACAGCAGCGTATGCTGAGATGTCCGGTTTTCCAGCATCAGCGAGTAAATGCTGAATACTATAATACCTGCGTAGCAAGCCAGCCCGCCATAAAACGCGGGCTTGGATACCGGGAAGGCCCAGACGGCATAAGCCCCGATCAGCATAATATATAAAAACAAAAACTCCAGTCTTCTTCTCAC
The DNA here is from genome assembly GCF_018613535.1 of Bacillus sp. ISL-51. GTDB lineage: Bacteria > Bacillota > Bacilli > Bacillales > Bacillaceae > Bacillus. The sequence goes on from NZ_JAGGQB010000003.1 coordinate 388,757, forward strand.
CATTCTCGTTCTCTCCCATCAAGCCCTCATGACTTGTTTATTCCTCTTGGCCGGACGGGATAAACCTTTCTGTCAAAAAGACTCCCCCGCCTATACAGGCTGAGGAGGCATTTGACTAGACTTCCTGCGAATGGACGAGCTCCGGGAAGAGGCGAAAATGAAAAAGCCGGCAGCCAGCGGCCGACCCCGTGAACAAAGTCAGCATCGTCACGACAAACACGGTGGATATCGTAAAAGCCACGCCCATTCTGATGAGAAAAAATACATAAAACGGGATATTAATCAGAAAGAAGAAGGCTGTGCCGCCAGTTAATACTTGAGAATGTCTGAATAGTAAGATCCGCTTCATTCTTCACTCTCCTTTTAGTTGATGATACTTCCAAATACAAACATTACAGGAATCCCGGCCGCCCAGCCAATACCTTGGCAAAAAATATCTTATGTTATAAAGACTTGTTTTCATCATCATAAAAATCCCCCTCTTGCAAGGGGGATTTTTACGAGCGTTTCCGATATACAACATAGCTGCGGGTCACATATTTGAGCGGCAGGCTGAATACGTGAACCAATCTTGTAAACGGCCACAGGATAAAAACGACGTATCCTATGATGATATGAAGCTTAAACCATAGCGGGACACTCTCCATCAAAGAGGCATCAGGCCTGAACATAAAGAGCTCCCTAAACCACGGACCGACTGTTGTCCGGTAATCAAAGCCCTTTGAGTCAATGTTGAGAAATGTGGCGGCAACGCCCGACAGCATCATAAACAGCAGCAGAATGAGCGTAAGAAAATCCGACGGTGAGCTGGTGTTGCGGATCCTTTTGTCAAATAGTCTTCTGTACATCAGAATGAACAGGCCGATACACGCCGCGATCCCTGCAGGCAGGCCCGCGCCAATCGCCATTTTGTGATAAACATGCTCGGAAATGCCAATGGAAGCGTACACGGCTTCCGGGATCAGAATTCCCATGAGATGCCCGCCGATAACACACAGCATGCCCCAGTGAAAAAGTGTGCTGCCCGCCGCAAGTTTTTTCTTTTCTAACAGCTCGCTTGATTTCGCCGTCCAGCCAAATTGGTCATGCTGGTAGCGGTAAATATGGCCGCCGATAAAGATCGTCAAAACAATGTATGGCATCACGCCCCACAGGATCTGTCCGTTCATGCCTGAACAGCCCCTTCAATGCTTTCACGCACGCCGATGTTTTCCAGCGCGGCCAGCAGCACATGCAGCAGCTCAGCATATATGCTGTCATTTTTTTCGAGGCGGGATGCCAGCTCCCTCACATTGGACAGATATTTCTCAAACACGCTTCTCGCTGCTTCAATCTCCGCAACCGCTGCAAATTCCAGCATAAGCGGCAGGTAATCAGGCAGCTCTTTCTCTGTCGGCAGGAAACCGGATTGCTGGTATGTGTTTTTTAGATGCAGCAATTCAATGCCGCGTTCCCTTTGCTCGCCTGAGTTAAAATAGGTGACGTACATATTCGTTTTTTTCCCGAAGTCGAATGTATAGACATAGTGTTCAATCAGCGCTTCCGGTGAAAAGCTGGCTGACGCCTCGAAAAAGCGCAGCAGCTTCTCCCGGATTTGCTGGCTGCCGATTTCATGGATAAGAGCCTTCCAATCGGGAAGCTCGGCTCTCCACTCTTCATCCGGATAGGAAAGAAGACAGGAAAGAGCGGAGAACGTAATTTGCCGATCTATGGTGTTCATCTTGTTACACCTCATTTAATCAAAAGTTAGAAACAAGAGCCGGGGCCGCCTGAAAATGATAAGCCGCAGCTCCCTTGTTCAGCGTATAAATCAGACACTTCTTCTCGATGGCTGCTCGGAATCACAAAGCGGTCATCATATTTGGCGATCGCAAGCAGCCGATACATGTCTTCAATTTGCTGTTCTGTTAAGCCGACACTGGAAATCAGTGCCGGGTCGATGGATTTATTCGTCTGGACCGCTCTCATATACTGGCGCATGACAGACATTTTCTTTAGCGTTGACCGAATATGATCCGTATCACCGGCCGTTAATAGCTGCGCCAAATAGTCAATCGGGATTCTCATTTGGTCGATAGCCGGAAAAATATCTTCCGCAGATTGCCGGCTGCCTTCTCCTTCAAAGAGATTCATAATCGGGCTCAGCGGCGGAATGTACCAAACCATCGGCAGCGTCCGGTACTCAGGATGAAGCGGCAGCGCAATCTTCCAGTCAATAATCATTTTATAGATCGGCGATTGCTGCGCGGCCTCTATCCACTCAGCCGGGATGCCTTGTTCTTTTGCCAGTTTGGCAACCTCAGGATCATTCGGATTAAGAAAAACATCCAATTGGGAATGGTAGAGATCCTTTTCATTTTCAACCGATGCCGCTTCCTCCACTTTGTCCGCGTCATACAGCATGACACCCAGATATCGGATTCTGCCGACACATGTCTCGGAGCAGATGGTCGGCAGTCCCGCCTCCAAGCGCGGAAAGCAGAGTGTGCATTTTTCCGCTTTGTTCGTTTGCCAGTTAAAATATACTTTTTTATAAGGGCAGGATGAGACGCAATATCTCCATGAACGGCATGCGTTTTGATCAACGAGGACGATGCCGTCTTCCTCGCGTTTGTACATGGCGCCGGACGGACAGGATGAAACGCACGCCGGATTGATGCAGTGCTCGCAAATACGCGGCAGATACATCATAAAGACCTCATCGAATTCCGTTTTGATCGATTCCTCCATCTTTTGCACGTTTGGATCTTCAAGTCCCGTTATGTGGCCGCCTGCGAGATCATCCTCCCAGTTCGGGCCCCATTCAATATTCATGAAGTCCCCCGTCAAAGAAGATTTCGGGCGCGCCACTGGCTGGTGTTTTTTCTGCGGGCTGTTTGTTAATGTTTCATAATCATAGTTCCAAGGTTCATAGTAATCATCAATTGACGGCTGATCCGGGTTATAGAAAAGGCCCGCAAGCCGATTCGTTTTCGAGCCGGATTTCAGCTCGAGCTTCCCTTTTTTCAATGTCCAGCCGCCTTTATATTTGTCCTGATCCTCCCATTGCTTCGGGTAGCCGATGCCCGGCTTTGTTTCTACATTATTAAAGTACATATATTCCGCACCGGAACGGTTTGTCCACGTGTTTTTGCAGGTGACGCTGCACGTGTGGCAGCCGATGCATTTATCCAAGTTCATGACCATACCGATTTGCGCTTTAATCTTCAAGCCAATCGACCTCCTTCAGCTTGCGGATGACAACGTTCAGGTCGCGCTGATTCCCCGTTGGACCGTAATAATTAAAGCCGTAGCTGAGCTGGGCGTAGCCCCCGATCATCTGTGTCGGCTTGACGTGAATCCTTGTCGGGCTGTTATGGGTGCCTCCGCGGTTATTCGTCAGTTTTGTGCCGGGCACGTTGATGTGGCGGTCCTGGGCATGGTGCATAAACGCCATTCCTTTAGGAATCCGGTGAGACAAAACCGCTCTCGCGACGACAACGCCGTTTCGGTTGAAGCATTCAATCCAATCGTTGTCTTTGATATCCGTGTCCTCTGCATCATCTTTATTCATCCACACGGTCGGCCCGCCGCGGAACAGCGTCAGCATCGGCAGGGAATCAAAATACATGCTGTGGACGGACCATTTATTATGCGGCGTCAAATAATTGAGGATGATTTCTTTGCCCTCTTGATCAGGCCGCTTGCTTAGGAACGGACGATGCTGGAGGATCGGTTTAAATGTCGCCATCGTTTCACCGAATTCCATCATCAGTTCATGATCGACATAATAAGATTGTCTGCCGGTCAGTGTTCGCCACGGAATTAATTTTTCTACGTTCGTCGTAAACGGCGAGTACCTGCGCCCCCCTTTTTCTGAGCCGGTAAATGCCGGAGACGTGATGACCGTTTTCGGCTGAGCTGTAATTTGTTCGAACGTAAAGCATTCTTCTTCGCGTTCTTCCGCCAGGTCTTTCAGCTTCAGGTTTGTGATGTTTTCAAGTGTTTCCCATGCTTTTACGGCGACTTTTCCATTTGAAGTGGACGACAGGGTTAAAATCGCTTCCGCCGCCTGCTTCGCTTCACTTATATTCGGACACCCTTTTGCGATACTGTCAGAGGTGATTTCTCCCAGTCTCTTTTTGAGTGATTCATATTCATCGGCGATCGACCAGCTCATCCCTTTTATTCCGCTCGGTTTTAAAGCCGCATTAGGCCCGAGCGCGGTCATTTTATGAAAAATGTGCTTGTAATCCCGTTCTGCTACTTGGATGTTCGGCATCGTTTTTCCCGGAACGGCTTCACATTCGCCCTTGCTCCAGTCATTGATTTTGCCGAACGGCTGCGCCAATTCCTGCATGGTGTCGTGAAGGAGCGGCGTCGCGACCACTTCTTTCACCGGCTCCATATCGACTTCTTCTGCCAGATCGGAAACGGCTTTTGAGAGTGCTTTGAAAATATCCCAGTCTGACTTCGATTCCCACGGTGCCGAGATGGCCGGAGCAAAAGGATGAATGAACGGATGCATATCTGTGCTGCTGAGATCGTGTTTTTCATACCATGTCGCCGCCGGCAGCACGATATCGGAATACAGCGCCGTACCGGCCATTCGAAAGTCGAGATTGATTAACAAGTCGAGCTTTCCTTCCGGCGCCTGCTCCCGCCATTTGATTTCTTCAGGGCGGATGCTGTCGCCGTCGTCATTCATCAAACCGTTCGTCGTCCCCAGCAGATGCTTGAGAAAATATTCATGACCCTTTCCTGAGCTGGAGATCAGATTTGCCCGCCATACGAAGAGATTCCTTGGAAAATTCACTTCATTGTCAGGATCTTCAATCGCAAATTTCAGCTTTTTCTCTTGAAGCTGTGAGGCCACGTACGCACCAACGTCTTCAGGTGTTGCTGCCCCCGCCTTTTCAGCTTCTTTGTACAGATCAATGCCGTTTTGATTGAAGGTCGGGTAAGACGGCAGCCACCCTAATCGCGCCGCCAGCACATTGTAATCGGCGTGATGCTTGTAGCGGGATGACGCAGCGATCGGTGAAGCCAGGTCACTGATCGGCTGGTCCTCGTAACGCCACTGGTCTGTCGCAAAGTAAAAAAATGAGGTGCCGTTTTGCAGCTTGGGCACGCCCTCCCAGTCCTTTGCAGTTGCAATCGTCTGCCACCCTTCAGCAGGACGGAGCTTTTCCTGCCCCACATAATGGGCCCAGCCTCCGCCGTTTACGCCTTGCGCGCCTACAAGTAAAACAAGATTTAACACCGCCCGGTAGATCGTGTCGGAGTTGAACCAGTGGTTAATCCCCGCCCCTACGATAATCATGGACCGGCCGTCTGTGTCGATCGCATTTTGAGCAAACTCCCTGGCAATCTTAATGACGGCTTCTTTTTTAATTCCTGTCATCTGTTCCTGCCAGGCAGGTGTGAACGGCTCAGGATCATCATAAGAGACAGCTGATTGTTCACCGATGCCCCGGTTCACGCCGTAGTTGGCCAATATCAAGTCAAACACGGTCGTGACGTACACCTCTTCGCCGTTCAGGTTCAGTTTTTTAAGAGGAAGATTCCGCTCAAGCACTTTGTTTCCGTCATTTGAAAAATACGGAATGCGCACCGTGCCGATTTCGTCCTCTATTCCAAGTACAGAGAGGCGGGGTTCAATCAGTTCCCCGGTGTCTTCATCGGTCATGTGCAGATTCCATTTCTGCTGCCCGTCCCACCGGGAGCCCATTGTTCCTTGCGGTATGGCAAACGCATTTGTCTGTTCATTCCAGACCGCAGGCTTCCACTGATCATGCTTTGTCTGCCGCCCGATGTCCTTCGCATGCAGAAACCGTCCCGCTGTATACACGCCATTTTCTTTTGACAGGGTGACGAAGAATGGAAAATCCGTGTATTGCTTTGCGTACTTGATAAAACGCTCTGTCTCTTGATTCACATAAAACTCCTGCAAAATGACGTGACCCATCGCCATCGCAAGCGCCCCGTCAGTCCCTTGGCGGATACTCAGCCAGTCATCCGCGAACTTTGAGGATTCCGCAAAATCCGGGCTGATTGAAATGACCTTGGCACCTTTATAGCGGGCTTCCGCCAAAAAATGCGCGTCAGGGGTTCTTGTTAACGGAACGTTTGAGCCCCATGTGATGATATAGCCTGAATTGTACCAGTCACTGCTTTCCGGAACGTCCGTCTGGTCGCCCCAAATTTGCGGGGATGCCGGAGGAAGATCCGCATACCAGTCATAGAAACTGAGCATTGGGCCGCCAATTAAAGACATGAATCGCGAACCTGATGCGTGGCTGATCATGGACATCGCCGGGATCGGAGAAAAACCGACATTCCGGTCAGGCCCGTATTTCATGACTGTATACAGCAGAGAGGCTGAAATCAGCTTCAGCACCTCCGGCCATTCAGCTCGCACAAAACCGCCTTTCCCTCTTGCCTGTTTATAGGACTTCGCTTTTTCAGGATGTTCAACGATCGATTTCCAGGCTTCCAATGGATTTTGATGAGCCTGCAATGCTTCCCGCCACAAATTGATCAGCACACCGCGCACGTATGGATATTTCACACGGAGCGGGCTGTAGATGTACCATGAAAAACTGGCCCCCCGCGGACAGCCTCTCGGTTCGAAATCAGGCATATCCGGGCCTGTTGATGGATAATTCAAGTTTTGTCCTTCCCACGTGACAATTCCGTTTTTCACATAAATATTCCAGCTGCAAGACCCCGTGCAGTTGACGCCGTGGGTGGAGCGAACGACTTTGTCATACTGCCATCTGTTTCTGTATACATTCTCCCAATCGCGATCTTCGCGGGTGGTTTGGCTATGTTTATTTGAATGATGTTCGATAGGAGAGAAATAATTCAATCTCCTAAACAACGGACTCATTTTCTTTTTCTTCATGAGAGTTCACTCCTTCCGAGTCAGGTGATGCTATATTCACTATAAACAGAGACAGCGTGTACCCTTGTGAACTATGTCACACACTCTTCTTTTTTCACAAAATGTTCACACAAAGGAGAAGGAAGGACTTTCACAGGGTGTGATGAAGGCGGCGTTCAGGCAGGACGTCTGAGTCATTAGCCGCCTTTCATTCAAAGATCAAAAAAACCGGTTCTTTTTAAGAACCGGGCTCGGCGTTTTCATCCTGTGATGTATGCAGATAACGCAAAAATAATTGATAGGAACAAAAGACGTTTTGCTGAAGCATGGCCAAAAAATTCATTTGCAGCTGCGGATGGTAAGACATCATTTTTTTAAATATGTAATAAGGGATATTGAGAATAAGAATGTCTGAAGTGGCATTGACTGAGATAAAAGGCGATAGATACAGCCCGCCTTTTTCATCAATCGGAAACACATCGCCTTTTTCCCACAGCGCAACGGTTTGCGATCCTTCAGGGAGCCTGCTGTCCTTAAAACGGATACTGCCTTTTAAAACAATATAAACGGATTGTGAATGAAGAAAGGATGGAGACTGATCAGATGAGCCGCGAATAAACATCCCGTTTTTCAGCAAGGTTTCGACAATGGATAGAGGCACTTCATTAAACATAGGAAGTTGTTTCAGGAATAATAAATAGTCACACTGATTCATAGGAAAGCCTCCTGTGCTAAGGATAGCTTTAGTGTACCTCGATTGAGCCTGTACAGCAGTGATATATTTCACAGCTTGTATGATGAATGTCACTTATCGGGAGGATGACTGTATTTATAATGAAATAGAAAAGGAGGATTTCGATGAAGGCGCTGATTCCGAAGCAGCACGGCGCATGGGCGATGCTGCTGATTCCATTTTTACTCGGCATGGTCAAGGGCGGTCCCGTTCTCTGGCATATTCCGCTCTTCCTAGGCTGGCTTTTCCTATACTTGGCGGTTTATCCCGTTACGCTCGCCTTGAAAAAGAAACAACTCAAACCCTATCAAAAGTGGATATGTTATTACGGTTTTCCGGCCTGCTGCTTTTTGATTATCCCAGTCTTTCATAAGCCGCCGCTCATCTGGGTTGGCGCTTCTTTATTGCCGCTGCTTCTCATCCATATGTATTTTGCCCGCCGAAAAAACGAACGAGCACTATTAAATGATATTGCGGGTGTCTTGTTCTTTTGTTCGGGCGGGCTTGCGAGCTGCTGGCTGGGGATGGGAACCCTCGACGGCTGGGCTTGGTTTATTTTCTTGCAGTCTGCTTTATTTTTTATCGGAAGTTCCTTTTATGTGAAATCGGTGATTCGTGAAAGAAAAAACAGGGCATTTGCATACTGGTCATGGGGATATCACCTGCTGCTCCCCTTTTTATCCGCTCTATTCGGAGCAGGATGGGCGTTTCTCGCTTTTATCCCAAGCAGTTTGCGGGCATGGTTTTTTCACGGGAGAGATTGGCCCGCGAAAACGATCGGCATTATGGAAATCGTGAATGCCTGCTTCTTTTTTGCCGTCATGTGTATGTTTATCACAAGATAAAAAACCAAGGACCGCCGGCGATCCTTGGTTTTTTCAGTCAATATTGCAAATCTCCAGCGGGCAGTTTTCACACTCGATCTCACATCGTAAATAGTCCCGCTTGTGCAAAATAATTTTTCCGGTTTCGTCTATCGAAATAACCCCTTGTTTACGGAGGTCTCCCAGCATGCGGTTGACGCTTTCCCTTGCCGCCGCACAAAACTTTGCCAAATCCTGATTTGTCAGCACAATGTTAATCAGAATCCCGTCGCTGCGTTCCACCCCGTAGCTGTTTGATAAGCGGATAAGGGTGGAATAGAGCGCGCCCTTTTTGCCGTGAAGAAGCAGATCCCTTATTTTGGACTGGATTTTCCGGAGGTGAGTGCTCATCCACTTCATAAATTCAAAAGTCAAAGCACCGTTTTGGATTAATTCCTTTTCCAGCTTGTTTTTATTAATGACGAGCACCTCGCCATCCTCTAACACTTTTGCACTGAGCATATATCTCGGCTCTTCTGTGAACAGTGTCAGTTCCCCGACAATATCGTTTTTTTGGCAGATTCTAAGCGTCAGGTCTTTTCCGTCAGACGTCAGCTTGCCGATTTCAATGAGTCCTGATTGAATCAGGTAAAGCTCTTCTGCATCCATTCCTTCTTGAAACAAATATGTGTGTTTTTTCATTTTCCTTTTCGTGCTGATCGATTCCAGCAATTCATGCAGTTCGCTGGAAATAAGGTCACTATCAGATGGTCGAACAGAGAGAATATTCATGAGCTCACCTCGAAGAAAGTCACGTTGCGTATGTTTATTGTAACGTGAATTGATTTGCACCCATCGAGAAAAAACTAACAATCTTGTGAATGCCCCAGTGTTAGTTGACGCTCTGACTGTTTCTCTCCGTGTGCGTTTTCATTCTTTCCTGCCAATACATCCATATGACAAGGACAAAGCTGGCTAACGCAACTTCCGAAAGCGCCATAAAACCGATTGCGTATTGGCCTGTTGCCTGAAATACACTCGCCAAAATCAACGGTGGGAAAAAACCGCCTAATCCGCCCATGGCAGACACAATACCGTTGGCAATCCCCGCTTGCTTTGAAAAATAGAAGGGCACCAGTTTAAAAACGGTTCCGTTTCCTATACCTGAGCAGACTGCCACTGTTAATGACCCAAACGCATAAAGGCCGATCGTCGGCGAGAACGATAAGATAATTCCTGATAATGTAAGTCCCGCGAAAACGAACATCAAAATGCGGAGCGGGTTCATTTTATCTGCAAGAAATCCTCCCACAGGCCTGAGCAGCGTAGAGACCGCAATAAAGCCAGCCGTCCGCAACCCTGCATCCGCAGGGTTCAGCCCAAAATGCTCAACCAAAAAGTTCGGCAGATAGATGGTGAAGGCGACAAAGGCGCCAAACGTAATAAAATAAAACAGGCTCAAAAACCACAGCACATGATTTCGGTAAACGGCTTTGATTTGAGTTTTTACAGAAACCTTCACTTTCTTCTCATGCCGGTCGCCGAACAATACGTGCAGCAATGCGAAAACTGCCAGCAGAACAAGATACATTTGCACAGTTGTTTTCCATCCTGCCGCTTGAGCGATAACCGGCGCGGCAAATGTGGTAATGGCGGTTCCGATGTTTCCTGCCCCGTAAATCCCATTGACGGCACCGTGCTTTTCCTTCGGATAATATTTCGGAAGGGATGTCACTCCAATGGAGAATACCGCTCCCCCGATCCCTAAGAAAAAACCGCCTGCGATTAAATCAAACAGAGAATCCGCGATACTGATCCAAAACACAGGAAACAGAAGCAGGATGAAGCTGATCATAAACATCAGCCGCGCGCCAAACCTGTTCGTTAAATACCCTAAAGGAATGCGGAGAAGCGACCCAAGGATAACGGGAATCGCCGTCACCAAAGAAATCTCGCCTTTGCTTAAATGAATATCTAATGTGATTTGGGAAATGAGCGACGAAATCAGCACCCACACCATAAACCCTGCCACTAAGCTTAATGACTGTAACGATAATTGAATATGTTGACGATTGATCATTCGGCTTGCCCCTTTCACTGATTCAATATCAGTCTTATCATACAAAAACTCGGTGTACAGGATTGTGAATTACATCACACGCTTTATATACAAAAAAAGACAAAGCCCGAAGACTTTGTCCTTTCATCATCATTACATTTTTTCCGGAGCCGATACACCGATCAGCTGAAGCGCATTGTTCAGCGTAATTTGCGTCGCCTTCATTAAAGCGAGGCGCGCGCGGCTTTTCTCTTTATTTTCAGGATCGATGACTTTCTCTGCATTGTAGAAGCTGTGCAGAGCGGATGCCAAGTCATAAATGTAGTTGGTTACGCGGTGCGGGATGCGTTTTTCCGCAGCTTCCGCCACAGCCTCCGGGAACCCGCCGATCGTTTTCAGCAGGTCATATTCTTTTTCTGATTGAATATGGCTGAAGTCAAGATCCGCCGCCGGCTGAAGTCCCTGCTCTTCCCCTTGGCGAAGCATGCTGCAAATACGGGCGTGTGCGTATTGTGCATAATACACAGGGTTTTCATTTGACGTCGATACCGCAAGATCCAAATCAAAATCCATATGTGTGTCGGCGCTGCGCATCGCGAAGAAATAACGAACAGCGTCAAGGCCGACTTCTTCGATCAGATCACGCATCGTGACAGCTTTCCCCGTACGTTTGCTCATTTTCATTTTCTCGCCGTTTTTATATAAATGAACGAGCTGAATGATTTCCACTTCTAATGTGCCTTTTTCATATCCGAGCGCTTCAATCGCCGCTTTCATACGCGGAATATAGCCGTGGTGATCCGCGCCCCATACATTGATCAGCTTGTCAAAACCGCGGTCGAGCTTGTCTTTATGATAAGCGATATCCGGCAGCAGATACGTGTATGAGCCGTCTTTTTTGATCAGCACGCGGTCTTTGTCATCACCGAATGTTGTCGAACGGAACCAAGTCGCGCCGTCCTCTTCATAGACATGCCCCGTTTTCCGAAGCGTCTCAAGCGCTTGATCAATTTTTCCGTTTTCGTACAGTGACGTTTCAGAATACCATACGTCAAAAGGCACTCGGAAGTTTTCCAAGTCTGCGCGAAGTTTATCAAGTTCGACCTTTAAGCCGTATTCGCGGAAAAACGCAAGGCGCTCGCTTTCCTCTTCATTGACGAACCGGTCACCGAATTCTTCAGCAAGGCGTTTCCCGATTGCGATAATATCTTCGCCGCGGTAGCCGTCTTCAGGCATCTGCTTTTCAAGGCCGAGCGCTTCGAAATAACGGACTTCGACTGAAAGCGCCAAATTGTTGATCTGGTTCCCCGCATCATTAATGTAGTATTCCCGGCTCACGTCATATCCCGCTTTTGAAAGCACGTTGCAAAGCGCATCACCGACTGCCGCTCCGCGCGCGTGGCCTAAATGCAGGTCTCCGGTCGGGTTGGCGGACACGAATTCGACTTGAATTTTCTCGCCTTTTCCGACATTTGTCTCACCGTATGCTTCACCTTGTTCAAGCACTGACGGAATGAGTTTCGTTAAGTAGCTGTTATTCATGTAGAAATTGATAAAGCCCGGGCCTGCGATATCCATCTTTTCAATGGAAGCCTTGCCCTTATCAAATGAAGCCACAAGCTCCTCGGCGATTTGGCGCGGGGCTTTTTTTGCGATTCTTGCCAGCTGCATCGCCATATTTGTTGAGTAATCACCGTGGGTTTTGTCTTTCGGCGTTTCTAACAATACGTTTGGAATCTGGCTTTCTTCCGCCAGTCCCGCTTTCAGGACGGCCGCTTTAATTTCTTCCTTCAGCACGTCCTTCATTTGTTCCGCAATATTCATGCCTTTGCTTCCTCCTTATATCGAATCGTCATGTTATGTACATGTTCTTGGTTTTCGCCTACAGTCATCGTATATGTCATCTTGACGGAGCCCTGGGGACCGCCGACATCTGAGTGTATGTCTTTCGTTTCCGTTTGCAGCTTCATTTGGCCGAACGGCAGTTTATATTGAGTGATTGTCGAAGCCCCGGGTATGAACCGCTGTTTCATTTGAATGGCGCCCGACCTCATTACGAGAATCTCTTTTTCTGTGATTTTGACGACTGTTTTAATCTTGCCCAAATCGTGTTCTTCATGATAGGTAAGATAAGTTTTGCCGTTTCTCACGTAATAGAATCCATCCGATGTAAATTCAACCGACTCTTCCTCCGAGCCGTTCTGAATGAATGAATGAACATGAATGGCAACTGGTGTCTCCTGTCTCATGCTGACACTTCCTTTTCATCATCCCGCTTAACCTGAACAGTATAAGCATTCAAGGGAAAAAGTTCAACCGCTTCCTCCTATCTTACCATCTTTGCTGATTGGTTTTGAAGATAAACCTTATAAAAAGCTTTCTGTTAAAAAGAGGGACGAGAAATCATTTATCTTCGATATTTTGGTTTTGAAGATAAACCTTATAAAAAGCTTTCTGTTAAAAAGAGGGACGAGAAATCATTTATCTTCGATATTAACGCCCCTATGTTTGGATGAAACATACATCTCGCGGCTCAGCTTCTCTCCGCCTGTAAAACCGCCTACATTGCAATGGCAGACGGACCCGCGCCGACCGGGATTACGGTTACAGCTGTATAGTCACTCGTACGATACACGGTCACCGTATTGGCATAAAGCTGGGCCGCATAGATATAATCATTGTCCGGCGTTACTGTCAGATCAACAGCTCCCGGCAGTGACACGTTTTCAATAATTCTTTGCCTTGCTGTATCGACAACAGTCAAATTGTCAGTAAGAAACGGATCGAAATATGGCTCCAGAAAATAAGCGCGGGTGCTGTCAGGAGAAAATACGATTGCATTCAGAATTTCAAAAAAACGGTTAAAGTCAGAACCCCTGCTGAACGTTGATAAATCAATTTCAGTTACACCTTTCGGAAATAATTCACCATTCATCACATAAGCAAAATCTCCGGCAAACGGGGTTTCAATCAAACTCGGATATTCAAACGTGTCGATCATTCTGTCGGTCAGCTGGCCGGTATTCACATCATATTTATCTACTGACCAGGAACCCGGGTTAGTCGTATAGGCGAACTGTCCGTTAGGATCAAGCGCAAAATCCTCACCGCCCGGTACCGGTATCACATTGGTAATAGATTGAGAGGCAATGTTAATCATATAGATGGAACCGGAGGCCAGAATATATGCAGACCCGCCGGTTGATTCAAATTGAATTTTTCTGGGCGCGCCCCCGAGCGTTATGGTATGTGTAACAGTCAATGTTTCATTATCAATGACAGAGACAAAGTTGGTATTCCCATGAAGGACATACGTATACGCTTTATCACGTGTGACGCCCAAACCAGTCGGAACATCAGAGAAAGAAATGGTTTTCACAACGGCATTTAATGCCGCATCAATCACAGAAACCGTTCTGTCGTTACGATTAGCAGTAAACACGTATGATCGGGGCTCCGGTTTCGGGGCAAAAATAATCGTTCCGGTTACCGTCAGCGGACTTCCGTAAAAAGGCGGCACAACCAATATATCTTCTATTGTGATGCGGCTGAAGTCAGGACAATCATCAGACTGAGCGGAATAATAAACGATTTGATCGATGGCTTCTGTATGAATAACGGTAATAGCTCCATTCCCTTGTCCATATTGATTACGCACGGGAGATACACTGACAAGAAGCGTAACCGTTCCTTGCAGCCGCACCGCATAATTCATGCTAATATCCTCAGGCGCCGGCCCGGTCCAAGTTAAGCAAGGTTCACTGACACAGGAAAGATTGTCCGAGTTCCAAGTGACAGCCCCGACAGCTTCAGCAGAATCAACGACAAACCCCTCCGGAACCTCAAACGGCACTTGAAACACCGCTTCACGGCTGACTTCTTCATCACAAAAACATAAACAATCCTCTTGTGACATTTCTGCTTTTTCTTTAAAAGAAAGCTCGTTCTTTTTCATACCTTCACTTCCTTTTCAGAAATCACTGCTTATACAATTCAAAAAGGGAAAACCCTAAGTCAAATCGCGATTTCATTCGGTGAAACGCCAAGTGAAATAACAGCTGCCACAGAGTAATCTTCAGTGTGATACACCGTAATGGTTTGTTCAGTCCAATGAGTCGTATACAAATATTGGCCATTCGGGATAAACGCAAGGTCACTCACAACAGCCGGTTCAGATAAATGGCCTAAAACAGCTGCACCATTAGGGCTTACAGCATATACATTATGAGAGAAATCATCGAATAAATACACCTCTGAGCCGCCCGTGAATAGTCGATATTCCCCTTCATACTCCAATTCTATTGTCGTGACAATAGTAAATGTGTCTAAGTCAATGATGCTTATATAATTGAAAAAGAATTCTTGTTCTAATACATAGGCATATCGCTCCGGCGAATCGATTTCTATAGAGCGCAGGATCAGATCCCTCGGTATTGTTCCTGTGACATCCCCGGTATTTAAATCGATTCTGACAACCGAGGCACTGGAGACATCAATCACATAGGCATATAATCCATTGGGATCAACCGCCAAGCTGGCGGGATTGCCTTCGATAACTATTGACCTTTCAACGGTCAGCGTGCTGAGACGAACCACAAAAATGGAGGTGCCGGCGAGCACATAAGCAAATTCATGTTCAGGCAAAAATGCAATTGATTCCGGCTGCTGATCAAGCAGGACAGACGCGGTAACGATCAATGTCCTGTTATCAATCACGGAAATCATATTGTGATCATAATGCAATACAAACGTGTACGCTTTATCTGGCGTGACCTCTATTCCATAAGGCTGATAAGGAAGAGAAATCTTTGTCACGACTGTATGGGTATTGGTATCAATGACAGAAACGGACTGATCATTTGAATTCGATGTAAAAGCGTAAACCGGCTCAGGGTCAGGTACAAGTACGATCGTTCCCGTTACGCTTAAAGGGCTCCCGTAAAACGGCGGAACGACTGCGATATTTTTTATGGTCACTTGGCTCAGATCCGGGCAATCATCAGCCTTCTCCGTATAATAAACGACCTGATCGATATCCGTTGCGTGAAGTACAGAAACAGCCCCGTTCCCTTGTCCATATTGATTACGTACAGGAGATACACTGACAAGGAGTGTGATTGTTCCTTGCAGCCGAACCGCATAGATGACTCCGATATCATTACGTGACGGGTCTGTTTGGATCAAGCAAGGTTCAAGAACACAGGAGAGGTGGTCAGGATTCCAAACAACCGCCGCCTCAGCTTCAGCGGGCGCAACGGCAAACCCCTCCGGAATTTCAACCGGCACTCGAAACGGCGCTTCACGGTTGATTTCTTCTTCACAAAAGCACAAACAATTCTCCAGCTGTCCGTCGGTCTTCTCTTTAAAGGCAAGCTCATTCTCTTTCATTTGCTTCACTTCCTTCTGAAGACGTAACTGCCATGCTATGCGGCAGTAATAAATAGATTACGGTGTCTCCGGGAAATTGCTTGTACAGTTGAAGGAGGATAAAAGTTTGTTTTACAGAACGGATGGCGGGCTGATTCGGTCTGACGAAAAAAGATTGCGGTATTTTTGCGCTTTCCTTCCGAATGAAAATGATAAAATATGTCATATACATAACATGGAAGGGAGGGATTCGGAAAAGTGGCGAGTGTTTTATCGTCTTCAGCGGTTGGAGAAAAAATCAACGAATGGTACATGTACATCCGAAGGTTCAGCATCCCGGACGCCGAGTACTTGCGAAGAGAGATCAAAGAAGAACTTGAACGCATAGAAGATGACCAGGACCTTCACCTGTACTATTCTCTCATGGAATTCCGCCACAACCTGATGCTCGAATACCTCGAACCGCTGGAATCACAGCGGATTGAAGAACAGCCGAGACTATCGGATTTGCTTGCGGATATTGATAAGAAGCAGGCCCGGCTGACTGGACGGCTTGATTATTATTTTAATTTTTTCCGGGGGATGTATGAGTTAGATCAGAGGGAATATTTGTCAGCTATAAAGTTTTTTAAAAAGGCTGAGACGAAACTCTCATTTATAAAGGATACTATTGATAAAGCAGAGTACTTTTTCAAGATGTCTGAAGTCTACTATTACTTGAAACAAACGTATGTTTCTACCGATTACGCAAGGCAGGCATATGAAATATATAAAGTTCAGTCGTCATACGATATCAGGCTCATTCAATGCCAATCCTTATTCGGAGCAAATTTCCTGGATTTAAAACAATATGATCGGGCGATTACTCACTTTCAAAAGGCTTTTTCTTTAGCAGAAACAGAAAAACAGCCTCAATTAATGGGCAGGACACTGTATAACATCGCACTTTGCAAACAAAGTCTGAACGACTATGAAGCAGCTATAACTTATGTTGAAAAAGCCATTGATGTTTTTGAGAGTGCTAAAATGACCCCTTCTCTGCCCCAAGCATATTTTTTAATTACACAGATTCATTATAAATTAGAAAGATACGACAAAGCTCTCGAGTATCATAAAAAAGGTGTTATCCGTTCCGAAGAGTCAGCAGATTCAGTTTATTTACACGAGTTCGAATTTTTGAAATCCTTGTATATAAACGGACCTGATGAGGATGCAATGAAACGGAGTTTTGACTTTTTAGAAAGTAAGATGATGTATGCAGATATAGAAGATTTTGCTCTTGATGCAGCCAAATATTATCACAAACTTGAAGATTACAAAAAAGCTTCAACATACTTTTTAAAGGTTGAAGAAGCAAGACAGCATATTCAAGGGGGGGTAACTTTTTATGAAGCTGAAGTATAAGGTCTTACTCACTTGCTTAGCTGTAACCTCGGTTTTTATAACAGCAGATATGACAAATACACCTTCACACCAATTCGAAGTAGCACAAAGAGCTATGATTTAAATAATTATTACTTTTAGGCTTGCAGGGTTATACTGCAAGCCTTTGTTTTATAAACAACTTAATCATCAAATTTGCAAAAACAAAAACTATACCCTAAAATTCAAATATGTAAAAAGTATTTGACATATATACATATGTTATTTAAAATAAATATATATAAATTTGAAAATTTAAAATAAAACCAAAAATACTTTAAGGAGGGTTTTAGTGGATAACAATATAAAAAAATTTAGAACAGCAGCTAATATTTCACAAAATGATCTGGCTAAGCTCTGCAATGTTACCAGGCAAACCATCAATGCAATTGAGAATAATAAATATGACCCGACTTTAAGTCTGGCTTTTTCTATAGCTCACGCATTAAATATGGGAATAGACAAAGTTTTCAACTATACTGTCAAAAAAAATTAAGGGAGCGGTTCTTATGAAAAAAATGGATGAGATGCAAAAACACCAATCGGGCATAGCCGCCAGAATAGCATTTAGTTTTTATACTATCGCTTTACTGATATGGTCATTAATAGATTATTTTAAAAACGGAAATACAGGGTGGCAATTTCCAATACTATTGATAGGCTGCGCGCTCTATTTATGGATTCAAGTTTATCATAATCGAAAAACAAGGTAACAATTCCAATAAACTTCCGGAGGATTATCAGCCATGTATGAATATAAGTTCATAAAAGTAGAAGTAAACCGATGGAAAGGAAAGCCTAAAGAAGATTATAAAGAAATTATTGAAAAGTATTCGCAGCAAGGATGGAAACTAGTTCAAATATTTGCTCCTGCTATTTCAGGTTATGGGGCAGCCGATTATTTTGATATTATTCTTGAAAAAAAAGTATAATATTTCAGTACAATGAAAGCC
>NZ_JAGGQB010000004.1 GCF_018613535.1 Bacillus sp. ISL-51
TTAGTTTTCAAAGATCATTTTAATGGAGCGGGTGATGAGAATCGAACTCACGACATCAGCTTGGAAGGCTGAGGTTTTACCACTAAACTACACCCGCATTTTTAATTGGCGCGCCCGAGAGGAGTCGAACCCCTAACCTTTTGATCCGTAGTCAAACGCTCTATCCAATTGAGCTACGGGCGCTTATCAGGCGACTTAACTATCATACTATCAATCAGCGATGAAGTCAAGTGTTTTTTTATTTTTTCTTTCGAGGTTTATCTCAACCTCACTTATTATACACGTTTTAGAAAGTTTGTAAAGCTTTTTTTAGAAAGGATATTATCTTTACTTTCTCACTTGCTGTTATCGCGTTGTTCATCAGCGACGTTTAATAATATACCATGGCTGATTAATTGGGTCAATACTTTTTACGAAACTTTTTTCAAGCTGTTCATTTCTTCTATATAATATTCCATTAAGAAAAGCAGGAGTCCGAAGAACCCCGCTTTTCTTTTGATCAGCCGCTTACTTTTGCTTCGGCGCTATTTTGTTTATTCGCTTTATGGTACGTACGGAAGTTTTGTTCAAGCTGCTCGAGCGACAAGCCTTTTGTTTCCGGCAGGAACTTTTTCACGAACATGATAGACGCAAGCCCTAAAGCAACAAATATGAAGAATGTGGCGGACAGCCCGATGTTCGCGAGCAGAACCGGAAAGGTTAAACCAATGAAGAAGTTAACGATCCAGAGACAAAATACGGTTACTCCCATGCCCAGACCCCGCAAACGAAGCGGGAAAATTTCCGACAGCATAAGCCACGTCACAGGAGATATCGCACCCTGCTGAAAAGCAAGGAAACTAACGGTTAATGCCAGGACAACATAAGGAAGAGCCGGGGAACCTTCAAGCAAGATAGACATAATGCCGATAAGCAGAAGCGCCGTGGTTGTTCCAATCAGCCCTGTGATCAGCATCGGACGCCGGCCGGCTTTTCCAAGGAGCCATATCCCCGCAAAAGTCGCAAGCACCGAAATGACTCCGTTCGCGATATTTCCCACAAGAGCCGCTTCAGTTTGGAAACCGGCGTCTTTTAGAATTTGAGTGCCGTAGTACATAATTGAGTTTACGCCCGTTATCTGCTGTACAACCGCAATCCCGATTCCGATGAACACAATACGGCGCACCCAAGGAACCGTCAGATCTTTAAATGTCGCCTGTTCTATTTCTGCTTCTTTATTGAAAGCGGATTCGATTTCTTCCAGCTCAGACCGGGCCTTCTTTTCATCACGGATTCGCTTAAGCACATGAAGAGCTTCTTCTTTTCTTCCTTTAGAAACAAGCCAGCGCGGACTCTCCGACACTTTGAACATACCGACAAATAAAAACACCGCAGGAAGCGCCGCAATGACAAGCATGTAACGCCAAACATGAGAGGTGTCACCGAGGACATTGCCGATCACCGCATTGCAAGTGAAGGCTAACAGCTGCCCGGTTACGATCATTAATTCGTTTTGGGTGACCATCCGGCCGCGGCTTTCAGCAGGAGACATTTCAGCCAGATATGCAGGAACCGTTACCGAAGCTCCCCCTACAGCAATACCTAACAGAAAACGGAAGATGATCATCATAGTGACGTTTGGCGCTAACGTGCACCCTAGCGTCGACACAAAGAACAATACGGCAAGCAAGATTATATTTTTCCGCCTGCCGTTGAAATCTGACAGCCGTCCTCCGAAAACCGCACCGATTGCAGCACCCAGAAGCAAAGAGCTTGCCACCATACCTTCAGTCAGCGCTGTAAGGTTAAGCTGATCGGCTTCCGTCATAAAAGGCAGCGCCCCATTAATCACACCTGTGTCATATCCGAAAAGAAGGCCTCCAAAGGTTGATACTAAAATAATGGTACGCAGAAATGAATTCTGGCTGCTTTGTTTATTCATCTTCAAATCCTCCTATTTTTCATGTAAGACCATTCTCTAAATATTCAGTCATCCACACCGGCACCTAATTTGATTTTTCATTCTTTTGACCGACAAAAAACAGCATTATATGAAGGAAAAGATTAATCTCTAATTGAAAGCGTTGTCATTAATGGCTAATGTCCACTCTCTCCTTTCATATTATTGTTGTTATTTTATAGTTATTTTATAGTAAAGTTATAATGATATTATTGGCACTTCTGTAATTATCATAATTTTAAAAGCGCTTTCAGTCAATAAATATTTCAGAAAATTTTATAATTTATCTTTATATAACCTACAAATGACCAAATAAATTTTAAAATCAGCAAATTTTCCTAACATACTCAATAATCATTCGTTTTTCCACAAGAAAATGGTTACATCCAAATAAAAGTCCCCAATTTACAAATTGAGGACTTTTTATTATTCTTCGTTCAGCTTCACAATGGTTCTTCCTCTCGCTTCGCCTTTCAGCAGAACAGGAAGAATATCAGGAAGCTGTTCTAGTGTTATTTCATTTTGGATGAAGGCTTCCAGATCGGATGGCTTGAAGTTTTCAGCCAAGCGCCGCCATGTTTTCTGCCTTGTTTCCATCGGACAAAAGACAGAATCGATACCGAGCAGGTTTACACCCCGTAATATGAACGGAAATACTGTAGCCGGGAGTTTTGTTCCGGCTGTCAGTCCGCTTACTGCCACTGAGCCGCCGTACTGGATTTGGCTGAGGAGCGCTGCGAGCGGTTCACCCCCGACCGGATCAACGGCGGCAGCCCATTTTTGCTTTCGCAATGCTTTTAGTTTGCCGTCGCAGACTTCGTCCCGGTGAATTACCGTTTTCGCGCCCAGTTGTGTTAAATAATCGCTTTCATCTTCTTTTCCCGTACTGGCCTCCACATCATAGCCGCCGGAAGCGAGAATAGAAACAGCAAAGCTGCCGACTCCTCCTGTCGCTCCTGTGACAAGCACCTTGCCTTTTTCAGGTGTTACATGATTTTCTTCAAGCCGCTGTACGGACAGAGCGGCTGTAAAACCGGCGGTTCCAATAATCATGGCTTCTTTGAGCGTAAGGCCCTCCGGGAGCGGCACAATCCAGTCAGCAGGAATACGGGCAAGCTCGCTGTAACCGCCGAAATGGGAAACACCAATTCCGTAGCTTGTCGCAATCACCTTGTCCCCTTTTTTAAAACGGGCATCTTCTGAGGATAGAACGATTCCTGCTAAATCAATGCCCGGCACAAAAGGATAAGACGTTACAATATTTCCGTCTGGGATAGCAGCGAGGCTGTCTTTATAATTTACTCCTGAGTAGCAAACTTTTATCAGCACTTCCCCCTTGGGCAGATCATCAACAGTCAGTTTCTTAACGCTTACTGAGAATTGTTTCTCTTGTTGATCCGCTACCAATGCGTTAAATTGATTTGTCATCATTACGTCTCCTTAACATGAAAATTGATTGAACTGCTTTGAAAAAGCATAGAATAAGTTTGGTTTCATTTCAAATTTCCCGCCCTGTTGTAGTATGATCAAAAAGAAAAAAAGTGAAAGAGTGGTTGAATGATGTCTGACAAGCAAAAGAACAATACAGAATTACCTGATATAACCCATACTGTCGTTTTAAAGGCGCCGATGCAAGTCGTCTGGGATACCGTCGCAACTGCGGACGGACTGGCCCTCTGGTTTATGCCGAATGATTTTACGCCTGAAGAGGGCAGCGAGTTTCAGCTTGAATCTCCATTCGGCCCTTCTCCGTGCAAGCTATTGGATATCGAGCCCCCTTACCGCCTTTCTTTTTCATGGGATACGGAGGGCTGGATCGTTTCATTTGTTTTAAAAGAAATGGAGAACGGAGATACGGAATTCACTCTTATTCACGGCGGCTGGAAAAAAGCAGACGAAGTCATTAATAAAGTGAATCGAAAAAGCTCCGACATTCACAGTACGATGGATAACGGATGGAAAGGGCTTGTCAGTGATAAGCTTCGGGCAGCGGTTGAGGCTTAAATCAGACATGGGCGGAATGTGCTTCCGCCCCTTTTTATTGTGTTTATACATAAAAACCGAATTTGTAAAGACACTAACAGCAGAAATCGAATATACATGATGGGGAGTGCTGTTTATGTACTATTACAAAGAAGGTCTGATTAACATTATTAAGCCGGACAAGCCGGACCCGGCAGCCGCCAAGGTGCTGCAGGAAATTTTAGGCGGACATTACGGTGAAATGCGCACAATGATGCAATACTTTTTCCAAAGCTCTAATTTCAGAGGGAAAGAAAAGCAATTCCGCGACTTGCTCCGCGGCGTATTTTTAGAAGAAATCGCTCATGTCGAGCTTGTCCAGCATACGATTAACGCCCTGCTTGATGAGAGCGGCGCTGAGGGAGCCGGAAATCAGGCTTCAGATCAGGCGCCGCTTGATGAAGCTGTGAAACATGCCAATCCGCACCATTATATTATCGGAGCGCAAAGCTCTTTGCCCGTTGACGCCGGCGGAAATCCTTGGAACGGCTCTTGGGTATACAGCCACGGGAATTTAATCGCCGACTTATTGGACAATGTAGTGCTCGAATCAACCGGGGTGCTGCAAAAAACAAGAATTTATGAAATGAGCTCTAATCAGACGTTCAGAGAAACACTCGGTTTCCTGATTGTTCGTGACAACGCCCATCAAAACGCGTTCACAAAAGCGCTGGAAACACTCGGCGTTGAATGGGGCAAATTATTCCCTGTTCCGAATTATGATATTGAGAAATATCCGGAATGCCGTAAATTTGTCGAGATGGGGTATCATAATACCCAATTTAATTTCAGATTGGATTCCACCCGGATCGGAGAAATTCTGCAGGGAACGACCCCAAGCAGAAACGGGGGCGAATTAAGTGTGTCAGAGCCGCCTAACGAATTCCCTGTTCCTGAGCTGCCTGAACTGCCGAATGAGCACAGTCCCGGACTGAAAGATATGAACGCGTAAAGAGGCGCCCAAGTGACGAGCTTGGGTTCTTTTTTGTTGAATTGTAAACGGAATGATGTTTGATTGTGACAAAAAGGGGGAATATAAGCGTGGAGATCTTGACATACGGCCGTATCAAGTCTCTCCATTGTTTGAACACCCTTCTATACATACCTTCATCTCCGATCCGCTTGACGGAGAATGTTTACCTAATTTTCCAGCCTATCGATGGGTATGTTCAAATGATAATGGGAACTATGTAAAAGTAACAATGTCTTTTCTAAGGAGGCAGCGAATGTCTAAGCAAGGAAACTTTCAGAAATCAATCTCACTTTTTGATCTCATTTTAATCGGCATGGGAGCTATATTCGGTTCAGCCTGGCTGTTTGCCGTCAGTAATGTTGCATCCAAAGCAGGGCCCTCAGGCGCATTTTCCTGGCTGATCGGCGGCGGAATTATTTTGTTAATCGGCTTGGTGTATGCGGAGCTGGGAGCCGCCCTGCCGCGAACCGGAGGCATTATCCGGTATCCCGTCTATTCACACGGACATCTCGTCGGGTATTTAATTTCATTCGTTACCATTGTGGCTTACACAAGCCTCATTTCCATTGAAGTGACGGCAGTCCGCCAATACGTGGCGTATTGGTTTCCCGGTTTAACGATAAAAGGGTCTGATTCGCCGACAATTGCGGGCTGGATCTTACAATTTGCTTTGCTTTGCCTGTTCTTTCTCCTGAATTATTGGAGTGTCAAAACCTTTGCCAAAGCAAACTTCATTATTTCTATTTTTAAATATGTCGTTCCGATTACTGTTATTGTTGTATTGATTTTTCATTTTCACCCTGGCAATATGTCCGTTCACGGATTTGCTCCTTTTGGTTTTACCGGCATTCAGGCCGCGATTTCTACAGGCGGCGTCATGTTTGCTTATCTCGGTCTTCACCCCATTGTGGCTGTCGCAAGTGAAGTGCAGAACCCGAAGCGCAACATCCCGATCGCATTAATTGTGTGTATTATCGTTTCCACCATTATTTACACGGTTCTGCAGATCACCTTTATCGGTGCCATTCCGGCAGAAACGTTAAAGCATGGCTGGCCGGCGATCGGCAAAGAACTTTCTCTTCCGTTCAAAGATATTGCGGTTATCCTCGGTTTAGGATGGCTGGCGACATTGGTCATTTTAGATGCGATTTTATCTCCGGGCGGAAACGGGAATATCTTTATGAATACGACTTCACGCCTCGTTTATGCCTGGGCGAGAAACGGAACGTTATTCAGTATTTTTTCCAAGGTCAATAAAGAAACGGGAACTCCGCGGGCCTCTCTGTGGCTCTCGTTCGGGCTGGCTGTTTTTTGGACGCTGCCCTTCCCTTCATGGAATGCGCTCGTTAACGTGTGCTCCGTTGCGTTAATCCTTTCCTACGCCATTGCGCCGATTTCCTCGGCCGCACTGCGGGTAAACGCGAAAAATATTGATCGCCCGTTTTATTTGAAAGGCATGAGCATCATCGGGCCGCTGTCGTTTATATTCACATCTTATATTGTGTATTGGTCCGGGTGGAACACCGTTTCTTGGCTTCTCGGTTCTCAAATTGTCATGTTTTTGGTCTACCTCTGCTTCAGCAAGTACGCTCCTAAGGAAGACGTCAGCTTACGGCAGCAGTTGAAGTCGGCTTGGTGGATTGTCGGTTTTTACGTCATGATGCTGATTTTTTCTTATATCGGGTCCTTCGGCCACGGATTGGGTATTATCAGTAATCCGCTTGACCTTATTTTGATTGCGATCGGTTCGCTTTGTATTTATTACTGGGCGAAATATACGGGTCTGCCTAAGGCTATGATTGACAGTGATAAATGAAGGATGCCGGAAAGAAGATCTGCTTCTTTCCGGTATTTTTGTTTTATGGGTGACAAAAAAGAGAAAATACGATAAAATGAATGACAGTCATTCATAAAAGGAGGGCCGCCTCTCTATGGCAAAACAAAACTCGGGAAAATATGAAAAAATCCTGCAAGCGGCGATTGAAGTGATTTCTGAAAAGGGTTTAGACAAAGCCTCCATTTCAGAAATCGTGAAAAGAGCCGGAACAGCCCAGGGCACTTTTTACTTATATTTTTCTTCTAAAAACGCATTGATTTCAGCCATTGCAGAGAATCTGCTTCATATGACGCTGGATAAAATCAAAGGAAAAATAGACGGAACTGAGGATTTTTGGACTGTTTTGGACATTTTGGTTGATGAGACATTTCACATCACCCATCTTCATAAAGATATCATCGTCCTATGTTATTCAGGCCTTGCCATCGACCATTCCATGGAAAAATGGGAAGCCATCTATCAGCCTTATTATTCTTGGCTTGAGGGCATCATTAGTACAGCGATTCAACATAATGAGGTCATCAGCGGCATTAATGTGAGATGGACGGCCAGAACGATTATCAACGTTGTCGAAAATACGGCAGAACGGTTTTATATCGGCTGTGAACAGGACGTCGGTCTCGATGTATATAAAGAAGAGATCTTCAGTTTTCTCAAAAGAAGCTTGCAAAAATGATTGGCATGCACCGATCATTTTTGTCCGCCATAATAATGACTGACATTCATTCATAATAGAGGTGTATAAATCATGTATTGGCTGCTTGTATTGATAGCCGGACTGTTAGAAGTAGTTTGGGCATCTGCCCTTAAATATGCAGATTCGCTTTTTGATTGGATTATCATCTTTCTGTTGATAGCCGTCAGTTTTCTGCTGCTGATTCGCTCGTACAAAAAAATTCCGATGGCTGCGGCGTACACCGTTTTTGTCGGCATAGGCACTGTCGGCACTTACGTAACGGGCGTCTTTTTAGGCGAATCCTTTTCCATCGGGCAAATCTTCTTTTTGACCCTGCTGCTGTCCGGAATTTTAGGAATGAAATTATTTACGAAAGAAAATAAAACAAGGGGTGAACACTAATGGCTTGGCTGTTGTTATTTATTGCCGGGGCAGAAGAAGTTGTGGCGGCCGTTGCCATGAAGCATATTGACGGCATGAAGAAAAAGTGGCCGCTGATTGTCATGGTTCTTGGCTTTATGCTATCATTCTTTTGCCTTTCTAAAGCGATGCAAGTTCTCCCGACAGGTGTCGCGTATGCGGCTTGGACCGGTATGGGAAGCATCGGTGTGACAGCCGTCGGTATTTTTTGGTTTAAGGAACGGTTCAATCTGTCACAACTGGTGTCGCTCGGTCTTATTCTCGTCGGCGTCGTCGGCTTAAAGCTGACGACATGACAAATCATCTTTAAAACGGCAAAACGGATCATTTTATTTTTTAATAAAAAGCCAAGGACTCAGGCTGCGTCCTTGGCTTTTTCGCGTGTTTATTTTGTTGTAATCTGTTCGGCTTTACCCGCTCCCAAACCGAAAATGAGAATAAGAACGGATACTGCAATCAGCATGAATAACGGCATCGTCCAGCCGTGCGTGACGTCATGCAGCAGTCCGAACACGAGTGGGCCGAACGCTGCAAGCAGATATCCGAATGATTGAGCCATTCCGGAAAGCGCGGCGGCTTCATGGACATGCTGTGTCCGCAGGCTGAAAAACATCATCGCCAAACTGAACGCGCACCCCCCGGCTATTCCGATCATGATGACCCATAATGGAGTAAGGGCCGCACTTCCGCCGAGGACTCCGGCTATTCCGATGAGGAAACATAAAGCCGTCAGTCCGGCGAGTGCACGCTGGTTTTTCATCTTAGCCGCGATAATCGGCACAATAAAGGTAATCGGAAGAACCGAGAACTGCATTAATGACAGCATCCAGCCAGCTGTGCTTGAGCTGAGTCCTTTCTGCTGAAGAATCTCCGGAAGCCACGCAATCACTGTATAAAAAATAAGGGATTGCAGCCCCATAAACAATGTCACCTTCCAAGCTAACGGTGACCGCAAAAGGCTGTTTTTCTTCCGGCCTTCCGCACCTAACGCGCCGGCAGGTATTTCCCGGCCTCTCATTTGCGGAATCCACATGACGAGCGCAATAAGAGAAAGAATTCCCCAGCAGCCGAGCGCGCCTTTCCAGCCAAAGCCTGCTAAAGAGGCAATCGGAACACTGATACCTGACGCAATGGCGCCGCATAGATTCATAGAAACAGAGTAAATGCCGGTCATGACGCCTAAATTCCCCGAAAATCTGTGTTTAATCAGACTCGGCAGCAGCACGTTGCATACGGCGATCGATAATCCCAATAAAACCGTTCCGAAAAACAGAGTGCCGATCCCGGCTGATGATCGCAGAAGGATACCGGCTGTCAGTACAATTAATGAAGACAGCAAGACAAGTTCCGTCCCAAACCGTCTGGATAATAAAGGAACAAAAGGCGACAGGCATGCAAAGGCAAGCAGCGGCACGGTCGTAATGGTTCCGGCAGCCGCATTAGACATGCCTAAGCTGTCCCGAATGGACGCAACCAGCGGTCCGACTGATGTAAGAGGCGCTCTGAGGTTCGCTCCTATAAAAATGACTCCGATGATCAGCAATATCATTTTCTTACGTTGATTTGCTTTTATCTCTTGATGTTCGACTTGTTCAGCATTCATATTAATCCTCCATGTGTATTGTATCTTTAAATCCTGTGATGTATTGGTTCACGGCCTCCATGGCCTGATCCGCTTTTTGTCCGATAATCGCCGTAACGAGCTGACTGTGGACCCGGATATCAGGGGTGATTTCCAAAAGATTATGGACCGACATATAGAGCGCCTCTGTCATATGCTCATACAGATCTGACAGCATAATGTTATGGGCCGCCTGCACGACGGCTTTATGCAGATTAATATCCGCTTCCGCGTACACTTTTCGGTCTTCGGTTTTTATCGCTGCTTCACATTCATCAAGGCATGCGGTGAGCACTTTGAGATCTTCATCAGTGCGTCTCAGGGCCGCCAATCGCGCGGCTTCCCGTTCTAACGCATATCTGACCTCTAATGTTTCCAGCAAATTTGATTTTTTAATATGACGGTAAAATGCCGCACCAAGGGCACTGGATGAACTGACATATGTACCGCTCCCCTGTTTTGTCTGAAGCAGACCGGCGTGAACGAGCGCCCGGATAGCCTCTCTCAGCGTATTTCGGCTGACATCAAACTGCTTCATTAAATCAAGCTCTGGGGGAATACGCGTTCCGACCGGCCATTTATCCGACTGAATTAACGATTCAATTTGAGACACGACCTGCTCTACGAGCGACAGTCTGCTTGTTTTTGATATATCCATAAAAACACCTCTTCAATTTGTAGGATGATTCTATCATTGGGTAATATAACATAGAAAAAGAGCGGTGTAAATCGGGGAGCGGCTGATTCAGCCCGTAAAAAAAAAGAGCGAGTTTATTTGCCTCACTCTTTGACAGCTTTTC
Source organism: Bacillus sp. ISL-51 (assembly GCF_018613535.1). GTDB lineage: Bacteria > Bacillota > Bacilli > Bacillales > Bacillaceae > Bacillus. The sequence continues at coordinate 10,289 of NZ_JAGGQB010000004.1, forward strand.
ATTAACGCTTTATATTCACAGACGTCACGACAAACTTGTCATGGCTGTGGCGGGAAAAGGAATATTCGAAGGGCGTGCCGTTATCTAAGCTCTACTTCGAGGATCGGGTCATCCGATTGGCAGCCAAGATATTGCTGATCCATCTGATCTGATTTACACGCCCTGATTTTTCTGTGAGTTCCGGCGATTTTCAGGTGGAGACCGTTCGTAATATGATCATAAATGGAGTGATTCAGCACTTCGTCATTAATGCCGGGGATCAGGCTTGCCGGCATGTACGTTTTTTCCAGAACGTACGGCTCACCTTCTACAATTCTCAGCCTCACTACGTAATAAACCGGGGTTTTTTCATTAATTGCTAGATGCGCGGCAACCTCCTGTGACGGAAATTGCACTTCAAACCGGATAACCCTGCTTTTTACGTCTTTGTCTTTTAACAGATTGCTTAAGCCGAGAATTTCATTGCTGACCACGTGCACATGCTCGTCCTGCATGGCCGATTGAATGATAAAAGTGCCGTGCCCTCTTTTTCTGAAAAGCAGGCCCTCGGCCGCAAGCGTATCAAGAGCACGCTTCATCGTCATCCGGCTGCATCCGAATTCTTCTGCAAGCGTCAGTTCATCAGGGATCGGCTGATCTATGGCATATCTATTGCTTTTAATCCTCGTTCTCATTTCATTGGCGATTCTTTCGTACTTATTCATCGGTTTCCTCCGGCTGTATAATGTTGATCTCTATAGACTCCTTACGGCTATCATAAATTTTTTTCACCTCTTCATCAATGACTCTTACATCTGACTGTAATCGAATTTGAAAGGATTTCCTCCATTTTGCTATGGAATCTGTCTCACTATTATGGTAGAATTTTTTGCAGAAACAATGAATACTGAATTATTGTATAACCTCAATGATATGGTTTGAGGGTGTCTACCAGGAACCGTAAAATCCTGATTACAAAAATTTGTCTCGTACATTTTTTGTAATCAGGATTTTTTATTTTCTAAAAAATAAAAAAAGGAGTACTGTATATGAATTTCAAAGTTTTTCTGCTTGCAGCATCTACAATTTCAGTCGGATTGGTTGAATTAATTGTGGGCGGCATCCTCCCCCAAATCGCTTCCGACTTGCACATATCCATTGTGAGCGCGGGACAGCTGATCAGCGTGTTTGCTCTTGGTTATGCCATCTCCGGCCCGCTGCTCTTAGCAGCGACGGCAAAGGCTGAACGAAAGCGGCTTTATTTAATCGCACTGTTTATCTTCTTTTTGAGTAATCTTGTCGCTTACTTCAGCCCGAATTTCGCTGTACTTATGATGTCTCGGGTGCTGGCTTCCATGAGCACGGGGCTGATTGTGGTTCTGTCTCTAACCATTGCGCCTAAAATTGTCGCGCCTGAATACAGAGCGCGGGCGATCGGCATTATTTTCATGGGCTTCAGCTCCGCAATCGCTTTAGGCGTGCCGGTTGGAATTATCATCAGCAATTCCTTCGGCTGGCGTGTTTTATTTTTAGGGATCGGGTTATTATCTCTTCTCTCCATGCTCATTATCAGCATCTTTTTTGAGAAAATACCGGCTGAAAAGATGATTCCGTTTCGTGAGCAAATCAAGACGATCGGCAGCGCCAAAATTGCGAGCGCACATCTTGTCACCTTGTTTACATTGGCCGGGCACTACACGCTTTATGCCTACTTTGCGCCCTTTTTAGAAGCGACGCTTCATCTGGATTCTGTTTGGGTCAGTGTGTGTTACTTCCTATTCGGGATATCAGCTGTATGCGGAGGACCGTTTGGAGGCTGGCTCTCTGACCGTTTAGGATCGTTTAAAAGCATTTTGCTTGTGACCGTATCATTTGCCGTTATCCTGTTCATCCTTCCGTTAACGACGGTGTCTCTGGTTATTTTCTTGCCTGCGATGGTCATTTGGGGATTGCTCAGCTGGAGCCTCGCGCCTGCGCAGCAAAGCTATTTAATCCGTATTGCCCCTGAATCCTCCGATATTCAGCAGAGCTTTAACACTTCTGCTTTACAGATCGGCATTGCGCTCGGGTCAGCCATTGGGGGCGGTGTGATCGGACAAACAGGCTCCGTCATATCAACGGCATGGTGCGGAGGTTTGATTGTCATCATCGCTGTCGGGTTAGCCGTATTTTCTTTAACAAGGCCCGCTTTGAAAAGTAAATCTGCATGAAGAAAAGACCGCAAAAAAACCAAAGATAGTCCTTTGGCTCTTTTGCGGTTTCTTTATTTTGCGGCTGTAAGCTCGTCTTCTGTCACCCATTTATGATTGGTTACTTTTTTCCCGCCGGTTGTCGGTGTATAGTCGACCATATAAACGGTTGTCTTTTTGGCTGAGTCAATGACGGCTTCGGCTCCCTTCATGCCTTTCATATGGGAAGCCTCCAATGCGGCTTTATCACCCGGTTTTAACGTTTTATCTCCGGCGCCCTTCAATTCCTCCTGAATGACCCACTTGTGGTTTTCAACACGTTTTCCTCCCGTTGTCGGTGTATATGAAACGCTGTAAACAGTCGTATCATATGCTCCGGTTACGGTTCCTTGTGCATTTTTCATGCCTTTCATATGAGAAGCCAGAATCATGACATCGCTGCCTGCTTTATAAGTCGGATTTTTCGCTTCCTTTAATCCCTTTGGCACTTCGGATGTGCCTGAATGATTCATGTCTTCATGAGAATGCATATCCTTGTCTTGTCCTTTTTTGCTGCTGCCCGACGATTGGCTGTTGCACCCTCCAAGCACCAAGACGGGAATGAGCAGAAACATGCTGAATAAGAATGATTTCGCTTTCATTTTTAAGAGCTCCTTTACCTATGATTTTTTACTTTACCCCTATGACTCTTCCCTAAAACCAAATTTTTTTATTTTTATCACCACTGAAGGCACCCCTAAAGTTTCTATACTCTATGGAGGTCCGCAAAACCTCCATATGACTCTTGGATTTATAAGATTGCGTCATTGAACAGGTGAATTTGTTCACAAAATGTACACATTAATGGAAATGCTGTATAATTCAATTATTAGCAAATGGGGGGATCTCATCATGAAAACGAAGGTTTTTACGGTGGTATTGGGCGTTATTTTGATGGTTACAGGGATTGTATTGGCAGATATTTCTCTATATATGGAATACATAACGATGCTTGGGGCTATGATTTTCTCTACTATTTTTATGGCAAAGCCGAAAAGAAGATTTCACATTGTGAAAGGGTCCTGACCTTTTATTAAAAATCGCCGTCTATTGAGGACGGCGATTTTAGTTTGTATGTCATTTTGTTAAGCGGATCGCTGTTTCTTCCCTGCCGTCCTGAAACAAGATAAAATGTGCTGCGGTTAGTTCCAGTTTGTTCGTCTATTTTTATAGACAGACGGGTTTCTTTTACCGTCACAGATGCATGTGTGTCATCTTGAAATGAGTATGTGCCGATATATTTTCTGTAAACCGCGGAAAAAATTTGTATTGGAAAGCCAAAAAAGATCATATCAGCTCAGTTTATTTAGAAACACTTATCGTCAAGCAGGACAAAAGGCCATTCTTACCTCGCATGAAGAAATACCTATGGAGGCGTATTCGGGCGGTTTTCACACGTCACTTATTCACACAGTAACATGCAGGCTTCAAACTCAACATGCTTCTCGTTCTCCTTTGCGCCGGCCATTTCCATCGTTGAAAACATCACATAGACAACCGCCTTGTATTGATTCATCTTGGTTTGTATTTCAATGAGGAAGCGTTCCGACGAAGCGGCGCATTCCGTCACGCAGGCTTTCATTTTTTCGATAATATCTTCCGCTTGATGCCTGCAGCCGATCTCCTCTAAGCCGCTCTCAAACTGTTCTCTGTTGAGCATATTAATATTCATTTCTTATCCCCTCTCAGGCACCGTTTATGCCAATTGAACCAAACGAAATGATGACTTCCCTACTCTTTCAAAGACAGCTCATATATGATCTAATAACATAAAACGATATAAAGGAGGGCATCATATGTCAGCATCCAATCAAAGAAAAAAACATCAGGCAGGAGCGATGCTTGTATTCGCCTTTGTGCTGTTTGTCCTCTTGTTTTCTGAGCAGGGTTCAAAACCGCCTGCGGAGGGAGGCCGAAAAAACTGGCATACTGTGGTTGATCAGGCATCAGTCAGTATTTACGGCCATCAATTATTTGAAAAAGAACGGCTGGAAAAAACGCACGGCAGACAGCAATCGGAGTCTATTCTGGCCCTTGTAAAGCTGGCGAATGAAGAACATAACATCCTGTGAACGGGAGCTTACTGTCAGAAATCCATAAAAAAGCCTGTTTCCCCTTTGGTGGCGGAAACAGGCTTTTTCGGACGGAGATTATTTGGCTTTCTTCTCAATAAACTGATCAATCCGCGCCATGACATCCTTCATATCTAAACAATCGTCAAAGCTTTCATTGATGGCTTGAATCCCTTTTTTGTATTTCTCATTGTGCAATACTTCTTCTGCCGCTTGTTTTAACGCTTTTGCGCTTACTTCATCTTTCGGGATTGTATAGCCGGCCTCTAGCTCGGTCAGCCGGTGTGCGACCATCGGCTGGTCTTTATCGTGCGGGATCACCACTAACGGCACATTAAAATGAATGCCTTCATTTACACTGTTCATTCCCCCGTGAGTAATGAACACATCCGCTTGCTCTAATACCTCGAGCTGCGGGACATACGGAGCGATGATAAAGTTCGCAGGCGCTTGTTTTATTTTGGACAGATCCGCTTTTTCTCCAGCTGCAATGACGACCTTGCCTTTAAAATCCGCAAAAGCGTCTATACACAGGCTGAAAAACTCTTCCGTATTCCCTAACACCGTCCCCATTGATATATAAATCACTTTCTCGTCTTTTAATGCTTCGATCGGGAAGTCGATGGTCCCTTTTCTCTTCGGAAAGCTGGGACCGATAAATAAATAGTCTTCGCCGAACCTCTCACTCTCAGGCTGGAAGTATCGGCTTGTATAGACGATGTTTAACTCGCCTGTATTGTTCATAAATTGAACCATATTGTCAGGCGCTGCACCGTATTTCTCTTTCATCTCCGCCAACAGCTCTTCACATTCCCGGTCCAATTTAAACGGTACGCCGGATTCCGGGTGCAGAGGCAATATTTTCAGACGGTCTTCGCTGAATAAGAACGACGCCGATGAAGAAATTCCGGGAATTTTGAGATAATCTCTGACCAGCTCTCCCGCACCGAATTTATCATAATACACAGCGTCGAATGGAATTTCTTTTGATAATTGCTGTACGATGTCTAAAATGTCCAGTGACGTTTTCAAATGTATCTTTAAAAAAGAAAGAATGCCGGATGGGGTGCCCGGTTCAATATGCGCCGTTCTGAGAAGGTCACGGTGAAGATGGACGGTCGCGCCTACTCCTTCCAGTCTGCTTTTGAATTTTTCTGTGGAGATATAATGAACGTGATCACCTTGTTCAGCAAAGGCCTTTGTCATACCTAACGTAGGATTCACATGACCTTCTGCCGGAAAATTTATCATTAAAATATGCTTCGCCATTTCTCAAGCTCCTTTGCCCTTTTTACGTTGCTTCCACAGCAATCATAAAATAAGCGGAAAAGTTCATGCAAGGAACATCCTTGTCAAATGGGCCGGGACGCCTGGACTTTATGGCGATTCAGTGACACTCCGCTTTTTCACATAACAAAAAGACAAGGCTGTTTTATTCCTTGTCTTTTGTCATTATGCATCTGCTTCTTTGTCTTTCAGAACACCTTTTAAATGCTCCAAATCATGCTGCAGATGGTCAGTCATATATTGCACGGCTTTTGTTTTATTGCCTTTTTTCATTTCTTCGAAGACTTTCCGGTGCTCATTCAAAATAACGGCCGCACGGTCATCCCCTTTAAAATTAAGGACTCTGCAAAAATGAATCAGCACATTGACATGCTCAAGCAGCTTGGCCAGGTGGCTGTTATGGCTGAAATCTACAAGCAGATGATGGAACGTTTCGTTTAAGGCGATGATCTCAGCCTCTTTTACGCCTGTATTGATTGCTTCTTCTGTGTCCTGAAGCTGTTTTTCAATCAATTGGAGTTCGCTGTCTGCCGCTTCATCGATGACGAGTTCGACCGCCAGAGACTCAAGCGACATCCTGATTTTATAAATCTCTTCAACATCTTTAACAGATAAAGAATATATCACAAAGCCGTTTCTATCGTCTGCCGTCAGCAGGCCGTCCTTCTCAAGCAGCCGCATGGCTTCTCTGATCGGCGACCGGCTGACTCCGAAATCTTTAGCCAGCTGTGTTTCGTTCAGCCGCTCTCCCGGCTTGAATGTCCCGTCGAATATCATTTTTTTCAATTGGGAATAAAATTGCAGATAATATGGAGTTGGCTTATCTAATTTAAAATTATCCATGTGGTTTCATACCTCTTCAACAAATTGGGCCTTTTTATTACCAAAATCATATAACAGTTTATCTATGGAAGCAACATTCCGAAGGTTGTCAACGTATCGGATGTGGAGTAAGATGAGTTGGTATCAAACGACGGTCGACGGACTACCGTAAACCGAAAACAATTGATTCCAGAGGTGAATTGATCATGAAAAAATACAGCATTGCCAGCATCCCCGGAGACGGTGTCGGAAAAGAGGTTGTGCCGCAAGCGGAGCGTGTATTAAACGCCATCGCCGCAATACATGGAGGCATTGAATTCAATTTCACTTCTTTCCCTTGGAGCTGCGAGTATTATTTAGAACATGGAACAATGATGCCTGAAGATGGATTAGAAACGTTAAAACACTTTGATGCATTGTTTTTAGGAGCGGTGGGAAATCAAAAACTCGTCCCTGACCATGTTTCGCTATGGGGATTGCTCATTAAGATCCGCCGGGAATTTGAGCAGGTGATTAATGTGCGTCCGGCAAAATTGCTGCCGGGAATCACATCTCCTCTTGTGAACCCGAGGGACTTTGACCTATTAGTCGTTCGTGAAAACAGTGAAGGCGAGTACAGCTCTGTCGGCGGCAGAATGTTTCGGGGCGAAGACGAAATTGCCATTCAAAACGCGATCTTCTCACGCAAAGGAACGGAACGAGCGATGCGGTATGCATTTGATTTGGCATCAAATCGAAGGAAACATGTCACGAGCGCGACCAAATCGAACGGGATTTTTCACTCCATGCCTTTTTGGGATGACATTTTTAAAGAAGTCAGCCGGGATTATTCCGATATTCAGACCGATTCACAGCATATTGATGCGTTAGCCGCCTTTTTTGTCACTCACCCGGAACGCTTTGATGTCATAGTGGCATCGAATTTATTCGGAGATGTGTTAACTGATATCGGGGCAGCGATTATGGGAAGTGTCGGGATCGCTCCGGCAGCGAATATAAATGTGAACGGTAAATACCCGTCAATGTTTGAGCCTGTTCACGGGTCGGCGCCGGATATTGTCGGTAAAGGCATCGCTAACCCAATAGGCCAAATATGGACTGCGAAATTGATGCTCGACTCTTTCGGGGAAGAAGAACTGGGCAGCCGCCTTTTACAATCGATCGAAACAGTCACAAGCAATGGTTTCTTAACCCCTGATGTCGGAGGACATCATTCAACAGAGGACGTCACTTCCGCTATTATTTCTCAAATAAAAAAATAATTTTATGAGGAGAGAGAAAATGGATTCTTTTCGTGAGCGTTTTGAGAAACATGTGACCCATGATTCAATTGAGGTAAATGGCATCCGCCTTCATTACGTCTTTGCGGGAAAAGAGGATGCTCCCCCTGTCATTCTCCTCCACGGCTTTCCGCAGAGCTGGGTGACGTGGCGATATGTGATTCCGGCGCTTGCCGCTTCTCATAGAGTCATCGCTGTTGATATGAGGGGATACGGCGATTCTGAAAAGCCAAGCGGCATAAACGGCTATGATAACAAAACGATGGCAAGCGATATACAAGGCCTGATGCGCCGCCTGCATATGCAAAAAGCGTTAATTGCCGGGCATGACAGAGGCGCAAGGGTGGCGCGGCGGCTCGCTTTAGATTCCCCGGAACTGGCGGCCGGCCTAGTGCTTATTGATATCATGCCGACTGAATACGTCTATGATTCTCTAACGGCGGCTGAAGCGGCACGAAAATACTGGCACTGGACGTTTCAGGTCGTTCCTCATCTGCCGGAGGAATTAATTAACGGAAAAGAAGAGGAATATTTGAGATTTTTATTAAGCAGAGGCGACGGGCTTTTTGACCTGCTGACATCAGACGGCGCCTGGGACCGATACTTAGCCGCCTGGAAGCAGCCCGGTGCTGTCCAGGCAGCGCTCAATGACTACAGAGCCGCTTATCAAATTGATTTGCCGAGATATCGTTCAGAAAAGAAATTACAGAAAAAACTAGATGTCCCGACACTTTTGCTGTGGGGAGAAAAAGGGAACGTAGCCGGCCTGCCCGTGCTTGACACATGGAGAGAATCGATTCGTGAGGTCAGCGGGTATGAGGTGAAAGGCTGCGGCCATTATGTCCCCGAGGAAAAACCGACAGAAGCTGCCCGCAGAATGTTAGATTTTTCAAAAACGATTTTTAAGGATTAACGTGTTTATCAGTGTTTATCAGATGGGGCGGGTCGCTCCAAACAGGCAGATTCGCCTGTAAAACCAAAAATCCGACCTGATTGATTGATTTGTACAGAGAAGAATGCTTGCAGTTCCTTCGGTGCTTCAAGCAGCTTCTTTTCTAATCATGCCGTTTTCTCATCAGACAGGCCGGAACTTTCAGTCGGAAAAGTGAAATGGTTTTGGAAAACAAACGAACGCTTCAATCCAATAGCCTGCTCTCTCCAATGGCCCGGGTCTCTTTCCTTTTCAATATCGTTATAAAATTGATCGAATTTCTGATTCTCCGGCACGGTATGATCAACCAGAACCAGCCTGCCTCCCGGTTTCAAGACACGCAGCGCCGCAATTCTGTAGGGCACAAGATTAAAAGCAGTGTCGGAAAACGGCAGCTTTTTTGCGTCTCCTTTCATGAACTTAACGTTCGTACATCCGTTTCCGCGAATAAACTCGGCAGCCGTTGTCAACATTTCTTCCGTCAGGTCATAAGCCGTAACGGAGCGCACGAAAAGAGCAAGAGCGTTAGCCGTATGTCCCCCGCCTGCGGCAATGTCCAATACATCCATTATCGGCGTGAATCCTTCATAATCAGCCCCCTGATATCATTTCTTCACACTAATCGAAATAAACGGGTTCTTGAGGATGTTTGAGGTATGTAAACATTCTCTCAATTTGACTTTTCGTATTGCGGGCGGCCGATAATGGCGGCAGTTCCGTTTCAGCAAAAAAGGCGGCCGCACTTGTTTCAGTTCCCTGCTTAAGCCCTCCGCCGATGATCTCGCATTGGATAAACATTTTATAAACGTGTGCAGCAGACGGCGGATGGGGATGGCATTTCTTATCCATCACAGCTAACAATCGGATAGGCTTCACGTCAAGCCCAGCTTCTTCGTTTACTTCCTTGGCAGCGACCTCGCCCGGAGTTAATCCGATATCGGCCCAGCCGCCCGGCAATGCCCAGCTTCCGTCACTTTTTTCTTTGACCATTAATATGGTTTGATCTTTAAAAACCGCGGCTCTTATATCAACCTTCGGAGTAGCATATCCCGTATCACCGGCAAATACATCTTTGATTATCGTTTTATCGATTTCTGTATGATGTGCCATGATATCAATGCTTATCTTTCTTATTTCTTCAAATCTTTCTGAATCATAAATATCCTTTGAATAGGCCAGTCCCGATTGCGCCATGGATTGAAGCTGCTTTGCCCACTCAAGCCATTTAGGCTCCATTTCAATCACCCGCCGATCTTTAAGTTTTCACGAATACAGAAAATGTTGCCGGTTCATTAAATCCCAGTTTTTCCGCCAATGAGACTGAGGCCATGTTGTTTACATCCCATCCGGGAGTCAGGTCACATGTGAGACAATGATTGATAAATGCCTTAGCTGTCATTCGAGCCAGCCCCATCCCCCTGAAGCCCGCTTGCGTCGTAATATCCATTTCCGCGCGCTTATCTCCTGTAAAAATAAACGTACACTCACTCACAGGTTTGCCGTGATAGAAAGCGGATAAGCCGAATCCGTGAGAAAGAAAAACGAAAAACCGAGCCCCAATACTCCTTTAATTGTTTTCTGTGTACGCCGAGACAAATCCTTTAAAAATGGCATGATGAATTAACAGGAGATAACAGGAGGGGAAACCAAGTTTCATCTCTTTCTTTTAGAATTGGCACTTGCGCAACCCCCGGTCCCGATTTAAACGCCGGATCAGCTCTCCCGGCAAACGATCTCTGTAGCTGCATGATTTTTAGCGGGCAACAGCCTTTGATATATCCTTGTTTTATTGACAATCGGCTTAAGAAGCGTCGGAAAGTCCGTCTTCAAACTTCAGCGGTATATTTTGTTCGGATTGGCGTTCCTTCTGTACGGAGTCAAGATCATTTGGGAAGAAATCGAAAGTTCTCTTCATCTGACTCCTTTTTATTCTTCCAATCTGAAAAAAGCCATTCATCAATGAATGGCTTTTTATCAATAGATTTCAGTTTTTTTCTTTAATCACGAGCAGGACGCCCGCGAGAATAAGGATTGCCCCGATCCAGAATGTTCCTCCGGCCGTTTCCTACTTTACTCCATTAAGGGCGGAGAAGTGCTGCCGGTACATCATGTTCAAATAAGGGCGCTAAAAACATACTGTTTTTCTCCTCAATTTTAATCTGATTTTTTCATTATACAAGGTCTGTTTCCAGCCGTAAATTGCCAAACCGTCAGTCTTGACTGCTTTTGACTTGGAGTTGGATTCTTGTGATTTGATTTTCAATTCCGTCCACCACCACTTCATCAAGTATATATTCCTCATATGCATAGTCACCCATTTGCAGTCCATTTTCTTCAATGAATTGAATGATTTCGGCGTAGGCGGCTTCTGCTTCGTCTCCTTTCTGATATCCGACGGCATACAGCCCTTTTGGCTTTACATGGTAGTGTATATTCTCTATTCCTTCTTGAATTTTCATATAAAAATGCGTGTAATTGTAGAATTCTTTGTTGAGAATCTGCTCCCGCGCAAATATTCCGCCGACCGGGTATCCCTCGTCTAATTCGTTTAATTGTACATAGCGGATAAGCTCGGAAATTCCCGCAATGTATTTTCGTTCCGGCAAGTTTAATACGGGGCGGCCTATCATTACTTTTTCTTCATCTAAATGCTGAAAAGAGACAGAGGAAAAGTCTGTTTCCAAGGCTTGTTCTGTCAGCTTCACTTTTGTCTGAATCATCGTCTGCAAGTGCTCGAGCTTTTTGATTTTGTTTTCGATTTCTAAAGATTTCTCTTTTAAGAGCGCTGTGATATCACCCGGGGTTTTGCCTTTAAGGAGCGGCTTTATGTTCTTTAACGGGACACCGACCTCTTTAAACAAACCGATTACTTGAAAAAGTTCAAATTGATTATAGGAATAGTACCTGTACCCATTCTCTTTTTTTAATTCAGGAGACAAAAGGCCGATCTCATCATAGTGAAACAGGGTCTGTTTTTTAACGTGGCACAGTTTCGCAAATTCACCTGTGGTGAAATATTTTCTGACGTCTTCGCTCATAATACCTCCTTGACTATACGGCAACCATATACTTTATGATGATCATTGTATCTGAGAGAAGGTTGATTCACAAATAACCTTAATGAAAAGGATAGGTGAAAACATGAATACAGCATCTGTTAAGATGACAAACACTCAGCCATTCCCATTATTTCTTTCGTATTTAATTCCTTCTTGTATCGGGATGTTTCTCATGGCGGTCAATATTTTAGTTGATGGGCTGTTTGTCAGCCATGGGGTGGGCCCGGAAGCTTTAGCTGCCGTTAACATTAGCGTTCCCGTCTATTCCGTGATCTTTTCCATTTCACTCGGAATCGGCATTGGCGGAGCCGCCCTTTATTCTATCGCCCTTGGAGAAGGGAATCCGCAAAAAGGCCGGCATATCTTCACGCACTCTCTTGTTCTGGCTCTTGTGATTATCGGCACGTTTGCTTCGGTTTCTTTTTTCCATGCTGAATGGATTGCAGAGGCACTTGGCGCTTCAGGCGGGATTTTACCGCTTGCTGCGGATTATTTGACCATCCTCTTGGGATTCTCGCTGTTTTATGTCATAGAAAATATGCTGAGCATTTTTATCCGCAATGACGGCAATCCCAATTTAGCGATGACCGGGCTTGTGATCACATCCGTTTTTAATATGATTTTAAACTATATTTTCATTTTTAAGATGGATATGGGCATCAAGGGGGCGGCATTTGCCACTGCTTTTGCCACAATCATCGGTTTACTCGTCCTGCTGACACATTTTTTGCGGAAAAACAGCGTCTTACGGATCATTCGGTTCAAACCGGATTGGAAAACGATGTATGCCATTCTGAAAACCGGTCTGCCGAGCTTTATCATTGAAGGTTCGACCGCGATAATGACAGTCTGCTGCAATTTATCATTTCTGCATTTTGCGGGCGCTTCAGGCATTACGGCATTTGCCATCATTAATAATCTGCATGCCGTGATTCTGGTCATATTCATTGCAATCGGTTCCGCGCTTCAGCCGATCGTCAGCTTCCACTATGGCATGCACATGAACGGCCGCTTACGGCGTTTTTTGCGTTTAGGGATTGGGACAGGTCTTGTTTTCGGCGTATTTTTTTGGGTGTTGAGCCTCTTTTTCGGTGATGTGCTGATTCGTTTCTTCGGCGATATGCCCAGTGACGTCTCAGATTACACGCGAAAAGGGATGGCCCTTTACTTCATCGGCTATGTATTCTTGGGGATGAATATGGTTTATGCTGAATATTATCAGGCGTTTAAAAAAATCAGGCTTTCATCTGTCATTATTTTAGCCAGATGTCTTATTCTCTTTATCCCATTGCTCTTTACGCTGCCCATGTTATTCGGAAGCATGGCCATCTGGCTGGCCTTTCCATTATCAGAAGGCCTGACGGCTCTGTTCATTATATTCGGGCGTTTCAAATGGAAGGGTTTTTCACCCGTCACAGAAAAAGCAAGAGAGGAGAATCCATATGAACATTGAGATTAAAGCGGTCACGGAAGATCATCGTGCCGATATACTGGCTCTGCATGTAAGCGAGAGCCAAACATCATATATAGAGACAACTGAGCAATGCTTAAAGGAGGCAAAGGAATGCCGATACTATCATCCTGCCGGCCTTTATCGTGACGGAGATTTGGTCGGCTTTGCCATGTACGGCTGGTTTCCTGAGTATGATGAAGAAAATGAATATGGCAGAGTGTGGCTTGACCGTTATTTCATCGATGAACGCTATCAAGGACAAGGGCTGGGCAGCATTATGCTCAAAGCCCTTATCCGGCACCTTGCTGCGTTATATAAATGCAAACGGATTTATTTAAGCCTTTTTGAGGATAATCAGCATGCTTTGCGCCTTTATCAAAAATTCGGCTTTGAATACAATGGAGAACTGGATTGCAACGGGGAAAAGGTGATGGTGAAAGAGCTGTAAGCCGGCTGTTTCTTTTGTTATTTTCTGTATGGAAGAGATAAACTGTTCTTGTCTATGTCTAAAATTTGAGATAAAATAAATATATTGAACGACGGTCGACAGTCGATTTTTTTAATCGGCGGTTTCTAATGGAACAGATCTTTCAGACAGCTAATGGAGGAGAAAATTGTGCTTATTATACTCGTTATGTTTCTTCTTGGGATTATCCTCGGTTTTATCGGAGCCGGAGGAGCTGGCTTTGTTATTGCACTCTTAACGATGCTTTTTCATATACCGATTCATACGGCTTTGGGGACTTCCCTTGCCGGCATGGCATTTACCAGTTTATCGGGAGCATTCAGTCACTATCGAGAAGGCAATATTCAGATGAAGATCGGCATAATCGTCGGTTTCTTCGCGGCGTTCGGTTCATTTTTCGGGGCAAAACTCACTTCCCTTATCCCCGCCGATTTACTGCATTACATGACTGCGGGAATGCTGTTTTTATCAGCTCTTCTCATTTTAGTCAGGTTATTTGTATTAAAAGAAAAATCCGTGAATTCCGAGCGGCAAAGCAAGCTGCACATGTGGGTGAAAGCCGTATTACTGGGAATCATCGCAGGTATCCTGTCGGGAACGTTCGGTATCGGTTCAGCTCCTTTCATTCAAATCGGTTTGATGATTCTTTTGAATTTATCCATCCGCCAATCGGTCGGCACCACCATGCTTGTCATTATTCCTCTCGCCATAGGCGGAGGGCTTGGTTATGTTACTGAAGGATTTGTAGATTATATCTTGCTGGTAAAAGTTTTGATCGGGACGATGTGCGGCGCATATGTCGGCGCAAAATTCACCAACCTGGTGCCAAAATTCATATTGAAGTCAGCCATCTTTCTGACACCGGCCATCGCCGGGCTGATGCTATTATTTTAATAACCTGATACGGGGGGCCGGCGCCCCTCGTATTTTTATTTGTTTTCAATCAGCCGTTTAAGCTTTGATTCTGTTTCGGTATTTTCTGCCGGGGTATAGACACTGCATCGTAAATCGCTGTTGCCCTGAACCTGTAATAAAGTCAGGTTAAATACCATTTTTCCGGCTTTTGCGTGGCGGAACTCAATCAAGACTTCCGGGGCTGAGCTGACCTCGCTCTCATTCCACAATGTATGAAATTCCGAATAGGCATGCTCCATTTTTTCAATAAACTGTGAATACCATTTATCCGCTACATATTGACCGTAATAGGTTCTGAAAATGGCAATAAATCCTTTCACAAAATGCTCCCAGTTCACGGCTAAACTTCGTAATTCTTTTCTCGAAAACAGCAGCTCAATAAGATTCCGCTTTTCAGGCGGTATTTGTTCAAAATCTAAAAATACATGAGCCGCAGCCTGATTCCATCCCACAATATGACATCGTCTGTCCGAAATGATGGTTGGACAATAACGGAGTTCCTGCACCATTTTCGTAAGCGCCGGGCTGATAATGGTTTCTTCTTCGGGGGAGAAAGTCTGTTTTACGCCTTCGTCTAAAGCAAGCGCGTATAAATAATTTCTTTCATCTTTATTCAGCTGTAACGCATCTGAGACCGCATCTGAGACCGCCGCAGACACTTTAATGTCTCTTCCTTGCTCCAGCCACGTATACCATGTCGTGCTCACGCCGGCTAACTGGGCGACCTCTTCTCTCCGAAGCCCCGGTGTTCTTCTCCGGGTGCCCATCGGCAATCCGGCCATCTGAGGAGAAATTTTAGCCCGCTGCGTTTTCAAAAACTCTGAAAGGGCTTGAAGCCTCGCTTCTGGTATCATGTTACCTCTCCTTTCTTACATAGTATTTATTATACTATGATAAACAACAACTTGTAATAGGATACTGACAAGTTAAAATAGAAACATATTGAAGGAGGAATGACTATGAAAAGAGTTGTCATAACCGGAATGGGCGTTATTTCACCTCTGGGCAATGATGTAGATACACTTTGGACTCATCTCATACAAGGGAAATCCGGAATATCTTTAATAGATTCGTTTGACGTATCCAGCTCCAAAACAAAAATAGCGGGAGTTGTCCGTGATTTTAACGCAGTAGAAAGATGGGGCAAAAAAGAAGCTAGACGGCTGGACCGTTTCAGTCAGTTTGCCTTAGCAGCGGCCGAACAGGCTTTGGAAAGCTCACACATTCAGCTGGATAAGATTGACCGTGAACGTCTCGGGGTGTATGTCGGCTCCGGAATCGGCGGAATCACCACACTGATTGACAATGTTCATGTATTAAATGAACGGGGCCCCCGAAAAGTGAGCCCCAGCCTGGTGCCCATGATGATCTCGAATGCGGCCGCCGCCCAGATCAGCATCAGATTAGGCGCGCTCGGTCCTTCTCTCTCTCCCGTCACAGCATGCTCGATCGGGAACACATCCATTGGAGAAGCATTCAACGCGATCCGAAACGATGACGCAGATATTATGTTTGCCGGAGGTGCAGAAGCAGCGATCACGAACTTATCATTAGCAAGCTTCGGCAATGCCCAAGCGTTATCAACGAGAAATGAAGATCCGGCATCCGCAAGCCGACCGTTTGATGCGGATCGTGATGGCTTTGTCATGAGTGAAGGCGCCGGCATCTTAGTACTGGAATCATTGGAGAGCGCAATCGGCAGAAATGCTCCTATATTGTGTGAAGTGCTCGGCTACGGAGCAAGCTCAGACGCTTATCATATGGTAGCGTCCCACCCGGAAGGAACAGGTGCATATGCAGCAATGAGAAACGCTTTGAAGAAAGCAAATGTGTCAGCGGATGAAGTTGATGTCATCAGCGCCCATGCAACAAGCACAAAAGCCGGAGATCTTTCTGAAACATTGGCAATCAAAAAACTATTCGGAGAGCTTGCCTATGACATTCCGGTTACAGCTAATAAATCAATGCTCGGCCACATGCTGGGTGCGGCCGGCGGGGTTGAAGCGATTGCTCTGGCAGAAAGCCTGAGACGCGGAATCATCCCTCCGACGATTAATGTGGAGAGCCCTGACTCCGTGTGTGATTTGGATTACGTAACGGATGGCCCTCGGCATAAGGCATTAACGCTCGGCCTCTCCAACTCATTCGGCTTTGGAGGCCACAATTCAGCCATATTATTAAAGAAATATGAATGACTGCATACGAAAAAGGAGTGAAATCATTTCACTCCTTTTTGGCTTTCTCCGTTTGTTTCGTTAATGTAAAAAAGGCAATAGAACCGAGAACGGACGTCGTAAACATGATAGCCCCCATCGGGACGGCTGTCGATTCATTCATGCCCACAAGCGGCGAAACGATGGAACCGAGAAGCAGCGGCAGCATGCCCAACAAGGCGCTTGCGCTTCCCGCGCGGTGCCCCTGCTTTTCCATTGCCAGCGTAAACGTGCTTGTCAGCGTCATTCCGATTGTAATCATGTAAATAAAAATTGAAATCACCAGCGCTGCCAGCGGGCCGTGAATCATCGTCATGACAAGCAGGACGGCCGTTGCAAGCATAGCTGTAATGACCCCGATTCGAAGCAGGCTTTTCTCGTGGATGATCCCTCCGAAACGTCCTATAATGAAGCTTCCGGTAATAATGGCCAAACCGTTTATGCCGAATAAAATGCTAAACACCTGAGGCGATACGCCATAAATATCCTGGTATACAAAAGGCGTTCCGGATACATAAGCAAAGCTGCCTCCGTGAATAAAACCGACCGTCAGCGCATAGCCGATAAATGACCGATCCTTCAGCAAGCCGCCCATTGTGCGTACAGAATTCCCGATCGAGCTTGGAATGCGCTTTTCCGGCGGCAACGTTTCCTTCAGCTTGACCGCAATGATCAGAACAAGCAAAAATCCAATGAAGGTTAAAAAGAGAAAAATCGTATGCCATGAGGCAAATGGCAGCAGTAAAATCGCGCCGCCCGTCATTGGCGCCACCATCGGGGCAACGGCAGTGATAACCATTAACAGCGAGAAGAATTTGGAAAGTTCTCTTCCCGTAAATACATCCCTGACGATGGCACGGGACAGGACAAGCCCCGCCGACGCAGTGAACCCCTGAAGAAAACGTGCAATGACTAATGTCGTAATGTTCGGGGCGAGAGCACAAAACAGTGAAAACAGGGCAAATAAAAAAATACATATTAATAACGGCTTTCTTCTCCCCTGTGCGTCACTGACAGGCCCGACAATAATCTGGCCGATCGTAAGCCCGATCAGACAGGCCGTTAAACTGAGCTGGACAAGCGAAGCGCGGGCGCCTAAATCCTCGGCAATCTCCGGGAAACTCGGCAAGTACATATCTATATTAAGCGGCCCCAGTATGGCAAGCATGCCAAGAAGAAACGCCAGAGCAAGCCGCTCTTTACCAGTCGGATTGTGCAGCATATCGTTCTCACCTTTCCTTTATAATCTCATAATTCAGCAAAACATTTATATATTGTATCATAATTTTTTCTTTATTTTTTAATGTTTTCAAGCTGTTTTACCGCTAAAAAGATAAATGGCAGGCGAGGAACACACGAAGAAGAATGGTTGCGGAGCAAAATGGGGTCATTGCAGCTTCACATTAAAAAACCAAGGGCCGTAACGGCCCTCGGTCATTAGACACGCGGTCAGTGTTTTAACGCGATTGCTTTTCTTTAAACGCTTTTGAATACTGGTCAGCGGCAATAATCGCATCAGCAACGTCTTCAGCCGTGACATTAAAGCCGGCATGGATTGTTTCTTCTTCTATCGTTGCAGCCTCGGCCACTTTCATAATGTCCTCTTTAGAGGCGTCTTTTAATTTTATATCCTCAAGTGTAACAGGCAGTCCCAAGCTGATATAAAACTCAATGTAACGTTCAATTTCCTCTAATGAATGTTTTTCTAAAGCCAATTGAACGAGGGTGCCGAACGCTACTTTTTCTCCGTGAGTCAGGTGGTGAATCTCCCCTTCAAGCGCGGTGAAACCGTTATGAATGGCATGTGCCGCAGCCAAGCCGCCGCTTTCAAAGCCTAAACCGCTCAGAAGCGTATTGGCTTCAACCACCGCTTCCAACGCAGGAGTGACGACTTTCGCTTTCACGGATTCATAGGCGAGATGGCCATATTTGAATAGCACTTCCTCACATTTTTCCGCAATGGCTGCTCCGGCTATCGTAGGGATTCCCCCTGCCATTGTTTTACCGCCATTCTCGATGACACTGCGCGCCTCTATCCAAGTGGCCATCGCATCAGCAATGCCTGACGATAAGAAACGAGGCGGAGCTTCTGCGACAATTTTCGTATCGACCAAAACCAAGTCAGGATTTTTGTTGTAAAACCGATAGTTTTCAAAGGTGCCCTTCTCGGAATAAACAACAGAGAGCCCGCTTGTCGGTGCATCAGTCGAAGCTGCCGTCGGAACAATGACGGTGTAGCCGTTTATTTCATCCGACACGGCTTTGGCCGTATCAAGCGTTTTACCGCCTCCGACACCGATGACAATTGATGCGCCTGCGTTGTTGGCAATGCCGGCAATTCTTTTGATTTCTTCCCGAGAGGCTTCTCCGTTAAAGACAACCTCCTCTGAGGAAATATTCTTTTTCTTTAATTCATCTGCGACTTTGTGCCCCGCGATATCCCAAACGATTTTGTCTGCGATAACGACAGCTTGTTCACCAATGCCTTGCAGATGCTCACCAATCTTTTCGATTGCGTTTTTTCCTTGTACATACTTTGATGGACTGATAAAGATTCTTTCCAACATAATCATCCTTTCTTTGTTGTATTACATAAAATGTCTCTTGGTGATAGATAGAAAAAACTTTCTTCTAATATCATTCCTTATTCCTGCGCGAATCAAACATGATTTCTATCTCTTCCGAGGCGGAGAAACAAATTTAGAATAAAAAGAAGAAACGACCATCCAAAACGATTAAAAATATAACATACCTTTTAATTGATACACAAAGAATGTGCTTAAAAAACTTAAATTATTTTATTAAAATAAAAAAACATTGCGTGACATCTGTATTTCACTTAAGCAGAAAAACGATTTTTTACAGCATTGACAAGAAGTGCAGGTGTCTATATAATCTTCGATATTGAACATTCTTTACAGAGTGAACTAACAAGCTTTAACATACATTCGTCTTAGAAATTATTTAGTTTTCACTAGATAATTTTTGAGGCGTTTTTATTTTGCTATATACATTCTGACTGCGGAGGAGGTTTGCACATGAAGACAATTTGTAAGGATATCCTGCTGATAATAATCGGAGCCTTTCTTATTGCTGCATCTGTTGAATTTTTTGTGATCCCAAATCAATTAGGTGACGGCAGTACCGTGGGGATAGCTCTCGTTTTATATTATTTATTTCATATTCCTGCAAGTATCACCACTCTGGTCGTGAATCTTATTTTTATCGGATTGGCTTATAAATTTTTAGCGAAAAAAACAATTTTATACACGATACTGGGCACAGGCATGACCTCTGTTTTTCTCAGTATCGTAAGCTTTATTCCGTTTGGCGTTCACGACATGGTGCTCGGTATTGTGTTCGGAGCATTATTAATGGGAACGGGGCTGGCTTTGATTTTCATTGCTGACGGTTCTACCGGCGGGACGACTCTTTTAGCGTATTTATTAAATTATACGAAGGGCTATAACATCTCAAAGAGCATGTTTTATATGGACTGTGTCATTATATTCGCTTCGGTTTTCGCCATTGGTATCAATAACACGCTGTATACGTTTATATTCGTATATTTGTGCGCTAAAATCGTTGATATCGTCATTGAGGGCTTCCACAATAAAAAAGCCCTGACCATCATGTCTGATAAATACGAGGAAATTGCCAAGGCTATCACCAGCGAATACGGAAACGCGGCCACTATTTTTTATGGATACGGATATTATGACAGTAAAGACAAGCGCATTATCTATGTTGTCATTAAAAAGAATGAGCTGTTAAAAATCAAAAATCACATCCAAAAGATAGATCCTAAATCATTTATTGTCATTCATGAGGTAAAAGAAGCGGTCGGAGGAAAGTTCGGCTTTACGGAGCTGCCGTCGGCTGCGAATGAGAAATAACGGCTTGCAGAGTGTTTCTGCAAGCTTTTTTATATTCGGCCCTCCCCGCTCAAAGGTTTTTACATCTTTTCGATCGAAGTAATAGATGAACACTTTTTTTGATGGGAGAACATAAAATGAATATCAAAACCGACAGGCTCGTAATCCGGACATTTGAACCGGAAGATTGGCAAGATGTCTATCAGTACACGTCAAATCTGAATGTCATGAAGTATATACCGGAGGGTGTCTTTACCCAAGAAGATGCCAAGAAATTCGTTACTGAAAACAGCGGTGACCATGCCGAGAAGTTTCCTGTTGTATTAAAGGATGAAAAAACGGTCATCGGCCACATTGCTTTTTTTAAGTATTTTGGTGATCATACGTATGAAATCGGATGGGTGTTTCACCCGGAATATCAGGGCAAAGGATATGCTTCAGAGGCGGCACGAGCCGTGCTGGCATTCGGGTTTACAAAGATGAAATTACACCGGATCATTGCGACATGCCAGCCGGAAAACATTGCTTCGCACAGGGTGATGGAAAAGATCGGAATGAGACGGGAAGGCTTTTTCAAAAAATGCATCCCCCATGATAATGAATGGTGGGATGAATATTATTATGCCGTTTTAGAAGAAGAGTGGGAAGCCCCGGGTTTGGAATAAAAAGGCTTTTACCTTTTGCTTTGCGGATAAGTGTGTGATACACTGATTTTATTAATATGAGAAGGGATGATGGGTGGACGATGATTAACTAATCTTATTTTTAACGTTTGAAATCGCATATTTCAAATCAGAAAAAATAGGATTAGTCTGCCCATTTTCTATAAATGACACAGCTATTGAAAAATAGCTTATTTGATGATGTACAGGTACGGCTAATCCTTCCAAATCAATTGGGAGGATTTTTTTAATTCTCCCTTAAAGCGAGGGAATGATCTTATGAAAGAATTATTAAAATTAATCGGCATCAGCTATGAAGCAGGGAGCTTTTGCATGTTTGAAGATATTAATGCCAGTGTTCAGAAAGGGGACATCATCGGTATCATCGGCAAAAACGGCGCCGGTAAATCTACATTGCTGCAATTGATCAACGATGATGCAGCTCCCACAAAAGGATATATCCAATGGATGCAGCAAGGCCAGAATGTTTTTATGGTGGAACAAGAAACCGAGTCGCACTCTTCCGGGGATCTGGGGCCTTCAGAAGTGAAATTATTAGAAAAATGGAATGTGCCGGCTCATGACTTTACACAGTTAAGCGGCGGAGAAAAGCTGAAAGCACGGCTGGCAAAAGGTTTCTCAACAGCTGCTGATCTTTTGTTATTAGATGAGCCGACAAACCATCTCGATAAACAAAGTTTAGAAATCCTTAAAAAACAAATGCAGAACTATAAAGGCACCATTATTTTCGTTTCGCATGACCGCGCTTTTTTAGATGCCGTGACGACAAAAATATGGTCGATTGAAGGAAAAAAGCTGATTGAACATAAAGGCAATTACTCCGGTTATATGGAGATTCGCAAACAGAAAAGGCTGACTCAGCAGCGGGAATTTGAAAATCAGCAGAACATGATTAAGCGGATCGAAGCCCAAATGAATGAGCTCACTGCCTGGTCGAAAAAAGCCCATGCACAATCGACGAAACAGGAAGGCACTAAAGAATACCATCGGGTAAAAGCAAAACGTACGGATGCCCAGATCAAGTCAAAACAGAAACGCCTTGAAAAAGAGCTGGAAAAAGCAAAAGTTGAACAGGTTGAGGCGGAATATGATGTGCGCTTTTCCATTGAAACAAATCATAAGGCGGGAAAGCGGTTTTTAGAAGTGAAAAATCTAACAAAATCGTTTGGCGGACGAACGCTATTTCAAAATGTCAATTTCACCATTCAGCACGGTGAGAAGATTGCCATAACAGGTCCGAACGGCAGCGGAAAGACGACATTATTGAAAGTCATCCTCGGACAGGAAACAGCGGAAGGCGATATATGGATGTCACCCTCTGCAAATATCGGCTATTTAACGCAGGAAGTATTCGACTTGCCGCTCGAACAGACGCCGGAGCAGCTGTTTTATAAAGAAACATTCGCGGCGAGAGGAAAGGTTCAAACGATCATGAAGCATCTGGGTTTCACGGCATCGCAATGGACAGAACCCATCGAAAAGATGAGTATGGGCGAGCGTGTAAAGTGCAAGCTGATGGCATATATTCTGGAGGAAAAAGATGTGCTTATATTAGATGAGCCGACAAACCACCTTGACCTGCCTTCACGCGAGCAGCTCGAAGACACATTAGCACAATATAGCGGAACGCTGCTCATCGTTTCACACGACCGATACTTTCTCGAAAAAACAACGGACAATCAGCTCGTCATGTCAAACAGCAGCGTCCAAAGGCAATGGAAAGAAACCTCTTCAAAAAGAGATGATCAGGATGAATTGCGTTTAAAGCTGGAAACAGAGAGACAGGAAGTGCTGGGAAAGCTTAGTTTCATGACCCCGAATGATAAAGCGTACCCAGAACTCGATAAGAAGTTTAAAGAGCTGACGGAACAAATAAAAACACTAAATCGGCTGTAAAACGGGGCGGGCCGTTTTGAATTTTTATTTCTGATCAAAACAGAAAATAATAAATACCAAAGGCCCTTAAACCCTTGGTATTGTTGCAATCTGCCTCGCGGGTGATTCATCCGCGAGGCTTTTTACTAAGGCTGCTATGATGAAGCTATTTCAAAAGCCCTTCTTCTTTCAAAAATGCTGCGGCTGTTGCTTCTGCACTTTTCCCCTTTACGTTCACGTCATAATTCATTTCCCGCATCTTTTGATCTGTTATTTTTCCCGCAAGTTTATTTAACGCGCCCTCCAGCTCTGGATATTTTTTTAATGTTTCTTTTCTTACCAACGGAGCACCTTGGTATGGCGGGAATACGTGCTTGTCATCTTTCAGTACAGACAATTTATATTGTTCTAATTCACTGTCCGTTGAGTAAGCATCTACTACATGAATATCACCTGTTTTGATTGCATTGTAACGAAGTTTCGGCTCCATCGTCACCAGATTCGAAAATGTGATTCCATACATTTTCCGAATGCCGCGATATCCGTCTTCCCGATCGGCAAACTCTAAAGTAAAACCGGCCTTCAGGCTGTTCTGATGACTTTTTAAGTCCGATATGGTTTTAAGATTGTATGCGGCAGCTAATTGCTTCGGTACTGCTAATGCATACGTATTGTTATACTTCATCGGCTTGAGCAGTTCCATATCAAATGTTTTAAGCATTCCTTTTTTCGCTTGTTCATACACCTGTTTTTCATCTGTACTTACGGGTGTTTCTTTTAAAAACTCAGAAATGGCCGTGCCGGTAAATTCCGGATAAATGTCAATATCCCCTGATTTTAATGCATTGAATACAAATGAAGTTTTGCCGAAACCGGGTTTCAATTCCGCGTGTAAATCGGTCTCTTGTTCAATAAGAAGCTTATACATATTGATTAAGATTTCAGGCTCAGAACCAAGCTTTCCCGCGATGACAATGTTTTTGTCCTCCTGTCCAAAAGAAACTGATATGGTCAGGACGATTAAGACGGCTGCTGCCAGTACTCCAATACCAGCCAATGATTTTTTAAAAGAAACTTTTTCAAGCTTCCGAAGCAGGAAATCAAACAGGATAGCCAGGATGGCAGCCGGTATAGCTCCAATAAGAATAAGTTCTGTATTATTTCTATCAATCCCGAGAAGAATTAAGTCACCTAAACCTCCGGCCCCAATAAGAGCCGCTAATGTTGCAGTGCCGATAATTAAAACCATGGCAGTTCGTATTCCCGCCATTATTACCGGCAGCGCCAAAGGAAGCTCTACCTTTACTAACCTCTTTCTGCTGTTCATTCCCATAGCTCTGGCAGCTTCAATTAAGGAAGGATCAATCTCCTTAATCCCTGTGTATGTATTTCTTAATATAGGCAGCAGCGCATAAACAATAAGTGCGATAACAGCAGGTATTTTCCCTATACCGACTATAGGAATGAGAAGACCGAGCAGAGCCAGCGACGGAATGGTTTGCAATACGGCTGTTATACCTATGATGACTTCTGACAGCTTTTGTTTTCTCGTCAGATAAATACCAAGGGGGATAGATATGATAACGGCAAAAAAGAGAGCGATCAGAGAAATTTGAATGTGCTCCAGCAGCGCGTTTATCAGCTGTCCTTTCCTGTCTGATACTTCATGTAAAAAACTATTCATTCATGTGACCTCTCTTTTGAATATGATCAGCCAGATACTGTATAAACGCCTGTCTGGTGATGACGCCAATCATCTCACCATTACCCTCAGCAAATACTTGATCATGTTGTGTTAATTTATCCAGAACCTCCTGTAAAGAGGTTGATACAGAAACTGTTTCAGAAGTATTCGATTGTGCAGCGTCTGTTTGCTGTACGATGTCTTCAAGATTCATTTTTTCATTTGTTATACCTTCTTGCACTCCGACAAAGTCTCTTACAAAATCATTGGCAGGCTGATGCAGAATGTCATCAGGTGTGCCGATTTGAACAATTTCACCGTTATTCATGATGCATATCCGGTCTCCAAGCTTTAATGCTTCTTGTATATCATGGGTGACAAAGACAATCGTTTTTTGTATTCTTCTTTGTAAATCCAGCATATCATCCTGCAATTTCACTTTTGTCATCGGATCAAGGGCGCTGAACGGTTCATCCATTAAGATCATTTCAGGATCTGCAGCTAAAGCGCGCACGACACCGATTCTCTGCTGCTGGCCTCCTGAAAGCTCATGAGGTTTTCTTTCACGGTATATTTCAGGATCTAAACCAACCATTTCTAAGAGCTCATTGACACGCTGTTTGATTGTTTCCCGATTCCATTTTTTCAATTCGGGGACGACAGCTATGTTTTCTTCAATATTCATATTCGGAAACAGAGCGATTTGCTGCAGAACATATCCTATATTCCAGCGCAGCTCATGAATGTCATATTCACTTATTTTTTGATCATTTATAGATATCGTACCGCCGGTCAATTCAATGAGGCGATTGATCATCTTCAATGTTGTCGTTTTACCGCTGCCGCTGGGCCCGATAATGACAAAGAATTCGCCTTTATTTATCACTGCATTGAATGATTTCACAGCAAACGTGCCGTCTTTGTACTGTTTTGATACATTGTTAAATTCAATCATATCGTCACTTCCCTGTCATGATCTGTGATCAAACCTTTTTGCGCTAAATCCCTCATTCATTAGAATTAACTCCTATCCCCCTAAAGAATAGACTGATTCTTAAGGATTAGTTTCGCCATTTCCGATGAGTGTAGCACTTATGTACAGGTTCTACAAGGTTTAAAACAGCACGGAATATGAAGGAGAAACATCTCATCAAAAAATGAATAAAAAGGATAATTTGTATAATTCAAGAGGGCAAATAACAGTTTTCAATTGAAATAAGAATCGTTTCTTTTTCGTCGGATGTAAAATCAGTCAAGGCAGCCTTCTCTGAATATTCTCTGGTCTTTTTCATAACGGCTAAACCTTTTTCCCTTTCTCTGCAGCTATTGATAAATCAAGAATAATTTGAAAGACATACGTAAAATCTATGTTCATGAGAACTGCCTGAAATAATACGAAAAAAATATACACCAAAGAAAGGCTCAGGTGCACGAAGGATGCCCCAATTGATTGGAATAACAGGAAATATCAAGATTGATCAATCCGGCCCTTTTCCGGGTTATGATCGGGCTTATGTAAATAATGACTATGTTCAGTCTGTGGCAGAAGCCGGCGGTGTGCCGTTTATATTACCGGTTATTAAGCAGCCGGAAATGCTGAAGCAGCAGATTTCCCGGCTGGATGGCGTGATCTTGTCAGGCGGCCAAGATGTGAATCCGCAATTATACGGGGAAGAACCTTTACAGGCATTAGGCGGAACGTTTCCGGATCGGGATACGTACGAACAGCAATTGATAAAAACAGCTATTGCATTAAATAAGCCAATCTTAGCTATTTGCCGCGGAGTGCAAATATTAAATGTCACATTCGGCGGCAGTTTATATCAAGATTTGACATATGCTTCTTTTGCATATATTAAGCATAACCAGGAGAAAGAGCCGTCTTTAAAAACCCATTGCGTCTCTTTTGAAGCCGGTTCTCACCTACACTCTTTGTTTGGAGATTCAGCAATGGTTAATTCGTTCCATCACCAAATCATAAAAGACGTCGCTCCGTCATTTAAAGCAACAGCTTATGCAAAAGACGGTGTCATCGAGGGAATAGAACGACAAGGTGATTTATTTGTCGTCGGTGTACAATGGCACCCGGAAATGCTCACAAAGAAACATGATGATATGAAGAAACTTTTTTCTCTGTTTATTGAACGTTGTAACTGAGCTGCTATCTATCTATTTGCAAACAGAGGTGTAAGAGAAAATAAAAAACATACCAACGTGATTTGGTATGTTTCTTCATGAAAGCCGATAGGTGAATTTTTGGGACAGCCCTTGTTCGCAATGATTCATTTAGAAGGAAATGCGTGTTTCTTATTGACAAATGAAATCATTAAAGCTGCAAAAATTAATAAAAACATGATGACAGGAAAGGATTGGCTGCCAGCGTGATCAAGAAGAATTCCCCCAAAAATCCCGCCGCCGGCAATAGCGATATTCCAAACGGTTGTATTCATAGACATAGCGGCGTCAACGTTAGCTTCCCCAACGGCTTGGGCTAACGCTGTTTGTAATAAGGTAGCCGCCCCTCCAAAGGCCACTCCCCAGAGTGCAATACCGACAAAGATAACAATTGAATTGTATCCCGAAAATTGAAATAATAATGCAGCGATTGAGAAACCGAGCAGGCTCAGCAAAACAAGCAGACGAAGCCGCTTATCAATGAATAATCCGGTAACCCAAATTCCAATGAGAGACAAGACCCCAAACACTAATAACGCTGTGCCTGTTTGTGAGCTTAGGCCTGCCGGGGTAAGAAATGCAGCAATATAGGTATACAAAATATTATGAGAAACCATCCAAAGAATGACCACCGTTAGAATAGGCCGCACCCCGGGGATCGTTAATACGTTAAACACATTGACACGCAGAGCTTTTGAATTTCCGAAGAAATCAGGAACCTTAAGGATAATCCATATGATAAGAACAAGAGACAGCAAAGACATGATTATAAAAACAGCACGCCATCCCATCAGCCCCCCTAAAAAAGTTCCGATAGGCACGCCAAGACTAAGCGCAATCGGGGTGCCGACCATAGCGATGGCCGTGGCCCGGCCTTTAAGCTCTTGAGAAACCATCCGTCTTGCATAACCCGTTAACATACTCCATACAATTCCTGCACCAACCCCTGCAAAAAATCGGGCAATTAAAGTGACCGTATAGTTAGAAGAAAAAGCTGTGACGCTGTTAAAAACAAGAAACAAAACAATCGCGAAAAGGAGCAAAGGTTTGCGCCGCCAGCTCTGTGTTGCAAATGTGACAGGAATTGCCGCAACTAACGAACCGAGCGCATACAACGTAACCAGTTGCCCTGCAAAGGAGGCTGATACATTTAGTCCATCACCGATTTGCGGAAGCAGACCCGCAGGAACAGTCTCGGTCATAATACAAATAAAGCCGGCCATTGAAAGGGCTAATAATTCAAACCAAGGGATTTTTTTTGCGGCTTGTTCTTGAATACCAGCTGACATAGGCATCTATACAACTCCTTCATTTTGTTTAAATACGTTGGCTGCTGCTCTCCCTTCAATTTAATTTTGGATCGATTAATCCATATGTTATGCCATACATAAAATCTTGTCAATTAATTTTGGATCGATTAGTATATAATTAATGATTCAGGGGAGGTGGCCTTATGGCCCGTACCGGCCGTCCGCGTGCATTTGACAAGGAAGAAGCGATTTCTAAAGCCATGGTGCTGTACTGGGAACAAGGATTTGAATCGACGTCCCTCGCTCAGCTAAAAGAGGTGATGGGTATTTCATCAGCAAGCTTTTACGCCGCATTCGGCTCCAAGGAGGCGCTGTTTAAGGAAGTTATTGACCGCTACAAAAGTTCATATGGACAAGTAACGGATTGTTTGACCGATACTTCAATAACTGCAAAAGAAGCGATTGAGAAAGCACTAAGGCAATCTGCAAAAATGCAGACAGATTCTGATCACCCTTCCGGCTGCTTGCTGGTCCTATCGGCAAGTGTCTGTTCAGATAAAAATAATCACGTAAGAGATCTGCTTTCTTATGAACGTTCTTTAATCCGAAGTAAATTGGAGACGTGTATTCGACGGGGACAAGAAGAAGGAGAAATTTCTGACTCAGCAGATGCTGCAGCTCTGTGTGCCATGTTTGAAGCATTTATGTATGGGATTTCAACACAAGCGAAAGATGGAGTAAGTCATTCAAAAATTGATTTGGCAGTAACGCAAATTATGAAGGCCATTGAGATCTAACAAAATAGCTTTGCAGCTGTTTTCGATTAGCTGTGAATTGTAACATCAAGTACAATACCTAAATAAAGACAGCTCATGACAGCCGCGTGTAAATGATTGTTCTGGACAAACCATTCACGGATGTGCTGTCATGAGCTGATGTCATCATAAAAAACGCCCAAATCCTCATAGGAAATGAACGCATAAAAAAATACCAAAAGCCTCTAATTCCTTGGTATCATTGGCTGCAGCAGAGAGGACTTGGATGCGGATAGGAGACATATCTGCATAAAAGCTGACAAAATGAAAAAATTCCTTTTGTCTTAAAAGAAAACAGGATTGGTATGTTTCTTCGTAAGATTAGGGGCCTTATATATGGCCCCTTCCTCTCATTTCAGCAAGCTTAATTTTCCGATTTTATTGCATTCTAATGCGAACCATACGTTACCATCTTTATCGCATCCAATTCCGTGAGGTTCACTATTAGATGTTTTAATCGGGTACTCTTCAAAAGATTGCTCTCTTGTCAACCTTCCTATTTTATTTGCGCCCCATTCCGTGAACCATAAATCAGATTCTGCTCCCGCAGCAATAGCATGAGGCCGTGCATTTGGTGTAGGAATATCATATTCAGTGATGTCGCCTGAAATAGTAATCTTGCTTATTTTGTTCCCTATTATTTCTGTAAACCAAAGTGCATCATCATTTCCCCTTGTAAGCCCCACTGGTCCTGCTCCCGGTGTTGGAATTGGATATTCCGTTATTTCTCCCGATTCAGTTATCTTGCCGATAGCATTGTTTTGATTTTCAGTAAACCAAAGGGCGTTATCGGAGCCAAGTGTAATAAAAGAAGGATATGATGCTTTATTCGGCAGTTCATATTCATGAATTTCTCCTTCTGCTGTCAGCCTCCCAATACGGTTTCCATTCATTTCTGTAAACCACATATCACCATTTAGGCCTTCAGCAATTCCATATGGCGCTGAATTCGGTTGCGGTAAAGGATACTCTGTAAAAATGCCCGCTGTTGTAAGCTTTGCGATTTTATTAGATTCATTTTCAGTAAACCAAACATCACCTATTGAAGATATGGCCAAGCACATCACTCTTGCATCAGGAGTCGGAACAATATATTCTTTGATTGTTCCATCTTGAGTAAGACAGCTGATTTTGTTTGCTTTATGTTGAGTAAACCATACCTTTCCTTCTTGTGAGATAGCTATTCCATAAGGACCGGAATCTGAATGTAACAATTCTATTTCCTGCAGCTCAATATTCATATAAACCCCTCCATTAAGAATAATCTTATACAAAAAAGCCTCCTATTCTCATTTTACGAGACAAGGGGCAAAGTAATTCTTGTACTCAAACGGACTTGGTTTACAGGCACTTTTAATGACAATAACTAAGCAGCTGATCTGTTGTAAGTATTGTTGCAAATTCATCGTGTAATGTCGCTAAAGATATATTGTGTATCGTTTCCGCATCATAATATGTACCGTTTTGGTCCTTCATCCCAAAAGCTGCCGCAGCATCTGAAACCAGATATGTGTTGAAACCTAAATTCGCACTCATTCTTGCAGTTGTTGAGACACAATGAGGTGTAGTCAAGCCTGTTATTATAACTGTTTCGATTTTATTCTCTTTTAGAAATTCTTCCAGATTAGTGCCAATAAAGCTGCTGTTCACTTTCTTTGTTATTATTACTTCTCCATCAATAGGCTTTACTATGTCTTTTATAGCATATCCCTCATTGTCCGGATGGAATACCGAACGGGGGTTATCTGACTTGTGCTTTATATAGATGACTGTAAATCCTTTCTTCCTCCACAATTGAAGGATCTTAGACGTGTTTTCCTCAGCGTTAAGATTATTTCGCTCTCCCCATTTTTTATCATCGAATGCTTTTTGGATATCTACTAAAATTAAAGCTATATTTTTATTATCCATGATTTCCTCCTATTACGAAATGCATAAAACCTTATATCTGATTATAACGGGCGTTGATTAAACAATAAACGATGGAAATCGATAGCTTTAGTTCTGGATGTTGAACTGTTATTGTCTCTCCTATTCATCGTTTTGTTTCTTCAAATATTAATGTTGAAGTATTTCTCAAATGCGGCTCTTCCGTTTTGTGTAATCTTGACAGCCCTTGTTTTAGGCTTACGAACTATCCATTCCTGTTCCAGCATTCTTACTAGTAACGCATTCCCCAATGCCCCGGCAATATGATGTGTACGCTCACTCCAGTCTAAGCAGCAGCGCGCAAATGCTCTTCTCTTATTTCTTTGTTGTTCTTCGTTAATACCAAAATTCTTTAAAAAAAGAACCCCTTCGGAAGTGACCTCAAAGTTTAAATCGGCTTTTTTTAAAAGACCTTGCTCGATCATTGAATTTGCAACTTGCACGCCGATAAAACCGGCTAAATGATCATAACAGGTGCGGGCAAAATGCAAGTCGCTTTTTTCTCTTGAATCCTTTAACGATCTCACTTGAGAATCAGGCGAAATATGAAGCAATTGTTCGATCACTTTTGCAGTATCGGCGTCAGATAATTTATAATACCGATGCCTTCCATGCTTCTCTGCACTGATTAGCTTTGCTTCAAGCAATTTATGCAGATGAAAACTTGCAGTTTGAGGTTTAATGTTAGCGAGATATGCAAGCTCGCCTGCAGGGTGTATTCTTCCATCCATTAGGCTGAGAAGAATGGAAGAACGTGTGGGATCAGATATCAGCGAAACTGTTTTTGCAATATTAGGATTCATGCTTGTCCTCCTTACATTCATATTTCGATGATAATTGAAATGTTAAACCTTTACAATAAAAATTGAATGATGATAAGGAGGCATACGCGTTGGACAATCATTTTAAAGAAATCAAACCAAAAATTATGTATTACGGCACTTCAACATTACTTCTTAACACTTTGAATGAGGATGGCACCACCAATATTAGCCCTATGTCTTCTTCGTGGGCTCTCGGAAACTGTATTGTCCTTGGAGTAGGACTGGGAGGAAAAGCAATTGAAAATCTTGAAAGGCACAAGGAATGTGTCATAAACTTACCCAGCCCGGATTTATGGGAGAACGTTGAAAGAATTTCGTCTTATAGCGGGAAGAAGGATATACCGCTTTTGAAGAAACAGATCGGGTTTACTTACAAAAAAGAAAAATACGAGGCGGCAGGGCTAACACCATTAGATTCGGTAACAGTTTTACCAACACGCATTAAAGAATGCCCTATCCAAATTGAAGCAGAAGTGAAACATATTCGGATTCCAGAATATGAAACATCATTTGCGATTGTAGAAACACAAGTGATACATTTTCATGCCGAGGAAAGCATCATATTGAACGAAAACCATATTGACCCTTTAAAATGGAGTCCGCTTATTTATAATTTCAGACATTATTTTGATTTAGGAAGACAAGTAGGAAAAACATTTCGCTCAGAGACGTGATGATTATTCATTAACCTTGGCGGCGCGTCATCAGTATAAAAATAAAACATACCAATATCATTTGGTATGTTTTATTTTCGGTTCATATCAGATTGAATCAGCATTTTAATGTGTAAATTCACCGTTGGCTGCTCCTTCATCTAAAATCGATTTAACATAGGAACCGGCATACCCTTTTTGATTAAACAATTCGGCAGATTTCTTAATAATAAAAGCTCGGGTCTTTTCCCCTTTCCGCATCCCGTTTTTCCTTTCGCAAAGTTCAAATTTTGCACAAAGATTATTCACACAGCTGATGTATACTAAAAAAGAGACCGGACGGTTCGGTCTCGAATATTGTCTGTTCTGACCTTGCCGTGATTGCATTTGCACCGCAAGCTAAAGGAGGAAAGCAAACTGAAACAGAGTAAGTTTCTTGCTTCTAAAACGAAGCACTTGTACACAGCCATTCTCATTTTTATCTTAGTATTTATTTTTTACACTCTGTATTTGAATTTGATAAAGGATCCAAAATCAACGTCTTTTCTGAGTCATAAAACTGTGCTGCGTGAATCATTTAACCTGCCGCTTTGGTTAAATGTCATGTATGTGCACGTCATTTTTGCGTGTTTGGCTATGTTCACCGGGGCTATTAACTTCTCAAGAAGAATGTTGACAGGTATACCTAGGGTACACAAACTAAATGGATATTTCTATTTCATTTCGGTACTTATCGTGACACTTACATCAGGATATATGGCTCCCTACTCAACCGGCGGAAGAAGTGTAAGCATCGCCTTTAATATCGTGAATATCATTTGGCCTGCGATGACGGTTACTGCAATATTCAAAGCCAGACGAAAGCAATACAGCAAGCATCAAGAATGGATCATCAGAAGTTATTTATTCTGCTTTACTAATCTATTTATTCATTTGATTACTTCAGCCTGCAATAAGGAATTCGGATTGGTCCATGATATTAGTTACACGATTGGTGTTTATGGAGCCATTGTTCTTAACCTTGTCATCGCAGAACTCATCATTCGATTTAGAAAGCAGCCGTACAATCTGCAAACACCTCTTGCTAAAAATAGAGGGATTATTTGATCCCCTCTTTTGAGGCGGCAAATGTTATAGACCGCATAAAGAAGAGGATAGGAATACCTGCTCCTGCCCTCTTCTTTAAATACGGAATATATTGTCAGCTCCAGTTTTTCTCTATAAATTGAATTGCAGGTTGTAAATCGGTTTTGTTAGCAATTGATATGACAGCGGGAACCACAGAAGGGTCCGTTTTGGAGTAGTTAGGAATCCGTGGATCTAAACGGAAAAAACGATCTCCCAGAAGTTGAGAACTGACCATGGATTCATAGTAACCATTTCCGCCAGCGACAATCGAAAGAAACGGAAGTAACGGCTCATCGGGCGATCGATCGAAAAGAACTCCCCAATTCGGAGGAAGGTCCTTCAGATTTTCGGGGCGTATGTTATCTGAACTCACCATCCCCCATCCCTTCGTATCTCTTCTTAACTGAGTCGGGGTTTCACCCGTTCCAATGGATAATACTGCAATTTGATCCAGCGGCTGGTTGGCTTTACCCACAGCAAACGCGATACTGGCTGTACTAGGGTTAGTTGCCACTACGTACCCATCCACGTAGTTTTGATAGGCTCGCTGCGTCGCGGGAGCACCGCTGCTGCGCAGGATGACATCACTCGCTTTCTCATTTAAATAGGGAGAGCCGGGATAATTGTGGAATAACACAGGAGTCCAGCGGTTCAGCTCCGGTGAGTATAAATGAAATGCAGGGACAACAATTCGTTTTCTAAAGTTTTTAAGACGAAGACCTGATGGAAAAAATGACTCTACCGCTTCAATAAAACCGGAATATGGCAATTGCTGATTAAAAACAGGTCCTCCTGGCCGGGAAATGCTGTATGCCGGCAGGATTTTTTCCTTAAAATACTCGAGGGTCTCCTTCGGCGATCTTCCGCTTGCTAACGCAAGGGCAATAAATGAACCGATTGAACTTCCCGAGAAAACATCGGTTCGTCTAATTAGCTCTGGTGTTAGTCGAGACAATCTGTTTATAAGTTGTAAACTTAAAGCCCCTAAGGTACCGCCTCCGTCAAAGGACAAGATCCGATATGTTGTCAAAGTCTTTTTTCTCCTTTCTAAACTGAACACAAGTATCATTCAATATATGCTGAGCTTGTGTCTGTTGTGTACACTTTGACATATTTTAAAGATGAATTGTTTCTTCTGCTTCTTTTACTTTAAAAACGCCCAATCCTGTCCATTTAATGCTAAGGAAAAAAGCTGGTACCATCCTTGGAAGCCGAACAAGCCAAGCTGAATTTGCAAAATATTGATACGTGAATGAATTGCCAATCCTATAAAACAAATGCTGAGGGGCAGCACCCTCAGCATTTGTTTTTATAGCCTCTCATTTTCACTGTTTATTTTGAGTGTTTATTACATGCATCACAAAATTCGCATGGCATAAAATCGCCAGAAGCTAGAAATAATGGCCGGCATGTTCATTTATTTCTTTACCCAGCTGTATCCCGTTGGATTATGGAATTTAATATTATTACCACTTAGTCCTGCTTGATGAGAAGATGGCTGACCATATTTGAGAACGTTTTTAGATTAAACTTCATATCAGATTCAAATAAATCGAACGTCATTAAATACCGTCCAATCTCTTTAGATATGGCGGCATATGGTCCTCCAGTAATACTTTAAGACACTCACATGCCGCTTAGTGAGGATTACTCATTCGTAAAAGAACGGTCAGGACATTCAGTTTCCTTTACAATGAATTTGATCGTCGCGCTTTGTGGATTGACTGTAGTTAACATTCCTTTTATGTCTGCGATGGGTTTAACAGCAGGGCTTAGTGTATTAATGGCTGTTTTAGCTTCAATTACGTTAGTACCGGCTGTCTTATCTGCAGCAGGGAAACGTATGGTTCCAAAACGAAGAAAGAAAAATCCGCTCCAGCCAAGTCTTGAAAATTGGCTTGATACTCTTTCTTTGTATAAACACACTTTAAATAAAAATACTTATTTGGTTGCGCACAGCTTAGGGTGCCCCGCCATTTTGAGGTTTTTGGAACGTACCCAATTGCGCGAACAACTGGGCGGAATCATACTCGTTTCCGGCTTTGCCGAATCATTGCCCAATTTAAAGATGCTGGATGAATTTACTGAGGGTTCGTTTGATGATCAGAAATTGATTGAGTCCGCAAAGCGTCGTGCTGTCATTGCTTCTACGGACGATCAAATTGTGCCATTTGCATGGAGCAAGGATCTGGCACAACAAATTTACGCTGCGTTTTATGAAGTCCAACACGGGGGTCATTTCTTAGAAAATGAAGGATTTACTTCTTTGCCTATTGTTTATGATGTTTTAACCTCCTATTTTTCAAAAGAAACTCGCTAAATATGGCATGACTTTAACCGCAGGAGTAGCGGACTTTCTCTAGGACATTTGCTGATTCTAACTCATCATTTATGAAAGAAAGCTGTTCTATCAGCAAGAAAATGGAAGGTAACTGATGCGATGGAGGATTTTGATAGTAGGTAATTATACAATCCTCTCTAACAATTCCCCACCTTTTTCTGCCATGACACGAGGTGGATAAGGCATTCCATTTTTTAACCACCATCCACTACCCCTACGTAAGCATTTGCAACAAATTGCATTAATTTAATCATTGAAAAAAGCTGATTTTCCTTTTGAGGATGTCCTTGGCTGAAAAGCCAAAAAGATATCAGGATTGTTTGGTATCTGGATAAATCCAAGCGAGTCCCCATCGTTTCAAAATTAATTATCATTGAAGATTGGAAATCTAATTCAGCGAAAAAGATGCCCATAGGCAGCAGGAGTCTAAATCTCTTTCAAATGATCTTTGAACCTGATTCCACCTATTATTCAGGTAGCTTGAACTCCTCTAAACGCATTCATCACCAAATCATGCACATAGGAATCGTCCACCTCGTCACCGGTTACAAGCAGACGATAGAAAATCGGTCCGTAAATGAGATCTATGCTTACACCAATATCAAGATTCTCTCTCAATTCTCCTTTCTGAATCCCTTTTACTAAAAGGTCTTTAGCTTGGAGCCGGCGGGGTTGGAAAAACCGTGTGCGATATTCTTCTGCCAATTTTGCATCCAACTGCCCTGCACCTATTAATTCCGTAATAACGTTTCCTTCCCGGCTTGTCAAAAACCTTGCTAAGTTCGTGGCGTGGGTTAAAATATCATTTACTGCCGATCCTGTATCTGGCACAGGCAGTCTGTCCGCAGCGGTCGAAAGAAAGCTGTCCATGACAACGGCAGCCTTATTAGACCACCATTTATAAATCGTTGCTTTACTTACTTGAGCACGTTCTGCAATTTTATCGACTGTCACCGCGTCAAAGCCATTTTCCAACAATAGGTCATAGGCTGCAGAAAGAATCGCCTTATGCGTTCCTTCATCACGCGGCCGTCCTCGTTTATTCTGCACATGAATCATTCCTTCCCTAAATATAAACTATACGTTCAGTATACTTAACCTGAATAAAAAAAGAAAACAGAAACCCATTTACAAAACTGAACGTTTAGTATATTATTTCTTTATAAATATAAACTAAACGTTTAGTTTATAAAATTGAGGGAAGTCATTATTAAACTCAAAAATCCCCAAAGCCTTATCACTAAAAGTCTGCGTAAAGGAGATGAATCAGCAAATCATTTATCAAACATCATATGCTCTCCACAATAAGCATCCAGTAAATTAACATCATAAAAACCACTTAAAAAGGAGTTCATTCATATGGATAAAGTAACCAAACAAACAGCAGATCAGAGGATTTCACCCAGTTTAACCATACTTCTCGCAACTGCATGCGGCATCATTGTCGCTAATCTTTACTATGCACAGCCTTTGGCAGGGTTAATTAGTGCTTCAATTGGACTTTCTGGCAGCAGTGCTGGATTGATTGTCACACTAACCCAGATTGGATACGTTGCCGGCTTACTATTTCTTGTCCCTTTAGGAGATATTATCGATAACAAAAAACTTGTCATTGTATCACTGCTTTTAAGCGCAGCGGCTCTGACTGCAACAGCATTTGTGAAGCAAGGAACACTTTTTTTAGCAGCTTCATTTTTCATCGGGGCAGGATCAATCGCAGCACAAGTGCTTGTACCTTTTGCATCATCCCTTGCCTCAGAAGCTGACCGCGGCCGCGTTGTCGGCAATGTCATGAGCGGCCTGCTACTCGGTATTATGCTGTCCCGTCCGTTATCCAGTCTAGTCGCTGATATCTGGGGGTGGAATGCAATATTTGCTATGTCAGCCGCGGTAACTGTTGTCCTGGCAACCGTATTATCAAAAGTGCTCCCTGCAAGAAAACCGACCGCAAACACAAACTATACTGCCTTACTCGGTTCAATGTGGAAGTTGCTGCGCACGACTCCAGTCTTACGCCGCCGCGCCATCTATCATGCGTTTATATTTGGAGCTTTCAGCTTGTTCTGGACGACTGTTCCTTTATTATTGTCAGGTCCTGCTTTTCATTTTTCTCAGAAGGAAATAGCACTATTCGCACTGGCGGGCATTGCGGGTGCAGCCGCTGCCCCCGCAGGCGGCCGTCTGGCTGATCGCGGCTTGACACGGCTTGCTACTGGAATAGCACTTGGTGTTGTTATCATTTCTTTATTACTGCCGCTAGTGATTCAGAGCAGCTCTCCCGTCGGAATAGCAGTTCTAGTGGCCGCAGCTATTATGTTAGATATGGGTGTATCTGCCAATCTCGTACTCAGTCAGCGTTCAATTTTTTCGTTGGCACCTGAATTTCGCAGTCGATTAAACGGATTATTTATGGCAATCTTCTTTCTGGGCGGCGCTATAGGATCATCAATTGGAGGATGGGCATACGCCTCAGGCGGATGGAGTATAACATTATGGATTGGAATCACTTTTCCGGTCATAGCTTTGCTTTATTTCGC
The DNA here is from genome assembly GCF_018613535.1 of Bacillus sp. ISL-51. GTDB lineage: Bacteria > Bacillota > Bacilli > Bacillales > Bacillaceae > Bacillus. The sequence continues at coordinate 48,763 of NZ_JAGGQB010000004.1, forward strand.
CACAGAGAAATAGTCTTTCGCCAAAAATAAGCCGTCAGAACCAAGCTGATAGCTTATTTTTGGTGTATTCTTCTTTTAAAATCCTCCATCATCAGGGTAATTTTCCGAACAAAAATCACGTTTCATGAAAAATTTCGCTTCATGCTGTTCCATATTCTCACTGTTAAGATCGTAACGAATATAAATGAAACAATAATAAGTGCAATGCCTGCAAAAGACTCACTAAAGTTGATGACGACAAAGCTGGATAATATCAATAAAGGGATATTTGAAATCAATACGGTTATAATGTATGCCTTGTACTTTAATCCAACTGCCGCCGATAAAAAACAAATCACATCTGTAGGGGCTACCGGACAAATCATCCCCAATGCTAAAAACTTATAATTGTAAGCCTCCAGTAACGTTTTTAAGTCCGGATATTTACGTTCTAGAAACTGAATTGTTTTTTTACTGGCAAACCTTCTTGAGAAAATATAAACCAAAGTTTCACTCAGAAACAGGCCGCCCATTGATAATAAGATACTAATGATTGGATCAAAACATATTCCCCCTAAAAACATCAGAGTTACACCCGGAATAAAAAAGAGCAGCCTTGCCGCCCACAGTGCCAAAAACAGCAGCATCGCATATTTTGCATGCCCAGATATAAATTCCGTTAAATCATTCATATCAAGTGACAATAAGTCAAATTCCTTTAAACAATAAATGGCTAAAATCCATAAACCTAATATGACAAATTTATTTTTCAATTTCTCCACTCTCCTCGCTTTCAATGACATGATAAGCAATGAGAATTAAGAAACACTCGGTAAATTTCTTAAGGATTCTTAAGTTATTCTAAGAAAAAAGGCTTATGGAACGTTTAATCCCGCAAGCCATGATAAATTGGATGTTCGACAATAAAACTCAGCCAGCCATCGCTGTAATCTGCATGGATATGACCGCTATGCAGTTCAACAATTCTTTTTGAGATGGCAAGTCCAAGTCCGGTTCCTTGATTATCTGTTCTAGCCTTATCCCCTCTGAAAAACCGTTCAAACAGTTGGTTTATATCGTCAGAAGGAACAGTTTCGGCTTTGTTTGATACTTTCAAAATCGCTTTCTCACCTTTTATTTTGAGGCTTATGAATAACTCAGATGGTTTTGTACTGTACTTTAACGCATTCATAAAGAGATTATCATAAACACGAACCATCTTTTCTATATCCATTAAAACAGGAACATTTTCTTCTGTAATTGATTTTGGACACTTAATTGTCCCTTTTCAAACACAGGAATGTACTGCAGTAATGCTTTTATGCGGTAGATTAATTCTTTCGGTTCGAAAGTCTTCAAATAATCATCCGGCCCGGCAGGATAGGTCTGTCATTATCCGCAATGAGATTATGAATCATATGAAGACTCCTATCTTGTGATTTTTTTCTGCCCGCTTTTAAGGACAGCTGATTGCAATAATAATTTCATCATGAACGGAAAAGAATAGTGAGGCAAACAAAGCTTTAATGGCAATTTTCCCATAAAAAAAGAGACCCGTTACCTAAACCAGTAATGATCTCTTCAGTCAGCGCCATTCATACCGCGCCCTAATTACTTTAAAAATAAAACATGAACGGAGCATGAACATCACGTTACATTCTGTTCACCACCCAGTGATGCAAAAAAGGCACCGAACGGCGCCTTTTTTTATCTCTTATTTCGTATTTCTTGTAAACTTCGGCAGTCCAAACATAATAGCGGCGATGCCGCAGATCCCGATTAAAACGGGGTAGAAAGAGTATGGCAGGATGCTGACGGGTGAAATATTTCCGAATTTCCCGGCCGATAACAGCTGCGCGCCGTAAGGGATCAGTCCTTGTATCATGCACGAAAAGATATCCAGAATACTTGCCGATTTTCTATTGTCGATGTTAAATTTATCAGCGATGTTTTTTGCAATCGGCCCGGCTGCGATAATGGAGATCGTATTATTGGCCGCAGCCAGATTCGTAACGCTGACCAGTCCGGCAATGCCGGCTTCAGCACCTTTTTTCGAACGGATTCGTTTCGTAATGAACTCCAGTAAATAGTCGATCCCGCCGTTTTGTTTCATAACGCCGACCATTCCGCCGATCAGCATGGACAGGATGATAAGATCGGACATTCCGGCAATTCCATCCGTAATCGCCTTAAAATAAGAGTCAAACGTCAGGCTGCCGCCCGCTAATCCTATGATTCCCGTTAAAACCAATCCGCCGAAAATGACAGCCATCACATTAAAACCGAGTAACGCGAAGACCAACACGGCGACATAAGGAAGCACTTTGATCCAGCTGTAAGATTCAGCACCCGCATGGCCTGCGTGGCCTGCCGGAATAAAAAACAATATAATAACAGTTACAATAGCAGCGGGCAATACAATCAGAAAGTTCGTTTTAAATTTATCCATCATCTGTGTTTTTTGCGTCCGGACTGCCGCAATGGTCGTGTCGGAAATAAAAGAAAGATTATCTCCAAACATAGCTCCGCCGACAACGGCTGCCATCGTAATCGCTCCGGAGATGCCAAGCTCTCCGCTCAAACCGGCGCTGATCGGAGCAACCGCCGCAATCGTTCCCATTGATGTTCCCATTGATATAGAAATGAAACAAGCAATGATGAACAGCCCCGGCAGCAAAAACTGCTGCGGAATAATGCTTAAAGCCAGATTGACAGTTGAGTGCACCGCTCCCATCGCCTCAGCCGCTGAAGCAAAGGCACCTGCCAATATAAAAATCATAACCATAATGATAATATCAGGATGTCCCGCTCCGGAAGCAAACCATTCTATTTTTTGATTGAGCGATTTCTTCCGGTTAAATAATAACGCAAAAGCTGATGCTATGATCGCTGCAATCAAGATCGGCAATTTATAAAAATCTCCGGTCACCAGACCAGAGCCGACAAAAAGCCCTACGAATAAGACTAATGGCAATAAAGCCCAAGGATTCTTATTATTGTTCATCTGGGTAAACCACCTCTTTTCAGCATTAAAGTCGCTAATCACAGTCTAAGCAACATTTCACACTTTAAAAGTCTGCAGTAAAAAAGTCAAGCTGAAAAAAGGATAAATCAAGATTGATAGGATAGAAAAAGCTGTTATGTTCCCTCTCTATGGTTCCCTCGATTTTCTTTATCATAAAGTTCGTCAAGATGGACCAGCTCGATTCATGATGTGAGGTGTCAATCAACGTAAGCGGAGCAATTTTGGTAAATGGCGATCTCCGCTATTCCTCCGATAACAAGAGACACACCATATATCCAAATTTGCTGATTTTCTAAGTCCCTTCGAAATGGCGTGCTGCCGGAATTAAAAAAACACCAAGGTCGATGACACTTGGTGTTTTTGGGACGCGGGTTATTGTTGTCAAACCGCATGACCGCTTACGAAAGCTTATTTTCAGTATCATTTCTTATTTTCCTTGTGTTCTCTGTCCTGCCAACAAATAAGGTGACCGCAACACTGGCTAAACTGACCAAAGTTCCCGCAATGGAAACAAGGATTGTCAAAAAACCATTGGGAATAAGAAATCCAATTGGAATAAGCCCCGCAAAAGTGAGAACGATAAAACATTGATAGACTCCGGATATGATTCTCACAACTAAGCTGCCAAAAAAGGACATGACTAATGGAGGGATGAATAAACATAAAATGATTCCAAGTGATATCAATAAAATCATAGGTTCGTCAAATGAAATGACATTTTCGCCGGGAGAATCCTCAGCAGCCGTGAATAAAACAAATATAGACATCATCAGCGTAAGAAAAACAAGAAAAAACCTTTTCAACAACGTTATGACTCCTTTTTTTATAAAAACGAGTATCTTGCTTTTTCATTTTCGATAACCATTTTATGTTATCAAATGAAATAATATGAAGTCAAACCGAATAATGAAGCGTATCATTTCGTTCTCCGAAACCATATCACCGCCGGAATTAATACTAACGATAAAATCCCTCCGCTATTGCTCTTTTAACTTTATACTGATCCCTGTTTTGTTCGGATTTTTTTATCAGTAAATCCAATTTGTATTGCATCGTATCCGTCACTTTCCTGCGTTCTCTTCAGTAACACAACATTCTTTTCCACTTCAACAACTGTCACAACTATAGAATCTTCACTATCACTAAACACTTGAGCCATGCCTATTTTTCTTCCTAATATATTACCCGCCTAATCATTTTAATTTATTGTCAGTAATAAGCTCTTAGGGTGCTTCCCCCGTTCTAAACATTACTCCCGCCTTTATTTATTGGTTATTATTTTTTTGATAGTTTCCATACAATTGCCCGCAAGCAGCATCTATATCAATGCCAAATTGACTTCTGATGGTAACGTTAATTCCTGCTGACTTTAATTTTTTATAGAAGTTTTCAACATGATTCTCATTTACTTCTTCAAATCTCATAGGTGAACTAACAGTTGGGTTATATCTAATGATGTTTACATGGAACAGGTTCCCTCTCTTATATCTGCCTCTTAAAAGGTTTACTACTTCATTCGCATGGTCAACAGAATCATTAACCCCCGGCAGCATAATATAAGCAATATAAACTTTTCTTGAGGTCACACGTATATGCTCATCTAATGTGTCCATTACCTCCAATAACGGGTAGCGTTCATTAATTGGCATTAACTTGCTTCGCTGTTCATTAAAAGGAGAATGTAATGAAAACGTCAGGTTGACCTGCGGATAGTTTTGAGTCATTTTTTTAATGCCCGGAATAATACCTATGGTAGAAATAGATAACCTGCGAGGACTTAAAGCAAACAACTCCGGATTTGTAAGTACATGTAAAGCATCAAAAACTTGTACATTAGCTAATGCTTCTCCCATTCCCATAAAAGAAATACTATCAATTGAATGTCCTTTTAAATGAAAGTACAAAATTTGGTCAGTAATTTCATCTGACGTTAAGTTGCGTTTTAAACCAATATCCCCTGTTGCACAAAATTTACAACCAAAATTACAACCGCATTGCGAGGATATACAAAATGACTCCCAACCAGCTTTATATTTCATATTTACCGTTTCTATTTTTTCGTCTCCTGAAATTTCAAATAAGACTTTTGTAACTTGTTCAGAATGTTGTGCTTTTAAAGCAGCAATATTTAAAATCGACTCTCCAAACTCCTTAATTAACATTTTTCTTAGGGATTTAGGAAGAACCGCTATTTCATTAAAATTATTTATTCTCCCTCGGAATATAGCATTTGTGATTTGATTCATTCTAAAATCAGGAAATTTATTCTGCTTTAAGAACTCTTGAATTCTTATATACTTGTTTTTTTGCTGCATGTTTTCTCATCCTTCCATATAACTCTAGTTTGTTTGAGTAAATAGAAGGGAGTTATCATCTAACCTTTTTATAAAAATTAGGCACAAAAAAACACCGACACAATTATCGGTGTTACGCTTAAATAATTATGCACAAATAAACAAGGACATTATGTCATTGAACTATAGTTTATTTGCCATAGAGAAAAAGCTCCGATAACTGTTTTTGTATGGTTATTTGGCTTAAAAAAGGACAGACTGCTCCCTTTGTACGCCAAACGATTTCCAATTTTTGCATCTTTACCATACAAAATTCTAAAAACGGTTATCATTGCTTTCACCTCTTTCTTGTCAACATTAGTAATAAGTACCATATCATAAAGATTCCCCCATGTAAAGTTTAAAACATAAACAAATGCTTACGTTAAAGTTATATTAACCTGTCGCTGGCTTAATAAAAACAGCCATCAAAAATGGCTGCTGGATCATAAGCTCTTGCGGCTCATTGGTTACTTTGACACGATTATTCCAAATGTTCAGTAACCATTAAGGTTCATAAACTTACCTCAAGCTTTCCTTGACCAAATGACAACTGGAATAAGAATTAAGGACAATAGCCCTCCTGCTAAAGATAGTATTGCATAACTTGCATTAGCCACTGCCATGCCGGAGGGAGCACCACCAGAAGCTACTGCTAGGGCAACTAAAACATCTATTTTCCCTTGCGTTTTTGCCCGTGCAGACGTTCCAATTTCCCTGCAATTGCTTTATAAATGGGCTTTTCCGTTTTATCAATCGTCGGCTTCCAGCTCATCGGATAGTTTTCAAAAGAATTGATCGGCATGATACGCTTCCTTTTTTCATTCAATTATATGATCACACCGTTTATAAAACAATTTCACTTTTCATAAGGGAAATTTCATTCCGCCAATTTTCCAGATCTAAATGCCACTATGATGATTATCATTTATGGAACTTGCATATTTTTGCTTCTTCGAAAAAAAAATGATTTACCCATTGTGGCTCCTTTAACAGGATTACTCTTATTAATAGGTTTCGCGATTGTAAATATTAAGCGGCATAGTGAGTGGATATGTATATGGCGGGGTTTGGATGTTTTTTAACTTCTTGTTATTTGAACTATTTCGACTTGTACTCGTAAGGATTAAATTAGAAAGGCAAAACGTGAAGTGAAAGCACGCATTCTATGTGAACCCATATTTTAAGAATAGAAAAGCCCTTTTAACAAGGAGTTTTTCTTAAACTGAATATGCGTGGGCTAAACACTTACAAAGTATTTAGGCTCAACAATATTTTGATTGCTTAATTTGGGCAAATGCCCTTATCAAAAACGAGTTAGGTGCATATCCTGCTCCTAAAAGTCTTTAATGAAAGGTGTACAGATATGTATTATTATTCTAACCCGTATTATTTTTATGATTTCAGACAACAGCCTGATTTAAGTCAGGCAAATCATAAAATGCGAAGCCTTTTATCTACGATTCAACAAATTCCAATACACTCATCCTCCTTCCAAAAATCAATGGCTGCAGTAGTGAAACATTTGCAAGTTGTCAGCAGAGCACTTGCTCTGGGATGCGGTATGAGTTCGGAATTCAGATTCCTTCCAGATACCTGGGGATTACGTGAACTTCATATTGTACACGCGAAATACCTTACTCCATTGAGTTATCACGTATATTCCGCCTTAGGAGCAGCGGAGCTTCTAGCCTCCGGGCAAGGCCGGGCTCCTCATTTTCCTCTTATGGTTGGCTGCATGAATTCAATACTTCGTCTATGGTCAAACTTTCCTGCAGCTATAGCAGACCTGCGAAGAGCAGCCGGCCGCCAATACGCGTCATCTGTAGACGAGGCAGAAAATCTCCTAAGACCAATGGTTCCATCCACACAACAGGCCTTATCAATCAGTCAATCTGCAGTTAGTTCGGCTATTTGGGAGGCTTCCTTACGTGCCGCACATTTAGCTCGGGAAGTACGGCAGAATGTTGCACAATCAGTGAGCCAGGGTGCCTCTTATTAAAAGTCAGGAGATACCAGCGGTTACAGCGAAACTTTTGCGGATTGACACAGTAACCTAACTACACTTATTCACACAAAAATAGAGCAGTAAATATATGAGTTACTGCTCTGCTCAGTTTATTCACTGTTAATTTGTTTTACAATGTATTCAGCATATTTCCTACACCTTGAAGCAACGCTGAACCAATAAAGCACAATCCCTCTACAGGTGAAACACCTCTATGATGTATTTCTTTATCCAAAACACCTTTTATTTTTATCCGACAAAGGGGATTACTAAAACCAGTAGCCCAAATAAGTAGATGAATCTTTAAAAATGATTTCATTTTCTTTTCCGGATATTACTCTTTTTTTTAGATGATCTCCTTCTGTTTTATTGCATGTTTTAATTCATAGCCAAATACAGGATCGCCTTTCTTTTGAATGAAGTCTTCCCGATCTGTTTTTATTAAGAAATGATTCTTTAATTTTAGGACACTTATTACTTCTGTCCGTAATTGGATTGGAATTTCAAATCTTTCAGCATATTTCTTAGATAAGCAACAATTTCATTTTTTGAAGGAAATCCATGCTTTTCTCCTTCAAGATGCATTCCAGGCAAAGAGCTATACATTTTAGAAGTAAACAAAATTAATGAGTCATACCGTTCTTTCCAGCTTTCCCCCACCTAATTACTTTTATCCAAAATGGTAAACTTTTGATCAGACTGCTTTAGATAATATCCTACTGAAATTCCTGCCTGGCCAGCTCCGATTACTATAGTGTCGTACGCATTAATCACCCCACCAATTTTATCTTAATTACCAGCAGACAAAATATGTAAAACACTAACTAATCTCCTCACTGTAAAATAAGAGAAAAAATTTAATGATGATGGTGGTCACGCGGCTTCTCAATTTTCGCCTGACAAAGGATCGTATTGTCGTGATTATGCGCTGCTGTTTCCATTTGAATAGTTACATGCGTAATGCCTTTATGCTCAAGCTCATGTTCAATTTTGTGTAAAATACTTTCACTTTCTGAAATGGTCAGTTGATTGTTAACAACAGCGTGGCAAGAAAGAGCATTCAATCCGCTTGTGATAGACCATATGTGTAAATCATGAATGTTTTGAATTCCCTCTGTCTCTTCAATTGTATGAATGATGTCAGTAACATCAATATTTTCTGGAGTTCCTTCCATTAATACGTGAATGGAATCTTTAGTCACATTGTAACCGCTTCTTAGAACAAGAAGAGCCACAATTATACTAGCCAATGGGTCTGCCCAGCCCCACCCAAAGAAGATAATAAGTACCGCAGCTAGAATGGCACCTACAGATCCGAGCATATCACTTATCACATGTAAATAAGCTCCTCTTATGTTCAGATTATTCTTTGTATCTCCACCATTCAGCATAATCCATGCGACCAATATATTCACAACTAACCCGATGATACTAATGATAAGCATGCCGGTTGTTGCTACCTCCGGTGGATTAGAGAAACGTTTGATTGCTTCATAAATGATATAAAGGGAAATAAGAATTAATGCAACACCGTTTATCACAGCTGCAAGAATTTCAAATCGTTTATAGCCGAATGTCTTATTGTGACTTGCCTTTTTTTCAGCCAATTTAAAAGCAATCAGAGCAACCATTAATGAGATTGAGTCACTTAGCATATGACCTGCATCTGACAAAAGCGCTAAACTATTAGTTAAAAATCCGCCTATAGCTTCTATAATCATATAACCTGTAATAATGATAAAAGAGATCAATAAAACCTTTTTATTGGATCCTTCAGTATGATTGTGACCCATAAAAACTCCTCCTTAACTAAAGTTTCTTGATACATATGCATTTATTATTTCTTATCTGTTATAAAGCATTCTAACATGACACAAGTAATATTTATATATGACCATGTTTTCATATAAAAAATATATGTTCTTTACTGAAATGTCAAAATATTATTAACGAAAATTCGCAATATCTCCTTTAATCTTCCCCAATATAAGTGTAAGAATGAACTTCTCTTTGTTATGCTGCAGCGTAACAATTGTGCGGATCATTAAAAATAAACTGAATAATTTGACAACCCTCACCTGTTTCATCACATCGTTTTATGCGTTCTCCAATTTCATCACGGACTAACCGGAAGGTATTCTTTTTTTGCTTTCCTTCTGCTTTTACAGGATCATCAAAACCCCACCTATTTTCTTCATCTCTTTAACAGTATTGGGGTTTCATCCAGATGCTTCTATTCCAGTTCTATAAACTTCCCGCTCAACAGCCCATCCTTTTGCCATTTGGCTTCGGCAGGATCTTTTTTAAATATAGACTAAAGCCGTCTCCATTTACAGTACCTGAGAATATCATAAAAATAGGTTGAACAATTGAATTCAGGAGGAGAAAAACTAATGGAAGACATGGACATGAATCCATCGAATCTTTGCAGAGAATTTGCAAGGATTCTTAATTCCACACCTAGTGTTGTAAATGGTGTTTGTTTGGCAACAAGGTCACGGACTAATATTCATCCAGTAGTATTAGGAAGAAAAGCTGAAGCATTTATGTTTATTCCCCAAGCATTTTCGTTCGAAAGCATGGATCAGGAAGGCAGGGCTTTATGTCTGGGCGAAACAGTTATACTTCAAAAAGAAATTAACCCGTTTATGAGTAAGCTTCGTGAACATGGCATTAAAGTAACCGCTGTCCATAATCACTGGCTGTTTGATAAACCGCGCCTTATGTATATGCATTTCGAATCAATCGATAAACCACTCAGCTTTGCAAGAAAAGTCAGAGATGCTATGAGAGTTTTAATTACAGAAAGTGTCCGTGCTAAACCAAGTACCAATGATCAAATGATCGAAGCTACCGGCCTTTGTGATGAATTTAATGATATTCTTGGCGGAACAATGCATACATTTGAAAATGGTATTTGTACAGTGATGAAATCTCGTACCAATATTAAACCAATTGTCCTCGGAAGACCTGGGAGATCATTCCTGCTTATTCCTCAAATGTTTACATTTGAATCAATGACAAGCGATGGGCGCGCTCTTTGCAGCGGAGAAACTGTTATTCTTCAAAAAGAAATCAATCCATTTATTAGTAAGCTTCGCGAATATGATATTATCGTAACTGCTGTTCATAATCACTGGCTGTTTGATAAACCACGCCTTATGTTTATGCATTTCGAGTCAATCGATAAACCACTCGACTTCGCAAGAAAGGTTAGAAATGCACTAAGGGTGCTTACCACTGAAGAAGTCCGGGGTTAACACATTTTTAAAAATTCTATTTTAGTCAGTTATATCCGTTAAAAGAGCGATTTTAAAAATTGCTCTTTTTCTTATCTAAGGGTAACCTTCAAAATTAAAAGAGGACATAAAAAAACACCAGGGGTATACAACCCTTGCCGCGGGTTATTCACCAACTAGGCCTCAACATTGTAATACCATATCACTGGTTATGAAAGCTTGTTTTCATTACACTTTCTATTTTCCATTTTCAACATTTCGATTATGGTTAAAAATTGGTGATTAAATTTGTGCCCATATAGATCAGCAAACATGTCATTGATGCCAAGTCATGAATTCCTAAAGGAGATTTAATAATTTTCAATGAAAAACTGATCTATGTTAATTAGTCAAGGTTTCAGGATATATACGGACCAATTGACCATTCTTTTATTGGAAATACGAACGTTCCCTATTGTTTTAATGTTGTTTTTGCTTGATCTGATTTTTTAAAAAAGTTATTGACACAAAAAATGCGACCATGTTATTATTAAATATTTGATAAAAAAACGAATATATGGTAATCTTAAGAAGGTTACCATATATGGAGGTGGATTATATGTTTCAAATTGGCGATAACATTGTTTATCCAATGCACGGAGCAGGTATAATTGAAGCCCTAGAAGAAAAAGAATTCTTAGGGGAAAAACAACAGTATTATGTCATAAAAATGTCAATCAGTAATATGCAGGTTATGATTCCAGCGCGTAAAATCTTGAGTTCAAGTATACGGCCAGTTACAGATATACTTGCATTAAAACACATTATACACATTTTTCAGCACGGAGAATCAGATAAGTTACTGCCGTGGAAACAAAGGTATAAAGTAAACACGAACAAAATAAAAACGGGTGAAATACAAGAAGGCGTTGAAGTTGTGCGTGATTTAATGCGTATGAAGAAAGAGAAAGCACTTAATACAAGCGAAAAAAAAATGTTGGATAATGCATATGAATTTTTGATTAGTGAACTGGAAGTAATTAAAGGAATCACTGAAAATCAAATGAAAAGTTTCTGTTAAGGTTGATTATAGATAATGTATTGCATTCCAAAAAATATCCTGAATTTTTCGGTAATTTTATGATTAAAAATAAATCATTTCAAAGACGTTCAACTTACTTTTAGAACATTAACCTCTTTTGTTATTCCTACAATCTAATCCATTTTTATTTTTTAAATTTCTTCTACGAACATTTGAAGTTTTATTAAATACCTCGACAAAATAGTCACTTGATTTTTGCAATCCTGATTCACACTGGAACGGACAAGGAGCCGTAAGGATGGAAGAGAGGCAGGGCTTTCATTGTTTTAGGTATATCTAAGTGATTATTTCCAGAAGAAAAAACAATCAATCTTACCTCTATCCTTAAGAATTTCTTATATCCGCTGCGACAGTGAATAGTATTGTTTATCTTCTTTCCATAAAAGAGCTACACGAGTTGGCAACATCTAAATATATGGTCAACGATATAAAATGACGAAATTTCTAGAACTAGAAACCATTTTTATCATTTATTTAACATAATGAGATTAAATGAAAAAATTGAAGTTGGTGGAATTCTTGCAGATGGACCAGCTGTTATTTTAATTAATCAAGAATACCTAAAAATTGTTGAATGAAAAGGATGATTCTTTACGAAAAGGGATGATCCTTTTTGTTTACTGCCGGTAATAATAAGATCTACATAAATTTCATCTGATGTGATGGATTAAAAGGAAGGAGAGTGTCGGAATTATCGTGGATTACTTCTATAAAATAAAAATAGCGCCAACTTCTATTTAATAGAAATCGGCACTTCGTTTAGCATGACGCTTTTAGCGAACGGCACACGACACACGTTGGCTATTTTTTTTTGAATTTCGTAATTGTTTTTTACTTCCTCGCTAAAAAAGTATTGGTCTCGAACTACGGCTACCAAGCAGAGGAACAGGAAAAGAAAAGATCTTAGCTGATAAACTTTCAATCAGAGGTTATTTGAAAATGGTTTGCAGGACTTGAGATTGTGAAGTCTTGTACCAGGTTAGTGAAAAAAGAAAGAATAAAATGCAGTTGTATTCGAAAAGAAAAATAAATAATTTATATACATTCCGCATATTGTCAATCCAGTATGTTATACTGTAAACAAACCTTTGAAGTGTTAAATCTTTTGCTATTACCTTCTTTTACCACCTCCCTACTCGAACGTTGAGTAGGGTTTTTTATTGAGTATTATACAGAGAACATAAAAAAACAGGCCCTATATAAAGAGCCTGTTTGTAAAAACGATTGAAGATTAAGCAGCTTTTTGAACGTTAGCAGCTTGAGCTCCACGAGAACCTTGCTCAACGTCAAACGTTACTTTTTGACCTTCGTCTAAAGATTTGAATCCGTCACCTTGGATTGCAGAGAAGTGTACGAATACATCGTCTCCATTTTCACGTTCGATAAATCCAAAACCTTTTTCTGCATTAAACCATTTAACTGTACCTTGTTCCATTTTTGTTGCCTCCTAGTGCGTTACTCGCACATTGTAATTACTATCCTTGCCCAAAGTATCATCTAGACGAAAAGTCGATATTCATACTATCCTTTACACGAACAAAAATAATTCTTCTTTATCATAGCACGAAACGGAAATAATTGCAAACGGATACCAGTGGTGCAGAAGCGGTAAACAAAAATAGAAAATGTCAATCATTCTGCATCGAATTTATAACATGTCTAAGAGACCTATAATAACTATGGTTTGAAAACACCGTGAAAATGAATCACGAGTGTCTTCAAACCTTTTTCTTTGCTTAATAGTACTTCATTATTGATTGTTAAAGCTTTCTTTAAAAAGCTCAGCTGTTTCTTGTTCAAGTGCACGATATTCTTTTAAAAGCGGGGCTGTTCACTGGTAAAGCTTTGTTTCTGCATTTCCAAACGGTGCTCATGGTATATCCCCATTTTCCAAGATCCTCATAAAAAATAAAACTTGACCACAAATAATCTTCCTTTTCTTCATTACCACTTTCCAAAGTCTTTTTAAAAAATTAGGACATTCAAGCTCAATAGCAATATGGTCTTCTAGCTCTCTTTATTTTGACAATCAAAAATCAATCCATATTTACGATAGTATTTCCTTACTTGTAATGTTTGTTCCTCAATCAATCAATGTTCACGGTCTAAATAAACCGGTTCCCTAGGGGAGCAGGGAGAGAGTTTGACACGATAAAGAGCCGGGTATAATCTTCATACGCCTTTTGTATCCCGGCCGGCTCTGCTAATAAAGATTTAATTGCGCTGGAAATCAGTTTCGATTTCCAATCATTTCAGAAAGATGGGGAAGATACATATCATATATGGTGTATGACAGCTGGGACTTCAAAGGCAATAAAACGTTTTCTATACTAAGATTAAGATCATCAGGGAAGGGGAAACTTTAAAAAATGAATGAACAAAACCTAAGGACTTTGAGAAAACTGGTTACACCTTATGAAAAGTCCGATTTACAAAAAAGCATTTGTCAAATCATTAACACATTGGTGCCATTTTTCCTGTTATGGTATTTGGCGTATAAGAGCTTGTCGATTTCTTATTTCCTTACATTAGCGATTTCTGTCGTTGCGTCAGGTTTTTTAGTGAGAACCTTCATCATCTTTCATGATTGCTGCCACTATTCCTTTTTTAAGAACAGAAAGGCGAATCGAATCCTTGGAACAATAACAGGAATTCTGACTCTGCATCCTTTTGATCATTGGGCACACGACCATTCTGTCCATCATGCGACAAGCAGCAACCTGGACAAACGAGGTACAGGCGATATTTGGGTACTGACGGTTGAGGAATATAAGGAAGCCTCAACTAAGACAAAAATAATGTACCGTTTGTACAGAAATCCGTTTGTTATGTTTATTATCGGGCCGATTTACGTCTTCGGGATTACCAATCGTTTTAATCGTAAAGGGGCAAAACGCAAAGAACGGATGAATACGTATATAACGAACCTGGGGATCGTCGCTTTGGCAGCACTTTTATGTTGGGCTATCGGCTGGCAAAATTTCCTGCTGGTTCAGGTGCCAATTTTTATGATATCGGGATCCCTCGGAATTTGGTTGTTTTATATTCAGCATACGTTTGAGGATTCTTATTTTGAAGAAGATGAGCATTGGGAATATGTAAAAGCAGCAGTTGAAGGAAGCTCTTTTTATAAGCTTCCAAAAGTCATGCAATGGCTAACAGGCAATATCGGTTTCCATCATGTTCATCATTTAAGCCCGAGAGTCCCAAACTATAAGCTTGAAAAAGTGCATAACAACACTGAACCATTGCAAAACGTTCCGACCATTACACTGGCAACAAGTCTTAAGTCATTAAAGTTCCGCCTATGGGATGAAGAAGGCAAAAAATTTGTTGGTTTCAGCCACTTAAAAAAAGCTTCTAAAAGCCAAGCATCAGCGCGGCTTAGAATGGATTAAATAGCCCCCCCATAACCGATGATAAGGAGCAGTGTATCTTGCAGAATAAAAGTGCAGACCCGCACAACGGTTTTGTGCAGAGGTCAGCACTTTTTAGTGCCGAATACACTTGCAGACTCTACAATGCGGTACATTTGCTGCCGTATTTCCCGCATAAAAAAATAATACCAAAGGTGGTTAAACCCTTGGTATTATTGTGATGCGGCCGAGAGGACTTGAACCTCCACGGGTTATTCACCCACTAGGCTCTTAACATTGTAAATCCATATCACTGGTTATGAAAGCTTGTTTTCATTACACTCCCTTCTTTCATTTTCTATAATTTCTATTTATTTTCGTGAATTGTGGTTGAGAAATGGTGATTAATTTCTTGTCCGTTTCGATAACTAAGCAAAATGTCACGATGCCATGGAGCCTAGAAATTAAAACAATACACATACATGCCCGAATTTTTGTTCATTTTGAAATTACCCTTTAATTCAAGCAAACTAATCCAAGAACCCCCTTCCAAGATGAGAATTGACAGTGAGTTAAGGGTTTTTAATTCCAGGAAATTTGAATGGTTGTATACTTGATTCCATTAGTAACACTCATTTTAAATGTTGATTGATTTTGTTCAACAATTCATTTAAGGTTTGCTGCTCCTCTTCAGTAAGGCCAAAAATAATTTCATCTTCCACTTTTTGAAACGATTGATTAAAGGATTCAATCAGTTCAACGGCTTTAGGCAAAACATAAATATTTTTTTGTCGCTCATTATCAGCAGGGATTTTGCGCTCAATCAATCCTTTTTTCTCAAGGCCTTGAAGCATACTTGTAATACTTGCACCGCGCAAATGGAAACGATCTGCAAGGTCCTTTTGAATTAAATCTTTATCTTGATTCTTGTAGATATAGTCGATGATTTTTCCTTGTTGAGAGTTTAACCCCAAATCTTTTATGCTTTCGTCTGCTCTTTTTTTTAGTTTAAGCCCGATAATTTGAAACAAGTCAAGGTAGGGTGTATCCTTTCGAGACTTCATGGTATACCTCCTAATATAACCGATAAATAGTTAGATAACTAACAGTCAATAGGTGAACTATACAAAATTTACACTTGATTGTCAATGGCTGAATTTAGAATATTGACAGTTAGAAGACTAACTGTTAGAATCCTAATTAAATTATGATTTACCAAGGAGGAACATCAAAATGGCAAACAAAAATCATAACTCTACTACGGAAAAAGTTACGGCAATTACAAATGTTCGTATTTTCGATGGGGAAAAGGTTATCGATGCAAGAAATATTGTTATCAAAGGAGAAAAAATTATTGCAGTGGGCAAAGATATTCCAGAAAATGCAACAATCTTCAATGCGGATAATGCAACTTTACTTCCTGGTTTGATTGATGCACATGTTCACACTTCTATTGGTGGACTAAGGGATGCTTTAAAATTTGGTGTGACAACCGAACTCGAAATGAACGGCGATTTTACTAAAAGAGGGCGTGAGATCCAGTTGAAAGATTTGGTTGATGTCGCCGACGTTCGTTCTACTGGTACTGCGATCACTGCACCGGGCGGTCATCCAGATGAACTGTTACCAGATGGAGATGAAATTCCTGAATTTGTCTTGAAAGAATTAGAAAAGCTATCGAGGGAAGACAGAGAGGCTATGCTTGCTGCATACGCTCATGATCACGAAGAAATTCCTCAAGTGACTACTGTGAAAGAAGCCATCAAGCATGTGCATACCCAAGTTAAAAATGGAGCCGACTTCATTAAGATTATGATTGAAGAAGGTACTGTCATGGGCGCTCCAGGACTGCCTGTTTTAAGTGACGCTATTTTAAAAGCAGCTGTTGATGAAGCTCACAAGTCGAATAAAATCGTCATTGCCCATGTATTGACAGCTCAATCTTCCCAAGAAGCCATCAATATTGGAGTAGATGGTTTGGGCCATTTGTTTATTGACAGGCCCGAATCAACGTCCAAGTTGGTTAGTTCTATAGCTGAGTCAGGTGCTTTTGTCACACCATGCCTGGTATTGAACTCATCGATTCTTGGAAATTCGGCATCGGTATTAGCAGATGATCCACGTGTATATTCCAAATTAAGTCCAGAATGGATTGACGTTTTGAACTCAAGCTTTAATACCTTTCCCCAAGGCAGTATGGAGAATAGCTTTCAAAATGTGATGGATCTTCACAATGCGGGTGTAGATATTTTGGTCGGGACTGATGTCTCCCCGGTTCCTGTTCCGAATCTTGGTGGTCTTGCTCACGGTGCCAGCGTTCATCATGAAATGCAATTGCTGGTTAAGGCGGGATTTACTCCAATAGAAGCTCTTCAGTCGGCTACTTCAAAAACGGCCCGTTGCTTTTGTCTTGATGATCGCGGTCGTATTGCCGAAGGTATGCGTGCTGACTTTGTACTCGTAAACGGCGATCCGACGACCAATATAACAGATACTTTGTCAATCAAATCTGTATGGTTCAAAGGTATAAAACAATCAATTTAATGGTTAATTAATTATAAGTTAGGATCTCTCACTAAGATTGTGAAAAGATATACTTCAATTGAGAGCGTAAAATATCTTGTGTAAATGAAGAAATACAAAAAGGAAGACCTTTTCTTTTAGATTTAAGTCACCACAACCAATTCAAAGAAAGAAGGTCTTTCTTTGAATTGGTTTACAACAGATCTTGTTCAAGCTCTAGTTTACGGGGAATCAAAAGAAGCTGTCTATATTGCGGTTGGCATTCGCGAAGCCGGTTTCCAAAGAAGTACTTGGCTATACGATTGCTCCTAACGAATCTGCCTTTGTCTGGAATTATTGCGGTTATTGTAAGCCTTTTGTTTCTTGCAGTTCCCCTTAAAAATGAATAATCACTTTTCCTATTGGTCGCCCATTTGCGACTAGTTCTAGTGCTTCATTTATGTTGTCTATGGTAAATAGTGTTGGATAAATTGCTGGAACAATGTTGTTCTCTTCAATGAGTTTGGTAATCTCTTTAAGTTGTGCGCCTTCAGAACGAACGAATATAAAACGGTATTCGACGTCGTGTTTCTTAGCTTTGCGGTCATACTTTGCACCAGCAAGGGCAAATAGCTTTTGTTTCCACAATGGAAAATTTCGGTCTTTTCCGAAACGTTTATTTGGTCCCGTACGAAGAGAGAGCAATCTTCCGCCCGGTTTGATGATACTCAATTCACTGTCAAACTCTTTAGGACCCAGTGTATCAATCACGTAATCCACATTCGATAACAAGTCAACATAGTTTTCTGTTGAATAATCAAAATATTGATCGGCACCCATTTCCAGAGTGCGTTCGCGCGTTTCTGAACTGCCGCTAACAATGACATTTAGGCCCATTGCCTTTGCGATTGGAACAGCCATTTGACCAAAGCTTCCTGATCCACCTGGTATGAAAACAGATTTACCAGACTGCGCCTCAAGTTCTTCATGTAGACCTTGATACGCTGTGAGTCCAGCCAGTGGTGCAGCAGCGGCTTCCACGTAGGACAAGTTTTTTGGCATTGGTGCAATTGCGGCAGCGTCAATTGCAGCATATTCCGCAAAAGCTCCAATTTTTTCTACCGGAAGACGTGTATAGATGGCATCTCCTGCGTGAAAGTCTGTCACATTTTTTCCGACTTTTTCGATCACACCTGTCAATTCATTACCTAGCGTTAATGGGAATTCATAATCTTGAATTAGTTTGACGCTACCTGTAATAATCAACATTTCGAGTGGATTGACCGCAGCAGCTTTGACCTTTACCAAGACTTCGTTGTCATCGATTTCTGGAATTGGAATGTCATTGATTTGGGCATGGAGATTTTTTGAGTACTTCGTGATCTGAGCTGCTTTCATGAGTGTTTTCATTTTTTCATTAGCACCCTTCCGTAGAGTTGCTTTTTAAAATTTTTTCCCTTACTTTTATGATTTTCACTGTCTACCTCAATTTTCTATCCTCAATATCTTTCTTTTTATAAGGTTCTTATATTGATTCTAAACGTTTAGATGGAGGGTAACTTTATTAGGATCAATCCACCACCTAAACCTTAAATACTCACAAAACTTCCTTTTTATTCATTTGGTACTTTCCTCTTTTTTAGAACGATCATTCTCAAATGATTGCATTTTTTTGAATCGATACTGCAAAGAATCATTCTAAAGGGTTTTTTACTTATATATCCTTTGTTCACACATTAAACGCCTAGTATTGGATAGATTTGATCTCCTAAATTGAAGTTGTAGCTTTCATCTACAATACCTACGACTTTATTATTGTCATAAAGCTCTAGCATAAAACCAGCCATTTGCTTAGCTGTGTGATACTTAGGCATAAAGTTTTTGTAATCAAATTCTTCTACATCCTGTGCAGTTCTCTCAAATTCTGTTTCTGTCACTGCTGGTGCTAAAACTTTCGCCTTCATTTTTGTACTTTTAAGCTCTAGTTCTTTTGCAAGCCCTTCTGTAAATGCACTAACAAAATATTTAGATGCAGAATAGGTAATACCACCAATATAAGTTGCATATCCGAGTGCAGAGGATACGTTTATTAACTGAGTTCCCTCTACATGAGAATAATCACGCACAAATAGTGTAGAAAGGATTGTCAATGACTCTATATTAAGACGTAACATGGATTCTACTTTTTCTAAATTCTGATCCGTCACAGAAGAAGATTCACCAAGACCAGCATTGTTAATCCACGTTTCAATTTGATATTCCTTTAAATTCTCATAAAGTGTATATGCCTGGGCTGTGTCAGATAAATCACTTGTACGAATGATCACATCTAAATCGGAATTGATATTCTGAATTTTTGATTTAAGCTCTTCCAATTTATCTAATCTTCTAGCCACAATAATGAGGTTTTTGCCACGAGCAGCAAATGCTAATGCTGTCTCATATCCAATACCTGAGCTTGCTCCTGTAATAACTGTATACTTCATATCATTCTCTCCTTGAAACCATATTATTAATGAATTAAACGATATCACAAAATAGATTTAATCTAGTGTCGACAAAGTCAAATCAATAATACTTTCTAATTTCTCTTTATCATTTGTCGTTTTTGCTAATACTCGTATTCCTACAAGTGAATTATGAATAAATTGAGAAAGCCCTTTGATGTCATTGTGTTTAGGAATTTCACCTTGATCTTGACCATGTTTAAGCAGATCAAATAATAAGGCTTCTGTATTGATAAAAATCTCTGTCGTTTTTTTCGCAACTTCCTCATCAATTAGAGATAACTCAACAGCTGCATTAACAGCTAAACACCCTTTTGGCTGATGATCTGTCGAATCAATCACCATTTCAAATAATTTTCGTATCGCCTGCTTCACTGTTAATTCTGTTTTCACTTCATTCTTCATTCGAACTTCCATTATTTCTACATAATGATTTAAGACTCGCATAAATAAAGTATGTTTGTCGCCAAATGTATCATAAATACTTCTGCGGTGAACGCCCATATGATCCACCAAGTCTTGCATGGATGTTTTTTCATAGCCCTGTTCCCAAAAAAGGGTCATTGCTTTTCTTAATGCCTTCTTTTCATCAAATTCTTTATTTCTAGCCATGTAATCCCACCTTCGAACATATTCAGGGAAAGGACTGAGAATCATTGATGTACTAGAAGCACAACCTTATACATTCATCCCTCCCTCATTCAAACAACAATTAGAGAATGATCATTCTCATTTGAGTAGCAAAGTAGTTAGATCTAACCTGTTTTTTATAATAGCATATTTAAGAACGATCGGTAAAGAATTTTGACTTCTAGTGCAATAAAAAAGCAGACCGTGATATTTTTGAGCATCTATATGGGACAATGTAAATTTCGGCATAAACCCCTTAAAACATTATGTGAATGGGGGCGAGTCATTTTTCACACAAAAAAAATACCAAAGGTCTTCAATCATTAGTATCATTGAGATGCGGCCGAGGGGACTTGAACCTCCACGGGTTATTCACCCACTAGGCCCTCAACATTATAAATCCATATCACTGGTGATGAAAGCTTGTTTTCATTACACTCCTTATATTCATTTGCCATCATTTCTATACGTTTATATCAATTATGGTTAAAAAAAACAATAAATCCGTCAGAGAAGAATTTAATTTAAAAGCGAAATAAAAAGCTGCATACTCAGGAAAAAGAACCTTTGGCGAAAAAAAAGAAAGAAGCAAACACACATCTGTAAATTTATGAGTATACATGATATACAAAAAGGTGCGCTCTAACTGAGTGCACCCTTTGTTTTTATGAATTGTATATTTCTCTGTTTAGATTCACAACATCCTCGTGGGAAAATTCAACACCTTTTTTCTCCGCAAATATTCCCATCACTTTGTCGCGAAGTAATGGTGCTTTTTCTTTTTTCGCCTCTTTCAAAGCCTTCCTGAGTTCATCTTTTGTTAGCTCTGTGCAATAAGCAGGAGTTCCTGGCTGCTGTCTCCAAGAGTCACTTAAAGAACCACTGTCTACTGCATCGAAGCCTAACTCGGATACTACGTCCATGACTACTTGTTTTTGTGATGCGATATTCGTGTTAAAATCGATATGAAAATGTGAATAAATATACTTAAACTCCCTCAATTTAATACGAATATCTCCCGAATACTCGCTTATTCGCAGGATTTCACACAAAATGAATCGGACCATTTAGTTGAATAAAGACAAAATCGACTTGACTAAAAAGTCTAATTAAGGATACTCTTAATCCTGTTTATGCAAACAAAGAAAGAAGGTTTTTCAATGAAATCTATATTATTAATCGGACAATCAAATATGGCAGGTAGAGGATTTATTGAGGATGTAGCGCTGATTTATAATGAGCATATAAATATGTTGCGAAACGGCAGGTGGCAAATGATGGCAGAACCGCTTAATTTTGATCGCCACGTATCTGGTGTTGGGCCAGCAGCCTCTTTTGCTCAGGCTTGGACGGAGGATCATCCGGGTGAGTCCATTGGGTTGATACCATGTGCTGAAGGAGGAAGCTCTATTGATGAGTGGACAATTGATGGACTATTAACAAGACATGCGATTTCTGAAGCAAAATTCGCTATGGAAACAAGTGAAATAGTGGGAATTCTGTGGCATCAAGGAGAAAGCGACAGTTACGGAGAACGTTATAAGACATATGAAGAAAAATTGCTTTCATTATTTAAACATTTGAGAGAAGAATTGAATGCACCAGATATCCCGATTATTATCGGTGAGTTGGGACATTACCTTGGAGAAGTCGGATTTGGAAAAAGCGCTGTAGAATATAAACAAATCAACCAGATATTATCTAAAGTTGCTCATACCGAAAAAAATTGCTATTTTGTAACATCAAAAGGCTTAACAGCAAATCCAGATGGCATTCATATTAATGCTATCTCCCAAAGAAAATTTGGATTAAGATACTATGAAGCTTTTTCAAAACAAAAGCATGTTTTAGACAGTTTAGACATAGAGCATGAATGGATTGAAAAGGTAGCAAAACGTGAACTAACTAAAAATGAACATATATTTGTTCAAAGTACGAAATTTGCTTTAGGACAATTGAGTTTTGGGGAGTTTTCTATTAATATCTCCAATATTAATGAACGTAAATAAAATAAAATTGTTAAACAATCGGGCGCAATTCTGAAGTAAGAATTGTGCTCTTTCTTTATGTTAAGTGCCATATTGATAAGGAACGTTTTCAATGCAATTGGAGATTTATTTTAAAATATTGAAAAATACACAATAGAAAAACATATCATACCGTATTTTGAAAATTGTATCGTCAAAAAAGTTACCCATAATGAAATTCAAGACTTTCAAAAATCACTAATTAATAAAGGACTTGAAAACAAAACAATTAATAACACAATGATCATTCTCAGCAAAATTTTTGATATAGGTATCGTAGAAGATGTTTTAATCAAAAATCCATGTGAAAAAGTGAAAAATTTAAGTGTTGTAAAGAAACAGATGAAATTTTGGACTCCCGATCAGTTCAAAGAATTCATCAATCAGAAGAAACTTATATGTTCCAATACAAAGACAGACCTCCTACCAAAGATATTTTCAGCAGAAAAATAAAACAGATTTGTCAAAGAGGAAATGTTGAGCCTATTCGTTTCCATGATCTGAGACATTCCCATGTAGCCTTACTAATCCATCAAGGGGAAGATTATTTAGTAATAAAAGAACGATTAGGACATAGTTCCGTTTCTTTTACAATGAATACTTACGGACATCTTTTTCCTAATAAACAGAAGGAAACTGCTGACCGTTTGGATGATTACTTTAAGTAACTGGTGAGTTTTGGTGAGCAAGTCTTCTTCCATAGCCGTATTTTCCGCACAAAAAAATAATACCAAAGGTGGTTAAACCCTTGGTATTATTGGGATGCGGCCGAGAGGACTTGAACCTCCACGGGTTATTCACCCACTAGGCCCTCAACCTAGCGCGTCTGCCATTCCGCCACGACCGCGTGACTATGAAATTGTTTTTCCACTAAGCATGAAAGCTAGTGATAAACACTTTAAAAATAAAGTGCGGGTGAAGGGACTCGAACCCCCACGTCGTAAGACACTAGATCCTAAGTCTAGCGCGTCTGCCAATTCCGCCACACCCGCGAAAAACAAATGGTGAGCCATGAAGGACTCGAACCTTCGACCCTCTGATTAAAAGTCAGATGCTCTACCAACTGAGCTAATGGCTCGCTCTATAAAAGTGATTGTTACAAATAAAAATGGCTGGGCTAGCTGGATTCGAACCAACGCATGACGGAGTCAAAGTCCGTTGCCTTACCGCTTGGCTATAGCCCAACGAAGGTAAGTGGTGACCCGTACGGGATTCGAACCCGTGTTACCGCCGTGAAAGGGCGGTGTCTTAACCGCTTGACCAACGGGCCGTCTGGTTGAGAACTTATCTGGCGGAGAAGGAGGGATTTGAACCCTCGCGCCGCTTACACGACCTACACCCTTAGCAGGGGCGCCTCTTCAGCCACTTGAGTACTTCTCCATATGGCTCCACAGGCAGGATTCGAACCTGCGACCGATCGGTTAACAGCCGATAGCTCTACCACTGAGCTACTGTGGAATAATCAGACTTTCTTCATTATATATGATGCGACATATAGTGTCAAGAAGCAACAATTGTTTTTTCGAGAAAGTATTGTTGTCTCTCAACGACTTTTATAATTTAACATAGGACACCGAAATGAGTCAAGCCTTTTTACAAAATTCTTTTGATTTTTCCTTTGCACTTTCCGCAGGCATATCTTTCCGGATTCATCGCCCGCTTCTTTATATACTGTTGGCCGCAAGCCGTGCATCTATACATATATGTTTTCTTTTGTACTTTTTTTGTTTGAAGCGGCGTGCAGAATCTCGGCGCCCCTACTTTCTGAAGCAGTTCTCTGAAGTCTTTGTCCCTGTGCTTGTACCCCTTCCCTTCAAGATGAAGATGGTAATGGCACAGTTCGTGTTTGATGATGCCTTCCAGCTCTGTTCGGCCGTGTTCAAGTAAATATTTCCGGTTCAATTCAATGTTATGGGAAGACAGCAGGTATCTGCCTCCCGTCGTTTTCAGCCGATCATTAAACAATGCCCGGTGACGGAACGGTTTTTCGAAATAAACGGCAGAGATGTCTTCTGTCAGCTTTTGAAGTTGTTCGTTATCCATTGTGCACCTCGCATTAAAAACATTGAACGGGACAATTTACCGTTCGCATACAATGTGTTAAAACCGCCCTCTTACTAAAAGCTGAGGAGGAATGAGCCATGCCGAATTGGCTGATGAAACAAATGCAAAAAGCATTTTTAGAAAAGGATAATTATCAAATTAAGCTTTTGAACCAATGCTGGTATTTTTATAGAAAAAAACACTGCTCGTAAGCAGTGCTTTTATTTTACCATAGACAGTGACACTCTGCCTTTTTGCACGTCTGCCCCTTCCACCCATACGGTGACGATGTCTCCGACCGATACGACGTCGAGAGGGTGTTTGACGAATTGATTGCTCAGTTTGGATATATGCACAAGCCCGTCTTGTTTGACGCCGATATCGACGAATGCGCCAAAGTCTACAACGTTGCGGACGGTGCCTTGCAGTTCCATTCCTTCCTTTAAATCCTCAAGCTGAAGGACGTCTTTTTTCAGTAACGGCTTCGGTACTTCATCACGCGGATCGCGCTCAGGCCTTGTCAGCTGCCCGCAAATATCTGCCAGCGTGATTTCCCCTATTCCGAGCTCTTGCGCCGTTTCAGACAGCGGCAGCTTGCTGATCTTCTCTTTTAGATCAGCGCTTCCGATCTGGCTTGTTGTGAGCTTGAGTTTTTTAAGCAGGTCCTTAGTTTCTTTATAGCTTTCCGGGTGAATGCCTGTTCGGTCGAGCGGTTCTTTTCCGTCCGGCACCCTCAAAAAGCCGATGCATTGCTCATACGTTTTCGCGCCGAGACGCGGGATGTCTTTCAGCTCTTTGCGATTTGTAAATTTGCCGAGTTCCTCCCGTTTTTTAACGATGTTGCCGGCAACTGTCTTGGATAATCCAGCTACATATTGAAGCAGAGCGGCTGATGCGGTATTGACGTTTACGCCGACTTGGTTAACGACGGTTTCAACAACAAAACGGAGAGATTCGTTTAATTGCTTTTGGCTGACGTCATGCTGATATTGGCCGACGCCGACTGATTTCGGATCAATTTTGACGAGTTCGGCCAGCGGGTCCTGCAATCTCCGCGCGATTGAGACGGCGCTGCGCTCTTCAACCTGAAAATCAGGGAATTCTTCCCGCGCCAGCTCAGACGCAGAATAGACGCTTGCGCCGGCCTCATTGACGATCACATAATAAATGTCCCGCTCCGTTTCTTTTAGCAGATCAACCGTAAATTGCTCCGTCTCCCTGGATGCCGTACCGTTTCCGATCGCCACGACCTCGACTTCGTACTTCTCCAAAATGGTTTTCACTTTTTCCCGCGCTTCCGCTGTCTTTTTCACGGGAGCGTGCGGGTAAATAACGTCGATTTTGAGCACCTTTCCCGTTTCGTCGACGACGGCTAATTTGCACCCTGTGCGGAAGGCCGGATCGACGCCGAGCACAACCTTTCCCTTCATCGGCGGCTGCAGCAGGAGCTTGCGCAGGTTTTCAGAGAAAATATGGATCGCCTGCGCGTCTGCTTTCTCTGACAGCTCTTTGCGGATGTCACGCTCAATGGCCGGCTGGATCAGGCGTTTGTACGCATCGTCAATGGCTTCTTTCAGCGTTTCCCTGACCGGTGTATCGCGGTGTTTAATGATGTGCTTTTCCAAATAGGCCTTTATTTGATCGGCGGGCGGTTCGATCCCAATCTTTAAGATGCCTTCTTTTTCGCCCCGGTTCATCGCAAGCACTCTGTGAGGTACGACTTTTTGAATCGGCTCTTCATATTCATAATACATTTCGTAGACGTTTTTCTCGTCATCCCCGGCTGATTTTCCTGCCGCAGATGTGAGGATTCCCTTTTTGAAGGTTTCTTGGCGTATCCATTTTCTGAAATAAGGATCGTCCGAGATTTGTTCGGCTATAATGTGCTTCGCGCCTTCGATGGCTTCTTCTCTTGAAGCCACTTCTTTTTCTGCACTTATGTATTGATCAGCCGTTTCGTGAAGGCGGTTATCTTTCGGCAGGGAAAGAATATATTCGGCAAGCGGTTCAAGCCCTTTGCTTTTGGCGACGGTCGCTTTTGTTTTCCGTTTTTGTTTGAAGGGGCGGTACAAATCCTCGACTTCCTGGAGCTTGACGGCCTGTTCGATTTTTTGCTTCAGCTCGTCTGTCAGCTTGTCCTGCTCGGAGATTAATCTGATCACTTCTTCTTTCCGCTGGCTCAGGTTTTGAATGTATTGCCAGCGCTCAGAGATCGTCTGAATCTGCACCTCGTCCATTGAACCTGTCTGTTCTTTTCGGTATCGTGCGATAAACGGGACGGTGTTGCCGTCTTCAAGCAGGCGGATTACACTTTCGACGTTTTTTTGTGATAAAGCTGTTTCTGCAGCAATTTGTTTTTTCAAAAGGGCTAACGTTTCCATATCACCAAAGCCTCCATCTCTTCATTCTTCCTCTAGTGTATCAAAAAACGGCTGAACATAAAAAAAGCAGCCTTACGATAAAAGCTGCCCGAGAATATAGGTTAAATCATCTTTTCTTGACGTTGTGTACATGTGAAGCGAATTTGATATGTCATCTATTGATTGCCCTTGTTTTAAATAGGAGCGGATATTCGGAACATCTAACCCATCAGTGTGAATGATGAATTTCGCTCCTTTTTCGTATGATGACGTATGAGTTTTGTATCTCTGCGGTTTGCCTGACAGGTAACCTGAGATCGGCAGAGGATGAAAGCTGTCGCCAGATGGGGATTGCAGAAAGAAACGGACGTTCCCGATTGAACAGTACGTCAGCTGCCTTTTGATGAAATTGATTTTTAAGATGGAGGCAGTCGCTCCTCTTTTGTTTCTCATCGCTTGGTTGCACCGTTCGATGATGCTTTCCACGTCCTCGTCTGCATAGGATTCAACGATGTCTTTAATGGCTGATGAGGACTCGTTGGCAAGTGATCCGCTCCCGAGGCCGTCCGCTACCGCACATACTAGTTCCTCTTCATTCGCCTTCATAAAAAAGCTGTCGCCGCAAACGGACTTGCCTTCTTTATTTAGTTGGTATACAAGAGTTTGAACATGTTCGTTTTCTTCAACCTGAATCATTACATTAGCTCCATGGAGGGATCTCCAATCAAGGCCTCTCTCAGTTTTTTCACCGCTTTTCTCTGCAAGCGCGAGACGTGCATTTGAGATATTCCGAGAATGTCCCCTGTTTCTTTTTGGCTTTTATTTTGCACAAATGTTAAATCAATAATTTGTTTTTCACGGTCAGACAGCACATGAAGCACGCTTTTGATCATCATTTGCTGGTTGACGCGTTCGTATCCTTCTTCTTGGGAACCGACAATGTCGAGAATGGTGACGGTGCTTCCGTCCGCGTCCGCCTCGATGCTGTGATCGACAGACAGGGCCTGATAGCTTTTCCCCATCTCCATCGTTTCCAGCACTTCCTCTTCGGACACGTCGAGATAGGCTGCGATTTCTTCGACTTTCGGTGATCGCTGCGTATCTGTCGTCAGCTGATCAACCGCCATTTTAATTCGAGGGCCGAGCTCCTTGATCCGTCTCGGAACGTGGACGCTCCATGTTTTGTCCCTGAGGAAGCGTTTAATTTCTCCGATTATGGTCGGGATCGCAAAGGCTTCAAATGCTTTTCCGACTTCAGGATCATATCTTTTGATGGCGCCGAGCAGCCCGATCATCCCGACTTGGCGAAGGTCTTCGTGAAAGCTTTTGCCTTTTGAATATTTCTTCGCCAGCATTTCGACAAGATTGGTATACACTTCGACGAGTGTTTCCTGGGCTTCTTTATTATCATTTATTTGAAATTCGCGTATGAGCCGATCAACTTCATCTTTAGTTAGTTTCGTAGTTTTTGATGGTTGTGCCATGATCAACTCGCTCCCCATGTAAATACTTTGTCATCGCCACGGTGACGCCAGAGTTGCTTTGAACTTTGACTTCGTCCATGAGCGTTTCCATTAAATATAGACCGAGCCCTCCTTCTGATAATTGATCGACTGTGTGCGAAGGTGTGTACGGTCCGAGATTCTGATGCTTTTGATCGAAATCAAAACTGTCTCCCTGATCCGCGACAATTACCTCAAGCCGATCCTCAAACACACCGAATCGTACGGATACTTCACCCTTGCTGTCATCTTTGTAAGCATGCTGAACAGCGTTTGTACAGGCTTCACTGACAGCAATTTTCAAATCTTCAATTTCATCGTAGGTATAGCCCATTCTGCTTGCGACACCTGAAAGTGTAAGCCGGACGATTCCTACATATTCCGGTTCGGCCGGAATCTTCATTTCTATATAATCAACTGATGTCTTCATTGCACGCCACCTTCTGACTTTGCCGAAATATCAATGATGTCCTTAAGCCCAGTGATCTCAAACAGCCGAACGAGACGGTCAGAAAGATTTTCAAGCTTCATGGAGCCGCCTTCCTTACTGACCGTTTTAAACACGCCTACAAATACGCCTAAACCCGTACTGTCCATATAGTTCACATCTTTTAAGCAGATTCTCATGTCTTTTCCCTCGCTTGCCAGGGGCATCAGCTTTTCACGAACGACCGGAGCTGAGTATACATCAATTTCTCCAGCGATATTGACCTGTATATCTGAAAGATTCTGCTTCATATCTACTTTTAAATTCATCGTATCACCTCTGAAAGTTATCCTTACTAATGCTAATGGTTAATTACCCGAGATGCTGTTTCTTTAAACCTTTCTTTTTAAAACAATTAACGTAAAATCATCATGCAGCTGAAAATCCTGAAGCTGCAGCAGGCTGTTGTAAATATTTTTGACCATGTCCTGCGCGGAGCATTCCATGTGCTCTTCCAGCATGTTCTGAATGTCGCGGCGTTCTAGGAAACCATTTTCTGTCCGGCATTCGGTGACGCCGTCAGAAAAGAGAACGATCATGTCTCCCTTGTCCATGTGCTGTTCATATTGGTCGTAATCAAAATCCTGAGATATCCCCAGCACCAATCCCTTTGCCTCTAAATCATAAAACTTGTTTTCTTTTTCGGAGTAGTAGAAGCCCGGCTCATGCCCGGCTGAAGCATATGTAAATTGGTGGCTTTTCGTATTGTAGTTTGCATAAAACATGGTGATAAACATGCTTGCGTCCACATTTTGTTCTACAACGCGGTTAAGATTTTTCAGCACTTGGGAGGGGTGAATGCCGATCTCAGGCAAAGAGTCCATGGCATACTTAATCATCGACATGCACAAAGCGGCGGGGATTCCTTTCCCAATCACATCGGCTATCGCAATGTTAATAGATTCCTTGTCTTTGACGAAGTGATAATAATCACCGCTCATTTGTTTAGCGGGAACGCTGATTGCGCCGATATCCAGCTCTTCTTCATCGGGAATTTTTGTACCGAGCAGCGTTTGCTGGACATTTGCGGCGATTTCAATCTCTGAGCGCAGCTCCTGCTGGATATCTCTCAGGCTTTGATGTTCCTGATAGGCCATCCCGTAGCCAATCATGACTTCTATTAAAAAATCCAGCGAATGAAAAACATCTTCCGGCAAATCCGGATACAGCTCCTTCACTACTTTTCGGTGGATGCTTATAATTTCCTCCGGAGGAACTTGATGTTCAATCGTTTTTCGGCTGAATTTTTGAGCTTGATATAAAGATGTTTCCGTTAATTCGGCTATATAACGGCTAAGCAGCTGGTGATACCGCTGCTCAATAACCTCCCTGAAATCCACGTTTTTACCTCCTACCGAAGCCATTTTACGGCTTGAATCTCTGTTCCTTCCTCTGCAACAGATTGCAGGCTGAATTCATCCATCAGTCTTTTTACACCCGGAAGCCCAGCTCCCAGTCCGCCTGACGTTGAAAAGCCGTCTTCCATCACTTTACGGATATCGGGGATTCCGGGTCCTTTGTCTTCCGCTATGATTTTAAGGCCTTTTTTTCCTCTGTCGTTTACTCGTTCGATGCTCACCTGGCCCTTGCCGGCATATAAATAAATGTTTCTGGCCAATTCTGAGATTGCCGTCGTGATTCTGGCCTGATCCACCGTCCCGAAGCCTAATTCCTTCGCAACATTGCGGCCAAGCTGTCTGGCGGCTACGATATCCCATTCTGTCATGATTTTTACACAGGATTGGTCGTTCATCGCTATTCCCCCAATTCCCGCTTCAATGTCTCAAGCCCTTGCTCCAAATCGAGCGCTGTTTCGATTTCTTCAAGTGAGATTCCCAGTTCAATCAGCGTTACCGCTACAGCGGGCTGAATCCCCGTTAATACCACTTTGGCACCCATCAGTTTTGACATGGTAATGACGTCTCCGAGAACTTTTGCGATAAATGAGTCAATCATGTCAACGGATGTAAGATCAATCACGACCCCATTTGCGCCGGTTTCATAAATTTTGTTCAGCAGGTCCTCTTGAAAATGCAAAGCAGTTTGATCGTCGAGTTCCCATTGAATGGATACTAATAAGCAGTTATACAGTTTCAGAATCGGGATTTTTGGATGTCTCACAATGTTATTCCCCCAATGAAACGATTTTTCGATTTGTCATCTCCAGCGCTGTTTGAATTCCTTTTTGAAGGGTATTCTTCGTAATAACCTGCGACAAATCAATTCCCAGATTAACGATCGTTTGCGCGATTTCCGGACGGATTCCGACTAGCAGGCATTTCGCTCCGACAAGCCTTACCGCTTCTGATGCCTGAATGATGTGATGCGCGACCATCGTATCGACGACCGGCACGCCTGTAATATCAATCAATACGACCTGCGCGCGATGTTTGACGACGCCGTTCAAAAGGTTTTCCATAATCTGCTTCGCACGCTCCGTATCAATCGTTCCGACAAGCGGCATAACAGTCACGTGCTCAAACACTGGGATGAGCGGCGCCGACAGCTCCTGAAGCGCGATTTTTTGAAGGGATACCGTCTTTTCCCAAGAGATGGAATACTGATTGAAAATTTCTGTGTTAATCGGATTGAAAATGCTGTCAATCTGCAAAATTAACGCCGCTCTGTCCTGATCGGCCGCAGCATGGTCAACCATTGTTTCGTAAAGCAGCTTCCAAAACTCTGACAGGGTGGCGGACAGAAGTTTCAGCGACAGGCCGAGCTGCACCGCGCGCAGAGCAAGCTGGCTGATCTGTTCTTCCGCTGCTTCTTCATCCTTCGATGACAGTAAAAGAATGTCTATATAATCCTTGCAGATATTTATATATATTTGATTGTTAAACTGATAATCTTCCTGATTGCCTACTTCTTTTAATTTGCTTGTCCAAGTATGAAGCAATTCATCATGCTGGTCGATAATAAACTGGTAAATATCTTGATTCGACATGGATTTCAATGACCTCCCGACACAAAACAACAATTTTGTTTGATTATCTATTCATTATAGCGCTAATGTTTTTCGAAAACAAAAAAAGTTGCTCTATATGAGCAACCGGGAAGATATTACTAAAAATCAATGAGTGCCAAACTGATTTGCAGGGCTTCATCAACCTTATCCATCATTTCATCATCCAGATGAGTTATTTTATCCGTTAACCTTTGCTTGTCAATCGTCCGAATTTGCTCCAGCAAAATAACGGAATCTCTTTCAAAACCGTAGCGTTTTGCATCAATTTCGACGTGGGTTGGTAATTTCGCTTTCTGTATTTGTGCTGTTATGGCTGCAACAATAGCAGTCGGGCTAAAGCGATTTCCGATATCATTTTGAATCACTAAAACCGGGCGTACGCCGCCTTGTTCTGAGCCAACAACAGGAGATAAATCAGCAAAATAAACATCGCCGCGCTTAACAATCAAAATGATTAGCCTCCGCTGACTAAGCGCTCAACGGTCGTTTCTGCTTCGCACTCAGCATAGTGAGCCTCAGAAGAAATATTCAAGTTGATTTTCGCCATTTCCATATACCCGCGTCTCATTAAATCACGGTTATGGCGTGTTGTCCGTTCGCTGACATACGCTCTCACTGCTTGTGATATCAGTTCGTTTCTGCTTCGTTTCTCCCGCATCGCTACACCATCCAATTCAGCTACTAAGTTTTCAGGCAAGCTGATTTTCATTTCGGTTCTTGCGCTGGATTCAGACAAAAAACATACACCTCCACCAAACTTACGGATACGACCATTCATTCATCCATCCAAACATAATGATACCACTATTCAAACGCCAAGCAAAGCGGTTTTATAAATTCTCTTTTTCTGGATAATGGCTATTTGTTTGTATTTTCTTGCAGCAAAGGATTTCTTACTTCCATTATACTCCCATTTTCCAAAAACATACGGGGAACGCGGGAACTAATCGTACAAGGAATTTCGTAGTTAATCGTTTCAAGGCGTCCGGCGATTTCGTCCATCGTAATCGTTTCTTCTTTTTGACTGCCGATCAAGGTCACTTTTGTGCCCGGCGGATAGGATTGGTCTAATTCCACCATAAATTGATCCATGCAGATTCTTCCGGCGATATTCATCCGTTTGCCGTTGATGAGGACAGCTGTCCCCCGAAGCTTGCGAAGCCAGCCGTCTGCGTAACCGACGGGAACGGTTCCGATCCATTGGTCTTTATGAGCCGTGTACGTGGCGCCGTAGCTGACGCTTTCCCCTTTATGAATTTTTTTCACATGAGACAGGGTGGAATGGAACGTGAAAGCCTGCTTTAATCGAAGCGGAATTTCGTTTGTGATCTCCGCTGACGGACGAAGCCCATACATGCCGATACCGAAGCGGACCGCATTAAAAAAGCCTTTTTTCAGACGGAGACCCGCGGCGCTGTTTGCACAATGCACCATCAGTTCCTTTAAAGGAAGGGGGGCAATCAGTTTTTTGAAACGGTCAAACTGCATGTGAAAATAGCTTCTGTCCTTTTCATCCGCGGTGGCAAAATGGGTAAAAACGCCTGTACATACTAAGCCGGGATTTTGGCTGAGGATTTTTAAAACGATTTGCACCTCGTCTTCTGTTTTTACGCCGAGCCTGTTCATTCCCGTATCGACTTTCAGGTGAAAAGAGACTGTTTCACTGCCGAGGTGGCGGGCCGCTTCCTGCAGCCATTCAACGGAGTAGCCCGTCAAGGTCACGTCATATTCGGCAGCAGCCTGTACATACTCAGGCGGCACAGCGCCAAGCACGAGGATCGGTGCTGTGATGCCGCGTTTTCTCAATGAAATCGCCTCATCTAAAATGGCAACGGCAAGACATGAAGCGCCAGATTCCAGAGCGGCTTTCCCGACTTCTGCATCTCCGTGGCCGTACGCGTTTGCCTTTACAACCGCCATGAGATGGACGTTTTCGCCGATGTGTTTTTTCATATGGCTGACATTTTCTTTAATCGCAGACAGATCGATCTCCGCCCACGTATCTCTGTAAAAGGATGCTGTGTTCACTCGATACACTTCCTAGCTTTTTTTCATTGAATTTCGTTATTATCATACTAAAATTACCGGGCAAAGTGAAATGTATTCAAAAAAAAGAGACCGACAGCATCCGGCCTCTTTTTTGATTATTTTGATGACTGCCCCTGCATGCTTTTGGCGGCAGCCACCATTTCATCTTTGGTAAGGTCTTGCGATGACAAGAGATAGTCGACACCGTCATACGTCCAGGTTAAGGATGTATCCGATAATGCGGCAACCGTAAAGCCGAGATTAACCGGTTCGCCGTTCAGCGTCACGGTAGAGGCTGCTTTTGCGACCTGTGCTTTTTCCTGAATGAGAGTAAATGATTTTTCGCCTCCGTATGTCATCACGACACGTTTGCCGTCCGCTGTCGAAATATCTTTTTCTTCAAGCTTTTTGACGCCCGCCGGCACTTGAAGCGGTGTTTTTACCGCAAATGAATCAGACGGCTTGGCGCTTGTGGCGACGTCCATTTGAGAAAGCGTCATGTTTTTCTTTTCATCAAATGATTCTTTTTCAAACGGTTTGTTAAATTCAAAGCTTTTGAATTCGACTTTCACCATGACTTTGCGGTCTGTGTCCATCACCTTCACCAGCGACGGGCTCATATCTTTTTTGTTGAATGTGATAACTTGTGTCGGCAGCATTTTGTTGTGCTGATAGTTTGTTTTTGTTTCGAATGAATACTTTTTATCTTTGGCGGAATAAACGGCGTCTTTGTCTTTGATCACGTCTTTCACAAGTGATTCAAACAAATATACTTGGCTGCTGTTGTTCGGCCAGTCGCTTTGAAATCTGAAGCTCTTATTCAAGGACGGCGTGAGAACAAATACTCCGTTGGCATTCCGTAAGATGACTTGGTTTTGGTCTTTTTTCGGATTTTCTAAATAGACCCGGTATAGGGAAGGTTTTTTATGCCAGATTTCCACATTGTATACTTGCGGATCACTTCCCGTTTGAATGGTCATTTTGGCTTTTGCTTTGTATGAAGTGTATTCTTTCGCCTTCTTATCTAAACCGTTCACGATATCTTCCTGTGATTTTTGGCCGCAGGCCGAAAGAATAAGGACGGCAAGCAGTCCCGTTAAAAGCAAAACAAAGCTTTTTCTCACCTTTTTCAACCCCTTCTTCTCAATTGATGTAAAGGGAAGAAATCGCTTGTTTGACTTTAACGGTACGCCCTAAAGACGGCCTCGGGAAAAGACGGACGGACGCGTACCATAAAAGCCTCAAACAACTTGTCTCCCTTAATGCACTATCAAATATATGAGAGGGGTTCGGCTAATATGCAGACTAGCTTGACAACCTTTCAATCACGACCTGAGCAGCCGCGTATTCTTTTGTATGCGTAATGGATACATGAGCCGCTGCGCCGTCCAGTTTGGCGCAGGCAAGCACCGGCTTTCCTGAAGGGTCTTTTGCCGTTTCAATATCCTGAAAGCTGAGCTGGCTGCCGATGCCAGTGCCGTAAGCTTTAGAAAAGGCTTCCTTTGCCGCAAAACGGCCCGCGAGAAATTCAATTTTCCTTTTGTCTGACAGCGCCTTAAACCGGGCGTATTCCGCCTCTGTCAGTATTCGCTGCGGGAATCTTGCCTGCCGGCTGAGCATTGTTTCAATTCTGCTGAGCTCGACGATGTCTATTCCAATTCCGAAAATCATGTGAATTCCTCCTAAAAAGTCCGTACTAAAAAATGGTTTATCTCATAAACGTGGTACTATATAAGTATCAAAATAGATGCAAAGGGGCAAACGATGTTTATACGAACGGAAAATTTCCAGACCTTTATCAGACGTTATCCGGCTGTCAGCTGTATTCTAGCCCTGCAGGCGCTGTTATGGCTGTTTTTTAAAATGCCCGTTCATTCCGTCATGATGTGGGGAGACGCAGTGACAGGCTATAATTTCGGCGTTGCCGGCGGAGAATGGTGGCGGCTTGTCACACCGGTTTTTTTACATGCCAATTTTACCCACCTTCTGTTTAATTCAATGTCTATCTTCTTATTTGCGCCTCCGCTGGAGCAGATGCTCGGAAAAGTCCGTTTTCTTATTGTGTATATCGGGTCCGGCATCATCGGCAATATCGGAACTTACCTTATCGAGCCGCTGGATTATGTACATGTCGGCGCCTCCGGTGCGATCTTCGGCCTGTTCGGCGTGTATCTGTTTCTGACTGTTTTCCGTAAGGAGCTGATCGACCAGGATCAGTCTAAAATGATTGTCACCCTGCTCATCATTGCGGTTCTGATGACATTTATCAATTCCAATATTAACATTATGGCGCATTTGTTCGGTTTGGCAGGCGGTTTTTTGCTTTCTTTTCTATGCGTGCATCAAAAAAAGCGGCGGTTTTAACCGTCCGCTTTTTCATATGAATACCAGCTTCTGATGCGTTCTGCGTCTTCCTCGCTGACATCTCTCAGCATGACATAATCCATGTGGCTCGCTGATTTCACAGCCGTGGCAACGGAAGCGAGCCGTTTTCTTTTTTGTAAAAAGGATTGGCTTACTTCGTACATCTGCATTCTTCTTCTCAGCATAATCGTTGTCGTCTTTCCGATCAGCCTTGTGGTGAGCTGGAGTTTTTCCCCGTTTAAAAACCATGACGCATCTTTAAAAGCGGCATAACCGAAAACAAGCTCTGCCGGAAGCAGAAACAGCGATAAATACCCCCAAGGTTTAAAAAGGATACAAAGCGGAACCATCACAAAAACTGAAAAAATAACGGATCGGAACAAATAACGCCGCAGCGACCTTCTCGGCAGATGATGCCGCTTTTCTTCAAGCACGTAGTCCTTCGTAAATTCGCCAAGCATTCCGGACAGCTTTGATTTGCGGATAAGCGGAAACAGAATCGTCTGAAGGCCCTCTTTCTCATTGCCGGATTTGCCCGCGCTGACAATGGTGACTGTCGCATATCCGAAAAGCTGCCTGACGATATTTTCTTTTATTTTAATCGCTTGGATTTTACGGAGCGGAATCGTCACTTGATGCTTTTCAATAATTCCTCTTGAAATGACCAATTCATGCTCCTTTTTTTCAACCTGAAAGTTGGCATGCTTGATCATCATACCCGCGATACTTAACAGCCACGCGATAAAAAGGCCGATAAAAATGATAACGGCGTAGATTCCTACACTGGCATGTTTCAGAAAAGAAAATCTGTCATAGAACCAATCCATCGGAAATACTTCGTCAATCTGAGAAATCAGGGCAAAGACCGCTGAAATAATGACGCCGATTCCGCCGGATGTTGAGGCTGCCATGAGAAGTTCTCCTAAAGACATACGGTATACAGAGTGCACGGCTTTTTCGCGAGTCGGCTCCTGCTCCGCCGAAGCCTCTTGGTGCTCCTCTTGTTCGGCTCTGCGCTTTTCTTTTTGCTGGAAAACGGCTTCTCTGATTTTTTCTGCCTCATTAAGAGAAATGGCAGACAACACAGCTTCTGCGTTTTTTCCTTCGCCGGCTGTTTCTATTTGCAGCTTGACCAGCTTAAAGAGCTGCTGAATAATGCCCGCACTCGTATTCATCGATTGAATTCTGTCAATGGAGATATATCTTTTTTGTGTGAAAAACAATCCCTCTTCTATTCTGAATTCGCCATCTTCAATGCGGTACGTGAATTTTCTCCACTCGATAACACTTGCCGCGATAAGCCATACCAGCAATACGAGAAGTGCTATGCCGCCGTAAAAGCGGATAAAGTGGTTTGAATTGACGATGTATACGAAAAAGAAAGGAAGAATAATATTTTTAATGGTATGGATAATAATATGAAATAAGTTCAAAATCACGGCCGCCGGATGCAGACGTTTCGGTTCAGACATCATCTTCCGTCACCCTCGCCAGACGCGAAATGGAATCCCTCAGCCGGTCTGCTTCCTCCATCTCAAGCGCCGGAATCGAGTGAACGGTTGCCGCTGTCGAAATTTTGACTGAGGCCAGGCGGTATTTTCTGAGGAGTGGCCCCTGTGAGGTGTCTACGTGCTGCACCCTGACCATCGGCACAATGACCCGTTTGACAATAAAAATGCCGGATTGGATATCAATTTCATTTTCATGTACTTCATACCGCCAGATCCTGTGCCTGATCTTCGGTATCGCATAAATGGTGATCACCGAACCGATGACCCAAATGATGCCGAGAATTCCGCTGATCCAGTACGGCCAATGGAAGTAATAGCTTAAGACGGCTTCTGCAATGACGGCAAGAAGACAAACGGCTGATAAGATGACTTCTTGAAGGCGCCATACCTTTAAGCCGTTCGGACTGATTTGATTTTTTGGCTGTGCTCTCAAAATACCTACCTCCCGCTTCTTATCATACATACAAGTACGGTCTTGTTGCAAAAAAGATTCACTTTCCGGCATATAGATAAAAAGCGAACCCTTTAATGGGTTCGCTTCTGTTTCTTAGTATGATTTTTTCTGGCGTCTGTCACTGGAAGAACGGCGGTCGTTTGACCGTTTTTTATCATAGGAAGAGCGGTTGTTGCTTTTCCCTTTTCCGCCGCGGTAACCGGCGCTTTGGCCGTCTCTTCGCTTAGAAGAGCGCTGGTTTTTATAGCGTTTGCCGACCATCGGCGCTTCATCAGTGAGGCGTACAGGGGTGCTGTCCGGCTCTTTTGTCGCCATTTTAATGGCAGCTGCTACAACTGTCACTGCATCATGGTCTTCCAAAAGCTCTGCAGCGGCAGTCATGTAGAAGTTCAGGTTGTTATCGCTGATTGCCGTGCGAAGACGGTCAACGGTAACCTGCTGCTGTCCTTCGAGCGCTTCATCAAGTGTAGGCTCTTTCATGCGGTCCATTTTGCGTTTTGTCGTTTGTTCAATCGCACGCAGCATGCTTATCTCACGCGGTGTGATAAACGTCATCGCCATACCTGTTTTACCTGCGCGGCCTGTTCTTCCGATACGGTGAACATAGCTTTCAGGATCTTGAGGCACGTCAAAGTTGTACACGTGAGTAACGCCTGAAATATCAAGTCCGCGAGCCGCAACGTCAGTCGCTACAAGCACTTCAATCGCACCTTCTTTAAACTTGCGGAGCGCTACCATACGCTTCGCCTGCGTTAAGTCGCCGTGAATTCCTTCAGCTGCATATCCGCGAAGGTTCAGGGCTTCCGCCAATTCGTCAACACGGCGTTTAGTACGGCCGAAAACGATCGCAAGCTCAGGAGACTGAATGTCAAGAAGACGTGTGAGCGTATCGAATTTTTTGCGCTCTTGCACTTCCAAATAGAACTGCTGAATGTTTGAAACCGTCATTTCTTTCGCTTTTACTTTTACGTGCTCAGGCTCAGTCATAAAGCGCTCTGCAATCCGTTTGATCGGAGCAGGCATTGTTGCTGAGAATAAAAGCGTTTGGTGCTCGCTCGGCACGTTTGAAAGAATGGATTCGATATCATCAATGAATCCCATGTTCAGCATTTCGTCCGCTTCATCCATAACAACCGTGTTCACGTTGTTTAAACGGATCGTACGGCGGTTGATGTGGTCAAGAAGGCGTCCCGGCGTTCCGACAATGATGTGCGGGTTTTTCTTTAATGCACGGATCTGCCGTCCGATATCCTGGCCGCCGTAAATAGGAAGCACTTTCGCACGCTTATCTTGTCCGATCTTATATAACTCTTCAGAAACTTGAATGGCTAATTCACGGGTTGGCGCGATTACGATTGCTTGAATATTAGGAGACTCGGGGTTCATTTTTTCAACAAGGGGTATACCAAACGCAGCTGTTTTACCTGTACCTGTTTGCGCTTGTCCAATGACGTCTTTATTTGAAAGTCCGAGCGGTATCGTTTGTGCCTGAATCGGCGTTGCTTCTTCAAATCCCATACGATTAATTGCTTTCATGAGATCAGAACTTAATTGAAAATCTTGAAACGTTATAGTCAAATTATTCAAACTCCTTCTAATTGCTGTTTCAGTAATGTCGTGATTTACCACTAAAAACTGCCCTTTATACAAAGGACAGTATCCATACGTATACAAAGCCCCGAATTACTTTACGTTTAATCTTACCATTACAGTATTTGTTTTTCAATAAGGCGAGACAGGGAGAAGGCTTCAATCAGCCCGCCCGATCTCTTTTACAGATGAAGCCGGCCGGTTCAACCCGCGCCGGGCGGGGTCTTTTTCAGACAGCAGTGTTTCTTCAGCCCGGACAGATTTATTTCTCATCTTCAAAAGTAGTTTCTTCATTTTCATTATTTTTATGAAGTGCAGCTCAATTTTTTTCTTCAGTCCTTCTCTAATAAATCTTTAACGATTTCTTCAAGCTTCATACCTCTTGATGCTTTAAACAGGAGCAAATCGCCTGTATCGGCCTTTTCTTTGATGGCTTGAAGCAGCTCTTTCTTATCATTATAATGGCTGACGCGCTCTTCTTCAAAGTTTCGGCGCGCTCCTTCGGCGATGAATGTGCCGAGTGCACCGTAAGTAAACACATAATCGATGTCAGCCGGATGGATGGCGGCTCCGCATTCTGTGTGGAATGCCTCTTCATTATCTCCTAGTTCAAGCATATCGCCGAGCACGAGCATTTTTTTTCGGTAGCCTTTCATCGTTTCGATCAATTCAATCGCCGCTTTCATTGACGTCGGGCTTGCATTATACGCATCGTTAACGATAGAAATTCCGTTTTCCGTTTTGACCAGTTCCAATCTCATTCCGGTCACTTTCAGCCTGCTCAGTCCTTTTTCGGCATTATCAGGCGTGATGCCGAAATAGATCCCGGCTGCGTACGCGGCCATGGCATTCATGACATTATGCTTGCCGAGAACGGGAATAAAGAAGGATCGGTCAATGCCTTCCATTCTGAAATGGGTGCCCTCTTCTGTCTGTCTGACCTGTTGCAGGCGGAGGTCATTGTCCGGCCCGGCGCCGTATGTCGTGGTCCGGCAGTGATA
This sequence comes from Bacillus sp. ISL-51, assembly GCF_018613535.1. Lineage (GTDB taxonomy): Bacteria > Bacillota > Bacilli > Bacillales > Bacillaceae > Bacillus. The sequence goes on from NZ_JAGGQB010000004.1 coordinate 89,758, forward strand.
CGGCTTTCCGCTGAGCAGCGGCTCATCTCCGTAATAAAAGAGAACGCCGTCTTTTTGGAGGCCATTTATAATTTCAAGCTTTGCTTCCGCAATTCCTTCTCTTGAACCTAAATCCTGCATATGAGATTCGCCGATATTTGTTATGACGGCCGCTTCCGGATTGGCAAGACGGCTGAGAAAATCAATTTCGCCTTTTGCGCTCATTCCCATTTCTAAAACGGCGATTTCTGTGTCCTCCGGCATGGCGAGGACGGTCAGAGGAAGTCCGATATGGTTATTATAGTTTCCGGCGGTTTTATGGACGCGGTACTGCGTTTGCAAAACGGCGTGAAGCATATCTTTCGTCGTTGTTTTGCCATTGCTTCCGGTCACACCAATGACCCGTGTGCCCAGCTCCTGCAAATATGCTTTTGCCAGCAGCTGAAGCGCCTCAAGCGTGTCTTCTACAAGAATGACCGCCTTTTCCTTCGGCGGATTGGGCTCAGACCGATTCCACAGAACTGCGGAGACCCCTTTTTCAAATGCCTGAGGCACAAAGGAATGGCCGTTAAAATGTTCGCCTTTCAAGGGAATGAACAGCTGGTTATTTTCCAGTGTTCTTGTATCGGTTGCTGCTCCTTCAATCATTGTTTGTTCAAATACAGGGTTCGTCAGTGTGCCTTTGACCATTTCGGCGATTCGTTTTACGGTTCGCTTTATCAAAGGAAGCACCTCGCTTTCTGAAAAATTTTTCTGCTACGGGAAAAGACACTGCCCTGTCTAAGGCAGTGTCCGTCTTCATTAAAATGTATGTTTAATCAGCTGTTTTTCAGCATGACGCTCTTTTGCCAGCTCAACCAGCTGTTCGATCAGTTCGCCGTATTCTACGCCGGCTTCTTTCCACAGAAGCGGGAACATGCTGAATGGCGTGAAGCCGGGCATTGTGTTCACTTCGTTAATTAACACTTCGCCGTCATTAGTCAGGAAGAAATCAGCCCGGACAAGACCTGAGCCGTCGATCGCTTTAAACGCCTTGATGGCCATATCGCTGATCGCCGCATATTCTTCATCTGTCACCTGCGCCGGAATGATTAAATCCGTGTCGCCGTCTTCATATTTTGCTTTGTAGTCGTAAAAATCGGTTTTCGGCGCGATTTCACCGACAGCGGAACATTTCGGTTCATCATTACCGAGCACGCCGATCTCGATTTCTCTGCCTGTGATCCCTTCTTCCACGACGATTTTACGGTCATATTCGAAGGCCAGCTCGAATGCTTTTTCAAGCTCTTCGCGGCTGCGGCATTTGCTGATCCCGACGCTTGATCCGAGGTTCGCAGGCTTTACAAAGCACGGGTAGCCCAATTCTTCCTCAACCTGCTGCAAGCAGTCGCCAGGCGTTTGTTTCCAGTCTTTTTTCAAGAAAGCGGCGTACTTCGCCTGAGGAAGACCGGCTTGGGCAAACAAATGCTTCATGACGACTTTATCCATACCGGCTGAAGATGCCAGCACTCCGTTGCCGACGTAAGGAACGTTTAACAGCTCCAAAAGACCTTGAATCGTGCCGTCTTCCCCGTTCGGCCCGTGCAGAAGCGGAAATACGACATCAATCTGTGCATTTTCGTCTGATGCAGCTTCCGGGAACATTTCCCGGTTCAGTGATGACAAGGCAAAGCCCGTGCCGTTTTGCTCCAGCTGAAGCATTTTCACGTTTGAAACCGGTTCAGTCAGAAGCGGCCCTCGTTGCCATTCTCCTTTTTCGGTAATGTAAATCGGATGTATATCAAACTTATCAGTATTAAGTGCTTTCGTTACAGCCAAAGCTGTCTGCAGCGATACATTGTGCTCGGCTGACTTTCCGCCGTACACCAATCCTAGACTTGTTTTCAATGGATATTCCCCCCACAACAATTCATCTTTACTATCTTATCATTTTCATCAGAAAATGATCTATTTATTTTTGGGCATTCTAAAGGTGAAAGCATTTGTATGTAATTCCTTTTTATTTTATATTAAAATGGCATGGAAAAGGAGATGTGTCATATGAAAATAATCAGTACAACAGAACAATTTAATGAACTTATTCAATCCGACAAGGAAATCATTGTTAAATTTTACGCTGACTGGTGCCCTGACTGTACGCGTATGAATATGTTCATCGGCGATATTCTGGAAGAATATAATCAAAATGAATGGTATGAACTGAACAAGGACGAGCTTCCTGAGCTTGCCGACAAATACCAGGTCATGGGCATACCGAGCCTTCTGATCTTTAAAAACGGCGAAAAGAAAGCTCATCTTCACAGCGCAAACGCCAAATCACCTGAAGAAGTGACTGAGTTTTTGTCACAGCATATCTAATTCGTTTCATTATCTTTGTTTATGACTTCAGGCTCAACATGAACATGGACATGAGTGACATCATGTTCATGTTTGATTGCGTTTTCCACCTCATCTGCTACTTCATGGCCCTCCTTCACGGACAGCTTCGGGTCTACGGTAATGACCATTTCAACATGAACAGTGCTCCCCAAATATCTTGCTTTCACATCTTTTAAACGGCCTACGCCTTGAATTTCTCTGACGGTATGTTTGTACGGTTCCAAATCTTTCAAATCAAAACCGTCCGTTAAGGAGTGGGAAGCGTCTTTAAAAATGTCCCATGCCGTCTTACAGATAATGATGCCGATCAGAAAAGCGATAACAGGATCAATCCACGGCAGGTGAAGCCGGGCCGTTATGACGCCGATAAACGCCCCGATGCTGACATAGGCGTCAGATCTGCTGTCTTTCGCCGCCGCAAGCAGCGCCGAGCTCTTTATGCTTCCGGCAAGCCGTTTGTTATAGACGTACATGCCATACATGACGGCCGCGCTCCCAAGTGCCGTCCACGCCGCAATGTAGCTCGGCTCCGCCGTTTTTCCGCTGACAACCGCCTTTGCCCCTCCGATCAGCACTTCGATACCGACTGCCATCATAATAAAAGACGCAATCAGTGATGAAATTGTTTCAGCCCGATAATGGCCGTACGCGTGATCGCTGTCAGCGGGGCGCTGGGAAATCCGCAGCCCGATAAGCACAGCCAAGGATGCGACAATATCCGTGGCATTATTTAACCCGTCCGCTCTGAGCGCTTCGGAATGATATAAAAGGCCAATTGCCAATTTTATGGCGGCAAGGATAAGGTACGCAGCGATATTGAGAATTGCGCCCTTTTCCCCGCGTTTTAAGTTTGCCGTTTGATCATCCATGTCAGATGCCTCCATTCTACTTCATAGTATGGATGAAAAAGCAGAAAAATAGCAGTTTTGATCTGCCCGAAAGGTGTATATTCGACAATATTATTGCCCGGGAAACTTTTGTCGAAAGAATGGTGGTATTTTGCCTTTACAGATGAATAAGGGCGTTGTATACTTTCATTAATTGATAATGATTATCAGTATCATTTGATAGGAGGGTAATGATGATGTCTCCTCAACTCAGAACATCAGTTGAAGGACGAAGAAAACAGCTCATTCATCTGCTGATCAGCAATGGAATATACAAAAAATCGGAACGGCATTTATATGAATTAACATTAGGAGAATTAGAAAGCGAATATCAAATATGTAAGGAAGGTGCGGGTCATGCCGAAACGTAAAATAAAAACGTTTGAACAGCTCGTGAAAGAAAACAAAGCAGCGATTATGTCTAATCAAAAGCTGATGAATGTGATATACGACAGAATTGACCGTAAGCATCAGAAGCTTCTTCAGCATAGCAGCCATACATAAAAAAGAGCCCTTCTCAGGCTCTTTTACGAATCAAATGCTTCTGCCGCTAATTTGCCGATAACCGCATCGTCCATCGGCGGGTTGTGAAGGCCTGCCCGGACGTCCCGGTAATACCGCTGAAGGGGATTGCTCCGTTCCAGGCTTTTTGCGCCGGTGATCCTCATTGCTTTATCCACAATAGAAAGGGCTGCGTTTGTGACGATGTATTTTGCCGCGCCGAGCTCGCTTTTAATGTATTGACGGCGCTGCGGATCGTCATACATTTGCGCCGCAGTAAAGAGAAACTGCCTTACTTTTAACAATTCAAGCTCCATTTCTCCAACCCGCTGGCGTACGGCGGGCACTTCTTTGATCGGTCCGTTCAGGCTGTTCGGAGAATACTCGGACGCAAAACGAACGGCATAGTCCCTTGCCGCTTGGGCGATTCCTAAATAAGCCGCCGGAATGTGAAGCAGCCAGCCATTCACCTTTGATCCTCTCGGCCCGTTCAGAAACTCAACAAGCCGATCGTCACTGACAGTGACATGATGTAAAAGAAGATCATGGCTTCCGGTCGCCTTCATCGCAATCATATCCCACGTTTCTTCCACAGAAACCCCTGCTTGATCCTTGTGAATCAGGAAAACACCCGTCGTTTGCTTTTCTTCAATCCATGCCGTTACTAACATGTAATCCAGTATCAGCGAAAGCGTCGTAAAGGTTTTTCTGCCGTTTAAGACCCACTTGCCGTCTCGTTTCACAGCGGCCGTGCCGGGTCTTCCCCCTCTTGTCGGGCTTCCGGTCTGCGCCTCAGTCGCCGCTCTGTTTAGGACGGCTCCTTTTTTTACTTCTTCTGTAATAAATGTGAAGACATCTGGATTCCAGCTGTTTCCTTCCCCGAGCTCACCCATGACGGATAAATGCCAGCCAATTCCGAGAGCGACAGCCGCGTCTTTCTGTGCCAGCCGTTCTTGAAGCAGCACCATGTCATAAACGGACATGCCAGCGCCGCCGTGAGATACGGGAACCGTTAACGCCGTATAACCGGCATCCCGCAATGCTTGGATTTTCTCAGCGGGAAAACGTCCCTGTTCATCATCAAGCGCGGCCGTTTCCTGGAATCCATCTGCAATCCGGCCGATTTTTTCCATCCATTCCCTCTGCCGTTCGTTCTGTATCCATAGCGATGACACTGGTATTCCCCCTTATATAATTCCGATAAATTTAATAAGTATTATAGAGATTCAGGCTTGTTTTCGCAACTGTGAGCACCCATAAAAAAAACACGCTATCTTATTGAATAGCGTGTTCAGACTGCTTCCGGGTCCCGGTCCTGCTTTAACCCGAGATAGATCAGCATATAGGTGAGATAGCCCATTGTCATCACAAGACCGCCGAAGAAAAAGCTTGAGAATATCGGCTCTTCAAACGCGGTAACTGCCGCAAGCACAATCCAGCTTGCATACAGGTAAATGATGAAATATCGGAATCCCGTCTTCATTTTATATAAAAGAAACAGACCGACTGTGGAAAACAGCCCCAAAGCAAGCCTGAAATAGACAAGATGGTCGAACCGGAACATAAATGACACAAAGGAAAAACCAAGCAATAATACAATCGGTAATGCGGTAATAAAATTTCTCAAGTGAGAGCACCTCCGTCATTACCTTTATTATAAATCAAAATAGCTGTAATTATTGATTTTTCGTGATCTTTTTCACAAAAATGTCATTCCTTTACTTTACACCCGGACATCCCGTTTGCAAAAGCTCCACCATGCGACTGCTAAAAAGAATACGATGTGGATGATAATGATGCCGACAGAAAATAACGGCGTCATTCCCGTAAACATCGGTTTTGCTCCGCTCATGTATTGCGTCAGGTCGGTATTCGCAAACAGAAGGAAGCTTCCCCATTTGTTTTGAAAGACAGACATAATGGTGACGAGTGATTTTGCGCCGTACAGCACGATAAAAGAAAGAATGACAGCCGTGGCGCTGTTTCGGAATAATGAAGAGCAAAATAATCCGAAGCATCCCATCGCAAAAGCTTCCACCCAATTCGTGCCGATCACTTTCAGCGTATTTAATAGAAGTGTTCCTGATTCAGACGTAACGGACATCCCGAAAAAGACGATGCCGAACAGCATGGAAAGAATGTAGTACGCCAAATACAGGTACAAGCTGACAAGAAACACGGTAATGAGTTTGGATACAAAAATCCGCTCCCTTTTCACAGGACGAATGAGCAGAAATTTAATCGTCTTTTTATCAAATTCCGAGGAAATAATCGTTGCCGCGATCACAATCGTTAATGCCTCAAGCAGAATATTCAAGGCGGGTGCGTACGCCATGTAGCCGATGAAATTTTCATCCGTTCCGGCACTGATGACGAGCCGTTTGATGGCAAGCGCCATGAAGAACTGCAGGGCTGCCATGAGAATAAGCGAAACTAACGTTACCTTTCGATTAAAGAGCTTCATGTGCTCGTTCAAAACCAATTTAAACATTCGTCTCTCCCTCCTCTTGAAGCGCCGTCGTCACTTTCATGAATTCATCTTCGAGTGATTCTGAATAAGGCGTAATGGAATATACAAGAAAATCTTGTCCGACCAGTGCGCGGTTCAATTCCGGAATGTCCTTCTTCGATACGCTGACGGTCATTGAATCGCCGTTTTTCTCCGGCTCGTATTGCTGTTCGGACAGCCAAGCAAACGCTTTTTCAGCCGGCTGGATTTCGATGACGGCTTTTTCTTCTTTTTCGTAAGCCCCGCGCAGCGTAACCTCTGTTTTGATTTCCCCTTTTTGAATGATGATCACGCGATCGCAAAGATCCTCCACTTCCCGCAATAAATGCGTCGCAAAGAGGATGGACGTCCCTTCCTGCTCGGCGAGTTCCTTTAAATGCTCGCGAAAGTCCTTCATTCCGCCGGGGTCGAGCCCGTTTGTCGGTTCATCTAAGATCAGCAGCTTCGGGCGGTGAAGAATCGCCTGTGCGATGCCGAGGCGCTGGCGCATACCGAGGGAATACGTTTTTACCTTGTCGTGGACGGCATTTGTCAGCCCGACCCGCTCAATCACTTCATCAAGCCTGTCTTCCGTGATTTGTTTGTGCATGTTGGCAAAGTGCTTCAGATTTTCCCACCCCGTTAAATATGGGTAAAATTCAGGATTTTCTACGATGGCGCCGACGGATTCAAGCGCTTTTTCAAATTCGGTATCATGCTGAAAGCCGTTAATCGTAATCGTGCCGCTGTTTTTCTTTAACAAGCCGACGATGATTCTGATGAGTGTGGTTTTCCCCGACCCGTTCGGACCTAACAAACCGATGATTTCGCCCTGCCTGACATCCATGCTGATGTTCTTTAAGATTTGCTTTTTGCCTATCGTTTTGTCCAGACCTTCGATATGTAAAATCGGCTCAGTCATACAGCCTTCCTCCTTTTTCACAAAAAATAAACAGTGCCCGTACATAGGCACTGTCTGCATTATAACATTTGTCATTTATTCGTGAAGGGCCGAGGGCGGATTTACGTTTTATCCGGCTTCGGACCTTTTTTTTCCGGGTCTCCATTATTGACGACATCAAGAATATCAAGCAGGAACACAAAGATCGGGATTCCGATGATTAATCCCCAGATGCCTAAGAAATGTTCAGAGAAAATCAAGACGGTAAAGGTAAAAAAGATCGGCAGTTCCGTTTTTGCTGACATCAATTTCGGGTTGAGGAAATAGGTTTCAATCGCATGGATGACGAAAATGACAAGCACGATGTAGATGACATACGCGGCCCCGCCCGTCGTATAAGCGATAATGCTGAGCGGAATGAGGGAAATCACCACACCGGCAACGGGTATTAACCCTAGGAAAAAGACCATGATGGACAGGCCGAACAGCTGCGGGAAATGCAGAATCGCCAACGCGATAAAGGTGAGAATGCAGTTCACCAGCGCGATAATAAATTGAGCCTCCAGCACTTTGCCGAATGTTCTTGCAAACTTGCTTCCGAAATAAGCAATTTCATAATAAAAAACAGACAGCTTGCTGTTTTGAAATTTTTTCATAAATTCGGTGAGCCGCTTTTTCTCGAACAGGAAAAACATGCTGAGAATCAGTGACATCACGACCTGCAAACCAAATGTGCTGATATCGGCCAAGTATGTATACAGTACATTAAATCCTTCTTTTACATAAGAACCGATATTGATATCGCCGAACACGCTCGATATCTCGTCATAAAACGGGATGATATCAGGATGATATGCGATATGTTTGATTTGTTTAACGAGCTGTTCAATCTGCTTGGCAACAACCGGGTAAAACACAAAGCCCCCGACAGTCGCCCCGACAGCCAGCGCAATATATAAAAAGGTAATGACCACCCTCTGGCTGACCCGGAAAAAACGGTTCAAAAAGTGCCGGACGACCGTTTCCAGCCGATTCATCAGAAAAGTAAAAATAAACGTAAGCAAAATCAGGTTAATCATATTTCGGAATACAACTAACACCCCAGCCAAAACAAGAAAAACACAAAAACGTCTGACACCCGGATGCTGAAAAAATTTAAAAATAGCCGCCATTTATACACTCCTGCTAGGACAAAAGCCCTTAGATTTCATCTTTCACTCTCTAATTGTAAATTATATAACAAAATGACGCTAAGGTCTTTGTCCATCTCTTAATAAATTGAAACAATTTTATTATTTTTACTCATGACGGCAGAAAAAAAGAACGGCATGCCGGATGCATGCCGTTCTGCCCCTTTATACCGCCGTTTTCATTTCTTTTACGGCTTGTGTGCTTTTTACTTCATCGAACTCGTTTTCGCTCTTCGCGACAATAATGGTGGCAATACCGTTTCCGATCAGGTTGACGATCGCTCTTCCTTCACTCATAAAGCGGTCAACACCGAGGAGAAGCGCAAGGCCCTCTAACGGAATGACCTGAAGCGCTGACAGAGTGGAGGCGAGCACGATAAATCCGCTCCCCGTCACACCGGCTGCGCCTTTAGACGTCAGCATCAGCACCAGAATGATGGTAACCTGCTGGCCGATGGTGAGGTCAACGCCGAATACCTGTGCGAGAAAAACAGTCGCCATCGACAGGTAAATCGAGGTCCCGTCCAGATTAAAGGAATAGCCCGTCGGAATCACCAGCCCGACCACTGATTTAGAACAGCCGTAGCGTTCCATTTTATCCATCATCCGCGGCAGAACGGACTCAGATGAGCTTGTGCCGAGAACGATGAGCAATTCATCTTTAATAAAACGTAGATAGTTCCACAGACTGAAACCGAATATTTTGCAGATGATGTTTAAAGCAACAAAAACAAACAGGAACATTGTGATGTAAACCGACAGCATCAGACTTGCCAGCGGCTTAATTGAGTCAAGGCCGAAATGCCCGATCGTATAGGCCATTGCCCCGAATGCGCCGATCGGCGCCGCGCGCATAATATAGCCGATGATTTTGAAAAATACGTGTGACAGTTTATCGAAGAAATCAATGATGCTTTTGCCTCTCTCACCCAATGCCGCCAGGCCGACCCCAAATAAAACGGAAAAGAATAAGACCTGAAGAATGTCGCCTTTTGCAAAGGCATCAACCATGTTGGACGGTACGATATGAGTGATAAACTCGATCCAGTCAATGCCCTGTCCCCCGTTTTGCGTGTACTGCGAGACATCTCCCTTTTCAAGCTTGCTGTAATCAAGTCCTGCTCCGGGCTTCATAATATTAACGACAAGCAGCCCGATAATAAGAGCGATTGTGGTCACAACCTCAAAGTAAATAAATGCTTTTCCCCCGACTTTTCCGACTTTTTTCATATCGCCCATCTTTGCGATACCGAGTACGATTGTCAGGAAAATGATCGGCGCGATAATCATCTTCACCGCATTGATAAATGTATCGCCGAGCGGTTTCATTTGTTTTCCCGCGTCAGGCCAAACCAGCCCGACAATAACGCCGATGATAACCGCTGTGATGACTTGAACGGTTAAATTTTTAAAGACCTTCATCCCTATTCCCCCTTGCCTCTCGTTTTGTCTATAGTGAAATGGTAGCGTTTTCACTATAGAAGGGGAAGCTTATGATCATAACGGACATTTTGGTCTTTTTGGTCTTATTCAGCGGACGAATAGGTAGCGGTTCACCGGACGGCCGACTCCGCCGTATTGAATGTCGAGCTTAATCTGGCCGTCTTTCTCCAAAAAGTCAAGGTATCGCCTTGCCGTCACCCTGGCAATTCCGAGCGCTTTTGCGGCTTCTTCGGCCGAGAGAGGCGCCGTCTGCTGTTTCATATAGGTCAATATTTCGTTCATTGTAAAATGATTCAAACCTTTCGGCAGATCTCTGGACGGATTTTGCGGCAATTTGAGCAAAACGTCGAGCTGGTCTTGGGACATGGTGTCATGCTCTTCAATCTTTCGTTTGTATTGCTTATAGTTTTCGAGCGCCTGCTTCATCCGTTCGAGCTTAAACGGCTTTAAAATATAGTCGGCGGCGCCGTTTTGCAGCATCAGCTGAATCGTCTCTTTGTCTTTTGCCGCCGAGACAATGATGGCATCGACTTCGAGCTTTTGTTTTCTGATTTCCTGCAAGGTTTTGATTCCGTCCTTTTTCGGCATGTACACATCCAATATCACCAGTTCGGGCCGCCATTCTTTTATCAGCCTGATTCCTTCTTCCCCGTTTCCTGCCGTCGCGATGACCCTGAAGCCCGCCACGCTTGTGATAAATTCTTTATTCACCTCCTGCACCATCGGATCGTCTTCAATAAGCAGCACCTTGATGTCCATATGCTGTTTCTGCCCCCTTCATCGGAAATAAGATGGAAAATGCCGATCCCTGTCCCTGCTGAGAGTCAACTTCAATGACGCCCATTCCTTTGTCGACTATTTGTTTGACGAGAAATAAACCGTAGCCTGTACCTCCTGTTTTATTTACGGTAAACCCTTTTTCATACAGGCGCGGGATGTGCTGATCGGAAATGCCGCTTCCGTTATCTTCTATTAATATAGCAAGCACTTCCTCATTTTGCTCGATACTGATGTCAATTCGTTTATCCTCCGTGTCTGCCGTTTCAAACGCGCCGAAAGCATTTTCAATTAAATTTCCGAGCAGCACGACAATGTCATGCTGGTCGACATGCTCCGGGAAGTCGGTGAGGCTGCTGTTTTCATCAATACGGACAGAAATGCCGAGTTCCTTTCCCCTTCTGATTTTGCTTAACAACAGCCCCGCCGCGGCGTCATTTTGAATCGCCTGATGAAGAAATTCAGTGACGCTTTCCTGTTCTGAGGAAGCTTTGAAAGCAAGCTGGAGGGCCTTTTCTGATTTTCCGAGCTGGATCAGCCCTGCGATGGTGTGGAGCTTGTTCATATGCTCGTGATTTTGGACCCTGAGCGCATCGACAAAGTTTTTCACACCGGTCAGTTCCTCAGCCATTTTGGCCGCTTCCGTTCTGTCCTGAAAAATGGCAACGGCTCCGATGACCTTTTTTTTCATGACGATCGGGATCCTGCTGCTCATAATCACCTTTCCGCTGACTTGAATTTCTTCATTGTAGACGGCTTGGTTGCGCTCCACGATCTCCGGAAGGCGGGAATCATTCAGAACGTCCCAAATCAGCTTTCCTGCCGTGTCTTGTTTCACATTAAATATTTGCTTCGCTTTTTCATTAAAAATGGTAATGATATGCTGATTATCAATGGCTATGACGCCCTCGTTCATCGAATGGAATGTGGCGGTTCGTTCCTCATACATTCTCACAATCTCGTGAGGCTCCAGCCAAAACATCTGTTTTTTGATGTGGCGCGCCAATAGAAAGGAGCCGGCCAAACCGAAACCGAGCGCCAGAAGGACAATAAACAGAATTTCATGCTTTAAATGAAGTAAAATATCGCCGAAGCCCGGGAGTGTTTTGCCCGCAAGGACGACACCGATCTGATTCAGCTCCCGGTCTTTCACTGGATAAAAGGCGCGGACGGCGGTGCCGATTTCGCCCTTCGCTTCTGAAAAGTAAATGTGCTCGGCAAACGCCGCCTCTTCATCCTCACCCCTTGAACGCTTTCCGATCATCGTGCTCACCGGATGTGAATAGCGGATATGATCCATATCCATCACGACGATGTAGTCGGCCTCATTTATAATCCGGATTTCTTCGACCGCATGGCGCACGTCTGCCCTTTGCTTCTTTTGCTCCAAAGCCCGCTTTACATCCGTCATCTCCGATACCGTCCGTGCTGTATTCATCAGCCTTTTTTTCAGCTCGCGCTCCTCGATATGCTGAATATTGCCGATCAGTACAATGCCCACGATCAAAAATGTAAAGATGACGACGATATAAGAAAGAATGGTGATTTTCCAGCGGATGGTAAGCTTTTTTTTCGTCATTAGCCTCTCCCTTTCCGTCTCTTTACGAAAATGGCCCGCCCGATTATGCTTGTTATAGAAAATAACGGAGGGGTTTTCGATGAAAAGTATGCTGACTTGTCTCGGATTGATGATACTCGGTATTGCAACCGCTTTATTTATCGGCTTTCATGATCGTTTCACCTCGGAAGATATGTACTATGATGACGAACAGGAAGGCCTGAAAGACCAAATTGTTTTCAAATTCAGCCATGTCGTTGCTGAAAACACCCCCAAAGGGCGGGCCGCTAAGAAGTTTGCGGACTTGGTGTATAAAAAGTCCGGCGGCAGCATTAAGATCGAAGTGTTCCCAAACGGAAGCCTCTATTCAGATAATGAAGAAATGAACGCCCTCCAAAACGGAGACGTGCAATTCATCGCCCCCTCCACTTCAAAGCTCGGCATGCTTTCTCCTGAATGGGGCGTTTTGGATCTGCCTTACGCGTTTACAAGCTATGACGCCGTTCAAAAAGGTTTAAACGGTAAAATCGGTGCACGCCTGTTTGCGTCTTTAGAAAAACAGCATTTCAAAGGGCTGGCCTATTGGACGAACGGATTTAAGCAGCTCACATCAAATAAAGGGCCGATTTTATCTCCGGATGATCTGAAAGGACAGGCATTAAGAATCATGCCGAGCAGCGTGATCGAAGACCAGTACCGCCTCCTCGGAGCGTATCCCCGTCAGGACTCCTTCAATTCGACGTTTCAGCTGCTGGAGAGCGGCCTCGTTGACGGAGAGGAAAATACGATTTCAAATATCTATTCTAAAAAATTTTATAATGTTCAAGATTATTTGACAATCAGCAATCACGGGTATCTCGGTTATGCGGTGATGACGGACGAGCGTTTTTGGAATTCGCAAACTGAAAAAACGAGGAACATTTTAAAGGAAGCGATGAAGGAAACGACCGAATGGAATGAGTCCTCCGCCGAACAGATGAACAAAGAACAGCTTGAGGAAATCAAAAAAAATTCGGCCATCAGCATTCATGTATTGACGAAAGCGGAGAAATTAAAGTGGATGAAACGCCTTGACCCGATTTACGGGCAATATAAGTCTGTCATCGGCCGCGGACTCATTCAGGAGCTTTTATCCTTGCGGCGCCAGCCCTGACTGAATCTGATACGCTGTCTTTCGTTTCGTTTATTTCTTTGCCGGGAAGTAAAAAAGAGACGAAACGAAAAGGAGATGGATATATGTTCACACATACGAAAAGGCTTCAGCATCCTGCTAAACCGGACCGTCCTGATCCATTATTCGCAAAAAAGATGCAGGAGATTTTAGGCGGGCAATACGGGGAAATATCCGTTGCCATGCAGTATTTGTTCCAAGGGTGGAATACGCGCGGAAATGAAAAATATAAGGACTTGCTGATGGACACCGCTACGGAAGAAATCGGCCATGTGGAAATGATCGCCACAATGATTGCAAGGCTGCTTGAAGACGCTCCGCTGGCAGAACAGGAGCAAGCCGCTGATGATCCTGTCATCGGCTCAATCTTAGGCGGCATGAACCCTCATCACGCGATTGTCTCAGGACTCGGAGCGATGCCGGAAAACAGCACGGGCGTTCCGTGGAGCGCCGGCTACATCGTCGCCAGCGGAAACCTGCTGGCAGATTTCCGGGCCAATCTGAACGCGGAATCACAAGGCAGACTCCAAGTAGCACGTCTGTATGAAATGACGGATGACAAAGGCGTGAAAGATATGCTCAGCTTTTTGCTGGCCCGCGATACGATGCACCAGAACCAATGGCTTGCGGCCATTAAAGAACTTGAGGCGCAGGAAGGCCCAATCGTTCCCGGCACATTTCCAAAGGCGCTTGAAAAGCAGTCATTCTCCCATCAGCTCATCAACTTCTCAGAAGGCGAAGAAAGCGCTGAACAAAATTGGCTGAAGGAAAAAGCCCCGGATGGTGAAGTATTTGAATATGTGAAGGAGCCGAAAGCATACGGCGAAAAAGCAGAATTGGGACCGGTTCCGCCTTATGTCCATAATACGCTTCCGGGACGGGAGTGAGAAAAAGCCCTGCAGCAGGGCTTTTTCTATGTGTTCAGCACCATCCATTCCGGTTCAAATCGAAGGTCAAGCTGCCGAAAGAAATCGCGTACATCGTCTGTCTCATACAGCTGAACGTTTATTGATTGAAAGGTATCGTTTTGCTTTGAGTTTGCAAAGATTTGATCGTGGCTGTGTGCCATAAACTCTTCATAGGATCGGCGGTTTTCCCATACCCCGACGATCACGGCGATGAGATGACCGTCTTCATCCGTGCGCCATCCGCCCGCTTGCCTCATAAACCCTTTTACTTTCGACAATTCACTCCATTTGGACTGGGCTTTTGAAAATTCTTCGGCTTGGATTCTGCTACATGGCATATCACCTTTTTAATCAGCATTCCGCCCCTCCCTGATGACTGTTTCAGCATGGCTGTGCTCGATACACAGATTAACGGTCCTGACATAGGACCGCGTGCGGTGAACGGCTCCTTTCGGCACAAGAAAGCTGTCGTTTGCTTTTAAAATTGCGGTTTCTTTGTTTTCAAAATCAATATGAAGCTCCCCTTCAAGAACGATGAATAACTCATCGGATTCCGGATGAGCGTGCCAATCATATTCGCCCGTGAACGGCAAGGCGCACACAATGATCATTGACTTCTGATACAGAAAAATTGGCATGCTTTTCTTTTATTACATTTGCCATGGAAAGCAGGTTCTGAACGTTCGCGATATCTCCTTTTTGTTTTTATTGTAACGCAGAAATCTGATACATGAGCTGAATATTCTGCAAGCTCATACAAAAAACGATCCGGATGTGATCCGGATCGTTTTTTTGGTTTCATGATGTCTGCCTGTTTGTTTGGATTAATCGCTGCTTCGGCTGTTTCCGCCTTTTTGGCCGATTTCCTGATAGAATTCTTTGTCATGATTTTTACTTGTGGCTTCTCCGCCTTTTTCGCCGATTTCCTGATAGAATTCTTTGTCATGATTTTTGCTTGTGGCTTCTCCGCCTTTTTGACCAATTTCCTGATAGAATTCTTTATCATGGTTGTTGCTTGTCGCTTGTCCGCCTTTTTTACCTGCTTCTTCTCTGCTCATTTTGTTTTCTTGTGCCATTTTTGAATTCCTCCTTTAATTGGTGTTGGTTGTTGATTTCCCGAATTCAGATCTCCTAAACAAAGAAAACACATTGAATGTGTTTTCGGCTGTTTTATGATTCAGCGGCCTCCATGCGCGCCAGGATACGGCGCTTTTTATAAAGCATGATGCCTGTTTCCGTAATGCTCTCTAAAGCTGAACGGTTGGCGGATGCGCCAAAGATAATGCCCGCAACCGGAACCATTTGAAGCAGTTTCTTGGTTGCAAAGGTATCACGGTAGCTGTATACGACTTCGCGCCAGCCTAGAATTTGTGAGGCAACGCGCTGATATGCGCGTTCGTTTTGATCATAATGTTTCAAGTCTTGTAAAATCGCCTTTTTTCCGATGACGTCACTTGATGCGAGCTGGAGCAATTTGACGATAAACACGCGTTCTTTTTTATCTTTCGGGTCGAATCCGTAGGCGATGGCGATGTCTTGCAGCGTCTTTAAGGATAAACCGAGCATAGCCGGAATATCTGCCGCCAGCGTAAACACGCCGCCTACCCCCGTTGCGGCGCCCTGCACGGTTGCAGTATTGATTCTTGCGCGCCCCATGGCAGCGGCGATGTCATCCATGACAGCAAGCGGGGCTTCTTGTATGTCATGCAGCGTATCAAAGGACTGCTGCGGGAGCCTCTTCTTAAACTTTTTCATGATTTGCTTCTCTGAGGTTAAATACTGGCCGCCTGTTTGAATAAAGCTTCCCGTCTCATCCAAAATGACGCCGATTTTCTTCTGAATGAATCGCGGCGTGAGCTTGTCCAAAAGCTGAAATGGCAGGCGGCTGAGTTTTTGCCAGAACCAGACCTTCTGCTGCTCCTTTTCCCATTTCCGGATTTCTTTTAATTGTGTTTGCAGGTCTTCCTGTTGTTCTGTCACCCGTCCTGCACATCCCTTCTGATTTCTTTCTTCATAGTATACCTTTATGGCGTTTTCTTTTTACACCCGAACGGATTTTTTATCCGGAAAACATTCCATTGTTTAATTTTCTTCAAATCTTTGTTTTCTTACTTTGACTTTGAAATATATAAGTGTCTCCATCGCTTATGCGGTCTGGTCGGGAATGGGGATCGTGCTGATTTCCGTGATCGGAATTTTTTTCTTCCATGAACAGTTCTCTGTCATTAAAGCTGTCTCTGTTCTTCTGATCATCATCGGTGTCGTTTCCTTAAACTTTATTTCTAAAAGTGAAACGTTATCAAACGGCATCAGCGTACATACGGACAGAAACAGATGATGAAAGGGTTAAAGGTTCTCTTCCTCATTACAGATATTGGATTTATCGTTTATTGGATTGTTACTTTTTTTGAGTGGATTCCAAAAAACATGGCGTTTAAAGATTATGATAACGCCATGGTGATGGCCTGGAACTGGTCCTTCTTTCCCTTAGATATTTTCATTTCGATAACGGGGCTGTACAGCTTGTTTCTTTATAAACGAAAACATGCGTTATGGCGCCCTTTCGCATTAATATCACTTGTGCTGACCTCTTGTTCAGGCCTGCAAGCGATTGCCTTTTGGGTATTTATCGGTGATTTTGATCTCATGTGGTGGCTATTCAATCTGTATTTGCTTCTTTATCCTTTATATTTTATTCGGAAATTGCTGGTCTCGTAAAAATAGCTGTCATTCTTTTTGATTCGGCGGTTTTCTTTTTCTTCAGGCGGGAAACACTTTTCATAAAGGAGTGATAGACATGCCTTGGTCTATGAAGGATTATCCTCAATCATTTAAAAATCTCGAGGAGCCTGTGAAGAAGAAAGCGATCGAAATCGCCAATGCGATGACGGACGAAGGTTATGAGGAAGGACGGGCTATTCCTATTGCGACAAGCCAGGCGAAGAAGTGGAAAGAAAACGCTTCTAAAGAAGAAATTGAACAGATGATGAAACATGACGATGAAACGAAGCGCGGCAACTGATCTGGAACACGGGCTGAGCGGAGCATTATTCGGGTTAACATATACGTTTTCTTGTGTGCATAAAGGGGATCATGTACGAACCGCTGATGAAAAAGCAAAGAAAAAATCTCGCTCCGGCAGAGCGAGGTTTTTTTATTATAAACCATAGTAATAAGATAGAGTTGTGACAGAAACATAGCCTGTCGCTCCTGCATAAGTTACTTTCAGCCATTTATTAGAATTGGTGTAGTGGCCTTGGACGTATTCTCCTGTTACCCATGTACCTGTAATTGTTTTACCGCTTGAGAATGTTGTAATAGTGGAACAGCTAACCTTAGAGCATGAGCGCATATTAGCACCGTAAATACCTACTGTGCCCCCGCTGCCAGCTAAAATTGAAACTTCCGGTTCAGCTTTAGATGGTTTAATAGCTGCAGCTGATGCAGAGCCGCCAAAAGCGAATAAAGAAACAGCAAAAATCATGACTAAAGAAAAGATCGACAAACGACGCATCAAGAAAATTCCCCCTTTTTTATAATGGAACTGGAAAGCTTTCCTAAGGTTATTATACTTTTTTGTTCAGCAGACTAACATAAGCCTAATGTTCCAACTTAATGTTTGACGTAAACTTTGAAAGTCTTTCTTTTTTAAAAATAAATGATATAAAAATGAATAAAATAGGTTCGTTTTTTGAACCAGAATCACTGATACTCCACTGATTCCAGATTTTATTTTAAAAAACGGCGGGGGTTTCAGCAGAGGTCATTTGAATGGTACCAGAGGGTTTTATCTTCCAATGGAAAGATTAATTATTGTTCTATTTGCTGGGTAAAATAAAGAGATGAGCTGTGTTTTTTTCAAATCAGTCCGGGCGGCTGGAAGGTTCCGAGGATTTATAGGCAAGTGTACTCTTTTAACCTTTGACTTTTTCTGAAGGGACGCTCGATGCATCCGGGCATGTGATCAAGCACGATAACATCGAGTGTGCAATCCTTAGTTTCAACCCCAGTGAAAACGGTAAAAGATAACTAAATAAACAAAAGGAGAGGTGGACATTATGCTCAGTTTTTTAGTTTCGTTAGTAGTTGCCATTGTAATCGGATTAATCGGAAGCGCGATTGTAGGGAACCGAATGCCGGGCGGTATGATCGGTTCTATGATTGCCGGACTGATCGGAGCTTGGATCGGTCACGGGCTGTTCGGGACTTGGGGGCCGAGCCTTGCGGGATTTGCGATCATTCCGGCGATTATCGGGGCAGCCATCTTTGTTCTGATCCTCAGCCTTATTTTCCGCGGGATGCACAAGGAAGCGTAAAAGAAATTCGTCAAGGAGGCATCGTTTCTTTCCTGAAACGGTGTCTTTTTTATTTTTGGACCTTTCTCACGGGGGATACATATCATAGATAAACCAGGGCATAAATGTAATGTTTTAGTGAACATAAAGAACTTGACATCTTATAATAGCGGATTTATGATGTAGATAAAATAATTTGCGCTTGGGAAACTTTTTATTATTAAGCTAAAAATCTATCAGAATTTAGGTGAGACATTATGAGCAAAGACATCTCAGCACAATCACTGCAATCCAAAGCCGTGCAAGATGCACTTGACGGCAAGAGCAAGGGGTTCAAGAGGCTTCTGCCTTTTTTAGGCCCCGCGTTTATCGCAGCCATTGCCTATATTGATCCCGGAAACTTCGCTACGAATATCTCAGCTGGTTCAAAATATGGTTATATGCTGCTGTGGGTGATCCTTTTCTCAAACTTGATGGCTTTTTTAATTCAAGTCCTTTCAGCGAAGCTTGGCATTGCTACAGGGAAAAACCTGCCTGAAATCGCAAGAGACCGATATCCGAAATGGGTGTCAGTGGGGTTGTGGATACAAGGTGAATTGGTGATTATGGCGACTGATCTTGCTGAATTTATCGGTGCGGCTCTCGGTCTTAATTTGTTATTCGGTATGCCGATGGTGGAAGCGGCGGTGCTTGCAGCGATCGGATCATTCGCTATATTAGAGCTGCAGCGGCGGGGCTATCGTGCGCTGGAAGCAGGCATTGCCGGGCTGCTGTTTGTCGTTGTCATCGCGTTTGCCCTGCAAACCTTCTTCGCAAAGCCTGATGCCGTGTCGGTCATCGAGGGGCTTTTTATTCCGAGGATTGACGGAATGGACAGCGTGCTTCTGGCGACGGGTATTCTCGGCGCGACCGTTATGCCGCACGCCATTTACTTACACTCTGCGCTTACACAGGGCCGTGTCGTCGGAAAAACAGATACTGAACGGAAAAAGATTTTCAAATTCGAGACAGTTGATATTCTCATCGCGATGGTGATCGCCGGTGCGATTAACGCAAGCATGCTGATTGTCGCGGCTGCGCTTTTCTTCAAAAAAGGACTGTTTGTAGAAGATTTAGATGTGGCGTATCATCAATTCGGCCATTTCATCGGGCCTGCTTCGGCTGTTCTTTTCGGGATCGGGCTTTTGGCCGCCGGGCTTTCCAGTTCTTCGGTCGGCACGATGTCAGGCGATATCATTATGCAAGGATTTATCCGTTACCGCATCCCGCTTTACTTACGGCGCTTCATTACGATCATTCCTCCGATGATTATCATCATCTCAGGCGTAAACGCCACAGCGGCGCTTGTATGGAGCCAGGTCGTCCTTTCATTCGGGATCGCCTTCGCATTAGTTCCGCTTATTATGTTCACAAGCAACAAGCATCTTATGGGCGTCCTGACGAACAGGAAATGGGTCACGTCTCTCGCCTGGGTCATTGCTGTATTGGTTATTGCTCTTAATCTATTTGTGATTTACGATTCATTCCGTTAGAAAAAACCCGGCCGCTAAGAGCCGGGTTTTCTTTTGGCGCCGGCTTTAGTTCGTATCTTTTTTTCGCTGGTTTTGGTATGATAGAAGAAAAATCGGAGTTTTGCATATGTCAGTATTTATCCTTTTTTATCTGTGGATTGTGCCGATTGTCATTGGCATTTTCTGTTCTCTTATTGCTTATCGGACAACAGGAAAGAAACGGCTGATCCCCGGTTTTGTGATGATCGCTTTGAGTATCGTTTCCTTGATAACGGGGCTCACACTTGGCGGCGTGAACTATCACATTTTCATCGGCGGCATGTTTTTATTCGGCACGCTATCGGTTGGCTCTGCTTTCCCGTTCTTCTTTGGTTCTTCACGAAAACAAAAATAAACAGGCTATTACGCCTGTTTATTTTTTATTTATACCATTTTACGAGAAAAAATCTGTCTTTCTAAAACAGCCGTTTCAAACTTTTCTTGAGTGACGGCATTTCGAGTTTTTGGTTTTCGAAGAAATTTTTCAGCATGTATTTGCTGAAGCCCTTCGCCTGGCCGTAAGTGATTTTCCCCGGAAGCGGCGGCTCGTCGCCGATGATGGCGTCGATGACGACCGGCTCGTTTGAGTTGAGCGCTTCATGGAAGGCGGGTGCAAGCTCTTCATGTTTTGTCACTTTAATGCCTTTCGCCCCGCAGCTTTCCGCAAATGCTGCGTAGTCCACGTTTTGCAGTTTTGTGACGTAGTCGATGTTGCCTTTGACCTGCTGTTCATATTCAATCATGCCTAAATTTTCATTATTTAAGATAACGACTGTGATCGGCAGTTTATATTTAACAGCCGTCGGGAGGTCCTGCATGACCATGGAAAATCCGCCGTCTCCGCAGATGGCGATGGACTGCCGGTTCGGTTCGGCAAGGCTTGCAGCAATGGCTCCCGGAAGACCGCAGCCCATCGTAGCCAGCCAGCTTGATACAATAAAGTCCTGCTTGGCCATTTTGAAATGGCGCGCCATCCATACAGTCACTGTGCCGACATCCACGGAAAGAACGGCATCTTCTGCTGCGGCATCCCGGAGACGGGCAATGACCTGCTGCGGCTTTAGGGGATGAGTCGCTTCTGTTTCGTCCTTTTCAATTTCCGTCCACCAATGCTGCATGTGCTCCGTGCAGGCATTCAAAAATCTTCTGTCTTCTTTATATTCAATATACTCCGTCAGCTCTTTCAGCCCAAGAGCCGCATCGCTGACAATCCCCGCGCTGACGGGATAGCGTTTGCCGATTTTCGCCGGATCTGAATCAAGCTGAATCGCCGGCGTATCTTCTGGCAGATAATCCCGGTACGGGAACGATGTCCCGAGCATAATCAGCAGATCGCATTCCTCCATGGCCTCATAGGCGGGTTTTGTGCCGATTTGACCGAGATTCCCAAGAAAGTGCGGATGGCTGTCAGGCACGACGCCTTTTGCCGGAAGGGTAATGACGATCGGGGCCGCCGCTTTGTCGGCGAACGCGAGCAGCTCCTCTTTTGCTGATTTTAACCCTTGGCCTGCGAGAATGACCGGTTTTTTTGCATTGTTAATATATTGCGCACAGGTAACGAGATGTTCTTTTTTAGGCTCAATGTCTGCTTTGAGATAAAGAGGTGATGTGTAAACCGGCTCCCGTTTGATTTTTTCCGCAAATAAATCATCGGATACGGTTAAGACGGCAACGCCTTTTTTGCTGTATGCCGTACGGATCGCCTGATTCAGAAGATCGGGCAGCGCTTCTGCCGTATGTACCTGCTGATTAAATACCGCCACGTCCTCAAACATTTGCTCTAATTTGATTTCCTGAAAGCTGTCACGGCCGATTTCATTAGAAGCCACCTGTCCCGCAATCGCCAGGACCGGGACACCGTCCGCTTTGGCGTCATACAATCCGTTCAGCAAATGAACGGCACCGGGCCCCGCGATAGAAAGGCAGACACCGATATTTCCCGTCAGCTTCGCCTCAGCCGCGGCTGCCAGGGCGGCAACTTCCTCATGACGGGTTTGGATGAATGTCAGGTTGTTTCTTTCATGTCTCAGTTCTTCGATAAATTCATTAATGCTGTCTCCGGGAATGCCGTATATGTGACCGACTCCCCATTGTTCAAGCAGCTCTGTCATTACGTGTCCTGCTGTTTTACTTGGCATACTGCATCCTCCTTTTACCTGTTTCATACCACTTCTGAAACAGGTTGAAACACGGGGGCTATTTGTCTGGCTTTTTCCTCAGCAGGTCAAGGATGGATAACAGATTTCGGTCTTTAAGCGTTACCTTGATATCCGCCGCTCCATTAAGCCCGTCTTTTACTTGCCGTTTTCTGTTCGGCACCATGAACAGCGGCAGCCGGTTTGGGCGAAACCAGCGTAAAGCGGCGGTTTCCGGCCCGTTCATCAGCGGGGTTCCGCCTGTCACGGCTCCGATGAACACGTGCTGTGTATCATGAAATGCCGGCCTTTCATACTCACCCGCTTTCCGCAGGATGGTAATGGTATATTCGGTTTTTTCACAGGCCTCTCTGATGGCTGCGGCTTCAGGTGTTTCGCCTTCTGCGATTTCTCCGCCGGGCAAATCCCATAAGGGGACGTCGTTTCGTTTCACGAGCAATATATCCCGCCCGCCATTTTGTTTGAATGATGACAAAAGCCCCTTGAGCCATGTCGTCCTCCTTTACAATAAAAGACCGCGGCACCCGGCCGGCGGTCTCTTTTTTTATTTCTTAAAATGATACGGTAAGGTGGCAACGATAATGTCCTTTTTCCAGAACAGCCGGACGCGGAGCAAAAAGGCTGATTGGTTATGAAGGATGGTCTGCCAGCGTTTTTTCGTAATGAATTGCGGAAACAGCACCATGACGGAAAACTGCTCCTTCCTCGCTTTTGCTTCCACCGTTTCCAAAAATTTATCAAACGGATGAACAAGGCTGCGGTATGAGGAATGAAGCGTCACGAGCCGGACGCCGTTATCAAGCTCCTCCCAGCGCTTTTCCACTTTCTTTTCATTTTCTTTGTCAAAGGACACATGAACGGCAATGACCTGATCTGACAATGATTTTGCGTATTGAATTGATTTCTGGACGACGGTGGTGACACCGGCAACAGGCACAATGACGACAGTTCCTTTAATATCTTCGGGCTTTGTATCGACGACCCGAAGCTGTTCGCCGACAGCGGTATAATGATTTTTAATCACAAAAAACAGCATGACGACAGCCGGCATAAATATAAGCACGGGCCAGACAAGATTAAATTTGGTCGCGAATAAAATGCACAGCACCATAAATGAAATCGCGGCGCCGCATGAGTTGATCAACATTTTTCCGGCCCAGCCTTTTGGCTTTTGTTTGATCCATTTAATGCACATTCCCGTCTGTGACAGCGTAAACGGAATGAACACCCCGACGGCATACAGCGGAATTAAATGCTCCGTCCGGCCGCCGAATAACAGAATAAGCAAAATGGACGCGACACCGAGAAAGATAATACCGTTTGAAAAGCCTAAACGGTCGCCGCGCACCGTGAACATTCTCGGCATATATTGGTCTCTCGCTAAATTAAAAGCAAGCTGCGGAAAAGCGGAAAAACCCGTATTTGCCGCAAGCACGAGAATCAGGGACGTAGCGCCTTGAATGATAAAATAAATCGTGTGGCGGCCAAACGTTTCAGCAGCGATTTGAGAAATGACCGTTTCATTCGGCTTCGGTCCCGTGCCGTAGCCGAACGCCAGCACCGTAATTCCGGTAAATAAGACGGCCAAAAGGATGCCCATCATCGCTAACGTACGGGCCGCGTTTTTAGCCGGAGGATTTTTAAAAGCCGGAATTGCATTAGAAATGGCTTCAACCCCGGTAAGCGCCGAACAGCCTGATGAGAAGGCTTTGAGCAGTAAAAACAGCGTGATTCCCGCTACAGGTGTACCGATTGACGTATGATCTGCCGGATGAATCTGGCCCGTTGCCAGCTTAAACAGCCCGGCACCGATCAGCAGGATGAGCGCCGCCACAAATAAGTACACGGGATAAGCCAAAATGGACGCTGATTCTGACAGCCCTCTTAAGTTTAAAATCATGATCAGAACCACCAGGATGACAGCAATGAGCAGGTGGTACGGGTGCAATGCCGGAAACGCTGAAGTGATCGCGTCAGTTCCGGCGGAAATGCTCACCGCCACTGTTAAAATATAATCAACGAGTAATGAGCCGCCCGCTATCAGCCCCGGTTTTTCGCCGAGATTTTCTTTTGATACGATATATGCGCCTCCGCCTTGCGGATAAGCGTAAATGATTTGTCTGTATGACAGGATCAAAGCCAGCAGCAAAATGAGAACCCCTGCGGCAATCGGAATCGAATACCAAAACGCTGCCGCGCTTACCGCGGCCAGGATGATAAGAATCTGTTCTGTCCCGTATGCAACAGAAGACAGCGCGTCTGATGAGAGCATCGCCAGTGCCTTCAGTTTGGTCAGTTTCTGCTCTCCCGCTGCCTGTGATTTTAATGGTTTCCCAATCAAAAATCTTTTGATTGAATGGTACATTTCTTGTCTTCCCCTTTTTTCATTTTCCGTTTGATTTACAAATCCATTACTGCTATCATGTCTCCTTATGCTGATTGCATGCTAAATTTCAGCACAGCAAAAAAACACAGAGGCAAACGGATGCCCCTGCGCCCTAAACGTGCACAGGTTTCATTCATCTCCTCTCATAAACGCTTACGAGGTTAGCTGACGGATTCGGGCTGATGAGAGTTGGCCCTACCTAAAAAGGATTCACCCCAAGCGGCTTAATGCGCCGCAAAAATTGGTTCCCCCGCTCTGATTTCAGATTAAGCGATATAGATTATAAAAGAGATCATACTCCCGTATCACCGGGTTGTAAAGAGGCTTTTATGCCGATTCGAAAATAAAAAAACTTCCGCCAAAAATGGAAATAAAAATACAAATAAAAGAGGCTGTCATCAGCCTCTTTTATAGCAGTCAACCTTCATTTTTTTCATTATCAGCTTTTCTCTTTTTCCTTCTTGACGTATACCAGATCAATACGGCCGCAATGATGATAAGCGCGGCGAAAAGGACGATATACATGACGTTCACTTTTGAAGCCGGATTGCTGACGCCAGCTGATTGGCCGCTGCTGTCAGACTTGATCTGCTGATGGTTCGAAAACAGCTGCTGGCTGTTCGTTTCATTAATAACCGTCGCGGCTTCGCTGCTGCTGTCTAAAAAGCTGATCAGTTCTTTTGTGACGGCCGTGCCGCTGCCTGATAGAGGAGCAAACACAGCGATGCTGTAATCTCCGTCCCACGGCGATTTTTGCGTGAATGCGAT
This sequence comes from Bacillus sp. ISL-51, assembly GCF_018613535.1. GTDB lineage: Bacteria > Bacillota > Bacilli > Bacillales > Bacillaceae > Bacillus. The sequence continues at coordinate 115,095 of NZ_JAGGQB010000004.1, forward strand.
TTGTTTTGTCGTTTCGTTCAGCATCTGGAATTCTGATACATTGTACGTCCCGTTTCGATCTGACGGCACGATAAGCTCAGATGCTTTTGCCTTCAGCAGCGGAAATTGCTGTAAGCCGCCGATAAACAGGACATTGTGCCCCTTGGCGTCCGCTTCCTTCATCTCTGATGCTGTTTTCACAGTAAACGAAAACGACTGCTGGGCGCTGTTTCCGAATGAGTCAATCAATAGAGAAAGCTCTTCAAGCTTCCTCATGCTCACGCCGTCCGGGATGACCATGACTGTTTTTTCCTTCTGGTTATCCGCAAACGGGAGCGGCCAATGCTCAAAATCGGCTTTCTGCGCTGTATCGCTTACAGGATAAGACAGCGTGCTGCTTTTATCAATATAGACCCATTTATTTTCATCATGGTCAATGCACGGATTATTTTCTTTTAAACCGGATGTAACAAATTGTAAATCAATATACCTGTTGCTTTGCAGCAGCTTCGGATCTACCGGAAGTGAGACGTGATAAAAGCCGTCTTTATCCTTATTGCCGAGGTCATGAAGACGGACCGCATTCGGCTGCCCGTTGATCATGACATTAAGCTCGGCCTTTTCTGAGCCGGAATCATCCGCCTTCGTTTGAACGGCTTCTGACGTCTTCAGTTTGAGAGACAATTTTATCTGCCCGTCTTTATCAACAACCGCCAGCGCAGGGTAAAAGAAGTGCTCTGACGACGTTTTGTTTGAACCGACGGTCACATCGCCCGCCCCGAAGTCTTCTAATGTCAGTTTATTGCTTGTCTTCTCAGCAGCCGGCTGAAGCCGGTCAATCATCAATGTGGCTCCGCCCAGCTGGCCTGTATACGTTTTGTCTGTGATGACGCTGATTTTATTTGCCAGCGGCTCATCCGACTTTGCCGTGACAAACAAGACGGGCTGGCGCTTATCCTTAGCGGTCAGCACCCGTTCAGCGAGAAGGAGCTTGTTTTCTTCGGCTTTGATGTTTCCTTGTTTGAAAAGCTCTTTTATGTTGCCGTTCCAATGATCGTCGGTGCCGATCACAATCGAAGGGTTATCGATCTTCGCAGCGTCGGATTCCTTCACATATGACACCTTCAGCTTGCTGTCGGCCGTTTTCAGAAAGCCTTCTGTTTTTACTGCGGCTTCAACCTCTGCTGAGCTTGGTTTGTCAGGAATAATAATATCGGTCTCTTCACCCGTATTGCCTGATTGAGCAAACGGATACGGAAAATGACTGAGATCCGCTCCTTTTGACTTGCTGGTTTCAGAAAGCATAAGCCGGCTGTCCGGATAAATTTTAATCCAGTTTCCAGACGTATCCTGCCTTACGCAGACTCCTTCTTTTAACACGCCGTAGAAGTTCAATGAGACATTGTGATAGCCCTGGGCAGACTGGCTTTTGCTGAGATTGAGCTTCACTGACTTCCGCTTGGCGTCACCGTCAAGCTTTATGGATTTGGCAGGCTCATGATCTATAGCAATGGTTAAAGAAGATGGAGAAATTAATAAGTTCGACGCCTCATAATCAATCACCAGTGACTGATTGGCATCGGAAGCGCCTGCCGGAATCTGATAAGTCAGCTGCGAGCTGTCTTTAGCTCCGTACAGCGTGATCAGATCACTCGTCAGCGCCTGCTGCTTATCTTTGGCGCTGATGCTTTTTCCGAGAATGGAACCGTCCGTTTTCAGCTCTTGGGCTGCGGCCGGTTCCCCGTTCACCGCCAGCAGCAAAAGGCCTGTTATCAATATGATCGCTTTTTTCAAAAAGGTCACCCGCTTTTATTTTGATTGTATCGCTCCGTTTTGTACCACTTGACTTCCTGCTTGAATAATCGGTGCTTGATTTCTGTAAATAACGAGTAAATCACAAGCACGATCCAAGCCTGAGAGTATGTAAAGTACATCAGAAACACGATAAAGAAGTTTTGTTTGTTCATTTCTGTTTTTTCGATGCTTAATGTGATCATAACCTCGGTCATAAACAGGAAAAAGGCTAGTATCCACAAAATCATGGCCAAAAATCCGACTGATAAATGCAGATCATAAAACAGATTGATGACAAAGATCGTGTTTGACATAATCACGCCGAAGAAAAACAGAAAGTACGTAAAAAAGAAATAAAATAAATCAAAGATAATCCGTTTGCGTTTCAGCTTGAAAAATTGGGATAAAAACTTGAGGACGACGTATTGGTTGCCGCGCGCCCACCTTGTCCGCTGGCGCCACCAGACCTTCCACGTCTCAGGCTCCTGCTCCCACGTCACCGCCGCCGGGAAAAAGCGGATATGATAGCCGAGATTATAGACGCGGATGGTCAGCTCGGTATCCTCTGCCAGCGCCTTCTCATCCCATCCTCCGAGCTGTTCAATAATGCTTCTGCGAATGGCGAAGTTTGTTCCCGGGATAGTAGCGATTTTGAACCACTTCCACCTGCCGCCCTGCGCCATCCATTGAAAACAGATCGTTTCAATGTTGATAAATTTCGTCAGCAGCGTTTTTGCCGCGTTAATGACACGGAATTTCCCGACAACAGCCCCCGCCTTCTCGTCATTCATCAGTCCGAGAACCAAGTAATAGACCGCCATTTTTTCGGGGGTGTTGTCCGCGTCATATACGCAGATGACCTCGCCGTTCGCTTCGGCAAAACCTGAATTCAGCGCCGAGGATTTGCCTTTTCCGGCATGGGGCGGCTTTGTGATAACCATTTTAATGAAGTCATATTGCCGGGAAAATTCGCTGACAATCTCCCCCGTCCGGTCGGATGAGTTATCATTGACGACGATAATCTCCAGCCGGTCTTTCGGATAATACAAATTTACCATCGCCTTCAGCGTCTGCCTGATGACGACCTCCTCATTATGCGCCGGAATCAGAACGCTGACCTTCGGAAGCTCTCCCATATTCCCGCGCCATTTCGGAATGTTCCGCTCGAAGGTCATATAATGCCTGAAACCGCCCTGCATCAGAAACATGTGATAGAGAAGCATCACCCATATTAAGCTTAGTGAGATAAAAAACAGAATGTTACTCAAGGCTTCTTCTCTCCTTAAAGATTCGTTTTTTTAATGTGGCGCGCAAATAGAGAGTATAACCGGCAAACATAACGACGAACAAAAACACCACGCCAGAGAGAATCCACAGCGCTTTTTCCAGCGGCGTCTGCTGATGATGCCCGAAAAATGCCCATACAGGATGAATCTTGTTTTGCACGTGAATGGTTCCGTCCCCGTTCGTTTTGATCTCAACGCTGTCAGACGTTACCGTTTGCTTCGTTTTCTTCAAATCGAGCCATTCGCCATTAGGGATGCGCTCCATTTGATTGATGAGCTCAGGCAAGTATTTCATGCCGAGATACGGGTGATAAAACCCTCCCGCAACTCCGCCTTCAAAGTCAATCATTTGAGAGATTTTATTTTCCATGTCTCCGAAGGGATTTTCTTTCGACGCGTTGACAAAGCCGATCGTTTCAGGATAAAGCGTCATCCCGTGCAGCATTTCGGGCTTTGAGACAAATGGCGGCGTACCCGAGGTTTTCCATGTTGTGCCGCTGAGCTGCACTTGGCCGAATACGCTTGAGAAATAAGAGGACGCGATGCTGTAGCCTTCTTCGGACATTGTGTAGTGCGGGGCTTCGAAGGATAGCGGATAAAGGCCCAGCTGTGTTAAATCGTCAATCGCCTGTTCAAGCTTTGTCCTCGTATAGATGTTTTCTTTTTCCCGGAAAGGCTCGGCGTACGTTTGGTAATATTTTCCATTCGGAAAGTCCTGCTCCTTTTCGAGCTTCACGGGTGGATCATCCGCATTTTCCGAGGTGATCGGCTGATCGGCCTTGGCGTCCCAAAATTCAAAGCCTTCTCCCGTTTCGCTGTAGCGGTATGCATGTGTATATCCGTGAATAATGATGCTGCCGCCCATTTTTTGCAGTTTCTTCAACACGTTCACCATTCTCGGCTTGTCAGACAGGTATACCTTTTCTCCGTTTTCCGGATTCAGATATACCGGAATAACGGCCATGATAAACGGGATGTTTCTTTTATGCAGATAGGCGCCCGCTTTGTAAAGCAATTTTTCATCTGACATCGGGCTGATGTCTTCAAGCCGCAAATAGAGAAGCGTGCTCCCCGGCGATTCTCCAAACACTTTTCTCAGTTCTTTCGCCGTAAGGAGAGAATCGTTTAATAGATTCGTATGGCCGAAGTAATAGTTTGAGCTGTCCGTTTTCCACATAAAAGGGTGTGTTTTGCCGTCACTGGATCGGTACGTATAGAGGGCTTTTCCCTTTATTCCCGATACGCCGGACACATCCGCTCCTTTTTGCAGTGAGAGGTCTGTTTTTTCCTCATTACTGTAAATGCGATATACATTTTCTTTTTCTGTTAACGATAAGCCCGCAAATTGGCGGAACTGCTCCGCATTGTAACCGATGCTGACGAGCTGCTGCGGCATCTTGCTGATGAGAGAAACAAACTGCCGGCTCAGCCTTTTTTTCGTTTCTCCGTAATAAATGACGCGGCTTTTTCCTTTGAGATCGGCGTCTGTGAGGTCATGATCGCTTTTAACGGTGACAGAAGATGAGAAATGGCCGGCGAGCAAATCAAGCATTTTGCCATTAGCGGTTTCTTTGCCATCCAAGCTTGTATAGATGATGAGAATTCCGTCATCCCTGTTTTTTGCTTCCGCCGTGCGGGGAACATATGCCGCCGCGAATATAAGCAGCGCGGCCAAAAAGAGACGTATCCATTTATAGTTCATTCATCATCATCTCGTTTTCCAGTTCATTTAAAAATTGCTCCGCCGTTTTCAAATCCTTTCGGTACGGCAGATAGCATACGCGGAAGGTAATGGATACGTATTTTCCGTTTTGAAGCCGGTACGTATCCAATTCTTTTTTCAGCTTCGCCAGAACGGCCGGCATGTTTTCTTCCGGTGTATGAGTCAGCACGATTCCGAACCGTTCGTCAGACGGCCGGAACTTTTTGTCGGTTTCCCGTACGCTTGATCTGATTTGGCGGCTGATAAACGCCAGCAGCCGATCGGTCTCTTTTTCTCCGTAGAGGGATTTAAATTCCTTGAAATAATGCATGTGCAAAAGCAGAAAGACGAAGGAATTGCCGTAGCGCTCCGCCCGTTTCATTTCTTCAGAAAGCTCCAGCTTCATTCGCTTCTGGTTGTCAAAACCCGTGACTCTGTCTACCGCTACAAAGCTTGTCATCTCTTTCCGCAGCCGCTTCACTGAGCGCTGCAGGCCTTTCGCCAAGTCGTGAATTCTGCCTGACATATAGGAAAACAGCAAAAGCGCCGCACCCCAGATGACAAGCATTTGAAATCCTTCAGCCGGAGCAAACAGCACAATGCTGCCGGTTTGAAACCAAAGCAGCAGACTGCCGAGAACAAATAAAATGATCAAGGTGATGACGAGCGCATAGATCGTCCCGAACCATATTCCGGCTCCGATCACAACCAATGTCATGCTTGTGATGAGGAGCCCTTCTGATTGCTGCTGCGGCACATAATAAATAAAGAAGGCCAGTGCCGCTATTAAAACAGCTGTATAACTGCATAGTTTTTGTGATTCATTGAATGATATTTTCATTAAACAATTTCCTTTCAGCCAAAAGCGGCAGCAGGTTATCAAAAGAGTGGGTATCCCCGCCGCTCATATATCCTCCATAATCAGGTTTCAGCGGGTCCAGCGTTTCAAATGAAGTCATTCTTTCATAAAACGATTTGATGACAGCCGGATCTCCTTTTTGCTCTAATAAGAAAAGAATAGCCAGGGCATAAACCGATGGTGATTCGTATTGAACCGACGGCTCTTTCGTGTCTGCACTGTACCGTCCGTACAGCTTTCCGTTTGACTTGAATTCCTGTGTAATCCATTTTGACAAAACGGCGGCCTTGTCATCCCCCCGTTTCAGATTCACGGCGGCGTACAGCTGGTCAATGACATTCACTTCGCTGTCGTATTTGTATTCCTTTGTTTCGGTATTGTACGATTTCGGCAGAAAACCATTTTCCAGAGGCGCAAGATAGAGAACGTTCAGGTTCTGCTCTTCCGTTTTTTCATCAATGATTCCCTTTTCCTTCAGAACCTGTAACGCCTCCGGATGTACATATGATAACGTAACGGTCTTTGAAGCCGAGCCGGAATCGGCATCATAACAGTCCGCAAAATATCCGCCGTTCGTATTGTATTTTTTCAGAGATTCTCCGATTTGCTGGGCCGTTTGACCGTATTCGCTGTTTCCCCATAGAGAGGCGGCTTGGTTCAGACATACCATAATTCTGAAATCGTCGGTTAAAGCATTCGTGCCGCCGGCTTTATTTTTCTCAATCTTCCACGTCACGAGCCCGTTTTTGGTTAGAAATGTATCGATTAACAGCCGATATTGGGCTTGAAAATGCTCTTCATCCTTCCTGCCGAGCAAAAATTCCATCCATAATCCGAGTGATTCAGATAAATATAACGGGTCATCGGATACATTCGTCTTTATCATCCCCTCGCCGTTCATCAGCTTATGATAGATAAAGTGCTCTGCCGGCTGAAGCGGTCCCGACGGTTCAAGAGCCGTCTGTTTATATGTGCCGGCCTCTGCGCAGCCCGCCGTCACCCCAATGGAAATGAAAAGTAAAATGACACACAAACCGAATTGTTTCACAGCCAATCCCCCTATTTCCGATCACCTTTTTATACCAAAATCTCATTTTTTCACAAAGTATTTCTACTATATAAGAAAGGTTCCCAGATTACTAGCACTTTTTTCATATTGGTAAAAATGGGATGTACTCTGAAAAATGAGAGGAATGACAGAGAAAAGCACAACAAAAGGCAGCATTTATATAAATGCTGCCTTCCTCTTGCTTTATTTATCAAGACCCAGCTTTTTCAGCTGCTCTGCCAGTGCGTTGTTAATCGGTTCATCGTTTTGTTTTTTCATATAAGATGAAACGTCTCGCTTCGAGGCGCGTGCGCCCTTATCTTTCGCCTTGCGTTTTTCAAAGACGGACAATTTTTCGCGGTGGCCGCATACACATGCGAAGGTTTGGCCTTCGCCCTGGCCGCGGAGCTCCATTTTTTTATGGCAGTTCGGGCAGCGGGCGTTTGTTTTTCTGGCCAGCGTTTTCCGGCTCCCGCATTCCCGGTCTTGGCACACGAGCATCGTGCCGCGTTTGCCGTTGACCTTCAGCATCATTTTTCCGCACTCAGGGCAGGCGGTTCCGGAAATGTTATCATGCCTGAAGGTTTGGCTGCTGTTTTTGATTTCTTTCACCGTTTGACCCGCGTATGATTTCATGTCTTTAATAAAGACCGCGGATTTCAATTTGCCCGCTGCGATGGCGGAGAGCTTTTGTTCCCACTCGGCAGTCAAAGCCGGTGATTTTAAATCTTCAGGAACGAGCTGTAAGAGCTGCTTTCCTTTTGACGTGATGAAAATATCTTTTTCTTTTTTCTCAATTAAAAAGCTGTTGAACAGTTTTTCAATAATATCGGCGCGGGTGGCGACTGTGCCGAGTCCTCCGGTTTCGCCCAGCGTTTTGACAAGGTTTTTCTCTTCTCCCTGCATAAAAGCGCTCGGGTTCTCCATCGCGGATAATAGCGTTCCTTCATTAAAACGCGCCGGCGGTTTCGTCTGTCCGCTTGTTTCTTTCAGCGAGGTGACAGAAAGGCGCTGTCCCTGCTGAAGAGACGGGAGCGTCTGGTCCTTGTCGTCCTCATGGTCATCGTCTTCCTCATACATATCATAGACGGCTTTCCAGCCCGGAGACTGAACGGTTTTGCCTTTTGCGGTAAACGTTTCTCCGCCGATGTCGGCAATCACCTTGGTTTCTTCATATTCAAACGCCGGCATTAAGACAGCGAGAAAACGTTTGGCAATCAGATCGTAAAGCTTGCGTTCCTTATCACTGAGACTTGAGAGAATTAGCGGTTCCTCTGTCGGAATGATGGCATGGTGATCCGATACCCTGGCATCATTGACATATCCTTTATGCGCTTTAACGCCGCGTTTTAAAATCTGATTGACGTATTGGGCGTAAGGTTTGACCTCCATGCCGTTCAAACGGTCCTTTAATGTCGGCACGATGTCAGCGGAAAGAAATCTGGAATCCGTCCGCGGGTATGTGACAAGCTTATGCTGCTCATACAGCTTTTGCAGAACGGACAGCGTTTCTTTCGCTGAAAAGCCGAAGCGCTTGTGAGCGTCACGCTGTAATTCCGTTAAATCGTAAAGACCGGGAGCGAAGCTTTTTTTCGCTGTTTTCTTCAATTCTGAAATGACAGCCTGTTTTCCTTGAAGCTCTTTTGCCAAACGGCTTGTCACCGCTTGGTCGAACGTTCTTGTCTGCTTTGTTTTCTTATCCTGCCACGTCAGCGTCATATGATCGGCTGCCGCGCGAAGCCCGTAATAAGGGACGGGCGTAAACGCCTGAATATCCGCTTCCCGTTTCGCGATCATGGCCAGAGTCGGCGTCTGGACACGTCCGCATGACAGCTGCGCGTTAAATTTTGTTGTCAGTGCGCGGGTCGCATTGATTCCGACAATCCAATCCGCTTCCGCTCTGGCGACGGCGGATTGGTACAGGTTTTCGTACTCTTTGCCGCTGCGGAGCTTTTGAAACCCTTCTTTGATCGCTTTATCAGTCACCGAGGAAATCCACAGCCGTTTGATCGGTTTATGAACATGCGCCTTTTCGATAATCCAGCGGGCGACAAGCTCCCCTTCCCGTCCTGCATCTGTCGCGATGACGATCTGGCTTACGTCTTTTCGGGCAAGCTGGGCTTTGACCGCATTGAACTGCTTCCCTGTTTTTTTAATGACAACGAGCTTCAGAGGCTCCGGAATAATCGGCAGATCTTCAAGCCGCCATGATTGATATTCTTTGCCGTATCCTTCAGGGTCAGCAAGCGTCACCAAATGCCCGAGCGCCCATGTGACGATGTAGCGGTCGCCTTCAAGATATCCGTTTCCTTTTTTATGACACTTCAGAACGCGGGCCAAGTCCCGTCCGACTGAAGGTTTTTCAGCTAATACAACTGTTTTTGACATGCTTTTCACTTCTCTTTCTTTCACAATCATCCTGTTATTATAACAGACTTCCTCACGCTCTCTCTAATCGAGGACGTTTTTCGTGTCAATTTCTGAGAAAATGACATGGGTGACGGTTTGGGCATACGGAGAGGTGCGGTTGATAAATTGTTCGATCGCTTCCAGACTGTCCGCATTGATTTTCAGCATATAACACGCCGCTCCGGCAACGCGGAAGCAAAATTCGATATTGGGAATGGATTGAATGTAGGTTTTAAACTGATCATATTTTCCGTTTTTCACTGTCGCTTCTACAATACAAGATACAGGAAGCCCGATTTTCTTTTGATCAATTTCCAATGTATAACGTTTAATGACGCCGAAAGATTCAAGCTGCCTGACCCGTTCGGTTACGGACGGCGCTGACAGCTTAATTTTTCTGCCGAGCTCTCTCATGGACAGACGGCTGTCTCTTTGGAGCTCCTTAATGATGCTCAGATCAATATTATCCAGTTTCATGACCGTAGTCCTTCCTTACCCTTTTGGCTTTATTATCAGGAGAAATAAGTAAAATGACAAGAGCAGCTGCTTAAAATATGACGGTTTTTCGAAAATGATGGCAAAACCGTCATATTTGGACGGCCCCTCGCTTATAGTATAGAGAAATAGATGTCCGTAAGGAGGTTGTTTTATGCTTCAAACGCCAATCGGCAGGCTTCGCACGATGGGATTTATCGAAGGCATGTCGCTTTTAGTGCTTTTGTTTATTGCGATGCCGCTCAAATATTGGGCACATCATCCGCTCGCCGTCACCATTGCCGGCTCCATTCATGGCGGATTGTTTATTGTATATTTGTTTGTGCTGGCTTATGCGGCGTTTTCTGTCAAATGGCCGTTCAAATGGTCAGCCGCCGGGTTTATCGCGGCTTTCATTCCGTTCGGCAACTTTTTTTATGACCGCGGCCTGAGAAACTATAAATAAAAAAAGCTCCTCTTTTCATAGAGGAGCTTTTTTGCACCCGTTACATCCATTGTGTCACCCAGGCAATATAATAAGCGCCGGGAATGAAGACGAGCTGGGCAAGCAGCGTGCCCGCCACCCTTGATGTCACCATTGTCAAGGATGTCCACTTTAAATGGACATAGCTTCGTTTGCCCTTCGCCACATCATCGGCGAGGACGGATACTTTCGGATCAACAAACACGGCCAAAAGCATGGTCGCAATCCCGTTGACTAAGCCGGATGCCATGACGGCCGTCGTGCTGTGCTCCGGCGCCAGAAGGCCGGCATACAGTGCAGACAGAACCCCGATCGTGTAAATCGATGTAATGACCATATTAATGACAAACAGGCGTTTCGGGATCATCCGGAATTGAAGGCCTTTTAAATAGGAAACAGACGGCATTCTGATATAGGATCGGGCATGCTTCAGCCCATTCAGCGATAATCCTTTTTTGAATACCTGCATCACGGACCCGCCGCCGTCCGCCAAATGAATAATCGCCCGTGAAAATAAGGCGACGAATGTCGGGAGCAGGCAGATGCCGAGCAGCGTTCCGACGGTTGATCCGAATATTAAGAACCGAAACTGCGCGCCCACGACAGACAGCGCATTTGTCCCTGCGGCATCAACTAAATGCCCGGTAAACGGCTGCTGCACCATGTTTGACATGCGCGATACGATGACCATGACATTAAATAAGGATAGAGCGGATGCGATAAATCCGACTCTTGCGCCTGAAAGCCTCGTGGCGTAGGCAAGCGTTTCAATAGAGTGAATTAACAGCAGAAAGCAAAAAATGAACAGTACTTGTGATGTGAAAACGTGCAATTTCTTTTTCCTCCAGCTTCTTCATACTGATTAGACTCTCTAAAAGCGGACGAAGTTTCGGATATGTAAAAATAAAAAACCGCCCGGCTTGGCCGGTGCGGTTTGTCTTATTCTTTTCTAAGCAAATAAAGATTATATTTCCCGCCTTAGCCCGCGGGGCAGATTCATTATTGATTGTTCCGACAGAATCATCGTTCGAAAGTAAACACCATGGAATTTCTTGAACACAAGACAACGAAAGCCCTACCTCTCAATCGTCACTGCGGCTCCGAAGCCGCGCCGGTGTGAATTGTAAAACAAAAAGTCTTTTTTCCATCTCTTCGTTAGGGGCGAATGTCCAGAAGGAAAAGAATAAGCTCAGCTTTTTTCAAGCTGTACATTGAAGCCTGAAGCTTCTTTATAAAACAGAAAAAAGAAGTTTACTTTCTTTTTTATTTGCATGTTTGGTACCTAGTGGTTAATTATAACAGACTGCCCCTGAATGATCAAATCTGTTAAATCTTCAGCTCGGCCGGCGCAGTTTCACCGGCGTTCATCAGCTTGATCTGCTGCGGCTTAATTTCAAGAATCACCAAGTTCGGATCGTCTTTTCCGTCGAACCAGCGCTCCAATTTTGAACTCCAAAGCTTATCTTTCAATTCCTCTGAATTGTTGAGCTTAGCTGTTCCGGCAACCTCCACATAAGCATCGCCGAAGCCTTCACAGTCATAGCCTAACAGAATATGGACATTCGGGTTGTTTTCAATTTCTTCCGCCTTATGTGTTTCCTTGCTTGTCGGCGTGTAAATCGTTAAGCCGTCATGGAAAAATGTCATATAACGGGAATGCGGCTTACCTTGCTCTACGGTAGCAAGCGAACCGATTTTATGATGATCCAGCACTTCCAGCACTTTTTGTTTAATTTCATCCTGATTCATGAAGAATCACTCCTTTTTAACGTCTCCGCTTTTACTTTTCCACAACGGGAAGACAATTAAACCAAGAAGTGTGCTCTTTTTATTTATCCGTATTCCACTCCCGCTTCAGCATGCTGTAGTTGACTGAATCATGATATGTGCCTTGCACAAAAATGCCTTCTCTCGTCAAGCCCTCCCTCTGAACCCGAGGCGTTCCGGAATGGCTCTGCTTTTGGCGTTTTTCTCAGCAGTACAGATCATGATGCGGTTCAGCCCGAGATCACAAAAAGCATGGGCAATGACAGCTCGGCAGCAGGCAGTAATAATGCCTCTTCCTTCATCATTTTGATCAAGCCAATAGCCGATTTCCGCTTTATGGTTGGCTGTATCCAGATTGTGCATACTGATCATGCCGCAAAAACGGCCTTTTAAAAAAATACCTGCATCAAATCCTTTTTGTTCTGCATATTTATAACGCCATTCCGGTATGAGTATATTGCGGTATGTGTCGATATCAGCCAGCTCTTCAGCCCAGCTGAGCCATTCGCTGAGATGTTTTTGGTTTCGCTTAATCACCGTGTATAATTCGTTCGTATCTTCCTGTGTGAGCAGTCTGATGGTGAGATTCTCATCTATTTGATAAGAAAACATAGCCGCACCTTCTTTCCTTTATTAGCCATTATACTTCTTATTTCATTTTTTTCCACATAAAAAAGATGGAGCTTATAAGCTCCATCCTTAAATACGCGGATCGGTAAATATATCATGGTCATCGGTGCTTGTCGAAGACATTTCGGTAACGACCGCTCCTTTTGTTCCCGCTTGGAACCAATGTTTCGTATTTGGCGGAATGGTGTATTGTCCGCCCGGCTCCAGCACAATCTCATGCCAGACGGTGTAATATTCCCGATCTTCTTCGGGCGGGAGAACTTTCGGATGTTCCGTTTCTTCCCCTTCCACATAAAGATACACCTTGCCCCACCGGCAGCGGAAGGTTTCTTGTTTCCCCTTTTCGCCGTTAACGGGCGGATGGCGGTGTTCCGGGCACGTCTGGCCCGGAAACAGCACCAATTCTTTAGAGCAGTACCGATCGGTATTGACGTAAATAAACAGCTGGAGCCCCGTTTCTTGAAGCTTGCCTAAGCCGTAATCCATTATCTGAATGTCCTCGATTTCATCATCAGTCAGAACGATTCCCGCTTTTTGAAAATACGCATTAACGTCACGTCTTGAGGTCCCCATGCTCTCGCCCCCTTATGTGGTCACAAAGCCGCCGCCGTTGACGTGCAGCGTTTGCCCTGTCATGTAGGAAGATTCATCAGAAGCAAGCAGCACATAGCAGCCGACATGCTCGACAGGCTGGCCGGCGCGCCCCATCGGCGTATCTTGGCCGAAGGAAGCGACTGATTCTCCTGAGAATGTGGACGGAATAAGAGGTGTCCAGATCGGCCCCGGCGCTACGGCGTTGACACGGATTCCGTCCTTGACAAGCGCTTGGGCCATTGATCTTGTAAACCCGTTAATTGCGCCTTTTGTTGCTGTATAGTCAATCAGCTGCGGGTTGCCTCTGTACGGATTAATTGAGGTCGTATTGATAATAGAGCTGCCCGGCTTCATATAGTCAATTGCTTTTTTAGTCAAATAAAATTGCGAGTAAAAGTTTGTCTGAAAGGTTCTGTGAAGCTGCTCGCTTGTAATGTCCTTAATGCTTTCTTGCGGGTGCTGTTCTGCGGCATTATTTACGAGAATGTCGAGACGCCCGAATTCATTCACCGTTTTTTCAACCGCTTCATTGCAAAACTCCTCCTCGCCGACGTCGCCAGAGATCAGCAGACACTTCACGCCTTCTTGTTCAACACGTTTTTTTGTATCTTCCGCATCTCCGTGTTCATCAAAATAGACGATGGCGATATTTGCGCCTTCTTTAGCGTAAGCCACTGCCACGGCGCGGCCGATGCCGCTGTCTCCGCCGGTGATAAGGGCAGTTTTCCCTTTTAATTTATCTGCGCCTTTATATTCTTTGTCCTCATATACAGGTGCCGGATTCATTTCGCTCTCGATTCCGGGCTGGCGGTTCTGTGTTTCCGCAGGAAATTCTTTCGGATAGTTTCCCATGTCATGTTCCTCCTTTTTGTTCGCTGGCATATTTCTTGTCTACCTCGCGCATTTGCGGATTAAACATGAAAGAACAGTTCGAAAACGTTTTTGGAGAAAAATGTTTCACATGGAACGCATAAAAAAACCCGGCGGGATGCCGGGTTTTTCTTATGAACGCACCGCTTGTTTGCGCAATACGTCTTTTTTCACTTTGCCGAGATTGTTTTTCGGAAGTTCGCTGACAAACTCGATTTCCGGAATTTTGAAGGCAGCAAGCCGTTCTTGACAGTAACGGGTAACCTCTTCTTCTGTCAGATCTTCACTGCCGTTTGTCACGATGAATGCTTTCGGTTTTTCGCCGTAAAGCGGATCAGGGATACCGACTACAGCCGTTTCAAGAATACCCGGAACTTGCTGGATAACCTCTTCAATCTGGTCAGGATAAATATTGTCTCCGCCGTAGATGATGACGTCCTTATAACGTCCGGTGATATAGATAAATCCATCCTCATCCACATAGCCGGAGTCTCCTGTGCGGAACCAGCCATCCTTTAATACTTTTTGTGTCGCTTCTTCGTTGTCTTCATAGCCTTTGAATAAAAACGGGCTTGTAACGACAACTTCTCCGATTGAGCCCTGAGGCAGCACTTCGCCTGTCTCCGGATCTTCAATCCGCACATCGACTTCCTCCATCGGTTTTCCTGCAGAGGCCGCTTTATCCATGCCCATTTGCGGATTCCATGAGCTGATGCCCCATGCTTCGGTGCTTCCGTAGGCGTGCATGAGCGGAATGCCGATATCGTAATACTGCTGGATGAGACTGCTTGGCACTTTGGTGCCGCCTGTCAGCATATAAACAATTGAAGACAAATCAGTTTGGTGCTTTTCCCATTCTTTGAGCAGGTATGTGTAATAGACCGGCAGCGCCATAACAGTTTGAATTTTTTCTTTTTCAATAAGCTTTAAGTTTTCAACAGGGTCTTGAGTGTCCGTCATGATAAACGTCGTCCCGGTCACCGTTCCGACCATCTGACAGATGATCGCGCTTGTATGGTAATTCGGATGACAAGCTAAGAAACGAACGTGCTGCATTCGTACGCTGCCCGCCAACGTGGACTTCACGTAGTTATAAATGCCGCCGTGGGTGACCATGCAGCGTTTCGGATTGCCTGTTGTGCCGGACGTAAACATCAGCAATGCCGTATCGTTTTCAGACACCATTTCAACATCAGGCGTTTCGCCGGAGCTGGTAAACAAAGCGTCAAATTCAGGCGTTGTTTCCTCAGCCGTTCCCGTCACCACCGTCAGATGCAGCGATGATGTAAGCGCAGGAAGCACCTCTTTCATGATGTCTTTGAATTCTGTGCCGTAAAAAATGGCTTTCGGTTCACAGGCTGATAAGATGCCTTTCATTTCATAAGGTGTTAACTGCCAGCTGACCGGCACAACTGCCGCGCCGACTTCAAGCGCCGCAAACATGATGATGGATGATGCGCGGCCGTTTTTACAAAGCAATGCCACCCGGTCGCCTTTTTGTATGCCTTTATCTAGAAGCGCTTGTGCAAGCTGGTTGATTCGTTTGCGATATTCTGCGTAATTCAGGGTATGCGCACCGCTTTTTACAGCTTCTATCTCTTCGCTATTTGGAATGTCATGCAGAATCAGATGCTGTAATGTCTTCATATTTTCATCTCCCATACTGATAAATCCCATAAAACTCTGTCAGATTTTCTTCTTCACGCAACCCATTTTAAACCAAAAAAGATAACTTGTAAAACAATTTTGTTTTAGAACTATTCCACCTCAGAATGGTATAATAGTCCCGTGTTTTTAGTTTCTTCCCTGCACCTTACCCTCATACATGCCGAAAAAAACACACGCCTTTCCAGTGGCATGTGCTTTCTGTTTACCGCTGCCATTTCTCCTGCATAAAGAGATAAAACAGCCTGTTTAACCGTTCATATAAATCAGCTTCACCCTCGGTCTGAAAGGCTTCCATGCTGTCTTTTGATTCAATGATGGCCGAGCTTACCGCGCTTAAAATTTCCGCTCCTTCAGCCGGCATATCAGCCGGCGCCATCATCACCAGCGCGCGCGTGACGGTAAGGGAGTTTCCGTCCATGCCTTTGACACTGTATGGAGCCGTCAAATCATAAATTTTGAAAAAAGGCGTGACAATTTCTTCATTTTTGAGATGATAAAGTGTCATCACGGTTCCGGGGATGCCAAGACCTCCCTGCCGCTCACGCTCAGCAAGCAGCAGCGCGGTTTTTTGCGCGTCACGGACATAGCCTTCTTCCTCCAGCATGTGAAACAGATTTCCCAAAAACAGATCGTATTCCATATTTGATTCGATGGGCCTGATTGAAAAATGCCGCAAAACGTCTTCGATGACTGCTGCATAATGCCTCATACGTCCGGCGGCTTCCAGCATATCCGGTGTGTCCGGTTTCTTTTCTTCTCTTGACTGCCTGCCTCGTTTTTTATCAAGAATGAGCGGGATCTTCCTTTTAATGTACTGCTTGACTTGATCAGCGTCTTCCTCGTCTAATAACGGGCTGACCATAATGTAATCAATATTTTCATACGGGATCGGGACAGTGGACACGATCATATCGTATGCGCCGATATCGCGGTCCTTCAGCTCAATGAGGGAAGACATGTCAAAGGAACGGATTTCAGGAAGCTCTTTTTTCAGCCTTGAGGCAAGCATTTTAGACGAACCGATGCCGCTTGAACACACGATCAGCGCCTTAATTTTCGCCTCTTCCCTTTTGATTTCCAGCGCTGAACCGAAATGAAGAACTATGAAAGCGATCTCATTATCGGAAAAATCCAGTCCCGGAAAGTATTTTTCCATCCCTTCTTCTACCGCCATGTAGAGTAGAAAATAGTCGCGCTTAATTTGCTCTGTCATCGGGTTGTACATGTCGATATTTTCTTTCACACGGTTGATGGCCGGCTCCAGGTGGGCGATTAAACCGTCGTATAATGAACCGTTTTCCGTCAGGCCGATTTTGATTTTTTCAGAAATAAAGCAGATGAGCCGCTTTGTTTGCAAAGCGGTTTCGAATTCAATTTCCTGCGGCTTGAATTCAGTTTTGTATTTGCGGTTGGCGCTTCGCAAGTGAATCGTGATATAACCGATCTCAGCTTCCGGAATGAGAACGCCGAACGCTTTTTCAAGCTCTTTTGCCATTTCGAGCGCGGAGCCGTATTCTTTCGTCTGCTGAAGCGCCTCAAGTTCCGACGCCTCCATCGTGATCGTTTCGCCGAGTCTGATCCGATCCATTGCGAAGGTTAAATGAACTGCAAGCGCCATATAGGAGCTGTCAGATAAGGCCAATGCGATTTTTTCCTTCAGCTGAAATAAGAGCCGGTCCATTTTCAACAGTTCCCCTTTGTTCACGACGCCGAACATTTTCTCTGTTGAGCCGGGTGTTCTCTTAATATTCAATTCAACCGCTTCCAAAAAGCTCTGAATATCAAGGCGGTTGACAATGAGATTGCCGACGATTTTCCGTTTTGCATTTTCAGGCCCTGTAAGCTGAATGCCGAAACCTCTTTTGCGGATAAGCGTCAGGCCGAACGGCGCAATCCACGCCTCCAGCTCATCCAGATCATAACTGACCGTCGCATTTGTGACTTGAAGTTCATTCGCAAGACTGTAGAGTTTGATCGGATCTTGAGACTCTAATAGCGAACAAAGAATTAAGAGCTTCCGTTCCTCAGCGCTGTATTCATTCTGTTCATAGGACAAATCAGCCATCAGTCTTTGTTTATCTTCTGAACTCCCCACAGCCTTAAGGCCTTTTCCCGGCTGTTTATCAAGTGTCAGGCCGAATGATTCCATCAGCGGTTTGACCGTTTTCAATTCGCGGTGAATGGTCCGTGTGCTGACTTGCAAAGCTTCTGCCAGTTCATGTACTGTCTCGTACCGATTTTGCAGTAAAAGATGCTTCATTAATTTTTGTTCTCTCGCTGTCTTATACATGAGACGCCCTCCAGATTTTCAAGTTGTGAGAGGTAGTGGATAGCGGTTGTGTTTGCTGAGGAAATTGATGTACCTTATAATATAAAACGCTTTCAGTTCATATTCAACCATTTATAAATGGTAATTTGGCATGAAGCAGTGTGACAGCATTGAAAAAAGAAAAGTGTGTCAGATAACCTGTCGGGATGCTTGTTTCTCTGTAAACGGCGGTCTATACTTCAAATTGACCTTATTGTTTTGACAATGCACACCACATGAATAAACGCCCGGGAGATGATCATCTTCCGGGCGTTTGTTTGTGTTATGGAATATCGTATCCTTGCACGCTTGTATAAATCCGAAACCACTGATCATGGCTGAGCTTGTATTCCGAAGCGCTGATCGCGGCGGAAATGCGGTTCTGTTTTCCGCTCCCCACGATCGGCATGATGTTTGCCGGGTGGGTGAACAGCCAGGCGTACATTACTTCATCAATGGAAGCGGCTCCGATTTCCTCTTGGACGGACTCAAGCGCGGCACGGATTCGGGTGTCTTTGTCCGATGTTCCGGCAAATACGCTGCCGCCTGCAAGCGGTGACCATGCCATCGGTGCAATGCGTTTTTCCTGACAGAAGTCCAAAGTGCCGTCATGGATATTTTCCAGCTCATAGGCTGATATTTCAATTTGGTTGGTGACAAGCGGTTCATCCAAGTAGGATTCCAGCAGCCTGTATTGATGCGCTTTAAAGTTTGACACGCCGAAATATCTGACCTTGCCTGAGCTTTTCAGCGCGTGAAATGCTTCGGCCACGGCTTCCGGGTCCATTAACGGGTCAGGCCTGTGAATGAGAAGCACATCCAGATAATCCGTGTTAAGGTTTAAAAGTGATTGCTCCGCAGACGCTAAAATATGAGCTTTCGCCGTATTATATTGATGCGACCTGTTTTCGGGCCGTTCCGGTGACTTGATGACAATCCCGCATTTCGTGACGATTTCTATTTGTTCCCTTACGGCAGGCGAAAGGGCAAGAGCTCCGCCGAACAGCTTCTCACACGTATAACCGCCGTATATGTCGGCGTGGTCGAAGGTGGTTATGCCTTGGGAAATACACCATTCAATGAGATTGAGCAGCTCCCCGTCCGAATAATTCCATTCATTCAAACGCCAAAGCCCGTGTATGACCCTTGAAAATTCCAGATCTTCTGCCAATTGAATACGCCGCATGTGAAATCCCCCTTTTTCTTTGTGTGTCCCCGCCTGTGATTGTGCTTTTTAGGAAATGCCCCATGCTCTTTGATTCGGCTTCAGCGGCCTATTATCCTTTCGTCCTGAAAAAATCGTCTTTTACTTGTCCTGAAATTGCTTTTTTGCTTTTTCCACGACATAGTGGCTTCCGCCGCGTTTTTTGACGTCTTGAATCATCATTGCGATCAGCAGGTCTTTCTTTTTGTAATCGTAGCCGACGAACCAGCCGTTTTCTTTGCCGTTTTTATCTTCTTTGGACGTCTTCAGCTCGGCTGTTCCCGTTTTTCCGGCTACGGTAATGCCGCTTACGACCGGCTGGTATGCTGAGCCGCGCGGATCTTCAACGACGCCTCTCAGACCTTTTGTGATTTCTTCGGCATTTGCTTTGGATACCACTTGCTTGTGCCAGATCTCCGGTGTTTTCACGCCGTCTTTGACTAATGTCGGTTTGACGAGATTTCCGTCAGTTACAAATGCGGTATAGTCTGCTGCCAAGTGCAGCGGAGACATTTGCATCTGTCCCTGACCGTAACCGGTATCGCCGAGCAGGATATCGGAATCGAGTTTGCCGTTAGCAATTGATGACTTTTCTATCGGAAATTGATACGGAATGTCTTCATCAAAGCCAAATGATTTTAATCCTTTTGTAAATGCATCTGCACCCGCGTCAATGGCATTTTGCGCAAAGTAGATGTTGTCGGACGTAATCAAGGCGTTTTCGAGATCGACTTCACTCAGGCGCTCTGATACCCGTGTGACATGATAGCCTCCCCAGCTTGAGTCTTTTTGCCACTCTTTGCCGGTAATTTTTTTCTTTTCAGAAGCCTTTAACGTTCCGTTCGTCAGGCCGACCGCCGCGGCAATCGGTTTAATGGTTGAGCCCGGCGCATAGGTTTTGTTGAATTTTGCTGTAAACGGATTGTTTTTATCTTCGTTCAGCTTTTTCCATTCTTTATCGCTCCAGCCGAAAATAAAGCCGTTCGGGTCGTAAGACGGCGCGCTGACAAGCGCCAGTGTTTCTCCCGTTTTCGGTTCGAGGGCAACCGCCGCTCCGCTGTCATCCTTCATGGAGCCGTACAGCTTTGTTTGGGTTTTCATATCGATTGTTAAATGAATATCCTGGCCGTTTTCGGCTTTCTTTTCAGCAATGACGTCGCCTGTTTGCGGAACGTAAATTTTCCATCCTGTTTTGCCGCGCAGCTTGTCTTCATATACAAATTCAAGACCGGCGGTGCCGATTTTGGATGTGTCGCTGTATTGGCCTTCCTTTGTTTCTTTCAATTTTTCCGCAGTGATGGTTTTGATATATCCGGTCAGGTGGGCCGCTTTTTCGCCGTACGGGTAGTAGCGGGAGCTGACTTTCGTTTTCGTGACGCCGTCTAATGAGAGCAGGCTGCTGACCATGCTTTCGTCGTCAGGTCTGACCTTCTGAATCGGCACATAGGCGTCGTCTTTTACCCAGCTCTGATTCAGTTTGTTTTTAATATCGTCTTCAGAAAGGTCTAGTTTTTCAGACAGTTTTTTGATCACTTTTTCTTTGTCCTTGCCGAGTTTGCCAGGGATAATGCCGATTTCCGGCACCTCTGTATTAACGGCAAGTCCTTTTCCGTCTTTGTCGTAAATTTGGCCCCGCTTCGGTTCTTCATTTGCAATTTGCACGGTTTTGTCGTCGGAAAGCTGTTTGAAGATAAAGGAAGGATTCCAGTCGATGTTCCATGATTCTCCATCATCAGTTTTTTCTTTTTTCAGGACGGCCGTGTTTTCAAAGGCGACCTTTCCTGCTTTTGTATCCATACTGACTTTATAACCGATGTGCTGGAGGTCGTCTTTTTTCTTATCGTCTTCGTCCTGTTTTTCAGCAGTGACTTTCAGATTTTTGACGCCCGCCTGTTCATAAATGGTTTCATGCCGTTTCACAAAATCCTTCTTGGATATTTTTTTCTTTTCATCCTGAGTGAGGCTTTGGTACATTTTATCGTAATGACCGCCGTTCCAATCTTTGACGAAATCTTTCATTCTGTCTTCGGCTGATTCTGTTTTTGAACAGCCGATCAATCCTATAATTCCTGCAAGTAAAAGCAATACGTATATACCTTTTTTCACTATCTATTCCCCTGCCTTCCAAATGTTATTTTCTCCTAAACCAAATCAGGCTTGCAAGGATTTTTTTCATATAGAGTTTAAAATTTTTTTATTTTTCTAGCAATCTTTGCCCATATTCCTATACAATTTATCTATTAAAAAAAGGGGGAGTTGTGAATGATCAGAGAAGCAGCCATGCTGCATGTAAAAGAAGGTCTTGAAGGGGAATTCGAAGAGGCGTTTCGCCGGGCGGAGCCGATTATAGCGGGCATGAAAGGTTATCTGTCCCATTCCTTGTCCAAATGTATGGAGGAGACGCATAAATATTTGCTGCTTGTAGAATGGGAGACATTGGAGGATCATACAAAAGGCTTTCGCGGATCGCCGGAGTATCAGGAATGGAAAGCCTTGCTGCACCGTTTTTATTCACCATTTCCCGCTGTGGAGCATTTTCAGGATATATCATGATCAGATAGCGTAAAGCGTAAAACCGATTAAGGAGATCGACCATACAAAAACGGCGGTGTACATATTAAATTTTCCCGAGCTGTCGTTTTCTTTTCTTTTTTCTTCCAGCCCTTGAATAAACATGACCGCACCGAGAAACACAAGCATAATCGGCTGGATGACTGAGGTATGCTCTGCATACGTAAATGCGGCAGCCGCAAGTATAATAATCAGCATAGCGAGTGATAGCTTTAAGGCGCGCAGCAATAAAATCCACCCTTTCTTTTCTTCGTTTTTTGAACACAATTCTATTTCTGTCTTTATCCCCCATTATTCTAGCGTACTTTTTTTGCATATAGAACAAGAGACGGGCAATTTTAAGTTTGTTTTAAGGAGCGCAAAAAAAACGCGCCCCAAAAAAATGGAGCGCGTTTTGTTAAGAAGCGGCAAGGCTTCCGTATCCGAGCCCCCGCAGGACACTGGCCATGACTTCGTAGCCCCTGCCGTTAGGGTGAACGCGGTCAAAGGAGAGATAGTCGTTCAGCTTTCCTTTGAAGGCGCTGTGAACATCGGCGATTTTCACGTGCGGCGCTGATGCGAGCGTACTGAGGTGAGCATTATAAGAGGAAATCCATTTTTCAGCAATAGGGATGCTGGGAAACGGATTGTATAAATTGAAGACGCGGATTTCATAAGGAGCCGGATGCTTTCCTTTTATGTCGGCAATCCCGGCAATCATCTTTTCAAAATTTTCATGGCAATGCGCAGACACGCGGGTAAAGATAGAGGCATCCGATGTTTGCTGATACGTTTGAACAGAATCGATTAAATCATTGCCACAGCCTGTGATCGTAATCATATCTGCTGCTTGAATCCGCCTTTGAATATACGGCCAAGACATAAGTCCCAGGATTTCTCCCGTCTCAAGGCCGGATTTCGCAAAAACAGAAATGTCGATCTTTGTCTGTAAATCTTCTTCCATCATACACCCGAAACGCTGAACAAAGCCGGCTGAAAACGGACAGGCTCCCCTTCCGGTGGTCAAAGAATCGCCGAGCGCCGTATAAACAAGTGCCATTTTCTTTCCTCCACTCGTTACTGTCGATATTGTAATGTACGCGAGTGAAGATAAATTGGCTCGGTCAATACCCCAATTTCTCAGAAATATGCTGCGCGGCGCTTTTGACCTTATCCGTTAAATACGGCAGGCGGTCCTCTGAAAACCTGGCTTCAAAGCCGGCAATGCTGATCCCCGCCGCCACCTTGCCTTCATGGTTGAAAATCGGCGCTCCGATCGCCGCGGTATAGTTCTCCAATTCTGAGCAGCTGAGTGTATACCCCGTTTTTAATGACGTTTCAATCGATTGAAGCAATGCAGCCGGATCTGTGATCGTGCCTGAGCCGATCGCCTTAAGCTCTGTCTGCTGAAGATAAGCTTCAATCTCAGCTCTTGGCAGAAACGACAAAATGCTTCTGGCGCACGCTCCCGCGTACAAGGGGGATCTCCGGCCGATTGCCGTATAGAGACGAACGGTTTGTGTGCCTTCTATTTTTTCGACATAAATGGCTTCATCGCCGTCCCTCATAATAAGCTGAACTGCCTCATCCACTTCGACGCACAGCTCTTCCATGATAGGTTTTGCAATTTTTCTGATGTCAAGGCGTTCGGAGACGAGCTGCCCGAACTGTAAAAAAATCAGACCCAATTGATAACGGCCATCGGCGCCGCGGGTGAGAAATCCCATTTCCTCCAATGAACAGGCCATCCGGTGAACGGAGGTTTTCGGCATCCTTGACTGTGATACCATTTCATTTAAGGTCAGACTCGGCTCTGTCAAAAACAAATGAAGCAATTCCATTGATTTGACTACGGTTTTGTTTTTGTTCTCCACGTTCTCAGCCCCTTTGTTATGTCAGCCATTCCATTTTAAGCCTTACTTGCAGCTCCTTCACCTGCTCTTCTCTTTGCAGAATCAGCATTTCCGCTTCCTCTCTTGAAACAGGCCGGAAGGTGATATGTTCACCGGGCATCATTTGCGAGACGAGAGGAAGATCGGCAGAGATAATATGCGCGATTCTCGGATAGCCTCCCGTCGTTTGTCTGTCGGCCAGCAAAATGATCGGATTTCCGTCCGGCGGCACCTGCACCGTCCCGAATGTCACGGCCTCTGACACCATTTCCAGCGGCTCCTCTAATTCAAGCTGTTCGCCCTTCAGCCGATAGCCCATCCGGTCGGATTGCGGTGTGACTTTAAACGGATCATGATAAAAACGCGTTTTCGCCTCCTCGGTAAAGGCGTTAAATTGGGTGCCTTCCAAAACGCGAATAGCCGGATTTTTTTTCAGCGGTAAAAATCCCCGGCGGCTGACGGCCCAATCAGGTGCTGAAAAACCGCGCTGCCCGGCAAAGCGGCTCAGACGGGCTGCTATGGTTTTCGATAGCTGTGTCATGCTGCCGAGCGGCAACTCGTCATCTTTTTGCAGCGCTCTGCCGTGAAAACCGCCAATCCCCGCTCTGACATAGGTGCTTTTGCTTTCCATGACGGCGGGCACGTCAAATCCTCCCGCAACAGCGAGATAAGCGCGGCTTCCCAGCTTGCACGGCCCAAATGAAAGAGTGCTGTTTTCCTTGATGAAAACCGGCTTCCACAGAGGGGCCGGCTCTCCGTTAATGTGTAAGGCAAATTCAGCGCCCGTTACGGCGATGACCGCAGGTTCTGTCATTTCAAACGAAGGCCCCGGCCCCATGAGCGTGATTTCAAGCCCCGCTTCTGTTTCCTCGTTTCCGGCGAGCATGTTGGCGATGCGCAGGGAAATGGTATCCATGGCGCCGCTTCCTAATACGCCGTATTTCTGATAACCGGTTCTGCCCGTATCCTGGATCGTTGTCAGCAGGCCGGGTTTCAAAACTTTCATACTCAACTGGCTCCCTCCTTCCGGCGGCTGTATTCTTCCGCTGTGATTCGGACGAATTTCACCGTGTCACCGGATCTTAACAGGCTCGGCGGATTTTTTTCAGGCTGAAACAGATTAAGCGGCGTACTGCCGATCAGCTGCCAGCCGCCTGGGGTGGAAATCGGATACACACCTGTCTGAAGCCCGGCGATGCCGACTGAACCCGCTGGAATTGAGGGTCTCGGCGACGATTTTCTCGGGGCGGCGATCCGCTCAGACATTCCTCCTAAAAACGGAAATCCCGGTGCAAACCCAAGCATATAAACAAGATATTCGCCTTCGGTATGAATGCGGATGACATCTTCAGGCGTCAGATCGTTAAGCTTGGCGACCTCTTCTAAATCAGGTCCGAATTCCCGGCCGTAACAAACAGGGATCTCGATGATCCGGCGGCCATCTTTTTGCTCCGCCGTAAGATCGCTCAGGCGTTCCGCCACTTCTTTTTTCACCAGTTCAAACGGTGAGACACCCTTCTGAATTTCGGTGACGGCGTATACATCATAAAAGATGGTTAAGCTTGTAAAGGCCGGGATACATTCAATGAATCCCGGAAACGGCCGTTCTTCCATACAAGCGGCTGCCGCATGAACGCGGCCGTTGACCTGCTCGCTGATTTTTTCGCCAAAACGGATGATAGCGGCGGAATCACCGAGCGGCTGGATATCAAGTGCGGTATTGCCGCTATACTGCATCATTGTCATCACCTCGTTGTAAAATATCTTTTTCTCTATTACAGAACGGCCAGCGACTCATTCTCTATATCGGTGATCAGCATGTGCCCCGGCGAATGTGTAATCACGATGTCAGGTTTGGCCTCCATCACCACGGCCTGCGGTGTGACGCCGCAGGCCCAAAACACGGGAACCTCACCTTCACGCACAGTGACAGCATCTCCGAAATCCGGCTTGTCCAGATCGCTGATACCGATGCCTTTCGGATTTCCGATATGGACGGGTCCGCCATGCACGGCGGGAAAACGGGACGTGACCTGCGCTGCACGGACGGCCTGCCTTTCCGGCACCGGCCTCATACTCACCACCATCTTTCCTGAAAAAGGACCTGCCGGGACACAGCCGATATCGGTTTTATACATCGGAACATTTGAACCTTCCTCGATATGCCTGACCGGAATTTGATGATTGATAAGCGCTTGTTCAAATGAAAAGCTGCAGCCGATCAAAAAGCCGACAAAATCATCCTTCCAATACGGCGTAATATCCGTCACCTCTTCGGTGAGCACACCGTGTTCATAAATTCTGTACTTCGGAAAATCCGTCCTGATGTCGGCACCGGGCGCGGCGATTGCCGGAACGGGCGAACCTGCTTCCGTCACGTCAAGCACCGGGCAGGGCTTTTGATTGCGCTGGCAGAATAAGAGAAAATCAAAAGCTGACTCTTTTTTTAAAATGACGAGATTGGCTTGCGCATAAGAAGCGGCCATTCCCGCAGTCGGACCGGTGATCTGCTCCTTGCGAATCAGCAGCCTGACTTCATGCGGACTCATATCACTCATAAGCGGTTTCATCTCATCAGCTCCATAACTGCGGCAATTGTGTAAATAATGTATAAACTCCCATAACGGCCATTACCGCAACAACGATGGCGCCGCTAACAGTCAGCCAGATCGGATGCCTATAGTCGCCGACGATTTTTTTCTTATGTGCGGCAAATAAAATCGTGCCTAAAGCAATCGGCAAAATGAATCCGTTCAGAGATCCGACAAATACAAGAATTTTCGCAGGCTGTCCGACGGTGATAAAAACGAGTGTTGAAACGATGATAAAGCCGATAATAATACCTCTAGAATGCTTCTCGATTTTCGGAGAAAACGTTTTAAAAAAGGAAACAGACGTATAAGCAGCTCCGATAACCGATGTAATGGCTGCGGACCACATAATTAATCCGAATATTTTATAACCGACATTTCCTGCCGCAAGCTGGAACACTGAAGCAGCGGGGTTATTTTTGTCAATATTCAGTCCTTTCGAAACGACGCCGAGCACGGCAAGAAAAAGAGCGATCCTCATAATAGAAGTAATCAGAATTCCCGCTACAGAACTTTTTGTGACCTCGGGAATCGCATCCTTCCCTTTAATCCCGGCATCAAGCAGACGGTGGCCTCCGGCAAACGTGATATAGCCGCCGACTGTTCCGCCGACAAGCGTGACGATGGCAAGCACGCTGATATGATCGGGCACAAAGGTTTTGGCAATGGCATGGCCGACCGGCGGCGCCGTTGTGACAGCCACATATACCGTTAATAAAATCATGATAAACCCAGCGATTTGCGTAAACCGATCCATCGCTTTTCCGGCTTCTTTAATCATAAAAATGAGGACGGCAATAACCGCACTGATAACGGCGCCCGTTTCGGGAGAAATGCCGAACAGCACCTGAAGGCCGAGTCCCGCCCCGCCAATATTTCCGATATTAAAAGCAAGGCCCCCAAGAACGATTATCGTGGCGATGATATAGCCTAACCCGGGGAGCACCATATTTGCGATTTCCTGCCCTCTTTTTCCGGAAACGGCAATAATCCGCCATACATTGGTTTGGGCAAATATATCTAAAATAATAGAGATTAAAATGACGAATCCGAAACTGGCCGCCAATGTATTTGTAAAAGTAGCCGTCTGTGTCAGAAAACCCGGCCCGATCGCTGAAGTTGCCATTAAGAAAGCAGCTCCCATCAGCAATGACCAAGTTCCCGCTTTTTTCACTGCCGGTTGTTTTTTTTGCTCCATGCTGTCTTCCTCCCTCTGTGGTCAGTTCTGTGCCAGTGCACTGATATGAATGCCGGCGGCTTGTAATTCTTTTCTGATCGTTTTTGCGAATGTGAGCGCGTGGGCGCCGTCTCCGTGAATACATACGGTGTCGGCCTGCAGGCGCACAGCTTGTCCCTGCTGGGAAGTTACGGTTCCGTCTTTGACCATTTGAATGACTTGCTGCACGGCTTTTGAATCATCCTGAATTAACGCGACCGGCTGTGAGCGCGGCGTCAGTGTGCCGTCCGCTTGATAGGTGCGGTCCGCAAATACTTCACTTGCCGTCTGAAGCCCGATCTGTTCTCCAGCTTTAATCAATTCGCTCCCGGCAAGCCCAAAAAGAATGAGCTCCGGATCAAAGCGGTATACGGCTTTGGCGATTGCTTCTGAAAGCTTTTGATCGACCGCCGCCATATTGTATAAGGCTCCGTGCGGCTTTACATGCTGCAGGCTGAGTCCTTCGGCTTTTAAAAATCCTGACAGCGCGCCGATCTGATACATTGTCATATCGTACGCTTCGTCCGGAGAAATTGCGATCGGCCTCCGACCGAACCCTTGAAGATCAGGAAGCCCGGGATGAGCGCCGATTTTCACGCCCTTGCCGGCTGCAAGCGCCACCGTTTTGCGCATGACGCCGGGGTCTCCCGCATGAAACCCGCAGGCGATGTTCGCAGATGTGACAAATTCCAGAATATCTTCATCGAGCCCGATCCGATAAGCGCCGAAGCTTTCTCCTAAATCACAATTGACGTCAATCTGAAACATAAAATCCCTCCCGCTATAATGAAAACGCTTTATTATATTATTATTCCGTTATTCGGAATAACTATTCCGAATTATTGGACTTCTTCTTATTATAACAATTCTCACGGCTTTGAACATCGTTTTGTCAGAAAACCTACCATGGACCTAGCCGGCATAAAAAAAGAGAGCCTCACTGGTGAGACTCTCTTTTCTGCTTATAGCACCCAATGCCGGATCGCTTTGGCAACGCCGTTTTCTGTGTTGATATCGGTCACCCAGTCTGCGGTTTCTTTGACGATGTCCTGGGCATTTCCCATCGCGACGCCGACACCCGCTTTTTCAATCATGGCAATGTCATTCAGGCTGTCGCCCATGGCCATGACATTTTCCATCGTGAAGCCGAGTTTTTCCGATACCTTCGCCAGTGCCGCCGCCTTGTTAATGCCGAGGGCGTTCACTTCGATATTTGTCGGGCTGGAGTTGGTGATTTCAAGCTCTTTGTTTTTTTTCAGCTCATTCAGCACTTCATTCCGAACCTCGTCATCCTCAATGTCAAAACCGAATTTGAGCCACTGGTGATCCGTAATCGTTTCAGGGAATTCCCCTCTCCACACTTTGTCCACAGTAGAGGCCCAAAAATTCGTGTTGTGCTTATTTCTCAAATCCCACATTTGCTGAATATGATCCGTATGGAGAAGCTTGCGCTCAATCAATTGAAAGTTTGAATCCCAGATTTCGCTGCCGTTTGCCGTAATTAAAAAGGATGACAGCTCAAGAGACTCAGCCAGCTCACGGCACGTCATCAAGGTCCGGCCGGTGCTGATGACCACGTGAACGCCTTTTGCCTCCGCTTCCTTGATTGCCCGCCGGTTTTCCTCCGGAATGAGCTGCTCGTCATTCAGCAGTGTTCCGTCCATATCTATCGCAATCAGTTTGATATCTGCGTCTTCTCTTTGTATCGGCATATATGTACCTCACTTTTTATAATGTAGTCGTCTCTATTTTAATACATAATACCCACGCAGACAAAAACCCGCTCCCTGACGTTTGGCGAGGGCGCCGTTGAGGAAAACAAATGGTGAGGTGATGTTGGATGAAAGAAAGAAAGCAGAAAAACAAAGTAAATGAAAATCCTGAACATCATGACTTAACAGATCCGATTCCGCTGGAAGAGCTGAAAGAAAACGCCAACGATGAAAAACACAAGCACGATCAGCGGGACAATTCACAAAGCGAACGAGATTACGATACAAAATAACAGGCTTGACGCAGTCAGCCGCTGTCCTTTTGGACAGCGGCATCCTATTTTTTCTGCGATTCAATAAAAATACTGATCTCCGCTTCCGCGACAGGCTTCCCGTCCACAGACGCTTTCGCCTGTCCGAACACAAAACCGCGTCTGCTCCGCGTGACTTCGAAAAAAAGGTCCAGACGGTCTCCGGGCACAGCGGCACCTAATCTTTCCGCTTTCTTCACCGCAGACAGCAGGCCGAGGCTGTTTTCACCTGTAATTCCGGCGTATGCAGCGGTTTGAGCCAATGCTTCAATCACGAGCGAAAACGGCATTTCCCTTTGTGACTCCGTAATAAACCAGTCATTTTCGCTGACGAGCTTATATGCCGCCGCACGTTTTCCGGGTTCACTTTCCTTTGCGCCGTCAATCAGCAGGAACGGATAGCGATGGGGCAAAAGCTTCTGATTCATAGTTTCCTCATCCCTTTCTCCATTATTATAACGCCGATAGGATATAACGGAAAAGAGATTGAAAGGGTGATATTGATGGCTGCGAAGCCGCTCGTGATACTGATTCATGAAATATACGGAAAGAATGCCCATATGAAAAAAATGGCCCGGCTGGTCAGAAAGGCGGGCTTTGAGGTGATCACGCCGATTCTTCTCGAAGAGCGGGAGGTATATGATTTAGAAGAGGAAAAAACGGCATATCACCGGTTTGTAAAGAACCGCCAGCTCGAAAAGGCGTTTCCGGGTGTATCAGTTCAAGGGCAGACACGGCTTTGCTAATCCGGATTCAGTTCATTTCAATAAACAGCTTTTTCTCGAAACGCTGTCTGTCATCGCTGATGAGGCAGCGATGCCCCTGTCCTTGACTGACGGCCGGATATAAACAACTCCGCGTCCCGATGACGCGGAGCTTTTTTTACTGATTTAATTTTTTCAGCACGATGCCGTGCAGCGGTTCATGCGGCTGAATACCGCAGACGTCTTGAAGCACGCCGCTCGTGCCTTTCTCTGCTATAAGCTTTTGCAGTTCGGCGGCCTCCGGATCGTCCTTATAGTCGAAACGCAGGGCGGCGGCAATGCCTTCTGCCAGAGCGTTCGGCTCTTTAATTTTTTTGGCCGGTCCTGCTAATCTATCATTCGGCCCAAGCTTTCTGAGCGGAGATCTGGCTACTCTCGTCACATCATCAGTGATGTACTCGTTTTCGAAGCGGCCGATAATTTTCTTAATGTATTGCTCATGATCGGTTTGCTTGAAGCCATAGGTTTTCACCAGGTATTCGCCCGTTTCTGAAAGGGCGGCGTGAACGACACGGCGGATTTCAGGGTGATCGATCGCATCTTTTACGGTCTTTAATCCGCGCTGATAGCCGACATACGCCGTGACCGCGTGGCCCGTATTGACGGTATAGAGCTTTCGTTCAATGAACGGCGTGAGATCCTCAACGAACAATGCCCCGTCAATCACCGGCGGTTCGCCTTTAAAACCTGTTCTGTCTATGACCCATTCGAAAAACGGCTCAACTGATACCTTCAGCGGGTCCTCATGATGCTGAATCGGCACGATCCGATCCACCGCAGAATCCGGGAAACCGACCGTCCGGCTCAATTTTTCCTGCTCAGCTTCCGTTAAATGCCCATAAACTTCTTTTTTCAAAAAGCTGCTTCCGCCGATCATATTTTCGCAGGCAATGATGTTAAGAGGCTGAAAGGCTGTTCTGCGCTTTAATCCTTCCGCGATAGACGGGGCGATGAATTTCAGCACGCCCGGCCCCACCGCTGTCGTAATGATGGCCGCGTCATTGATCAGTCTGTACAGCTCTTCCTCTTGAACTGCGCTGTTGATGGCTGAAACCGGGCCGATTTTTTCCGTTTTTTTCCCGCCGTCGGCAAGCTCAACTGTGTATTCCCGCTTTTCATTCAGAAGGCTGACTATCGACTCGTTGACATCGGCGAATACGACCTCATAGCCGGATTGATGGAGCAGGGCGCCGATAAAGCCCCGCCCGATGTTTCCCGCTCCGAAATGAAGGGCAATCATGTCAGTTCACCTCGCTGAAAATAGCGGCCAGTTCTTCTTCCGTTTTTGCATTGATCAGCCGTTCGATGTTTTCTTCTTCTGAACAAACAATGGCGATGTTTGACAAAATGTCTAAGTGTTCATTGTTTTTTCCGGCGATGCCGAAGACAACCTTCGCTGTATTGCCTTCTCCGTACTCGACGCCGTCAGGAATCTGAATGACGGAGATGCCTGAATGAAGAACGTCCTCCTTCGCATCCTCTGTGCCGTGGGGAATGGCGATGAAGTTCCCCATGAAGGTGGAAGACGTTTCTTCCCGTTCGAACATTTTTGCCACGTAGCCGTCTTTCACATAGCCGTTATCAATCAGCGTCTGTCCCGCTAACCGGATTGCGTCCTCTTTTGATTTTACCGTTTGATTCAGTTTGATATTTGCTTTAGCTAATACTTCCATGATGGGCTATCCCTCTTTCTGTTTGATTAGTTTTTAAGCTTTTCAATCAGTTCATCGTATTTCGGACTGTTTAAGAAATTATCAACCGAGATGTGCACCGCTTGCGGCAGCTTGGCTTTCGCCCGATCTGTCAGATCCTTGTGCGTAATGACGACATCCGCATCATTTGGCAGGTTATTGATCGACGTATTCGTGACATCAATGTCCAGTTCTGCTTTTTTCACTTTATTCCTTAAAATGGAGGCGCCCATTGCGCTCGATCCCATTCCTGCATCACAAGCGAAGATAATGCGGCTGACTTGTTCAGCAGAAATGTCGGCAGGCTGTTCAGCCGGCTCTTCCTCTTTGTCCGCCAGCGCGGCCGCTGCCTCGCTTTTCTTCCCTTTCATCTCCTGCATTTTTTCCGCAGCGGCTGTGAGATCTTCCTCACCCGCTTTTGACGATTTCAGAATAAGCGCAGATACGATAAACGATACGGCTGCTGCGACAATGACGCCTGCAAGCACGCCGAAATAGCTTCCTCTAGGAGTCATCGCCATAATGGCGATGATGCTGCCCGGTGATGATGCCGCAACAAGGCCCGCATTGAAGATCGAGAATGTCAGCAGTCCGCTTGCTCCTCCGGCAATCGCCGCAAGGATCAGCATCGGCTTCATTAAAATGTACGGGAAGTAAATCTCATGAATCCCCCCGAAGAAATGAATGATCGCCGCTCCCGGAGCAGTGGATTTTGAAGAGCCTTTTCCAAAGAACATGTATGCCAGTAAAATTCCGAGTCCCGGTCCTGGGTTCGCTTCAACTAAAAACAGAATGGATTTTCCTGTTTTCGCGGCCTGTTCGATTCCGATCGGACTTAAAATACCGTGGTTGATCGCGTTATTCAGGAACAGTACCTTTGCCGGTTCAACGAAAACGCTTGCAATCGGAAGCAAATTCGCGTGAACAATCACTTCCACGCCGGCTGCCAGCACTTTATTCAGAGACAGAACGACAGGGCCGATCGCATAAAACGCGATAATCGTGAGCACCGCTCCGATAATGCCGGCCGTAAAGTTGTTGATCAGCATTTCAAAGCCTTGTCTGACTTTATCCTTAAATAAACGGTCTATTTGTTTAATGAGATATCCGCCGAGCGGGCCCATAATCATTGCGCCTAAAAACATCGGGATGTCTGAACCGACAATGACCCCAATGGCTGCCGTCGCGCCGACGACTCCCCCGCGGTGGTCGTAAATCATTTTTCCGCCTGTATATGCGATTAAAAGCGGCAGCAGATACGTAATCATCGGATTGACCAATGTGTTCAGCTGCGCATTCGGAACCCATCCCGCCGGAATAAACAGCGCCGTGATAATTCCCCACGCGATAAACGCACCGATGTTCGGCATAATCATTCCGCTTAAGTAACTGCCGAACCGCTGAATCTTAACCTTTACGCCTGATTGCTGCTGTTCTTGCTGCATGTATATTCCCTCCCTGTTTTGCTGTCTGATCATGAAATAAAAAAAGACACGGGGGACTGGTTTCTCCCCTGTGTCTTCATCATAAAACGCTTACAATCCCTATTCAATGAAAAGTAAAGGGGAGTTTGGCACATAGACTGTGACAAATTTTTAAATAAAAAAAGACACCTGTTGTTCAGGTGCCTTACCGCTTTCTGTATATAATGTGTCCTTTCGTAACAACCAGTTTTGCAATCAACCGCTCACTCACGATAAACACCGGATACGCGCATACGAGCGCAAATATGGCGGCCGGCACATACCGGGCGGCAGGAAAAACCGGAATGACAGCCGTTCTGGCCATCTGCACGAGATAAATCAACAGCACCGTTATCGCGATCGCCACCGCCATAATCGGAGCCGACACTTTATATTCACGCAGCTTTACATGGCAATGCCCGCATTGAAACTGGCACGGGATCATTGAGGATCTGACCATGTCGCCTGTAATCGGCTTGCCGCAGTTCGGGCAGGTCGTTTCTTTCATCTTTATTCCTCCATTCAATACTTCTATTATAACAAAGAATGTCCCGGCCGTTTTGAACTTGTGATTGTTCAACATATTTTCACATATTTTATCATCAGGCTCTTGTACACTCCGATGAAAACATCTACTCTTGAAAATGAGGATCATCACTCATTCGCATAAAAAGGGGGATGCAGAATTGCTTCCGATTAACAGACAGCAAAAAATGCTTGAATGGCTGAAGCAAGAGAGCGTGTTAAAAATTTCTGATATAAGCGAGAGATTCGGTGTCTCTGAAATGACTGTTTACAGAGACGTCAATCAGCTGGCTAAGTCGAACCGGATTATTAAAACACCCGGCGGCATTACGCTCCCATCCGCTTCAGAGCAAAACGCCAATCAATGCGGCTATTGCTTGCGGCCGATTCAGCACTCCTATTCTGTTCAGCTTATCACTGCTTCGCAAGCCGTCGAGCAGATGTGCTGCATTCATTGCGCGATTTTGCGGTATGAAGATAAAAAAGAAGAAGTGTCCCATGTCATATGTAAGGATTTTCTTCTGGAGACGACGATTACGGCCGCCTCTGCGCACTTTTTATTACACGCCGAAATCGATCTCCACTGCTGCCAGCCGCAGGCGATTCCCTTTTCAACGCTCGATTACGCGAAACGGTTTCAAAAAGGGTTCGGCGGGGTCATTTGCACATTTGACCAGGCAGCGGAAATTATCTTACACGACAGGCAAAAGGGATGCACTTGCACCAAGACGTAACAACAACCAACCGGAAGGACGGTGTCTTCAGCCATGAGACGAAATAAACTGTGGCTCATTCTTCTGCTGTTCCTTGTTTTGTTTCCGAAAACAAGCTTTGCCCATGCCTATATCACAAGCTCAACACCGGGTGAGAACAGCGAGTTAAAACAAGCGCCGAAGCAGGTCGAGATTCAGTTTAATGAACCGATCGAGGAAGGCTTCCATTCCATCAAAGTGTATAATTCATCCGGCGAACGGGTCGATACGGGCCGGACAGCAATGAAAAAAAATGATAACCGTGTCATGACCGCCGCTTTACAAAAAAAACTGCCGCATGACATTTACAGAGCAGAATGGAACGCGGTGTCAGCCGACGGGCATCCGGTTTCCGGCGTCATACCTTTCAGCGTCGGAAAAGCGGACGGAGCCTTTCAAGACAAAACGGCTTCCGGAGCATCGCTTCATCCCGAAACGGCAATCGACCGCGGCATCTTGTACACGGCCTTTTCTCTGTTTATCGGAACGGCTTTTTTCCACCTTCTTTGGTACAGATCGAAGGCAGGCTTGTCAGGAACGCTTGCAAAGCGAACCGTCAAGCTGTATATCGTCTCCTTGTCTTTGTTAGGGCTGGCCCTGATCTGCCAGCTTCCGATTCAGACGAAGGAAAATGCGGGAGGCTCGTGGAGCGCCGCTTTTCAGCCTGGCTATATAAAAGAAACGCTTCTGCAAACGGCGGGCGGATCGATCTGGATGATTCAAATCGGCTTATACGTGCTGCTTGTTTTATCCATGATTCCGGTGTTAAAAAAGAAACAATTTCGTTCTTTTACATTCTGGACGGCGCCGCTTCTCTTCTTTTTCGGATCGCTTTTGGCTAAGGCATTTGCCGGGCATGCTGCGGTTATTGAAGAAAAAGCGGTCGGCATCACGATGGATTTTTTCCATTTATCAGCGGCCTCTGTGTGGACGGGCGGAATGGCGGCGCTTGTGCTGCTTCTTTCCCCAGAGTGGAGAAAGCCCGATAAATCGGCAGCGCGGGAAACGGTCAAGCGGTTCTCCCCTTGGGCATTCAGTGCTGTCGGCGTGCTTTTGTTCTCAGGCGTGCTGAATGGATTTTTCATTATCCGCTCGTTTGATTCGCTCTTTCACACCGCTTACGGCAAAACGCTTCTGGTGAAAATCGGCCTGTTTGTTATTATGCTTGCGCTCGGCGGCATTCATGTGTGGATCACAAAATACCGGCAGACGCGCAGCATCAGCCGGACGGTCAAGGCTGAATGGGTGATCGGCATTGCGGTATTGTTTATAACCGCTGTGTTCACAAGTCTGCCAAGCCCGCCGGCACCGGCGCCGGAGCCGTTTAACGGTTCAGAAATGATCGGCAGCGGACAAACATTGTCTATCAGTATCAGCCCGAATCAGCCGGGTAAAAATGAATTTGAAGTGAGAGTCACCGATCATAACGGCCGGCTTGTCAAAGATATTCAGCAATTCACGGTGACCGTATATCAGACGGGCTTCAGCGGCAGTAAAAACGAAAGCACCTTTGATTTGAAAAAGACAAAGCAAGGCGTATTTGAAGCTGATAACCTTTCTATTACTGAAAAAGGAAACTGGAAAATCAAAGTCCACGGACTGACAAGCGACTTTAACGAGATCAACCAAATCTTCACTACCACAAACTAAGGAGTGTGTCTCATGTTGAAAAAAAATGCTTTATCATTCATTTCGGCCGTGATTATGTCACTCGTATGCTTTACGGCTTCGGCAAGCGCCCACGTTTCAGTGAAACCAGCGGAATCAGCTGCCGGCTCTTGGGAAACGTACACGATGAAAGTGCCTGTCGAAAAAAATGAACCGACCACAAAGGTTGTGCTGAAAATGCCCTCGGGTGTTGAATTCCAGCAGTATCAGCCGATTCCAGGCTGGAAAACCTCTGTTTCAAAACATGATGATAAAAACGTGTCAGTCACTTGGCAAGCAACAGCAGGCGGCATTAAGCCCGGCCAATTCCAGCAATTCACATTCGTTGCAAAAAACCCTGAAAAGACCGAAGATGCGGCTTGGGATGCCTATCAATATTATAAAGACGGCAGCATTGTAGAATGGACGGGAGACGAAAAAGCCGACACACCGCATTCGATTACAAAAATCACAAAAGCGGCGAACGTCACTGATGCACACGGAGCTTCACAAACAAAGGAAGAAAGCAAATCAGGCACATCAGCGCTTGAGATTGCGGCCATCGTTCTTTCAGCCGCAGCCATTATCTTGTCCATAGCGGCGCTTTTGAAGAAAAAACGCGCGTAAAAAAAAGCGATCCGGCTCATATTGAGTCTGCGATCGCTTTTTTTCTTATCCGCGTCCTGCCTGGAATGACGGATACTTCGTCATTCCGCCGTCGGCAAACAGTGTAATGCCCGTGACATAGCTCGATTCCTCAGATGCGAGCCAGACGGCGACAGCCGCGATTTCTTCCGGCTCACCGATATATCCCATCGGAATCATGCTTTCCACATCTTTTTTCTGGACGGGGTCAGCAAACTTCTCCGCATTGATCGGCGTGTTGATGGCGCCCGGCCCGATATTGTTCACACGGATGCCCTTCGGCGCGTATTCAAGAGCCAGTGTTTCTGTCATTAATTTGATGCCGCCTTTACTTGCTGCATAATGAACAAACAGCGGCCACGGAATCATTTCATGTACGCTCGACATGTTAATGACGTTGCCTTTCCTATTGTTTTCCACATAGTATTTAATCGCTTCGCGGCTTCCTAAAAAAGCGCCGGTCAGGTTGGTGCTGATGACTTTGTTCCAATCATTAAGCGGCATTTCATGGGAAGGAACCGGATTTTCCATGCCGGCATTATTGATCATAATATCAAGTGTGCCGAATTCCTTGACCGCGGTTTGCACGATGTTTTTGACATCTTCTTCTTTTGTGACGTCACCCTGAACGACTGCCGCTTCCCCGCCCGCTTTTTGAACCTCTTCTTTTACGTTTTGGGCTTCTTTTTCGTTATTAAAGTAGTTAATGACGACCTTCGCCTGCTCCTGTCCGAAACGGATCGCCATCGCTTTTCCTAATCCTGATGACGCTCCCGTAATGGCAACGACTTTTCCCTTTAAATCCGTATACATATTCGAACCTCCTGCGTTTTGTTATGAATTTGATTTTGCGATTCCTAAGAATACCGCGGCCGCAATGATCAGAATAATACCGATGGCGATGGCGACCAGCTGGCGTTTCGTTTTCGTCTCACGGAGAATGAAGATCCCGCCGAGCGTGCTGATGACAATTCCCATTTGTGATAATGAAAAGCTTGTCGCAACTCCGACTCTCGGCTGTGAGATGAACAGAAACATATTTCCGAGCGCCCAGATGATTCCCGGCAGAATGTTGCGGATCGCATACTTATTAAACGGTTTATGCTTGTACGTCAGCACCAGACCGCCAATCACCATCCCGATCGCCTGAGGCAAAAGCGCTGACCAGCCGGATACGCCGAACAGCCGGGCAACGACGACGTAGACTAAATAACCAAGCGTGGAGATCAGCAGGATAACGATCCCTTTTTTCAAGTCTCCCGGTTCTCCGTCCGCCTGTCCCTTTTTATCATTCAGCGATGTGAGCACAATTCCGACAATGATAAAAATAAGGGCGAGAATACCTAACGTAATCGCGATAGGCGTTGACCATTCTTTGAACACGATAACGCCGAACAAAGAAGTCGAGACGAGCTGCATCCCCGTTGAGATCGGCATCGTTTTTGAAACACCCATCAGCTGGATGCTTTTTAACTGATTGCTTTGTCCGAGCGACCAAAACAGCCCCGATACGATTCCGACAATAAAAATGCGCAGCGACAGCACCGGATGGACAAACAGGTAAAGCACAAACGAAACGATAAGCGCCCCGATTGTCGTTCCCAGTGTCTGACTGTAAGGCCCGCCGCCCAGTTTGACATTAAATAACACGATGCTCCCCCAAAATAAAGCCGGGAGAAGAGCCAGTAATATATCCATGATGGCGACCTTCTTTCAATCGTATTTGCTGTTATTTTGTCTGGAATCATATCGATTATTCTCTAAACAAGATAAAAAAAGCCTGCCGGCGAATCTCACCGGCAAGCATAAAAATTTAAGCAGTATGTTTTATAGCGCTTCCTTGTCTTTGCAGCAGTAAAAAGAAAAAGACGCCGCACAGAACGAGCACGCCTCCCGCCATTTGAATGGAGGTTACACGTTCTCCAAGCAGAAGCACAGCAAATATCGTCGCTCCGACCGGTTCCCCGAGAATACTCATAGAAATAGTGGTCGCATTCACAAAGTTCAAGAGCCAATTGTTAATGACATGCGACATCGTCGGGATGACGGCCAGCAGCAAAAAGATACCCCACTCTCTCGCAGCATAGCCGCTGAACGGGGCGGACACGCTTACGTTATAGATCACCAGAAAAAAGCCGGCAAATAAGAAAACACAAAAGCTGTACACCCAGTGTGACACTTTTTTGACCGCTTGCTGTCCGATTAACAAATAACAAACCACTGCTATCACGCTGAAAAATGACAGCGCGTCACCTAAAATGGCCGCCCGGCTGTGCCCGAGATCGCCCCAGCCGATCATGGCGGAACCGATAACGGCAGCACACATAATTAAAAGGGCGCGCCCGCTCGTTTTTTCTCTATAGATCAGATATCCCCCGAGAAGGGATATGATCGGCTGCAGCGCGAGAATAACCGTCGAGCTGGCAACGGTTGTCAGCTTTAATGACCCGAACCACAGCACAAAGTGCAAACCGAGGAAAAAGCCCGATACCCCTAAAAGCGCCCACTCTCTCATACGGATGCCCAAAAATTCCTCCCGCTTTCCTGCAACAAACGGAAGCATTAAAACAGCGGCAAAAAGCATACGGTACATGCTCAACACTGAGGCAGGCGCCCCCGACCATTTCACGATAATTGCAGAAAAAGAAATCGCGATAATGGAAATCACAAGCGGAAGCCCGATCGATCTCCTTTTTTCCATGTCCTGTTTCATCTTTCATCATCCTTGTCTTAACATTCAGAAAACATATATGAGAAATATACTACGGGCGCATACACGGCGCAATACGTATTTTGCCCTGCCTGCACAATCAAAAAAGCCCCGCTTGAAGCGGGGCTTTCCTTTACAGAAATTAAAGTCCGATAGACATATATTTTGTTTCAAGATAAGGCTCAATTCCTTCTGTACCGCCTTCACGGCCGATGCCGCTTTCTTTCATTCCGCCAAACGGGGCTTGAACTGCGGACGGGCCGCCGTCGTTCCAGCCGATAATGCCGTATTCAAGCTGTTCTGAAATATAAATGCCGCGGCGGTAATTTTCTGTGAAGAAATAAGCCGCAAGCCCGAACGGCGTATCGTTCGCAAGCTTAATCGCTTCATCAATATCAGAGAAAGTAACGATCGGCGCAACCGGGCCGAAGGTTTCTTCATGCATGATGTTCATGGATGTATCCACGTCTGCCAGCACAGTCGGCGTAACGAAATAGCAGCCTTTCTCATCGTTTTGGTCAAATGTTCCGCCGGTCAGCACTTTTGCGCCTTTTTCCACGGCGTCATTGATTTGGCCGACGATTTTGTCGAAGCCTTTTTTGTTGATGACCGGTCCGACGTTTACGCCTTCCTCAAGGCCGTTGCCGACTTTGAGCTTTGCCGCCTCTTCACTCAGTTTTTTCGCAAACTCATCCTTAATGGACTCGTGAACGATTAAACGGTTCGCGCAGACGCACGTTTGGCCTGCGTTTCTGAATTTAGAGGCCATGGTTTGTTTTACCGCGAGATCAAGATCAGCGTCCTCGTCTACGATCAGCGGCGCATGCCCGCCAAGCTCCATAGACATGTGTTTTACCGTATCGGCGCTGTTTTTCATTAAGATTTTGCCGACCGGCGTTGAACCGGTAAATGTAATTTTGCGGATTTTCGGGCTGCTGGTAAAGACGTTTCCGATCTCTGCTCCGTCTCCTATCACCACTTGCAGCACGTCCTTCGGAATACCCGCTTCATAAGCAAGACGCGCAAGTGCGTAAGCAGAAAGCGGCGTGTCCTCTGCCGGTTTAATGATGAACGTACAGCCTGCCGCCAAAGCCGGCGCTGCTTTTCTTGTGATCATCGCATTCGGGAAATTCCAAGGCGTAATCGCCGCAACCGGGCCGACCGCCTGGCGCGTGACGACAATCCGCTTGCCCGCCGCCGCAGGAACCGTTCTGCCGTATATGCGTTTCGCTTCTTCCGCAAACCATTCGATGTAGCCTGCCCCGTATAATACCTCGCCGACCGCCTCTTGGTACGGTTTCCCGTTTTCCTTCGTAATTAATTCCGCAAGTTCTTCTTTATGTTCAACAATCAGCTCATACCATTTTCTTAAAAGTGACGCACGTTCTCCGGCTGATGTTTTAGACCATGATTGAAACGCTTGATGTGAACGTTCAATCGCTTCTTCAACTTCCTGAGCCGTTTGCTGAGGGATGCTTTCGATCGCCTCTCCCGTCGCCGGATTGTAAACCGTTAATTGTTCTGGCATATTGAACATTCCTTTCTCTGCTATGTGTGTTACTTCTCATGATAGCAGACTCATCCTTGAGCTTTCCAACAATGAGCTTACAGAGCTGCTTCAATAATCTCAAGGCCTTCTGCAAGCTGCTCATCCGTCATCACAAGCGGCGTCAGAAATCTGATAATGTTGCCGTTGATTCCCGCTGTTAAGAGAAGCAGTCCGTTTTCGTTGGCTGTTTTGGCGATAGCAGCGGCTTTAGCTTTATCCGGTTCACGCGTAACTTGATCTTTGACAATTTCAATGGCGGCCATCGCCCCGAGTCTGCGCACTTCTCCGATAAAGGCGTGTTCTTTTTTCCATTCAAGCGCCTGCTCTTCAATGATCTGCCCGATTTCCTCTGACCGCTGATTAAGACCTTCTTCTTCAATAATATCCAGTACGGCGAGCGCAGCCGCACAGCCGAGCGGGCTTCCCGCATACGTGCCGCCCAGCTCGCCCGGCGCCGCTGCATCAAGGATTTCCGCACGCCCGATGACTCCGCTGAGCGGCAGTCCGGCAGCAAGCGATTTGGAAACTGTGATTAAATCAGGCACAACGCCGAAATGCTCAATCGCAAAGTACGTGCCCGTTCTGGCAAAACCGGTCTGTATCTCATCCGCCACAAACACGATGCTATGTTCCTTACAGAAATCAGCGACATGCTGAACGAAACGTTTCGAAGGAATAATAAAGCCGCCTTCGCCCTGAACAGGCTCCATCACGACACAAGCAACGGTTTCAGGCGCGGCTGAGGAGATAAAGAAATCATCAAAGGCCTTTATAATAAAGTCATCGTATTGCTCATTGCTCATCCCGGCGGGCTTTTGATAATAGTAAGGAAACGGCGCCTGATACACCTCTGAGGCAAATGGGCCGAAGCCGAATTTATAAGGCTTTACCTTGCTTGTCATGCTCATCGTCATATTGGTGCGCCCGTGAAATCCCCGTGTGAAGGAGACAACGCCTTGGCGTTTCGTATATTTTCTGGCGATTTTCACGGCGTTTTCAACCGCTTCCGCTCCTGAGTTCAGGAAGATCGCTTTTTTGTCATGATCCCCCGGCGCAAGGTTGCAAAGCTTTTCGGCTAATTCAATATAGGACGGATACATCATGACGTTAAAGCCGGGATGAATCAGATCCTCAGCCTGCTTCTTCACAGCCTCAACCACCTTCGGATGGGAATGGCCGACATTTAACGTTCCGATCGCTCCGGCAAAATCAATGAACTTTCTGCCGTCCAAGTCATATAAAAGCGCCCCTTCTCCTTTTACCGCCATGCTGCGGTTTCCGTTGCCGACGCCGTTTGATACAAATTGATCCCGTTTTTCCTGCCACTGGGCTGTCGTTCTTCCCGATGCTGTTGTTTGACTCATCTATTTCATCCCCCTGCACTGTTTTCTTATCATTCTGACTTCTTTTTGGTATGATAAAAAGTACCAATTTTAATTTTTCCATGGTATCAGATGAAACGGAGTGACCGGGTTATGATAACGATGTCGATTGATCATTCGGAAACGGCGGATTACATTTATCAGCAAATTTATCAGAAAATAAAAGCGGCCGTTTTAGACCGCAGCCTCCCGCCCCACACAAAGGTGCCTTCTAAACGGGAGCTCGCCGATACGTTAAAGGTCAGTGTGAATTCAGTGAATTCCGCCTACCAGCAGCTGCTTTCGGAAGGCTACTTATATGCCATTGAGAGAAAAGGATTTTTCGTTGAAGAAATTGATACGTTTTATCATGAAGAGAAGCCTTTTGGATCGGCATTGCCTGACGATTTAAAGGAGCAGGAACCGGATAAGAGCGGCTGGATTTCGTTTTCGCATATGAGCGTGGACACGGCGCATTTTCCGTTAAAAAGCTGGTTCCGCTGTGAGCAGAAAGCCGCGGCCCGCTCATTTCACACACTCGGTGAACTCGTCCATCCCCAAGGCTTATATGAGGTGCGGGAAACGATCTCAAGGCTTATTTCTTTAACAAGAGGCGTCAAATGCCGCCCGGAGCAGATCGTGATCGGGGCGGGCACGCAAATGCTGATGCAGCTTCTGACCGAACTGCTGCCAAAAGACGCGCTGTACGCCATGGAGGAGCCGGGCTATATGAGGATGTACCGGCTATTGAAAAGCCTCGGAAAACAGACCGCTGCCATTCATCTTGATGAGAAAGGCATGTCAATGACGGAAATTGACAGGCGCCGGCCCGATGTGCTGATCACCACGCCGTCCCATCAATTTCCGTCCGGCGTCATCATGCCCGTTTCCCGGCGGATTCAGCTTTTGAACTGGGCTGCTGAGCAAGAAAACCGCTGCATTATTGAAGATGACTATGACAGTGAATTTAAATATGACGCGGACACCATCCCCGCGCTTCAAAGCCTGGACCGATTTCAAAATGTCATCTACATGGGGACATTTTCGAAATCACTTCTTCCCGGCCTGCGCATAAGTTATATGGTCTTGCCGCCTGATCTTTTGCGGGTATTCAAACAAAGGACGTATGATCTGCATACGTGCAACACGCTTGCCCAGCTGGCGCTTAAGGAGTTCATTGATTCCGGTGAATATCAGAAGCATATAAAAAAAATGAAGCAGCATTATAAGGACATACGGGAGCGCCTCATTTCGGCTTTAGAAGAAGCTTTCGGAGAAACAATCACCTTAATAGGCGCGAACGCGGGCCTGCATTTTGTCACTGAATTTGACTGCGCCCGTTCAGAAAAAGACATATTGGCCCGCGCAGCTGCCCAACAGCTTGACCTGTTCGCAATGAGCCGTTTTCGGCTGGAAGCAGGCGGCGTGTCAGAAAAACCGAAGCTGATCCTCGGATTCGCCCGCCTGAAGCAGAACGATATCGAAGAAGGCGTGACAAGGCTTTATCGGGCGGTTTTCGGAGCATAAAAAAACCCCCGGTTCCGGGGATTGGTTTACCAGCGGGTTGGCTCTATTTGCAGCACCGCTTCCAGCAAACCTGGAAACGCCTCTTGTAAATCACCTTTGCGCAGGGAATAATAGCGATGCTTCCCGTCTATGCGCACTTGGGCGATTCCCGCTTCCCTCAGCACTTTGAAGTGGTGAGACAGCGTTGATTTCGCAACCCGGATATCAGCGCATGTGCTGCACGTTTTTTCTGCTGTTTCAGCCAATTGCTTGACCAGCTCTAAGCGGAGCGGATCACTGAGAGCGTGAAGAACTT
The DNA here is from genome assembly GCF_018613535.1 of Bacillus sp. ISL-51. Classification (GTDB taxonomy): domain Bacteria; phylum Bacillota; class Bacilli; order Bacillales; family Bacillaceae; genus Bacillus. Next base: position 159,372 of record NZ_JAGGQB010000004.1, read on the forward strand.
TTGTCAGCTGCAAATGATTGGTTTCAGGATGGTTTGGAATGTTCATAAATCAAATGTAACACATATCAGCTGCGGGTGACAATTTAGGCAGGAGGGTATTTTCTTTGCCTTACGCCGTTAAACATGTTACAGTTAGTTCGATAATATTCGAACTATAACAAATAAACCCAATCAGGAGGAATTGTCATGATCGTCTTACAAGCTTACATGAAAGTAAAACCAGAAAAACGCGAGGAATTTTTAGGAGAGGCTCAATCGCTTGTTCATCATTCACGCGCGGAAGAAGGAAATGTACAGTACGATCTGTTTGAAAAGGCCGGCGAAGAAAATACGTTCGTCATGCTCGAAAAATGGAAAGATGAAGAAGCAATGAAATTCCATAACGGAACAGAGCATTTCCAAGGATTCGTCGCAAAAGGAAAAGAACTGCTGAACGCTCCGCTTGATGTCGTTCGCACAGAGCTGGCGGACTAACGAAAGGATGGCTGACATGAACGAAGTGCTTCAATTATTAACAGATCACCGATCCATACGGAGTTACACTGATGAACCGGTAACCGAAGAAGAGCTCGACCTGATCATCCAAGCCGCACAGGCTGCCCCCACTTCCATTAACGGACAGCAGTTTACCGTGATCGCGGTGCGGGATAAAGAAAGAAAAAAGAAAATCTCCGAATTGGCCGGCGGACAGCCATGGATTGACCAAGCGCCGGTTTTCCTTTTATTCTGCGCTGATTTTAACCGCGCCAAAATTGCACTTGAAGAATATAATGATACACCGCTTGAAATTACGAACGGATTAGAGTCCGTCCTTGTCAGCGCCGTAGATGTCGGCATCGCGCTCGGAACGGCAACCGCTGCGGCGGAATCAATGGGCCTCGGCACTGTGCCGATCGGCGCCGTGCGCGGCAAGCCGGACGAACTGATTGAATTGCTGAAGCTTCCGAAATACGTTTTCCCTGTCTCAGGCCTCGTCGTCGGCCGCCCGGCAGACCGTTCTGCGAAAAAACCGCGCCTGCCGCAAGCCGCTGTACTGCATCATGAAACGTACCAAGAGGAAGACTTAAGAACACATATTGAAGCCTATGACAAGCAAATGTCCGAGTACATGAAGCAGCGCACCAACGGACAGGAAACAAGAAACTGGTCACAAGGCATCACAGCCTACTACAAACAGCTCTATTATCCTCATATTCGCGAAATGCTTGAAAAGCAAGGATTTAAGACGGATAAATAAGATAACAGCCTGCCGGATCTGATCCGGCAGGTTTTTTCTTTTTCTCAGGCAAAAGCGTTGACACCGTTCGAATGCATTTGTTAATATTTTCATCATGTACTCATTGGTTTTCTGTGAACCAGTGGGTTTTCTATTGTTTACGAAGGAAGGAAATAGCCACATGAACGATAAGAAAACGGATATTCTGCTGGCGGCAAGGAAGCTTTTCTCCGAGAAGAGTTTTACGTCGGTTTCGATGCAGGCGATTGCGGAGGAGTGCAAAGTTTCCAAAGCGTCCTTATATAAGCTGTTCGAATCAAAGGAAGATTTGCTGCTGGAGCTGCTGGATTTCAATCAAAAGCAGATGGTCGCAACGGCTTCCATGCTGAATGAAGAAACAAGCCTGACCCCCGAAGAACGGTTTGCCAAAAAACTGATGGCTGAGCTTGAAGGCTTCAGGCGCAACCAGCAGTTTTTCAATATGCTGATGTACGGAAGCCCCTCCTCTATTAATGAGCGGGTGAAACGGCATATTCACAGGGCGCGTTCCACCTTTATCTGCTGGCACCGCGATTCATTAGTTCAGACGTACGGCGAAGGCATCACGCCCTATGTGTGGGAGCTGGTCATTGTCCTGCAGGGCATGCTGAGAGAGTGCATCACGTTAATTAAGCTGGAAGAAGAGCCTCTTGATCTGACGCCGCTGACGGAATTTATCATCCGCCATCTGAATCTCATCGTCAAAAACAGACAAACCGGTAACACCTTGCCTCAGGACATTATCGACCTTTATGTCACCTCTGCTTCCTCCTTTCAGCCGAAAAACAAAACGGCCTTGTTAGCAGAAAGTCTGGAGGAGCTGAAAGAAACCGTTTCAGTGCTTCCAGGGGAAAAATATGATGTCTGCGGCCTGACATCCGCGGTGTGCATGCTGGAGGAAGAAACAGCCAAAGAAGAGCCGCGGGACTTTCTCTTAAAAGCGCTCATCGGTTATTTAGAGCAAACCGGACCTTTGCAGCCGCCGCTCGCAACCGTTAAAACACTGCTTATTCTATAAAGAAAGAAGGAATCTGTTTGAATACGAGTATCGAACCTAAACCATATAACCGCTCCGTCATTGTCGGAATTCTTTTGGCGGGCGCGTTTGTCGCCATTTTAAATCAGACGCTGTTAATCACGGCGCTGCCGCACATTATGACTGACTTCAATATTGACGCCAACAAAGCCCAATGGCTGACGACATCATTTATGCTGACAAACGGAATTTTAATACCGATTACCGCATTTTTAATTGAGAAATTCACGAGCCGCACCCTGCTGATTACCGCTATGAGTATTTTTACGGCGGGAACCATTGTCGGCGCCTTTGCCCCAAACTTTCCGGTGTTATTAACGGCGCGGATCATCCAAGCAGCCGGCGCCGGGATTATGTTGCCGCTTATGCAAACGGTATTTCTCACGATTTTTCCGATTGAAAAACGCGGCCGCGCCATGGGGATGGTCGGCTTGGTCATTTCATTTGCGCCGGCTATCGGCCCGACGCTTTCCGGGTGGGCTGTCGAAGCATTCTCTTGGAGATCTTTGTTTTATATCATCTTCCCGGTGGCGGTCATTGATTTAATCTTAGCGATTGTCCTGATGAAAAACGTGACGACATTAAGAGAAACACAGATTGATATTTTATCAGTCATCCTGTCTACCTTAGGGTTCGGCGGGCTGCTGTACGGTTTCTCAAGCGTCGGATCATACGGATGGGGCAGCTCCACAGTGCTGATCTCGCTTCTGGTCGGGGCTGCTGCGCTCATCTTATTTATCACAAGACAGATGAAACTCAAAAAACCGATGCTGGAATTCCGCGTGTTTTCCTTTGGGATTTTCAGCCTGACCACCTTGCTTGGTACGCTCGTTTTCGCTCTGCTGATCGGAACGGAAACCATTCTCCCGCTTTACACACAAAAGGTCAGAGGAGTATCGGCGTTTGATACGGGATTAATGCTGCTGCCGGGCGCGATTGTAATGGGTATGATGTCGCCGTTTATCGGCCGGATTTTTGACAGAATCGGCGGAAAAGGGCTGGCGATAGGCGGTTTCTTCATCATCCTGCTCACCTCTCTGCCGTTTATGAATCTGACTGATACGACGTCTCTCATTTGGATCGTCGTCGTTTATACCGCCCGCTTGCTGGGAACGGCGATGATTATGATGCCTGTGACGACAGCAGGGATTAACGCGCTGCCGCGCCACTTAATCCCGCACGGAACGGCCATGAACAATACCGTCCGACAAGTCGGCGGCTCTATCGGAACGGCGCTGCTCGTTTCCGTGATGAGCAATCAGGCGGCGCACGCAGATGCACACAGCCCGGCAAACGCCGCCCTGCACGGCATGAATGCCGCGTTTATCGTGGCCGCATGCATCGCGCTCGCAGGCTTCCTGCTATCCTTCACCTTGAAGAAAAAACCGCGTCCCGCCGAGCAGCAGCCGGTCACACGATAATAATTCATTTAAAACCAAAAGAACCCGATCACAGCTCTCGTGTGATCGGGTTCTTTTTTTACTTCTCGATTCCGTCTTTTACTTCTTTCACCATTTGCGCCATGGATTCCAGTCCGCCGCCGGATAAATACCAGACAGCTGAGTCAAGGTACACGACATGGTTATTTTTCACCGCGTTAACGGATTTTACATAATCGTTTTCAACCACTTGTTTTGTCGAAGAGGTTGTGCCGATCGCGGTTCCGCGGTCAACGACAAACATGTAGTCTGGATTTGTTTTGGCGATGTATTCATAAGAAATGCTTTGTCCGTGTAATGAGGCCTCAATATTCTTGTCAGCCGGTTTGACGCCGAATACGTCATGAATGAAGCCGTATCTTGATTTAGATCCGAACGCACTGATTTTACCGTCGTTCGCCATCACAACCAAACCGTTTTTATTCATTTTGCTTGTTTTTTTCTTCAGATCAGAAATGGATTGATCGATCTTCGCAACTTTATCTTTCACTTCGTTTTCTTTATTAAAGATTTTGCCGATGACTTCAGTATTGTGTTTGAATCTGTCAACGTAGTTTGTATAGTCATCATCAAGGTAAAGCGTCGGTGCGATTTTTGAAAACTCTTTGTAAGAATCAGATTGTCTGTGAGCAATAATGATTAAATCGGGATCAAGTTCTGCGACTTTCTCAAAATCCGGTTCCTTTAAGCTTCCGGTATTGGCGTATTTATCATCTTTGTATTTAGATAAGTATTTTGGCAGGCTTTGCTTCGGCAGCCCCGCTACATGGTCCTGTAAACCGAGTTCGTCCATTGTGTCAAGCATTCCGAGGTTGAACACAACAACCTTTTTCGGATTCTTCGGCACGTTGACTCCTTCTTTGTTCAGGTCATCCTTAATCGTGATTGTATCTTTTTTTGATTTGCCGGATGTTTTATCCGCGCTTCCGTTTCCGCACGCAGAAACAACGAAAACCGTTATGAGCGCTATGAATAGCAATGCGAATTTTTTCATTATCTTCACCCCATCTGTTATTAAGAAAAGTAAACACCGATCCGCTGACTGTCAATCTCTTGAATCGGAATGGTCATATCATAAATCTCTTCCAGCACGGAGGTCTCAATGATCTCCTCAGCAGGCCCTTCTTTTACGACACGGCCGTTTTTTAAGGCAACGATATGGTCTGAATATACCGATGCGAAGTTGATATCGTGAATCACTACGACGACCGTTTTTCCAAAGTCTTTCACAAGCCGCTTCAAAAGCTTCATCATTTCAACCGAGTGCTTCATATCCAAATTGTTCAGCGGCTCATCGAGAAAAATGTAATCCGTATCCTGGGCGATGATCATCGCGATAAACGCCCTTTGGCATTGTCCGCCGCTCAGCTGATCGAGGTATTTATCCTGAATATCGGCAAGCTTCATATAACCGATGGCTTGGTTAATATGCGTCCAATCTTCAGCCGTCAGCTTCCCCTGCGAATAGGGAAAACGGCCGAAGCTGACTAAGTCTTTAATGGTCAGCCGGATATTAATTTGGTTCGCCTGCTTCAGGATGCTGATTTTTTTAGCCAGTTCATTGCTTTTGCACGCCCCGATCTCCTGTCCGTCGACGGTGATTTCTCCCGAATCCGTCTTAATCAGCCGGCTCATGATAGACAGCAGCGTGCTTTTGCCGGCGCCGTTAGGACCGATAAACGAGGTGAGCCTGCCCTTTTGTATCACCAAAGACGTTTCCTCAAGGACAATCTTCCCTCCGTATTGTTTGCTTACATTTTTGACCTCTACCATGATTTATTCTCCTTTAACAGCAAGTAGATAAAATAAATCCCGCCGGCAAAATTAATAATGACGCTCAGCGTCGTGGAAAAGGTGAACACTTTCTCCACCACGAATTGGCCTCCGATAAGCGCGATCATACTGATCAGGACAGAGCCCGCGATTAAATACGTGTGCCTGTATGTTTTCAAAAACTCTCTCGCCAAATTGACGACGAGCAGCCCTAAAAACATGATCGGCCCGACAAGAGCCGTTGATACAGAAACAAGAATGGCGACTACGATGAGCATTTGTTTCACCAGCTTATCGTACTCGATTCCCAGATTGACGGCGTGCTCCCTTCCCAGCGACAGCACGTCAAAAAACCGCGTAAACCGCCAGACATAGATGCCGGTAAGAAGGAATATCAAGCCGGCAAAGCCTAAAAGATCCGTATTGATATTGTTAAAGCTGGCAAACAATTTGTCTTGAACCACCTGAAACTCATTCGGATCAATCAGCATCTGCATAAACGATGACAAGCTGTTGAACAAAGTCCCGAACACGACACCGACAAGAAGAAGGAAAAACACATTCCGCCCTTCCCCTTTAAACATGAGCTGATACAAAAGGAGAGATAACAGAACCATCAGCCCGACGGAGATGGCGAAATTCAGGTTCTTATTCATCATGACGATATTCATTGATCCAAACAGAAAAACAATGACGGTCTGAATGAGCATATACAAGGAATCAAGGCCTAAAATACCCGGTGTCAGGATGCGGTTATTCGTAATTGTCTGGAAGATCACCGTGGAAAACGCGATCGCTCCGCCCGTCAGCATCATGGCGAGCACTTTGAAGCAGCGTCTCGGCAGTGAATACTCCCAATTGCCCAGACCGTAAAACAAAAATAATCCGATACATAACATGGCGAGTGCCGCCAGCAGCGTAATTTTTTTATTATGACTCATATGCTTTTCTCCTTAACAGCATATACAGGAAGATGCCGCTGCCGATAACTCCGACCATCAGGCCGATTGAAATTTCGTACGGGAAAATAATCAATCTCCCCAATATATCGCAAAACAGCACAAAAACGGCGCCTAACAGAGCCGTATGAGGGAGGCTGCTCCTCAAATTATCTCCCTTGTAGATCGAAACCATATTGGGAATGATCAATCCGAGAAACGGCAGCATCCCGACGGTCAGAATCACGAGTGAGGCAATGAGCGACACGATGATCAGACCGATATTCACAACCCGTTTATACTTCAGGCCGAGGTTGACGGAAAAGCTCTCTCCCATCCCCGCCACGGTAAATTTATCCGCATAAACATAAGCAATGATCACAAGCGGAATGCTCAGGTATAAAAGCTCATACCTGCCTTTTACAACCAGCGAGAAATCCCCCTGCAGCCATGATGAGAGATTTTGAATCAAATCGTATTTATATGCGATAAATGTGGCGATTGAGCTGACAATATTCCCTAGCATTAAACCGACGAGAGGAATAAAAATCGTATTATTAAACTTGATTCTCTCGAGGATTTTCATAAAGAGGAAATTTCCTGCCAAAGCGAATATAAAAGCGATAAACATTTTCGTAAGCGGACTCGCTGAAGTAAACAGCATTAATGAGATTAAAATGCCGAGTCTAGCCCAATCCATTGTTCCCGCGGTTGTCGGCGAAACAAACTTATTTCGGCTGATCTGCTGCATAATTAATCCGCAGATGCTCAAGCTCATGCCGGCGATAATAATGCTCACCAGACGCGGCAGACGGCTGTCAAATAATGTACCGGCCTGTTCTTTATTTAAATGAAATACATCCAGCGGCGACAGATCTTCTACTCCGATAAAGGTAGAAGCAACCGCCAATACCGCCAGTAACAAAAGTAAGTAACGTAGCTTCATGCTGCCTCCCTGCACCCTTCTCAAACGGTAAGACCCCTTGTACGGCAACTCCGATACAGCCCGACTCGTAATGATTATCATTATCAACTGCAATTACAATCTTATCATCTTTCCGGGCATAGTCAATATGGTTTTGCGTGCACAAACGGTCTTCCCGGGTTCGTACATTAACTGTTTTACAATAAGTCTATCAATAATTTGCAGGATTTTCTATAACCATTGTTTGGACAGTTATCATATTTTCCAAATACATGCCCACTTGTCAGGAAGTAAATCTGACAAACAACGCTGATATTCCTTTCTGTAAATACAAATGTTCACCCAGTATAGAAAAACCCCTTGATTTACACGAATGAAAGAGAGATAATAAAAATTAAATTTGTGAGAAAATTTAAACATTAGGGGATGTAAAATGATGAAAGTTGTAAAATTCGGAGGCAGCTCCCTCGCGTCAGGGGCACAGCTTGAAAAGGTGTTTCACATCGTGACGGCTGATCCGTCACGAAAAGCAGTAGTCGTCTCGGCGCCGGGAAAGCGCTTCTCGAACGATACAAAGGTGACGGATCTGTTGATCGCCTGTGCAGAGCATTACTTGCAGAAAGGAAAAGCGCCCGAACTTGCTGAAGCGGTCATCGAACGGTACGCAAGCATCGCGCGTGAGCTGAACTTGGATTCCTCTATTATTGAAAGAATCCGCGATGACTTGTTCACGCTCTTAAACGGCGATAAAAGCAATCCCGAACAGTATATGGACGCGGTTAAAGCGAGCGGCGAGGATAACAATGCGAAGCTGGTCGCGGCATACTTCAGGCATCAGGGGGTTAAAGCGGAATATGTCAGCCCTAAGGAAGCCGGGCTGTTTGTGACGAATGAGCCGGGCAACGCGCAGGTGCTTCCTGAAGCCTATGATCATTTGTACCGCCTGCGAAATCGTGAAGGCCTGATCATTTTCCCGGGATTTTTCGGATACAGCAAAGAAGGCTGCGTCCTGACCTTTTCCCGGAGCGGCTCTGATATCACCGGCTCTATTCTCGCAAACGGATTAAAAGCCGACCTGTACGAGAATTTCACGGACGTGGACGCCGTCTATTCCGTCAACCCGTCGATCGTTCAAAATCCGAAAGAAATCAATGAACTGACATATCGGGAATTGCGCGAGCTTTCGTATGCCGGCTTCTCCGTCTTTCATGATGAGGCGCTCATTCCCGCATTTCGGGCAGGCATTCCCGTTCAGATTAAAAATACGAACAACCCGGACGCGAAGGGAACCCGTGTCGTCAGCAGACGCGATCATACAAACGGACCTGTCATCGGCATCGCAAGCGACACGGGCTTTTGCAGCATGTACATAAGCAAATATTTAATGAACAGAGAAATCGGTTTCGGACGCAAAGCCCTTCAGATTTTAGAGGATGAGGGTTTAACGTATGAACACGTGCCGTCTGGGATTGATGACATCACGATTATTCTCAGGCACAATCAAATGGACCCTGCATTGGAACAAAGGCTTGTCGCAAGGCTGAAACAAGAGCTTCAGGCCGATGAAGTCACCGTCCGGCACCATTTGGCGCTGATTATGGTCGTCGGTGAAGCGATGCGCCATAATGTCGGCACAACGGCAAGGGCATCAAAAGCGTTATCAGAAGCGAACATCAACATTGAGATGATTAATCAAGGCTCTTCTGAGGTGAGCATGATGTTCGGCGTCAAGGAAGAGCAGGAAAAACGGGCGGTTCAGGCGCTGTATGAAGAATTTTTCGCAGGAGTCTTAATCTCATAGGAAACCGCCTCTTTTTTTCTCTGTCCACTATTATCCCTTACAGAATAGCTTCACTCACATATAGTATGGTATAGACAATATGGAGGTGAAGCTAATGTCAGGATATCACAATTCTTTCGCGTTGATTGTTGTGTTGTTTATCCTATTAGTAATTGTGGGAACTGCCTTTGTAGGCGGTTTCTAAAATCACTCCGTCTATTGGAGGCGCTGCGGGAAATTATCCTGCGGCGTCTTCTTTTTTGTTTTCTTATGCGGCTTTGGTTCCTCTCTGCCTCTGCAAACAATTTCCATTCCGAAGAGCTATACATGCTGTTTTTATGGTAATATTCAGTGAATAATTGGAATGGAGGAAGTTTTTTGGCGAAAAACAGTGGGGATTCAGATATGTTTAAACAGGCTGTAAAGGGACTTTGTAAAATAAACAATATTTCTCCCCGGAAACCCAGATTTGAAATCACTGATAACATCGTATCTATTAGTATCAAGAACCATTTAAAAGATGGAATAGACTTAGAGTGTTTTAAAATTTTAAACTTTATTTACCGGATCACTGGACGTTCAGGGTTGAAATTCACTCAGCAATTATACCTTTACCCAAATTCAGAAAGAGTGGCTAGAGTAACTGTCTCTTTTGACAAAGAGGATTATGATACATTCAATCTAAAAATGAAAGATGGGAACTTTAGTAACTAAAAGCATTTCAAGGAAGAATATAAAAAAGACTGCCGAGATTGTTCCCAGGCAGTCCGTCCCTTTGTAGGGGGCTTTTCTTCTTACGTCATTCCTCTTTCTGCTACATGGAATTCAGCCTGGTCAGTTTGGCTTACTCCTGCAGCTGTAAAGATCGCGGCGGCCGCTAAACAAATGACAAACCATTTAGATTTCAATTTCATACAAACCCTCACTCCTTTGTATTTGTTTTCTTGCCTCTTCGACTTTGAGAAAATAGTAAGAAGACATCTCAAAGCATTTTTGTTCATAGTAATATTTAGCTGCTTCTAGTGCTAAATCCTCTATATCGGCGTACAAATTTTTATTTGCTAGGTAGCGAAAACAGGTGTTGATTTTTTCTTCGTCCGGTTTCGCCTGATACAGAGCGTGCAGCCATTCGAATTTTACCGCGTAATCGGGATCGTCTGTTTCTTTAGCATATTCATAACCCCGTTTGTGATATTCCGCCGCTTTTGCATTTTTTCCGAGTTTAAAGTAAATTTGTGTGATTAGAAAGTAAGCTTGAGGAAGTGAATTGACGATTCTGTGTGATTCAAATGTATCAACCGCTTGTTCAAAGTACGGGATGGCGGAATCAATGCGGTCTTGATTGTAATAACATAATCCGAGGTTATACAGCGCTCTTCCGACCAGCTGCGCTTTTTCTTCTTTTTCGGCCATTTTTAAAGCGTGTTCAAAATGCTTCGCCGCTTGTTCAAAGCGCCTTTCATCCATCAAATTGACGCCGAACACGAAATGGCATTGGATGATTCTCACATGATATGTGTCCTGCTCCACATAAATTTCATAAGCGTTTTTAATATGTATCAGGGAAAAATACGTTTGCTTCATATAATAATACGCTTCGGCCACTTTAAAATAAAACTCTGCCCTTTCCACATGGTCCGACACGAAGGCCAGCTTTTTTTCAGCCTGTTTATAATAAGTAATTGCCGATATAAATTCTCTTTTATCAAATTCAAACATGCCTCTGAAGAAATTGACGTAATAATCCAGAAGCCCTTTCAGGCCGGCCTGGCTGTTATCAATGTTGTCTAAGATTTCTGATAGGCTCGGCTGATCTTCAATCTTCAGTTTTTCCAGCGGCTCCAGATAGTCCAGCATCAGCTGATGACGAAATTCCATGAGTGAGTAATAAAGCACCAAGTTGGAATCTGGCTCCATATGGTCAAGTTCTTGTTTGATCTCGGCTTTCAAAATCTCTGCATCCGGCACGCTGAATGTTCTTATGTATTGATACCACTCGTTAATCTTCTGCCCGACTGCTGAAGAAGGAATTAACCCGCTCTTCATTCCTTCACCCTCCCCATCCAAGACCTGTTTAACAGTTATTTTATCACGTTTCCGTGTCTTTCCATCCCGAAAAACACGCAAACTTTGTTTCGGCAGAGCGCAATTGCCGAAGTCAAAATGAAACAAACGGCAGCCATTTTAGGCCGCCGATTTGATGCTTATTCAGTTTTCGTATTCAACGGAAGGCGGATTTTAAAGGCCGTGCCTTTTCCTTTTTCGCTTTCAATGTCTATCGTGCCTTTATGCAATTCGACGAGCTGTTTGACAATGGACAGGCCGAGGCCGTATTCGCCGTAAGCCGTGTTCGTTCTGGAGACGTCCGCCTTGTAGAATCGTTCCCATATGTGCTCGATTTCCTCTTTGGAAATGCCGATTCCTGTGTCTTTAATTTCGATAATCGTTTCTTTATAGCCTTCATAACCGCGCAGCCGGATTTCTCCGTTTTGCGTAAATTGAATGCTGTTTTTCGTAATGTTGACGAGGATTTGGATGAGCCTGTCATAATCGGCATACACTTTTATCCCGTCATCCACTTGAATCAGCAGCTTGTTTTGTTTCTCTTCGGCCTGCTGATTGAGATGCTCTTTAATAATTTCAAACACCTCGATAAGCGGCACACTCAGCTTGTCCAGCTTGATCTGCTGGGATCTGATTTTTTCATAATCCAGGTTTTCCTTCACGAGCCGCAGCATCCGCTTCGTCTCTTCACTGATCAGCGAGAAGCACTTCTCTTTATCCTTTTCGGGAATGGCATTGCTGTTCAGCCCTTCCACCAATCCGTTAATGGTCGTAAGCGGGGTTCTCAGTTCGTGCGAGACATCCGCGATAAACTGGCGCCTCCGCTTTTCAAGGCGGTCAATCTGCTCTCGTGACTGCTTTAAATTCTTCGCCATAATATTAAAATCAGATGCCAGCATGCCGATTTCATCCCTGCCGCTGCTCTTGAGGGAAATGTCGTAATCGCCGGACGCCACTTTTCCGGTCGCGTCACGCAATGTCTGAATCCGTCTGACGTGAAACTTAGACAGCAGCCAGCTTAACAAAATGGTGATGATCAGCGTGCCGATGATCGCGTAAAACATATAGCGGTTGACCTGGCCGATCATCTGCTCAACTCCCCTGACAGGAGAAACCAGCAGCACGGCGCCTTTAAATTGTTGGCTGATGAAAATGGGCTTTGCGACCAATGATACCTCTAAGCCTTCGTTGTTGAAACGATTCATTTCCGCTCTGATTTGAACGGTTTTCCCTTGTTTCAGCATTTGCCATTCTTTACGCTTCAGCTTTTCATGCGGCGGCATATCATCCGGGAAAAAGTAAGGCCGCTGCTTTTCATCAAAAATGATAAACCGTGTCTCCCTCGTTTTTAAAATGTCCTGATACGGATACAAACGCCGCAAATCCAGATCCCGCCCGTCAAGCTCCATGGTGATCTGCCGCGCGTAGGAGGACAGTTCATCCACTTTATTTTGATAGGCAAAATCCTTCACAAAGTGCGAAAACAAAGAAATGATAATGAGAAATGCCAAAATCAAAATGCTGACATGGCTCAAAAGGAGCTGGTATAAGTATTTAATCCTCATCAAATTTATATCCTACCCCCCACACCGTGTATAAAAACGGTTTTTCCTCACTGGACAGCTTTTTGCGCAGCCGTTTAATATGAACATCAACCGTACGCTCATCACCGTAAAATTGATAGCCCCACACCTGTTCGAGCAATTGCTCTCTTGAAAAGACCTGGCGCGGGTTTTGCACGAGATAAAAGAGCAGGTCGAATTCCTTCGGCGTCAGGTTCTCAACAGGAACTCCGTGCAGAAATACTTCTCTGGTTTTCTTATTGATCGTAAAGCATGCGGTCTCGATCATGTCGTCGCTTTTGACCGCCTGCCCCGTTGCCCGGTACCTTCTGATGACTGCTTTAATCCGCGCGACCAATGTCAGCGGGCTGAACGGCTTGGTGACATAGTCGTCCGCCCCCATTTCAAATCCGATGACCTGGTCGGACTCTGTATCTTTCGCCGTCAGCATAATAATCGGCACACTGCTCGTCTCTCTTATTTTCCGGCAGATCGTCACTCCGTCCATGGATGGGAGCATGATATCGAGTATGATCAAATCCCATTCGCCTTCCGTAAACCGCTGATATCCTTCCTGCCCGTCATGGACAAATTCCGCTTCGAAACCTTCTTTAAAAAAGAACATTTCTGTCATGGTGCACACGCTTATATTATCTTCTACCATTAATATTTTCATTGTATCCTCCGCTTGTCTTGACGCTTTTTCTTATAATAGCATCATTTCACCCGGATGTTTTCGCGATTCACAATTGTTAGTTTTTATTTCATCGCCCGGAAATAGTTTGTTCATATTTTTTTCATACTTTTCTCCTACTATATACGTATCGGATTACCGGTGCTAAAGATGGCCGGTTTTACAAGATCTGACACCTATACGGAGGAACAGACATGAACTTTATCAAAAGAGCCTTTTGGAGCATGAAGGCAAAAAAGGGAAAGACATTTTTGCAGGCAGTCGTGTTTTCGGTGATTTGCATTTTTGTGCTGTCCGGGCTTACCATCCAGTCGGCGGCAAAGAAATCAAGCGAGCTGGCAAGACAGCAGCTTGGCGGGAGCGTCACACTCCAGGTTGACCGCCAAAAGCAAATGGCACAGCAGCAAAACAAAGGGGAGAAGCGCACATTTGAATCGACGCCGATTTCTGTATCGGACGCAAACAAGCTTACAGCCTTACAGCATGTCAAAAACTATAACTTTCTCACAACTGCCTCAGCGAACGCAGAGAGTTTTGAAGCGATTGAAAGCTCCGATACCGGTTCCGGCGGCAGCCGTTTTCAGGGCGGCGGAAGACAAATGATGTCAGCGGATATTTCAGTCGAGGGCGTACTCAGCACAGCGCTGCTTGATGACTTCACCGGCAAAAGCTCAAAAATCACCGAAGGCCGCGCCATCACAAAGACGGACATAGGCACTAAGACCGCAGTCATCAATGAAACACTGGCAAATCAAAACAAGCTAAAAGTCGGCGATTCCATCACTGTTTCATCAGCTTCAAATGAATCAGCGACGGTCAAGCTTAAAATTATAGGCTTATATAAAACGACATCCTCAGGAGATGATCAGGCACAGCATTTTTCATTCTTAAATCCTGACAACAAAATCTACACGCCTTACACTGCGGCAGCGGCTTTGAAAGGCTCTGATTACAAAAATAAAATCAATTCGGCCGTTTATTATATGGATGATGCCAAATATATTGGTTCATTTGTTGCCGCGGCGAAAAAAACATCCATCGATTTTAAAACGTACACGCTTACTGCAAATGACCAGGTATACCAGCGGATGGTTGGCCCGATTGAAAATGCGGCGTCATTTTCTAAAAATGTGGTGTATCTCGTGTCCATCGCAGGCGCGGTCATTCTCGGTTTAATCGTGATGATGTCAATCAGGGAACGCAAGTATGAAATGGGCGTCTTAATGGCGATCGGCGAAAAACGCTGGAAGCTCATCGGACAGTTTTTAACGGAAATTCTGATCGTCGCCGTAATCGCTATCGGCATCGCGGCCGTGACGGGCAGCCTGATCGCCAATCAGCTAGGAAACCAGCTTCTTTCGCAGAAGATCAGCTCATCAAACGATACACAGCAAGCGGCAGGCGGCTGGGGCGAAATATCACGGGGAGTCGGTATGTTCGGCCATCATTCATCAAGTACGGACGTCATCAGTTCCATCCAAGTGAACGTCTCGCTGAATGACCTTTTGATTCTGGGCGGAATCGGCATCGGCATCGGCATTATTGCCACAGTATTGCCGTCTGTATCAATCATGCGGCTTCACCCTAAAACCATCCTGACCAAGCAGGAGTAAAAGGAGGCGGCGTAATGAGCCTATTAACCTTTCAACAGGCCGGCTATTGGTATCAAGACAAATCACAGCCGCTGTTTCAGCATATTAATATCAGCTTTGAAAAAGGAAAGTTTTATACAATTGTCGGCGCCTCCGGAACGGGGAAAACAACATTTTTGTCTCTGGCAGGCGGCCTTGATACACCTAAAGAGGGAAGCATTCTTTATAACGGAACAGCCATTTCCAAAATCGGATTAACGAATTTCAGAAATCAATACGTTTCTATCGTCTTTCAATCTTATAATCTGATTCCGTATATGACGGCGCTCCAAAATGTCACAACGGCAATGGAGATTACCGGGTCTAAGGAAAAAAACAAAGACGCGTTCGCGCTCAGTATGCTAAAAAGAGTCGGCATCACGGAACAGCAGGCGCGGCAGCGGGTGCTGACATTAAGCGGCGGACAGCAGCAGCGGGTTTCGATTGCGCGGGCGTTCTGCTGTGATACGGATTTGATTTACGCGGATGAACCGACGGGAAATCTTGATGAGGATACGTCAAAGGAAATTGTCCGGCTCTTTCAGGAATTGGCTCACAAAGGCGATAAATGCGTCATTATGGTCACGCATGACGAACAAATTGCCAAAGTATCCGATATCAATATCCGATTATCCAGAGGAAGTTTCACAGTGAAGGAAAACGGCACGGCTGTTTCCTAAAAACCGCGCCCCTGCCAGCGCAGACAGGGGCGCATCCTATATCCCCCTATTCAATAGAAGTGAACGTAAAAAGAGCGAGGGCTGCATCCCCCCGCTCTTTTTATTTATATCAATTGCAGATAGCGTTCAATATCCGATTGCAGGACGGCATCGATCAGTGCTTCCGCTTTTTGTACCTCTTCCGGCAAAGCGAGTCTGAGCTTGCCCTGTATGTCTTCCTCAGAAAGTCCGTTTCCGGGTGCCCCTTTCGGACAATCGACACGTGTTTCATATACGTGATTGCCGGCGGCGGCCACCCGTACGATCGTGAAGCGGCCTTTTGGCACGGCGTTCTCAGCCGGGTGAATCCGGTCGTCATAGCGGCGGTGAATCCGGGAAAAATCGCTTTGAATGGCTTCCGGAATCGGCTTGGATGTGAAGTTTTCCGCTGAAAAATCTTTTCCGTGCAAAGCGAGGGTGATGATATATTCAACGCTGAACCGTCCGGCTTCTCCCGTTTTCGGGCGCCGTTCTGTAAGAGCGGCATCTCCCCCCGAAGGAAAAATCACATCGATTCGGTCGATTTGATCGGCAGTGAGTCCATGCTGCGCCTTCAGCTTAAGGATGGCGTCAGCCGCATGATGAGCCGCCGAGCAAAACGGATACATTTTAAACCAAAGCCCCGGACTGACGATTCGCCAAGGCTTTCCCCATCCGTTTAAAAATATTGCTTCCGCCCGTTCAAGATCGCCATACAGCCCGAAAAAGCCTTTGTCTCCGTCAAGCGCGTGTACTGATCCGCCGAATCCGGTTTGCGCAAGCCTTGCGGCGAACAAGCCGGCTTGAGACGCTAAGCCGGCATGGAGCGGTTTCATTTCTGTGCCGAATTGAACCCTCATGCCTCCGGATTGCGCGGCAGCAAAGCCGATCGCTTTCTCCAGTTCAGTTTGATTCAGTTTCTCTGCGTAACCGACGGCGCATGCTGCCGCTATTGCGCCTAATGTGCCAGTGTTGTGCCAGCCTTTCTCATAGTGGCGCCTTCCGACTGACTCACCGAGCCTCGCCATTACCTCTGCCCCTGTAATGTAAGCGCCGAGAAAGCGGCTCTTGTCCATACGGCCGGATGATGCGGCTGCGATAAGAGCCGGAAGAATGACGGCGCTCGGGTGTCCTCTCACATCTGAATGAACATCATCGAAATCAAGTGCATGCGCAATAAATCCGTTGATCAGCGCCGATTGGGACGGCGCCGTTTTTCTGTTTCGGCCGATAAGCGGAGATATGGGCTGTCCGCCTTCTTCATCGATCAGCTTCAACAGCTTATCTATCCCTTTATCCTTTCTACCCGCGAAGGCCGCCGCTGTAAAATCAAGCAGCCCTTTTTGCGCCTCTTTCATGGCTTCGGCGGACGTTTCTGGCACAGATGAGATGACGGCCTGCGCAAGCCCGGCCGTCAGACGTTTCATATTCATTCCGCCTGCTCCAGCACATTGACGGCCAGTTGAGCGAAATATTCGGCCGCAACCGACAGCGCCTTTTCGTCTAATGTGAATGCAGGATGGTGCCATTCCTCTGTCCCGTTTGTTCCCATCCAAACGAAGAAGCCGGGAATGTTTTCTTGGTAAAGGGCGAAGTCTTCACCGCCGGGAGACTGCGCAGCCTGTACAGTTTGAAAACCGAGGCTTTCTGCCGTTTGTGCGGCTGTCTTTAAAAATCGTCCGTCGTTCATGACTGACGGCAGGTAAGGAAACCAGCGGAATTCAGCCTCTGCCCCGAAGCCTGCCGCAACCCCTTCGGCCACCCGTTTCATATGTTCCGGTACGGCGTCCCGCGCTACTTTTTGAAACGTACGGACTGTTCCTTCCATCTCAACTTGGTCGGGGATGACGTTCCAAGAGCTGCCGCCTTGGACTCTTGTGATGCTGACGACGGCATTATGGAGCGAGCTGATATTTCTGCTGACAACCGATTGCAGGGCGCCGATCATCTGCCCCGCCGCCTGAATCGGGTCAATGCTGTTATCAGGGATGCCGGCGTGCCCGCCTTTTCCCTTAACGGTAATCTCAAACCGATCGACACTCGCCATGAGAGGGCCTTCCTTCAGGCCGATGGTGCCGACGGGGAGATCCGGTTTGTTGTGCATGCCGAATATTGCCGATACGCCGTCAAGCGCTCCGGCTTCGATGACCTGCCTTGCTCCGGCGGCGATTTCTTCGGCGGGCTGAAAAATGAACCGCACCGTCCCTTTCAGTTCATGCTTTCGCTCATTCAGTAAGAAAGCCGTTCCGAGAATAGAGGCCGTGTGGAAATCATGGCCGCACGCGTGCATGATACCGCTGTTTCGTGAAGCAAACGGAAGATTTGTCTTCTCTTCAATGGGCAAAGCGTCAATATCCGCTCTGACGGCGATGACGGGGCCGTTTTTGTCTCCTTTGATCTCGGCGACCACGCCTGTTTGAAGCTTCGGAAAATCAAGGATCGCAATCTCTTCTTCCTCCAGCCAGAGGCGGATTTTTTTGGTCGTCTCGTATTCTTCAGCTGACAGTTCAGGGTATTCATGAAGGTCGCGGCGAATGTTGATTAAACGTTTGTTTAACGTCTCATGCGTTTCTTTTGCCATTTCTTCTTCTTCCCTTCTTACACAAGTTCAGCAGGTTCCCCCACTTGCTTGATGAATTTTTTCGTCCGTTCGTTTTGCGGGTTGTCAAACAGCTCCTGCGGTGTTCCCTGCTCGATGATGCGTCCATCCGCCATAAAAATGACTTGATCGGCAACTTCCCGGGCAAATGCCATCTCGTGGGTCACGATGACCATCGTCGTTTGCTTTTCCGCAATTGATTGGATGACTTGGAGCACTTCTGCCACAAGCTCAGGATCAAGGGCTGATGTCGGTTCGTCAAGCAGAATCGCATGGGGATCAACTGCCAGAGCCCGCGCAATACCGATCCGCTGCTGCTGCCCGCCTGACATCGTAATCGGGTAGCTGTCGGCTTTGTGCTCTAAACCGACCTGCCGCAACAGCTCCATGCCGATTCGGTCCGCTTCTTTTTTCGGCTTTTTTTGAGCCGTGATCAGCGCTTCGGTCACGTTTTGCAGCGCGGTTTTGTTTTTGAATAAATTATAATTTTGAAAGACCATCGCCGTCTGCTGGCGAAGGCGGTGTACGTCTTTCCTTGAATAGGAAGATGCGTTAAGCTTCGCTGTCCCGATTTCAATGACGCCTTCATCAGGGCGCTCCAGCAGGTTCAGACAGCGGAGAAGCGTTGATTTCCCTGAGCCTGAAGGCCCGATGATCGCCGTAACTTCGCCGCTTTTCACTTCAAGGCCGATGCCGTCAAGCACGGTGAGATCTTTAAATGCTTTACGGATATTTTTGACTTGTATCATCCGGTGCACCTCCTATGTCCGATAAGGCTTGCTGATCGCCCGTTCGAGCAGATCCTGCAGCACGCTGTATATAATAGTAAGAATCCAGTACATCACCGCGACGGCCAAATATGTTTCAAAATACTTCAGATTGCCTGACGCATACATTTTTCCCTGTGCGAACATCTCCATGACACCTAATGTAAAGGCGAGCGAGGTTTCTTTTAACAGGCCGATAAATGTGTTTCCTGTCGCGGGAAGCGCGTTTCTGATCGCCTGCGGGAAAATGACCCGTCTGTACGCCTGGGATTTCGTCATACCGACAGAAAGACAGGCCTCCAGCTGGCCTTCGTCTACTGAATTCAAGGCAGCACGGAAGATTTCGGCTAAGTAGGCGGCATTTTTCAAACTTAACCCGATAATGGCCGCCGTTAACGCCGTCATCTTGCTCATTCCGGGGAAGAGCTGAGGCAGGCCGTAATAAATTAAGAAAAGCTGAACAAGTGTCGGCACGCCCCGGAAAAATGAAATATACACCTTTGACAGCTGATGAAGCACCGGAATACGATTTTTCGTAATAAGCGCGAAAATGAGGCCGCCGATCACGGCAAACACCATGGCCGCGACAGCCATTAATAAAGTGATCGGCAAAGCTTCAATTAACGCGGGAAAGGCTGAAAACATAAAACCCCAATCAATGCTGTTCATTCTCGTTTTTCACCGCCGTTTCTTAATGCTTTGTTTCTGTTGTGATGTCTTCTTTAAAGTATTTTTCTGACAGTTTTTTCAGCGTGCCGTCTTTCCGCAGTTCTTCAATGGCTTTATTCACTTTTTTGCGGATTTTATCGTGCGCTGCATCCTTAGCGAATGGGAAAGCGACTTTTTCGTAGACAATCGGGTCTCCGGCCAGTTTCAGAGGCAGACCGGTCTTTTTAATCTGGGCGATCAGGACGCTGCGGCTGTTTACATAAGCGTCAACGCGTCCGTAGGCCACGTCTTTCATCGTTCCTTCCTGAGTTTCATATGTTTTAATGTTGATTTTTTTATCCGGGTCCTTGCTTTCAAGGTTTTTCGCATGGTTTGAGCCGAGAACGGCCGCTACGGTTTTTCCTTTTAAATCATTAACTGATTTGATGTCTTTGTTGTCGTTTTTGACGACGATTTGAGTGCCCGCATAAGAATACGGTTCAGTAAAGTTATAGGTTTTCTTGCGTTCGTCCGTTACAGCGACTTGGTTTGAGATTGTGTCGAGTTTGCCGGTTTGGAGCTCGCCCATCAGTCCGCTGAATTCAAGCAGCTTCCAGTCGAGCTTCATATTGATTTTTTTCGCTGCGGCTTCCATTACGTCCACGTCAAACCCTGTCAGCTTGCCATTTTCTTTATATGCGAACGGATAGCTTTGTCCGGTGGCGCCGACATGCAGCACGTTCTCACCGCTTTCACTTTGTTTTCCGTTTCCGCATGCTGATAAGACGGCCAAAAGCGCCGCAGCTAACAACAGAACCCATGTTTTCTTTTTCATTAAAATCCCGCCTTCTTATGTTATAGATCATTCCGCAATTCTTTTTTCAAGTAAATGGTGATATGCCCTTTTCCTAAATCCTTTTCGCCCGAACGGACATAGCCTTTACGCTCATACATGCCGATCAGCCACGGATGTTTGTCAGCCGTTCCCAATGAGACGAAGGGGGCTTTCAGCGTATCGCGGAGCACCGTTTGCTCCAGCCACTCCAGCAGTTCTGAGCCCGTCCCTTTTTTTCCGAGATCAGGGTCAACGGCGAACCACCAAATATGAGGAACGCCATACGGACCAGGATTTGGCCCCCACGGCATCCGCAATGAAATCGTGGCCAGTATCCGGCTGTCTTCCTCCAGAACATAACAGGCATTTTTACGTATGTTGTTTTGTATAAGCTCTTTGTCCGCCGTTGCGGCGGCAAAGCTGATGCCGAGCTTGCGAATCGGTTCATAAGCCCGCAGTGTCAGCGAAAGCAGCTCATCAGCGTCTGCTTCCGTCGCGAGCCGATATTGTCTTGACATGGTCCGCCCTCCTTATTCGGCATAACGGTTCGCCGGTTTCTTCAGTCCGAAATGCTCTCTCAGCGTCGTACCTTCATATTCTTTTCTGAACACGCCGCGGTCTTGTAATATCGGAATCACTTTGTCTACAAAAAGATTGAGTCCTTCAGGTAAAAGAGGCGGCATGATGTTAAAGCCGTCGCACGCCTGATTTTCGACCCATTCTTCCATCTTATCGGCCAGCTGTTCAGGCGTACCGGCAAAGATATGATGGCCTCTCGATCCCGCTACATATTTGTACAGCTCACGGATGGTCATGTTTTCGCGCTTGGCCATATCTTGAACGAGCGTAAAGCGGCTTTTTACCGCGTTTGAAGCTTCCGCGTCCAATTCAGGCAGCGGCCCGTCAAGCGGATAGGATGAAAGGTCGATGCCGCCCAAATAATTTTGCAGGATGTTCAGGCCGACAGACGGTATGATCAAATCTTGAAGCTCTTCATATTTTGCCTTTGCTTCTTCTTCCGTATCGCCTATGATCGGGAAGATACCCGGCATAATCGCGATTTTCTCAGGATCGCGGCCGAAAGAAACCGCCTGTTCTTTAATAGATTGATAGAATTCCTGCGCTGATTTCATATGGTTTTGAGCCGTAAAGATGACTTCGGCCGTCTTGGCAGCCAGCGCTTTGCCGTCTCCGGATGATCCCGCCTGAATGATGACCGGCTGGCCTTGCGGTGAACGCGCGACATTTAAAGGCCCTCTTACGGAAAAATACGTTCCTTTATGATTCAGCTCATGCATTTTTTCTTTATCAAAAAATTCTCCGGATTCTTTGTCACGGATAAACGCGTCTTCCTCCCAGGAATCCCATAATCCCTTGACGACTTCAACAAATTCCTCAGCCCGCTGATATCTGAGATGGTGTTCAAGATGCTCTTCCCCGCTGAAGTTGAGCGCGGTTGATTCGATTGATGATGTAACGACGTTCCACCCCGCCCGTCCGTTTGAGAGGTGGTCAAGCGACGCAAATTGTCTCGCAATATGGAACGGTTCGCTGTATGTCGTGGAAGCGGTCGCCGTCAGGCCGATGTGAGTGGTGACCTGAGCAAGCGCAGAAAGCAGTGTAAATGGTTCAAAGCGTGTTAAGACGTTTGGATGAGATTTACCGTCTATTGATAAACTGTCAGCCAAAAACAGCATATCCATTTTGCCTTTCTCAGCCGTTTGTGCCAATTCTTTAAAGTAGTCCAAGTTCATGCTTGCGTCTGCCGGTGCTTCCGGATGTCTCCAAGAGGCGACGTGATGGCCGGTTCCCGCAAGAAAAACACCAAGTTTGATCTCTTTTTTATTTGTCATGACGTTTCTCCTTCTCTATCTAATGGTGTTTCGCCAACTATTAACACCATTAAACCCATATTTCCTAGCAAAATAATAAGAATAAAACAAAATGTACAATTGTCTGGCAAGTTTGTCAATGCATTAAGAATAAAATTAAAATAACCCGGCATGCCTGCCGGGTTATTTCTTCGAAGAGGAATAGACGCTTCCTTTTACTTTCTGCTTGATAACAGCAATCAAAAGCAGCAATACGGGGAAAATCACTTGAAACGGGAGATGAATATAAATCGGTACAATCTTTAAGCCTTCATTCATATGTTCCGAAAAATTGCTTGCGATGCTTATAGATAGGATCAAAACCCCCAGTCCTACCGGGAAGGCCAGCTGTGATGGGTTTTTTTCTTTAAACAGCGTGGACACGCCGACGACGACAGCGTATGTAAAAAGGGCGACCTTGAAAAAACCTCCGATAACAAGCACGAGCATAAAAAAGACGTCAAGCCGGTCCAAAAACTCCTCCACTTTAATCGTCTGAATCGTGCTTAGCAGCGGGAATTGGGAGCGGAGCGTTAAGTTGACATCCAGCACGGATATATTGATGGCGACGGACATCGCCAAAAACAGGCCGCTGATGATAATCGCGAGAAACCCGATTTTTTTGACCGACTTCCGGTTATTTAAATAAGGGAAAATCATGACAAACACGATCATTTCTCCAAACGGGATATACATCGTCTGTTTAAAAACAGAATAAATCACCGTCCCCATGCCGTCAGCTAACATTGGCTGCAAATATTTCAGATTCATCGTACGGGAGCTGATAATGAGAATTAACCCGATCGCCGTGAGAAAATACATGATTCCGAATAACAGCTCGCCCGCCCTCGCCAACACTTCAATTCCTTTTCTGACCCCGTATATCGCTGCAAGCATCAGCATGGCGTTGACAATCAAAAGCGGTGTGTCCGAATAGGCGAATGTCACGAGCATTTCACCGAAATCGCGCAGCACACGGGCGGCGACGTAAGAAAAATAGAGAATGTAAAGAAGCGATACAACCCAGCTGAGATGCCTGCCGATCAGTTCATTCATATAATCTCTCGGAGAAGAATCAGGAAAAAATTGATACAGCGCCTGGTAGACGTAGAAAAGCCCGAGACCGGCCACGCACCCGAGAAGCACGGACAGCCACGCATCCCGTCCGGCCATCGTGCCTGGCGGGATCAATAAAGAACTGCCCAGTTCAAATAAAATGATCATGATAAACAGCTGCCGTTTGCTGATTTTGGCATTCTCCATGTGCACCGCTCCTTTCTCCTCGCATTAATCGTGATCAAGCTTGTCCGTGAGAGGATTGTTCCGCAAGCCCGTTCTTCTGATGACCACTTCCGTCTTCACATCGACGGGAAGAGCAGGAAGATATTCCTCGTCCCATTTCCCCTTCAGCTTTTTCCACTCTTTAGGGTGCTTTCTGTAAATGACATCTCCAAAGCCCACAAAATCATTTTTATGAGCTTTAATATCTTCAACGGATCTGGAAATATCTTTATCAAGCTGCGTGCTGAGCGCTTTTTCCATTTGATTAATCACTCTCGGGTCCGACAGATGGAATGGGTATCTGACTGCGTCAATCTGTCCTTCCGCTTCAACCCGCACCTTAATGTGCGGTTTTCCGTTCGGAAAAGAGGCCGTTATCCGCGTGTTCTGGCGGATCACCTGCAGACTGATCGCGTGTTTGACATGCTTCCAATCCGCATTAATGAATGTATGCTTAATTTTGTTTAAGAGCCAAACCGCTCCCACACTGTCATCGCTCTCAATCCAGTAATCCAGCCGCCCGTCCTTTTTAAATACCGCAAGACCGTCCGCTGAAAGAACCGCTTTCGGTTCAGTTTCCTGCGTATTTTCCATATTCGGGCCGGCTTTGCCGTCCCCGTGCATCTCATAGCCCGGAATAAAGGGTGCCCCGGTCGGAGAGGTCAGATCAATCAGAACATCCTGCAAGCTTGTTTTGACGATTCTTCCGTATTGCTCCTCCGTAAATCCCAGCGTCTTGTTCACTTTATTAGAAGGAATTTTATCAATCGGCGTCAGCACTTTAATAATGTCCTCAGCTTTACAGTTATGGGCGATGACAGCGGTTGCCGTTGTTCTGAATTCCGTATCGCGGTCGAGATTGTCCAATATAAATTCGAGTCCTTCTTCCCTGGCGATTTTTTCGCTGAACACCACTAGATTCGTATGCGCGAAATAGAGTCTTCTGGAAACTTGCATTGATCCTTTTCTGAATGCTTCTGTTAAATTGTCCCCGGAAACGGAATAGACCGATACCGGCGGCCTGTCCCCCGCTCCGCCGCCCTGCAGTCCCCCCGCTACGTTTCCCGGGTTGATAATCTGAAAGTGCAGCATATATTTCCCTTCATCCGTCCGGTCAATTCCGATTGCGGATATGACGGCCAAGTCTGTCAATTCCCTTTTATCCCAGCATCCCGATAAAAACAGGGTGCAGAGCATCATGATCAGAGCGAGTATACATTTACGTTTTTTCATTGCCGTCGCCCTCTTTTACATCTTTATTGACCATTCCCCTTGACGTCTCGGGTTTTGGCCTCTGATGCCGGCCTTGGCGCCTGTTATTTTGCTGCACTAATAGGCTCGGTTTTTTTTCATCAGCCCATAAAGGAGCGCGGAATATCGAATCCTTCAAACCGCCTGATGACATCGGAGCAAGCGGTGACATATATGGGAAACCGAATGAGCGCAGGCTGCAAAGATGGACAAACATGATAATAATGCCTAAAATCAAGCCGTAAAAGCCCATAACTGCCGCTGAAAGGATGAAGACAAATCGAATCAGGCGCGCTGATATCGCCATGTCAAAGGCCGGTGTCGCAAAACTGGCAATAGCCGTCAGCGCCACGACGATGACCATGGCCGGAGACACGATGCCCGCCTGGACCGCGGCCTGGCCGATGACGAGCGCTCCGACAATCGAAACCGCCGAGCCGACCACCCTCGGCAGCCGCACTCCGGCCTCCCTGAGAATTTCGAAAGCCACCTCCATTGTCAAAGCTTCAATCACAGCCGGAAACGGCACGGTCTCGCGCTGGGCGGCGATAACAATTAACAGCTGCGTCGGAATCATCTCTTGATGAAAAGTCGTAGCGGCCACATAAATGCCCGGAGCGACCAAAGAGATGAAGAAAATCAAGACCCGCAGCATCCGAATGCTTGTGGCGATATCAAATCGTGAATAATAGTCTTCAACGGACTGAAAAAATTGTATAAATAGGGCCGGCGCAAGCAGGACAAACGGCGTTCCGTCTACGATAATCGCAAATCTTCCTTCCAGGAGATTACCTGCGACAACATCGGGCCTTTCCGTATGATACACCGTAGGAAATACAGAAAACGGCGCGTCTTCGATCAGCTGTTCAATGTAGCCGGATTCCAAAATACTGTCGATATCAATATGCTTCAGCCGGCTGCGGACTTCCTTGATCAGCTTTTTTTCGCAGATCCCGTTAATATACATCAGCGCAACATCGGTATTTGTCTCGTGCCCGATCTCCATCTTCTCAACCCACACATCAGGCGTTTTAATGTACCTGCGGATCATGGAGACATTTGTTTGCAGCGATTCCGTAAACCCTTGGCGCGGACCGCGGAATGACACTTGAGTGCTCGGCTCCTCTATTGAGCGGCGCTCTCCCCCTTCCGTGCTGGCGATAAGCGCTTTATCAGCTCCGTCCACAAAAATGAGCGTGCTCCCGGCCATCAGCCCCGCATAAAGACTCTTCCATTTTTGCTCCTCTTTCATCCCGCCGACCGCAATGGTTTTCTCATACATCCGGCAAACGGCCTGCTCGGGCTGAACGGATGGGATGTCAATCAGATCCTCCAGCAAGGATTGGCTGACAAGCTGCTCATCAACCAAACCCGCTATGTATACAATTGCCGCCGGAAGTTCTTCCTTTCCGATTTTCAGCCGGCGGATGACGACATCTGCGCTGTTGCCGAAGCGTTCAGACAGCTTTTTCATATTTTCCGATAAGCTGGCTGAAATCGGTTCATTCTGCTCTTCTTCGGATTTGCTTTCTTCTTTTTCGTCCCCTTTTTCGAGGTTTTTCTTTTCGGTATTTTTCTTTTTCTTCTGCTTAAAGAATGGAGGCATATCACAAAATACCTTTCCTTGTTTTTTTCATATTCTTCCTGCACAGCAAAAGATTATGCACAATCCTGAGCCTGCATAAGTTTTGCAAGAACGAAAAGAATAAGAACGGAGAGTGATGTGCATGAAAATATTAGGTGTTTCGTTTTTTTTGCTTGCCGCCTGTCTGATGATTTCGATAGGGATGGACATGCTGCAAGGGTTCAATCTGTACGGGGCGGTCAAAAACAACCTGTCCGCGTTTAAATTGACAACTTTTTCGGAATGGCTGATGCTTTGCCTGTTTGGGCTTTTTTTAATTAAAGAAATGGCGGCCTTATATAAAACACAAAAAAAAGACCCCTGACCGGGCGTCTTTCTTACGTTATACAACGATATTTCCGGTTTCTGTATCCGTTCTGTGTTTCACGATTACGCCTTTGATAATTTTGTTGCCGATGATCTTTGTGTTGGCGGAAGAGCTTGTTTGGATGGCTGATGCAGAAGCTTGGGAAAGGTTGTTGATAGTATTGCCGGAGATAAGGGAATGAGTGGATCCGTTCAAATAAATTCCTATCGGGATGCCTGCCGTTCTGTTCATTGTGATGGTATTGTCAATGATTTCATGAGTACCTGAATTGAGATACACGGTGACGATCAGCGGTGACGACTCAAAGCGGTTGCCGATGATCGAGGTGGCAGAGGCGGTCGAGCTGAAAATCGGATAATTTTTGTAGTTTCTGAAGAGGTTGGCTTTGATCACAGCCTTGGCGTCATTTGTCACAGAAATGGAATAAGACTCGGCCGCTCCTTCAAACGCGTTCGGACTCAGTGTATTTCCTTCAATGTCGACCTTGCCTCCCATGACCCATATGCCCCGGCTGAACGATTTCAGTACATTATTTTTAACGGTTATATTCCCGGCCGAAATGTTGATCGCGTCAATCACTTGATTGAGGCTGTTATTGATAAAGACGGTGTTTTCTGACAGCACCGCCCGAAGTCCCGTGGTTCGTCTCGTTTGGGATAGTCCATTTTCAATGACATTGCCTTCAACCGTCACATCCGTTGCCCGATAGACGGAAATGCCGGTGTTATCAAATTGATTGATTTTGTTATGGCTGACGAGGACGCTTTTTCCTCTCACGTCAATTCCGGTGGAGAAACCGGTAATGAGATTGTTGGAAATGATCGCATTGCTGCTCTCCTGCCCTTGTGACACACCTTGTCCCGCGATTCCTGTGCTTGCGCCGTTTGTCCGATACAGGACATTTCCTGTAATAACGGTTTGCGCGCCGTACCCGTAGCTGATCGTGTTGTCAGCCTGATTTCCTTCAATTAATACGCCGTATCCGTTAAAGTTCGTGATGGAACTTGCGACGTTTCCGTTAAAAAAGTTGTTGCGGATGGTGATATGAAGGGCCTCTTCATAGTCAATACCGCCCTCTCCGTATCCCTCGATGTCAATGCCGAATTTCGGCGCCGTACCGTTTCCTGTTCCTGCGTCCTCGATGATGCATTCTTCCACTGTTACTGTGTTGCAGCCGGTGATGGAAATGTTATTTCGCCTTGACTGCCTGATGCCGCAGCGGCGGATGGTCACATGCTCTGATGTTTCGTAATCATTGTTTGTTCTTAATCCGAGCGGACTGATAATGATGCCGTCCCCCGTAAAATTTGAGATGTTTACGTTCTCCACAAGAATATTGCTGCTGCCTTCGATACATATTCCGAATCCCCATTCATGAGTCGACCGCAACGGGACATTGCGATAAGTGTGTTCATCACGCTCCCCGATAATCTGTCCGCCTGTAATGGTGACGTTTTCTTTTCTTCCTATATAGAAAGCCGAATAACCCCAAGAGCTGTTCGGTGCTACTTTGATAATGCATTGCGGGTCCATGATAATGGATATATTACTCGGTACATTAATGCCGGCGTTTCGGAATGGCTGATTGCTGTCTCCGCCTAGGGTGCCGTTTATGCAGTAGGTTCCCTGCGGAAACAAAACCGTGTGATAGCCCTTCGTGACGGCCTCTGCCAAGCATTGATTGAGAGTGCTTGTCACGTCGGTTTTACCGTCTGCCGCCACACCGCAATCTGTTACATTCAATATACGATTCGGCAAATGAACATCCCCTCCTTCCTCTTTTATTTCTATCCTATTCGGTCATCTGCAGCTCCGTCTGTACATATTTTAAATTTTATTAAAAAAGTTTATATAGATAGTTTCGTTAGATAATATGACAAAATAAGTCATTAGAATTAGGAAAATTCGGCTATTATCAAGGATTTGAGATTTTTTGATTCTGGAATTTTTTGAATTCAGTATAAATTATATTGACACAAGTATTATATAAGAATATGATTTTTGTAATACACTTTTTTAAGAAAGGGTTGGCTCAGGTGGCATCAATTGAGAAGGAATATATAGTAGAAAGTGTGCCGCAAAGAGGGTTCTTCGGTCATCCCCGCGGCTTGTTCACACTGTTTTTTACCGAATTTTGGGAGCGTTTCTCCTACTATGGTATGAGAGCCATATTGCTTTACTACTTGTACACGGAAGTCGCTCATGGCGGTCTCGGTTTTGACAAAAGCACTGCAGTTGCCATTATGTCCATTTACGGATCTCTCGTGTACATGTCGAGCGTAATCGGCGGCTGGCTTGCCGACCGGGTATTCGGAACGGCAAACACCGTATTTTACGGCGGAATCTTAATTATGTTCGGACACATCGCTCTTGCCTTCCCTGGCAGCACGGCTGCGTTTTTTCTCAGCATGGCTCTGATCATTATCGGAACCGGCTTATTAAAGCCGAACGTATCAAGTGTGGTCGGAGATTTGTATACGAAGGAAGATCAGCGCCGTGACGCAGGTTTCAGTATCTTTTACATGGGCATCAACCTCGGCGGATTACTCGCGCCGCTAATTGTCGGAACACTCGGACAGAAGTACAATTACCATCTTGGCTTCGGATGCGCCGCTGCCGGTATGTTCCTCGGACTTATCGTTTTCGCTCTGACGAGAAAAAAATACCTTGGCAAAGCAGGTTCCAACGTACCGAATCCGATCTCAAAAGCATCCGTTATCGGAACCGGAATCGGCGTCGTTATTGCGTCCATTGTGATTCTGATCCTGATTCAAACCGGCTGGTTAACGATCCCGCGTGTGATTGACATCGTCAGTGTTCTCGGTATTCTTATTCCGGTTATTTACTTTGTTGTGATGTTCACAAGTAAAAAAGCGACAAAAACAGAAAAATCACGTCTTGCGGCCTATGTCCCGCTGTTTATCGCGGCGGCCATGTTCTGGGCCATTCAGGAGCAAGGGGCGACAATTCTGGCCCTATACGCAGATCAGCGCACAAAGCTTTCATTTGCGGGATTCCAGCTGGAGTCTTCTTGGTTCCAGTCTTTAAATCCGCTATTTATCGTCATTTTCGCACCGGTTTTCGCTTGGATTTGGATGAAGCTCGGCAAACGCCAGCCTTCAACACC
The DNA here is from genome assembly GCF_018613535.1 of Bacillus sp. ISL-51. Classification (GTDB taxonomy): domain Bacteria; phylum Bacillota; class Bacilli; order Bacillales; family Bacillaceae; genus Bacillus. Next base: position 189,498 of record NZ_JAGGQB010000004.1, read on the forward strand.
GATTAAATTTGCGATCGGCATTATCCTCGCCGGTTTGTCATTCCTTGTGATGGTTCTTCCGGTTATGGGCGGAAACGGCGAACTCGTCAGCCCGCTTTGGCTTGTGCTCAGCTTCCTGTTGGTCGTGCTCGGTGAGCTTTGCCTTTCCCCGGTCGGATTATCAGTAACGACAAAGCTTGCGCCTGCCGCTTTCTCAGCGCAGACGATGAGCATGTGGTTTTTGACAAATGCCTGCGGTCAAGCACTGAACGCAAAAGTAGTCGGTTTGTTTGATAAAATTTCTGAGGCGGCCTATTTCGGCTCAATCGGTCTTATTTCTATCATTCTCGGTATTATTTTGCTGCTTCTCTCACCTGTGATTAAACGGGCAATGAAAGGCGTAAAATAAAAAAAGGGCCTGCGGACACCGCAGGCTCTTTTTTTGCTTCTATTGTTTCAATTCCTCCAGCGTTTCTTTCCATCTTTCCAGCACATTCTCCGGCTCATGCAACTGAATGGCCGGACCGGACGTCAAGTCAGCGTATTTCGCCCTATCCTCTTTCACAAAGACGACACGGCAGCTAAAGCGCTCTCTGTCATATTTCGCCTCTTCTTGTGCCGGGAGCGGCTCACATTGCAGTGTGGCGTAATAAGCGGCTCCGTTCTGCCAAGCTGTGAAAAGGGCTTGTCCTGAGCGCAGCAGATTTCTTGCCGTCGTGGTGTTTTTCCATAAAGCGATACGGATATCAGTTCTGCTTACGGCAATGATTTCGCCGGCGCTGATCATGGCGGCGTGAGGCCTGCCCTCCTCCGTGACGGATTGCAGGACAAATGCTTCATGCTGCTTCTTCTCAAGCTCCGTCCCGTCTAAAAGCGCATAGAGAGTGTCTGGTAAATGTTCAATCATCGCTGCGCTTTTCTTTCCGGAACAGCTGGAACGAGAGTGGCTGTCTCCGTTTCCTTCGGGTCGATTTTAAATGATGGATTGTATTGTTCCGGATTTGTAATGCTCTCCGGCTCGCAAGATCTCCATGTAAAGAAACAGGTTTGGCATTGGTATACTTCCCATGCGCCTGTTACCGGTGATGTGCTTACGGTTTCTCCTTTTTTTGACTCACAGCGCGGACACGTTTTCATATCAGTTCATCCTTTCTTATTTATTCATCAAGTCCATTAATTTTTGTTCCCACTCTTTTGTTGTCAGCGGAGAATCAAGCGGCTGTGAATAATGGCCTCTTGTTTCCGGCGCGGCAGGTGTTGTAGCGTCAAGAATCATTTTATGCGTCATCCCTGCCGGATCAGAGCCCGGGTCAAGCGGCAGGACGGATAAATCCGGAATAATGACCGCATCGTGTTTCGGATGCATTTTTGTAGAAAGCGCCCACATGACTTGCGGCAGGTTGAACGGATCAACATCCTCGTCGACAATGATGACCATTTTACAATAGCCGAGCCCGTGCGGCGTCGTCAGGGCGCGCATGCCGACCGCTTTAGCGAAACCGCCGTAGCGTGTTTTCGTTGATACGATGGCAATTAAACCGTGCGTGTACATCGCGTTGACGGCAACAATTTCGTTCGGATAGGCTTCTTTAAGCTGCTGGTAAAGAGGCACACACGTATTAATGCCGATCATATAGTCACACTCTGTCCAAGGCATGCCTAAATACAAATGTTCAAAAATCGGATTGGTGCGGTGGCACACCCGTTTAATTTTAATCACCGGCATGCTTCGTCCGCCTGAATAATGGCCTGTGAATTCACCGAAAGGACCTTCATACTCCCGTTCTCCGGCAATGATTTCACCTTCCAGAACAACTTCGGCGCCCCACGGAATATCTAAATCAGACAGCTTAGATTTCACGATTCTGTATGGTTCCCCCTGGATCGCTCCGGCCATTTCGTATTCGGATTGGTCATATAAAAGCGGTGTTGATGCGGCCGTCGTAATGACAGGCTCACAGCCGAGCGCGATCGTGACAGGAAGATTGACGCCGCGTTCTTCAGCTTGACGAAGATGAATCGCGATATCGTGCTGCGGCACCGGCTGAATGCCGAGGCGGTCTTTTCCTTTCACCTGCATTCTGTAAATGCCGACGTTCTGCTTGCCGAAATTGCCCGGATCTTCGAGGTCGCGGGAAATCACACACGCTTTGTCCAAATAATAGCCGCCGTCTCCTTGGTTGATTCTGAATAAAGGCAGAATGTCAAACAGATTGATGTCTTCTGTGATTTCATTTTCGTGAAACGGCGCCGTTTCTTCCCGTTTGACGGGCATCGGGAACGTATCGTACCGTTTAGCGAACTCAAAGAACTGCTCCTTTACCGGTGTGTCTTTCGGCAACCCGAGCATCATCGCATGATTCGGCCAGGAACCGATGACATTCATAGCGATTTGCGCATCTTGACAGCCGTAAATATTGTTAAACAAAAGCGCGGGGCTTTTATCGCCGAGGTTGCTGGCCGCGCGCGCAGCCGCACCTAAATCCGGCTCCGGTTTTACCTCTTCGTTTACTGTTAACAGCTGTCCTTCTTTTTCAAGAGCCGCGAGAAATTCTCTAAAATCTTGATAGGCCATAATCAATTTCCTCCCTTTTCTTTTTCAATTCCGTTCCAGCGCTTCGCTTCCGGCAGACGAATGCCGAACTGATCGAGCGTTCTGAACACAATGTGATCTATCATTTCATCTAATCCGGCCGGCTTATTATAAAAAGCGGGCATCGGCGGCAGAATGACGGAGCCCATTTTTGTAAGCGTTAGCATATTTTCTAAATGGACTTGGTTGAGCGGCGTTTCTCTCGTCAGGAGCACAAGCTTCTTCCGTTCTTTCAGCATGACGTCTGCCGCTCTTGTCAGCAGATTGTCCGCCATCCCGGTGCGGATGCTTGCGAGTGATTTCATGCTGCACGGGGCGATAATCATTCCATCCGTTTCAAACGACCCGCTTGAAATTGCCGCTGCCTGGTCCTTGTGGGAATACGTATATGCCGCCAGTTTCTCGACATCCTTTAATGTATAATCGGTTTCATGTGCAATAGTGACATTCGCCCAAGGAGATACAACAAGGTGCGTTTCAATCTCTGCGGCTTTCAAATATTCTAAAAGCCTGATCCCGAATATGGCCCCCGTGGCTCCGGTCATTCCTATGACGAGCTTCAAGATGACCCCTCCTTTACGCTTGAAATATGTCTTCAAAACCATCATACTCCTGATATATCCATATGAAAAATATTCGTTAAATCTATATATCATACCTATAGGGTATATTAGAAAGGAGCGTTTCCACATGGATATCCGGCAATTGCGCTACTTCGTCACCATCGCCCAAGAGCAAAAAATCACGTCGGCCGCCAAAAAACTGCATATGGCACAGCCGCCCCTGAGCAGACAGCTGAAACAGCTCGAAGAAGAGTTGGGCGTCATTCTGTTTGACCGCAACAAGAAAAAACAAATGACTCTTACATATGAAGGAAATGTTTTTCTGAAAAGGGCGAAAGAGATCCTTCATAAGTTTGAGGACGCCATCATTGAGGTACAGGAGCTGAAGGAAGAAGTGGCCGGCACACTTGCAGTGGGATCAACGATATATTGCGCCGCGCTTATGCTTGACAAAGTCACCCAAATGAAGGAACGGTATCCGCATCTGACTTTTAATATTTGGGAGGATGAACCCGTTTCGCTGGTGGAACTCTTAGAATCCCGGCAGATTGACGCCGCCGTCACCACCACCCTGATCAAAAGCGACGGCATTGAATCGAAGGAACTTGAAGATATTCCGTGTGTATTGGTGCTTTCGGAACAAACAAAATACAAGTGCGGAGAAACGATCAAACTGGAGGACATCGCCTCATTGCCGCTTATCCTCTTGCGCACGGTAAATGGGAAAGGCGTATATGACCAAGTTCTTCATGTCTGTGAACAGGTCGGTCTTGACCTTCAGGTTGTTTGTGAATGCCACGATTCAGCGACACTGCTCAGCCTCGTGTCACAAGGGTTCGGAGCCACGATTCTGCCCTTGACGATGATTCCCGTCCATATGAGAGCGCATATTAAAACGGTAACGATCGAGGACAATCCGTTTGTCATGACACCGGCGGTCATCTGGAGAACGGACAGCTATTTACCGAAGCCGGCAAGACAATTTTTGGAATTGTTTTAAAGAAAGAGCCCTTTTTTCATACTCATGAAAACCAATTACTTGACTCATACTAAAAAAAAGTTATCCTTTACAATTGGGAGCTATTTTTTCTCAATAAAACTAATCAGAAAAGTGGGGAATAAAGAAGATGAAAAAAGCATTACTCGCTTTGTTCATGATGGTCAGCATCGCGGTGCTTGCAGCCTGCGGAAACTCACAGGACAGCGGATCTAAGTCAAAAGACGGCGATCTTTGGGCTTCTGTCAAGAAAAAAGGCGTACTGACCGTCGGTACAGAAGGAACGTATGACCCGTTTACCTTCCACGATAAAAAAACTGACAAACTGACCGGATATGATGTTGAAGTGATTCAAGAAGCCGCGAAACGTCTCGGTCTGAAAGCTGACTTCAAAGAAACACAATGGGACAGCATGTTTGCCGGGTTAAACGCTAAACGTTTTGATGTCGTGGCCAACCAAGTCGGCAAAACAGGCCGCGAGAATCAATATGACTTTTCAGATATGTATACAACGTCTAACGCGGTTGTCGTGACGAAAAAAGACAGTGATATTTCTAAAGAGGCCGATGTCAAAGGCAAAACTGCGGCTCAATCATTAACAAGCAACTACAACAAATTGGCCCAAAAAGCGGGCGCAAAAGTAGAAGGCGTTGAAGGCATGGCGCAAGCCCTTCAGCTTATTCAGCAAGGACGCGCTGACTTAACATATAACGATAAGCTGGCCGTGTTGAATTACTTAAAAACGTCAGGCAATAAAAATGTCAAAATCGCGTTTGAAGCGGGTGAACCGCAGCACACATACTTTACATTCCGTAAAGGCAGCGGCGAGCTTGTAACGCACGTAAACAAAGCATTAAAAGAAATGAAAGAGGACGGGACTCTTTCTAAAATCTCTAAAAAATGGTTCGGCGAAGATGTTTCTAAATAACATGCCGGAACCTGTGATTGCAGCAGCCATTCCTTGGGATCTGGTGCAGCAGTCATTCTGGCCGATCTTATCAGGGGGAATCTATTATTCGATTCCCCTTACCATTCTTTCCTTTATTTTCGGAATGATCATCGCGCTGACCACAGCGCTGGCCAGAATGTCAAATATGAAACCGATGAGATGGGTGTTCAGCGTATACGTATCGGCTGTGCGCGGCACTCCTCTTCTCGTTCAATTGTTCATCATTTTTTATCTGTTCCCGACCTTTAATATTACACTGGACCCTTTCCCAAGCGCAGTCATCGCTTTCTCATTAAACGTAGGCGCATATGCTTCTGAAATCATCCGGGCATCTATTTCATCCGTGCCGAAAGGGCAATGGGAAGCGGGTTATACCATTGGCATGACCTATCAAAAGACATTGTTCCGCGTGATTCTGCCGCAGGCGTTTCGCGTGTCTATTCCGCCATTATCAAATACATTTATCAGCCTGATCAAGGATACATCTCTCGCTTCGCAGATTCTGGTCGCCGAGCTGTTTCGAAAAGCGCAGGAAATCGGCGCGCAAAATCTTGATCAGATCTTGGTCATTTATATTGAAGCCGCCTTTATTTATTGGATCATCTGCTTCTTGCTGTCCCTCGTACAGCTTGTGATCGAACGGCGTCTTGACCGTTATGTGGCCAAATAAGGAGGTTTCGGTATGCTCTCTGTTAAAGGGTTAAATAAATCATTCGGTCAGAATGAAATTTTAAAAAAGATAGATATGGAGATAGAAAAAGGGAAAGTCATTGCCGTTCTGGGACCGTCCGGCTCAGGCAAAACGACGCTTCTGCGCTGTCTGAACGCGCTTGAAATCCCGAACGCCGGCGAGCTTTCGTTTCCCGATTTTTCAATAGATTTCTCTAAAAAAGCGAAGCAGTCTGATATCCTTCGGCTCCGCCGTAAATCAGGCATGGTCTTTCAGGCGTATCATCTGTTTCCTCACCGCACGGCACTTGAAAATGTCATGGAAGGCCCCGTTCAAGTGCAAAAACGCGACAAGGAGCAAGTCAGAAAAGAAGCGATTCAGCTTCTTGAAAAGGTCGGCCTGAAAGACAAAATGGATTTGTACCCATTCCAGCTTTCCGGCGGTCAGCAGCAGCGCGTCGGGATTGCCCGCGCACTTGCGATTCAGCCTGAGCTGATGCTGTTTGACGAACCGACGTCAGCGCTTGATCCCGAGCTTGTCGGCGAGGTGCTGAAAGTCATTAAGGATTTGGCGAATGAAGGCTGGACGATGGTTGTCGTCACACATGAAATCAAATTCGCGCAGGAAGTGGCCGATGAAGTCGTCTTCATTGACGGCGGCGTCATTGTGGAACAAGGGCCGCCGAGCCAAATTTTTTCCGCGCCGAAAGAAGAACGCACAAAACGGTTTTTGAATCGTATATTGAATCCTTTGTAGGATGCCGAAGAAGAAGCGAAACACGATTTCGCTTCTTCTTTTTTTTGTCAGATATGCTACAATGACAATTAATGATTTTTATGAAAGAAGGGACCTCTTTGAAGCGGGAACTTGTTTTGCGATGGACGTTTTATTTTGCGGGTTTGTTCATTTTGTCTTTCGGGGTATCTCTGACCATCAAAGGGAAAGCTCTCGGCATCAGTCCTTGGGATGCTTTTCATTACGGGCTGTTTCAGCATTTCGGGCTTTCCGTCGGGCAATGGTCTATCGTCGTCGGGGCGGCCATTGTCGCGTTGACCTGTTTATTTACAAAGACGCTTCCCAAGCTCGGCGCCATTTTGAATATGGTGCTGCTGGGGATGTTTATCGATTTCTTTTCCTTTCTGCTTCCTGAGACGGACGCTTTTGTTGCATCGGCTGTGTTCTTTTCGCTCGGCTTGTTTATGATTGGCTGCGGCGTCGGTATTTACGTATCAGCCGGACTCGGCGCGGGACCCCGGGATTCACTGATGATGCTGATTTCAGAGAAAACGGGCTGGAATGTGCAATGGGTGCGCAACGGCATCGAGCTGACGATTCTCGGCGCGGCATGGGCAATGGGCGGGCCGATCGGCATCGGCACCATCATTACAGCCATTTTGACGGGACTGATTCTGCGTTTTTCTTTGCCGCAGTCCGCAAAGCTTTTAACATATGCGATCTCAGGGCGTGCTCCGTCCGTTCATTAAAAACAAAGCCGTTTTAAGGTTTTGTTTTTTTTATTGTCGGACAGCGTGCGCCTGATATGATAGGATGGTTTTGACAATATTTGCAGACGGAGGATGTTGGACATGAAGATTTACGGAGTATATATGGATCGGCCGCTTTCAGCTGAGGAGACGGAACGGATGATGTCGGTTGTAGCCGCTGAAAAAAGGGAAAAATGCCGCCGTTTTTACCATGAAGAGGATGCCCACCGCACCTTGATCGGCGACGTGCTCGTCCGCACCGTCATCGGCCATGCAAACGGACTTGATCCGGCCGCTGTCACATTCAGCGTCCAAGAGTACGGAAAGCCGTACATCCCTTCGCTTCCAGCTGTTCACTTTAACATTTCCCACTCCGGGCGCTGGATCGTATGTGCCTTTGATTCAGCACCGATCGGCATTGATATAGAGAAATTGAAGCCCGGCACGATTGATATCGCCAAACGGTTTTTTTCACAAACAGAATACAATGACCTGCAAGCCAAGCATCCTGATGAGCAGACCGATTATTTTTATCACCTGTGGTCGATGAAAGAAAGCTTTATCAAACAAGCCGGCAAAGGGCTTTCTCTGCCGCTCGATTCGTTCAGCGTCCGCCTGCAAGAGGACGGGCAGGTGTCAATTGAACTTCCCGATGGACACGAACCGTGTTTCATCCGCACATATGATGTGGATGCCGGCTACAAGATGGCCGTTTGCGCGGCACAGCCTGATTTTAGTGAGGGGATTGAGCTGAAGACGTATGAAGAGCTGTTATAAGCAATCCGTCAGCATTTTGATGCCTCGCATAATATCCCCTGTCTTGACGTTGGACACGTTGAGTTTGATGATATTTTCTTTCTGAAAATCCGATAGGTAATGGCTGTCAATCGGCTCCAGCAGCACGCCTTGTGCTTTCAGACGCTGCACAACTCTTGAAGCGGGAAGGCTTTTCTCCAGCACGAGATGGGTATGGATCGACGTTTGCTTTACAGAAAAACCGCCGTACTCCTGCAGCGCGTTTTGGAGCAGCTCGGAACGCTCTCTGTAAGAGGCCCGGATTTTTTCTTTATGCCTTTTGAACATGCCGCTTTTGATATACACTTCAAGGGCCGCTTGGGATATCATCGAACAGTCGATGTCGCTCAGCTTTTTATACGTATGGAAAACCGGGGCCAGCGAATCCGGGAGCACAGCCGCTCCAACACGCAGCCCCGGAAAAATCATTTTCGAAAAGCTTTTCAAATAAATCACGCGGGAAGACAGATCATAGGCATACAGCGGATCTGCCTTCTGATTGTCCTCTAAGTCCCCTAAGAAATCATCCTCAACCAAATAAACGTCATACGCCTCGGCTAATCGGACAAGCTCTCGTTTTTGCCATTCTGTCAGAGAGCTTCCAAGCGGATTTTGAAATCGGGGCATCGTGTAAAAAAACTTAATTTCCTCCGTCTGAAACAGCCGCTCGACTTCCGCCATATCAAGCCCCTCAGCCGTCCGTTTAATGCCGCAGGCGGGAAGGCGCAGCGCTTCAAGCTGCTCCACCATCAGATGATAGCCCGGCTGTTCGATTAAAATCTTCTCTTTTCCGTTCGGAAACGGCATCAGAGACAGCAGGGATAACGCCTGCTGCACACCTGAGGTGATAAAAATGTTCCGCTCTTTTGCAAATACCTGATAATCGGATAACAGCGTCTGAAGCACCCGGATTAAAGACGGAAGCCCCTGCGGCGTGCCGTAAATGAACAAATCATTTTTATACATATCAATGGCTTTGTTAATGCAGTGCTGAAAGTCGCGGTACGGAAAAATATCAGGGTCCGGCGCCGAGGCGGCAAAATCAATGATACCTGTTTGTTCTCGCTCCTGCTTTTTGTCATTTTTAATAAGATAGTAGCCGCTTTTCGGCACGGCATAAATAATGTGCCGTTTTTCAAGCTCCTGAAGCGCACGGATGACGGTGCTTTTACTGACGTGAAAACGCTCGGCCAGCTGCCTGATGGAAGGCAGCCGCGCCCCTTCCTGAAAAGTGCCGCCTTCAATGAGACTCTCCACTTCTATGATCACGTTCATATATTTTTCCATGCTGAACCTCCATCTGTACCGGTACAGTTTATCATTATTCTCATTGTACTGCTTCTTCCCTCCCCATACAATAAAAGGGAGCGGCCGGCGCTCGATTTCATTAAAGGAGTTCGTGAAGATGATTAATCAAAACCGTTTGGCTGCTGCTTACCTCGCTGCCATTTTAAATGCGCTGATTATCGGTTTTTCCTTTTTATTTGTCAAGATTGCGCTTCAATCCGCCAATCCGTTTGATATATTGGCTCATCGGTTCACAGCGGCCTTCATCTGTGCAATGCTTCCTGTTTTATTCGGCTGGATCAAACTGTCCGTCAGCTGGAAGAATGTGCTGGCGATCTTGCCTTTGGCCCTTTTATATCCGGCTTTGTTTTTCAGTTTTCAGGCGTTCGGCCTTTTGTATTCTTCATCATCGGAAGCCGGTATCATTCAAGCCGCCATCCCGATTTTTACGATGCTGTTTTCGTCTTACTTTTTAAAGGAACGTCCGACATGGGCGCAAAAGGGATTCACGTGCCTGTCAGTGGCCGGGGTGGTGTTTATTTTCACAATGAAAGGGGTGTCCGCGGAATCGGCGAGTTTTAAAGGTGCTTTCCTGATCCTGTTGTCCGCGCTGTCCTCCGCCCTTTACAATACGGCAGCGAGACGCATGACCCAGCGTTTTTCATTGGGTGAGCTGACCTGGTGCATGTCTGCGATCGGCTTTGCTTCCTTCAACGGCATCGCTCTCTTCCGGCACGGAGCGGAAGGAACGATCGGGCAGTATTTTCTGCCATTCCGCGATCCCGGTTTTATCGCAGCGATTCTGTATTTAGGCATTTTGTCTTCTCTCATTACATCATTGATGTCAAACTACGCGCTGTCCAGGATTGAAGCGTTTAAGATGAGCGCCTTTAACAATTTGTCCGTCATCGTGACGATGCTTGCGGGTGTCCTCGTTCTCCATGAGTCACTCCGCTGGTATCATACCGCCGGCGCCGTCTGTATCGTCATCGGAGTCTTGGGAAGCAATGCTTCAGGACGGCGGAAAAAAAGCATATTACGACATAGGGAAAAAATGAAAGGAAACGAAGACGGAATATGATCAACACACGAAATGAAAATGTCTATCTCGCGGGCTGCTTAACATTTGCCGATGTCAGAAAACACTTTGCTTATCATCAAGGAAAATCCGCGGCTGTCTGTTTTTTGATTATGCTGCTGGCTTCTGCCATCTGTTTTGAAATGAACGGCCCGGTTACAGGCGGCACATGGGGCGTCAGAGCTTTCCTGAATTTCCTTGCAGCTGTGATTCTCTCTTTGGTATTCACGGTGATCGCAGCGGCAATCTCATTCTTCAGTCTTTACAGAACATACAAAACGAATCAGCGGCTGAAATCTGCCAAAAGTATTACAATTAATCAGCTCGGAATCAGCCAAAAACAAAAAAACGCAAGCATTCTTTTTGAATGGGATGAACAGCTCTCGGCTAGGGAGCACAAAGATATGTTTCGATTACAAACATCGGGTTGCGGAACACTTCTGCTGCCGAAACGACTTTTCTATTCGCAAAAAGATATCGCCGTTTTCAGGCAAATGCTCCGGGAGAATGTGAGTGGGAAAGTAAATGTAACAGAATAAAAGACAAAAAGGAGGGTGCCCCCCTCCTTTTTGTCAGCCCAATATCTTCGCAGCTGACTGGAGCTGCTTTGCTTCTTGATAAATTTCTTCAAACAGATCGGCGATATGTTCTTCCTCTACGCAGGAAAACGCGATTCGCAAATCCGTTTCATTGATTGAAATCGTCCCAATACCGCGATGGTCAAGTAACGAAACCCGCAGGTCGTTGGCGTTTATGCCTTTTAGCCGCACGCACATGAAATAGCCGGAGTTAAACGGATAAGGCGTCCACACAGCTTCATAATGCTTGTTTTCTGACAGCACGGCCTTCACCTTATCAGCCCGCTTTTTCATAATGTCATATTTCAGCAGTCTTTCTTTCTCATATTCCGGGGACTGCATCGCTCTCAGCATAAAGGTCTGGGACGGGTGCGGAGCGCTTGAAATCGTTCCCCTGATAATGCCTTTTGTTTTTTCCTCCAGCACTTGCAGCGCTTTCGGGCTTCTTGCGCTGTAGGTAATAAATCCGACACGGAAGCCCCACGCGTAATTTTCCTTTGTCGCGCCGTCTATTTTCACGCAAAGCACCCGGTCGTGCACTTGAGCGAGCTTGCTGAAGATAGATTCCTGGATTGCGGTTTCATCATAAAACAGATTGTAATACGCATCATCCACAAGCACGACAATCTCTTTGCCGGACTCCGCCGCGTCCAGAATGACGCTGACGATTTCGGCAGCTTCCTCTTCCCCCGGCGTATAGCCTGTCGGATTATTCGGGAAATTCAACACCACAATCGCCTTTTCTTCCTGCTTGCGCAACAGCTCGGACAGACCCGCCGCATTAAAACGCCCTTCTTGATTAAAAAGCGGATACGTCTGGATGGACGCCTTGCGTCTGACGCCGAAAATAAAGTTGTAATTTCCCCAATACTTATCAGGCAGAAGCAGCGTATCTCCTTCATTGACGAATAAGTCGGCTGCAATGCTCAGCCCATGGGTCAAAGCGTTTGTCACAATCGGCGTGCTGATGTTCTTCCCGGCTAACGAAGGATTTTCGCGGCGCATTTTTTTCAGCCATTCCTGTCTGAGCGGCTCTTTGCCCGCCGGAGGCGCATAATCGTATAGATCGTCAGGGTGATAGGCCGACAGCGTCTCTTGAATATGGTTAAAGTGCATCGACTCACCGTGTAAAGTGGCGATTCCGATCGTGGCATTATACTTGCCCGCCTTGGCTTTCGCCTCCGCTGATTGCGTCAGCACCCCCTTCGGATAAAATAATTCTTTTCCTAAATCAGAAAGCAAATGAAGCACGTGAGGGTTTTCTTCAGCTAATGTTCGGTTCAGCTCTTTGGCTGCATCATTCATGTACGACAATCCCTTCGTTTATATTCCTTCAAATCATAACATAAAATTTTTGATAAATGAGAAAACTCTCGGGAAGATCTTGTTACAAAAAAACAGACAGCGAATGCTGTCTGTCAAATGTTATAACAACTGACCGGCGGTGCTTTTATTGATAATCTCATAAATGCGCTCCGCCACTTTTTCGGTCTCAGACAGGATAAACATATGGCCGTCGGAGAACTCATGGAACACGGGAGATGCCGTCCATTGCTTCCACCCTTCCGCGTCTCTGATGCATTTATGATCTTTCCGTCCGTTAAAGATATGGACGGGTGATTGGATTTTTGTTCCGTCAGACGGCCGGAACCTTTCAAGCGCCCGGTAATCGGACCTGAAGGAAGGGAGGAAAAAGGACATAACCTCCTTGTTTTCTACTAACTCCTGCGGCATACCGCCAAGCTCGATAATATGGTCAAGAAATTTTTCATCATCAAGATGGGATACCTTTTTCCTTTCAATATGCGGCGGCTGGATGGCTGAGATAATTACAGCCTGCGGATAAATGCCCTCCCGCTCCAATTTTTGCGCCAGCCTGAAGGCAACCATGCCGCCCATGCTGTGCCCGAACAGCACAAACGGGCGGTCGGGACGGAGATTCAATTCCTGCTTGTACATGTTTACAAGCTGTTCGAAATCCTCAATGGCGGACATTTGATTTGTTCCGTGTCCCGGCGGTTCCGCGGCAAGCATCTCACACTCTCCCTGAAGGTAGGCGTGGAGCGGGCGGAATGAGGCGGAATAGCCTCCCGCGAACGGAAAACAGATAAGCTGCGTTTTTTCTGTCGTATCGAACGATTTAAAGAGCTGGACCACTGGCGGCTTCCTCCTTTTCTAGCGTGAAGTTGACAGCTTCAGATTTTCTTTCTTAAGGAATTCGAGCAATCGTGCCGCATTCCTTTCTAGATTTTCTCCCTGAAGCATTTCTGCGTGAGTGCCATAGCCTTTTTTCACACAATATTCACCTGCTGTGGCGTCTTCCCACGAAGCCAGCCACGGCGGCATGGTAAAGTCCGGTTCTGATGTTAAGAGATCAATATCCGCACGCACCCGGCCGCTGCTTACGGCATGCACGAAATATGAATAAAAAGCTTTTGTTTTCCGTTCGAGGCCTTCTTTAACGGCTTCGTTATTCAAAGCTTCATTGTCTCTGTTCACCTTCATCAGTGCTTCAGCGTCACTTTCCACTGTGCGTCCTTCGAGATCGCTGATTCCTTGTTTTTTATAGGAATCAATCATGATCACCCGGGCCACGTCACGCCCTTCTGCTTCAAGCTGTTTGGCTGTTTCAAAGGCGAGCGTGCAGCCGGCCGAGTAGCCTAACAGTGTAACAGGGCCTTTCGGCTGAAGCTGATTGATCAGCTCGGCATAGCGTTCTATTCGGCCGTCTTCTTCAATAAAATCAAACGCGCATATTCTATAGCCGGGCAGCTGCTTTGCCAGCGGCTGGTACATAAGCCCGTATCCCAGCACAGGCGGAAAAGCAAACAGTGTGTCAGACTGATTTTTGTTCATCACCGTGACGTCCTTCATGCCCTTTTCTTCGCCGTTGAGCAGATAGTCAGCAATGCCCGCTATCGTCGGCGCTTCAAATAGAAGCTTCACCGGAATGTCGGCTCCGAGCTCTTTTTTTATACGGGATGCGGCTGTCATTGCTTTTAATGAATGGCCTCCGAGCGCAAAGAAATCATCATGAATCCCGATTTTCGATGTGCCGAGAACGTCGGCCCAAATACGGGATACCGTTTCTTCCGTCTCGTTTCGCGGCCCTGTCCATTCCTGGCCGGCCCGCTGTTTCGGTTCTGCTTTCGGAAGGAGTCGCTTGTTCACCTTGCCGTTTGGTGTGAGCGGCAGCTGCTCAAGGCAGGTGAACGATTGCGGCACCATGTAAGCCGGAAGCTGTTTGTTCAAAAAGGCTTCAAGCCCGTTTGTCTCAATCTCGTGATCGCATACGAGGTATGCCGAAATAGAAGCATCACCCGTTTCGCTGCGATCCACGACAACAACGGCTTCTTTGACACCTTTGTACTCCTGAATCTGCTTTTCAATTTCTTCAAGTTCAATGCGGTGGCCGCGGATTTTGACTTGGTCGTCAATACGGCCCGAAAACTCAATCGTTCCGTCCGGCAGCCAGCGCGCCAAGTCGCCTGTGCGGTACAAACGCTCCCCGGCTTTGAACGGATTCTGAATGAATTTTTGCTTCGTCAGCTCTTCACGGTTGAGATAGCCGTTTGACACGCCCATTCCGGTCAAGACTAATTCACCAACCGCACCAAACGGCTGAAGCTGCCCGGTTTCAGTCAAAATATAGGCACCCGTCTCATTCAGCGGCTTGCCGATCGGGATGGCGGACATGGAGTCAGGGACCTCATTGATTGTATGCGCCGTCGCAAACACCGTCACTTCGGTCGGGCCGTAAACGTGAATCAGCTTGCCGGGGCCCATTTTGCGCAGGGCTTTTCTGACATGCGCTGCGGATGCGCGCTCCCCGCCGAATAATACGTGCCGAAGCCCTTTCATCCACTCGTCTCCCGCGTCTGTCAGCACATTAAACAGGGCTGTTGTGACAAACATGACGGTAATGCCTTCCCGCCTGATCAGCTCCGTCAGCTTTTCCGTATTCAAAATCGTCTCTTTGTCAGCAATAACGAGCCTCGCACCGTTTAAGAGCGAAGCGTAAAAATCGAAGGTGAACCCGTCAAAAGCGTAATTCGAAAGGGACAGCACCGTATCCTTTTCCGTTATGGCGACATAGTTTGTCTTCTTTGCGATTCGTTGAATATTGGCATGTGTAGTGATATTGCCTTTCGGTTTGCCCGTTGTCCCTGACGTGTACATGATATAGGCCGGATCGTCCGCCCCGCCGGCTGCTTCCGGTTCATCCGAAGGTGCGTCCAGACGGCTTTCATCGTCAATACAGAGCAGGCTCCCCGAATACGGCAGCTGCTTGGCTTCCGCGTACAGCGCCTTGTGAGTCACGAGGCATCCGGCTTTGCTGTCTTCGAGCATGTACGCGATCCGGTCTTCGGGGTATTCCGGGTCAATCGGCAGGTACGCCGCTCCCGCTTTTAAAATGCCGAGAATCCCGGCGGCCAGCTCAGGAGAACGTTTTGTAAACAGAGCGGCTACTGATCCTTTTCCGATTCCTTGATATCTTAAACGGTGTGCGATGCGGTTTGATTCCGCCTGTAATTCCCGATAGGTCAGCGTCGATTCGCCCGCGGTCACAGCCGGCGCATCCGGATTTGATTCAGCGGCTTTTCGGAACCATTCCGTCAGCTTTTCAGCCTCGGCTGACAGCCGTGAAGGATTTAATTCTGCCACGAGGCGTTCCCGCTCCGCTTCATCAATGATGTTCACTGTGTGAAGAGGCGCATCCGGATGCTGCACGATATGGGCAATTGCCGTCAGCAATTGCGATTTCAGCCTTCCGATAAAAGCCTCCTCAAAAACACTTTCGTTATAAGCGAGCTTAATCAGCATTTGTTCACCCGGCGATGCCATCACATTGAGATCGTAATTCGATTTTTCAAATACGTGGACATCCTCCATTTCGAAACCGTTTTGCTGTCCCTCTTTGCTTTCAGCGTCCTGAAGCGGATAGTTTTCAAACACGATGATATGGTCAATGAGCTTCTGCTGCGCAGCCTGGCTTTGTATGTCGTAGAGCGGCACATACTGATGCGGCTCTGACGCTAACGATTGTTCCTGAAGCTCGCTTAACAAGTCTTTGAACGTCGTGTTTTCAGCAAGCTTGACCCGCTTCGGCACCACATTGATAAACAGTCCGACCATATGCTCGACGCCTTTAATATCCGCCGGCCGGCCTGAAACGACCGTTCCGAAAATCAAATCATCTGAGCGCTGATAGCGGCTTAATAAAAGGCTCCAGACGGCTTGGAGCGCCGTGCTGAGAGTCGTATGCTGTGATTTTGCCAGCTCCGCAAACGCTTTTGTTTCTGCTTCGGGCAGGGAAAAAAGCAGCTCCTTCGGCTGATAGGGGGCTTTCTTCTTGTTTCTTTGCTCGGCAAATGTCGTTTGCCCCTCAAAACCCGCCAAGTAATCGCCCCAATAGTTGAGCGACGCTTGTTTGTCCTGTTTTTCCAGCCATTGAATATATTCTTTATACGGCTTTACTGGCTTTAAGCTGTACGGCTTATTCTCCCGCAGAGCGTTGTATACGTGAAACAACTCTTGAACGACGACGCCGAAGCACCAGCCGTCCAGCAAAATGTGATGATAGCTCCATATCCATTCGTAGCGTTTTTCCGCCTTTTTAAAAACGGCGGCACGCATCGGAATGTCACGGGTAAGCTGAAACCCTTTCACCTTATCTTTCTCTTTGTAGTCATTGATGGCGGATGCCTGTTCGCTTTCAGACAGATGTGTCAGATCGATTTCATCAATGCGGAAGGTTCTTTTCTTCAGAACGACTTGAACCGGCCGTTTGACTTTTTCATGGATGAACACGGTACGAAAAATATCGTACCGGTCCACGATGACATTCATGCTTTCTTCAAGCTGTCTGACAGAAAAATCACCTTTTACTTTCATCGTCATTTGTTCAATGTAAAAGCTTTGGCCGGGATTCAGGAGAGTATGAAACAGCATCCCCTCCTGCATCGGCGACAGGTAATACATGTCCTGGACTTGATCTTTGCTAAATTGGCTCATATGCTCCGCTCCCCCCTTCTGTTATCTGTTTCATCACGTTAAGTTCTCTTCAAGCATGTCGAAGATGTCTCCCATTTCGTCCATCTCAAGGTCTTGGGCGCTGAAATCGCTCGGGGTAAATTCTTTATCTTCTTTTGCCGTGCAGTGGCGTATGATCATCAAAAGATTTTCTTTAAACCGTTCCATCTGCGTTTCTACGGTGCTTCTTTCATATTCATCCTCATTATAGGAGCAAGAAATGACAAACCGGCCGCCCGTGATCATACCGCTGAAACTCAGTGCGTATAAGGCCTCCGATTCTTCACTGACTTGACGCCCCATATCGTATGCAGACGGCTCGAATAACTCGGTTTTCACTTCACTGTCAAACTGCCCTAAGTAGTTGAAGCTGATGTCAGGAGTGAACCCTTTTGCCGTTTCAGCGTTTGACAGATAGCGGAGGATGCCGTAGCCGACGCCCTTGTCAGGAACACGCCGCACTGTCTCTTTTACCGTTTTAATGACTGAGGATACCCCGTCCTCTTTGTTGATCTGAAGAATCAGAGGATACTGCGCCGTAAACCAGCCGACCGTCCGGGATATATTCACATTCGGTATGATTTCTTCACGGCCGTGCCCCTCTAAATTGATCCCGATTTTGCCGTTATCCGTCCATTCACCGATCGTCAAGCCGAGAGCGCTGAGCAGAATATCATTGATTTCCGTTCCGTACGGACGGTGAACATCCGTCAGAAGTTGTGCTGTCTCTTCTTCTGTCAATTCGCATTTTACGGATGCCGTATGTTTGACGAGACGCCTATTCGGCTCGCGGTCTTTCGGTATCGGAGACAATTGTTCTGCGTCAGCTTGCGCCCAATAATCCGCCTGCTTCATCAGCTGTTTTGATTGGGCAAATGTTTTCAGCGCCTCCGCCCAATCTTTAAAGGAATGCGTTTTTTGCGGGAATACGATGCGGTTTTGCTGCTGCGCCTGTTTATATCCCGCAGCGAAATCCTCCAGCAGAATTCTCCAGGAAACCCCGTCAACGATAAGATGGTGAACCGCAATGAGAAGATGATCGCCTTGTTCTGTCCGGTATTGCTCTGCCTTCAAAAGAGGTCCGTTTTCAAGGTTCAGACTGCCTTGAAGCCGCTCGGCAAGGCGCTGGATTTGATTTTTCAGCATCTTTTCGTCTGATCCGTACAAGTCGACAATGTCAAAGCATGTTTTGCACTCGTTCACAGGCAGATACGTCTGAACAATTTCTCCCTGTTCTTCACGGTAGACCATACGAAGCGCGTCATGATGCTCAATTAAAGCCTGTAATGTCTTTTCAACCAAAACTGGATCAAAGCCTTCTGCCGCATGAAGCATGACGGACTGGTTCCAGTGGTGCTTGTTCGTAAAGTCTTTCTCAAAGAACCAGCGCTGGATCGGCGTTAATTCCGCCTCGCCTTCGACCGGTCCCTGGTCGGCCTGTTTGCCTTCCGTCCGCTCCACATAGGAGACCAGCTCTTCGATCGTCGGATGCTGGAAGAGGTCTTTCATTTCCAGCTTGAAGCCGTGCTGATTCAGACGGCTCGCCATTTGAATGCCTTTGATGGAGTCGCCTCCG
>NZ_JAGGQB010000005.1 GCF_018613535.1 Bacillus sp. ISL-51
GTGCCGTTCCGGCACAACGGCTTGGGTGGTTGTTTGCATTGTAAAATATACGGAGTCCCCGGCGACGGCAACGCGTAAGTTCGTCGGCAGCGTCAGATGTGTAAAGGGACACCCACTGATAATGCCTCCATCGAATCGTTTCATTCCTCGCTAAAGTCTGAAACGTTCTATCTCGACAAGTTGGAAAGCACTACGACAGCCATCATAGAGCAAACTGTCGAAACCTATATTCACTATTATAACAATATCCGTATTCAAGCGAAACTAAACAACCAGCCGCCGGTCATATACCGGCAGCTGGCTGCTTAAAGGTGTTTTGATCCCTGTCTCAAAAACGGGGGTCAGTCCCCTAAAAAGTTGGGCTTTTAATTTAAGCGGGGAGATAGCGATTTGTAGCCTTAAAATAAAGTTTGATTAAATGAACTTAATAAACCTTGATAAAAGTACAAATAGAAAAAACGTGTTTTGAAAAAAAGGTTGATCAAAACACGTTTTTTCTATATTCATTTCAATCATCGTTTTATAAAAAAGTTTGACCATTTTATGTCTAGAATCTTCAACAAACGCGCCAGTTTGAGGAATAGTACCTTATAATAAAAACTGCTGAGTGCTACCTAGACTGAATACTCCACCCATGTGTTTTAAGCTTTTTTATATAATCTTCAACACTAATTTTTTCAACTTCAATTGCTAACGGCGTCAGTGAAACAAGGCACTCATTTGAAGTATAATTTATTGTAACTTTTACCACCTGGTATCCATTATGGAAGCCTGAATCAAATCCAGGATCGTCAATTATATCTCCTACTTGAGGGCGAAAGTCAGATTCAAATGTTTTCACTAATGTTTGAGTATTTTCCTCTGTAGGTTCTTGATTAATTGATGAGACAAATAATATTAAATTTATATTCAAAACATTTACCCCCTTTCTATGCTGTTTAAATAATCTTTAGTTTAATTCTATTGTTATTGATGATTGAGTGCAAAACAAATTTTAACTTGCCATCACAAATTAATTGTGCCATTAAATGGCCCGTTTGTTGAATTGTAAAAATCTGTATTGTTAATGTGATTCTATCAAACTTTTTTATAAATTATCGGACTTTGTTTTACATAATCAATCTTTATTTTAAAGCTACACGATTAAGTTTTTTAGTCCTCCCCTGTTTTTCTTTTATTTGATTTTACTACTATCCCCGTAATTTGCACAAATGGAAAAACCGCAATATGATTGCGGTCTGCTGTGAATCTGTATTTGATGTTATTCAGTCCGCTCATCAGCTTGCGGCTTTAGTAGGATGGTTAAGACAATTCCCGATACCAAAGTTAAAATGTATCCACCGAGGACAGCGTATGGAGCGATTACGTTAATCTGAGAATTAGAGAAAGCGAAATAGAGGATAAAAAGAACGACTGCTACGCCGATTAAAAAATAAAATGATTTCTTACTTTTAACAGTTAATCGTTTAGATTGTGTTATCTTTTTGAAGAGCAAAGGGCTTCCGGTGTAAATGCCGAAGAAAAACGTAACAATAATAGACCACAAAAAGCCAGCAATCGAAAAATAATCTTCATGAAAAATCCCATCAAAAGACCATCTGCTTAAAAAGATAAAGCCGAGTAAATAAACAAATGACAATATAACCTTGACCAATTACATCCCTCCCCTTCATTCAATATACACCCGCCAAAAGGTTGTTTAAATGGGTAAATACCATCATTTACTTTCATACCGTGTTTATCATAAGAAGACCCAATTTCCTGCAATTTCAACATTTTTTGTTACTTAGTCATGTTTACCAAAATTAAACAATGAGTTACCATGGGAAACGAATACTTAAAGGAGGAGATAGAATGAAAAAATTTGTCGTTGGTATTTTATTCACCCTAGCTTTGAGTTTTTCATCCCTGTTCAGTCTTCATGCTAATGCTGCCGAAAAGGTGGACAAGGAGTCCGATTTGATTATTGATAAGGCGACCTTTCACGAGGTAACGAAACAGCAAAATTTGAGAACTTGAGAACCCTTTCATCTGAGAAAATCCCAACTGTAAAAGAAGTGAATAAGGCATTAAACAGTATGCATGTCAGCAAAGATCATCCGTACCAAGAAATTGATCTCGGCAATGGTTTCACTGTGGAAATGGGCGTCAGTACAGATATGGGAATGGAAAAGATAAAAACACAGGCCACTCAAAATAAAACAGCAAGTGGCTATTACGCTGTGAAATTAGTAGGGCTAAAATTATACGATATTCGAGTAAGTGACAACTATTCATACGAATATGGAAAGAAAATAACAAAGTGGGAGAATCCGCCGAGCGCCTCCGCTTCAGGGTTCACTGGCTGGACAGGCAAAATTACTTCTAAAAAAGTTGAAAACATCGACAAAGCGGCCAAGGATGCTATCGCTAATTCTAATTACACGTTTGTAAAGTACGGTGGTAACCGCCACGGCCATATGGAATTACGCTTCACAGCAACAGGGAACTGGTACACACATCACGTCTCTATTAAATAAAAAAAAGCCCGCCTTTTTAACAGGTGGGCTTTTACTGATCATACGGCCGATACTTCTTCCGCTCTGCCTCTAATTCTTTTTTAAATGCTTGTACATGTTCCAGCAAGAACAAAGCCACCGTTCCCACCTTCTTTATCGCTTTGAGCCGGCCGCCGCTGACAAGCTGGCTTACGCGCTGCCGGCTAACAGAAAGCAGCTCGGCAACTTCAGCAACCGTCAAAACTTCATTCTGGATAAACCTAATTTTTTCACTTTCTTTCATGTCGGCTTTCTCTCCACATCATAAAAAATCCTTTTAACAAAATAACTATTACAGCCAAGTATAAACAAACATTGTGATTTTCCCAAGGGTACCGGCTGTTTCATAATCAATAGCCACAATACCAGAATGGCGAGTTTTAGGAAGCGTGGAGATAATTGGGAATATAGAATTATTTATAAAGATCCCATCACGAATAAGAGGCGCGAAAAAACACAAAAGGGCTTTCGGACAAAAAAAGAGGCACAAGTAATTGCAGCTGAAATTGAAAGAAATTTATTTTTAGGAAAACACAGCTTAATTCATAACAAAGAGAGGCTTGTAAAAGACTGGTTAGAGGAATGGTTGCAGGTTTATGGCTCACAATGCGAGCAAAAAACTTTGATAAACAGAAAGTTATATATACATAAAAATATTATTCCTCGTATAGGAAATTTCAAGTTGAATGAACTCAATAGAGTAGAGTATCAAAAATTCATTAATGAGTTAAGTGAAAAATTCGCAAGGAAGACTGTACAAACGATACATTCAATCTTCTGTTCTGCCATCAACAAGGCCGTGGAACATGAGATGGTTACGCACAATAAATATCAAAATATTTCAATAAAAAAAGATTCGGATTATAGAATGCTTAAAGACAATTATCTGGACAGAGAACAAGTATCTATCTTTATGGAGGCAGCAAAATCTTCTAAATATCATCATTACATGATTGCTTTAACTCTTTTAAGGACCGGCTTAAGAAAAGGTGAACTTATTGCTTTATATTGGTCCGATATTGACTTTAATAACAAAACTTTAAGGGTTACTAAATCTAAAAACGAGTTTGGAATCAAAGCACCTAAAACTCGTAAAAGTGTTAGAACTATAAGCATTGATGACACTTTAATTAAAGAAATGAAAGAGTTTAAGGAATGGCAAGAAGAAAATAAAATAAAATACGGTGACAACTATAACCAGTCTCCCTTTTTTATTACCAACCATAAGGGAGATGACATTGGACCGTTTGGAATTAATAAAGTCATAGATTCCATTCTTAAGAAAACTGATCTGCACCACATTACTCCACATGGTTTAAGATACACACACGCCATTATGCTGCTAGAAAGTGGTGCAGATATCAAGTTTGTAAGCGAACGACTCGGTCATACCGATGTGAAAATGACAGCTGATGTCTATATCCATATCACGCAGAATCACAATCAAAAAAGCATTAATCAGTTTGATGAATACCTAAACAGCTAAAATCAGTGGGCAAAATGTGGGCACGAGGGATAAATCCCTCTCAGAACCCTTCTACATCACGCGTTTAAACATCTTTTCCATCTCATATGTGCTGTGGTGAATAATTATCGGGCGGCCGTGCGGGCATGTGAATGGATCTGTCGTTCGGCGCAGATCGTCTAAAAGTGCTTTGATTTCGTCGTTGCGCAGATGGCGGTTCGCTTTGATGGAGCCTTTGCAGCTCATCATAATCGCTGCTTCCTCCCGCAGCTTTTTAATGTCGATCTGTTTGGCGTCCAGCACCTGCTGAATGATTTCTTCAATCAGCTCGGCTTCTTCTCCTTTTGGGAACCAGGCCGGATGGCAGCGGACGATGTAGCTGTTGGAGCCGAATGCTTCTAAAAATACGCCGACGCTTTCAAGCTCATGCTGATGCTGTTCGATGATGAGCGCTTCATTTGCAGCATAATGAAAGGTGAGCGGCACGATCATATCCTGCACCTCGGGCTCAACCTGTCCGACCTTCTCCCGGAAATATTCATATTTAATCCGTTCCTGGGCGGCATGCTGATCGATGATGTACAGGCCGTTTTCGTTTTGGGCTAATATATATGTCCCGTGCATTTGGCCGATCGGATACATGACCGGTACTCTTTCTGACGGCTCTCCCTCATAGACAGGTTCCTCTGAAGCAGCCCGCACTTCAGGAAGCGGTTCCGGCCGATCGATTTCCGGCAGCAGCTCACTTTCCGTTTCCTCTGTGAGTGTATTTTCTTCTTTTACAGGCTCTGGCTCTTTTACAACCGAACTCAGCTTCAGCGGCGAATAGGAAGGCTCCGGCGGTTTTTCAGGCAGCTTTCGTTCAGACGCGCTTTCGTCAAACGTCATAAATTGCTGTTCGTTTTTTATTGGCGGCGGTGTTGATTTTTTCGGCAGCTGGGCGCTCGGAATCAGCCGCTGCTGCTGAAATACATCCTTAATGCCGTCGCGGATCAACTCGTGCAGCTCCGTCTCTTTGCTGAGGCGGACCTCAAGCTTTGACGGATGAACATTCACATCGACCAATATCGGGTCCATCGTGATTTCAATAAACGTAATCGGATGGCGACCGATCGGCAGCAGTGTATGATAGCCCTCATGCACCGCTTTGACAAGCGGAAAATTTTTAATGTATCTTCCGTTAATGACTGACGACATATAGTTTCTGGAGGCGCGAGTGATTTCCGGCAGCGCAATAAAACCTTTCACCTCAAAGTCGAGTGAGCTGGCATGGAGCGGTATCATTTTTTTAGCGACCGCCGTCCCGTAAATCGCCGCCAGCACGTGGCGCACATCCCCGTTGCCGTTTGTTTGCAGCAGATTTTTCCCTTGATGGCGGAGGCGGATCGATACTTCAGGATGAGCAAGAGCAATCCGGTTGACGACATCCGTAATATTGCCAAGCTCCGTATGCACGGTTTTCATATATTTTAATCGGGCCGGTGTATTAAAGAACAGATTAGTAACAGCGATTTCCGTTCCTTTTCTGCTTGAAGATCTCTTTTCAGAAATGATATTCCCGCCTTGGAGAATGAGATGCGTTCCCGCTCCCTCACCAATGCTCGTTTTTATTTCCAGATGTGAGACTGACGCGATACTTGGCAAAGCTTCTCCGCGGAATCCGAGAGTTCTTACCCGAAACAGGTCGTTTTCATCTTTGATTTTACTTGTCGCATGGCGGCGGAAAGCCCGTTTGCAATCATCGGTTTCCATCCCTTCGCCATTATCGAGCACCCGGATGGATGAAAGCCCCGCTTCCTCAATGTCGATTTCAATGACTGTACTGTTTGCGTCAATCGCATTTTCCACTAATTCCTTGACGACAGAGGCCGGCCGTTCCACCACTTCGCCGGCCGCTATTTTGTTTGAAAGTTCATCTGACAGCTGGATGACTTTTGCCAAGTCGATCACCTCTTTCTATTTTAATTTCTTTTGCAGCTTATACATTTCGTTCATTGCTTCAAGCGGTGTCATATCGAGAATATTGATCGATTTAAAGGCTTCCAGCACTTGTTTTTCTTTTTTAGACATGGGCGGAGCCTTCTTTTCTTTCTCTCCTTCTTCAAAGAAGGACAGCTGGGCCGGTTCTTCTTTGACGGCAGTTTTTTTCTCCTGCGGCGATTGCAGTTCCGGTTTATTCTCTGACTGCTCAAGCTCTTTCAGGATCTCCTGCGCCCGGCTGATCAGATCATCAGGAAGCTCGGCAAGCTGGGCGACATGAATGCCGTAGCTCTTATCGGCGGCCCCTTCTTTTATTTGATGGAGAAAGACGACCGTCCCGTTGTATTCTTCAGCGCGCACATGGACGTTTTTCAGCTGAGGAAGCTTATCCTCTAGCACAGTCAGCTCATGATAATGTGTACTGAACAGTGTTTTTGCGCCGATATGGTCATGAACATATTCAATGATTGCCTGTGCAAGCGCCATTCCGTCATATGTTGAGGTGCCGCGGCCAATTTCATCGAACAAAATCAAGCTGTTTTTTGTGGCGTTCACAATTGCATTTTTCGCCTCCAGCATCTCGACCATAAAGGTGCTTTGTCCGGAAATTAAATCATCCGCAGCCCCGATTCTCGTAAAGATCTGGTCAAAAATCGGCAGGACCGCTTCTTTTGCGGGGACAAAACAGCCGATTTGAGCCATGATGGAAAGGAGGGCGATTTGTCTCATATACGTACTTTTTCCTGACATATTCGGGCCTGTGATCAGGAGCATTTCCCTTGATTCGCCCATCATACAATTGTTAGGCACATATTCTTGGCTGTCCATCACTTTTTCAACGACGGGATGTCTTCCCTCAATCACCTTGACCTCATTTTCGGAAAATGCAGGCTTCGTATAATGCCTGCTTTCACTGATCGTCGCAAAGCATTGCAGGGCATCGAGTTCACTCATATGTTTCGCTAAGCGCTGCAGGCGCGGGATATACTGCTTCACACTTTCACGCAGTTCGGCAAAAAGCTCGTATTCCAGCTCGCAGATGTTGTTTTCCGCTTCTAAGATAAGCGCTTCTTTTTCCTTTAATTCCGGTGTAATATACCGTTCGGCATTCGTCAGCGTCTGCTTCCGCTCATATCGTCCGTCCTCAAGCAAATGAAGATTTGCTTTTGTGACCTCAATATAATAACCGAATACTTTATTAAAGCCGACCTTTAAAGAGCGAATGCCCGTATAAGCGCGCTCCTGCTGTTCAAGGCGGGCGATCCAATCTTTCCCGTTTTTGCTGGCGTCCCTGTATTCATCAAGCTTTTGATGATAACCGTCTTTAATTAAGTTTCCTTCTTTTAAAGATAACGGCGGGTTTTCGTATAATGCCTCTTCCAACAGCTCAAGCAGGTCACTGCACGGATCAATCAGGCGGGCGCGTTCTTTCGCTTTTTCGTGACGGAGTGATGCCACAAGCTGTTTAATGCTCGGCACTTGCTTTAAGGATTCTTTCAGCTGGATTAAGTCCCGTGCATTCACGTTGCCGAATGCAACACGGCCCGCGAGACGCTCCAAATCGTAAACTTCTTTCAGCCGCTCGCGCAAATCCTCGCGCTCAAACAGATGATTGATCAGCGTCTCGACCATTTCCTGGCGCTCTTCGATTTGAGCTGCCCTGATTAACGGCCGATCGATCCACTGCTTTAGAAGCCTTCCTCCCATGGCTGTTTTCGTCTCGTCTAACAGCCAGAGCAATGACCCTTTTTTATTTTTAGAACGGATTGTCTCTGTCAGCTCAAGATTTCGTTTTGAATACAGATCGATTTTCATCGCTTCTTCTAATTCATACACTTGGACAGGCTGAAGGTGATCGAGGCTCCGTTTTTGCGTTTTCTGCAAATACGTATATAAACGCATAAAAGTTTCTGTCAGCTCTTCACTGGGCAGATGCTTCGCAATGTCGATCCGCTCTTCAATTTTTCCGTCTTCGATTGAGATCGTTGCACCGCACCGCTCTTTCAGCTGAACCGCCGTCGTTTCGTCAAACTTGCTTGAAACAACGATTTCCCTTGCGCCGACTGAATAAATTTCCGACATAATATCTTCAATCCGCTCAATAAAAACGGCTAAATTTTCTCCGGTCGTTAAGTCTGATAAAGCCAGCCCGTACCCGTTTATAAATTCAGAAACGGAAGCGATAAAGTTGTTTTCAGACTCGTGAATGCCTTTTCCGTCCATCACGGTTCCCGGTGTAATCAGCTGGACGACTTCACGCTTAACTACGCCTTTTGCCGCCTTCGGGTCTTCTGTCTGTTCACAAATCGCCACTTTATATCCTTTTTTTATCAGCTGTTCGATATAAGCGGCCGCAGAATGATACGGCACGCCGCACATCGGAATTTTATCGGCAGAACCGCCGTCACGGCTTGTCAGTGTAATCTCAAGCTCTTGTGAAGCTTTTTTCGCATCCTCAAAAAACATTTCGTAAAAATCACCAAGCCGAAAAAATAAAAAGGCATCTTGGTGCTCTGCCTTTATCTTTAAATATTGCTGTATCATAGGCGTATAACTAGCCATCATTTAATCCCTCACTATGTATCAACGTTTCTCTATTCCGCCCCATTATAACATAAACGAAAGAGTGATATCTTCATATAAAAAAGAGGCTTGGGGTGTTTAACTCCCCTAGCCTCTTTTTATTCTTCAGGATCTCCGACTAAAAACTCTGGGTTAATGTCCTCTAATTCCTCGTCAAGATCATCTTCCCAATCGTCGTCATCATCCTCTTCCCAGTCTGAGTTCACCTCAACGACCACTTTCGTTTCACCGACCACTTCAGCTAAAAATTCTCTTTCAGCCTGAACGACGATTTTATTTCCGTTAGGAGAAATGGTCACTTCAAGACAATTCGGCTGCTGCAGCACTTTTGCAATTACCTCGTGATCATCATCTAAGTAATTGGTGTCTCTGTATCTGAGCTTGATAACGTCTACATATTTAACTCTTTCAGTGACAACCTCTGTTTTTGTATTGTCGCAGTAAGAGTACCAGACGTTTATATCATAATACCCTTCAACTTCTACCGTTTTTCCGATTTTTTCAGCATCGTATTTGTGATTGATAATCCAGCCGCCCAATATACTTGACGGTTTTTCATCAGGAGAGATCGTATTGGTGCATTGAGTGAACTTTCTGCCTTTGGCTACTACCGCTTTCGTAATAATTTCCCTGTATTCAGACATTCCGTTATGCCTCCTTGTTCTTCTTCGTGATATCTTATGCTGGGCATTCGTCTAATGTGCATTTTTATAAAGAAAATATAAAAATACAAAGTTTCTGTTTCATTGTATGCAGCCCCGCCCAGAAACTTTACTTTTAAGTCTATAAAGTTTCTCGCGGAAGCAGGACAAAAATCCCTGTAGAATATTTAGTTCATCCTTCAATTAGTTTATAATAAAACAAAAAAACACGGGGCCTTTAAAAAGGCCTCGTGTTAAAAGGAACAGCTGTTATTCGAATGTTTCACCTTTGAACCGGTTTCCCCCGTAAGCAGGTTGCCGCCGGTCGATGTGATGATTTCATTTGTGACCTGGTTGGATATCGTATGTGCCACAAGCTGCAGAAGATCGTTGACCTCAAGCTGGGAATCTCTGAATTCCTGAATGACCGGAATGCCCTCCAGCTCTTCCTGCAAAGCGTCAATTTTATTTTCAACTTGCTTCAATGCTTCGAGCTTTTCATAATGTTTCAAATTGACGGCTTGCTTTTGCAGAGCCTTAATCTGGTTAATGATCACAGATACTTTTTCATTTTCGTTGATTTGCGCCTCCGCGCGTTTGAAAAAATCAACTTCTTCGGTTTCTGAGATCATTTTTGCAAGATTCCGGGCTTGCTGTACAATGTCTTTCTTAGAGTAAAGCGTCATTATTAATTCACCTCGATTGCTTCTCCTGCCATCACTCCGTCAAGCGACCATGTTTTCGCCTGCTGGATTTTGACGCGTACAATCTTGCCGATGGCCTCTTTCGGTCCTTTGAAGTTGACGAGCTTGCTTTTTTCCGTATAGCCGGCAAGAATGTCAGGGTTATTTTTGCTTTCTCCCTCGACTAATACTTCGACAGTCTCTCCTTCATATTCCTTCATTTTTTTGGCTGAAATTTCTTTAACCAAATCATTGAGGCGCTGGAGACGTTCTTTTTTGACCCTCATCGGCACATTGTCTTTCATTTTCGCAGCAGGTGTGCCTTCACGAGGAGAATAAATAAACGTATAGGCGCTGTCAAATTCCACTTCACGGTATAAGGAAAGCGTTTCTTCAAACTGTTCGTCCGTTTCATTCGGGAAACCGACGATAATATCCGTTGTTAATGAAGCGTTCGGCATTGCCGCTTTGATTTTACCGACAAGCTCCATGTAGCGCTCTCTGTCATATTTGCGCGCCATCATTTTTAACACTTCAGAGCTTCCCGATTGAACAGGGAGATGGATATGGTCGAGCAGGTTGCCGCCTTTTGCGAGCACTTCAATAAGGTGATCGTCAAAATCGCGCGGATGACTCGTTGTAAACCGGATTCTCGGAATATCAATTTTGCGCAGTTCGTCCATTAAATCTCCGAGGCCGTACGTCATATCCTCAAAATCTTTTCCGTATGCATTTACGTTTTGGCCGAGAAGGGTGATTTCTTTATAACCTTCGCTCGCGAGCCTTCTCACTTCCTGAATAATCTCATCAGGCCGGCGGCTTCTTTCTTTTCCGCGGGTATACGGCACGATGCAGTATGTGCAGAACTTGTCACAGCCGTACATAATGTTGACCCAGCCTTTAATTTTTCCGTTGCGGACTTTCGGAAGGTTTTCAATAACGTCTCCTTCCTTCGACCACACTTCGATGACCATCTCTTTTGATAAATAAGCCTCTGATAACAGCTCAGGCAGACGGTGAATGTTGTGTGTGCCGAAAATCATATCGACAAACGGATGCTTCTTTAATATGCGGTTTACGACTGATTCTTCCTGTGACATGCAGCCGCATACGCCTAAAATAAGATCTGGGTTATTTTTTTTGAGCGCTTTTAAATGGCCGAGCTCCCCGAACACTTTGTTTTCAGCATTTTCCCGGATCGCACAGGTGTTTAATAAAATCACGTTGGCATCATCAACCGAATTTGTCGCTTCATAGCCGAGAGCCATAAAAATACCCGCCATCACTTCTGTATCGTGTTCGTTCATTTGACATCCGTACGTACGGATATAAAACTTCCTGCCGTCGCCGAGGCCTTTAAAGTCTTCTGAGATTTTAAAATCGTTATGATATTGAACGGCTTCCTTGCCGCGTTTTTTCGCGTCTTTTAAAGAAGGCGGGATATATACGGCTTCAAAATACTTGCTGTAATCCTTTTCGGATTTTTTGTCCGCTGGATTCACTTGTCCGCTTTCTTGTTTTTGCTTTTCATTCATATTCGAATGTCTCCTTTCAACCGAAACTTCCACCCTCAAGTATACTGGTTATAGCCGATTGGCACAACCGCCAGCCTATCATTGTACACCTTACTGAGAATAAGAATCAATAAGAAATAAAAGAGGGGGTATCCCCTCTACACAAGCTGAAGCTCTTTTGCAGCTGACCGGATGACGTCAAGCGCCCGATCAAGTTCTTCTTCCGTATGCTCCGCCGTAATGATCGTGCGAATTCTCGCTTTTCCTTCGGCGACGGTCGGAAATACAATGCTTTGAGCAAAGACGCCGTGTGACAAAAGACGGTCAGAAAATGCCTGGGCTTTTTCTTCCTCGCCGATTAAAATCGGGATGATCGGTGTTTCACTTTTTGTAAGCGTCAGCCCCATTTGAATCAGTTTGTCTTTAAAATACGCCGTGTTTTTCCAAAGCCTTTCCATATGTTCCGGCTCTTCCAGCAGAACATCGATGGCTTCTATGCAGGCAGCCGTCACCGCAGGCGGATGAGAAGTGCTGAATAAAAACGGACGCCCCTTATGACGCAGGTAATCAATGAGAACTTGAGATCCGGCGGCGTAACCTCCAAGCACTCCGATTGCCTTGCTTAATGTGCCCACCTGAATGTGCACTCTGCCGTCAAGTCCGAAATGATTAACGGTTCCCCTTCCGTTTTTTCCGAGCACGCCGGAAGCGTGGGCATCATCTACCATCACAAATGCATCGTACTTCTCCGCCAGGTTTACGATATCAGGCAAAGGAGCGATATTGCCGTCCATGGAGAAAACGCCGTCGGTTACGATCAGCCGCATGCGATAATTCATTGATTTTTTCAGCACTTTTTCCAAATCATCCATATCAACATGGCGGTATACCTTTTTGTCTGCCTTTGTCAGTCTGATTCCGTCAATAATGGACGCATGATTCAGTTCATCAGAAATAACAATATCCTCTTTTGTGAGAATGCTTGATAATACGCCTTGATTCGTTGTGAACCCCGATTGGAAAACAAGGGCCGCTTCTGTTTTCTTGAAATTTGCGAGTTTTTTCTCCAATTCATTATGCATCGTAAATGTCCCGGCGATCGTCCGAACCGAGCCCGTCCCCGCTCCGAACTCATCTGCGGCGCGTTTGGCTGCTTCTACTAACCTCGGATGTGACGTCAAGCCGAGATAATTATTTGACGAAAGCTGAATGACCTCTTCTCCTTTGACCTTTACACAAGGTCCCTGCTTCGTTTCGATTTGTTTGATTTGCTGCCATGTCTTATTTTCTTTCATTTTATCAAGTTCACTTTTCAAAAATTCAAATTCTTTCATAATAAAACCCTCCCCTTATGGTATTAAAATGACTTTCCCGCACTGGCCTTTTCTCATCAGGTCAAATCCTTTTTCAAATTCCTCCAGCGGGAATTGATGAGTGATGAGCGGCGTCAGATCCACAAGCTCAGATTCAAGCAGGTGAGATACCTGCCGCCAGGTTTCAAACATTTTTCTGCCTGTAATGCCTTGGACGGTAAGGCCTTTAAATACGACGTCATTTGTCAGATCAATCGTTACCGGATTTTCCGGCAGGCTTAACATATGAAACCTTCCCCCGTTGGCTGCCATTTTCAGCCCTTGGTTTATGGCTTGGGGATGGCCTGACATTTCGCAGACAAGGTCGATCCCTTCTCCTCCGGTTAATGCGTCAATCACTTCGAGCGGATCTTCTTTATCAGCTGAAATGGTGACTGTGGCTCCCATTTTTTTCGCTAGAGACAGCCTGTAGTCATTTTTATCAATAGCCGCAATACGGGCTGCACCTGCCGCTTTTGCTACTGCCACTGCCATCAGTCCGATCGGCCCGCAGCCGATAATCGCTGCGGAGCCTCCCGCCGGCTGACTTTCCAGTACCGTATGCACCGCATTTCCTAACGGCTCCTGAACGGAGGCGACCGCCGGATCCATATTAACGGGGTTTTTCCAAATGTTTTGGGCCGGCACTTTGACGTATTCAGCGAAGGAACCGGCTGTATCAACCCCGAGGATTTTTGTATGAGTGCACACATGATGCTTGCCTGATAAACAAGGGACACAAGTTCCGCAGACGAAATGGGTTTCTGCCGACACATAATCCCCTTTTTTGACATTTGTGACGTGTTTCCCTGCTGCTTCTACAGTACCGCTGAATTCATGTCCGAATACTTGGGGTGTTTTGATTCGTTTTTGTGCCCATTGGTCCCAATTATAAATATGCACATCTGTACCGCATATAGATGCGGCTTGTACTTTAATAAGAACTTCATTCTCATTAATGGAAGGTATAGGAATTTCTTTCAGTTTAGCTCCGTAAGCGTTTTCATTTTTAACAACAGCTTTCATCTTTCCTTCCAACATGTACACTCCTTTTCAAAAAACGTTATTATAACTGGATTGTACCATGTGATACGAAGGAGGTAAACATCAGTGTCCACCAGAAAAAGACAACTGCTTCTTCCTGGAAAAATGGGCGGTTTTTTTTTTTGAAATATTATATGAATAAAGTCGTTCATCATTTGTTCACACTACCAGTATAATATTGTGAGAAAATATAACAACAATAAAAACAACCTGCTTGCTCCATGCAAGCAGGTTGAGAATGTGCATTTTTTGTTAACGGGGTTCGACAATTAATTTAATTGCCGTTCTTTCCTCTCCGTCAATCTGTATATCTGTAAAAGCCGGAATACAAATTAAATCAACGCCGCTCGGCGCGACAAAGCCTCTGGCAATGGCAACCGCTTTAACAGCCTGGTTTAAGGCACCCGCCCCAATCGCTTGAATTTCGGCGGCTCCGCGTTCTCTCAACACGCCAGCCAGCGCGCCTGCTACCGAATTTGGACTAGATTTTGCTGAAACTTTTAAGATTTCCATTTCTGCTCCCCCTTAGTTTTACAATAGATAAGTGAGTGTTCATTAGAACAATCATTATTAGATGTTGCTATCCAAAAAGCCATCCCCACAATGCTTTTCATAAATAGCGGGCTACCTTCCATTTCTACTATATTCACTAAGAAGTTGCTATATTCCTGCTTTTCCTTTTAATATTTTTATAAAACAAACATGTGAACACCTATTCAAAGAACATATGGTCATCATTTATTAAAATCCGTTCGATTTTAACGGCTTTTTTCGTTTGGTCATCAATATCAATGAGCACTCCGCTCAGCGTTGTTTTTCCTTCCGCGACCGTAAACCGGACCGGAAGATTAGTTTTGAACCGCTTAATAATCGTTTCTCTGTCCATTCCAAGAATGCCGTCATACGGCCCTGTCATGCCCACATCAGTAATGTATGCAGTTCCCTTAGGCAAAATGCGGTTATCTGCCGTTTGCACGTGTGTATGCGTCCCTACAACCGCAGACGCTCTGCCGTCTGTGTACCATCCGATTGCAAGTTTTTCGCTTGTTGCCTCGGCATGAAAATCAATAAAAATGTACGGCGTGCGTTTTTTCGCTTCAGCAATTAACTCATCAGCCTTAAGAAACGGATCATCAAGCGGCGGAAGAAAAGTGCGGCCCTGTAAATTGATGACGGCAAGCTCTTTTCCTTGTGCTTTCACATACGTAATGCCTTTTCCCGGTGTTCCTTCCGGGAAGTTTGCAGGGCGGACGAGGTGCGGCACGTCATCAATAAAATCAAAGATCTCTTTTTTATCCCACGTATGGTTCCCCATCGTAATGGCGTCCGCCCCTGCCTCCATCAGGCTATGGTAAATCTTTTCCGTCAGGCCTTTGCCGTGTGCGGCATTTTCTCCGTTAATGATCGTAAAATGCGGCTTGTGTTTTGCTTTTAGTTTCGGAACATATTCTTTTACCATGTCGCGGCCCGGGGAGCCGACAACATCACCAATAAATAAAATTCTCATGCTTTGTATTCCTCTCTTTTTCAGCTTTTGTCAATCAAAAAAATAAAGTGATGCGCTAAGCATCACTTTATTTTGCATACTCTACGGCCCGAGTTTCTCTTATCACAGTCACTTTAATGTGGCCCGGATAATCAAGCTCGTCCTCAATTCGTTTACGGATGTCACGCGCCAAACGATGAGCTTCTAAATCATTAATGGAATCCGGCTTCACCATAATACGAACTTCACGGCCCGCCTGAATCGCAAATGATTTTTCGACACCCTCGTAAGACTCGGAGATTTCTTCAAGCTTTTCAAGTCTGCGGATATAGTTCTCGAGCGTTTCACTTCTCGCTCCCGGTCTTGCGGCAGACAGTGCATCAGCAGCAGCGACCAGAACGGCGATAATGGAAGTCGGCTCTTCGTCTCCGTGGTGTGACGCAATACTGTTAATGACGACTGGATGCTCTTTATATTTGGTCGCAAGCTCCACTCCGATTTCCACGTGGCTTCCTTCCACCTCATGGTCAATTGCTTTTCCGATGTCATGCAGAAGACCGGCCCGCTTGGCAAGCTTCGCATCTTCTCCGAGCTCGGAAGCCATTAAACCGGCTAAAAACGCAACTTCCATTGAATGCTTCAGTACATTCTGCCCGTAGCTTGTACGGAATTTCAACCGGCCGAGAATCTTAATCAAATCCGGGTGGAGTCCGTGAACGCCGACCTCAAACGTCGTTTGTTCACCCATTTCCCGAATGTAGTCATCAACCTCGCGGCGGGATTTTTCAACCATTTCTTCAATGCGCGCCGGGTGAATACGTCCATCTTGAACGAGTTTATCAAGAGCAATTCTTGCCGTCTCCCGTCTGATCGGATCAAATCCGGAAAGAATGACGGCTTCAGGTGTGTCATCAATAATCAGGTCAATACCTGTAAGCGTTTCAAGCGTACGGATGTTACGCCCTTCACGGCCGATGATACGTCCCTTCATCTCATCATTCGGAAGATTGACGACCGATACCGTCGTTTCGGCAACATGATCTGCTGCACAGCGCTGCAAGGCAAGTGACAGAATGTTTTTCGCCTTTTTATCTGCCTCTTCTTTTGCACGGTTTTCGGTTTCTTTTGTCATGATGGCGATGTCATGTGAAAGCTCGTTTTCAACCCGGTCAAGAATGATTTGTTTCGCTTCATCCCTTGTCAGGCTCGAAATGCGTTCGAGTTCTGACTGCTGCATACGAATCATCTCATCCACTTTGCTTTCCATCTCTTCAATATGTTGTTGTCGTTCATTCAGAGAATGATCTTTCTTCTCCAACATCGCTTCCCGTTTATCAATTCCTTCATGTTTACGGTCAAGATTTTCTTCTTTTTGAAGTAAACGGTTTTCTTGTTTTTGAAGCTCATTTCGTCTTTCACGAACTTCCTGTTCAGCATCTATTCGAAGTGTATGGATTTCGTCCTTTGCTTCAAGCAGAGCTTCTTTTTTCAGTGCTTCAGCATCACGCTTTGCATCTTCAAGGATTTGCTCGGCAGCACCGCGTGCGCCCGCAATCTTTGCTTCGGCAATGGTTTTACGAACATAGTAGCCAACAACTAAACCGAGCAGAGTAAGCAAAATGGAGATGAGAACCATCATTGGGGTCATACTTTCACCTCCTCTTGCTATGAACTTGGTTGTTGCTAAAAATAAGTGTCGGCGTGTACATTGTCTGATTTCCTCAACATACAGGACCTTCACAGGGAATGAATCACTCATGCCCTTGTCAAGTTTAATGGTTTAACAATCATGTTAAAAAAACAAATGTTACAACTTCATTGTAATTGTGTCGGAAATACTTGTCAAGCTTGCCAGCTTAACGTTTAGCCCTCAGCTCTGAATCTGCAGCCTGCTTACATCATACCATACCTTCATCTTCTTTTTGTAAATGACGGCTTCGTTTAGGATTCTTGGTTAAGCAATTGGTATATTTTGTTGTTTACCTGTCCTAATTTGGCGTTATTTTGGATATTTGACAGTAATATGACATATTTGCTCGCCGAATGGCTGAAGCTGTTTAAAATGTTATAACCGGGCATGACGCCGTGGTTGGAATAGCTGCCGGGGTCAATGTAAAAACCCATCCCGTACGTTGAATTGCTCCCTGGTGTGAACATTTTTGTAAAACTCTGTTTTGAGTACAGCTTACCGTTTATAAGTGCCTTATCAAATTTATAAAGGTCTTCAGCGCTCATATACATGTCGCCCGCCCCGTAAAGCTGCGATAAGTCGAGAATATGAGGCGTTACAAGCTGACCGCCCTCATCTACTTTATATCCGACGGCAGGATACTTCTCCTTAGCAAACGTTTTATAAAATCCGGCATGCTTCATTCCGGCCGGTTTGAACACATGATCTTTTATGTATTGCTCGTATGACTCTCCGCTAACCTGGGCTACAATATAGGCGAGTACCGAATAATTGGAATCCCTATAATCCCATATTCCCGGCTGCCGTTTTATCCCGCGGTATTCTATATCCTTTATTAAATCAATTGGAGAAATCGCCCCCTGCCCTTCAATGTGCCCGTTTATGCCGGACGTATGGTTGAGCAGGTTCTTCAGTTTGATGTTCGCCCCATTGGGAAAATTCGGTAAATATGTACTGACGGGATTACTCGTTTTCAACAGCCCTTTTTCTTCAAGCTGCAAAATGGCAGTCGCAATTAATGCTTTTTGTGATGAACCGATATAATACGCTGTTTCCGGATTGTTTTCGATCTTTTGCTTACGGTCCGCATAACCGAAGCCTTTTTTCAACACAACGTTTCCGTCTTTTACGATCATGGCTGTGCCGCTGAATCCGATCTGGTGTAAATAATTGCTGATCTTTTTATCGTTGTCGATGGATTTGGGTTTTTTCTCTTTTTGCTTCTTTTCTTTTTTTTGTTGATTCTGGTCTTTTGAAGAATCAGATTGAGCAGCGGGAGCGCTTTTGGCAGATTCTTCATCCCGGTGATGGGCTGTAATGCTCCAGATCGTTATAAAAACAGTGACAAGCAGCAGAAAAAGAAACAGCCCTCCCGTTTTTATCAGCTTTTTCTTTCTTTTTTTATTTATTCTTGTGCGGCGGGGGCTTGTCATCTTTTTTCCTCCTCAGATATAAATTCAACTTTCGCTTTCGCCATGATTTTAGACGAATGAAGTGTGAAAAAAGTTGTAACATTCCAGATAAAATTTTCCGAAATAGCCAGTGTTTTTTGAAACACACAAAAAAAGAGCGGAAATCGCTCATTCCGCTCTTTTTTTATATCGTTTTTTATTCTTCAAACCCAATCTCTTCCTGAACTTCTTCCGCTTTGTCCGTAACGCCGTTATTGTCCAAGCCGTAATGTTCACGGATCTGTTCTTGAATCATCAGCATGATGTCTTTATTTTCTTTTAAGAACTGCTTGGCATTTTCACGTCCCTGCCCGAGGCGTTCTTCTTCATAAGAGTACCATGAGCCGCTTTTTTGCACGATATCAAGTTCAGTTCCAAGATCGATGATTTCTCCTTCTTTGGAGATTCCTTCACCATACATAATGTCGACCTCAGCCGTACGGAACGGAGGAGCGACTTTGTTTTTCACGACTTTAATTCTCGTTTTATTCCCCATTACGTCGTTGCCCTGCTTCAATTGCTCAGCCCGGCGCACTTCCAGACGCACAGAAGAGTAGAATTTCAGCGCACGTCCGCCCGGAGTCGTTTCCGGATTTCCGAACATTACGCCGACTTTTTCACGAATTTGGTTAATAAAGATTGCGATTGTTTTAGATTTATTGATGGCACCGGAAAGCTTACGGAGCGCTTGAGACATCAAACGGGCCTGCAAACCGACGTGGGAATCCCCCATGTCTCCTTCGATTTCAGCTTTCGGGACAAGCGCCGCAACAGAGTCGACAACTACGATATCGACGGCTCCGCTTCGTACCAGCGCTTCGGCAATCTCAAGCGCCTGCTCTCCCGTATCAGGCTGAGAAAGCAGCAGCTCCTCAATATTTACACCGAGCTTTTGCGCGTAAACAGGGTCAAGGGCATGCTCAGCATCAATAAATGCGGCTTGTCCGCCTTTCTCCTGAACTTCAGCAATCGCATGAAGCGCTACAGTCGTTTTACCTGAGCTTTCAGGTCCGTATACTTCAATAATCCGCCCGCGCGGGTATCCGCCTATTCCGAGAGCGGTATCAAGTGCAAGGGAACCGCTCGGAACCGTTGAAATTCTTGTATCCGTCTTTTCCCCGAGTTTCATAATGGAACCTTTGCCGAATTGTTTTTCTATTTGCTTAAGAGCCATGTCTAAGGCTGCCTGACGATCACTCATTTATTTTTTCCTCCTTTATCTTGCCACTACATATACTATACCTTGTTTGCTGGCATTTGCCAAGAAAAAAGCGAACGCATATTCGGATTTTTTCCGCGTTCGCTTTTTGATAAAACAGCATAATTTCACTTATAAAACTTGGATATCAAGGAGAAACTGCACTGAAAACATTATTTTTGCTCCAGCAGCTTTAAAATCAAATGGCAGCCGTATTTGGCGGCGCGCTTTCTGATACCTGTTCTGGAGCCGGCGAAGTTAAATTCGTACACCTCTTCTTTACCGGCCGCCGATATGCCGATAAAGACGTGTCCCGGAGAATGCCCGTCTTGCGGTTCCGGTCCGGCTGCTCCCGTAAAGCTGATGCCGATATCGCTTCCGGTCAGCTTTCTCACGCCGGCAGCAAGCTCTTTTGCACATTCCTTGCTGATCGCACCGCTGCCGCTCAGCGTCTCGTCTTTTACGCCAAGCACGTTTTGTTTCACGCTGTTAGAATAGCAAACCACGCCCCCTGCAAATATGTGAGAAGCGCCGCTTATATCAGTCAGCCACTCTGAAAACAGGCCGCCGGTAAAGCTTTCAGCAGCGGAAAGTTTGATTCCGTTTTCCCTGCATGCTTTTGAAAGCTCCTTTACCAGAGAAGTATCATCATATCCGTAGAAAAATTCACCGACACGTTCTAAAATGACGGCTTCCGTTTCTTTCAAAAGCCGCTCTGTTTCTTTTTCATCGGCATGTTTCGCCGTCAAACGGAGCGTGACCTCCCCGTCAGCGGCCAAAGGCGCAATCGTCGGGTTTGTCTGCGCGTCAATGATATCTTCTAAATCAGCCTCAAGCTGAGATTCGCCTATTCCGAAAAACCGCAAAACAGTTGATACAATTTTTTCATTTGAACCGAGCTTTTTAAGAAGCAGCGGCTTGGCTTCGTTTTCAAACATCGGGCGCAGCTCGCTCGGCGGTCCCGGCAGCAGCATATAAAGCCGCGAGTCATGCTCTGCGAGCATTCCCGGCGCCATGCCGAAATGATTCGCCAAAACCTCTGAACCTTCAATGACAAGCGCCTGTTTCCGGTTATTGGGAGACATTGTCCGTTTCGTTTTCACGAAGTATTCCTCAATGGAGCGGAACGCCTCATCATTCAGTACGAGCGGCCGGCCCAATGTGTTTGCGATAGTTTCCTTTGTTAAATCATCTTTTGTCGGTCCGAGCCCGCCTGAAAAAATAATCAGGTCCGAGCGCTCCTCGGCAATGCGGATCACCTGCTTAAGCCGCTCCGGATTGTCGCCGACGGCAGTGTGATAAAATACGTTCACGCCGATTTCGGCCAGTTCTTTGCTGATAAACTGCGCGTTTGTATTGGCGATCTGGCCGAGCAAAAGCTCTGAACCGACCGCAATAATTTCCGCTTTTTTGGCTATTTCCATCTTACAATCCTTCTTTCGTTAGTTAGATGTTTTTAACGCTTCCCAGTTCTTCGCAAAATAATCCCAGCCTGAGACGACTGTGAAGAGCACGGCCACCCATAAAGCGATATCGCCGAATGGGAAGGAAACGAGCTCAAATGGAAGATTATGAAGTAAAAGGGCAGCAACAGCAATGATTTGAGCCCATGTTTTAATTTTCCCCAGCATATTGGCGGCAACGACTTCCCCCGTCCCTGCTAACACAAGCCTTAAGCCCGTGACGGCAAATTCGCGGCTGATAATAACAATAACCATCCACGCAGGTGCAAGGTCAAACTGCACAAGCGTAATTAATGCTGCCGAAACAAGCAGCTTGTCAGCCAGCGGATCTAAAAATTTCCCGAAATTTGTCACGAGGTTCAGTTTTCTGGCGTAGTATCCATCCACCCAGTCAGTCGTTGATGCGATAATGAACAAAATAGCTCCTGCAAGATGTGCGACCGGAATCGGCTCTTCCCCGATATGAAGGCTGCCCCACTGAAAAGGAACAAGCATGATAATCATAAATACAGGAATTAAAGCGATTCTTGCCAGTGTGATTTTATTCGGTAAGTTAAACATAAAGCCCCTCCAATGTATGT
Organism: Bacillus sp. ISL-51; assembly: GCF_018613535.1. GTDB lineage: Bacteria > Bacillota > Bacilli > Bacillales > Bacillaceae > Bacillus. Next base: position 21,669 of record NZ_JAGGQB010000005.1, read on the forward strand.
ACTCGGACGTGAAGAAAAAGTCATCTTATTGTGCAGATGACTTTTCCTCCTTTTTATTTTGTAATCTTGATTGTTTGCGCCATCACGTCATGTGGATTGAGTTCATATGAAAGAACCTCTCCGTTGATTTTAATTTTCAGGTTAGGGGCATAGCCCGTGCGTATTTCAACTAGCTTTTGATCGGTTATATCTTTTTTATAGGTTTCCCCTTTTTGCAGTGTTCCTTCTTTTAAGGAACTGCCGTTATCATCACGGACGCGGATCCATGCGCTGTCTGACGCAGTCAGCTCAAGCTCAAACTTATCCGCGCCGGAGACTTTATACGAAGTGGCTGAACCTTCCGTGCCGGCCGCTTTAATCACAGTTTTATTGCTGCTTTTTTCTTTATCTTTTTTATCAGATGCTTTTGTGTCCTTTTTGCTGTCTGTTTGAGATTCTCCGTTTTTATTGCCATCGTTTTTCAGCGCAGAATCTTTAGGAATCTCATATTTGCTCTCACTCTGCGTGGCAGCCTTATCGGCGTCGCTTTGTCCGGACTTGCTCATTCCGAACTGAATAATCGCATATACGATCGCGATGACGATAATGACACCAATGACGACAAGAATGGTCGGAAGCCATTCAGCCGCTTTTGAAGCGGGCTTCGGCAGCTCCCTTTGCATGCCGAGGCCGGAAATTTTTTCTGATACATCGTCATGATACGTGTTAGGGATGTCTTTTTTATATTCTTCAAATAATTGATCTGGATCAAGCCCTACAGCCTCAGCGTATTGCTTGATAAACGCCCGCACATAAAAATTGCCGGGGATGACGTCATAAGCTCCTTCTTCCAAAGCGGTTAAGTATCTTTTCTGAATTTTCGTCGCCGCTTGGAGGTCATCCAATGACATCCCTTTTTCCTCTCTGGCTTCTTTGAGCCGGATTGCTAATTCTGTCACAACAAACACCTTCCAATATTAAAAATCAAAGCTTGAAAAACCAGTCTGGTCAAATATTTGCGGCTCTTCTGCATGTTCATATGTAATCACTTCGTCAGGATCATTTCTGAGCTCGATAATATAATCGAAGTCATCCAGCGTGTACTCCGTATTTTGGATAAAAATATCGGGGTGCTCCACAACCTTTGTCGCAGGCAGTCTCATAATTTCACTGACGAGCTGAAGATGGCGCTCCGATCCCCGCCTTGTTGAGACGATGCCGTCCAGGATAAATACGTTTTCCGTGCTGTATTCATCGGCAATGAGCTGGCTTCTGATCGTTTGCTTTAAAAGCGTTGATGATACAAAAAGCCATCTTTTGCTGGCGCATACGCTTGAAGCGACGATGGATTCCGTTTTTCCGACGCGCGGCATTCCACGGATTCCGATCAGTTTGTGTCCTTCTTTTTTAAACAGCTCAGCCATAAAGTCGACCAAAAGGCCCAGCTCGTCTCTCTCAAAGCGGAAGGTTTTTTTATCGTCGGCATCCCGCTGGATGTATCTTCCGTGACGGACTGCGAGGCGGTCGCGAAGCCTCGGTTCTCTCAGCTTCGTTACTTTAATGGTTTCCATTGTTTTTAAAATTGATTCTAATCGTTTAATTTGATCTATATGGCGGCATCTGAGCAGCATTCCCCTTCTGGAAAGGTCGACGCCGTTAATGGTGACAATATTAATCGATAGCATCCCGAGAAGAGATGAAATATCCCCGAGCAGGCCGGGGCGGTTCACTTGAATTTCATATTCAAAATACCATTCGAGCTTTGCCAAATGATATACCCCCTCCATTGTGGCAAATTTTTACCTTCCTTTATCATAAATCATTTTTCTCTAATTAGAAAGAAGAATGTTGCTCTCCAGAGGAAAACATAAAAAAGAGAGGAGAAATCTCCCCTCTTAATGAGTGCTGTTATTTTCAACAAGCTTAACCATCATATTTGCAATGGCGCGCTGTTCATCTTTAGAAGCTACGCTCCAAAGATCCGCAAGCACTTTTTCCTGATGGTTTTTAGAATCGACTTCGCTCGCCAGGTAACCGCCGATTTCTGTAGCGAGATCAGTGATGGTTTCATCACTCATTCCTTTTTCCTGCGCATAGTTCAATCTGTCTCCAAGGAAATTCTTCCAACTATCCCAGTTTTCTAATACTGACATTTGGGCTTCCTCCATTTCATCTGTCGTTACAAAATTATTTTGTCCGTGCAGATGCAAACTATACACGTATTTTTTATTCAGCAGTGCCATCCTCCATTAACGGATAAAATATGCCCCGTAATATAGGAAGCCTTGTCCGACAATAAAAATGCCGCAGCTTCGGCGATTTCTTTCGGCTCCGCAAGCCTGCCTGCCGGAATCTCCTCTGCCAATGCTTCTTTTTCGTCTGCGGTGAATTGATCAAGCATTTTCGTATCCACCGCTCCGGGCGCGACCGCATTTACTCTGATGCCGCTCGGGGCGAGTTCTTTGGCAAGGGCTTTGACGAACGAATGCTGTGCTCCTTTTACCATGCTGTATAAAACCTCGCATGATGCCCCAGTTTCTCCCCATACAGAGCCGATCGCGACGATGCCGCCGCTTTTTTTCCGAATCATGCCGGGCACAAGGTTTCTCGCCAATATAAACGGGCTTGTCACATGCAGCTGCACCATCTGCCGCGCCGTTTCATCCGTCACGTCTGTAATCAGACCGAAATGGCTTTTTCCGCTGTTCAGAATAAGGGCGTCAACAGGCTTTTGAATCAAACGGGTGAGTGTCTCCGCTCCGGCCGGCGAAGACAGGTCACCCTGTATAATATCGGCGCGCACGCCAAACGCCGCAGTCAGTCTTTCTGCAAGCACGGCTGCAGACTTTTTATTAGAATAATAATGCAAAAGCACATCGTACCCGTTTTTGGCGAGCGTTTCACTTATACTTTGCCCGATCCCGCCGCTTGCGCCGGTCACGAGTGCTGTCGGATTCATCACTCAAATCCCTTCTTTCCCCAGAAAAACATCCCTCAAAACGTTGAGGGATGTTTCCTTATGATTTTGGCACCACTTTGCAGACTGTCAGCCTGTCTTCGGCGATTTCTTCTTTTATGACACGCTGCACGTCCTCCAGCGTAATCTGTTCCAGCACGGTCACTACGTCAAATAAACTCATGTCTAAAAACGCGTAGCGGGTGAACTGATTCGCGATATATTCAGGTGAATTCAGCGCTTTTAAAAATGACCCGATTTTCTTTTTTCTCGCCAAATCAAGTTTTTCCGCGGTAACCGCAGACCCCGCTTGAAGAAGCATCTGTTTTAATTCATCTGCCAGCTTATCCGGTTCCGGTGTGTCTCCTCCGACTGAGGCAAAGCCGAATCCGTATTCAGCCGTATAATCAAAGCTGAACGTTTCATCAATGTACCCCTTGTCGTATAAGTCCCCGTAATGTGACGAGCTTTTTCCGAAAAGGCTCTCAAGCATCAGGTTCATGGCAAGCTCGTGTTTGAGAAGCTCCCGACCTGTTTTATATGGGTCTTTTGCTTTTAAGCCGACGAGACATTTTGAGCCTTGGACGTTCATTTTCAATTCCTGTTCCTGACGGAAAACCGCTTCTTGTTCCTGAACTTCCTTCCGCTTGATTTCAGGCTGGTCTGTAAACGGTTTTTTCTCCTGGTTTTCCCTGACCTGCTTTATGACGGCTTCCGGATCGACAGGGCCTACGATAAAGAGAAGCATATTGCTCGGATGGTAAAAGGTTTCGTAGCACTCATACAGAAGGTCTTTCGTGATATGAGATATGCTTTCCACCGTGCCGGCGATGTCAATTTTGACCGGGTGGTCTTTATACATATTTTCGATGAGGCCGAAAAACAGCCGCCAATCGGGATTATCGTCATACATGTTAATTTCTTGGCCGATAATGCCTTTTTCTTTTTCTACCGATTTTTCCGTGAAATAAGGGTCCTGCACAAAATCAACGAGTGTTTCTAAATTCCGCTCTACATTTGAAGTGCTCGAAAACAGGTAAGCGGTTCTCGTAAAAGACGTAAAGGCATTTGCCGAAGCTCCTTGCTTACTGAAATCCTGAAACACGTCGCCGTCCGCTTTTTCAAACAGCTTATGCTCCAGAAAATGTGCGATGCCGTCCGGGACATGAACCATGTTTTCCTTTTTCAAAGGGACGAACTGATTGTCAATGGAACCGTATTTTGTCGTAAAAACGGCGTATGTTTTGTTAAAGCCCTTTTTCGGCAGCACATAGACGTTAAGGCCGTTTGCCATTTTTTCATGATACAGCGTTTCCTGCAGCTGTTCGAATTCTATCGGTTTAGTCAAGATGCTCCCCCCGTCCCTTTTAAGAAATAAGTCGTATCCAATTTAATGTTCTTTCCGGCATTGATAATGTCCTCTTTCGTCACCCGCTCGATATTGCCAAGGAACGTCTCGACCGGTATTTCCACTTGGGCTGCGGCCTGCTGATACAGAAATTCTGCTAAACCGTATGCAGTATCAATCGTTTCCAGCACTTGGTTTTTAATAACGGCCTTTGTTTGGGTGATATCATCTTCAGAGAAATCCCCGTTTTGCATCGCCTGAAATTGTTCTTCAATAATTGTGACAGCCTGCTTGTAATTTTTCACTTCAATGCCCGACATGACCATCAAAAGCCCTTTAAAGCTTTCAACACGCGATGCGGCATAATAAGCGAGACTCGCTTTTTCACGGACATTCATAAACAGCTTCGAATGTGAAAAACCGCCGAAAAGTCCATTAAACACTTGTAATGCGGGATAGTCCCGGTCTGTGTAGGTGGTATTGGTTCGGAATCCGATGTTCAGCTTGCCTTGTTTGACATCCTCTTCATCAATGACTTCCTTAGGCTCAGGCTGTTCATTTGTCTGGTTTCTTTCAATTGGCTGCTGCGCCCGCTCTTCTGTTTTAAAATACGTATCGACAGCCGTTTTTACCTGCGCTGTATCGACGTCGCCAATGATATACAGATCCAGCTGATCTTCATTGACGGCTTTTTGATATGCTTCATACAGATTCTTCGGCGTAATGTGTTCGACGTCCTCAAGTTCACCGTTTACATGAAGGGCGTAAGGCTCGTCTTTGCACATTTCCTGAACGAGACGCAAGTTGGAATATCTCATTTTATCGTCATATACGGCTTGAATGCGCTGTTTCAGCGTCCGTTTTTCCTGCGTGACATACAGCTGCTGAAATGCGCCGTCTTCCAGAGCAGGTGAAAACACGAGCTCTGATAAAAGCTGCAGCCCTTTTTCAAGCAATGGCGTCCGATCCTTTAAATATTTTTCGTTCGGGATTTCCAGCCTGAACGTGATAATATGCCGCTCCCCTTTTTTTGCCAGGTCAGCGGAAACGGATGTGCCGTAAAGCTCATCAAAATAAGCGCGCAAATCAGCGGTTTTCGGCCGGCTTTCTGTACCGCGGAGAAGCACATGCGGAAACAGCGCCCTTTTCGTTACGAGCTCTTTTGTTAAAGGAGCCAGCATTTTAAACGTCAGTGAAACGGTTTTAAACTTTTCTGTCTTAACAATATGGGCGGTGATTCCGCCGTGCTTTGACTTCATTTCATTTACGTAAGTCATGTGAAACCTCCTTCGTTCATTCTTTAATAGTATGTATTATGACCAAAATTCAGCATTCGCAAAAAAGAGTGCGTGAATGTAATTATATCAACTGGAGGATTTATAAGGAAACAAAAAACTTCTGCCGGAAAACAGACAGAGGCTGCAACTTTATGTTTCGGCTTCGAAAGGCCGCGAGTCGGCACTTCCGAATATATTGACCGTTACCGGCAGCACTACAATTGCGCACCCGGTTAAATCCGCGGCTGCAGGAGGGACAAACGCCCGAGGACGGCATCGTTCGTAAATGTTCCAGTAACATGATCGCAGCGGAAATAATGACTTTTTAAAAAAACGATCACGAATCGTGTCGAAAATAAAAAAAGACAGTGCAGATTACACCGTCTTTAAAGATTCCTTTTTTTCTTTTTGTTCTGAGGAAACATTAAACACCGCTAAAAATACCGAGAGGATGCCGCAAAAAGCGGACAAAATAAAGATCAGCCAGCTCGCATTTGACATCAATGCAGCAAATATCGGCGGTCCCGCCGCTACTCCGATAAACCGCATGCTGTTATAAAATGAGGTAATGGTGCCGGACTCCTCGTTCTCCACGCCTTCTGTGATGACGGCGTCTAAAGCCGGCAAAGCCATGCCGATGCCAATTCCGCTGACACACAGAAAAATAAATAGAAAATAAAAACTGTGATTCCACCATAAACCGATAAACGACAGCGTCACAGCGCTCATTCCCGCAACAACGCAAAACTTCATCCTGCCTTGTTTTTTGCCGATTTTTCTTCCTGCAATATATGAACTGACCGAAAGAAACAAAAGCGGGATTGCCAACAGGCCGCCTTTAGCCACGCCGTCAATTTCGTATTTTTTCTCAAGCGTTTCTGATAAATAAAAAAGAACGCCGAAAAGTAAAAACATGATTACACAGCCGATGATAAATACTGTGATAAGCCAGCGCCCATCCCGTTTAAAAATGCCGCCCACTTTTTTCACAAATTCAGAAATAGAGTGTGCTTCGTTTTGCTTTTTGGGCTTTTCCACTAAAAATAAGACGAGAAAAAAGCTGATGAGTGAAAAAAACGGGATAAACCAAAACGGCATAAACCAATACCAAGATGCCAGTAACGATCCGAGAATCGGACTTAAAACTTTCCCGGCAGTGTTAGAGGTTTCAATATCGCCGAGCCCTGCCGTAACTTGTTCATCATCCCCCTTAAACAAATCCCCGATAAACGGCATGACAACCGGCGCAGCCCCTGCTGACCCAATGCCTTGCAGCACCCGCCCGGCCAAAATAATCGGATAGGGATTCTTAAAGGCGGTCGAGGCAAATGCAGCAAGCGCTCCGCCCGCCCCTGCTATCAGCAGACAGGGCAAAAGGATCTTTTTTCTTCCGAATTTATCCGACAAATATCCCGCAATCGGAATACAAATAATCGCCACTATCGAGTAGACCGTTATAATTAACGACACTTGAAAGGACGAGATGGACAGCTTCTTTTCAATCATCGGAAGCACGGGAATCAGCATTGAATTCCCAAGTGTCATAACGAGCGGTACAGAAGATAAAGCAATAATATTTTTCGTTCCATTTTTGTTACTCAACATATTCACCCATTCACTGTACTTGGTTGTTTCCATTTCATTGTGCCTTGTTTCAAACCAAAGTATGTACAAACAGGACAAATAAAAAAACAGACACGTGTAAGTGTCTGTCTTAAAAACGTTTTCTTAATACATGGAAGCTGAATTTGTCAGCACGAAAATAATTTAAAGAATACAGCACAGGCTGATCATGCTGATTGAAGTGCGTTTGTTTTAACAACAAAAGCGCGGTCTCCGGTTCGCATTCCAAAACAGGCGAAATCTCATCATGATATCCGATCGGTTCGATATCAGCGACAGCATAGCTGATCACAGACCCGGAATTTTTTTCAATCAGGTCGAAAATGGACTCTTGCTCATGGCAGAAAGAACTTGGCAGAATATCCATCGGAATCGTATCTAAACAATAAACGACAGGCGTTCCGCTGGCCGTTCTGACGCGTTCCAAATAAAAAAGCTCCTGGTCACGCTGCAGCTGGAATCTTGACATATCTTCATCAGACGGCGCAATGACTTGGGACGACAAAAAAATCGTTCCAGGCACCATATTCGCTTGTTTGATCATTTTGGTCACGCTGTTGAGCTGTTCAATACCTGAAAGAAACAGCGGTTTTGTATGGACAAAAGTGCCCACACCGTGCCGTCTGATAATCACATGCTCCTCTTCAAGGATACGTAAAGCTTCACGCAGAGTTGCCCGGCTGACACCCATTGATTTTGAAAGCTCAAATTCAGAAGGAAGCTTTTCTTTTTCGGTGTAAACTCCGTTTTTAATATCCTCTTTGATTCGCTCAATCACTTTTAAATACAAGTGACGATTGTCAGCTTTTGTAGACATGTTTCCCCTCCGTAAACCACTTTCGATAAATTATTGAACAATTGGGACAACTATATCATGTTTTGTCAAAAAAATAAATAGGGATGCGCTGGTTGACATAAGTTTGTTATGAGTAACACGCATACATGGGAAAGCTCTCTTCATTTAAGAAGAGAGCTCATCATATTGTTCCTTTGATAATAATACTTCCCTCGGTTTGCTTCCTTCATACGGTCCAACGACTCCGCGTTCTTCCATCGCGTCAATTAATCGTGCCGCTCTCGTGTATCCGATTCTGAACCGTCTTTGAAGCATGGAGACAGATGCCGTCTGCATGCCGATTATTAAATCGACAGCTTCATCATACAGGTCGTCTGTTACTTCACTGTGTGTTTCAGGCATTTCTTCCGGAATCATTTCTTCTTGATACTGTGCCTTTTGCTGAGTAATGACATGCTCAACGACATGCTCAACCTCTTCATCCGATAAGAACGCACCCTGCACCCGCACCGGTTTATTGGCGCCCACAGGCAGAAACAGCATATCTCCGCGGCCTAAAAGCTTCTCCGCGCCGCCCATGTCCAAAATCGTCCGGGAATCTGTTTGGGAAGAGACGCTGAAAGCGATTCTTGACGGGATATTCGCTTTAATGACCCCTGTAATGACGTCCACTGAAGGCCGCTGTGTCGCGATAATCAAATGGATTCCGGCGGCTCTTGCCATCTGTGAGAGCCTCGTAATAGAATCTTCCACATCCGACGAAGCAACCATCATCAGATCGGCAAGCTCGTCAACAATGACGACGATGTAAGGCAGTTCAGGCTGCCTGACTTCTTCTTCGGCATTCGACCGCTTGATATAATCATTGTAGCCTTCTATATTTCTCGTTCCCGTGTGGGAAAATAGCTCATAGCGCCGCTCCATCTCATTGACGACCTTTTTCAAAGCCTGTGACGCTTTCTTCGGGTCTGTTACGACCGGAGCGAGGAGATGCGGAATGCCGTTATACACATTCAGTTCAACCATTTTCGGGTCAATCATCATCATTTTTACTTCATGAGGCTTTGCCCTCATAAGAATGCTCGTAATAATACCGTTAACACAAACGCTTTTTCCGCTTCCCGTTGCTCCGGCTACGAGTAAGTGGGGCATTTTGTTTAATTCCGCAAGCACCGCTTCGCCGGAAATATTCCGGCCCAAGCCGATTAACAGCTTCGCATCCGGCCTGTCGTTCAGCTTGGATTCCAGCACTTCTTTTAACGAAACCATCGCCACTTCAGCATTCGGCACCTCGATGCCGATGGCCGATTTTCCCGGGATCGGCGCTTCTATCCGGATATCTTTTGCTGCAAGCGCAAGAGCAAGATCATCGCTCAAATTGACGATTTTACTGACCTTGACGCCTACATCAGGATATACTTCGTATTTTGTCACGGCAGGGCCGAGATGGACCTGTGTCACTTTTGCCTTCACACCGAAGCTTTGAAACGTCCGTTCCAGCTTTCTTGCATTCTCGTAAATGTTTTTCTTGTCAGTTTGCTGCCCTGAATGCTTAGGCTCCGCCAATATGTCGAGTGAAGGCATCTGATAGTCTTTATTTTCAAGCTCTGTAAAGGTCATCGGCGGAGCCGCGGCCGTTTCCTCAGATTCTTGAACGGTTGTCTGCTCCTCTTTTGCCCCTTGGGCCGGCATCTGGGCTTTTTCCAAAATCACCGGCTGTTCTGCCTGCTCCTCGCGGTCTGAAAAGCTTGAGATAATCGGCTCTGAATGGATAATGGGCGAAATGATTTCTTCGTCCTCTTCCTCCGGTTCAGGCTCTTCTTTTTTCTTTTGCACACGCTTTTGTTTTTTTCCAGATTTTGTTTTCGCTTTCGAAGAAGACATATTTGTTTTGAACGTTTTCATATCTTCAATAAATGCCAGCCATTGGCCTTTTATAAATCTGCCGATAGGGCTTGTCCACTTTATGAGCGTTTCTTGAAGAGAACGTCCCGTAACCAGTACCAATCCCATCAGAATCAGCACAAACGCCATAATTTGAGAACCTGTTGACGCAAATAAAAAATGGGACGCGGCAAACAGAACCGCACCGATCATGCCTCCGCCCAAATCAGGCGAAGCCGACTGCTGATTCATATCAATCATAAACAGCTCCCACGTATTACTGATGACGCTCGCTGACTGAATGGATCCGTGATGAGACAGATTTTTAAAAAGCTGAACGTGAGACAAAAGCAAAAGACTTGCGATAATACAATACAATCCGGCTTTTCTTCTCGTTAAAAGACTTGGGCTCTTCTTTTTCCAAAATAACGAAATTCCTAAAAGGAATAACGCCAGCAAACATAAAATAAACCACTCTCCCGCAAAAAAACGGAACAAATACACAAAGGTCTGTCCGACAACGCCGAGCTGCAAAACGGCTATAATCGAGATCGCAACACAGAGTAATCCGCATAGTTCGTATTTTATGTTGAGCTTGCTCTCTTGTTTCTTTTTTGATTTCCGTTTTTTCTTGGCCATACTCATCACCTTACTGCGTTAAAAAATGTAAAATCATACATCATGAAGAAAAGCAGCCTTCTTTCGGCTGCATTTTTCTGTAGGATTCCCCTATTATAGCATATTTTGCCCCTGAGAAGCGGACTGAATGCCGGTTAGATTCAACTTAAGTTTTTGTCCGGGGGCAATGTGGGGATTGAGAAAATCCATCGGGTTCGTACTTAAAATTTGCACGACTTCCGCTTCATTTCCCTTCATTTCAACGAGCAGAGGCACACCTGCGTAATCAACCTGTTCATGCACGCTTTGCTCCTGCTCACTTTGATAGACGACTTCTTGGGGCATGACGGTGTAAAGAATCATTGGATTATCCTTCCTTCCTCGCCCTTTCGTTCCTCAATAAGCTGGTTCAGCTTTTTAATCGCCTGGCCGACTCCGCCGACGTCATCAATTAAACCGTAATCAGCCGCGTCTTTTCCGACTACATTCGTTCCGATGTCCCGAGTTAAATTTCCTTTTGAAAACATGAGTTCTTTGAATTTTTCTTCAGAAATATTAGAGTGGTTCGTAACAAAGTTCACGACCCGCTCCTGCATTTTATCCAAGTATTCAAACGTTTGCGGGACGCCGATTACAAGCCCCGTAAGACGAACCGGGTGAATGGTCATGGTCGCGGTTTCGGCTATAAAGCTGTGATCACATGACACGGCAATCGGAACGCCTATGGAGTGACCGCCTCCAAGCACGATCGAAACAGTCGGTTTTGATAATGACGCCAGCATTTCGGCAATCGCAAGCCCCGCCTCCACGTCACCGCCGACAGTGTTTAATATGATCAGAAGGCCTTCAATTTTCGGATTTTGCTCGATGGCCACGATTTGCGGGATAACATGTTCATATTTGGTTGTTTTGTTTTGCGGCGGGAGCTGTACATGCCCCTCAATTTGCCCGATGATTGTCAGGCAATGAATATTGGTATCTTGAGGCATTTGCGGAAGAGATGTTTCTCCCAGCTGCTGAATTTTGCTCATGATACTGTCTTTCGCATCTGTTTTTTCGGGCTGCTGTTCTTCGTTGTTTTCCATACGATGATCCATTTTACTTTCACCCTTTCCGAATGTCTCTTTGTATTATGAACAAAGAATCGGGTTTCCATCCGGGGAGAACAAAAAACAAAGCCGGAGCTTTTTCGGCCGCTCCGGCTTTGTTTACATTATACTTCCATAATGATCGGGATGATCATCGGCTTGCGTTTTGTTTTTTCATAAAGGAATTGGTTTAACGCGTCGCGCATCGCCTGTTTCAATGTTGACCATTCTACGGCGGACGTTTCCGTCGCTTCCGTCACGATAGAGCGGACGAGCTCAGTTGCTTGTACAATCAGCCCTTCTGACTCTCTGACATAAACGAAACCGCGTGTAATAATTTCCGGACCTGATACAAGGTGTTTTTTCTGCTTATCGAGCGTAATCACGACAATCAGAATACCGTCTTGTGACAATAAGCGGCGGTCTCTTAACACGATATTGCCGATGTCACCGACACCGAGACCGTCAATCAGGACGTTTCCGTAAGATACTTTATCACCGATTTTCACATTCTGGCCGCGGAATTCGACGACGTCGCCTTTTTCGATTAAGAAAATATCACTGCGTTTCATGCCGATTTCTTCAGCGATTTTTGAATGTGCTTTTTGCATTCTGAATTCGCCGTTGACCGGAATCAAATATTTCGGTTTTAGCAAATTAAGCATCAGCTTCAATTCTTCCTGAGAGCCGTGGCCTGACACATGCACGCGTTTTTGAGCGAAAATAACTTGAGCGCCGGCGCGCACGAGAAGGTTGACGGTTTTAGAATAAATCAGTTCATGCCCCGGAATCGGCGTTGACGCAATGACAACGGTGTCCCCTTCTTCGATGTTGAGCTGCTTGTGCGCTTGTTTCGCCATTCTCGTCAGAGCGGCTAACGGCTCACCGTGGCTTCCTGCCGTAACAATCGCCACTTCGCGTTTCGGATATTTTTTCACATCTTGAACCGGAATGAACAATTCTTCATCGGCTTCGATATAGCCGAGCTTGCGCGCAAGCTGAAGCACGTTTTGCAGGTTCTTTCCGGCTATGGCGAGTTTTCGGCCGTTTTGGGCAGCAGCCTGAATGACTTGCTGAATGCGATTGATATTTGACGCAAATACGGCAACGATGACACGGTTTTCTGAATTGTACATGGCGTCAGAAATTTCTCCGCTTACATACGCTTCAGATGGAGTATACCCCGGCCGCTCAGCGTTGGCGCTGTCTGAAAGCAAGGCAAGCACGCCGCTGTTTCCGATTTTTGCGATCTCGCCGATATCACATGATTGGTGATAAGCAGGCGTCTGGTCAAATTTAAAGTCTCCCGTGCATACAATAGAGCCAAGTGATGTTTTGAAGCTGACTCCCACTGAATCCGGAATGCTGTGGATCGTTTTAAAGAACGATACTTTTGTTGATTCGAATGTAATGACAGATTTTGAGTGAACTTCCCGTAAATCAGCTTTTCGATTGTGTCCGTACTGCTTCAGTTTTTCTCTTAACAAAGCAAGCGTAAGTTTTGTTCCGTATACGGGAACTGACAGCTTGTTCAATAAATAAAAGACGCCTCCGATGTTTTCATCGTGTCCGTGTGTCAGAAAGATGGCCTTCACGCGGTCAGCCCGTTCAACTAAATAAGAAATGTCCGGAATGACGACATCAATTCCGAGCATCTCATTTTCCGGATGCATCAGCCCTGCATCAACTACAAATATGTCTGAGTCGATTTCGATGACATATAGGTTCTTCCCAATTTCTCCGACACCGCCAAGGGCGATAATTCTGACGTTTTCTGTATTTTTCTTTTTCAAAATCTATATCCTCCTAGTCTCATACCCGTCCATCATCACTTGTTTCTATTATAACTGATATCAATTTTAGAAAACAAGATGAAGCAGAGGGTTTAGGGAAAACCAATATGTAGACAAAACGGTCAAACTCACGATAAAGATGAGAATGACCGCTTATGTTCACTGTATGAATTTTTTCTTACAGTTCGCTGATGGCGCTGCTCAGGCTCAGCCGCTCATCTTCATTCAGCGGGATAAGAGGAAGACGCACAGATCCGACATCAAGGCCCTTCAGCTGAAGCGCTGTTTTGACCGGAGCCGGATTAGGCGCTTTAAACAGCTCCTTCATAATCGGCAAAAGCTTCTGATGGATCAGCGCTGCGTTTGCCGTTTGCCCGTTTGTATAGTTTTTAATCATCTGCTGCATGTCAGGGCCGACGATATGGCTTGCCACTGACACGACCCCTCTTCCGCCGACCGCAAGAACAGGAAGCGTTAAACCGTCGTCACCGGAATAGACGTAGAAATCCTCCGGCGTTTCCGCAATAATTTTCGTAATGGCATCCAAATCGCCGCTCGCTTCTTTAATAGCGGAGATATTCGGAATCTCAGCCAGACGGATCGCTGTTTCCGGCGCAAGTGAAGCAACCGTTCTGCCCGGAACATTGTAAAGCATAACCGGCAGAGACGTTTCTTCCGCTATGGCTTTAAAATGGCGGTACATGCCTTCCTGTGAAGGTTTATTATAATAAGGCGTGACAAGCATGACGCAATCAACGCCGGCTTCTTCCGCTTTTTTTGTCAGTTTAATGGAGTCTTTCGTATTGTTGCTTCCCGTCCCCGCAATGACAGGAACACGTCCGTTCACTTCTTTGACAGTAAATTCAAAGAGTGCAATTTTTTCTTCTGTTGAAAGGGTCGGGGATTCTCCGGTTGTGCCCGCAACGACTAAAGAATCCGTGCCGTTTTTCAACAAATAGTCAATTAATGTAGACAGCTTTTGAAAATCTACATTCCCTTTATTGTCAAAGGGCGTAATCATCGCTGTAGATATATTTCCGACATTCATTTTTTTCACCTCATCATGATTCAATCACATTTACTTTGAAAGTTCAAACACTTCATGCAAAGCATTTACGGCCGTCACCATATCCTTTTCATGGACAAGAACCCAAATCGTAGTATGGCTGTCGGCAGATTGCAAAATAGGAATGCCTTTGTCAGAAAGCGCTGAGACGATTTTCGACGTGACTCCCGGCACACCCATAATACCGGCTCCGACCGCTGACACTTTTGCACAGCTTTCCGTTACCGCAGGCTCATAGCCTAAATCGGCCAAAATGCTGCGCGCGGCATCCGTTTTATTGCCGGCCACGGTATAAACGATTTCGCTCGGCGTGATATTAAAGAAATCGACGCTGATTCCGGCATTGGCCATTGCTTTAAAGACTTCTGTCTGAACGTTATATTGCCCTAATTTAGCAGGGACCTTAAATTGCGTCACATCTTTTACATGGGCGATTCCGGTAATCAATCTTTCGAAAACATCGCTGCCGACGTTTGAAGAATGATGTGACGTCACCAATGTACCTTTGTCTTTTGAATATGTGGAGCGCACGCGAATCGGCACCTTTGCCTGCATAGCGATTTCCACTGCGCGCGGATGAATGACTTTCGCGCCTTGATAAGCCAGGTTGCAGATTTCCGTGTATGTGACATTCGGAAGCGGCTTAGCGTTCTCAACGATTCTCGGGTCGGCTGTCATAACGCCTTCCACGTCCGTAAAAATGTCAATAAAATCGGCATCGACCGCCGCGCCGAGCGCTGCTGCCGACGTATCGCTGCCTCCTCTTCCGATCGTCGTCGTGTCTCCTTTTTCAGTGGCTCCCTGAAAACCTGCGACAACTACAGCTTCATGATTGGCGAGCGCCGCGAACAGCCGCTCTGTTTTCATTTCAAGAATCTTGGCATCGGTATGCTGGGCATTTGTTAAAAAGCCGGCCTGGGCTCCTGTCAAAGCCGCGGCTTTTATCCCGTTTTCTTTAAGCATGCTTGTAAAAACAACAGAAGAGATCGTTTCCCCGCAAGACAGAAGCATATCCTGCTCTCTCGGAGAAATATCAGACTGGCTGCCGTAAAGAAGCCCGATAAGAGAATCTGTTGCATACGGGTCTCCTTTTCTGCCCATCGCCGACACGACAACGACGACTTTATATCCTTCACTGATGGCTTCTTTAATATGCGATAACGCGAGCTTGCGTCCTTTGTCATCCTTTACAGATGTTCCGCCGAATTTTTGAACAATGATCTTCACTATTTTCACTCCAAATTAGTCTGACGTAACAGAAGAGAGCAGGCAGAGCCTTACTCTCTTCTGTTCGCCTATTGAAAAATACGTTTCGTTTTATACGAGGTTCAGTTTTTGCAGGCTTTCCGCAATTTGAACTGAGTTCCAAGCAGCGCCTTTTAACAGGTTATCAGAAACAACCCATAAATGAAAACCGTTTGCTCTGTCCAGATCTTTACGGATTCGTCCCACAAATACATCGCGTTTGCCGACGGCATCGGCAGGCATTGGGTAAAGCTGCTCCGCCGGGTCATCCTGAAGCGTAACGCCCGGTGCTTCTTTTAAAAGATGTTTGATGTCTTCAACTGTTGCATCATCACGATCTAGTTCAATATATACAGATTCGGAGTGGCCTGTTTCAATCGGCAGTCTGACACATGTCGCCGCTACTTCCAGCTCCGGCATATGCATAATTTTTTTCGTTTCATTAATCATTTTCATTTCCTCAAACGTATAGCCGTTATCTTGGAATTTATCAATTTGCGGGATGGCATTAAAAGCGATTTGATAATGCTTTTTGTCCCCTTTAACAGGCATAATGGATGGTTCTGCCGGTTCATTATTTAAAATCGCCTTTGTCTGGCTGTAAAGTTCTTTGGCCGCTTCATTGCCCGCACCGGATACTGCTTGGTAAGTAGAAACAATGACTTTTTTCAGGCCGTATGCTTTGCGGATCGGTTCAAGAGCCGCCACCATTTGAATGGTTGAGCAGTTAGGATTGGCGATAATACCGTTATGTTCATGCAGGTCAGCCTCGTTCACTTCAGGCACAACAAGCGGTGTGTTTTCATCCATGCGAAACGCACTTGTATTGTCAATGACGATGGCTCCGCGTTTTACAGCTTCAGGCGCCAAGCTTTGTGACACGCTTCCGCCGGCGCTGAATAAAGCGATCTGAACGCCTTCAAAGCTCTCAGGCACAGCTTCCTGCACCGTATACTCTTCGCCTTTAAATGTTACTTTCGTACCAGCAGAGCGTTTTGAGGATAGTAGTGTGAGTGTTTCTATTTCAAAGTTTCTGTCTTCCAGTGTTTTCAGCATTTGCTGTCCTACAGCTCCCGTCGCTCCGACAACTGCTACGTGTAATCCTCTTCCCATCTGTAAAACTCCTTCCGCCAATTAAGCATCATTTGTTGAATTGACTATGCATTTTACGTTTTATTTTACCATAGAATAGTCACGGGTTGACCGAATTTTTTTATTCCGCAAAGATTTTCTGTATATTTAATCATTTATTCATCATGCTGTACAAGCACCGGCTGGACCTGTTCATGCAGAAGGGCTTTTTCAACCGTTATCGGAAGCAGATCCATTTTAGCGACGAGCGACGTCGGCTTTTTAACAGGATCATCCTGACCGAACGGGATGAAGAAAATGTTTTTGGTTGACATCAATCTCATCAAATTCGTGCCGTTCAATCCGAGCGCGTCGTTTGTCGAAATTCCGAGCACGACAGGACGGCCGTTTCTGATTGTGGCTTTCGCGGCCATAAGCACCGGACCGTCGGTCATTGCATTTGCCAGCTTGCTCATTGAATTTCCCGTCAGCGGGGCGATGACCATGCAATCAAGCGGGAGCTTCGGCCCGAGAGGCTCTGCTTTTACAATGGAGTCTATCGCTTCAAACCCAGTCAGCTCTTCGATTTTTCTGACCCATTCCGCTCCCTCTCCAAATCGGGTGTCGGTTGATTGGACAGTGGACGTCACGACAGGACGGACCTCAGCTCCTTCATTTACAAGCGCTTCTATTTGCGGAAAGACGGCATCATATGTGCAGTGTGAGCCGGTTAATCCGAATCCGATTCTTTTCCCGTTCAGAGACATGGCTATTCCCCCTCTTTCTTTACATCTGCCAAAAGCTTGCTGAGGACATTTGCAATAATCTGGCCGGCTGTTTTCGGCGCGACAATTCCCGGAAGCCCCGGGGCAAGCAGCGCTTTAATGCCCTGCTTTTCAGCATATTTGAAGTCCGTTCCGCCCGGACGGGAAGCTAAATCCAAAATCAGGGTCTTCGGTGTCATCCGTGACAAAACGTTTTGATTTAAAATCAAGCTCGGCACAGTATTAATACAGATATCAATATCTTTCACATGGTCTGCAAGCTCTTCTATTTGAAAAGGAGAAAGCCCCATTTCGGTTATACGGGCTAAATGCGCCGAGCTTCGCGCCCCTACTTTTACCTTTGCTCCTAAAGCCGCAAACGTCCGGGCGATTGTCATGCCGGTGCGCCCTAATCCGAGAACGGCCACACTCGATCCGTGGATGGTGTAATCAGTATGCTGAATCGCCATCATGATCGTTCCTTCAACCGTCGGAATAGAGTTAAATATCGCGATATCGTCCCGCTCAAACAACTTGACGAGCTTGCGGCCGGCTTCTTGGGCGATGCCTTCCAGATAGGCGTTTGAGATGCCTGAGTAGATGACGCAATGCGCCGGTGTCTGATTAAGATGCTCCTGCTTTAACACCACTTCCTCATTTGAAAAAACCGTCGAGACAACACCTTCTCCGGTTGTTGCCGATACGGGCAGGATCATACTGTCTATTTTCTGAAATGGAATGTCATCGATTTTGCATTTTACGGTTCCTGTAAAACCGTCATCTAACTGGTCAAATCCTACGAGATAAATATCGGCATGCTGTTCTGTCAGCTTTCTTATAATCTCAAGCTGTCTTGCGTCACCGCCAATGATCGCAATTGTCAATCCGGTTAACATATGAAACGTTCACCTTCTTTACAGTTACTGGATCTTTTAAGTGTCATTCTCCTCTTCATCGTATGTTCGAATAGAAAGGGCGGTGAATGTACAGCATTTTTTTTCAATAAAAAAGCATCGGCGCTGATAAGCCGATGCTGCAAATTGAGAATCTTACCCTTCAGGAGGAGTGATGTCCCCGGGCACGTCTAAAATAATCATATCTGACCCGATTTTTTGTATATGGTTCCAGGGGACACGAATGTCATGACCTTGTTTTCTTAAACCGAACCATTTTACCGTCGGTATGAGAAGGGCCGTAATTTGTCCGTCCTGCTCATTAATTTCCAAATCGGTTTGGCCGAGCACTCCGAGCCGCTCAGCCCGTTTAATGTCTACGATTTCTTTACCTGATAGTTCACTAAGCCTCATGATAGCCACCCCCTTGTACTATATGACCATCATTATTAAAAAATGCCTGCCCCATATCGAGGCAGACCGCTTTCTTGCTTATGTTGAGGCAGGCATGCTGCCTGTCGGGCTGATCAATGATAATGCATAGTCATCCGTGAATAAGCGGCGGCTGAGGCCGTTGACGCTTTCTAAGCTGACCGCATTTAATTCACCGATAATTTCATCCATTGTTTTATGCTTGCCGAGCAGCAGTTCATTTTTTCCGTTACGGCTCATCTTGCTGTTTGTGCTTTCCAGGCTGAGCATCAGGCTTCCCTTCATTTGCTCTTTGCTGTTTTCCAGCTCTTTCGGAGAAATGCCGTCACGTTTTAAAACCGATAACGTCTCTTGAATCGTTTCTGACAGAAGCCCGAGCTGATTGGCGCCGGTGCCGCCGTAAATCGTCAGCATTCCGCTGTCTTCATAAGAGCTGTGATAGCTGTATACAGAATAAGCCAGTCCCTTATCTTCACGCACATCTTGGAAGAGCCGGCTGCTCATGCTTCCGCCAAGCACGTTGTTCAGCACAATTAAATCGTAGATGTCCGGGTCCCCGACTTTCAGGCCTTTAAAACCGAGGCAGAGGTGTGCCTGCTCGGTATCTTTTTTTCTTGTCAGCTTTTCATAATGAAACTCCGGCTCGCTGATCCCGCTCGCTTTGCCTTTTGCTTCGTATGTACCGAACCATTTCTCAACGTCTTTGATAAATTGCTCCGTCACATTGCCGGCAACAGAAATGACGACACGGTCCGGCGTGTAGAAATCATCCATATGCTTTCTGAGAGAATCACCGTTAAAAGAAGCAAGCGTTTCCTCCGTTCCGAGAATCGGGTAACCGAGCGAATGATTGCCGTACGTTGCTTTGCTCAGCAGATCATGGACAATGTCATCCGGTGCATCTTCATACATTTTAATCTCTTCGTAAACGACATTTTTTTCTTTTTTGAGCTCATTTTCATCAAAAACAGAATGAAAGAACATATCCGCCAGCACATCAAGCGCATAGTTTGCATGTTCGTCAAGCACTTTGGCGTAATAACACGTATATTCCTTTGAAGTGAAGGCATTCACTTGCCCGCCTATACGGTCGAAGGATTCTGCGATTTCACGTGCGGATCTCGTATTTGTCCCTTTAAAAAACATATGCTCTAAAAAATGTGAGATGCCGTTGGTTTCGGGCGTTTCATGGCGTGATCCCGTTCCGATCCAGACGCCGATTGCCACAGACCGCACTGTCGGATTATTTTCAAGCACAACTCTTACACCATTTTGGCATGTATAGCGTTTTATCAAGTTTGTTCCTCCTATTCAAAAGCAGGCAAACTGCCGCCTGCTACTTCATCAGCCTGTTTTCATCCATTAAGTCAGACACTGAACCGAGTGCATAGCCTTTTTCTTTAATTTTCGTAATTAACACGTCCAGGCTTTTCGCTGTCGGATCAGTCGGATGCATTAAAATCATGGCCCCATTATGTATTTTACTCAACACCCTTGTTTGTAAAACAGCCGGAGACGGTTTTTGCCAGTCAATGGTATCAACGGTCCACATGATGGTGCCCATTCCTTTTTCCGCAGCAATGTCAACCACCGCTTTTCTGAAGCTGCCGCTTGGCGGCGCAAACCATTTCGGCTTTACACCGAGCGTCTTGCTGATTTGTGCATTGGTCTTGTCAAGCTGTTCGGAAATGCTTCCTGAAGTCAGTTTGCTCATATCAGGGTGATTGTATGAGTGATTTCCGATTTCATGTCCGTCCGCTGCTATTTGTTTGGCCAGTCCCTGATTGTTTTTCAGCCATTTTCCTTCCAGAAAAAAGGTCGCTTTGACTTGCTGCTTTTTCAGAATAGGCAGCATTTGCTCCACATATTCATTTCCCCACGCTACATTTATTAAAAAAGCAACCATCGGTTTGTCCGGATTTCCTTTATAAATGGGCTCAGGTGAAAGAGAATCAAGATGAACTTTCGGCTTTACCTGCTCATACACAAGGTCATCTTCATGAAATTCTCCATCCTTTTTCATTTGCTTATAGGATTTTTCCACATTGACCTTTAAACCGTTGTAGCCAGGTATACTTTTCCATATCTTGTCGATTCTCGCGTCTTGAGCCTTTACTTCATACTCCGGCGCTTTTCGCTGCAATTCTTCGTAGAGCGGATCTTTTGAAGCTGAAACAGTCACTGCGTCTTTCTTCATTGCGTCTATGTAATCAACTGTGTACGGATTTTTTAACATTTCAAACGAAACAAAAAAAAGAAATAAAAAAACGGCAAACGGCACGAATTTTTTCAACATGTCCTTCCCCCCTCACCACACATTATGTAAGAGGAGGACAAGGTAGAACCCGCATGCAGTCATTCTCAAAATAAAGAAGCCGGGTCTCCCAGGCTCCTTGTTAGGTTTTCATTTAAGATTGTTGTTCTTCTTTTTCTTTTTCCTCACGCAGCACTGCTTTGCGTGACAGATTTACTCGGCCCTGCTTGTCAATTTCGGTTACCTTTACAAGGATTTCATCGCCGAGTTTTACAACATCCTCAACCTTGCCGACGCGTTCGAGCGCAAGTTCAGAGATATGAACGAGACCGTCTTTTCCGCTGAAGATTTCAACGAAAGCCCCGAATTTCTCAATTCGCTTGACTTTACCGAGGTAAAGCTGGCCGACTTCTACTTCCCTGACAAGATCTTCGATGATTTTTTTCGCTTTTTGGTTGCTGCTCTCGTCAGTAGAAGAAATAAAGATGGTGCCGTCTTGTTCGATATCGATTTTAACACCGGTATCTTCAATGATTTTATTGATTTGCTTGCCGCTTGGTCCGATAACGTCGCGGATTTTATCCGGATTGATTGTCATCGTTAAAATTTTCGGCGCATATTGAGAAAGTTCTTCTCTTGATTCACCCAGCGTGCTCAGCATGCTGTTAAGGATTTCCATTCTTCCTTTTTTCGCCTGCTGAAGCGCTTCTTCAAGAATTTCTCTTGAAAGGCCTTCGATTTTAATGTCCATTTGAAGCGCGGTAACGCCTTTTGCCGTGCCGGCTACTTTAAAGTCCATGTCACCGAGGGCATCTTCCATGCCTTGAATATCCGTTAATACAGTATAGTACTCGCCTGATTTCACAAGTCCCATCGCGATACCGGCAACAGGCGCTTTAATCGGAACCCCTGCATCCATCATCGCAAGTGTGCTGGCGCAAATACTTGCCTGTGATGTTGAACCGTTTGATTCAAGCACTTCTGATACAAGCCGAACCGTATACGGGAAGTCTTTTTCATTCGGAATGACAGGTTCAAGCGCACGCTCTCCAAGGGCCCCGTGTCCGATTTCACGTCGTCCCGGGCCGCGCATCGGTCCTGTTTCACCAACACTGAATTGCGGGAAGTTATAGTGATGCATAAACCGTTTTGATTCTTCAACGCCTAAGCCGTCAAGAATCTGAACGTCTCCGAGGGCGCCTAACGTACATACGCTGAGCGCTTGTGTTTGTCCTCTTGTAAACAATCCGGAGCCGTGTGTTCTAGGAAGAAGGCCGACTTCTGAAGAAAGCGGGCGGATTTGATCGACGCCGCGGCCGTCAGGACGGACTTTTTCTTCTGTGATCAAACGGCGCACTTCGTTTTTCACAAGCTTAGACAGCGTTTGTTTCACTTTTTTAATCGTATCTTCATCGTGATCTTCTTCTTCAAACTTAGCAACGACTGCAGCTTTCACTTCACTAATGGCATCTTCACGCGCATGCTTCTCATGAACCTGAATCGCTTTAAGAAGATCCGGCTCTGCAAGACTTTTCACTTTTTCGCTGAGTTCTGCATCAATTTCATACAGTGCAATCTCAGTCTTTTCTTTGCCGACTGCAGCGACGATTTCTTCTTGGAATGCAATCAGGCGTTTAATTTCTTCATGGCCGAACATAATCGCTTCAAGCATGATTTCTTCAGGAACTTCATCTGCTCCGGCTTCCACCATGTTGATTGCGTCTTTCGTACCTGCAACAACGAGGTTGATATCGCTTTTTTCAAGCTGGTCAACCGTCGGATTGATGATGAACTGACCGTCAATGCGGCCCACCGTCACACCCGCAATCGGGCCTTCAAACGGAATATCTGATACGCAAAGAGCCAGTGATGAACCGAACATAGCCGCCATTTCAGAAGAGCAGTCTTGATCGACACTCATCACAATGCTGATGACCTGTACTTCATTACGGAATCCGTCAGCGAAAAGCGGGCGGATCGGACGGTCAATCAGACGGCTGGCTAAAATAGCCTTTTCACTCGGCCGGCCTTCTCTTTTAATAAAGCCGCCCGGAATTTTACCTACTGCGTATAATCTTTCTTCATAGTTAACAGTAAGCGGGAAAAAATCAAGCGGTTTTGGTTCTTTTGATGCAGTTGCTGTGCTGAGCACTGCGGTATCGCCGTAGCGGACCATGACAGCGCCGTTTGCCTGTTTGGCAAGCTGGCCGGTTTCTACTGTAAGCTGTCTGCCGGCCCAATCTATGGTAAAGACATGTTTCTCTTGTCCCATTCGATTACGAGCTCCTCTCTTTATGTGTGAAATAATCAATTACTCCTATTATGAACGAAATGAATTCAACATATCAATGTCAAAGTAGTATGTAAAAGGATTTCAATGTATTGATCAACATTTTTTTCGCTTTAATACGATAAAAAAGCGGGAATCCTCCCGCTTTTTACGATTATCGACGTAAGCCTAGTTTGTTAATTAACTCACGGTAACGAGTTACGTCTTTATTACGCAGATACGTAAGAAGATTACGACGTTTACCTACCATTTTAAGAAGACCGCGACGTGAGTGGTGATCTTTCTTGTGAGTACGCAAATGCTCGTTCAAGTTGTTAATTGAGTCTGTTAGGATAGCGATCTGAACTTCTGGAGATCCAGTATCAGATTCGTGTGTTTTAAACTCGCTGATGAGTTGGTTTTTACGTTCTTGAGTAATTGCCATCCTGTTTCACCTCCATATCATAATTAGCCCCAGTTACCTAGCAACCGTCGGTGACTTCGGATTGCCAAGCAATGGTTTTAAGACTACGAAATATATGATACTAAAAATCGCGCCCGTATGCAAATATTTTAGAATAAAATTTGTACACTTTTTCACTTTCTTTCCGTTATTTGCTGAAATAACGGATCGCTTCCTGCTTATCTTTCTCGATTTGAGCGGTTAATTCATCAATTCCGTTAAACTTCCGTTCACTCCGGATGCGTTTATACCACTCAATTTTCACGGTTTCCCCGTATATGTTTTGGTCAAAATCAAACAAATGGACTTCAATAGACGGCTGATCCGGGCGTTTTTCATAAAACGTCGGTTTATAGCCGATATTGCAGACCCCTTCATAAACGTTTCCGTTTATCTCAGCCTTGACGGCATAGACGCCTGTCGGAGGTACGATATAGCTGTTATGTAAACCGACATTCGCGGTCGGAAACCCGATGGTCCGCCCTCTTTTATCACCGTGGATTACAATGCCCTTTATGAAATAAGGCTGTCCGAGAAGGGTGTGCGCCAGCTCAACATCGCCGTTTTGCAGCGCCGATCGAATAGAAGTGGAACTGATTTTCCTGTCCTGCTCGGTCAGTTTCTCGACAGTCGTGCAATCAGCCTTGCCTTCCAGATCAAGAGGCAGTGTATCCATCGTGCCTTTTCCGTATTTTCCATACGTAAAGTCGAATCCCCCAACGGCATGCCGGGCGTTTAACCCTAGAATATAATCCTCTGCAAACTGTTTGGGAGATAGAGCGGCAAACGCTTCATCAAACTTCACGACATACAGCACATCCGCGCCTAAACGCTCAATCTGGCTGATCTTGTCCTCAAGCGGCGTAATCAAATCCTTAGGCTCTTTGTCTCTGCCGAGAACATGGGACGGATGGGGATGGAATGTCATTACGGCCAGCGAAAGGCCTTTTTCTTCGGCAATATGTCTGGCGGTGCCGATTACTTTTTGATGCCCTAAATGAACGCCGTCAAAGTAGCCGAGAGCCATCACTGAGGCTGCCTGCTCTTCCTTTTGTAAATGATGCGGATGAGAAATATGTATCGTCTTCACAGAACGGTCACCTTTTTTCTTATTGTTCGCTTTTTTGCATCAGTACTTTGGCCGGTTTTAACAGTCCTTTTTTTGCAGGATGCGGCATATAAATGGCCACACATTCTCCGGCTTCAGTACAGACCGCTATACGGCCGTCGCTTGTCATTGCAGAAAATTGCGCCGGGGTTTCAAATACTGACCCGTTTTCCGCTTTCATAGCTAATGTATCACTTATGACCCATTTCGGCAAATGATTAAGCGCTCTTTCAATCGGTACTGCGTGATCCGCGACAGTGCCATTGGCTGCCTGCTGTTCAAGCTCCTCAAACGTAAAACACTCTTCAAGGCTGAAATCTCCTGAAGCAGTGCGGATAAGATGCGACATATGAGCGGGGTAGCCGAGCTTTTCACCGATCGTAACCGCCAATGTCCGGACGTACGTTCCTTTCGTGCACGTTACGTTGAAACGAAACGACGCGGTGTCATCCGTATACGTGACAGGTGAAGTGAGGGCTATGTCTTCAATCGTGATCTTTCGCTTCGGCCGTTCTACCTCAATTCCCGCTCTTGCATATTCATACAGCTTTTTACCGTTGACTTTAACGGCGGAATACATCGGCGGCACTTGCTCTTGCGGCCCTTTAAGACTTTCCAATACGTTTTCGATGTCTTCCTCAGCTATCGGCGCCTCAACAGGTTTTACGCTGATTGTTTCCCCCGTCTGATCTTCAGTCGATGTCGAAATACCGAGGGTGATCTCTGCATCGTACGTTTTTGATTTTTCTGTAACGTACTCGACGATTTTTGTGGCCCGTCCGACACAGATCGGCAGCACGCCTGATACTTCAGGATCAAGCGTTCCCGTATGCCCGACTTTTTTTGTTTTTAACAGCTTTCTTATTTTCATCACACAATCGTGCGAGGTCATGCCGACAGGTTTATGTAAAAGGAGAACTCCGTTAACCATCTGCCCTACGCTCCTTCTGAATTGTTTTCATTTGTGTCTTTCAGACGCAGAAAAGAGGACAGACGACATACGCCCATCCTCTTTTTCCGGATTATTCAGATGGTTTATCTGAATGCAGTTCATGAATCAATGTTTCAATACGGTTTCCGTATTCAATGGATTCATCGAATTCAAATTCAAGCTCGGGCGTTTTGCGGAGTCTGATTCGGCTGCCGATTTCTGAACGGATAAATCCCTTCGCTTTCTCCAGCCCTTTCAGCGCTTCCTCTTTCTTCTTTTCTCCGCCGAGAACAGAGATATACACCTTTGCAATTTGTAAATCACCAGAAACACGTACGTCTGTTACAGTCAGAAAACCGATTCTCGGGTCTTTCAGCTTACGGCTGATAATATCCCCAAGCTCTTTTTTCATCTGCTCACCGACACGGTTTGCTCTCATACTCATTTCAATCACCTCTAAGTTAAAACCACTCTGTTCTAGTGATCGTCCGCTCAATTTCGGGAAAGGAGTCAATAAACGCGAGAACGCGCTGCAGCTCCCTTTCCGCCTGAACGTGAGAGGAGGATACCACGGCGATTCCGAAGCTGGTTCTCTGCCAAGTGTCCTGATAGCCGATTTCAGCAGCAGACACGTTGAACTTATTTCGAACCCTTGTGATGATCCGCTTCAAAACAGCGCGCTTCTCCTTTAATGATCCCGCATCATAAATGATGCATTCACATTCCGCAAATCCGATCACTTTCTTTCAATTTCCTGCATGACATACGCTTCAAGGATATCACCTTCGCGAATGTCATTGTATTTCTTAATCGTAATACCACATTCATATCCTTGTGAAACTTCTTTTACATCATCTTTAAAGCGTTTCAGAACGTCTACTTCACCTTCAAAGATTACGACGCCGTCACGGATCAGACGCAGGCCGCTGTCGCGTGTGATTGTGCCTTCGGTTACATAGCCTCCGGCAATGGTGCCGATTTTAGATACTTTGAACGTTTGGCGGACCTCAACCTGACCGATGATTTTCTCTTCGTATTCAGGATCAAGCATACCTTTCATCGCTGCTTCAATTTCGTCGATGACTTTGTAAATGATACGGTGAAGGCGGATGTCTACATTTTCAGCTTCAGCCGTACTTTTAGCATTTCCGTCAGGGCGTACATTAAACCCGATAACGATCGCATTTGATGCAGAAGCCAGAATAATGTCTGATTCCGTAATCGCACCGACCCCTGTATGAATGATTTTCACTTTAACGCCTTCTACTTCAATTTTTTGAAGAGCGGCCGTTAACGCTTCAGCTGAACCTTGAACGTCAGCTTTCACGATTAAGTTAATGTCTTTGACATCGCCTTGTTTGATTTGTTCAAACAGATCATCAAGGCTGAGCTTTGCTTTGTCGCTGCGCTGTTCTTCCAATTGTTTAGAAGCGCGCGCCTCACCGACAGAACGAGCAGTTTTTTCGTCTTTAAAGACGAGGAATTGGTCACCTGCTAACGGCACGTCGTTAAGGCCCGTAATTTCTACAGGTGTTGACGGTCCGGCTGTTTTCACGCGGCGGCCGAGATCATTGACCATTGCCCGCACGCGGCCGAATGTGTTTCCGACAACGATCGGATCACCGACATGCAATGTTCCCGTTTGAACGAGTAATGTCGCAACCGATCCTCTGCCTTTATCAAGCTCGGCTTCAATAACCGTTCCTTTTGCCTGGCGGTTCGGATTGGCTTTCAGCTCCTCTACCTCACTGACAAGCAGAATCATTTCGACAAGCTCATCGATTCCCTTGCCGGAAAGAGCGGATAGCGGAACGAAAATCGTTTCTCCTCCCCATGCTTCAGGAACAAGTCCGTATTCCGTAAGCTCCTGCATGACACGGTCAGGGTTTGCGCTTTCTTTATCAATTTTATTCACAGCAACGATAATCGGAACTTCAGCCGCTTTTGCGTGATTGATGGCTTCGACTGTTTGCGGCATAACGCCGTCATCGGCCGCTACGACTAAAATCGTAATATCGGTTACTTCCGCACCGCGCGCACGCATCGTTGTGAAAGCCGCGTGTCCCGGTGTATCAAGAAACGTGATTTTTTTGCCGTTTTCTTCGATTTGGTATGCACCGATATGCTGCGTAATTCCGCCGGCTTCCCCTTCAACAACCTTTGTTTTTCGGATGCTGTCGAGAAGCGTTGTTTTCCCGTGGTCAACGTGGCCCATAATCGTTACGACTGGCGGACGGATTTGAAGATCTTCTTCTTTGTCAGCGTCTTCGTACTTTTCGAGCTCAGTTTCTTCTAGAACAATCACTTCTTCTGTTTCCACACCGTATTCGGATGCGATCAGTTCGATTGTGTCTTTGTCAAGCTCCTGGTTAATGGTGGCCATTACGCCGAGAAGCATGAGTTTTTTAATGATTTCAGACGGTTCTTTGCCAAGTTCCTCGGCTAAGGCTCCGACTGATAAAGTGCCTGAAAACGTAATTTTTTCAGGAAGCTCTTTTTTCGGCTTCAGCGGTTTTTGCTGATGCTGATTTTTGTTGTTGTGATTGCGTTTGTTTTTGTTGTTGTTGTTATTCTTCTTGTTTTTGTTAAATTGATTATTCTGCACGTCATTCTTCTTTCCGTCTCGAATTTTGTTTGGTTGATTTCCAGCAGACTGCTGATTAACCCCTTGCGGCTGCTTGTTTTTGTTCGTTTCCGCAGGCTTTTGAGATTTAACACCGGCGCCGCCTTTTTTAAATTTCGCATCAAGCTGCTTAATGGTCTTTTCTTCAAGCGTTGCCATATGGTTATTTACTACTATATCCATGTTTTTCAGCGCCGTCAAAATTTCCTTACTTGAAACATTGATGGCTTTTGCATATTCGTATACTCTCATTTTAGCCATTCGTTCACCCCCAAAAATATTAATCGAGCAAGCTGATCAGCTTATTCGCAAAACCTTGGTCAGTGACGGCGACAACGACACGTGATTCCTTGCCGATAGAGCGGCCGAGATCCGCGCGGCTTTCGACTTTTTTATAGGGCACTTTATAATAATTGCATTTGTCGGATACTTTCTTTGCAGTATTCGCTGATGCATCTTCTGTCAGCAGAACAAGCTTTGCACGCGCATTTCTAATTTCTTTTATAACCAAGTCCTCGCCTGACACGACCTTACGAGCTCGATTGGCCAGACCCAGCAAGGGAAACCATTCCATTCCAGACATGTTATTTTTTCACCTTTTCCGCCAGTTCCAGCAATTCTTCGAAAATCTGGTCATCGATTTGTGATTGAAATTGATTTTGCAATGTGTTTTTCTTTTTCGCA
This sequence comes from Bacillus sp. ISL-51, assembly GCF_018613535.1. GTDB lineage: Bacteria > Bacillota > Bacilli > Bacillales > Bacillaceae > Bacillus. The sequence continues at coordinate 50,834 of NZ_JAGGQB010000005.1, forward strand.
GCTAAGATGCATTCTTTTTCAAGGGTGATGTAGGCACCCCGTCCGTTCTTTTTTCCGGTCGGATCGACTGAGATCTCGCCTTCTTTAGAACGGACAATTCGGATCAGTTCCTTTTTAGGCTTCATTTCCCCCGTTGCCACGCATTTGCGCAGAGGAATTTTTTTTCGCTTATTCACCTAAAGTCACCTCTTATTCATCCGATTCGGCTGTTTCAGGCTCCATAAAGAGCGGCTCTAAATCTTCATCTTCTTCATGCTCTCTCGGATAGATGCCAAGGTCTCTTGCATCCGTTTCGCTTTTGATATCAATCTTCCAGCCTGTCAGTTTCGCAGCTAAGCGGGCGTTCTGCCCTCTTTTTCCGATTGCCAGAGAAAGCTGGTAATCAGGGACGATGACAGTGGTTGCTTTTTCTTCTTCGTTGACGATGACCTCCAGCACTTTGGACGGGCTGAGCGCATTGGCAACAAATTCAACCGGATCGTCAGACCAGTTGACGATATCAATTTTTTCGCCTTTCAGCTCGTTAACGATCGCCTGCACGCGCTGACCTTTCGGACCGACGCATGAGCCGACCGGATCTACATCAGGATCGTCAGTGCGGACGGAGATTTTAGAACGGTCGCCTGCTTCTCTGGCAACAGATTTCAGCTCAACGGTTCCGTCATAAATTTCCGGCACTTCTATTTCAAAAAGACGCTTTAAAAGACCAGGATGTGTTCTTGATACATAAATTTGCGGTCCCTTTGTTGTTTTTTCGACCTTGGTGATAAATACCTTAATCCGGTCGTGCGGTTTGTAGCTTTCATTCGGCATTTGTTCATTAACGGGCAGCAGCGCTTCAATCTTGCCGAGAGACACGTAAATAAATTTGCTGTCTAAGCGCTGTACAATTCCCGTCATGATGTCTTCTTCACGATCGATAAATTCCGAATAAATCACACCGCGCTCAGCTTCGCGGACACGCTGCGTCACGACTTGTTTCGCCGTTTGCGCGGCAATTCGCCCGAAATCTTTAGGTGTCACTTCTATTTCAACAACATCTCCGACAAGATAGTTCGGATGGATGCTTTGGGCGTCGTCGAGCGAGATTTCAAGCCTTGAATCATACACCTCGTCTACAACGTCTTTTCTGGCGAACACACGAATGGTGCCCGTCTCACGGTTCAAATCAACCCGTACGTTTTGCGCCTGGTTAAAATTTCGCTTATAGGCAGAAATTAAGGCAGCTTCAATTGCTTCGATGATAATGTCTTTACTGATGCCTTTTTCTTTTTCAAGAATAGTGAGAGCATCTAATAGTTCACTGCTCATGTTAGCGGTCTCCCCCCTTAAACACTTATACTCAATTAATGAAATGTTACAGCTAATCTTGCGTTAGCTATTTTTTCGTACGGAATATTGACCCGTTTCTTTCTTGTTTTGACCGTCATCTCTATTGTAGCAGTTTGTCCATCAAATTCAGCCAATTTGCCTTCAAACACTTTTAAACCGTCAATCGGTTCGTACGTTTTCATATAAACATTTTTACCAAGTGATTTTTCGAAGTCGGCTTTTTTCTTTAATGGGCGCTCGGCTCCAGGAGAGGATACTTCAAGAAAGTAGTTTTGAGTAATCGGATCGGCCTCATCCAGCTTTTCGCTTAACGCTTCGCTGACTTTGGCGCACTCCTCAATATCAACACCGTCATCGGAATCAATAAACACGCGAAGGAACCAGTTTTGACCCTCTTTGACAAATTCAATGTCTACGAGTTCAAGCTGAAGGTCATCTAGTATGGGCTGAGCCATTTCTTGAACGGTATCAGTCACTTTTTTGCTCATGTTTTTCCTCCTTGTGCTGGCGATATCATATCAGCCGTCTTCTCTGCATAAAAACCCTGCTTCAAAAGAGCAGGGGCTTTAAGAAAACGATGGACATGTCGAGGCAAAATTGCCTGTTCAATACAAAAGAGCGGGTTTCCCCACTCTTTGCCTCGGTAATCGTTAGCATTTCCAATAAAACTATACCATAACCATATATTTTATGCAAATCAATCTCCATCGCAAGCCTTACTTACACGGGCTTTAAAACAGTGATAACTGGTTTTGGTCAGGCAGCGACTCCAGACAGCCGTGCCGATCTAAATACTCTAAAATGGTTTTTGACACTTTACCTCTTTTCTGAAGGTCCTCTTTAGAAAGGAATTCCCCTTCTTCACGCGCTTTCACGATATTAAGAGCGGCGTTTGTTCCAAGCCCCGGTATCGAGTTGAACGGCGGAATCAGACTGTTGCCGTCAATGATAAATTCCGAAGCGCTTGACCGGTATAAATCAACCTTCTGGAAGGAAAAGCCGCGTTCACACATTTCAAGCGCAAGCTCTAACACGGTAAGGAGGTTTTTTTCCTTCGGCGAAGCATCAAGCCCTTTAGAGCTGATCTCATCCATCACCGCTCTGATGGCAGTCGAGCCTTTAATCATCGTGTCAATGTCAAAGTCATCGGCACGCACGGTAAAATAAGCGGCGTAATATAAAAGCGCGTGGTGCACTTTAAAATATGCGATCCGCACCGCCATTAACACATACGCGGCGGCGTGGGCTTTCGGGAACATATATTTAATTTTTTTGCACGAATCAATATACCAGTTCGGTACATTGTTATTTTTCATTTCTTCTTCCCATTCAGGCGTGAGGCCCTTTCCTTTACGGACAAACTCCATAATTTTAAAGGCCAGTGACGGCTCGAGCCCCTGATAGATCAGGTAAACCATGATATCGTCACGGCAGCCGATCACTTCACTGAGTTCACACGTATTGTTGTGGATCAATTCCTGGGCATTGCCGAGCCATACGTCAGTTCCGTGGGAAAGGCCGGAAATTTGGACAAGCTCAGAAAACGTCGTCGGCTTTGTATCCTCAAGCATTTGCCGTACAAACCGCGTTCCGAATTCAGGAATACCGAGCGTTCCCGTTTTACAGCCGATTTGTTCTTCGGTTACACCGAGAGATTCAGTCCCTTGGAATATTTTCATCACTTCGGGGTCATCGGTCGGTATCGTTTTCGGGTCAATACCGCTTAAATCCTGAAGCATACGGATGACTGTCGGATCATCGTGCCCTAATATATCAAGCTTCAGCAAGTTGTCATGAATGGAATGGAAATCAAAGTGAGTCGTTTTCCATTCAGAGCCCGTCGCATCCGCCGGGAATTGAATCGGTGAAAAATCGTAAATATCCATATAATCCGGCACAACGATAATTCCCCCCGGGTGCTGTCCAGTCGTTCTTTTGACGCCTGTACAGCCCTGCACGAGGCGGTCGATTTCCGCGCCGCGCATATGAAGATTGTGATCACCCGCATAGCCTTTCACATACCCGTACGCCGTCTTTTCAGCAACGGTGCCGATGGTCCCCGCACGGTACACGTTATCTTCACCGAATAAAACCTTCGTATAATTATGGGCATGCGGCTGATACTCACCCGAGAAGTTCAAGTCAATATCGGGCACTTTATCTCCTTTAAATCCTAAAAAGGTTTCAAACGGAATATCATGCCCGTCTTTTTTCAAAGACGCGCCGCAATTCGGACAGCTTTTATCCGGAAGGTCAAAGCCTGAACCGACTGAGCCGTCATTAAAGAACTCGGAATACCTGCAGCTCGGGCACACATAGTGCGGAGCGAGAGGGTTTACTTCAGTGATTTCCGTTAACGTCGCCACAAGTGACGAACCGACCGATCCCCGTGAGCCGACAAGATAACCGTCATCGAGTGACCGTTTTACAAGCTTATGAGAAATAAGATAAATAACGGCAAAACCGTGGCCGATAATACTTTTCAGCTCTTTTTCTATTCTCGCTTCCACAATTTCAGGCAGTTCTTCGCCATAAATGCTTCGGGCGCGCTGGTAGCTCATTTCACGGATTTCTTCATCGGCGCCTTCAATTTTCGGCGTGTACAGATCATCTTTAATCGGTTTGATGTCCTCAATCATCGAGGTGACTTTTTGCGTATTCGTGACGACGATTTCTTTCGCTTTTTCCCCGCCTAAAAAGGAGAAAGCGTCAAGCATTTCGTCAGTGGTTCTAAAGTGCACTTTCGGCAGTTCATGCCGGTTTAACGGATTGGCGCCGCCTTGGGAGGAAATTAAGATCTTCCGGTAAATTTTGTCCTCATCGTTTAAATAGTGGACATTTCCCGTTGCGACGACGGGCTTATTCAATTTCTCACCGAGCTTTGTAATATTCGCGATGATTTCTTTCAGCGCTTTTTCATCACGGACGAGTTCAAGCTGCAACAGATGCCTGTATACTTCCGGCGGCTGCACTTCAAGATAATCATAGAAGGAAGCGATATCTTCGACCTCTTCAGGCGATTTTTGCATCATGCCTTCAAAGACCTCTCCCCTGTCACAGGCAGAACCGATTAAAAGGCCTTCCCTGTATTTATTAAGCTGTGATCTCGGAATGCGCGGCACTCTGTAGAAATAGTGAATATGAGAAATGGATACAAGCTTAAACAAGTTTTTCAGGCCGGTTTCATTTACGGCAAGCAATGTTGCGTGATACGGTCTGGATCTTTGGTAAGCATTGGATTGCCCCATGTTCTCATTCAGCTGGTCATGATAATGAATATCTCTTTCGGCGGCATCTTTCAGCATTTTTAACAGCAGGTAGCCTGTCGCCTCTGCGTCAAAAACCGCACGGTGGTGCTGGGTTAATTCAATATCAAATTTCTTACATAACGTATTTAAGCGGTGATTTTTAAATTCAGGATAAAGGAAACGCGCAAGTTCAAGCGTATCAATGACCGGGTTTTTCGCTTTTTCCGTTTTCAGGAGACGTTTGTACGCCACATTTAAAAATCCCATATCAAAGCTTGCGTTGTGTGCCACAAGCACATCATCGCCGATCCATTCCTTGAAATCCCGCACTACATCAACAACATCCGGAGCGTCACGAACCATGTCATCCGTAATACCGGTAAGTTCAATCGTCGTTGCCGACAGCGGGTGATGGGGATTGGCGAACGCTTCAAATTTATCTATGATTTCTCCGCCTCTTATTTTGACTGCCGCAAGCTCAATTATGGTATCGTATACGGCCGACAAACCCGTCGTTTCAACGTCAAATACGACATAAGTATCTTCTTCAAGCAGACGATGCGCAGGGTTGTACGCGATCGGAACACCATCATCAACGATATTGGCTTCCATCCCGTAAATCATTTTAATTCCGTGCTTTTTCGCCGCGGCATATGCATCCGGGAAAGACTGTACGACAGCATGGTCTGTTAATGCGATCGCTTCATGCCCCCATTTTTTTGCCTGTTCCACAAGCTTTCCGATGCCCGTTACGGCATCCATTTGGCTCATCGGAGAATGCAGATGAAGCTCCACCCGTTTTTCGCCTTCAGGGGCAGTATCTTCACGGTTTTTTGCTTTTACTTCATTTACATCGTTTGCAATCATGACGAGGTCTCTGACAAACGTATCATTTTGGATGCTTCCCCTTGCTTTCACCCACATGCCTTTTTTCAGCGTTTTCATTAAGGCGGCGTCTTCTTTTTCTCTTGCAAACATTTTAATTAAAATGCTGTTTGTGTAGTCAGTAATTTTAAAAATGCAGAGCGTGCGTCCGCTTTTCAGCTCACGTGTTTCGGCATCAAAAACATAACCTTGCACCGTAATTCTTCTTTCTTCATCCATGATGCTGTCAAGCGTCCGAATCTCTTCATTTTCTTTAATTTGGTAGCCGATGACAAGCGGCCCTGACGGCGCCTGGTCCTCATCGCCCTCTTTCTCCTTCTTCTCCATTTCGATCAGAGCCTGCATTGCCCGCTCTTGGTCTTCGGCAAGCTTTTGCTCCCGGAATTTCTGCACTTCTTGGTCAGACACAAAAATTTCCGTATCGAGCTGAAGGTCAGGAAAGCCAAACTGGCGGTAGCTTTGCTGGATAAGTGAGCTGTATTTATTTTTAAGGGCCGATGCTTCTGTATCGGTTTTTGTTTTGACGATCAGTTTGTTCCCCATGAGCTTCGGCTTCTGCTGATTTAACAAAGCCACCATCGGCGGCGAGGTACCTTCAAGCTCTTCAATGCAGCGTGTCCAATAATCTTGCACCAGCTCCTCGCTGACTGCCGGGTCAATGACTTTAATCGACGACGTGACGCGGGCAATGTGAGCAAATGATTGTGTCAATCTCATCATAAACGCGTCATATATTTGATACGGCAAAAGAGCCTTAAAGCGAAATTGAAAATGCCAAGCCTTTTGTGCTTTATGAATTGTCAGTTTATCAATCTCTCCGTCTTCAAAGTACGTCATGAAGGTATCATCTGTCATATTAAGCTGCTGCAGAAGAATCTGAAACTGTCTTCTGTTTACTGATAACTGTTCCATTCAGACAGTATCCCTCCCTAAAAACATCATAAGTGAAGGTACCTCCGATGGTGATGAGGTACCTTCTTTTTTCTCTATTTTAGCATGGTTTTCACCAATTCGTTATGCTGATTACTTCGTCTTGATAAATTCAGACAGCTCATCCACTGAAACTTCGGCTGATTCGCCGGTTTTGCGGATTTTCACTTCAACAATGCCTTCGTCGGCACGTTTTCCGACAGTGATGCGGATCGGAAGGCCGATCAGGTCAGAATCAGCGAATTTTACGCCGGCGCGTTCCGCACGGTCATCGTATAACACGTCATAGCCTTCCGCTTGGAATTTGCCGTACAGCTGTTCAGCGAGTTCCTTTTGCGCTTCATTTTTCATGTTTAAAGCCAAAATGTGAAGGTCATACGGAGCAACACTTTTCGGCCAGATCAGGCCTTTCTCGTCATGGTGCTGTTCAGCGATTGCGGAAAGCGTTCTGGATACGCCGATTCCGTAGCATCCCATCAGCATTGGCTGCGCACGTCCGTTTTCATCAAGATATGTCGCATTCATTGCCTCAGAATAACGCGTGCCGAGTTTAAAGACTTGTCCGACTTCGATACCTTCTGCGAAACGGATCGTTCCTTTTCCGTCAGGAGACGGATCGCCTTCCTGAATGATTCGGAGATCAGCATATTCTTTAACGGTAGCGTCGCGTTCAATATTAACGTTCCGGTAATGGCGGTCTTTTTCATTCGCACCGCTGACAGCATTCACCATGACTTTCACGGCTTGGTCGGCATAAATCTCAATATCTGAATCAACACCGACAGGGCCGATAAATCCGGGCTCCGTTCCGAGTTTTTCTGCTGCTTCTTCATATGACGCAAGCTCAACCACTTCTGCATTGAGAAGATTTTTCACTTTTACGTCATTGACCTCATGATCCCCTCTGACTAAAACGAGAACAAACCGATCATCCGCTTTAAACAGAATAGACTTGATGCAAGCACTCGGCTCGATTTGTAAGAAAGCAGAAAGTTCTTCAATGCTTTTGACATTCGGCGTATCGATTTTCTCAAGCGCCTCTGGTTTTTCATTCGAAGGCTCGCTGTTCATGACAACTTCCGCCATTTCCGTGTTTGCCGCATAAGGGGATTCGTCGGAATAAGCAATGGTATCTTCCCCTATTTCAGAAAGAGCCATAAACTCATGCGTGTCTTTTCCTCCCATTGCGCCTGAATCAGCAATAACCGGGCGGACGTTTAATTCGCAGCGGGCGAAAATGCTGCTGTACGCGCTGTACATGTTTTGGTACGTTTCCTCCAGGCTCTCTTCAGAAGAATGGAAAGAATATGCATCCTTCATAATAAATTCACGGCCCCGCAATAATCCGAAACGAGGGCGTTTTTCATCTCTGAATTTAGACTGGATCTGATAAAGAGTCAGCGGCAGACGCTTATAAGATTTAACCTCATCGCGCACGAGTGACGTAATAACTTCCTCATGTGTCGCTCCTAAAGCAAATTCACGGCCGTGACGGTCTTTTAACCGCATTAATTCAGGCCCGTACGTATACCATCTGCCTGATTCCTGCCAAGTTTCGGCCTGCTGAAGGGCTGGCATCAGCATTTCCACTGCGTTGATTTTTTCCATTTCTTCACGCACGATGTTCTGAATGTTTTGAATGACCCTGTAAGCAAGGGGCATATAGCTGTAAATCCCGCTCGTATTTTGTCTGATAAATCCCGCTCGTAAAAGAAGCTTATGGCTTTTTGCTTCAGCGTCAGCCGGCACTTCCCTCAGAGTCGGAATAAGCGTCAAACTTTGTCTCATGTCTTCGCACCTCTGATTTATTTACTAGTCAATTATAAGAATAAGCGCTGGATATCGTTCCATGTGACAACCAGCATAAGAAGCATTAAGAAAGCCACGCCGATAAACACAACAAACGCTTCCTTGTCACGGTTAATCGGTTTGCCGCGGATTGCTTCAATGAATAAAAACAGCAGTCTTCCGCCGTCAAGCGCCGGAATCGGCAGCAGGTTGACGATTCCGAGATTGATGCTTAAGAACGCAGCGAACTGGAATAGGTTGATAATGCCCGTTTTTGCAACCTGATCTGTCATATCGTAAATTCCGACGGGGCCTGCGAGCATATCAAGCTTAAACTGTCCCGTAACCAGCTTGCCCAGATTGGTCAGGATCGCTTTTGTCACATCAACCGTTGACGTGGCCCCGTATGAGATAGCCGCAAAAGCGCCCTTTTCAGTCGGGGCATAAGAGCCGAAACGGCCGATTGTGTTTTTGTTTTCATCTTTTACCGCTTCAGGTGTAACCGAAATATGAAGCGGCTTGCCATCCCTTTTGACGGCAACGTCTATTTTTTTTCCCGGATTTTCTTTTACCGCAGTAACAATATCGGTCCATGACCGCATTTTTTCTCCGTTAATGCTTTGAATGCGGTCGCCTTCTTGTAAACCCGCAGCCGCTGCGCGTCCGTTATCTGTCAGCTTCCCGAGCTCAGGCTGATTGGAAGGCACGCCTTGTATGAAACCGAGCATGACAAGAATGACATACGCTAAAATGAAGTTCATAATCGGACCGGCAGCGATGGCCTTAATCCGTTTCCAGACAGGCTTTGATCCGAATTGGCGATTGTACGGCGCGATTTGCACTTCTTCTCCGTCTACGATGAAAAAAGAGGTTTGACTGACTGTAAAGCTTGACAGTTCGTCTTCTTTCCCCTGCTCGTACCCGGAAATTTTCATTTCATGCTCAAGATCAGCCGTCTCTACTTCAATAATTAACGCATCGGGGTATTTTTCTTTTTGATTAATAATGACTTTCTCAACCTGGTCGTCTTTATTAAAAAGAAGCCCGACGGTATAACCGGGTTTAACTTCAATCATCTCCGGATCTTCACCGGCCATGCGGACGAAACCGCCGATCGGAAGGAGCCTGATCGTATATACGGTTTCATTTTTTTTAAATGAGAAAATTTTAGGGCCAAAGCCGATTGCAAATTCACGGCAGAGAATCCCCGCTCTTTGGGCAAGCAATAAATGCCCCAGTTCATGGAAGAAAACGAGCGTTCCGAAAATAATAATAAACGCTATAACTGTATTCACGAACATACCACCTTATGTGAGTATTGAATTGACGTATCCCCGGGTGTCTTTGTCCACTTCTTGAATATCCGCAAGACTCGGATGCTGAATCACGCTGTGACGATGCAGTGCTTTTTCAATCAGGTCCTCAATAGCTAAAAACGAAATGTGTCCGGCCAGAAAAGCAGCAACGGCCTCTTCATTCGCCGCATTTAAGACCGTCGGCATCGTTCCCCCTATTTTACCCGATTCAAAGGCAAATTGTAAGCAGCGGAACCTTTCAAAATCAGCTTTCGCAAAATGAAGGCTCCCGATCTCCCATAATTCAAGTCTTTTTGTTTCAGGGAGAGGCAGCCGGTCAGGATATGTCAGCGCGTATTGAATCGGCACTCTCATATCCGGATTGCCAAGCTGGGCAATGACACTTCTGTCGTGAAATTCAACCATCGAGTGAATGATGCTCTCCTTATGTAAAACAACGTCAATTTGTTCATACGGAATATCAAACAGCCAATGCGCCTCAATGACTTCAAGCCCTTTATTCATCATTGTAGCCGAATCAATCGTGATTTTTGCGCCCATCGACCAGTTTGGGTGATTCAGCGCATCTTCTATCGTCACTGATTCAAGCTCCTGCCGTGTCTTATCTCTGAAGCTTCCGCCGGATGCTGTAATAATCAGGCGTTCGATGTTTTTATTTTTCTCGCCTTGAAGCGCCTGAAAAATAGCGGAATGTTCGCTGTCAACCGGCAAGAGAGGCACACCGTATTGTTTTGCGTGTCCTTTCACTATATGCCCGGCAGTAACGAGAGTTTCCTTATTTGCAAGCGCGATTGTTTTTTTCTGTTCAATCGCTTTTAACGTCGGGATTAATCCGACGCTTCCGAGCAGCGCGTTGACAACGATATCCACTTCATCCATGACTGCCGCTTCAATCAGGCCTTCTTCTCCGATACCGATTTGACATTCATGAGAAAAAGACGCTTCTTTCACTTTTTGATATGTATCCATGTCGCCGACCGCTACAAATTTCGGCTGAAAGGTTTTGATTAACGGAATCGCCTTCTCGGCATTTTTGCCGAATGTCATTGAGACGAGACGAAATTGGTCTTGATGCATACGCAATACATCAAGCGTTTGCTCCCCTATTGATCCTGTTGCTCCTAAAAGACAAATATTCTTCAAAATGCCACTCCCATTCTATGCGTCCAGATCGATCTTATTTTCATATTAGCCTTTCTTATGAAAAAAGCGCAAGCAGAAAGTATAAGAACGGCATGACAAACAAAAAGCTGTCAAATCGATCTAAAATACCGCCGTGCCCCGGCAGGATTTTCCCCGAATCCTTTACTTCATAATGCCGTTTGAGCGCTGATTCCACTAAATCCCCGATCTGTCCGAAAACAGACAAAACCAGCGTAATCAAAAGCAGAAGCGGATATGAAATCGGAAGACCTGCAAACAGCTGAAATACTGCTGTACATATGAGGGCGATAATAATGCCGCCGAGAAATCCTTCCACTGTTTTGTTAGGACTGATTTCAGGCCACAGCTTACGTTTCCCGAGCGATTTTCCGACGAAATATGCGCCGGAATCTGTCGACCATATGACAACACAGGCATAAAAAATATATAAAAGCCCGCTTGTTTCAATGTTTCTGATTTCGATAAAATAATGAAAACATAACCCGATATAAATCGTCGCGAGGACGATAAAACCGACCTCATCAAAGGTGAAGGTGTTTTTCACCAGCACGGTGTAACTGAGCAATATCAGTACAGCGAAAATCGTCACTTCAATTTTCGCATCAAAGAAATGATATTTGCCCGGCATTATAAACAGCCACAATAACAGCAGGCTGATCAGTCCCGGAAATGAAAAAAACCTGAGCTTTTTCATCCGCAAAAGCTCAAAAAGCGCTATACTTCCCATTGCGTAAACAAATACGGTGAACGGCAATCCTCCGAAAATAACTAAAAATAAAAATAGTGCCGCCGCCAGAACACCTGTTAACAATCTTTGTTTCATTTCCACCATCCTCTAAATTCCGCCAAACCTCCGGCCCCGCTGTTGATATTCTCCCAATGCCTGTAAAAAGTGATTTTCTTTAAAGTCAGGCCACAAGACATCTGTAAAAACGAATTCGCTGTAAGCCACCTGCCAAAGCATAAAGTTGCTCAGCCTGATTTCTCCGCTCGTTCTGATAAGAAGCTCCGGATCCTGTATCGATTCAGTCATTAAATGATCGGAGAAAAGCGCTTCATCAATGTCTTCGATATTCAATGAGCCGTCTTTCACCCGCTCAGCGAGTGCTTTTGCAGCATTTACGATCTCTGTCCGTCCGCCGTAGTTCAAGGCAAAATTAAGAATCAGTCCGTCATTTTGTTCAGTATCTTTTACAGCCTTTTCTATCGCCTTGTACGTATGGGAAGGAAGCGCGGATTCATCCCCGATGATTTTCACCCGCACATTTTCCTCGATTAATTCAGGAAGATACGTGTTCAAAAACTCTTCCGGAAGCTTCATCAAAAAGTCCACTTCCATTTTCGGACGTTTCCAGTTTTCCGTAGAAAAGGCATATAGAGTCAGAACTTTGACGCCCAGCTGGTTTGCAAGCTTCGTGACTCTTTTTACCACTTTCATTCCTTCATGATGTCCGGCAATTCGCGGAAGTGAGCGTTTTTTCGCCCAGCGTCCGTTCCCGTCCATAATGATGGCAATGTGTGCGGGAATTTCACCCTTCAGTATGTCTTCTTTTGTATACCGTTCTAAGTTGGAAGCCGCATTCTGCTGATTCTTCCAATTTTTGAGTATGTTGAGCATGAGATTCCTCCGTCACCCAAAAAGGTTGCGTTGCTGATGATCAATGTTAATCAACAGTATTAACAAAAAAACCCCCTGTAAACATGAGAGGGTCTTTTCACATTATCTATTGTACAGAGTTTTTCATTAAACTTCCATGATTTCTTTTTCTTTGTCTTTTGTAACACTGTCAATTTTTGACACATACTCATCTGTCAGCTTTTGAACGTCTTCATTAGAAGCACGCAGCTCATCTTCAGTAATGTCACCGTTTTTCTCAAGTTTTTTGAGTTCATCGTTGCTGTCACGGCGTACATTACGGACTGCCACTTTCGCTTCTTCCGCGTATTTTTTCACCACTTTGACAAGTTCTTTCCGTCTTTCTTCCGTCAAAGCAGGGATGGCGATGCGGATGATTGTGCCGTCACTTGTAGGTGTTACGCCAAGATCCGCTTTTAAAATCGCTTTTTCAATATCGCCGATCGCTGTTTTATCATACGGTGTGACAACCAGCATACGAGCTTCAGGCACATTGATGGAAGACAGCTGGTTTAAAGGTGTTTGGGCACCGTAGTATTCAACTGTTACTTTATCTAATAGAGACGGATTGGCACGTCCCGCGCGGACTGACGCCAATTCACGAGAATAAGCGGCAACCGCTTTTTCCATACGTTCTTTCGTTTGTGTTAATACTTCGTTTGACACGTTATTTCCCCCTCACGATCGTTCCGATTGATTCGCCGATTACGGCGCGCTTAATGTTTCCTTCTTCCATAATAGAAAAGACGATCAGCGGAATATCATTATCCATACAGAGTGAAGAAGCTGTAGAATCCATGACTTCCAGCCCGTCTTTTAAAACATCGAGATAAGATAATGTTTCGTATTTTACTGCGGATTCATCTTTTCTCGGATCGGCATTATAAACACCGTCGACATTATTTTTAGCCATTAAGATCACATCCGCTTCAATTTCAGCGGCCCGCAGTGCTGCGGTTGTGTCCGTAGAGAAATAAGGATTTCCTGTACCCGCGGCAAAAATAACGACACGTTTTTTCTCCAAGTGGCGGATGGCTTTTCTTCTGATGTACGGCTCAGCGACCTGCCGCATTTCAATTGATGTTTGCACTCTGGACTGGATTCCGAGTGTTTCGAGGCTGTCCTGCAAAGCAAGTGAGTTCATGACAGTCGCAAGCATACCCATATAATCGGCCGTCGCACGGTCCATTCCTAAGTCACTGCCTGTTTTTCCGCGCCATAAGTTGCCGCCGCCTACGACTACGGCTACTTCGACGTCAAGCTCAGCGATTTCTTTTACCTGTTTTGCTATGGATTGAATGACAGTCGGATTAATTCCGTTTCCCTGTTCCCCTGCCAATGCTTCTCCGCTAAGCTTTAGAACGATACGATTGTATTTTGGTTTTTCCATGATAACCTCCAAGTGTAAACATTGCCGTTTCCTATTATGCAAGAGAAAAAAAGGTTTGTAAATATAGTTTTAAAAATAGGGAACACAAGTTGTGTCCCCTATACTGCCTGAAAAGCGGCGAAAGATTCGCCAAGGCTTTTCACCATTATTTTTTCACTTGGTTCATAACTTCTTCAGCAAAGTTTTCTTGGCGTTTTTCAATACCTTCTCCAACTTCGTAGCGGACGTAAGTTTGAACTGTTGCTTTTTTCGCAGCCACAACTTGTTTCACTTTTTCGTCTGGGTTTTTAACGAAAGCTTGGTCTAACAGGCAAATTTCTTCGAAGAACTTGTTCAGACGGCCTTCAACCATTTTAGCAACGATGTTTTCAGGTTTACCTTCTTGAAGGGCTTGCTGAGTCAGAATTTGACGCTCATGGTTCGCTTCTTCTTCAGACACTTGGTCGCGAGAAATGTAGCGAGGGTTTACTGCAGCAACGTGCATAGCGATGTCTTTCGCAAGATCTTCATCAGTTGTTCCGCTAAGAACAGATAATACGCCGATGCGGCCTCCCATGTGAAGGTAAGCGCCGAAAGCGTCGCTGTCTTCTTTTGTAAGAACGGCAAAACGGCGAAGAGTGATTTTCTCTCCGATTTTAGCAACGTTGCTTGTGATGTATTCTTCAACAGTAGAACCGTTTTCCATCTTTTGTCCCATTGCTTCTTCAAGATCAGCCGGAGCGTTTGCAAGAAGGTGGTCAGCAAGCGTGTTCAGAAGCTCTTTGAAGCCTTCGTTTTTCGCAACGAAATCAGTTTCAGAGTTTACTTCTAAGATAACGCCTTTGTTGCCGTCCGTTTTAATAAGCGTAGAACCTTCAGCAGCAATACGGTCAGCTTTTTTAGCCGCTTTAGCAATTCCTTTTTCTCTTAGAAGGTCGATTGCTTTGTCCATATCTCCGTCAGTTTCAGTTAACGCTTTTTTACAATCCATCATACCCGCGCCTGTTTTTTGACGCAGTTCTTTTACCTGCTGTGCAGTAATAGCCATGTTTATTCCTCCTTATATGTGTAAACAAGATATGTATAGATACATTTTTCTTGAAAAAAGGTGATAAAAGGCAGTCCCTCTTATCACCTTTTGATTAGGTTACGCAGTTGTCGTTTCTGTTTCAGGTGCAGTTTCTTCAGCTACCGCTTCTTCTTCGCCTTGCTTCGCTTCCAAGATAGCGTCTGCCATTTTTGAAGTAAGAAGTTTGACAGCGCGGATCGCGTCATCGTTTGCAGGGATTACGACATCAATTTCATCAGGATCACAGTTTGTATCTACGATTCCGATGATAGGAATGTTCAATTTGCGAGCTTCCGCAACAGCGATGCGCTCTTTGCGAGGATCGATGATGAATAATGCATCAGGAAGACCCTTCATATCTTTAATTCCGCCTAGGAATTTTTCAAGACGCTCTAATTCTTTTTTTAATTGAACAACTTCTTTTTTCGGAAGTACTTCAAACGTACCGTTTTCTTGCATTTTTTCAATGTCTTTCAAACGTTTAATACGTTTTTGGATTGTTTCGAAGTTTGTCAGTGTTCCGCCCAACCAGCGTTGGTTGACATAGAACATGCCAGAGCGTACAGCTTCTTCTTTAACAGAATCCTGGGCTTGTTTTTTTGTGCCGACGAAAAGGATTTTTCCGCCTTCAGCAGCAAGGTTTTTCGTGAAGTTGTAAGCTTCCTCTACTTTTTTCACTGTTTTTTGAAGGTCAATGATGTAGATTCCGTTACGCTCCGTGAAAATGTAACGCTTCATTTTTGGGTTCCAACGGCGTGTTTGGTGACCGAAGTGAACACCAGCTTCAAGCAATTGTTTCATAGAAATAACTGACATGTGATTTCCTCCTAATAAAATGGTTTTTTTCCTCCGCTTAGGTCATTTTTGTGCAGAACTGCCGCCTGCAGCACCCTCTGCATAAATCGTTAAGCGTGTGTATTTAACACCAAGAAATAATATAACACAGCTTTATGCGACAATCAAGAATCCTTTACAGCTTTGCCGCGAAATTTTAAAAACAGCTCGATTTCCGTCTTTCCGCTCTTCATCCTTTTGGCGATTTCGCCCGGAGTGAGCCCTTGTTCGTATAAATCTGAAACCTGCTCTTCAAACGAACGCCCGCCTTTGTTTTCGTCATTTTCAGCGCGTTCCACTTCACTGATCAGCGCTTCAATATGATCCGGAATGTCAGGCCGCCGCTTTGTTTCAGCGGGTTGAGGCGTGTCATTTGCGGTGTCTTCCATCCCGGCATTCGGGCTCCGGGTATCTTTGAGTCTCTCGTTTTCTTCTTTTAATTCGAGCAGAAACGCAGCAAGTGTGTTTTCCGTCTCTTCGAGTATCTTCTGCTGCTGACGCTCTGTCTCCTTAAGAGCTGAAAACCTCGTATACAGAATAATGACGGCATAAAGCAATACGCCGTGAAGCACAAAGCTCAAAAGCCATAATAGTGTTGACATGTTTTTCACTCGCTAACCATGAGTTCGTTATTGAATTACTTTTTCAAGCAAATGCTTTAATTTAAAAAGTGCCTTTGAATGAATCTGCGAGATCCGCGAAGTCGAAAGGTTCAGCACTTGTCCGATTTCGGTCAATGTCAGCTCTTCTTTATAAAATAGACTGACGACAAGCTGCTCTTTTTCAGAAAGCTCATGAATTTTTCCGGCAAGCTGAGCGATCAGCTCGTCCTTCATGATTTTTTCTTCCGGCGGCACGTTTTTGTCATCTCTGATCATTACTTGAATATTTTCACCGTCATCCTGATCGTGCAGCTTTTCATCGATTGACAAAAGATTGGCAAAAAAACCTTCGTTCATCGTTGACACCACGTCCTGCTCCGTCGTCCCCAGCTCTTCTGCGATCTCTGAGGGCGTCACATTGCGAAGGTAGCGCTGTTCCAATTTCTCAATCGCAGCCTCGACCTTTTTTGTCTTCTCCCGTGAAGTTCTGGGCAGCCAATCCTCTTTGCGCAGCCCGTCAATGATTGCACCGCGAATTCTAAACGAGGCGTAGGTATCAAATTTTAAATCCCGGCTGGGGTCAAATTTTTCAAGGGCATCATATAAACCAAGCATACCAAGGCTCATTAGATCGTCTTTATGCACCGATTTTGGCAGTCCGACAGAAATTCTGCCGACATGATATGTGACTAGCGGCATGTAGCGGCGCATTAAATCATCACCGGCTTTAGGATCTTTCCACTCTTTCCAGCGCGACCAAAGCACCTGATCTTCATAATTCAAGGATTGCATCGTTATCCCCCTACCTCATACCTTAATTAAATCGTTGTTTCACCTTGTTTAACAGTTCGGATATGCAGCATGCAGGACTTTGGTTCAAATTCAATCGTCCGGCCGCTTGAGCCGCCCGTATCTTCACTGATGACAGGAATGTTATACAATGTAAGCTGTTCTTTAATGGCCGCTACATTTCGGGGGCCGATTTTCATCAAGTCGTTCGTCATTTTAAATTTGAACATTTCCGCTCCCCCCGCGAGTTTAGCCTTTAGAGCAAACTTGCGGCAACCGGCTTCCAGCAGCATATCAATCGTCGCCTTTACGGCAGTGTCGGCATATTTTGCCCGGTTAAGCTCTGCTGTTTTCGATAAAGCCGAATCCGGCAGCATGACATGAACAAGTCCGGCTGTCTGCTTGTCTTTATCATATAAAACCAATCCCACACATGAACCGAGACCCGAAGTCCGGATTTTCTCCGGATAACGGGCGACCTGAACGTCAGCAATCCCTACTTTTACGACGACAGCTTCCGCATGGCTCATAAAGATGCACCCAATGAGACAAAGAGTTTTTCAAATGAATCATAGTCCGGCAGCATAAACATATGGGCTTTCAGCTCCTGCCGGCTGCTCTGGTCAAAAATAGAGGTGTCCACGACAATGGCATGCTCCCCGACTTGGCTTAGCTCCATTAATCCTTCGCTGATGACCGCTCCGAACATATCAAGGGAGACTTCCGGCACGCTCGGATAAATGTCCAGTTTCGTCAAATCAGCCAATGCCGTTAAATAGGAACCTGCTAAAATATTGCCCAGCTCATGTAAGGCAGAAGAGCTTAAATGGTCCTCGCTTAACTGATCAATATCAAAATCCGGATTGCCGATCAGCTCTCTGATAAACTGTTCCGCTTGATGAAAAGGCATAATGAGAAAGATAGAGCCGGTCATGTCGCCTTCCATTCTTAAAAAGATACTCGCAACCGGCGTTTCAGCGCCGCCAAAAAAATCAGCGAGCTCATCAAATGTCAGCAATGTAGCAAACGGCACTTCCATATCTATTTTTCTATTGAGCAGCTGAGCCATTGCAGAAGCCGAGTGGCCTGCACCGATATTCCCGACTTCCCGCAAAATGTCCATTTGCTCTTCTTTGATTCCTTTAAACATACTCATGTTGTCTTAACCCCTTTAAGCATAAGGTTGATCGGGCACAGACAGCGCAGAATCTTTGTCCAGCACCGCTTGCGCATCAATAATATTCAACAGTCTGTTTTCTTGCTTTACGATCTGTTTAATCCACACATCCGCTTCCTTTGTCTGGCTTTCAGGCGCAGACTCAATTTCATTTTCATGCACGGTAATGACGTCATTGGCTTCGTCCACGACCCATCCGACCTCCGCATCACGGTAAGCGATGATAATAATTCGTGATTCTTCAGTGATTTCTTGCTCAGGCAGGTTAAGACGCTTTCTTAAATCCAGAACCGGCGTGATCACGCCGCGTAAATTAATGACGCCGCGAATATAGGATTCAACACCTGGTATTCTCGTCGGTTTTTGCCACTTTTCAATTGATTTCACTTGTGAAACTGAAATCGCGTACTCTTTCCCGTTTATCATAAACACAATCATTTTTTCACCAGTTTTGATTTCCGCAGTCATGTGGGCACCTCCTCGTGTCGTTAGTAGATCAGCGCATTACAATCAATAATCAGCGCCACTTCGCCATTCCCAAGAATCGTGGCGCCGGAAATCGCAAAGACATTTGTTAAATAGTCGCCGAGTGATTTCAGTACGACTTCCTGCTGGCCGATAAAAGAGTCGACGACAAATGCAGTTGATTTATCGCCTTTTTTCACAACGATCATATGGAACTGCTCTGCGTCTTCTTTTGTATCGGTGATGTTAAACTCTTTTTTCAAGTAGACGATCGGCACGATCTGTCCTCTGAAATCAATGACTTCCCTGTCATGCGTCTGCAGGATATCCTTTTTATCAATAACTGCCGTCTCTATAATAGAAGAAATCGGTATCGCAAATGTCTCTTCTTCAAGTTTTATCAGCAAAACAGATATAATGGACAGTGTCAGCGGAAGCTGAATACTAAAGAGCGAGCCTTGGCCTTCTGCTGACTTTACACTGACTGATCCGCCGAGAGATTCGAGTTTGTTTTTAACGACATCCAATCCGACGCCCCGGCCTGAAATATCGGAAATTTGATCAGCAGTCGAGAAGCCGGGCGCAAAAATAAGTTCGTAGATTTCATTATCTTCAAGCGTTTCAGCTTCCCGGTCGGTAATCACGTTGCGTTCGAGCGCTTTTTCGAGAATCTTCTTTCTGTTCAGTCCCGCTCCGTCATCTTCAACCTCAATAAAGACGTGGTTGCCGCTGTGATAAGCCTTAAGAACGACCTGGCCGGATTCTGATTTCCCTTTACTTACGCGCACTTCAGGCGATTCTATACCGTGATCAATGCTGTTTCTGATTAAATGGACAAGCGGATCGCCGATTTCATCAATCACTGTGCGGTCAAGTTCGGTTTCAGCGCCGATGATGGACAGTTCTATTTTTTTGTTTAATTCCTTTTGAAGCTGGCGGATCATTCTCGGAAAACGGTTAAAGACCGTTTCTACTGGAACCATTCGCATATTGAGAATGATAGACTGGAGGTCTCCAGAGATTCTTGTCAGCCGTTCAACGGTTTCAGTCAATTCATTATGATCCAGCTCTTTGGCGATTTGCTCAAGCCGCCCCCGGTCAATGACCAGCTCTTCGAATAGATTCATCGAAGAATCAAGTCTTTCAATATTGACACGGATCGTTTTGGAGCCGCCGTTATGCTTCGTATGCTCTTCTGTCTTTGCGGGCTTCGGCTGTTTCTCGGCTTTTTTGACAGGCACGGTCTTCACTGGTTCAGCAGCTTGCGGCTCTTTCGGTTTTTCGGCCGATTTTAACGGCGCGCCGACAGAAACCTCCACGCGTTCCACTTCTGAAATGCCGCTTATGATTTGCTTAATCTCTTCAGCGGGCTGCTTTGTTAAGAAGCACACTTGAAAATCTGTGCCGAAATCCTCCGTTTCAAGCACTTCCGCACTCGGAATCGTTTTCGCGACTTCCCCAGCTTCATTCAGCTTTTCGAATATCATGTAAACCCGCACTGCTTTCAGCATGCAGTTTTCATTGAGGGACACCTTTATTTCATAGCGGCTGAATCCTTGCTCTTCTGCCTCTTCAATGACGGTCCGTTCGAATTCATCATAACCCCAAGCTGCCGCTTCCTTATTTTCTGCGGCTGGCGGTTCGGCTGTTTCAACGGAAGCTGCGGTCTCATGCACAGCGTTTACGTCGAGCTTCGCGCTCACTTCAGAAATATCCCTTTTGCCGTCTCCCCCGTCAATAATGGACTGCACCATCTCTTCAAGGTGGTCAAGCGCTTCAAACAGGACGTCCAGCCATTCTGATGTAACCGCCATCTCTCCGTTGCGGATGGCGTCCAGCACATTTTCCATCAGATGGGTTAAATGCGCCAAGTCTGTATACCCCATTGTTGCGCTCATGCCTTTCAGCGTATGGGCAGCTCTGAAGATGTCATGGACAATCTGAAGGTCTGCCGGATCTTTTTCCAAAAGCAGCAGCTTTTCGTTACATGTCTGCAAGTGCTCTTTACTTTCATCAATAAAGACATCTAAATATTGATTCATATCCAATTGATTCACACCCTCTCTTTTTTCACACAGCTCGTGATGGATGCTGCGATATCTTCTACATGTTTAATGTCATGAATGAGTCCCGCTTTTATGGCTGACTTCGGCATTCCGAACACAACACACGATTCGGCCGATTCCGCAATCGTTTTGACACCGCCGGCTCTAAGCATTTCTTTTACGCCTTCGGTTCCGTCACTGCCCATGCCGGTCATAATGACGGCCACCTTTTCATAATCGTGCAATCTGCTCGCTGAACGAAACAAATAATCGGCTGACGGCTTATGCCTGCTTGCCGTGTCATGAACATCAAGAACAATGCGGAGTCTCCCGCCGTCTTGTATAACCGTCATGTTTTTTCCGCCCGGGGCGATATACACACAGCCTGCTTTTGCTTCTTCACCGTTTTCTGCTTCTTTCACCTGTATATCTGACAAGTGGTTCAGCCTGTCTGCAAGTGAAGCGGTAAAGCCTTCAGGCATATGCTGAACGACAAGGACCGGCGCGTTTAAATCCTTCGGCAGGTTCGGAATGACCTTTTGCAGCGCCCGCGGCCCTCCTGTAGACGTCGCAATGAATACAGCCTGCTTGGCCGATCTTATTTTCGGTTTTTCAAGCCCGGCTGCAGCCGGGCGTTTAGGCGTGAGGGGTTCGGCCGAAACCGCTTCTGGTTTTTTGGATTGAGACAGTCCGGCAGCGATGACTCGTTCAATCAGCTGCTCTTTAATTTTATAAAGATCAAGGGAAATCGCTCCGGAAGGCTTTGTAATAAAGTCAAACGCTCCCATTTCCAAGCAGTTAATCGTGCGGTCTTTTCCTTGCTGTGTCTGGCTCGATACCATAATCACCGGAAGTTTATAAATGTCGATGATTTTCCGCAATGTATCCGTTCCGTTCATGACCGGCATTTCAATATCAAGCGTGACAACATCCGGCTGAAGAAGCTCTATTTTTTTTAACGCCTCTTCTCCGTTTCTTGCAGTCCCGATGACTTCTATCTGTATTTCCGCGGCCAGAAAATCGGTAATCATCTTTCTCATAAAAGCTGAGTCATCAACGACAAGCACACGAATCAATGTAAAGTCCTCCTCATCAAAAAAGAAGATAATTTCTCAATAAATGCCGGTTTTTCTTCTCTAGGTTTGTTTTCTTCCGTTTGAAACAAGACATCCGCCAGCAGACGGACGGACCTGCTGGCTTTTGCTTGAGGACTTTTTATTAAAAAAGGCACCTGGTCAATCACAGCCTGACTCACAAGCGGATCATCCGGTATAGAGCCGGCGAACTTGACGTCCGCACCCAAAAACGTGTGAATCGCGTGAGAAAGGCGGGCAAAAGTATCCAGTGCATTTTTTTTGCTGCGGGCGCGATTAACGGCAATGCTTATCGACAGCCGCTCATCTGCAATCAAGAGATGTTTAATTGCGCTGTAGGCATCCATAATGGCCGTCGGCTCAGGCGTTGTGACGGCGAGAATCTCTTCCGCTGATAAAATAAACGGCAGCTGCTCTTTTGATAAACCCGCTCCCATGTCAAACAAAACATAATCAAAGTCTCTTAAAACAGCGGAAAGATCATTCATAAAATACGACCACTTCTCCCTGTCCGCCCGGTATATGACATCAAGCCCCGTCCCTCCGGATATGTAGCGGATGCCTTTCGGACCGGCAGACAGTGATTGAGCCAGCGCATACCGGTTCTCCATCACATCGATGACGGTGCGGGAAGAAGAAGCCCCGATCAGCACATCAATGTTTCCCATTCCGATATCGAGATCGATAATGAGCACATTTTCCCCTTTTTCCTGCAGGGAAAGTGCCAAATTTAACGTGATATTGGATTTTCCGACTCCGCCCTTTCCGCTGATGACTGCCAATGTCTTTGCTTTCTTTTCATGCAGCTGCGGCTTCATCAGCTGCCGCTGTTTCATTTTTCTTCTTAATGACTCGGCCTGATCGGGTTTCATGCCATAAGCATCCTTACGAAGTCTTTCGGAGAAACAGTCAGTATGTCCTCAGGCACATTTTGTCCGTTTGTCAAAAAAGCCGCGCCGATCCTTGATTCTGTCAGCACTTGATAAACCGAACCGAGTGAGGCGGTCTCATCTGTTTTCGTAAAGATGAATTGATTCACCGGAACATCGGAAAACCGTGTCAGCACCTGTTTCATATCTTCATATTTTGCAGATGCCGATAATACAAGAAACGATTGTAAGCCGGATTCGAACGGAATCATCTCTTGTAATTCCGTAATATATTGCTCTTCTTTAAAGTTTCTTCCCGCGGTATCGATAAAGACATGGTCATATTCCGCAAATTTGGCTTGGGCTTTAAGACATTCTTCTTTCGAATAGCATACTTCAAGGGGCGCCTGTAACAGCTCCGCATATGTTTTCAGCTGTTCGACCGCGGCGATCCGGTAAGTATCCGTCGTTATAAACGCAATTTTCTTATGCTCCGCAAGCATCGATGAAGCGGCCAGTTTCGCGAGAGTTGTCGTTTTCCCGGCTCCTGTTGAACCAAAAAGCACCACGTATTTTGATTGAATGCCTTCCTGCCACCTGTCTTTTGAAGGAAGCTTTTCAGCTAATAGTTCCTGCAATTTGACAACGACGTTCTCTTTAGTCAAATCGCCTGCTGCAATTGAAGAATTGAGGAGCTCACTCAAAACCGTTTTCTGCATTTGGTCTGTAAGCCCCGCTTTATCCAAAAGACGTTCCGCTTTCTTTAAAGGTTCAGGCAGCACTTCTTTGTAATGAGACAGATCATAGGACGTGCTTTGATTCGGCGCTTGCTGAGGCGGCTGAATGGTTGGCACGGTGTCTGTCATTTCCGTCTTTTTCTTCTCCTCGCCGATATTTGGCGGAGTTTTTTTCGCTTCCCTTACGTCCCGATCTAACACCGCAATCACTTCAACAGCCTGCTCCGCCCGAAAGCCAAGCCATTTTCGTTTTTTCACTTGTTTCGAATTTAAAATCACGGCGTCGTTGCCGAGTTCTTTTTTGATTTGTTTTGCGGCTTCCTGCATTGAAGCGGCCGTAAATTTTTTAATCTTCATTAAATATCCACCACTCCAATGCTTTGTACTTCAACATTTGCTTCAAGCTCATTATAGGAAAGAACCGGAAGATCAGGGAAATAGCGTTCTAACAGCTGTTTTACATACATTCTGACCGGAGGAGAGCAAAGAAGAATGGCTGTTTCCTGCCGGATTGAAAGCTGCTCAGCCTCTTTGGCGACTGAACGGATGATGCTGTCTGACACGTCAGGCTCAAGCGACAAATAATTGCCTTGTTCAGTCTGCTGCACGCCATCTGCAATCGCCTTTTCCACCCGCCCTGAGCATGTCATGACTTTCAGTGTTTCATCATCTCTTGCGTACTGGGCGGTAATTTGTTTGGCCAGTGACTGCCTCGCATATTCTGTCAAAAGGTCCGAATCCGTCGTTAATTTTCCGTAATCGGCAAGTGTTTCAAAAATGGTAACCAGGTTCCGAATCGATACCTTTTCCTTCAATAGTTTCGCTAGCACCTTTTGAATGTCGCCGACAGATAACGGATTAGGGGTGACTTCATCCACAAGCACAGGGTAATTCTCCTTCAGATGATCGATAAGCTGTTTTGTTTCCTGTCTGCCGACCAGTTCATGGGCATGCTGTTTCATTTTTTCTGTAATATGCGTAGATACGACAGACGCGGGATCAACAACCGTATAGCCGAGCATGTCCGCTTCGTCCTTAGCGGCTTCTCCGATCCATTTCGCGGGAAGCCCGAACGACGGTTCAACCGTTTCAATTCCTTCAATGATGTCATCTTCAGGCGTCGGTGACATTGCTAAATAATGATCGAGCAAAAGTTCACCTTTTGCGACTTCGTTGCCTTTGATTTTCAATCGGTATTCGTTCGGCTGAAGCGCGATATTATCCCGAATGCGGACAACCGGAATCACAAGCCCTAATTCAAGCGCAAGCTGGCGTCTGATCATGACGATCCGATCCAGAAGATCACCGCCCTGCCCCGCATCTGCAAGCGGGATGAGACCGTAGCCGAATTCGAATTCGATCGGATCAATATGCAGAAGCTGCACAACGCTTTCCGGACTTTTCAGTTCATCCACTTGAGCCTCTTCTTCAAGAATTTCTTCCTCTTCTTCGTTCGGTTTGGCGGTTTTGGACAGCGTGTAAGCGCCAAACGCCAGCAAGCCGGCAATAGGGCCCGTAAGCAGGATGCCGATTGGCGTAAAGAGACCGAGCAAAAGAACGGTGGCTGCCGCTACATACAAAAGCTTAGGATATGCAAACAGCTGTCCTGTAATATCGTGACCGAGGTTTCCGTCTGACGCCGCTCTCGTTACGACAATTCCCGTAGCCGTGGAAATAAGCAGGGCGGGCATTTGGGAGACGATTCCGTCACCGACCGTCAGCATTGTAAAGTGAGAAGCTGCCTCTTGAATACTCATCCCCTGCTGAAGCATGCCGATAACAATTCCGAAGATAATATTAATCATCACGATAATAATTCCGGCGATGGCGTCCCCTTTAACAAATTTACTCGCACCGTCCATCGCACCGTAAAAGTCAGCTTCTCTTCCGACTTTTTCACGCCTGTGTTTCGCGTCCTGCTCCGTGATCATGCCGGCATTTAAATCAGCGTCAATACTCATTTGTTTTCCCGGCATTGCATCAAGCGTAAATCTGGCAGCGACTTCTGACACACGTTCGGCGCCTTTGGTAATAACGATAAATTGAATAATAATTAAAATAATAAAGACAACAAGTCCTACCAGCACATTTCCGCCGACAACGAAATTCCCGAATGTCTCAACAACTTTTCCGCCTTCTCCGTGAGAAAGAATGGAACGGGTCGTCGAAACATTAAGCGCGAGCCGAAACAACGTCAGCAATAGCAGCAATGACGGGAAAATTGAGAACTGCAGCGGTTCTTGCATATTCATTGTGGTGAGAAGCACGATCAACGCAAGAGAGATATTAATGATGATCAAAATACTTAACAACCATGGAGGAAATGGAATCACCAGCATTGCCACAATGAGGACAACACTTATTAAAACCGATAAATCTCTTGTTGACATGCTGTTTTTCTCTCCTTTTGAATCTGAAATTCACTATACTTTTTGTTTCGTTTTATATACATAAGCTAAAATTTCTGCGATGACTTTGAAAAAATCCTCCGGCACGGGCTGGTCAATCTCAACCTGGTCATATAACGCACGCGCAAGCGGTCTGTTTTCAATCGTCATGACATCATGCTCTTTGGCAATTTGCCTGATTTTTAAGGCGAGGTGATCGACCCCTTTGGCAACGATATAGGGGGCATCCATCTTCTTCTCGTCATATTTTAAAGCGATCGCATAATGGGTCGGGTTGGTAATGATGACATCGGCCTTCGGCACTTCCTGCATCATCCGCCTCATGGCCATTTCCCGCTGCTTCTGCTTAATTTTGGACTTGATAATCGGATCACCCTCCGACTTTTTATATTCATCTTTTATATCCTGCTTTGACATTCTGATATTTTTTTCATAGTCAAATCGCTGATATAAATAATCAAGACCCGCCAATACCATTAAAGCCCCCGATCCGGCAAGACCCATCCAAAGGGTCAGCTTGGAAACGAAGGTAAGGACTTCAGCCGGCGTTAAAAGCGGGAGGCGCAGAATGTCGCCATAATGCAGCCAGAGCACAAGAAAAGCGGCAAAACCGACCACGGCAATTTTCAAAATGGATTTAATCAGTTCAACGATTGCCCTGATACTGTAGATTCGCTTAAAACCTTTTAACGGGCTGATCTTATTGAGATCAGGCTTAAGGACTTCTGCAGAAAACAAGAATCCCACCTGCATGTAATTGCTTATGACACCCGCCAGAAGGGCAACAAGCAAAATCGGCGCAAGAATAATGGCTATATCTTTTACCACATCAACAAACAGCTCGTGCACGCTAGACATTGACAGCTGCATCGAGATTGATTTGGTATAAAACCTTTTAATAAAAGACAGCAGCCTGTCCCTCATAAAAGGCCCGATTGCTAATAGCGAAAGGAAAATCAGCAATAACGAAACCGCTGTATTGACATCCGTGCTTTTCGCAACCTGTCCTTTCTTCCTTGTGTCCTTTCGTTTTTTCGGTGTGGCTTTCTCTGTTTTTTCTCCTGCAAAGAATTGCAGATCCAGTCTTAATCTCATTATGTCACACCGACCAATGCCAATAGATTTCGCATCGTTTCAACGGTGAGGCTGAAAATACTGCGAACCACGACAAACATCACGGACATACAAACGATCAGCATAATAAAGCTGACAGCTATTTTTAAAGGAAGCCCGACAACGAAAACGTTCAGCTGCGGCACAGTCCTTGCCACAATGCCGAGGGCTAAATCAACTAAAAACAGACTGGCCACAACCGGCGCCGACATTTGAAAAGCGATAATAAACATGGCATTGAAGCTTTTTGCGATAAAAAGTGCAAACTGTTCATTTCCAAACGCCGGAAATGCCTGATCAAGCGGAATATACTGAAAGCTGTAATAAATACCGTCCAGCAAAAGGTAATGGGCATTTACGCTGAGCATAAATAACAGCGCCATCGTATACACGAATTGGCCGATCAAAGGACTTTGAGACCCTGACTGCGGATCAATCACATTGGCAATGGCAAACCCCATTTGAAAATCGATAAAGGAGCCGGCTATTTGAATAGCTGCCATTATCATGTAAGCGATCAGGCCGAGACTCAAACCGACGACTGCCTCTTTTACGGCAAGAAGCATATACTGTTCCCCTATTTCAATTGACGGTGCATGCTGCAGTGTGCTGAAGCAAATCACCGAAAGAAAAAAGGCAAAGCCGATACGGTGAACGGCCGGCACATTTCGGTGGCCGAACAGCGGAACCGTAACAAAAAAAGCAGAAATTCTAATAAAAACCAATAAAAAAGCGGGAAATAAATCAATGATTGAATTCATTTGATTCTACCCTGCAAATCGGTTCAGATGAGAGAACAGCTCAGTTGTAAACGAAAGAATCGTTGACAGCATCCACGGACCGAAAAAGATCAGCCCGAGCATAACCGCCACAATCTTCGGGATGAAAGCGAGAGTCTGTTCCTGGATTTGAGTTGTCGCTTGAAAGATACTGACGAGCAAACCGACTATTAAAGCGATTGCCAAGAGCGGCCCGCTGATCATAAGTGTTACATATACGGCTTTTTCCGCCATGGAAATTACAAATTCTGAACTCACATTTAGCACCTACCCTAAAAGCTGTCAAGCAAAGATTTCACGATTAAATACCATCCGTCGACCAAAACAAAAAGCAATATTTTAAAGGGCAGAGAGATCATAACCGGCGGAAGCATCATCATCCCCATTGACATTAAAACACTGGCCACAACCATATCGATAATCAAAAACGGAATAAAGATCATAAAGCCCATTTGAAAAGCGGTTTTGAGTTCTGAGATCGCATAGGCAGGCACCATCGTCGTCAAAGGAATATCCTGCAGCGATTCAGGTTTTTTCATTTTGGCGTAGTTCATAAACAGCGCCAGATCCTTCTGCCTTGTATGTTTGCTCATAAACTCTTTAATCGGCTTCTCGGCTTTTGTATAAGCTTCGTCGAGACTGATTTTGTTATCCATCAAAGGTGTTAAGGCTTCCTTATTAATCTCTGAAAATGTCGGAGCCATAATAAAAAATGTTAAAAACAGCGCGAGCCCGATTAAAACCTGATTCGGAGGCATGTTCTGCGTCGCCAGTGACGTTCTGACAAAAGAAAGGACGATGACGATTCTCGTAAAGCAGGTCATTAAAATCAGGATGCCCGGCGCCACTGAAAATACAGTCAAGAGCAATAGTAATTTAACAGTTGAGCTGACTTCGGTCGGATTGCTTGAATTAAAAAGATTAATGAACTCATTCATGATGATACGGGCCTTTCTTCTTTCCTTCAGAACGGTTTTGTTTCAGTTCGTTCAGCTGCTCTTTTAACGCTTTTGAAAACGTCGGGAGCATGGTTTGAGGCTTTTTCTCTGAACCCTTGCGCGGACTCACAATTTTAGGCCATTCCATCTTAGAGGACATCGCCTCTTCATATTGGCTCAGTATCGCTTCTCGCTCTTTTTCATCTTCAATTTCTTTCAAGAGCTGGATTGTATCGCCGACACCGACTACCAATACGCTGTTTCCGACTTTAATCAGCTGCACCGAACGATTTTGGCCGACTGAGGTTCCGCCGATATTTTCCACATATTGAAACGGCTTTAGCAGGCGGTTTCTTTTATTCATCAGTTTGACAAATCCATAGATCAGCAGAATGACAAATAATAGCGCTGCAATCATCTTCACAAAATCAAAAGCTGAGACAGAAGATGCAGAAGCATCCCCTATCTCATCATCAGCCGTTTGTTTCGTTTTATCGCTTTTTTTCTCTGTTTTGTTTGTTGATTGTTTGTCAAACCATTCGTTGACAGTTGAGTTGTCAGACCCCGCTGCAAAAGCAGCGAACGGATGTACATTGAGTAAAACGAAACAACAAATCAAAGCTAGTAAACCATGACTCTTTTTCAACAGTCGTACACCCTTTAGCTTAATGTTTTATTAATTGCTTCAAGCACGCGGTCCGCTTGGAACGGTTTCACGATAAAGTCTTTTGCGCCGGCTTGAATCGCGTCAATAACCATTGACTGCTGGCCCATGGCGGAACACATGATGATTTTTGCCTGCGGATCGATTTGTTTGATTTCTTTTAAAGCCGTAATTCCGTCCATTTCCGGCATTGTAATATCCATCGTCACCAGGTCAGGTGAATGCTCTTTGAATTTTTCAACGGCCTGCGCTCCGTCTGATGCTTCGGCCACGACGTCAAAACCGTTTTTTACTAAAATATCCTTTATCATCATTCTCATAAATGCTGCATCGTCTACAATTAAAATTCTGTGTGCCATAATCTGTTTCTCTCCTCTATTGTTCGGTTATTTTAAATTGTTAAGGCGGTCTGCCTGACTTAAAATATCAGTGACTCTTACGCCGAAGTTTTCTTCAATTACAACTACCTCGCCTTTGGCTACGATCCGCTGATTGACTAAAATATCAACAGGTTCACCCGCAAGCTTGTCCAGCTCGATTATACTTCCAGCAGAAAGCTCAAGTATTTCCTTGACGCTTCTTTTCGTTCTTCCAAGCTCAACCGTAATAGAAAGCGGAATATCCATCAGCATGTCAAGGTTATTTCTGGAAGCGTGTGCCGCGTCATTTTGATCAAATGCTTGAAATTCCACCGGCGCGACTTGAACAGGTGCAGCTTTTTTGGGAGTTCCCTGTCTCTTCTGCGTCTGCTGCTCCGGTTTTGACTGCGGTTCTTGCTGAACAGCCGGTTCCGGCTGCGGCTCGTACGTTTCCTGCGGTTCTGATACCTGCATACTTTCTTGGGTCTCATCCGTATTCATCAGCTCTGCGATCAGATCTTTCGCAAACGTGATCGGATAAAGCTGCATAATGCTCGAATCTATTAATTCTCCGACCTTTAACCGGAATGAAACTTTTACAAGCAAATCATCCTCAGGTATTCTGTCTGTGCCCTTTTCTTCTGTCACATCAAGCAGTTCAACCCGCGGCGGAGAAATATCAATCTTTTTACTGAATACGGTCGACATAGACGTTGCCGCCGACCCCATCATTTGGTTCATCGCTTCCTGTACGGCGCTCAGATGGATTTCACCGAGTGAAGGGTCAGCACCTTTGCCATCCCCTCCGATCATCAGGTCAGCAATGATCGCCGCGTCGTTTTGTTCGACAACAAGCAAGTTGCTGCCGTCAAAACCTTCTGTATAGTTCACTTCAATCGCAACATACGGATGAGGAAATTCATCGCTGATTTTGCTTTTTGAAATGACGGTCACACTCGGCGTTGTAATGTCCACTTTTTGATTTAAAAGGGTGGAAAGCGCCGTAGCCGAGCTGCCGAATGAAATGTTTCCGATTTCTCCGATCGCATCACGCTCCAGCTCAGACAAGTTCATGCCGGGCTGTTCAGACTCCTCCGATTGACTGCTGCCATTAAGAAGAGCATCGATTTCATCTTGAGATAATCTATTGTTCATCTTGTTCACCTCTTATGTCGTGATCTAAAATTTGCACTGCCTGTCTACGATTCACCCGGCCGGCCTGCCCTGAGAATTTCGGTTTGTTTCCGACCAATACAGTAAGAGGAGCAGTCACTGATTTGTCTAGAGTAATACAGTCCCCGACTTCCAAACTTAAAAACTCTTCTATTGTCAGTTCAGAAGCGCCCAATAGAGCCACAACAGGAACTTGAGCCGTCATGATGCGCTTTTCAAGAGACTTCGTTTCTTCCGGCTTTGCTTCATTTCGTTCAGATTGCATCCAATAATGAACGGAAAGCTTAGGTATAATCGGCTCAAGCACAACGTGCGGAATACAAAGATTGATGACACCGCTGATTTCACCGATTTGCGTATTGAGTGAAATCACAACAACAGTTTCATTAGGTGAAACCATTTGCACAAATTGAGGATTCACTTCAAATTCGGTCATTTCAGGATCAATATCGGCAATGGATTGCCACGCTTCTTTGTAGTTGCCCAGTGCATTTTCAAATAAATTAGAAATAATATTAGTTTCAATTTCCGTGAGATTGTCCGCCTTGTTATGGGTGATTCCGATGCCTCCCATGACGCGGTCAAGCATGGCGTATGCGATGGTAGGATTAACCTCCATCATAATTCTGCCTTCCATCGGATGGACGTCAAATAAATTTAAGATCGTCATGTTCGGTATTGAGCGGATAAACTCCTCATACGGCACCTGGTCAACTGAGCTGACAGATATGTGAATATAAGTTCTGAGCTTTGCAGAAAAGTGTGTTGTGAGAAGCCTCGCAAAGTTATCATGTATCCGGGTTAAACTCCGTATCTGGTCTTTAGAAAACCTGAGAGCCCGTTTAAAATCATATACCTTTACTTTTTTCTCTTTTACTTCCTTTTTCAGCTCTTCCGCATCCGCTTCACCCGTTGATATAGCAGAAAGCAATGCGTCGATTTCATTTTGGGAGAGAACTTCTCCTGACATTTTCTTCACCTCCGTATTCTGTCAAATTCGTTTTTATTGCAGATTAAAGGAGGTAATGTACACTTTCTGAACTTTTCCTGCTTGGAGATAGCTGTTTATTTTCTCTTTTAATGTATCTTTAAACGCTTCTCTTCCTTTATCTCCCTCAATCTCGTCGGCGCTTGTATCAGCTAAAATGGAAATAATGTTGTCCTTCACCTGAAAATCGCGTTTTTCAAGTTCTTCCTTCGCTTTTGACGAGTCTGTTTCAAGCTTGATTCCTATGCGGATGATGGTGTTTGACTTTAAGTTTGTCGTAATATCGTCTACAGACACAGTAGCTGCAACGACTTCATCAATTGTCGGCTTTTTGTCTTTCTCGGAATTTCCGCTTGCGACAAAATATGCTGCGGCTCCGAGGCCGGCAATGACAACCAAAATAATCAGCATAATGATGACTAATTTTTTCTTCATTCTTCTTCCTCTATTCCCTGATCCAGTGAAAATATTTGTATGTTGTGATAAAACGATACGACCTTTTCCAGCACTGTTTCTTCCGTTTCCTTTACTACGAACTTTTTGCCGTTGGACAGTGTAATCGTAGTATCCGGGAAGCACTCAATCTGCTCGATAAACAGCGCGTTAAGCGTAAAAGGCTGGCCGTTTAAACGGGTGACTTTAATCATAAAATCCGGAGAAGCGGTTTAACCGCCTCTCCTCCCTCCTTACCGTTTCAGATTAACCAGCTCCTGAAGGATTTCATCTGATGTCGTAATGATTTTTGAGTTTGATTGGAAACCGCGCTGAGCAACAATCATTTCGGTAAATTCATCTGTTAAATCAACATTGGACATTTCAAGATAGCCCGGCAGAAGCTTACCCGTGCCGTTTTCTCCCGGAATGTTGACTGCGCTCGGCGCTCCCGAACTTAATGATTCTCCGTAGAGGTTGCCCCCGATTTTTTCAAGACCGTCACTGTTTGGGAAAGTAACAAGCCCGATTTGTCCCGCATTGTGGACTTCATCCCCTGAATCAGTGTATGTAACGGTGCCGTCCGGGCCGATGCTGTAATCTTTCGCATCAGTAGGAATATTGATTTTGCCGCCGCCGATTTTTTCAAGGTAGTAACCGTCGGTTGTGACAATATTTCCATCATTGTCCTTCCCGAAATTCCCGGCCCGTGTATAAGCGATTCCTGCCCCGGTATTAATTTGAAAGTAGCCGTCTCCGTTAATGGCCAGGTCAGTTTTAATTTGGGTTGATTGAGGCGCGCCTGTAGCATGAACGACATCAATAGAAGAAGTGGCAGCACCTAGACCGATCTGCTTTGAATTGGTCACTGCCGAACCGCCGGCTACCGTTTGGCTGATCATATCTTTAAAGGTGACACGGCTTTTCTTAAAGCCCACTGTGTTGACGTTGGCGATATTATTGCCGATTACATCAAGTTTTGTTTGAAAGTTTTTCATCCCGCTGATACCAGAATATAATGAACGTAACATGTCAAATTCCCCCTAGGTTCCTTTTTATTTAGAAGTTTGGCTTACGGCCGTGACATTCCACGGACTGACCTCTTTATCGTTTTCGAGAACGAGCACATAATTGCCGTTTGAATGTTTTACTGAATTGACCGGACTTGTTTGCTCCGTCCCGTCGCTGTCGGTCCATGTCACATTTTTGCCGATCCAGTTTACATACATCGTAAACGGGTCTTGATTTTCCACGTATTTTGTCATCGTTTTATTCAGATTCATCATTTGTTCTAATGAAGAAAATGTCGCCATCTGACTGATAAATTCTTTATCATCAACCGGATTAAGCGGGTCCTGGTTTTGGACTTGGGCCATTAAAATCTTCAGAAATTCGTCTTTTCCTAAATTCGTGCTGCTGTTTGCGACGGCGTTGCTTTTAGCCGCAGCACTGCTTGCCGCAGCTGAGTTCACTGATGTCAATTATTCTTCCTCCATTTCATTAAGAGAAAGCTCTTCCAGCATATCTCCGAAATCACTTGACTGCTGCTTTTGCCTCTGCTCTCTCTGCCCCTCCTGCTGCTGCTTTTGCTGGTCAGCAAGCTGTCCGTAGACCGGCTGCTGGTCCGCACTTTGAAGCGGGACGGTGAAACGGTCGATTTGCACCGACATATTCGGGAGAGATTGTTTCAGCTGAGGAAGATGCTGTTCCAGCAGCTCTTTTGCAGATTGGCTTGATGCGATAATTTTGCTTTGAAACATTCCGTTTTCATTCGTTACCTTAATTGTGACAAATCCGAGATTTTCCGGGTTCAGACGAATCGTAAAACTGCCGGTTGATTTTCCGAACGGTGTATATTTCATCTGTTTCCATCCGCTGATGACCTGGTCAGCCAATGGTTTATTGTCAGGATTCTGCTGTTCGCTTGTCCCGATGGCTGATTGTTGTATACCAGCAAGACTTCGGTTTCCGGTAAACAGCATATGTGCAGCGTATTTGCTGTCTGCAGCCTTTAACGGAGCATCCGCGCCGCTGTTCGCCTTTTCCGTTTTTCCGGCTGAAGCCGTCATTTTCCTGCCGAACTCTTGAGACGATTCAGATGATTGAGATAACACAAGCGCTTTCAGCTCGGTCTCAGCCATACTCCATTCCTTCGTTCCTTTTTGAGAAAGGCCTGTGAGCTGCTCTATAACGCTTTGGAAGCTTTTCAGCTCAGCTGCCGACATTGTATAGAGCTTAGAAGCCGATTCGTTTTTCGGAAATAACGTATGCTGCAGATCTTGAATCAGGCGATCCGGAACACCTTGGCTTTTCAAAGCATCCAATAAACGGCTGCCTTCTTGATAAACTGCCTGCGCCTGAGTGCTGTCCGGCAGCTCTTGTTCATGCTGCAGAAGCTGGCACAGAGCGCCTTGAATAAAGAGAAGTCCAGACTCAACCGCATCACGCCCGGAATCCAGCTCCTCCGTTGAAGTCTGCGGATTTTGGATGTCAGGCTTCTCTTCATTCTGCTGTTTGGCTAACAGCGCTTCAACAGATTGAGCAAGCTTGTGTAATAAAGACAGGACGGTTTCATTTGTCTGCTTTCCTTCAAGCGCTTTTACCGGCTGCAGCAGCTGTTCCAATTGCTGTACTTTTTCTTCCGGGCCGGCCTTCAGCCAATCGCCGATTTTCGAAAGGGCATCCTTCAGCGCTTTATTGTCTGTCTCCGTCTCTTCTCCCGGCTGCTGAGGAGAGGTGATTTCAGACAGGAGCCAATTCTGAAAAAAACCTAAGCTGTTTTGATTTGCCTTTACATTGCTGTTTTGCGCCGTCTGCATGCGGTTTCCCGTTAATTCAAGCAGCTTCAATTTACATCACCCCTATTTTTCATCAGCGGATATTTTTTCTGTATATTTTGCCGCTTGTTCAGGAGTCATTTTCGTCAAGATTTCAGCAAGCTGCTTTTTACTTAATCCGTTTAAAATATCGAGCGCTTCCTTCTCCTTTAGCTGTGTAATGATACTTGCTGCCTTACCGCTGTCCATGCTTTTATATATATTGATTATTTTATCTTTCCCGGCTGAATCCGAAGCAGCGGTCTTTGCCGTTTCGTCCGTTTTTTTCTTCTGTTCTTCAGCTTCCTGCTTCAGTGAACGGATTTTCTGATTCAGGCTGTCTATTTCTGATTTGCTCGTGTCTAAATCTTTATTTAAAATATTAATTTCGCTTTTTTGTTCCTTGATGGTTTTCTCAAGCGAAGCCGTTCTGTCTTCCTGCTGCTTCTCCGCCGCATGTTTGCTTTCTTTCGTTTCAGGAACCAGTTGTTTCAAAACAGGCGTTTTAGCGGCCGTTTCCTGAATCGGCTTCATCACGTCTACGCCGGCAGCCCAGAGCACAATGCTTGCTACGATGATCAGGAAAATCAGCGGAATAATGATAAAAAGCAGGATTGAACCAAACTTTCCAGATCCCTTTTCTTTATCGGACATCTCATTCGCTCCTAATGCCCCTGAATCATAAACTGCTTAATTGAAATATCATCCATTTCTCTCATTTCTGCAGCTTTATCTTCAAGAGCGAACATATTAAACTGTTTTTCTCGCATTTTTTCAAATTTCTTTACTTCAATGTTTTTTTCTGTCAGCTGATCCTGCTTCTCATTCATTTCATTTCTTTTCATAATGACAAGCTTTTGGTAATGATAAATGGTGTTTTCAAGATTTGAAACGAATTGCTGGTAGTGTCTCATTTCTTGAACACTCATTCCGGTTCTCAGCTTTGATTCTTTATCTTTTTCCAACAATTCTTTTTTGCTCATATTTTCATATAGTTTCTCAGCTACTGTTTCAAATTCAGATACCGATTGCCGGTATTCTGATAATGATTGGTCTTTTTCATTTTCCTTTAATTCCAGCAGCTTTTGAAATCTGAATTGATACGCCACGTTTTATTCCTCTTTTCCTGTCAAACTCGTCAATGCCGCGATACTTTCTTCCAATTGAGCCGGTTCTTCTGTGCCTTGTTTTAAAAATTGAATAAGCTGCGGGTAAAACTGAATCGCTTCATCAATTTCTCTTGATGACCCTCTTTTGTATGCCCCGATATTAATGAGATCTTCAGAGTTTTGATAAGTTGACAGAAGGTCGCGGAATTTGTTTGCCGCATCTAAATGCTGTTTTTCCGAAATGTTTGACATGACCCTGCTGATGCTTTTCAGTATATTCACGGCGGGAAACTGCCCTTTGTTGGCAAGCGCCCGATCGAGAACGATATGTCCGTCTAAAATCCCGCGGACCGTATCTGCAATGGGTTCGTTCATGTCATCTCCGTCAACGAGAACGGTGTAAAAAGCGGTTATCGTGCCCTGTTCATTGGCGCCTGTTCGTTCTAATAAACGAGGTAATATAGCGAACACGGAAGGCGTATATCCTTTTGTCGTCGGCGGTTCGCCGGCAGCCAGCCCAATTTCCCGCTGAGCCATTGCCACCCTCGTGACAGAATCCATCATAAACATCACATTCTGCCCTTTGTCGCGGAAATATTCTGCAATGGCGGTGGCCGTATATGCTGCTTTCAGCCGCATCAAGGCGGGCTGGTCAGATGTAGCGACAACGACGATAGAACGTTTCAGGCCTTCTGCGCCTAAATCTTTCTCAATGAATTCCCGCACCTCGCGGCCCCGTTCACCGACAAGAGCGATAATATTTAAGTCGGCTTCCGTCTGCTTTGCAATCATTCCCATCAGGGTGCTTTTTCCGACTCCGCTTCCTGCAAAAATCCCGATTCTCTGTCCTTTGCCTACAGTCAGCAGGCTGTCAATTGACCTGACACCGACACCCATCTTTTCCCGGATCGGCGGCCGTTTCATCGGGTTTGGCGGAGACTGTTCGGTAGATACCGGGGATAAGCCTTTCGGAAGCGCCTTTCCGTCAAGCGGTTCACCGAATGCGTCGATTACTTGCCCGATCAGTCCTGCTCCCACTTTGATGCGGAGTGATTCGCCTGTAGCTTCCACAATGCTCCCCGGTGCAATACTGGCTGCTTCCAGATAGGGC
This sequence comes from Bacillus sp. ISL-51, assembly GCF_018613535.1. Lineage (GTDB taxonomy): Bacteria > Bacillota > Bacilli > Bacillales > Bacillaceae > Bacillus. The sequence goes on from NZ_JAGGQB010000005.1 coordinate 88,073, forward strand.
ATTAATAGAATACTTTCATCCTGAAAGCCTACGACCTCAGCTTTAATCGCTTTTCCGGCCCGGCCTTTCGGATAAATCAGACAAACGTCTCCGATCGAGCTTTCGGGTCCTTTCGATTCAATCATCAGTCCGATAACTCGCTTCACCTTGCCATAGCGTTTGTACGAATCCGCCATTTCAATCGCGTCTATTAAATGCTGCGTTTTCATTGATCCGCTCCCGCCTCAAGCGCCGTTAAAAGTTTTTGCTTCAATTGCATCAGCTGGGTATCTACGCCGGCATCAACCCGCCCAAACGGTGTTTCTATATAACAAGTGCCTTTTTCGGCTTTCTCATCGGCATACAGGCTTAACCTGCATTCTTTGTATAGCAGCTGCTGAATTTCGTCCTTATGCTGATAAACCGCTTCATAATACTCGGGATCAACATAAATTGAAATGTCATCATAATCTTTCACTTCGGCTATTACCTGTTTTACTAACAGAATGAAAGCCTCTTGATCATCGCTTTTTTGCTGCCATACTTTTTTAGCGAGCGCAACAGAAAGCTCAATGATTTCTTCCTCTGCGCTTTCTAGCTTCTCCTCGACCGACTGTCTGGCCATTTCGGTAATCGTGTTGGCTTGGCTGATGAGGTCTGCATATTGATCTGCCGCTTCAGCTTTTCCCAATGCCATGCCTTCTTTGTAGCCTTCTGCTTTTGCTTCTTCAATCAGCCGCTGTCTTTCTTCGGCCCAGCTGTTTTTCTCTTGTTCAATCTGCTGACGGGTGTGCTCCATCTGATTTTTCGCTTCTTCAGAAACCCGATCAGCTTCCGCTTTGGCTAACGCCATGAGAGCCTCCGGGTTTTCGGCACCCTCCTGATCAATCTGAGGATGACTTTGGCGAACTTCCTGCAAAGATAGTTTTCGCCTTTTTTGTTCAGGAGAAAATGATGATTGCTGTTTAATCACATTAGACAATAATATCGTCTCCTCCGCCTCGCGCGATCACAATTTCACCGGCTTCTTCAAGTTTTCGGACAACACCCACGATTCTTGATTGCGCCTCTTCCACGTCACGCAAACGCACAGGTCCCATGATTTCCATTTCTTCTTTAAAGGTTTCAACCATACGCTGCGACATATTGCTGAAGACGATCTCCTTGACTTCTTCGCTCGCAACTTTTAATGAAAGCAGAAGGTCGTCGTTTTCAACGTCTCTGATCACCCGCTGAATCGCGCGGTTATCAAGTGTAACAATATCTTCAAAGACAAACATCCGTTTCTTGATTTCGTCTGCCAAATCAGGATCCTGTATTTCCAATGAATCGAGAATTGTTTTTTCCGTTCCTCTGTCTACGCCGTTTAACACTTCGACAACAGCTTCAATGCCGCCAGTCTGTGTATAATCCTGCGTAAAGGAAGATGACAGCTTTTGTTCAAGAACCCGCTCCACTTCATTTATGATTTCAGGAGACGTTCTGTCCATAACGGCAATCCTTCTCGCAACCTCAGCCTGAACTTCCGGATTCAGCTCAGACAAAATCTGTCCGGACTGCACCGGGTCAAGATAAGATAAAATCAGCGCCATTGTTTGAGGGTGCTCCTGCTGGATGAAGTTCAAAATCTGCTCTGGTTCCGCTTTTCTTGCAAAGTCGAACGGTTTTACCTGCAGAGAGGAGGTAAGCCTGTTTAAAATGCTTACAGCCTTGTCTTCTCCGAGCGCCTTTTCAAGGACTTGGCGGGCATAATTTAATCCGCCTTGAGAAATATAGTCCTGAGCAATCGCAATATTATGGAACTCTTCAATGATTTCATCTTTTTTCTGATGGTCAACGCTTCTGACTCCCGAAATCTCGAGTGTCAGCCTTTCTATTTCTTCTTCAGACAAATGCTTGTATACGGAGGCTGATACATCAAGGCCTAAGGAAATCATGAGGATGGCTGCTTTTTGTTTTCCTGTAAGCTTGTTTTGATCACGTCTCGCCATTTTTCATTCCCCCTAATCCTCGGCCAGCCAGCTTCGAAGCAATTTCGCAAAGTCTTCCGGCTTTTCTTTTGCCATTTTTTCGAGCTGTTTTCGTCTGACTGTTTCTTCCGTTTCATTTTCTTCTTCGTTGATATCAGGCAATCGAATCGGCTCCTGCGCTGTTTCATACTCGTATTCTTCGTATTCATCATCCCGTGAACGTTTCTTTCTGATGAGAAGAATGATCAGCAGAATAATGGCCGCAAGCAGCACGCCGCCTGTAATGTATACCCAGATCGGCAGGCCTGATGAGTTGGCCGACGCAGTATTCAGGCTTACTTTTCCGTCAAACGGCTGAACGGAAACGACGATTTTGTTGTTGATATCATTGTTTGTAAGGTTTTGATTTTGCGTCTCATTTTTATCAAGAGACGTCCTGACGACAGTTCCCAAAATCTTTTGAATATCAGCCTGTCTTTGAGCTGTTAAAGACGCGGCATTTTTCGGATTCGGCGGTTCTACCATTACCTGGATGCCTAAATCCCGCACCTTATACGGGCTTTCCGCAATTTCTTTATGAATGCGATTTACTTCATAGTTGATTTTATTGCTGTTTTTTTCGTAGTCACCGCTGCCTGAACTTTCGTTTGTCTGGGCATAGTTTGCAGTGTCATTGCTGCCTGTTCCGGCTGTTCCGCCGTTGGCCGCCCCATCACCTTTATAAGTTTCTGAAACCTTTTCAGCGCTTACCGCTATCCCTTCCATGTTATCTTTATCGACAGGCTCGACAATGTCTTCAGTGCGTTTTTCCTTTGTGAAGTCTATATCAGCCGTAACAGAGACAACGACTTTATCTTGTCCCATCATTGTGCCGAGCAGAGACTGCACATGTTTTTGTATGTCTTTTTCGACCTGCGACTTAATACCCTGCTGAGAAGCATAACTGTCAGAAACAGACCCTGCACCGCTGTCGCTTTTGTCATAATATGTTGAATTTTGGTCCATTATGACGATATTATCTTCTTTTAAATTCGGAACGCTTTTAGAAACGAGATGGTACAGCCCGTTAATCTGGCTTTGATCGAGCGAGTAGCCCGGCTTGATCTGCAAAACGATGGATGCGGATGCCGCCGGCTGATCTTCGCCGACAAAAACAGCTTCTTTCGGCATATTAATCATAACCTTCGAGCTTTTAATACCGTCCATTTCATTAATCAGGTTCGATAATTCAGTTTGGGTCGCTTCAACCTTTAAGACGTCGAATTCATTGTCTGTCAGGCCGAAACCTGCGTTCTGTCCGAAAAACGAATAATCGATTGATCCCGTTTTCGGCAGGCCTTCTGCTGCAAGCTGCACTTTAAGTGTATCCACTTGGTTTTCCGGAACCATAATGACTGTCCCGCCGTCAGCAAGCTCAGAAGATACTTTTTTCGTATCAAGCTCTTCTTTGATTTTCCCGGCTTCTTCAGCCGATAAATCTTTGTAAAGAGGCACCATCTTTTCAGAAGAAGTAAAAATAATAACGACGATGAGTAAAATTATCGATGCGGCTAATCCGCCTATCATGAGTATCTTCTGTGTTTTTGATCTGTTGTTCCAAAACGCTGCCGTTTTGGTTTTCATTTGCATTAGAGTACGATTCATGTTAACCCCCGGTCATTCCAGTCATTCTCTTCAATCTGACCCCTTACATCTGCATTCTCATGATTTCCTGATAGGCTTCCACCGCTTTGTTGCGGAATTCAGTTGCAGCCGTCAGAGAAATATTTGCTTTTTGGGCAGCGATCATGACCTCGTCAAGGTTGACATCCTTTCCTGCAGCCAATTTGTTCGTTATATGGTCAGATTGCACTTGAGACTCATTTAACGAATCAATAGAGTTTTTTAAAAGCTCCGAAAAGCTTGTTTGATTTGAAGAGTCAGTTTTTTGACTTTGGTTCAATTGATTCGTTACGTTTTGAGTGTTTTGGGTATTTTGAAGCTGAAAAGGAGTAATAGCGTTAACCACTTACATCACCTTACTTTCCGATTTCTAAAGCCTTCAAGAGCATGCCCTTGGAAGCATTCATTGCCGTTACGTTTGCTTCATATGATCTCGTGCTGCTGACAAGGTCAACCATTTCTTTTAACGGATCAACATTAGGCTTTTGCACATATCCGTCTTTATTCGCATCTGGGTTTTGCGGATCGTAAACGAGATTAAAATCCGATGGATCTTCCGTAATACCGGATACCTTAACACCGTTTCCGACACTGCCGCTTCCGCTCAGCTTGGAGTTTAAGAGTGATGAAAACGATTCTCCGCCGGATTGCAGGGAAACCAGTTTTCTCCTGTAAGGCACCCACTCTCCGTTAACCTGCTTCGCTCTTGTCGTATCCATGTTAGCCAAGTTAGACGATACGGCGTCCATCCGGACACGCTGTGCGGTTAAAGCGGAACCTGAAATATTTAAGCTTTGAAAAGCACTCATTATTTTCCTCCTGTCAGAACGGTTTTCAGAGAATTGAATTTGCCGCTCATTCTTTCGACCAAAGCCTGATAATTGATTTGGTTCTCAGCTAAACTTGTCATCTCTTTATCAATGTCCACATTATTTCCGTTTTGCTGATAAGATGTGTCTCCGCTGGACACGATTGAATAATCAGTCCCTGAATCCGTAAAGTCAACGTGACGATAGTCGGTTTTTACAGCCTCAAGGTTGGTTGTTTCCTGATCTAATAAATTTTGGAAAGAGACTTTTTTTGCCTTATAGTTCGGTGTATCTATATTGGCGATATTATCAGTTATGACTTTTTGCTTAATGTTCGCTCTCCCCAAGGCATTATCAAGATTTTGTATGGTTCCAGAAAATAAGTCCAAATCCACTTACCTCCACTTCAGTTATTTCCCTCCTAAAAATCCTTGTCGAGATTTGTAAAACCATATGCTTATTGTAAGAAATAACAGGCTTAAAGTCTATGAAGTTATGCTAAAAAAAAGTGCTCAATTATATCTATTTTATAAGTGGGTATTAAGTCCTAGAGTATTTGTCCTACAATAATTTGTTTGATATAAGCCTGAAAATAGCAGAATTTCTGTATTTTCCCCAGCTTCCGCACAGCAAAATGGATTATCTCAGAACACCTGTCATTAATCAACTTTAAACTGCAACTTTTCACCCATTGTTCATAAAAAAAGCAGGACCCCTTTCACAAGGGACCCTGCTTTTGGATTAATGAGATTTCAGGTTTTCTAATTCAATTAGGAATTTGTTGTTCAGGACTTTAATATAAGTCCCCTTCATTCCGAGTGATCTTGACTCAATGACACCGGCGCTTTCTAATTTTCTCAGCGCGTTGACGATCACAGAACGCGTAATGCCTACACGGTCCGCAATTTTACTTGCGACCAGCAGCCCTTCGTTACCGTCAAGCTCTTCAAAGATGTGCTCAATGGCTTCAAGCTCACTGTATGACAGAGAGCTGATCGCCATTTGAACGACCGCTTTGCTTCGTGCTTCTTCTTCAATTTCTTCTGCTTTTTCCCTTAAAATCTCCATTCCTACAACGGTTGCTCCGTATTCGGCAAGAATGAGATCATCGTCCTCAAATTGATCCTGCAGACGGGACAGGATGAGCGTACCCAGACGCTCGCCACCGCCGATAATCGGCACAATCGTAGTTAAGCCGGCTTGGAAAAGGTCTCTGTTTTCGACCGGGAATGCCGTATATTCGCTGTTGATATCGAGGTTTGAAGATGTCTCCGGAACGTTAAACAGATTTTTTGTGTACTCTTCCGGGAATTGACGGTCTTCAAGCATTTTTTTCATACGGTCATTTTCAATTTGCTGATTAATAGAATAGCCTAAAAGCTTCCCTCTGCGGCTGACAACGAATATATTGGCGTCAATGACGTCACGGAGAGTCTCAGCCATTTCCTTAAAGTTTACGGGTTTGCCTGCAGCAGCTTGCAGCATGCTGTTAATAATGCGTGTTTTTTGTAGTAAAGCCATAATAAATAATCCTCCTAGAATTCCTCTTATTAAATTTTCACAATATAAATTGACTTAAATCTTTGTTGTTTGCAATCGTTCCGAGCTTTTCTTCAACGTATTGCGGCGTGATGGACACTTTTTCCATCGTCACGTCCGGCGCTTCAAAAGAAAGGTCCTCTAAAAGCCGTTCCAATATCGTATGAAGCCTTCTCGCACCGATGTTATCTGTATCCTGATTCACATGATAAGCCACTTCTGCGATCTTACGAATAGCTTCGTCAGAAAATTCAAGAGATATACCTTCTGTCTGCAATAATGCCTGATATTGTTTCAGAAGCGCGTTATCTGGTTCAACCAAAATCTTCACAAAATCATCCGCTGTCAGTTTGCTCAATTCTACACGAATCGGGAAACGCCCCTGCAGCTCCGGAATCAGATCAGACGGTTTTGCCATATGAAACGCTCCGGCAGCTATAAACAGCACATGATCGGTTTTGACGGATCCGTATTTGGTGACGACTGTAGAGCCTTCGACAATCGGAAGGATATCCCTTTGAACGCCTTCTCTCGATACGTCAGCGGAGGATGACGCTCCTCCGTTTTTTGCGATTTTATCTATTTCATCAATAAAGATAATGCCGCCTTCTTCAGCTCTCAAAACGGCTTCCTGGCCTACTTCATCCATATCAATCAGTTTACTTGCCTCTTCATTGGTCAGAACCTTCCTTGCTTCTTTGACCGTCATTTTTCGGCGTTTTTTCTTTTTGGGCATCAGGTTGCTCAGCGCATCCTGCATATTCATACCCATTTGCTCCATGCCTGAGCCTTGCAGCATGTCAAACATCGACGGCTGCTGCTCTTCCACCTCTACGGTCACGTAATGGTCTTCCAGCTCTCCTAACGCGAGCTGATGCGCCATGCGTTTTCTTTTTTCTTCAAGGCTTGCTTCTTCCTGATGTTCAGATTCATCATCATTTGCCGGCTGACTGCCTCCGAACAGCATTTCAAACGGATTTTTCACACCCGTTTGTTTTTTCTTTCCCGGAACAAGAAGCCGCACAATGCGTTTGTTTGCATTTTCTTCAGCCTGTTCTTTTACTTCGCTGATTTTTTCTTCCTTAATGAGCCGTACGGACGTCTCTACAAGGTCTCTGACCATTGATTCGACATCTCTGCCTACATATCCGACTTCTGTAAATTTAGTTGCTTCAATCTTTATAAATGGCGCACCGGTAAGCTTGGCGATCCGTCTGGCGATCTCTGTTTTCCCCACCCCGGTAGGGCCCATCATAAGGATGTTTTTAGGAACGATCTCATCTCTCAGCTTTTCATCAAGAAGACTTCTGCGATAGCGGTTTCTTAATGCCACGGCGACAGCTTTTTTTGCATCTTGCTGCCCTACAATGTATTGGTCTAACCGATCTACAATTTGTCTCGGTGTTAACGGTTTGTTTTCCATGCGCCTCAAGTCCTTTCTATTCAAGTTCTTCCAAAATGATTTGATCGTTTGTGTATACACAAATCTCGCCCGCGATTTCCAAAGCGGCTTTGGCAATATCTCTGGCAGACAGGTTTTCGCCGGCATATGTTTTAAGCGCCCGGCCGGCGGACAGGGCATAGTTGCCGCCGGAGCCGATCGCTAATATGCCGTCATCCGGCTCAATGACTTCACCTGTTCCCGATACGAGAAGCAAGGTATCCTGGTTCATGACAATCAGCATGGCTTCCAGCTTGCGCAGCACTTTGTCGCTGCGCCATTCTTTCGCAAGCTCAACTGACGCGCGTTTTAAGTTGCCGTTGTATTCTTCGAGTTTCGCCTCAAACATTTCAAAAAGAGTGAAAGCGTCTGCAACAGATCCCGCAAAGCCGGCTAAAACCTTTCCGTTGAACAATTTTCTCACTTTTCTTGCGGTATGTTTCATGACAACGGCCTGACCGAATGTGACCTGGCCGTCTCCTGACATGGCGCTTTTTCCTTTATGCTGCACGGCAAAAATCGTTGTCGCATGAAAAGATGACATGAGAAGGGCCTCCTTTTAATTTTCTTTAAAAGCTCTTGGATGGTGGGACATATATGTGTTTCTCAGCATTTCCTTCGATACGTGCGTATATATCTGCGTAGAAGACAGATTGGAATGGCCCAGAAGTTCCTGGACGCTTCTTAAATCCGCTCCTTCATTTAACAGATGGGTCGCAAATGTATGGCGAAGCATATGCGGGTGTATATGTAGAGTGCCGGATGCTTTTTTTACAAGCCCGCTTAAAATATACCGGATTCCTCTGGCTGTAAGCGGGCCGCCTCTTTGATTGACAAATAACACATCATGAGGTTCTTTTGCTTTTTTCAGCAGGCACTGCCTTCCGCTGTTTATGTAAAGCTCCAGCGCTTCCCGGGCATATGAACCAAACGGAATATAGCGCTGCTTTTTGCCTTTTCCGTGAACGAGCACCGTGTCCATGAACAAATCAAGGTCGCTCACAGTCAGCAAACAGCATTCACTGACCCTCATTCCGGTCGCATAAAGAAGCTCCAGCAATGCTTGATCCCGCATCCCGGACGGCTGGCTTTTGTCAGAAACAGCGAATAGCTCCTCAAGTTCTTTTTGATAAAGAAATTTCGGAATCCGTTTCTCCTGTTTCGGCAGATGAACAAGCTGAAACGGATTCTCTTCTACAAGCTTTTCCCTCATTAAAAATTTATAGAAGCTTCTCAAAGCTGAAATTTTTTTGCTGATTGTTTTTCTTGACAGACCTTTTTCATAAGCTTCTGTCAAAAATATCCTTACATCATGATATGCAGCTTCTTTCATTCCATTTATATTTTGAGCATGCAGGAACATCTCAAATTCTTCAATCGAATTAACATAATTCACAATAGTATATTGTGAATAATTTTTTTCAATTTGTAAATATTCAACGAATAACTTTAAAAAAAAGTTAACATTCTCCGCCAATTTGAAGACCTCCCTCTCCGAAGGGCTTTTAAATGGTATCATATTATGCGTTGAAGTTGCAATGAAAAGCTATACCGTTTTCGAAATAGTTTGAATAGTCTCAATTGCCCGTTTAGCGTATTCTTCATTGCGTTCTTTCTTGTTTTTAATTTTAACAGGCAATTCTTTTAAAAGCCCAAAGTTTGCATTCATCGGCTGGAAGTTCTTCTGATTGGTTGTCGTAATATAGTGAGCCATGCTGCCTATCGCCGTCTCTTGCGGGAAGGTGACCAGCTCTTGCTCCAGCACGAGTTTCGCGGCGTTGATGCCTGCCACAAGACCGGAGGCCGCGGATTCAACATAACCTTCCACCCCGGTCATCTGGCCTGCGAAAAACAGGTCGTTCCGGTTTTTGAACTGGTATGTCGGCTTCAGTAAACTCGGCGAGTTAATGAATGTATTTCTGTGCATGACGCCGTATCTGACGATGTCAACATTTTCAAGGCCGGGGATCAATTTAAGCACTTCTTTCTGATCTCCCCATTTCAAATGTGTCTGAAATCCTACAATATTATAAAGCGTTCCCGCCGCGTCGTCCTGTCTGAGCTGAACGACGGCGTATGGACGCTTGCCTGTTCTAGGATCTTCAAGGCCGACCGGTTTCATCGGACCGAAAAGCATTGTTTTTTTGCCTCTTTTCGCCATGACTTCAATCGGCATGCAGCCTTCAAAGAAAATTTCTTTTTCAAACTCTTTTAACGGGACCGTCTCAGCCGTTGTCAGCGCTTCGTGGAAACGGTCGAACTCCTCCTCTGTCATAGGGCAGTTTAAATATGCCGCTTCACCCTTGTCATAACGGGATTTTAAGTACACTTTATCCATATCAAGGCTGTCTTTTTCGACAATCGGCGCCGCTGCGTCATAAAAATAAAGGTAGTCTTCGCCGGTCAGCTCTTTCAGCTGCTGTGAGAGCGATTCAGAGGTGAGCGGCCCCGTCGCGATGATTGTCGGGCCTTCCGGAATTTCTGTTACTTCTTCATGAAGAACCGTTACGTTCGGGTGGTTTTTCACGAGATTCGTCACGCTTTGTGCAAATTCATGGCGGTCAACGGCAAGCGCCCCTCCCGCAGGTACGGAACACTCATCGGCCGCTTTAATGATCGCTGAATCAAGCGCGCGCATTTCCTCCTTTAATACGCCCACTGCATTAGCAAGCGTATTTGAACGCAATGAGTTGCTGCACACAAGCTCGGCAAATTTATCGGTATGGTGGGCCGCCGTCTGCTTTACGGGACGCATTTCATACAGTTTTACTTGAATTCCGCGTTTTGCAAGCTGCCACGCCGCTTCACTTCCGGCAAGGCCTGCTCCTATCACATTGACTGTTTGCTGGTTCATCTATTTTCATCTCCTGTTGTTTGTCTCTCCACACACAAAGAAGGTGAGCAAGGCTCTGCTCACCGCTATTTCTGTGGTTCTTCCTTATAATCACATTCCACGCATTGGACTTGTATGCCTTTTTTGAGTTTTTTCTCTACGAGCATATTTTCACATTTCGGGCATTTTCGTTCAATCGGTTTGTCCCAGGATACGAAATCGCATTCAGGGTAACGGTCACAGCCGTAAAACACGCGTTTCTTTTTCGATTTTCGTTCAACAATATTTCCTTCATGGCACTTAGGGCACTTTACGCCGATTTGTTTGACGATCGGTTTTGTATTCCGGCAGTCAGGAAAATTAGAGCACGCCATGAATTTGCCGTAACGCCCCATTTTATACACCATTCGGGAGCCGCATAGCTCACAGTCTTCATCAGCGTATTCAGGCTCAATCTCTACTTCTTTCATCTCGGCTTCCGCTTTTTTCACCCGTTTTTCGAAATCGGTATAAAAGCTGTCAATGATTTGTACCCATTCCGTCTGGCCGTCTTCCACATGGTCAAGATCTCTTTCCATTTTGGCCGTAAATTCAACGTTAATGATCTCCGGAAAAAATTCCATGATGAGGTCAAGCACGATCTGACCTAATTCCGTCGGCACAAACCGTTTATTGTCCAGTGCGACGTAACCGCGTCGCTGGATGGTGTCAAGAGTCGGCGCATATGTTGACGGACGGCCTATCCCAAGCTCTTCAAGGGTTTTGACTAGGCGTGCCTCTGTGTAGCGCGGAGGCGGCTGAGTAAAGTGCTGTTCAGGCTCAATATCCTTTGATAAGACCGTGTCTCCTTCTTTAAGATCTGGGAGCATGCGATCTTTTTCTTCAAGCTGATCGTCTTTTCCCTCTACATAGACTTTCATAAAACCGGAGAACTTGACTTTACTTCCGTTAGCCCGGAATGTCAATCCGTTGTTGCTGAGGTCGACACTCATCGTATCCAAGACGGCAGATGCCATTTGGCTGGCGACAAAGCGTTCCCAAATCAGCTTGTATAATCTGAGCTGGTCTCTTCCCAGCACGGCTTTTAAATCGGCAGGTTTTCTGAGCACGGAAGTCGGGCGGATCGCTTCGTGGGCGTCTTGTGTATTTTCATTCTTCTTCGCCGCTTTGCGTTTTCCGGCTAAAAACTCTTTTCCGTATGCCTGGTCAATAAAGGATGCAGCTTCATCAACGGCCGTGTTTGAAATCCGGGTTGAATCCGTTCTCATATACGTAATTAAACCGACCGTTCCTTCTTTGCCGAGGTCAATTCCTTCATATAATTGCTGGGCGATCATCATCGTTTTCTTCGCTCGGAAATTAAGTTTCCGGGCAGCCTCCTGCTGAAGGGTGGACGTCGTAAACGGCAGAGCGGGATTACGTTTCCGTTCTTTTTTCGTTACCTTGTCTACCGTATATTTGTTCCCTTTCAGTTCAGCGAGAACAGCTTTCACGTCTTCTTCGCTTTTTAAAGGAAGCTTTTTGCCGTTTTTCCCGAAAAAGCCTGCTTCAAATGTTTCTTTGTCTTTTAAAAATGAGCCGGTAATCGTCCAGTATTCTTCAGGCTTAAAGTCGTTGATTTCTTTCTCGCGGTCAATAATCAGACGGAGCGCAACGGATTGCACGCGGCCCGCGCTGAGCCCTTTTTTCACTTTTTTCCAAAGGATCGGGCTGATCTTGTATCCGACGAGTCTGTCTAATATGCGCCGCGCCTGCTGCGCATCGACAAGATCCATATTAATCATGCGCGGATGTTTAAATGATTCTTTAATGGCATCTTTCGTTATTTCATTAAAGACCACCCGGCAGTCAGAGCCGAGGTCAAGATCAAGGCTGTGGGCAAGATGCCATGCAATCGCTTCCCCTTCTCTGTCGGGGTCAGCCGCGAGATAGACTTTTTTGGCTTTCTTTGCCGCTGTTTTTAATTCTTTTAAAACAGGGCCTTTTCCTCGGATCGTAATATATTTCGGTTCAAAGTTCTGTTCGATGTCAACTCCCATTTGACTTTTCGGGAGATCCCGGACATGTCCCATTGAAGCTTTGACTTTATATTTTTTACCTAAATAACGTTCAATCGTTTTCGCCTTAGCCGGCGATTCCACGATGACTAGATAATCAGACATTTTCATCCCCCTCAAGAGGTGTTCTCTCTCTTCTCAAGTATCAATTCATTTTAGAGCTGCCTTTTTATGGCTTTCAACATTTCATTCTTTATGATGAACGTCATTTTATACATGAAAATCAATGTGCAACTTTAAATCCTCACTATTATTAAATATTACAATGCCGTTTGTCAAACGATATTTCAAAAGGGTTCCGTATACTGAACGTTTTGCCCGGTCAGCTCTCCGTCAATATCCTCTGCGCATAACACAGCTTTCGCCCCTTCTTGAATCAGTTTTATAGGTCCTCCGGAATATGGATTAAATATGGAACCGGGAACGGCAAATACTTCTCTTCCTTGTTCAAGAGCTTGATAGGCCGTGATTAATGAACCGCTTTTTTCTTTTCCCTGTACAACTACAATTCCTTCACTTAATCCGCTGATGATGCGGTTTCTCATCGGAAAATGCCACTTTTTAGGCTTTGTTTCAGGGGGATGCTCTGATAGAAGGAGCTGATGTTCAGCCATGTATTCTGCTAACGGGAGATTTTCTCGGGGATAGATATGGTGAAAGCCGCCGGCTATTACGCCGATCGTATGCCCTTTTGCCCTGATGCTCGCCTTATGAGACAATCCGTCTATACCTGCTGCGAGCCCGCTTACAATAATCCAGCCTTTTTTTGAAAGTTCAGCGGTAAGATGATGAACCGCTTTTATCCCGTCTTCCGTCGGTTTCCTCGTTCCTACAATCCCGATTTTTCTTCCTTTTTCGAGAAGTGATGCATCTCCTTTTGCAAATAACACAGCCGGCGGATCATAAATCGTTTTCAGCCATGAAGGATATCGGCTTGATGAAATCGGAATGACTGAAATCCCTTGGCGGCGGAAATCTGAAAGAGCACCTTCAAGCTTCGGGCTCTCACGCTCAATTTGCAGCTTAATGGCTTCAGAATCTATTTTCCCTCCTGATAAAGCGGTTAAAGGATGAGGATCTCGTGCAAAAGACAGAGTAGAATCGGCTTTCCACCATTTTAATAGAAGAGACGGGGATATGAATTGTTTGATTCTGCAGATGATCAGACTCCGTGACGTTTGATCCAACTCAAAATGACCTCCTCTTTTTTAACAGCAAAAATAGGAACAGCCGTTACGGCTGCCCCTTTTATCATTAGTGAGTTTTGCACGTTTCAAATAAGCCTTTTTCTTTTAACACCTTAATCAGCGTTTCCCCCATGACAGATGGTGTTTCCGCTACTTCAATACCGCAGGCGTTCATCGTTTTGACTTTTTCATCCGCTGTGCCTTTTCCTCCGGAGATGATAGCGCCGGCATGTCCCATGCGTTTTCCAGGAGGTGCGGTTTTACCGCCGATAAAGCCGACAACAGGTTTTGTCATGTTGGCTTTTACCCACTCTGCCGCTTCCTCTTCAGCAGTACCGCCGATTTCACCGATCATAATAACGGCATGTGTCTCAGGATCTTCGTTAAACGCTTTTAACACGTCAATAAAGTTCGTGCCGTTGACCGGGTCTCCGCCGATTCCCACAGCCGTAGACTGGCCTACACCCGCTTCTGAAAGCTGATGCACGGCTTCGTATGTTAATGTTCCCGAACGGGACACAACGCCTACATGGCCCTTTTTATGAATGTATCCCGGCATAATGCCGATTTTGCATTCTTCAGGTGTAATAACGCCGGGACAGTTCGGTCCTATTAATCTCGTTTTCTTGCCTTCCATAAAGCGCTTCACTTTCACCATGTCCAAAACAGGAATGTGCTCAGTGATGCAAATGACTAGATCAAGTTCAGCGTCTACCGCTTCCATGATTGCATCCGCCGCAAATGGAGCCGGAACATAGATGACTGACGCGTTAGCGCCTGTCGTATGAACAGCTTCTGCGACCGTATTAAATACAGGCACTCCTTCCGCTTCTGTTCCGCCTTTTCCAGGTGTTACCCCGCCAACGATGTTCGTGCCGTATTCAAGCATTTGCTTCGTATGAAATAAAGCGGTAGAACCTGTAATCCCCTGTACAATAACTCTTGTATCTTTATTGATAAAAACACTCATTATCTGGTCCCCTGCCTTTCATTCTTTCCTAAACTAAGGATACGATTTTCTGCGCGCCGTCTGCCATTGATTCCGCAGATGTGATATTTAAGCCTGATTCATTCAGGATTTTCTTTCCTAAATCTACGTTTGTCCCTTCAAGGCGCACGACCAGCGGCAATGTCAATCCGACTTGTCTCGTCGCTTCAACAACACCCTCTGCGATGACATCACACTTCATGATGCCTCCGAAAATATTGACGAAAATCCCTTTTACGTTTTGATCGGAAAGAATGATTTTAAATGCTTCCGTTACTTTTTCAGCGGTTGCGCCGCCCCCGACATCCAGGAAGTTTGCAGGTTCTCCGCCGTAGTGTTTAATGATATCCATCGTAGACATCGCAAGACCCGCGCCGTTTACCATACAGCCGATATTTCCATCAAGGGAGATATAGCTTAAATCGTACTTAGACGCTTCGATTTCTTTCGGATCCTCTTCGTCTAAATCTCTATATTCCAAAATGTCTTTTTGTCTGTATAACGCATTGCTGTCGAAGTTCAGCTTAGCATCCAGCGCCATGACGTTTCCGTCTCCCGTTACGACGAGAGGGTTGATTTCGGCGATAGAGCAGTCCTTCTCAACAAATGCTTTATATAGGCCAAGCATAAATTTAGCGGCTTTACCGACAAGCTCTTTCGGGATGTTAATTGCGAATGCAATTTCCCTGGCTTGATAGCCTTGAAGGCCGACAGCCGGATCAATGACCGCTTTTTTGATTTTCTCCGGTGTTTTTTCCGCTACTTCTTCAATTTCCGTGCCGCCTTCTTCAGACGCCATTAACACGATTCTTGAAGTGGCGCGGTCAAGTACAAGCCCGACGTAATATTCTTTTTTAATATCGCAGCCTTCTTCAATAAGTAAGCGTTTTATTACTCGTCCGTCAGGACCCGTTTGATGTGTGACGAGCGTTTTGCCTAACAATTCTTCGGCATATTGCTTCACTTCATCTTTTGTTTTTGCAATCTTTACCCCACCAGCTTTGCCGCGGCCGCCAGCATGGATTTGCGCCTTTACGACATAAACCGAGCTTGACAGACTCTCTGCTTTTTCAACTGCTTCCTCTGCTGTAAAAGCCACTTTACCTTCAGGAACAGACACCCCATATTTTCTGAGGACTTCTTTTCCCTGGTACTCATGGATATTCATTTCCCATCCTCCTAACTTATGTAGCAAAACTAAAAATAGACTGCGCTTTCATTCTATATAATACTGGAAGAATTGTCTAGGGTTCGAAACAAAATCTTTCTATCCTTCCAAACATTCTAACTTTTATTTTATTAAAAATATAAATTTCAACGGAGTCCGGGAAATGAATGTACCTTATTTTTCGTTTTTCAGACTGTCATCGAGCCTGTATACAAATGAAAAAATCTCAGCAACAGTTTCATAAAGCGCCTCCGGAATTTGATCGTCAACTGTTAAATGGCGCATTAATTCGACAAGAGTCGTGTCTTCCTGAATGGGGACTCCCGCCTTTTCAGCTTCTTTGATGATATTTTCCGCCACATGCCCTCTGCCTGTCGCGATGACTCTGGGAGCGTTATCTTTCTGCCGGTCATAATGCAGGGCGACAGCTTTTCTTAACGGGGTTTGTTCTTTCATATTTTCACATCCACTTCCTGCCCTCCGCTTTTTGCCATAAACTCCTCCATCACAGCATTTTGTTCTTCAGGCCGTCTTTTTTTTGCCGTAACGCCGGACAGGCTGTAGCCCGTTTCTTTTAAAGCCTCTTTCAGACCCGGCACGAATGGATCAATTGCCGCTTGCAGCTCAAAGTCGGTTTCGATAGAAATGGTCATCACATTTTGCTGAATCATACAATCGACGATGGTTTCTTTTAACGTCTCCAGCTGCAGCAAAAAAAGCAGCCTGCAATGTGACGGGTCAAGCTTTCCGTCAGGCTTTTTCTGTCCTTTAAAAAGAACGGTCATATCATGTTCATATGCAGACGGGCCGAGCGGAAATGACAGCATGATCTGCGTGAAGGACGGATGGGTTTGTTCGATAAAAAGCTGACCGTTTAATTTGTGCATAAGCGGCTCTGCCTCTTGTTTAACCGATTGCGGCACATCTTGAAGCAAACGGGCGGCATGGAGGGCCGTCTTTAAAGATTGTTTATCAGCCGTTTGCGGAGAAACGCCTTGTTCAAACGATTTAATGAATGTTAATTCATCGCGGGCGCCCAATCCTTTTTTCAGCCTCTGTAAAAGGCTTAGCACGTCATGCTTTTCAGCAAATTTCAGTTCTGTCAGCTGCACAGCTTTTTCGAAAACAGCTGCCTCTTGATCGGTCAGCTGTGCGGTGTGAAGAACAGACGGTGCTTTACCTGTTTTTTCTAAAGAAAATAGGGTTTTGATCACGTTCGCTGTTTCTTTCACCGGTTGGTTTTCGTTTTTTTCAGCGGACACCAGCAATTTCTCCAGAAGCTGTTTTGCCTCTCTCTTAGGTATTTCAGTGCCTGTCCCGACACTTGGTAAAGCGCGTCTGTCTGAGTGGCTGTCTGCGGGGGTTTTCACATTTCCCGATGTTTCACGGACCGGGAAAGGTTTTTTCTCTGCTGTCAATTCGCCTTCTTCTTTCTGGCCTGTCTCAGAAAGAGGCATATCCGCAGCCGATGCAAGCTTTTTCAAAAGGCGCTCGGCATGAAGATCAGTTTCTGAGTTTAATACATCAGCTACGGCCTCCTTGAGGCCTGAAAGCTCTTTTCCCGATTGGGGAGCCTGATTGATCGCCTGAAGCAGCCGGGACAGCAGACGGCGGGTCGGAACCGGATATTTGACGGCATGAATGCCTGACAATACCTCCGGATGAACGGGAAGCTCCCGTTTCAGCGCGAATACGACTGTGTCTGCCGCCTTCTTCAATTCGGCGGGCGGCAGGGATCCCGCCCAGCGGACAGCAGCTTTAAGATTGTTTTCTGTCATCGGCAGCTTGTTTTTCATAAATGTTCCGGCGATTTGAAGAGATGCCGGGTCAGATTTAATGGAAAGGGCGTTTAAAAGCCTGCCGGCGGCATCTTGAACGGTTTTAGGGCTGCCTTCAAACCGGTCAACGACCTGAAGGCGGCCCATTTTTTCTGCCGGCTGTTTATCATAGGAAAACCAGTAGTACGCCTGCGGGCGGATTTCGGCTTCAAGGTTGCCCTGTATCGTTTGGCCGCCGATTTGGATGAGGGCGCTTTGATCCCCCAGTAAACGGAGAACCTTCCCTAAAAGCAGCCTCTGTGTTCCGCTTTGTTTATCACCGTCTTGCTGCGCGGCAGCGCTTCCTGCCATCAGCTGTTTGAACGCCGTTTGTATATCGCCGCTTATGTTCATGTCTTAAGCCCCTCTTCTAACAATAAGATTGAACGGGAGCGAACGTTTTTCTGTGAATAGTTGTCGGTCCGTATGCCGCAAGAGCTTCAAGATGTTCTTTCGTTCCGTAGCCTTTGTTTTTCTCGAAGCCGTACATCGGGTATGTTTTCGCATACTCGGCCATCAGGCGGTCCCGCGTCACTTTGGCTATACAGGCTCCGGCAGCGATCGAAACGCTTTTCGCATCGCCTTTTACAATAGACGATTGCGGGATATCGACCGGAAGCGTCATTGCGTCTGCAAGCAGATAATCCGGCGCTTTTTCCAGCTCATTAACTGCCTTGACCATCGCCAGTCTTGCCGCCTCGTATATGTTTATCCGGTCAATGACAGAAGCGTCAACAATGCCGATTCCGATGGATACCGCTTCTTCCGTAATCCGGCTGTAATACTCCTCCAGCTTCTTCTCGGAAAGCTTTTTTGAATCTGTCAGGCCGAGGATTTCGCATTCCGCCGGCAATATAACGGCGCCTGCGACAACCGGTCCGGCCAGCGGCCCTCTCCCCGCTTCGTCAATACCCGCAATGAGATGGAAGCCCTTTTTGTATGACAGCCTTTCGTAGGCCGTCATGTTCAGCCACTGCTCTTTGAGCGCTTTTTCCTTCGCATACTTTTTCAGCCATTGCTCTGCAAGCGCCTGTACGCTTTTTCTGGGGTCTTTTTCGCATTGGGCAAGGAATGGGTCGCGTTCGTCCTTCACCTCTTGCAGGCGCTCTTTTACGCTTTTTACGGTTAATGTATTCACTTTCTCTTCTCCCTTACTTTATGTATATCGGTCCGGCGCGGAAAAAATAAAGACCCGCATCGCTGCGCGTCTTTATTCTGATGGTTTTTCAAATGACAGCCTGCCGAACTTTTCCGTCCGGATGTCCCGGATGATGACCTCTGTCGTTTTATCGTAGTCAATAAGCCCGCCGCTCATGATACAGCCGCGTTTTTCGCCGATTGCGTCAAAAAGGGCAGCAATGTCTTCCGGAATGTCTTGAAGGCTGTAGCGCTCTTTTAAACGATCGGGATAATGCTCTTCCAGAAAGCGCAGCCCGAAAACGGCTACGTCTTGTAAATTGATGATGGAATCTTTGATCGCCCCGGTGATTGCCAGGCGCAAACCGACGAGCTCATCTTCAAATTTAGGCCATAAAATACCCGGCGTATCTAAAAGCTCTAATTCCTTGCCCACTTTCACCCATTGCTGGGATGTGGTAATACCGGGTCTGTCCCCTGTCTTGGCAATGTTCTTCTTGGCGAGTCGGTTGATAAGCGTTGATTTTCCGACGTTCGGAATCCCGATAATTAAAGCGCGGATGGCCCTCGGCTTGATGCCTTTTGCTTTCATTTTATCGAACTTATCCTTTAACAGCTCCTTCGAGGATGGCACGATTTGATGCAAGCCTTGTCCGTTGACGGAGTTGATGGAAAGAGAGGGAATGCCCTGCTGTTCAAAATGGGTTTTCCACTGCGCCGTCACTGCTGCGTCGGCTTTATCTGCTTTATTTAACAGCATAATGCGCGGCTTATTTTTTAAAATCTCCTCAATCATCGGATTTCTGGATGACATGGGGATTCTCGCGTCAACCAATTCGTATACGATATCAATTAATTTTAGTTTTTCTGTTACTTCCCGTCTTGCTTTAGCCATATGGCCCGGGAACCATTGAATGGTCATGTGACTCTGACACCTGCCTTATTTCCCGAAACCGTAAGTTCCGGTGATCTCTTATGTATTTTACGTTGCTTATGCCGCTTTTACAAATTTAATATAAAAAAAGAGCCTGTTACGGGTAACAAGCTCTTTTCGTTCGTTATCATTATCGTCTGATTTCTTTAATACGAGCCGCTTTTCCGCGAAGTTCACGCAGGTAGTAAAGCTTAGCACGGCGTACTTTACCGTAACGCACAACTTCGATTTTCGCGATTTTTGGTGTGTGTACAGGGAAAGTACGTTCAACGCCAACACCGTAAGAAATCTTACGAACTGTGAACGTTTCGCTGATTCCACCACCACGACGCTTAATCACAACACCTTCAAAGATCTGGATACGCTCACGGTTACCCTCAACAACTTTTACGTGTACACGTAAAGTGTCACCAGGACGGAACGCAGGAAGATCAGTGCGAAGCTGTTCTTTTGTGATATCTTGAATTAGTTTTTGCATCGTTTTCAACTCCTTCCAACAGATGCTCTTAGCCACAATTGCCCGGCACAGCGGAACATCGTTTTCAAGCTTTTGAAGGATAAGCCCTCTTAAGCCACAAATAGTATCATATCATAACTTCATTGCCTGTGCAATAGGATCTATTCGTTTTCCCACTCAGAAATCCATTTTCTTTGTTCGTCAGTAAGCGGATAGTTTTCAAGAAGATCCGGCCGCCTTAAAAAGGTTCTCCTGATTGATTCTTTATTCCGCCACTCTTTTATTTTTGCGTGGTTGCCGGAAAGAAGGGTGTCTGGCACTTTTAAACCTTTATAATCTGCGGGCCTTGTATAATGCGGATGCTCTAAAAGCCCCGTGCTGAAGGAATCCTCCACGTGGGACGCTTCTTTTCCGAGGACTCCCGGCAAAAGCCTGACAACACTGTCGGCAATCATCATCGCAGGGAGCTCTCCTCCCGTCAGCACAAAGTCTCCGATCGAGATTTCATCTGTTGCGAGGTGCTCCCGGATGCGTTCATCATACCCTTCATAGTGGCCGCAGATAAACATCAAATGCTCCTCGCGCGCCAGCTCCTCCGCTTTCTTCTGCGTGAAACGCTCACCTTGCGGGCAGACGAGAATAATGCGCGACTTAGCGTCTGTATCGGCTGTCAGCTTTTCAACCGCATCAAAGACAGGCTGAGGCTTTAACACCATTCCTGCGCCCCCGCCGTACGGGTAATCGTCAACCGTTTGGTGCTTATTATCAGAAAAGGCCCGGAAATTAATGACGTCAAAGCGCACCGCTTCTTTTTCCTGCGCTTTCAGCAGGATGGATGAGCCGAGCACACCTTGAAACATCTCGGGAAACAGTGTTAAAAAGTCGATTTTCATTCGTCTATTAACCCTTCCATTACATGAATCTTAATTTTCTTCTCGTTTATATTAATATCCTTTACCACAGAAGCAATATACGGAATGAGCGCATCTTTTTTTCCTTTTCTAGCTACTACCCAAACGTCATTAGCCCCCGGTGTCAAAATTTCTCTGACTGTGCCGATCAGCTCTCCGTCTTCTGAAACAACCTCGCAGCCGATGATTTCATGAAAATAAAATTCGTCTTCCTCAAGCTCTCCCAGATCTTCTTCCGGAACTTTGATGATCGCGTTTTTTAAATTTTCTACTTCGTTTAAGCTCGGTCTTTCTTTGAATTGCAGCAGGTGAAACTGTTTATGAAGCCTGTGTGTATTTACCGTAACTTTTACAGGCTCCGCCGCACCCTCCATAAACAGATACAGCGTATTGCCGGGCTTGTACCGTTCTTCGGCAAAGTCCGTTTTAGAAATAACCCGCACTTCGCCTTTAATGCCGTGAGTATTTACAATTTTGCCTACGTTAAACCATCTGTCTGTCATATCATCACCTCGGGCGAATTTCAATTACTACCCCGTCTTTTATGACGATGGTATTTGCCGCTGTTTTTTCATGCCAGTTATCACCGACTTCAATCGAAAGCAGCGCATCGATTTCCTTTTCCTTCACTTCGCTTCCAAGCGGCAGTGTGTGTGTCTGGCCCATCTGGAAATCGATCATTTTGATTTTGTCTTGTCTTTTTTCAATGGCTTTTTTAAAAGATTCCGCCACATCCGGATTCTGCTGATCTTTTTCATGTTTTCTAAGCTGAAAATAGAGCTGGCTGCATTCTCGTTCAAGCATTTGCTTTTTTTCTGCAAAAGAGGCTAAAAGCTTTTCCTTACTTTGCTCGGTCAGAACCTGCATAACGGTTACCCTGTGAATAATCTGCATAGGACCAGACTCCCCACTTTTCCAACATATTCTGTTCATTTGCTTTTTTTTACGTGTAAAAAAAGGGGAGGTGCCGGCCCTCTCCCTTTTAGTCAAATATCTCAAATTGAACTCTCTTAGAAGACTGTGCGCCAGCTGCAAAAACAACGGTTCGAATCGCTTTTGCAGTCCGGCCTTGCTTTCCGATAATTTTACCGGTATCTGACTCATTGACAGATAAGCGAAGCGCAATCTTTTGATCGGTCTCTTCTTTTGTGACCCGGATGTCTTCCGGATGGTCGACAAGCGGAGCCACAACACTGACAATCAAATCTTCCAAGTGTTGATCAGTCATTACTTGCCTTGTTTAGCGTTGTGGAATTTTTCCATAATTCCTTGGCTTGAGAACAAGTTGCGAACTGTATCAGAAGGTTTAGCTCCTGTTTGAAGCCATTTAAGAGCAAGTTCTTCGTTGATTTTAACTTCAGCCGGTTTTAAAACCGGGTTGTATGTGCCGACTGTTTCGATGAAACGGCCGTCACGCGGTGAACGAGAATCTGCTACAACAATACGATAGAAAGGAGATTTTTTTGCTCCCATACGTTTTAAACGAATTTTTACTGCCATTTTACTAGCACCTCCGAAAATATTTCAACAAGATAGTATATTAACAATGATAAAAGTGTTTGTAAAGTGTTTTTTCTTAACAACGGTTTTATCATGTATAACCGATTACATAAAAGGTAATTTAAAGCCTTTTTTCTTCCCTTTTGACATGTTTGTCATTTGCTTCATCATTTTTTTCATTTCCTCAAACTGCTTTAAAAGACGGTTGACTTCCTGAACGGATGTTCCGCTTCCTTTCGCAATCCGCTTGCGCCGGCTGGCATTGATGATATCCGGCTGTTCTTTTTCAAGAACAGTCATTGATTTAATGATCGCTTCTACATGATTAAGCTGTTTTTCATCCACTTGGATGTTTTTTAAGCCCTTCATTTTGCCTGCGCCGGGCATCATTTGCAGCAGTTCGTCAAGAGGGCCCATGTTTCTGACCTGACCGAGCTGCTCCAAAAAGTCGTCCAATGTGAAGCTCATCGTCCTCATTTTTTGTTCAAGCTCTTTGGCTTTGTCTTCATCGACTGTCGCCTGAGCTTTTTCGATCAAGGTTAACACGTCGCCCATTCCGAGAATCCGGGAAGCCATCCGTTCAGGATGGAACGCTTCAAGCGCGTCGAGTTTTTCTCCCAATCCCGCAAACTTAATCGGCGTGTTTGTCACTGCGCGGATAGAAAGCGCCGCGCCGCCGCGGGTATCCCCGTCAAGCTTCGTCAATACCACACCGGTTAATCCGAGCTGATCATTGAAGCTTTTGGCGACGTTTACCGCATCCTGACCGGTCATTGAGTCTACGACAAGGAACATTTCCTCAGGATTTGCGACTTCCTTCACGCCGGCGAGCTCATCCATCAATTCATGATCAATGTGCAGGCGTCCGGCGGTATCTATAATCACATAATCATAGTGCTCTTCCTTCGCTTTTTCAATCGCCTGTTTAGCGATTTCCACCGGGCTGACCTGATCGCCGAGTGAAAAAACGGGCATATCAAGCTGTTTCCCCAGTGTTTCCAGCTGCTTGATCGCAGCGGGGCGGTAGATATCCGCAGCTACGAGCAGCGGTTTGCGATTATGCTTTTTACGCAGCAGGTTGGCAAGCTTCCCCGTGGTTGTCGTTTTACCGGCACCTTGGAGCCCGACCATCATAATAACGGTCGGCGGGCGTTTGGCAACGGCGATTTTGCTCTCTTCGCCGCCCATCAGCTCAGTAAGCTCTTCTTTTACAACTTTAATAACCTGCTGTCCGGGTGTCAGACTCTTCATGACGTCTTGCCCGACGGCCCGTTCACTTACTTTTTTCACAAAATCCTTTACGACTTTAAAGTTAACGTCAGCCTCAAGAAGTGCAAGACGAACTTCACGCATCATCTCTTTCACGTCTTGTTCGCTGACTTTTCCTTTTCCGCGGATTTTTGAAATCGTCTTTTGCAGTCGGTCGGCTAATCCTTCAAATGCCATTGTTTGCCGCCTCCTAATCTAATTTCTCAAGCGCTTCAATCAGAGCCGTCATTTCTTTTTCTTCCTGCAAGCCGGAAGCAAGCTCTTTCAGCTTTGTAAACATCTCTTTACGCTCCTGAAACTTCTTAAAAAGGAGCAGTTTTTCTTCATATTGTTCAAGCATCGCTTCTGTCCGTTTGATGTTGTCGTAAACGGCTTGTCTTGAAACGTCATACTCTTCGGCTATTTCACCAAGGGAGAAATCGTCCAAATAATAAAGCGACATATAGCTCTTTTGTTTTGACGTCAACAACGACTGGTAAAAGTCAAACAAATAGTTCATTCTCGTCGTTTTTTCGAGCGACATTTGAGCTCTCCCCTTTGTTAAGTCAAATCCCTTTACGAAAACTTAGTTTACATGGTTTCAAAGCAACTGTCAAGTTTTTATCTTGTCAATGAAAAGCTGGCCGAAATCCCTTCATTCTCTCTAGAATATTGTGCCGTTTTCATTTTATTCCGCGGCTTTCTGTAAGCGAAAAGCCGGAGCGCTTTTTGCGCCCCGGCTGAAACCGGCAGTCTATTCTTCCGCATTTTCCACTAAGTCTGAAAAGAGTCCGTATACGTATGACTCCGCATCAAACCGCTGGAGATCATCGACTTTTTCGCCGAGGCCGACCAGCTTGACCGGAATGTGGAGCTCATTACGGATCGCCAAAACAATTCCGCCTTTTGCGGTTCCGTCGAGCTTCGTTAATGCGATTCCCGTCACATTTGTCGCTTTGGAGAATTCTTTAGCCTGCGCCATCGCATTTTGTCCTGTCGTCGCATCGAGAGCGAGCAGAACCTCATGGGGCGCGTCAGGCACTTCTCTTTCAATGACGCGTTTTACTTTTTCAAGCTCTTTCATTAAGTTTACTTTATTTTGAAGGCGGCCGGCCGTATCACAAATTAACACATCCGCGCCTCTCGCTTTTGCTGCATGTACCGCATCGTAAATAACCGCCGCAGGATCACTTCCGGCAGCCTGCTTAATCACAGGCACGCCAGACCGTTCTCCCCATACTTCAAGCTGTTCGATCGCTCCCGCCCTGAATGTGTCTCCGGCAGCCAGCACGACTGACTTGCCCTCGTTTTTGAGCTTATGGGCAAGCTTTCCGATCGTTGTCGTTTTTCCGACGCCGTTTACACCGACAAGCAGGATGACATTCAAGCGGCCGTCCTGAATATTCAATTCAGAAATTTGTTCATCGCCGCTGTTATAAATCTCGACAAGCTTTTCAGAAATAACGGACTGAACTTCCTGAGGATCTTGGATATTCTTCAGCTTCACTTCTTTTTTCAGCTCGTCAATCAGCTCCATTACTGTTGTAAAGCCTACGTCCGCGCTGATCAGCAATTCCTCAAGCTCTTCAAAAAAGTCTTCGTCGACTTTTCGGTAGCGGGAGACGAGATCGTTCACTTTATTTGAGAAAGAGTTTCTCGTTTTTTCAAGTCCTTCTTTAAATTTTTCAGATACGGAGTCTGTCTGTTTCGTGATTTTCTCTTTTAATTTTTTAAAAAAGCTCATCTTTCAAACCTCTTTCCTCGTTACTGAACGAATTCTTTTGTTTCTTCCAGTTTCACTGAAACCATCCTGGAGACGCCGGATTCCTGCATGGTGACGCCGTAGAGGACATCCGCTTCTTCCATCGTGCCTTTCCTGTGGGTGATGACGATAAACTGGCTGTCGCCGCTGTATTTCTTTAAGTATTGCGCAAACCTGAAGACATTGGCTTCATCAAGCGCAGCTTCAACTTCATCAAGAACGCAAAACGGCACAGGCCTTACCTTCAGAATGGAGAACAAAAGGGCAATCGCTGTAAGCGCCCGTTCTCCGCCTGACAACAGATTTAAGTTTTGCAGTTTTTTCCCCGGAGGCTGCGCGATGATGTCCACGCCTGAGTGGAGAAGGTCATTCGGATCGGTAAGCTTCAGTTCGGCGCGTCCTCCTCCGAATAAGGAACGGAACACGTCATTAAAGTGAGAACGGATTTGGACAAACGTCTCATGAAAACGCTTCGTCATTTCGGAATCCATCTCTTCAATGACTTGGAACAACGTATTTTTCGCTTCTGTCAGATCATTTTTTTGCTCTGTTAAAAACTCATACCGCTCATTGACTCTTTCAAATTCATCAATGCTTCCAAGATTGACCGTTCCAAGCTCTTCAATTGACAGCTTGATCAGCTTGACCCGTTTTCTTGCTTCTTCAGGTTCTGTTTCGAGCTGATACTTTTCTTTCGCCCCTTCAAAGGATAAGCTGTATTCTTCCCGTAAATATTGCAGTAAATTATCGAGCTCTACTTCCATCCGGCCCAGCTTTACTTCTTCATCTTTCAGGATGGCTGTTTTTTGCTTGTACAGGCGTTTCATCTCTTTCAGTTCAAGCTCGTTCGTATCAAGAGCCCGCTGGAGTTTGACACGCTGGTCGCGACGTAACGCAATCAGTTCAATCGTTCTCGTTTTATCGTGCAGCTTATGCTTTGCCGCTTCTTCAAGCTGCTCTTCCCCGCTCGTGCTTGAGGTCATCTCCGAGGTTAAGAAGCTTAAATCTTCTTTCGTTTCTTTTAAGGCGAGCTGTGTTTCTTCAAGCTCTTTTTTCAGCCTTGTGAGATTTTCCTCTTCGCTCGTGCATGCCTGTTCTTTTTTCGCTGCGGCCACTTTACATTCTGTCAGCTCATGGGAGAGCGTTTCTTTTGTAGAGGATTGAGTTTGCTTTTGCTTTGTCAGCCTGTCCATTTCCTCTTCAAGCTCTTTCAGCTGGGTTGACGCTTCTTGGAGCTGCTCTTCCAATTCCGACTTGCGCATCTGTTTCTCCCGGCTGTTTTCAGTGAGTGACGCTTTCTCCTGATCATAAAGCTCCAAATGGGTATTGATGTTTTTTTCGGCGACTTCAAGTTCATACAGCCGGCCTTTTACATCCTGCTGTTTGCTTCTGAAGGCTTCACCGTCTTCACGCAAGCCGGTGAGTGTATTCTCAAGTTCCTGAATGGCTTGTTTCAGAGTTTTGACTTCTTTTTCGAGCACGGCCGTTTTTTCTTCCATTTCGGCAAGCCGCGCCGTCACTGTTTCAAGCTCACGGCTTCGGCCCAGCAAAGAATTGTTTTTCTTTTTCACCGCACCGCCCGTCATAGACCCGCCGGGGTTGACGACATCGCCCTCAAGCGTGACGATGCGGTAGCGGTGACCGAGAAGCTTGGCCAGTTCATTTGCGCCTTTTAAATTCTCGGTAATCAGCACCGTGCCGAGAAGATTTTGTATGACGTTTCGGTAAGCCGGGTCATATGTGACGAGCCCGCTTGCTGTGCCGAGAAAAGAAGGATGCCCTTGTGCAACCTGCTCGTCCCGCGATTGCAGCTGGCGGTTTTTAATCACCGAAAGCGGCAGAAACGTCGCGCGGCCGAAAGAATTCTGTTTTAAATATTGAATCGCTTTTCTCGCGGACTGCTCATCTTCTGTGACAACGTGCTGCGCCGCTGCGCCGAGCGCGATTTCGATCGCCGTTTCATATTTTTGTTCGGTGGTGATCAGTTCAAGAACGGCGCCCCGGATTCCGCCGAGCTGCTCCTTCGCTTTCAGTACTTCTTTTACACCTTGATAAAATCCTGAAAAGTCGCCTTGCATCGTTTCAAGCATATCCTTTTTAGACCTGGCCTGCTGGACAAATTGATATGCCTGATAAAGCGCGGATTCTTTCTTTTCATATTGGCGTTTTTTCTGTTCATATGCCGTCTGTACATCGCGGTATGTGCCGACCTGATTGTGAATATCTTGTTCAATACGGGCCAGTTCATCCTCACACGCCGCTTTGCGGACAGAAATGTCTTTGCGTTCTTGGATATATTTTTCGTTATTTGCGGTCAGTCTTGCCTGCTGGACGGCTGATTGGGACATTTGGTCATCCAAAAGCTGAAGCTCATTCCGAATCGCCGCCTGACCGTTTAACAGCTCAAAGTAATCGCTTTTTAATTGTTCAATTTTCTCTTCTACGTTTTCGTTGTGCAGACTGAGGGCCTGCTGCTTTTCTTTCACCTGGGCTTTTAATTGTTTTACTTCTGCCCGCAGCTTATCATAGACAGCCGACTGCTTCGAAATGCCGGCCTTCAGTTCGGTTTCTTTTTTTTCATAGTGCGTAACCGCTTCCTCAAGCTGTTCTTGGTTTTGTGCGGCGTTTTTTTTGCGTTCTTTCAGCACTTCTTTCCGGCCTTCGAGCTTCTCAAGCTCTTCACTTGTCACAAGCAGAACCTGCTGCAGTTCGTTTACTGATTCGTCAAGAGCGTGAATTTTATCCCGCGTCTCTTCAATCAGCGCTTCTTTGGCTGATATCGCGGACGATTCCGCAAGCTCTTCTTCTTTTGCCGTCTGTACTTTTTCTTTTAAGCCGGTCCATTTGCCATGCAGCTCTTCGATATCAAAAGCAGTGAGGGCAATTTCAACGTGCTCAAGCTCTTTCTTTTTCTCTAAATAATCTTTGGCGATAGACGCCTGGATTTTAAGCGGTTCGACCTGGCCTTCAAGTTCGTGAAGAATATCTTCCACCCTGTTTAAGTTATCCTGCGTCTCAAACAGCTTGTTTTCTGCTTTTTTCTTTCTTGTTTTATATTTCAGCACTCCGGCCGCTTCTTCAAAAATACTGCGGCGGTCTTCTGCCTTGCTGCTGAGAATTTCTTCGACTTTCCCTTGGCTGATAATGGAAAACGCTTCTTTTCCGAGCCCGGAATCCATAAATAAATCGATGATATCCTTCAGACGGCACTGCTGGTTGTTAATGAGAAATTCACTTTCTCCTGACCGGTACACCCGTCTCGTCACACTGACTTCGTGAAAATCAATCGGCAGAAAGTGATCTTCATTATCAAGCGTCAAAGTAACTTCAGCAAGATTCAGCCGTTTGCGCGAGTCACTTCCGGCAAAAATAATGTCCTCCATTTTCCCGCCCCGAAGCGAGCGGGCCGATTGTTCGCCCAGCACCCAGCGGATCGCTTCCGTAATGTTGCTTTTTCCGCTTCCGTTCGGTCCGACAACGGCCGTGACGCCTTTCACAAAGTCAACGGAGATCCGTTCTGCAAATGATTTAAATCCTATAACGTCTAAACGTTTGAGGAACATCTTAGATCCTCCTTATCGTATAAGTATCTCAATATTATCATAATCACACGCTTATATCAGTCGGCAAACATACTGAAATCCCCCTAGGAGATACAGGGGGATTTTATTGTTTCATATGGTGTTTTTGCAATTTTGCAAGAGCTTCCTGTGCTGCGTGCTGCTCGGCTTCTTTTTTGGAGCGGCCGTTGCCGATACCGAGCGCTTCGCCTTTAAGAGAGACGATGGCTTCGAATTCCCGGTTATGGGCAGGCCCTTTTTCATTGAGTATTTTGTACTCAAGCGACCCTTTTCCGTCCCGCTGTACAAATTCTTGAAGCTGGCTTTTAAAATCCATCACATGAGAAAAAGCACCATCGTTTATTTTAGGGAATACATAAACTTTTAGGAATTTCTGAACCGGCTCAAGGCCCTGATCCAGGTACAACGCGCCGATAAACGCCTCAAACACATCCGCTAAAAGCGCCGGACGCTTTCTGCCGCCCGTCATCTCTTCTCCTTTTCCCAGCAGCACGAGGTCGCCGAAGGACAATTCGTGGGCAAGGGAAACGAGTGACGGCTCGCATACGATAGCGGCTCTCAGCTTCGTCAAATCTCCTTCACTCATGGCCGGATATTTGGCAAATAAGAATTGGGAGATCGTCAGTTCCAAAACAGCGTCACCTAAAAATTCAAGCCTTTCGTTATCTTCATACGGCTTTTTCCGATGCTCATTCACATAAGATGAATGTGTAAATGCTTGATACAAAAGTTTCTCGTTTTGAAAATGAACCGAAATCCGTTCTTGAAACTCTTTAAATTGCTCTATTTTTTTATAGAACTTTTTTTTATCTTTAAAATGTGAGTGTTTTGACATAGTAACCTCCATAGGCACATCAGGTTCACCGCGCTCCTCACCATAAACGGAATCGGCAGCGCGCACAGCGTCATACGCTGATAACCGCACGATTAAAGGGCTAAAGCCCCGCGGTTAGGCGGGACTTTCAGCATCAGCTTATTGCTGGTTTTGTATGTAGTTCACAGCGTCGCCGACTGTTGCAATTTTTTCAGCATCTTCGTCAGAAATCTCCATATCAAACTCGTCTTCAAGTTCCATAACAAGCTCAACTACATCTAGGGAATCAGCACCTAAGTCTTCCTTGAAAGAAGCTTCAAGTTTGACGTCAGCTTCATCAACGCCAAGGCGGTCTACGATGATCTTCGTTACACGCTCTAATGTATCTGCCATAGCAATTCACCTCCCCTCAAAGTATTATAGTGGATTCGTTTTTAAAAAACTAGAGAAACTAGGATGAAATTTTAAAAACAAATCTTTACATCACCATTCCGCCGTCAATATGAAGGGTCTGGCCCGTCATATAACGCGCTCCTTCAGAAGCCAGGAACGTCACAACGCTGCTGACATCACCGGGATCTCCGAAACGCGCGAGCGGAATCTGTTTCAGCATTTCATCTTGGACTTCCTTAGAAAGCTTGTCCGTCATATCTGTGGAAATAAAGCCCGGCGCAATGGCATTTACCGTAATATTGCGGCTTGCAAGCTCTTTAGCTGATGATTTGGTTAAGCCGATCACGCCGGCTTTTGCCGCCACATAGTTGGCCTGTCCGGGGTTTCCGCTGACGCCGACGATGGATGATACATTGATAATCCGGCCGGAGCGCTGCTTCATCATCTGTCTTGTCACAGCTTTTGTGCAGTTGAATACACCCTTTAGGTTAATGTTAATGACGTCATCCCATTCATTTTCTTTCATTCTCATCAATAAATTATCTTTCGTAATGCCTGCATTGTTCACGAGAATGTCGATAGAAGAAAATGCCGCGATAGCTTCTTTCATCATGTTTTGTACTTCTTCGGAATTTGATACATCCGCTTTTACCGCGATCGCGTTTCGGCCCAATGATTTA
This sequence comes from Bacillus sp. ISL-51, assembly GCF_018613535.1. Taxonomy (GTDB): domain Bacteria; phylum Bacillota; class Bacilli; order Bacillales; family Bacillaceae; genus Bacillus. Next base: position 118,940 of record NZ_JAGGQB010000005.1, read on the forward strand.
ATCTCATCCACCACTTCATTCGCTTTCGCTTCATTGCCTGAATAATTGACCACAACATTTGCGCCGTTTTTCGCAAGGTCAAGCGCGATGGCCCGTCCGATGCCGCGTGACGCTCCCGTTACGACTGCCGTTTTTTCATTAAGCATCCTGATTCTCCTCCTTCAGCGTTTGAATCGCTAATTCAATCGTCTCATGATCAGAAACCGCAATCGTTTTTAAGCGGCGGTTTACTTTTTTTACAAGCCCTGAAAGCACTTTTCCGGGCCCGATTTCAATAAAAGTCGTAACGCCTTCGTCAATCAGCTTGTTGACGGTTTCTTCAAAGCGTACTGGTGAATAAAGCTGTTCGATCAGTTTTTTCTTGATATCGTCTTTTTCGGTCATGACATCCGCTGAAACATTTGAAATGACCGGAACAGCGGCGTCTTTTAATTCGCAGGCGTCAAGCACCTCTTCAAGCTTTTGTGCGGCGGGTTTCATTAATTCAGAGTGGAACGGACCGCTTACCTCCAACGGAATGGCCCGTTTCGCTCCGTTGTTTTTCGCTTCTTCTGATGCAAGCTCTACGCCTTTTGCCGTTCCCGAAATCACGATCTGGCCAGGGCAGTTCAGGTTGGCAAGCTGCACGAGGTTGCCTTTTTCGGTCACTTGATCCGTTACCTTCTTCAAGGCTTCCGCGTCCATGCCGAGAATCGCAGCCATCGCCCCTTCTCCGGCCGGTACTGCTTCGTTCATAAATTCTCCGCGTTTTCTGACAGTGTAGACGGCATCTTTAAATGATATCGCTCCAGCCGCAACAAGCGCTGAATATTCGCCAAGGCTGTGCCCGGCTGTAAAATCAGGCGTGATGCCGGATTCTTTAAATTTTTCTAATACGGCAATGCTTGTTGTTAACAGCGCGGGCTGCGCGTTATATGTAAGAGTTAATTCACTGGCGTCTCCTTCAAAAATCAGCGAGCTGAGCTTTGTTTCAAGCGTCTCGTCCGCTTCATCAAAAATACGCTTTGATGCTTCTTCCCGTTCATACAAGTCTTTTCCCATACCGATGAATTGTGATCCCTGTCCGGGAAATAAAAATGCAATCTTACTCATGATGCGGTAACCTCCAGACTACTCATCTGTTTTTTCTTCTTTTACTTCTTCTTCAATAAATGCAGCTACGTTTTGGCTGACCATTTCTCTCGCCTGGCGCACTGCATGGTAAACGGCGCGTGCGTCAGAAGAGCCGTGCGCTTTAATGACAGGCGCTTTTAATCCAAAAAGACTCGCTCCGCCGTACTCAGAATAATCCATTTTAAGCTTCATTTCCATCAGTTTCGGTTTCAGCACCCCGGCTGCAAGCTTTGATGCGAAACTTGATGTAAGCGTGTCTTTCAGCATTTTGAAAATGGATAAAGCCGACCCTTCCAATGTTTTCAGCGTGACATTTCCCGTAAAGCCGTCTGTGACAATGACGTCGGCAGCTCCTTCTAACAGATCTCTCGCTTCAACATTTCCGACGAAATTGACGTTTGTTTCTTTTAATAATTCAAAGGTCTTTTTCGTCAGCTCGTTTCCTTTCTTCTCTTCCGTGCCGACATTTAATAAGCCTACCCGCGGCGAGGGTATACCGAGAACCTGGCGGGCATAGACAGAACCCATTATCGCATACTGGACAAGATGTTCTGGTTTGGCATCGACATTGGCTCCCACGTCAAGAAGGAGGAACCCGTCGCCTGATACGGTCGGAAGCGTCGGTGCGAGCGCCGGACGGTCAATTCCTTTAATTCTGCCGACGATAAACAGCCCCGCTGTCATCAGCGCACCCGTATTCCCCGCTGAAATGCAGGCGTCCGCTCTGTTTTCTGCCACTTCCTGCGCCATCAGCACCATGGAAGAATTTTTCTTTCTGCGTACGGCGCGGACCGGTTCGTCCGTCGGTTCAATCACTTCATCGGCGTGCAATACAGTGATGCGGTCTGATGTTGTTGGCAAATGTGATTCTATTGTTGTCTTGTCACCGACAAGCGTAATATGAAGATCGTCAAAAGCCTCTATACTCTTCATTACTCCGTCAATAACAGCTTTGGGTGCGTTGTCGCCTCCCATTGCATCTACAGCTATTCTCATGCATGCTCCACCTTTATGATTGTTTTGAACGGTACATGTCAAAATCCCCCGAGAAAACGACTTCTTCTCCTACATAGCTGTTGACTTCGACTACCGTTCTGCCTTTTTCTTTTTCGACTGCCGTCACCTTTGCTTTTGCAACGACGCGTTCTCCCTCTTTCACCTGTCTTGTAAAACGGATACGCGCGCTTGCGGTCAGCGCCAATTCATCATCAATTACGGCAACGGCGAGTGAGTTCGCCTGCGCAAACAAATGATGCCCCCGCGCAATTTGATTGCGGCTGAAGACATGCTCGCGCCTTACTTCAAATATAGAAATGGCCTGGCCGTCAAGCTCCAGATCAATGATTTCACCAATTACTTCATCTAACGGCAGTGACTTCACTTCGTCTTCAAGTGTTTGTTCTGCCACGTTTTTAATTCTTTCTCTAAGCTCCGGTATGGAGAGCTCTAAGCGGTCCAAACGGATCGTCTGAATGCTTACTCCGAATTTCCCCGATAATTCCTCATCTGTGATGAAGGGTGTCGATTTGATCGTCTGCTGTAATAATTTTTGGCGTTCTTTCTTATTTCTTCTCATCATTAAACACCATCCGGACAATTAAGACTAGGTACTAATAGTAGTATATAATTTCATAGATTGGAATGCAATGATTGTTTACGAAGAAAACCAAAATTTCCGGCTCAGCTTAATTTCTCGCCTTCAAGGACGCCGCTTGAGATTAAGTGATCCCGCAGTGCGCGGTATTCGTCATCTTTCCAGAAAGCCTCTGAGGATACAAGATTCGCCGCATCCTGCCGGGCCGTTTCCAGCGCTCTGTAGTCATGAACCATATCAGCCACTTTGAATTCAGGCATGCCGCTTTGTTTCTTCCCGAAAAAGTCGCCGGGCCCGCGCAGTTCTAAGTCTTTTTCTGACAGCTCAAAGCCGTCGTTTGTCTCCGACATGATTCTCATCCGCTCTTTGCCTGTTTCAGATTTCGGATCGGCCATTAAGATACAAAAGGACTGGTGCTCCCCCCGGCCGACCCGGCCGCGAAGCTGGTGAAGCTGTGATAAACCGAAGCGGTCGGCGTCATAAATGACCATGATGGTCGCATTCGGCACGTTTACCCCAACTTCAACCACGGTTGTTGAAACAAGAATTTGACAATGGTTGGCGCTGAAATCCCTCATGACCTGGTCTTTTTCATCGGAATGGAGCTTGCCGTGCATCAGCCCGACATTCCATTTTCCGCGGTAAACGTCAGACAGCATGTTGTACACATCAATTGCATTCTGCACATCAAGCTTGTCCGATTCTTCAATGAGCGGGCAAATGATATATGCCTGTCTTCCCTGCTTCAGCTCTTTTTCAATAAAAGCCAAAATCCGCTCCAGCATGTCATGCTTGACCCAATAGGTTTCAATCTGTTTCCGCCCGGCAGGCATTTCATCAATAACGGATACATCCATTTCTCCGAATACGGTAATAGCAAGGGTCCTCGGAATCGGCGTGGCGGTCATAAACAGCACATCAGGGTCCTGGCCTTTGCTTCTGAGCTTTTTGCGCTGCTCTACTCCGAACCTGTGCTGTTCGTCCGTAATGACAAGGCTTAAAGCTTTAAATTCCACTTCATCCTGAATTAAGGCGTGAGTGCCTACAAGAATATCAGTCTCTCCGAGGGCAAGACGCTCCAGCAGCTCCCTGCGCCGTTTTCCTTTTACGGAGCTGGTCAAAAGCGCAATATTGACATCTTCGTTCGCAAATAAAGATACGAGGGAGTCGGCATGCTGCTCAGCAAGGATTTCTGTCGGCACCATTAAAGCTCCTTGATATCCAGAGAGAATCGCGGCGTATAAAGCGATAGCGGCGACGGCTGTTTTCCCTGATCCGACATCGCCTTGCAGCAGACGGTTCATTCTGTAAGGCGATGTCATATCCGCCGTAATTTCACGCAGCACACGCGTCTGGGCATCTGTAAGCGAAAAGGGCAGGCTGCTGACAAAGGCAGTGAGCTTTTCGGCCGGAAACGAATGGCTGATGCCTTCTGACTGTTCTCTTTCCGCCTTTCGGAACGCCTGCATCTTCAGCTGGAATATTAAAAATTCTTCATAAACAAATCGGCGTCTTGCCTGCTGTAAAGATTCTCTCGTTTCCGGCTGGTGCATCGTCTGCAAGGCACGGCGGTAATCAGGCAGTTTGTAGCGGGTTCTCAGTTTCTCAGGAAGCGGGTCAGCGGCCGCATCAAGATGATGCTGCAGCGCTTCCTTGATAAATCGCCTCATCATTTTAACGGTGACGTTTTCTTTAACGGAATATACCGGCTCAATGCTTTTGTCTTCTTGGTGCGGGCCGTTTTTTAATTCCTGCACCGAAACGGTCTGCCTGTGTTTGTCCCATTTTCCGGATATCGTGACGACTGAACCGAGTGAAAGCTTCTTTTTTAAGTACGGGCGGTTAAAACAAACAGCCGTGATTAAATAGTTTCCGGCGAGCACTCTGAATGTGAGCCTGTTTCGTTTTTTGCCGTAATAGGTAAGAGAAGGTTCTGAATGAACCTTCCCTTCTACGGTGACTCTCTCTTCATGTTTTACTTCTTCTAAATCCCTCAGCTCATAGTCATCATAACGGTAAGGGAAATAATTCAGAAGATCAGAAATATCATATATACCCAGTTCATGTAATGTTTTTTCTGTTTCCGGCCCAATGCCCTTAATATCCGCTATACTAGTTTGCTGATGTTGTTTCACTTGACTTTAGCGCTCCTCCGAATATTTTTTTCTCTAATTCTCTTCCCGTCGGTGTCGCGGCTAAACCGCCTTGTCCCGTTTCTCGAAGTGCGGTCGGCATCGTTTGTCCGATTTTGTACATCGCGTCAATGACCTCATCGCAAGGGATGCGGCTTGTGATGCCGGCTAGCGCCATATCTGCCGCAATCATTGCGTTGGATGCCCCCATTGCGTTCCGTTTGACGCAAGGCACTTCAACCAAGCCTGCAACGGGGTCACACACGAGGCCGAGCATATTTTTAAGCGTAATCGCCATCGCCTCAGCTGATTGTTCGGGCGTGCCGCCGGCCATTTCTACAATCGCAGCCGCAGCCATCCCGGAAGCTGATCCGACTTCTGCCTGACAGCCGCCGGCCGCTCCTGAAATACTCGCATTATTCGCAACGACAAAGCCGAAAGCACCGGCTGTAAAAAGAAAGCGGATCATTTGTTCTGTCGTCGGGTTCAGCTTATGCTTTACGGCAAATAAAGTCCCCGGCACAACACCCGCCGAGCCGGCAGTCGGAGTCGCACAGATCGTTCCCATCGCAGCATTGACTTCATTTGTCGCTACAGCTTTTGAAACGGCGTCTAAAATAAGATTGCCTGACAGGCTCTTTCCTGATTGAATGTACGCCTGAAGTTTAACCGCATCTCCGCCTGTTAATCCGGTTTGGCTTGTAACGCCATTAAGCCCTTTTTCGACTGCGGCTTCCATGACGGAAAGGTTGCGCTCCATTCCTTGAAAGATTTCTTCTCTCGTTTTTTGGGTAACTTCCATCTCTTGCGTAATCATGACTTCTGAAATCGGAATTTGTTTTTCTTTTGTGATTTCGATTAATTCTTTTACATTACGAAACATGTCATATTCCTCCTGACTTTTTAGTCAGCTATCTTAGTAACCTGAATAATATTCGGCAGTGTTGAAAGTTCGTCAAGCACTTCTTCATCAATATTCTGATCGACTTCAATCGTCATCAGCGCAAGCTGGCCGACGTCTTTGCGGGCAACTTCCATATGGCCGACATTGATGGAGAATTTCGCAAGCACATTGGCAACCCCCGCAATGGTGCCGAATTTATCATTATGGACCACTAAAATGGCCGGGTGGTTTCCTGAAAGACGCAGGTCAAAACCGTTTAATTCCGTTATTTCTATTTTGCCTCCGCCGATTGAAATACCGGTAAGGGCAAGCTCTCCCTCATCATCCGAAATGACGATGCGCGCCGTGTTCGGATGAACGGGCACGGCATCTTCAGTGCGGAACTCTACATGTATGCCCTTTTCTTCAGCGATTTGAATCGCTGTTTTAATTCGTTCATCAAATGTATCAAAATCAAGCAGGCCGCCGATAATGGCGACGTCAGTGCCATGTCCCTTGTACGTTTCCGCAAACGATCCGTAAAAGGATACAACGATACGCCGGGGCTCCCGCCTGAATAAACTTCTGGCCACTCTGCCGATCCGTGCGGCTCCTGCGGTATGTGAGCTGGATGGGCCGATCATTACCGGACCGATAATATCAAAAACGCTCCTATACTTCATGGTGTTTGTTCCTCCTTATCGTCACTTCTTCAGCGCTTTTCTTTAGACTAATTGATCATTTATAAATTGGCAAGCCGGCGCACTGCCGCACTGGCGCAGGTAAATAACGGCATAAGAATAGAAGGGCCTGAAAGCCCTTCTATTCCGCCGCAAATATATATGGGTACAGAGGCTGTCTGCCGTTATGGATTTCAACCTCGATATCGTCGTAAACGCTTGTGAGATAATCTCCGAGTTTCTCAGCTTCTTCTTCTGATGCGTCCTCTCCATACAAAATGGTTACGATTTCATCTTCTTCCCCAATCATTTCATCAAGCAGCAATTTTGCGGCAGAAAGCCGATCGCCGGCGCTGCCGATAATCGAGCTGTTTAAAATTCCGATAAAATCACCTTTTTTAATATCCTTGCCGTCTATGTGGGTATCCCTGACAGAGTAGGTCACCTGGCCGCTTTTCACATGCTGTATCGCTTCAAGCATGCCGGCCTCATTCACCCCTGCCGGCTGCTCGGGATTAAACGCAAGCAGCGCAGCCATACCTTGAGGCACCGTTTTAGCCGGAATGACAATTACCTTTTCCTCAGCAACACTCGCCGCTTGATTGGCTGCCATCACAATATTCGAATTGTTCGGAAGAATGAAAACCGTTTCCGCGTTTACAGACTTTACGGCCTCAACAATATCTTCAGTGCTGGGGTTCATCGTCTGCCCGCCTTCAATGACATGTGACGCGCCGATGCTTGTAAACAGTTCAGAAATGCCTTCCCCCATGGCCACAGTCACGATTCCAAAAGGTGTTCGCGCCGCCTTCGAGACGCCTGCCGGCTTCTGCTCCCCGGCCTCTTGGCTGAGAATGGAGGTATGCTGTTCCCTCATGTTTTCAATTTTGATTTTGATTAAATCACCGTAACGCTGTGCCAAATTGAGCACGTTTCCCGGTTCCTCGGCATGAATATGGACTTTTGCCAGCGTATCATCGGCAACGACCAGCAATGAATCGCCGAAACGGCTCAGCTCGTTTCTGAACGTATCTTCACTGAACGTTCGTTTATCTTGGTCCAGCCTTACCATAACTTCTGTACAAAATCCGAATTCAATATCTTCTGTACTCAGCATGCTCTGCGCGCTTTTATGATGCTCGGCATTCACCATATCGTCGAGCGCCGGCAGAACCGCTTTTTTTGAAACGGTTTCGCCTTTTAATGAAGATAAAAAGCCTTCATATACACAAAGCAGGCCTTTTCCGCCGCTGTCAACGACACCGACGTCCTTTAAAACAGGGAGCAGGTCCGGCGTGCGGTTCAGTGACGCTTCCGCTTCTTCAACGACCGCCTCCATTAACGCAATGATATCGGTTTCTTCTTTGGCTGAGGCGACCGCTTTTTTAGCCGCGTCTTTCGCCACCGTTAAAATTGTTCCTTCAACCGGCTTCATCACCGCTTTATATGCCATATCCACTCCAGCTTGAAGAGCCGCGGCAAATTCTTTGGCGTTTATTTCTTTTTTGTTCTCAATGCTTTTTGTGAAGCCTCTGAATAATTGGGACAAGATCACCCCTGAGTTCCCTCTGGCTCCCATAAGCAGGCCTTTTGACAAGGCGATGCCGACTTTGCCGATTTCAGGTGAGTCAAGGTGCTCAACTTCCCTCGCGCCTGATGACATGGATAAATTCATGTTTGTTCCGGTATCGCCGTCAGGCACAGGAAATACGTTCAGCGCATCGACTGCGGATGCGTTTTGAGACAATGTCTCAGCCCCCGCCAGAATCATTGCCGCAAAAGCTCTCCCATCTAAGTTTCGTCTAGACAATACTCATCCTCCTCACTACGGGTTCGTTACACGTACTCCTTGGACATAAATATTTACAGAATCCACTGCAAGTCCGATTGTTTGATTTACTGTGTATTTTACTTTCGTCTGAACATTGTAGGCTACCTCTGATATTTTTGTGCCGTAGCTGACAATAATGTACATGTCGATATGTATTTGTTCTGCTTCCTGGCGGACATGCACGCCTCTTGCGAAGTTCTCTTTCCGGAGGATTTCAGACAAACCGTCTTTAATCTGGTTTTTTGAGGCCATCCCCACTATTCCGTAACAGTCAATGGCAGCGCCTCCGGCAACCATTGCGATGACTTCGTTGGATATATCAATCTGTCCGTATTTTGTCTTCATTTCAATGGACACACAAGTTCCTCCTTCGGGTGCATAGAGTTATAGTTATTCTACTATATGTATTCCATTATGAAAAGAAAAGATACAGACAGCAACATTGCAAGAAGAAATGTTGCTGCTTTTACATGTCAAGTGATTTTTCTTGAAAGTAGGGTAAACAATAGTTGCAAACGGTTTTTAGCTGTGGTAAATTATTTAAAGTATTGTATAACGAAAGCATCTAAGACACTATGTTTGGAAAAGATGTTTCGCGCAGTTAGGAGGGAAACAAATGGCACGTAAATGTTTTATTACAGGTAAAAAAACAAAAGCCGGCAACAGCCGTTCTCACGCAATGAACGCTTCTAAGCGTACTTGGGGCGCCAACCTTCAAAAGGTCCGCATCCTTGTTGACGGCAAACCTAAAAAAGTATATGTATCTGCTCGGGCTTTGAAATCCGGTAAAGTTGAGCGTGTATAAGCAAAAATGAACGCCTGCCCCTTTTATGCGGCAGGCGTTTTTATGTGTTCAAAGAGGGCAATTCAGCTTCTGAGGCTTACTCTTTTCTAAATGAGCTCAGCATCGCCCGGACAATTCCTCCTAAAAACTTCGGCAATTTAATGGTATAAAATTTCATTTTTGTCCCCTCCTATAAGTCCCGTATCCGCTGCGTTCATCACTTTAGGATTCATGGTTTTTCCGTATATGGCAGAAGCCGCTTTTTTAATCCGCGCTCCTTACCATTATTAATATGCCTTTTGCAAACGAAAAAGTACCTCGTGAATGAATGAGTTCGTTACTAATACATAGTGTGGAACCGAGGGTAATATGACAATTATTCAGCGGATATTTGAAACCTTCCAGGGTCAGGCCGTCTGCGGCTTCCGTAAAGGGGATAAATGAAATATAGCGTTTGTCGCTTCTTGCATCAAGCGTATAACACCCCGGAGCGAACATTTGAATTTCATTCTGCCGGTCTATCAGCCTGATGGAGGCGTTTGTTTTTAAGCCTTTGTAAAGAAGCTGAATGTTCCCTAAAAAGTGGTCGGCTCTCCCGCCCGTAACACCGAACATGTGAATGTTGTTCGCATCCATCTTTAAAGCCCAGTCAAGGGCCAGCTCAAGATCGGTCTGATCCTTTTCTGCCTGAAAGACATGCAGGCCGGGCGCCGCTTTTTCAATTTGCCCGCGCTCCTTATCTGTTATGCTGTCAAAATCGCCGAACGCTTCTTTCGGAATCAGCCCGGCTTGTAAGAGAGTGACCGTACCCTTATCCACTCCGACCCACGTCGTATCGCTGTCCGTATACTTGGTCAGATCAGGGATGAGCTCAGGAGGGCCGCCTGCAACGATATTGATTGTATTCATATGGCTTTCCTTTCTCTTTCAACCAGGAAAAGAGCCTATTCGGCTGACGCCGGGCTCTTTTTCAGCTTATTTGCCGCTTCGGATATCAGAAATGGCTTTTTTTCGGTCCGCTTGATTATAAACGGCAGAACCGGCAACAAGCAGATTGGCGCCCGCTTCAGCACATAAAGGCGCTGTTTCTTTATTGACGCCTCCGTCCACCTCAATTAAAAGCTCAGTTAAACCTCTTTCCTCGGCGAGCTGTTTGACTTCACGAATTTTCGGAAGGACTGAATGAAGGAAAGTCTGCCCTCCGAAACCGGGATTAACCGTCATTAAAAGCACGAGATCAAGCTCGTCGATGATATGCTCGATCATTTGGACAGGCGTGTGCGGATTGAGCACGACTCCCGCCTTCACTCCCTGCTCTTTGATCAATTGAACGGTCCGGTGAAGATGCGGGCACGCTTCAACGTGGACAGACAATATATCCGCTCCCGCTTTCGCAAATGAAGGAATGTAGCGGTCGGGATTTTCAATCATCAGATGCACATCAAGCGGCAGATCTGTCACCGGACGGACCGCTTCAACGATAAGCGGCCCGATTGTAATGTTAGGGACAAAATGGCCATCCATGACATCAATATGGATATAGTCCGCCCCTCCCTTTTCCACGTCTTTAATTTCCTCGCCTAATGAAGCAAAATCGGCGGAAAGAATTGATGGCGCAACCTTCATCATATTAATACCTCGGCTTTCTGTCTTTTATTTCCTGCATGAATTCTTTGTAATGCTCATAGCGGTACGGCTGGATTTCTCCTTCTTCTACCGCTTGCTTCACGGCGCATTTCGGCTCCTTCAGATGCAGACAGCCCCTGAATTTGCACGCAGCGCTGTTTTCTCTGATATCAGGAAACGTGCTTCCTAACTCTTCCTCTCCTACGTCTGTAAATTCCAGCGAACTGAACCCCGGTGTGTCCGCCACTAAACCGCCGGACGTATGAATGAGCTCCACGTGGCGTGTCGTATGCTTCCCGCGGCCCAAATGAGCGGAGATTTCGTTTGTTTTCAGCTCAAGCTCCGGGCTGATCGCATTTAACAGCGATGATTTTCCGACACCGGACTGTCCGGCAAATACCGTCGTCTTATTCGGGAAGTGTTTAGCGATGGCGGTTAAGCCGCTGTTTTCTTTTGAAGACGTAACATATACGTCATACCCGATCTTTTGATAGTCTTTCACATAAGAAAGAATGGCTTCTTTCGTTTCCTGGTCTTCGGCTAAATCCATTTTGGTAATGCAGATGATCGGGTTAATGCCATTGGCTTCAACGAGAACGAGAAAACGGTCCAATAAAGACGTGCTGAACGCCGGCTGGACGGCTGAGAAGACGAGAACTGCCTGATCGACGTTAGAAATCGGCGGCCTGATCAGCTCGTTCGTTCTTTTTTTGATTTCTAACAGATAGCCTTCTTTGTCGTTTTCAGCCTGATACACAACGTAATCGCCGACAAGAGGCGTTATTTTATTTTTTCTGAAGATGCCTCTTCCTCTGCATTGAATGATGCTGTCTTCAGATTTATCCAATACGTAATAAAATCCGCTTAATGCTTTAATAATTTTGCCCTCCGGCATACGGTCCCTCCTTGTCAATCTTTATCATCCTTCGGGTATTCAATCGTTTTGTAGCTGACGACTTTATGGTTTACCATCACTTGATAATACCCTTTTTGTCCCTGTTCAATCTTCAGCTTGATCGTTTTTTCCGTCGGCTCTTTTATTTTAAACGTCTCATACGTATCAGAAATGCTGTGGTCTTTATCATCGATTGCGATTTGGACCTCAAGCTCGTCCCCTTCCTGATCCGGTTCGTAAGGAATGCTGATTTTTTCTTTTACCGTCTTGGCCGGCTTTTCCTCAGGCCCGAGCGAAAATGTAACTTTGACATCGCTTCCCGGTTTCACCGCCGCCCCTGCTGACGGCTCCTGTTTGATCACTTGCCCTTCCGGCACGTCATCTGAATGGGATTCTTTTTCAACCAGGTTCAGACCGTTATCCTCAAGATACCCTGAAGCCGCCTCTTTACTGTATGTTTTTAAATCTCTGAGCGTAATGTCCGCCGGACCGATACTGACCGTCAAGTTCACTTCGTCATCACCCGCGACCATCTCGGTGCCCGCTGACGGGTCTTGATCAATAACGGTTCCCGCATCACTGGCATCATTCACTTCTCTTACATTCACATGCTTGAAGCCTTTTTCCTTTAATGCTTCTTTCGCTTTGTCAATTGAACGGCCTTTTACGTCAATCAGCTCTGTTTTCGCCTTCCCTATACTTTTGTACAATTTTACAGAAGAACCTTCTTTTACGGTCGAACCCGCTTTAGGGTCAGTTTTGACCATTAAGCCCTCTTGTACTTTTTCATCCTCGATGTCCGTTACATCAGAATCCGCCTGCAGCCCGATCTTTTCAAGAAGCGCTTCGGCCTTTTCGTACTCCATTCCTTTTACGTCAGGAACGCTGACGTCTTTTGGCATAAACAGAGACGGGAACACGGTGACGGCAAGGACAGAGGCAGTTATGAGAACGAAGCAGACGGCTAAAAGAATCCACGGCCATTTCCGCTTTTTCTTTTTCACAGGTTTTTCATCATCATCTTCAGCCTGCTTTTGCGGTTCTGGCGGCGTGACGCCCGAACCGTCCGTAATAACGGGTATCGCTTTTGTCATTTCCTCGTCATCTTGCACAGAAAATCTTTCTTCATTCAGCCTGTCGGCATCGAAAGCAGTTCTGATGTCTTCTTCCATGTCTTCCGCGCTTTCATAGCGGTGAAACGGATCTTTGGCGGTCGCCTTTAAAATAATGTTTTCGACGCTTTGGGGGATGGAAGGATTCCACTTTTTGGCCGAAGGTGTTTCTGCTTGAAGATGCTTTAACGCAATGCTGACGGCCGATTCCCCGTCAAAAGGAATTTTGCCCGTCAGCAGCTCAAAAAGCACGATGCCAAGCGCGTAAATATCGGATTTCTTAGTTGCCAATCCGCCTCTTGCCTGCTCGGGAGACAGGTAATGGACAGATCCCAAGACAGAATTTGTATGGGTGATCGTGGTCGAGCTGAGGGCGGTGGCAATGCCGAAATCGGTCACCTTTATATGCCCCATATGATCGATTAAAATGTTGTGCGGTTTAATATCCCGGTGCACGATATGATTTTGATGGGCATGGGCGATGGCTGAAACGATCTGCTCCATAATCGACAGCGCTTCCTTCGGATGCAGCGGCCCGTGTGTTGTTATGTATTCCTTCAGCGTCATGCCTTCCACGTATTCCATGACAATATAATAAATATCGCCTTCTTCCCCGATATCGTAAATGCTGACGATATTCGGATGATCAAGGCTTGATGCCGACTGCGCTTCTCTTCTGAAACGCCTGATAAAATCATTGTCATTCACAAAGTCAAACCGCAGAATTTTGATTGCGACTTCACGTTCAAGAATGATGTCCTCAGCTAAATAAACGTTTGCCATTCCGCCGCCGCCTATCGGCCGGAGAATATGATAACGCCCGCTGATCCGCTTGCCGGTTAGCACTTGTCTTCACCCTCTTTTGCATGTAAAGCAAGCTCAAGCAAAACTGCGGTAATATTATCCTCGCCGCCGTTTTGATTCGCTTTGTCGATGAGCAGGTCAACTTTTTCTTGAGGCGGAGATTCGGCTTGAAGCATTTGTTTTAATTCATCATCTTCAATTTTATTCGTCAGTCCGTCAGAGCATAAGAGAAGCTGATCTCCGTCAGAAAGCTCAAATGAACGGGCATCAGCACTGATGTTTTCATCTGTTCCCAGTGCCCGTGTCAGAACATTTTTTCGCGGATGATGCTCGGCGTCTTGTTTAGAAATTTCCCCCGTGCGGACAAGTTCATTGACAAGGGAATGGTCTTCAGTAAGCTGAATGAAATCATCCTCTTGAAGCAGATAGCATCTGCTGTCTCCAATATGCGCAACAGTGACAAACTTCCCCGTAAATAACACACACACGATGGTCGTTCCCATTCCCCGGCATTCTTCATGCGCTTTGGCATGATCATATATCCGGGTATTGGCCTGCTGAATCCGTTCTTTCAGCCACACCTCGCATTCAGACGGCAGGGAAGGAACCGTTTCTGCCTGGTTCCATTGCTCCTCCATGGCCGCCACAGCCATCTTGCTCGCTACATCTCCGGCAAGATGGCCGCCCATGCCGTCGGCGACAACCGCCAATACTAAATCTTCTTTTCTGAAAATACCCGCATCATCTTCGTTATGCTGGCGGATTTTACCTGTATCTGTTTTTAAGGCTGTAATCAACCTCTTCACCTCGTCTCGTCTTGACGCTCCTTCGCGCGAAGCTGACCGCAGGCCGCGTCAATGTCATGGCCTTGCTCTCTTCTGATCGTGACATTTACACCGCGGGATTTTAACGTTTTTTCGAATGCAAAAATCTGGTCTCTCGGTGTGCGGACGTAATCCCGTTCAGGCACATAGTTAACCGGAATTAAGTTTACATGGCATTTTACGTCTTTTAACAGCTCTGCAAGCTCTTCAGCGTGTTCGACCTGGTCATTCACGCCTCCGAACAAACCGTATTCAAAGCTGATCCGTCTGCCTGTTTTCTCAATATAATATTTGACGGCTTCCATAAGATCAGGAAGCTTGTAAGCTTTGTTAATCGGCATGAGCCGGCTTCTGATTTCCGTATTCGGCGCGTGCAGAGAAATCGCGAAATTGATCTGCATTTTTTGATCGGCGAATTCGTAAATCTTCGGAATGATTCCGCTCGTAGAAACCGTGATATGACGCGCGCCGATATTTAAGCCTTTGTCATGGTTAATGATTTTTAAGAAAGCAAGCATTTCATTGAAATTGTCAAATGGCTCGCCGATTCCCATTATTACAACGGAGCTGACGCGTTCATCCGTCTCATCAAGCGCTTTTTGCACTTTTAAGACCTGGGCGACGATTTCGCCTGCTTCAAGGTTTCGTTTCAGCCCGCCAAGCGTCGACGCGCAAAATGTACAGCCGATACGGCAGCCGACCTGTGTTGTTACACATACAGAATTGCCATACTCGTGTCTCATTAATACGGTTTCGATCGTATAACCGTCATGAAGCTCGAATAAAAATTTCATTGTGCCGTCTTGAGAAGTCTGCTTAATCGCCGTTTTCAGCGTTGTCAGCACAAAATGGCTCTTCAGCTTGTCACGCAGGCTTTTTGAAAGGTTTGTCATCTCATCAAAGGAAGACACCCGTTTTTCATACAGCCATTCAAAAATCTGGGCCGCGCGGAACGGCTTTTCGCCTTGCTCAGTGAGCCATTGTTTAATTTCATCTAATTCAAAAGAGTAAATGGACGGCTGTTCAGTCCGCAGCTCTTTTCGTACTTTTGTCTTTTTTAGTTCTGTCATTTTTATCCCTTCTTTCTCATGCTGCTAATAAAGAAGCCGTCTGTTCCGAAATAGTGTGGAAGGATTTGAAGGCTTCCATCCTGAACAAAGGGTCTCGCCTTTTCAGGCAGCCGCTTTTCAAGAGACAAATCGGGTTCAAATTCAGGGTGTTCTTGTATAAACGCATGCATAACTTCTTCATTTTCTGTCCGGTCCATTGTACACGTACTGTATACGAGAGTGCCACCTTTTTTTACTAATGGCGCGATTTCCCTTAAAATGCCGAGCTGAATGTGCGACAGCCGTGTGCTGTCCTCCGGTGTTTTTGTATATTTCATATCCGGTTTTCTTCTGATTACCCCAAAGCCTGAGCACGGGGCGTCAACGAGAACCCGGTCAAATTGTTCAGCAAGAAAAGCGTCTCCCGCTTTTCTTGCATCCATCGTTTTAGCGTCAATGATATCCAGACCGAGCCTCTCTGCACCTTCTTTTATCAGCTTGACCTTGTGGCGGTGAAGATCCAAGGAAATAAGGCTGCCCTCATTCTTCATCAGCTCGGCGATGTGAGCAGATTTTCCTCCGGGTGCGGCGCAAGCGTCAAGCACGGTTTCGCCCGGCTTCGGATCAAGCGCCCTCGCGACAAGCATGGAGCTTTCATCCTGAATGGATACTTGCCCTCTTTGGAAAAATTTCGTTTTCGCAATGCTGCCTTTTAAAAGCTTAATCGCGTCAGGAGAGAGGTCTCCGTCTTCAGCTTCGATTCCTTCATCCATCATTTCTTTCAGCACTGTATCCCTGTCGGCTTTTATTTGATTGACACGGAGAGTCTGCTTCGGAGGAACAAGATGAATGCTGCAAATGTTCGCAGCCGCTTCAAAGCCGTACGCTTTCGCCCACTCCTTAACGAGCCATTCAGGATGGCTTGTCTCCGTTGAAAGACGGAGAACCGGGTCTTCTATATCGGCAAATGACGGAGCCCCTTCCCGCTGAAGGGAGCGGAGAATACCGTTGACAAATGATGCAATGCCTTTATGCCCGCGCTTTTTGGCAATTTCAACCGCTTCATGGATAGCCGCGCGATCCGGTATTTTTTCCAGGTACTCCATTTGGTAAACAGACAGGCGCAGAAGCTGAATCACCCACGGCTTTACCTTGTTCGGCTTGTTAATGAAAGGCTTCAGTATATAGTCTAAAGCGAATTTATTTTGGAGTGTTCCGTAAACAAGCTCTGTCAGCAGTCCTCTGTCCTGGTCACTGAGCTCATTTGTTTTTATGACTGAGGTAAGGAGCAGGTTGCTGTATGCCTGGTTTTGATCCAGCTTTTCCAGCGCCTCGAGGGCAAGCTCCCGGACATTATTTTTCTTCATTTGCTGCTCCTAACACGTCACCGGCCTGCACTTTTTTGCCTCTTGCAAAGTCCTCGCCCTTCATTCGTTTTTTTCCGGCCGGCTGAAGTTCTGTGATTAAAATAGCGGTGCTGTTGCCCGAAGCGACGACAAAGCCGTTTTGGTCCGTGCGAATGACGGTGCCGGGCGCTGCTTTTGAATCGGCATCGACTTTTTCGGACGCCCACACTTTAACATTTTGCCCGTTCAGCGTAGTATAAGCGACCGGCCAAGGGTTTAAGCCTCTTATTTGGTTGTAAATTTCTTCGCCCGTTTTCGTCCAATCAATCCGCTCCTCGTCACGCTTAATGTTGGGCGCGTAAGTCGCTTTAGACTCGTCCTGCTTAATCGGCTTAATATTTCCGGAAATGACGTTCGGAACGGTTTCTGATAAAAGCTTCGCTCCGGCTGCGCTCAATTTGTCATGAAGCGTGCCGACATTATCTTTCTCATCGATTTCCACTTCGATTTTTGAAATCATATCGCCTGCGTCAAGCTTTTCAACCATATACATAATGGTCACGCCGGTTTTTTTCTTTCCTTGCAGAATGGAATAATGAATCGGCGCTCCGCCTCTTAGTTCAGGCAAAAGTGACGCATGCACATTGATACAGCCGTATTTAGGGCCGTCCAGCAGCTGTTTAGGCAATATTTGCCCGAATGCGGCCGTGACAATTAAGTCGGGGCGCAGGCTGAGCACTTTTTCTATCTCTTCTTCGAGCCTTACTTTTTCAGGCTGAAGCACCGGAATGCCGCGGCGTTCGGCTTCAGCCTTTACAGGAGGAGGCGTCATTACCTTTTTTCTTCCTTTCGGGCGGTCAGGCTGGGTGACAACACCCACGACCTCGTACCCGTCTTCTATAAGCGTCCGCAGCACGGGAACTGAAAAATCGGGCGTTCCCATAAAAACGATCCTTGTCATCCAATCATCCTTCCATTTCTGCCAGTTCTTCTTCTGTATAGTAGGTCAATATCTTTGATGTAAATAAAACGCCGTCCAAATGATCCATTTCATGCTGCACGGCTCTTGCCAAAAAGCCTTTCGCTTCAAAAATGAACGGCTTTCCCTTGCGGTCAAAAGCTTTTACTTTCACGTAGTCAGAACGTGTGACATCGCCGTATACACCAGGGAAGCTTAAGCAGCCCTCCACGCCTGTTTGTTCTCCGCTCTTCTCAAGAATGACGGGGTTTACAAGGTCGATCCTGCCGCTTTCTTCACCGATGTCCACAACGGCTGCTCTTTTGAGGACGCCGATTTGCGGAGCTGCAAGGCCGACGCCGTCCATTTCAAGCATTGTATCGTACATATCGTCAAGCAGTTTTTTTAATTTTTTATCAAATACTGTCACATCTTCAGCCGGTGTTTCCAGAACTTCCGCCGGGTGTGTGACGATTTTTTTCACAGCCAAAATTTATTCCTCCAAAACAAATGTTACATCAGCATGTACGGATTCATATCAATGGAAATCATCACATGCTTTTGCGCTATGTCGCGTTTATAATGGTCCAGTATTTTCTTAAGCTGAACCTGCAACTCGGTTTCCTGTCTGTATTTTATCACGCATTGGTAGCGATATCTATCTTTGATCCTGGCGATCGGGGAAGCGGCCGGCCCGAGAATTTTTGTATCCGGTCCGCATCCTGATTTTAAAAAGTTTGTAATCTTTTCTGCGGTTATCGCGGCTTTGGCTGCTTCTTCATGAGAAACGGTCACAAGCGCCACATAATAATAAGGCGGATAGGACTGAGCCCGCCGGTGCGCCATTTCCTGCTGAAAAAAAGATTCATAGTCATGTGTTTTCGTCAGCTGGATGCTGTAATGCGACGGCGTATACGTTTGGATGATCACCGATCCCGGCTTCTCATGACGGCCCGCCCGTCCGCTTACTTGCGTCAGCAGCTGGAACGTTTTCTCCGCCGCCCGGAAGTCAGGGATATGCAGCGTTGTATCCGCGCTTAACACCCCGACAAGGGTCACGTTCGGAAAATCAAGGCCTTTTGCGATCATTTGCGTACCGAGAAGGATATCTGCCTTTCCTTCGCCGAAAGCCGATAACAGCTTCTCATGAGCCCCTTTTCTGGAGGTCGTATCTACATCCATCCTGATCACCCGCGCTTGCGGCAGCACTTTGGTGAGTTCCTCTTCCACACGCTGCGTTCCCGTGCCGAAAAAACGGATATGCTCGCTGCTGCATTCAGGGCACGTGCCCGGCACGGGCTCCTCATGTCCGCAGTAGTGGCATTTGAGCCTTTGTCCGTAGCGGTGATAGGTCATTGAAATATCGCAATGCGGGCATTGAGGCACATAACCGCAATCACGGCACATCACAAAGGATGAATATCCCCGCTTGTTTAAAAAGAGCACAGCCTGCTCTTTTTTCGCCAGTTTCTCTTCCAGCTGTTCCATCAGCTCTGTCGAAAACATCGACCTGTTGCCGTTTCTCAGCTCTTCCCTCATATCGATGAGAGAAACCTCCGGCATAAGCTGGCGATTTACACGGTGTTTTAATGGCAGCAATTCATAAACGCCTTTTTTCGCCCGCGCAAAGGACTCTAGAGTCGGCGTAGCGCTGCCGAGAACGACCGGGCAGCTGTGATGCTCTGCCCGTTTAATCGCTACGTCTTTTGCATGATATCGAGGCATTTCCTCCTGTTTATAGGAAGACTCCTGCTCTTCATCAATGATAATCATGCCAAGGTTTTCAAACGGGGCAAAAATCGCCGATCTTGCTCCGACGACAAGCCTGACTTCCTTGCGCTGAATTTTCCGCCATTCATCATATTTTTCACCAGTGGATAAACCGCTGTGCATGACCGCAACCTGTGAGCCGAATCGGCCTTTAAAACGGTTGACCATTTGCGGCGTTAAAGAGATTTCCGGAACGAGCACGATTGCTTCCTTTCCTTTGGCAAGCACCTTTTCAATAGACTGCAAATAGATTTCCGTTTTTCCGCTTCCGGTCACCCCGTGAAGCAAAAACACATGATGGACATTATCTGCTACCGCTTGTTTAATCGGCTCAAAAGCAGCATGCTGCTCGTCTGTCAGCGGCAGCGGCTCTGTTTTTTTGAACATTCTGTCCTGATAAGGGTCGCGGTAAACCTCTTCAAAGCTTTCCTTCAGAAGCCCTTTTTTGAGCAGCGTCTTTAAAGTCGCTGAGCTGGCATCTGTTTTTTTGCAAAGGTCGGCTGCAGAAATCTTTGCTCCCCCGGCAATAAAATAGTGAAGCACGGCCAGCTGTTTGGAAGCCTGTTTCGTTAAAGCGTCTGCCTGCCGGATGAGTTCTCCTTTGTCTGCGTCCGCCTCAATCATGCGGATCATTTTTTTATTCGTTTTTTGTGCCACTTTATAAGTGACATCAATGCTGCCTCGGCGTACGAATTTTTGAAGTGACGAAAGGATGTTCTGATCGGAAATATCGGAGTACAGAAGGCTCTTCTGATCCCGGAAGAGCTGCTTGATTTCCGGCGTCAATGCCTCTTCGTCAATGACCTTCAGTTCTTTTTCATACTTTGCCTTCAGCGCAGCGGGCAGCATCGCCTGAAGCGCTGTGATTTTAAAGGACAGCGTTTTGTCTGAGAGCCATAAAGACAGCCGCATCAGTTCTTCAGTCAACACTGGCGTCAAATCAAGAAGCTGCTCAACTTCCTTTACTGACTTGCCGTTAAGCTCTGACGCATCTTTCAAACCGGTCACAAATCCTTGAAGCTTGCGCGGGCCGAACGGGACAATCACCCGCATGCCGACTTCAATCATGCCTTTTAAATGATCCGGGATTTTGTAATCAAAGGGCCTGTCAATGTTTTTTGAGCTGACATCCACAATGACTTCTGCTACATTCATACTCGCTTTTGGCCCTCTTCTTTCAACGCGGTCATTTCCTTCAGCAGTTCAAAGGAAACGTCAAGCTTCGACATAACCGCAAGCTCCCGCTTTCTGCCGTCCCGGAAATAGAAAGTGACGAGGTTAGTGTCTGTGCCGAACCCGGCCCCTTCTGCTTTAACATCATTAGCGACAATCATATCAAGGTTTTTCTTTTCCAGTTTGTTGCGCGCGTAGCGTTCGACGTCTTGCGTTTCAGCCGCGAATCCGACTAAAAGCTGATGGGTTTTCCGTTCGCCAAGCTCTTTCAAAATGTCAGCAGTACGATTGAATTCCATCGTGAGCGAGCCGTCCTTCTTTTTCATTTTTTGATCTGAAACCGATGCCGGCGTGAAATCAGCCACGGCCGCCGTTTTTATCACCATGTCACACGAATCGAACTCAGAAAGCACCGCTTCTCTCATATCAGCTGCGGACTGAACGGGCAGAAATTGATACAGCCCCTCGGGCGGTTCTATCGCCACCGGCCCGGAAATCAATGTCACGCGCGCACCGAGTCGGACGGCAGCCTCCGCAGCGGCGTACCCCATTTTTCCTGTTGACTTATTTGTAAAAAAGCGGACAGGATCAACGGCTTCGCGTGTCGGTCCAGCCGTAATGACGACATGTTTTCCCCGCAGCGGCGCACCTTCCTCCGCCTTTGAAAAATGCTCTTTGACACGCTCGACAATATGCTCCGGCTCTTCTAATCTTCCTTTGCCGACATACCCGCATGCCAAATAGCCTTCGCTCGGCTCGATAAAACGAACGCCGTCCTGATAAAGAACGGAGATATTCCGTTTCACCGCCGGATGATCATACATATGGACATTCATAGCAGGAGCCACCCAGACAGGGGCCTCCGCCGCTAACAGCGTTGTTGTGAGCATATCATCAGCCAGCCCGTTGGCAAGCTTGCCGATGATATTTGCCGTAGCAGGCGCCACAATGATTAAATCCGCCCAGTCAGCCGCATCGATATGGGAAATGACTTTCGGATTCTGTTCTTTAAATGTATCTGTATATACTTCATTCCGGCTTAATGCCTGAAATGTCAGCGGAGAAACAAACTCACGCGCGGACTCAGTCATAATCACTTTTACGTTCGCACCGGCCTGAACCAGCTTGCTTGTCAGTGCGCAGGCTTTATAAACGGCAATGCCTCCGCTTACACATAGTAAAATGTTTCGGTTAATCATGAAGTCTTCTCCCCCTTATGAAAGCATTGGACAAATTCCCAGCGGAAAAAAATAACAACCTATTTAGAGATAGGTTGCTACGTGTGCTTTTTATTCGCTGTCTTCTTTTTCAAACGAAAGCAGGCCCGCATCAATTTCTTCTAAAGCTTTGCCTACATATTTGTGTGAAATGGTATGTTCAATCTGCTGGTCTTTTTTGATTTGCATTTCACGCGCACGTCTTGCAGAAACAGTCACCAGCGTATATTTTGAATCTAATTTATTCATTAAAGAGTCAATTGACGGATCTAACATAAGTTATTCTACCTCCAGCATTTTCTTATATCTCGGAGCAACGCGTTCGCGCTTTAAATGCTCAGCGAGAACGATCGCATTGATCTTGTCGCAAGCCGTTTGAATATTGTCGTTTTCTACGACGTAATCATACGCGTCCATCATTTCGATTTCCGCTTTGGCCGCCTTCATTCTGTTTTCAATTAAATCATCGGTTTCTGTACCTCTCGTCACGATCCTGTTCTTCAGCTCAGAAAGGCTCGGCGGCGCTAAGAAGATAAACAGGCCTTCCGGAAATGCATTTCGCACTTGGAGTGCGCCCTGCACTTCAATCTCTAAGAAGACGTCTTTTCCTTCTTGAAGCGTCTTTTCGACATAATCGACGGGCGTTCCGTAATAATTGCCGACATATTCTGCCCATTCGAGCAGTTTGTTGTTTTCAATCATGTGTTCGAATTCATCTCTTGTTTTGAAGAAATAATCGACTCCGTCCGTCTCGCCCGCTCTCGGGCTTCTCGTCGTGACTGAGATCGAGTATTCGAATTTCGTATCCTCTTGTGAAAATATTGCTTGCCGAACCGTTCCTTTACCAACTCCTGAGGGACCTGAGAGAACGATTAATAACCCTCTTTCTTTCATGCGGCAATTATCCCTGCCCTTCATCCATAATTTCTTCTTTCACAGAAAGTCTGTGTGCAACTGTCTCAGGCTGGACGGCAGATAAGATAATGTGATCACTATCCATGACGACAACTGCACGGGTTCTTCGTCCGTATGTAGCGTCTATTAGCATTCCGCGGTCTCTTGCATCCTGAATCATTCGCTTTATTGGCGCAGACTCCGGGCTGACAATCGAAATCATCCGATTGGCGGAGATGATATTGCCAAATCCGATATTAATCAGTTTAATCGTCATCTTCTACGTTCCCCCTGTAAAATAGACGTCTCTAGTGTAACCTAGAGAGACCGTCTGTAAACAATACGCACAGTCGCTATTCTATATTTTGCACTTGTTCCTTTAATTTTTCAATAGAACTTTTCATTTCGACGACAAGCTTTGTGATTTGATGATCATTTGCTTTTGAGCCGATTGTGTTGGCTTCGCGATTCAGCTCCTGGACGAGAAAATCGAGTTTGCGGCCCACAGCCCCGCCTTCTTCCAATATATCACGAAATTGAACAAAATGGCTCTTCAGCCTGGTAATCTCTTCTGTAATGTCAGATCGGTCGGCAAAAATCGCGCATTCCGTGATCAGCCTGCTTTCGTCAAGCGCGTCCTCCGTCCATTCCTTCATTCGGGCGTACAGCCGCTCGCGGTAATGATCCACAACGGCCGAAGCGCGGTCTTTCACTTGTCCGGACAGAGCCTCGAGACGTTCAATATGCAAAAGGCAGTCCTCTGCCAAAAGCCGGCCTTCCTTCGCCCTCATGTCACAAAGTTCCTTCACCGCCAGCTCAGCCGCTTCTCTGATCACCTCTTCAAGCTTATCATCGCGCATCTGTTCCTCACGGATCTGCGCGACATGCTCAAACTTGAAAAAATCCATTGCATCGGGCTCCGCAGCCAGGCTGTAGCGCTTTTTCATGTCGCGTGCTGCGCTCACATATTCATCAAGCAGCTCCCAATCAATCGCCAGGCTTCTTTTTATAAGCGCGTCACTGTTTACAGTCAGAAATAGCTCCACTCTTCCGCGCTGTATATGCTGTAAAATCATTTGTTTCAGCTTATCTTCTACATATAGCAAAGGCCTTGGCAGACGTGCATTGACTTCTTTGAACCGGTAGTTCACGGATTTCAATTCAACGGTTGCTGAGAGATTGTCTTTTGTGCTGCTTGCGCTGCCGAAGCCTGTCATACTCCGTATCATATGAAACACCCAATTTCTTTCCCGTTATCAAAATAAAAGGGCAATAGACATGCTATTACCCCTAAGATTATATCATATGGATTTATTTTTTTCTTGTCAAAAGTTGACCCGCCAGTAAAAAAGTCGGGATGGATGACATGCCGATAACGAGCATCCAATCACCAGGCGTAATCGGTACGGTTTTGAAAATCGGCTGCAGGGGCGGATAGTAGATCACAATGGTCATCAAGAAAACAGACGACAGGATGGCGCCGATTAAATAAAGATTCTCAAATGGATTACGGGAGAAAACAGACGTTTCGCTCCGGCAATCAAACACGTGAATGAGCTGAGCCAGTACAAGGGTTGCAAATGCGACTGTTTGGGCGTACGGCAGATTTTCAGGATTGCGGTGATAGACGACGATGAAAGCTAAAATGGTTGCGGCGCCGATTAAAAATCCTCTCGATAGCACTTTCCAGCCGAGTTTCCTGGCGAACACCCCTTCTTTCGGATGCCGCGGCTTCCGCCTCATTACGTCATTCTCGGCCTGATCCATGCCGAGCGCCATGGCAGGAAGGCCGTCTGTGACCAAGTTTACCCACAATATTTGAATCGGAACCAGCGGCAGAGGCAAGGCGAGAAGCATCGCAAACAGCATAACGAGAATTTCACCGACGTTTGATGCGAGCAAATAACGGACGAATTTTCTTATATTTTCATAGATATTTCTTCCTTCTTTAATGGCTGATTTAATGGTTGCAAAATTATCGTCTACGAGAATAAGAGAGGACGCTTCTTTCGCCACATCCGTACCGGTAACGCCCATAGCGACACCGATATCGGCCTGCTTAATGGCCGGCGCGTCATTGACTCCGTCTCCTGTCATTGCGACGACGTGTCCGTTCTCTTGAAACGCTTTGACGATTTTTAATTTATGCTCCGGCGATACGCGGGCAAATACATAGACATCATCCACAGCCTCAGCAAGCTCTTTTGACGTAAGCTCGTTAAGCATTTTCCCGTCCATCACACGGCCTTTTTTCGGAAGAAGGCGCAATTCTTTTGCGATAGCTTTTGCCGTTTCCACATGGTCACCCGTAATCATAACGGTTTTAATGCCTGCTTCCCGGCATTCTTTAATGGCTTGCCTGACCTCGGGACGAGGCGGATCAATCATACCGGAAAGCCCGAGCATCGTGAGGTTTTTTTCCGCCTGCTCCATCGTCGGCTTCTCCCCGGACTTAAGCGGTTTGTATGCAATGGCAATCGTTCTGAGCGCTTGAGACGCCAATTGTTTGAGCACCGCTTCTGTTTCGGCTTTCTTTTCTCCAGAATATGGGGCGGTTCTGCCGTCATACATCATATGTGATGAACGCTCAATTAACACGTCAGGAGCACCCTTTGTAATGACGAACTGCTTCTTATCCTTCCCCTCTACAATAACAGTCATCATTTTACGGACGGAGTCAAACGGAAACTCAGTAATCACGCGGTATTGCGACTGGAGCCAGTCATTTGTAAAACCGCCTTTCCTCGCCGCCGTCAATAGCGCCCCTTCCGTCGGATCACCGTCTAATACATAGTGCCCGTCTTTCAGTTCAATTTCGGACGTATTGCATAATGCGCCGAAGAGCAGCATTTGCTCAAGCGGCCTATCATCTTTCGGTTTGATTTCTTGATCATCTCGTGTGAAAACCCCGGCCGGCTCATAGCCGATGCCTGACACTTTAAATGTTTTTCCGCCCGACCACATGTGGGTGACCGTCATTTTGTTTTGCGTCAGTGTGCCGGTTTTATCAGAACAAATAATTGATGCGCAGCCCAGCGTTTCAACCGCCGGAAGCTTTCTTACGATTGATTTTTGTTTGATCATGCGCTGTACGCCGAGTGATAAAGCAACCGTAACGATGGCAGGGAGGCCCTCCGGAATCGCGGCTACCGCCAATGACACTCCCGCCAAAAACATGCTGTAGAGCTCATGTCCCTGTATAACGCCGACAGCTACGACCAATACCGTTAATAGCAGCGCGACAACAATTAAAATTTTGCCCAGTTCTTCCAGCCTTCTTTGCAGCGGCGTTGAGATATTGCCCGCTGAATCCAGCATATCGGCGATTTTTCCCATCGCCGTATTCATTCCTGTGCCGACAACGACACCGACGCCGCTGCCGCGCGTGACGATCGTACCCATAAACCCCATATTGGTGATATCGCCTAAGGAGACATCCGGCTCCCTCAGCTTATCAGCCTGTTTCACAACCGGAAGTGATTCTCCGGTGAGCGCCGATTCTTCGATTTCAAGGCTCTTCGCTTCAACGATTCGCACGTCTGCGCCAATCCGATCGCCGCTTGTAAATTTCACAATATCTCCGGGTACGAGTTCCTTGGACTGAATTTTCGTCCAGTTCCCATCACGAAGCGCTGACACATATGGCGTCGACAGCTCTTTTAATGCTTTCAAAGACTTTTCCGCACGCCGCTCTTGGAAAAAGCCGAGGACACCATTGACAAATACGATCGCCATAATGGCAATTGCATCTACATATTCGCCCAAAAATCCTGAAATTAAAGTTGCCGCCAGCAGCACAAGCACCATGAAGTCTTTAAACTGTGCGAAAAACAATACTATCGCTGAGGTCCGCTTCCCCTCTTGAAGTTCATTCGGTCCGTGCTTTTCAAGGCGTTTTTTCACTTCTTTTTCGGTCAATCCCTGTTTAATGGACGTATTTGTTGCTTGCAGCAAATCGGTTTGTCCCATTTCATGAAACTTCATTTCCCTCGTCCACTCCCCTGCTCACTTTAGAGATGTCACTCTACAAACAAGCTTATTCTGACTCGTCCCTTTTCATGCTATAATTATCGAATGCAGGAAGAAGGAAAGGGTGTTTCATATGTCTTTTGATGGCATGTTTACATACGGAATGACACACGAACTGAACAGCAAGATTGCCGGAGGCCGGATCACAAGAGTCCATCAGCCTTTTAAGCATGACGTGATCTTCTATATTCGCGCAAACGGAAAAAACCATAAATTATTATTATCAGCACATCCCAGCTACTCACGGGTGCATTTGACCGATCAGGCCTATGAAAACCCGAGCGAGCCGCCAATGTTTTGTATGCTGCTCCGAAAGCATATAGAAGGCGGATTTATTGAGAAAATCGAACAGGCCGGATTAGACCGGATTATGATGTTTCATATTAAAAGCAGAAATGAGATCGGCGATGAAACCGCGAGAACGCTTTACGTCGAAATTATGGGGCGGCACAGCAACTTGATTTTGACTGACGAAGAAGGATCAATCATAGACGGCTTAAAGCATTTATCACCGTCAATGAACAGCTACCGGACCGTGCTGCCCGGCTATGATTACAAACTTCCTCCCGCTCAGGAAAAAATATCGCCGCTGACTGCGGATGAAGAGGACATTTTACGTTATCTCAGTTTTCAGGAAGGACGGCTTGACCAGCAGATCGTCAAGCATTTCTCCGGTGTTTCTCCGCTTTTTGCAAAAGAAGCGGTCTACAGAGCGGGACTGGCGAACAAAATCACGCTTCCGAAGACATTGTTAGAGATGTTTCAAGCGGTGAAGGAAGGCAAGTTAACGCCTAATATTACATCAGCAGGCGGGAAGGAATATTTCTATTTACTTGCGCTCACGCACGTAAACGGAGAGGAGCGCGGCTTTCAGTCATTGAGCGGACTGCTGGACCGGTTTTATTTCGGAAAAGCGGAACGCGACCGCGTCAAACAGCAGGCTCAGGATCTCGAACGATTTGTCGTGAACGAACGGAAAAAGAACGCCAATAAAATCAAAAAGCTTGAGAAAACGCTCGACTATTCCGAGAACGCGAAGGAATTCCAGTTATACGGCGAGCTGCTGACGGCGAATTTGTATATGCTGAAAAAAGGAGATAAGGAAGCGAAGGCCATCAATTATTACGATGAGGAAAGCCCGGTGATCACCATTCCTTTAAATCCGAACAAAACACCTTCAGAAAACGCGCAGATATATTTTACTAAGTATCAAAAAGCGAAAAATTCCGTTGCGGTCGTCAAAGAGCAAATCCGTTTGGCCGAGGAAGAAATCGCCTATTTCGATCAGCTGATCCAGCAGCTCTCTTCCGCTTCAACAAAGGATATTCATGAAATAAGAGAGGAGCTTGTCGAAGGCAAATACTTACGCCCGAAGCAGCAAAAAGGACAGAAAAGGAACAAACAGCTCGCGCCTGTTTTGGAGCAATATGAATCTTCCAGCGGTCTGAGCATTCTGGTCGGCAAAAATAATAAACAAAATGAGTATTTAACGACAAAGGCTGCTGCAAGGGATGATATGTGGTTTCATACGAAAGACATTCCGGGCTCACACGTCGTAATTAAAAGCAGCGAACCTGATGAACAATCCATTCTGGAAGCAGCAGCAATTGCCGCTTATTTTTCAAAAGCGAAGGATTCCGGATCAGTGCCTGTTGACTATACAAAAATCAGACACGTTAAGAAACCTAATGGCGCAAAACCAGGCTTTGTGACCTATGACAGCCAGCATACCGTATTTGTCACACCTGATGCCGACCTCGTCATACGGCTGAAAAAATAAAAAGAACATAAAACCACCTCCAGTTGGTTTGGAGGTGGTTTTTTCAAGAAGCTGAACCCAGAAATAAACAAGAGAGGCTGCATCAGCCTCTCTCTCCCTTACTTTTGAACATAGATGGATACCGAGCCGCCGTTCACATGAAACTCTCCCCAGCCATCAGGTTGAATCATTACGGAATCTGACCGGTTCCCCGTGATGTCATACCATGTTTCACCGGCATTTTGCCGGCCGGCATACATCCGCTTTGATCCGCCGGGGCCGTCTGTGATTAAAGCAGCCAAACCTGATTGAGCGACTGATTGATCGCCTTCTCTCGTCCATCCGATAATGTCCTGATGATCAAAATAATCGTGCTGGGTCCCGTATGCATATTGTTTACGCGCTTTCAAAATCGGCTCTATTTTATGTTTTAGCGAAGGAATTTCCTTTGACGAAGAGCCTTTTGTTCCATACAAATCTCCATAGAAAACCTGCGGGTAACCGGACTCCCTTGTTAAAATGAAAGCATAAGCGAGCGGCTTAAACCATGTTTGCACAGTCGACTCTAATGATTGGCCCGGCTGTGTATCGTGGTTGTCAACAAATGTAACCGCCTTCATCGGATGCTTAGAAACGACTGTCCCGTCCAGCAAACGTCTCATATCATAGCTGCCCCCTTGTGAGGATGCTGCCTGTAAATGATAGTGAAGCGGAACATCGAAAACGGATTGATTAAAGCCTGTTTTATTCAAATAGTTTTCGAGCTCGCCCAGGTTATTCTGCCAATACTCCGCAACTGTAAACATTCCCTTTCCGGTTGACTGCCTGACTGCCTTTACCCAATCACTCAAAAATGAAAATTTAATGTGTTTTACGGCATCCAGGCGAAACCCGTCTAATTGAAGTTCGTTTGCATACCATGTTCCCCATCTTTTCGTTTCTGCCGCAACATCGGGATGGTCGTAATCAACATCTGCATACATCAAATAATCGTAGTTGCCGTTTTCACTTGATACTTCCCAATCCCACGCCTTCCCATCCCCTCGAAACTTATAGATGCGGTTCAGCTTTCTGGATTCGTCCCAGTCTACTCCGTCGAAATGATACCAATGCCATTTAAAATCACTGTACGTGCTGCCGCGTCCCGGGAAATGAAAACCTGTCCATGCTTTTATTTGGTACTCTCCGGATGTTTCCTGATTTCTGTCGCTTGGGTTTACTTCAACGGCTGTTACATTTTCTGTTGCATCTGCACCTGCCTTATGATTCAGAACGACATCACCATATACCTGGATGTTTTCGGAATGCAGAGAGCCGATCGCTGCCTGAAGCTCAGACTTTGTGCCGTATTTCGTACGTATCGTCCCTTTTTGCTGAAATTCCCCTAAATCGTACAAATCATACGGACCGTACCCATTATCGGCTTGGCTCGTTCCTTTATATGCAGGCGGAATCCATACGGCAGTTATTCCAATATCAGATAAATGTCCCGCACCCTCTTGTAAACGTTTCCAATGTTGTCCGTCATTAGGCAGATACCATTCAAAATACTGCATCAGCGTGCCATTTATGTTTGCGGCCGATGTTTTAGAGACTGGCAGGTTGACAAATAGCATCGTTAACAAAAGCACGAGACCGCACGATACTGCCCGTTTTTGTTTCTGAAACATGTTCCTCTCCCCTTTCAGTTTAAACCCATTATCATTTTACAACAATAGAAATTTCTTACAAATATCTATTTTCCTATATTTTCACATGCCCAAAAAGCAATTGTGAAATTTAGATATGGAGCTCCGCTGTTGGGGAGTACCCCCGACAAAATAAAAAACACCTTAGCTGAATTTAGGTATGCAGTACAAAATTCAGGCTAAAGGTGTTTTTCTGCGGGAATAAGAGTCAGTTACCACAGTTTTCGGCAGTATTTATGTTCCTCTTCTTTTCTCAAACAAGCGGCTCACTTCTTCAACCAATTCGCCGCCGATCAGCGGGTCTATTTTTTCTGCAATCTGTTTGGTGTGTTTTGGGCTTGCGCCGCTTGTTGAAATTGACACTTGAATATGCCCTTTGCGGATGATCTTCGGCATATAGACGCTGCCGTTTTCAGCCTCGCTTACACAGTTGACCAGCTGGGAATCAGAAGCGTTTGCGGCAATCTGCAAATTCACTGTCCGGTCATTTGTTGCTGCGATGATGAAAAAGGCAGGCGTAAGATCCTCCATTTCAATTTTGCGGGCAATCCAGCGGATGCGGCCCTCCTCCGCCAATTGTTTAATTTCAGGGAGGGCTTCAGGACTGATCACAGTAATCTCCGCTCGTTCCGGAAGCACTGTTTTCAACCGCCTAAAAGCAACATTGCCTCCGCCTGCAATGACCACTTTCTTTCCGCTGAGGTTAATGTGAAGGGGCAGCATATAATTCCCCCTTGAAATCAAACTGACCGTCAGGATTTTCAGCGGCTTCTGCCACACGGTTCAAAAACGCCTGCTTGATATGCTGGTGAAAGCCCAGATATGAAGCAAGATAAACGTTTTGATTCACGGTTTGAAGCTTTTGAACCTCCCGCTCGATCTCTGTCATTAAAAGCCCGGTAAACAGCAGATAAGGCACGATAAAAACAGGAGCGCCATCATCCTCCGCAAGCCTGGCAAACACTTCTTTGTAGTGCGGTTTACAGGCAGTTAAAAAACAAGGAATTACTTCTTTAACGGGCGCGACCCGGCTGAGCCTTCCGGCAACCTCGCTGATATCCTTTTTGACAGCGGGATCTGTACTTCCTCTTCCGATCAGCACAACTTTCGCCTGTTCAATCGCTCCGCCTGTTTCTAAGAGACGATGGTAAACCGCTTTTACGACCTCATCATCCACCCCGATCGGAACGCCGTACGTCACCTGTACATCAGGATGGCGGGCTGCTGCGTGAGCGATCTCAATCGGAATGTCCTGTTTTGCGTGAGCGGCAGTCAACAGCAAGAGAGGCACCACCGCAATGTGAGTGGCGCCTTGATTGACACATGCTTCAAATCCCGTTTCAATAGACGGTTTCTGCAGCTCTAAAAAACAGATTTCTTGAATAGGGGCTTTTGTGTGCATCTTGCATCCTTCTAAAAACGCTGCCGATTCTGTCTGAGCTTTTTTCAGCCGGCTCCCGTGTCCGACGTATAATATCGCCTGCTTCATTTACAACGCCTCGCTCAAATCATGTTTTTTCAGTTCAGATTCAAACCAGTCCAGCTTACAGTGATAATTGACGACATCACCGATGACAATTAAGCTCGGATTTTTGATCTCTTCTTTTATCACCGTTTCCGAAAGTGTGGCCACTGTGCAGAAAACTGACTTTTGCTTGTCAGTCGTGCCCCAGTGAATAAAGGCAGCAGGCGTTTCGCCGTCTCTGCCGTTTTCCAGCAGCATTTTTTCAATATGCCGGATATTTTTGATACCCATGTAGATGACAAGCGTATCAATGCCGGTCGCCAGCGCCTTCCATTTTTCTTCAAAATCGTCTTCTTGTTTATAATGCCCGGTAACGAACGCGACATTTGAGCCCGCATCCCTGTGCGTGACGGGAATGCCGGCGTAAGCGGCCGCCGCGATGCCCGATGTAATACCCGGTACGATCTCAAACGGAATGGCGTTTTGCGCGAGAGTTTCTGCTTCTTCTCCGCCGCGGCCGAACACGAACGGGTCGCCTCCTTTGAGCCTTACGACGGTTTTTCCCTTTTTCGCGTATTTCACAAGAAAACGGTTAATGGTTTCCTGTTTCATAATATGGAAATCAGGGAGCTTACCGCAGTAAATCAAGTCCGCTTCTTCTTTGGCGTATTGTAAAATCTCTTTGTTTACTAATCTGTCATATAAAATAACGTCAGCTTGCTGAATGGCCTTCATTGCCTTTACCGTTAATAAGTCCGGATCTCCCGGACCGGCCCCAACGATAAATACTTTCCCCATGGTATTCTCCCCGATCCGTTTTGAAGTCTTCCAGAACAGCCGCGAGGCCGCACACCAGCTATTTTATCATATCCCGTTCTTCTGACGGGCATCCGGCTGAATGCGCGGCCTTTTTGGACTTATTATGCTAAATTGTTTTTCACAAATTCAATGAGCTGGCTTGTGCATTCTTCTCGTTCATATTTGCCGGAATCAAGTACGAGCTCAGGCGCTTTCGGCTCCTCGTACGGAGAATCAATTCCTGTAAAGAAAGGAATTTCGCCGTTTCTTGCTTTTTTATATAAACCTTTCGGGTCCCGCTGTTCACAAATGTCGAGGCCGCATTTGATGTAGACTTCATTAAATTCACCTTCACTCACCAGCTGGCGAACCTGCTCTCTGTCTTCACGGAACGGAGAAATAAAGGCGGTAATGACGATGGTGCCCTGCTGAACGAAAAGCTTCGCCACTTCACCGATTCTGCGAATATTTTCCTTGCGGTCATCATCAGAAAACCCTAAATCCTTATTTAATCCGTGGCGGATGTTATCTCCGTCCAATACGATCACTTGATAGCCCTGTTCAAACAGCTCGCGCGCTGCGGCATTTGCAATGGTGGATTTTCCGGAGCCGCTTAAGCCTGTGAGCCAGAGAATGGAGCTTTTATGATTGTTTTTCCCCTGATATTCTTCTTTCGTTATTGAGGCATCATGCCACACAATATCACGATTCGTCACTCTTTTTTTCCTCCTTAAGAAACGCCTGCTTCTTCTTTCGTTTTCAGCCCTTTAATTAATACCTCGACAACTTCAGGACGGCTGAATTCCGCCGGCGGCATCACGCCGCTTCGCAGCATTTCTCTGACTTTCGTTCCTGAAAGAATGACGTGGTGCTCTCTTTCGTGCGGACATGTTTTGGCAGTCGCCATGTTGCCGCATTTTTGGCAGAAGAAGCTGTGCTCGAATTTCATCGGCGTAATGCCGAGTTCATCTGCTGTAAACTGGTCGAACAGCTCTTGCGCTTCGTACGTGCCGTAGTAATCACCCACTCCGGCATGGTCGCGGCCGACGATAAAATGTGTGCAGCCGTAGTTTTTCCGGACAAGCGCGTGGAAAATGGCTTCTCTCGGGCCAGCATACCGCATGGCCGCTAAAAATACGCCAAGAAAAACGCGGTCTTTCGGATAATAATGATCGAGCAGCACCTGATAGCTTTCCATTCTGACGTCTGCCAGAATATCGTCTGATTTTGTTTCACCGACAAGCGGGTTCAAAAACAAACCGTCAACCGTTTCAAGCGCTGTTTTTTGAATATATTCGTGCGCGCGGTGAACGGGATTTCTCGTTTGGAAGCCGACAATGGTTTTCCAGCCTTTTTCTTCAAATCTGCGTCTTGTTTCAGCAGGTTCAAAGGTAAACTCCGGAAACTGTTTTGACGCTTTTTTGATTAATGTAATCGGTCCCCCGACGTACGTATCACCGCGGCTGAACAATTTTTTCACGCCAGGATGCGCGGCATCGTCGGTTTTATACACATGAATGGCTTCTTTTTGTTTGTCTGGCGTGTACATATCTTCGATCTCTACCACGCCGTATGTTTCTCCGCCGTACGTTAATTTAACGGTGTCGCCGATTGCAAGCTCAGCTGCTTTTTCTGAATCAACCGGAAGCGTGATCGGAAGAGACCAGACGGTTCCGGATGCCAAACGCATGTTTTCAACGACTGACACGTAATCTTTTTCTGTGAAAAATCCTTCAATCGGGCTGTACCCCCCAATTCCGATCAACTCTAAATCAGCAAACGAAATCAGGTCCAATTCGATTTCCTTTTGAATAGATGTAACGTCGTATTGCTCGTTTATCCGATTAATTAATGTTCCTCCGTGCGGTGCTAAACTCATAACAATTTGTTCCTCCCAGTTAACAGATAAATAAACTCAGATTAATAGTTAAATGCCCCCGCCTTGTTCATGGACAGAGCGCTTCTCTTTGCGGATGGCTTTCATCAGGCTGACTGCTCCGCCGGCGGCTAAAAGCACGCTTGCCATCATAAAGATGGAATAGTAATCTCCTTTTAATAATAAGGAGACAAGCAGGTAAGAAATAGACAGTGATAAAAACGGCGAAACGATCCATACTTTCAGCATCGTTTTCACGACTTGTTTATGAAAAACGTTAGGCCCGTTTTTAGCCATTCCGATACCGATAATTGACGATGAAGTCACTTGTGCCAAAGGAACCGGCAATCCGAATACGGAGCTGATAATGACAAGACCTGCTCCGGTTCCGGAAAGCAGAATGCCTTCTCCGGCTGAAAATCTCGTAATTTTTTTGCCGTTTGTTTCAAGCACCTTTCGTCCTAAAAGCAAAGCCCCGAGGGCAACAAAGACGCCTCCGTACAACGTGCCGTTAGACACGTTGAGCACTCCGGCCGCAACTAATGGGCCTACGGCGTTTGCCACGTTGTTCATTCCGGCTGAAAAAGCTTCCGAAAATCCCGCGATAAGGAGCACAATTCCCAATATTCGCTGTTTTCGGGTTGAAATGACGCGAATATTCAGAGAACTAAACAACTTCGAAACGAGATACGTGAAGCAGAAGGCGACAAACGGAACCAGCACCCAAAATATAACGATCACAAAAAGATGCTGTATAAATAAAACTTTGTAGGCTACGCCTACTCCGACAATCGCACCGACGGTCACTTCGCTTGTCGATAACGGAATGCCGAGCACATTTGCCGTAAATAGTGACAGCGTCGCCGCTCCGATAATGATGCAGACAATGGAGAGCGTAATCGTCTGTTCCGGAATGATTCCGGAGCTTATCGTCTTGACGACTTCTCCCCCGCCGATGATCGCACCGGACAGAACGCCGGCTGCGCATATCAACAGCGCGTAGGTTTTCTTTTTTACGGCGCCAGACCCGTAAGCGACTCCCATCGAAGCCGCCGCGCCGCTTGCTCCGATATTCATGGCAAAAAACAGGCTGAATAAAATTGCGGCTATTTCCATCGCGCAGCTCCCTTATTCATGCAAGCCGCATTCCGTTTTAGCCATGCCGTTCCATCTGCCGCTGCGCAAATCTTCCGCAGTAAATGCCGGAGAGGTGCACGGTTCACAGCCAATGCTCGGATAGCCTTGGTCATGAAGGGGGTTATAATCAAGTTCATGCTTGGATGTATATCTCCAGATGTCTTTCCATGTCCAATGAATCAGCGGGCATACTTTGATTGATTGAAACTTATCGTCTTTATTCAGGAAATTCGTATTTGCCCGGCTCGGACCTTGATCGCGGCGCAGGCCGGAAAGCCATGCAGGATGTCCCGACAGCGCTTCTCTTAACGGCAGAATCTTTCTGATAAAGCAGCACTGGTTAGGGTCACTTTCCCACAGTTTATCCCCGTGAGCCTCAGCCTGTTCTTCAAGAGAAAGGTTTGGTTTTTTCAAAATGATGTTAAGGCCGGGATACCGCTCTTTGACTTTTTCAATGGTCTCGTACGTTTCCTTAAAATGAAGACCCGTGTCAAGAAAAACGATTTCCGCGTCTTTCTTCACTTTATAAATTAAATCGATCAGAACGATCCCCTCAATTCCGAAGCTGCACGCATAAACGAGCTGATCTCCGTAGTGTCCGTACGCCCATTTCAGGACTGACAGCGCACCCTTATAAGAATCGTCTTCCGGAAACGTAATCGCCGGCTCTTCCCATGTGTCATACGTTAACATTTTTTCTTTCCTCCTCTCGGAGACAATCAAACAGCTGTTGCTTTCTGCCGGTTGTCTTTTCCTTAATCTGTTATTCTCATCATATAAAAAACTTTCAATCCAGCGGAATGAAAGACAGTGACCCAGTATAGCCCTTATCTTCAAAATGCTATGCATTTTTCTGGATGCGGCACCTTGCATGATATGCAGGTTGCCGGGCATCATCGGTCCAGTCCCTCAGCCGCTCTTGATAAGTTTTTTTAGATTTGTACTAAATTTTAGCACAATTCTAACAGAAGTCAACCCGAGTTTTTTGATAGGAATAATAAAAACAGGCCCTGCGGCCTGTTTTCTCTCATTTATTTTTTAAACCAATCTTTTGACTCGGGATTCTTTTTCCACGCTTTCAGCTTTTCGAGGTCAGCTGAGTGAATCGTTCCGTTTTCCAGCGCCGCTTCCGTCAGCGTGTCATAGTCCGTTAATGAATAATACGGCAGGCCTGCTTTCTCAAATGCTTCTCTTGCTTTCGGAAGGCCGTATGTGAAAATCGAGATGACGCCGAGAACGTCCGCGCCCTCTCTTTGAAGAGCCGCCGCTGCCTCAAGCACGCTGCCTCCCGTGGAAATTAAGTCTTCGATCACGACGGTTTTTTGCCCTTTTTTGAGGGCGCCTTCGATTTGATTTCCCTTGCCGTGCGCTTTCGGCTTGCTTCTGACGTAGCACATCGGCGCATCCAAACGGTCTGCCAGAAGCGCGGCATGCGGAATGCCGGCCGTTGCTGTTCCCGCGACCATCTCAGCTTCCGGGAAATGCTCTTTTAACAGCTTGCTGAGGCCGTCTGCCACATCATTTCTCACTTCCGGAAACGACAGTGTCAGACGGTTGTCGCAATAGATCGGGGATAATATGCCGCTCGCCCAAGTAAACGGCTCATTCGGGCGCAGAAATACAGCTTCAATGTTTAATAGATGTTTTGCGATGGCTTGTTTCATTGGCTAACGCCCTCCCATTCCAGTTTGATTGATTCATACGCTTTGACGGGGTTTTTCGCTTTTGTAATAGACCGGCCCACGACAATGGCTGATGATCCGTTTTCTCGTGCGAAAGCGGGTGTCGCCACACGAACCTGGTCGTCTGCTGTATCTTGTGACATGCGAATGCCGGGCGTGACGGTCAGAAATGAGGGGCGGACCGTTTCATAAATGGCTTTTGCCTCATGAACCGAGCATACCACTCCGTCAAGCCCGCTCTCATCCGCCATCTTGCTGTAATGCACAACCGTTTCTAAAAGCGGTTTTTGAAGCAGAAGCTCTTCCTTCGCCATTTGCTCTGAGGTGCTTGTCAGCTGTGTGACCGCAATCAAAGACGGCCGTTTTTTTCCTGCCGGGGCTCCTTCTTCCAGTCCCTCGAGAGCGGCCCGCATCATTTGCGCGCCCCCTGCGGCATGCACGTTTACAAGATCAACGCCGAGGCTCGCAAGCCGTTTCATCGCCTTGTTTACGGTTGTCGGAATGTCGTGGAGCTTTAAATCTAAAAACAATTCACAATTCCGTTCCTTTAATTGCTGTATAATGGCGGGTCCTTCTTGATAAAAAAGCTCCATTCCCACTTTGACAAACAGCCTCTCTTTTTGAAATAGATCTAAAAAAGCGAGCGTCTCATCAGCCGATGCGAAATCAAGCGCGATGATGGGCAGGTTGTTTTTCATGTTTCCAGCTCCTTCCGATGCATTCACTTACCGATTGAAAGCCGTATTGGCCCAGCACACGAGGGAGCTGTTCAATGATCTCAGGGCAGGCAAAAGGGTTGACGAAGTTAGCCGTGCCGACGGCAACCGCACTCGCCCCCGCCAGAAGAAATTCCAATGCATCTTCAGCCGTCTGGACGCCGCCCATCCCTATGATCGGAATGTTTACAGCCTGACTGACTTCATAAATCATCCGAATGGCGACAGGTTTTATTGCCGGACCTGACAGCCCGCCCGTTTTATTTGCTAAAATCGGCTTGCCGGTTTTCAAATTAAGCCTCATTCCGACAAGTGTATTGATCATCGTCAATCCGTCAGCTCCGGCCGCTTCAATCGCCTTTGCAATTTCTGTAATGTTTGCGACGTTCGGCGACAGCTTGACATACACAGGCACTTCAGACACATCTTTTACCGCTTTTGTCACTTCTGCGGCCATCAGAGGATCTGTGCCGAAAGCGATTCCGCCTGTTTTGACGTTCGGGCATGAGATGTTGAGCTCAAGCGCGTACACATTCGGCGCTTTGCTGATATGCTCTGCCACTTCCCTATAGTCTTCAACCTGAGAGCCGGCCACATTTGCGATGATCGGTGTATCAAATTGTTCCAGCCAAGGCAGTTCATGTTCAAGCACATGCTGAAGGCCGGGGTTTTGCAGTCCGATGGCGTTCAGCATTCCTGCGCCGGTCTCCGCCACTCTCGGCGTCGGATTTCCGAAGCGCGCCTCTTTCGTGGTCGCTTTAATCATGATCGCACCGAGGCATGACAAATCGTAAAACCGTGCATATTCTTTCCCGAAGCCGAAACAGCCGGAAGCGGGAATGATCGGATTCTTTAAATGAAGACCCGGCAAATTCACTTCTAACATTACAGCGCCACCTCCTCAGCTTTAAATACAGGCCCGTCGAGACAAACTTTGACATATGATGTATCGCTTTCGTCAGTGCGGCACACACAGGCAAAACACGCTCCGATGCCGCAGCCCATCCGCTCCTCCATCGAAAGATAAACCTCTTTATGGCCGTACTGCTGCTTTAATGCCCTCAGCATCGGGGTCGGCCCGCAGCTGAGGAGGACGTCAAATTCGAGCTGCTTCTGTTTAATGACATCCGTCACAAACCCTTTTTCACCGTGTGTCCCGTCAGCCGTCGCTACATAGGTGTCTCCGTATCTGAGGCATTCTTGTTCGTAAAAGACATCCTTAGCCGACTGGAATCCTAACACATGGATGACGTTTACGCCTTTTTCCGTAAGACGCTTTGACAGTTCCTGCAAAGGCGGAACCCCGACCCCGCCCCCGACTAACAAGGCGGTTTTGCCGGATTCAATCTGCCGAACGGGGAATCCATTCCCGAGAGGGCCGAGAACATCAATCTTGCTTCCTTTTTGCTTCTGAGACAAAAGGCGCGTTCCCTCACCGTCTGTTCTATAAATAATTGTCACTTCATTCGCTGAAAAATTGACGTCTGCGATGCTGATCGGTCTTCTTAAAAGCGGCGTGACCGCGTCACTTACCTTCAGATGGAGAAATTGTCCCGGCTCCGTAAAGTGCCGGACAAGTTCTCCTTTCAGCACCATTTGATAGATTCGGTCGGCAATCTCGCGGTTGGATTGAACAGTCAAATGCGCTTTTTTCATATCGTGACAGCTGCCTCCTGATTCGTTTCCGATGCCGGCATATGGTCCGATCGGAATGTCATACTTTCCAATACCCGCAAAATCGCTTCGGCCGTGTCTAGAGACGTCAGGCAGGCCACGCCGTTTTCCACAGATTCACGGCGGATTCTGAAGCCGTCCCTCGCCGGCTGTTTGCCCTTTGTCAGCGTATTGATGACAAATTGCGCTTCTCCGTTTCTGATGACGTCAAGCAGGTTTTGGCCTTTTTCACCGATTTTCCCGACAATCTGGGCCGGAATTGCAGCGTCTTTCAGATATGCCGCCGTTCCTTCCGTCGCCAAAATCTTATAGCCGATCGCATGGAAGCGTTTGGCGATCAACAGTCCTTCTTCTTTGTCTTTATCGGCAACGGTCAGAAGCACTGATCCGTAATTCGGGATTTGGATGCCTGAGGCAATCAGCCCTTTATAAAGCGCCTTTTCGACTGTTGAATCCTTGCCCATCACTTCTCCCGTCGACTTCATTTCAGGCCCTAATGTAATATCGACTCTTCTCAGCTTCGCGAATGAGAAGACAGGCACTTTGACGAATACTCCCTGCTGTTCAGGCTGCAGTCCCTCTTGATAGCCAAAGTCAGCAAGCTTTTGGCCGAGGATGACCTTTGTCGCAAGGTTCGCCATCGGAATCTTTGTGATTTTGCTTAAAAACGGTACGGTTCTGCTTGATCTCGGATTCACCTCAAGCACGTATACTTCACCTTGCGACAGTACGAATTGGATGTTCAGCAAGCCGACGATGTTGAGGCCTTTCGCTAAAGC
Source organism: Bacillus sp. ISL-51 (assembly GCF_018613535.1). Classification (GTDB taxonomy): domain Bacteria; phylum Bacillota; class Bacilli; order Bacillales; family Bacillaceae; genus Bacillus. Next base: position 159,228 of record NZ_JAGGQB010000005.1, read on the forward strand.
CGCCGTGTACTCTTCAATTTTCCGCTTGATTTCTTCGCTTAAAGACTGCGGCGGATAGACGGCAATCGAATCCCCTGAATGGACGCCGGCCCGCTCGATATGTTCCATAATTCCCGGGATGACGACTGTTTCGCCGTCTGATACGGCATCCACTTCGATTTCTTTCCCCGTTAAATAGCGGTCGATTAAGACCGGATGCTGCGGGTTGATTTTCACCGCATTTTTCATATAGTGAAGAAGCTCGTCTTCGTGGTAGACGATCTCCATCGCCCGGCCGCCGAGTACATATGAAGGACGGACAAGAACCGGATAGCCGATGGCAGAGGCAATTTTGACCGCTTCGTTAACTGACGTAGCGGTTTTTCCGAGCGGCTGCGGCACGTTCAGCGCCTCAAGCGCCTGCTCGAACTTATCGCGGTCTTCCGCACGGTCTAAATCCTCAAGTGATGTGCCGAGGATTTTGACGCCGCGGGCGCTCAGCTCCTCTGCAAGGTTGATGGCCGTCTGGCCGCCGAATTGGACGACAACGCCTTCCGGCTGTTCCAAATCGATGATGTGCATAACATCTTCAACCGTCAGCGGTTCAAAATACAGCTTATCTGAAATGCTGAAATCAGTTGACACCGTCTCCGGGTTGTTATTGATGATAATCGCTTCATAGCCGGCTTGCTTAATCGCCCACACAGAATGAACAGTCGCATAATCGAATTCAACGCCTTGTCCGATGCGAATCGGCCCTGATCCGAGGACGACGACGCTTTTTCTTGAAGTGACGACTGACTCATTTTCTTCCTCATACGTGCTGTAGAAGTACGGGGTTTCAGATTCAAATTCCGCCGCACACGTATCTACCATTTTAAATACCGGCAGGATAGACGACTGTTTTCTCAGGTTGTACAGCTCTGATTCCGGCATGTTCCATTCCCTGCTGATGTATCTGTCAGAGAAACCGAGTTCTTTTGCCGTCTGTAAGACTGTTAGGCTGCCTTTATTTGCTTTCAGCTCGTTTTCAAACGCAACCAGCTTATGCAGCTTGTGCAAAAAGAATACGTCGATGGCAGAAAACTCATGAAGCTGTTCAACTGTGTAGCCCCTTCTGAAAGCCTCAGCGAGATAAAACAGCCGCTCATCTCCCGCCTTTCGGATCCGTTTTTCCAAAAGCCCGTCAGAAATCTCCTCCGCATCTTTCAATTCCAGATGATAGACGTCAGCTTCCAGTGAACGGACAGCTTTTAAAAGCGATTCTTCAAGTGTGCGGCCGATGGCCATTACCTCTCCCGTCGCTTTCATTTGCGTGCCGAGTCTGCGGTTTGCCGATTCGAATTTATCAAACGGCCAGCGCGGGATTTTGGAGACGACATAGTCAAGCGCAGGTTCAAATGCCGCGTATGTTTTACCCGTTACAGGGTTCATCATTTCATCGAGAGAAAGGCCGACTGCGATTTTAGCCGCCAATTTTGCGATCGGATAACCCGTTGCTTTTGAGGCGAGGGCAGAAGACCGGCTGACCCGCGGGTTTACTTCTATAATGTAATATTGGAAGCTGTCAGGATCTAATGCCAGCTGAACGTTACAGCCGCCTTCGATGCCGAGCGCGCGGATAAGCTTTAATGAGACGTTTCGCAGCAGCTGGTACTCCCGATCGCTCAAAGTCTGGCTCGGAGCAACGACGATGCTGTCTCCCGTATGGATGCCCACCGGATCGATATTTTCCATGTTGCAGACGACAATCGCGTGATCCCTGCCGTCTCTCATCACTTCATATTCGATTTCTTTGAAGCCGGCGATGCTTTTTTCAAGCAGGCACTGGTGAACCGGGCTCAGCTTTAATCCGTTTTCTACAATTTCCTTCAGTTCCGTTTCGTTCGAGCAGATACCGCCGCCTGTTCCGCCCAATGTATAAGCAGGACGCACGATGACCGGGAACCCGATGCGGCTGACAAAATCCTCAGCTTCTTGTAAAGAGTGAATAATATCACTTTCCGGCACTGGTTCATTCAGCTCATTCATCAGCGAGCGGAACAAGTCACGGTCTTCTGCCTGCTGGATGGCTGACAGCTTCGTACCGAGCACTTCCACACCGCATTCTTCAAGAACGCCGAGGTCAGAAAGCTCTACGGCAAGGTTCAGGCCTGTCTGGCCGCCCAATGTCGGCAGGATGGCGTCCGGACGTTCTTTTCTGATAATACGGGTGAGAAATTCGGTCGTCAGCGGTTCGATGTATACCCGATCGGCCATTTCCGTATCCGTCATGATAGTGGCTGGGTTTGAATTGACGAGAATGACTTCATAGCCTTCTTCTTTTAATGCAAGACACGCCTGCGTGCCCGCATAATCAAATTCTGCCGCCTGGCCGATAATAATCGGACCGGACCCGATCACTAATATCTTCTTAATATCTACGCGTTTTGGCATACCGCTTCCCCTTCTTTCTCTGTTGTTTCGATCATGTCGATGAATCTGTCAAACAAGTGATTGGCATCTTCCGGGCCTGGTGAAGCTTCGGGATGGTATTGAACCGTAAATGCCGGCAATGTTTTATGCTTCAGCCCTTCGATTGTGTCATCATTTATCGCGACATGTGTCACTTCAAGCTCTGTCTCATCAATGGAAGAGACCGTGTAGCCGTGGTTTTGGGCGGTCAAAGCGACTTTTCCTGTCGCAAGCTCTTTTACCGGATGATTGGAGCCCCTGTGTCCGAATTTCATTTTTTCTGTATCAGCTCCGGATGCCAGCGCAAATAATTGGTGGCCGAGACAGATTCCGAATAAAGGCACTTTTCCGAGTATTCCTTTTATCATTTCAATCGCTTCCGGGACATCTTTCGGATCTCCGGGTCCGTTAGAAAGCATGACGCCGTCCGGCTTTAATTGAAGCACTTCCTCTGCCGTTACATTGTAAGGCACAACGATGACGTCGCATTTACGTTTGTTTAATTCTCTTAAAATGCCGTGCTTCATGCCGAAATCGACTAACACGATGCGTTTGCCCCGGCCCGGGCTAGGATAAGCCGTTTTCGCTGACACTTGCGCGACTTGGTTTCTCGGAAGTTCGGTTTCTTTCAGCCGTGTAAGTACCGTTTCCACATCCTCATCACATGAAGCAAACGTCCCTTTTAATGCACCGGCCGTGCGGATCATTCTTGTGAGCTTTCTCGTATCAATCCCTTGCAACCCCGGGATATTTTTCATTTTTAAATATTCATCGAGTGTATAAGCCGACCTCCAGTTGGATGGCAGTTCGCATAACTCTTTTACAATGAGTCCTTTTATAAACGGTGTAATGGATTCAAAGTCATCCCGGTTAATGCCGTAGTTGCCGATAAGGGGATACGTCAGCGTAACGATCTGCCCGCAGTAAGAAGGGTCTGATAAAATTTCCTGATAACCGGTCATTCCGGTGTTGAATACGACTTCACCCGCGGTATGGTCCAGGCTTCCGAATGCTTTCCCCTCAAACACCGCTCCATTTTCCAGTACTAGTCTTCTTTTCATTTGACGAGTCTCCCTTCTTCATATGCAAGCTTCCCGGCTGCGATTGTCGCGACAGGCCAGCCGAAACATTTGATCTTGTTGAATGGTGTGTTTTTCCCTTTTGATAAAAATGTATCTTTGTCTATAGCGGCTTCTTTTTCCAGATCAATGAGGGTGATATCCGCTGCCGCACCCGGTTTCAGCGTCCCGTACGGAAGGTTAAACGCTTCGCAAGGTTTTTTCGTCATATAGTCTGTGAGCTGCTTCAGCGACCATGATCCGTTTTTTACAAAGTGTGTGTATAAAAGAGGGAAGGCCGTTTCTAAGCCGACGATGCCGAACGGCGCAAGCTTCATTTCCGTATTTTTCTCTTCTTCCGTATGCGGCGCATGGTCAGTCGCGATGAAATCAATTGTGCCGTCTGACAGCCCTTCAATCAGTGCTTCTCTGTCTTCTTTGCTGCGAAGCGGCGGATTCATTTTATAGTTGGTATCAAGCCCCGGAATATCCTCGTCACAAAGCAGCAGATGATGCGGTGACACTTCGGCTGTCACGCGGATCCCGGCCTCCTTAGCGTCTCTTACGGCTCTGACGGATTCTTTCGTGCTGATATGGCACACATGGTAGTGGCAGCCCGCTGCTTCTGCAAGCAGCACATCACGGGCAATGTGGACGGATTCACATATAGATGGAATTCCGTGCAGACCGTTTGCTTTTGAGAAAACACCTTCGTGCACGCTTCCTCCGTAAATGAGGGAGTTGTCTTCACAATGGGCGACAATCGCTTTATCCGCAGCTGCAGCCCGCTTCATTGCTTCATACATCATTCCGGCAGTCTGGACACCGACGCCGTCATCCGTGAAGGCAAACGCGCCTGCTTCTTTCAGCGCCTCAAAATTTGTCATTTCTTCGCCGATTTGTCTGATCGTGATGGATGCGTACGGAAGCACCCTGACAGATGCGGTTTCTTGAATGCGGCTTTGGAGCCGCTCCATTTGCTCCTTCGTATCCGGCACAGGTCTTGTATTCGGCATGGCGGCGACTGTGGTAAAGCCGCCACGTGCCGCAGCCTTCGAGCCTGTTTCAATGGTTTCTTTTTTCTCGCCGCCCGGCTCTCTGAAGTGCACGTGGAGGTCGACAAGCCCCGGAGATACGAACAGTCCTTCGGCGTCGATCACCGTTTCCCCGTCGTTTGCTGTAAGACTGCCGATGTCAGTAATGACCTCCCCAGCCACACGGATATCCTGTTCGATTCTTTTACCATTTTCGTTTAACATCCAGCCGTTTTTAATGAGATAAGACATACGACGCTTCTCCCCTTTTCACATTTGTTTGCAGTGCTCTCTTTAGTACCGCCATTCTGATAAACACACCGTTTTCCATTTGTTTAAAAATTCTTGATTTTCGGCATTCCACTAATGTTGTGTCAATTTCGATTCCTCTGTTTACCGGCGCGGGATGCATGATGATGGCATGCGGCTTCATGTTTTCAGCCCGCTTTGCCGTCAGCCCGAATTTTTCCAAGTAGCCTTGTTGGCCGGATTCCGTTTGGTGCCTTTCATTTTGAATGCGGAGCAGCATGACGACATCTGACGCGGCAATTGCTTCATCTGTTTGGACACAGGTGCCGAACGTGTTTTCTGCATCCTGCCATTCCGGCGGCCCTGAAAACAGAACGTGCGCGCCCAGTCTTGTCAGCACCTCGGCGTTAGACCTTGCCACCCTGCTGTGTCTAATATCGCCGTGAATCGAAACCGTCAGGCCCTTAAAGCTCTGGAATTCCTCTTGTATCGTCATTAAATCTAGCAAGGATTGGGTCGGATGCTGGCCGCAGCCGTCTCCCGCATTTAAGATCGGAATATTGACTTTGTCTGCCAAATCCTTGTAGTATTCATCTTCCCTGTGCCTGATAACGCAGGCGTCGACACCGATAGATTCAAGCGTTCTGATAGTATCGTACAAAGTCTCGCCTTTTTGAACGCTTGTGCTCGTTCCGTCTAAATTCAGAACGTTCATGCCGAGTTTTTTTTCCGCAACCTCAAAGCTGAACCGTGTTCTGGTGCTTGGTTCGAAAAACAAATTCGCAATAAATTTCCCTGCGAGGTCCGTGCGTTCCGTTCCCTCTTTAATTGCTTTTGCTGCACGCAGGAGTTCTTCGATCTCAGCAATGCTAAGTTCACTCATCGTCGTTAAATGATTCATGTTTTTTCCCCTTCCGTTTCAACTTGAAGGCCGTAAAAAAACACCCCGGTCACTAGACTCGGGGTGCGGTTAAAGAGAGAAGCAGCGCGCAGCTTCTTCCCGTCATAACCCTTCCAAGCCTCTCTGGACTTTCTTTAAAAGGTTTATGTATGATGCTGTTATGAGGCGTCAGCCTCTTCTTCCTTTGCGTGCGGCAGAATCAGGTTGAGGATGACTCCGACAATTGCCGAAAGCGCCATACCCGATACTTGAAAGCCGCCTTTAGATACTTGAATGAAAGCACCGCCTACGCCGATAACGAGGATGACAGATGTAATAATTAAATTTCTGTTGTTTTCATAATCAATTTTATTGTCGATCAGCATTCTCAAACCGCTGGACGCGATGATTCCGAAGAGAAGAAAGGAAACGCCTCCCATGACTGCGGACGGAACTGAGCTGATCAGCGCCGATACTTTGCCGATAAACCCGAAGCAGACTGCGATGACACCCGCGCCTCCGATGACAAAGACGCTGAAGACTCTCGTAATGGCCAGTACACCGATGTTTTCGCCGTACGTTGTCGTCGGCGGGCCGCCGATTAACGAAGCGATGATCGTCGCAACGCTGTCTCCCATTATGGAGCGGTGCAGTCCCGGCTTTTTAATGAAATCCTGTCCGACAACTTTACTCAGCACCATTTGATGGCCGATATGCTCTGACATCGTCACGAAAGCGACCGGCACCATCGCCGCTGCAATGCCGAGTGTCACAGACGGCGTATAGTCTTTAAACGGAATGATGAACTCAGGAGCGGCAAACCATTTGGCATCCATGACAGGCTGGAAATCGACGATTCCCTGTGTAAGGGCGAACAGATACCCGCCTATAATGCCGATCAGCACCGGGATCAGGCTTAAAAATCCCCGCAAAAAGATGGCGCAGATGATGGTAATCGCCAAGGTGACGCCGGCTACACTGAAGTGCTTTAAGCTGTAGACGAGCTCCTTCGCATTCGGGTCTGCGTACATCGCCATGTTGACGGCCGTGCTTGCCAGCCCGAGTCCGATGACGATAATGACCGGTCCGACGACAACCGGCGGCAGCAGCTTCATCAGCCACCCCGTTCCGAGCTGCCTGATCAGTAGCGCGATCAAGCCGTACACGATTCCCGCCAGGAAGGCGCCCACCATGGCCGCCCCCGGCCCTCCCGTTGCTTTCACCAATATAATCGGAGAAATAAAGGCAAATGATGATCCGAGATAAGCAGGAATTTGGCCTTTCGTAATCAAGAGATAGGCGAGTGTCCCGATTCCGCTCGTGACAAGCGCCACTGCCGGACTCATCCCGACCAGTTTCGGAACGAGGATGGTTGAGCCGAACATGGCGAATAAATGCTGCAGGCTGAATGACAGCCAAGACAATGGGTTTGGGACATCCCTGACTCCCAGATTTATTTTTTTCTTACTCATGGCGTTTCCTCCTGATTGACGTCTCTTTAGAATGACTCTTAAATGGTATAAAAAAACCTCTTTGCTTTTTGCGCAAAGAGGCATACAAAGTCCGGCCGCGTCATTCCGCCCGGCTTTTGTGCGTTAAAATCCTCTTTGCAGACTCTCTGGAATGCATTTAAAAAGGTACTTTATTCATTTTCATATATGGCGACCATATCCGTTTGATCGACTTCGCTCAGCTGAACCATCACTTTTTCAGCCTTTGAGGTCGGTATGTTTTTCCCGATATAGTCCGCTCGGATCGGCAGCTCCCGATGTCCTCTGTCAACAAGCACGGCAAGCTGTATGGATGACGGACGCCCTACATCAACGAGCGCATCCATCGCCGCTCTTACCGTCCGTCCCGTATAAAGCACGTCATCGACTACAATGACCTTTTGGTCGGTAATATCGGTCGGAATGTCTGCACCTTTTACAAGCGGCTCTTCATTGCTCGTTTTTTTTGAAAGATCGTCACGATAAAGGGTAATGTCAATTTCCCCGATGGTCACGGGGTTTCCTTCAATCTGCTCAATTCGTTCAGCAAGCCGCTTCGCTAAATAAATGCCTCTTGTTTTAATCCCGACAAGAATACAGTCATTCATTCCTTTATTCCGCTCGATCATTTCATGGGCAATCCTTGTTAAAGCCCTTCTGATCGCCTGCTCATCAAGAATAACAGCTTTTTGATTCACGCGTGACACCTCTCCATTCGTATATAAGAAGAAAAAACCCCTCTTTGCCAGAGCATAGAGGGGTTCCTTTCAGGACGGAACACACATATATCTTCCGTCCTATCCGTTATCCTTCTCAGCCTCTCTGGACTGTGTTAAAGAATCTATTAGCTTGTTTTTATTATTTCAGAAAAGAAACTTGCTGTCAACGGCTATTTCTCAAATTTTCGATGAGTTTTTGCATATCTTCCGGCAGCGGCGCTTCAAATTCCATATATTCGTCTGTCCGCGGATGCTGAAAGCCTAATATTCCCGCATGCAGCGCCTGGCCGTTAAAATCAATGGTTTTTCTCGGCCCGTATTTCGGATCTCCCGCTAAAGGGAAGCCGATATACTTCATATGGACGCGGATCTGATGCGTTCTTCCGGTCTCAAGGCGGCACTCTACAAGCGTAAAGTCATCAAAACGCTCCAGCACGTGGAAATGTGTCACGGCATTTTTGCTGCCTTCTCTCGTAACGGTCATGCTCTGGCGGTCTTTTTTATCTCTTCCGATCGGTGCGTCAATGGTTCCGTCATCATGAGAAATAATCCCGTGGACAACCGCTGAGTATTTCCGGGTAACGGTTTTATTGACGAGCTGATTGACAAGTGATTCATGCGCCATATCATTTTTTGCAACCATTAACAGGCCTGAGGTGTCTTTGTCAATGCGGTGAACGATTCCGGGCCGCATGACGCCGTTAATTCCGGAAAGGTCATTGCAGTGGGCCATCAGTCCATTAACAAGCGTTCCCGTCACATGGCCGGGTGCCGGGTGAACGACCATGCCCCGCGGTTTATTCACGACCAACACGTCTTGGTCCTCATAATAAATATCCAAATCCATAGGCTCGGCAAGCACGTCCAGCTCTTCGGGTTCAGGAACGGTCACTGTCACTCGGTCGCCGGGCTGCATTTTATAGTTTGCTTTCACTGACTTTCCGTTAACAGACACAAAGCCTTCCTTTACCCATTGCTGCACCTGGGTGCGTGACCAGTTTTCACCGGATGAGGCCAAAAATTTATCAATCCGCTCGCTTTTTTGTTCAGGCTGAGCGGTTATGTCAAATTGATTCATGTTATTGCTCCTTCTTTTTCCCGCTGTCAAACAGCATATGAATAAATAAAAGTATCACGCCGACACACAATGAAGAGTCCGCGATATTAAAAATCGGGTAATGATAATTAACGATGATGACATGGATAAAATCCACTACTTCCTGACGCGCCGCCCGGTCAATAAAATTTCCGACAGCGCCCCCCAGCATTAAACCGAGAGAAATCCCGAGTAAAATCTGCCCTTTTGTATAACGCTGTATGTAATAAACGATACCGATGATCACTGCGATGGTAACCAAGTAGAAAAACCACATCTGACCGGCTAAAATGCCCCATGCCGCTCCTGTGTTCCGATGTGAGGTGATATACAGCACCTGATCGATGACAGGTATGCTTTGTCCCAATTCCAAATGGTTTACGACAAGCCATTTCGTCAATTGATCAGCTATGATAATTAAAAGAGCGATAAGATAATAAAGCACACACGTTCCTCCATTATACAGTTACTTTTATCCTTTATGAATTTTATCAGTAAAAGATGCAGGAGTAAAGGCAGATCATCATGCTGCGGCAAACACACGGAAACAGACGCTGTCATTCATACAGCGCCTGATCATATGAATACATCTCGGGCTCCCAGTAAGGAAGGGTTTTCTTTTCAAATTGGGCGGGATAATAAAAATCATCGGCTGCCCGTGCCGTCGGCAAAACCGCAAGCTTTTCAATCGGAATGGGGGCGCCGGTTTTTTCACAATAACCGAATGTATTGTTTTCAAACTTAGACAGCGCAAGAAGAACATCCTGAAGTTCTTCTTTAATATGAAAGATCAGAGTTGCTTTTTGATTGTTTATTGAAGGTTCAACAGATGCTGACATTTGAAAGCAAGAATACTCAAATAATCTTGACTGGAGTTCTTCTTTCATGATGAGAAGCTCCGTATGGATTGCGGTCAGTTGATCATTCATTCATCACAACTCCTGCTCTTTGAGGTTATACCTCTATTGTTGCCCCCGCGGCGTCATCTGAAGCCCATAAGATTTTTCCTATCGTTCTAATCGATGACATTGCTGGCATGAAAAAACGCCCGGTTCCCACCGGGCGCCTACAAACCATTATTTTTGATAATATTTTTCCACGATTTCCGCATTTCGGAGCGATAATGTCGGATATTTCGGATTGGCGCCGACATCTTTGGAAATCACACGGGACCGTTCACACATTTGGCCCTCTGCTTTTTCTACGGTTATTTTTCCTGTGGCAAAGCTTTGCGCATCTTCCGGCGCTTCACTTTCATCTTTCACCGTCAGTTCAGACACGATAAACAGCTGTGCTGTATTTTCTTTAATGGATGACAGCAGGTCACGATTTTCTTTGTTCGGATACAAAGTCAGGCTCGCTTCCAATGATTTCCCGATAATTTTTTCGTTCCGGGCTGTTTCTAACGCTTTTAACACGTCATTGCGCAGCTCCATGAAACGGTCAAATTTTTCCTCTGCCGCTTCACTGTCAGGAACAGAGATCGTTTTCGGCATATCTGTCAGCTGAACGCTCGGTTCTTCCACAAATGATAAATGAGTCCACATTTCATCAGCCGTATGCGGCAGAATCGGCGCAGTCAGCTTCACTAACGCAAGCAGGGTTTCATAAAAAACCGTCTGCATGCTGCGGCGGTCCGGATGATCCGCGTGCTCGATGTACACCACGTCTTTTGCAAAATCAAGATAGAAAGAGCTGAGCTCGATCGTGCAGAAGTTATGAATGCTGTGATATACAACCGCAAATTCATATTCATCATATGCTTTTTTCACTTTTTCAATCAGCTTATTCAATTTAACCAGCATATACTGATCCACTTCCCGAAGGTCTTTTACATCAACGGCATTAACGCTCGGATTGAAGTCAAACAGGTTGCCGTGAAGGAAACGGAATGTATTGCGGATTTTACGGTATACTTCAGCGACTTGTTTTAAAATATCTTCAGAAACAGGGTGGTCGGCCTGATAGTTTACTGATGATACCCATAAGCGTAAAATCTCCGCTCCAAGCTGTCTGGCTATCTTTGTCGGATCAATGGTGTTGCCAAGTGATTTACTCATTTTTCTGCCGTTTGCATCAAGTGTGAAGCCGTGGCTTAAGACACCTTTATAAGGCGCATGGCCTGTGACGGCAACAGCGGTAGAAAGGGATGAGTTAAACCAGCCGCGGTATTGGTCTGAGCCTTCAAGATATAAATCAGCCGGACGGACGAGATCATCACGTTCTTCAAGCACAGCCTGATGCGAAGAACCGGAATCAAACCACACATCCATGATGTCCTGTTCTTTTGTGAAGATGCCGTTCGGGCTTCCCGGATGCGTAAATCCTTCCGGCAGCAAGTCTTTTGCTTCTTTTTCAAACCAGATGTTTGAGCCGTGTTTTTTGAACAGCTCTGAAACGTGTTCAATTGTCTCGTCAGTGATAACCGGCTCGCCATTTTCAGCATAAAATACCGGAATCGGCACACCCCAGACACGCTGTCTTGAAATACACCAGTCACCACGGTCGCGCACCATGTTGTAAAGACGCTGTTCGCCCCATTCAGGCACCCATTTCGTTTTTTTGATGGCATCAAGCAGGTCAGATCTGAAATCTTTGATGGACGCGAACCATTGCGCAGTCGCTCTGAAAATGGTCGGTTTTTTTGTTCTCCAGTCGTGCGGATAGGAGTGTGTAATGAACTCGAGCTTCAACAGCGCGCCATTTTCTTCAAGCTTCTCTGTGATCGGCTTGTTTGCTTTATCATAGAACATGCCTTCAAAACCAGGTGCTTCGTCAGTCATGTTTCCCTTTTCATCAACAGGGCAAAGAACCTCTAAGCCGTATTTTTGACCGACGATAAAGTCATCTTCCCCGTGGCCCGGAGCAGTATGGACACAGCCCGTTCCGGCATCCGTTGTCACGTGCTCACCGAGCATGACGAGCGAATCTCTGCCATACAGCGGATGTTCAGCAATAATATGTTCCAATTCTCTTCCTTTGTATGCGGCGACAACTTCCGGGTTTTCAAAACCGCATGCTTGGGCAACGTTTTCGATTAAATCAGTTGCGACGACATAACGTTTCTCTCCGGCTTTGATGACGCTGTATTCTAACTCCGGATGAACGGAAATTCCGAGGTTGGCAGGCATCGTCCATGGTGTTGTCGTCCAAATGATGAAGCTTTCTCCGTTTTCAAGAACGCCCTTTCCGTCTTTCACTTTAAACGCGACATAAATAGATGGAGAACGTTTGTCCTGATATTCAATTTCCGCTTCTGCCAAAGCAGATTCACTTGAAGGAGACCAGTTAACAGGCTTCAGGCCTTTATAAATGTAGCCTCTTTTCGCCATCTCACCGAAAACGCGGATTTGCTGCGCTTCAAATTCAGGCTGCAGCGTGACATAAGGGTTTTCCCAGTCTCCTCTGACGCCAAGGCGCTTGAATTGTTCGCGCTGTCCTTCAATCTGCTGCCATGCATATTCTTCACAAAGCTTGCGGAAATCAGCAACGGACATTTCTTTCCGGTTTACTTTTTTGTTTTTTGTCAGCGCCGTTTCAATCGGCAGCCCGTGTGTATCCCAGCCCGGCACGTACGGGGCGTTGTAACCGCTCATTGATTTATAGCGGACGATAAAGTCTTTCAGGATTTTGTTCAGGGCATGACCCATGTGGATGTCTCCGTTTGCATACGGAGGCCCGTCATGAAGCACAAACTTCGGGCGGTCTTTCGTCCGTTCTTGAACAAGGCGGTAAATGTCCTGTTCCTCCCATTGTTTTTGCATGTCCGGTTCACGGTTCGGCAGATTTCCTCTCATCGGAAAATCTGTTTTCGGCATCAACAGCGTATCTTTGTAATCCATCTTCATTCCTCCACAACATTTTTCAGAAAATAAAAAAAGCCCTCTCATCCCATAAGGGACGAGAAAGCTTATCTCGCGGTACCACCCTTTTAGAAAAAGCGGCAAATCCCGCCTTTTCCACTCGAGCATCGTAACGTGATGGAACGTCCTTTCCTACTGTAAGTTCAGAAAGGAAACTAAAGGGCTGATCCACATGATTCAGGCCATGCCGGGCTTCCACCTTCCCCGGTTCGCTTTATGGCTTTTTTGAGTCATGACGGTCCCTTTCAATCGTCTTTTCATCTGAATTTATGAACGTATTATATTCGAACGGCCCTGAGAATGTCAAGAAAATCAGAAAATTATTCTTTTTCCTCAAACACCGCATCGACTTCGTATTCAAGCAGATGATCCCAATCATCATTTTTCAAAAGGTCGAGCTGCGCTTCAATCAGCATTTGGAAACGGGTTCTGAACACTTTTGACTGTTTTTTCAGCTCTTCAATTTCCATGGCGATTTTTCTTGATTTTGACAGCGACTCGTTAATGATGCGGTCCGCATTTTTTTCCGCTTCACGGACGATCAGCTTCGCCTCTTTCTGTGAGTTGCGTTTGACGTCTTCTGCGGCCTCTTGCGCCACGAGGATTGATTTATTCAGCGTTTCTTCGATATTAGCAAAGTGTCCGATTCTTTCGTCAAGCTCATTCACTTTCGCTTCAAGCTCCGCTTTTTTCCGGAGTGCGATTTCATAATCTTTTCTGACTTGCATTAAAAATTCATTTACTTCATCTTCATCATATCCGCGAAAACCTTTTGTAAACGTTTTGTTATGGATATCATTTGGCGTTAATGGCATACTGCCACCTCCATTTTTACATTTCAGTACGATTATCTAGTTCACATTATAAAACAAATACGGCACAGATGGAGAAAAAAACTGAAAAAACGACTCATTTTTGACGTTCAAACGTGACTTTCCACTTGTCTTTTTTCGTTTTTCCCTCAATTTTTGTCAAACTGCATCGGCCGAAGCCCCGAATGGAAAGCATGTCTCCTTCTGCGACCTGATAGGACGGATCCTCAACGGTCTTCCAGTTTACCTTGACGAGTCCGTTTTTCACAAGCGTCTGCGCCTTTTGCCGGGATTGCCGGCTCATAGAGGCGCAAACGGCATCGAGACGCAATGAAGAAACCGTGTCATCTCTTATTTCGACATCCGAAGCAGGAATGTGAAGATCGGTGAGCGCAATTTTCTCAAGCTTTACCGGGGCTTTGCCCGCTTTGGTGAGCTGGACGCTGATAAAATCGGCAATTTCCCCGGACACGATAAGCTGCACCGCTTTTTCCGAAAACACCAAATCACCGAATTTCTGCCGCTTTAATCCGATCCCCATTAAAGACCCGAGAAGAGAACGGTGGTCGATGCTGACGAATTTTTCAGCATATTGAACCTCAAAAGCCTGAAGCTCATAATCATTCTGTTCCGGCTCAATATAATCAGGGTATAATATCGCCCGTTTGCGTTCGGCCCGATCATATCCTCCGAAAAACGCGAGACCGCAGGCATCACCGATAACGGCTTTTAACATCACCTGTTCCCGCGGATCTAAAAAATCGGTCAGTTTCAGCCGATACTGCTCCAGGACAATCTGTTTCCATTCGAGCGCCTGATCGATAAAAGGCCGCTCGTCCTTTCTGAAGTGCTGGTAAATATCGCTCATGTTCTTTCCTTTCTATGTAAAGAGGCTTGGCTGGTGCCAAGCCTGTATCAAACTGTCACATTACGTATACATTGCGATCATGCGGTATAGACCCCAAAGTCCTGTCGCGGCAAACCGAAGCACGATAATGGCAACAATCGGGGATATATCCAGCATGGCAATCGGCGGAATGATCCTTCTGAACGGCTCTAAATACGGCTCGCATATTGCTGCGAGAAACCGTCCGACTGCCGTTTCCCTCGTACTCGGCACCCAGGACATAAAAATATAAATAATCAGGGCAAACGAGTAAATGTAAATTAAATAGCTCAGAACGGAAAAAATTTGATAAAGAATCATCCTGCTTTACCACCTCTGATGTTCGTCTTCAGATATGAGCTCCGAAATCGTGCCGGATACGTCGACATTATCAGGCGTGCACAGAAAGATATCTGAACCGATTCTTTGAATGTCGCCGCCGATGGCGTAGACAGTCCCGCTTAAAAAGTCGACGATTCTTTTCGCCTGATCATGCTGAATGCGCTGAAGATTAACGACAACTGCCCGCCTGTTCTTTAAATGATCGGCGATTTCCTGCGCTTCCGCATATACACGCGGCTCACTCAACACCACTTTAGAGGATTTCTGAACACTTTGCAAGCTTACTACGTTTTGCTTGCCGGCCGCCTTTTGAGCATAGGCTGGCTGCTTTTCTTTTTGCTGATCATGCTCTTCCGGATGATCCTGCTCTGTTTCAATATATTCGTACTCATACTCTTCCTCATCCATTGAGAAAAAGTTTTTCAGTTTATTTTTCATGCTCATTTGTTAACACCCCCTGTTTCATTTCCGACTAATGAGGAGCCTATTCTGATAAGTGTAGCGCCCTCTTCAACAGCAATTTCATAATCATTTGACATGCCCATGGAGAGCTCCCGGCACGGTGCGTTCGTCTGGTTCAGCTCCTGTACGCGGTCGCGGAGATCCCGTAATTCCCGAAAACAGGCTCTGATCCTGTCTTTATCGTCTGTCAGCGGAGCCATCGTCATCAGCCCTTCTACAGAGATGTTTGTAAATCCTGAAAGCTCCCGGATAAAGGGGATGACCTCTTCTGTTTTCATACCGTGCTTAGACGGTTCAAGCGATGTATTCACCTGCACTAAACAGCGCACTTTATGTGAAGCTCGTTTTTCAATCTCTTTTGCCAATGACAGTCTGTCTAAGGAGTGAATATAAGATACGCGGTCAACGACAGACTTCACTTTTCTTGACTGAAGACTGCCGATAAAATGCCAATCCGGATTTCCCGTGATGACATCCTGCTTGCGGACCAGCTCGGTATCCCGATTTTCTCCCAGGCTTGTAATGCCTGCATCAACGGCCTCCTGAGCCCTTTCTGTTGATACATATTTTGTAACAGCGATGATGGTCACATTCTCAGGGCTTCGGCCCGATCTGTTACATGCTTCGTTTATTCGTTCGTTTATATGTCGTAATTGATCAGCAACACGCAAGATTACTTATGCCTCCTTCATTCCGATAAAGGACATCATGCGTCCCGTTTTTCCTTTGTCGCGGCGGTGTGAAAAGAAAAGATCACGCTCTGTTTCCGTACATAAACCGCTGACAGAAATGTTTTCTTCCGGAATGCCGCAATGTGTCAGAAGAAGACGGTTGACCTCTTTTAAGTCGAGCTTATATTGGCCTGCGCCCGTTTCACATACGGCTGATTCAGCCGAAAAAGGCAGCGCCCGGACTTCATTGATGACACGGTCATCTACGGTGTAGCATCCGCCGCTGATGGACGGGCCGATGACGGCGTGAATATCAGATACACGGGAGCCTTCCTGATCTGCCCAGCGTTCCGTCATGATGCGCCCAATTTGCTTAACGGTTCCCTTCCATCCGGCATGGGCAGCCCCGATAAGAGAATTCACAGGGTCGTAAAAATACAAAGGCACACAGTCAGCAAAACACAGAGCCAAAAAGACGCCTTTATCTTTCGTGTAGAGCCCGTCCGTCCTGCGAAATGCAGCGGAGTAGTCCCTCGCTCCTTTTCCTCTGTCACCGGCTGTCACTTTTCGAATGCGGTTTTCATGTGTCTGATCGGCAAATACCCAAGAATCCAGTTCAGAGCCGCATAAAGACGCGATGATTTCACGATTTTTAACGACATCACAAGCTTCGTCACGGACATGCAATCCTGTATTTAACGATTCATACGGCGGATTGCTGACACCGCCGTTTTTTGTTGTAAATCCGGCGATGACCTTTGTGTTATGCTGATTCACGCGGTTCCAGTCTTGTATCATGAGTGCCGAGGGGGTGGTAAGACTAAACGGGTGATATGTATTCATGAGGATCCAACCTTTCGACAAACATTAAAAAAGCGTAATTTCCCAATCATTTTACCACAATTTAAAGCATTCGTTTAGCGGCTGACTTTAAAATGAATGAAATAAATGTGCCGGAAACATTGAGATTTCCGGCATTTTCAAGTAATGGGCTGATCATGCAGAGCCCTTTGGTTCATTTACACGCACTAAGATGACATCTTCCCCAATTTTAACTATATTTCGCCAAGGAATGACCATTTCCTCTTCTTTTCCGAAAAAACCGAGAACTTTTCCGCTGCCCCCTAAAATGATCGCCTGAATTTTACCCGTTGTCACATTAATATCGATGTCACCGATGCTTCCGAGTTTTTTTCCGTTCGAAACGTTCACCACATCTTTTATTTGAAATTCAGAAATGCTGATCATCCGGATCACGTCCTTTACCGTTCTTTTTCTTATTATATGAACGGTCGGGCCGAACCTTGTCAAGCCGGGCAATCTTTTTTGCGGCTGCACCAGGTAATGATAAATCTCAGCATGATTTTCGTATACTCAATAAGCTCCTCAACGGACACTTCCTCGTTTACGGAATGGGCATTCTTCAGGTCGCCCGGCCCGTATATGACGCTCGGAATCCCGGCATCGTAAAGCCAGCCGCCGTCTGTTACGGTTTGTGATACATCTGTAACGGGCTCCTCCTTTTTGACGGCGCGGTGCGATGCTGCTAAAACACAAACCGCCGGATGATCAGGATCTATTTCCAGCGCCGGAAAAATTTCGCCCCTGTCCTCAATCATTGAAGAGCCTCCCCATTTGAAAACCGGTCTGTTTTCCCTCAGCCACACATCACTGTCGCTGATTCGGTTCACAAAGTCTTCAATTTCCGCCGCCACTTGTTCATGTGTTTCGTTCGGATAAAAGTGAACCGTAATCCATAAGCGGCACTCATCCGCGACAAAGGCAGCGTGTCTTCCCCCTTCTATTACAGCAGGGTTGATCGTATTTGTGCCGGGCGTAAAGCCGGGATAGTTTTTCATTACCGACCAGTGGCGCTCCAGCTCTCCGAGGGCGCCGATGATCTTCGCCATTTTTTCAATCGCGCTTGCCCCGAATGTGCCGCCGCCCGCGTGAATCATATTGCGCCTCATTCCGTCGTGAAACGTTTTTGCGCTTTTGATTTCTATCCAGCCGGTAATCACTCCGCCCTGGCCTTGAATATGCAGGCTGCTCGTATCCGCGACAACCGCAAAGTCCGCATGATAACCGCGTCTGCAGCATTCAAGCGTGCCCGCTTCACCCACCTCTTCGCCGATGACCGACTGCACAATCAGATCGCCAGGCAGTTGTAAACCGGCTTCATGAATCAGCTTCAAGCAAAAAAGCACGCACGCCAGCCCGCCTTTCATATCAGAAGCGCCTCGTCCGATTAACATGCCGTCTTTTATAAGAGGCTGAAACGGGTCCGAGCCCCAGTCTTCCCCGTTTACTTCGGCTACGTCAATGTGTCCGTTTAGAATGAGGCTTTGATAATGTTCGGAATCGGTTCCCTTTAACACACCGACTACGTTCGGATCTTCGGGGTAAACATCCCATATATCGACAGAACAGCCCAACTCTTTTAAAAACCCGGCAACCCATTTCTGCGCGGTTTTCGTATTTCTCGCGGGCGGCGCCGGTGTGGGAAAGGAGATTAAAGTTTTGGCGATACTGATTAAATCAGCCTGCTGCTCATCTGCTTTTTGTAATATCATATTGAGTTGATCCAATGGAAATCTCTCCTTCTTGTTGTATAGAAAAAACCGTTTCAACGAATGAAACGGCTTTAAAAAAACGCACAGGGGCCCGGCAATATATAAACCGCGGCTTCCTCCGCTTTTTTCACCGCTTCCCTCCGCTGGCATGATCCAGATCAGGTCTGTTAAGGGTTGAGACACACGCCTCTCTCAGCTGCCGGACAGCACCCCCAGGATGAAATGTATTCACCTTTCACACGGATGACGTTTCTTTCGTCCGTGTTAAAAACGGACGGTCATTGTTCCACATCACGCTGACCGGTATGTCAAAAAAGGCAGAAAGCCGTTCATCAGAAAGCATATCCCGTATCCCGCCTGAGGCGAACACTTCGCCTTGTTTTAAAAGCAGCGCTTTATCAAATACCGGTAAAATTTCTTCAGCATGATGGGTGACGTAAAGGATTGACGGCGCATTTTCTTTTCCGGCGATATATGTAATCGTATCTAACAGCTTTTCCCTCGCCATAAAGTCTAAACCAGTCACCGGCTCATCCAAAATTAAAAGTTCAGGATCTGCCATAAGGGCACGGGCAATCAGCGCCCTTTGTCTTTCTCCTTGGGATAAGGTCTCATAGCGCCTGTCCGCGTAACCGAGCGCGCCCAAATCCTTCAAAAGCCCGATCGCTTTTTCCCTTACTTGTTCACTCGGTGTTTCGTATAAACCGATAGATGCGTACGCACCGCTGAGCGCGATTTCAAATGCGGAATCCGCGGGATATAGTTTATGCTGAAGCCCGGCTGACACAAGGCCGATTTTTCTTCTGAACTTATCACCGAGCTCTGTTTTTCCGAATTGATGGCCGAGCACCTGCATCTCTCCTGAAGTAGGAAAGTAATATGAGCATAACATATTTAACAAAGCTGTTTTTCCGGCCCCGTTTAATCCGTACAGCACCCAGTTTTCATTTTGTTCAACATGCCAGTTTATATCCTTTAGAATCCATTTGCCGTTTCTTTTTAATGACACGCGGTCAAGCTGTAAAATCATTGTGCTCCCCCCTGTAAATTTGTTTCAATTTTCATAAAACTTTTACAGATTAGAATACATGACTTTTTTGCATACGTAAACCAGAGACACGAAAAAAGCCTTTAAAACAAATGTTTTAAAGGCTTTTCCCGTTATTGATGGATGTTCTTATTCATTTGTTTAATGGCTGCCTTTTCGAGCCTCGAAACCTGAGCTTGGGATATGCCGATTTCTTCTGCCACTTCCATTTGGGTTTTTCCCTGAAAGAAGCGCTTGCGCAAAATCATTTTCTCCCGTTCGTTCAGCCTTCTCATGCCTTCTTTTAAAGCCAGCTCCTCAATCCATTGTGTATCCTTGTTTCGCTCATCGCTGATCTGGTCCATGACGTAAATCGGATCACCGCCGTCGTTATAAATCGGCTCAAACAGCGACACCGGATCTTGGATGGCGTCAAGAGCAAACACAATTTCTTCATGGGGCACTTCAAGAACTTTGGCGATTTCCTCTGCTGTCGGCTCCTTGCTTGTCTCACTGATTAACCGCTCTCTTACTTGAAGCGCTTTATATGCGATATCACGCAGCGATCTTGAGACGCGGATCGGATTGTTATCACGCAAATATCTGCGGATTTCTCCGATGATCATCGGTACAGCGTATGTTGAAAACTTAACATTATGGCTTAGGTCAAAATTATCAATGGATTTCATTAGTCCGATGCAGCCGACCTGAAATAAGTCATCAACATACTCTCCTCTATTGTTAAACCTTTGAATGACGCTTAAGACAAGGCGCAGGTTGCCGTTTACCAGCTTTTCTCTTGCTGAATCATCGCCTTCATCCTGCAATTGCTTAAATAGCTTTCTCATCTCTTCATTCTTGAGCACCGGTAATTTGGAGGTATCCACCCCGCAAATTTCGACTTTATTTCTTGACACGTTTTTCCCTCCCAACAGGAGCTGCTGTACAACGTTAAGTATCTCCTCGGGTGGGAAAAATATGCACCTTCATTTTACAGAAAAAAACATCTGCCCAAGACAATCCTTGCAGCAGTAAGGGTTGGCTGATGGAAATTTTTTTACACCATTTTGTTAAACTCTTTTCGCAGTCTTTTTATAATCCGTTTTTCAAGCCGGGAAATATAGGATTGGGAGATTCCCATCATGTCGGCTACATCTTTTTGCGTCTTTTCTTCTTCTCCGACAAGCCCGAAACGCAGTTCCATGATCTGCTTTTCTCTCTCGTTTAATTGCTCAAGCGCTTTTTTCAAAAGCTTTTTATCCACATTTGCTTCAATATCCTTTGTAATAATATCATCATCTGTTCCGAGCACATCTGAAAGCAGCAGTTCATTTCCGTCCCAATCAATATTAAGCGGCTCATCAAAGGATACCTCGGAACGGATTTTATTGTTTCTGCGCAGGTACATTAAAATCTCGTTTTCAATGCATCGTGATGCATAGGTGGCAAGCTTTATTTTCTTTTCCGGGTTAAAGGTGTTTACCGCTTTGATCAGACCGATTGTCCCGATGCTGATCAAATCCTCAATATTAATGCCCGTGTTTTCAAATTTGCGGGCGATGTACACGACAAGGCGTAAATTCCTTTCAATTAAAATAGCGCGCGCCGCCTGATCCCCGCTCGGCAGCTTTAAAAGCAGCACCTGTTCTTCTTCTTTTGACAGAGGCGGCGGCAGTGCTTCGCTTCCCCCTATGTAATAAACTTCATCACTTTTCAGCCCGAGTTTCATCAGCCATTTATACCAAAGATATGTCAAACGCAGCTTAAGTTTTTTCATCTTCCTCCCCCTTCTAAATACAATGCGGATTGAGTATGATTAGTAACAGACTTTTAGATCAGGATACATGTTTCACCGCTTTTCCTGTCAGCATTTTCGGATGAATGATCGCGTCAAATTCGCCGTCTGCCGATAATTGTCTCGTGCTGATTCCGATCAGGCATTTCTCACATGCGATCATTTCGTCTTTTGTTAAAATGGTCACGTAATCCGGCTTCAAACAGAGTAAAAATTGATGGTCCTGGCCGACGCCCCTGTACGGAATCAGTCTGAGTTTTTCTGCGTGGCGGAACGTATTATCCAGCTGTTCGATCACCTCAAGCGGACTGGCGGTTTTGATAATGTCTGTTTCCTTTTCCCCGAGAAGCGGGGCAAACTTATCAATATGAAGAATCATGACCGGCGTTTTCGTCAGCGGATCGTACAGCTGGTTTCCCGAATCCACCAATCCCTTTGCATGGATTGTCTGTCCGCCGAATTCAGCCTGCACCCTGACAAGTTCATCATACTGAATGGATTTTGTTTCGATCTCTTCAATTCTTTTTTTCGAAAAAAACCACACGGCGGGAAATCCGATGACGACAAACATCCAGCTGATCGGATCACCGAATCCGGTCTGGCTTGTCACCATTACGCCATGCTGCACGATTGATTTTGTCTGCAATAAGGAATGAACACCGATCATTCCCCCGCCGACGAGAAATGTTGCGAAATAAAAGGCAAACAAATTTTGAAAAAAATACCGAAACCGTTTAAATCCGAAAGCCGTAAGCACGATGAAAACTGAAAACACCATTTTTCCCGCCGGGTGCTCCACAAGCGGCGAAACAGGGGTGAACATCAGCAGCACAATCGTTGAACCGATGAAGCCGCCAGCCGCCACTCTTCTTTTCTTTACCTGGCGTTTTAAAATAAAGGCCGTCAATAAAAGCAAAAGAGAATCAAAACAAAAGTTCAACAGCCAAATGACATCCAGATAGATTTTCACATCTGACCCCTCTCCTCTTTTGTCTTACATACCTGTTTCTCTCTCTTGTTTCATAAGTATAAAGCAAGCTCTGTGGGAAAGTCTGTCAATTAATGTTGAGGGGAAAGTACAATTTTTAAGGGATAACCGTTTTATTTGTCGAGGATGCCTGTTTGGGCATTTTGCTAGGTTCGGATCATCTGAAAAAGCGCTGCCCTTCTAAAGGCAGCGCTTTTCTTTACTCGTTAATATAAAGTTTTCCTTTCGCCGTTTGTCTCGTTTCATTCCCGTAGTCATCTCTTACGATAACGTCAATTTTTGCTCCGTTCGCTTTAATTGAAGAGGTGGCCGTCCAGTATCCTTCATATCTTCCCGGAGAAATTTCTCTCAGCGGAAGCTCCGTTGCGTTTTGGGTAGTTGCGCGCGCATTTGTCAGCGGAAGACGAATGACAAACGTGGCGTCTAATTTCTTTCCGCTGGAGAAAGCGATTTTTACTGATTCTCCGGCTTTTAATGTTTTATCCTCTCCGGGAACTAACCCAGAAATAACGGGGGCGGTGTAATTTGCATTGATAACCGTCTTTTTCGTCGTTTTGTTTCCCGCTTCATCCGCTGCCGTGACTTTGATTTCATTGCTGCCGTTTTCCAGAAGAATTCGGGCTTGGTAAGAGCCGTCTTTCACCTCAGCTTTTTGGCCGTTCACCTTCACACACTTCAAATAATCATCGGCAGCTTTTCCTTTTACGGTCACGGTTTCTTTATTTGTTTTATCTCCGTTTTTCGGATTATCGATCGTCAAATCCGGTTTATCCTGATCAAGTATCACCGTGACAGGGCCGGAAGCGTCTGTTGATCCCCTGTCAGTTGACGTTGATGCAGTCAGGCGGTTGGCCCCTTTATGAAGCGATACATCAGCCTGGAAGGTGCCGTCTGCTCCGGCTTTTGTTTCAGCGGCTTCTTTTTCATCGTTGTAAAGACGGACAGCGGTCCCCGGAGAAGCGGTCCCTTTTACCGCAAGTTTCTCTTGATTTGTAAATGATTTGTCCTGCGGTGAAGTAATCTCAGGCACTGCTGCTTCATAGTCAACCAAAGCGCGGATCATATAGTTTCCGTCAGATTTATCCGATTTTGACCAGCTGCCGCCGATGTACTGCCAGTTTCTGTTTGAATACGGGCTTCCGTCATCGGCTGACAATCCCGGCGAATAAGGATCGGGTTTCGTCTGTACGAAGACGAGATAAAATTCTTTACCGACCGCAATTCCTTTTGAGCTGAGGTCGGCTTTTGTCCATTCACCGTTTCTGAGCGCTTCCGCTTTGAAAGGACCGGCGATTTTTTTACCGGGCGCACCGTCTTTTTCCGATGCGTCATATACTTCTATTTGAAATTCCGTGCCGCCAGGAGCAGGCCAGTCTTCACCCCAAAATTTAAACAGCCCTCCTGTCAGCATGCCGCGGTCTTTTCCGTCAGCGAGCGTCATCTTAACCGCAGATTTGCTGCCTGCCTCAAAGTACGACATGGCGGCTTCTTCCACACCGTTATCATAGGCAATTTCGCCTTCATAGCCGATATACGGCTTTAATTCGGAGTTTTGGGTGACATTCCCTTTTACATCAACAGAAATTTCGTTGTTGTAAAATCCTTTTGCGGCGATTTTGATCGTATAGGAGCCTTCGTACGCCTGAAGTGAATATTCCCCTTTGTCATTCGTCACCGCCGGTTCAATTGCGGCATCCTCGATGACATACAGCGCGGCGCCTTTCACCGGTTCTCCCGTTGACTGATTGGTGATCGTGCCTTTTAACGTGCCGGATGGCATTTTTTCCAGCGTGAAGTCTGCCTGTGCCGTTTGATTTGATTGTATGGAGACTTTTTCTGTTTTTGGCTGATACCCGTAAGCCTCCGCTTTCAGCGTATAGCTGCCCGCTTTATGAGAAAGGGTGTATTTGCCGCTTGCCGGGTCTGAATAAACGGATTTTCCCGTCTCGGCAACACTGACTTGCGCTCTGAGCGGAAGCAGGTTTGTTCCGCGGTTCACAGCTTTTCCTGCTGATTTTGCCGCCGGTTTCGCTTTTTTAGGATTAACAGCTTTTTTCTTTAGTTTGCCGGACGGCTTTTGTATACCGAGTTTAGCTTTTTTCACCTTGCCGTGAGAGCCGGCTGAGAGGCTGACATCATCGATATACCATCCGTCTTCATTTACCACTTCATCGGACTGCAAATTAAACATGACTTTAATGTTTTGGCCTTTATATGCCGATAAATCAATTTCTTCATCAGTCCAGCCTACCGAAGCTCCGTTATAAATGGCAGCCTGCTCCCAATTCGTTTTCCCTTCAGGAAGTACAAACACATATCCGTAATCAAAAAATTCTTCGAGCTTGTGCCAGCTTTTAAATTGAAGGAACAGACGCCCGGCATCCGGCACTTGAATCGGAGGCATCACTAAATTCATGTTGGCCGAATCGGCGTAAGGGCCTGACAGATTCGTCGCAAATACTTTTTCTCCGGAGACTGCTGCGCCGGGGCCTGAAACCGGAACACCCCATTCCCATTGATCGTGTGTTCCGTAGCTTGACCATCCTGCGGGCTGCGACTCAAAATTCTCTTTGTAGCCCGCTGTAATGCTTGGTTTGACAGTGACCCGGTACGTGTCAGATTCCGCCGAATGACCGCCAAAGTCCTTTATCGTCCATTTGTAGCTTACAGATTTGGCCATTACATTCGGGATTTCCGCTTGATATGTTCCCTTTTTTTCATCGCCGCTTTTTTGCACCGCGGTGATCGTTTTCCAATCTCCCTCATCAAACTGATAGGAAAGCGTAACCTTCGTAACACCCACATTGTCTTCCGCCGTGACAGTTAACGGAAGACTCGCGCCTTGATAAGCTTCCGAGACAGGATCATGCTGATATACGGGCGGTTCGTTATCTTCACCTGCTGTCGACACCTGCCCTTCTATTTTTCCAATTCCGTCCGTTACAGCCGAAACGGCGTCAAATGCATTGACAAGACCGTGGCCGTAACCGTTATTCGGTGAATTCGGAAAGACGGAATCGGTCAGCTTTTCTGCTGTGCGAGTCAAGACGTCTTCCATTTCATCGACCGTAATAGAGGCATTCGCCTGCCTCAACAGAGCCGCAGTTGCAGCCACATGCGGTCCGGCCATCGAAGTTCCGTTCCAGCCGCCTTCATATGTTCCCCCCGGCACCGATGAACGGATATTGACTCCCGGAGCCGAGATATCCGGTTTTGTTTCATGATACGGTGAAGGGCCTTGAAGTGAGAAATCAGCGAGTTTCTTTTGGCTGTCGGTAGCACCTGTCGCAAATGCTTCCGGATAATTGGCGGGATTGGCAATCGACCCCGGTCCTCCAGGTGTAAACAAGTCTTCATTTCCCGCAGAGAATTCCGGAAAAATATCAGCCGCTCTCCACGCGTTGACCATGTCCCTGTACCACTCGTCAATTCCTGAACCGCCGGACCAAGAATTATTTACAACGTCCGGAGCCATTTCAGGATGCGGCTTCCCGTCTTTATCTTTTGGCGCCAACACCCATTCACCGGCATCCAAAATATCGGCATCTGTCCCTCCGTCATCCGAGAAAGCTTTTACCGCAATCCATTTTGCGCCGGGAGCCACGCCGATTTGATTTGAGCCGTCAGGTTCAGACCCCGTCATTGTTCCGGTCACATGAGTGCCGTGGTCTTGGTCGTCATAGGGAGCGTCTTTTTTGGCAACGGCATCATACCAGTTCATGTCATGGTTCGGCTGAGCGGGATTTTTAGAATCATAGCCGCGGTATTTCTCCTTTAATGCCGGGTGATCCCACTCAACTCCGGTATCAATGGATGCAACAACCGTACCGGTTCCGTCATAGCCTAAAGCCCAGGCTTTAGGTGCATCGATTTGGCTGATGTTCCATTCGATACCGCCTTTTGCTTTGATTTCTTTTTGTTTTTTCTTCATTTGAAAAGGTGCGGATGATTTTGTCAGCTGACGCTTTTCATTCGGGAGCACTTTTTCCACTTCAGAAAATGAAGCGACTTTTTCCATTACCTCTTTCGAAGCACGGACAGCCATTCCGTTGACAATATAATAGGAATGAATATGGTCTGCCTTGCCTTTCTTTTTTTGTTTTTCCAAGTAATTTTTTATGTTTTGCTGCGCATCATCAGCTGTTACCTTTAAAGAAGAGACAACGGCCGAACGTTTTTGATATTCTGTTTTTGCAGCTGAAAGCGAATGTGACTCAGCTTTCTTTTCGGCCGTCTTGGCAGCTTTTTTCGTATCAGCCCGCTCTTTGAATTTAATGAGAAACGTGACCTTATCACTTTTTTCAAAACGTTTCTTGACCGAATCAGAAATCTTATGCTGGATGGCTTTCGAGGAAGAGAGTTCTTCTTTTAAAGAAGCAGCTGCATGTGTGCTGTTCGCTCCGGCTGCACCCGGAAAAAGCAGTGAGCTGACGACAATGACGCTTAAAACGGAGCCTGTCCACTTGTTTCTCGTTTTTTTTCTCAATCGTATTCCCCCTTATTTAGAAAGATAATGTAATTTTTGTCTGCCCTCCTTTATAACTGGAATCGTTTGTCATTTCGATGTTGTACGTTAAATGTAGACAATCTCCTATTCAGATATTGTCGTATTCTGTCAGAAAGCCATATGAAACTGAAAATAATCCAATGGTCATGTTTTATACATAGGGATAAAGATTCTTTTTTGGTATATGAATCGGAGGACCTGAGGAAGAAATCAGTCTATAGAGGAAAGAAAAAGGACAAAACCATGTGGTTTTGTCCTTTTACATCAGCCGCGTTTGTTGCGGTTTCTTAAAAATGTCGGAATATCCAAGGCATCATCCGCCGGCTGTGATGTATGACGGTTTGCCGTGTTTTGATGCTGCTGCGTTTCTTCACGCTTTGGCTCACGCTTAGCAGCATTTTGGTTTTGGGATTTTAACCCTTGGTTTAATGTCGGGCGCTGCGGTTTTGAGTCGTCTTTTTCCTGTTCAATAAACCCTGTTGCGATGACAGTCACGACAATTTCATCTTTCAGATTTTCATTGATTACTGAACCGAAAATCATATTCACGTCAGGATCAGATGCAGATGCGACGATATCCGCAGCTTCCTGCACTTCGTATAGACTCAGGTTTGTGCCGCCTGTGATGTTCATCAGAACACCTTGCGCTCCGTCAATTGCCGCTTCTAATAACGGGCTGGAAATAGCTTTTTTCGCAGCTTCTGCCGCACGGCTTTCTCCGGTTGCAATTCCGATTCCCATCAATGCAGAACCTTTATTCGACATGATGGTTTTGACATCGGCGAAGTCCAGGTTGATCAGTCCGGGTGTCGCGATGAGGTCTGAAATACCTTGAACCCCTTGGCGAAGCACGTTATCAGCTTCACGGAATGCTTCAAGCATCGGCGTGTTTTTGTCAACAATTTCAAGAATACGGTCATTCGGAATTACGATCAGCGTATCCACCGCTTCTTTCATTGCTGTAATTCCGCCAGCCGCCTGCAGCTGGCGCTTCCGTCCTTCAAATGTAAACGGTCTTGTTACGACTCCGACAGTCAGAGCGCCTAAATCCTTTGCGATTTGGGCAATTACCGGTGCGGCCCCCGTTCCGGTTCCGCCACCCATTCCGGCTGTAACGAAAACCATGTCAGCGCCTTTTAACGCTTCTTCAATCTGTTCTTTGCTTTCTTCAGCGGCTTTTTTGCCGACTTCAGGGTTTGCTCCAGCTCCAAGACCCCGCGTCAGTTTTTCTCCGATCTGCATTTTCACTTCTGCTTTTGACAGGTTAAGAGCTTGTGCATCCGTGTTCACCGCGATGTACTCTACACCTTGCACTTCATTTTCAATCATTCGGTTGACCGCGTTATTTCCGCCGCCTCCTACTCCGATTACTTTAATTGATGCTAAGCCGTCTATGTTTGTTTCGAAATCCAACATGCTAAATCCTCCTAATCTGCCGAATGACTATCTATCTATTCCCAAAACATGCTTAATAGTTTTTTCATTTTGCTCGGTTTGTTCTGTTCGGCTTGTGTTTTTTGTTTTGCTTTAGGCCGCTGCTGTGCCTCTTGCCTCTGATGATGCTGTTCTTCGTGTGAAACCGCAATTTCCTGCACGGCTTCCTCCGGCATATGAAAGCCTATTTTTCTTCCTTGAATTCTTGCGTTTCGGCAGGCGAATTGTATCAAGCCGACACCCGTCATATACTGCGGGTCTCTCACGCCGATATAGTTCGGGCTTGCGACTCTTACATTGTGCCGCAGCACGTCCTGTGCCAATGAAAGCACCCCGGGCATTGCGGCCTGTCCTCCGGTCAGCACAAAGCCGCCGGGCAAGTCGGTAATCCCCATATGTTCGATTTCAGATGCGGCAATCTCAAGAATCTCTTCCACTCTTGCTTCGATGATATTGGCAATTTCCTGCTGCGTAAAAGATTGCTTTTGATTCGTGCCAATGACGGTGACTTCAAATACTTCATCTTCTGAAGCCTCGTCGTAGAAAGCATGTCCGAATTGTTTTTTTACTCTTTCCGCCTCTTCTGTGGACGTCCGTAAACCGATTGACACGTCTTTTGTGATGTTTTCGCCTCCGAGCGGAATTACGGTGGTCGCTTTAAGGTGCCCCTGTTCAAAAACCGCAACCGTCGTAGATCCGCCGCCGATATCAATCATTGCGACGCCGAGGTTCTTTTCGTCTTTTGATAAAGCCGCCGAACCGGCCGCAAGCGGCTGCAGGCAGATATCCGTAATTTCAACGCCCGCTCTCTCCACACAGCGAAGTAAGTTATGTAAGATTGTTTTTGAGCCGGTAATCAGCGTGCCTTCCACTTCCAGGCGGACACCGAGCATTTTTTTCGGATCTGTAATTTCATCTCTTCCGTCAACGATAAACTGTTTCGGAACGACGTCAACGATCAGCTGCTCATGCGGGACCGAAACGACCTGTGCCGCCTCCATCACCCTGCGGACGTCTTCTACGTGAATCTCTTTGTTTTCACTTGAAACAGCGACAACGCCGTTCGTATCTTGAATATTAATATAATTTCCATTAACACCGACAATGGCTTTTCTCAGCGGAAAACCTACCATTCTTTCAGCTTGGTCAAACGCTTTTCTTATAGAATGAACAGTTTCATCTATATCAACGATTGAGCCTTTTTTCAACCCTTCAGACGGTACATTTCCCACTCCGATAATGTTAAGGGAATCATCTGTCATTTCTCCGACGATCACTTTTGTATTGGACGTACCGATGTCAAGACTGACGTAAAGTTCATTGTTGTTCATTCTATGGCACCTCCTCACATTTCGATCAATTCTATTCTATTATTTGCGGAACAACAATACAATGAATGTGGCTTTACAAGTGTGTAACAAAAACAACAGCAACAACATATTCTTATCTGATTTCTCACAATTTATGTTTATTGAAACTATTCGTTATATTCTATGTATATCCTCTTTTATATCACTTTTTTTTTATTTTTTTTAAAGACGGCCCACCTTATCAGAAGATTTCTTTTGATGGCGTCATATTGTGCAACACATGATGCAAATATACCCGCTTTATACAAGTCTACACTAAGATGAACCTTCAGAAAAGCTATAGATATTGCCAGAATCATACGAAAAAAGAAGAAACAGGAGGAAAATTCCAAATACAATGCTTATCTCATATACCATACGCATAACACTGAGAATTTTCCGCTTGTTTATCAGCCATATCTTCAGCAAAAAACAGACATAGTCATAATTATTCCGCTATCGGTTATATCGGATGCCTGCGCTGATTTTAATTGATTCTTTTGAACGGACACAAAAATAGGTATTTAGACTTATTTCATCAATTCTTTTTCTTCTTATCAGCATTACCCTTGTTAAATTCCTCAAAATATGTAGCGACTTCTAAATGGATAATTCCCTTTTTCCCATCCAGCTGCGAAATAATAGAAGGATAGGTTTTCATTTTGCTTGCAACAGTCTTAATAGAAGCCGTAACCACATATCCATCGTTCATATACAGCTTGATCCGGTCATTGTCCATTTTTGCCGGCGTGTAATAAATTTCAGAAATCGACTGTTTTAAAGAACCTGACAGCTTATCAAGCTGCTTTGCCAACTTGATCCGTTTTTTCCCGTTTGTCCAGTCTACCAAAATCGGCCCGGCATCATCCGGAGTGACTTCGTTCGGCAGTACGGTGCCGTTTTCCAGGACTTCATAATATACATCGTTTTTTTGTAAATACGCAATGGTCTTATACTCTTCGATACTGATGTTGACTTTGTTAGGGAAGGCTTTTGTAACCGCCGCCTTTTTCACCAGCTTGTTTTGCTCGATCTTTTCTTCTGTTTTTTTCTTATTCAAGCTCCAGAATTCTGTTTGGCCGTTATGAATATCAGAAAGCGCGGCAACCTCTTTTGCAGGCACAATTTCGTTTCCGGAAACAGAAACAGAAGATACTTTACTGATCGGCATCTGCAAGTACACGATGATCAGCACCATCATAAAAAAGAGCAGAATAAATGAAATGAGACGGCGGTTTGCTTTTTGTTTTCGCTGCTCTTTAATTTTCGGAATCCGTTCTTCAATATTTACAATTTTTTCTCTTTCATGATTCGGGTTCACTGCCTGTCCACCTCACTAAGAATGAAACAGCTTTACATTCGTCTGATTGAAAAACAAACGGCATGCTGTGATGCCGTTTGCCATTTGTTCAAAGTATATCACATGAGCTCGTGTAAATCAGAGAACCATTTAGCGATTGCCGCCGATGATTTCAACTTCTGTGTGCATCTCCACGTCATATTGCTCACGGATTGTCTTTTTCACGTAATCAATCAGGTCAAGGACGTCCCTGGCAGTCGCTCCGCCGGCATTGACGATAAAATTCCCGTGCATCTCGGATACTTTGGCGCCGCCGATCTGATGCCCTTTTAACCCCGCTTTTTCAACGAGGCTTCCCGCATGGTTCGGCAGCGGATTTCTGAATATGCTTCCCGCACACGGGCTTGAGTACGGCTGTGTATTTTTTCTGTAGTCTTTGTTATTTTGCATCTGCGCTGTGATCGCTTCACGTTCCTTCTGTTCAAGTTTAAGGACTGCCTCAAGACAGACGCCGGGCCGTTTCTTTTGCAAAATAGACGTTCTGTAGCTGAAATCCATTTCTTCATTCGTAAGCCATTCGATTGAACCGTCTTCAAATAAAATACGGGCTTTCACAAGGATTTCACTCATATCCGAGCCGTGGGCGCCGGCGTTCATATAGACGGCCCCGCCGATTGACCCGGGAATTCCGGCTGCAAATTCAAGGCCGGACAGCCCCTTTTTGCTCATGGATGTAGCCAGGCGTACAACGGAATAACCGCCTCCGACCGTTACTTGATCACCTTCAAGCTCTAAATGGTCAAGGCCGGGTCCGAGTTTTATGACAACTCCCCTGATGCCTTCATCAAGTACAAGCAGGTTTGAACCGCGGCCGATGACAGTCCACGGCAAATCATATTTTTTCACAATATCCATGATATCTTTGACCGCTTCCACCCGATTGGGAATAATCAAAATGTCGGCAGGTCCGCCAATTTTCATTGTTGTATGGTTCGCGAGCGGCTCTTGTTCTAACACTTTGCCAACTTCGCGGTTTTTTAATTCCTGAATCACGTTCTCCATCGTAAACCTCCGCATTCCAATTACTCTTCTCTTATTTTTTAATATCTTCCATGATACTGTACAGTCTGGCTGCCGCATCTGGAACACCGAGTGACTTTGTCCGCTCACTCATGTCCTTTAGTGTTTCTTCATTCATTACGATCCGGTCAAGAGCGGCAATCAGTTTTTCTCCGCTAAGCTCGGTTTCTTTCAGCACAATTGCAGCGTCATGCTGGCTGAGCGCCTTCGCATTGACTTCTTGGTGATTGGCTGTAACGTACGGGCTCGGAATGAGCACGCTCGGAATTCCGAGGGCGGTAATCTCGGCGATTGTCGTCGCTCCGGCTCTTGCCACAATCACATCAATTGATTTTAAGTATTCCGGCATTTGGTGCAAAAACGGTTTTGTCACCATATTATCCGCGGCTTTGCCTTTCAGCTCCGCCGTTACCTTCTCATAATGCACTTCTCCGGTAATATACAGCACTTGATAAGGCCTCGTTTTTAATTCTTCCTGCATGTCAATAACGGCGCGGTTAATAGGGGCTGCGCCTCTGCTTCCGCCAAAAATCAGAACCGTTTTTTGATTTTCTTTCAGTCCGAATTCGGTTAATGAGCGGCCTGTCTTAATTGAGACGACTTCAGATGCTCTGGGGTTTCCCGTAAAAACAACTTTTTCAGCGGGAAAATGCGATTTTGCTTCTTCAAAGCAAATCGCTACCTTATTAACATATTTCGAGAGAAACTTATTTGTGATGCCCGGAAGACTGTTTTGTTCATGAATAATGGTCGGAATCCCCAATTTCGCAGCCGCGTATACGACAGGACCGCATACATAACCGCCCGTTCCGATGACGGCATCCGGTTTAAATTCTTTTAAATACGATTTGCTCATCTTCACGCCTTTTAAGAAGCGCATAACGGTTTTTACATTTTCAAAAGAAAGTTTTCGTTTAAAGCCCGTAATTTCAATTGAACGAAACGGAATGTTTTCCCGTTCGACGATTTTTTTCTCAAGGCCGTTCTCCGTTCCGATATACAAAAATTCCACATCCGGATGGCGGCGCTGCACTTCTTTAATAAAGGCCAGGGCCGGATAGATATGTCCTCCCGTACCGCCTCCGCTTACTGCAATACGCATACGTATGTCCCCCTTCATCACATAGCGATAACCCTGTTTTTTAGGACAGGGTTATTGATGTTGTCTGTTTTTTTATATTACGAATATATCATGATTTATGAGGCAAGATACAGATCAATACCTCGAATACCGGCTGACATTTAAGAGTACGCCGACGGCCATAAGCATCAGTGTCAATGATGATCCCCCGTAGCTTAAAAACGGCAGCGTAATTCCCGTCACCGGAATGAGACCCGTCACAACGCCGATATTAATCATGACTTGAATGGCAATCATCGAAATAATACCGATGGCGACGAAGCTCCCGTATAAATCCGGAGCGCCGAGGGCGATTCTGACGCCCCGCCATAATAAAATACTAAACAGCAGCAATATGAGCGTACCGCCGATAAAGCCAAGCTCTTCTGATAAAATAGCGAAAATGAAATCGGTTTGCGGCTCCGGCAGATAAAAAAACTTTTGCCGGCTTTGGCCGAGCCCCATGCCGAACAGCCCGCCGGGACCTACGGCGTACAGCGACTGAATGATCTGAAAGCCGCTCCCAAGCGGGTCCTCCCAAGGATTTAAGTAAGAGGTAATCCGCTTGATCCGATACGGAGCGGACAGGACAAGGGCCGCAAACCCGCTTAGTCCGATCAGCCCCAGAAACGCAAAATGAGCGATGCGCGCACCGGATACGAAAATCATTACGATACACGTGCCCACCATAACCGTCCCCGTTCCGAGGTCGGGCTGGCACATAATGATAATAAAGGCAGAAAACACGATTCCGAGGGCGGGAATGAACCCGCGTCTGAATGACGTAATGTTCTTCTGTTTTTCAGAAAGGAACTTAGCCAGAAACGCAATCATCGCGAGTTTCATAAACTCCGAAGGCTGAATGCTGAACGCTCCCACACCGATCCAGCTTCTTGAACCGTTCCGCACCATTCCGACTCCCGGAATCAAAACGAGCACAAGCAGAAAAAAACAGATAATCAGAAGCAGTTTCGACCAAGTCCGCCATGTCCAATAATCC
This sequence comes from Bacillus sp. ISL-51, assembly GCF_018613535.1. Classification (GTDB taxonomy): domain Bacteria; phylum Bacillota; class Bacilli; order Bacillales; family Bacillaceae; genus Bacillus. The sequence goes on from NZ_JAGGQB010000005.1 coordinate 193,396, forward strand.
ACGTTCATTATAAAAAACATGGCAATGACGCCGATCCCCGCAAACAGCAACTGCCGTTTGGCAAAGAAAAACGAGTCATCAAATTTATAATCCGCCCATACCGCACTTGCACTGTAGACCATAATTAATCCTATTGTTAAAAGCAATAACGTAATAATGACTAATAACAAATCAGGCGCTGTTTTTTTAGTAGTCAAAGCAATCGACACCCCAAGCATAAGTTCATTAGGGCTGCCGAAATTCTTTAGACAAGCCCTTACTTAAGCATATGCACGGCATCTATAAACATGTCACCGCGTTCTTCAAATGTTTTAAACTGATCCCAGCTTGCACACGCCGGTGACAAGAGGATGACGTCTCCTTCATTTGAGAGCGCAAACGCCGCAGATACTGCTTGTTCAACATTATCGACACGTTTGACATGTTGTATTCCCAGCTCGTTGCCCAGTTTTACAAACTTTGGCGCTGTCTGTCCGAACGTAAGGATCGCTTTGACATGTTCCATATACGGTTTTAGTTCATCAACGCCGTTGCCGCGGTCAAGACCGCCGGCAAGCAGAATAACCGGAGCTTTAAACGCGGAAAGCGCTTTGCTCGTTGCTAAAATATTCGTCGCTTTGCTGTCGTTATAAAATTTTCGTTTTTGAATCGTCGTCACGTATTGAAGGCGGTGCTTCACTCCCGTAAAGCTTGTCAGCACCTTTTGAATCGCTTCATTTGATGCGCCCGCAGTCTTCGCAGCGGCAACGGCTGCCAAAATATTTTCTAAATTATGCGCGCCGGGCAGGACGATGTCATCTATAGGAAGAATCGCTTCATCATTAAACATCAGCATTCCGTCTTTTATGAATACGCCGCTAGAAAGCGGCTGTTGAACTGAAAACGGAACAATGCCGGCTTTGCCCGATTCTGCAAGCCGCACCACTGTTTCATCGTTTTGATTGACGATGGCCGTATCGCTTTCAAGCTGGTGAAGATACACCTTCTGCTTGGCCTTCTCGTAATTTTCACGGCTGTGGTGATAATCTAAATGGGCGTCAAATATGTTTAAAATCAGGCTGATTTCAGGTCTGAACGCATGCGTCCCCATAAGCTGAAAGGAAGAAAGCTCCGTGACGATCCATTCATCTCCGTCGGCGTGATATGCCACCTCACTGGCGACAGTGCCGATATTGCCTGCAATCAGGGCTTTTTGAGAATCAGCCTTCAGCATTTCATATATGAGCGTTGTGGTTGTTGTTTTGCCGTTCGAGCCTGTAATGCCGATGAATTTTGCGTTTGTTATATAATATGCAAGCTCAATTTCCGTCCAGACCGGGATGCCTCTTTTTTGCGCTTCCTGCACCATAATATTTTCATAAGGAATCCCGGGATTTTTGATCATAATGGTAATGTCATGCTGATCAAAAAGTGACGTCGGGTGCTCTCCGCAGATGACTTCAATCCCTCTGGCAGAAAGCTTTTGGGCAGGTTCATTTTCTTCAAAGGCTTTCTGATCGTTAACGGTGACGTTAATGCCTTTTTCATGCAGAATTGACGCTGCCGCATACCCGCTTTTTGCCAGTCCGAGGACTAGAAAATTTTGTTTTTGCAAAAAATGTTCGTTTTCCACTTATAACCACACCTCGATGTAAATTCCTAAAACGGCAAGCAACAGTCCCGCAGTCCAAAATGTCACGACGACTCTCCATTCAGACCACCCGACCAATTCGTAATGGTGATGAAGCGGACTCATTTTAAAGATTCGTTTTCCTGTCGTTTTAAAGCTGATAACTTGTAAGATAACAGATAAGGTCTCGATCACAAATACTCCGCCGATAATGACAAGCAGAATTTCAAGCTTTGTCAAAATGGCAACAGTCACGATCGCTCCGCCAAGCGCAAGCGAGCCGGTATCCCCCATAAATACTTTGGCGGGATGCGCGTTAAATACAAGGAAACCGAGAACAGCGCCGACAACGGCAACTGAGAAAATCGCAACATCATATTGTGATTGATTCCACGCCAAAATAGCAAAAGCGCCAAATGCGATAGCCGCAGTTCCAGACAGCAAGCCGTCAAGGCCGTCCGTCAGGTTGACGGCATTTGAGCCCCCGACAAGCATAAAGAGTACGAGAATAAAGTATCCCCAGCCGAGATCGATTGATAGATGAGTGCCCGGCACCCGGATATCAGTTGCAAAATGGCAATAATGATATACACCATAAAATATGATAGCAATAATGATCTGACCGATCAGTTTCTGCTTGGACGTTAATCCAAGATTCCGTTTCATGACAACTTTAATATAGTCATCTAAAAACCCGAGAAGCCCGTAGCCGATTGTGACAAACAGCAGAAGAAACATTTCCGGGCTTAATTCCGAAAATTTCTGCGTCATGACAATGGCCGTAATGGTGATTGATACAATGATCATGACCCCGCCCATCGTCGGCGTCCCTGATTTTTTCATATGTGATTTCGGCCCCTCTTCTCTAATACTCTGGCCGAATTTTAATCGTCTTAAAAACGGGATAAGAATCGGAGATATCAGAACACTGATTAAAAATCCCATTATAATTGTAAATAAAATCACTTGCTCAAGCATTGCTCTTTTCTCCTCCCGTTTCGTTCAAACGACATACGTATTTATCATATTCACATTGTTTCCCCGTATGTGAAATTCTTTTCAATTCCCTCATTCATAACACTCTTTCCTGTTTTACTTTTTATTCAGCTCGACGATAGCTCTCCCCGCTACTTCGGCATCGTCAAAGTCAAATGTTTCAGTGCCGATTTGCTGATAGGTTTCATGTCCTTTGCCGGCGATCAGCACGACATCTCCTTTTTTCGCATTGGCAATAGCAAAAAAGATTGCCTGTTCACGATTTGCGATACTGTGATAGTAGCAGCCTTCGACTCCTCTTTCCATATCTCTTAATATGGCCAGCGGGTTCTCGCTTCTCGGGTTATCTGAGGTAAAAATCGGTTCATCGGCGATACGCACCGCGATTTCCGCCATTTTCGGGCGTTTCGTTTTGTCTCTGTCACCGCCGCAGCCGACGACGACGAAAAGCTTGCCCTCGGTCATGTCTTTACAGGTGTTCAGAACATTTTCAAGACTGTCAGGCGTGTGTGCGTAATCGACGACGACAGGGAACGGCTGATCCTTATTCACCAATTCGAAACGCCCTCTGACACCTTGCAGTTCTTCAAGTGCGCTTGTAATCGTATCAAAAGGAAGATCTGCAGCAATCGCCGTCGCGGCGGCAGCCAGCACATTATACACGTTGAATTGACCGACGAGAGAAACCGTAATATGTTTCGTCCCTTTTGGCGTTACAAGCTCAAAGCTTGTGCCCTGCGCGGAAATCTCAATATGTTTCGCCATCACATCGGCATCGTTTTTAATTCCGTATGTAAGGATATGCGCCGCTGTTGCTTTTTCAAAATAAGCACTCGCCTCATCATCAGCGTTTAAAACGGCCCGCTTCGGCTTTTCATGGTTAAAGGCGCCGCCCAGCTGGGAGAACAGAAGGCTTTTTGCCTGCCTGTATTCATCCATCGTTTTGTGATAGTCCAGATGGTCTTGGGTCAGATTCGTAAACACTGCGATATCATAATCGCAGCCGTGCACCCTTCCCAATGAGAGAGCGTGCGACGATACTTCCATAATGGCTGTGTCGACATGCTCATCATTCATTTTTTTGAATGTCTTTTGAAGGGTAACGCTTTCCGGCGTTGTGTTTTTTACCGGGAATGTCTCATCGCCGATCTTAATATACATGGTGCCGATTAAGCCTGTCTGTCTTCCCGCTTTTTTGAACACCTCATCCACCATGTGCGTCGTCGATGTTTTGCCGTTTGTGCCGGTGATGCCGATGAGCTGAAGCTGTTTCGTCGGCTGCCCGTAAAACGCGTCTGACAGGACACTGAGCGCCCGCTGTGAGCGGCGGACGATAATAACAGGAACACTGACGTCAAGCTCTCTTTCAGCGACAATGGCAGCTGCTCCGTTTTCTTCAGCTTTTTGCGCAAAATCATGCCCGTCTACCGTGTACCCTTTTATACATACAAAAAGACTCCCTTTTCTCACTTCCCTGGAGTCCATCTCGATTGAAGTTATATCAGGGTCATGAAAGTCATTTTGAACAGGTTCGGTCATTAAATATGTAAGCAGCTTTGTAAGTTTCATTGTATCAAACCTCTCAGAAATTCTATTCATTCTTTTATCGTGATAACCGTTTATGAAAGTCAGAACGGCTTTTAAACATACAGTTCATATTTTAGCGTAAAAAAAAGGATACATCCAGTTAATCTTAAAAGTTATCTTCTTTTTTTCTCATTATGATAAAAGGCAGCCGAAAACAATCGGCTGCCTCATCAGACTCAATCTTCACTCAAATAAACCCGGATCTTTGAGCCTTCTTTTACTTTCGTTCCGGCTGCAGGTGATTGTTTGACAATTTTGCTTCCTTTTCCTGAGGAGTCTATATTTAAATTGACAAGCAGCGACTCAAGATCAGAGACAGACATCCCTACAACATTCGGAACCTCTATAGTTTTTGTGTCGGACCATTGATATTTTTTCTCTATTTGATTTTTTCTCGGTTTAATGCCGAGCTCCGGCAGGCTGTCTCTCATGATGTTTCCGACGATCGGCGCGGCAACGGTTCCGCCGAATTGAATCGTGCCTTTCGGGTTATCGACTGCAACGTAAACGACAAGGCTCGGGTCGTCAGCCGGCGCAAAGCCGATAAACGAGACAATGTGGTTGTTTTCAAGATATTTTCCGTCTTTGACTTTTTGCGCCGTACCTGTTTTGCCGCCGACACGATATCCTTCCACAAAGGCATTCCGTCCCGTTCCTTGGGCAACGACGCTTTCTAAAGCGAATCTGATCTGTTTTGACGTTTCCTGGGAAATAACTTGTCTTTTCGCAATCGGCGATTGTTTTTTAACCGTTTTATTCGTGACGGGGTCAACCCATTCTTTCGCGATAAACGGGGTGTAAAGCGTCCCGCCGTTTATGGCTGCTGATACAGCAGCTACCTGCTGAATAGGCGTGACGGACACCCCCTGCCCGAAAGCAGTTGTCGCCTGCTCGACCGGTCCGACTCTATCAAGCGGGAACAAAATCCCCGTTCCTTCCCCTTGCAGATCAATGCCGGTTTTTTTCCCAAAACCGAAGTCCTTTATATATTTAAACAGTTTTTCCTTTCCAAGCCGCTCCCCAAGCTGTACGAACCCCGGGTTACAGGAATTTTGGACGACTTCGAGAAAGGACTGCGAGCCGTGGCCGCCCTTTTTCCAGCATCTGAGGCGGGCGCCGTCCACCTCGGCAAACCCCTTGTCATAGAACTGATCTCTTTGCAAATTCACTTTTTGCTCTTCAAGGGCGGCTGCCAGTGTAATAATTTTAAAGGTTGAACCCGGTTCATACGTGCTCCAAACCGGCAAGTTGCGGTTGTACACGGACGGTTCCACTGATTGATAGTCAGCAGGATCAAAATCAGGTCTGCTTGACATTCCGAGAACTTCCCCGTTTTTCGGGTTCATAGCGACCGCAATCATTCCGTCCGGATTGTACTTCGCCGCCGCATTATCGAGCTCTCTTTCTATGATGGTTTGAACCTTGGCGTCAATTGTCAGTTTCATATCGAGGCCATCCTTCGGCGGTGTATAGTCATCAGCTTCATCCGGCATTTTTTTCCCTTTGGCATCTGTATAAAACTTCACCGATCCTTTTTCACCTTTTAAATCATCGTCATAATAGGCTTCCAGCCCAAGAAGACCTTGGTTATCGATCCCGGCAAAGCCGAGAACATGTGATAAAAAGCTGCCGTACGGATAATGGCGGATACTGTCTTCTGCCACATATACCCCCTTTAAATCAAGCGCTTTGATTTCTTTTGCTTTCTTATTTGAAATCTTCCTGCCTTCGGGTGAAATTTTTTCAATGGAGGCTTTCTTTGTAATGTGCTTATAGACCTTTTCTTCCGACATATTTAAGACTGATGCGAGCAGCTTGCCCGTTTTGATTGGATTTTGAATTTGGCGGGGGACGACAAATACAGTCGGCGCACTTTTATTTGTGGCCAGCTCGACACCGTTCCGGTCAAGAATTTCTCCCCGCTCCGGCTCAAACGGCAAATTCCGGCTCCAAGAATCTTTCGCAAGCGAGGTAAGCTTTTCTCCCATAATAAATTGGACATAGCCTAATCTAGTATCAATGACCAAAAAAATGATCACTCCAAAAAGCAAAACAAATAATAAACGTTTCCGAACCGTTACATTTGAGACGCGCAAGGGATCGTTCACTCCTTATTTAGGCTTGTTTACAATTTATGCCTAAGCTTGGTCACATAGAACGGCGCATCAAAAAAGAAGCCCGCAGCACCTGCGGACTTCCTTTCTCATTTAATCAGGATTTTTGAATTTTACCTTAATCACAGTGTTTTCTTTTAATTCTTTTCCTTTTTTCACACTCTGGCTTACGGCGTATCCCTCACCGCTTACATCAATATGAATGCCTGATATTTTGCTGAATTGGAGTACTTCCCGTCTCGACCAGCCTGACATATCCGGCATGGTCATCTTTCCGTCTGTTTTTAAGAAGATCTTCTGTTTTGTAATGATGTCTTCTCCGGCTTCAGGATATTGCTCTTTTACAGCAACATCGCCGCCGATGACAATCGGTGTAAGGTTTTCGCTTTTGGCTTCCTTCTCCGCACTTGTTACCGTTTGGTCTGTCAGATCAGGCATCTCCTGAGTTTTCGTTTCTTCTTTATTTGAATCAGACGTGTCAGTCGGTTCAATATTCAAGTAATGCAGACTGTTTTTCATCGTCGGGTTAAAGATCTCTGCAACAGGATCTGAGCTGCTTTGCCCCGCCTTTAATTGTGGCTGCTGCACGGCCACATAGATGACAAGCTTAGGATCGTTTTTCGGCGCCATTCCCATGAACGAAAACACATAGTTGCTCGTTCCTTTTAAATATCCGCCTGTTCCGGCAATTTGCGCAGTTCCGGTTTTTCCTGCCACATCAAAGCCTTCAATTTTATAAGGCTTACCGGTTCCGATATCTGAAGTGACGACCTTTCCCAGCAGATTCCGGACCTTTTTGGCCGTATCGGCTGAAATCGGCGTACCTGCTTGTTCAGGCTTAGTCTGCTTGACAACTTTTTTCGTATCCGGATCCACAATATGATCAATGACGTAAGGCTTCATCATTTTGCCGTTATTTGCAATCGCCGTTACCGCTTGAAGCTGCTGAATCGGCGTAATCGCGGATGCCTGGCCGTATGCCGTTGACGCCTTGTCAAAATCATATTTGAAATTAATTTTACTTGACCCTTCTCCCGGCAGATCAACGCCAGTTTTTTGATAGAATCCGAACTTATGCAAATACTCATTATACCGGTCAAAGCCTAGCTTTTCATTTGCCAGCTTGGCAAAGGCGACGTTTGAAGATCTCATAAGACCGTCACGGAAACTTGTCATGCCCCAGCCTGCCCCATTATTCCAATCCCTTACTGTACCGCCGCCAACCTTATACGTGCCTGATTTATATTCCTCATTTGCATTAAACACGTTTTCTTGAATCGCTGCGGCAAGCGTAAAGATTTTCATCGTCGATCCCGGTTCAAACGAGTAAGAAACTAAGTCGTTGTAATAATTCGTGACGTTTCTTATATTCGGATCAAAACTCGGGCGCTGCCCCATCGCAAGCACCTTTCCGGTTTTCGGTTCTACGACGGCAGCCATGATTTTTTTCGGTTTATATTTTTCCGCCACTTTTGTCATACTGTCTTCTAAAAAGGTTTGAATTTTCTGATCAATGGTTAAATATACATTGTCACCATTTTTTGGTGCGGTGATTTTCTCTTTGCTGTTCGGAAGCTTCCAGCCGGATTTATCACTTTCATATGTGACAGAGCCGTCGTGTTCCGTTAAATAGTTGTTAAGTATTTTTTCAAGCCCTAAGGAGCCTTGAATTTGGTTTGTTTTCTGGTTGACATCCGCATAGCCGAGAACATTTGATAAAAATACGCCGTTCGGATAGTAGCGTTTCGTATCTCTCAAGAAAGAAATGCCCGGGAGATTCATTTTTTCGATCTTTTGTTTTTTCGCATACGAAATGTCCCGTCCGGCTGATCCGAATTCCACCTGTTTCGCGCCATTCCTGTTTAAAGTGTCCAGAATCTTACTTTTGTCAAGGTCAATGACAGCGGACAGCTCTTCCGCTGTTTTCTCTTTATCCTTGACATACTGAGGCGCCATCTTTTTATCAAGCACGGCAATCAGCTTATAAGTGGCCGTATCTTCAGCCAGCACTTTGCCTTTCCGGTCGAAAATAGAGCCGCGGCTCGCTTCAATCGTCCGTTTCTTTTCATGCTGCTCGGTCGCTTTTGTCGCCAGTGCCTCTCCGTTTGCTTTGCCCGTTATTTGAATGTATGTCATTCTTCCGAGAATGACAAAGAAAAAGAGAGCGAAACAAATACTAAGTATCGCTGCTCCTCTGTTCATAAACTTATTTTTTTTCGGCATGGGTTATCATTCCTGTATGTTTTTCACTTTTTTGTCTTTCAAATTCAAGCCGTGTTTTTTTGCGATATCCATCAGGCGCTGCGGCTTGCTTAAGTCACCTGCCGTTTTTTCGAGGTCACCGATCTGCTTTTTTTGCTCGGAAATTTGCTCCTCCAGTTTTTGCACTTCAATATTTGATTGATATGCCGCATATGCTTTTGACACGATAAACATTGATGTGCTTAGCACGGCAATCGCAAACAGGACGAGCAGCACCTTTTCTCCGAGTGTAATGGAAGCCCTCTTTTTGACAATCATCTTTTTTTCGGGACTTATCACTTGCCGCTGTTGTTTTTCTTGCTGGTAAGCTAAATTGCTCATAGGCTGATGACCTCCTTTAATGTTGTCATTTGCCGCCCGTTATTTTCGTTTTTCAGCAATCCGGAGTTTAGCTGATCGGGCGCGGTTATTTTCTTCAAGCTCCTCTTTTGACGCCGTAATGGGCTTTCTCGTAATGAGTTTTAATTCAGGCTCAAATTCTTCCGGTATAACAGGAAGGCCCGGCGGCAGTTCAGGAAGTGATGATTTCTCCTTAAATGTCGTCTTGCACATTCTGTCTTCCAGCGAGTGGAAGGTGATCACAGATACCCTTCCGCCCGGCTTCAGCACCTCTATCGCTTGTAAGAGGGCCTCTTCAAATACTTTAAGCTCGTCGTTTACGGCGATTCGAATCGCTTGAAATACACGTTTCGCCGGATGTCCCCCGCTTCTTCTTGCCGGAGCCGGTATCGCGTCCTTTATTAGATCGACCAGTTGGCCGGTTGTTTGAATAGGCGATTTTAATCTTGCCTCTTCAATTTTTCTGGCGATTTGCTTGCTGAACTTCTCTTCTCCGTATTTAAAGAAAATCCGCACAAGATCCTCATACCGCCATTCGTTTACGACCTCTTTCGCCGTAAGTGCGGCCGACTGGTCCATCCTCATGTCCAGCGGTGCGTCATGATGATAGCTGAAGCCCCGTTCCGGGGTATCAAGCTGCGGAGAGGATACTCCCAAATCAAATAAAATCCCGTCGACGCTCGTAATGCCGTGTTCATGTAAACATTCTTTTAAATAACGAAAGTTGCTTTTCACAAGAATAAGCTGTCCTTTATAATCGGACAATGTTTCCTTTGCGTTTTCCAGCGCCGTGTCATCTTGGTCAAAAGCGACTAGCCGCCCTTTTTCCGATAACTGCTGTAATAAATATGTACTGTGCCCGGCGCCTCCAAGGGTGCAGTCTACATAGGTTCCGTCCGGTTTGATATTTAAACCGTCGACGGTTTCTCGAAGAAGTACTGTTTTATGCTGAAACATTTGTGTCGGTCCCACCTTTTATCAGGATGAATTGAATTGTCAGTTGTTAGTGTGTGATGCACGAAGATCCATTATATATCAAATCCAATCATGTTTTCAGCAATTTCAGCGAATGAATCTTCTTGCTCTTCTGTGTATTGTTCCCATATTACCTTACTCCACAATTCAATTCGATTGGAAACCCCGATGACAACACATTCTTTTTCCAGTTTTGCATAGTTCAGAAGAGATGACGCAATATTAATTCTTCCTTGCTTGTCCAGGTCGCATTCGGTCGCCCCGGAAAAAAAGAAACGGGTAAATGCGCGGGCGTCTTTTTTAGTGAGAGGAAGAGCCTTCAGTTTCTCTTCTATCAGCTTCCATTCATGCATGGGATAGCCGAAAAGACATTGGTCAAGCCCTCTGGTCAGCACAAACTGCTCACCCAGGCCTTCTCTGAATTTTGCGGGAACGATCATGCGGCCCTTTGCATCGATTGTATGCTGGTATTCACCCATAAACATGATAAGGACCCCCACTTTCTCCCCTCAGCTCACCACTATCCGCCACTTCTCTCCACACCCTCATTTTACACTGTTTACACATAAAAAAAAACCCTGAACTAGTCAGGGTTCATTAAAACTTTGTTTCAAAGTTTGACAATTTGATGTTGGTTTTGAAAAGAAAATGGCAGATGTTTGAAGGTTGTGAAGAATTTTGGACCGTACCGGTTAAGATAATACATCATATTCCAAATCCGCTCCTGCGGGGCGCCCAGCGGTTTGATGCTATTTTGTATTCTTTCATAGTCACGCAGCACGAAACCTTCTTTTTCTTCGATTCGTTTTGTCACCGTCCGTTCTAAAAACGCGAGCTGATCTTGAATAAAGGCGGCATTTTTCTCTAAAAGCGGCTCCAGGCTTGAATCGACTTTAAGCGCTTGTTGTCTCGCAGACTTGTGGATTGCTTCAATCTGCGCCTTGGCTTGCTCCATCACAGTCGTAAACTCTTCCGGGATTTGCGCTTCAAAGTAAGTATCCTTAAAACGATCAGTCCCGCCTTCGATCGCTTCCTGAAGCGAAATATTCCGTTCTTCCAGCTTCTTTTCAATATGGCGTTCAAGGATCGTAATATTGAGCCTCGGCATAACCGGAGTCATTTTTAAACCCATCAGTGAAAATGCCTGTTTCAGCTCGCCCCAATAATTGACTTCACCGGGGCCTCCGATAAACGCAAGAGTCGGGATGAGAAACTCCTGCATGAGCGGTCTTGTCACGACATTATTGCTGAAGTATTCCGGTTTTTCTTCCATATGGGTATGGAGTTCATCTTTTGTCCACTTCAGGTCAAGCTCTTTAATGACAAAAACGCCGTCTTCTTTTTCAACTAAAAAGCGTTCTCCTTCGTATTCATAAAACAGATTCGCCTGTTCTTTTCCTGATTCAATAATAGGATTGTAGCCAGCCTCGCGCATGATTTGCTGCTGGTTTGACACCGCGTCCGCCAATTCATCATTGTGCTTTAATATCTGCTGAAACATTGACGTTTCCAGTTTTTTAATACCCGGGTCTCCCGAATTGACAAGAATAAGCCCTTCTTCTTGAAAGAGATCAGCAATTAACAGCTCAAAAAAGTCCGTGAATGTCTCTGATGAGCGTAAACATCGCTTCACGTGCTGAAGGAGAGCGTTTGTATGATCCGTTTCTTCAAACGATGCGAACACGTCATCGATCCACGCTGCGCATTTTTCTTGATCGAGCACGGTTTTAGCAGCCGACGTTTTTTTCCAGTAGGATTGCGGCAGCTTACATTTAACGGGGCCTTTTTCGTCTGATGAAGTATGAACATAATTGATTTCTTCCAGATCGTGATCTTCCCCCGCCACCCAGAAAACCGGAGCGACAGGAACCTGTAAAGCTTCTTCCTGCTGTTTGGCAAGTACGATAATGGAGATGATTTTATGTATAGTGTAAAGAGGCCCTGTTAAAAGACCGGCCTGCTGACCGCCTACTACAGCAGCGCTTGACGGATCTCTTAATTTTTCGATGGATGTCTGCATGGCTTCGGAGTGAAATTTTTCGTGATATGAGGATAGATAATCCGCTAATTCCTCCCTGGCAAACGACCGTACGGACAGATCATGAAGCCTCTTTTTCCATACGTTCTCAGAATGAATATCATAATCAAAAAATGAAGACATGTTTTCTCCATCTATATAGTGCTGTACAAACTTGTTTTGACTTTTGATGGAAAGTTCAGTTAGCTGCATCTGTCTGGAACTTCCTTTCTCCAATAAATAGTTAGGTTTCCGAAATGAGTATAGCATGTTACCCTGAAACCTCAAAAGACTTTGTTTCAGTTTCCTTCTAACGCTTTTATGCTGCCGTATAAAAACGGCAAATGAACGGCTTTCAATCCGCGGCTTTTGGCTTCTTTTACAAGATAACCGATAATGGCATCGACCTCTGTCTGCCTTCCCGCCATAACATCGACAAGCATGGAAGAGTGGTTATTTTTCGTTTGCCTGCAAACAACGCAAACCCGGTTCCACGCTTCAGCGCTGTCGTCGAGGCGTAAAATCGCCTCCGCCTCTTCAAATACCTTTCTCATATATTCTTTGTAAGCAGCACACGATAACAGCTCTCCGTTTTTCACACGCAACAATGCGGTTAACGGGTTGATGCACACATTAATGATCAGTTTTCCCGTTAACAGCCGATACCAATCGGTTTCGAAATAAACGGGAAAATCCGAGTGCATGCCGGAAAAGATATTTTCGAGTGCTTCCGGCCGTGAGCCGCGAAACGCACTCCATTTTACCGCACCGGTTCCGGTATGTTCAACGGCTGTATCTGATTTTCTTACAGCTCCGTGCTCCACCGTGCCGACATAAAGCGAATGATCCGTGTGCCAATGTTCTAAATCGTGTATATGCCCCATGCCGTTTTGCAAAAATAAAACATTTGTCGCTTTTATGTTCATCAAGCTCGGTAAAACACTGCTGAGCTGATGCTGTTTAACGGTTACGATCAGAAGATCATAGCCGGAAGCAACGCCTGCCGCAGCTCCGCACTCGGCATTGAACTCTTTTCCGTCTTTCACCAGGCGGATGCCGCGGGCATTTATAGCGTCCGCCTGCTCCTGACGCCTCGTTAAGACCGATACCTGATGGCTGGACGATAAGTAATAAGCACACAGCAGGCCCACCGCTCCGCCACCGATAATTCCGATTTTCACACTGTCACACCCTATATCTGCATTTTTCCATATTATCATAGCAGAACCCGGGGCAAATTACTTCAATTTCGTTTCAGGTGCAAGTAAGATAAACATCTTATAGTTGGAATTTTCAATTAAAGCGTTTACAATAATGGTAGAACACAGCAAAGGGGGAATTTGTGTTGAAAATAGAGCGATTGCTCATCAACTTTAAAACACTTGAAGAATTTAAAAGGTTTAAGGAATACGGGATGCAGGAGCTGTCGATGCTTGAGGAGCTTCAGGATAATATCATTGAAAATGACAGCACCTCGCCATTTTACGGGATTTACTTCGGGGATAAACTAGTGGCGCGAATGAGTTTATATCAGGTAAACGGCAGCACAAATCCGTATTTTGACCAGCGCCAGGACTTTTTAGAGCTTTGGAAGCTTGAAGTTCTTCCGGGCTACCAAAAAAACGGCTACGGCAAGGCGCTCGTTGACTTCGCCAAATCATTCAGAATGCCGATCAGAACAAATTCGCGTATGAAATCGGCGGATTTCTGGGATAAAATGAATTTCGAGCCTGTTAAATATGATATGGCGCGTGACAAAGGAGAAAATCCTTACATTTGGCATCCTGATATGGACGGCGAAATGACATCTGGGGAATCAGCATAATAAAAAACCGGCCGGGACACTGCCCTCAGGCCGGTTCACTTTATATGCCCTGCGCCGATTTTTTATGTCTTTCATCTTCTTTTGAATCCACCATTCTTCTCGCTCTGTCCATAATGTCAATCAAAGCTTTATAATCCTCTTCCGTCATCTCCAGCCTGTTTCTCAAGGTTTCATTTTCCTCGCGCAAATCCTCTACCTCTTTTTGCAGTGCGCTCAGCTGCGCCGAAAGCTTTTCTTTTTCGTGATGCACATCTTCGGCAGCCGGCGACTCTTTGAATTGCTGAAGAAACGCAATAACATCATCAATGGATAACTCTCTTTCTCCTTCCGCCCGGCGGACCGGAGATTGTTTAACAGCGCCCGGCAGATTGGCGGAATGCACGCCGATTTGTTTTCTTAATTCTTTGCGCTGCTTTTTGGCAAGCTCTATGCCGGACTGGTATTGCTTTCTGACATAGGAATTCCACCTGAACCCGCAGGCGGCAGCAGTTCTCGTCAAAGCTCTGCCGACTTCCTCAAAAGCGGAAAGCTGCGTCCCGCCTTCCCGAATGTGCCGCAGCACCACTTCGGCCAGCAGCAAATCTTCATCTTGTGTCCAGGCATCTTGTCTCGTTATGGTCAATCGTATCCCCCTCCATATTTGCTCGTTTACCTCATACATATGCCGCTGATAGATTAGATAGACTACTGCCGCTCACAATTTTTTCGCGCAGACAAGCCGGAGGGAGAAAAAAGAAAAGCGCGGGAATCAAATTCCCGCGCTTTTCTTCATACATTAATTGCTTTTTACATTTATGTCTTTGCCGTTGTATGATCCGCATGCTTTACATACACGGTGAGACAATTTCATCTCTCCGCATGACGGGCATTCTGTCATACCAGGTACATTTAGTTTGAAATGTGTACGGCGCAATCTTTTTTTCATTTTAGAAGTTCTTCTAAAAGGTACAGCCATTATTCCCACCTCCTTAAAGAGTTAAGATTCATCATCTTGTGTTAAGAGCTTTTTCAGATCCGCAAGTCTGGGGTCGATTTGATTTTGCTTGTCTTCCTCAGAAATCACTTGCCAATCTTTCCCCACTTGGGGAGCGGCTCCTTCTTTTTGTTCAGTTTCACAAAAGATTTGCATAGGAATTTCTAAAAGAATCTCTTCTTTTACGATCGGAGTTAAGTCGACAGTATCGTCTTCTGCAATATGAACGTCCTCATCTTCTATATCATCCGTCTTATGAAATCTAAACAGTTCTTTTGTCGCGATTGTAAATGGATACGGCACATCAACTAAAGTTCTTGAGCACGGCAAAATCATTTCGCCTGAAATCGTAAAGTCAAACGAAACCTGCTTGGATTCAATCTCCGCGCGGCCCTTCACCCTGACGGGAGAAATGCGGCGGATGTCAGAATTCAATTTTGTCATCTCATTTAACTCAACTGTTTCATCAAACTCAAAGCTCTTTTTAGCCATTTGATGAAGCTGATAAATCGTCCATTTCATTTGTATCACCTCAGGAAAGCAACAAACATGATTATAGCTTTTCAGAATGTTTTTGTCAATATTTTTTCTTTACAGCATAATGCCGCCGTTATGCAATCGTTGACAGCCGGATGGGCTATGCATACACTAAACGAAACGGACGCAAAATGCGTTTCATTTGCAAATGTACCACACGAAGCAAAACATAGCAAGAAAGGCGGGAGATTTATGAAGGCAGTCGGACTGGTTGTTGAATATAATCCCTTTCATAACGGACACCGCTATCATGCCGAACAAGCAAAAATCAGCACGGGAAGCAGCGTGGCTGCGGCAGTGATGAGCGGTCATTTTTTGCAGCGCGGGGAACCGGCTGCCGTCTCAAAATGGGCCCGAACCAAGATGGCGCTGGAAAACGGAGTGGACCTTGTGATTGAGCTTCCTTATATGTATGCCGTGCAAAAAGCGGAAATATTTGCGCGGGGAAGTGTTTCGCTTTTACACCAATTAGGATGCAGCAGCTTGTTTTTCGGAAGCGAAAACGGGCGGATTGAACCTTTTATTGAGGCAGCTGAGTCATTCGGCCGGGAGGAACAGAACTATAATATTATAGTAAAAGAAGAGCTCAAAAAAGGCGTCAGCTATCCCGCCGCCGCCTCAAAAGCATTTTCAGCCATTTTCAAAGAAAACAATATGCTCGACTTGTCAAAGCCGAACAACATTCTCGGTTTCCACTATGTAACCGCGATACAAGCGGCCGGCTCTTCCATGAAGCCGTACACGACAGCCAGAATCGCCTCACAGTACCATGATGCCGAGCTCCCTGACACAAATAGCCGGATAGCCAGTGCTACAAGCATCCGCAAGGCGATGATAGAAAAAGGATCGGCCGCCGTCGAGGACTTTCTCCCGGAAGCGTCTGCGCGGGAGCTGAACACATATCACACAACATACGGATTATGGCACACCGCTGAAGACTATTTTTCATATGTAAAATACAGCCTCAGCACGCTCTCCCCGCAAGAGCTGAGCCAAATCTATGAAGTGGAAGAGGGACTTGAGCATAGAATACTGCGAATCATCAGACAGGCGCGATCTTACCATGAGATGATGGAGCTTTTGAAAACAAAACGGTATACGTGGACGAGGCTCCAGCGTATGAACACGCACATATTGACACGAACCAAAAAAGAGGATATGCACAAGCTGCTGAAACCTTCTGCCGCCCCTTATATCAGACTGCTCGGAATGACAAAAAAAGGACAGGCCTATCTGGCCGGTAAGAAAAAAGAGCTTTCAGCACCGCTGGTGAGCAAGCTGTCTTCTATTTCTCATCCCGCACTTGATTTAGAAATTAAGGCGGGCCGGATTTACAGTCTGCCGATAAAAGAGCCGCTCAGAACGATGTTTGACCGGCAGGAATTTTCACAAGCTCCGATCCGCTATGATGAAGATGAAAAACGTTTTTTGAATGCGTGAGAAAAGCACCTGACGATCGTCAGGTGCTCTTTACTTTCAGCTTATCCAAATAATCAAGCGCGTCCTGCATGGTGTCGACCGGGACGATCTTCATATGGGTGGCGATGGCTTTTGCCGTTTTCACAGCGTTTTTATAATCGGAATTTTTTGCTCCGTTTTGATTCGGCGCAAAGAAGATGTCTTTTCCCGCTTTGTCTGCGGCGACTACTTTTTGGTCGATTCCGCCGATCGGTCCGACCTTGCCGTCAACGTCAATCGTTCCCGTTCCGGCGATATTGTAGCCTTTTGTTTCGTCCGGCTTTGTCAGCTGGTTATAAATTTCTAATGACATCATAAGACCGGCGGAAGGGCCCCCTATGTTTTCAATGTTAAAATGGAGATCCGGCTTCACTTTCACGTTCCGGTCCGTGTATAATGCCACGCCGATTCCCGCTCTTGACGGCTCGTCCGGGAATGATTTCAACACGAGAGTGACCGTCTTTTCTTTTGTGTCACGTTCAATCTTGAATGTCACTTTTTCACCGGCTTTTTTGCTGCTGATATAATCAATCAGCTTTTCTGCGGATTCATACTTTTTCCCGTCCGCACTGATGATTTTATCGCCGACCTCAATCTTTCCTTTCGCCGGCATGTTTGACACCACTGAGCTTGCGTAAATGCCGTTAAATGAGTAGCTTACCTGTTTGCCCGCTTCCTGATAGGCGGCAATGACCGCGTTTTCCTGAGAGCTCTTCATCATTTGCAGCTGGCGCTTCATATATTCGGCATCTGATTCGCCCTCTTCTTTAATGCTTTCGTCAGGAACGATCTCGTCATAAGGGTGCACTTTCGCCCAAAGATATGTATACGGATTGGCAGGGCCTACTTTTACAGTCATTAAGGACAGGCTTCCCTTTTCCGGATACCCTCCGTCAACTTTAATCAGCGGCCTGAGCTCCGATGCTTCTCCGGGCTGTGTTATGTAATACGGAAGCTTAATAAATGTAACGGCAATCAATAAGATCAGGATGATAAACACCCAGCGAAAATGTTTTGTCTTCATATGAGTTAGCCCTCCCAATTCTCTATTTCTTGTTTAATCCGGCCGATCATCCGGTCTGCGGCTTCTTCGCCGGCGGTGATCATATGATCGATGTTGGCAAATGAGCTTGAGCTGAATGTTTCAAGAGAAGGGCGGATCATGACGTCTGCGGCAATGGTCTGGTGACGGACCAATTCGTTTTGCAGTATATCCATACTTTGCATGATTACATCAAAAATATGTGCCGCTTTTTCCGTTTTTTTCACCCGGGATACATCTGAGGCGATGACGATATCGGCTCCCATATCCTTCACGGCCGATACCGGGATTCTGTCGACTACTGCGCCGTCTACCAAAAAACGTCCATTTATCTTTTGCGGGACAAAAATGCCTGGTATGCTGATGCTCGCGCGGACGGCTTCAGAAACAGAGCCTTTTTTAAAGACGACTTTTTCTCCGGTCTGCAGATCGCAGGCAACGATGCCAAGCGGGATTTGCAGTTCCTCTATTGGCTTGCCGAACGTATACGCATGCACGAGCTGCCTGATGCGGTCTCCTTTCAAAAATCCGAGCCTCGGTATCGAGTAATCCGCATACAGCCGCCTTTTAAAAGCTTTAGCGACTTTTTTCATCTTAGCGACGTCATGCCCCGCCGCATAAAAGCTGCCGACTAAGGCTCCCATACTGCTTCCGGCGATCATATCAATTGGAATCTGATGCTTATGTAAACTGGATAACACTCCGAGATGAGCAATCCCTCTGGCCCCTCCCGAACCTAACGCTAACCCGATTGTAGGTTTGGCCAACTTGATTTAACCCCCTATAGACATCCTATACTTGAATTCTATGGTCTAAATTGAACCCCTATGCTCGTATATTAGTACAGGATCACAAATAGGTACTTGCCCGGCCATCCTTAAGGTCTGATCTTTATTTTATCATGATATAAATGTCAGTGTGCATTTTTAGCATCGGGGAGGTAAGAATGAACTTGTCGAAGTTTCATACATTTTTGATTGCATTGTTTTTTATCTTTTTGACGGCGACGGTTATTACGCACCCGCAGGCCTCATTCGAAGCCTCCAAAACCGGTCTTTCAATGTGGTGGGAGGTTGTTTTTCCTTCTTTGCTTCCGTTTTTTATTCTGTCAGAGCTCTTAATAGGCTTTGGCATCGTCAGGTTTGTCGGCCTTTTGCTTGAGCCCTTTATGCGCCCGATTTTCAGAGTGCCGGGAGTCGGCGGATTTGTACTGGCTATGGGCATGGCCTCAGGATATCCGGCCGGGGCTAAGCTGACTGCGCGGCTGCGGCAGGAAAAACAAATATCGAGAGTGGAAGCTGAACGACTCGTCTCTTTCACCAATTCGTCAAACCCTTTATTTATTTTCGGCGCCGTTGCGGTCGGTTTTTTTCATAACGCGCCACTAGGCATTTTGCTCGCCTCGGCTCATTATCTCGGAAATATCGCCGTCGGCCTGACAATGCGTTCATACGGACGGAAAGAGGAAGCGAAGTATACCGGCAAAAAAACGTTCTCACTTCCTTCGCTGAAGGAAGCATTCCAGGCGCTGCACAGCGCACGGATGGCGGAACAACGGCCTTTCGGGAAAATATTGGGCGATGCGGTCACCTCTTCTGTACAAACTCTTCTCATGGTAGGCGGTTTTATTATATTGTTTTCTGTTTTTAATCGGTTATTATCTGTTGTACAAGTAATGGATGTCCTGTCGGTTTTCACAAATGCTGTACTTACACTCTTTCATCTGCCTGCAAAACTGGACATCCCCCTCATGAGCGGTATGTTTGAAATTACGCTCGGAAGCAAACTGGTCAGCGAAGCAGATGCCGCTTTGCTTCCGAGAGCCATGATTGCAAGCTTCATCCTTGGTTTTAGCGGACTTTCCGTTCAAGCGCAGGTTGCCGGGATATTATCAGATACAGATATCAGGTTCAAACCGTTTTTTATGGCGCGTGTTCTGCAGGGCTTTTATGCCGCTGTTTTTATTCTCTTATTGTGGAAGCCGCTCTATCTCGCATTGGACGAACCTCATCAGTCCGTATTTCTGCCTCTGAATGATCAGGGCGCAGCATCGTTTTTTGTCAGCGGCTGGAACCGCCTTGTCGCGGGCGGCCCCGCTGTCACATTGGCGGCGCTTGCCGTGTATGTGATGATTTATTGGCATAGACTGTCAGCAAGAATAAAAAAAGGATGAGACGCCGACCGGCGTTTCTCATCCTTTAAATTTCTGCTCCAGTGCCTGTTCGACTTCCGGCGGAACAAACTCTGAAACAGGGCCTTTATATTTTGCGACCTCTTTCACAATGCTTGAACTTAAAAATGAATATTGATTGTTCGTCATCATAAAAAAGGTTTCTATTGATTCGTCAAGCACGCGGTTTACAGAAGTCCCCTGCATTTCGTATTCGAAGTCAGAAACGGCTCTCAGTCCTCTGATGATCGCTTTTGCCTGCTTCTTTTTCGCATAGTCGATTAACAGCCCTTGGGACGTTTCCACCGTAATGTTCGGTATGTCTCTCGTTACTTCCCTTAACAGCTCACAGCGCTCCTCGACCGTAAATAAAGGCTGCTTAGAAGAATTATTCAGAACGCATACGTACACGTGCTCAAACACGTTCGCTCCCCGTCTGATGATATCCAGATGCCCGTAGGTGACAGGATCAAAACTTCCGGGACACACAGCTACACTTGCCACATCACTACCCCCTATTTCGGTATATCGTCACTCCTGTAAGCCCGTAAATCTCCCGTCTCGTTACAAGAAGCGCGCCGACAGCTTCAGGCAGCTCCACCTCTTTGTCATGTTCGGCAACGATAAAACCGTCCTCTTTCAGCATGTTTTGCTCATCAATCATCTCGATAAGCGCTTTCAGCTTTTGTTCCTTATACGGAGGATCTAAAAAAATACCGTGAAAACCTTTTTCCCGTTTGGCTGCGGCATAAAGAGCCCGTTCTGCGTCATTGCGGTATACTTCCGCTGAAGACAGCAGGTCAAGCGTTTTTAAATTCGCTTTTACCGTTTGGATGGCCTTAAAATCACGGTCTACAAAAATGCAGCGGTCAAACCCGCGCGACAGCGCTTCAATCCCGAGTCCTCCGCTCCCCGCAAACAAATCAAGCCCCGTTCCTCCGTCAAAATACGGGCCGATCATATTAAAGATAGACTCTTTTACTTTGTCCGTCGTCGGCCTCGTTGATGTGCCCGGCACGGCCTTTAAAGCTCGTCCTTTTCTCGAACCGGAAATTACTCTCATTTTCCACACCACTTTTTCTGAAAACTTTGATGTCTGGCTTCGGCTTAAGGCCGATATGTATAAAAACAAATCCTATCTTATCATAAAGCATTCTCCCAAACAACGAACGGGAATACCATGTATACTTACACACGTTCTTGTCAATATTACGTGTAACAGCATCATTAGTGATGTTGTTGCCAACCGCGGAGAAGACTTACGTTTCCCCATAAGTTCTTCCTCCGGTTTCTCCTCTCCCTTTGCCTTCTCCTTAACTTGTTAAGGAATAGAAGGACCCCGCAGATGTCTGCGGGGATTTTTTTATATACCGACCTTATAATCGTATTCTTTTGCTTTATCAAGCTTAGATTCAAACTCTAACTTAAGAAAAGGCTTATAGGAAGGCTCCACTTTTTTTACATATGAGTAAGAAGATATCTTGTCCATCGTTTTTTCGATTTGACTCATATCGCAATACAGCACAACGTATTTCAGCCGTTTCGAAACATAATGCACGTTCCCGAATTTTCTCAGCATTTTACTGTGCTTTAAGGAGTGAAGATATACGATTATGCCTTGGCGCTTACTTTCCACCATTATCACCCGCCTGACTTTCTATTCATTTATGTAAAAGACGAGACGGCCGTCTCGTCAGGAAACTTTGCATCCGCAGCCCCCGCCGGAACCGCAGCCTCCGCCGCAGGATGACAGGCCGTCAAAATAAGGATTTCCCGCCGGAACTTTTACATGCTCCGATACGGCCGTTCCGATCTCAACGCTGATCTCGTCAAGCAGCGACTGAAGCTCGGTCTCTGCTTTTTTAAAATCGGCCACCTTATCGTTTAAGTCCAGCTCCCGCTTAATTTCCCTCATTTTGCGGGAAATCTCTCTATAATCAGGATGATACTTGCCGAATCGCTGCACATCCTCATACTGCTCTTTAATGCTCATAAAAGAACGAATGATCCGCCCTGCCTCTTCATCTTCACGGAGACGCTTGTAACAATCGCGGTAATTTTCAGCCGTCTCAGACTGCAGAATCATGCCGGCAAGCTGCTCCGCTTCACTTTGAAGCTTGACGGACTCAATTGTTGCATACATGAATACGCACCTCCAGTTGTTAGTTTACCATGAAACCAGCCAATTGGAAAATACGGAGAATGAGGCGCTCCCTTTTCTTTTTTATGAGAGTTTTCGAAGGCTAAAAAAAGCCCCTGTATCAGGGCTTTAATCTTGCGTCCGCATCGCATGGACCATCTGCATCATCATTTGCGCCATTTGAATTCCGTTTGTGAATTGATGAACGCGGTGCGGAATCGTTTTTTCATAAAAATTCATCATGTCAAGCTGAAATGAATTCAGATCATCGGGTTTTCTCGCAAGTCTGCGGTACCAGATGGGGCGTTCCCTTATAAACCGTTTCCGTTCTTCATCAGCCAGTATGAATTCCTGAACCTCTTTGCGCATACACGATCTCCTTCTTTAATCCTTTCTGAACGAAAAAGGATGTTGTCCAGAGCCCTGCTGAGGCTGCTTTGAGCTGCTGCCAGAAAATTGGCTCAAAAGGCTTTGCAATGACGAAATGGACTGGCTCATTTTATTGATCTGCTCATTCATTTGGTTCATATCCATTTTTTTGACGGCGGTCACCATTTTTGAAACAAAATCATTTTTTTCAGCCGGTTCTTCTTTGGTTTCCGCTTGAGAAGCAGGCTGCACGGACTGTTCTTTAAAAGGAGTCCACATAGGATCTTCCTCGCCGAGCAGAACCCAATTTTCGTAAACTTCCTGCCAGCTTTTTTTTTCCTTGCGAACGTTTTGAATCAGCTTGGGATGCTTTTTTACGAATTGTTTAAAATCATCGATTGATTGCCTGGATTGTTGATTCGCCACAATTCTCACCCCCTCCGAAAAGTTTTACCTACTATAATGTATCGGTTTATGCGCCTTTATGTTCGCCTAAATTGTAAAAAAAGCTGGTATATCTCAAAGGTTCTTTCTTTGGTCAGTCCCTGATGCAGAAAACAATAAAAAAACCGCACGGGTGATTCCTCCCCTGCGGTCTTTTTGCTACCAAGGTTTAATAAAATTTTGCGTGTAATATTTTCTGTCCACACCGACACCGAGATGGGTATAGTCCGGGCTTAACAGCGCCTTTCTGTGCCCTTCGCTGTTCAGCCAGCCTTCCACGGCAGCCGGCCCGTCCACATAGTTATACGCAATATTTTCTCCGGCCTCTTGAAATTTCACATTCCCTTTTTCTAACCGATCCTTTAAAGTGCCGTATTTTTTTGACACATGCGAGAAATACTTGTTGTCTTTCATGTCTTCACTATGGCCGAATGCCACCTTTGCCGCCGGCTCATCCCACTTCAGCCTCGCAAGGCCGTGTTTGACGCGGATCACGTTAGTTATATCAAGAATCTGCTGTTCACTCGCCCGCTCAATTTCATCCCATTTTTTATCGGAAACAGGCTCCGGCTCGGTCAGCTTCCCTCTGTACATGACCTCGTACGGCCTTTGTTTCACAAGCGTTTCCGCATCAAACGCGCGGATGCTTGATAGATTTCCTTCAAATTTGTCCATATACAGCTGAACATACATGCCGCCTATCTTTACTGCCGGACGGGTGTTGATATCCTCTTCCGAAAACTCGAACCGATACGTATTCCCCTTGTCAGTGACATTGACGAACGGAGCCACCTGCGTCGTTTTAAAGACCTCGCCAGTCGATTCCCCGATTTTAAACGGTTTCGCGTTGATGCCGCTTCCCGAAGCGTATAAAGTCACCGCTTTATCATTCAAAATGCCGACTTGAACATATTGGTCTTTCCCCTGATTGTATACCCACCATTCATAGTCATAGGCAGACGGATCTTTCCGTACCGGTTCCCCCAGTTTCTTTTTTACCTCGGCAGCAGATTTCCCCATTAAAGAAAGAAGTCCTGATGAAGGCATTTTCAGCCGTTTTCCGTGTGCTTCCTCGTTAGAGACCTGCGGCTCCTCAGGATTTGTCTGTTTCTGAGGAGCTGATCCATATTGTATAAACAGAACATACGCCCCGTAAATAAGTAAAAGGATAACGAGAGCCCTTGCGATATTTTTCAACCTCTCACCCCCATAAAATCATACCGTTCTTTATTTTTTCTCATACAGTACAGCCTATTTTTAACGTCCGTGATTTATGTTTAATGGATAAAACCCTGCTGGCTGTCCCCATCTTCAGAAATGTCAGAAAGAGCTTGGCCTGCCCTCTCGTTTGATTGCTCGGCTAAAGAAAGATCCCCGAGGGTGACAATGCCGACAAGCTTTTTATCCTGTGTGACTGGAATTCTTCTGAGCTGATGCTCTGCCATCATATGGAGCACTTCATCTACAGAAGCATCCTCCTCAACACTGATGACCTGTTTTGTCATAGCATCAGTTATTTTTTGGGAATTTGGTTTTTTTGAGGCAATCCCTCTTAATACGAGATCTCTGTCTGTCACGATCCCAACCAGTGTCTTGCCGTCCTCATCTACAATCGGAATGGCGCCGACATCTGCGTCTTTCATCTTCACCGCAGCTTCATATACATTATCTAATACTGTACAATAATGCAAGTCTGACGTCATGAGCTTATTGATCTTTGTCATTGCGGAATTCCTCCTTTTTTATGCTACTATTGTCGTCAAATTTTTCTTTTCGCATACTTTCACCGTATGAATCATTGAAAGTGTAACGCTTTCATACTATGATTGTCAGGAAAGGTAAATTTTAAAAGGAGGGGGAACGTTTGAAGTTTGAGGACAGCGGTCTTGAAGGAGTAAAAGCCGAGCTTAGCCGCCTGGATGATCTGATGGAAAGCAAGGGGTTAATCCGGGCGGGCCAATGGGATTATGAAAGAGTGACCTATGATAAAAAATTTTCAGTTGCTGAGGGGACATTTTATCTGCGGATTCAAGGGGTTGCAGCAGAGGGTGATGTAGGAAGCGGCCGCGCCGTTATACAGCTGATGGCCCCTCTTTTAGGCAAGCATTATTATCCGCACGGTGTTGAATACGGCAGCACAGAAGAATTTCCGAGCCATGTCGTCGCCCAAAGCAAAGCATTGATCCTTGAATTAGCAGAGCCTTTAAAAACAGTGCAAATGTAAGAAAAAAGGTACAGCATGTTCTGCTGTACCTTTTTTATGATACCGTATGCTGAATATACGGAGGCTCTGTCGGCGTATCTTTTTCCCGCTCCGTTTTCACCCACTGAAAAAAAACGACAGCCAAATACGTTCCGTACACAAGCTCCTGAATGATTTTCATTAATACCGCGCCAAGCTGCTGATCCTCTAAAGGAGGCAGCGTGTTAAACATCTCGGGCCCCGATAAAGGAATCTGCTCCAGCAAATCTAAAGGCACGCACAGCTTCATCGCTTCAGCCCAAGCTGCCGGGTCTGTATACGTCGCATACAGCGGTGCTCCGCTGAACATAATAAGGGCGCAGGCCGGCGTCAGAAGAATTCCGTCTGCCATAATATACCCCAGCTTCATTAACCCGCTGAGGCGCGGCAGGCCGTTCACTTGATGCACAAGCGGCCACCACATAAAAAACGCCGTGATAAATATCAAATCGTTCATCAGCGTGTGATACAGGGAATCCGTTTTCACGGCATCAAATATAAACGGAACGTGATAGAGAGAAAATATGCCGTTAAATAACAGCAATGCGATAAGCGGCAGTGAAAAAAAAGAAAACAGCGGTTTAACGACCGGCCTGAAAATGAGTTTCTCCCACGCCCAGCCGGGAATTCCTGAAATCAAAAGCGGAGGCACAACTAAAAATAAAACCGCCATCTGCGCCATATGAGCGCTGAACATCACGTGCCCCAATAAATCCACCGGACTTCCGGCAGCTGCGTAAAAAAAGAACGCCGAAAGCCCGAACAAAACCTTCTCCTTTACCGATACACGACCCTTATGCCGGCTGCACCAGTAAAAATAAAGCGCCGTAATCACGGCAGTCGCACAAAACAGATAAGGGCTCCACATCGCGCGAAACCCAAACATCTCTAAATTAATCAAATCCCTCACTCCCTGCCGCCCCGATTACCACCAAATAATCGTGACAAATGCCAGCACGGTGATAAACGCGACAAATATTCCCGAATACAGAAATAATGACGGCGCTTCATGCCCTTTTTGGCTCATATGCATAAAATAAAACAGCTGAAAAATGACTTGGATGACTGCAAGCAGGATGAGAAACGGCATTGTAAACCAGCTCGCGATGCCATCGGCCGCCACCGTCAGAAACGCGACAAGCGTAAGGCCGATCATTAAACCGAAGGACATGATTTGATATTTCATCTCCTCGGCATTTTTCTTTTTCCGGTATTCAAGATCCGTACTGACAGTCCCTCTGTTTTTTTTATCGTCCATCGTTATCCCACCATCCCCATTAAATATACAACGGTAAAGATAAAGACCCACACGACATCGATAAAATGCCAATATAAACTGGCAACATAATATTTTGGCGCATTATAAAGGCTGAGCCCTCTTTTTGCATTTCGGATCATAAGTGTGCTGATCCATAAAAGGCCGAACGCCACGTGGGCTCCGTGTGTTCCGACAAGCGTGTAAAACGCTGAACCGAGCGCAGAGCTTGTGATGGTGAATCCGAATTCATGAGTGTAATGTGTAAACTCATAAATTTCTACGCCTAAAAATCCCGCCCCCAATAAGATGGTAATCAGAAGCCACAGCTGCATTTTTCCGAACGAGAAATTTTTCATATGATACATCGCGTACACACTTGTTAAGCTGCTCGTTAACAGCAGCATCGTAGCAATAAACACAATCGGAAGCTCAAACATCTCAGCGGTGGACGGCCCCCCGGCTTTCGACTGCCTTAAGGCGAGAAATGTCGCAAAAAGCGAGGCAAACAAAACGGTTTCCCCGCCGAGAAAAAGCCAAAATCCTAAAAACTTATTTTTCCCCTCCAGCGTTTCTTTTTCAGGAGAAGCCGGAAAGGTTTCAGCCGTCATTTTTTCCTGAAGCTGCATTACGCCTTCACCCCTTTATCATCATTCGGCAAATCTTCTTTATGAATATGATAGCCGTAATCATCAATTACAGAGCGCAGCAGCATGGAAAAGAACGTAATGCCAAGCCCTATAAAGATGACGGGAAGCCCCCAAGAATGGTCGGAGCGATACAAAAGACCGAATGCTGCGACAAATAGCCCAAAAGAAATGATGAGCGGCAAAATGGAACCGTTCGGCATATGAATGTCTTCTACAGGCTCTGCGGGTGCCATCCCCTGATTTCCGGCCTGCTTTTCGATCCAAAGCGGATCAAGCCCTCTTACAAATGGCAGCTGCTTAAAATTGTATTCAGGCGGCGGTGAAGATACGGCCCATTCAAGTGTACGCCCGTCAAGCCATGGGTCACTTCCGACGTATTTGCCTTTTACAGAGGTATAAATGATATTGACTACCAATAAAACAGCCGCACCGGCCATAAAAAATGCACCGATTGAACTGATGAGGTTGCCCGTATCAAGACCCTGGTCAGGAAGAAACGTGTAAACACGCCGCGGCATTCCCATCAATCCGAGAAAATGCTGGATGAAGAAAGTTAAGTGAAAACCGATAAAAAATAAGATGAACGAGATCTTTCCCATCGTTTCGTTAAGCACCTTACCGAACATCTTCGGCCACCAGAAGTGCACACCGGCAAGGATGCCGAACACAACACCGCCGATAATGACATAATGGAAATGGGCAACGACAAAGTACGTATCATGGAACTGGTAATCGGCCGCGGCCGCAGCCAGCATGACACCCGTCACCCCGCCGAGAACGAAAGAAGGGATAAATGCCACCGCGTACAGCATAGGGGTCGTAAACTTGACGTTTCCTCCCCAGATCGTCAGGAGCCAGTTAAAAATTTTAATACCCGTCGGCACCGCAATTGCCATCGTAGCAACAGAAAAAATCGCGTTGGCAATCGGTCCGAGTCCTGTCGTGAACATGTGGTGCACCCATACCATAAATCCGAGGAAGCCGATCAGCACAATCGCAAAGACCATTGAGGAATATCCGAACAGCCGTTTTCTCGCAAATACGGGAATCACTTCTGAAAAAATCCCGAAAGCAGGAAGGATTAAAATATATACTTCCGGGTGCCCGAAAATCCAAAACAAGTGTTCCCAAATAATCGTATTTCCTCCGAGCTCAGGATTAAAGAAATTCGTTCCGAACAAACGGTCCAGCATCATCAGCGCCAAGCCGACCGTGAGCGGAGGAAAAGCAAATAAGATGAGTGCCGACGCCACAAATGTCGTCCACGTAAACAGCGGCATTCTCATATAGGACAAACCGGGCGCCCTCATATTAATAATGGTTGCCAAGAAGTTAATCCCGGCAATCAATGTCCCTAACCCCGATATTTGCAGACCAAGCACGAAGAAATCAATGCCATGCCCTTTTGAATGCAGCGCAAGTGACGCATAAGATGTCCAGCCGGCGTCAGGGGCGCCGCCTAAAAACCAGCTCAGATTCAGAAAAATCCCCCCGAAGAAAAACAGCCAGAAGCCGAGCGCGTTCAAAAATGGAAATGAGACATCACGGGCTCCGATCTGAAGCGGCACGACGGCGTTCATCAGTCCGAATAAAAGCGGCATAGCCGCAAGGAAAATCATTGTCGTTCCGTGCATCGTCATAATTTCATTAAATTGCTGCGAACTGACGAAATGGTTGTCAGGCCTTAAGAGCTGAATCCTGATAAGCATCGCCTCAAGCCCGCCGACTACGAAGAAAAATCCCCCGGCGATCATGTATAGAATCGCGATTTTTTTATGGTCAACCGTCGTCAAATAATCCCAAAGCAAAGAGCCTCTTTTCCGCTTTTCTGTAAGCGTATTCAACATTTGCGACCTCCCCCCAAATATCTCCCTGTCCTCACTTGCTTTCCGCTTTTAACCCTTTTAAATATTCATACAGCGCATCCGTTTCAGAATCTGTCAGCTTCGGATACGAGCCTGTCATTTTGTTTCCCGGCTTAATGCTCTCCGGATCTTTCAGCCAAGCCTTCACATTTTTTTTATTCGAATCCTTGATCCCGGCTACTTTGAGCCGTTCGCCGAAGGTTGCCAGGTTCGGAGCCGTTCTCGCCGCTTCTGCCCGTTTATCATTAGGCTCAACCGCATGGCAGCTCAGGCAGTTTTTCTCCTTAAACAGCTCTTCGCCTTGTGCGGCTAAATCAGAATTCGTCTTATGCTTATAATTTTTCATCGCTTTCGTCCAGTTTTTAAATTCTTTTGACGAAAGCGGCTTCACTTTAAAATCCATCAGCGCGTGTGAAGGCCCGCACAGCTCCGCGCATTTGCCGAAGAAATACTCTCCCGCTTCTTTGCTTCGCTTCGAATCAAAGGTTAAAAAGAAGGTATTGTCATTATCCGTATTCGTATCAATTTTCCCGCCCGCTGACGGAATCCAGAAGGAGTGCTTTACATCTGATGACTTCAGTTTGAAATAGACACGCTCATCCGTCGGAACGATTAGCTCCTGGCTCGTCACAATTCCGTAATCCGGATATTCAAATTCCCACCAATATAAATTAGCCCTGACATTCACAACGAGCGCATCTTCCGCTTTACGGTTTTTCTTATCCATCGGCGATGTATCCGCGAGCGCCAGTGTGTCGATTACAACCGGAATGACAAGAACAATCAAAAGCAAGATGGGAATGACCGTCCATGTGATTTCTAAAAAGCGGTTCCCCTCGACCTGTTTCGGTATCGTGTCTTCCCCTACACGCGACCGTCTGAACCTTACAATGACATAAAAGAAGATAACGGCCACGACCGCCACGACTACAACCATAATAAGTGTGCTGAGCACGGTCAGATCATACTGTTTATCAGCCACCTCGCCGGCAGGCTTGAGTGTGGACAGAAACGGTTTTCCACAGCCGCTCAACAAAAGCGGCACTAAGGCTAATAATGAAAAAAGACGCCAACGCTTTAACATTTCACCCAACCCCTTTTTTGATCAGTACAAGATGAACTTCAACGGAATGTTCACAAGCAGATAAACTGCTTCCAACTGAAATGCTTCATTTCCTCATTTCTTAAAATATGAGATTTTTTACTTAAAATTCCATCTATGTATAAAAGCAAAGCCGCCTGATTAAACAAAAGGTCAAGGCGGCGTTTACTAGTTGTCATCGTTTGTTTTGAAGCGATCAAACAAGGTCGTTATTCAATTTTAAAATAGAGTAAAGACCACCATTGCAACAAAATAAATGGTCATGTAATTAAGTGAATAGACAAACATAAGAGTTGCCCACTTCATGATGTTTTTCATCCGGAAACCCATCAGTCCGAGAACGAGCCATCCGACGTTTAACAAAGTGCCGAGAATGACAATCGGAAGACCGAGACTTCCGAGAAAAAACGGAAGCGGCAATAGGCATGCGACCCAGACGATAATCTGTCTTTTCGTCACTTCAAAGCCATGCACAACCGGCAGCATCGGAATATTTGCGGCTCTGTAATCTTCTGTTTTTTTAATCGCCAGCGATAAAAAGTGTGGAATCTGCCAAATGAATAAAATCATGAACAATACCCACGCGACAACCCCGATATGCCCATCAACTGCCGCCCAGCCGATTAACGGAGGCAC
Organism: Bacillus sp. ISL-51; assembly: GCF_018613535.1. GTDB lineage: Bacteria > Bacillota > Bacilli > Bacillales > Bacillaceae > Bacillus. The sequence goes on from NZ_JAGGQB010000005.1 coordinate 224,003, forward strand.
GGCGCCTGAGACACTGCCGACAACCGTATTAATCGTATAGCGGCGTTTCGTCCACATTGTATAAAGAACAACGTACGTAAATACGCCGATAAAACCGATCACTGCTGCCATCACGGTGGTCATTAAAAGCATGATAAGTCCTAAAGCAACGAGTAAAATCCCTGACCACAGCGCTTGATTCGGCTGAATCTTTCCGGTAACCGTCGGCCTTACTTTCGTGCGCTCCATTAAATGATCGATATCCCGGTCGTAATAGTTGTTAATGGCACAGGAACCGGCGATGATCAAAGAAGAACCGATTAATGTAAGAAGCACGGTGTTTAAATTGCCTAAAAAGCTTAGACCGGATATATGTAACGCAAGCCACATTCCGGTAAAAGTCGTAATTAAATTTGAATTGACGATTCCTATTTTAATAAGAGAAAGGAAATCCTTCCATGCCGTCGTCTCTTCAATCTGCCCGTCTATAGCTGTATCGTTTAAAATTCTGGAATTAGCCATAACGTAAACCTCCCTTACAAACCTAAAACAGGTTTTTTAAGACCTGCAACTCTATCATACAAGATAATTCCTTGTAAAAAAACATCCTCTTAAATATTAAACGAGAAACAGGAATTTATTTGTGAACTTTTTATGAATTTTACCAAATTCGCCGATTTTGAGTAAAGCGGTTACTTTATTTCTATCAGACCCATGTGGAATAATCAACCCCATAATATAAGAAGTCCTGATTCTATTATATTTTTGTGAACAAACAGAATTGAGAATTGCCACAAAACACATATTCGCTTACACTTGGTACGTATATAAATTTGTTCAGTTTGTTAAGAAGGTGAATGTATAATGAATAAAGCATTAAAAGCACTAGGTGTGCTGACGACATTTGTCATGCTCGTCGTCCTGATAGGCGGGGCCCTCGTCACAAAAACGGGGTCGGGTCTCGGCTGCGGAAGGCAGTGGCCGTTATGTAACGGCCGGTTTTTCCCGGAACTGAACGCCGCGTCGATCATTGAATGGAGCCACAGGCTCGCAAGCGGTGTATCCATCGTTCTCGTCCTGAGTCTCGCTTTTTGGGCGTGGAGAAAAGTCACGCCGGTTTTCCGTGAGACAACCTTTCTCGCCATTATGTCCATTATCTTTTTATTTTTACAGGCGCTCCTCGGCGCATTGGCGGTTGTTTTCGGCTCAAACGCGCTGATTATGGCGCTTCATTTCGGCATATCGCTGATTTCTTTCGCTTCCGTTTTGATTTTAACGCTGCTCATATTTGAAGCTGATAAATCAGTCAGAAAGCTCGTCAAACCGCTTCGTATCGGCAAGAAAATGCAGGTGCATATGATCGGGCTTTTGATTTACACATATGTCGTCGTTTATACGGGCGCTTATGTGCGCCATACCAGTTCAAGCCTGGCCTGTCCGAATGTTCCGCTTTGCAGCAGGCTGAACCACGGGCTTCCTGTCCGCTTCCAGGAATGGGTGCAGATGGGCCACCGGACGGCGGCGCTCTTGTTATTTGTATGGATCATTATCGCAGCCGTGCACGCTGTTCGTTCTTACAAAGATCAAAAACAGATTCTCTGGGGCTGGATGGCGGCACTCGCCTTCGTTTTATTGCAGGCGATATCAGGGATCATGGTCGTTTATTCCGAAATGGCGACCGGTTTCGCGCTTGCCCATTCGCTCTTTATCGCCGGATTGTTCGGCGTCTTATGTTATTTCCTATTATTAATCGCCCGTTTCCGCTATGAATCTAAACAGCAGAACGGCTGATGCAAAAAAGGCCAAAGCTCAGCAGCTTCGGCCTTTTTTTGAACAAAAACTCCCCTTCACCTATACCTTCCGATCTTTTTATAAAAAAAGCCGGACCATGGCGTTGCATGCTCCGGCTTTTCATCAATTACGCTTTTTCAATCTCAATCAGTAAATCGCCTGTTTGAATCGGTTCGCCATTTTTCACATGAATCTGCTGAATTGTTCCAGAGAATGGCGCCTGCACAGTCGTCTCCATTTTCATCGCTTCATTGATCATTAAATGATCGCCTTTATTCACCTTCGCGCCGGTTTCCGTTAACAATTTAATAACGGTCCCTGGCATTGAGGCGGCGATATGGCTCGGGTTTGTCCGATCGGCCTTTAATTTTTCCTGTACGGATGATTTGATGCTTTCATCTTTAATGACAACCTCACGCGGCTGGCCGTTCAATTCGAAATAAACGACACGCGTTGCATCAGGCTGCGGCTCTCCGATAGACACAAGCTTCACGATCAGCGTTTTTCCGCGCTCGATTTCAACTTCAATTTCTTCGCCGAGCGTCATGCCATAGAAGAAGGTCGGCGTGTCCAAAACGGAAATGTCCCCGTAATGTTCAGCTGTTTTGACATATTCAGTGAACACTTTCGGATAAAGTGCATACGCAATAGCATCTTGATCACTCAATTCCAGCTGATGGGTTTCCTTCCATTCTTCTTTAATGCCGTCGAATGATACCGGCTCAAGCAGTTCACCCGGTCTTACCGTAATCGGCGTTTGCCCTTTAAGAATCAGTTTTTGCAGTTTTTCCGGAAATCCGCCGTGCGGCTGGCCGATCTGCCCTTTAAACAGCTCGACAACTGAATCCGGAAAATCAAGCGTTTCGCCTTTATCATAAATATCTTGTTCTGTTAAATTATTTTGCACCATGTAAAGCGCCATATCTCCGACAACTTTAGAAGACGGCGTTACTTTGACGACATCGCCAAACATGCGGTTGACGACGCTGTACATGTCTTTTACTTCATTCCAGCGTTCGCCAAGGCCGACGCCTTTGGCCTGCTGCTGAAGGTTGCTGTACTGTCCGCCAGGCATTTCATGGTTGTAAATTTCAGTATGAGGAGACTTCATGCCGCTTTCAAACTCACTGTAATAATGGCGTACGGATTCCCAATACTGTGACAGTCTTTCAACATTCTGCACATTCATCTCGGGACGGCGGCTGTTTCCTTCCAGCGCATAATAAAATCCGCTTGCGCTCGGCTGGGATGTCAAACCTGCCATCGAGCTGACAGCAACATCAACAATATCCACACCCGCTTCAACAGCTTTAGCATACAGATAGATGCCGTTGCCGCTCGTATCATGCGTATGCAGATGGACAGGAATATCAATCGCTTCCTTAAGTGCTGACACAAGCTCATATGCAGCTTGAGGCTTAAGCAAACCGGCCATGTCCTTAATGCCGAGAATATGCGCGCCGGAAGCTTCAAGCTCCTTCGCCATTGAGAGGTAATAATTCAGATCATATTTCGTCCGGTTCTTATCAAGAATATCCCCTGTATAACAAATCGCAGCCTCCGCCACTTTGCCTGTTTCACGAACGGCATCAATGGCCAGCGTCATGCCTTTCACCCAGTTTAAGCTGTCAAATACCCGGAATACATCAATTCCCGATTCAGCTGACTGCTTCACAAATTCCTTGATGACATTGTCTGGATAGTTTGTATAGCCGACGGCGTTCGAAGAGCGGAGCAGCATTTGAAACAAAGTGTTCGGCACTTCTTTCCGGAGATCCTCCAGGCGCTTCCAAGGATCTTCTTTTAAGAAGCGGTATGCTACATCGAATGTCGCGCCTCCCCACATCTCAAGGCTGAACAGCTCAGGCCATAATGCAGCCGTAGGATTTGCGATTCTCTTCAAATCATTTGTTCTGATTCTAGTCGCCAATAATGACTGATGGGCATCCCTGAAAGTCGTATCAGTTAAAAGAACGGACTTTTGCTCTTTTACCCAGTCCGCAAGCCCCTCTGCGCCTCTTTCATCAAGTATCTGCTTTGTTCCGTTCACAGGCTTTTCTCCGAGACCTAACGTAACGAGCTGCGGTTTATCAAATGCAGGTTTTTCTTTTTTCCCAATACCCGGAAAACCGTTTACCGTCACATTTCCGATATAGTTGAGCATTTTCGTCCCGCGGTCCTTCTGTTTAGGGAATATGAACAATTCAGGCGTTGTGTCGATAAACGATGTATCATACCGCCCCGTCAGAAATTTATCATGTTTTGCCACGTTTTCAAGGAACGGAATATTGGTTTTAATGCCCCTGATTCTGAATTCCTGCAGGTTGCGGACCATTTTCGCCGCAGCTTGATCAAACGTTAAAGCCCATGTCGACAGCTTAACGAGGAGGGAATCATAATAAGGCGTAATGACAGCGCCCTGGAAGCTGTTTCCCGTGTCAAGACGGACACCGAACCCTCCGCCGGATCGGTATGCCATAATTTTACCCGTGTCAGGCATAAAATCATTCAGCGGATCTTCTGTGGTCACGCGCGATTGAATGGCATAACCGTTTGTGACGATATCTTTCTGCTGAGGGATATTGACAGCCCGGCTGTGCAGGCGGTGCCCCTGTGCGACAAGGATCTGCGTCTGCACAATATCAACGCCCGTAATCATCTCCGTAATGGTATGCTCCACTTGTACGCGTGGATTTACTTCGATAAAGAAAAATTCATTATCCGCGACGAGAAACTCAACTGTTCCGGCATTGATATAGCCGACATTTTTCGCAAGCGCGACGGCCGCCTCACAAATCTCGTCCCTTAATTCGGTCTGCAATGAAACACTCGGCGCGACTTCAATGACCTTTTGGTGGCGTCTTTGGACGGAACAGTCTCTTTCATACAGATGAACGACATTGCCTTCTTTATCTCCGATTACTTGCACTTCAATATGCTTCGGATTTTCGATCAGTTTTTCAACATACACTTCGTCGTTTCCGAAAGCGGCTTTCGCCTCAGATTTGGCGCGTTCAAACGAATCTTTCAATTCACTTTCGCTTCTGACGATTCTCATGCCCCGGCCGCCGCCGCCAAGTGACGCTTTAATGATAAACGGATATCCGTGAACTTTTGCAAATTGTTCGACATCTTTAAGCGTTTCAGCCGGCCCGTCACTTCCGGGAATGACTGGGATGCCGGCTTTTTCAGCCTGCTCGCGGGCCTTCACCTTGTCACCAAACATATCTAAATGCTCTGAAGTCGGCCCGATAAATACGATGCCTTCTTCTTCGCAGCGTCTCGCAAATTGGATATTTTCAGATAAGAATCCGTAGCCCGGATGAATGGCATCCACGCTGTTTCTTTTAGCGATTTCAATAATTCCTTCAATATCAAGATACGCATCAATCGGTTTTTTGCCTTCTCCGACAATATATGCTTCATCCGCTTTGTAGCGATGATAGGAACCGGAATCTTCTTTTGAATAAACGGCTACCGTTCTGATGTTCAACTCTGTGCACGCCCGGAAAATCCGGATCGCGATTTCTCCCCTGTTTGCTACTAACACTTTTTGGATGGACTGTTGTGACAAACTTCTCTCCCCCTTGGCCTAAATAAATATGTACTTTATAATAAAGGAATATCCTCCCCGTGTATACATTTGTTTTTTACAGATACACAGTTTTTTCCGCCTGTCTTCTTTGGCTTCCCTTCGGCAGAACAGGTTCCCTCTTTTTCTTTTTTTCTGAGTACTTCACATGCATACTTACATTCACTAAAATCCCCGCGCTCGTTAATAATAAGAGCAATGATGACCCTCCGTAACTGATAAACGGAAGCGGAACTCCGGTGATCGGAATTAAACCGCTCACACCGCCGAGATTAATAAAAGATTGGATAGCAATCATGCTTGAAATTCCAATTGCCAAAAGGCTTCCGAACGGATCTTCACATTTCCTGGCAATATAAAACCCTTTTAACACGACAAAACCGAGTAATAGGATAACAAACAAGACACCGAAAATGCCTAGTTCTTCTGAAATGACTGCCATAATAAAGTCAGTATGTGATTCAGGCAGGTATCCGTATTTTTGAATACTTTCACCTAGGCCGAGTCCGAAAAATCCGCCTGAGCCGATCGCATAATACGAGTTTACAATTTGCAGGCCGGACGTGCTCGCATATTTGAATGGGTTTTCAAGGCTTTCAAACCGGCTTAAACGCCCCGGTGTTAATATGCTGTCCCAATTCAAATAAATAAGCGGGCTGACAAGAAGCAAGACGATTCCCGCCATCACGACAAGCCTGAGCAGTGTTTTGCCGCTGAAGCCCGAGCAAAGAATGACGCAGAGCGCAATTAAACCGATAATCATCGCGGTTCCGAAGTCAGGCTGGATGGCAATAAGCGCGCAAACGACAACGGTAACGATCACCGGAGGCGCAATCCCCGTTAAAAGCTGGTCAATATAGCTTTGTTTTTTTGCATAAACAGCCGCAAGATACAAAATAAGCGTCAGCTTTACAAATTCCCCCGGCTGAATGGCCATTCCGCCTATTTTAAACCAGCTTTGCGCGTTTCCGGCAACATGTCCGAAAACAAACAGCGCGCACAGCGCAGCCAATGAGGCGAGCAATATAAATTTTTGAATTTTTTGGTGGGCCAGCACTTTGTAAGGAAATACGGCCATGATGATAAACAAAACGCTCCCTGCAATGAAAGCAAACAGCTGCCGTTTAAAGAAATAATCACTGCTCACCCCATAGCGCGAAACAGCGGTAATCATACTTGAGCTGTATACCATCAACAGTCCGAAACTGCACAGCAAAATGATAGCGCATATCAATGAATAATCGTAAGATTTTAACATTCTTTTAAACATAACATCCTCTTTCCTGCTTAAAGCTTACGTTTAATACTTATTGCGTATTATATTTTACTATAATTCATATACAATTTACGCAGTTTCTTTATAGTTTTTCGGATGAAATGCAGATTAAGAGACCGTCTCTTGAAAAAAAGGTGTAAAAAAACGTTTACGGTTATAAAAAAACCCAAACCGTTGAAAAGTTTGAGTTTGATCATTTATTTTCCTGTAAACGCGTCATGCAAAGCGGACAGTTCTCTTTCCAATCTGTCCAGCAGTTCTTTTCCGTCGTTTTCATCAACTAATCCCAGGCGGACAGCAAAATCGATTTCCCTCGACAGTCCGAACATCTGAGTATCCAAAACCTCTTCATAAAGAGGACATTGAGGCATCGTTAAGTTATCCATTTGTACTCGGATCAGCTTCAAAATCTTCTCAGCATCTAGCTTCAACAGCTCAAATGCTTTCTGCTGATGGTCAACTATAATCTCTGAAGCCAAAAGTATCCCTCCGTTCCCCAGGCGAGTACCTAATTCTTCTATTTATCATAAAGGGTATCAGCTGAAATTGCAAGAGGATTTAAGCTGATGTTATGATAAAAAAATGTTTTAAAAAATACTCAGCCTGTATATCTCAGACATGATTTCCAGAAGCTTCACACCCGCTATACTGTTGCCTTTTTCGTCCAGCGCCGGGCCGAAAATCCCGATGCCGAAGTTATAAGGCGAAATACCCATGATCCCCCCTGATACGCCGCTTTTCGCCGGGATGCCGACTTTGATCGCAAACTCTCCGCTCGCATTGTACATGCCGCATGTCACCATAAAGGTTTTACAAATTCTTGCGACATCTTTTGAGATGACCTGCTCTCCCGTCTCCGGATGCTTTCCGTCAAGTGCGAATACGCAGCCGATTTTGGCTAAATCCAGGCTGGTCATCTCAATTGCACATTGCTTCGTATACAGGTCCATCACCTCTTCAACATCGCCTTCGAAAATATCATATTGCTTCATGTAATAGCACATCGCGCGATTAATCATCGAGGAGCGGAATTCTGATTCTGCTACGTGCTTGCAGTATGTAATATCAGGATTGTTCGCAAGCCTTCTGATAAATCCGAGCAAATAATCCAGACTTTCTTTCGCAGACTGTCCCTTAATTAAACTTGTGACCACAAGGGCGCCCGCATTAATCATCGGATTTAAAGGCTTGCTCGGATTCACGGTCTCAAGCTTAATAATGGAATTAAACGGGTCTCCCGTCGGCTCCTGCCCCACATAGCTGAATACCTTTTCTTTCCCGTAATCCATTAATACAAGCGCAAGAGTAAGCACCTTCGAAATACTCTGCAGCGTAAATGTTTGATCATCATCGCCTGCCGACAGACATGTATTTTCCGCATGATAAATTGTGACGGAAAGGCTGTTTTTCTCCGATTCAGCCAAAGCCGGAATGTAGTCGGCGACCATGCCTTTCTCGGTCATTTTTTTCGCTTCCTGAACTAACGCCTCCAGCTCCCGGTTATGCCGGCACACCATCTCGATCATCCTCACTTCGCTGCCTTCTTTACATCTAATTTGTGACGCAAAGTGACAATTCATGCGAAAACTTTTATACTTTAGATAAAAGGGGGGCTTCACCATGAGCGTTATTCAAGTTAAAGGAAATGTAACATACCCAATTACAATTGACCCGAGTGTCTGGATTTTTGATGACCGCAAGTTTCCGTTTGAGAAACAGCAGCCCGTTCATCCAGACGGCACGGCTGAAACGGATGAACATACGATTGATACAGAGCGTGTGATCAGAGAAGGGCGCATTTCGCCGCCGACATTAAAAAGCGAAAAACGCTTTGAAAAGGAAAAGCTGATGAACGGCAGTTTCGCAATGAAGCTGGGCGCGGTTTTATTAAACGCGGAACCGAAAGAAAGCGCTGTCCGATGCGTCTTTATTTCAGACTCAAAGAGAACCGCCGTACCGCTGGAAAAGGCGCTTGAAAGCATCGCTCATTTCAGCGAAGCGGGCAAGCCGCTCCAAGACGGCGGTCCCATCCATATTTATGTGGACGAAAACTTTGATGAGCCGATAACCGGCGTAAAAGAAATCGAAGTCCTATAGCAAATCGGCTGCCAGCTGGGCAAGGCCGGACCTTTCGCCTTTCACAAGCTTGACGCTGCCTGAAACGGTTTGTCCTTTAAACCGTTCCACAACATAAGCAAGTCCGTTATTTAAACTGTCTAAATATGGGTGATCTATTTGCTCCGGATCGCCCATCAGGACAATTTTGCTGCCCTCACCGACCCTTGTCAAAAGCGTTTTCACCTCATGCCTCGTCAGATTTTGCGCCTCATCAATAATAATAAATTGATCCGGAATGCTTCTTCCCCGGATGTATGTCAGCGCCTCGACCTGAATCGAACCGATACCGGCCAAAATCGCTTCAAGCTCACCCGGCTTTTTCGCATTGAACAAAAATTCAAGATTATCGAATATCGGCTGCATCCAAGGCTTAAGCTTTTCCTCTTTTTCACCCGGCAAATATCCAATATCCTTCCCTACCGGAACGATCGGCCGTGCGACGATCAGCTTTTTATAAATACCTAAATCCTCCGTTTGTAAAAGCCCCGCAGCGAGGGCGAGCAGAGTTTTCCCGGTTCCCGCTTTACCTATTAATGTAACAAGCGGAATATCTTCCCGCAGCAAGAGTTCAATCGCCATTGTCTGCTGGACGTTTCTCGGTCTGATCCCCCACACATGTTCATCATCGAAGACAAGTCTTTTTACGGCTTCTCCCTTTTTATCAGCAATGCCGACCGCAGACGAAGAGCCCCCCAATTCATCCTTCATCAGCACAAATTGATTTGGGTAAAACTGATGCTGAGGCAGCTCTTGCACGGTGATTTGTTTGTTTTTGTAAAACGATGTGAACAGCTCTTTATTCATGTATACATCTTTGTATCCGCTGTAGACTGCATCATGATCAACGACTCTGTCGTTTAAAAAATCCTCAGCCAAAAGCCCGATGGCATCCGCCTTCACTCTGACAAGCACATCTTTGCTGACCAGGATGACGAGGCGCCCGTTTTCCTTTGTTTCTTCTTCAAGGCTTAAATTTTTTGCCACCGCCAGAATACGGTTGTCATTTGTTTTTTCAATAAAAATTTCTTGGAGCTGATGAAATGATCGGTGGTTCAGTTCAATTCTGATCGTTCCTCCGCTTTCAAGCGGAACTTTTTCATGCAGCCTTCCTTTTTGCCTGAGTCCGTCTATCAGCTTAGATACGTGCCTCGCATTCCTTCCGACCTCGTCCATATACCGCTTTTTTGAATCGACCTCTTCGAGCACAACGGCAGGGATGACAACTTCGTGTTCTTCAAAGGAAAAAATGGCGTTAGGATCCTGCAATAGTACATTCGTATCTAACACATAAATTTTACTCAAGTCTCAGCCTCCTGATATAAGGATCAAAGCCCAGCATATGCTTCTCTTCAGTTGAAAAACGGAGATGCCTGCTAAAATATATGTTTTGGTGAATAAAGATAGAAGGTTAATTCAACAATAAAATAAATGAAAGCATTAAAGGAGGGAATCTGTCAGTGCGAATTCTTTTCATTATCATACAAGCTCTTTTCATTTTGACAGGCTGCAACGCTGTACAGGACGGGCGGGACCGCGCCGCTCAAAATGAATCAGCCAATCAGCAGGAAACAAAACCGATTCATGTCAAAAATACGGCTTCTGATACAAATAACAATCCAGGCCGGACAGACATCGCCAGACATCTTGTTGAGGTAACGGAAAAAATCCCCGGTATAACAGACGCGACTGCGGTTGTTCTCGGACGGTATTCCGTTGTCGGAATCGATGTTGAGGATAATTTAGAAAGAAGCAAAGTGGAAACCATTAAATATACCGTGGCCCAAGCATTAAAAAATGATCCTTACGGCGCAAATGCCGTTGTGGTCGCCGATCCTGATACAGTCGCCCGATTAAAAGGAATGGGCAAGGATATTAAGGCTGGCCGCCCTGTCTCAGGCATTTTGGATGAACTCGCCGCCATTGTCGGCCGGGTGCTGCCGGAAGTGCCAAACAATGTGACGGACAATGAGAAAGAATCACCGACAAAATCAAATAATGATCAGCTTAACCAAAAGGACCAAAACAAGTTACAGCAAGAACAGAACGATCAATCGGATCATCATATGAAAAACCGGCAGTAAGAAACAACGCCCTGCACATATGCCGGGCGTTGTTTTCTTTTCTTCTTCTTATTTTGGCCCCCGGCGGATCCGTGTTATAATGCTTGTCATAGTGAAAGAGGTGAAAAAATCAATGAGAGTAAAATGTTCCATTTGCGACAAACTTGAACAAATTGATGATGAAACACTGACAGCCAAACGCCTCCGCAACCGCCCGATTCATACATATATGTGCCGGGAATGCCATGATCGAATCAAAATCAAGACAGAGGCGCGGCTGAAAACCGGACATTTCTCCTTTCATCCCGGACAAAAAGCGAAAAAAGATAAAGTGAAAAAATAGATCGAAATAAAAATGACCCCGCCGGGAGGCAAGGTCATTTTTTTATTGCGGTTTAGCTGACTGTCCTTTTTTTGACTGGTGCAGTCGGATTTTGTAGATTATCAAAATCAAGGCGGCGACAACCAAGCCCTCCCCTACCGGCAAAAAGACACCGAAAAAGGTCAGCACAGTGCAGCCGAGCACAAGAAAAAGATAAACGGCCGCAGCCTTTAAAACCGGCAGCCGTTTGGCAAAGCCCAGTTTAAACACAATCACCGAAAGCACAACTATCGTTCCGTATAACAGCCACATCCCCGTCAGCGGATGCTGATCCACTTGATAAAGAGCTGCAAAGAACGACAGCCGTTCGCTCACTTCATTCAAAAAGATTCCCTCCCCTTTTACGTTCGGGTTCTATCTTTTCAAATTCTGCAAGTGATTAAGACATTCCTGCTGTTTTTTTCTTTTTCGCCGCTTTTTCACGTTCGTTTTTGTTCAGGATTTTCTTTCTTAAACGGATGGATTCCGGCGTTACTTCACAGTATTCATCGTCGTTTAAGTACTCCAGCGATTCTTCAAGCGACATGATGCGCGCTTTTTTAATCGTTGTCGTTTGGTCCTTCGTCGCAGAACGGACGTTAGTCTGCTGTTTCATTTTGCTGACATTCACCACGAGGTCATTGTCGCGGTTATGCTCGCCGACGATCATTCCTTCATAAACCTCTGTGCCCGGTTCAACGAAAATCACGCCGCGGTCTTCAATACCTTGAATTCCGTAAGATGTCGCTTTTCCGTTTTCCATAGACACGAGCACACCTTGGCGGCGTCCCCCGACTTGGCCTTTTTGCATCGGCTGATAGCTGTCAAACGTGTGGTTAAGGATACCGAAACCGCGCGTCAGTGACAAAAATTCAGTAGAGTAGCCGATAAGACCGCGTGAAGGAACGGTAAAGATCAGGCGCACTTGGCCGTTTCCGTTATTAATCATATCGAGCATTTCGCCTTTTCTGGCACCCATTGATTCCATGACAGAACCAGTGTGCTCTTCTGGCACGTCGATTTGAACGCGTTCAACCGGCTCACAAGTTACCCCGTCGATTTCTCTAATGATAACCTCAGGTTTAGACACCTGAAGCTCATAGCCCTCACGGCGCATGTTTTCAATCAAAATGGATAAGTGAAGCTCACCGCGGCCTGAAACGACCCACGCGTCAGGTGATGCTGTCGGCTCGACACGCAGACTGACGTCAGTTTGAAGCTGCGCGTTCAGACGCTCTTCAATTTTTCGGGCTGTAACAAATTTACCTTCCCGTCCCGCAAACGGACTGTTGTTGACGACAAACGTCATTTGAAGGGTAGGCTCATCAATGCGCAGAACAGGCAGCGGCTCATGATGGTCAGCCGGACAAACCGTTTCCCCTACGTTGATGTCTTCCATACCGGAAACCGCCACGAGGTCTCCCGCTTTCGCTTCTTCAATTTCCACGCGTTTCAGCCCTTGGAAGCCGAAAATTTTCGTTACGCGGAAAGATTTCACCGTTCCGTCAAGCTTCATCAAGGAGACTTGCTGGCCGACTTTCATCGTGCCGCGGAAAACACGTCCGATACCGATACGGCCGACGTAATCGTTGTAATCAAGCAAAGCCACTTGGAATTGAAGAGGCTCGTCAGCATTGTCAACCGGCGCAGGCACATGCTCAAGAATCGTTTCATACAGAGATTCCATGTTTTCGTCCTGCTTTTTCGGGTCAAGGCTTGCCGTTCCGTTAATGGCGGAAGCGTATACTACAGGGAATTCAAGCTGTTCTTCGTTTGCGTCAAGTTCGATGAACAAATCAAGAACTTCATCGATCACTTCTTCAGGACGCGCGAAATCACGGTCGATTTTGTTAACGACAACAACCGGATTTAAGTTTTGCTCAAGAGCTTTCTTCAGCACGAAGCGGGTTTGCGGCATGCAGCCTTCGTATGCGTCAACGACTAAAAGAACGCCGTCAACCATTTTCATAATCCGCTCTACCTCTCCTCCGAAATCTGCGTGTCCCGGAGTATCCAAAATATTAATACGTGTATCTTTATAGTTAATCGCAGTATTTTTCGCAAGAATTGTAATACCGCGTTCACGTTCAAGATCGTTTGAATCCATTGCGCGTTCAGCAATATTTTCGTTGGCACGGAATGTTCCGGCTTGGTGAAGCAATTGGTCTACCAAAGTCGTTTTCCCATGGTCAACGTGGGCAATAATCGCGATGTTGCGAAGATCGGTTCGAAGTTTCACATTTTCATCTCCTAAAAAAATTAGATAACTTTCATATTATACCACACATCCTCTTTAAAAGCGTTACGTTTTTCTGTAAACTGAAGGTATGACGTTAAAGGGGATGGAAATATGAAAAAATTCAATTGGCTTTTATTATTATTTGCATTCGCAGCTGTTTTCAGCATGATGCTGATCGGCGTATCTATCGCAGAAAAAAGCGCCTGGGGCATCATCGGAAGCCTTGTTCTCGTTACCGTTATGATGGGAAGCGGTTTCACTTTAAAGAAAAAAATGCGTGAACGAGGACTGCTTGATTAAAAGCATGACCAATCCTGAAATCCCGTAAACACAAAAAGCGCTTGTAAAGCCTGAATAAAAGATTCAGGCTTTTTTTGCGTCTCCATGATGCAAAAATGTTCTGATTATTAAGGCTTACCTCCCCCGTCAGCTAGTCAGGAAGCCGTGAAAAACGGAACTTGCCGTAGTTACATCAGCAGAGACAGTCAAACGGTGCACCTTGAAATAGTCCGGCAAAGTCATGCAGGAAATACCATAAAACCTATTTCAATCCCAAATCTCTCTCCCTATACTTGTGACTGTAAGCAAATACACATGACAGGGAGAGAACGAAATGAAAACACCTTTTTTCAAGAAAACCGCATTAACAGCCGCCGTAACTGCCTCAGCCGCCTTGCTTGCATTCAGCCCGCTCGATTCTGCCGGAGCAAAAACGCTGAATCCAGATGAAACACATTTCCTGCAATCAGCCGCACAAAAAAATCCTGAAGATCTTACAAAGCTGCTTAACATCCTTAATCAATCGATTGACGAAAAAGACGGCGTCTATTATTTTGACAGCGAAAAAGCAGCCGAATTGGGAATGGACAAAGAAGAAGCACAGCTCATTCAAAAATTGTGGGACAGTTCAACCGAATTTTTAAGCGTTCTTTCTCAATGTATTGAGAAAGAAGACGGCGAATATACCTTTAATAAAGAAAAAGCAGTTGAACTCGGCTTTACGGAAAAAGAAGCCCTTTTCGTTGATCAGCTGTTTACCGCCTTCTCACAAAGCCTACAGCTCCTTCAAACTGTGATCGTCAAGGAAGACGGCGCCTATGTGTTTGATAAAGAACTCGCCGTGAAAGCAGGCATCGGCAAAGAACAGGCGCAGTTATATGCCGGCTTTTTCAATTCACTGCCTCAAGAAGTGCTGGAAAGCATTTATACAGGCCTTCATCCAGCTGCATAAATGGAAAGACGCCCGGCAATTAGCCGGGCGCTTTTTTACAGCAGCAGATTGACAAGCAGCATGATCAGGAACACCGCGCCGAACAAGCAGGCGGCTTTTGTCAGCAAAACGCCGTAATATTTCTGTCTGAACCGCCTTTCTTCCTCCTCGTAACAGGCGGGTTCTGTTATCCTGACGGCATCAAGCTCAAGCGGTTCCTTCATCAAACGATGCAACCTCCCGCACTCCTCACATTCCTCAAGATGGCGGGCTATAAACCGTTCCGTCTCTTTTTTGCAATCACCTTCTATATATAAAGGGAGCAAATCTCTCACTAAACAGCAAGTCATATCTGTCCGTCCTTCCTCTGCTCCGCTAATTGCTGTTTCAGCTGCAGCCTTGCTCTGTGGAGCGTGCTTTTCACCTTTGAAAGGCTCCAACCCAAAATATCAGCAATCTCTTCATAAGACAGCTCTTGAAATTCTCTTAAAATCAAAACGGTTTGCTGATCGCTTTTCAAACGCAGAATCTGCCGGGTTAATGCCTCATGCCTGTCTGTCCGGCTTATGTATTGTTCCGGCAGTTCATATGTCGTTTGCTGAAGCCCTTCATTCAGGCTGATAACTGAAAATTGATATTTTCTGTCCCGCCTGTACCAATTGATAAATGTATGATGGGCAATGGCATAGAGCCATGTCCGGATAGAAGAATGGCCTTTAAACGACTCAAGCCCGTTAAATGCTTTCATAAACGTGTCCTGGGCGAGATCCTTAGCGGTTTCAGCATCATGCGTCCTTCTGTACAAGTAATACATAATATCTTGATAATGTTCACGGTATAACTGTTCAATCGACATCTTGTTTTTCATTTAAAAATAAAACCACACTGTCATCCAGATCGAGAGCGCGATAAAGAAGCTATATAATACGTACGCACAGCGTTTCATATATTTGATCTGGCTGGCATCATCCGCCGGCGTCTTCATCACATCCTCATGCTGCTTTTTCGCGTTTTCCGCTTCGGTTCCGAACAACGGTTCATGTTCCTTCATCCACTGAAGTGTGCCGCCCTCAAGCTCTCCTTCCTCATAAAGTTCATATAAATCGAGAAAAACAGACTTTTTTTCTTTATTGTTCATAAAGGTTCACCGCCTTATAAGTGTCCGCATTTACCACATAGGCATCATGGCGGTTTGAACCGAACGGCTGAATGATCACAAGCCACGCATCATATCTCACACCGTCTTTCGCCGCTGTGACAGGCTTCACCCGCTTTTTGTAGATGACACCGTTATATTTTGCGGCTGCCTTGCGAAATGCTTTTTTTCCCTCTTCGTATGTGTGTGGAAATGTTTTAGCCATCCCCCGATCATCTAAAGATACCTCTGTAATCCCCTCATCATTTTGCAGTGTAATCGTGTGCTTTCCGCCGGCATCCTGAAACACGAAACCGTCTTTCAATTTGTTATCTTGCTTAAGCTCTGACATGTCAGCGCCCAGCAATGAGAAAAGCTTTTTTTGAAGCTCGGCCTTTGTAAGAGACGATTTTCCATCTGGGAGCCTAATCTTGAAAAGACGCCCGGATTCTGTATCAAACTCCAGCTCCGCACCGTTTTTCGCAGTAACCGTCAAACTGCTGCCAATCACGCTGTTGATGTTTATATTTGTAATATCAAAAGCCTGATCAGACATTTGCAGCGTACGAGAGACGGCTTTTGTTTTATTGATGATCTCTTTTTGAGACATGTGCACCTGCGGCAAGGACTCAAGCTTATAGATTGACGGGTTTTCAGAAAAGCTCATGATGGTTTCCTTTTCCCAATAAAACACAGCACCCCGCTGCTCATGATGAATGTCCATTTTTTTCGGTATAATCTCCACCACAATCTGCTGATTTTCTTTCCTTACTTTCGTTTTGATGCGATCTGTATCAAGCTTCCGGCCGTGCGCAGATAAAAACTCCAATGACTTTTTGCGATATTCTTTCTCTGTCAATATACGGCCTTCCGGTTTCTTCAGGCAGTTGTAATCTTGTATCATTTGTGAGACTTCATCCACATCTGCTTCATAATCTTTTGTTTTAAAACGATAAAAATAATGCAGATCCTGATCGGTCCCTGCTAAGTAAATCGGTTCTTTTGCCGGAAAAAATGACGTTACAATCTGTTCCGCTTTTTCTGAGGTGATATGCTCACCGACATAATCAACAGAATCAGCTGCAATCGGCTTCGAAATGGCAAAAGCAGCATCCCCGGCATTGTACAGCGGGTTTAAAAAGACAATAAAACAAACGGCAATCGCTGCCGCAAGGGCTGTTTTCACCCGGCAGCTTATTCTTTTTGACCTGTGAAACAAATGATGGCTCATCAAAAAACCCGCCATCGTTAAATAGGTTGTATACAGAAAAAGCCTGCCGTAATCTTTTGTAGTGTCGTCAGGATACGGGACGAGCACGAAAACCATAAGCCCGATCACCGCCGCATAAAACAAACCGATAAAGACGGCTTTCGGCTTCCAGTACATCTTAAAGAATAAGAAATTCATAGAAATCAAGAGCAATAAAATAATCACCGCAAAACAAAGCGCTTCATAAATTTCTGTTTTTGATATGTATTCAGGGTTGTGTCTCCAATAGGAGAAAAAACTGAAGATCACCTGAATAACGGGCATCGTTACGACAGTGAGATCAAAGGTATAAAATATTCCCTTGCCCTTCTGCTCTTGAGGCAAAAGCATATAGTGAAAGGCTGTAAGCAGCACATACCCATACATTAAGAGATGGAGAATCGGAAGGAGCTCACTGCCCTGTGACGTCAAATACCCCGCTGTAAAATGAGTGATCCGCACCTGATGAATCAGTTCAATTGTAATGCCCGTCAGTAAAATGGCACGCAGCAGAAACCCGGCGTAAAACATCATCGCCTGTCGGCTGATTTTCGGATGGAAGGTAAGTGCGTATAAAACGGCAAGGCAAGCGGCTGACCACTGAATGATAAAAACGCTCTGCCTGCTTAAAATAAAGTACCTGTCGAAGTGCAAAATAAAATGGCTGAAAGTGTCTGACATCTGTAACAATCCTTTACATTTATTAAGGCCTTACCCGGTTAGACAACCCGCACTGAAAAAAGTTTCAATGATAATAAAATTTTTCCCCTATCATTTTTTCTGCTTCCATTTGTCATTTTTCTTATTCTAAATCGCGTCATTCGACTCATGTCTACATCAACACGTGCCTCTCGGCTTATCTCCCGACATCTTCCAACAGAAGCTTACACAGGACAATTCTATCAATTCATCTTTCAAACCTATTTTTTTATTGCAGAGTGTGAGATTACTGGTTTATTATAACAATATAAGTTTTCATTATTTTCAAAAAGGGGGATTTATTGTGGGTTTAGGTAAGAAATTGTCTGTTGCTGTCGCTGCTTCATTTATGAGTTTAACAATCAGTTTGCCAGGTGTTCAGGCTGCTGAAAATCCTCAGCTTAAAGAAAACCTGACAAATTTTGTGCCGAAGCACTCATTGGTGCAATCTGAATTACCTTCTGTCAGTGATAAAGCGATCAAGCAATACTTGAAACAAAACGGCAAGGTGTTTAAAGGCAACCCATCTGAAAGACTGAAACTGATTGACCATACAACAGATGACCTCGGCTATAAGCACTTCCGCTATGTGCCTGTCGTTAATGGTGTGCCTGTTAAAGACTCTCAGGTCATTATTCACGTCGATAAATCCAACAATGTATATGCGATTAACGGAGAATTAAACAACGAATCTTCTGCTGAAACAGCGAACAGCAAAAAATTGTCCGCAAACCAGGCGCTGGATCACGCTTTTAAAGCAATCGGCAAATCACCTGAAGCCGTTTCTAACGGAAATGTTGCAAATAAAAACAAAGCTGAGCTGAAAGCAGCTGCCACAAAAGACGGAAAATACCGCCTCGCCTATGATGTAACCATCCGCTACATCGACCCGGAACCGGCAAACTGGGAAGTAACCGTTGATGCAGAAACGGGTAAAATCTTGAAAAAGCAAAATAAAGTCGAGCATGCCGCTGTAACCGGAACAGGTACAACTCTTAAAGGAAAATCGGTATCATTAAATATTTCATCTGAAGGCGGAAAATATGTATTACGCGATCTTTCTAAACCAACCGGAACACAAATTATTACGTATGATCTGCAAAATCGCCAATCTAACCTGCCGGGTACGTTAGTATCAAGCAGCACAAACCAATTCACGACTTCTTCTCAGCGCGCTGCCGTTGATGCACATTACAATCTCGGCAAAGTGTATGATTATTTCTATCAGACTTTTAAACGCAACAGCTATGATAATAGAGGCGGCAAAATCGTATCGTCCGTTCACTTTGGCAGCAGATACAATAACGCCGCATGGATCGGCGATCAAATGATTTATGGTGACGGTGACGGTTCATTCTTCTCTCCTCTTTCCGGCTCAATGGACGTAACCGCTCATGAAATGACGCACGGCGTCACACAGGAAACAGCAAACCTGAATTATGAAAATCAGCCGGGCGCTTTAAATGAATCCTTCTCTGATGTATTTGGATACTTTAATGATACTGAGGACTGGGATATCGGTGAAGATATTACGGTCAGCCAGCCGGCTCTCCGCAGCTTATCAAATCCGACAAAATACGGTCAGCCTGACCATTACAGAAATTACCAAAACCTTCCGAACAACGATGACGGCGACTACGGCGGCGTTCATACAAACAGCGGAATTCCGAATAAAGCTGCGTACAATACGATTACAAAAATCGGCGTGAAAAAGGCGGAGCAAATTTACTATCGTGCATTAACGGTATACCTCACTCCTTCTTCCAGTTTTAAAGATGCAAAAGCGGCTTTAATTCAATCAGCGCGTGACCTTTACGGTTCTCAAGACGCTGCCAGCGTAGAAGCTGCATGGAATGCAGTCGGATTGTAATTATAAGGAGACCGGAAATATCCGGTCTCTTTTTGTCATATTGAAAAACGTTCTTACAGCTGTCAATAAAAAAAGCCGCCGGTTTTACACGGCGGCTTTTCACAATGGTTTTACCAAAATTATATACGTATTTTCCCGGTCGTCTTTTTCAAGTTTCAGCTGCTCAAAGCCGCATTGGCTTAAAAACAGAACCCATTCCTGCCTGTCAACCGGAACGGCTGCAAACATAGCTTTATTTTCCGCTTTCAGCCTGCTTGCAATCTTTTCTATCATCGCGCGGGCAAATCCTTTATGCTCTGCTTCGGGACGTACCGCCACGGTTCCAAGCCACGGCTTACCGTTTGAGGGCGCCCATTCCAAATGAAAGCTGACGGCGGCCGGAATCCCATCATCCTCCCATACGAGCCATGTTCCGTTATACATGGAGTACGTAAGCATAAAGCTCGCAGCATCTTTTGTTCCAAGCTCCTCTTTTTTCCACACGGGATGGGCTTCTGCTAATTGCTCCAAGAAGCTGAGATCCGCCTCTTCAAAATCTCTACTTGTCAGCATGCAAATAGTCGTCAAAAATGATTTTATGTATCGCCGGATTTCCCGCAAGCACGCTGTGGTTGTCTAAAAACGTGAAGGGCTCCCCTTCAATTGTTGTATAAATGCCTCCGACTTCGTTCAGCAAAATACAGCCTGCAGCGTAATCCCACGGAGCGAGCCTCATGGTAATGTATGCGTCGATGCGTCCTGCCGCGACACTTGCCAGCTCCAGTGCCGCAGAGCCGTAAGAGCGTGTCCCTCTCACCCGTTTCACAAGCGGCGCTAAAATGCCCGGGTCAATTCTTCTGTTCTCCGTCACCCAAGTGGCATTCACTGCAATAATCGCTTCTTCAATCGACACTTCCCGCAAAGAAGGCAGCGCCGTGTCATTCATATAAGCGCCCTCTCCGCTGAATGCGTGGTACAGCTCATCCTGCATGACATCATAAATCAACCCGATTTTCCCTTTTCCGTTTTCAAAAATGCCGATTGAGATCGCAAAATGCCGCTGCTGGTGGATAAAATTCATCGTCCCGTCAATCGGATCGATAATCCAGACAACGCCTTCAAGGGAGTGCAGCTTATCCCCCTGCCCTTCTTCCCCGAGAATGCGGTGGCCCGGAAAGGTTTGCTGTATACGGTCAATGAAAAAGCGTTCTGTCTCTTTATCAATATTCGTGACTAAATCATTCGGATTTGATTTTGTTTCGATCGTCAATTTTTCCTGCATGGATTGTTTGATTCTGCTTCCTGCTTCTCTCACCCATTTTTTTGCGATTTCATCAATTTCCGTCCAATTTGTCATACCGTGTACCTCTTTTCTATGTATAGCTTTACTCTATAGCATACTGATAAAAGCGATTAAAAAGCAAGGAAAATGAAAAATATGTCTTCTCACGTAAAAACGAACCATTCCGGCGGTTCGTTTTTACTATTCTTTATCCGTTAAGACGAATCCATTCTTTTCTGAGACGCTCTAATTTCCTTTTGCTGAGATCAATTTGGTCTTCATTTTCTTTTTGCAATGCCTCGTACAGGGTTGCCAATTCATAATCAACCTCTAGTCTCCAGACAGCTACACGGTTATTTTTTTCCTCTCTGAACCCTTCCTTCACCACTTGCCTCATTGTCTTTCGCCCCTTCCAGAGATCATTTGTTAAAAAAGCATCCCATTCCAAATCATTTATGAATACTTCTTATATCGTATGGAAACTTATATTCGGCTGTAACATCATTCTGAAAATTGTGTGTTTACCTATTCGCTTTTTACCACATTTCCCCTCTCTTCAAACGTTCTCAATGTTTTTGCCGGGAAAAGCAACTGTGGTAAAATATGAATACTTATTATAAGGAGGAAAAACATGACACAGATGCGTTTTACAAATGAAGACTTTGATACATTTACAATAGAAGGTTTAGATGCGCGCATGGAGGTGTTAAAGGAACAGGTCCGGCCGAAGCTGACCCTTTTAGGCGAGCATTTTGCCCCGACATTGTCGGCATTGACCGGGGACGAAATGTTTCCGCACGTCGCCAAGCACGCCAGAAGATCGGTCAACCCGCCGGCTGACAGCTGGGTCGCCTTTGCCAGCAGCAAAAGGGGCTACAAAAAACTTCCCCACTTTCAAATCGGTTTATGGGACACCCATATGTTTGTATGGTTCGCCATCATTTATGAGTCTCCGATAAAAGAGGAGTACGGCAAATTGCTTGAAGCGAAGCAGGAAGAGGTCACAAAGCAAATCCCGCCTCACTTTGTCTGGTCGCCGGATCATACGAAGCCTGCTGCGTACAAGCAGTCAGAAATGGATCATGAGCAGCTGAAAACATTATTTGAACGTCTGCAGACAGTAAAAAAAGCCGAGCTTTTATGCGGCATTCAGCTTCCGAAAGACGAGGTTATTAATATGAACAACCAAGAATTTCTGCAAACGATTGAAGATGCCTTTCATAAGCTTTCGTTTTTATACACTCTGACGCAGAAAGTCTCATAACATAAAAAGCGGGCCGTTTCCGGCTCGCTTTTATTTACATCTTAATAACCGCTTGATCTGATTCTTTTGCCTGTTTCACAGTCCTGTACGGAGAATATGTGCTGTCTGTCTCAAATTGGCCGCAAATCTTCTTTTCCTCCGCTTTTCCCGGAACAATTTCTTTGAAGCGGCGGTACGCCTGCAGCAATTTGTCACGGTCCGCACCTTTTTCATAGGCATTTTCCACCTGCTGAAAAAAGGCAATTACATCCACAGCCTCTTCTGTCGTCCAGTCCTCGTTCATCGGATATTGATATTCCAAATCTCTTCACTCCTTCATTATCCTGCTCAAAAAAAGCATCTTCCATAGATCATAAATTGTTCTTTACATTCTTTCAAGTTCATAATATAATTCATTTGTTTTACGTTTAAAAAACGGGTAATAAACTGAATGTAATACACACTAATTGCGTAGGTATTATGACAAAGGTGGGAAAACAATTGCCGCAACAAGAAACACCCCTGTACACCGGACTGAAAAAGCACGCGAACAGACAGCCTGTCCAATTCCACATTCCGGGCCACAAAAAAGGCGCAGGGATGGACCCAGAATTCAGACAATTTATCGGAGAAAACGCGTTAAGCATAGATTTAATTAACATTGAACCTCTTGATGATTTACATGCGCCAAAAGGGATTATTAAAGAAGCGCAGGAACTGGCCGCTGAGGCATTCGGCGCAGACCACACTTTCTTTTCCGTACAAGGAACGAGCGGCGCCATAATGACGATGGTCATGGCGGTTTGCGGACCTGGAGATAAAATCATCATCCCGAGAAATGTCCATAAATCAATTATGACAGCTATTGTATTTTCCGGAGCGGTGCCTATTTTTATACACCCGGAAATTGATGACGAGCTTGGCATCTCTCACGGCATCACACTCGAATCAGCCGAGCGCGCCTTGACTGAGCACCCTGACGCCAAAGGGCTTCTTGTCATTAATCCGACTTATTTCGGCGTCGCAGCCGACTTAAGCAGCATTGTGAAGCTCGCGCATTCTTACAGCGTCCCGGTCCTTGTGGATGAAGCGCACGGCGTGCATATTCACTTCCATGATCAGCTCCCTCTGTCCGCCATGCAGGCAGGCGCTGATATGGCAGCCACAAGCGTTCACAAATTAGGCGGTTCTTTGACGCAAAGCTCTATTTTAAATGTAAGGGAAGGCCTTGTGTCTAAAGACAGGGTGCAATCGATTTTAAGCATGCTGACAACAACATCAACTTCCTACTTGCTTCTCGCTTCATTAGACGTCGCGAGAAAACGGCTGGCAACAGAAGGCCGAAAGCTTCTGGAAGATACGATTATCCTGGCAAATCAAACACGGGAACGCCTGAACCAAATTGAAGGCATTCGCTGTGTCGGAGAAGAGATAACGGGCTCTAAGGCTGCGTTCAGTTATGATCCGACCAAATTAATCATCTCTGTCAAAAATCTCGGCCTGACGGGTCATGACGTTGAAAAATGGCTCCGCGAATCATATAATATCGAAGTCGAACTGTCCGATTTGTATAACATTTTATGTATTTTCACTCCGGGCGACAGAGCTGATGATGCTGACCGTCTTGTAAACGCGCTTGCCGAGATTTCAAAGCGGGCCTCAGCCAATGAATTTGCTCATAAGCAAACGGAGGTTCTGCTTCCTGAAATTCCGCTTTTAGCGATGACACCCCGTGACGCATTTTACGCCAATACGGAAATCGTCCCTTTGATAGAATCGGCGGGACGGATTATTGCGGAATTTGTTATGGTGTATCCGCCGGGAATACCGATTTTTATCCCTGGTGAAATCATTACAGAAGAAAACATCAGCTACATTTTCAAAAACCTTGATGCCGGCCTTCCCGTTCAAGGCCCTGAAGACGCGACGCTTGAAATGATTCGTGTCATTAAAGAACAAAAGGCCATCCAATAAGGCATGAAAAAGCCCGAAACACAAGATGTTTCGGGCTTTTTTTATATTTTTTACTCTTCTTCAAGATGACACTGGCATTGTCCGCAGCATGTTCCGTATAACGTTGTCACCTTCTCATCCTCAAAGTAATGAATGGCTTCGTTACAGTCTTGGCAAACAATCGTTCCCATCTCTCATTCCCCATTTCTCAGAATTTGAAAACGCTTAATTTTTATTTGTTGTTATTATATTATTATGTCACATTTAATATGTCAACCACTAAACTGTATAACACATTTATTTTTTACGGCCTCTTGATCGCTTTTGGATCGATAATGGTATATCCTT
The DNA here is from genome assembly GCF_018613535.1 of Bacillus sp. ISL-51. Lineage (GTDB taxonomy): Bacteria > Bacillota > Bacilli > Bacillales > Bacillaceae > Bacillus. The sequence goes on from NZ_JAGGQB010000005.1 coordinate 248,387, forward strand.
TATCCCGGAGTCCTTTCACAATGCCCGGTATCGCTTCATCCGTCCACTTCCGATCATGCATGAGGATATTAGCGCCGTCCTGTAAATAAGGGCTGTTTAGAGTAATGTCAGTGAGCGCTTTTTTTGATTGATATTTCTGGTCCCAGTCATATCCGAAGGTCCAATTCGTTTTCACCATACCTTCTTTTTGGATGAGCCTGTCACTGTAATCCGTGTTGCTTCCGAAGGGCGCTCTGAAAAATGCAGGCTTTTCCCCGATTACCTTCTCAACGGCTTTGTTGACGCCGACAATTTCTTCCCGCTGTTTTTGTTCTGAAAGATTTTTTAAATTTTGATGGGTCATCGTATGATTTCCGATCATAAAGCCTAAATCATGAATATGCTGAAGTGCTTTTTTATTTTCATCTTTTTTTAGAAATTGTCCGTTCACAAAAAAAATCGCTGATGCATGAAGGTCGTGCAGCTTGTCGGCGATGTCAGCCGCATGCCGGTCCGGCGCGTCATCAATGGTTAACAGCGCAATCGGTTTTTTGTCTTTCTGTTCATCCAGTCTTTCAACCGCAAAGGTTTTCGGATTGATTTGATAGCGGGCCTCAGCCTTTTGCTTTACCGGCTTATCTGTTTTTTCCTTGCTGGTTGTCTGTTCCGTTTTACCGGCAGCGGCATGCGAATGGGTTTTGCTTGATTCCGGCTCCTGATTTGATTGGCAGCTGACGAGGAAGAAAACACACATGACAGCTGCAATTGCTTTATACATAAGAATCCCTCCTGCTTGGTTTTGCCCACAGTATAACGAAAAAACAGCAGTTTCACGATGAATAATGTGCCTTTATTACGCATTGTGAACGGATCTTGTCACCCGTATTATTTCTTCATTAAAAACGGTTTCAATTATATAACAATTAAGTAACAAGCCTTAGCTTTCTCAGGTCTCGTGATACACTTTACATAGTCCTTGTTAACGGATATTCCATTACAATATAAAACAGAGGAGAAAGATAGATGCGCTACCGCATGGTGATTCCCTTTTTTTTGATGTTGTTTGTTTTGTCAAGCTGTTCGGTTTCTACGGTCAGTCCATTCAAAAAAAACCGGATCGACAGCATTCATCACACTCAAATCTTGTTTTTTTCCGATGAAAACCATATAGATAAAGAAGTGCCCTATTACGATGCGATCCTTGATTTGGAGAAGAAATATCCTCATCATGTAGATCAAATGAAGGTATATGACAACAGAAAAGGATGGGAAAAAGAAATCAATACGTTCCCGGCTCTTATGGTCATCAACCATAGCCATGTCGTCATGAAGATAGAAGGATCGGTTAAGAAAAAAGAAGATATTATAAAACCTATGCAGCATGTGCTGGCACAATAAAAAACAGCCCCCGTTATGACACGGAGGCTGTTTCTTGTATTACGTTATTATTTTACGATATGGATCGGGCTTCCGATGGCCACTTCCGCCGCTTCCATTGTGATTTCGCCCAATGTCGGGTGAGCGTGGATTGTCATTGCGATATCTTCAGCAGTCATTCCGCCTTCGATCGCCAAGCTCAATTCAGAAATCATGTCAGAAGCACTCGCACCGGCAATTTGCGCACCGATAACAAGTCCGTCTTCTTTACGAGTGATCAGCTTCATGAAGCCGTCAGTTTCGTTAAGAGAAAGCGCACGTCCGTTTGCAGCAAACGGGAATTTAGAAGCAACCACTTCAAGACCTTCTTCTTTCGCCTGTGCTTCAGTGTAACCGACAGAAGCCAGTTCAGGCTCAGAGAATACAACGGCTGGAATACCGAGGTAATCGATTTCAGCAGGCTCTCCGGCGATAGCTTCCGCAGCGATTTTACCTTCGTAAGACGCTTTGTGAGCCAATGGAGGTCCATCGATGATATCACCGATTGCGTAAATGTTCGGCACGTTTGTACGGCATTGCTTGTCAGTTTTGACTACGCCGCGGTCAGTCATCTCAATACCGACTTGCTCAAGACCGAGCTCATCAGTATTTGGACGGCGGCCGACAGTGATTAATACGTAATCAGCATCAACCGTTTTTTCTTCACCTTTTACTTCAAATGTAACTGTTACGCCGTCAGCTTTTTCTTCGACACCTTTTGCCATAGCGCTTGTATGAATTTCAACGTTGCCTTTTTTCTTTAAGTTGCGTTTTACAAGAGAACTCATTTGTTTTTCGAAGCCAGGAAGAATTTCGTCTCCGCCTTCTAAAATAACAAGTTCAGTTCCGAAGTTTGCATACGCTGTTCCAAGCTCAGTACCGATATATCCGCCGCCGATGACAACAAGCTTTTTAGGAATTTCTTTAAGCGCAAGTGCGCCTGTAGAATTCAGAACGCGTTCGCTATATTTGAAGTTTGGCAATTCGATAGGGCGAGAACCGGTAGCAAGAATCGCGTTTTTAAACGTATATGTTTGCGCAGAGTTCTCATCCATCACACGGACAGAGTTGCTGTCTACGAAATAAGCTTCGCCTTTGACGACGTCTACTTTATTTCCTTTCAGGAGACCTGCAACACCGCCAGTGAGTTTATTTACAACAGAAGCTTTCCATTCTTGGACTTTTGTAAAATCAACTGTTACGTTCTCAGCAGTGATTCCCATGTCATCTGAGTGTTTTGCGTTCTCATAACGATGGCCTGCATTGATGAGCGCTTTTGAAGGAATACAGCCGACGTTCAGACAAACGCCTCCAAGAGTTGCTTTTTCAACGACTGTTACTTTTTGTCCAAGCTGAGCGGCGCGGATGGCAGCCACATAGCCGCCAGGTCCCGCACCAATCACAAGAGTATCTGTTTCAATAGGGAAATCTCCTACTACCATAACATTACGCCTCCATTAAAATAAGTTGTGGATCGTTCAGTAAACGCTTGATGTGATTTAACGCATTTTGTGCAGTTGCTCCGTCGATCATACGGTGGTCGAAGCTGAGAGAAAGAGCTAAGACAGGAGCAGCTACAATTTCACCGTCGCGGACAATCGCTTTTTCAGCGATGCGGCCGATACCGAGAATCGCAACCTCTGGATGGTTAATGACCGGAGTAAACCATTGGCCGCCGGCAGAACCGATATTTGTGATTGTGCAAGAAGCGCCTTTCATTTCCGCAGGTGCAAGCTTGCCTTCACGCGCTTTTGTAGCAAGGCTGTTGATTTCATCAGAGATTTCGAAAACGGCTTTACGATCGGCATTTTTCACTACCGGCACTAGCAAGCCTTTTTCAGTATCCGCAGCGATTCCGATGTTGAAGTAGTGTTTTTGAACGACTTCATCTGTTTTATCATCAATAGATGTGTTTAAAACAGGGAATTTTTTGAGCGCGGATGTTAAAGCTTTTACGACGTAAGGCAAGTATGTCAGCTTAATGCCTTGATCAGCAGCAACTTGTTTGAACTGTTTGCGGTGTGCAACAAGATTTGTTACGTCAACTTCATCCATTAGAGTTACGTGCGGTGCAGTATGCTTAGAGTTCACCATTGCTTTTGCAATCGCTTTACGGATACCGCTCATTTTTTCACGAGTTTCCGGGAATTCGCCTTCAGGAGCTTGAACCGCTGCAGGTTTTGCTGTTTCCTGAGGTGCAGCAGTTTCTTGAGGCGCCGCCTCTTGAGCCGCTCCGCCATTTGCAAAACTGTCGATATCTTCTTTTACAACGCGTCCGTTATTTCCTGAACCCGTTACTTTACGGATATCAACGCCCTTTTCACGCGCATATTTACGTACGGAAGGCATAGCGATTACGCGTTTGTTCGGATCAGCTTCCGCTTGGTCCTGCTGTCCTGCGCCGGTTTCTTTTGCCGGCTCGGCAGCGCGCTCTTCTTTCGCAACATCTTGTCCCGCTTCAGCAGATGACTGAACTTGCGCTTCAGTTTTTGCGTCGCCGGACTCGTCGCTTCCTTTGAATTGAAGATCTTCGTAACCAGGTGCGTCAAACGTAATAATCGTTTGTCCAACAGTTGCAACTGTTCCCTCTTCAACTTTTAATTCTAATACTTTTCCTTTGACAGGTGAAGGAATTTCTACCACTGCTTTATCATTTTGCACTTCAGCCAGTACATCGTCTTCTTCTACCTCGTCGTTCGGCTTGACAAACCACTTAACGATTTCACCTTCGTGGATACCTTCTCCGATATCTGGAAGTTTAAATTCAAATGCCACAGTTTTCGACCTCCTAGTTGATTAAGCAAATTTTAGTTATACATACGCAAGCATTGAACCATCAGAAAAACAGCCCTTTAAATAAGGGAGGAAAAGCACTCGTCTTCTCCTCCTGTTATGAAATCTGATTAAAATTCAAGAACTTTTTTCGCAGTTTCAAGAACGTCTTTATGGTTTGGAAGCCATACGCTCTCAGCTTGCGAGAAAGGAAATACTGTATCAGGCGCAGCGACGCGGAGAACAGGAGCTTCCAAGCTCAGGATCGCGCGGTCGTTAATTTCAGCTACAACGTTAGCGCCTACGCCGGCTTGTTTTTGAGCCTCTTGTACAACAATTGCGCGGCCTGTTTTTTCAACAGAAGCAATGATTGTATCAATATCAAGCGGGCTTACAGTGCGAAGGTCGATAACCTCAGCAGAAACGCCTTCTTTCTCAAGCTCTTCAGCAGCTTTCAGCGACTCATGAACCATTGCGCCGTATGTGATGATAGAAAGATCAGTTCCTTCGCGTTTCACATCAGCTTTGCCAAGTTCGATTGTATATTCTTCCTCAGGAACTTCCTGACGGAAAGAACGGTAAAGTTTCATATGCTCTAAGAAAACGACAGGATCGTTATCACGGATTGCAGAAATCAAAAGCCCTTTAGCGTCATACGGAGTTGACGGAATAACGACTTTAATTCCCGGCTGCTGAGCCACAAGGCCTTCTAAGCTGTCAGCGTGAAGTTCAGGTGTATGAACACCGCCGCCGAAAGGAGAACGGATTGTCACAGGAGAAGTCCAGCGTCCGCCTGAACGGTAGCGCATACGAGCCATTTGGCCTGAAACTGAATCCATTACTTCATATACAAATCCGAAGAATTGAATTTCCATAACCGGACGGAAACCGTTCAACCCTAAACCAAGAGCAAGACCGCCGATGCCGGATTCAGCAAGAGGTGTATCAAATACACGGTCTTCACCAAATTCTTTTTGCAATCCTTCAGTCGCACGGAATACGCCGCCGTTTACACCAACGTCTTCTCCGAAAACTAAGACATTTTCGTCATTTTTCAGTTCTGTGCGTAACGCATCCGTGATTGCTTGAATCATTGTCATTTGCGCCATGGCTTACTTCGACTCCTTCTGTGTATAAGTTTCTAATTGCTCTTTAAGGTTATAAGGCAATTCTTCGTGCATGATTTTGATTAAATCAGTCACTTTTTGTTTTGGTTCAGCATCTGCTTTTTTGATGGCTTGCTTAATTTCTTCTTTCGCAGCCTCAATCACTTTGCTTTCTTCCTCTTCAGACCACAGTCCTTTGTTTTCAAGGAATGCGCGGAAACGAACAAGCGGATCTTTTTGCTCCCATTCGTTTTCAATTTCTTTCGTACGGTATTTCGTCGGATCGTCACCGGCCATTGTGTGCGGGCCGTAACGGAATGTAAGTGTTTCGATCAAAGTCGGGCCTTCGCCGTTGACTGCGCGTTCGCGCGCTTCAGCAGTTGCAGCGTATACCGCAAGAGCATCCATACCGTCTACTTGCACACCGACAATTCCTGCTGCCGCTGCTTTTTGAGCAATCGTTTGTGCCGCTGATTGCTTTTCAACCGGAGTTGAAATGGCATAGCGGTTGTTTTGCACTACGAAGATCGCAGGAGCTTTGTAAGCGCCGGCAAAGTTGATTCCTTCGTAGAAGTCCCCTTGAGATGCACCGCCGTCACCTGTGTAAGTGATCGCTACGGCTTTTTTGCCCCGTTTTTTAAGACCTAACGCCACACCGGCAGTTTGGATGTATTGAGCACCGATAATGATTTGCGGAGAAAGGGCGTTCACGTCATCAGGCATTTGGTTTCCGCGGAAGTGTCCGCGAGAAAATAAGAACGCTTGATAAAGCGGCAGACCGTGCCAGATTAATTGCGGTACATCACGGTAGCCCGGAAGAACGAAATCTTCTTTTTCAAGCGCGAAATGTGTTGCAATTTGTGAAGCTTCTTGGCCGGCAGTAGGAGCGTAGAAACCGAGACGTCCCTGACGGTTTAATGAGATAGAGCGCTGATCCAGCACACGCGTATACACCATGCGGCGCATAAGCTCTTTTAATTGATCATCTGTTAAATCAGGCATCGCCGCTTCATTCACGACTTCTCCCTTTTCATTTAAAATTTGGAACGTTTCGAACTGCTTCTTAATGGCATCAAATTGCTTCTTACTGTCAACGATCGTTTTTTTCGTTTTTGCAGCCATACTAAAGTCACCTCTTCCTTTCTTTTAAACAGTCATTAGACGTGCATTCCTTTATACATACAAACCTAGGATACCCTAAAGTATTAGCAGCAAGTCGTATATATTTTAGCCTATCCCCAGTTTGCCGAAACCTTTTATGTAGGATCATCACTATCTGATCTGAACTGTATTATTACGGAGTTGTAAATGACTGATACAACACCGCTTAACATGGATAAGTTTACACTAAACAAAGAAGACCCGTCAATCGTTTTGAACATTGATTTTTAATAAATGTATTCGCTTTATATTTATCGGGGGCGGCAGGCTGTTTTTCACTTTTTAAACTGTACTAGTATACACCTATTAACTGTACTACAATAGAATTCACAAACTGTTTTTTCAAACATATAAAAAAAGGGACCGGACAGCCGGCCCCTTCACACACGTTCAGCTTTCCTTGACGTGAAAGCCTGCCGCTTTATATAGCGCTTCCCTTGATTTATTGTATTGTTTTGTCTGCTTGTTAAACGCTTCGGTTTGTTTTAACACCTTTTCGTAGGAATCGTTCACTTTGCTGATCTGTTCATCAAGAGCATCGGCAGTCAGGTCTTTTTTCTTAATCATTTTGTACAATTCTTTGTCGTATTGAATCGCTTTTTCATAATCTTTATGCATGCCGGTGTACGATGCATAACGTTTTTCCATATGGACAGCCGCTTCTTTAGCCTTTTTCTTAATGGTTTTATCTTTAATCGAGTCAGCTGCTTGTCTGGCGTCTTCAAATTCTTTTTTAGAGCTGTCAATACTGTCTTTTTCCGTTTCTAAATGCCGCTCTCGCTGATCCGCATTTTTAAGCGCTTCATCCGACAGAGAAACGATTTTGGAATAATCGTCCATGTTCAGCTGAATGACTTCGTTATACAGCTTATCGTCTTTCTTCTCTAATTTCTCTAATGTCTTCTGTTCCTTTTGAAACGGCTTTTCCGCTTGAACGGCTTTTTCCATCGCATCATGAAGCGTGTCAACCGGATCCTTCCCCCCGCAGCCTGAAAGCAGCATACTTACAGCGCCGAGTGCTCCGATGCCAGCAAACATCCGTTTTTGAAAATTATTCACACTGAAATCCCCCAATCTTGACAATTTCCACTATAGAAGCCTCGGCGCCGTTTGACAATAGCTGAGCTGTAATTGCTTATTTCTGCATGCTTCGGGATTGCAGCCGTCAGGAGATTGTCAAAGAAAACTTGCACAAAAAATTAGAGAAAACAGGGCGTATGACCATACATCTTTTTGGCTTTTACATAGGTTATAGTAGACGCCGGCCCTGCTGACAAAGGGTCAGCGTAATTAAAAGAGGAGGTTTTTTTATGTACGGAGGATATGGATACGGATATGGCGGCGGTTGTTGCGGTTACGGCGGCGGTTACGGCGGCGGTTACGGATATGGCGGAGGATACGGCTGCGGAGGCGGATATGGCCGCACGTTCGCGTTAATCGTAGTATTATTTATCTTATTGATCATCGTTGGTGCCGCTTATTTAGGAGGAGGCTGCGGCTGCTGATCGCCGGCCATGAAATTGACCAGCCTTTTAAGGCTGGTCATTTGTTTCGTTGCACCCCGGTAAAGAAATTCGCTATAATTTACATATAAAGCTTTAGGAGTGAAGTTTCTTGATTACTATGGAAAATATTGTCCGAGACGGGCATCCCGCGCTCAGAGAAATCGCAGAAGAGGTGCAGCTTCCCGCGTCCGACGAAGAAAAACAGCATCTTGCTGATATGATTGAGTTTGTGAAAAACAGCCAAAACCCGGAGTTGGCCGAAAAATACCAGCTTCGTCCGGGTGTAGGGCTTGCGGCTCCGCAAACCGACGTAAAAAAACGGATGATCGCTGTTCACGCTGAAGATGCTAAAGGAACATTATACAGCTACGCGCTGTTTAACCCTAAAATCGTCAGCCACTCAGTCGAAAGAAGCTATTTAACAAGCGGAGAAGGATGCCTGTCTGTAGACGAACCCATTCCGGGCTACGTTCCTCGCTACGCCCGCATCAGAGTGAAAGGAACGACGCTTGAAGGGGAACAGATTGACATTCGCCTCAAGGGCTTTCCGGCTGTAGTGTTTCAGCACGAGATTGACCATTTGAACGGGATTATGTTTTACGACCATATCGATAAAGAAAATCCGTTCAAAGAACCAGACAATGCCATTGCCATTGATCGGTAAAAAATGACCGGCACTTTAGAAGTGCCGGTATTTTTATTTCAGAAGGCCAAGCTCTTTTACAGCGTAGCTGATGCCTTCCTCGTCTACAGGTTTCGTGACGAAATCAGCTGCCTCCTTTAATTCCGGCACAGCATTTCCCATCGCCACCCCAGTGCCGACAAACCCGATCATCTCAAGATCATTTAATCCGTCGCCGAAGGCATAAGTGTCACTGATTTCATACGGAAGCCGCTCAAGCACTCTTTTTATCCCCTCAGCTTTTGAACCTCCGCTCGGAAGCACATCAGTTGACAGCTCATGCCAGCGGACATAATCAAACTCCGGAAAAGCTGCATATGCTTTTTCTTCATGACCCCGGCAGAATAAAAGCAGCTGATAGATTTCTTTCCCTTTATAAAACTGTTCATCCACCTCGGGATACGGAGCTTTCAGAGTGCCGATCCCTTCTGAGACGTGCGGATGTCCGGCAATTGTCGTTTTCATTGTGTCCTCAGCCATAAATACAACAGGATGCTCCCCCTCCGCGGCCTGCTGCAATAAACGTTCGATCGCATCTTCAGGCAATGGATTTTTATAAATCACGTCACCCTCAAATACGACAAACTGCCCATTGTAAGAAATAAACGATTGAATATCGAGCTCTTCGAGAATCGGTTTTACCAAAAACGGAGAACGGCCGCTGGCGATAAACACGTGGTGCCCGGCGTCTTTAAGCGCCGCCACCGTTTTTCTTGTGCTTTCGGGGATATGCTTATCATGGTCGTATATTGTTCCGTCAATATCAAAAAAGATTAATTTAGGTTTCATATCAATTTCTCCTTTATCCCATTTATCATCGTCTTTTCCACTTTCATCATACAGAAAGTTTTCGGCCCGGCAAACCGTCTAGTTTAAATTCCATTTATACCCACGAAAAACAAAACAGGATTTCCCGCATACTACTGCTATAAAGGTAATTGTTAAGCCTAATGGGAGGTATGCACTATGCTGCGCAGATTACGAAAGAAACTCAGACGGCAGTGGGGCGGAATGCTCCGAAAAAAAGTCATTGGCTGACAGGGATCCTTCGTTTTTCGAAAGTCCCTTTTTTGCTCAAGACTTTCCTTATATTCCGTTTTCGAATATAATAGAATAAGCGAGTCTAACATACGGCATTTAAGGAGAGATTTGGATGATTTATAAGGTATTTTATCAAGAGAAGGCTGACGAAGTACCTGTTCGTGAAAAAACAGATTCACTTTATATTGAGGGCGTTTCAGAACGGGACGTCAGAACAAAGCTGAAAGATAAGAAATACAACATTGAATTTGTTCAGCCTGTAGACGGTGCTTTCTTAGAATATGAGAAGCAGAGCGAAAATTTTAAAGTATTGGAGTTATGAGCGGAATGAAATTTGTAAAAAATGATCAGACTGCCGTTTTCGCCCTCGGCGGATTGGGCGAGATCGGGAAAAATACGTACGGGGTGCAGTTTCAGGATGAAATTGTACTGATTGATGCGGGAATCAAGTTCCCAGAAGATGAGCTTCTCGGCATTGATTACGTAATCCCTGATTACACGTATTTAGTAAAGAATGAAGATAAAATTAAAGGTTTGTTTATCACCCATGGCCACGAAGACCATATCGGCGGTATTCCATACCTGCTCAGACAAGTAAATATTCCTGTTTACGGCGGTAAACTCGCGATCGGCTTACTTCGGAATAAACTTGAAGAGCACGGACTGTTAAGACAGACGAAATTAAATATTATCGGAGAAGACGACATTGTTAAGTTTCGCAAGACGTCTGTGTCCTTCTTCAGAACGACACACAGCATTCCGGATTCATACGGAATCGTCGTCAAAACACCCCCGGGCAACATCGTGCATACCGGTGACTTTAAGTTCGACTTTACACCTGTAGGCGAACCGGCAAACCTGACAAAGATGGCGGAAATCGGGAAAGAAGGCGTGTTATGCCTGCTGTCTGACAGTACAAACAGTGAAGTTCCTGATTTCACCATGTCAGAACGCCGCGTAGGCGAAAGCATTCACGATATTTTCCGCAAAGTGGACGGCAGAATTATATTCGCGACGTTTGCTTCGAATATACACCGCCTTCAGCAAGTGATTGAAGCAGCCGTTTTAAACGGCAGAAAAGTCGCCGTATTTGGACGCAGTATGGAATCGGCTATCGAAATCGGACAGACCCTCGGGTACATCACATGTCCGAAAAATACATTTATCGAGCATAATGAAATCAATCGGATACCCGCAAATAAAGTAACGATTTTATGTACGGGAAGCCAGGGTGAACCGATGGCGGCGTTATCACGAATCGCTAACGGCACGCACCGCCAGATTTCAATCAACCCGGGAGATACGGTTGTCTTTTCTTCTTCTCCGATTCCCGGAAACACAATCAGCGTAAGCCGCACCATCAACCAATTGTACCGTGCGGGCGCAGAGGTTATTCACGGATCTCTGAGTGACATTCATACATCCGGACACGGCGGACAGGAAGAGCAAAAGCTGATGCTCCGCCTGATCAAACCGAAATTCTTCATGCCGATCCACGGTGAGTACAGAATGCAGAAAATGCATACAAAACTCGCGATGGATTGCGGCATACCGGAAGAGAACTGCTTTATTATGGACAACGGCGAAGTGCTTGCGCTGAAAGGTGAAGAAGCTTCTGTGGCAGGTAAAATCCCGTCCGGCTCCGTTTACATTGACGGAAGCGGAATCGGTGATATTGGAAATATCGTGCTTCGGGACCGCCGTATTCTTTCAGAGGAAGGCCTTGTCATAGTTGTCGTAAGCATCAATATGGATGACTTTAAAGTATCGGCAGGACCTGACTTAATATCCAGAGGTTTTGTTTACATGAGAGAATCCGGTGATTTAATCAACGACGCACAACAGCTGATTTCGAACCATTTGGAAAAAGTAATGGATCGGAAAACGACGCAGTGGTCAGAAATCAAAAACGAAATTACCGATACACTTGCACCGTTCTTATACGAAAAAACAAAACGCCGCCCAATGATCCTTCCGATCATTATGGAGGTATAATAAAAGCTGCACTCATGATGAGTGCAGCTTTTTTATTGCAGCGGAATATGCTGAAAGGCTTTCACGTCAAACAGCCCCGTTGCCGTCATTTTAACATCCGGAATCACCGGCAAAGCTAAAAATGAAAGAGTGAGAAACGGGTTAAAATCCCCGGTAAATCCGATCAGCGGAAGCTTTTCCTGAAGCACGGCCAAACTGTCATTTACCCACTCCGCCGATTGGTCAGAAAGCAACCCCGCAATCGGCAGCGGAACAGAATGAAGCAATTCCCCGTTTTTAACGGCGGCTAATCCTCCGCCGATGTCGTGGAGCTGGTTGATCGCCGCGGCCAAGTCCGTATCGTTTGTTCCGACGGCGATGATATTGTGTGAATCATGAGAAATGGTGGTGGCAAGCGCCCCTTCTTTTAACCCGAATCCATGAACGATTCCGAGCCCCATGATTTTTTCTCCGCTATGCCGTTCCACGACGGCGATCTTTAATAAATCATGCTCGATATCCGGCTGGAACATGTCAGAAGGCGGCGCGGGCACTTCTTTCCGTCTCGTCTCCAAATGATTCGGTATGATTTGAATCACATTCATATGTTTTCCTTCTTGAATCGGCATGTGAAAATCCAATTCAGTCAGCGGCGCTTTCAGCTGCACGGTGCCCAGGAGCGCGGCATCTGGTGATTCTGAGTCAGCCGTCTGCTCATAAGTCGTCCGGCCGTTCTCCGCAACCGTTCGTCCGTTCACCATCGTCTTTGTAATCGTGACCTGCCGCAAATCGGAAATAAACAGCAAATCAGCATCAAATCCCGGCGCCACCGCTCCTTTCGTATCAAGGCCGTAACACTCAGCGGCGTTTAAGCTGCCCAGCTGATAAGCCAAAAACGGATCAAGGCCGGCTGCTATGGCTAATTTGACTTGGTGATTGACACTTCCTTCTGAAAGCAAATCGTCCACATGCTTATCATCCGTACAAAAGAAAAAACGCCGCGCATTTTTTTCATTAACCGCCGGCAGAACGCTGAGCGTATTTTTTGCCACTGATCCTTCACGCAGCATCACATACATTCCCCGTCTGATTCTGTCCAGCGCTTCTTCTTTTGTCGTCACTTCATGATCATTTGACACCGATGCGGTTCTGTATATATTAATCAAATCAGAAGATAATCCTGCTAAATGTCCGTCAATCCGTTTCCCGTGAAGTTTGGCATCGAGCAGTTTCTCGACCATATCCTCTTCTCCCTCGGCAACAGACACATAATCCATCACTTCCGCAAGCCCCAATACCCCTTTCTCCTGATAAAAAGGCTGTAAGTCAGCGGCTTTTAACACCGCGCCTGAGCGTTCAAAGCTTGCAGCGGGAACACAGGAAGGGAGCATAAAATGAATGTGAAGCGGCGCTTTTTTCGCCTGCTCTATCATAAATGAGATGCCTTTTGCCCCAGAAACGTTTGCTATTTCGTGCGGATCGGTAATGACAGCGGTCACGCCGTGCGGAAGGACTGCTTTTGCAAACTCAATCGGAGTAACCATAGAGGACTCGATATGAACATGTCCGTCAATAAAGCCTGGAACGATCATCTGGCCCTCTGCATCAATGACTTCTTCCCCTTCATAATCACCCAGCCCGACGATCATTCCGTCAGTGATGGCGATATCTGCAGAGATCCATTCCTGATTAAATACATCCATGATTTTTCCGTTCTTAATGACGGTATCGGCTTTTTGTCTGCCGGCCGAAGCGTTCAGCCGTTTAGCCAGTGTTTCTTTGTTCAAAATGGGGCCTCCTCTTTTTCTTTATATGGTACAATATGCTATCGGATCGCGTAATCTTAGTCAATAAAAATTGAAGAAAACACCGCTTACACGCTAAATGTCTTTCTATTCTGACATATAAAAAACCGTCCTGTTCAGACGGCTTTAGTCTACTTTGTATGCAGCACTCTTTTTTCAAAACGTGAAATGTCTGAAATAGATCCGATGACGATCAAAATATCTTCTTTTTGAATGACTTCAGTTGCGAGCGGAGATACGATGACCTCTTTTTCCCTTTTGATAGCGACGATGTTAATTCCGTACTTCGCCCGAATGTCCAAATCAAGCAATGTATTCCCGGCAAGGCGGCTGTTGGCCACGATTTCAACGATGCTGTGTTCATCGGACAGTTCTAAATAATCGAGCACGTTGTTCGATACGATATTATGTGCGATCCGCTTTGCCATGTCACGCTCAGGGTGGACGATATGATCGGCTCCGATTTTCGCCAGCACTTTTTCATGATAATCGTTTTGCGCTTTTACCGTGATGGTTTGAACGCCTAGCTCCTTTAAAATAAGTGTTGTTAAAATACTCGCCTGTATATTCTCGCCGATTGCCACAATCACATGGTCAAAATTGCGCATCCCTAAATTTTTCAAAACAGATTCATCGGTTGAATCGCCGATCACCGCATGTGAAGCGATTTTGGCGTATTCATTCACTTTATCTTCATCAATATCCATCGCCATGACCTCAAGGCCTTCCTCACTTAACGCTTTGCAAATGCTCCCCCCGAAGCGGCCAAGGCCGATAACAGCAAACTCTTTTCTCATTACAGTGCTCCTTTAATCAATATCTCTTAGTAGGAATATTATCATATTTTCGGCAAAGAATTCATATAGCGCTTAAGCTTTTCTGAAAAGCCCGGAGATAAATACAGGTCAGCCCCGCGTTCGATTTCCTCCTGATAATGATTCGGAGGCGCAATTTCCTCCGCTTTTTCAAGCACGAGAAACGTCAGACAGCCGGTGTATACACGGCCATTGGCACAAGCATCTATGAAAGCGGGACGATACGTATGAGAATCGACGCCTTCCCTTTTATACAAATAGGTTGCCGCTTCAAACGGCAGCTTGTACAGCACCCCTTCAGTCCGGCCGCCGTCTTCTACAAGATCGGCTCTGGAACCGTCAGGACGCTTTAATGTGAATCTCGTCGAATACCCTTCAACAACGGCCCCTCCGACAGGCTCGGCAAAAAAGTGATCGACCCCCGCCTGTTTAAAGCGGGCATTATCCATGCAGGAGCCGTATGCGAAATAATAAACCGGGCTGTCATCCTCCCGCTTCATAAACCGGTACTCTTTCCAGTCTCCGCTTTCGATACGGTCGAACGGAACACATTTTTCCGGCTTCATGACATAAGCGAAGGCGGTTTTATTCCCGAGATCCGTATTCACGGCGACCTCTCTTCGCTCAAAATCCAGATAATGAGCATCCAGCTTACGGATCATCTGATGATCTGTTTCGTACAGTTCTCCGTAAATAAAAGATGTTCCTGTTAATGACGCCGCCGGCTGACCTTTATCAGTTTCGTACAGCACGCCGTTTATTGCCGCCTGTTCAAACACACACCGCTCACCTTTCAACAACTGATGGTTTTTTTCACGCTTCCGTAACAGACCGTATGCAAAAAGAAGCACCTCATCTTTCCTCCTTTTGGACAGCAGCCGACTCCAATGGCAAAATCACCTGAAACGTGCTGCCTTCCCCATTTTTGCTCTTAATGTTTAGTTTACCATTATGCTCCTTCAAAATTCGTAAACAAATCGGCAGACCAAGTCCTGTCCCCTGATCTTTTGTGGAGAAAAACGGTTTTCCTATATTTTTAAGTTTCTCTTTAGACATGCCGTTTCCCTCATCCTGTATGCTGATAACCGCATCATGTTCTTTCTGTTCAGTGCAGATATGAATATATCCTCCGTCTGGCATGGCTTCTATCGCGTTTTTTATAATGTTGATAAAAACCTGTTTCAGCTGATTTTCATCACCGTTGATCATACAGGACTCCGTATGGCTGAAATCTTTTTCGATCACCGTGTTAGACAGGACCGCGTTTGTATCCAGAAGCGTCGTCACCTGTTTTAAAATATGATTAAGATTATGAGAATTAAACGCCACGGTCTGCGGCTTAGCAAGCAAGAGCAGTTCACCCAATACAAGATCAATTCTTTTAATCTCTGAAAAAATGATATCGAAGTAATCCGTTCTTTCCGGGTACTGGGCTTTCATCAGCTGGAGAAAGCCGCTGACTGACGTTAAGGGATTTCTTACTTCATGGGCGATTCCCGCCGCGAGTTCGCCGGCGATGGCAAGTTTTTGAGATTGCATCGCGAGCCGTTCATTCGTTTCCAAAAGCTCATCCACCGCTTTTTTCCGTTCGCTGATGTCGGACATCGTGCCGAGGCTTCCGACAAATTGCTGTTTTCGGTCATAATAAAGCTTATAGTGGACTTCTCCCCAAAATATGGTGCCGTCCCTTTTGATATATTTGGCCGTAAACATACCCGACGCCGACTTTTGTTTAATTTGGGAGGAAATATAATCAATGATATGCTTTTCTTTTATAAAATAATCGTTATACATCGTGCCCATGCATCCGCTGATTGAGTGGCCCGTGATAGCCGTCCAGGCTTGATTTAAATATGTAATATTCCCATGTGAATCCGTTTGAAAAACAATTTCCTGCAGATTATCCATGATACGGTTTTTTTCATCGGATAACGCCTTTGCTTTCTGTTCACTGTCTTTCAGTTCTATCAATAGCTGCTTTTTATCATCTACATAATAAGCCAGCAGCCAGACGCTGATTAATGCGACGGCTGTAAAGGTGATGTCAGCAGGCCAGTTAATCGGATTCCGCTCAATAATATAGAATAAATAATCCCAAAATATAATAAAAATAATTCCCATGATTACGGAAATGATGCGCACTTGATATTTTCCCATATTCCCACCTGCCGCTAGCGTTTCTCTGTATATTGTAACATTGTTGACTGCATTATTGACTAAAAAATGATAACTATTCCCAATTATTTGGGCAGTTTGCTTGCTATTGTTCGTGTGTTTTGCGCAACTCAATGAAAAAAGGCCGGAATCTTCATTCCGCCCTTCTCCTGTCCATTATTTATCTTTTAGTGCTTCCTGAATTTCATCAAGCAGCATTTGCGCACCTTCAGGGCTTAAAATAATTTTACCGTTGCCGTATTCTTTATTATCAGTCGTAATTTCTCCCGTCATTAAGCAAATACCGTGCGGCTTATATTTTTTTAAGACAATTTTGTCTCCGTCTACAAAAAACTCGATACTATCTTTAATCGCAATATCTAATGCTCTTCTTAATTCAATCGGCATGACAATACGCCCAAGTTCGTCTACTTTTCTTACTACACCAATTGATTTCATAGAAATCCCCTACTTCCTTTAATGTCTCTTATATATGTCCAAGGAAAATCCTTCATAAACGTAGACGAAGGTAATAGAGCAAAAGTTTCTCCGCTTACGGAAATGATTGTTTTTTTACAGATTGAAGTCCGTATGAAACATCGGATACAGACTTTCCCTCCTTTTTTACAAAAACATTTCATTCCCGGCGCAAACCCCCAAAAATCGTGTTTTTTCTTAGAAACTTTAAATGTAGAATCAATTAAATAAGGATAGGGATTGGGTGAAAATATGTTTCAATCAACTGAGATCGGAATCGACTTAGGAACCGCCAATATACTAGTTTACAGTAAAAATAAAGGAATTATTTTGAATGAGCCTTCTGTTGTCGCTATAGATACAACAACAAAAGCGGTGCTGGCCATCGGTACCGATGCGAAAAACATGATCGGAAAAACGCCGGGGAAAATCATCGCCGTAAGACCGATGAAAGATGGCGTCATTGCTGATTATGATATGACAACTGATTTATTAAAACACATTATGAAAAAAGCCGGAAAAAAGATCGGCATGACTTTCCGCAAACCGAATGTCGTTGTATGCACGCCTTCAGGCTCAACTGCTGTCGAACGCCGGGCCATCAGTGATGCCGTCAAAAACTGCGGCGCCAAAAACGTTCACTTGATTGAAGAACCCGTGGCCGCTGCGATCGGAGCCGACTTGCCGGTTGACGAGCCGGTAGCGAATGTCGTCGTGGACATCGGCGGCGGAACGACTGAGGTAGCCATCATTTCATTCGGAGGCGTCGTATCATGCCACTCTATCAGAATCGGCGGCGACCAGCTTGATGAAGATATCGTTTCGTTCGTCAGAAAAAAATACAACCTGCTGATCGGGGAACGAACGGCGGAACAGGTGAAAATGGAAATCGGCTTTGCGCTGATTGAACACGTGCCGGAAACAATGGAAATCAGGGGCCGTGACCTTGTGACCGGGCTTCCGAAAACAATCAGACTGCAGTCAAATGAAATTCAGCATGCGATGCGTGAATCTCTCCTGCACATTCTTGAAGCGATCAGAGCCACGCTTGAGGATTGTCCGCCTGAGCTGAGCGGGGATATCGTCGACCGCGGCGTCGTGCTAACCGGCGGAGGCGCGATGTTAAACGGCATGAAAGAATGGCTGACAGAGGAAATCGTCGTTCCCGTTCATTTGGCGGCAAACCCGCTTGAATCAGTGGCAATCGGCACGGGACGTTCTTTAGAAGTGATAGACAAGCTTCAAAAAGCCATTAAATAATAATATTTACAAATATCCTGCTTCTTTTTTCTCCGGTCAGCTCATATTGTGAGAACGGAGAAACATTAAGGAGGAAGCATATGCTTAAAGATGTAGGAAGACGCGTAGCCGTGGCCGTCATTTTAAGCGGTATTATTTTAGGGGGAATGAGCATTTCATTAGCCAATATGCCCCATTCCCCGGCGGGAAACACAGTAAAACCGAATCACCCGTAAAGACGCAGCGGAGGCTGTGTCTTTTTCGTTTACGCCCCTTTCTTTCCTTTCTGCGTTGATATTTGATATGATGAGAAAAACCGATGAGGAGGAATGAACCATGAGTTCGTTTACTGAAAAGTTAAATACATATGCTCAGCTGGCCGTAGAAGTCGGCGTCAATGTCCAGAAAGGACAGCATGTGGTAATCAACGCCTCAACCGATGTCCGTGATCTTGTCAGACTGCTTGCCAAGCACTCGTATGAAAAAGGCGCTAAACATGTCACCGTAAACTGGCAGGACGATGAATTATCCAGATTAAAATACGAAATGGCCCCTTTTGAAGCGTTTGAAGAATACCCTGAATGGGAGGCAAAAGGCAAAGAAGAGCTCGCCAAAAAAGGAGCGGCGTTTATTTCTGTCGTGTCCTCTGATCCCGATCTGTTAAAGGGAACTGACGGCAAACGGATCGCAGCCTTCCAGAAGGCCGCCGGAAAAGCATTACATACATACAGACAATATATTCAATCAGATAAAGTAAGCTGGACGGTAATCGGAGCAGCTTCAGCAGGCTGGGCGAAAAAAGTATTTCCGGATCAGCCGGAGGAAAAAGCCATTCAGCTTTTATGGGAGGAAATCTTCAAAACAACCCGTGTAAATGAGGAAAATCCCGTGGAAGCTTGGAAGAAACACGACCAGAACCTACATGAAAAGGTGGAGCACCTTAACAAAAAACATTACAGCGCGCTGCATTATCAGGCTGAAGGCACAGACTTAACCATTGAGCTGCCGAAAAAACATGTGTGGGCAGGTGCGGGAAGCGTCAATGAAAGCGGGCATGAGTTTATGGCAAACATGCCGACCGAAGAGGTTTTCACCCTGCCGCAGCGAGACGGCGTAAACGGGACAGTTTCCAGTACAAAACCGCTGAGCTATGGAGGAAACGTGATCGACAACTTTACCCTTACCTTTAAAAACGGCCGCATCGTTGATGTAAAAGCCGAAAAGGGCGAGGATATTTTAAAAGGCATCGTCGAAACCGATGAAGGGTCACATTATCTTGGAGAAGTTGCCTTAGTCCCGTATGATTCTCCGATTTCTAAATCAAATATTTTATTTTACAACACACTATATGATGAAAATGCATCAAACCACCTGGCAATCGGCAGCGCGTATGCGTTTAATATTGAAGGCGGAAAACAAATGACACGTGAAGAGCTTGTCAAAGAAGGCCTGAATGAAAGTATTACGCATGTTGATTTTATGGTCGGTTCCAAAGATATGAATATCGACGGTATTACAGCTGACGGCAAAAGAGAACCTGTCTTCAGAAACGGAAATTGGGCATTTTAATAGAAAAAGGAGGCGAATCGGCCTCCTTTTTTTATTTCGCATCATATATTTGCAAGTTGGCGCAAACGGTTTCCAAAACGGGCGTCTCCACGGATAAACGTTTGGCTTTCTCAAGCAGAAAACCGTGTAAATGGTCCCCTTCGGTCATTTGCCCCCTCTCCATATCCCTCAGCATAGAGGATTTCATATGGTAAGACATACTTGTCAATGTACGATAGCTCTCCTCTTCGAGATTCGGATCTGCCGGAATGCCGTCAGCCCGAAATATGGCTCCGAGTTCGGCAAAAAGACGTTTTGCCGTATTACGGCCGCTTTCTGTATCCAAAATGGGGCCGACCGGCTTTTGAAACAAGGAAGTCACTCCGGCTTGGGCGGCAATGAACATATACTTTTTCCAGATGTCCTTTTCAATATGTGTGCTGACTATAACGTCCGCCTTTATATCGGCAAATGCTTGTTCCAGCTTTCTGATACGTTCGGTGCGTTCGCCGCTCCACTCGCCGAAAACAAACCGGTGAGCAGCGCTTGTATGAAGAATTTCGCCCTTTTCGTTAAGGGCGCTCTCAATAAAACAGAGGCCTCCCAGCACCTGCTGTTTTGAAAAGGCGTCAAACAGCTCATTGTAATGCCTGTACCCGTTTAAAAACGGAATGATAACAGTTGAGGCACGTACAAACGATTTTACATCTTTTATAACCTGCTTCAGGGAATAGGCTTTTGAAGCAATGATAACAGCATCAAACTCCCCTTTATCTCCCGCACTGATTAATGCCGGCTTAATAGATACATCGCCTTTTTCGCTTTTTACGGTAAGTCCCGTCTGTTTTAATTGCTCCGTCCGTTTTTGACGGACGAGAAACGTGACGTCATTCCCCTTCTCTGCAAGCCGCGCACCGATATATCCTCCTACTCCTCCGGCTCCGACAATTAAAAATTTCATCATTTATTCCTCCGTCTCTTTATGTATGTTTAACAGCCGAGCGTATCACATCAAATGTTATGTCTATTTTACAAGGAAGTCAGAACATTGAAAACTTGTTTATAAGCAAAAAAGCAGAGTTTCCTCTGCTTTTTTATCATGCGTATAGTTCTTCAAGCTTTTTCTGCACATCTGTATTTTCAAGAAATTCGTCATAGCTCATTTGTTTGTCGACAATGCCTTTAGGCGTCAATTCAATGATACGGTTGGCGATCGTTTGTACAAACTGATGGTCATGAGAAGAAAACAGCATAGCGCCTTTAAAGCTGATTAAGCCGTTGTTAAGCGCCGTGATGGATTCCAAGTCTAAGTGGTTCGTCGGTTCATCCAAAATTAAAATGTTCGCGCCGGAAAGCATCGCTTTTGACAGCATACAGCGCACTTTTTCTCCCCCGGAAAGGACGTTGGATTTTTTGTTGACTTCTTCACCTGAAAACAGCATACGGCCTAAGAAGCCGCGCAAGAAACTCTCACTTTGGTCATGCGGCGAGTATTGGCGGAGCCAGTCAACAAGGTTCGCATCACTGCCGTCAAAATAATCGCTGTTATCTTTAGGGAAGTACGCTTGAGAAGTTGTCACGCCCCATTTAAATGTGCCGCTGTCAGCTTCCATTTCCCCGGAAATGATTTTAAACAATGTCG
This sequence comes from Bacillus sp. ISL-51, assembly GCF_018613535.1. GTDB lineage: Bacteria > Bacillota > Bacilli > Bacillales > Bacillaceae > Bacillus. The sequence goes on from NZ_JAGGQB010000005.1 coordinate 269,703, forward strand.
TTACAGCCAGCTCGTTACGGCCCGTAAACGCGATTTTATCCTCTTTATTCATAATAAAGCTAACGTTATCGAGTACCTTGACTCCGTCAATCGTTTTTGTCAGCCCTTCTACCCGAAGCACGTCATTTCCGATCTCGCGTTCCGGCGTGAAATTGACGTAAGGGTAACGGCGTGATGACGGTTTAATATCGTCGAGCGAAATTTTATCAAGAAGTTTTTTTCTGGATGTCGCCTGTTTCGATTTAGAAGCGTTGGCGCTGAATCTGGCGACAAACTCTTGCAGCTGCTTAATCTGCTCTTCTTTTTTCTTATTGGCTTCCTGAGAAAGCTTTAACGCAAGCTGGCTTGATTCATACCAGAAATCGTAGTTGCCGACATAAATTTGGATCTTGTTAAAGTCAAGATCAGCAATATGTGTGCACACTTTATTTAAAAAGTGGCGGTCATGGGAAACGACGATGACTGTGTTTTCAAAATTAATCAGGAACTCTTCCAGCCACTGAATCGCTTTGAGATCCAAGTGGTTCGTCGGTTCATCAAGCAGCAAAACGTCAGGCTTGCCGAACAGCGCTTGTGCTAAAAGGACTTTCACCTTGTCTGATCCGCCTAAGTCTTCCATTTTCTTCGTATGCAGGTCTTCTGAAATTCCTAAGCCCTTTAACAAAATGGCAGCTTCACTTTCAGCTTCCCATCCGTTTAATTCCGCAAATTCGCCTTCAAGCTCAGCGGCCCGGATTCCATCTTCATCAGAAAAATCAGGCTTCATATAAATAGCGTCTTTCTCCTGCATGACCTCATACAGACGCTTATGGCCCATGATAACGACTTTTAACACTTCGTATTCTTCATATTCAAAGTGGTTCTGCTTTAAGACAGCCAGACGTTCGCCGGGGCTCATGTGAACATCGCCCGTCTGCGGCTCAAGCTCACCTGATAAAATTTTTAAAAACGTTGATTTACCGGCACCGTTTGCGCCTATTAATCCGTAGCAATTGCCCGGCGTGAATTTAATATTTACATCTTCAAATAACTTACGGTCCGCAAAACGTAAGCTCACATTATTTACAGCAATCATTTAGAATCCTCCATCGTGTCTATCATCATTAAAAGTATACCATGAATAAAGGGGAAGAGAAATGCTTCCTGTTAATTGCTTAGTCGAAAAACACGTATGCGCGAAACGGGCAGCTCTGTGATACAATAGTAATATACATATATCAACACGGAGGAACAAGTTGAAGCTTTTAACACTTACCGAATACTGTTTATTGATTTTTTTCACGGGGTTTTATTTGGCTGTAACCGGCTTTAACGCACAGGATATCGGCTTGTATATCGGAATTGCCCTCATTTATACGTTTTCACATATCTTTTCGAAACGGCTGCTTCAAAAGCGCGGAAAAGAGCAGCAGCAGGTGCATCTTTTTTTCAGCGTCCTCGCGATTGTCGGGTCAGTGCTGATCACTGTATTTTTCATCACGGCAGCTGCCTCGTTTGCGAAATAAAAAACGCCGGCCGTCCGAATCGGGCAGCGCGGCGTTTCTATTTTGTCTGACGCATATCATGAAATGGGAAGAACACAAACTTCGATGTGCCCACAATCCGATCAACGGCAATTAAGCCGAGTCCGTTCCGGCTGTCCATCGAATTCAGCCGATTGTCTCCCATCACGAAATATTTGCCTTTCGGTACCTTAACGGGACCAAAATCCCCGGTCAGGTTGACTCCCAGTTTTTTCGCTTCTTTTTTATTGCTTGCAAGGTAAGGCTCGGCTGTTTTTTTACCGTTTATATAAAGCGTGTCATTTTTCATTTCAACCGTTTCCCCCGGTTTTCCGATGAGCCGCTTTACATAGTGCACCTTCGAAGTATCGCCGTTAATAATGACGATATCTCCCCGTTTAATTTCTCCGATATAATTGACGCTTTTGTTGACAAACAACCTTTCGCCGTTATGTAATGTCGGGTACATTGATGATCCTTCCACTAAGTACGGTTCAAACAGGAAATGGCGGATTAAAAGCGCCAGTGCGACCGCAATAATGATCGCTTTTCCCCATTCCCAATATGTGTTGGATTTTCTTTTTACCGATTTTTCAGAAGCAGGTTTTTGTTCTTCAGTCAACGTAGTTCCTCCTAGACGATCACTGTTTCAGTTGTGTACTATCTTTACTTTATCACAATTTATAACAAAATACATAACGCTACTGTGCACATATCGAAGCGATTGAAAAAAGCGCCCGTAACGGACGCTTTTTCTTATTTCTCAGTAACAGGTTTTTTTATGATTCCTAAAATAACCGCCGTTACAATCGCACCGATCACAATGCTCATTAAGTAAAGCAATGGATGGTTCGTGATGAAGGCAACGAATACTCCCCCGTGCGGTGCAGGAAGGGTTACCCGGAAAAACTCTGTCAAGCCGCCGGCTACCGCTGAACCGATCACAGCGGCTGGAATGACGCGAAGCGGATCAGCTGCCGCAAATGGGATGGCACCTTCTGTGACGAAAGCCGCTCCCATGAAGTAACATGTAATACCCGCTTCACGGTCGCGTTTAGAGAATTTGTGTTTAAAGAATGTTGTCGCCAGCGCAATTCCCAGCGGCGGAACCATTCCGCCTGCCATGATTGCCGCATGCGGCGCATAGTTTCCGGCACCGATCATGGCAATACCGAAGGTGAACGCCGCTTTATTCAGCGGGCCTCCCATGTCGATCGCCATCATACCGCCTAAAATAATACCCATTAAGACAAGATTTCCTGTTCCCAGGCTTTCAAGCCAGTTTGTTAAGAAGTTCATAAACGCTGCAACAGGTGTGTTAACGACAAATTGCATCAGTACGCCTGTAATAAAGATACCAAGCAGCGGGTAAATCAAAACCGGTTTTAAACCGTCAAGCGACTGAGGGATAAAAACAAACAGCTTTTTCAGCAGGATGACAACATAACCGGCTAAGAATCCGGCAATCAGTCCGCCTAAAAATCCTGCGTTCGCTTGTGTAGCCATAAAACCGCCGACCATACCGGGCGCAAATCCCGGGCGATCCGCAATACTCATTGCAATAAAACCGGCCAGCACCGCAACAATCAGTTTTAACGCATTGTCGCCGCCGATAAAGTTCAGCGCCGCAGCAAACGTATTATAAGCAGGGTCTTTCGGATCAGCTGAATGAATTCCCCAGAAGAATGAAATCGCAACGAGGATTCCGCCTCCGACTACAAACGGCAGCATGTTGCTGACACCGCTCATTAAATGTTTATAGAACATGCTTCCGATGCTATTGCCTGATTTCGTTTTCGGGCCGTCTTCTTTTGATGAAGATGAAGAACCGCCGCTGCCTTCGTAAATAGGAGCATCTTGATTTACAGCTTTTTCAATCAGCTCTTGCGGACGTCTGATACCGGCAGTGACAGGCACTTGAAGAACGTGTTTTCCTTTGAAACGCTCCATTTCAACCTGTTTGTCGGCCGCGACGATAATCGCCGGCGCATCTTCAATTTCCTGAGCCGTCAGCTTATGCTTAATACCGCTTGATCCGTTTGTTTCCACTTTGATCTCAACGCCGAGCTCTTTTGCTTTTTCTTTCAGCGCATCGGCTGCCATAAACGTATGAGCGATACCTGTCGGGCATGCCGTAACAGCCAGGATTTTTCCTTTGCCTGACGGGGATGCCTGCTCCTCCTGCTCTTCTTCTTCCTCGTCATCATCTTTGTCGTGCTGATTGATGATGTCAATGATGGCGTCTTTTGTTTCAGCTTCGAGAAGCTGCTTGCGGATTTCTTCACGCATGAGAAGCGTAGAAAGTCTTGATAATGCTTCAAGGTGAGTATTATTCGCTCCTTCAGTAGCCGCAATCATAAAGACTAAGTGCGCCGGCTGGCCGTCCAATGAATCGTAATCAACGCCTTCTTTTGAGCGTCCGAATGCGATGGCCGGATTAATAACACTGGCTGTTTTCGCGTGGGGAATGGCAATGCCCTCGCCGATTCCCGTTGAGCTTTGGCTTTCACGATTCAAAATGGCTGCTTTGTAAGCCTCTCTGTCATTTAATCTGCCCGCTTTATCCAGCACTGTTACCATTTCATCAATAACGTTTTCTTTCTCTTTACTCTCTATGTTCAGATGGATCGTATCTTTTGTTAACAGCTCAGTTATCTTCACTTTTCATTCCTCCTCTATAGACGTGTGACCTGAACTTCAGGAAGAAGCTGCTTTACAAACTCTTCAGTTCCGAGCTCCTCAGAAAATGCCGTCGCGCTTCCGGAAGCAACTCCTAAGCGGAACGCGTCTTCCAAAGGCAGCTGCTTTGAAATCCCCGCAAGGAAACCTGCTACAACGGAATCACCCGCACCTACAGAATTGACTAATTTCCCTTTCGGAACGTTAGCGAGGAAAACCGCCTCTTTCGTAAATAGGAGCGCTCCGTCACCAGCCATGGAAACGATCGCGTGTTCAGCACCTTGTTCAATCAATTTCTTACCGTAAGGAACAGCAGCTTCGGCGGAATCAATGACCGTATTGAACATCTCGCCGAGCTCATGATGGTTCGGCTTCATCAAAAACGGTTTCATTTCAGTCGCTTTCATCAGGGCTTCTCCGGAGATGTCTACTACAACCCGGGCATTTTGCCTGCTGCAAACTTCTGCTATTTTTTCATATGTGTTGTGCGGCAAGGAAGAAGGAATGCTTCCCGCCAAAACCACTATATCTCCCTCTTCAAGCTCGGAGAATTGCTCCAAAAAGGCATTAAACACCTCGTCTGAAATGATTGGGCCCTGTCCGTTAATTTCCGTCTCTTCGCCCGTTTTCAGTTTTACATTTATACGCGTGTCTTCCTTCACCTCAGAAAAAGCTGTTTCTAAGCCTTCTTGCTGTAAAAATGACGTAATATAGTTTCCGGTAAATCCGCCGACAAATCCCATTGCTTTTGACGGCACATGGTGTCTTTTCAGCAATCTTGAAACGTTGATGCCTTTTCCGCCGGGATATTTCGTGTCATAGCTTGAGCGGTTCAAACCGCCTACAGTAAAATCTTCAACGTGTACGATATAATCAACAGACGGATTGAGAGTTACAGTGTAAATCATGGTTTCACTACCTTTACGACAGTTTTTTCTTGGTAATTATCGAATGCAAGTTCATCAGCGTCAGTGGTAATGATTGCGGCGTCGCTCAAGTCGGCAAACGCCGAGAAAGAAATCTCGCCAAATTTAGAAGGGTCGGCTAAAACATACGCTGTTTTTGCCTGCCTTACTGCCTTTGTCTTCAACAGAGCTTCATCAGGATCTGGTGTTGTAAACCCTGCTTCAATATGCACGCCGTTGACTCCGAGAAAGCTTTTATCGAATCGGTACTGGCTGATCGCAGTTAATGAAGCGCCTCCGATCATCGCACCTGTTCGATGTTTCACAAATCCTCCGAGAAGATAAAAGGGAATGCCTTTTCTTATTAAAGCTTCAATATGCATAACCCCGTTTGTGACAACCACAATGTCTTTCGTTTTATCTATAAATTCAATCATATGCAATGTAGTTGTTCCCGCATCAAGATAAATACAGTCGCCTTCTTCTAATAAAGCCGCAGCTGTTTCAGCGATCTTCAGTTTATCTTGAAGGTTTTTGGAGGATTTTTCTAGCATATCCGGTTCGAGCCTGCTATTGGAAAGCTTTGATGCTCCGCCATGAACGCGCTTTAAAAAACCGCGCTCCTCAAGTGTTGATAAATCTCTTCTGATTGTTGATTCAGAAGCGTTCGTCATGCTTATCAGCTCTTGAATCTTTACCACGTCACGCTTGTCAATCTGATCAATAATCAACTGATACCTTTCAGGAGTTAGCATATCCCGCCTCCTATGAAAACGTATTCATTTTGGTTACAAGATTATTGTAATCGCTTTTTTTACTTTAAGCAACTAAAATCACTCAAATTCATTCAATAACTATCAAAATCTTTCATGTTTGTTCATATTAACGTATGTACATAGGGTTTGTAAACTGTAAATTCGACAAAAAGAGGGACAATTGTATGACATTTTCTTTTATCATAAATGAAAAAAGTCTATTATATTCATCATTACTATAAAAACCCGCCAAAAAACCCCATGCAGGCTCCATGGGGCTCTTGACTATTCATATCGTAAAGCTTCAATCGGGTCCAAACGTGACGCTTTGTTGGCAGGCAGCATACCGAATATAACGCCGATCAGCATACTGAACAGAACACCGATACAAACGACCTGCCAGGAAACGAGCGACGGCCATCCTGCGATGAGAGAAACGAGAGATGCCCCTCCATAGCCGAAGCCGATTCCGATCAGACCGCCGATTAAGGTTAACACAACGGACTCAATTAAGAATTGGGTCAAAATCTGTCCTCTTGTCGCACCGAGTGATTTACGGATGCCGATTTCCCTGGTCCGTTCCGTCACTGAAACAAGCATAATATTCATGACTCCGATGCCGCCGACGACAAGTGAAATGCCGGCAATTGAACCGATGATTGTCGTCATAATCGTTGTGACTTGCCCGATTCCGGCTGCAATTTCTTCCATATTCATGACTTGATAGGACTCTTTCGTCCCGTGATTGTCATTCAAAAGCCGGGCCGCTTCTTTTCCCGCTGCTTTCATGTTGTCGGCAGAAGCCGCCTGAACAGAGACGTTGCTGTAGTCACTCGTTCCGAAAGAAGATTTCATCATGTTAAAAGGCACATACATTTCACTGAGGCCTAACGAGAGAAAACCGGTTTCTTCTTTTAATACACCGACAACTTCAATCGGCTGGCCATTGGCCCAGACGATTTTTCCGAGCGGAGTTTTTTTGCCAAACAGCTTCTCAGCCATTTTTTTCGAAATAATTCCCGCTCTTTTCCCGGCAAGAAAATCATCGTCTGTAAATGTTCTTCCGTCTTGGACGTCCAATGATTTCACGTCCATATAGCCGCTGTTAATTCCGTTTAGCGTGATATCCGTTTCTTCTTCATGATAGCGCGCCGTCATGGACTTGACTGCTGAAGCGACGACTTGCTTGACACCGTCCAGCCCTTTTAATCCATTAATATCATCTTCTGTAAAGCTCGCTTCCATTAAAGCGTTCGGGTTGGCCGACAATTCTTCATCACTCGGAAGATAATACAATTCAATCGTGTTGCCCGGGCCGCTGATGGATTGCTTCAGCATTTGTTCGCCGCCCTGGCCGACCGCTACGACGACGATAACTGAGCCGACGCCGATAATGATGCCAAGCATCGTCAGGATGGACCTCATCTTATGGGCTCTTACAGAACTGAGGGCCATCCGAAGATTTTCTATCAGACTCATTCCCCCACTCTCCTTTGCTCCGAATCGCGGGAAACGATCTGGCCGTCACGGACGAAAATGATTCTGTTTGTACAGTCCGCCACCTCAGGTTCATGAGTGACGAGCACCACGGTCACGCCCTCGGCATTCAGTTCTGTGAACTGCTCCATAATGGAGATGCTTGTTTTCGTATCCAATGCGCCTGTCGGCTCGTCAGCCAAGATGAGCTTCGGCTCGTTGACAATCGCTCTTGCTATGGCTACGCGCTGCTTTTGGCCGCCCGACAGCTCATTCGGCATGTGAAGCATCCGATCCGATAAGCCTACTTTTTCCAGCGCGTACTCCGACCGCTCCTCGCGTTCTTTTTTGCCGATGCCGGCGTATATCATGGGCAGTTCAACATTTTTCTTCGCATTTAAACGGGGCAGCAGCTGAAATTGCTGAAACACAAATCCGATTGATTTGTTGCGGACTGCTGCAAGCTCTTTTTCCGTGCAGGAAGAAACGTCTTCACCCGCAAGTCTGTAACTCCCCGATGACGGTCTGTCAAGGCAGCCGATAATGTTCATAATCGTAGATTTTCCCGATCCTGACGGCCCCATAATCGACACGTATTCTCCCTCTTCAATCGTGAGGTCGATAGAGCGGAGCACATCAAACGTCTCCTTGCCGATCTGATAGCTCTTTTTCACCTTTGAAAGCTGAATCATTTACGCTTTCACATCCGTTCCGTCGGTCAAACTGTCAGCCGGATTCAGAATGACTTTATCATCCTTTGAAAGTCCCTCTTTTATCTCCGTCATCTGCTTTGCCGTATCGCCGACTTTGACCTTCACCCGTTTGGCCTTGCCGTCTTTTATCGTAAAGACGTAATGTTCATTATCTTCTTTTTTGACGGCCGTTGACGGAAGAGTATCAGCTTTTCGTTTGTCTGTTTCAATGTTCATGATCAATTTAAAACCCGGTTTGCCTTCCGGAAGGCTGCCGATCAGCTTGACCTGAAACGGGTACTGCACGGCTTGTTCCGTGTCTGCGCCTGAGGCTGTTCCTGACTTTTGATCGGGAACGAGGCCGACCGCTGTCACTCTGCCTTTCCACGTTTTATCCGGAATGGCGTCTGAGGTGATCGTTACCTTTTGCCCTTTTTTCACTTTCAGCGTATCGTATTCAGACAAACTTCCGGCTACGATGAGATGCTCCGGGTCGCCTATATGTATGATCGGTTCTTGAATATCTGATTTTTTAGAGGCCGCTTCATGATTGACCGAGATAACCGTTCCGTCCATCTCGCTCTTTACTTCAAGATCAGCCACTTGGTTTCTGAGAGATTGCTTTTGCAGCTCAGATTGCTTCAATTCAATTTCCGCCGTTTTTTGCTGAAGCTGTAAATCAGTCCGTTCAGATTCAATTTGTTTTTCAGCTTCTTTTTCTCCCACTTGCTTTGCCAGTTCTTTTTCTTTGCTGTTTAATGTGTTCAGTTTTTCTGTGATTTGACCGATTTGCAGCCGTTTTGATTCTTCAGATAGCTCATTCTGTTCTTTATCAAGGTTCAGCTGCTCGTTTGTATAGGAGACTAAGGACGTTCCTTTTTTCACCTTGTCCCCTTCCTTTACTTTCACCTTATTAAGAGTGCCTTTATCAGCTTCATAAAAGACATACTGTTCATTTGAAAATTTTAGTGTTCCCGGCACCATAACGGTCGATGAGATTTCCTGTTTTTCCAAGGTTCCTGTTTCAATCTTTTCCCCGGCGCTGCCGCTAGCGGGAGCGGCAGACCGGTAAATATTTATACCGATGAATGCTGCGATAATAACTGCGATGCCGATTCCGATCCATATTTTTTTCATGTTACGCACCTGCCACTGAATTTACCAGTCCTCCGAGAAGCGAGAACAAGAGCATGATAACAAACAAAACGATTGCTGAAATCCAGGCCGCTTTTTTAGAAATGCCGCCTGTATGATGCAGACCTGCAGCAAGCAGAATATAGCTCCAGATGCTGAAGATTTCGATCGAGCTTAAAAAGACCGCCGCTGACTTGCCTGCGGGTATGATACTTGCCAAAGACGTGACACTGTAAATTGAGTTTGCATCAGTGAAATAGATAACAAGGCCGTTAATGACTAAGCCGATGTTTGAAATAAAGGCCGTGAATAGACCGAGAGAGAGCATTTTTTTGTAGGTCGTGACACCGCCTGAGATTTTCACGCACAGCCAATAAATTAACGGAACGATAAACAGCGCGAGAATGCCGCCAAAGATGCCGCCGAAAATCGTACCGTATTTCGTAATGGATTTGGTCATTTCTATCTGTTCATCCGTCAATCCCTCAAGTGACGAGCTTTTCAGAATTTCATCATAATTCATCCCCAGTCCCTGTAACATATAGCCGACTGCAATGAGAACAATGACAATGAAGAGCGGAATGCCTATGATCGGCTTTTCTCTTAATCTTTTAAATTGAACAACGGGACTTGTGATCACGCCGAAGAGAGACGGCTTTTCCGTTACTGCGGTATTGCTTTTTTCAACATTTGGTTCCATTTTGCTGATCCCTCCTATGTATATTCAGTTTATAGTTACGCATGAGGCTTGGAGAAGTTTCATTTTTTCACCGCATACGCATTTATGCTAAATTGTAACATAAATCCAGTTCGTTTTCGTTCCATTATTAAGTAAAAATGCCTCCGCTGAGGGAAGGCATTTTTTACTGTCATGATATGCTGTACTGCGCTTTAACGAGTCCCGCGTATATACCGTTATGCTTCATTAGCTCGGCATGATTTCCTTCCTCGATCTTTTTACCGTGATCAAGGACGATAATCCGGTCGGCATCACGGATTGTAGACAGCCTATGGGCGATCATGACCGCTGTCCGGTCCTTTAAAAGCGTCCGCAGCGCATGCTGGATCTTCACCTCGGTTTCGGTGTCAATGCTTGCGGTCGCTTCATCCAGTATTAATATGGAAGGGTCGCAAAGAAGAGCTCTCGCAAAGGAAATGAGCTGACGCTGTCCGGCAGATAAAACATTGCCCCGCTCTTCTACCTCGGTGTTATACCCCTTCGCGAGATTTGATATAAATTCATCCGCGCCGACGGCTTTTGCCGCCTCTATGACTTCTTGATCAGAAGCTTCCGGCCTTCCGAATCTGATGTTTTCCATGATCGTTCCCGAGAAGATAAATGTCTCCTGAAGCACGATACTGATTTTTGCACGCAAATCGGAAAGTGACAGGTCTGCAATCGGTATTCCGTCTATCGCAACCGTCCCTCCCGTCGCATCGTAAAATCGGCTGATTAAATTCGCAATCGTCGTTTTGCCGCTGCCCGTATGTCCTACTAGAGCAAGAGTCGTTCCCGCCGGGACAGCGAAAGAGACGTCAGAAAGCGCCTTGCGTTTTTGATCATATGAAAATTCAACTTGATGAAATTGAATATCTCCCTTCATATGCGGAAGGCGGACTGCATTTTGTTTTTCTTTCACATTCGGCTTCTCATCTAAAAACTCAAATATCCGTTCTGACGACGCCATTCCGATTAACAGCTGATTATACACTTGGCCCAGTCTTGAAATCGGCTCCCAAAACATTCCCAGGTAAAACGCAAATGAAACAAAAACACCTATCGTAATCGCTCCGTTCATCATCAATGCAGCTCCGTACCAGATCAAAACAGCGGTTCCGACCGCATTGGTCAAATCAACGAGCGGCCTGAAAATGGCGTTTTTTTTCGTTGCTTCCTGCCATGAACGGTAATTTTCCTGATTTATGCCGTCAAAGTATGCCATATTTTCGTTTTCCTGCGTAAACGCTTGTGTAACCCGGATGCCTTGGATGCTTTCATTCAAATGAGAATTCAGCTTTGATTGCTTCAGACGGACTGTCTGCCATGAACGGCGGATGCGTTTCCGTAAGCTTGTCGAAATAAAAAACATAATCGGCAGCGTAATCATAATGGCCACTGTCAGCTGCGGGCTTAACGTGAGCAAAATAACAAAAATACCCAAAAGAAGCAGCAAGTCAGTTAATAGATTAATAACGCCGCTCGTAAATAAATCCTGCAGAGAATTAATATCATTCATAATTCTGACTAAGATCGAACCCGCCGATCTTTGGTCAAAGAAGCGATGAGACAAACGCTGGACATGTGTAAACAAATGCTTTCTCAGATCGTAAATGACATGCTGGCCAAGCCGGTTCATCCAGCGGATTCTTAACATATTCGAAGCGTAATTAAGTACATATAACCCGCCGATGACAAAGATCAGCTGAACAAGCAGCCCGGTATTTCTGTCGGTAATTGCTTTGTCCAGCACATAAACTCCGATGAGAACCGGAACGATCAGCCGGACTGCCGTTCCGATAAACACCGTTAAAAACGAAAGCGGCAGCAAATGTTTTCTGTACGGTTTCACATAGCTCAGAAGCCGCCACATTTGCCCCCAATTAAAAGGCTTTTCGATGATTTCATCAGATGTGTAATAAAAACGTTTCATCACGGTTTGTTTTTTCGTCCCGTCCATGCGGCCCCCTATCCGACCCGATGCGGCATTTGCACCGCTTCCAGATCTTTGTACTGAATATCATGGATTTTTTTGTAATAGCCGGACTTCCCAAGAAGCTCTTCATGAGTGCCTCTTTCTGTTACGGCTCCGTCCTGTAAAACCAGAATTTCATCTGCATGCTTTAATGATGAGATTCGGTGCGCGATGATAAACGTAATGCGATTTTTCATTACCTCTTTTAACCCCTCCTGTATGTTTTGCTCTGTTTCCATATCCACAGCGCTTGTCGCATCATCCAGCAATAAAATGTCAGGCTGTAAGCAGATGGCCCTTGCAATGGCGATCCGCTGTTTTTGGCCGCCTGACAAGCCCAGCCCCCTTTCCCCAAGCACGGTGTCATACCCGTCAGGAAGCTCCATAACAAAGTCATGGGCCTGGGCTTTTTTAGCCGCCTCAATGACATCCTCCATTGCGGCTTCTGGATTTCCATATGAAATATTCGATCTTATCGTCGAAGAAAACAGAAACGATTCTTGAAACACGACACCGATTCGGGAACGCAATGACTGTAAAGAGAACTCAGAAAGCGGCTTGCCATCCAAGAAAATCATTCCGCCTGACGGTTCGTAAAACCGGCTTAAAAGCTGAGTAATTGTGCTTTTACCTGAGCCGGTCGGCCCCAGCAATCCGATAACCTTCCCGCGTCCAGCTTCAAAACTGACGCTGCTGAGCGCTTGTTTGGATTCCGTTCCGTAGCTAAATGACACGCCGCTGAATTGAACAGCGCCTTTCACACCCTCAATGACTGCCGCACCGGGGTGATCTTTCATTTCTTCTTGTTGATCCAAAATGTCTAACAATCGTTCGCTTGATGCTTTCGCTTGGGAGAACATATTAATGACAAAGCCCAAGTTCATAATCGGCCACATCATATAATTGACAAGACTGAAAAACGCCACCAGTTCACCGGGATTGAGCTGGTTTTGCATAACAAGATAGCCTCCGTAAGAAAGAAGTGCCACGATAGAAATGTTACCGATCAGCTCCATTAACGGAAAGTAAGCTGACCAGATCGAGGATGTCTTTAGAAAGGTCGAGCGGTATTCCTGATTCGCTTTATTAAATCCGCTGGTTTGAAAGTCTTCTCTGGACAGCGATTTCACGGTATGAATACCGCTGATATTTTCTTGAACTTTCGTGTTGAGGCTTGCGAATGATGTTCTGACGCTTCTGAAGGCAGGATGGACTTTTTTATCAAACCTGTATACTGCGGCGGCTAAAAATGGCAGAACAGCGATTGTCACGATGGTGAGGGAAACTGAGTAGTAACACATGACGCTTAAACTGACCGAGACGAGCAGAATAAAACGAATGAATTCAGCGAGGCCGTATGATAAGAAAAAACGGAGGCCTTCGACGTCCGCAGTAAGACGGGACATTAAGTCCCCCGTTTTGGCGTTATCATAATAAGAAAAAGACAGCCTTTGCAGCTTGCCGTACAGTCCGTTTCTTAGCTGATAAACCGATCGAATACCGAACATGTCACCTAAATATTGATGAAAAAACGTAGCGGCTCCTTTTATGAGCATGACTCCGATAAACCCGAGACCGATCCATGCAGCAAGCTGGAATTGACCGCCCAGCACGATGTCGTCAATTGTAATTTGCAAGATGACAGGATAGACAACGGTAATGGCAATTGTAATGAGCATCGCAAGAATCGACCATATAAATATGTTTTTGAACGGCCAATAATAATGTTTTAATCTTTTAAATGTATTCATGGGCATGCACCTTTCCGATATGATTGTTTTTACTATATCCGTCCCATCATTTAAATTCCATAATTTTCCCAAAAATCAGTCAGAAGATGTATCTTTTCTCCAACCGGCGCCCGTAAGAACCTTACAAAACATCATTGTATGCTGATGCAATCAGAAGATATGCAAATAAAAAAACCGGATGGCAGTCATGCTCATCCGGTTTTTCTCATCCTCCGCTTACCGGAGGGATAAAGGCGATTGTATCGCCAGTCGATAATATGATGTTTTCTTTTACGTACGTTTCATTTACCGCTATCATCGCATTGTCAATTGCGTGAAGGGCGTATTGCTCTTTTAACAGCGTTTTAATTTCCGAAATTGCAGCCTGCTTCTCGTCAAGCTCTATGACAGATGTTCCGGCCTGCTCGGCAAGTCCTGCGAATAAAAGAACTTTAATCATGGCTATCTCCTTTTTCGAAATCCGGTTTTCCGTTTGGATAAGCAGTCGTTTCAAGCTGGTCGCCTATCCATTCTTCACCGTCTTCCCATATTTCTTTTTTCCAAATCGGCACGATCTGTTTAATACGTTCAATCGCGTATTCATTCGCCTCGTATGCGGCCTTTCTGTGCGGTGAGGAGACCGCAATGACGACTGCCGCCTCGCCGATATCGAGGACGCCGACCCGGTGGGTGATCGCCGTCTCTGCCCCCTCCCATTTCGCGCTGATTTCCGCGCCGATTTGAGCTAGCATTTGAACAGCCATCGGCTCATAGGCTTCATATTCAAGCCTCACAGTCCGGCGGCCGGCCGTCCACTCTCTCACCGTGCCGATAAACGTGGTGATTGCGCCGGCTTCACGTTTTTCAACTTTTTTTACGATATCTTCTGTAATGATAGGTTCTGTTGTGATTTGAAAACGGTTCATTTATGCAGATTCCCCCTTCAGCTGTGAAAGCACAAACGTAACGGCAGCCGGATCATCCGCATGAAACACAGGCAATCCCGGCTGTGCCGCTGCAAGCTCCATATTTCTGCAGACAACGGCGATTACGCGCTCTAATTGCCGCAGCTTTTGCCATTCTTCTTTATTTTTAATCATCACGATTTTCGGATACGGTTCACGCTTAAACCCCTCAATAAGCAGACAGTCCGTCCCAAGAAAACCGTACAGGCCGATCAGACGCGTGAGGTCCCATTTCCTGCGCACCGTGAGCTGCAAGACGCCAGCACCCTCAACTGCCGTAATATCGGCTCCAGCCGCCAATAAGCGCTCCGAATCTTTCCCTTCAGAAAACGGATCGGGCTCGCCGCCATGGCCGTGATGTTTTAAACAGCCCACTTTTAATTCCTTCGGAGCAGACGCCAGCACCCGTTCGATAAACGTCGTTTTTCCGCTGTTTTGAAAGCCTACGACCTGGAGGATCGGGAAAGAATTGACCACGGCCATTCACTTCCATTCTCATCGCGGATAAGGAGCGCATAAACCGTCCGGCCCGCTTCATGTCCCCTCGTGCCGCCCGGTAAAATAATGAACGCATTCGCCTCTGCAAGGGACGTTACGGAGCTTGATTTGTCCAAACCGACCGGTGACGCCATCATCTTGCCACCCTCGTGATAAACGAACGCCCGAACAAATCTTGTAAACGGATTCGGCTTCGGAAAATCATTTGTCAGCACGGCCTCAGCCCATCCTGAGTGAGGCTTTTCATTAAGGAGCCATGTCTGGATCATCGGCTTTACAAACAGCGTAAAGCCGACATAACATGCGGACGGATTGCCTGAAAGGCCGAACAGCAGCATGTCATTTGCCCGGGCTACGGTTGTGACGCTCCCCGGCCGCATTGCAACTTTATTAAATAAAACCTCCGCGCCGAGTTTTTCATAAATGTCAGGAAGAAAATCAAAATCACCGACAGACACGCCGCCTGTAGTGATCAGAAAGTCAACTTTTTTCATTGCTTCCTTCACCGCAGCGTAGCTGTCTTCAAAATCGTCGGAGATTTTGCCTAAATCAAGAGGGACCGCCCCCGCTTCAATGACCTGGGCATATACCATTGCCGCGTTGCTGTTGCGGATTTTACCCGGCTCAAGCGGGTCGCTGACATGGAGCAGCTCCGTTCCGGTGGCGATAATGCCGACAACGGGTTTTCTGACAACCGGAACGGACGCATAGCCGAAGGTTGCTAACAGTGCGGTCACTCCTGGCGTAATTTTCGTTCCTTTTTTTAATAGGGAGCTGCCCTTTTGCGCATCTTCTCCTTGACGGGAGATATTATCACCCTCATGAAACGGGCGTTTCACTGACATGTAAACCGTGCCGTTTTCCGAAAACGTTTTGGTCAGCTCAAGCATGACGACGGCATCCGCGCCTTTTGGGATCTGCGCTCCGGTCATAATGCGGACCGCTTCATACGGGCCAAGCTCTTTTTCTGATACGGCGCCGGCTCCGATATGGTCAATCACCGCAAACTTGACTTCATTTTCCCGCGAAGCCGCCTTTGTATCGCGAGCCCTGATGGCAAACCCGTCATATGGAGAACGATCAAAGGCAGGCACATCATGGTCGGCTTTAACGTCCTCCGCCAAATAGCGGTGAAGGCTGTCCTCCAGCCCCACCCATTCTGTTTCCCCTTGTTTTTTATATTGACTTACACGGCGAACCGCCTCATCTACCTGTATCGGTGTTCTTTTTTCCAGCATATAGATCCCCTCCTGTTGTTACAGCCCAATCACTCTTGCCAAAACTGAATTTGCTTCTGTTATGTCATTTGTACCGTGAATCAGCGCACGGCCGTCTTGAAAAATGACGATTCTGAAACGCTCATACGATATGTGCAGCAGAAATTCATTCGCTTCGACTTTCCCGATCAGCTTCAGCCGTTTTACAAGCTCTTGTTTCGGCAGCCGTTTTAAAGCATCCGATCTGATTTGAACAGTGTCTCTTCCGCATAACACGCTTGCTTTCGGCCTGTTTTCAGGCTGCAAATACGGATACTCGGGCTCCAGGCCGCAGGACGGACAATGATCCCGCTTGATATGATCTACATTTATGCTCATATTGCTGTTATTCCACACATCAAAGGTGGCAAAGCGCCGATTGACTGTTTTCACATTACCTGTCAGCAGTTTAAGCGCCTCAGCCTGCTGATATGCAGAGACGATATGAACCGCAGGAGGAATAATGCCGGCCGTATCACATGTCGCCCCGCCCACTGGTATTTGCTCAAACAGGCATGACAAACACGGCGTAACTCCCGGAATAATCGTCATATACATCCCTTGGCTGCTGACACAGGCCCCGTAAATCCAAGGCGTCTTCGTTTTTTGCGCAAGATCATTTATCAGCATTCTCGTTTCAAAATTATCAGTCGCGTCCACTACGCAATCAGCCGCTTCTATAAGGGGCTGAAGGGTTTCAGCCGTACCTTCCGCCACATAGGCATCTATATGTATTTCACTGTTGATCGCCAAAAGACGCGATTTTGCCGCCATCGCTTTCGGCATGCGCTGTCTCGCGTCTTCTTCCGTATACAGCTGCTGTCTTTGTAAATTGCTCCATTCCACATAGTCCCGGTCTATAATCGCCATGCGGCCTATTCCGGCTCTCGCAAGGCCTTCCGCGCCGGCTGTTCCGAGGGCGCCGGCTCCGACGATCAGCACGCTGCTGTCAGCCAGTGCCTTCTGTCCTTCTTCCCCTATCGGCTTAAATCTCGTCTGCCGTGAATAGCGCTCTTCCATCTGTATTGTCCCCTTGCCTTTTTTATTTCCATCATATCATGTTTCTTCCCGCTTAGTCCTGATTCGAAGACTCCATATGAGCCAAAAGTCTGAGGTAGTCATCCTGAGTATTAATATTTACAAACTCCTCCGGCGCGGCGCCGATCTCTTCAGCCTGCACGTAACAGACCGACAGCTGCCGCAGCGCATCCGCCATCCGCAGCTGGTTATGTGTAAGCTGATCAAAAAGCAGGTTTTTGACCCGTTTATGATATACCGCGATCAGCGGCTGCTCTCTTTTTCCGCAAATCGGAATAACAGCGTCCGCTCCGCCGGTCATCCTCATTTCCAGTGAAGCCACGGTCCTCCTTGAAACAAGCGGCGTATCGCAGGATATCACCGTATATGACTCGCCTTCCATCTGTTCCATCGCCGTATATATGCCGGCCAAGGGACCCATTCCCCGAAAAGGCTGTACATCCGGAAAAACATATTTCTCTTTGTGTGATGTAAATCTTTCTATATGTTCAGGACGGCAGATAATAACCGATTCTCCGCTGCCAAATGCGTTTTTCGCCCGTTCATAAAACATTTCGCCTCTCCATTTTGCAAATGCTTTCGGCTCGCCGAATCGGCGGGAAGCTCCGCCTGCCAATAATACATTCACCCGTTTCATGTCATCTCTCCTATTCTGTATAAAAGGATAGCAAACGCCTCATACGAAACACAATGTTCCGGTGCTTGTCTGTTTATTTAAGAGGAATAGCCGTTCTTTATTTCCCATATTGTAGTGTTAACATCATGAGGGAGATGGTTCTTATGAAAATATCAGGTCCGTTTTTCCACGACACTTCTCAAGAGAACCTTTACTTAAAATCAGAACTGGCCAGATGCCAAAAATTAATTTCAGAGTTTGAAGAAAGCTATTTTCATCAAAAAAACAATAAACTTCTCCAAGAAAACGCCAACATTAAGGAACAGCTTCAAAAACTTTCATCCGAGTTAGAAGAAATGACGGCACAGCAAAAACAGTCAAACAACTCGAGCCGGGCTTTTCAGGAGGTCAGAGCCGAGCTGCTTGATAAAATTGTCACCCTTCAAGAACTGCTTCAGCAAGAAACGTTCCAGCGAAAAAGAGAAATTGAAGAAAAACACCGTCTTCATCTGACAAACGTAAAATTCGAAGAAGAAAATAAAAACTTACATACCCGAATCCGATTACTTGAAACCGCCATACAAGCTGAACAGACGTCTCATCAGGAAACAAAACAGCTTTTTGACGCCGCTGCGGAGGAAAAAACCCGGCTGCAAAAACAAATCACAGAAAAAGAATACCAGCTGAAAAATATCAAAATAGAAATTAATCATATGAGAGAACGAATAATAGAAACAAAAGAACGGCTTGTAGAAATAGAAAAAACAAAAGAAAAACTATTTCAAGAAACCATTTTATCGTATAAAAGGCAGCTTGATGAAAGTGATGCTTGGATTGCCAGCCATTTTGCTGATATTGACAGCCGCACGGCGGAAACGAAAGAACCGGCGGCAGAACTTCACACAATTTCCGCGAATTCCGAACATACAGAGCATCTGCTTGAAGCCGTCACGGAGCAAGTCTTCTCCCTGCAAAAACAGCTTGCAGAATCAGAGCGGCGTGATGAGTCGCTGGATGAAAAACTGGACGCGATCAAGGAACGGGCAGCTGAAGAAAAACCTTTCCAAAAATGGGTCGTAAAGCTCGAAAAAAAGAACGGAAAAGACACAAAATCAGCTGAGAGTAAACGTGACAACGCAAAAAAACTGCTTGAGTAACGCAAGCAGTTTTTTACTGTTTTTCTATTCAGCAGACGTGTCAGTAACTGATTCAGACGTTTCCGGAGCAATTTCACCTTCGAGAATATACTGGCCGCGGTATGGTTTTTTTACTTCCGGGTACATTTTAATTAAGCTTTGCATAAATGTTGTCATATTAGGAATTTCAAGGCCGCTTTCCTTTTCAATTTCCTTTTGCAGCTCAGAACTTTTAATGGCTGCGTTGTGGCGTTTCAATGTTTTAATAGCTGCTTCGCGCAGTTTCGCTGCTTTTGATCCGGGTCTTGCCGTTCCTCTTCTTCTTCTTGTAGAACCGTCAGGAATGCCGGCGGGAAGAGATGAAATAGACTGTATTTGCGGCTGAACGGATTGAGGCTGTGTTTGCGGTTTTTGATAGCTTCTCATTTCCTGTGCCGCAAGCTCTGCAAGCACCGGAAGAGACTCGCTTTTCTTCTCCGGGCGATAATCTTTTTTTGTATCAGACAGGCTTCCCGTATTGTCCAATTCTCTCAGTTTTGCATATATTTTATCACGTTCTATTTGATATTCACGAATGACTTTAACCTCAGCTTCATTCAATTGTTCTAAACGTAAGCGCAGCGCTTCTCTTTCACTAAACATGTGTAAAACCCCCTGTCAAAAATTTAAACGCTTTATTTAAGATATTAGATTACAAAAGTAATTTTATCAACTATTATTTTATCATTTTACTATTTTATTTACTCTATGAAAAAGTGCTTATTTTCTGAAAATGAGACTTTTTATACAAAAACCCTTTATTCTATAGGGGATTTTGGACAACATTCCATTTTTTTCAACAAATTCAAAATATAACTTAAAATCACTTCTTTAATGAAATTATCTACAATTTTCGACTATGTAAGCCGAAAAACAAAAAAGGAGAAAAACGAGGAACGATGCCTGTATTCAGCTATTTTTCTCTCTTGGCGAAGAAATCACCATACAATTATTAACATATTTCGCAAGTGTGCTATTTGGGAATTTATATCCAAATAGCACACAAAAAACCCTTTCTGCCGATACGGGAAGGGTTTTTAAAAAACGAGACAAAAGGCTGACAGGAACATCCCGGCAGCCAATCTGTCCTCACTTTATTCAGAAGCCTGCTCTGTTTCCGCAAGAACACGGTTGACGCGTTTTTCAAGCATCTTCATCCCGCTGCCTCCCGCTTGGAAATGGCGGAGCTGGCCCGTTTTATCAAATACGTAATAAGCAGGCACATATTCATTTTCAAACGCCTCTGTCAGCGCATGATCACTGTCTACATAAATCGGCTGCGTAATATCATGCTCAGCCGCTACCTCTTTGATTTTGTCAAGATCAAGATCGTCTTCGGAACGAGGCATATGAACGGCAACAACGTTCAGCTTATCTTTATATTTATCGCGGAACTCGTTCACCTGCGGCATTGCTTCTTTACATAAATGACAGCTGACAGACCAGAAGTGAATTAATGTCGGTTTTTCTCCGATCAGCTGCTCTTTTGTGACTTCTCCGTTAAACCAAGCTTTAGCGCCTGTCAATTCAGGCATTGGCTGACGTAATTTCATCTCTTTTTCCCTCCAATATTGATAAGTATGAAAAAGGCCTAACAGTAGTTAGACCTTTTTATCTTCTCCGCTCAAGCGAACGAATTAAAGTGTTTTTTGGCCTGGCTTCCAGTTAGCCGGGCAAAGTCCGCCTGTTTGGAGAGCTTGAAGAACACGTAATGTTTCATCAACGTCACGGCCGATGTTGTTGTGGAATACTGTTTGATATTGAAGTTCGCCTTCAGGATTGATGATGAACAATCCGCGAAGCGCTACACCCTCTTCTTCAATTAACACACCGTACTCACGGGATACTTCGTGGTTAGTGTCAGCAGCAAGCGCGTATTTCAGCTCGCCAAGACCGTTTTCTTTGCGGTCAGTATTAATCCAAGCCAAGTGAGTGTGGATTGTATCAGTTGATACGCCGATAACTTCTGCATCAAGGTCTTCGAACTCGTCATAACGGTCTGACATTGCTGTAATTTCAGTCGGGCATACAAAAGTGAAATCCATCGGATAGAAGAAAAGCACTGTCCATTTGTCGTTTTTCATATTTTCTTCAAGACTGACTTTGCCAAATTCCTTATTTGCAAGAACAGCTTCCATTTCAAAACGAGGAGCTTGTTTTCCTACCATACGTTCTGCCATATGTAATTCCCTCCAAAGTATATGATTTGGCTGAATAGCCATGTTAAAATGAGAAAAGAGAATAAATATTCTCATTTAGTTAATATCTTCACAAAAATAATTATAAAGGAATCGGTTTTTTTAGTCAATATTAACAAATAATAAATGTAAATAACTCTATCGCAATCGCTATAAAAAGTTTAACATGTTCTTGAGCAGGGAAACAAACTTTTAGCTTTATCTGCAATATGACCGGAAAGGAAGACATCTCTATGATTGATTTGAAACACTATGATTGGGCCGGACTGCTGACTGCTGCCGGAATATTCGTCATAAAACTGGCCCTCATTATTTTAGCCTATTTTATTTTTCGGGCGCTCGGCAGCAAACTGATCAAACATCTGTTTGCGAAATTTGAGAAACAAAACAACCTTTCGACAGGTCGCACCTATACCCTGCAAAGCCTGGCGCTGAATGTGTATGCATACATACTGATTTTCATTTTTATCGTGATGATATTGGATTTATTTCATTACAATCCGAGCGCCCTCATTGCCGGAGCAGGCGTGGTAGGGCTTGCGATCGGCTTTGGCGCCCAAGGGCTTGTCAGTGACATCGTCACCGGATTTTTCATCCTATTAGAAAAACAAATCGACGTCGGTGATTACATTACGGCTGCCGGCTTCAACGGTATCGTCGAGCAGGTCGGGCTTCGCACAACACAAATCCGCAGCTTTGACGGCACGCTCCACTATATTCCCAACCGAGGCATCATTAATGTGAGCAACCATTCCCGCGGCACGATGCAGGCGCTTGTCGATATTAAAGTGCCGCTTGAAAAAAATCTCGATGAAACGGTTCAAATTCTTCAAGCAGCGTGTGACAAAGCCGCCGCAGAGCTACCGCAAATTAAAGAAGGGCCGGATGTCATCGGCGTGCAGGATTTAAGCGCATCCGAAATGGTGATCAGAATTATCGCGAAAACAGAAAACATGGAGCAATGGCGGGTCGAACGCGTCCTGCGAAGAGAAATGAAAATCGCGCTTGACCGGTACAAGGCAGCCGCTTCAGATGAATAGAAAAACCGAAGCCCATGCTTCGGTTTTTTCAATTTAATGAAGTTTCTTTTCTACTTCGCTGCAGATTTCGTCAGCCGTCATCCCGGAAGCCGTAATGACAGATGCCTGTGTGGAAGTATCGGCTATACCTTGCACATTGCTGTCAAGCCCGGTGACGACACAGCAGTCACAGCCTTTAGCGTCATCAGGAGTCTTCATCATCACAACGTCATAGCCTTTTTGCTTTAAAGCTTGTTCTACATCCGATAATGATTGTTCAATTCCAATTTTTTTCGTCATATCGAACACCTCCGTTATGTAGAATGCTCATTTTTTGTTAGATTATTCTTCTTCTCGGATTTAATTGGCATATTCCGAAAAATATCCGACCATAACCTTTACTGCGGTTTCTATCGCGCCCTCATCGGGATTCAGCTTGGCATGGTGCAGACCGTGGGAGGAATCAGCTCCGAGCCAAAACATAAAGCCGGGATATTTTTTAAGCATATACCCGAAATCTTCTCCGGTCATGGCTTCTTTCGCTTCTTTCACTTCTGCCAGTTGACGGTCAGCCACAAATTCCATAAACTCTTCAGTCAGGCCGCTTGTATTAAACACTTGATGATAAACAGATGGGTATGTGACCTTTCCCTTACAGCGGAATCCGATTTCAATCCCCTTGACTAATTCTTCAATTCGTTCTTTCACCATGCGCATTGATTTCTCAGAAAGCGTCCGGATCGTTCCTTCCAGATGAGCGTTTTCCGCAATGATGTTTTGCGCTGTTCCTCCGGTAATCGTCCCGACAGTAATCACCGCGCTGTCAAGCGGATCCGTGTTCCGGGAAATGACTGTCTGCAGCTGAGTGACAAGCGTGCTTGCGGCTACGACCATGTCATCTGCGGTATGCGGATACGCCGCATGTCCGCCTTTGCCCTCCAGATCAATGACAAGCTCACTTGTATTGGCGAAAAGCAGCCCGCTTTTCGTGGAAATCGTGCCGACCGGCAGTTCAGGCGCGATATGCAAAGCCGTCACAAGATCCGGCGTCCACTTTTTCAGGACATCACTTTCAAGCATCGGTTCTGCCCCGCCCGGACCTTCCTCCGCCGGCTGAAATAGGAAAAGAAGATCATGCTTAACGGGATGATGGACAAAATGATCAATAATGCCAAGCGCTATCGTCATGTGCATATCGTGTCCGCACGCATGCATAAAGCCGGGATGCTCAGACGCAAACGGAAGCCCGGTTTGTTCTTCAATCGAAAGCGCGTCCATATCCGCTCTGTAGGCAAGCATTTTTTCCGGCGCCGTCCCGTTGATTTTTACAAAAATCCCCGTTCTCCATGTTTCGATTTCAATTCTATCTTCAGGGTATTGCTTTAGGATATTTAATAGATATTGCTGGGTTTTATATTCCTGAAAGCCAAGCTCCGGAATGCGGTGCAAGTCTCTGCGGATGGCAATCAGCCGCTCTTTTTCCATTTTGATTCCTCCTGCCTATACGAATAAGGCGTGGATTGTCATCCACGCCCTTCCCATCAAACCATTCCTTACAGTTGGCGTAATTCCTGTTTGATTTCTGTTTTGCCTTTTGTTTTTTCATCAATGTCTTTGATTTTTTTCGCAGGTGTTCCCGCTACAACGGTGTACGGCTCAACGTCATTTACGACGATTGCTCCAGCAGCGACAACCGCGCCTTTTCCGATTGTTACACCTTCAAGCACAACTGCGTTTGCGCCGATGACGACATCATCTTCAACAACAACCGGTTTAGCGCTTGGCGGCTCGATCACTCCCGCTAATACAGAACCCGCTCCGATGTGGCAGTTCTTTCCGACTGTCGCGCGTCCGCCGAGGACAACGTTCATATCGATCATCGTGCCTTCGCCGATCACTGATCCGATATTGATAGAAGCGCCCATCATGATGACTGCGTTATCACCGATTTCTACTTGGTCGCGGATAATTGCGCCCGGCTCAATGCGTGCTTTTACATCCTTAAGATCGAGCATAGGGATCGCAGAATTGCGGCGGTCGTTTTCTATCACGTAATCCTCGATTTTATTTTGGTTTTCTTCGAGAGCTGTTTTGATTTCGCTCCATTCACCGAAAACGACACCCGTGTTTCCGTTGATGAAAGCTTTTGCTGAAGCGCCAAAATTGATGCCTTCCAGTTCACCTTTTACGTAAACTTTAACAGGCGTTGATTTTGTACTATTTTGAATAAATGAAATAATTTCATTTGCGTCCATCATTTTCATATGTAATGTCCTCCTCTGATTTTCTACCTCATTACTGTAACAAAGGAAGGATACAAAGACAAGAAAAAAAGGAACAAGCCTTTATTCTGCCGGCTGTCTGCACAAAACGGCAAATTGTCTTCCGAATTCCTTTAATTCCTCTTCCTCACTGCCTTCAGGGTTCATTTCAATTTTGACAGACGGCAGCACCACCCGGCCGCCGCGTGCCGTAATCGTCTTTTCCAATTCATCAACCGCTCCGCAGAAAAATTCATAGGACGTGTCTCCCGATCCGAACAGAGCAAACGTTTTCCCCGTAAATTGAAGGTTTTCCATATCATCGGCAATATCCATTAATTCATCGGGAAGATCTCCGTCCCCCCATGTATATGTTCCAAAAATAATGTGCTCATAATCATTCAAAAGCTCAGCATCTATATCCATTGCTTCATATCTGTCAACGGATGCCTCAGCTTCAAGAAGCCCTTTTTCAATAAGATCGGCCATTGCTTCAGTGTTTCCTGACATCGTGGCATAAACAAGCAAAATATTCCCCATCTTCTTCTCTCCTTTATATATTGACATTAATGCGCGAGCTGCGCTGCCTCATACGGCCTGACAAATTTACATTCATACAGACCCGCGCAAAAAAAGTTCTCTTTTCGGTTTGCAACCCTCCAGCCGTGGCCCTTGATGGTATCAAACCATTTTAATTCCCGCGCCGCGAGATCCGCCTGATAAATGCGTGAAAATCCATCTTCATCTTGGGAAGAGGTGACATAAATAATGCCCTCATCCTCAGAGACATCGAGAAATGATTTTTCCCGCCCGGCAGGTCCAGGTGAAATGGCAAGCTCCTCTCCCGTCCAGACATTTTGTACTGTAACCGCGCCTCGTTTCCCCTTAATGGAACCCTTGGCGGAAATCAGCCAGCCCTCCTGATACATGAGCATTGATGCCGTCATGCGGTGACTTTCCTGATTCACGTGCCGGACGCTTCCGCTCACCAAATCAAAGGCCCAAATGCCGCCGTGGTTTGTATGGATTCGAGTGCCGATATAAAGGGTCTGCCCGTGTAAACATAATGACCGGATCACGGGCGGCTCCTTCAATCGTGAAAAAGGTTTAGCCACATGCCAAATGACGCCGAAATCATCGGATAAATAAAGGCAATGCTTGCCGTGCGCACAAACAAACCCGTCGCTGCGGCCCGTAACAGCCCATATCGCAGCGCTCGTCGGAAAACTGGATGTCGTCCAGGTTTTTCCTTGGTCGGCCGATCTGATAATAACGCCTTTTTCTCCCGCGGCAAATATATAAGGCCCTATGTACGTCATTACATGAATGTTGTTTTTCATTTGAAACAGCTTTTTCCACCCGTCTTCTAAAGAAAAATGAAAGATGCCCTCGCCTTTGATGGCGACAAAATATCCTGAAGACACAGAGGCCATCACCGCCGTCGCGCCTTTATGAAACATGGCATTGATCCCCGTGGTGTGCGGCCCAGGCAAGGAAACCGCGGACAAACTCCTTGCAGCATTCCTTATCTTCAGCCGTCTCCGGCGCAAGCTCGATTTTCAGCGTTTCCGGATACAAAGCAGCTCCGGCCTCTTCCAGCACATGGCTGAAGAGAGTTACAGCTTCGCAAAACTTTGGATAAGCATGGTCGCCGGACCCGAAACAAGCCGTTCTCAGCCCATTGAGCTGGAGATTTGAAATATCCTCATAAAAACCCTCCGCTTCATAAGGAAGATCGCCGTCACCCCAGGTATATGTCCCGATAAAGACATAATCATATAACATAAGGGAATCCGCATCAGCTTCATCCATGTCAGCACAGTCAATTGCAATCTGGTGCTCTTTCAGTGTTTCTTTTATGATATTGGCAATATCCTCTGTATTCCCGGACATGCTTGCGTATATGATGAATGCTTTTTGCATATGACCACCCCGTAATTGATAATGATTTTCATTAACATATACAATACTTTAAATGATAATGATTTTCATTGTCAATGAAAAATAAAAAAAGACAGCATGTGCGCTGTCTTTCTTAAAATGGGCGTTCCTCTTTCAGCATATCTTTCACGACAGAAACAAAGGCCTGCACCTGTTTTAATTCAAATGCCGGCTCATACCCGAGAAGCCATGTATCACGCCCTATCGGATGATCCTTTACATCCAAAAGCGGCATTTTATTTACTTTGTCTTCCTCTTCAAGCGTGACGGAAGGCAGAATGGCATAACCGATTCCGTGCAGAGCCATCTGCTTGCACGTTTCGATCTGGTCGACGAGGATCGTCTGCTTCGGTGAGGTTTTAAATTTTTGATGCCACCAATGCTGAATTTCTTGAAAATATGTACTGTCACTTTTGAACTGAATGAACGGCCGATCGGTATGGGCGATATCATCAATACAGGAAATTTCAGTATCGACCAAATATAGATGATCGGTCATTAAATATTCTTTTCGGCCTTTCCACTCCGGATTTCCCCTGATTATGCCGATATGCACCTGATCTTCATACAAACTCTTCAGCATTTCGCTGCTCCAGCCGGTAATGAGTGAGACCTTGGCATTCGGGTACCGCTCCACATATGTTTTTAAGACCTTCGGCAGCCAGTGCTGACCGATAATGGAGGCGACGGCAAGCTTCAATGTGCCGTGTATTTCCCCTTCAAGCTCATCAATATTTTCTCTTATTCTCTCTTGCCGATCCGTGACGTCATTTGCAAATTGAATGATTTTTTCCCCTGCCGGCGTTACCGTCAATCCTTTTTGAGATCTTAAAAAGATCTTTGTTCCCCAGGCTTTTTCGATGGTCTGCAATCGCTGGGACAGAGCCGGCTGTGACACGAATAACCGTTCGGCAGCCTTTCTCATGTTTAATTCCTCAGCTAAAACTACGAGCATATGAAGCTCTTGAAGCTGCATGTCGTCCTCCTTTTCAATGCACCTGCGTATTTCTTATCTTCCATTCTAATAAAATAAAGGCTGCCGAGGCAAGCATCACTCGTATGTATACGCTTTCTTTTTTTGGTATACGAAGAACAAATAGGCCGGTGCTGCGAGCCTACTTATTCAATGATCTGATATGCTTGCTTAATTGCTTTAAAACGACTCTTCTCGTAAAAATGCCTTCAAATACGCCTTCATCATTTTCAACGCAAACAAATCCGTTATTAATGACCATACTGAACCCTTTAATAATGGGATCATTTATGTGAAGGCGCGGAATATCCTTCAGCATGACTTCCTCAACTGTAATTTGGTCCAGCTTTTCAAACTCAATCCGTTC
Source organism: Bacillus sp. ISL-51 (assembly GCF_018613535.1). Taxonomy (GTDB): domain Bacteria; phylum Bacillota; class Bacilli; order Bacillales; family Bacillaceae; genus Bacillus. The sequence goes on from NZ_JAGGQB010000005.1 coordinate 297,576, forward strand.
CAGTCCGAATATGCTGTTCATAATCATGTTTGTCCCGATCAAGCCGTGCAGACGGTACGAAGCGTCCAAGACAGGGATAGCAGTATAGCCGGTTTTTGTCAGCACTAAAAGAGCATGCTCAAGGTTGTTTCCGACCTGTACGTGCGCGACTTTATCCGCCTCGATCATAAATTGTTCGACTGTTGCTTCAAGAAGCTGATCTGATTGTAAGCTAATCATGTCACTTCGACCCCTTTACATTTTTCATCAAAACATGTATACCCTATATTACAATAATATAAACATTATCATTTTTTGTCGAAAAGTTTCCGTCAATAAAAAAGATACTCTTTGTATTCGAGTATCAATTATAGGTCACTGATTAATTTTCGTTTCGAAAACGGTCATAAAGCGTTACGAGTTTTTTATAAGTGGTTCCATCAACGCTTTTTGTCCCTGCTTCTATGTCGTTGATTTCGCTGGTCAAAAGCTCAATGGCATATTCATGATTGATCAGGATATTCAGCAGAAGATCTTGTTCTTCTTCCGTAAATCGTTCACCGATAAGACTCATACGTAATCAGGCCCCCTATTTTTTTACTGAATACCTCTGAAAGCAAGATTAGATTTGCTTTCAGCTCTACCGCTAGAATAAGTAAACAGAAAAAAATCGTCAACCGCATAATTCGACATTTTACGGTCTCAGCATGAAATATTATTTTGTATAACGATTTGCATAACTGAATGCTGTGTAGGAATCGGGCTTGATTTTCGCTTCAATGCCCATCGAGGTAATCCTGCCGGTCATTTCCTGTATCAACTCTTTTGTCAGCCCTTTTTTTCCGATATCCAGATGCACTTCAAATGTGAGATCCGCTCCTTCTCCGGTGAACGGCAGAAGCAAATCCGTAATTTCAATTAAGTGGCCGTCAAGGATATATGCGGCAGTCTCTTGGCTGAACGCGGTTTCAAGCGAAATTTTTTCGCGAAGGCTATGTATCGGTCTGGCGAGTTCATGATTTTTCAAACAGCCCCAAGCTCCCTTTCCTGTTCGGTGCAAGTGTATCGCTGTAATAAATTTCGTGCGGTCGCGGAAAGCTTGTGAATCGGTCCCTACAGACAGCACATATGCTGAACGGGGGTCTCTTCTGACAAAGCTTTTCAGCCGTTCCATCACATCTTGAAAGGTCATTTGTGCCTCTGAAAGATTATAAAACAGTAAAGAATCGGCCATTTAAAGACACTCCTCTTCAAAGATCTTACAACCAATATGAAACAAGCACATTCCTTTGCGTTATTTATAAGCTCTCCGCTTGCGGAAGACGGGAAGCTTGGTCAGCCTGAAAAATCAAATAAAGTTACTGAAGGAGCTCGAAGATTTCAATAGAAATCATGTCAATGTTATCAAACGGATATGTCGTTGGTTTTTCACCTTTTTGAAATACCGTAAGCTCAAACGTTTGATTCTTTTCGAAATATTTAACACTGCATATTTTTTCGCCGTTAACTTCAAAATAACGCTGCATCGGCTCGCTTGCCGCTTCCGCCGTTTCTTGCAGGCTTTGCAGCCTTGTGATGATACCCATTAATTGTGACATTCTAAAAAAAGACTCCTTTCAAAAAACAACTTCAAATCAACAAGTATTTATTATAATACAAGTTCTACAGAGCATCATACCATAAAGTAAGGCCGGATGGCATTTCCCCGCTGGATTTTACGAAAAGAAAAAAACGGGAAAACCTTGTTTTCTGATAGTTTGAAGCTTTTTTTTGAATGGCATACGCGTTAAAAATGATTTTTTTACCTTTTGAGCCGTCATCGTTACATGTATGAAAAAACAGGCTTTTTTATGCGCAGACAGCATAAAAAAACTTGGCGGGGGTAGCGCCAAGCTTTTTCGGATCTTGATCTGATAGAGGGGTTGGGGAACAGAGAGTAACTTCTCTCTATAAGTAAATGATAATGATTATCAGTATCAATGTCAATCGTTTTTTAAAATTTTTTTTCAAATGATATTAAAAAAAGCGGCATACCGCAGCCGCTTTAAAGTAATCCGTCCTGTTCATATAAATAAGAGTAAGGCAGATCGATAAATAAATACATATGGTCATCCATCGGGTACGAAAAGGTTCTGATCATCTCTCCCGTTTCAATGTCACTGTATAGATCACTAAAAAAACCTTTTCTCGAATTCCGCATCCGCATGATGTTTTCTAAAAAATACGGGCGCCAGCTCCAGTTTTTCTCCATATATTCCGGCTGATAGATCCATTCACCGGATTGCTTGAACACATTTCCCGTCAGCTGATAGCCCTCTTCATCGCACATATAAATCCTGAAGCAGCAGTCTGTCAGCTTTTCCGCTAATTTTTTAATAAACTCATCATCCGCCTGATGGGTTTTCATCAGATCTGAGACAACCTGATTCACACGCTTATAAAATTTCTCAGAGTGCTCATACACCGTCTCCAGCTTCTTTTTCTCCCGGGTGATAAACTGATGAAATTCTGTTTTTAATCTCGCTTTTAAAAGATCTCGATCTAAGAAATGATCAGTCGGCGCCTGCAGGTAATAGCCCTGAAAGAAGCGGCCTCCGTTTCTCCAGGCGTATTGGAGCTGAAAATCAGCCTCTATATCTTCATACAGCAGTGCAGCGCCGATTTTTCTCGCCAGCAATGAAATGCTGTACAGTACATGCTCATAGGACGGTGATGGCTGGGACACTTTCAGCGCCTGTAAATCAATTTTCAAAAGGTCTGGTGAAAGGAGCGCGATTCTGTCCAGGTTGCTGCTTTCCTTGCCTATATTGTCTACTGCGATTTTAATTCCGTATGTACGATAGTATGCAAGCATATGGTACAGCTGTTCAATGTCACCCTCAAAATTGTGCTCGGTGATTTCCAAAACGAAGCGGTTCAGTTCAATACCCTTTGCTTCATATTCTTTCAAGAGCTCCAGAAAGCTTTCACCGTGATCAAGCATCAGAACATTCGCATCCTGATTGATAAAGATTAAAAGGTCACGGTCCGCATCTGTAAACCGCTCAAGCGCCTGCCGGATAATTTTGTCATCGACCTCCAGCTTATATTCCTCAGGAATGCCGGGATCTAAAAAAAACGGCCCGAGACTCTCTATCTCAGAATCTGCCGAAATACGCCCCAGCACCTCATAGCCTACGACTCTTTGCTCTTCAGCGCTGAAAATGGCTTGATAATACGGAATGACATCATCAATATTCGTTAATATATCAAGTGGGTCCAACATGTTATCACCTGCTTCTCTATCTTTGTCTGATTATACCACATTGGTTATTGACATCAATTTAAGGCAGGATAATTCTTTTGAGGTACAGAATTAGGTAATATCGGAAATGATATTACTTATTTAGACGACGTTCATTATATTTTTTATGAACTAAATAAAAGATTGGCAGTCACAGATAATAAGTTCCTGTTGTTCCTTTATCTGTCTTTCCTTCATTACTTTTAAAGACAGTCACTCCATATTAAGTACTTGTTCCGTCTCTGTAATTTATCGGCAAAAATGCATATCCGGTTAAAAGAGGTTTTACATGTTCGCTCGGTGCATTTAAATATAAAGAAATCAAAGAGTCGCCGCCAAGTCCAGTTTGCTGCTCTATAATCTTTGTGAATTTTGCGTCATTCGGAAAATCAATATGAAATCATTTTTCGAGTCTTTTTATCTTTTTATATCATTAGTTGTACACTTCGTATTTTGATAGTATTCAGGAGATGAAATACAAAATACCGTCCATTACAAAGCAAAAAGAGAACCCCCAAAAACAATGTGAGCATTATCTTACATTTTTTCATCTCTACACTCCTATACCTGAAAGAAAATACTATAAACAGGCGAGCAAAAAAATTTGTCGCCTGCTGCATTTTTTTATTCGGCTTTCTTACATTCTTCTAAAACTTCACTAAATGCTCGGTTACTTAACCAATTGTCTAGAGTAATTATCAACTTTAAATACCCTTTGGAAAACCTTCTAAGGCCAAATATTTTCATCAGCATTCAAATAATGTTCTTCCTGCTATTATATATCATTACTGATTTACTCAATCTATTGCCAATAAATTGAGTATGCCTATTTGTTTTTTTGGTAAGAATTTCATTCCTTGATCACGTGGTTTTGCGCCGATCCAGCCGAAGTCAGATTGACTATATTGACAGCGTCATTACCCGCTGATTTGTTTTTTAAAAAGGATGTGAATTCAGCCATTGACCCCCGTCCAATGTCACACATTCTCCATTCATATAAGACGCATCCTCTGATAATAGAAAGGACGCCAGCGCGCTTATTTCCTCAGGTGTGCCGAAACGGCCGAGCGGCACACTGTTCAGCGTTCGCTTCATTGCAGCTTCTGATTCAAAGAGTTTTTCCGCTCCGCCGGTTCTTTCGATCGGCCCCGGAGCGATGGCGTTTGTGCGGATGCCGTATTTTCTGCCCCATTCGACCGCCAGCGTTCTTGTTAACGAAAGCACGCCTGCTTTGGCAGCTGCTGAATGGACGACACCCGCCCCGGCTCCCCAGGCATAAGTCGCTGCCATATTTAAAATGGAACCCTTTTGTTTCGTTTTGATCCAATGGCGGCCTGCCGCTTGACTGCAGAAAAATGTTCCGTTCAGGACGATGTCGATGACGGCCTTCCATCCGTTCGGTGAAAGGTCTTCAGCCGGGCAGATGAAATTCCCGGCCGCATTGTTAATCAGTGCGTCGACGTGACCGAAAGCTTCCTCCGTTTTGGCCACCATTTGTTCCGCCGCCGTCTCGGAGCGGACATCCATCTGAATAAAAGCAATCTGCCCCGGAAATGTTTCAATTTCGGCTTTCGTTTCCTCAAGCGCATCGAGAGTTCTGCCCGCCAGCATGACATGCCATCCCTCTCCTGCGAGTCTTTTTGCCATCGCTTTTCCCATACCGCTCGATCCGCCTGTAATCATTACTGCCTTCTTATTCATAACAAACACACCCCTTTATTTATTGAATGAATAGTCATTCATAATTCTATCATATTTGTCTTTTCCCGTCATTACATGTTGAAAAGGGATTTTTCAGACGTGCTGATGATATAATAGAAAAACTCTGACAAAGGTTGGTTTACATATGGAGAAAATGACGAGACGAACGTTTTTAAAAAGAGGGATCGGCGTTTTGGCCGCGGGTCTATTGACAGCCGGCGGCGGCTATAGCTATGCCCGGTATATTGAACCTCGTATGATCGATATAACCCGGCACACGATCCGTCACCGCTTCATCCCACGCGGTTTTGACAATTTCAAAATCGTTCAGTTCACCGATACACATTTAAGTGATGTGTATACATCCAAGGATTTGGACAAAGCGGTGCAACAGATAAATCAGCTGAAACCTGACTTGATTGCCTTCACGGGTGATTTAATCGATAAACCTCATATGTATCGGGATCATCAGAGAGCCCTCGCTGCTTTGCAAAGGCTTCAGGCTCCCTTCGGCAAACTTTGTGTTTACGGAAATCATGATCACGGAGGATTCGGCACGAACACCTATAAGGCGCTGATGGAAGGAGCAGGGTTTCAAGTAAAGCGGAACGGATACGAGCGGCTGCGGCTGACGGACGGAAGCAGCATCGAAATCGCCGCTCTGGATGATTTAATGCTCGGAAAACCCGATTATGAAGGAACGCTTTCCCGGCTTTCAGCGGATGTGTTTTCAATTTTACTCGTTCACGAGCCGGATGCCGCTCTAAAGATTGGCGGACACCCCGTCAACCTGCAGCTGTCGGGACACACCCACGGCGGACAAATTCAGCTCCCTTTTTTCGGGCCTCTTATTACGCCGCCATACGGAAAAATATATACAGACGGCATGTATACGTTAAATGACACAGCCATTTATGTAAATCGCGGCCTCGGTACGACAAGGCTGCCGCTGCGATTTTTGGCCAAACCGGAAATCGCGCTGTTTACGCTGAAGTGCGCTGCATAAAAATAAGACTTTTATCCTGATGCAGAAATGCCCCTTCCTTAATATGTATATGGGAAAGAACTTATAGGAAGGGTGATTGAACTGCTGATCTACCAGGTCAAACAAGGTGAAACCATATCCAGCATTGCCGCAGATTTCAGAATGAGCACTGCGGCGCTTCTTCAGGCAAACCCCTCTATACATTCGGCTGTCAATCCGGGGCAGAACATCATGATACCGGGACTTCCTGATCCATCCTCCATCCCATTTTCCATTATTGTCTCTATCGGAGCGAAGCAGCTGCAATTATACCGCAACAGCCGGCTCATCCGCACATACCCGATCGCAGTCGGAAAAATATTGACGACTACGCCGACTGGAAACTTTTACATCGTCAATCGCCAGCCTAAGCCCGGCGGCCCTTTCGGCGCTTATTGGCTCAGCCTCTCAAAACTGCACTACGGCATCCACGGCACAAATAACCCCTCTTCGATCGGCAAAGCTGTGTCTAAAGGATGTATTCGAATGTATAATCAAGACGTTATTGAACTTGCGGCAGCCGTGCCGAACGGAACAAAAGTGACAATTACGAGGTAGCGGTATCTCATTTGTTTAAAAAACGCGCTGATGATAATATATTACAGTGGGACCTTTAGGGTAAGGAGCGTGTTTATGGATATATTTAAAAATCGTAATTTTGTCCGGTTATTCTTCGCAGCACTCGCTTCTCAAATGGGAACGACTGTAGGTAATATGGCATTTGCTTTTTACTTGCTGGACCGCTTTTCCAATCAGCCGGTTTATACGACTCTGGCTGAGCTGATGTATTCTCTGCCGACTGTTTTTGTCTTTCTCATTGTCGGCGTCGTAGCTGACCGGTTTGACAGGAAAAAGGTCGCAGAGAATTGCGATTGGATCAGAGCCGGATTAACGGTTGTCTTCTTTTTGGCCTTATACAGCGGGAATATTCCTCTTGTGTTCTGTATTTTGTTTATCAGAAGCGCCGTGACAAAGTTCTTTTTCCCGGCAGAAGCCAGCCTTGTACAAGCTATCCTGCCTAAGGAGCATTATGCTAAAGCTGCGGGGCTTAATCAAATTCTGTTCAGCATCTTTATGGTATTCGGCGTAGGTATAGGTGCGTTTATGTATAAAACGATCGGCATTCACGGAGCGATCATTCTTGATTTTGTCAGCTTTATTGTGTCAGGCTGTCTCATCCGCGCCTGCCGCATTCCAATAGAAGCCCGTCAGCCGAACGGTCCTTTTAAATGGGGAGATTCAGTCCTTAAAGATTCGGTCGCAGATTTTAAAGAAGGTATCGTGTATATTGTCAAAAACAAACTGCTTGCTTCACTTATTTTCGGTTTTTTCATCTTTGGATTTGTCAATGGCGGATTTGCAGTACTGCCGATGTTTACAATGAAGTACGGACTTGCGCCTGACAATTATGAATCGCATACCTCCATCTTTACGATCGCTCTCGGCTTTGGCTTGCTTGCCGGAAGTGTCGCCGGAACGGTCATCGCCAAGAAGGTCAAGCCGCATCATTTAATGTCGGTTCCTATTTTGGCAGCCGGGCTATTGATCTTTCTGCTTGGCTATACAGATAACCTGTGGATCTATTATGCGACTGCTTTCGTGCTTGGCATGTGTATTGGCCCCGTCAATATCGCTATCGGCGGCTGGATGCCAAAAATCGTCCATCCGAAAATTATGGGCCGTGTGAGCGGCTGGCAAGACCCTTTTATGATGTTTGCCCAGTCCATTACACTCGGTTTGGTCGCCCTGTTATTCCCGAAGATCGTTTCCAATATTGATTATCTTTATTACGGCATGGGAGCCGTTATTTTGATGGTGTTTGTGTTCTATTTTATCGCTCTTCCGAAATACAGCGCCGAGGCAGCCGAGATCGATGTTCAGAAATCGTTAAAGGCCAAATCCAGAAAAACGGCGAAATCTGTCTAATAAAGGAAAAAAATGCGCCCTTTTCATCAGAAAAAGGCGTATTTTTTTAATCAATATTTGCATTTCAACGCTAAAAAAGTATAATCTATATAAGAACTTGATCAATGCAAAGGAGAGAAATAATGGACGACCACGCTTATTCGAAAGAGCTGCAGCCAACCATCGAGAATCTTTCAAAAGCTGTTTATACTGTGAACCGCCATGCAAAAACCGCCCCCAACCCTAAATACCTTTATCTGCTGAAAAAACGGGCTTTACAAAAGCTTGTGAAAGAAGGCAAAGGGAAGAAAATAGGGCTTCATTTTTCAAACAATCCCAGGTTTAGCCAACAGCAGTCAGACGTACTTATCTCTATCGGAGACTACTATTTTCACATGCCTCCAACAAAAGAAGACTTCCGGCATCTTCCGCATTTAGGTACGTTAAATCAATCGTACCGCAATCCTAAAGCACAAATGTCTTTGACAAAAGCGAAAAACTTATTGCAAAAGTATGTGGGCTTAAAGGAAAAACCAATTGCCGCAAACAGGCAGCAGCCCGCTTATCATAAACCCGTGTTTAAAAAACTCGGTGAAAGTTATTTTTAATTCTGCAAAAAGCCGATGCTTAAACGCATCGGCTTTTCTCTATTCCATGACGTACGTATCGACTTTTTTAATCAATTCACTGATTTCCGGTTTGCTGATTTGTTCGTCTGCCCCGACGACCTCTCCGCGATGGCGCAGATCATCTGTAATCAGGGACGAAAAGATCATAATCGGCACATCAGAGCTTTTCGGATTATCCTTCAGAAGCTTTGTCAAACGGTGGCCGTCCATTTTCGGCATCTCAATGTCACTGATGATCATGTCAACATGCTCTGACAGGTTTGCTCCGTTATCCGTGAGATTCATCACATAATCATACGCCTCTTTGCCGTTTTCAAAGGCAACGATCTCATTGTAGCCGGCCTCAGTTAATTCATCCGTCAGCAAACGCATCAGAAGCGGCGAATCTTCAACGATAATCAGCTTTTTGCCTGCCCGTCTTTCATCAAACCCTTCTTGATGAACATGATATGTTTCGACCCCTGAAGCCGATTCAATATCATAAATGATCTTTTCATAATCAGGTAAAAAGATCATTGTGTCTTCGAGTTTAATGATACCGGTCAAATGCCGCTCCATGCCCTGGTTGAGTGAAGTCGGCTTTTCAATGGCCTCCCATGACACCCGGTGGATTTGTGAAACGGAACCGACGTGAAAGACAATTTTCCGTTTGTTAAATTCTGTTACGATATATTTATCGTCTTTTGATCCTTGAGCGTCAACGCCGAAAAATGAATACAGGCTGATGACGGGAAGGATTTCGCCTCTCAGCTTAATCATTCCTTCTACATCCTTGTGAGACTGGGGCACTAATGTCACTTCGACCGGCTGGATAATTTCCCGGACTTTCATCACATTAATGCCAAATGTATTAACGCCTACTTCAAATTTGACGATTTCTAATTCATTTGTGCCTGAATCCAATAAAATATCGTATTGTTGTAAAGACAATTCAATCCCTCGCTATCCGCATTCAGTATTGTACTGTATATATCGGCTGAAAATAGAAAAAGTGAATGTGTTCAAGCCAACTGGCTATGAACTCTTTACAAAAAGATTCATTTTGCCGATACCCCATTGACTTTTTGACGTCCAGTGGTAAAATAGTCAAGGATTTTTCAGGAAGAAGGGTGTAATGAATGGGTACAGTAGTCATATTCGACCAAGATAAAATGACGGTATTAGAAGATATCAGTAAAACGGCTTATCTGCGGATGAAAAAAGAAGCAGAAGATAGTCTTGATAAGCCCTCCCCGTATTTCGTATGGCAGAAAGACCCCAGCTTTGAATACGGTTATTGATGACATTCGCCACATATCACAATAGATAGATCATGATACAATGAAGACAATCATTTCAGCTGGTTGTCTTATTTTTTTCTGAAAGAAGGTATGTTTTCACATATCGGACATATACTCGGGTTAGACCAATTTAAATAGATGACAAATGCTCAGCTAATGGTAAAATAGGATAAACTCAATATATAGTGTAAGGTGATGAATTATGGAACATTTGCTTAATCCGAAAGTAAAAGAAATCGAAATTTCAGGAATTCGCAAATTCTCAAATCTTGTAGCCCAATACGACAACGTCATTTCGCTTACCATCGGCCAGCCGGATTTTTTCACACCGCATCATGTCAAAGCAGCTGCAAAAAAAGCAATCGATGAGAATGCAACGGCTTATACACCGAATGCGGGCGGGCTTGAGCTGAGACAGGCCGTTCAGCTTTATATGAAGAAAAAAGCCGATTTGAACTATGAAGCTGAAACTGAAATCATCGTCACAACGGGGGCAAGCCAAGCGATTGACGCCTCTTTGCGGACGATTTTATCTCCCGGCGATGAAGTTATTCTGCCCGGACCGATTTATCCGGGCTATGAACCGATTATCCGCATGTGCGGCGCCATTCCCGTCCACGTTGATACGACGACACACGGCTTTAAGCTGACGGCGCGTCTTATTGAAGAATCAATAACGCCGAAAACAAAATGTGTTGTGCTTCCTTATCCGTCAAACCCGACCGGGGTGACGCTATCTGAGGAAGAGCTGAAGAATATCGCAGCCGTACTGAAGGGCAGAAATGTGTTTGTTTTATCTGACGAAATTTACAGCGAATTAACCTTTGACAGACCCCATTATTCTATTGCTTCGTTTTTGAGAGACCAGACGATCGTGATCAACGGCCTCTCAAAATCACACAGCATGACAGGCTGGAGAATCGGGTTCATTTTCGCTCCGAAAGAAATTGCAAAACATGTTTTAAAAGTGCACCAATACAGCGTCACATGCGCGTCATCCATCTCCCAGAAAGCGGCGCTTGAGGCGGTGACAAACGGTGTTGATGATGCGCTTATCATGAGAGAACAGTATAAAAAGCGGCTTGATTATGTATATGACCGGCTCGTTTCAATGGGACTTGACGTTGTAAAGCCGTCAGGTGCCTTCTATATCTTCCCTTCCATTAAATCATTCGGGATGTCATCGTTTGATTTTAGTATGGCGCTTTTGGAGGATGCAGGTGTGGCGCTGGTTCCCGGCAGCTCGTTTTCAAAGTTAGGTGAAGGATATGTGAGGCTGTCATTCGCATATTCACTGGATACGTTAAGAGAAGGCTTGGACCGGCTGGAAGCATTTGTTTTAAAAACGAGAGAATCCATGCAGACTATTTAAACAACGGCATAACGCCGTTGTTTTTTTATTGTTTTGGGAATGAAATTTTAAAGGCTGTGCCTTTATCCGGTTTGCTGTCTACTTGAATGGCTCCCTGATGATTTTTAATCAGATTAAACGTTACCATAAGCCCCAGTCCGGTTCCTTTTTCTTTTGTTGTTAAAAACGGTTCTCCTATTCGTTTCAGCACGTTCTCCGGTATACCGTCACCCTCGTCTTTTATCGTCACGTTAACGGAATACTCGTCTTCTGTCATGAGAATGTGAACCGTTCCGCCATCAGGCATGGACTCGACCGCATTTTTAATCAAATTGATAAACACCTGCTTCAGCTGGTTTTGGTCGCCGTTAATATACACGCTGTCCTGACCGTATTCCGTCTTGATGAAAGTTCCTTTGAGATTTGCCTGTGTTTCCAGGAGAGCCGTCACTTCGCTTATGATTTTCTTCAGGTTTACACGCTCTTTAACGGCGTTTTGCTGTGGTTTGGCAAGCATCAAAAGCTCGCTCAGGATTAATTCGATTCTGCTCAGTTCAGAAAACACAATCTCAAAATAATGCTCATTGCCTTCCATTGTAGGCTTCATCAGCTGTAAAAAGCCTTTAATGGCCGTCAGCGGGTTGCGGATTTCATGGGCAATTCCCGCCGCCAGCTGCCCTGCGATGGACAGTTTTTCCGACTTCAGCATTAATTCCTCTGTCTGCTTCCGCTCGGAGATATCACGCAGAATAACTTGTACGGCCGTTTCTCCGAAAAACGTCGTCGGGATACAGACCATCTCCGTATAGATCAGCCGATTTTTAAACGTAAACCAAGATTGTTTAATGATTTCGGAATCGGTCTTCCGTTCGATAATGTTTTGGACGCGTTTCCTCACGCTGTCATGATCGCAAGGATGAAGCTGGTCATAGACGTTTTTCCCGATTAAATCTTCATACGTTGCCGCCTCAAACAGTGAAATACCCGATTCATTCATGAACACCCATTTGTCATTATGAATAACGGCAATCGTGTCGATGGAATTTTGAATGAGCAGCTGATAACGCTCCCTGCTTTTTTGCAGGATCGTTTGAAATTTCTTCCGTGAAGAAATATCAATCAGAAGAAGCAATTCAGCCCGCTGATTTTTGTATGTCGTCGGAGCCGCTTTCACCTCCAAATGAACGGGTGTGCCGTCAAGCCTTTTCCACGTCTGTTCAATCATTCCGACTTCCATTCCTTTTTGCATCCGCACAATTCTGTTTTTCACGATGTCATGATATTCTTCCTCGATAAATTCATAAGATTGCCTGCCGATCACCGCATCCTTGCTTTCGGCTCCCAGCATTGCAAGCATCGCATTGTTTGCGTATGCTATTGTGCCGTTGATGCTGACGAATAAAGGGTTGGGAAGCATTTCAACAAGACGTTCAAATTCGCCGCTTTCAGCCGCCTCTGCTGACTGTTCTTCCGCCTGCTGCTTCTTTTGCTCACAGACGAGAGGCATGCGGGGCGTCTTCTCCTCAAGCACCTTAATCTTAAGGATGATTTCCCGCTCCGTTCCCTCCATTTGCGGCGTGACAATTTCCACGCCCGCTTCAAGCCACACGATGGTATGGTCTTTTTTGATAAGACGAAAGGTGCACGGCATTAAATGATGCTCGTTATAGAAATAACTTTCAACCAAAAACTGATCTTCCTCATGCAGAAATGTTTTGAGAAATGATCCCATCATCTCTTCCTGGGAATAGCTGAAATATGATTTGCAGTTTGCAGAAATATACATAATGCGTCCGTTAGAAGTTAAGACGGCATGAATATCGGTTTTCGATTGAAGCTGTTTTACATGCTGAGTATCCTGTTCCACAGAATCCCTCCTTTGCATTATACTCGCACTGCAGGCTGGCCACGGACTGATAGTAAAAGAATTTCCACTAGATTGATTCGCTAAAAAATGAGTATTCTCCTTCTATTCTGATTGTGAACGTCAATTTTCCTGAATAAAAGAAAGGGCGCACAATATATTCGGCGGCCCCTTCTTTTGTTATTTTTTATTGTATTTCTTTTCAAGTTCTTTGTAAGCGTCAATGGCTCCCTTGGCAATGTTTTTGCTTACGGGATCGTGATCATCCCGAACAGACGGAACGACAACGCTGAATGCCACTCTTGGATTTTCTGACGGATAGTAGCCGACAAAGGTCAGGTTATACGTCTCTTTTCCCCACCAGTTTCTGTTCGTGCCGTAATAGTGCGTCTGCGCGGTTCCCGTTTTTCCGGAAACATCAGCGCCAGAACCCTGGAACGTTGTATAAGCAGTCCCTTGAGGTGAGCTTGTGACCAATTTCATTCCTTTATGAACCTGGTCAAAATCGCTCGGACTGTTATTTACTTTGTTCAAAATTTTAATATCGCGCTGTTCAATCGCTTTCCCCAGTTTGTTTTTGCTGTCCGGTTCATGAATGCTTGTGACAATCCGCGGCTGCACGCGGTAGCCGCCGTTTGCGATGGCTGAAATATATTGAGCCATTTGAAGCGGCGTATATGTATCAAATTGTCCGATCGCAAAGTCCAGCAGCAATCCCCCGACCAATTGCGGATTTGACTGCATTCCCGCTGATTCCTGAGGAAGGTCAATCCCGGTTTTCACACCCAGGCCGAATTGGGCGTAGTAGTTGCGCATTTTTTTAATATCGTCTAATCCGGCAGGCAGCGTGCCGTACGGGGTGTAGGTAAGGCCGGCGATATGCATGGCAACATTAAACATATACACGTTTGAACTTCTTTGCAGCGCAGTCAGCTCAGTAATGGCCCCCATTTGTGTCCACGATTGTTTTTTCGTATTGTCTTTAAAAATAAGCGGTGCATCGACAAACGTTTTATAATGGGGAAGGCCGCTTTGGTAACCGGCAAGTACAGTTGCTCCTTTTACAGAAGAGCCCATCTCATATTGGGTCGTAAATGATCCGATCGCAAAATCCTGTATTTTATTTGTTTCCAGATCAATGCGTTTCCCCGCCATTGAGAGAATATCCCCGTTATTCGGATCCATCATTACGGCAAAGGCTCTGTCCACCATGTAGTTGCCTGCGGCGCGGCTTCTTCTCAGCTCTTTTTCAATGACTTTTTCTACTTTCGACTGTAATTCCATATCGAGCGAGAGCTGAAGATCGTAGCCTCTGCTGCCTTCATCGACGGGCTTTTGGCTGACGACTTCACCTTTGCTGTTTTCCACATACTCTACTTTTTCTTTATGCGCGTTTAAATAGTCTTCATATTGATATTCAATGTAGCTTTTTCCCACTCGGTCATTCAGTGAGTAGCCTCTTGTGACATAGTAATCTTTCCGTTCACCCAACAATCCCTGTTCCGGTGTCGTGACTCCGCCGAATAGAGAGTAGAGCGTTTTGTCGTACGGATATTTGCGCGTCCAGTCGTTGACAACGTCAATGCCGGGGAGCTCTTTCAGATTCTCGGATACGACGGAAACTTCTTCATATGTCAGATCGCTTTTCGGTTTCTGCTTATTGTTTTCATGCTCGTCAAGCAGCGACCCGCTGTTTCCGTTTCCGTTAAGCTTATTTGGGTCCATTGATTTGACGACTTGCGGCTGATAGGCGTTGCCGCTTGAAAAACGCGTATAAATCGCCGTGATTTCCAGCTCTTTTTTGTCTTTTTTTATCGTAGTGATCTCCTCCGCCGGCACACGATCAACCTGGCGTTTGTATGCTTCTTGCGGTTTCAGGCTGTTCTCCGAATTCTTCAAAAGCTTCGCTGCCTGCTTCGGATGAGCCGCAAGCCAGTAGTCCCTTATATTCCGTTCCTTTAAGAATTCAGTATCCATATGGATCAGGCCGGCCAGATTTTTTGCCGTTTTTAATTTATCCTTTGTCTCCGTTTTTGAGGTTGATACGTAAACAATTTCAGGAACCGCCTGGTTATCAACGGCCACCCTGTCCTGTCTGTCGTACATCTTTCCTCTCGGGGTAGGATAATACGCTGTCTTTGCGTTTGCTTTCTCTGCATCTTGGCGGTGTTTATCCCCTTCCACAATCTGAACGATACCGAGTTTAAAAATAAGCGCCGTAAAGAGAAAGAAAACAATCAAGAAATAAAGATTCATTCTCAGCGCTCTGTGCTTTTTGGTTTTTTTCTTTGGTTCGCGCGCGACTTCAGCCACTTCCCGTTACACCTCTCACATCATTCAATATATTTACATAAACAGATTTTAATTGTAACATTTTTGTAAAAGTTGTTACAGCAAAAAAGGGTAAAAAAAACTGTCAAGATCAAATTATCTTAAAATATATCCAATACTTCAAATAATTTGAAGAGATGTAACAGAACCATAAAAATAAATACAGAGCGTTTTTCCCTGTATAAAGCCTTCCGGCGTCTCTCAGTTACAAATATGACAATCCTCCGTTGTCAAAGGAAAAGGCTGGTTCCAATATGACAAAAAAACTATGATAAGATTTTTGGTGTAGAAAAAAACTTCTCTGGGAGGCTATGAACTTATGAAGAAAGCATTTATTTTATCTGCTGCCGCGGCAGTCAGCTTATTTACATTCGGAGGCATCCAGCAGGCATCTGCAAAAGAACTGTCTTGCCAGCCCGTGGTCACTGTAAAAACAGGAAACACAGTACAGCACCTGACGCTTAAAGAGGCATCCGCAAAGCTACATATGAAAACAAGCGTTAAAACGTTAAAGGTCAAAAATGAAAAAGAATTAAAGCAGCTTCTTCAAAAGCACGCGAAGCATTCAGATATGACAATTAAAGATGTTCAAAAAAATACACCAGCGAAAACGGCTCCGGCGGCTTCAGAAAAACCGAAAGCCGGGCAAAGCCAATCGGCTGACAACGCAAAGCAAACAGATAAAACAAACAGCAGCACAACGGCCGCTCCTTCATCTGTAAGTGCGTATGAAAAGAAAGTCGTTGAACTGACAAATGCCGAAAGACAAAAACAAGGCTTAAAACCGCTTCAGATTGATGAAAAGCTAAGCAAATCAGCTCACGCAAAATCACAAGATATGAAAGACAAAAACTATTTCGATCATCAAAGCCCTACTTACGGCTCACCGTTCGACATGATGAAATCTTTCGGAATCACTTATAAAACTGCTGGTGAAAATATCGCCAAAGGACAGCCGACTCCTGAAGCTGTCGTTAAAGCATGGATGAACAGTGAAGGCCACAGAAAAAACATCATGAATCCTGAGTTCACTCAAATCGGTGTCGGTTATGTAGAATCAGGAAACATCTGGACACAGCAATTCATCGGAAAATAAACCAAAAAAGATTGCCCCTGATAGCGGGGCAATCTTTTTTTATTTGATCCAAAGCTTATAAATGCTCTGGGTTCCGCTGTTTTCCTCGCCCTGTGCTGCAAGTTTATCGTATAACGATTTGGCAAGCGCCAGGCCGGGCATGTCCTCTCCCATCAGTTCCGCTTCCTCAAGGGCAATTCCCATGTCTTTAATAAAGTGTTTAACGTAGAATCCGGGTTCAAAGTCGCCTTTCAGCATACGGGGGGCAAGGTTGGACAATGACCAGCTTCCCGCTGCGCCGGTTGTGATGCTTTTGAGCACATGTTCCGGATTCAAGCCGGATTTTTGAGCATATGCCATCGCCTCAGCCACTCCGACCATTCCGGCCGCAATTGCGATTTGGTTGCACATTTTTGTGTGCTGCCCGCTTCCTGCCGGCCCTTGATATTGAATGTTCTCACCCATTACATTAAAGATCGGGAGACAGGCTTCAAACGCTTCTTTGTCTCCGCCGGCCATAATGGCAAGCGTTCCGTTTCGGGCGCCGATATCTCCTCCCGAAACAGGTGCGTCAATGGCGTATATTGATTTTTGCTTCGCCTGTTCTGCTATCTTTTTGGCAAGGGACGGTTTTGATGTCGTCATGTCAATGACATATGTCCCCTCTTTTGCATGATTGATAATTCCATTTTCGTTTAAATAAATGTCCTCAACGTCACTCGGATAGCCGACCATTGTAATGATGACATCAGCTTCCTCTGAAAGGTCCTTGACCGACTCCTTCCAGACAGCCCCCTTGTTGAGGATCGGATCTGCTTTTTGTTTTGTCCGCGTATACACAAGGACTGGATAGCCTGCTTCTAAAATATGGGACGCCATACTGTTTCCCATTACGCCTAAACCGATAATACCGACTGTTTTTTTCAATGCGCTTTCCTCCCGTGATGATCGATTTACATATCATTCTTCCATTTCTAGATTACCATATTGCAGATCGATTCTATAGAATGAAAAAGAGTTCGGCTACAGTGTGAATTTAGAGATGGCTCCGATCAGTTCCTCGCTTGCGCTCTTTAACAGATCTGTCGATTGTTTCACTTTTTCGAGCGTAACCAGCTGCTCATCCGTCGAGGCGTTCACTTCTTCCGCCGCAGCCGCAGATTCCTGCGAGATGGCGGAAATGCTTTGAATGGCTTCTGAGATAGCCGCTTGTTCTTCGCTCATCTTTTGAATGTCATGATAGATATGGTCGATTCCCTGAACGAGTGACTGCATTTCAGTTGTAATGAGATTGAGCACTTCGCCCGTTTCATGAATGGCGCTGTTTTGTTCATCATTCATTCTGCTTGCCTCTGTCATGGCATGAGATGCCTCTTTTGTTTCTGATTGAATCAGCCGGACCGTCTCACTGATATGCTTCGAAGAAAGGGCGGATTGTTCAGCGAGCTTGCGGACTTCTTCTGCAACCACGGCAAATCCCCGCCCGCTTTCTCCGGCTCTGGCCGCTTCAATACTCGCATTTAACGCAAGCAGATTCGTCTGGTCAGAGATCGCTGATATCGCCGTTACGACTTCCTCTATGTTTTTCGTTTGATTTTCCAGATCAGTCAGCATTACCTCTACTTTTTTCGTTTCGGAATTGGCTTCATTTGATTTCATCAGCAGCTGGCCAAGCGCGTCCAATCCTTTATAACTGGCATCCTCTGATGATTTTGAAAGAGTTTTAATACTGCCTGCGCGGTCAGCGATTCCTTTCATTTTGCTTGAAAGATTTTCTGATTTTTCATTGATCGTTTCAACCTCGGACGCCTGCTCTGTCGCTCCGGCGGCAACTTCTTCTATCGCTTTTGCGATTTGCCCGCTCGTTTCATTCGTCTCTTGTGATATGACGGTTAACTGTTCTGACGTGTCGGACACTTGTTCAGAAGAGGTTTTGACCTGCTCGACCATCGATTTCATATTTTCAACCATCTGGTTAAAGTCTTTTGTTAATACGCCTATTTCATCTCTTGATTTCGTCTGTGCATGAACGGTTAGATCTCCGGCAGAAACTGAGTTCGTTTTTGCGATCAGCTGCTGGATCGGACCGGTAATTGTTTTAGCCAGAAAATAGCTGAGCCCGATCGTTATGACAAGAGCGATCAGTGACATGAAAATGCTCACTGTGTTCATTCGGTCGGCGACCCCCATCAGCTGATCTTTGTCAAACTGCGTCCCGACCTTCCAGCCTGTTTCTTTTATCGTTTGATAGACGATCATTTTTCCCTGCTGCTCTTGAATCCCTTCTTTGCCGGAGCTGATTACTTTTAAGGCTTGATCGTCCGAAATATTTTTCCCTTGTTCTGACGGATGTGCCAGAAGAGCTCCGTTTTCGTCTGCCAAAAATGCAAACCCTTTATACGGAACCTTTTGCTTATTGACCATGCTTTGAATGGAGGACAGTTTAAGGTCTAAGCTCGCGACTCCGATGACTTTTCCGCCGTTTTGAACCGCTTTGGCAGCTGTAACAATCATATCTCCGGTTACAACGTCTTTATAAGGCTCAGTCCACACAACACGATCCGGCTTTTCAGCTGCAAGCTTATACCACGATCTGTTTGTCGGATCATAGTCTTTGGCAAAATCGGCCTTTGGATATGTAATCATTTGCTTTCTTTCGGTTCCGACGTATGCGAGAGCAACGTACTTGTCATTTTCTTCAATCTGCTTTAATTCATCGTGAAACAACTGGGCGGTATCCTTCTTCCCCTCAGTTAAGAATGAACGGGACAATTCACCGTTTGCTAATCTCAATAAAGAAATTTCATAATTCTTCAATTGAAGCTCGATATTTTGTCCGAGTGAATTTGTGACGTTCTGTGTCGTATGTTTCGCTTCATCCGTCATCATCGGTTTTAATGTCAGATAAGAAGAAACCGTTAAAAAAACAACCGTTAATATAAGCATTGCCGATACAAAAACAGCAATTTTGAGATGCATTTTTTTAAACATACCCATCCCCTCCTGAGAGTTATATCGGTCTTTTGACTAAGAAAATGAATAAACTCTTGGAATAATTACCTGAGATTTCATCTTTTCTTCTCTTTACATTACGGCCGTTGTAAACGACTTAAATAAAAAAGGGCTGTCCCGCTGACAGCCCGCTTTTACGTAAAATATTCGATTTTCGCTTTCGGAAAATAGGTTTCAATATAAGACTCGAGCGTTTCCCGCAGAGCATGCTCTTCATCCTTTTGATAAATGTACTTACCGATTCCGTAGCGTCCCCACTTGTACCTGCGTTTTTCTTCATCAAGCTCAAGTTTTGATTTCGGATAGTTTTTTTCAATCACCCGTTTTGCCGGCTTCGTAAAACGATGCTGAATCAATTCAAACGTGATATCATGCCGTACATCCTCATCTAATGCGGCGTCCAGCTTTTTAAATAACTCCTTATAGCCTTCTTCCCAGCCTTCATGAATATAAATCGGAGCGACGATGAAACCGAGCGGATAGCCTGCTTTAGCAATCTTTACAGCCGCTTCTATCCGTTTATCGAGCGGGGATGTTCCGGGTTCAAAGTTTTTGATCACATAATCCGCATTGATGCTGAATCTGAACCTTGTTTTTCCGTTATGCTTGGCGTCCAGCAAGTGATCAACATGATGGAACTTTGTTACAAATCTGAGCTTTCCCAACTCACTTTGGCCGAAATGCTCAATTGCTCTTTTTAACGTATGGGTTAGGTGGTCGATACCTACGATGTCTGACGTACATGAGGCTTCAAACCTTGTAAATTCCGGAGCCCGTTCCTTCATATATTCATCTGCCTGGTCCAAAATTTCCTCGACATTAACATACGTACGGATATAAGGCTTTGACCCCATCGTTGTCTGTAAATAGCAGTAGTGGCAATGTCCCATGCAGCCTGTTGCAAACGGAATTGCATATTCGGCCGATGGTTTAGAAGAATCGAATTTTAACGTTTTACGGACGCCGATGACTAATGTTGATTTCGCGTTCCTGTACTGCTGCAAATGGTTTTTTCCCGGAATATTCCGAACTTGATTGTGCGATGTCGTTTCTCTGATTTTAAGCCCCATATTTTCGAACTTATTTTTCAGCTCTTGTCCTAACGGGTATTCCAGCGCTCTCGGTTCGATATAAACAAGCTGGGGAACAAACGGCTTCAGCATGGAATGACACTCCCTTTTTACATATTCTCATATGGTTACTTTTCGCTAAAAGGGAGCGGATATGTGTTGTAAACATTTCCTTCACTTATTGATATTGATTATCGTCAAAAAGCTCATGATACAGCGCTTCAGCTTCTTCGTAAGTAGAAAAGACAGCATCGTCCTCTGCGAGCGGGTGATAGGTTTCGTATAAAAACAGTGACAGCTCCCCCTCGTAATACGGGTGATGGACGATTTCCGCCTCTTTAATATGGGCAACATTGGCGGCATGCGGATTGCGGTAAATCACATAGACTGTATCCCCCGCCCCAAACGGTTTTGTCATTGTAATCCCTCCTGTTGAAGGTTATTGTTCCCTCCTTTATTTCGAATATGAAAAAAACCAGACGGATTCATGTCCATCTGGTTTTTCTATTACTTATTGAAAGTTTCTTTTACGAACGCAACAACTTCTTCTGTCGTGCTCATAGATAAGATTTTTTCTTTAAATGACTGAGCTTCTTTTTTAGAAAGCTTGCTGATCTGCGTTCTTGCCGGAAGGATGGAAGTCGCACTCATTGAGAACTCATCCAGGCCAAGGCCGAGAAGAATCGGAATCGCAATTTCGTCTCCCGCCATTTCTCCGCACATACCGACCCACTTGCCCTCTTTGTGAGCGGCTTCGATTACAAGGGTGATGAGGCGGAGAATCGCTGGATTGTATGGCTGATACAGATAAGCAACACGCTCGTTCATACGGTCAGCAGCCATAGTGTATTGGATCAAGTCATTTGTTCCGATACTGAAGAAATCAACTTCTTTAGCAAACTGATCTGCGATGACGGCTGTTGACGGAATCTCTACCATCATACCGACTTCAATGTCGTCAGAAACCGTTACGCCGGCTTTCACGAGACTTTCTTTTTCTTCAAGAAGAATCGCTTTTGCCTCTTTAAACTCGTTTACTGTCGCAATCATCGGGAACATGATTTTTAAGTTTCCGTATGTACTTGCACGAAGCAGCGCACGAAGCTGAGTTCTGAAAATCTCTTGCTCTTCAAGGCAAAGGCGGATCGCTCTGTAGCCTAAAAACGGGTTCATTTCTTTCGGCAGCTGCAGGTAAGGAAGCTCTTTGTCGCCGCCGATATCCAATGTCCGTACGACAACTGATTTTCCTTTCATGCGCTCCAGAACTGTTTTATAGGCGTCAAATTGCTCTTCTTCCGTCGGAAGCTGGTCGCGCCCCATGTAAAGGAATTCCGTACGGTAAAGCCCTACAGCTTCGCCGCCGTTTTCCAGAACGCCTTTTACATCATCAGGCGTACCGATGTTGGCTGCAAGCTCTACATGGTGGCCGTCTTTTGAAACAGTCGGTTCATTGACGAGCTTCGCCCACTCAGCTTTTTGCGCCAGATAAGCGTTATGCATTTCTTCATATTGTTTTACGATTTCAGCCGCCGGATCAATGATGACATCGCCATTGATTCCGTCAACGATAACCGTAACACCATTTTCAATTGTGCCAGTAGCCGTTTTTGTACCAACGACAGCCGGGATTTCAAGCGAACGGGCCATGATCGCGGAGTGTGAAGTACGGCCGCCTATATCAGTCGTAAATCCTTTTACAAACTCACGGTTTAATTGAGCCGTGTCAGACGGTGTCAAGTCTTCAGCCACGATAATAACCTCTTCTGAGATCATGCTCGGGTTCGGTATTTCAACGCCCAGCAGGTGTCCTGTCACACGTTTTGTCACGTCGCGGATATCAGCCGCACGCTCTTTCATGTACTCGTTATCCATTGATTCAAACATTGTAACGAACATGGAAGCTGTTTCTTTTAAAGCGAATTCAGCACTGACTGATTCTGAGCTGATTTTTTCTTTCACTGGGTTTAACAGCTCAGGATCGCTCAGAACTAAAAGGTGAGCGGAGAAAATGTCTGCTTTGTCTTGTCCCAGTTCTTTTAAAGCATGCTCTTTAATTTTTTCCAGCTCTTCTTTAGAACGTACAATCGCTTCTTCAAAACGGCTTACTTCCGCTTCAGCGTCAGCAATGTTTTTCTTTTCAACCGTTAAGTCCGGCTCTTCAAGCCGGTATGCTTTTGCAATCGCAATTCCGGCTGAAGCTCCTATTCCTTTTAATTCCAGCATTACTCGCCGAGTCCTTCGCTTTTCATTGTTTCTTCTAAAGCGTTAAGAGCATCGTTTTCGTCTGCGCCAGAAGCAGAGATTGTGATTTCAGCGCCTTTCGCGATACCTAAAGACATAACACCCATAATAGACTTAAGGTTTACCGTTTTTCCGTTATATTCCAAATTGATGTCAGCGTCATATTTGCTTGCAGTTTGTACAAGAACAGTCGCAGGACGAGCGTGGATCCCAGAATCTGCAGTTACTTTAAATGTTTTTTGTGCCATGTTTATCATTCTCCTTTAAATTAAAGCTATTTTACTACACAATATTATATCATACAGCCGTACTTGTCATCTGACAAGCACGGCGTATTTATATGCTTATTTGCCGATTTTCACGATGTCTTTTTGTTCTCTTTTTACTGAACCTTCGGCTGAAATGGCAATCGTTTCACCCTCAGCCAGGTTTGTAAATACAATCGGTGTCATCAGTGACGGCACTTTAGGTTTCACCGCTTCAAGATCGACTTCCAGAAGCTTTTGACCCGGTTCAACACGGTCTCCTTCAGATACAAAAGCAGTAAACCCTTCGCCTTTGAGGCTGACTGTGTCGATACCGAAATGGATCAGTATCTCTTTGCCGCCGTCAGACTGCAGGCCGATCGCATGTTTTGTCGGGAAAACATTTAACACTTTTCCGCGAACAGGCGATACCACAATACCTTCTTCTGGAAGAATCGCAAATCCGTCACCCATCATTTTTCCTGAGAATACTTGGTCAGGCACATCGGTAATCGGATGAATTTCACCGGTGATCGGCGCTGCGAACACTTCTTCACCCTGCTCATTTTGGAGCGGTTCGGCGATGACTTCCTCAACCTGCTGGCTGACTTCTTCTTGTGCGGATACTTTCGGATCAGGTCGCGGAGTTCGTCCCGCAATAATATCCTGCATTTGCGTTTTTAAACCGTCAGAGCGAGGGCCGAAAATGGCTTGAATGTTATTTCCGACCTCGAGCACTCCTGACGCGCCAAGCTGCTTCAGACGGGCTTTATCAACTTTCTTCTGATCGTTGACCGTTACGCGCAGCCTTGTAATACAAGCGTCAAGGTGCTTGATATTTTCCTGGTCGCCCATTGCCTGTAAAATCTCGTAAGGCAGGTCGCTTGTCTCCCCTGTCGAGCCTGAAGCTTCATCTTCAGCTTCCTCTTCACGGCCGGGAGTCTTCAGATTAAACTTCCGGATGGCAAACCGGAAACCGAAGTAGTAAATGACCGCAAATCCCAAGCCGACCGGAATGACGAGCCACCAAGCCGTCCGGTTAGGTAAAATCCCGAACAGGAAGTAGTCAATCAGACCGCCTGAGAAGGTCATGCCGATTTTAACATTCAAGAGCTGCATAACCATAAAGGAAAGACCCGCGAACACACAGTGAATCGCAAACAGGATAGGAGCCACAAACAGGAATGAGAATTCAAGCGGCTCGGTAATACCCGTTAAGAAACTTGTCAATGCGGCAGAACCCATAATTCCGGCAACAAGTTTTTTCTTTTCCGGCTTCGCTTCATGATAGATTGCAAGCGCTGCCGCAGGAAGCCCGAACATCATGAACGGATATTTCCCTGTCATAAATGTTCCTGCTGTCAGCTGAACGCCGTCTTTAATCTGCGCCATGAAAATCCGCTGATCCCCGCGGATGATATCGCCCGCCGTATCTTTGTAGCTGAAAAATTCATACCAAAACGGCGAGTAGAATATGTGATGCAGACCGAACGGGATCAAGGACCGTTCAATCATTCCGAAAATAAAGGCAGCCAAGGTTGGATTCGCTTCCACAAGTCCCGTTGAGAAGGAATTCAAACCGTGCTGAATCGGAGGCCAGATCACTAACATAATAAGACCGAGAATTAATGCGGAAATTGATGTGATAATCGGAACGAAACGCTTACCCGCAAAAAATCCGAGATATTGCGGAAGTTCAATTTTATAAAATTTGTTGAACAATAACGCGGCCAGCACCCCGACGATAATACCGCCGAACACGCCCGTCGCCAAAGTAGGAATCCCCAGCATGTTAATATAGGCCGGATGATTTTCCGCAAAGAACTTTGCCCGTTCAATTTTATCGGACGGAATGCTTCCGTTAGCCATAAGCACAGCGCTCATGGATACGTTCATCACCAAGTATCCGATAATTGCTGCGATTCCGGCAACGCCGTCTCCGTTTGCAAGACCGATCGCAACCCCTACTGCAAATAGAAGCGGCAGGTTGTCAAACACGATTTGACCGGCGCTTTCCATGACGTTCGCCACAAGCTGGACGCCATCATTGCTTAGGAAATGCATCACTTGAATCATATCTTTGTTCTGCATGGCATTTCCAAGCGCGAGCAAAATCCCCGCAGCCGGTAAAATCGCAACCGGAAGCATAAGAGCACGGCCAATTTTCTGGAGAACGCCGAATAATGCTTTAAACATAAAGAATGTACCTCCTCTATTAGCTAGTGTGACCTTACAGCGAAAATTCATGACAACGAATTCATAGGCGCAAGTCTTCAGTTTAACCGTTTACATTTGCCCTTTTACACAACAAAAAAGGCATAAGTAAAAAAGGGTGTGCAAAATAACGGGAACGATCTTCCCGTTTTTTACCCTCAATCACTCATGCCTGATCGAATCAGTAACACGTTTTTAAAGGCTGAACTGAAATTATGAAATTTTATTGGTTAATCGGTACAGATGAAGCGTGAGATAAACCGCTTCCGCCTCATGAACTGGTTTGTTCAGCATCTGCTGCAAGATTTTTATCAGTTTCCAAGCAGTATTGTAGCATAGCGGATATTCATTTTTCAATAATAACATTAACTTTTCTGGTTCTTTTGTCGGCTCTTCCCGCTTAATCCTGTCAATGGTAAATCTGATGTGCCGGATCAGCCGCAAATAGTGCACGCTATCTTTATCCACTTTCATTTGAAAAGAGTCCTCAATAACCTGTACGAGCCGGGCCATCAGCTGGGAATGCTGGTTCACCTCCGACAGGGGGCGGTTCGTCAGGGATGAATGAATATGAAGGGCGATAAACCCGATTTCTCCTTCCGGAAGACAGATCCCCGTCTTTTCATTAATCATGCCGACGACTTCACGGGCAATTTGAAATTCTTCAGGATAAAGTGATTCCGTTTCCATCAGAAACGGATTTTTGATATCAAACCCCTGCTGCAATCGCTTAACCGCAAAGGCGATATGATCCGTCAGCGCAATATGGATATGCTCATTTAATGAGTGGTTTGTCCGCTTTTTGATATGATAAATGACGTCATTGGAGATGTCGACAAGTGTTTCGTCCACATAACCGAGGAGCTTTTTAAATTGTTTTTGTTCTTTTTCATCCTTTAAGATGAACATCTTGTCATAGCCTTTATCTTCAATGACATCCGCTTGTTTTTTTCCAAAGCCGATCCCTTTTCCGATTAAAACGACCTCACTGTATCTATCATGGGTTGCAATGAGCACATTGTTATTTAATACCTTTTCAACTGTAAAGGACCCATTCATGATCCTCAGCTCCTTTGTCATTCAATACCTCATATCGTACAAAACGAACGGAAAGCGCGTCAATTCTTTTTTTATACGGTTGACCTTTCAATGAGGCGGTATTCAAGAACCTTCTTTGCAGCGGGCTGTCCTCTGATGCTTTTCTCCAGCATGCGAAAGGCCTGCTTTCCCATTTCTTTCGTCTGAATATCAATGGTGGAAATACCGAGCAACCGGCTGATTTCATGATTATCGATGCTTAAAATGGCGACATCTTCGGGTATGCGGGCGCCGTGAGCCCTTGCTTCGAGGTAAAAGCCTGCTGATACTTGATCATTTGCGGCAAAAAGCGCAGTCGGTTTGTCACGCCACTTTTTCCATTTATGAAAAAGCGCTTTACCGTCAAGCATCGTGATCGCCTTTTCAACAACCCAGTCCTCCCGATAAAGCTGCCCGATGTCTTTCAGCGCTTCCTTATATGCCGCGATACGGACTTGGCTGTTCATCCCTTTTTTCCTTGCCAGACAGATTGCTATTTTTTCGTGGCCTCTTTCTATTAAGTAGTTCATTCCGTGCCGAAATGCTTCTTGATGCGGAATGCTGATTGAGGAAAATCCGGCGGCATCTGCCTGGCAAAGCAGGATCGGGCCTTTCGTGCCGAGCAGTTGCTCATCGGAAATCGCTTTTGAGCAGAAAATCAGGCCGTCCACCTGGCGCTCCTGTAATTGAGATAAGGCAAAAACTTCTTTTTCAGGCTGATAATCAGTCTGGTACAAAGAGAGATGGACGCCTGATGCTTCGGCAGCGTCTGCAATGCCTGCGATCAGGTCTGCGAAATACGGCAGGTGAATGGACGGAAGCACCACTCCGATCATATTGGAAAAACCCTTAGATAAATGTACGGCATGGATATTGCGCGTATATCCGAGAGATTCCATCGCTTTTTTCACTTTCAATCTTTTTTCTTCACTTACATACTGATGGTCGTTTAATACCCTTGATACAGTCGTAACGGAAACACCAGCCGCGCTGGCAATGTCTCTGATCGTAGCCACGGCGCTCCCCTTTCTTTTTCCCTTGATCTGGAATGCGTTTCATACATTAAGATAAAACAAAACACTTTTACTCAGCTTGAAAGGAGAAGAAAAGCGATGGGTATCTTTTGTTTGCTGGGGTTGTGTCTGGCTGTTCTTGGCGGCAGCTTCCTTGCTTTAAAGCCGCTTAAGCAAAAGCATGACATTAAACCGTTTCGGAACTTTGATGATTTTTTTATTTAATACGGGGAATAAAAAAGGACGCTGTAATGAAAAGTCCTTTTTTATTCCAAAACGGCTTTCTATTTTAAGATCGTTAATTCCTTCGGATAACGCGTTAATGCTTCAGCACCGTCTTTAGTGACAAGCACGTCATCTTCAATGCGAACGCCTCCGACTTCCGGCACGTAAATGCCCGGTTCGATCGTGTAAACCATTCCTTCTGTCAGCAGCGTATCATTTGTGCGGCTCATTGAAGGATATTCGTGAACCGAAATACCGAGCCCGTGGCCGAGGCGGTGCGGGAAAAAGTTTCCGTATCCCGCTTTTTCTATAATGCCGCGGGCTTTTAAATCAAGGTCACCGATTCTGACGCCCGGTTTGCTTAACTGAAGCGCCTCTTGTTCCGCCTGCAGCACCGTTTGGTAAATCTCTTCTTGCTTCGGGCTGATTGATTGGTATGCAAATGTTCTCGTAATGTCTGAACAATAGCCGTCAAGGATGACGCCTAAATCAAACAGGACGAAATCACCTTTTTTCAACCGGTCTGCACCCGGATTGCCGTGGGGCTGGCCTGACTTTTCTCCGAACAGCACCATTGTCGAGAAAGACATGCCCTGTACGCCTTTTTTCTTCAGCTCAAACTCGATTTGCGCAAGAACCTCCGTTTCACTGACTCCTTCTTTAAGCGCTGCAACACCGACTTCAACACCGTAATCTGCAAGTTTTGCCGCTTCCCGGAGAATGCTGATTTCTTTCTCATCTTTCACTAGACGGAATTGGTTGAGCGTTTCTTCCGCGGAAACAAACTCAGCGCCGCCTGCAGCCTGCTTGAGTTTTTCTGAACGGGAAAGAGAAATCGAATCCTTTTCTACCGCGATGGAATGCATCCGGACGTCACGTTTCGCAAGCTCGGCTTGTACCATCTCCCATGGATCCTCATGATCTCCGTAACCGATGATGTCACGCTCCCATCCGGCGCTGCGGGCTTGGCCGGCTTCCATTCCCGGACAGATGAAAAATGGCTCCTGCTCCTGAAAAAGAAACAATCCCATTAGCCTCTCATGCGGGTCCGTATAAAAACCCATTAAATAAAATACGTTTTCCTTTGTATGTATAAACGCCGCCTCATGCCCTTCTTTTTTCAGCCACGACGAAATCCGCTCTAATCTGTTCATTCCTTTTTCCTCCTTACCATTAGTGACTCTTCTCCCATTCTATCAGTTTTTTGCTGATTTTGCTTTTCATGGCCATTAAAAACAGCCGCCTTTCGGGCGGCTGCTGTTTTATTTTAATAATCGCAATCCGTTTAAGATGACCAAAATCGTACTTCCTTCATGGCCGATAACGCCAAAAGGCAGCTCCATGACCTGCAAAAAATTAGCGCAGATCAACAGGCATATGACTGTCAGTGAGAAAACGATATTCTGCTTAATGATGCGGTTCATTTTTCTGGAAAGCCGGCACATTTTCACAAGTTTATGCAAATCGTTTTGCATAAGGACCAAGTCGGCTGTTTCCAATGCGACGTCCGTGCCGCCGCCCATCGCGATGCCGACATCAGCGGTTTTTAAAGCCGGCGCGTCATTAATGCCGTCTCCTACCATCGCAATCGTTCCGTATGTTTTTTTAAGTTTTTTAATTTCTTCTACCTTCTGATCGGGCAGACATTCTGCGACAACCGTCGTCATGCCTGCTTCTTTGGCGATAGCAGCCGCTGTTTCCGGATGGTCGCCTGTAAGCATGGCGGTTTTGATTCCGAGTGCTTCAAGCTCCTCCATAACCGCTTTTGCTTCAGGCCGAATTTGATCTTTCAAGGCAATGCAGCCCGCTATCCGTTCATTTTTTTTAATAAAAACAAGCGTATAGCCTTTATCGTTCAAATCTTTTCCCGTCTTTTCCAAAAATGCAGCGGCCAGATCTTCACCGATGAATCCGGCTTTTCCGATCATCCATTTGGCTCCTGAAACGTCGGCTTGAACACCGAAACCGGACGTTTCGTCAATCGATGTATAGCCTGCGTGCGCGGCGCCGCGGCTTTCAGCAAATTCCGCTATCGCTTTGGCAAGCGGGTGGCTTGATTGCTTTTCAATCGCATAAACTGCTTCTAATACTTCAGCTTCATTTACATCTTCCGCAGCTTGGAACGCTTCGACCGCCGGCTGTCCTTTTGTAACTGTACCGGTTTTGTCAAAAGCAATCATTTTGACGCTTCCCAGCTGCTCTAAAAATACGCTCCCCTTTACCAATAAACCGTTGCGCGCCCCGTTAGAAATAAGCGAAAGCGCCGCAGGCATGATGGAAGCAACAAGTGCGCACGGAGAGGCCACAACCATAAATACCATTGCCCGGTAAAAGGTTTCACTCCAGCTCCAGCCTAAAGCGAAATGGGGAACAAATAAAAGCAATGCGACCGCAAAAAGCACGCATTTCACATAGACGTTTTCAAATCGTTCAATAAACGCCTGGGCCGGTGACACACTGTTTTGCGCCGCTTCCACAAGCCTGATAATTTTTCTGAATAAGGAATGTTCATTTGATTTAGTGACACGTACCGTTAATGAACCGTTTCTGTTCACTGTGCCTGTATAGACGGCATCTCCGGCTGCCTTTTCCACCGGCATCGCTTCCCCGGTGAGCGCCGATTCATCCAGACTCGTTGCGCCGGATTCAATGATACCGTCGGCTGCTACGCGTTCGCCAGGCTTTATGACAATCATGTCACCGACTTTAATATCAGCAGCCGGAATCCGTTTTTCTTTACCGTCCACAAGCAGGCTCGCTTCCTCCGGCTCAAGTTTCATTAATGATGTTAAATCCCGGCTGCTTTTGTTCATCGTGTATGTCTCTAATGCGCCGCTTAATGAAAAAATAAATATGAGGACAGCTCCTTCCGCCCAATACCCGATAAGGGCAGAACCGACAGCTGCAAAAATCATTAGCAGCTCGACATTTAACGCCTTTGTCTCCAGTGTATCCAGAATACCTTCTTTCGCTTTCGCAAATCCGCCGATCAGGAAGGCAAGTATATACAGGGAAACGGACAGACTTTCCGTTTCGTTGAAAAACCAGCCCGCCAGAATGAGGATGCCGGATACGAGGGCTGCGATCAGCTCAGCATGCTGAAGCCACTTTTTCTCAGGCCGTTCTTCTTGTATTGGCTGCTGTGAATTGGTTTGGGTCATTACTTGTTCATTCATTATAGATTCTCCTCTCTAATTGAGAACGCAAATCATCTTCATTTCCCTGATAAAAGCAAAACGGCTGCCTCACAGGCAGCGTTCTTACTCCAATATTGCAGTATTTTCTTTATTATAGCACGACGGCGGAAGATTTCAATTATAATTGTTTTAATTTCTTTATGATAATAATTATCATTAGATCTCTTCTGCCTCTCATTATATGCAAAAAAGCCGAGAGGAAATCCTCTCAGCTTTTATTGTTCTGACCATTTTTTTAACTGTGCTGCCGTCATCGGGCCGACGACCGTTTTTTCAATTTCTCCTTTTTCATTCAGCAGAAACGAAGTCGGAATTGTAATGATACGGTATTCCTTCATCAGCTCGCCTCTGGAATCGAGAACGATCGGGAATGTAAGATGGTGTTGGTTTATGAAGTTTTGAACGGCCTGCTTGTTTTGCTCCGCGTTTACCAGGTTAACCGTCACAAGGCTCACTTGATCAGAATGATGGTTTTCATAATACGTTTGAAACTGAGGCAGTTCTTTTTTACATGGAGGACACCATGACGTCCAGAAATGCAAAATCGTTTTCCGGCCTTTATTCGGGATCGAAATATCGTCTCCTTCAATCGTTTTCATCATAAAGACTGCAGGAACAGCCTGTTTTCCGGCGGCTTTTGCCTCAGGCATCCAGGCTGCGGCAAGTATGAAAAGAGCTGCACATACAATAAGGCGATTTTTCAGCATATGATCTTCCTTTCATGCGTTTCAGATAGCTTGCCCTTCCTTATTGAAATGTATCAGCTTTTTCAGCTTTCGATGCGAGGCGATCTGCCTCCGCCTGTAAGAAATACAGACACACCGAGCTCTTTGCAAATCGTCGTGTAATGCAAGCTTGTCACGAGAATCATTCCTGTATTCATTCCGAGAATAATGCCGAGCATTTGCAGATTCGGCATGGAACCAAGCACATACATCATCGTCAGCGCAACAATATGGCTCCACACGTTATGGAAAAAAGCCGTTTTCACATGGCCGATTCCGATCAGGCAAGCCTGAAACGGCATAACAAACAGGTGAAAAAGAAAGTACGGCCATAACAGCTGCAAATAAACCTGCGCTTCCGGAGATTGAAAAAAAAGATGGGTCAGCGGGCCGGCGAATTGAAACATCACCCAAACTGCCGGAATGCCGTAGCCGAAAGTAATAAAAATCGACTGCCTCAGCCGTTTCAATACAATATCATATTGAGAAAGCGCGTACGCTTCAGAAATACTCGGGATCATCACGACCATTAATGAATGGGCGATAAACGCGGGAAACGAACCGATCGTTACCGCTACCCCGGCAAGCATGCCGTATTGATCAATCGCAGCTGTTCCGGCGGCCCCCGCCGCCAAAAGCGCCGCTTTCACCAGAAAAGGTTCAATAGCATTGGTCACGGCATGAAAAATGCGCAATCCCGTTGTCGGAATCGAAACGGCCAACAGACGTTTCCGCACATCCCTTCCGCGCAGATGGATATGCTGTTGGCCGGAAATCGCCCTCCGCGCTAAAATAAACTGCGTATACAGATAAACAAACACCACGACATCGCTTGCGACAAGCACAAACAATGAAATGAGCACCGCCATGTCAATTTCAAAAGAGTACCATTGAAAAAATACAAACAGACACAGCACTTGAATGATTTTTTTCAGGACATTCGCAACAGCGATTTTCCCCATTTGCTGCACTCCCATAAAATAACCTCTGGCAATGGATGTGAAAGCCACAATGGGAATCAGGCCGATAACAATTCCTTTGATAAAAGGATGATACGTATCAAATACAGGGATAAACGGCAGCGCGATGCTGGCAGCGGCGGTCGAAAAAGCGGTAAATACGGCGGTCATTCGGAAAGCATGCCGGAGCATGCTTTCATGCAGCTTTTGGTTTGATTCGGCAATAAATTTCGAAATTGAAATCGGAAGCTCGAGACTTGCTATAACGATAATCAAAAAAATGGTGGGCAGAATACTCATATAAAGCCCCATTCCATGCTCGCCAAGCTCCCGCGCCAATATCATATTCACTACAAATTCCAGGCATTCAGCGAAAAAGGCGGCAATGGATAAAAGGATAATCCCTTTCACAAATCGATTCATGCTGTCTCTCCTTGTCTCTCGTTCTTCCACCATCATATGAGACAAGTTCTGAAAATATTTTCGATTTCTTAAAATTGAAAAAAAGCATAGCCGGGACTTTTCATCCCGCTATGCTTATACGGCAAATACGTGTCTGCCGATTCTTTCGATGATTTTTCTGGAACGGATCCAATGGTCAGAAGCCGTTTTCGGATTGTAGAAGTACAATGCCTTTGTATCTCTGCCCTGGTTTTCCATCGCCTCTTTTACCGCTGCAATGGAATCCTTATCCGGTTTTTGATTAATACTTCCGTTCGATACCGGCTCAAATGCGTTCCTTTGATAAATAACGCCCCGAATGGTGTCCGGAAAGCCGTGCTTCTCGGTGCGGTTCAGCACTACGCTTGCCACAGCCACTTTCCCTTTATAAGACTCGCCTTTCGCTTCTGCGTGAACGAGACGGGACAGAAGTTCTCTGTCAGCTTGGGAATAAACTTTTTTAGACGGATGATACTCAGCCGGCTCCGGCTTGGCTTTTTTCTTTGTATGCGATGACAGTTTGATCACATTGATTGAACGCTTTTGATCAGCATCTGCCAGCTTTGGAACGGCGCTATTTCGATTTATATGATTAACCAATGAAGTGCTATCTTGCTTTGGCTTCTTTGTTAAACTAACTAGAGCTTGTGTATGTTCAATTTTTGTTGCAGGCATAAAACAAAGAAAAAAGACAGCCAAGGCAGCAAATTTTGTCGTCATACGATTTCCTCCTTAAAATACTTCACTACCTTAACAAGAGCAGCACTCAAATTCACGGTTAAAGATTTTCCAGTTCTCCCAAACAGCTATTATGCTGGAAGATGTTCTATAACGGCCTTGTTATTGCCAAAAAAACAGCTGTGATTCACATAAAAATAGC
The DNA here is from genome assembly GCF_018613535.1 of Bacillus sp. ISL-51. GTDB lineage: Bacteria > Bacillota > Bacilli > Bacillales > Bacillaceae > Bacillus. Next base: position 331,297 of record NZ_JAGGQB010000005.1, read on the forward strand.
CAAATAGTTGTAAAAACATCCATCGGAGGGAGTTTACAATTTGTTTACATCTGTTACAGGGAGATGAAGTCAGCATCTGAAAATAAAAAAAACTCCTCACATAGAGGAGTTTTCAGCTTCTTGGCTGTTCTAAATATTGGAATATGACATCTCCGCCCTGCTGGGCAATGCCGCGAAAATGCTTAAAATCTTCCTGCTTTGATAACACAGCCCGAAATGCAAGAAAGTGTTCTTTTTGCACCCTGAATTCCGGGATTTCCCCGGTGCGGATTTGATTGATACGTTCTGTAATTTCTTCCGGCAGCAACAAAAACAGCCCCCTTTTTCTGCTTATTAACGAAAAACAATATACCATCTTTGCCGCGTCCGGACAATGGATAAGCGGAACAATACCCATATTGCTTTACTTCTTAAAGAAAATACTGCAAAATATTTTCAAACAGGAATTATGATAAAGGAGAGGAAGCTCGTGAAAATTGCAAAGGTTGGAAACGTCATTGAATTTAAAAACGGATTAACCGGGATTGTTGAAAAGGTAAATGAAAATTCCGTCATCGTTGATGTAACCATCATGGATAATTATCGTGATCTTGAATTAGATTCCCTCACTGTCGTTAATCATAAAAACTATAAAATCATCAAAGACTCCATTTAACCCCCACGCACGCAACCCGAACACTTTACATATCCCGCACGCTTTTCAAAAGCTGCCGCCCGGCAGCTTTTTCACATGAAGTCACACCTCAGTCAGCTCAATAGAAAAGTCCCCGGTCTCACCTTCCCGATAAAGGTTTGTCATCGATGTATAATAATTGGTAATTTCACCGCGGAAATCGAGACCCCGCTCAGGCGCCTGCACCTCGAATGTTTTTTCATACAGAAGGACGGCGATATCATGATACGTTTCACTGGTTACCTTTAATACAAATGAAATGACACGGCCGCTTTGGCCCGTCTCTTCTTTACAGTTATACATATTCAGCCTTACACCGTTTAAAAGCAGCGGCTCCATGATGTTCACTCCTTCTTTTTACAGGACATGCTATCACGCCGCTGACCGATTTACAATTGATCTGTTTTCCCAGAATGAATAATTTAAGTGAAGGTATTTACAAACGTATGTTCCTATTTTATAATAAAACAGACGAGCTGCCATCCAGCACCCGTCACGTGATGTAGCGGCGAGTACAATCCCCCCGGGTTTACTCGTCTTTTTTCAAAGCAAAATTCTTTTTATCCAAGGGATGCAGCTTGAAATTTGGAGCTTCGTATTGCATTATTACGATTCCCTATCATTTGGACTGTCCAGTAAAATCTATACAAAAATCCCCCGCCTGAAAAGACGGGGGATTTTAGATCATTAACGATTATCAACCGTTTCCGGATACATATCATGATTCATCATACGATGCTCAGCCATTTGTTCATACTTCGTTCCCGGTCTGCCGTAGTTTGTGTATGGATCAATTGAAATTCCGCCTCTTGGCGTGAATTTCCCCCATACTTCAATGTAGCGCGGGTCCATCAGTTCAATCAGGTCATTCATGATGATGTTCATGCAATCCTCGTGAAAATCCCCATGGTTGCGGAAACTGAAAAGATAAAGCTTCAGTGATTTGCTTTCTACCATTTTTTCGTCCGGAATGTAGCTGATGTAAATCGTTGCGAAGTCCGGCTGTCCCGTTTTCGGGCAAAGCGACGTAAATTCAGGGCAATTGAATTTAACGAAATAATCACGGTTGACGTGTTTATTCGGAAAGGACTCCAAAACCTCCGGCGCATATTCAAATAAATAGTTTGTCCCTTGATTACCCAGGAGCGTAACTCCTTCTAATTCTGAATCTTTTCTGGTCATATGAATCTCCCTTTCTCTTTATACTCCCCGTTTGTTTCCCCACAGCAGTGTATGCAGCTGGGGCAGGACTCTGACGAGATTCAATTCTGAATCAGCAGAAACCTTGTCAACGAGTTTTTCATATTTTCCGAGCAGATGCGTGATTAACGCTTGGTCATCTGTCGTATGAACGTTGTCATTTCCGACTTGCAGATAAAACGGAATATCCGGATGTCGTTTATGAACCGTTTTTGCAAATGCCAGATCCTCATCATTAAAAATGACGACTTTTAAACTGACCGCATGGCCCCTGTTTGCCGCTTTAAGAGAAGACAAAATGTGATCCAGCTTGTTAAAATCGGTCGTCATTCCTGAGCTCGGCGGCTTTGGAGAAATCGTCAAGTCATCAATCATCGTAAACCAATCCTGATAAACAGTTCCTTGCGTTTCTAAAGCGGCGCGCACATCATGCTGTTTCAATAACATAATAAACGCGTCAAGCTGCTTTAACAGCGCCGGGTTTCCGCCCGAAATGGTGACATGAGAAAAGGCGTCTCCTCCGATTTCTCTCAGCTCATGATAAATGTCTTCCGCCGTCATCCAGCGGATATCTTTTTTGGCTGATCCGTCCCACGTAAAAGCGGAATCGCACCAGCTGCAGGAATAGTCACAGCCTGCCGTGCGGACAAACATGGTTTTCTGGCCGATGACCATGCCTTCCCCTTGTATCGTCGGCCCGAAAATTTCTAAAACCGGAATTCCTTTAGCCATTCAGATCACCTTTTTTCGGACGGTATACACAATAGCTTGTCGGTGTTTCTCTGACAAATATCTGCACGCAAACCGGTTTATTCTCCAGTGTTTCAAGATAGGCTTGAACCTTATCATAAATCGTTTTCGCCACAACTTCCGTCGTCGGCAATGAGTATCGGTCATCATCGGAAAATTCGTCATGATTATTCAGCAATGTATGATCATAAGCGCCGTGCACCAATTTTTTCAGCACGCTGAAATTCACGAGGAATCCTGAATCATCCAATTCATCCCCGGCAACAGTAATATTTACGGTATACGTGTGCCCGTGCACTCTGCTGCACGCTCCGGCACTTTCCCGGGGAATAAAGTGCGCGGCGGAAATGTGCATGTCCTTGTTCAATTCAAATGAGTAAGGATGCTGAGCCTGCGGGTAAATTTGAGAAAGCAATTAATTCCGCTCTCCTTTCATTTTCATATATTCATCATAGCCTTTATTGCGGAGCAGACATGCCGGACATTCTCCGCAGCCGTCCGCAATAATACCGTTATAGCAAGTCAGTGTATTGTTTTTTACAAAATCAAGTGCGTCAAGCTCATCGGCAAGCTTCCATGTTTCCGCTTTATTCAGCCACATGAGCGGTGTGTGAATAACAAACGGTTTTTCCATCGCCAAATTAACGGTGACGTTGCAGGATTTCACAAACTCGTCACGGCAGTCTGGGTAGCCGCTGAAGTCAGTCTCACAAACACCGGTTATAATGTGGCGCGCCCCGATTTGATACGCAAGAATAGAAGCAAACGATAAGAATACGAGATTGCGTCCCGGCACGAAAGTTGTCGGCAATTCCCCGTCTTTTGCTTCGATCTCAATATCGTCTCTTGTCAGCGCGTTCGGCGCAAGCTGGTTTAAGAGAGACATATCAAGCAAGTGATTTTTGACGCCGAGCTTTTCAGCAATGGCCTTTGCCACATCAATTTCCTCTTCGTGGCGCTGATTATAATGGAATGTTACGGTTTCTACTTCTTCAAAGTTCTGTAACGCCCACAATAAACAAGTCGTGCTGTCCTGGCCTCCGCTGAACACGACGACTGCTTTTTCTTTTTTCATATCTGGTCTCTCCCTTATTTACATTTTATAAATAAAAAAGCGCCTTTCTCGGAAAAGGCGCCCTAAAAAACATAAAAAAAGACCGTATCCAAGGATACAGCTCGTCCTTAGTTTTTTATAGAGGGTGTAGCTAGAACCTCTCCCGCAGAAATACGGATTTTCTTCATTTTTTTCCCTTCTGCTATCATACCATAATCAAGTCTCCATTTACAATAAAAAAGACAGCCTGAAAACAAAGTTCAGGCCGCCGCATCCAGAGCTGTTTTAAGCTCTTCGTTTTTTCCCGGGAAATACCATCAGCGCCATTCCGATCAGGATAAATAAGACCGGCCAGAAGACAGACACCGGGAATGCCAATTGATACATCATAATAAAACATAATGCGACCAGCGTCAGCACCGTTACCGGAATCAGCAGCGCCTTTTGTTTCCCGCCAAACAGCCACAGTTCAAATAAACCGAAAGCGGTTGCTAACAGGTAAACAGGCCAAGTCACACCGGAATATGACCAATTTGTTGCAATTTCGAAGAAAAACAAGACGCCCGTAATAAGTAATATGCCGCCCGGCACGAGAAGCCCTGCGTTTTTCACCGGTTTTGAGCTGAAAATCGGGATATGAAAAGCAATACCAAGCAAAATAAGGATAGCGGGCCATCCATGTTCATTTATTTCTGCATTTGTATTGCTGAAGATGCCGAAAATTCCTGTACAAGCAAGAACCGCCGATGCAATGAGCAGACCTTTTTGCTTTTTGCCGAACAGCCAGCTTTCAAAAAGCCCGAACGCAGCGGCAAAGAGATAGACCGGCCATGTTACATTTGCATAAGCCCAATCCGTTAACGTTTCAAACCATAATAAACCGCCGGTAAGAAGCAATATACCGCCTGGGATGAGAAACCCCGTTCTTTTTTGCGGATGCAAAAATGCACTGATATGAAAAATAAGCGATACGATAATGATCAAAAGCGGCCATACCTCTGCCATAAGCATGCCGGTAAAACATACAGCACCGACAGTGGACAGGATAAAAACAGGGATCAATACACCCGTTTTTCTTCCTCCGAAGAACCACAGTTCAAAAAGGCCGAATGCGGGAGCCCATATATATACAGGCCAAGTCATACTTGAATACGTCCATCCTGTTGCGGTTTCAAAACAAAACAGGCAGCCCAGCACAAGGGTAATTCCGCCTGGAACGAGCAGCCCCGCTTTGTCAGCTGCTTTGCCCGTGAATAAAAATCCGGCATGAAAACCTGCGGACAACACAACGAAAAGAAACGGCCAAGCCGAGGCAGCCGCTACGTGGATTATTCCCGCCTTCTGTAAAAAAAAGAGAATACCGATGCCAATAAAAATGAAGCCTAAAAACCGAAAATCTTTCATTCCATACTCCTCCCCATCATTTCCCAATTCATTATACAGAAATGACAGGGAAAAAGAAGGGGAATTTTTCAAAAAAACAGACAATAGTCTCATGCCGCTCATGTTTTTTGCGGGGTTTTTTTACAAACCAGCGCACCGATAAAAGCAAGGCTGACATATCCAAACAGCGGATAAACCGTTGAAATCAGCTGGCCGTAGCCGATTTGACTGACAATGTAAGCGAATATCAAAATGCCGCCGTAAATATATGTACTCTTTATATGAAGAAAGCTGTTCAATTGTTTTTCCAGACCGTATAAATTGCCGATTACCGATGTAAACACCTCTCCAAAAATAATAAACAAATAAATGATATGAAGGGAGCGGGAAAATAAATAGACGACTTGAGCCATCGGAATCTCATATTCCTGCACATTCGGGAGCACCGACAAGGACAAAAAGCTTGCGAACAGCACCAGCGTAAGCAATCCGGCGCCTAAATAAGCCCCTCTTCGGATCACCTTTTCTGATGTCATTTCGTTTGCAAGGGGTACAAGGACAGCTTGGGCCAGCGATAAATTTAAAGCGCCGTAAGACACGGCTGACAAAAGCCAATTCCACCTGTCAGGCCATACCCATTCCTCCGTGTTCCTAGCGGCCGTAAACACAAATGAATCGGCCGCCACGATAAAAGAAAAAGAAAGCAATAGCGGCACAACTAATACATTGACACCGAAAACGCCTTTGACGCCGCTAGTCATGACGACAAAGCTCAGCCCCATTGTCAAAAGTATTCCGGCTTGAGCGGTCCAGCCAAGCTGTTCATGAAACAGCGCCCCCGCTCCGGACAGCATGACAGAGGTCACCCCTAACAAAATAAACATCATAAACATGTTGACAATGCGGCCGACAGACTGCCCGAATAAATAATTATTTAATTCTTGATAAGACGCTGCATTGATCCGCTTTGAAATGATCATTATTTTTGCGCCTAAAAAAGTAAACATCAGACCGCTCACTACAATGCCGAACAGACCGATCCATCCGAACCTCAGGAAAAACTCAACGATTTCGCGCCCCGTGGCGAAACCGGCCCCTACAACCGTCCCTACGTATACAAATGCAAGCTGACTTGCAGACCCTTTTGATTGTCTCATTTCACCCTCCGGCTAAACGCAGTTTTGTCCAGGCCTTTTTATCAGCCTATGAGACAAGTTGCATGAAAAGAAGAATAAATCGTGTTTACTTGAGAAAACAGATGCAAATTTGCCCCTCAAGCAAAAAAATTGAAAGCAGAAAAAAAGCGGCGTATACTCATCAGCAAAGAAGGATCAAAATGCATTGGTCAAGATTAATCAAAGAATACAAATTGACTAATCTGAATCGCAAGTATTGATTTTACAAGGTTAGAAACAAAATACTTGAAAGTCAAAGAAGGTCAGAGTATACTATTAATCAAAGAAGGTCAAACCAGGCCTTATTTTCTAACTCTATTGGTCAAAGATAATCAAACATTACCTAAGGAGGTTTTGGCAAATGCGTTGTCAACATTGTCAGAAAAACGAGGCGACGATTCGCCTAAACATGCAAGTCAATTCCATTCAAAAACAATTGGTTTTATGTGAAACCTGTTATACAGAATTAACCCGCAAACCGTCTATGAGCATGGGGCCGCAATCATTCGGTTTCCCATTTGAACAAGCCTTTCACGCTGATAAAAACGAACAGCAGTCTCAGCGTAAAAAAGGATTGCTCGATGAACTCGCGCAAAATGTCACAAACGGCGCAAAAGCAGGTTTGATTGATCCTGTTATCGGCCGCGATGATGAAGTGGCGCGCGTGATCGAAATTTTAAACCGCCGCAACAAAAACAACCCGGTCCTCATCGGAGAACCAGGTGTCGGCAAAACAGCAATCGCAGAAGGCCTTGCGCTCAAAATCGCGGAAGGCGATGTACCGAATAAACTGAAAAACAAAGAGCTCTACCTGCTGGATGTCGCTTCCCTCGTTGCCAATACGGGGATCAGAGGCCAGTTTGAAGAAAGAATGAAACAGCTGATGAACGAATTAAAAGAACGGAAAAACGCAATTCTGTTCATTGATGAAATTCATCTTCTCGTAGGTGCAGGGTCTGCTGAAGGATCAATGGATGCAGGAAATATCCTGAAGCCGGCGCTAGCCAGAGGAGAACTGCAGGTCATCGGGGCGACGACGCTGAAAGAGTACCGCCAAATCGAAAAGGACGCGGCGCTTGAAAGACGCTTCCAGCCTGTTATGGTTCACGAACCTTCTATAGAACAAGCGATCAGCATTCTTGAAGGCATTAAAGATAAATATGAGAAGTACCACGGCGTCACATTCAGCAATGAAGCGATTAAGGCGTGTGTCACTCTCTCTTCCCGATACATTCAGGACCGTCATCTGCCGGACAAAGCGATTGACCTGTTAGATGAAGCGGGATCAAAGGCAAATCTGCAGCTGGATACTTTAAATGAAGAAGAAGCGGCTAAAAGACTTTCTGCCATTGAAGCTGAGAAAACAAAAGCGCTTCAAGAAGAGAACTATGAGCTTGCTGCAAAACTTCGTGACGAAGAAGCGGCTTTGGAAAAGCAGCTGGCACAAGAAACACCCGCCTCATCAGCTGAAGTGGGAGCGGAACACATACAAGCCATCGTCGAACAAAAAACGGGCATTCCCGTCGGAAAGCTCCAGGCTGATGAACAAACAAAAATGAAAGAGCTTGAAGAGCACCTTCATCAGCGTGTGATCGGCCAGGAAACAGCCGTTAAAAAAGTGGCTAAAGCGGTAAGAAGAAGCCGCGCCGGCTTGAAATCCAAAAACAGACCTGTCGGCTCCTTTCTCTTTGTCGGACCGACCGGCGTCGGAAAAACCGAGTTGTCTAAAACACTCGCAGATGAACTGTTCGGCACAAAAGATTCCATTATCCGCCTCGATATGAGTGAATACATGGAAAAACACGCCGTTTCTAAAATTATCGGCTCGCCTCCGGGTTATGTAGGCCATGATGAAGCCGGACAATTAACGGAAAAAGTGCGCCGCAATCCATACAGCATCGTATTGCTTGATGAGATTGAAAAAGCCCACCCTGACGTCCAGCATATGTTTTTGCAAATTATGGAGGACGGCCGTTTGACAGACAGCCAAGGCAGAACGGTCAGCTTTAAGGATACCGTTTTGATTATGACGAGCAACGCGGGCACCGGCGAAAAACAAACAAAAGTCGGTTTTCAATCAGAAGAAAGCGTGATGAAAGAGCAGACGCTGATCGATTCACTCAGCATGTTCTTCAAACCTGAATTTTTAAACCGGTTTGACAGCATTATTGAATTCCAGTCTCTTGAAAAAGAACATCTCGTTAAAATCGTCACCCTGCTGCTTGCAGAGCTCGACGACACATTAAAAGAGCGCGGAATCAGTTTGCACGTCACGGATGAAGCGAAGGAAAAAATCGCTGAAATCGGCTATCATCCTTCCTTCGGCGCACGTCCGCTCAGAAGAACCATCCAAGAATGGATCGAGGACGAAATGACTGATCTATTACTTGAAGATAACGAAATCAAAGCCTTCAACGTAATAATGGAAGATGACAGCATTAAAGTACAGGCGAAATAGGAAAAAAGCGGTTCTCCATTCGGGGACCGCTTTTTTTATGACTTCCCGTACCTTCTAATATCTGATGATCAGTTTCCTCTCCAAAAACAGCTATTTGACATATCAGCGGTATGATAAAAGGAGCAACCTGTGAATAATTCGAGAACATTTTCCCAATCGCCCTAAAGTTCCAAGCACTGGCACCGATATTAACCATAGAAAGCTAGTATAAAGGATTTGGTGAAAAATATGGATAAAACATCGATTATCGGTATCATTCTTGCCTTGATCGCTTTAAGCGTCGGCATGGTGCTGAAAGGGGTAAGCTTAAGCGCACTCGCCAACCCCGCAGCTATTTTAATTATTTTGTTCGGTACGATTTCTGCCGTCATTATTGCATTTCCCGGCAAAGAAATTAAAAAAGTGCCTGCTCTTTTTAAAGTGCTGTTTAAGGAAAACAAACAGTTGACCATTGAACAATTGATTCCCATGTTTTCTCAATGGGCGCAAATTGCCAGACGTGAAGGCCTGCTCGCGCTGGAGGCAAGCATTGAAGACGTCGATGACGCGTTTTTAAAGAACGGCCTGAGCATGGCGGTAGACGGTCAAAGCGCAGAATTTATAAGAGATATTATGACTGAGGAAGTTGAAGCGATGGAAGACAGGCACCAGGCCGGCGCAGCAATCTTTACCCAAGCCGGAACATATGCGCCGACACTTGGCGTATTGGGTGCAGTTATAGGCCTTATCGCCGCCCTTTCAAACATGAACAACACGGAGGCGCTCGGGCATGCTATCAGTGCGGCGTTTGTCGCCACCCTTCTCGGGATCTTTACAGGGTATGTATTATGGCACCCCTTCGCCAACAAGCTGAAACGCAAATCAAAACAGGAAATCAAACTGCGGGAGATCATGATTGAAGGCGTCCTTTCCGTGCTTGAGGGACAAGCGCCGAAAGTAATTGAACAAAAACTTCTGATGTACCTTCCTGCAAACGAACGTGCAAAAGTCAGCGAACAAGAAGGAGAGTCAAACAATGGCGAGAAAAAAGAAGAAGAAGCATGATGACGAGCATGTGGATGAGTCTTGGCTGATCCCGTACGCGGACCTTCTCACCCTTCTCCTTGCTCTGTTCATTGTATTATTCGCCATGAGCTCTGTCGATGCGGCGAAATTCCAAATGCTTTCTAAATCATTCAACGCCGTATTTACGGGAGGCACAGGTGTCTTGGACTATTCAAGCGTCACGCCCCCTGAGAATGAAAAAGACGGCATTGATACGATAAAAAAAGACAAGGAAAAAGAGAAAGAGAAAAAAAAGAAAGCAAATGAAGCAGCGGATCGCGAAGAGCTTGAAGGCGTGCAGAAACAGGTCAATCAATTCATTAAAAATAAAAAGCTTGAGCATCAGCTTGAAACGAAGCTGACAAACGAAGGCTTGTTAATCACTATTAAAGACAGCATCTTTTTTGATTCGGGCAGAGCCGATATCCGCCGGGAAGATGTCCCGCTTGCGAAGGAAATCTCGAATTTATTGGTGCTGAACCCGCCGCGCAACATTATCATCAGCGGTCATACGGACAATGTTCCGATTAAAAACTCAGAATATCAATCAAACTGGCATTTAAGCGTCATGAGAGCCGTCAACTTTATGGCTTTGCTCACTGAGAATCCGAAATTGGATGCAAAAGTGTTCAGCGCCAAAGGCTTTGGCGAATATAAACCGATTGCGTCTAACAAAACCGCAGAAGGACGCAGTAAAAACAGACGCGTTGAGGTATTGATACAGCCGAGAAACGCCGGCACCGACGAAAATCAATAATAAAAAAAGGAAGCCCTTCAAACGGCTTCCTTTTTCACTTCTGATGAAAATGTTTTGCGTTTAATCCTACTCTTTTCAGCATCTCCGTACACATTTCTATCTCTTCATCACTCAGCACACTGATCATTTCGTTTATCTCCGCCGCATGATCCGGGAAAATATCATCCAAAAGACGGATACCCTTTTCTGAAATTTGTGCAAAGGTCACCCTTCTGTCTGTCGGCGAGGCTTTTCGGATCAAGAGGTCTTTTTTCTCCAGCTTGTCAACGACGTATGTAATACTTCCGCTCGCTAATAAAATTTTGTCGCCGATTTGCTGCAGAGGCTGGTCGCCTTTGTGGTATAGCAGCTCAAGCACCGCAAATTCCGTCGGATTCAGGCCGTGCTTATGAATATGTTTATTCATATGATCGTTAATGGAACGATACGCACGTGAAAGTACAATAAATAATTTCAATGAGTTTTCTGTCTTATCTGTCATAAATCAATCATCCTTTTACAAAAGAAACCGTTACAGAGAAACATTAATAAACAAACTGAAAAATGTCAACAAAAACGCTTCCAAAATTTCTCTTCTTTTTGCAAGGCTTCATAAAATAACTTGTTTTTCTATCATTTTGGTTATTTTTTCTTATTAAAGCAGTATAAACAATGATATAATACCTCTATTCAAGTGTTATGTTGGAGCGATGCAGATTGAATACTTTTAAAGGTGCTCTGGGAAAGATCAAGCTTTATCTGATATTGGTGATCATCCCGGCACTTATTATCAGCTTTTTCATTTATGAAAAAGAAAAGCAGAAAATATCCGATAAACATATACAGGAAGCCAGTATGATGCTAAATCTTCACCGCAATAAGCTCAATTATTTAATTGGTGAAACAAAAGCCCGGATGACAACGCTTGCGATCGCTGTCGATAAGCCGGTCAGTGAAGAAAAAATAAATGAAATCCTCGATCAGGCTTTTGAAGATGAACCGAGATTCAGCGGGCTTTACATGCTGAACTCAAAAGGCGATGTCATAGCGAGCACAACCGATCTTAAATCAAAAGTGAACCTGGCGGACAGGCCGTATTTTACGAAAGCAAAAGAGACGAAAAAAACAGTCATCACAAACGACTACTCCAGCAGAATTACAGGCCAGCGCATTTTTACGATCTGTGTCCCGGTTTTAGACGCAAACCGGAAGGTCACGGACTATTTAGTCGCCGCCATCCAAGTAGATTATTTGAGAAATATGATTAATATGCTGAGCCCCGATGTTTATGTGAAGGTAGTGAACCAGAAAAAAGTGATATTCGCCAGCGGACATGCTGATCAATCAGAAGACGAAAAACCGGTCAGCGGTTATTTGGATGATATCAACTGGAATATCAATGTGTATCCTAAACCGGTTGAGTTGAACGAGTTGACCAAAAGCGTGCTGCTTCCAATGTCCAGCATTGCCGTGCTGCTTAATATTTTGTTCATTCTCGTTCAATATTATTTGCTGAAGCGCCAGACCCAGCTGGAGCGCGCTCAAAATGAGGCGCAAAAGCTCGAGCTGATCGGAACGCTTGCCGCGAGCACCGCTCATGAAATCCGCAATCCGCTTACCGGAATCAGCGGCTTCATTCAGCTTTTGCAAAAAAAGTATAAAACTGAGGAAGATCAGCTGTATTTCTCTATAATTGAGCAGGAGATAAAACGAATTAATCAGATCGTGAGTGAATTTTTGGTGCTCGGCAAACCGACCGCGGAAAAGTGGGAGGTTAACTCGCTTCAGGATATTCTCGATGAAATTATGCCGATCATTTATTCTGAAGGAAATCTCTATAATGTGGAAGTCGACGTGAAGATTCAGGTCGAACGGCCGCTGATGGTCAACTGTACGAAAGACCATATTAAACAGGTGATCTTGAATGTGGCAAAAAACGCGCTTGAATCAATGCAGGAAGGCGGCAAACTGGCAATCTATTTAGATGCCCGCGATCATAAAGCAGTGATTAAGGTCGTCGACAACGGAATGGGCATTTCTGAAGATATGCTGCAGCACATTTTTCTGCCATTTGTAACGTCCAAGGAAAAAGGCACCGGCCTCGGCCTTGTCGTGTGTAAACGTATCGTTTTGATGTACGGAGGTTCAATTGACATTCAAAGCGAGCCGGAAGAAGGCACTGTGGTCACCATTACCCTTCCTGCCGCTTCACGTTAAAAAAACACCCTGAATCGGGTGTTTTTTTATCTAAAGGAGCATATGTGTAAGAGGATGCATGCGGAGGTCGGCATCATGGCCTGCTGCAGATAAATACGAGGCGCTTCGCGAGCAGAATCAACGGGGTCTTCCCGTTAATAAAAACGCGTTCATCTTTAGGATGCCGCGCTTGTTCAGGAAGCGCTTTTGCTCTTCGTTATCTGTATTATCATCATTCATTTGTTTGCCTCATACGCCGGCATTACATCACCGCGGGAGAACAAGCCTATTTTCTTCACAAGGCCCTGTATTCCTTGATGATGTGTGTGTTCCCGGTTTATCATCTGCTGATACGCGTTCATCAGACAGTCCAGCTCCTGACTGTGTCTGATCGTATCATATCCTGTAAACCCCTGCCTGTTAGCGGCATCTATCATCATTTTTCTTTTTTCATCAATAGATACCAGCAATTTTTCTTGTTCAGAATAACTACCCATTCACTTCACCCCTCACCGCTAAAAGAATAGGAAACAAGTTTGATTGGGTTATTGAGCATTATTACAGATTATACTTTATTTGTAAACATTTTTTTACTAAATAACTTGATTTTTCATTTCATATTGGAATCTTTAGCAGGATTAAGAGAATAATACCCAGTTGTATGATCATGTAAACGGCATTTCGCATGTTCCGGCGGCGGAAAATAGAAGTTTAGCAGAAAACGGAGGATGATGACTTTATATTAAAATACCGTCAACAAGAAAAACCCCCCACGCGTTTTTCTGCGTGAGAGGCTTGTGTTTTCGTTAGTTTTGCACTCTTTCATTTTCGTAAATCGGAACCCATCCTTCTGACGTAACGAAAATCCTGACTGCGACGACTTTGCGGTCTTCTTGAAGCGTAAAGTAGTGGCGGATGTTTTCCGGAACCGAAATTAAATCTCCCGGGTTCAAACGGACATCAAAAAAAGTGCCGTCTTTGCCTTGAATGACGAAGATGCCGTGGCCGCTGACGATAAAGCGGACTTCATCATCGGTATGGTGATGTTCTCTTTGAAAGTTTTTCAATAATTCATCAAGATTCGGAGTCGTATCTGATAAAGATATGACGTCTTGGGATTTATAACCGCGCCGTGCGGAAATGTCTTGAATCTCCTTGTCAAAAGCAGCAAGAATCTGCTCTTTTTCGTCTTCTGTCAAATCATATTTTTCTGAAAGCTCAGGCGGAAGTTTATCAATGTTCCACTGCTCATAAATAACCTCCTGGTCGTCTAAAAAGCGTGCTACTTCCTCTTGGTTTTCTATTAATGTATTTTTTTCATCATGAATTCTGATCGTTGCCATTTTGATTCCTCCTCTTTATTTGACAAGCTGCGGCCGGAGTGACAGGAGCTTGATATGATAGCTGAATAAAAACTCATAGGCTTCCAGCACCCTTTTTGCCTCAAACGCATTTTTCCCCCATGCCGTAATGCCGTGGTTGCGGATCAGCACGGCGCCGGAGTCGCTCACCGCGTGTGCTGCGAAGCTTTCAGCCAATGACGGAATATGTGCGGGATTGTCAATAATCGGAATGACCACCGCAGCGTTTTCCTCCCAAAAGCCGAGCGCTTTAATGATTTCCTGCCCCTGAAATGTAATTTGTTTTTCATCGCGGTACAGCTCTGATATCACATTATTATTTATCGTATGGATATGCAGACAGCAGCCCGCATTTGTCTTTTGATACAAATAGGTATGCAGAAGCGTTTCCGCTGACGGCTTTAAGGTATGGCCGGTTTCAGCGGGTTTCCCGTCCTGATCGACTAAGAGAAAATCTTCGTCTGTTTCTTTCCGTTTATCCTTGCCGCTTGCCGTGACGAGAAAGGTTAACGGCTCATCAGAGACTTTAATGGAAAGATTGCCGCTTGTCGCCGGGAACCAGTCTCTTTCAGCCAGCTCACGCTTTACTTCGGCAAGTTCGCGCCAGCGCTCTTGTTTTGCAGCCATGCCTGCACCTCCCCCATGTTTTCAATGCCGCTTTTCACTTCGTAAAAATCATGAAAAGGAAGATGACGCAGCCCGAGCTCCTTGCATTCATCCAGCAAGTAATCTCTTGCAAAACACATATCAGATAACTTGGCAGCCTCGACATCCGTAACGGAATCACCGATCATGATGAGAAACTCCTTTTGGTCTTTTGAAAGCTTTCGGATGACTGACGGTTTGCAGCAGCCGCATTGGTTTGTACAGCCCTCGTCACAGGCATGAGGCCATTCAATCTGAATATGTGCATTTTCAAAAGACGCGTGATTGCAGAAAATACGCTCCTTTTCCACGATTCCATCCAAAAGCGGGTGCACAAAAAAGTCCATCCCGCCGCTTACGACATAAAACGGAAGGCCGTTTGACCGGACGAACGAGACAAACTCCACAAAACCGTCCCGTATGTTCGCATCCTGCAGAACAAAATCTCTCAGCTCTTCTTTTAAGCAGCTCGGCAGAAGCCCGAACATCCGGCCGACGCCCTCTTGGATGGATATGCTTTTAGACAGGACGCCATCCTTTAAAGCGAGCCATTCAGGCGGTGCGAATTCTTTCATGATGCTGATAATGTTGTCGTTCATTGTAACCGTTCCGTCGAAATCACAAATAATCAGCGGTGTTTGGGTCATACGGCTTCCGCCCTCCCCCATTTATCTAATGCGAGCTGAAGGTCTTTGCACGCTGCCGCTTTTTCTTCTATCGGCTGCCCTTGAAGCACCGCATCGATAATGGCGCGGAACGCTTTTCCTCCGCCTTCGGCGCCTCTCGGATGCCCGTGAATCCCGCCGCCGGCGTTAATGATATGATCAATTCCGAAATCACGCATCAATAAAGGCGCCATGCCCGGATGAATGCCTGCCGACGGAACTGCAAATGAAGGCTTGAAGACATCTTCCTTTACACATTCGTCGTGAATGGCGAGCGCTGTCTTTTTCGGAAGAGCCACCGACCCGTAAGGTGACGGAAATAAACTGAAATCGGCGCCGCAGCACCGGTTCAGCTTACCAAGCAAAAGTGCATGCGATAAACCGTAGACGGGAGATGATGTGAACGCGCCGCTGACCGCCGGGTGCGCCATGATCGGAAGCGGGATGTCCGCATCTTCCGCAAGGCTTTGCATAACGTCTAAGCCGTAGGCGAACACATTCAATAAAAGGGCGTCGGCTCCAAGCTCGGCAGCGCGTCTTGCTTTGTCCCGCAGGTCAGCCGTCCGTCCCGTAAGGTTTACCGCATACAGTGTTTTATGCCCGGTCTCTTCACAGGTTTCCTTCAAGACACGCTTCCCTTCTGTAATACGGGTTTCAAACGGGGCCAAATCATTTTCAAAGAAAATTTCGTCATCTTTAATGATATCAACGCCGCCCAGCGCCTGCTGTCTGAGCTGATCTTTAATGTCAGTGAGATCCCGTCCGATTACGCCTTTAAAAATGCTCATTAAAAGCGGTCTTTCAAACTCGCCGATCATTTTGCGGATGCCGTATATGCCGAATTTCGGCCCGGGCAGGGAGCGTTTAAACGCCTCGGAAAATTCAAGATCAGTCAGTTTCATTTTTCCGTCAAGCGACAGCTTCCCGAACACTGTTGTCAGCACTGCCGGAATATCGTTTGAAAAATTAACCTCAGGATAGGCAATGGTAATGACCGCCTGTTTTTCGTTTTCAGCGGTTCCTTCTTTCTTCTCAACCTTTACCACCCGGCCCTTATGCCGTCTGAGCTGATCCTGCTTCAGCTGGGGCAAATCCGTCCAGGAGCCTACCGTCAGCCCCGTCGCAATTTGTTCAGCCCGTTTCTCACTGTCTCCCGGGTCCGTCAAAAGATATGTTGCCAATACTTCGCTCATGCGTGAACTCCTCTCTTTCTTTCGCAAAACAATAAAAAACCTCTCCTGTTTGAGCAGAAAGAGGTTTCAAGGTTTCGTGTTATGTCCGAATCTTATCTCTCAGCTCCTGCTGCAAGAATTAGCACCGTGCTTTATCAGTCGGTTGCCGGGCTTCATCGGGCTCGTCCCTCTGCCTGCTCTTGATAAGAATAATGATTTTATAAATTATTTCGAATTATCCCATTGTTTTCTTGTAATGTCAATGCTTTTTCGGGCGAAAAGATTTAGTTTTCCGATCCGGTCCGCCGCCTCTTTAAGTCTTTCTTCACTTGTCAAAAGACCGACTCTGATGTAGCCCTCGCCCCATTTTCCAAAGCCGTTTCCCGCTGCGACCGCGACATTGGCCTTTTCCAGAAGCAAGTCTGAAAATTCCTGTGACGTATAGCCGGCGGGCACAGGCAGCCACGCGAAAAAGGAGCCGGCCGGAGCCGTCACTTCCCAGCCGATATCGCGGCAGGCCGTGATCCACGCATTGCGCCTTGATTCATACCTGTCATTTTGCTCGGCGACACATGTCTGATCCGCTAAAAGAGCCGCTGCAGCAGCCTGCTGCACCGCAGGGAACAAACTGACAAACATGTGGTCTTGGTACAGGTTGATCGCTTCGATGACTGATCTGTTCCCAATGGCAAATCCAACCCGCCAGCCCGCCATATTGTAGGTTTTTGACAGCGTGTAAATTTCAATTCCGGTTTCTTTTGCCCCGTCTGTCTGCAGGAAACTCAGCGGTTTGTGCCCGTCAAAGCCGACGGCCCCGTAAGCGAAATCATGAACGGCGCAAATGCCGTTTTCCTTTGCGAAGCTGACCGTTTCCTGAAAAAACTCCGGTGTCGCCACAGCCCCAGTCGGATTATTCGGATAATTGAGATACAGGAGCTTCGCTTTTTTCCGCACTTCTGCGGAAATCGCGCTGTAATCCGGGAGAAAATCCCTTTCTTCCGTCAGCGGCATCATTTCCATTTTTGCTTTCGCTAGGGCAACGCCTGACCAGTAATCGGGATAACCGGGGTCCGGCACCAGAATCGTATCACCCGGGTTTAACAGGCATTGCGGAAGCTCAACAAGCCCTGCCTTGCCGCCGAACAATACGGCTACTTCAGTTTCCGGATCGGCAGTGACGCCGTACTCTCTTTCGTAAAAAGCCGCTGCTGCCTTTTTAAAGCTGTAAGAGCCGCGGAATGATGAGTATTTATGATTTTCCGGCCTTTCGACAGCGCGTTTCATTTCTTCTACGATATGCTGAGGAGTAGGCTGATCAGGGTTTCCCTGCCCCAAGTTAATTACGTCTTCGCCTTCTTTCAGCTTTCGGTTCACCTTTTGCACCAAAGATGCGAAAAATTGTTGAGGCAAATGTTTCAGTACATCAGAGAATTCAAAGTTCATATTTTCACCTTCTAAAAATGTCTTGAAATGATAGTCCATCATCATATATGGTTAAATAAAAAAAGTAAAGAGAAACTTGGGGGAGTTGTAAAAAATGAAATGGACCGTTTCTTGTTTGCAATTTGATATTTCATACGGGAATCCTTCAGAAAATATAAAAAAAGCAGAATCTTTTATCGAACGAGAAAGCCGCCATGCCGATGTTTTGGTGCTTCCTGAATTGTGGACGACAGGCTATGACCTCACACGCCTTGATACATTGGCTGATGAAAACGGTGAAGCCTCAAAGCAATGGCTCCGGCAAACGGCGAAAACATATAACGTGCACCTCGTCGCCGGATCGGTTGCGGTTAAAGAAGGAGATAACGTCTATAACACGATGTACATCGCCGATAACAACGGACAGATCAAAAAACAATATCAAAAAGCGCATTTGTTTCAGCTGATGGATGAACACCTGTATTTATCAGCCGGCAGCAGCGATGGTTTCTTTGAGCTTGACGGCGTAAAGTGCGCCGGGCTGATTTGCTATGATATCCGCTTTCCCGAGTGGGTCAGAAAACATACGGTGAAAGGGGCGAATGTGCTGTTTATTTCTGCGGAATGGCCTCTTCCCCGCCTTGATCATTGGAAAAGCCTGCTTGTCGCAAGAGCGATTGAAAACCAATGTTTTGTCGCGGCATGTAATTGCACGGGTTCTAATCCCGATAATGAATTTGCCGGCCACAGCCTGATTATCGACCCGTGGGGACGGATTTTAGCCGAAGGAGGACAGACAGAAGGCGCCGTTCGGGCGGAAATCGATGTATCAGAAAGCGCGGCTGTACGCAGCACCATTCCTGTCTTTAATGATTTGCGGAGTGATTTATATTAATTTTTTGAAAAAAAACGTTGACAAAAAGATCAGGCTCCTGTTAATATTTTCATCAACTGATTAATTCGAATTGTTATACAAATCAATATATTTTTCTCTTATCGAGAGTTGGGCGAGGGATTGGCCTTTTGACCCCAACAGCAACCGACCGTAATTCCATTGTGAAATGGGGCGCGTGATTTTTGCGCCGAGACGATTTGTCTCTTAAGGCACGGTGCTAATTCCATCAGATTTTATCTGAGAGATAAGAGGCGGACTTTACTGTTTCAGCCTCCTTCTCTTCAGAGAAGGAGGCTTTTTTTACGGACCTATTCTCCGGACAACATCTTTTTACACCACTACATAATTGGAGGGGAAATCCATGCCAGCAACGAAAACAAGTGTTTATGAACAATTAACCGAAAGCTCAGCTGCCGCGTTAGCCGTTAAGCTCGGCTTATTCCAAAGCAAAAGCACATTAACGTGCCGTGAAATCGGCGACGGCAATTTAAATTACGTCTTTCATGTTTATGACAAAGAAAACAATAGAGGACTGATTATCAAACAAGCGATTCCTTATGCAAAAGTCGTCGGTAAAAGCTGGCCGCTTACCATCGACCGTGCAAGAATCGAAAGCAGCGCGCTGATCCGCCAAGGCGAACATGCGCCTCACCTCGTTCCGTCTGTGTATTATTCAGATACAGAGATGGCTGTGACCGTTATGGAAGATCTCTCCCGCCTGCAAATTTCAAGAAGAGGATTGATTGAGGGTAAAAACTACCCAAATTTATCAGTCCATATCGGTGAATTTCTCGGAAAAACGCTTTTTTACTCATCCGATTATGCGCTTGATGCAAAAGTGAAACAGCAGCTCGTAAAGCAGTTTACGAATCCGGATCTCTGCAATATTACAGAAAGGCTTGTCTTTACAGAGCCGTTTCTTGACCATGAGACAAATGATTTTGAAGAGGAGCTTCGCCCTTACGCAGAAAAGATTTGGAACAATTCCCGATTAAAAACGGAAGCAGCCGAGCTGAAAGCCATATTTTTAACATCAGCCGAAACATTGGTTCACGGGGACCTGCATACGGGAAGCATATTTGCCGGTGAACACGAAACAAAGATCATTGATCCCGAGTTTGCCTTTTTCGGGCCGATCGGTTTTGACATCGGCCAGTTTATCGCAAACCTGCTGTTAAACGCCCTCAGCCGGGACGGTGAAGACAGACAGCCTTTATATGACCATACAGAGGCCGTATGGGAGACATTTGTGAAAACGTTTAGTGAGGCGTGGGAAAAAGACAGTCTCATTTCGTGCAGACACCGGCTTCACGAAACGCTTCAAACCGCATTTGAGGAAGCCGTCGGTTTTGCCGGATGCGAGCTGATCCGCCGCACGATCGGGCTTGCCCACGTGGCCGACTTAGAAGAGATTGTGCCGTTTGACAAACGTATTGAAAGAAAGAAACTGACACTTGAAATCGGCGCCTTTTATATCGAAAACCGAAAAGAACTGAAAAGCATCACTGAAGTTTTGGAACAATTTAAGCTCCGCGTAAAGGAATGATGGATCATGACGAATGAATTTGCCATCCCCCGTTCTGTTGAATGGAAGGAAACACACATCAACATTTTAAACCAACAAAAGCTCCCGGAGATTACTGAATATGTGGAGCTGACGACGAAAGAGGATGTATTTGATGCGATTGTCACCCTGAAAGTAAGAGGCGCTCCGGCCATCGGCATAACCGCGGCGTTCGGACTCGCACTTTGTGCTAAATCGATAGAAGCTGCGGATGTTTCTGACTTCCGCCGTCAGCTTGCATCCATCAAAGAATATTTAAACAGCTCAAGACCGACGGCTGTCAACTTGGCGTGGGCGCTTGACAGGCTTGAGAGTTCCATCAGCCATGCCATTTCAATCAATGAAGCGAAAACCACTCTTGTCCATGAAGCCATTCAAATCCAAGTTGAGGATGAAGAAACATGCCGGATGATCGGCCAGAATGCCTTGCACCTTTTTAAAAAAGGCGATCAGATCATGACCATCTGCAATGCAGGTTCGATTGCCACAAGCCGCTACGGCACGGCGCTTGCGCCTTTTTATTTGGCGAAGCAAAAGGATCTCGGCCTCCATATTTACGCATGTGAAACACGGCCGGTATTACAGGGATCACGGCTGACGGCATGGGAGCTGATGCAGGGAGGAATTGATGTGACTCTCATTACAGACAGCATGGCCGCCCATACGATGAAAGAAAAACACATTTCAGCTGTTATTGTAGGCGCTGACAGAATCGCTAAGAACGGTGATACGGCCAACAAAATCGGGACGTACGGTCTCGCGATTTTAGCCAACGCGTTTCAAATTCCATTTTTTGTCGCCGCCCCGCTTTCCACATTTGATATGCGGATTGAGAGCGGTGATCAAATTCCTATTGAAGAACGAGATCCTGAAGAGGTAAGGCAGATATCCGGCGTGCGCACCGCTCCTGAAAACGTACCCGTATTCAATCCCGCCTTTGACATCACCCCCAATCATCTGATTTCGGGTATTATTACAGAGAAAGGGATTGTGACCGGTTCATATCAGGAAGAAATCGAGCAATTATTCGCAGATTGCCAGATCATCTGAAAAACCGCTGATGATACTGCCTCCTCTTCAGGCAATGTCAGCGGTTTTTTTGTTTACACAATTTGACCATTTCATCTCTTTGGACGGCTGATATCAGATGCAATTTCAGAAACAGCTCTGCATAACCGGCTATTTTTTCCGGACGGCTCAGCTTCATCAGACTTCGTCCTCCTTTTTCGTCAGACCAACTCTTTTCACTTAATAAAATAATATGTCAGGCGTGAAAAAACGGAACGTGCCATATGCTTTATTTTTCTTTATAGGATATTTGTTCGAGGTTTAATAAAACGGCTTTTACATCAGTCTTGCTGCCCGCGTATCCCGTTAAGGCACTATTTTTGCCGATTACCCTGTGGCACGGAATAAAAATCGGAAGCATATTGCATTTGTTGGCTTGTCCGATGGCGCGCACCGCTTTTGGATTGCCGATCGCTTCGGCAATATCGGCATAGCTTCGGGATTCCCCGTAAGGAATCATGGCAAGTGTGTCCCACACTTTTTCTTGAAAAGGTGTGCCTTTTTGTCTCAGCGGCAGAGAGAAATGCTTTCTTTTTCCGGCAAAATACTCTTCCAGCTGTTTTTTTGCCTTCATTAACAGGGCGGTTTCACGCATTTCAGTCTGAGGGGATGATTGTTCCCATTCCGCAAAATCGTCCCCGCTCAGAAAAAGGCCGGTGATAAAGCCTTCTTCCTCTGTGATCATGATAGTTCCAAGCGGTGTGTCCGCACTTGTAAAGCAGGTCATTCGATATTCCTTCTTTCCTCTTTGTTCTGCCGGATCGGGAGCGTCAAATGAAACACGGTTCCTTTCCCTTCTTCACTTTCAACATGAATACGGCCTTGGTGTTCTTCGATGATTTTGTAGCTGACCATCAGCCCGAGGCCCGTTCCTCTGTCTTTCGTCGTGTAGAACGGTTCTCCCAAACGTTTCAGTTTGTCCTCTGGGATGCCGGTACCTTCATCTTGTAATGAAATCTGAATGTGATCTTTATCCGAAGGCTGAATGGTCACGTAGATATTACCGCCGTCGGGCATGACTTCGATTGCGTTTTTTAAAATATTAATAAACACTTGTTTTAATTGATTGGGCTCACAGTAAATCGGAGGAATGTTTCCGGTCAGATTTAAATGGATCTGCACATTGACAAGGTTGGCCTGGGCGTTCAGAAGATCAGCCGTGTCTTTCATAATCTGCGTCACATCTTTTTCTTCATACAATATGGCCTGCGGTTTTGCTAAAATTAAAAATTCGGTGATAATAGACTCGATGCGTTTTAATTCTGAGGTAATGACGTTAAAATACAGGGAATACTCACCTTCAATACTTCCTTTGAGAAGCTGAATGAATCCTTTCAGCGCCGTCATGGGATTTCTGATTTCGTGGGCGATGCCTGCTGCCAGCTCCCCTACGACGTGCAGGGTGTCGGATTTCCGAAGCCGCTCCTCCAGCTCTTTGCGCTCCGTGACATCTTTAAAGATGGCAAGATTCATATTTTGAATGATATTCCGCTTGAAGGAAAATTCCAGTTTGCGGTGATCGCTGCTGCTTAATAAAAAGGGGATTTCATTATCCATTCCTTCTAAATCAATCTCTCTTGCGGGAACGCCCGCGTTTTCAATGTCAAAAGAAGAAAGAATGTCAGGCACGGCGTGTGTTTTCAGCTCTTCATGCGGAATGCCGAGAATGCGGCTGGCCAGCGGATTCGCGTCGATAATGCGGAACTGGTTGTCAAATAATACGTTGCCGTCCATGGAGCCGTTAAATACTTTTCTGAATTTCAGCTCGCTTTCCCTCAGTTCTTTTTCCATTCGCTTACGGTCGCTGACATTTCTTAAAATCGTCAAATGCTGGCCTTCGAGTATCGTCCGTTTTGACGTGAATTCAAGCTCTTTATATTGTCCGTTCCCCATCTGAAACAGCATTTCTTCCCGGATTTCACCGTATTTTTCGTATTTCTTTTTGATATGTTTGTATTTTTTCTGCGGATCAGCGATAAACGTACATAAGTACCGCTTCAGAAACTCGTCCATCGGCAGCTCAAAAATTCGGCATGCCGCTTGGTTCGCCTTGGCGATTTTTCCGTCGTCAGACCAAATCACGATGGCGTCCATGGCGTTTTCAAAAATTTCGCGGAAGCGCTCTTCGCTTTTAAAGAGTTTTATTTCCATCGACCGTTTTTCCGTTATGTCTCTCATAATGGACATATAAAACCCGCTGATTAAGTTGGAAGTGATCGTAAACTCAAACAGCTTCTCCTTACCTGACCGGAGCTTGACGGGCAGCTCTCCCTTGGCTTTTCCTTTCCTGCGGAGAGTATCCCAAATGTCCTTCAGGTGCATGTTGTTTTCGCCGTCTGTAAAATGCTGGAGTGACAAATGAAACAGCTCGTTTTGGTCTATCTCGAAGCTTTTGCAAAAAGAGAGATTTGCATCAATAAATCCCCCGTCCTTGTCAAACAGCACAATTCCGTCAACAGCCCTGTCAAACAAATCTTTGAACAGCTGTTCGTTCATTGAGAATTCCCGCTCCAATATTTTTTTAGAGGAGATGTCCCTCATCACCACAAAAAAATAATCCTCCCCAATTCCGTCCCTGGCAAGGAATTCAATGTATTTTGTTGCGCCGCTGTCCAGCTTAATCGGCACCTCTTTCCATAAGAAGCCCTTATCTAAAAATTTCTTGACGGCCGCGTTCAATTCTTCCTGAGGGACAGAATATAAAAAATCGAGGACGGAGCGGTTGATGAGGCCGTCTGCCTCAATCTGCATCATCCGTGCCGCAGCCTCGTTCGCCTGGACGATTTTCATTTCCTTATGGCAGATGAAAATGGCATCAAGCGTGTTGTTCATTATGATATGATATCGGCTCAAATCATTTTTCAGACGGTCATTTTCCTCCTTCAGCCGCTTCAGCTGCTCTTGCAAAGATTCCTTTGTTTGCAAATCCAGAGTTTCAGCCATTCAGTACACTCCTTCTTCAAAAAACCTATCCTTCAATATTTCTACAAAATCCTCCGTCTTCCTTCATTTGCCCTATACATTTCAGAAAATTTCAATGATATGACAAGTTAAAGTCTTTTTCTACGATCCTTACCTCCCCGTTACATCATCCTAACAATCCTTTTTTTTCGCCTTCATTTTTCATTTTTTATTTTAAAATGGACACGAGCAGGAAATAATCATGCAGTGAATGATTTTTGAAGAGAAGGTGATGCTATGACGAAATCGCGTGACAGTTACTTTGACAATGCCAAGTTTATTTTGATTTTCCTTGTGGTGTTCGGCCATATCCTCCGGTCATTTATTAACGGAAATGAGTTTATGCTCCATCTCTACAAATTCATTTATACTTTTCATATGCCTGCCTTTATCCTTGTGTCCGGCTATTTTGCGAAAAACTTCAAGCGCAAAGGTTATGTGAAGAAACTGGCTGTGAAGCTGATTATTCCGTATTTGATTTTCCAGAGCATCTATTCGGTTTTTTATTACTTTATTCAGGATGAAAGCATAACAAGCGTTAATCCGATTGATCCGCAGTGGTCTCTCTGGTTTTTAATCAGCTTATTCTTTTGGAATCTGCTGCTGTACCCATTTACGAAACTGCCGAAAATGTGGGCGCTTGCTGCGAGCTGCGGGCTTGCCGTTATGATCGGTTATCTCGATTTCATCAGCAGCACGCTGAGCCTTTCACGAACGTTTGTCTTTCTTCCGATGTTTCTCGTCGGCTTTTATTTAAATAAAGATCACTTTGATTTACTGAAGAGCAAAAGGGGCAAACAAATTGCCACCGGCGTTCTTTGCACGGTTTTTCTTTTATGCTGGTGCATCGACTTTGATTACTCGTGGCTGTTTGGCTCGGAACCCTATTCAACATTCGGAGACGTGACGCTGTTAAGCGGGCTGTCACGTATCGGCTGGTATGTTTTGGCCTTTGCCGCTACCTTCAGCTTTTTGGCACTCGTCCCGCAAAAACGCTATTTCTTTACAAAGTGGGGCACGAGAACATTTTACGTCTACCTGCTGCACGGATTTATTATTAAAACCTTGCGGCAGATCGGGCTGGAGGATCATCTGTCTGATTATCAAAATGTAGTGATGCTTCTTATTTTAACAGCAGTCCTTACATCCATTTTATCCAGCAATGCTGTGAAAACAGCCGCCCAGCCGTTTATTGAATTGCGAATGACCGCCTGGCTTGAAGCTGTAAAAGGAACAAGGAAAAATGCTTATTCCAAATAACGAAAAATACCTCTTAAGCGCGTGCCGCCTAAGAGGTATTTTTTATTTTTTGCTGTCTTCTTTTTCCTTCGGTTTTGTCTGTTCAAGCGTTTCAATCAGTTTTCCGGCGTTATAATCACCGAGTTCGCTTGAGAATTCTTCTTCAAGCAATTTAGGATCCATCGGTTTTTTATGATTTTGCATATCCTTGCTGTGGCGGTTTTTTGTCATGCTTATTCGCCCCCTTGTTTGCCGTGTTTTGACTTGCGGTTTGCGCCCCTGAGTCCCGGATCACCGTCATATTGTGTTTTGTATGCATCTTTATCCATACTTTCTGTCGGTGTGTTGTTATTTGTTAAAGCTTCATTCGTTGCTGCCTTGCGTTTCATCTGATTTCCTCCTTCTGTAAGCAATTCTGTTTTGAATTCCTGCAAAATCGATTTAAGATCGCGCACTGTGACCGTTTTTGCCTCATCCATCAGCTCGTAGCCGATTTGTCCGTTCGGCTCCAGCAGCACAATTTTAAAATCCTTAATATCCCCGAGGCCCTCCTGCCTGATCCTCATCGACAGCTGTGATTCGGTTAAGCGCATTTTTTTTAAATTTTTCGATATGACTTGCCCGTTTTCAACAACAGCTATGGTTTTCCCAGAAAATAAATACTCGAAAAATTTTGATTTGATTTCGAGGAATTCCATTAGAATCAAGACCAAAATGAAAATCGTTGCCGCAAAAATGGTTTCCCATAAACTATGCTCAATAAACGGCTGAATGATAATGGAGCCGATGGAAATCATGATGACTGTCTGGGTAACCGACAGCTGGCTAATCGATTTCCGTCCGGCAAGTCTTAATAAAAAGGTACCGACCGCTATCATAATCACTGATTTCCATAATACGGCTAACAAGTATGTCACCTCTTTAGGATTAGCGTCTCCCAAGAATTCATTTCCACACATCTTTTTTTTGGCAATAAAAAAGCACCGCGCTTGAAGACGCGGTGTCAGCCGATAATGACTCTTTCCTTCGGATAATGGTAATTCGCTTCGATTTCTTTGCGCCCGATTAAATAAAGGAAAGTCAATATGCCGATTCGGCCGATAAACATGACAATCATAATGACACATTTGCCGACGTCGCTTAAATGCGGCGTAATCCCCAATGACAGCCCGGTTGTTCCGAAAGCCGAGCATACCTCAAACAGCAGTTCAAGCAGTGACTGATGCTTTTCGGTCACGGCTAAAATGAGCGTCGATCCGAAAACAAGCAAAATAGCCATCATCGTGACGACAAGCGATTTCATGACATCCGCCTGATGAAGCTCGCGTTTAAATACCTTCACGGCTTTATTCCCGCGGGCAAAATGAAATAAAGCAAGGAGATTAAGCGCAAAGGTCGTCGTACGGATTCCGCCGCCGACTGAGCTTGGCGAAGCGCCGATAAACATCAGGGCGCATATAAAAAATAAGGTCGGCGCCGACAGCTGGCTGATGTCAATCGTCGCAAGCCCCCCGCTTCTCGTGGCGGTTGATTGAAAGAGACATAAAAATAAAGTATCGTGCCAGCTTTTCCCCTTTAAGAGATGGCTTGCTTCAAGAGCATATATCCCGACAGCCCCGAACAATACGAGCAGCCCAAACATGATCGTCGTAATTTTCGTAAACAGCGTAAATGAATATCTGCGCTGCTTGGAAAATAAAAAGCCCTTCACTTCCACAAGCACCGGAAAACCGATAGCGCCGAAAATAATCAGAAGCATCGTAATAAATTGCACAAAATAGTCATGTCTGAACGGAACGAGCGAATTTCCGGTAATATCAAATCCGCCGTTCGTCGTGGCGCTGATGCTCGCAAAGAAGCCGTGTAAATAGGCTTGTTCAAATGAATGATAATACGTTAAAAAATACGTTCCTAAAATCAGGCCGCCAAAAAACTCGATCCATAAAATCAGAACCAGCACTTGCTTCATCAGATTCACGATCCCGGAAAACTGCGATTGGTTTTGGTCGACCATTATAAGTTTTCGTTCCCTTAAACCAATCCGTTTCCCCATAATCAGCCAGACGAATGTTCCGAGCGTCATAATGCCGATTCCGCCGAATTGCAGCACGAAGGCTAAAATGACAATTCCTGTCGTGCTGAACGTATCAGCCGTGTTTACAACCGTTAATCCGGTCACGCTGACTGAACTGACAGCCGTAAACAGCGCGTCTATAAACGACCAGCTGGCTCCCTCTTTATGGGCAGCCGGCAAACTTAACAAAATAAATGCGACCGTTACAGCGAGAAAATAATATAACGCAATCAGCTGTGCGGGCGACAAAACCTGTATTAATTTCCCTAGCTTTAATTTCATATGATTATTCCTTCAGCCTCTCATTGTAGTACGTAATTATTCTAAAGATATTAGGAGAATTTTTAAAGGTTTTTTGACAAAGAATTTTCTTTACCTTATGTAATTACACATATCTTTAAACAAAAAACCTCTGAACCAGGTTCAGAGGTTATTGACATTATTTCGCTTCCAGCCTGCGGATTCTTTCATCCAGGTCAGGGTGAGTAGAAAACAGAGACGAATGCTTTTTCCCGTTGATTTTTAAAGTTTGCACCGCTGTCTGATCCTCTTCGTTTACATGGGCTGTATAAGATTTCAGTGTGCGCAGGGCGTGAATCATTTTATCCTTACCGGCAAGATCCGCTCCTCCGCGGTCAGCATGAAATTCTCTATGGCGTGAGTACGCGAAGACGACAAGACTGCCGAGTATGGAAAAGATAATCTGAAACACAATTATCGCGATAAAGTGGACGATCGGCGCAAGATCTTCTTTTACAAATCGGCTTGCAATCCATGCCGCGATACGTGAGAGGAATACAACAAACGTATTGACGATTCCCTGCAACAGCGTCATCGTAACCATATCACCGTTTGTTATGTGCGCGACCTCATGGGCAAGAACCCCTTCTACCGCAGCATCATCCATTTGCTGCAGAAGCCCCGAAGAAACCGCAACGAGCGAGCGCCGTTTAGACGGTCCGGTCGCAAAGGCATTGACTTCAGGAGAATTGTATATACCGACCTCAGGCATTTTCGTTAAACCTGCGGAACGAGACAGTCTGTGGACGCGGTCGACTAATTGCTGCTCCTCATAGCTGAGTGATTGTTTTTTCGGGTTTAACACCCTGACACCCATCATTGTTTTTGCCATCCATCTGGACATGGCAAGTGAAATAAAGGAACCGACAAAACCGACAACAAGGCTGAAGACGAGTAATGCCGTCAGATCTACCCGGCCATTTTGTATATACGAGCCAACACCGGTGACGCTTGTAATGATCGTAAGCACAATCCCGATTGTCGTGATGACCAAAATATTCGTTAAAATAAACAGAAATATTCTTTTTGCCATAATAACCTCCGTCATTTTAAGATCAAAAGAACTTATTTAATTAAATTATATCTGATCCGTTTGAAAATGCAACAATTACGACGTATGATGATAATGTATTTCTCAGCGATTGAACAAAGTAAACACGTAATCAGAGGTGAACAATGAATACTTTTAAACTGACCCGAACTGACATGGTCCGGCTTCTTTATGCGTTACAAGGCCAAGGGGACACAAGCCCTCTCCAAATCTTAATAAAATCAGCAAAATCAGCAAATATGACGTTAGATGAAGCAGAGAACCACCTTCACATTCCTGAGTTTCTCACAAGATTTGAACGAAAAAAAGAAAGGAGAGAATACGGGCTTTCAACAAACGAGATTGTCGAGCTCGGCAACTTGTGCGAGCTGACGTCTTTAAAATCAACGGCTGTCCAAAATTGGGTGAAACGCGATATTAAAGACTTAATCGGCCATCCCGAATTAGGAAAAAAATATTCAATCGAACAAGCTGTTATTCTTCTCATTGTACGTGATTTAAAATCAATTTATGACTTTGAACATATACGCGTCATATTAAAGATTGCTTTCAATACCATTACAGACCGGTCCGATGACATCATCAGCCCGATCAGCTACTATGAAAGCTGCGCTCAGGTAATCGATTATATTCACCACAAAGACAGCCCTCCGATGAAAGAGACAAGCCTTCAAGAGCTCGTTGAACAGCAGACGGACAAGCTGCGCGGCCGCTTTAAAGAGCTGGGAAGCGGACAATGGGAGAAAATCAAAACCATTATCGCGGTTACGGTGCTCTCCGTTTTGACATTCCACATCCAGACTACCGCCTACAAAATGACACGCCATTTGTTATAAAAGATGCTTTCAGCCCCGGTCCTTTTACCGGGGTTTTTTAACGGCGTACAACAATTGCCAGCATAATGGGGACGATTCTGCCTGAAACTAAGACGCGTAAATAATCTTGCCAGAGAAAAGGAGATGAAAAAGATGGCGAGCAGAAATAAACTCGTTGTTCCAGGGGCTGAGCAGGCACTCGACCAATTTAAATACGAAGTGGCTCAAGAATTCGGCGTGAACCTTAGTTCTGACACAGCAGCACGCGCAAACGGCTCTGTGGGCGGAGAAATGACAAAACGGCTTGTGCAGCAGGCCCAATCACAATTAAACGGGAAAAATCAATAATACAGTTTATTCGCCGGGATTTCTCGGCGAATTTTGATGTTTATCAGCATTCTCCCTGCCGTGCCGGTACCCATTCGGATTCCGGCGGTCTGACGCATCTTCATGCCGGTGATAGGATTCGCGGTGTTCACTGCGGTCCTGATTCCAGCGATGATTATAATACCTTTGTTGATACCCTTTGTCATTTCCGTTTTCTTGAGGATCTTGTGTTGGGGTTTGCTCTGTTTCCCCATCTTGTTCCTTCTGTGTATTTTCCTGTGATCCGGAATTTACATTTGTGTCTTTTCCCTGATTGTCGTCCTGGCTGTTTGGACTCTGATTATTTGGGTCAGTTGTTTCATTGCTGTCCGGCTGCTCTGTTTTCAATTCTCCATCAGTATTTTTTTGATCGTCTGCTGCCGGTTTTTCCGCTGCCGGGTGCTCTGTTTGATCACTGTCTGTCTCGGTGTTCTGATGTTCGGTTTCATTGCTGTCCGTTTTCTTTTCGGGCCGGTCTTCTTCTGTTTTCTTTTCATTTCTTCTTATGTAGCTGCCTGTTGACATTCCTTCCTGTTTTGCTTTTTCCCTTGTTTCCATATCTGATTCAAGAGATTCCAGGCGGTAGGTGTCTTTATATTTTTTCGTTACGTCAGCCAGCTGTTTTTTAACGCCTGTTTTATATGTATGATCATCTGAATTTTCATAAACCGTGGAAATTAAGATCTCTTTTGATTCCTTTACATATCCATGCTTGCTGCAATCGGTAATTATATCACTGATGACTTCCTTAAAATCATTGCTTTTCCAATCGCCGATATCATCGATGACCTGTTTGGCATCATTATTCAGCGGCGTCAGCTCAATAACCTCATATTTGCTGTTTAACGCCATTTCAATACTCGGATTAATGTCAAGCGTCATGTAGGCGTATGCTTTGTTATCAGAAAAAATCGGGAGCATAATTAAAATAAATAAAATAATAGCTGTCATTGTAAAAACTCCCAATTTGAAAGGGCGCAGTTTCAGAAAATCAAAAAAGCTGGCCCTTCTGCTCATACGCGTTTCGCCTGAAAGCGTAATTTCCTCTCCGATTTCACAAGTATGGTGATCATTTTTTGTTTTTAAAAATTGTCCGTCAGGGGTTAGCAACGTGACGAATTTTTTATTTTTTTCTACAATGATCCCTCTTCTCATGAGTGCAACACCCCTTTAAGATAATCTTTTAAATAAATATAATCACCGGTAATAATAATGCTCATGGCAATGATATACTTTCTGTTCCGCTCGATCGTTTTTCTGCTGACCGACACAAGCTGCTCCAGCTGTTTGACCGGAAGCTGTTTTTTCTGGTGAAGAATGGCTGCCAATTCTTCATTTTCCACAAGCGTATAGGCAACCTTAATCGCATTCTGCCTCGCATCTGTATGCTTTGGCGATTGCTCAAGCAATTCTTTAAAAGACAATCCGTACTCTCTCAGCTGCTTTTGAAAAAAAAGGATTTCTTCCCGCCGCTGTTCCTGTTCAATCTGTTTGCGGTATTCATCGATGGAAAGCTCTGCCTCGATTAGGCTCTGGGAAGACTCCTGATCATCGCCTTCTGGCACATCCATATTGATATGCTGAGCGGCTCTTGCTTCTTTTCTTATATAATCTATTACTTTTCTTTTTATAATCAGCTCTGCAAATGCAAGCAGCGAATTTCCTTTTTCAGGCGAATATTTTTCAATGGCTTCGTTAAACGCGATCAGTCCGATGCTGAATTCGTCGTCTTTTTCATCTATATATCGTTTACAAACGGATGAAACCGTCTTCGCGATAAAAGGCTTATATTGCTGTATTAAATCGTTCTGCAGATCTTTGTCGCCTTTTTGTATTTTTTCAACAGATGTTTCAAGCGTTTGTTTCTTTTTTCCCAATTTAAACAAAAGGCTAAGCACTGGTTTCACCTCAGTTCCTCCCTATAACTACTCATAATCATAGCTAATTTAGTAGGGATTCGCAAAGGAAGAAAAAGAGAAATCGATTTCTTTTGTCTCAATTATGACAAACTAATAAGACGTACTATACATGATTTCGTGCCCTTATTTAGAATTAAGGGGGTTTTCTGTACGTTTTTTGTAACAATGCTGTTATAAAATTGTTATCATATGTCTTGTTTGTAAGCGCTTCAACTATAAAAGGGAGTTCCGCTTTGAAAAAGCAGAACTCCCTTTTTGAACCCTTTTACGCGTGCTCTCTCCCAGCGGACTCTTCTTTATGCCTCTCCTCTTGCGTTTTTTTTGAGCCGGACATAAACCATCCGCCGGCCGCGATCGCCGCCAGAACCGTCCAAAAAACGACCTTCCATGCCGCCGAATGAATAAAGTGAGCGGAAACCATACCGATTTCCTCATGAGCAAGGGTGTATAAAGCGAGTTTTACACCTACCCAGCCCACAATAACAAATGCCGCCGTTTCCAAACTCGGGCGTGTTTTCAATAAAGAAACGAACATGGATGCCGCAAAACGCATAATAATCAAACCGATGATTCCGCCCGCTAAAATAACGATAAACTGACCGCCGTCAAGTTCTCCGATGGCTGGAAGCGATGTCTTAGGAAGCGTTACGGCAAGCGCGACCGCCGCTAATATCGAATCAACGGCAAAGGCGATGTCAGCCAGCTCCACTTTGAATACAGTCGCCCAAAACCCGCTTTCTTTCTGAACTCTCTGTTTGCCGTCATTTTTGTATACATAGCGCTTCAGCAAGTGGCTTACGGCAATGTAAAGCAAATACAAGGCCCCGATTGCCTGAACCTGCCATACATTAACGAGAAAAGAAATGGCGAATAATGAACCGAAACGTAAGATGAAAGCCCCTGCCAGTCCGTAAAACAATGCTTTCTTTCTTTGTTTCTCCGGGAGATGCTTCACCATCACCGCCATCACCAGCGCATTATCCGCCGCTAAAATCCCTTCCAGCCCGATTAAAACGAGAAGAACCCAGCCATACTCCAACAACAATGCAATATCCAATTTTACTCCTCCTCTTCTCCGTTTTCTGTCATCCGAGCTTATACCGGCGGTTTTTTTATACAAAAAAGACCTTTGCCGATATAAGGCAAAGGTCTTGCTAGACATGAAATGATTGGCATGCCAACAAAGCCGATGGATATAGATCCATGAATTGACGACTTTGTTTCCGGAAAATCCGGACGCTACTCCCCTTTGGGATATCAAGAAAATATTGGTTTATAAGCTCATCATAAAGGCTGTTTCTAAGTTTGTCAATGCTTAACTTTTTCATTAAATGAAGAATCCGCTTTGATCCCGTTTCTTCTTTTCACCAGCATATAAACGGCAAAAAGCAATACAATGAAAATACCGAACGGCAGCATATATTGATCAAGGATTGAGCCGACGCTTTTCCAATTTTCCCCGAGCTTCATGCCTAAATAAACGTAAACGAAAGTAATCGGCAGCATGGCGATATATGTATAAAGGGAAAATACCCAGACATTCATCTTTGCAATTCCGCAAGGCAATGAAATCAATGTCCTTACACCGGGTAAAAAACGGCCGCTGAAAGCCACAAAACCGCCGTGCTTTTGAAAAAACTCATCCGATTTTTGAAGAGATTCGGGCTTTATCCATATGTACTTCCCAAACTTCAGCAAAAACGGCCGGCCGCCCCATCTGCCGATCCAGTACAAGACAAGCGGGCCGGAAAGACCGCCGAGCGACCCCGCAAACACTGCGCCGGCAAACGTCATATCTCCTCTCGAGACCCAATAGCCCGCAAGCGGAAGAACGATTTCCGCAGGGATGAATTCTATACTCAGCGCCAAAAAAATTCCGGCGTAGGATAAGCTCTTAAACGCCTCAATTATCGTTAGGATAACATCTTCGATCAGTATCACTCCCCTTATGGGTCTTCTATTCCGAAACTTCAGAATGATTTTAACACATTTGCACCGGAAGAAACGATTACTTTATCTCGAGACTGAAATGTTTTAAAGGCATGCCGCTATAAATGAGAGTTATTTCAGATCGGTGACAAGAAAGCGAGAAAGCTGCGGCTTGATATGGTGCTGAGTGAAGAGGCGGAAACGGATATGCAAAAAAGCTTTCGGGTGAAAAAGGCTGTGATTTCTGCAAGGCTTCTACTTCAGCAGACCTTTGCGGCCAAAGGAACTCGAACAGCTGGTTAGTGAAACGCCGCACCACCCATAAGTTGCTACACATGGAATGAGGCTGTCTATCCACAATAAAAAACAAAAAGGAGTTTTTATTCATGCATACGATGTGGAAGGGATCGATCAGTTTCGGCCTCGTCAATATTCCGGTTAAGCTCTTTGCGGCCACTGAAGATAAAGATGTAAAATTCCGCAGTCTTCATAAAGAAGATCACGGGCCGATTAAATATGAAAAAATCTGCACCGGCTGCGAAAAAAGCCTCAGTCCGGACGAAATTGTCAAAGGATACGAATATGTAAAAGGAAAATACGTTATTTTGACCGATGAAGACTTGAAAGAAGTAAAACAGGAACACGAAGAAAAAGCGGTTGAAATCGTTGATTTTGTTCAATTAAAAGAGATCGATCCGATTTATTTTAACCGTTCTTATTATGTCGGGCCCGGAGACAACGGCACGAAAGCTTATACGCTTTTGCGGGAAGCGCTTAGAACGACAGGTAAAATCGGCATCGCCACCATTACGATCCGTTCAAAACAGCAGCTTGCCATCCTCCGCGTGTATGAAAATTGCATCGTGATGGAATCTATTCATTACCCGGATGAAGTCAGAAGCGCGGGACATGTGCCAGGCGTCCCGGATCAAACGGATGTAAATGAAAAGGAATTGCAGACAGCCATCACTTTAATCGACGAGCTGACAACCGAATTTGACCCTGAACAGTACGAAGACACATACCGCAAAGCCCTTCTCGCCAAAATTAATGATAAGCTGGAGCATCAGGAAGCGGGTGTCACACCGGCTGCGGCAGGTCCGCGTGAGGATGTCATTGATCTCGTCAGCGCCCTTCAGGCAAGCATCGATCGAACAAAGCGGCCCGATCGCGAGAAAGCGGCGCCCGCTCAGCCGAAAGAAGCTGCACCTGCTGGCAGCGGGGGCAAAAAGCGGAAAACAACAAGACAAAAAGCCTCCGGAACGTCATAGTCATGGTGCTGACGATGCAGCCGATTTTGACCTCCTCACCGCCTGAGGGCAGTGAATGGCGCTACGAAGTGAAGTATGACGGGTTTCGCTGTCTGCTCCATGTGAACGCAAAAGAGGTTACATTAACAAGCAGAAACGGCCAGCCGCTCACCAGCCAATTTCCGGAAATCACCCTTTTTGCGGCACAATGTTTTCAACAGATGAAAGATAAGCTCCCCCTTACGCTCGACGGAGAGCTTGTCTATTTGATCAATCCGTACCGGGCAGACTTTGAGCGTATTCAAATCCGCGGGCGTTTAAAACGTGCGGAGGCCATTGAAAAAATGGCTGCCGAACGGCCGTGCCGCTTTCTTGCGTTTGATCTGCTGGAACTAGCGGGAGCAAAATTCGCTTCTCATCCATATTCGGAGCGGAAGCAAATGCTTTTTCATCTGCTGGCGGAAGCACAGCTCCCTGCGTCTCCTCATCACCTGGCAAAAGAAGCCATTCAATACATTCCCGAGCATGCTGGCTTTGACCCGCTCTGGAATACAGTTGTACGGCATGACGGAGAAGGAATTGTGGCGAAAAAAACAAACAGCAAATGGATCGAAAACAAACGGTCTCCTGACTGGCAGAAATATAAGCATATGAAAACGGCGCATGTTTTATTAACCGGTTTTAATCCGAAAAACGGCTATGTGACCGCATCGGTTTTAAAAGACGGTAAGGTCATTCCCGTTGCGTCAGTCTCCCATGGCATGCAGGACGAAGAAAAAAACGCCGTCAGAACGATTATGGAGACCCACGGAAAAAAGCTGGGAACCGGCGAGTATACACTCGATCCTTCTATTTGTATGACCGTCCGATATTTAACCGTTTTGCAGGATACGCTGCGGGAGGTCTCCTTTGTTTCCTTTCAGTTCGGCATGGATTGGACGGCTTGCACCTATAAGCAGCTTGTTCTTCACTCAAAAACGCTGCATCCGAAACTGCAATTCACTAGCCTGGATAAAGTCATTTTTAAAAAACGCAAAAAGACAAAAGAGGATTTTATATGCTATATCGTTCAAATCAGCGATTTTCTTTTGCCTTTTCTAAAAGACCGGGCAGTCACAGTCATCCGTTATCCGCACGGAGCGCCCGGTGAATCCTTTTTTCAGAAAAACAAACCGGATTACACGCCTGACTTTATCTCATCCGTTTTTGACGGAAGCCATGAACATATTGTTTGCAACGATATGTCAACACTTTTATGGCTGGCTAATCAGCTGGCGCTGGAATTTCATGTTCCTTTTCAAACGATACACAGCGAAAGACCCTCAGAAATCGTAATTGATCTCGATCCGCCGTCACGAGATGATTTTCTTATGGCCGTGCAGGCGGCGCATGTGCTGAAGCAGCTGTTTGAGTCATTCGGCATCACGCCGTTTCCAAAGCTGTCCGGAAATAAAGGCATTCAGCTCTACATCCCGCTTTCTCCGGAGGCTTTCACTTATGATGATACCCGCCGGTTTACAATGCTCATTGCTGATTATTGCGTCAGGACCTACCCTGATCTTTTTACGACAGAGCGTTTTATAAAAAATCGCAATGGAAGGCTGTATCTTGATTATTTACAGCATGCCGAAGGGAAAACGATTATTTCTCCCTACTCCACACGGGGCAATGAACTGGGAACCGTCGCCGCCCCTCTGTATTGGAACGAAGTAAACACAGCGTTAACGCCTGATGATTATACGATTGACACAGTGATTGAACGTGTAAAAAAGCAAGGCGACCCGTTTTATGACTTTTACCGCCAGCCCCAGGACGAGCCTCTTTCAATCGTGCTGGAGCAAATAAAGAAAAAGAGCTGATTTCTTCTGTCAGCTCTTTTCAGCTTGATATGTGCCCATCAGCTTTTCTTTAGAAATCATTAAATAATAGGAATAAGGAATATTTTTGAGGGTGAATTGTTTTGTTGTAAAATATAAAATCGGAATATGCGCCACTTGCTTAAATACCCTGTAAAATCCATTGGACGGCTTCATTACCTCAAACCCGAGCCTCGCCGCTCCTTTATGAAGCATCGTGATGCCGATGACGCCTTTAATCTCGTCTTTTCGTTTATGCTGATGAATATAATCAGCTAAATGAGGCATGGATTGATAAACCTTTTGGTATATCATAAAGCCTCTTCTGACCGCACTTTCAATATGCTGCAGCTCTTTTAGGAGTTTGACATTATGAAGATGAATCTTGACCAATATATCGTTCTTTTTAATCCGGGTTCCGTCGCTTAATACGACTTCTTTTCCTTTATACCTTGTTAAACGGACGCGAAACACATTGGACTTGTGTTTGTCAATCAGCGTCAGCCGGGTAAAAAAGAAATAAAGCGGATCAAGTACATACCAAATGGACAGCAGACAGCTCCTCACACGCTCACCTTCTTTATTGTTCAAAGCACCCTCATATTTTGGCATGAGGCGTGTCACATTATGATTGGTAAATAATGATGCTACCCTTTTCCATCATATGCAAAAAGAGCGGCCGGCTCTACAGCCGCGCACAGAAAAAAACACTCTCTATATAGAGAGTGCCCGGCTCGTTTTTCAATGCGAAGGTTTGCGTTTAACGGAACAGCAAATGCTGGCTGTGAATACCCGCTTTTTTCAATAGGGCTATCAGCTGTTCTTGTTCATCAGGCATAAGTCCTGAAAACGCTCTCGCAATTCTCAATGAATGAATCGGATAAATTTTATCCAAATACTCGTTTCCTTTATCAGTTAAATGGGCATAAACAGACCGTTTGTCCTTCGGATCTTGTTCTCTGACTAAAAATCCGTTTCTCTCAAGCTTATCGATGACATAGGTGACATTCCCGCTGACAAGCAAAAGGCGCGATCCGATTTGCTGCAATTTTTGCGGGCCTCTCGTGTACAGAAGTTCTAGCACTGCAAATTCAGTCGGATTAAAGCCATGTTCTTTGCTGTCACGGATACTGTGTTCGGATACACTTTTGAAAGCCCTTGCAAAAACTTTGTACAAATTCATCGAACGCATAACTTCCTCTTCGTTAAACGATAATCTCATCATATCTACCTCGTATATAAGATTTTTATAAAAAAATAATGTAAACCCTTACAATTAATAAGAGTCGTTTTCTGTTTTATATTCTATTCGTGCTGTTTTTCAGAATTCCTTCTTTTTTATATAAAAAATACCCTTATACATAAATTAATTTGTATAAGGGTCTCGTTCTCTATAGGGAATGTTCCGAAAAAAATACGCGTATTCCTTTCTTAGCTCCGTAATGGTCATCGAATTCAAGATCTCTTTCGTATAAACTCCGATCTGAAGCAATTTTTTTGAATAATGGCTTCTCTCTTTGTCCAATGCGGTCTGTAGCAAATGACTCATGGCGCCCTCCTTTGTTTTGCGTTATTCTGTTAACAGGATAACGTTTTTATATCAATGACGTATAAAGCATTTGTAAAGCTTCTGTAGATTATGATGTTTTTCGGTAAAGCCCGTTTTGTACGGAACGGAGCAATTGAAAAGCATGTTCTCCGGCAAGCTGCATGAACGCTTCCAGCATTTCATCCCGTTTCATATCCAGTTCTATAATCTCTTTTGCCAGCAAAACCGCTTTTTCTTCCTCCATGAATATCCTTCCTCCTCATTGTTTCTGTACATCAAGCATAAAACGGGATGTTAGGCCGTGCATCAAACTTGTTAATTTTTCTGCCGTCTTTTTTCTAAAATCTTCTATTTCATGTTAGAAAACCTAACAATCGTCAGGTTTTTTCTCTTCTTTTTTTATATAATATGAGTAAAAGACATCCAGGGGTGGAAAAATGACGACAGACGAACAATCTTACAAAGACAAAAAAGTGATTTCGATCGGTATTGTAAGTGAATTAACCGGATTGTCAGTCAGACAGATCAGATATTATGAAGAACGGAAATTGATCTATCCGCAGCGCTCTTCACGGGGGACGAGAAAGTATTCTTTCGCAGACGTAGAACGGCTTATGGATATTGCGAACAAACGGGAAGACGGCGTCCAAACCGCGGAGATTTTAAAGGACATGCGCAAAAAAGAACAAGCCCTGAAAAATGATCCGCAGGTCCGGAAGAAAATGCTCAAGGGACAGCTTAACGCCCACTTCAAGTATAAAAACCGCTAAATAAAAAAGTCCGCCTCACAAAAGAGACGGACTTTTTTTACAGCGCATGAAGAAATGCCGTTGCGATTCCGAAATAAATTAATAAGGACAAAATATCATTAAGCGTCGTAATCAGCGGCCCGGAAGCAATCGCCGGATCAATGTTCAGTTTATGAAGAATAATAGGGACAATCGTTCCCGCCATCGTTCCGATAATTAAGGTCACGAGAAGAGACGAACCGACGACGAAACCGAGCGTTAAGTCCTTCTGCCAGACGGATGCGACGATCGTAATCGCTATCGAACAGACGATTCCGATATAGATACCGGCTCTCAGCTCACGGAAAATCAGCTTAAAAATGGTTTTTTTATTCATTTCTTCTTTAGCCAAACCTCTGATAACCACAGCGAGGGACTGTGTACCGGTGTTTCCGGTAGTTCCCGCGATCATCGGCATGAAAAATGCCAAGGCGACTACTTTTTGCAATGTGTCTTCAAAATAATTCAGAATGCTTCCAGAAATCAATCCGATAAACAAAAGCAAAATCAGCCACGGCAATCTGCGGTATGCCGCTACATAAGCTTTCGTATCAAACGTGATCGCTTTACCCGATGCCGCGAATTTTTCATAATCTTCATCGGCTTCTTTAATAACGACGTCGATAATATCATCGACGGTGACAATGCCGACCAGCACATTGTTTTCTTCGACGATGGGAATGGCTAAAAAGTCATACCGCTGAATAAGCCGGGCGACTTCTTCCTGATCTTGAAGCACTCCCGCTGAAATGACACGCGTAAACATGAGATCTTGGACTTTATCTTCCGGATCTCCGAGAATTAAATCCCTGTAGGAAAGAACCCCGACAAGCTGCTTGCTGTCATTAATGACGTATAAATAGTTTATCGATTCAGCGATTTCTGCGAAGCTTTTCAGCTTGACGACCGCATCATTTACAGTATAATGCTGCGGGATCCAGACAAAGCGGTTCGTCATCATACGGCCCGCTGATTCCTGCGGATAGTTCATCAGAAGCTGGACGGCCTTTGATTCCTCCGCCTCCATGCTGGAGAGCAGCTGTTCTTTCAGTTCTTCATCCATCTCTTCCAGCAATGCGGCGAGATCATCGTTATCCATTTTGTTCATCGCGAGGGTTGCTTTCGTTTTACCGACTTTATGTAAAACGGCAAGCTGGAATTCCCGCTCTAATTCTCCGATCATGTCGGTGATATCATCAACCGTCAGGTACGACAGGTAGCGGGCCCGGTGTTTTTCCGGCATTTCTTTAAATAAAAACGCCATATCATAAGGCTGAAGTTCATCTATCATGCTGCGGAATTCTTTTATTTTTCCATCCCGCAATAAAATTATAATGCGTAATATGAGTTCGTCATAGGTCATGTTTTGAACCATCGGGACTCGTACCTCCTTTACGGAGACGCGCCGTCTGTCAAAGAAAGTGCGGCGGACCGTCTCCTCATCATGTCATCACTTGTTATCTGGCTGTATATGGGTACTTCTTCTGACATACTCGAATGGGGAGAATCCATACTCCGCACCTCCTTATCATGCTCAGTCATGTACATTTTGAGGCATAAAAAAAACCTTCTGAATTGAAGGCGAAAAGAAGCACGGCAAATAAACGTGCGGGGCCTTCAATCGTAGAGCTTTAGCACTGTATGGCATAGGATGACCATCCAGCTGCGTTAAAAATCACCTTATGTCGATGATTCCTGTTGACCCATTGGCGTCTTTGGACATTTTTGGGCAGCAGCGTATCTCCATACAGGAGCCTCACCTAACGAAGTTCCTATTTGAATTGACACACTGAGATTACAGAAAAAAAAGGGATGTGTCAACCATAAAATGCGTTATTTCAGCTATCGGTGACAAAATAAACGGAATAAAGGCTGAAGCCCTTATTCCGGCAAATCGCTTTCATCTTCTTCTGAGAGCAAATGATACGATTCATGCAGCATTAACGCGTATTCCCCTTCTTTTGTCGGATGGGGAACGTATTCAGCCTGATTAATGTACTGCTCTTCTCTTTTTTTCATGTGCAAACCTCCTTTTCACATTAGATTGTCCAAAAGAATGCCTGTTATCATAGGAAAGAAAAAACCCCGCCCGAGGGCGGGGTCAGGCGCTATATTTTTCGGATCGTGAAAAATTTCCGCAAGAGCCAAGGCCCCGGATTGAAGCCGAGCGTCAATTGCCACGCTCCGATTGCCTGAAGGCCGAATTCCCGCACGAGAACCATTTTTTCACTCATGCTTCTTACGTCTTCAAACCACACTTCATGGGCTCTTCCCTGTTCATCCGTGTACCGGAAATACGGCGAGCGGTCTTGCTCGGAATAGTGTATCGCCGACTGGTGCTTCATAGCGGTTTCAATCGCCCGCTGATTGGATATGGCCGTTCCGATGGTGCCCGGTTTGTACGGAATGAGCCAATCATAGCCATACAGCGGAACACCGAGAATCACTTTTCTTCTCGGCACCCTGCTGATGGCAAAATTGATTGTTTCCCTGACCTCGGTCAAAGGCGCAACAGCTCCCGGCTCACTGCCCGCATGGTGCCAATCGTACGCCATAATAAACATGTAATCGACGACAGCACCGATTCCGCCGTAATCATACCCGCGAAGCCAAGGCACCCCTTCACTTGTTTTAGCCGGAACCGATATGGTTAAAGCAAGCTGATGCTGGGAAAGCCGGTTTTTTAATTCACGGAGAAAGCCTGTGAAAAGATCACGATCCGCTTCACTGATCCGTTCAAAATCAATGTTTACACCGCCATACCCCTTTCTTGTGGTCAAACTTACGATATTGTTGACGAGGTTCGTCCGGGCTGACGGATTTTGCAGCACTTGATGGGCAAGGTCAGAACTGAACCCCCCGCCCGTCAGATTCGTAATGACGGCATGCGGCCGCACTCTGTTTTTCCACGTGGTTTCAATCGCTGTTTTGTCATTTAAATCATTCAAAAGGTCCCCATTTGGGCCAAAATGATATTCAAACAGCGATATCGCTGATGAATAGGGTGCATAATCGTTGATTAACGCTCTGTCTGCTTCAGGTGTCCGAATGACATAAAATTGCAGAGTACCGGCAAGGTAGTTCGAGATGTCAGGTATCCTCACCTTCATTCCCGCCTGTAAACGGTTTGGCAAAATCGCGGGATTGGCCTGCATCAGCTGCATTTGCAAAACATAAGACTTGCTCGCGATGACGGCATACGTATCATTCGGCTGAACCGTATATTCATAAAGAGGAATAAGCAGCGCTTGCCCCGGAACAATATTTGTTTCCTCAAGCCCGTTGACGCTTCTGATCCGGTCAACAGGAAATCCGTATCTCCTGCTTATTGAAAATAACGTGTCGCCAGACTGCACTGTATGAACAAACATAGGAGTCCTCCATTTCCTTTTTTAAAAAAGGCGCGCGATAAACACTCTTCCTATCTTTATGAATGACAGTCCGGCCCGATTCCTCTCTTCAGCCGGGAAAAGCTGTTTACAAATCAGAATTGATCAACTATGATGATGTCATCATAAAAAACTGTATAGGAAACGCACTAGGGGTGCTGTAATGGCTGAGATAAAACATGCTGCGGCGTGTTTTGATCCCTTATAACCCGATCTGGATAATACCAGCGTGGGGAAGTGCAGATTGACCGAAGCGCGGTTTATTTTCCATGCGTTTTCGTTCTGTTGCTGCATATTCCCTTGGATATGCAGTTTTTTATTTTCATTTAAAAACGGGAGGGAAACGAGAATGATGAAGCCGAATGATCATTTCCTGTAACGAAGTCAGTATTCAATAGCAGCCGATAATTCAACAGACAAGAAAGCAGGAGATTAAAAATGAAGAACTGGAAAATGAGAGAAATTGTTGTCATGTCAGTCATCAGTGTTGTATTCGCCGTCATCTATTTATTGTCTACTCACTTAAGCAATATAGCGGCCGGTTTTTTCGGCCGGATGAGCTATGAACCGATTTACGGCATTTGGTTTATCGTATCGGTTATTGCCGCATACATCATTCAAAAACCCGGAGCGGCGCTTATTTCTGAAGTCATTGCCGCATTTGTGGAGTGTCTTCTCGGAAATCCGTCAGGCCCGATGGTCATTCTGATAGGAATTGCGCAGGGGCTGGGAGCGGAAGCCGTCTTTTCAGCCACACGCTGGCGGGTCTATTCCCTGCCTGTTTTGCTGTTGGCGGGGATGGGTTCTTCTGTGACAAGCTTTATTTATGATTTGTTTGTTTCCGGCTACTCTGTTTTGAATCCGGGTTTATTGGCAGTTATGCTGATCATCCGTCTTGCTTCCGGTGCGATTCTTGCCGGGCTTCTCGGAAAAGTGATCAGCGACTCGCTTGCCTATACGGGCGTGCTGAACGGAATGGCGCTCGGAAAGGCATTCAAAAAGAAAAAGAAACAGGTGACCCAAGATGCAGGCATCTGATCCGCTTCTCACGGTTGACCGTCTGACATTTTCTTATGAAGAGGATGAAAAACCGATTATTCAAGACGTATCATTTCAGCTGAAAAAAGGAGAACGTGCCTTATTGCTCGGTCCGAGCGGGTGCGGCAAAAGCTCGCTTGCCCTTTGCTTAAACGGCCTTTATCCGGAATCGTGCGACGCGGTTCAAACAGGCCGTATTGCCTTATACGGGACACCCCTGTCAGATCTGTCAGAGCCTGCCGCCAAATCAATCGGCGCGGTGTTTCAAGATCCGGATCAGCAATTTTGCATGCTGACGGTTGAGGATGAAATCGCCTTCGG
Source organism: Bacillus sp. ISL-51 (assembly GCF_018613535.1). Classification (GTDB taxonomy): domain Bacteria; phylum Bacillota; class Bacilli; order Bacillales; family Bacillaceae; genus Bacillus. The sequence continues at coordinate 375,603 of NZ_JAGGQB010000005.1, forward strand.
ACTGGAAAATCTGCAATATGCAAAAGAAGACATGGACAGGATCATTGATGATGTGCTGGAAAAATTCGAAATTCTCCATCTGAAGAAACGAACAATCACTGCCCTGTCAGGCGGGTTAAAGCAAAAAGTCGCGCTCGCTTGTATTATCGCGATGGAGCCTGAACTTATTATTTTGGATGAACCGACGGCTCAGCTTGATCCTTATTCTGCGCGTGAATTCGTACAGCTGATCAGAGAACTCCAAAAGAAAAAAGGCTTCGGCCTTCTCGTTATTGAACATCAGCTCGATCATTGGGCGCCGTGGATGGACAGAACGATTGTGCTTGACGAATCGGGGCGGAAAGTGATGGACGGGCCGACAAAAGACATCTTTCAATTTCAGCTTGATGAGCTGACGCAGCTCGGAATAACCATTCCGCGCGTCATTACTTTGCAGAAGCATCTTCGTATCCCTTTTACTTTGTGCAAAGAAACCCTTTTTAACGAGCCGTTCCCTCCCCTTTCGGATAACGGAGGGATCAAGCCTTCTTCAGAAGATGCGCTCAGCGTTCACGATCTGTCATTTAAAAGAGGATCGAAACCGATTTTTCAGAACCTGGGCTTTTCCGTAAAAAAAGGCTCAATCACTGCGATTGCCGGGCCTAACGGCACCGGAAAGTCCACGCTTCTCTCAGTGCTTGCCCGGCTGAATCGGCCGGAGAGCGGACTGATTGAAATAGATGGAAGACCGATTGATTCCTATTCTGAAAAAGAGCTGCGGCGCCATATGGGATTTGTATTCCAAAATCCTGAGCACCAGTTTGTCACTGACACAGTCATGGATGAACTGCTATTCGGCTTTGAACGTCATAAGGGAGTGAAGGAGAAAGCCCTTCAGCTGTTAACCCGGTTCGGGCTCCGGCGCTATGTCTCGTATCATCCGTTTTCGTTAAGCCAAGGACAAAAACGCAGGCTCAGCGTTGCGACAATGCTGATGCACGATGTAAAAATGCTGCTGCTTGATGAGCCGACATTCGGCCAAGACGCAAAGACGGCGCGTGAATGTATGCAAATGCTTCAAGAGATTCAAGCAGAAGGAACGGCGGTTCTAATGGTGACACACGATATGGAGCTTGTCTCCGAATATGCCGACAGCATTCTTGTGCTTCATGATACGAACCTGGTTTACTATGGGTCACCTGACTCTCTGTTTTCTGAACGGCACGGGCTCGTTGAACAGGCAAAGCTGGCTTTGCCGCTGAAGTATGAATGGATGAGACAAGATGGGAGGCAGAGACATGAATCACCGGCTGCAAGCTGTTAACCCGACGATAAAAGCGGCGGCTGTCCTTTGCTGTGTCGTGATGCTGTCGTTTATTTATAATCCATATACGCCGGCTTTGTTTTACATTATCATCGTGGCAGGTGTCATAACGGCAGGCCGGATTCCGCTGAAAAAATGGCTTCTGTTTACGGTTCCGTTTTTCATTCTCGCCTTCGGCTGCTTATGGACAGCGGCCGTTTTCGGAAATGTCCCGACAACCGCCGGCAACCTGCTGTTCCGGCTGGGGCCTATTTCCGTCAACAGTGACAACGCGGCACTCGGCGTTTCGATCGGCTTTCGCATTTTATGTTTTTCTGCTTTGTCGATGATGTTTATTTTCACAACCGATCCGATTCTGTTTATGCTGAGTCTCATTCAGCAGTGCAAGCTGCCGCCGAAGCTTGCGTACGGCATTATCGCCGGTTTTCGGTTTCTTCCTCTTCTGAAAGACGAGATCCGGATCATCAGGCAGGCGCACAGAATCAGAGGCGCTGTGACTGAATCCGGCCTGAAAGGAAAGCTGTCCGCCTTTACACGCTATACCATTCCGCTTTTGGCAGGTGCGATCCGGAAAGCGGAACGCACAGCCATCGCAATGGAATCAAAAGGTTTTACAGGCAGCCGAAACCGTACGTATTACAGGACCGTGACTGTGCGGGGCGGCGACTGGTTCTTTTTCCTGCTCGTCCTTTTATTATTTGGCGCAAGTTATACTGTCTCTTTATTCTTTTTATAAAAACAGGCCGCCGGAGACGATTCGGCAGCCTGTTTTTGTTATGTACGCTTCTGTCACTGATTATAATTAAGCGCTTGAGCCAAATTTGACTTAATCGTAATATTTGAGAAATTAATACCGAGCTGAACGGCCGTTTGGGCGATTTCCGGCCTGATTCCGGATAAGGTCGATTTGACTCCGATTAAATTAAGCGCCTCAATCAATTTAAAGATTTGGTGCGCCACCATCGTATCCACGACCACCACGCCCGACAAGTCGATTAACAAATGCTCGACAAGCCTGTCTGCACAGGTGCTCAACGTGTTTTCAAGAATAAATTTAGCCCGCTCAGTGTCGATATCCCCGACAAGGGGCAAAAGGGCCGTGCGTTTGCTGAGTGTGATGACCGGCGAGCTTAATTCTAATATCATTTCCCGCTGCGCGTTCAGCTGCATTTTCGAATTATGCTCGGCATGATCAACAAACGTATAAATGGTAAAATCAAATACCTGAACGATTAAATCCTCCCATTTCTTCCTTTCTCCCCGTGCAAACAAAGACTCATGAGAATCGGCAAACGCATCGTAATAACTTTTATACAGCGTCCGGTTTCTCATAAATTCACGGACCACATATTGAACGGGTGTGTCTAAATGCTTCTGGTCCTTCGCAAGCTCGATCACCCACCGTTCGAACTCTTCCAAAAATTCTTTTTCCGGTTTGATATACATGTTATTAATATGCCGGTAAAATTCTTTATCCTGCTCAAAAAGTTCTTCTGTCATAACCGGATTCGTCAAGGAATAGATCGAATTGGGGTCTGTGTCTTCCATTGTGTCGATCCAATCTTTTGCAATTTGATCAACCTGTCCTGAAAAATATTCGTATAATGCTTCATTTAGTTTCATACCTCTTCTCCTTTCCCATTTCCAATTATAGCGTCAGCGGGTGCCGATTCACAGTGAAAGCTGTTAATCCATCCATTTATTTGAAAATAATTAGTGCAATGGATTGCGCCTGTTTTGTCAAAATGCTTCAAATGTCTCTTTCCAAGCGGCGGTCTCTGCCATAAAATAGTAGCAACACCCTTGTATCCACTTGCAAACATAAAAAAGGAGGGCTTTTTTATGAATGGTGAAATGCGCTTGATCCCGTATGTCACGAATGAGCAGATGATGGATGTGAACGAGCTTCCTGAGGGTATTAAAGTGATTAAGGCGCCAGAATTGTGGGCAAAAGGGTTTAAAGGCAAAGATATTAAAATCGCGGTTCTTGATACAGGCTGCGACACGAACCACCCGGATTTAAAAGATCGGATTATCGGCGGTAAAAATTTTACCGATGATGACGGAGGCAAAGAGGATGCGATTTCCGATTATAACGGACACGGCACCCATGTTTCCGGAACGATTGCTGCTAATGATGCAAACGGCGGAATTTCTGGGGTTGCGCCAGAGGCAAGCCTGTTAATCGTCAAGGTGCTCGGCGGTCAAAACGGCAGCGGAAAGTATGAATGGATTATTAACGGCATTAATTATGCGGTTGAACAAAAGGCTGATATTATTTCCATGTCACTCGGCGGACCGAGCGATGTGCCGGAGCTGAAAGAAGCCGTCACAAATGCCGTGAAAAACGGCGTGCTGGTCGTCTGCGCAGCAGGAAATGAAGGTGACGGAGACGAGCGGACAGAAGAGCTTTCTTATCCCGCTGCTTACAACGAAGTCATTGCAGTCGGATCGGTTTCCGTAGCTCGAGAATCGTCTGAATTTTCAAACGCCAATAAAGAAATTGACCTTGTCGCTCCAGGAGAAAATATTCTCTCCACCCTCCCTAATCATAAATACGGAAAGCTGACGGGCACTTCAATGGCAGCCCCGCATGTGAGCGGAGCGCTCGCCTTGATTAAAGGGCTTGAACAAGATGCTTTTCAGCGAACGCTGTCTGAGGCTGAAGTTTATGCCCAGCTTGTACGCCGGACGCTTCCGCTTGATATTGCCAAAACATTAGCGGGGAACGGATTTCTTTATTTAGACGCACCTGACGTGCTGATGGAAAAAGCCGAACAGTCACAGCTGCTGTCTCTATAATATTTTTTTCATATAATGTTATCTTCATTTGTCAGATATTCAGTTTTTAAAATATGAGATTTTCTATTGACAGTGATCTTCATAAGCTGTTAAGATTACCAACAAATGATGTAACTTTTCAAAAAAATTAAAATAATTTCTCTTATCGAGAGTTGGGCGAGGGATTGGCCTTTTGACCCCAACAGCAACCGACCGTAATACCATTGTGAGATGGGGCGCGTGATTTTTGCGCCGAGACGATTTGTCTCTTAAGGCACGGTGCTAATTCCATCAGACGTGATCTGAGAGATAAGAGAGGCTGACTTTTGATGTTAAAGCCTCTTTCTCTCATGAGAAAGAGGCTTTTTTGTTACATCTCACTAAAGGAGGAGACATAATGACAACAATTAAAACTTCGAATCTGGGTTTTCCGAGAATCGGCTTGAACAGAGAATGGAAAAAAGCGCTTGAGGCGTATTGGAAAGGAAATACCGACAAAGAAACATTTCTTAAAGAACTTGACGGACTATTTTTATCCGCGGTCAAAACACAGCTTGATCAGCATATCGATATTGTGCCGGTGTCTGATTTCACCCATTATGACCATGTGCTTGATACAGCCGTCAGCTTTAACTGGATTCCGGAAAGGTTCCGCAGCATTACCGATCCCGTTGATACATATTTCGCCATTGCCCGCGGCGCAAAAGATGCCGTTTCTAGTGAAATGACAAAATGGTTTAATACCAACTACCATTACATCGTTCCTGAATATGACAAAAGCCTGGAATTCCGCTTAACAAGAAACAAGCAGCTTGACGATTACCGCCGGATTAAAGAAGAATTCGGAGCGGAAACAAAACCTGTTATCGTCGGCCCGTTCACATTTGTCACGCTTGCCAAAGGCTATGAACAATCAGAAGCGAAAGCCATTCAAAAACGCCTCGTCCCTCTTTACGTCCAGCTTTTGAAAGAGCTTGAAGCAGAAGGCGTCAAATGGGTTCAAATTGATGAGCCTGCGCTCGTGACAGCTTCTTCTGAAGATGTCCGCGCCGCAAAAGAACTCTATGAAGAAATCACAAAAGAGCTGTCAGGCTTGAATGTTCTTTTACAAACGTATTTTGATTCCGTTGATGCTTACGAAGAACTGATTTCTTATCCGGTACAAGGCATCGGGCTTGATTTCGTGCATGATAAAGGCAGAAACCTTGAACAGCTGAAATCGCACGGCTTCCCGAAAGATAAAGTGCTGGCAGCAGGTGTGATCGACGGACGCAACATTTGGAAGATCGATGCTGAGGAACGCCTTGATGCGGTTCTAGACATTCTCGGCCACGCGGATATTGAAGAGTTGTGGATTCAGCCTTCCAGCAGTCTGCTGCACGTCCCGGTAGCGAAACATCCTGACGAGCACCTGGAAAAGGATTTGCTGAACGGACTGTCATACGCAAAAGAAAAATTAGCTGAACTTGATGTCTTGAAGAAAGGGCTTTTGTCCGGAAAAGCCGCGATCAGCGAACAGATTGAGCAATCCAAGGCAGCTCTGGATGCTTTGAAAGCTTTCGCTACAGGAGCAAACTCCGATCAAAAAGATGAGCTTAATCAATTGACAGAACGAGATTTTTCCCGTCCTGTGCCGTTTGAAGAGCGTCTCGCACTTCAGAATGAATCGCTCGGCCTTCCCCTTCTGCCGACGACGACGATCGGGAGCTTCCCGCAGTCTGCTGAAGTGCGCAGCGCGCGTCAAAAATGGCGGAAAAAAGAGTGGACTGATGAACAGTACCAAGCATTTATTAATGCAGAAACAAAACGCTGGATTGACATCCAGGAAGAAATCGGACTCGACGTGCTCGTTCACGGAGAATTCGAACGGACGGACATGGTTGAATATTTCGGTGAAAAACTCGCCGGTTTCGCCTTTACAAAATATGCTTGGGTGCAATCTTACGGTTCACGCTGCGTCCGTCCGCCGGTCATTTTCGGAGATGTCGAATTTATCGAACCGATGACTGTAAAGGATACGGTTTACGCCCAATCGCTGACAGAAAAACATCTGAAAGGCATGCTGACGGGCCCTGTTACCATTTTAAACTGGTCATTCCCGCGTGTGGATATTTCCAGAAAAGAAATCGCCTTCCAAATCGGCCTCGCCCTCAGAAAAGAGGTAAAAGCGCTTGAGGATGCCGGTATTCAGATTATCCAAGTGGATGAACCGGCGCTTCGGGAAGGTCTTCCGTTAAAAACGCAGGATTGGGATGAATATTTAACATGGGCTGCAGAAGCATTCAGATTAACGACGTCTTCTGTGAAAAATGAAACGCAAATCCATACACATATGTGTTACAGCAACTTTGAAGATATCGTTGATACGATTAATGACCTTGACGCAGATGTAATTACGATCGAACACAGCAGAAGCCATGGAGGATTTTTAGAATACTTGAAAGAACACCCTTACGTAAAAGGCCTCGGGCTCGGCGTATATGACATTCACAGCCCGCGTGTTCCGGCTACTGAAGAAATCTATCAAATTATCGATGACGCGCTTGCAGTGTGTCCGACTGACCGTTTCTGGGTGAACCCGGACTGCGGGCTTAAAACAAGACAGCAGGAAGAAACCGTTGCGGCTTTAAAAAATATGGTGGACGCGGCGAAGCAGGCCAGAAAGAAGCAAACTCAGCTTGTATGACGAAAAAAACCATCCGTTTTCAGGCGGATGGTTTTTTCTATTATAATGAAGCGATCATATCACGGTATGAGCCGTCCCCTTCTTTTTCAATGGTGATGTCCCGTTTTTCGTCAACTGCCAGTACAGTCAGAGATGTATCATGAATATAGGAAGAGTTCCAAAGTTCGGAAAGCTCCCGCTGTTTCACATTTTTTTGCTTGAAGGGATCCTTTTTAACCGTACGAAACTTGAGTGATCTATATTAATTTATAAGGGAGGACATTGTGTCACAGCCTGATTTACCTAATATCACCCCTGTCGTTACACATTCCAGAGACGATACCATTAACCTTCTGCTTTCATCTATTGCTATGGAAGAGCTGGGAATGGCCCATATAATGATCAGAACCTTTCTGCTGATATTACGGTTAATGCGGCAAACACTGTGTTTACTATCGGACCGGCAGGGAGATATTATATCTCTTACCAGATCAATTTAACGGCCGGATTACTGGTAAGCTCACGTGTTTTAATTAGTGGTACAGCATTTACAAGTTCAATTATTGCTCCGGTCGCATCTTTGGCAAATTTTAATAACTCCTTTATTGTTTCGCTGACTGCCGGAAGTACAATTCAGCTGCAGCTGCGCTGCTTGCGGGCAGTGCGAGAGCGGCTTTAAACATTACCCGTTTGTCCTGAGTGCAGATAAAAAAAGGATCAGGCGTTTGTCCGCTGATCCTTTTTCAATTGAGACAGAAGCGCTTGCGCCGGTTTGAATTGCGGGTTGGCTTTTACGGATTTTTTGGCGTAAGCGATGGCCGTCATCTCATGATTTAATTCGGCATGGCACATTGCCATGTAATAAAAAGCCCTGAAGTCAGCGGCTCCTTTTAAAATAAGGTGTTCCGCGTTTTCTTCTTGAATCTGCGTTCCGCTTTCAAATGCTTTTATCGCTGCCCGGTACTTTTTAAGATGGTATAAAACAAGGCCTTTATAATAGTGCAGATTGCTGTAATCAGGGTACAGCCTGAGCACTTTATCAATTCCCTGCTCCGCTTCATCATACCTTTTCAGCTCAAGTAAAATCGTATATTTTAAATAATATAAGAGAGACGGCGGCATCCGTTTTTCACTTAAAAACTGAAAAATCGAACCGTTGACAAGGTGCAGCGCTTTTTCATAATCTTTTATTCTATAGCATTCACTTGCCAAATGATAGACAAGCCAAGGATCGGGATTTTCCTGAGAAAGCTCTTCATTTAAAATGCTGATGTTCCGTTTATGTTTTTGCTTTACTTTTTCTTCTTGCTCCAAGTAGCCATAGTGATGAATCACACAAGGAAGGGTAAAAAAAGCTTTGTTATCTTCCTCATTGGCGGATGTGATAGTTTCATGTATTCTGCCTTGATAATAGAGGCCTTGCCTGTTTCTGAACAGCTTGGCTGCATGCTTTCAAACGCTTCGTTTTCGTCTAAGGGCTTCCCCGTATAATTTACGATTTTTAAGAGGCCGCGGCTCGGCAATTCGTCATGCAGCAGCGCGGTTAAAAAACTGCCCGTCTCCTGATCAATCTCCTCGTCAGCGTCTAATATTAAAATCCAATCTCCCTCGGCATGCTGCAGGCCGTAATTTCTCGCCTTTGAAAAGTCATTTTCCCATTGAAAGTCAAACACTTTGGCATTAAAGCTTCTGCAAATGGCTTTTGTATTATCCTGTGATCCCGTGTCTACAATAACGATATCATCCGTGATGTCTTGTACACTTGATAAACAACGGGAAATGTGGCGTTCTTCGTTTTTTACAATCATACAAAGAGTCAGCTTACTCTCCGGATTTCCGCTCATTTTCTCACCTTTCTCGTTTTTGGAGTTGTTGATTGAACCAAGGCCGTCCTGGCTTTCCGTTCATCGTTACGACAGTTGGACGGACCCATCTGACGGCGGATTCAGCAGGTGTTTCTATTTCATGTTCCTGCCATTGCTGAAGCAGCCTTATCGCCTGTTTCGTAATGGGATGTGCCTGAAATTCCCTGGGGCATTCAGAAATGAATTTTTTCGTACGGGCCGCAACAGCCTTCATTTCATGAAAGTGCCTCTCATACATATGCTTCTGCTCCCTTTCCAAACTGATCATTAAAAACAGCCGCCCGCCCGTTTCCATCTGCCAGCGGCACAATGCGGAAAATAACCTGATCTCTTCTTTATAGTTTGAATTTCCCCTCTTATCGACTGTGATGGTTAATATATTTAACAAAGCGATTGTGAGACAATGCATGGCTTCAAACGATGCCTTGCGGGCCTTTTTTATTTCTTGATACGGCATCTGTTTCACCCGTCTCTCATTTTATGAACGTTCCTCTCTGTCTTCTTTACTGCCGCACTCCTCACATTCCTCACCTTCACAAGCCTCACACTCACAGCAATCAATGCGGCCGTAAAACAGCCCGTCACACGGATCAGCATCAGGCGGCGGATTCGGAAAGTACGGGTCTTCAGGTTCATCAGGATCATTGGGGTCTTCAGGGTCCCGCGGTTCGTCTGGATCGTCCGGATTGTCCGGATCGTTGAGGTCTTCAGGGTCCCATGGGTCGTCTGGATCGTCTGGATCGTCTGGATCATCTGGTTCGTCCGGATCATCAGGATCATTGGCGTCCATACAGAGCTGAGAGTCCTGTAAATAGATAATATCCTCCAGCTTTGTCTGCAAAAGGAGCTGGGATTTCATGACAGTGCGCAAGAGCCGTTCTGTGCTTCTATTTAACCCTAACAATTCCCGGAATGGAGGATCATCGAAAGCGTCGAGATACGTTTGGATTTTTTCCGCTTCCGCCTGCAAAATATGGGATAGCCCGATTTCTTCCATTGCCACGGATGAAAGTAGAAGATTCAGGGTTTCACATCTGGTGAGTGTAACGTCGGGGGTGATGTTCGGTATGTTTGGAAGAGACATCGATTTCTCCCTCGTTTCTCATGGTGTATGATGCGCTATATATTATTCTTATTCCGAGAGAGAAGAGATCATTACTGATGTTTTCAGCATAAAAAAACATCCCGTACGCCTGATCCGGGATGTTTGCCAGTTTTATTTCAGCTCAAGTTTGACATCAACATTTCCTCTTGTCGCCTTTGAGTATGGGCAGAACTCGTGGGCTTCCTGAACAAGTTTCTGTGCTGTTTCTTTATCCAGCCCTTTTGTATCAATGACAAGCGTTACGCCGATTTTAAATCCGCCGTCGCTTTCATCCTTCATAAGGCTGACTTGCCCTTCGATTTCAGATTTTATGTCGATTTTATGTTTTTTGGCGGCGAGCTCGAGCGCTCCCCCGAAACAAGCTGCATATCCCGCTGCGAAAAGCTGTTCAGGATTTGTTCCGGTTTCTCCGTCTTTTTTTTCATTCGGCATGACGACATTAAAATCCAGCACGCCGTCGTCTGATTTGATATGCCCTGCCCGTCCGCCGACTGCGGTCGCTTTTGAAGTAAATAGTGCCATTTGTTATCAGCCTCCTCATTGTACTTATTGTTTATATTACCCATGCACATATTTTTAAACATGATAGGAATAGGAAATAGGTCATTTTTCGGATACAATAGGAGTAACGTTAACAAAGAGTTGGTGAAAACATGGCAGAAAAAGAATTTGAACATATGAAACTGGAGAATCAGCTTTGTTTTTTGCTGTATGCAAGCTCAAGGGAAATGACGAAAAGATATAAACCCCTCCTTGATAAGCTGAATGTGACCTATCCGCAATATTTGGCCCTGCTTTTATTATGGGAACATGAGGAGCTGAATGTAAAACGGATGGGTGAGCTCCTGTATCTGGACTCCGGAACCCTTACTCCGATGCTCAAGCGGATGGAGCAGCACGGAATCATTATGAGAAAAAGATCGGCAGAAGATGAACGGTCCGTCACCATCCGGCTGACGGATAAAGGACGGGCTTTACAGGAAACGGCGGCGGATATTCCCAGTGTCATGCTCGAGCAGACGGGACGTTCTGAAGAGGAATTAAAGCAGTTAAAGCGCTCCCTTTATGAGCTGTTGAAAACATTGCACTGCATAAAATGAGGATGCCCTTCATCAGGCATCCTCATTTTTTTATTCTGCTGCTTGAAGCTTCACTTCAATATTCCCGGCTGTTGCTTTTGAATAAGGGCAGACACCGTGGGCTTTTTGGATGAGTGCTTCCAGATCCGCTTTATCGATACCGGACGCTTTGACTTGCAGGGAAACGCCGAGTTTATAGCCTTGATCCGCTTCATCTTTTAATAAACTTACGTGTGCTGTGACTTCTGTTTCAATCTTGAGGCGCTCTTTTCTGGCTACAAGCTGAAGGGCGCTGTCAAAGCAGGCGGAATATCCGGCGGCAAACAGCTGTTCAGGGTTTGTTGCATGTTCCAGCTGTTTCGCACGCGGCGTTCCCGGCATTGCGACATCAAGGTTCAGCACCCCGTCAGATGACGTTACTTTTCCTTCTCTTCCGCCGGCGGCTGATACTGTTGCAGTAAATAATGGTTTTGTCATGAGATTCACCTCTAATATATTTTATACAATCATATTGTACACAATTTAAATAGGGACGTCAATCTTTCCGCAACATAAAAAAGCTTACCCCTGAAAAGGGATAAGCTTTAAACAGTCATACGCGGATTTGTCCGTTTCCTTTGATAATGATCTTTGTTGAAGTTAACGCAGGCAGCCCCATCGGTCCTCTCGCATGGAGTTTTTGCGTGCTGATGCCGATTTCGGCTCCGTATCCGAATTCAAAGCCGTCTGTAAATCGGGTAGATGCATTGTGATATACAGCGGCAGCATCAACGGCCGTCTGGAAATATGCCGCGTTTTCGTTATTTTCAGTCAGAATGGCTTCTGAATGGTTTGTGCCGTATTGCTGGATATGGCGGACTGCCTCCCGGACGTCCGGCACTGTTTTCACACTGAGAATCGGCGCCAGATACTCCGCTCCCCAATCGGCCTCTTCTGCTTGTTTCGCTTCCGGCTTCAGCTTGCATATGACGTGATCTCCGCGAAGCTCCACTCCTGCTTTTACAAGCTGGTTCAATAGCTCTAAACCGTGCTCATTCGCCCAGTTTTCATGAATCAAAAGAGATTCAATCGCATTACAAACGGAAGGCCGCTGTGTTTTGGCGTTGATCACGACCTCACTTGCCATTTTTGGATCTGCTGATTCATCTATGTATACATGGCAGTTCCCCGCTCCGGTTTCTAACACGGGCACGGTTGATTCCCTGACCACCAGATCAATCAGATTTTTGCCGCCGCGCGGGATTAATACATCCAATCCGTCATTTAATGTAAAAAGCTGCTTCGCGGTTTCTTTGCTTGTATCTTCGATAAGCTGAATCGCATCGACCGGAAGCTTTGAAAGCCCAAGCGCCCGTTTCATCACGCTGACAAGCGCTTTGTTGCTGTGGATCGCTGACGAACTCCCCCGCAGCACAACCGTGTTTCCTGTTTTTAAGCAAAGTGTGGCCGCATCGACGGTTACGTTAGGTCTGGCTTCATAAATCATGCCTACGACTCCGAGCGGCACGCGGATTTTTTCGATAGATAAGCCGTTCTCTTTTTGAATGGTTTCCAATGTTTCACCGACGGGGTCTTTAAGCCCGATCAATAATTCCACCGCGTCCGCTATGTCGAGGAGGCGTTTTTCGTCAAGGGTCAGCCTGTCGATAATGTCAGGTGTCAGCCCTCTTTTTTTTCCCGCTTCAATATCTTTTTGATTTTCTGTTAAAATCAATTGGCGTTCGTTTCTGAGTCCGCCTGCAATGAATTGCAGCGCTTCGTTTTTTTCCGCCGTCGTTTTCATGACCATTTCGGCAGCCGCTTCTTTTGCCAAAGCCGCTTTTTGCAATACTTCACTCATGTGTTTTCCCCCTCGTCAAATAAATTCACCCAATCGTCTCTATGAATCACTTCAACTTGTTTCATGCCTGCGAGTTGATCGCTCCGCTTTCCTCTGACTTTCATAATCTGATCGGATGAGTAATGCGTCTGCCCTTTGCCGATGATGCCGCCGGGCCCTCTGACTTCCACCACGGCCCCTTTCGGGAAATGGCCGCGGACATCGGCAACGCCGGCCGGAAGGAGGCTGCTGCCATTATGAATCATCGCCTGCTCCGCTCCTCCATCAATAATGATTTCCCCGGATATCGGAGAATGAAACATGATCCATTGCCGCGTATTATTCACTGAGGATAACTCTTTGTCGCCGATATATGTGCCGTCTCCATTTCCGTTTAAAATGGCGCTGAGCTTTTCTCTTCCGCTTCCGGTTCCGATAAATACCTTAACCCCGAGGGACAAAGCGGTCTGGGCAGCGAGAAGTTTTGACTTCATGCCCCCGGTGCCGACCTTTGATCCGGCCGAGCCTGCGTAACCAAGCAATTCAGGCGTAATGTCATCCAAGTAATCAAACCGTTTCGCGTCGGGCTGTTCATTCGGATTGGCATCGTAAAGCCCGTTAATATCGGTGAGAATCATCAATTGGTCCGCATGTATCAGCCCGCTCACAAGCGCGGACAGCATGTCATTATCGCCGAAGGTCAGCTCTTCGACTGAAGTGGAATCATTCTCGTTAATAATCGGCACAACCCCCCGTTCCAATAATTCCATGATCGTCGCATACGCATTTCGATACCGTTCTCTTTTTGAGAAATCTATTCTCGTCAATAGGATTTGCGCCGGAGTGAGACCGTGCCTTTTTAATTGGCTCATATATTGCTGCATTAAAAGCGTCTGACCGACCGCAGCCGCGGCTTGCTTCCCTTTGATCGTAACGGGGCGCGACGGGTAGCCGAGGGCAGAAAAGCCCGCAGCTACGGCGCCTGACGTGATGAGGATCATTTCATGGCCTTCCTGCTTTAACAAAGAAATGGCTTCAACATGCTCCTTCATTTTTGCTTCATCAATACTTCCGTTACTGTTGGTGAGCGAACTGCTCCCGATTTTCACAACGATTCTTTGCTTTTTCATTGTTTTCTCCTCCGTGGCAATCAATCCAAACCGGCTTTCCATAAAAAAAGCCCATTTCATCCTGAATATAAGGACGAAATGGGCTTTCCGTGGTACCACCTTGATTGAACGCGTTTTTCACGCGTTCCGCTTTCCCTGTAACGCCAGGTTATCGCGCTTGAGTTTTCCCCTCAAGACTCCAAGGCAGGTTCGGCAGGTTTCATGCGGCAAAATGTTTCAGCGGGCCATTTTGCTCTCTGTCACAGAAAGTCCTGCGTACTAATCCTCTTCAACGCTCAATGATTTTTTTATATTATGCAAAGAAAAAAGTATCTTGTCAAGATATTTTTTCACTAAAAACAGCCCGCCTCCTCAGGCGGACCGTCAATTAATTAAATACGATTGTTTTGTTCCCGTGAACGATCACACGGTCTTCCAAGTGCCATTTTACGGCTCTTGCCAATACGCTGCGTTCAATGGTTCTGCCGATATTTTTCAGGTCGTCGGCATTATCTCTGTGGTCAACGCGTTCAATATCCTGCTCGATAATCGGGCCTTCATCAAGATCGTTCGTAACATAGTGAGATGTCGCGCCGATTAATTTCACTCCCCGCTCGTATGCCCGTTTATACGGATTCGCGCCGATAAAAGCCGGCAGGAATGAATGGTGAATGTTGATAATCCGATTCGGATGAGCCGATACAAAGTCAGGCGTTAAAATCTGCATATATCGGGCCAGTACAATGACGTCAATGTCATATTGCTTCAGCAGTTCAAGCTGATGACGCTCCGCTTCCGCTCTGATGTCTTTGTTTGCTTTCATATAATGGAACGGAATATTCAGCGGTTCAACCAATTCTTTTGCATTCTCATGGTTGCTGATGACGGCCGCTATTTCAGCCATCATATTGCCGCTTTGCCATTCCCAAATCAGCTCATGAAGACAGTGCAGTTCCTTCGAGACAAAAATCGCCACCCGCTTCAGCTCGCTTGCCAATGTCAGGCTCCACGTCATGCTGAATGTGTCAGCGATTGAGGCGAATGCCTGTTTTAATTCCTCTTTTTTTTCACGAATGCCTTGGCAGTCGAATTCGATTCTCAGGAAAAACCTTCCGCCTTCAGGGTCTGTTGTATATTGGTTTGACTCAATAATATTTGCGCCGTGATCAAACAAAAAAGCTGACACAGCCGATACAATTCCCGGCTGGTCGGGGCAGCTGACAAGCAGGCGCCCTTTTTCCTCATTACCTTCGCGGTATTCCTTCAGCCGCTGTGTCATATATGAATTCATATTTTTAATCCCTCATATCTTTGTAATTCGTAAACTAATTATAAATTATACTTAAGATTTGATAAAAATCAATTTCACGAAAGAATTTTCAGTCCGACAGCGGCGCATAAAATTAACGCAATAAAAAAGATACGCTTTGCATCCTTCTGCTCGCCGTAGAAAAGAATACCGGCCAAAGCGCCGCCGGCCGTGCCGATACCGGTCCAGACTGCATAGGCCGTTCCCATCGCAATCGTTTCCATCGCATAAGATAGAAGAGAAAAAGAAGCCGCAAAGCCAACGATAATAAAAAGAATCCACTTGAACGTTTTCTCTTTTTGATATTGATTTATCAGAACGACACCGAGCATTTCAAAAAGGCCCGCGGCAATTAAGCTGATCCAATGCATCATTCACCCTCCTCCTTCGTTTCAGGGTTATCCTGCGTTACCAGTTTTAAACCAATGACGCCGATCAGCAAAACACCGATCAGCACGATTTTTACGGGAGCCACCTGTTCCTTAAACAGAATGATTTCACAAAGCACCGTTCCGGCCGTGCCGAGCCCGGTAAATACTGCATATACCGTGCCTACCGGCAGGCTGCTTGCCGCCTTTATTAATAAATAAAAGCTGATGACGATTCCGACGGCCGTGCCGCTCCACGCCAGCGCTGAATCTGCATGTTTCAGCCCGATGACCCATACGACTTCAAATACGGCCGCAAAAATGACTAAACTCCATTTCATCTTGTTCACCCTTTCTGTTTTCCGGACAATACAAAAATGCCCGGGCAGTCGTCTCTCATGAGATTGACTCTCCCGGGCTTTTTTCCCTCCGTGTGCATATGCGGGGATATGTCCGCATATGTGTTTTCTCTCGGACCAGACCACGTGATGCATGCGGAACCCTAGAAAACATGTCTGGCTGTATCATACTACATCTTGATATAACGTTCAATTGTCAGATTTTATTTCGTAAACCGCAAGCTGTCTGCCCCATTTTTCTACGGTTTGGCCGGTGATCATGCCGATCTTTTCTGCCACACGGACGGATGCACGGTTATTCGGATCAATCAGCGCCGTCAAACGCCCGTAATGAAGTTTGCCGAAGCCGTATTCCAGACAGGCTTTTGCGGCTTCTGTCGCGAAGCCGCGCCCCCAATGGCAGCGGGCAAACATATAACCGATTTCCATCACCGTGCTCCCGTTAACCGTCTGCGGCACGATCCCGCATTGGCCCAAAAACCCGTTCGTCTCCTTTTCTTCCGCTATCCAGAGACTGACCCCGTACCCTTTTGCCAATCGTTTGTTCCAAGCAATCCATTCCTTCGTTTCCCGTTTACTTTTAAGAGAGGGATAATATTTCATGACCTCCGCGTCTGTAAACAGCTTATACAAATTCTGCTCATCACTATCCTGCATTGCCCGCAGGCGGATCCGCCCGGTTGTCAGGATGGTATCAGAAAGCTTGTTTTTCCCCATACGCGCCACGGCTCCTTTCCCTGTATAAAATTATCTATACGGAAGGGAAAGTCCTTTTTCAACCTGAAAAAACAGCTTTTAAAAGGCGGTTCTGACGCCTACCAAGGTTTATCCGTACCAAGCGCGTCTGCCAGGGCCTTGCTGTGCTTTAGGCGGTTTTTTCGTTCGGCGGCCCGCTGGACGGCAGTATTATGAAGCATGATTTCTTCCTCTGTTTCCGGCACGATTCTCGGGACGGGTACGGATTTGCCGTTTGCATCAAGAGCAACAAACGTCAGAAATGATGTGGCCGCAAGCTCCCGTTCCCCCGTCATTAAATGCTCCTTAATCACTTTGACAAACACTTCCATAGACGAAGTGCCTACCCAAGTGACATAAGATTCAAGGCACACGGAATTATCTTGACCGATCGGCCGCAAAAAGTCCACAGAATCCATTGAAGCTGTGACTGTTTCACATCGGCAGTGCCGGGCTGCTGAAATAGAGGCGATATCGTCAATGTAACTCATCAGCTTCCCGCCAAACAGCGTGTTGTGATTATTCGTGTCAAGCGGAAATACCCGGCTTGTTTTTACCACCCTTGTTTCTTTGCAAAATCTCGATTCAGGTAACTTCATATCATTCAAACTCCCCTTTGGTGTCTGCTCGTATTGAGTCATTCTTTTGTACCACCTA
The DNA here is from genome assembly GCF_018613535.1 of Bacillus sp. ISL-51. Classification (GTDB taxonomy): domain Bacteria; phylum Bacillota; class Bacilli; order Bacillales; family Bacillaceae; genus Bacillus. Next base: position 392,757 of record NZ_JAGGQB010000005.1, read on the forward strand.
TTAAACAATACTTTCGCCGCTTTGTCTAAAATTTTAAATGTTAAGCTGGTAAGATGTTCTGCCAGAAATGTTTCATTATTCTTCACTAAAGGGAATAATATACGCACATTGACCACGGACAGGAGGATTTTACATGGACGTATCCATTCCGAAATTCAAGCAGAAACCGGCATGCCGCAGTGAATATGATGCTTTACAAACGGTCATTTTATGCCGGCCTGAACATATGGCAATTAAAGATATTATTAATGAAACGCAAAAGTTTTTTGAACATGAGAATATCGACATCACTATCGCCAAAAAACAGCACAGCGACTTCGTCAGCATATTAAAAGCACATCATATTGAAGTCATCATGCTGCCTGAGAATCGCGAATTGCCGGAACAAGTATTCACTCGGGATATCGGATTTGTTTTGGGCGGAACCGCCTTTATTTCCAATATGGCCGCATCTGTCCGGCAGGGAGAAGAAAAGGCATTTCAAAAGCTGCTTGAAGACGAGAACGTACCTTTTATCCGCATGGAAGAAGCGAATATTGAAGGCGGCGACGTCATGATCGCAGGTGATACCGTTTACGTCGGTCTGAGCGACCGGACGGAACAAGCGGCTGTTGCGGAGCTCGAAAACGCGCTGCCGGAATACACCGTTGTGCCGATCCCGTTGCAAGAGGATTTTTTGCATTTGGACTGTGTGTTTAATATTATATCGGACACTGAAGCGCTATACTGCCGTAAAGGCTTGCGGCAGAAAGAAATTGACCTTCTTTCCAAACGTTTTGAACTGATTGAAATACCTGAAAAAGAACATTTTACCCTCGGCCCGAATGTGCTTTCGATCGGTCATAAAACGATCATCAGCCTGCCGCAGCACCGCCATACGAATAGCGAGCTGAAGAAAAGAGGCTATCGCGTCATTGAAACCGATCTTTCCGAAATTATTAAATCCGGGGGTTCCTTCCGCTGCTGCACCTTGCCGATTGTCAGGAGATCATAAACATTTTAAAAGGCGGATTCCCCTAAGATGCGGTAATATAGAGAAGACATTACTTTAGAGGGGGAAACCGAATGGCTAAGTACATAGGATACGCAGGAACATATACAAAAGGCGGAAGTGAAGGCATTTATTGTTTTGAACTCGATACAGAAGCAAAACGGCTCAGCCGGACGAAGCTGGCCGCAAAGCTCGGCAACCCGACTTACGTTACACCGAATTCAGATAACAGCATGCTTTATTCCATTGAAAAAACAGACGGAAAAGGCGGCGTCGCTGCCTATCAGATCAATGGCACAAGCGGGGAATTAACATTTGTGAACCATCAGCTGATTGATGGGCCTTCTCCGTGCCATGTCAGCGTTGATGATAAACATGAATTTGTCTTAACCGCTAATTATCACAGCGGTAAAGTTCACGCCTTTCCGGTCGGTCAAGACGGCAGGCTTCAGGCAGCAGCAGCTGAAGCCGCTCATACGGGGGCAGGCCCTCATGAAAGACAGGAAAAACCGCATACGCATTTCGCAGGCTTTACGCCTGAGCACAATTACATCGCGGCCGTTGATTTAGGAACGGATAAACTGTACACGTACCAATTGAAAGAAGGCGCCCTGCAAGAAGTAAAAAGCCATTCATTTGCACCTGGTTCAGGACCGCGCCACATTGTTTTCCATCCGGCTGAAAAATACGCCTATGTGATGACTGAAATCAGCAATGAAGTCATCGCTCTTGAATATAACCCGACATTGGGCGAGTTCAGAGAGCTTCAAGTCATTTCCGCTTTACCGGAGGGCTTTACTGACAAATCCCAAGGGAGTGCGATTCGAATCTCAAAAGACGGCAGATTTCTTTATGCCGCTAACCGCGGACACGACAGCATTGCCATCTTTAAGATCAACCAATATTCCGGTGAATTATCACTTGTTGAATGGGTGTCAACAGAAGGAAACTGGCCGCGGGATTTCGCGCTTGATCCGTCTGAAGCATTCGTCGTTGCCTCAAATGAGGAGACGGGAAACCTCGTCCTGTTTGAACGTGATCAAGAAACAGGCAGACTGACATTGCTGCAATCTGACGTATCTGTTCCGTATCCGGTCTGCGTTTCATTTTTGTATCAATCCTAAACAAAAAGAAAGCTGGCTTATCAGTCAGCTTTCTTTTTTGTATAAGTGACAGGCTACAAACCGCCCTGCCTTTACTTCTTCAAGTTCAGGCACGGCTTTGGCGCACACATCCATCGCTTCAGGGCATCTCGTCCTGAAGACGCAGCCGCCGGGCGGATTGACCGGGCTTGGCAGCTCCCCCTTTAAAATAATCCGTTCACGCTTGTCCTCCAGCTCAGGGTCAGGAATCGGTATCGAGGATAAAAGCGCCTTTGTATAAGGGTGAAGCGGTTCGCGATAAAGCGCGCCGCTTTCCGTAATTTCCATCATGCGCCCTAAATACATGACACCGATGCGATCACTGATATGCTTGACCATCGATAAATCGTGGGCGATAAACAAAAAAGTCAGTCCTTTTTCCTTCTGCAGCTTCTTGAGCAGATTGACGACCTGGGCCTGCACAGACACATCAAGGGCTGAAATCGGCTCATCCGCTACAATAAACTCAGGGTGCAAAGAGAGCGCTCTGGCAATGCCGATCCTCTGCCTCTGGCCGCCGCTGAATTCGTGCGGATAGCGGCTGCCGAAGTCGGGGTGAAGACCTACCGCTTCAAGCAGCTCATCCGCTACCATCAGGCGGGCTTTTCGCGTATTGTACAGCTTGTGGATTTCCATCGGCTCCATAATGATTTCTCGTACCGTCAGACGCGGATTCAAGGAAGCGTAGGGATCCTGGAAAATCATCTGGAGCTTGCGAAAGAAGCCGGCCCGCTTTTCAGCGCTTATATTGTGAATGTCCGTTCCTTCATATGATACTGATCCGGCCGTCGGCTGATACAGGCGGAGGATGACTCTGCCGAGCGTCGATTTCCCGCAGCCAGACTCTCCGACAAGGCCGAATGTCTCCCCTTTTTGAATGTGAAAGCTCACACCGTCTACCGCTTTAACCGTTTGCTTTCTGCCCGCGTCAAAATGCATTTTAAGCCCGCTGACTTCAAGGAGCGGAGAAGCCGTCATTTCCTTTCCCCCTTTCCGCTGAAACAGCGGCGTATTATACATAATTCTTGTTCATAGATCGTTCCTTCTAACGGGAGCACTTCAATTGTTTTACCCGTTTTCGGCGAGTGCAGCATCCGCCCGCCGCCTATCGCCAAACCCACGTGGTGAACGGCGCCTTTTCCTTTTTCATAAGCAAAAAACAAAAGGTCGCCCGGCTGCATTTCGCTTACCGGCACGCCGATCCCGGCCTGTGCCTGGTCTGTGGCATCACGCGGCAGCGCATAGCCGTTTGCTTTAAAAATCGAAAACATAAATCCCGAGCAATCATAACCGAATCCGCTCAGGCCTCCCCACAAATAAGGAAGCCCGAGAAACGCCATTCCCGTTTCGATAATGTCATGCGCCCTTCCCTGCGTGTGCCGCAGCACCCCGGCATCTGTTTCTTTCAGGAATCGTTCCCCGAACGGAGTCAGCACCCTGATCAATCCATCCTGCTGACCTGCGGCAGGCAGACGCGTTAAGAAACTCATTTCCGATTCCCGCTCGCCGTTTTTGTTATATAAAAAAGCTGTCGGCTTGGTGATCCATACGGTATGAGGAGATGTACCGAAGCGGCTTTTAGAAAGCTGGCATGTTTTCACCCACCCCGGATAGCCGCGCGCATCTTTTTTCGAAGGCTGGCCCGGAATGACGACAAAAGCCCAATCTCCCTCCTCTTTGAGCACGATGACTTCTTCACCGAAGAGCACCTGTGTTTGAACAAGATTGTCCGTGCATAATTGAAGCCGCTCCTCATATCCCATGTGCGCCAGCCATTTTCTGATGTTCACCGGATTTCCAAGCATCGGCGCTTCAGCCGGTCGCGGAGAAGACGGCGACGTCCATATATTGGCCACAGCAGCTGTAACGACCGCTTTCATCTCTCCGCCTCCTCTGCCGACAAGACACCGGTAATGCCGAGCCCCGGGTCGTCAGGAATGGTAATCTGACTGCCGCTGTATGATATGCCGCCTTGGATGATATCTGTTTTCAGCATTAGCGGCGCATCAAAATCAAATCTTGTCACGTTTCGTTTGCTTGCCGCAAAGTGGGCTGCCGCGGTAATGCCGAGTTTCGTCTCAATCATGCTGCCGACCATACATTCCACCCCGCACGTTTCCGCCATCGCATTGATGGTCTCCGCCCGCTTGATTCCTCCTGCTTTCATCAGCTTAATATTGATCATATCGGCGCTTCTGGTTTGCAGCACGTGAAATGCCTGCTGCGGGGAAAAGACGCTTTCATCAGCCATGATCGGTGTCTCAGTCGCATCGGTGACCTGCTTCAGGCCGGCGAGATCGTCTTTATGGACGGGCTGCTCGACAAGCTCGATCTCAAGTCCGGCATCCTCCATTTTGCCAATGGCGGTCACTGCCTTTTTCGGCGTCCAGCCCTGATTGGCATCCAGCCTCAGCTTCACGTTTGCGCCGACGCGCGCTCTGATCGCCCGGATTCGTTCAATATCATCGGCTATCTCATCTTTGCCCACTTTTATTTTCAACGTATGAAACCCCTCTTTCAGATAACCGGCCGCGTCTTCGGCCATCTCCTCAGGAGAATTGACGCTGACGGTAAAGTCTGTTTCGAAGGTGTTGCGATAACCGCCAAGCAGCTGGTAAAGCGGGACTTCGTTCATTTGCGCCCAGCCGTCATAAACAGCCATATCAATCGCCGCCTTTGCGCTCTCATTTCTCTCTAAAAGCCGGCTGATGTCATAAAAAATCGCTTCCGGGCTATGAAGGCTCCGCCCCAGCAAAACGGGCTTCAGAACGTCATGAATGGCGCTTTCGATGCCCGCCATGCTGTCGCCTGTAATGACAACAGTCGGGGGCGCCTCCCCCCAGCCGGCCAGGCCGTTGTCATATGTGATCTTCACAATGACCGATTCAGCTTTGTATACCGTCCGTAAAGCGGTTTTAAACGGTTTTTTCAGAGGCACGGAGATTCGGCTTGTATGAATACCAGTTATCCTCACTTTTGGTCACTCCTTCAAGAAACTCCCGGTTCAATCGTTACCGTTTTTGCAACTGTATCCATGACTGCGCGCACACCGATCGGAACGGCAAAGCTCGGTGAACAGTGGCCGATTTTAAAGCCCTTGAGCGCAGGTTTTCCTGATTTGACAATATAATCTTCCAAAACCTGCTCTAAAGTGAGCGATTTTTCTTTTTTCTGCGGCTCACATTGATGGAAATCACAGACGAGTATTCCCGCGGCATCCGACAGCTTGCCGGCCATTTTTAATTGATTCAGCATTCTGTCGATTTGATACGGCTCCTCATCGATATCTTCTATAAACAGCAATTTGCCTTTCGTATCAATTTCAAAGGGCGTGCCGAGTGTTGAAGTGATGAGTGACAGATTGCCTCCCGCAAGCTCTCCTTCGGCTCTTCCGTCCGACAGCGCCGAAAGCGGGGATATGTCTTCTGTATAGGTGAATTCCGTTTCTGAGAAGAGCTGCTGATACGATGCTTTCGTAAGGGGATGCACATCGTCAAGACCGATATCTGAGCTCAGCATCGGACCGTGAAAAGTGACGAGCCCCGTATTTTGATGAATGGCTGTATGTAAAAACGTGATATCGCTGTATCCCCAAAAAATCTTCGGATTGCTGCGGATTAAGCCGTAATCGATATCAGCGGCGATGCGGCCTGTGCCAAATCCTCCGCAGGCGCATAAAACCGCTTTAACATCCTTATCAGCGAACATGTCATGCAAATCATCCAGCCGAACGCGGTCCTCTCCCGCCAAATAGCCATGCCGGTTCTTCAGCGCCCGGCCGAGTTTCACTTGAAGGCCAAGCTCCGTTTCTAAAAAAAGCTGCGCCGTTTTTAACGCTTCACTGTCAGGCGGGCTTGCGGGTGCAATCACACCGACCGTGTCACCTTTTTGCAGAGCCTTCGGTTTATGTTTCATGGCTTCCCATTCTCCTTTCCTTCCCTTTCGAGAAAGTGAAAAATACCGCTCCCTTGCCGGCAAAAGAGCAGTATGGTTTCAATTTAACATCAGGACTTTTCCGCCCATTTTAAATCAATGTAGCCGACGGGATGGCGGACAATGCCCTTCACGTTTTCGTTCTGCAAATGAACCTGGTTGTAAAAATAAATCGGAATAATAGGCGCTTCATTGATCAGCAGCTTTTCTGCCTTATGCATAAGCGCAAATCGTTTTTTCGCATCGGCTTCATGCTGTGCCTGTTTAATATAGCTGTCGTAAGCTGTGCTTCCCCAGCCTGTGCGGTTCATTGAATTTCCTGTCTGGAATGCTTCGAGAAAGCTGATCGGATCTGCGTAATCAGGTAAAAATGAGCTTTGTGAAAATTGAAATTTCAGCCCTTTCTGCTCCTCTAAAAAGACGTTCCATTCCATATTGGCAAGCTTGACGTCAACGCCGAGCACGCCTTTCAGCTTTTGCTGAATCGCTTCCGCTATTTTCTTATGCTCCGGTTTTGTGCTGTATGTCAGTGTAACGGCCGGCAGCTTGTCATAATGCTCTTCTGCCATGCCCTTTTCCAAAAGTTTCTTTGCCTCTGCTTCGTTTGCGGTTAATAAGCTGCCGCCCGCTTCGCGGAAATCTTTGCCGTCAGGCTGTGTAAATCCCGGAGATACAAAGGCATGAGCCGGCTTTTCGCCGTTTTTGGTCACATAGTCTGTGATTTCTTTTTGATCGATGGCCATCGCAAACGCTTTTCTGATCTTTTCATTTTGAAACGGTTCCATTTTCACATTAAAACGGTAAAAATACAGGCCGGCCTGATCCCACGTATGAACATTTTTCTGACCCGTCAGCTGCTCGCTCAGCTCGGCCGGAACATATGACGTATCTAAATCTCCTGACTGGAACATCTGATAGTCTGTATTGCGGTCACTGACCATCGCCCACGTGATTTTATCAAGCCTGACAGTCTTTTTATCCCAGTACGAATCGTTTTTTTCCATTGTGATACTGTCGTCATGCTTCCATTCGGTCAATTTAAACGGCCCGTTCCCGACAAAGCTCTTCGCTTCAGTGAACCATTTCGGATCAGCCTTGGCGACCTTTTCATTAATAGGAAAATACGCCGGATTTGAAACCACGCTCAGAAAATAATCTTGCGGGGCAGCAAGCGTCACGACAAGCGTTTTCTGATCTTTTGCGGTGACTTTCACATCTTCTTTTTTGCCTTTTCCGCTGTTAAATTCTTCTCCGCCTTTTATCATGTAGCCGAGAAAAGCGGAGGATGCACCCGTTTTCGGATCCAGCATCCGTTTCCAGGCATATACGAAATCGCCGGCTGTGACCGGATCGCCGTTCGTCCATTTGGCGTCATCCCGTATCGTAAAGGTATACGTCAGCTTATCATCGGACACCTTCCAGCTTTTTGCCATGGCAGGTTCGGGTTTATTATCTTTTCCGAGCCTTGTCAATCCCTCCATGATGTTGTTCAGCGGCTGCCACGACACATTATTAAATCCGATCGGAGGATCGAATGAGGTCGGCTCATTCTCATTATTCAGCCGGAGCACGGTCTCACTCCCCTGCTCTTTCGCTTTCCCTCCGCCAGCTTCCGTTCCCGCCTGCTCATTGGCCGTACAGCCCATCAAGGCAAACGAAAGCGCAGCCGCAACTCCTATCGCCCATCTCTTTTTCATCTGAATCCTCCTTTTTCCTCTGCTGCTGTCAGTTGTTTTTGCACGCGCTGCTCTGCGCGTTCGTCCTGGAGCCAGCAATTTACCATGTGGCTTTTTGATTTAACGGTTGTTTCGGGATATACTTTCTCACAGACGATCATCCTGTCCGGACAGCGGGCCGCAAACGGACATCCCGCCGGAGGATCGAATAAATCAGGCGGCGTGCCGTCAATCGGCATAAGCTCAGCCCCTTCCATATCCAGCCGCGGCACAGAATGGAGCAGCCCTTTTGTGTAAGGATGGTTCGGATGATAAAAGATATCATGCCTCGTGCCGATTTCCGCAATTTTCCCTCCATACATGACTGCTACCCTGTCAGCAACCTGGGCGACAACACCAAGATCATGTGTGATCAGAATAATAGATACGCCGGTTTTTCTTTGAATCTCCTTAAACAATTCCAGTATTTGTGCTTGAATCGTCACATCAAGGGCCGTTGTCGGTTCATCGGCGATCATAATCTCCGGCTCGCATATAAGAGCCATCGCGATGACAATCCGCTGCCGCATACCGCCGCTTAACTGGTGGGGGTATTGCTTGAGCCGCGTCTTCGAATCAGGAATGCCGACCAGTCCCAGCATGGAGAGCACCTCGGCTTCAGCTTGTTTTTTTGTCATGGCCCGGTGTTCCAGAAGTGCTTCTGAAAGCTGATCTCCTACGGTTAAGGTGGGGTTCAGCGCCGTCATCGGATCTTGAAAGATCATCGAGATATCCCGCCCCCGTATCCCCCGCATTTCCCGTTCCGGCAATTTGCAAAGGTCTTTCTGTTTAAACTGTATGCTCCCGGATTCAATCCTTGCTGAATGTTTTGGAAGAAGACCCATCACTGTTTGGGATGTCACACTTTTTCCGCAGCCAGATTCGCCGACAATCGCAAACGTTTCGCCTTTATACAAATCAAAGCTGACGCCTCTTACAGCCTTAACAGTGCCTCCGTACGTTGAAAAAGTAACATGCAGGTCTTGAACTGAAAGGACTTTATGTGCCATACTGCTACCTCCTCAGCTTAGGATCTAACGCGTCCTGCAGGCCGTCGCCAAGCACGTTAAAAGCGTACATTGTCAAGGAGATGAAAAAGGCCGGAAAAAACAGCCGCCACCAATGGCCTGATAAAATTGTCGGCAAGCCGTCATTTGCCATCACACCCCAGCTGGCGAACGGCGCCTGAATGCCGAGCCCGAGAAAACTTAAAAATGATTCCGCAAAAATCGCCGCCGGAACAGTGAGCGTCATCTGCACAATAATGGCCCCCATCGTATTCGGCAAAAGATTTTTCTTAATAATCCGAAATGTTTTTGCGCCGAAGGTTTTTGAGGCGAGGACATGCTCATCATGCTTCATCTTAAGCACCTGCCCCCTGACGATCCGCGCCATGCCGACCCATCCTGTGACGGTTAAAGCAACGATGATCGAACTGAGGCCGGGGCCCATCAGCACCATTAGCAGAATCACAACGAGCAGATACGGCAGGCCGTAGAGGACCTCAATGATTCGCATCATAACGCTGTCTGTGCGGCCTCCCTTGTAGCCGGCGATGCCTCCGTAAATGACGCCTATCAAAAAATCAATCAGCGCCGCCATCACACCTACAAATAAAGAAATCCGCGCCCCGTACCATGTTCTTGTAAACACGTCCCGGCCAAGCTCGTCAGTCCCGAACCAGTGAGACGAAGACGGCGGGAGATTTTGCTCAGCGAGCGTTTGGCGGGTTACACTGTGCAGTGAAATCAGCGGGCCGAAAATCGCCATTATAAACAGAATCAGCAGAATAAAAAGCCCGGCCATCGCCAATTTATTTTTTTTGAGCCGCCGCCACGCATCCTGAGCGTATGACAGACTCGGACGTTTGACGGACTCAGACTCGCCATTTTTTTCACCGGCCGGCTGAAACCAATCGTCAGGCACTTCTGCGCGCTTCCCTGCTTCTGCGGAGAGATTCATAGCGTTCACCCTTTCTTATGAAGTTTTATGCGCGGATCTAACAGACCGTATGCCAAATCTACTAAAAACAGCATGACAATCAGAATTAAACTGTAAAAAACGGTCGTTCCCATAATGACGGGATAGTCCCGCTGATTAATACTTTCCACGAAGTATTTTCCCATTCCGGGGATGGCAAAGATTTTTTCTATGACGAAACTCCCCGTTAATATACTGGCAACCAGCGTGCCGAGCACGGTAATCACGGGCATGAGCGCGTTTTTCAATGCATGTTTTAAAATGATTTTCATAGGAGAAAGCCCTTTTGCTTTGGCGGTGCGGATATAATCCTGGGTAAGCACCTCTGCCATGCTTGACCTTGTCAGCCTCGCGATAATCGCCATCGGGCCGACGGCAAGCGCCGCGGTCGGCAGCACCATATGAACCGGACTCGTCCAGGTCGCCGCGGGAAGCCATTTCAGATTGACGGCAAATTGCTGGATTAGCAGTGTTGCCATAATAAAGTTGGGAATGGAAATCCCGAGAACCGCCAGGCTCATCGCCGCATAGTCGAGAAAGCCGTTTCGCCGGAGGGCGGCGGTAATGCCGAGCGCGAGGCCCGAAACAACGGCAATGACAATCGCGGTCATGCCGAGCTCAAAGGAAACGGGAAATCCGCGTTCGAGCATATCGTTTACACTGTCTGACGGTTTTTTGATAGATGGACCGAAATCAAATGTGAGAATGGATTTTAGATAGATGGTGTATTGGATAATGAGAGGTTCGTTCAGATGGTAGTAGGATTCGAGATTTCGCTGAACCGCTTCGTTTGTTCCGCGCTCTTCGTTAAAAGGCGAGCCGGGTATCACCTTCATCATGACAAATGTCAAGGTGGTGATGACCAAAACAGTCATGGCCATTGCTATAAAACGTTTAATGATATACCGTACCAAAGCCGTTCACCCCTTTAACAGAATGATGTTCTCATGGCGAGTTCTGTCATGACCAGCATGGCCTGATAGGCTTCCGGCATATCTTTTGCCTGAAATTGAACGGTTGTCGTGCCCGGAACGATTTCAGCCCCCGGCATCAAATTCGCCCATTCTGCCTGTCCATAGTTGGCAAACTCAATGCCTAAAACGGGTCTGTCCGGCGGCGTAAGCGGTTTGACCTTATCTTTATGTTTCAGCGCATAGGCTGTTTTCTCCGTCAGGAGCTGGCCGGCTTTTACAGGTGACAGGCATTTTACCGCTGTTCTTGAGATCGATTGTTTCACGGCGGCAGTCGTTACATTCGGGATCAAATCCTCCGCTTCTTTTGCGGCGCGGTCATCTCCGGCAACCATAATCACCGGCACATCGAAAAATCCGGCGAGATAGGCATTCAGTCCCAGTTCACCGACCGCCGTATCGTTTATGTAAAAGTGACGCACACCGAAAATCATACTGTGGGACATGACCCCCGGGGTCGAGGCTCTTGCATGATAGCCGATAAATATCGCACCCGTATATGATTCGTCAAGCCCCTGCATCATCGAAAACGGCTTCACGTCCCCTGTAATTAATTCAGCCTCGGGGTGAAGCTTTTCGGCGAGCAAATTATTCATTTTTGAATGGCTGTCATTCACGAGCACTTCCGTACAGCCGTTATTGAACGCTGCTGTGATGCAATAGTTTGCTTCCTCCGTCATGATGGCACGGCCGCGCTCATAGTTGTGCATCCGGGAATTGACAAACGTTTCGTCCGGCAGGCCGGAAATCCCTTCCATGTCTGCAGATACATACAGTTTCATATAATGCCTCCTTTTTTATCTAAAATTTCGTTATTAAATTATGAATATTCTTACAAATTATATTAAAAAAGAACGAAACATGCAATATCAGCAGTAGATTATCGTTCACAATTGACAAAAAGAATCCCGCATATGTTCACATGCGGGATTTGACATTTTCTGAAAGCTTACGGTATTTATCAAGTGTTCTCTCAAAAACCTCATCAAACATGGCAGGGGCGGCGGATCGGATGACATCGGCTCCTTCTCCTGTTATGCCTCCTTTTGTCGCCACGCGCGTTAACGTTTCCTGAAACGTGATTTTCTTTTCCAGCAAAAGCTTTCCGGTGCCGTACAGCGAGTGAACGAGAAATTCAAAAGCTTCCTCTTTTGATAAATGGCTGTTTTTAACGGCTGACAGCGCGAATTCCTCAAATAAGGCGGCGATCAACCCCGGTGCTGAACTTGTTAAATTACTGGCGGCATCCAGATTGTCCTCTTCTATTTCTCTTACCGTTCCAAAGGCTGACAATCGCTCATTCAAATGGTTTTTTTGGGTCGAAGATACCGTTCCGCCATGAACGATCAGCGACACGCCGGCTTTTACTTCTGACGTCAATGCGGGAATATATCGGCTGACAGCTGTGTCTGATCCTGCCTCAAGCGCCTGTAATGGCACGCCGGCCGCAATGGAGACAACATGCGTGTCGCCATGTATGAATGAATCTAAGCGCTGCTTCGTTTCCAGCACATACAGCGGAGGTACGCAGATGAAAATCAGACTGCATGTTTCAGCCCATACCTCAAGGGAGTCAATCTGTACCGAAGGATATTCAGAAAGCAGCGCCTGCAGACGCTCCCCTCTTGTTCTCGTATCAATAAAAAGATCACGCTCCGTAATCTGTTGATCTCTCAGCAGACGGAGAGCAATCATTTCCGCCATGCTGCCGTACCCTATCAAACCGATGCGGCCCATCTCATCATTCCTCTCTGTTCATAGCTTCCTTAAGCAGTGTACCCTTTTTAGTAAATCTCCGCACTTTTTCACAATTTCCCATAATCTTTTCATTATTATCCCACACTTTTTGTTTAAGATGGAGTCAGTCATAATCGGCAAATCATGCTATGATGAAATAGAGAAACGGAGTGAACATGATGGATAACTATCGTGATGAAAATCGGACAGACCAAAAAGAACAGGAAGTCCTTTTAGTGAAAGAAAATCCTGATCAGCACCCGCACCCCGCCAGATACACCTTACAGGATGAGGAGAAGAAAAAGCGCAGCTTCGGGTGGTTCAGACCGCTCCTCGGCGGGGTCATCGGCGGAGGGCTCGCCCTGGGAATTTATACATTTACACCGCTTGGCGATCATCAATCTCAAGACACAGCAAGCACGGCGCCGGCGCAGGAAACATCATCGGTAACCGCAAAGCAGACGTCTTCTGATTCCGGCAAAAACACAACGGCGTCCGACAGCTCGTCAAAAGATTCAGCAAAAATTTCGAATATGGTAGAAGACATCTCACCGGCAATCGTCGGCATTACAAATCTTCAAAAGCAGCAAAGCAGCTCTGATTCGCTGTTCGGCTTCGGATCAAGTTCTGACTCAAGCTCAGGCTCATCGGGTGATGATACCGAAACAGGCTCAGGCTCGGGCGTCATTTTCAAAAAAGCAAACGGAAAAGCGTATATCATTACGAACAACCATGTGGTTGAAGGCGCCTCTTCTCTTAAAGTGTCATTGTACGATGGCACAGGTATAACAGCCAAGCTTGTCGGCAGAGATTCTTTAACGGACTTAGCCGTATTAGAAATCAGTGATAAACACGTGACAAAAGTCGCGAGCTTCGGAAACTCATCCTCTCTCAGAACGGGTGAATCGGTCGTTGCCATCGGTGATCCGCTCGGAAAAGACCTTTCGCGCACCGTGACACAAGGAATTGTGAGCGGCTTAAACAGAACCGTTTCCATTTCTACGTCAGCCGGAGAGTCCAGCATTAACGTCATCCAAACCGACGCGGCCATCAATCCCGGCAACAGCGGCGGGCCGCTGTTGAATACAGACGGCAAAATCATCGGCATCAACAGCATGAAAATCAGTGAAGACGACGTAGAAGGCATCGGCTTTGCAATCCCAAGCAACGACGTAAAACCGATCGCCGAAGAGCTCCTCTCTAAAGGACAGGTGGAACGTCCTTATATCGGCGTCAGCATGATAGACTTGGAGCAAGTGCCGCAAAACTATCAGGAAGGCACGCTCGGCCTCTTCGGCAAACAGCTGGATAAAGGCGTTTATATCCGTGAAGTGGCACAAGGCTCACCTGCCGCAAAAGCCGGACTGAAGGCAGAAGACATCATCATCAGCTTAAAAGGCAAAGAAACTGATACAGGCAGCGAGCTTCGCAACATTCTTTACAAGGATACAAAGGTCGGCAGCACCGTTGAAGTGAAAATTCTCAGAAACGGCAAAGAAATGACAAAAAAAATCAAACTGAATCAAAAAGAAGAAACCTCTTCTTAACACAAACCCAAGGCCAGCAGCCTTGGGTTTTTTATAGAAAACGAAACGTTCAGGAGGACGCATACTGATGAAGGGTAAGGTCTTGTGCTGGTATGGGCGGGCATAATATTTTTGCAGATCAGCCTTCACCTCCCCCCGGCAGATTTCGAAAGACAGCTCATCGTATAAAGCTGCACCACTAGTCAACCTCCCGCAATGTGTTAAATAACAAAAAAACACCCTGTCCATAAGCGGACAGAGCATTTGGATCACGACATATGCTGGTCGCGGCAGATGTTTTGTTTTTTAATGCCGTACGCTTTTTGAACGATATAAAGCGGGCGGTCTTTTGCTTCGTCATAAATTCTTCCGATATATTCACCGATCATTCCTAAAATCAGAAGGACAATGCCGCTGAATAACAGCTGTATCACAATCAGGGATGACCAGCCGGTAATCGTGCTGTCTGTAAACAGTTTCATATATAAAACGATAAACATATAGAGAAAACCTGCGCCTGACATGAGCATTCCCGCATAGCTTGCAGCCTTGAGCGGTTTATGGGAAAACGTTGTAATGCCGTCCATTGAGAGCTTCAGCATCTTTTTAAGCAGGTATTTCGTTTCTCCCGCCAGCCTTTCGTCACGCTCGTATTCGACAGAGGTCTGCTTAAAGCCGACCCAGCTGACAAGACCTCTGACAAAAGGGTTTTTCTCTTTTAATTTTTTCATTTCATCACAGACTTTTCTGTCCATCAGGCGAAAATCGCCGGTGTCGATCGGGATATCGATATCAGTCACGCTCCGCAGCAGCCGGTAAAACATAGCAGCTGTCTGTTTCTTGAAAAAGGTCTCGCCTTTTCGTTTTGTCCGGACGGCGTACACGACATCAAAGCCTTCCTTCCACTGTTCAATCATCTCCAGAATTAATTCGGGAGGATCCTGCAAATCGGCGTCAATGACGACGATTGCATTCCCCTCTGCGTAATCCACGCCTGCTGTAATTGCGATTTGGTGTCCGAAGTTTCTGGAAAAATCGATAATTTTCACTCTCAGATCAATGAGGCTGTGCTCTCTTAAAATCTCAATACTGCGGTCTTTGCTTCCATCGTTAACAAAGATTAATTCATATTGCTCTTTCGTTTGATCCATGACTTCTTTCAAACGCTGATAAGTCGTGCGAATGACGAGTTCTTCGTTATAAACCGGGACGACAATGGAATATTGAGTATGTCTGTTCATGTTTTTTTCTCCTATTCATCAGCATTTAGTTCGTATAATGCAGCTGACTGATTCATTCCGCCAGGTCCGCCGCCCATTCGGCCGTTTTTGCCTGAAGCCTTGCCGTTGCTTGATGTATCAGTTGGACCAGTATTTTTTGTCTTCTGATCAGAGCTTGATTGCCATTTATCTGAAGACACTTTCTTCCCGTTTTTCTGAACCCATTCAACAATATCGTTGTTTCCGCCTTTTCCCATTCCAGAAGCTAAGAAGTATTTCACTTTTCCTTCTTTTACAAGCCTTTTAAATTGAGTCAGCGTGACAGCCGGGTCAGAACCGCTGAATCCGCCAATAGCCATGACAGCCTTTTTCGTTTTAATAATATATGGCGCCGCTGTATTCGAGTCGGTTGTGGCGAACAGGAATTCCGCTCCGGAATTATTCTTCTCTACATATTTGATCAGTTTTTCATTTACAGTTGCATCAGACATTCCCATGCCTTTTCCGCCCATTGATGCGAGCTGGGGCCCTGTTTCAGGCTGTGAACTGTTGCCTCCGTACAGAAGCGGTGTGCTTGCCCAATAAATCGGCATCACCAGCAATACGAGAAGAGCTGCAAGTGATACATAATAACTGACCGGTTGTTGACGCTGTTTGAACACCAGCAGAGCAATTGCAGACAACGCGCCGATAACACCTGCGCCAATGCTCCAGCCTGCACCGATTTGATCGTTGTAGTTTCTGAGAATAAACAATTCAAATCCAGTTGTGGCAATAATCGCTGCCGGGAGAAGCCATGATTTCCAGCCTGTCTGATTGCGGTACAGGTGAACAAGAGCAACCCATCCCGCACCGACAAGAGCCGCAATCGGAGGTGCCAGCATAATGAGATAATAATGGTGGAAAAATTCTGCCACACTGAAGAATCCTGCAATTGGCACAAGCCACGCTACCCAGAAAACCATTTCCTTCTGCTCGACAGATAATCTTCTTTCTCTCGCTCCCGCGATGAATAAGCCTGCGATTCCAAAAATCGCAAACGGCAGCAGCCAGCTGATTTGATCAGATAGTTCTGTTTGGAAGAGCCGCAGCGGACCAGGAGTTCCCGTTCCGAACATTCCTGAGCCTGATTGCATTTTCGAGCCGGTTCCTGTACCGCCTTTGCCGCCGCCAGGTCCGCCTTGACCCCCATTCGGCATTTCACCGCCGCTTGGCATTTGCCCGTTGGATGGAGGTGCCGTCATAGTGCCGTTTGATGATTTGTCATTACGAGATGAACTGCTGCTCGATGAGTTGTTAGGCGGTGCTTGAGTTTGTGATGAACCTTTATCGGAAAAAGACATTTCTTTTGAAGCGTCTCCGTTCGGCCCTCCCTGACCGCCGCCGGAATTTTGGCCTGTCAGCCGCTGAATTCCGTTATAGCCGAAAGCCAATTCCAATACGGAGTTTGTCTGGCTGCTTCCGATATAAGGCCGTTTGCTGGCGGGAATATTGTCAACAATGAGCGCCCATGATAACGAAACAGCTGCTAATACGGCTAACGCACTTACCAATGAAATGATTTTTTTCTTCATTGCGGCGTTTGCCGCAATCAGATAGAACAACAAGAAGGCCGGTAAGATCATATAAGCCTGAAGCATTTTTGTATTAAAACCTGCGCCAACTACAAAAAATGCCGCCAACAGCCAGATCAGCTTTCCTTTTCTTATGGCTTTAAAGAGAAGCCACGTTGCCAGCAAGAGGAAAAACACGAGTAATGCATCGACATTGTTTGTCCGTGCTACAGCTACAGCAATCGGTGTACATGCCATAACAAATGAGGCAATGCGTGCCGCCGTTTTGCCGAACGTCGGCTTAATTAATAAGTACATAAGAAGTACTGATCCTACACCAGCCAATGCCTGAGGCAGGATGACGCTCCACCCGTGCATACCGAATATCAGTGCGCTGATCGTTTGGATTTGGTATGTAACGGGCGGTTTATCCACCGTGATAAAACCGGCTGCGTCAAATGAAGCGTAAAAGAAATTATGAAAGCTTTGAAGCATACTCGTTACTGCTGCGGTGTAATAAGGATTCACCGTATCGTCATTCCAGATGTTGTACATATTCAAGAATGCAGAAGCGAGTAAAATGATGATTAAGACTGCATCCATCTCGCGTTTTTTCATTTTCACCTTTGTTTTCACTCCTTTTGTCTAACTTTGATACAGTGTAACAACCAAATGTGAAAAAATTATTAATAAACAAAGACAATTATTTTGCCATTTACAAATAGGTAAAAAGAATGATAAACAGGAAATGCCAAGTGAACAGACCGTCCCGTTACTTTCTAAAAGCACAAAAAAGATGCCTCCGTAAAAGCCGGACGGCATCTTTTTACATCTGTTATTTACTGAATCGGCTTGAGGCGCGCTTCTATTTCAGAACGGCGATGCTCAAGATAAGGAGGCAGCGCAATCGTTTTACCGAGCTCCTCTGGCGCTTCATCCACCATAAACCCCGGGCCGTCTGTTGATAATTCAAAAAGGATTCCGTTAGGCTCCCGGAAGTACAGCGCTTTGAAATAATAACGCTCCACAATGCCGGAGTTGCCGAATCCCTCTTTGCTGATGAGGCGGTGCCAGGCGGCAAGCTCCTCCTCATCTTTAACGCGGAATGCGACATGATGAACGCTTCCTTTTCCTTGGCGCTCACGAGGAAGATCGCTTCTTTCGATCAGATGGATTTCTGTCGCCGCCCCGCCGTCTCCGGATTCTAACACCGTGACGGTTCCCCGGCCTTCATGTGTTTCTTTTCCGATTTCCGTGAATCCCAATATGTCAGTTAACACACGCAGGGTCGGTTCAGCGTACGGAACGGTCAATTCCACCGGACCGAGGCCGCGGAAGGAATATTCTTCAGGAATGCCGCTTTGTTTCACGGCTTCACCGATGTTTCTGCCTTTTTCATCAGCCGTCAATATAAGCCGCTGCCCCTCATGGTCTTGAAAAGCAAGAGTGTCTCTTCCGGCTGTTTTTATGATGTCACCGTGAGCGACCTGATGTTCATAGAATCGTTTTTTCCAATATTGAAGAGCTTGGGTGTCCGGCACGCGCAGACCGATAGAAGAAATGCTGTTTGTCCCCGCATGAAACGGCGCGATCCGGGGAATTTCAAAAAACGTCAGCTCAGAACCCGGATTGGCAGCTTCGTCTCCGTAAAACAAATGATACATTGTCGGCTCATCCTGATTGACGGACTTCTTCACAAGTTTCAATCCCATGACCTTACTATAGAAATCTAAGTTTTTTTGTGCGTCAGCCGTTAAAGCCGACACATGGTGAATTCCCTTAACCTTCATTTTGTTATCCTCCATTTAATTATCTCGATTTCGAGATATTTTCTATATATACAAACCTATTTTATTCGGAGCATAAAGTCAATACATCTGCTCCGCAAATCAGGTCTCCCTCGTGTCTCACGAAAAAAACCACGAACTATTTCTATTCCGCAATAAATAATATTCGTTATTTCAGACAAAACATTTCAGTTTCCAAGAATAAAAACCTGTATTTATAAGGAAATACGTAAAATCAGAAAATTTATTTAATTCGTGTTTTAGCAAATAGGGTTTACAATATGTAAAATAGTTTTTTCAACAAGAAGCTTTTACATTGGAGGGACAGGATATGCAGACTGAAGAAAATGGATTAAAAAAAGAGATCGGGATGACAATTGCCCTCTCTCTTGTCATCGGCACCATTATCGGTTCCGGCGTATTTATGAAGCCCGGCACCGTGCTTGCCTACTCCGGTGATTCGAAAACTGCGCTTTTAGCATGGCTGTTAGGAGGAATATTAACGCTTGCCGGGGGTTTGACCGTTGCGGAAATCGGCACGCAGATTCCGAAAACAGGCGGGCTGTATACATACCTTGAGGAAGTGTACGGCGAGTTTTGGGGCTTTTTGTGCGGCTGGGTTCAAATTATCATTTACGGCCCAGCCATTATCGGAGCGATCGGGTTATATTTCGGTTCCTTAATGGCGCATCTTTTCAGCTGGAATTCAGGCTGGTCAAAGGTAATCGGAATTTTGGCCGTTTTATTTTTAAGCATCATTAATATCATCGGAACGAAATACGGCGGAATCGTTCAGGGAATTACGACCGTCGGAAAACTGATACCGATCATCTGCATGATTGTCTTCGGTCTTTGGAAAGGCGATCAGCACATATTCAGCGCCGTCACCAGCAGCATCTCCGACATGAATTTCGGCGCGGCGATTTTGGCAACACTCTTTGCCTACGACGGCTGGATTTTACTTTCCGCTCTCGGAGGAGAAATGAAAAATCCTGAAAAACTGCTGCCGAAAGCGATGACGGGCGGGCTGTTAGTCGTGACCGCGGTCTATCTTTTCATTAACTTCGCCCTTTTACACATTCTTTCTGCAACCGACATCGTCAAGCTCGGTGAAAACGCGACAAGCACGGCGGCTGAAATGCTGTTTGGCGCCATCGGCGGAAAATTGATCAGCGTCGGAATCATCGTCAGTATTTTCGGCTGTTTAAACGGAAAAATTCTCGCTTTTCCGCGTATCTCATTTGCGATGGCGGAACGAAAACAGCTTCCGTTTGCCAAACAGCTTTCACGCGTACACCCGGCGTTCCGCACCCCGTGGATCGCGGTGTCATTCCAGATTGCGCTCGCCGTTATTTTTATGATCGTCAGCAATCCGGATAAGCTGTCTGAGGTCTCCATTTTTATGATTTATATTTTTTACGTCATGGCCTTTTTCGCGGTATTTATCCTGCGAAAAAAGAACGCCGGCAAAAAACGCGCCTACAGCGTCCCTTTGTACCCAGTCGTCCCTGTTTTGGCCATCGCGGGTTCACTGTTTGTTTTAGTCAGCACGGTCATCACAGACACCTTAAGCTGCGGGCTGTCCATTTTGATCGGTCTTGCCGGATTGCCGCTGTATTTTTGGATGAAAAAAGCAAATTAAACGGTTCCTATTACGGGAGCCGTTTTTTTTCATTAAAATCACGCGCAAAAGTTGACAGGAAATTCACATCTTTTGTTATACTTTTTAAGCAAGATGTCTGAATTCGAAGTATGTTACGTTTTTTTGGCGAAGTGGGATAATATAAGAAGAACGGGATGAGACACGTTTTTACGAAAAAATCAAGAGGCGTTTTTTTCGACTTTACCTGTTTTTTTTCGACAAAAGGCTATATAATAATTTGATGTGTGCATTGTCTCATTCAAACAATGGAGGGTTTTTAATGATAAGAAGAAAAAAAGATAAGTTCTCACTCCTTTTAACAGAAATCGCAAAAAATATAGACGAAACCGCAGAATATTTTGTGAATTTTAAAGTCACGAACCAAACGACTTTGAAGGAATTTGCCGATACGTTAAAAGAGTTTGAAACGAAAGGAGATAATCATGTTCATGTCATGATTAAAGAGCTGAACAAAGCTTTTATCACTCCCATTGAACGTGAAGACATCCTTGAGCTGACGAACAGCCTCGATGACGTGCTTGACGGAATCGAACATTTTTCAGCGATGATGGAGATTTTCTCAATCACCTCTTCTGACGAACATATCGATAAGTTCAGCGGCTACATAAGAGAGTGTGCGAAGGAAATTTTAATCACAATTGAATTGCTCGCAGAAAACCGATTAAAGGACATTCACCCTCACGCCATTAAAATTAAAGAATACGAGCACAGCTGTGATAACCTGCACCGTAAATCTTTAAAAAATCTGTTCGGAACAGAAACCGACCCGATTAAAGTCATTCAATACCGCGAGATTTACGAAACGCTTGAGGAAATTGCCGACTCTTGCCAAAGCGTTGCCAATAACCTTGAAACCATCATTATGAAAAACGCGTAACGAGGGGTTATCATGAGTACATTATTAATTTTAACGATCTTAATTGTCATTTGTGCTTTGATATTTGATTTCATTAACGGATTTCATGATACCGCCAACGCAATCGCCACCTCGGTTTCGACAAAAGCGCTGAAGCCGCGGCACGCAATTATCATGGCCGCTATCATGAACTTTCTCGGAGCTATGACGTTTACAGGCGTAGCCAAAACCATCACGAAGGATATTGTGAATCCTTATACATTAGACAACGGTTCGATTGTGATACTCGCGGCTTTGCTCGCGGCGATCACCTGGAACTTAATCACTTGGTATTTCGGCATCCCGAGCAGCTCTTCTCATGCGATTATCGGGGCGATTGCCGGTGCGGCCATTGCGGCGTCAGGTTTTGCTTCGCTGAATTATAAAGGATTTATTAAAATTATCGAAGCACTTATTTTATCACCAATTATCGCCTTTGTCCTCGGCTTTACCGTTTATTCAATCGTAAAGCTGATTTTTAAAGACAGCAACTTGGCGAAAACGAACAAACGGTTTCGCAGAGTGCAGATTTTAACGGCTGCGATTCAGTCCTATACACACGGAACAAATGACGCGCAAAAAGCGATGGGTATCATTACGATGGCACTAATGACTGCAAACTTACATAAAAGTGATGCGATCCCTTTCTGGGTGCAGCTTTCATGTGCGGCTGCGATGGGTCTCGGTACGTCAATCGGCGGCTGGAAAATCATAAAAACCGTCGGCGGCAAAATTATGAAAATCCGTCCGGTAAACGGCGTATCTGCCGACTTAACCGGCGCGGCCATTATTTTCGGCGCGACATTTATCCATCTGCCGGTCAGCACGACACACGTCATCTCGTCTTCCATCCTGGGCGTGGGCGCTTCCCACCGCGTAAAGGGCGTAAACTGGGGAACGGCCAAACGGATGCTTATTACATGGGTTATCACGCTGCCGATCTCAGGAACACTCGGCGCCATTGCCTTTTTTATCTTAGATATCTTCTTCTGATATATCACCCGCTTCTTAACAGAAGCGGTTTTTTTGTGACAGGAAAATGATTCCATGACATAGAATGAAAATAAGCAGACCATTTTTCGAATGTGAGGGGTGCCCATGCTTTTATTTTTTCAAATTATGGTGTGGTGCATGGCGGCCGCGCTTGTTTTATATGTTTATGCATCCTGGCGGTTTGAGGCAAAAGTCAAAGAAAAAATGTTTGCCATACGCAAAACGTGGTATTTACTATTTGTAGTAGGCGCGATGGTTTATTGGACATACGAGCCTGAGTCCCTCTTTACCGACTGGAACAAGTATTTAACCGCTGCCGTCAGCTTTGCCCTTATAGATGCGTTCATCTTTTTGAGCGCTTATATTAAAAAGCTCGCCGGTAATGAATTAGAGACGGATACGCGGGAAATTTTAGAAGAAAATAACGAAATGCTGCACAACTATCTCGAAAAACTGAAAACCTATCAATATCTGTTGAAAAATGAACCGATCCATGTTTATTATGGAAGTATAGAAGCTTATGCAGAAGGAATCAGCAGACTGTTAACTGCCTATGCTGAAAAAATGAACATCACGGTTTCGCTGTGCGATTATTCCGCACAGACGGATAAGGACCGCTTAACAGAGCATATGCCTGATGCGGCGGATGTTCAGTCCCGCCTTAACCGAAAAGACGTCTACTATGATCAAAAAGGAAGGCTTGTGCTTATTCCGTTTACAGTCCAGACCCGCCATTATGTGATCAAACTGACATCAGAAAACCTGTTGACGGAATTCGATTATTTGCTTTTCACATCATTAACGAGCATTTATGATTTAATGCTGCCAATAGAAGAGGAAGGTGACGGATAATGGAGCAGGCTTTTCATAATGGTCAGCCGGAACGGGCGGCAAAGCCGTTTAAAATTCTCAAAAAACGCTCATTGACAAGTTTCGGGAGTTATCAAGTCAGCCCTCATACCGCAAGAATTTTCAAAGAAAACGAACGGCTGATTGATAAGTATAAAGGAAAAAAAGCTTGATTACACTAAAGGACAGGAGACTCGGCTCTTGTCCTTATTCCTTTTCTCCTTATTTTACATATAATAAAACCAACTACATCAGATGCGACAGGTGATCATGTGAAAAAAATTGTTCGGCGTGTGAAGTTTGTGGATTATGGACGGTTCGGGCTTTCCGCTTATTCGCTGAAGATGAAGGCGAGGAATCTCGGGCTGCTGAATCGATTAAAGAAGAAAAGCTGAATCCCGGAATCATCCGGGACTCGGCTTTTTTTATGTGAGCTGCATCATGATCTTCGCTTTTACAGCCGGGCCGTAGATGCCGTCAGACGTTAAGCCGTTCACAGATTGAAAGCGGGCTACAGCGTTCGCTGTTTTCGGACCGTAGACGCCGTCAATGCCATTGTTGACAGCTCCTTTTTCAGGGTAAAAATAAAGCGCGGCAAGCGCGTTTTGCACCTGGTATACCTTTTCGCCGGATGTATACGGCGTTGTCAGCTGAATCACCTCGTCCGGAAGAGGATATGTTACCTGTACGGGCGCACTGACATACAGCACTTGTCCGATTTGAATCAGATTCGGGTCAGCAATGTTGTTCCATTTCTGCAAGTCCGCTACGCTGACACCGAATTTTCGCGCGATTGCCGACAGCGTGTCCCCTTTTTGTACAGTATAAGTCTGTCTGCTGTCTGAACCGATCCCCGCTTTAAATTCGTCCCATATATCCAAAAGCCTTCTCGGGCAAAGCTTGCCTGACCAATGCTTATGCTCGACGACATTTGCAAGCGGTATACTGTGCGATGCCATTAATGTGCGGATGAGCCATTGGGCGTTTGCGACAGCTTTTGGAAAATCGCCGTCTGCATTTTCACAGATTTCAATGCCGATTGATTTACGGTTGCCGTCTCCGTTCCCGTCCCCCGCATGCCATCCGTTTTCATTTAACGGAAGATGCTGATAAATTTCTGTATCATCGACTGTGAAATGCCAGCTTGTGGGCGTATCGGGATTTTTCACATAACGCGCGTGCATTTTCGCATTAGCGCCGATAGATGTATTCGCCGTATTGTGAACTGTAATATAGATAGGCGTCATCGCATAGCCGGGGCGGTTATCGGCACCGACCGGAATAAAATCTTGAATAATGTTTACCATTTTTATCTCTCCTTACTTCGTTAAATTGTTTATTTTTTATAAAGCCTGCTGTTTTTTCCCTTTTGATGTTACATAATTGTTTTTAAACCAGGCAGCCACTGTCGTCCCGATCGTAAAAATAGCGGATCCGGCGGCATATAGCGTGTCCGCAAGCTGATTGACCTGGTCCTCCTGAATGTCTAGTGGCGACTTGCCGAACATCAGCAAGGTTTGGTTCAATAAAGCAAGCAAAAGAAGCACCGTCCTGATGACCGTGCCTTTGTCCGCGTATTTCATATCTGTGTCCCTCCTCATTTTTGCAGCAGATTGTACATGATGGCGATGGCGCCGCCGATAATGCCCGTGCATATTGCTGTCACGATGGCTCCTGTAATGGTCCGCTTAATCCATGTCGTATTTTCCTCAATCTTGTTCAGCTTCTCATTCAGTGTCATGATTTGCTGGTCCTGACGGACTGACACCCGCTCTAATGACGCGACCCGCTGTTCTAACACCTTATGTTCGCCTTTGATTCCCGCGAATTCTTTCTGCAGCGTATGTTCATCAAGCAGCAATAATAAAACCCCCTTTTACATTGTTCTCACCCCCCTTCGGAAGCCTGTTTTCCTTAGGACACAGCCGTCCCTTTCACAGAAAGGCTCCCGCCTGAGATTTTCGTAATTTCCATGACAATTTCTTTAAAGCCGGCAATATCAAATGACCACGCTTCATGTGTTCCTGACGTACCGCAGGACAAAGTCCCGTCATCTGATTTAACCCCTCTGATCGGCAGGTTTTCTCCGGAGAAGGATCTGCCCCAGAACGCAACAATGCTTGATTCGGCTGTGCCGGTGATTTCGACGAGGAGTTTTTTTCGTGTTCCTGCTGAGAAAATATTTCCTTCTCCCGTTTCAGCCGCATCTTCATGAAAAACAACATCTTCAAATGAAGCTTGCCCTTCAGTCTCGCAGTCCCCCGCACCACTGTCACCCGCTCCGACAGACTGGTATAAACCAAATTCGGACTGTTTTTGGCTGCCATTTTCATAGCGGAAACGGTAATATCTTTTAGATAGATATAACCAATCGGCAGCGGTCAGCACCCCCGCCTTTACTGCTATAGATTTTGTTGCCGTCCAGAAATTGTTATCCTCACTCTCTTCGATAAAAAGAGTTCCGTCGCTATCTGAGTAAGCCCATCCCTGTACTTTTACAATTAATACGGCCCCCAAGCGGTCTTGTCCGAACTGGCTATAGACTTCAATAGCTTTAAGCGGTGTATTGGTCAGAAGCTCTGCCATCCCGGAAATATTCGCAACCGGTGTCACATAATCGTTTTTTCCGCCTCGATAAGCCTTTACTGCGCCAGGCCGGCCAGGAAATTCAAATGAGTACTTTTTCATTGTGCAGCCTCCTTTTCTTTGTTTGTTAACCATGTAAGACCAAATAAAAAAAGCCGCTTGGCTTATGAGGTTACATCTTTGTTTTTACATTTTCGTATGCTTCACCCGTTATTTCTTTGAATTCCCCAGGGGTGACATACTGCGCAGCCACACCTTCAGCCAGCTCCTCAACAGAGCAATCATGATAGCCCGCGGCCTGTTTTACCATTTGTACTGAGGCCCATTTATAAAACAAAGCGTAAACCCAAAAGTTAAGATGTTTCATTTTTCATTTCTCCTTTTAAGTTCATAACATCCAATTTTAAAGCTGCTAATTGCTCGCCAAGAAACTGATTCACATGCTTAGCCTCTTGTTTCGCCAACACCTCTGCAGCTAACTGCATGCCAAGTGTTTGCTGGGCTTGTTCGGCTGCTTTTCTTGCTAATTTTTCATTTGCCAGCTGTTGACCGAGATTATAAATTTGTTGAGATGGATTTGAAGCTGGGGAAATACCCTTTTTTAAGCTATCCTTATAAGCTTGGTCAGCTGTTTCCGTCCACTCTTGTTTTTCTTCATCAAAATACGGCCGCCACATGCCTTCACCGTTTATTTCCGGCGGTAAGTCTGTAGCGTTACTCGGCATGATATAGTCTCCTAATTTAGAATCCGGATAAAGCTCAACAGGTCTGCCTAAATAAATCTTGTCATTACCATAAGGAAATATTAACTTCATATTCTCCCGCCTTTACGTTAGTGCCACAACAAGGTCAATGTAATAGCCATTAACATTATTTTCAACATTGGCCATAATACCGGTCAGCTTTAAATCTCCATTAGAATAAATAATAACCTTGCTGTAGCCGGTGGTACCGCTTGCTGCAACCATGGTCACAACTCCTTTTGCAGGTGCACAAGAGGACGGGATACTCCCGAAAACTACTTCTCTATCAGTCAGAACGTGTCCGTTTAGATGAAGGGTGTTCCCTACTTTACGATATTGAAGCGGTCTGTCTCCTGATTTAGCGCCATTTTTGTAAGGAACATTTATCCAAGGTACGTTCTCGGTATCAAGTTCAGTTACAATACGCCTCCAGCCCTGCCAGCCCAGGTTTAAATCCAAATAGTTTGTAAACATATTATTCTTATAATCGACAGCAATTACGTAACCAAATGTTCCCCTTCCTTCACTATCAAGCGATGTAAAATGAAACATACCGCGAGTTGAGGCACTGCTTGGACTATTTGCAGCTTTACCGGTTGAATAAAATGTACCAAACGACCTTCCGTTTTTATTAATTTTTTCAAGAAAGTCATCCTCATCACCAATCGCAAGAAGATAGCTCCCGTTATCACTTGTTATTTTAGAAAGCTGTGCGCCATTCCATTGATTTTTATCTGTCTGTGTTACATGGATGTCTTTCTGGTTGGCATGTGCATCTACTTTTGCTTGCGCGCCTGAATCAGTTTCTCTTTTGCTCCATTCCGACCAGACCCCCTTCGTGCTGAAGCTTCGGACATACGTAGGGTTTCCGGCAGACACTGTATCCATAAAAACCTGGACAAAAGTCGGTGATGTTCCGCGGGTTCTCTGCATTACAATTAATTGGCCGTATTCCGCAGGCTTATTTTCCGTATGCTGGGAAGACATATAGTACACACCGGACGTTTTGATATTGTCTAAGTTTGTTTCCGTTATGGTTTTTGAATTCCCGTCACTATCAGTCAGACTGAATAATTGAGCGGCATTCCATTTTTCTTTATCT
The DNA here is from genome assembly GCF_018613535.1 of Bacillus sp. ISL-51. Classification (GTDB taxonomy): domain Bacteria; phylum Bacillota; class Bacilli; order Bacillales; family Bacillaceae; genus Bacillus. Next base: position 420,143 of record NZ_JAGGQB010000005.1, read on the forward strand.
TTCTGAGTGACATGAATATCCGTCTTATCGGCATGCGCGTTCACTTTCTCTTGCGCGCCTGCAGCTGTCTCAAACAGCATCCAATCAGTCCAATTGCCGTTTTTCAGCGTTTTTCTCCAGAGTCCTCCGTCACTTGAAAAAGCGACAGCCTCCCCGTCATTCTTTGAAGAGTAAAGGTAAATGCCGTCCGTTGATTGCGGCGGAGTATTTATCCCTGAATCCGTCGTATAAAAAGTGAAGGTTTTATTCTGAGTGACAGCTGTTTTATGAAAATCCAGTCCGTCAGAAATATTGATTAAAACAGAGCCGTCATCTTTTGTGATTTTTGACAACTGGCCGTTATTCCACGTCTGACGCTCCTCCTTGGTCAAATGCCGGTCTTGGTCCTGGACGTGCTGATCAACATCTTTTTTTGCTGCCTGCTGTACATTGTCCACATTTCCGAGTCCGACTTGCGCCTTTGTCGTTTTATGCGGGTTGTTCATATCGTTTTTATGGGCTGCCAGATCTGTATGGGCGTCTTTTATTCCTTTTTCCCAGCGATTGACGTCATCTTCGTTAATGGGGTCGTCCGGGAGCCAGTCTGTTTTTTCTTCATATGCCATCGTTACACCACCTCAAACGTAAATCTTAAGTCGAGCGTTCTGTTGTTGCTTACGTCTGCATTTGTTTTTCTTTCTGTGATGACGCTGCCTGTTTCATCGATTATCTGCACGGTTTCAATGTGCTTGATGTCTTCTTCCCGGCGTGTCAGGACGGTGACGGCGGCGTCATTTATGGTTATTTCTGCGATCGGCGTTTCTTTGCCGTTTAACAGCACTTTTGTGATTCTGCTTTTCAGATCTGCTGCCGCGCGCTGTCTGTATGCGGTTGATATCATGGTAAGACCACCTCGTTATTGTTGAGTGTGACGGAATATCCGACTTTCAGCTCACTGGCCGTCCGGTATCTGCGATGGTTGAGAATGACACGGTCTTTCAGCTCCAGCGTTTCGTTTAATCCGGCCCTGAGTGTATAAGCCAAATGGGAGGGCTTAATGTTTTCCAGCGTCTCGATCAGCTCGCTTATGTGCTGCAGATCGTCAAGCACGATATCGACATTAAAACGGTATTCTCCCGGAAGCAGGCGGACGTGAGCAGAAGGATGTTTCAAAAAGCGGTTTAACGCCTGTTCAATGGCTTGATATGTCATCGGCGGAATATTCGACATCTTTGAAATGAGCCGCAATCGTCTCATTTCAGCCGTGTCGCCTGACTCCCTCGGTATTTTTAATATTTTTTCCCAGCGGTCAAGCCCCCACGTCGCCGTCGTGATAAACAGCTGGTCGGTCAGATCAAAAATGCCGTTATTCTGCTGATCAAATTCCGGGGCTTCCGCTTGCAGAATTTCCGCCATTTCTTTTAACCGGGTTAAAAACAGCGGGAGGCAGGCCGTCATATCATCGAGTCTGCTCAAGTATAGTCACCTGCCTGAGTGCCGGAATTTCAACATCGCTCAGCACGAGGTTTTCCGCTGCTCCGTTGATCCTGATATCGGCGTAGTCACTGACGGACGCCGAGTTATATACGATATTGTTAATTTGTGATAAGCGAATGGTATTTTCTTCGAATGCCATTTTCTTAAATAAATTCAGGACACCCGTTTCGATTTCAGCTTTCACTTCATCAATTGAGCTGTTTAGCTCAGGAAGAACTGTGGCGGAGATCTCAATATCCTTCCATACAGCGCTTTCTACCGTTACAGATGCTCCGATCGGGGCCTGTCCTTCTCCCTGTCCTTCTTCCGGGTCAATATAATCCTTTACTTTCTTAATCAAAATGGCTGATGCCGGCTCGAGGTTCGCATTCGTGATGACGACCTTTACCGTTCCTTCTCCGTTCCAAAGCGGAAAGATTTTCGCTTTTCCGACACCGTCCACTTCTTCAGCCCATTGCTTATAGTGCTGCTTATTTGCACTGACTGCCTCGCGGCGGACACGCATAAAGTAGCGCTCCCGCAAGCTGTCGTCGTCTTCTTCCTCACGGCCCGGAATTAAAATATCACGAATAACCGCCTTCTCAAGCCCCGGTATCGTATCAAGCGGCAGCAGGTTTCGCCCCGAAATGTTGGCATTTCCCGCTTCACCGGCCGTTTCACATTGGAGCGTTCCGTCAGCCGCATATTGAAAATACAGGTTATCGACAAAAAAACGGGACCCGGCGGGAATGGTGACGCCTGATGTAAATTCTCCGGCTCTTACTGCTTTTGTCGCAGCGGTTCTTTCAATTCCGGCTTCCGCGGCCCGCCTGTCCAGAAATTCTCCCTGCGCGGTATCGGAAAAGACAAGCTCCAGAACGGTATCAAGCCAAATATAAGATTTTGCGAGTTCAGCCGCCGCAGGTGCGAGCGCATTGTAGATTACGCTGCCTTCCCTTGTATCAATGGCAGCCGTTATTCGTGACAGCATTCTGTCCATAATGTCTTCAAATGTCTGTGCTTCAAACATCCCTGCCCATCACCTCCTCAATCTCAAGCATTCCGTCATCGGTTTCCACTGTGAAAGAGACATGGAATGCATCATCTTGTTTCTCAATCTCAAAATCTGTCACAGCGGAAATGCGGTCATCATACAGTAAAGCTTCTTCAATGAGCCTTGGAATCTCCATTTTTTTATAAGCATCGGTCGTTTCATTATCAGAAAGAACCTCCTGCAGCTCATTCCCGATATCATGGCTGAAAACGGAATACGAATAACGTTCTGTATGAAGGGCGATATAGACAAATTGCCTGATTGCTTCAAGCCCTCTTATCAGTTCATTTGTAATCCGGTTCTTTTCAAAATCAATTCGGTAGGTTTGTGAAGTTTCAATGGCTTCACTTACATCCTCCAAATCATCAAATTCGATTTCCGGTGTCAGGGCCATTGCACCCGCTCCTTTATCATTTGTTCAATAAAAAAAAGCCCCCTTCATCAGATGAAGCGGTCTTTTCCTTTGCCTTTCAATAGGCTGAAATTCCGATTACATTTCCGTCCGGATCTCTGATATAGACGGATAAAATGTCCCCTATCGCTCCCGTGCGTTTCACCGGTCCTTCCTCTATAGTCAATCCGCCCTCCGTCACATGGCGGATAACGGAATGGCAGTTTCCGTAATGAAACAGAGATCGGCTGCCCCGGGTGTCGGAGTCTGCGCTTTCGGCTCGAACTCTTTATTGGCTTCATGCAGATTTATTTCCTGATCACCAAAAGGAAGCGCGGTTCTGCCTGCCCCGAAGGTAAGGCCTTCATGCCCAGCATCCGGTTGTAAAATTGCACGGTCCGCTCGATACTGGCGACAGTGAACACCAAATGATCCAGTCTCTCGACTTATATGCACATCCCCGTTTTTTCCCAATTATACAGAAATGCGGCTAAATTTTGTCCAGTATAAAAAACGATTGACCGCCGGTTAAAGCCGCGGTCATTACCCGTTCTCCGGGCTGGAGCTGATCGTCTTCCCCCGCTCTCATCCGTTTCGGTACAATGACGGCATCTGCCGGAATGATGAGCTTATCGTGATCCTTCAATTTCAATTCGAGCGGCGCAGCGGCTGTGACTTCGGCCGGAATTAATTCTACCGGCGCCCCGGCATCAACCGCGCCGACTGCTAAATGTTTAATGGCATCACTCAGTTTCATCAGGAAGTCCCCTCCGGCATGACGTTTTTCTCTGTGACATCAATGGTCATCGTGTGTTTCGTTCCTTGGAATTCATGGCGGTCCGTATCAACGTAATACGTTTTTTCCAACCCGATTTCCGGGATTGAAATATACACCGGCAGACCGCTTTCCAGACCCGGAATGCCGATGGCCTGAATGTTTTTCAGCTCTTGTTTCACGCCCTTTTTCTCTGCCTGCTTGACCTTTGCCCGCTGCTTCAGCTGGGCTTCGTTAATGTCGTCAGAAACCGTTTCTGTATACTGCAAGACGCCGAATGTTTTCATGCCGGAATCGTCTTTGGCAGTTGCTTTCACCGTTTTGTTGTCTTTTTGAAGACGCATGACGACACGGGTTGCGGTATCGTCTATTGAGGTGCTGTATTGATACCCCGTGATATTGACACCTGTTTCCAGCACCCAAACCTCCGACGGCTCCGGCCACTCTCGCAATCCCAGCCTGCCCTTTTCTGAATAAAGCTGATAATGGCGTCCCGTCTGGCTTTTTGTCTGCTTTAACGCCTTTAAAATGATGTCGTAAAGACTCGTATCATTTTTAAAAACGAGAGACTTGATTGTGTGGCCCGTATTGGCAATCGACGTGACGGGAATTTGAAAATCGCTGGCGATTCTCTTAATGATTTGATCGGCGCGCTGATTGGAAAACACATAGACATCTTGGTTTTTCACAAGATACTGGAGCATATCATAAGCGGTAAAGGCGACGGTATGCTCGTCCGGGGTTCTCGCAAAGACAATGCCGCGGAACAGCTCCTTCCCGTTCCATTTAAATAAAACCGTATCACCCTCTGACACGCTGTAATACGTCTGGCTGCCCTGCTTGACCACAATCGTCGCTTCAATCGAGCGCGGCGCCTGGTATCTGCGGCCTTCAAGTGATACGCTTTCTGTCACCAGCTCAAGCCACTCCATTTCTTTAATGACAAATAGTTCTATCATTTCATTCACCCGTTTCATTGCGGTATCTTCAGCTTCTGCCCCGGGAAAATCCAATGCCCCGGCTGCCTGATGTTCCGTTTGCTTCGCTTAATCATAGCGGCTTTATTCGCGTTCCAAATTTTCCTCCACTCAGTGTGGTTTCCGTAAAACTTCCCGGCAATGTCCCACAGCGTGTCTCCTTTTTTCACCGTGTACGTTTTGGGAGAAGCTTTGGACGGGCGCTTCGCTTTCGTTTTTTTCTTTTGTTTGATTTTTCTTGGAGATGCAGTTTTATATTCTTTCAGCACGATGTCATAATTCCTGTCACCGATTTCATTGTCGCCTTCACTGTAATTGAGGCTTTCAATGCTGCATGTGACATTGATTTTTGTCCCCGTAATCAAAAACTGAACGGGTTTTTTCGCCTTCATCCATTTTTCAATTTTGGCGATTGCATTTTCTGGTGAAGGGATGCTTTTATATTCAGCAATCGGGCTGTATCTTTTTGGAAAAAAAGAAGAGAACGAAATTTCTTTCGCTCCCGGTTCTTCAATAAATGTCACATCTCCCAGTCCGGTGACCTTCACTGAATCATTCTGCACACTGTTTGCGATATCAATTGCTTCAGGAAGAACGGGAAGCCGGAGCTTATCCTTTCCCTGTGATATCCAAAATTCATAAACGGATTTAGTCAAAAGCAACGGCCCCCTTCGCTCCGGTATAAATGTCTTTTTGCAATTCATCGATCAGCGCCTGTTTGATTTTGGCCGCCAGGCTGTCGGCATCTTGTCCATTATGGAAATGCTGTTCGCCGCTGAATTCAATTTTAATTTCATTTGTTCCTGCTTTTTGTACGGTTTGCCGGCTTCCTGTGACTGCGGCAGAAACTGTGCCAGCAGAAAGCGACGCCGGGTCGGCCTGAGACGGATCAGATACTTCCATTCCCAGCGCTTGAGCCGCTTGTTGAAGAAGATAACGGCCGCGGATGCCCCGTTCTTCAGGGATAATCCACTCCCGTTTATTGCCTTCGCCGACACGGGCGATTTGTTCCTTCGTAATCAAACCGCCGTTCGCGTAGCCGATGTACGGTCCGCCGTGATTCATGCTTTTAATGCCCGGCACGTTGTTGATCGAACCGTAGCGGCTTTTAATATAGCCGATGGCGGCTGCCGCGTTGTGAATCGGGTTTCGGATATCATTCATGCCCGGTGCTTTATGATCGTCAAACGTGCTCGGGATTGTCTGCATGAGTCCTTGTGACGGATGCCCCGCTTTTGCGTTGCTGTCCCATAAGTTAATGGCGTTCGGATTGCCTCCGGATTCATTTTGAGCGATGGTCATTAATCCCGGAAGCCAGCTTAATGGCGTATTTGTAGCGCTCATTGCGGCCAAAAGCCACTCCTTGACGTTTCCTCCGGCAGCGCCCATGCCTGAAAAAGCGGCCGCAAGCGAGCCTGCTTGTTTTTCAGCGAATTTTTTCACATCAACTGAGCCAAGCCCCTTGACAACACCAACTGAAGCAAAGCGGCCGAGACTCATCATGACGCGGGAAGGAGAATGGATATCAAGCTCCTCCCGAAAAGCCTCCTCAACCTTTTTGGCCATGTCTTTGGCCGCCTGTTTCACTTCGCTTCCTTTGGAGATCATACCTGATACAAAGTTGCCGACTAAGCCTGATCCCCACCCGTTTGAAGCGTCCTTCGATTGCAGGAACGGTTTATCTACATGTGTGCTCACATATTGCGCCGTTCCCGTATCCTTTGCATTTTGCCCGGCCGAGAACCCTTTGACCGTTCCGATCCCCCAAGAGGATGATTGATTGACCGCGGATTGATAAGGCGTTTTGACTTTCGATTGTAAAAACGCATCGGTTCCCGTCTGCGTCGCATTTTGCCCTTTTGCATAGCTTGTGACGACTTGCTTTCCGTAGTGAGGCGAAACGGAAATTAAATTATTAAACGGTGTGCTGATATTCTTCTGTTTCCAGGCTTCCATATCCACTGCATTGCTGCTGATGCCGCTGTCAAATCCTTCCGTGAATTGTTTGCCGAGTGTTGAAGCTTGGCCATTGAGACCGGATGCATCAACGGACGGTGAAACGGATGCGGACACGGAAGACGATGAAACGCCGCCTAATGCCGGCGCACCGGCTGATGCTGCTGCCGCGCCCATATTATCGACAACTCGCATGCCGAGCTTTGAGGCGGCTTGAGACAGAAGCATTTTGCCGCGGCCGCGGTTGTTGTCGACAGGAATAACAAACTCCTTGCCGGCTTCACCGATCCATGAGATGGTCGGTTTTGTGATGTATCCGCCTGTGGCGTTTTTATCCGCCTTTTTCTTTTTATCTCCGCCGCCTGTCACAAAGTTTATAACGCTTGACACCGCTCCGCCCGCTTTGTCCCATATTTTTTTCACCCAGCCGAATGCTGCAGAAAATGCATCTGAAATGGCTTCGCCCACTTTCGTGAGGGGCTCTTGAATGTTTTTCTCAAACCAGCCGCTTAACCCTTTCCAAATGTCCTTTACAGTATCTAAGGCAGTCTGGAAAGCATCTGATATTCCTTTTCCGACATCTGTTACAGTGTTTTTCACAGGGTTCCAGACCGTGTCCATGAACCACCCGGAAACCGTACTGAAAACAGACTTAATTTTATCCCAAGCTCCTGTGATTTTACTCCAAATGGAAGTCGCTACTCCAACTACAGCTGATTTAACAGGCTCCCAGACGGTGCTCATAAACCATGCTGATACCGTGCTGAAAACATTTTGAATGGTTGTCCATGCATTTACGATACTTGACCAGATACTTGTCGCCACTCCGACTACGGCTGATGATACCGGCGTCCATACATTGTCCATAAACCATGCCGATACCGTGCTGAAAATGCCTTGAATCGTCGTCCATGCATTTACGATGTTCGACCAGATGCTTGTCGCCACTCCGACAACTGCCGTTGACACAGGTGTCCATACATTGTCCATGAACCATGAGGAAACGCTCCCCCAAGTATCTTGTATCGTTGACCAAGCAGTTTGAGCGGCTTTCGTGATATCATTCCACGTATCTTTCAAAGCTCCGGAATCAAAGGCCTCGCCTAAGCCGGAACCGCCTAAACTGCCGGCGATTCCGCCTACCGCTCCTCCAATTAATGTTCCGACTCCGGGAACGACACTTCCTATCGCTGCTCCGGCAGCCGCCCCGGCCATACCGCCGCCTGCTGAACCAATTTTTTCCCCGGCGTTGTCTTTATTCATTCCGATTAAATCAGTAAGTGACAATAATTCGCCTATACCGGGAATCCCTTTAGCCGCACCTTTTAATCCTTTCAGTCCGCCCTTTAATGTCTTGGAACCCTCCAACCCTTTCAAAAGGCTCTTCATTCCATTACTTGAATCTTTCGTTTTCAGTGTATTGACAGAGGTATTTTTACTTCCCTTTCCAGGTGATTCACGTTTTGTAGATTTATTTCTATCTTCGACTTTATTGCTTTTGCTGCGTGAGACGCCGGTGCAGCAGCAACAGCCGCCCCACGCGCCCCCTGTCTTTTTGGCGGACCTTCCGGAGGATTTAACCGCCGGCGCAGCCGGCTGCGGCCGCTTCGTTACATTAGGACGATTCGCGCTTTGGGCGCTTCCCCCGGACATACTGCCTTTGCCTTTTGCATTTTTGGTTTTACCGCCTAATAACCCGCCTATATTGAGATTCCCCAATTTTTCAGCGATGCCTGTCATAATCTTTTCTAGAAATTCCCCGACTTTATCTATGACTTTATCCGGACTGAATTTCTCGAATTTTTTCGCGATCTTGCTGACAATGTTATCAACAAATTTTTCAGCTTTTTCTATGATTGCATCCGGACTGAATTTGCCAACGACGTCGTCAACTTTTTTCATAAATGAATCTGTAAATTTGTCCAGCTCTTTAAATATCGCTTCAGGACTGAATTTGCTGGCGATGTCATCTATCTTTTTCATAAAGGAGCCTGTGAATTTGTCCAGTTCTTTTAATATTGTTTCCGGACTGAACTTGCTCGCTATATCGTTGACTTTTCCCATGAATGAAGTCGTGAATTTGTCCAGCTCCGCTAAGATTGTTTCCGGACTGAATTTGCTCGCTATATCATTGACTTTTCCCATGAATGAAGTCGTGAATTTGTCCAGTTCCGCTAAGATTGTTTCCGGGCTGAATTTGCTTGCTATATCGTTGACTTTTCCCATGAATGAAGTCGTGAATTTGTCCAGCTCCGCTAAGATTGTTTCCGGGCTGAATTTACTCGCTATATCGTTAACTTTCCCCATAAATGAAGTCGTGAATTTGTCCAGTTCCGCTAAGATTGTTTCCGGGCTGAATTTGCTCGCTATATCATTGACTTTTCCCATGAATGAAGTCGTGAATTTGTCCAGCTCCGCTAAGATTGTTTCCGGGCTGAATTTGCTTGCTATGTCATTGACTTTTCCCATAAATGAAGTCGTGAATTTGTCCAGCTCCGCTAAGATTGTTTCCGGGCTGAATTTGCTTGCTATATCGTTGACTTTTCCCATGAATGAAGTCGTGAATTTGTCCAGTTCCGCTAAGATTGTTTCCGGGCTGAATTTGCTTGCTATGTCATTGACTTTTCCCATGAAAGAAGTTGTGAACTTATCCAGCTCTGTCAGTATCGTTTCCGGACTGAACTTTGTTGCGATCTCGTCTGCTTTTTTCATAAAGGATGCCGCAAACTTGTCCAGTTCCGCCAAGATTGTTTCCGGATAAAATTTGCTTGCAATTTCATTGACTTTTTTCATAAAAGTTTCTGCTATTGTATCCAATATCGAAAAGCTGTTTTTCGGAGAAACGTCAGGAGCGGCATTCGGCATTTTTCCGATTTCCGGCATTTTCTTTTGCAATGCAGCAAGCTGTGCTGTCACCTTTTCATTTAACGATAGCTGAATACTGTTGTTTTTTCCCGTCAGCGTATCAATCCCCGCTGAAATGCGGCCGACTGTTTTCATGACGTGATCAATTACCCGTATGGTGACAGAATACCCACTCTTTAACGCAGACTGCATATAGTGTTGTATGCGCTGAATGGCGGGTGTCACTTGGTCTGCCGCACTTAGTGTAACGGTAAATCCTTTAAACCCGGCGGCCAAATCCCGCAATCTTTCAAATGCCGCTGTCGCGTTATCCTTTGCTCCTATTTTAATGGTTAAAGACGCAGGCAGACCCGCTAATTGGACTTGCACCTTTTGAATGACGGCACTGGCTCCGTCTTCAGCTGTAATAGAGATGATTTGTGCGCCCAGCTTTCTTTTCATAGATCGTTGAATGCGATCAACCGTTCTTAAGACAAATTTACTCTCTTTCCGAATATCAATTTCGCTTTTGCGTTTCGACATTTTTCTATATTTCTCAAGCGCTCTAAAGCCATTTTGAATTTTCCTTATTTTCTTTGTCACTCGATCTTCCATTTCAAACCGGGCCGTCAGCTTTGCCATTATGTTGTTCCCCCTTTCTTCGCTTGTTTTTCAAGAATGTCCAGCTTATAACCGATGAACCCGTATAACAGCGCCTTAAAATGTCTCGGCGCTTCATATAACTCTTGCAGTTCTGATGGAGAATAATGAAGCTCGTGCATCGCGTAATAGAGATACACGGCTTCCTTGTTTCCATCTTTTATCAGTTTTTTGCTTCTTGCTCCAAATCTTCCAATTCGTCCTCAAAACCGTTGATTTCAATTGCTTTGTTTAACCAGTTGGCATATTCGCCGCCGACTGAAAGAACGCGTTTTGCCACCTCTACCGGGTCTGCCGTTTTGTATGCCTCGCGAAGCTCTTTAGAGCGGAAATCAGGGTAAATTGTAGATTCCACTGCAATTCGCGCATAGAAACGCTGACTGTCTAAGTCTTTTACGCGTCCGCGGCCTTTAACATTTTTATACGTCGTGCTTTCCTTCTCCAATTCATCAATGCGTTCAGTCGTGATCGCTTTAAAAATGAAAGGCACCATATTTCCTTTTTTATCAACAAACCGCTTTGAAAGAGGAACCTTGATTTCTTCAGCCTCCACTGTTTTCCCCGGCAAAAAGAAGGACAGATCATATACTTGTTCGTTTTTTTCGCTCATCATTAAAACTCCCTTTTATCTATGTTTTTCATGTTTAAAAGCAGACCTTCCTCACAGAAGGTCTGCTTCATACTTCAAATCCGGACTTAAAACGTTTCAGAAAGCTTTTCCGGCACATCAAAATCTTCAAATGTAAACGGCACTTCTTCTTCGAGCGCCTCTGAGTCCACATCCAATCCGGCGATTTTGGCTGAATCGAAGTTGACGTCGTATAGTGTGACGCGTTCTGTGCCGCGGCCTGACGATTGGTCATCAAGAACGGCCTGCAGCGTAAAATACGGATCGCTGCCTTTTTTGACGTAATCCATCATGAGAACGGCGAATTTTGATGTGACTTTATAAAATGTCGCCGTGCCCGTTCCGTTGGCGCCTGTCGTTTTGTGGCCCGTCATGCGGCGGCCCATGATGTTCACTTCTGATTTGTTTTTTTCCACGTTTGCTTCAAATGTTTTGATGTGCGCCATTTCTTCCCCATCGAGAAATAAACGGCCTTCTTTTCCTGAAATGGTGTTTTGCGCTTTTAATGCCATCTTAGTTTACCTCCACATTAAAGTAGAATTTTTCCGCTGCGTCCACAGGCTGTACGGCGAGATCAATTAAAAATCCGTCGCGGTCTTCGCTCATGCCGATTTTGATATCGTTATCTGAGTCAAAATCAGTAATGCCTCCCGCATCCTGAAGCGTTGTCATGTATTGAATAATCATCGTTTTGACGAATTGAAGGCCGTCATTTGTAGCAGGAATATCGCTTCCGCTGCCTTTTTTCGATTTAATTAATGCTTTCAGCTCACGTGTCAAATCGTTGTTCACCGCGTCCAGCACACGGACGATTTTGTTTTTCGCGAACTTTCTGTTTTTCTCAGCGGTAAATGTGACTAAAGAGTTGATGTCCTTTTCAACGCTGACCGACTTATCGCGGGCATCATATGAGAAAAGGAATTCTCCCTTTGCGAGACGTTCGACAACTTCATCATGATCCAGGCGGTGCAGCACATCGACTGCGCCTTCGTATTCAACAAATGTTAATGATTGATTAAAAGTTGCACCTGCGCTTGCGCCCGCTACCCAGGCCGTCGCCTCTTCGGCTTTGACCTCGGTTCCGTCTTCAAGCAGGACACCTTCCGTTACATTGATGATGCCTTCATAGTCTCCGTTGTAATGGGCAGTCACACCTTGCACTTTTTGTCCCTGTGCGTCACGGAGGCGTTTAATAAATGCAGCGAATGTCGCTTTCAGCTGTTCGTTATCAGCAACCGGAAGAGCGATGACATCAAAGTTCTCCGTTTCGGCTGCCGCTAAGAAATCTGTATAATCCGAGTTGACCGGCGCCTTATCTGTTCCGCCTGCCAAACGGATGCCGACCGCCGGATGTAACGTTTCACCGGACTCATCCTCAGACCCAGTCAGAGGGATGGATGAAGACAGTTCGCCCGTTCCGGTGAAAGTGACATAACCGTTTGCCGTTAATTGCTCGGCTTTTTTCACCGTTTGTTTGTCGACTTCCGCTTCATCCATATAAGTCGTCACATCGAAAGCGGTTTGGTCAAGGACATTTTCACTGATTCGGATCATGATGTCATTTCCTTTTGATCCGCCGTATAATGCAGTTGCTTTTACACCCGGCGAGATATCGGCGCTGGCTCTGATTCCCTCCGTCAGACGGTACATCAGAACAGTCCGGGCTTTTTTCTTGGCCTCGCGTAAAAGCAGCAATGACGGATCTTCAATGCTCAGTCCCACTTTTTTGTTCAAGTCCTCAATGCTTGAAATGGAAACGAATGTTTTCGCTTCACCCCAATTCGATGCGACAGGCAGAGCGACGATCCCCCGTTCACCGAGTGCCACCCGCTCTTCGGCCGTTGTTTTAAAGTTGAAATAGATGCCTGCACGTTCTTTTTCTTTTCCCTGCGTAAATGTTCCGCCGTTCATTATTGCATGACCTCCTTGGTTAGAAATGTTTGAATGTAAGTTTGGGCTTGCGCTTTTGTCATTTGTTTTTGATTCACGCCGAATAAAGCCCCCTGAAGAATTTCAGGTTTAACGCCGAAAAGCTCCTTCGCGTGCTTCGTTAAGTCCGCCGTGTCAAAAAGGACGGAGCCTTCTTTTTTCACGGTATTTTGCTTTTTGTTTTCTTTCACTTTTGTTTCACCCCGCTGTTTATGTCAATGTCCCGCAATCCGGGATTTGAGTGTTTCTGATAATAGTAACGGCTCGTCCAGCGGATCATGATCACTGCGTCGCCTTTATCTCCGATCCTCGTTTCCATACGTGTAATGCGGATGAAATCACCAGTATGTTCGCCTGATTCCGTCAATAGCGGAATCTGGTGTCTTGATTCTCTGACAGCGTCAGCCACCCGGTCGGCAGTATAAAGCGCCTGCACGGAGTCAAGATGGAACAGCTTTACATTGAGGCTGTAGGTTTTCTTAAAGGTAGAGACCGTATCATTCTCGTCAAAAACGGAAGGCGGCGGGATGTAAAGTGAAGGCACCTGAAATTGTTCAGGGAGCTCACTTTCATAAACCGGCACGCCACACTGTTTATATAAAAACGCCGCAATTGACCCGGTTTCACTGTTCATCCGATTTTCCCTCCCAATGTGTTGAGCCACTTATCCATGCGCCTATTCAGCAAGTTTGCAAAGAGCCGTTCATACAAAAGAAGGGCGTCATCCCAAAACTGATTGCCGCTGACCCATTTTTTCTTCAGCGCCATTCCCGTTGATGCCGAAGGATCGTATATGAACCGGGACCCTTGAAAATATCCGGGCACCCATCTTACGTTTTCATCCGAGACGGTCCAATGCCCGTCATTTATGAAAGAGGCGTATTCCAAATTGGTGCCGATTTCAAGGGACAGCCCGCCCTTTTCTGTGATCCACACATTATCCTGCGCTCCTTTTCGAAAGGAGGATAACAGCCTCTCTGTATCAATGCCCCGCGAATGAATGAGTTCATCACGAACCAAATCGAGAAACTGCATGCCGGACTGTTCCAGCCATTCGGCAGCTTGACGGGAAAAGTCTCCGGAAGCGGCTTTTGCTAATGATTGATTCCATCGTTCAAGGCCCTTTATCTTCATAACCTGCCATCCCTCACAGCTATGGCCTCCCAATGATGATTTCTTACTTTTTTCGGCATTTCCAGAATGTAAACGTGATTTTCCCAGATGATTTTGTCGTTCACACGCAAAACGGCAGCTATCGGAAAATGAACGAGAAACCGCTGATACACCTTGTGATCAGGCTCAAGCTGGATGAGCTGCTGCTGTTTTTCAGTGAAGCAGCACGGCACGTCATGTTCATCAGGCGTATCAGGATAAGTGAAAACAGGCTGGAGCTTTTGCGCGGGAATTCCGAAGCGTCCGCTCTCCGGAACCGACTCCGTCTCATGATAAATATCACACCTGTCAGTAAGCAGCCGTTCGTAGCTCATAACGTTCTCACCTTTACGCTTGAAGAAACCGGAGAATAGCCGGGCGTGACATAATCACTGAGCAGATGGTACACCGCGGGTTTTTCGATTCCGCCTTGTGCTGCCACTGTATAAGAGTAATCACCTATTTTTTCAGACTGATAGGCGGAAGCGGCTGCTTCATTCTGATTCAAAAGCGCAAAATACTGGGCGAGCTTTAATATCGCGAGTTTCGCTTTTTCAGGGAGCGGTGCGTACACGGGATCAGTAAACTGATGACCCGTCAGCCTTGCCGCTTCTGCCTCCGCCTCCAGAATATCCTGCACGAGCAATGACTCAGGCCTGTTTTTGACTTGATCATAAACCGAGTACGAGGCAACGTCAGACGGCTGAATTAACATAGCTGCCCCACCTCCATTTGTTATTCTTTGACGTTAATAATTTTCGCGCTTGCATCTTCTTCTTCAAACTTGCTGTCAAGTTTAGCAGTTAAGACAATGATAAATTTACGGCTGCGAATATCCTTATCGACTTCAATTCTGATATTTCGGGAGAAGCCGAGAATGATATTTTTCGGATGGGTTAAAATGATATCAGACGCATCATACTGAGCGTCTCCTTCTCCGGCTGTATACGGCTGCAGGTTGGAAATCCCTTTAACAGGGACGCCGAATGCCGAAGACAACCCGCCTTGCACCGCGAGATCCCCTAAGCCGGTTTGACGATCAGCCACCCGGTCTTTCCATTCAATCTCCATGCCTTGAGATGTATAAAACCTGAATTCCTGAGGAAGACGCAAATATTTAGCAGGCACCGCCTTTAAACCTTTTTTGAAAGTGGCTCTGGACAGTTCTTCCCCCTTAACGTCAATGACGTGAGAAACGGCCTGCTTGCGGATCCCGTCAAGCTGTGCAAGATACGGATCAGATGAAGATGTATCGCCGTTTACGACAAGTTCTTCAATATCCACTGCCGCCCGTTCGGCTAAAATCTGCATGATCGTCTGCTGCAAGCCGTCTTTTTCAATGTTATTTTCAAGCGTGTCATACGTAATGTTAATTTCCGCGATGACTTCCTTCGTATTCAGCTGAACCGTGCTTGTTGACGGAACGGTCAGCTCATCATTTGATAAAGCCTTTCCTTCTTCAGCGGCCCGCAGGATACGCTGGCCGAAACCGATTTTTTCAAATTTCTGCGAGTCGTTTTCCATTTGGATGACACGCGATTCACTGAAAATGGTCGGCGTGTTCTGCACCATTCGGATAAAAGCCGATGCTTGTGCAGGATTCATTAATCCGCCGCTTTTTAAAGCAGAAAGTGACATTTCCGCTTTTCTGATGATATCTTGATTTCTCACTCTAGAGTTCCTCCTTCTGACTGGGTTTAGAGCAGTCCGCTCCAAATGGATTTTTTGACCGGCTCTTGGCTGCCGCTCATGTCATCTTCCGTCTGCTTTGAAGCCCCTCTTGCTTTTTCAAGCGCTTCAATGCGTTTAATAATCGGCGCAAGCATGTCCTCAACAAGCTTTTTCAGCTTTTCATCATCAGACGGCGCAGATGACCCGTCTTGTGCGTCCGTGTTTTGGTCCATATTGTCAAGACGCTTCAACAGCGGATGCAGCGCGTGTTCAATGGATTCTCTCAAGTCTTCTTTTTTCATCTTTTTCAAGTCCTCTCCCTTGCGGTATCTGGATTTACGGTCGCGGTCCAGCAATTGCTTGACCACGCCGAATAAGCCGGCTTGTTTTTCCTCCGGCTCTTCATATACGTCAGCGGTTCCCGCCATGCTGTAGCCGGTAATGACGCCGGCTTTAATTTGTTCCCATACTTCATCGGATGCTTTCGTGACAAGCACCCACGATCCTTTTCGGATCTGTGCTCCGCCGATTTGAAAATCATCCGGTGCGACATATGACTCCACCACCTCGCCGGTGCCGCCTTCAAAGTTATGATTCGTGTCAATATTTCGGGCATCGGCCAGAAATCCGTGAGCGGCCTTTTCAATTTCTTCAGCTGTCATATAGTCGCCGTGGGCATCGGGGACATCCGGCTCATAAACAATGCCGTAGACGAGCTTTTGCTCATCGGGCTCGCTTTTCGTAAACACCTGCACCTTTTTTTCAAATGACGGGAGGCCGGCTGCTTTTGTGAAAAAAAATTCCGTCTGATTCGCCGCCTTATCCACGTAGCTCACAAAGCTGATGACGGCATTTCTCAATTCCCTCGGCACTAGATTTTTCACCCCCTTTAAAGGACTGGTTCATCATTTCTTTGCATTCTGATCTTGCGCCGCTTGTAATGGGGGACGGCTGTAAAACTCTTCCGGCCATTCCTCAAGCGTTTTGCCGAGCACTCTGCCTGCCAGATCACGCAAATCATTAGGCGAGACGGCACCGGCCGTGATGAATGGCGTGAGCACCTTCGCAATTTCAAGCGGATCACGAAAATCAGGACCCTTTAATGTCAGCTGCACATCATGAATGCCCAATTCAGGCAAAAACAAGGTGTTCAGCTTGTTGACAAGCGTTTTTCTCTCCGGCTGAAACACTTGCTCTTCCGTTATTTTCCGGGCGGTGTCCGCCGTCGCTTTGTTATATTCCTGCGCCTCGCCTGTATAAAGCGGCGGAAGGCGGAAGGCGGACCGGAGTTTATTTCTGCTCTTGTCGTCATATTCAAGAAACAGCGCATCATCCTGTAAAATTTCTGCAAGCGATTTGATTTCCACGGAAACCGGTGTGATGTCTTCTCCGCCGTGAAGATCTTTTTCCTTGGCGATGCCTTCTGCCTCAATTAACAGAAACTTATGGGCGTTTTCCACCCCTTCCAAATCATTCATATAGTCTTGCAGCTCTTTATACGAGGTTTCAGACAGCATGCCGTTTTCGACCGTAATCGCAGCCGGCACGTGGCGGCCCTGCTTAAAATACATGAAGTTAAGCTCTTCTGCTTTTCGCGCGCCGTATAGGTTGACGATATTGCCGACCCAGCGCGGAATGCCGTATGTGCCGCTGCCGATTTTCAGATGAATCGCTTCATTTGCCTTGTATTGCTCAGACAGGGCGTTCACATATTCGCCGGTCCGCATGTCCATGATGCGCGGGTCGCCGTATTCTTTGAAGAAAACTTTCCGGCCATTTTGCAATTGAACATATTTGCGGAAGCGCTTTTGCCTTTTGATCGTTTTGGACGTGCCGTTTTCTTCATAGGAAAACGTGACTTCAACAGGATCGGTTACGCCGCACACCCGCATATTTTTCACATCCAAATATTCGATCCCCGCCGGTTTTCCCGATCCGTCCCGAAGCACCTCCATAAAGCCGTTGCCCGTTTTTTCCCGGTCTTCAATCGCATACCCGAGAATCGTCTCGGCTGATTCGTCAAAGTGAAGACATTTGTAAAAGCTTTCAAGCTTCGTCCAGTTTTTTTCAGCCTGTTTCTTTTTAACCGGGGCCACATCTGAGCTGTTTATATCAAAGGTGTACTCGACATCAAATCCGAAGCCCGTAATGTTGACCCGATATGCATCAATACATTGCTGAAGGATTGTAGAGTATTCGGCAATCGTTTTCAGCTCTATAATGTTATAAGGCGGAGAAATAATGTCTTCGCCGTAAAGGTCCGAAAATTGATCATCGTACAGCTGTTTTGCCTGCGGCGCGGCCATATTTGATTTAAAAACGGTGGCTCTTACGCTTTGATTGTTCGGCACCATTTACCTCCTCCTTTCTCGATTCGGGCGGGCCCGTTTCTGTGATGAATCTTTCAGATCCGCTACGTCGTAATCATCCAATGCGTACCAAATCGCTGAAAGTGTATGGGGATCAATTGAAAATTCATCTTCCGACAGAGCGCCGTTTTTGTTCTTTGCATAGGTTAATGTTTGCAGTTCATAAATGGTATGCTGACAGCGGTCTGAGCAATAAATGTTTCTGAACCGTTTCAGCTTTTTTGTGTATTGCAGCCGGGAGCCGGGAAACTTTTTCGCCGCGACCATGTGAAAGCCTTGCTGACGGAAATATTGAATGCTTTTCGGCTCGGCTGAATCCGCTTTGATCAGCTCTTTTTTGTCTGCGAATTCGCGAAGCTCTTCAGCTGTTTTGTCATCGGTCATTTTGTTTTTATAATATTCCCAGAAAATATAAAGCTCCTTGTTTTCCGGATCTACGGCAAGCCGAATAACGGCGTTGTATGACTCTTCAAAACCAAAATCCATGCCTGTCCGAAACATCGGCTGCCTGATGCCTTCGATCCGCTGTTGTAAAACCTCATGTTTCATGACTTGAAACTGCGGAAACACACGGATGCCGTTTACGCCGAACTGTCCTTTGCGGGCAATTCGGTACAGATCAGGATCATATTGTTTTAAGCTGTCCAGCTGAGCAATGTAGCTTTCAGGCAAAAACATATTGTCGCAGGCGGTGGAATGGTGGTAATACGTATCCCCTTTAATGACGGTGCCTTTTTCATACAGCTCCCGGTCATCCAATACGAACCGTTTGTTTTGCTCATCCTGAAAAAAATGCCGATACGTCCAATTGGAGGTGCCGACAGGATTTGTGGTGCATATCATGTGAAGCGAAAGCTCAGGATGCCGCAGACGGCCGATCAGCTCCTTAAAGCCCTCATACTTCACCTCAGAGCATTCTTCAATCCAAATTAAAGAAATATGATGGATGGATTTTAATTTCGCCGGGTTGTCCATGCCCTTGAACATAACCCGGCTTCCGTTTGCAAATCTCAGCTGCATCGGTGAGGATACTGCCTTCACGGCATGTGCCAGCTCAAGCTCCTCGATGATATCCTCAAACAGCGCAAAGGTGGAATCCCGATGCGTATCAAACACCTCGCGCACGACAAGCGCCGTCCGCTTTTCCTGAAGCAGCTTCAAGATGATTTTCAGCGCAGTGTGATAGCTTTTTGATGAGCCGTAGCCGCCGACGAGAAATTGGTACGTTTCATTCCAATTGAACAAATAATCCTCAAAGCGCGGGTTGACCGCTTTTTCCATCATGTCCGTTCCTCTTTCCGCGTGATCATAATATCAATCGGCTTTTGGGGGCCCTCTGTTTTTTCCAGCTTCTGCTGTGCCAGCTTTAATTTTTCATTTTCGATCTTTTGTTTAAATTGATCCGGGAATAAGTCAAAATACAAGGAAAGCTTTTCGAGCGCCTTCATTTTGTCGGCAAGCTTAATGGCGATGCCTTCCTTGCCGAGTTTTGCTTCTGTCACAATCGTGCCGTCCACAAGACCCGAATCTTTTACGTCGACGTAGCTGATCTCCTGCATAATCGGATTGTCATTTTCATCAAACAGCGGCCCTGATTTTCCGAAGGCCTGAACCTCTTTTTTTCCGAATGTCACATAATCCGTGATGTCTGCGAAAGCGATTTTCACATACACTTGAAGGACGTCCATCGCTTCGATAAACACTTTATTGACCATTTCCTTTTTCATGCGCCTGATTTCTCCGGCGACCTTTTCGTTTTTTAATAGCCTGCTTCCCGTCACATGTGCGCTGTCCGGAGAATACCCGGCTTTAATCGCGGATTGGGTGGCGTTAAAGCTTTTCACATAATAAAGGCAAAACAGCCGCTGGCGTTCGTTTAAATCATCATTGTCATAAGAGGCGTTTTTTCCGGGGCTTCTCTGTTTTTTATGTAACGCCTCTTTCCAGCGCCCTTCTTTTTTCCACCTGCCTATCGTCCTGGCGGATACGCCGGCTTCTTCGGCTACGGCCCGGTTTGTTATGCTGCCTTTATGCGCCTTATATACTGCAAATGCTTGTTCTCGCTGTGTGTTTTTCATGTTACGGCATCACCGCCACCTCCGACATGGATGTCTATAATAAAAAGCGGCTTCTTTCGGCCGCTTTCATGTTTTCGTCTATTCACTTCTAGGTGGCAAACGTATGACAAGACCTTAAGCAGGTGACTGTTTTCTTTCTTCCTGCTGCTTTTGTATTTTTAACAGCGCCCGTTTGATCGTCGTCTGTACGGTTGATTTCTTTACATTCAAAAGCGCCGCTATCCGTTCATAGGAAAAGCACTCTGCTTTGTGAAGGAGAAGCATTTCTTTTTCTCTATCTGTTAATAGGGTTAATGCTTCCCGTATTCTTATCCTGTCTTCTTCAGTGATGCTCCCGCTCGGTTCAAACATCATCGCTTGTGAATAGGATTCTATAATTCTCGGATCTTTAATCAGCATTCTTTGATAGGCATCTCTGCGGTCAATTGCTCTTCTTATGCCGGGCTGCCGTCCTTTCTCAAGCCATTCCGTGACATATTCTAAATCTGTAATGATTGTTCTGATTATTTTTTTGTCCTTCAGCTCTTCTGCCGAAAGTGCTGCTTCATCAGCTTCCTCCAGCTGCTTGTACCATTTTTTCGTTTGCTTCAGCGTGCGTTTATATTCAAATAATAAGTCTTCCATGATATGATCCTCCTCTTTTCGGGAACAAAAAAAGGACACCAATCAATGCACAGATATGCGCAATTGATCAGTGTCCGCAGGCTTTCCGTCTTGGACGTATTCTGTTTTTAAAAATCTAATTCAATTTATAGCCGATTTCGTATTCAACCCGGGCCAAATCTCCCTTTCTCGTTTCGACAAGCGTTTTGCCGTGCTCCGGCGCTTCGGCGAGCCATGCTTCCCCCTTCAGCCCGTCTACAATAATGACGCGCACCTTACCTTCCTTTAATTGGCTTTGCAATGTCGTTGTTTCGATGTTTGCCAGTTTTTTAGGATTCATGATAAAAGTCCTCCGTCTGTTTTGTTATTTGTATGTCGTTTATGATGTGTTCGAGCTCACGAATGAACTCTTCCTTCCCCTCGGAAAGCTCTCCCTTTAACATGTGAAGAGCCGTTTCAGCCGCTTCATAAAGCTCCGGGGCTTTGGCCATCAATGCGGCGTTTATTTGCTGTGAGTATGAGCTTAAGTTGAAAACGGCTGCAATGAGCCTGCCGTTTGAATAAGGGAATCTTTCCCTGTCCGCTTCATTGTAAGCGGAATAAATGTAAATTGGTTTTTCTTCTCCGCTGTTTACGGCCCGCCATGGGGCGGGACTGTTTTCTAATTGCAATGAATGTCCTCACTTTCCGTCGGCTTCATGCCACGATTCAATTTGCTTTTCGATCCGTTTAGCCCGGAACAGCAGGCAAAAAAGCCATTTTATATATTTATACATGTGCACCCAGCCTCGCTTTACCGGCTTGAACCATTTGCTCCAGCCGGTTGATGACCGGTGTTAAATCAGCGCCTGCTTTGCAGTTTGGGCACGGGTGAAAGACAGCTCCGAAAGCAGTCGCTTTGACGATGACTTTTTTCGTTCGGCACAGTTTACACATTACCTCGCCCCCTCTAATCTGTGGTTCAGTTCATACGGATTTCCTTTAATAATGACTAAATAGTCGCTGCACATTTCATAAATTCTGGTCCCCAGCGCCTCATCAATCCGCACAAGCTCGTCACAGGCAAGCTCGCTGGAAAGAAGGATCGGCTTATGATTTAAGTAGCGGTAATTAATGACGGCATACATCTGTTCAATCTGCCAGTCGGTCGCCCGCGGTTTTCCGTTTAACGGTTTAAACAAGTCATCTATAAAGAGCACATCAACCTGCTTCATGCGGGAAAGCTTTGCGTCCAGCAGGTCAAAATCATTTTTTAAATCCGTAAACCCCTCCACAAACGGAAAATACACAACCGGGGTTTGCTTTTGTTTCATGACATCATTGCTGAGAGCGGTAAGAAGATGCGTTTTTCCCGTTCCCGGCCGTCCCAAAAGGGCGATGCTGTTTTTCCGGCTGTTTTTGATCCTGTCAAAGTTCTCAATAAATTCAAGCGCACAGTCATAAGCATCGATGACGGCCTGCGGCTTTCCTGAGGTTCGAAACCCCTTGAAATTCAGCTTCCTGAAGGCATCGGTGATTTCACTTGCGCCAAGCAAACGCTTCACTTTCCGATCATCGGCGCAGCCGCACTTCACCCATACATCCGTTCCGTTTTGCATTCTGAGAAACCCGCCCTGATCTTTACAGAGCTGACAGTCATAGCGGCTTTCGTCTGATTCGCCCGGTCTGTCCGCCAGTAATGGACGTTTCCCGTTTTTCAGGTCGGCAAGAATCTGCTCGATTGTTCGTTTTGTCATGTATTTTATTCCTCTCTCTTCTCATTGTGATTGTCTTTTTCGCGATTCGCGCATTCAAGCGGTCTTCTATAAACTTGGCACAGTAGCTGAATGACTTAATCGTTTCAGCTGAAGAGGTGCGCCGCTGTTCAAAGGCTGTAAAGCATTCTCCGAGCCATTTGATTGCTTCGTGTGCTGAAACACCGCGGGAAACAATGCGGGCGATGGCTTGATAATCTCTTGACGATGGGTACACGCTGCGCCCCTCCTGGGCAGACCTCAATCTGATAAAATGTCTGGCAATCTCGTTTATTTCATCTTCAGCAGTATAGTCTTTTGTTATATCTATATCTGACCTGACGTTTTTGTCCTCCGGATTTACCGTAAATGTCTGATCAGAGCCTTCGGGGCGGATATATGTGTCCGCTCTTTGCGTAAATTTTTTCGAATGCTTAACGGAGATCATCAATCCGTAAGGCGCCCGGACGACTTTGATATATTCATGCTTTTCCAAAAGATCAAGCCATCTTCTGACGGTTTTTTCACTGACGCCGAATACCTCGGCCATCTCTCTTGCTTTTACGGGCTTATGCCCAAGAACGATGCCCCAATTGACTCCGTCGTGCTGCTGTTCCCTTGTCGTTGAGCTGATGAACCATAAAAACAGCCATACAGAGGAACCCATTTTGTCGTAATGTTCTGAATTCAGTAATCCCGAATAGGTAAAAAACGGATAGCTGTTATCATTCATGCCGTGAATCTCCATTTTTCTTTAAGCTTACATACAACTCATACTGCATTCGGTTCTCAAATCGGAACACCGGAAGTCCGCAAGCGGTAAACGAAATTGAACCGCCTGCTTGCCCTAAAAACTGCTGGTCAGCCAAATTGCGGCTGAAGCGGATGATAATCGGCTGCATATGATAACCTCCCGATACTTTTTTTATCACTTTTGATACATTTTGTATCTCTATGAGTTCGATTATATACGATACATTTCGTATCATCAAGACATTTTTGATACTTTTTTTATCTTCTCTTTATTTCGATACGTTTTGTATCTATAATCAGAAGTAAATTAGGGTGTTGAAAAAAGAGAGGTCATTCGGATGATAGGCGGCAGATTGAAAAGTCTCAGAGGAAAAAAAACACAGGAAGAGATCGCTAATCATATCGGTGTCTCACGGGCCAGATACTCTCATTATGAAAACGGCCGCTCAGAACCCGATTATGAAACGCTGCAAAAGCTGGCCGATTACTTCAAAGTGTCGACAGATTACTTGTTAACCGGAAAAGAAAAGCCTTCAGATGAAGATATGTTTTCAGATCCCGACTTGCAGATCGCGTATCGGGACATGCAGGATTTTTCCCCGGAAAGCAAACAGCAGGCGATTGAATTCATTAATTATTTAAAAGAAAAAGAAAAAAACCGCAAGCCGAAAAAGAAATAATTCACTCTTTTCGTTAAATAAAACGAAAAATAAGCCGATATAAAGGCTGCATGTTTATTTTTAAAAGAAAAGGGAAATGATTCAAAGTCCGATAAGGGCTTTTCTTTCTCACTCAAAAAGGAACATACGTTCGAAAGGGTGTATTCAATTGGGCGATTTTTTAACACATCTGGAGGAATACGTAAAAAACTTATATTGCAGCTTGGGAATGACCGCCCCTCTTCATATTGATATGCAGACCATTGCGAGGGAACTTGATATTTGGATTCATTTTGAAGATACCCCCAGCATGATGCTGAAGCGTGACGGCATGTACAGCATTGTCCTTAATCAAAGAAAGTCGCCTGAAGAACAGTGGGAAGATTTTGCGCATGAGCTGTGCCACGCGCTGAAGCATACCGGAAACCATTTTCACATGAATAAGCTGTTCAGAGAGCTTCAGGAATTTCAAGCCAATCAATTTATGTACCACTTCTGTGTGCCGACCTTTATGCTGTTAAATATGGAGCTTCCCCAGTGGAGAAGCCATGCCGTCACTTTAATCGCAGCTGCCTTCCGCGTGACAAAATCATTTGCGGAAAAAAGGCTGGAGCTTTTTGAACGGCGTAAAGCAGGTATTCAATTTCAGAAGCAGCTGGCCTTTCATCTGTCAGGAAAACGAAAAACGGGAGGATATCAGCCGGCGGAACACCGCCTGGCTGCCGCCGAACACAAAGAAGCTTACAGCTTCAGCAGCTGCGAATAAAAAACGCCGGGCACCCAGCCCGGCGACAGATCCTGCAATCAATCTTCACAGTAAAACACACGTTTTACTGCTTTCACATAACGAAAAAAACAACCATTTTTAGAAAACCGCCGCCCGCCGAATGTAAAATGATCGAAAAATGCCCGGCGCTGGGCGGTGCTCAATTCAAGCTGTATGCCCAATGCTTTTTTGCTTTGATTTACGATATTGGCCGGATGCGCCCCTTTGAACCTTCCGCTTTCAGCCGCAAGTTCGGCGCTGAATCCCGCCTCACGGAGACTTTCAACAATGGCTTTCGCGCCGGCAATATTTGAACCGCCGGCAATCGTGTGCCTTTTTGTTAGATCCCGATAGCCGTGAAACGCCAAAGCAGCGTCATGCTGCTTAACCATTCGAAGCGCAATCGGCTCATCAAATCGGGTGCTTGTCAGGTGCAGAAAATGATTATTGCGTTTTTTCATACCCTCAAATAAATAGATGGAGCAGCGGTCTGAAAAAGCGCGCACGAGCTCGCTTACACCAGGTTCAATTCCGCCCCCATGAGGACTGAAAACGATACGGTCTGCCTCTTGTTTTTCCCGACACACGATGCGGTATTCCGATTCCGCCGCCTGTAACGCATGAAAATGATGATACATATCGTTCATATTCAAGTGCTCTCCTTTACATATCAGCACCAGTTTACGCTACACCGGACAAAATGAAAATAGTTTTCTTTTGCCTTTGGTTAAGAGAGCTTTGCTTCCAGTTTTGCTTTTGTCTTCGGCCCGTATATTCCGTCAGCTGATAAGCCGGTCACAGATTGGAACCGTTTGACGGCATTTGCCGTTTTCGCTCCGTATACACCGTCAGCTCCATGATTTTTGGCGCCTTTGTCGGGATAAAAATAAAGCGAAGAGAGCGCCTCTTGCACTTGGAGAACCGCGCTGCCTTTCGTCAGAGGGCTTGTCACCTTAAGAATGCCCATTGGGAGCTTCCAGTGACCCGTTTGGCCGGCAGATGAAGCCGCAGAACCAAGCTTGATCGCTTGGCCGATCTTAATCAGATCAGGATTTCGAATATGGTTTATACGTTGCAGCGTCTTCAAGCTGACGCCGGTGCTTTGGGCTATTCCAGAAAGCGTATCGCCTTTTTTGACGTAATAAACGGAGCCCTTATGCACAGACGAGACCGTTTTAATATCGGCACTCCCGTTTACTTTTTTTTCAATCGCAGCCTTCACTTCATCCCAGCGGCCCTCGGACAAAATACGGTGCGGGCAATATTTTCCGTTCCAGTCCTGATGTTTTCTGATCCGATCAATCCCCCAGCCGCGCTCCTTCAGCAGCTGTGCGATAAATGTAATCGCCAGCTCCTCTGCGGCTCTGTACCGTGTGCCGCCTGACTTGCTGTAGCAGATTTCTACAGCAATTGACTTCCGGTTGCCCGTACCGTTTGTACCGTCTCCCGAATGCCAGGCATTTCGGTCCAGGGGCACTCCTTGAATCACTTCTTTATCGTCGACAGCAAAATGATAGCTTGTTGATTCGCTGTTGCCGGTCATATAGCTGATTTCATTAGCGGCCGATGCGTCATTTGCCGTGTTATGAATGGTAATATACTCCGGCGTCATCGGATTGGGGCACTTTAATGCGTGTTTATCCGCAGATACGAGCCGTTTTTTTACTGCAATACTCACTCTTCATCTCTCCTTATGCCTTTTTCACTAATAGGTGGCATTCGTAGGACGGATGTCCGAGCAGAAAGGCCTTGATATTTGGATAAAAATGCCTCAACGGGAAGAAGAAGAGCGGAAACTAAATAAGACCCTTTCGAGGAAGGGTCTTCACGTATTTTATGTTTGGTTCCGCGCGGCAATGTGGAATGTGCCATCCGTTTGATCCGCTGAATGGCTTTCATAGCTGATCACCTGAGTAAAGCTGAACCCGACAGCAACAAGCATCAATCCTGACAACAATTTAGATTTCATAGAGACAATCTCCTCTCTGGATTTGTTTTTGGGCGTGCACCATTTTCTCATAAAACGTGAGCGCTTTTTCAGGCTGCCCATGTTCCATGTAGAATTTGGCAGCATCATGCGCCAGTTCTTCTACATACGGATACAGCATGTGTTCTTCCAGAAAATCAAACGTGTGCTTGACGGATGCGTTATCCATTTTCTTTCCATATAACGCATGTAAAAATCGAAACAGCTCTACAAACAATTCATCATTGTACTCGCGGGCAATGTCCAGTCCCAGGCGATATTGCTTCTCTGCTTCTGCAGTTGTGTTTTGTTTATAAAGAACCTGTGTTAATGAGTAAATAGAATGCGGAAGATTATCGAACTTTTCTGACTTGCAAATGGAAACGGATGTCTCAAAATATTCGGCTGCTTTAGAGAGGTCTCCCATTTTTTCGTAACAGTTTCCGAGATTATATAAGGCTGAACTGATAAGACGGGGATTGCCTTCTTTTTTTGCAAGATCTAAAGCCAGTTCTAAGTGGGGCAATGCTCTTTCTGGATACTGCATGTCATCATAATTCCCTGCAATAACGAATTCACATTGGATTCTGCGGACGTTGTACGTTTCATACGATTGGTACGTTTCAAGCGCTTGAACGGCGTAACTCATGGAGACGTAGGTTTGTTTCAGATTGTAAAATATCTCGGCCATTTTAAAAGCAAACTCAGCTTTTTCGATGTCGTCAGAGACGAGGGCAAGGTTTTTTTCAGCCCGTTTGTAATACATCATGGCGTTTAAGAACATTTTTTGTTTGAATTCATACATTCCTCGAAAAAAATTAAAATAGTAATCAAGCAACCCTGTCAGTTTGTACTGATTGCCTTCAATGTCTTCCAATAATTCTGAAAACTCAGGCTGAGAAGGGTCCTCTTTTAAGGGCTTGATGTAATCCAGCATAACACGGTGCCTGAATTCCATTAATGAATAATACAGCAATAAATCCTGGTCTTCTTCCATATCCTCAATTTCTCTCTCTACTTCACGTTTGACGCGTTCCGCTTCAAGCACGTGAAACTGTCGGATATGGGTGTACCATTCATTAATTTTGAGCCCGACAAAAGAGGACGGAATAGTCTGCTTCATCCTCAATTAATCCCCCCTTTTGGAATGACCGAGATATGTCATATTTTATCATATTTGCAAGAAAAAGAAGAACGCAAAAAGACCGCAATTGTCGAATTTCGGCTAACCGCAAAGGTTCAGCCGCTGTTTTTTCTGCTGAGCCGGGGCTTTTTGCTTGTTTCTTCCCTCTCAATTGATATAGCATGTCAGTACAGCATTTATCTTTTTAAATGGAGGAAAACACATGACAACACAAAATCAACTGGTCAGCCACTTTTTATCACATCGAAACGTGACGATTGAATTGGCGGAAAAAATCAGCCGGGAGCATTACGATTACAAACCTGCAGAGACATCAATGTCTGCTGAAGAACTTGTGAAACACATTTTTTCTTCATTCCTCATGTTCGCAACAATCATTAAAGAAGGAAATGGATCAGCGCTCCAAAACATGCCTAAGGAAGAAGAAACAGATCTCATAAAACTGGCGAAAACGCACACAGAAAAAACGACAAACATTTTGTCAGAGCTGACTGATGAGCAGCTGAACCGCGAAATTGACCTGACCGCTTCTTTTGGGAGATATGTAACTGGAGCCGCTCTCCTTCAGCTTGCCATGGAGCATGAGATTCATCATAAAGGGAATTTGTTTGTATATGTCAGAGAAATGGGCCATACGGATCTTCCGTTTTATCAGCAAAAATCATAACCTGATTATCCGCCAAACCAGTCATATTACGCTGGGCGGCGGATTTTTTCTATTCATTAAAAAATTCTAAAAATTAAATTGATTATAGCCTTCGAATCATATATAATCTGATAAAAATAGTCGGATTATTCAGGAGGCTTTCAGATGAGTGTAAGCATTTTATTCATGGGTTTCATTGTCGGAACGCTGGTCGGATTGACGGGTGTCGGGGGAGCGGCGCTTTTAACTCCCTTATTGATTATTTTAGGAATCAACCCGTCTATCGCGGTCGGCACCGATCTTTTATATAACTCGATCACCAAACTGTTTGGCGTTGTTTCTCATTGGAAACAAAAGACTGTTCATTTCAAGCTTGCAGGATACTTGGCAATCGGAAGCGTGCCCAGCGCATCCATAGCCATCGGCGTACTCCACCTGTTCCCCGCTTTTCATCAGCATCAGGAGCAGATTATTAAACACGCTCTCGGCTATGTTCTGACGCTGGTCGCGGCCTCCATTATCCTGCGCCTCTTTTTTGATAAAAAACTGCGCCCGAACCGCTGGCAGCAAAAGCCGCTTGAAGAGAAACGGACACTTATGATTATTATCGGCGTGATTTTCGGCTTCATCGTCGGGTTGACATCGATCGGTTCCGGCTCTTTATTTGCGATCGCCATGCTGTATTTGTTTAAAATGAAAACGTCAGAGATTGTAGGAACAGACATCGCGCACGCATTTTTGCTCGTAACCGCAGCCGGCCTGTTAAACGCCGGCTTTGGAAGCGTCAATTACTTGCTGGCGGCGAATCTGCTGCTCGGCTCAATTCCCGGCGTGCTCCTCGGCAGCTTCTTCTCGCCAAAATTCTCCCCGCGCCCGCTGCAGTTTGTGATGGCGGCGATTATTTTGATAAGCGGGTTGAAATTAATCTAAAAAAAGCGTCCTTTACGGATCGCTTTTTTTCTTTTCGAAAAAGTTCGCTAATCTAAAGCCAATGGGGTGGGAATTTCTTTATTAACTGATCTCAATAGTGCAAATAATTGTCCTGTTTTCCCTAACATCATCCCCAGTCCCGAATGATCATTTCTTATTCCATTTTGCCAGCCATGCATCAATAAGGTTTCTTTAAAATTGTTAACCCATATATTAATTGTATTCTCAATTTCTTGTTTGCGATTTTTAAAGAGAGACAATTCCTTAATAGCATGAAGTATATCTATATTGCCCATCGTGCCATGACACAATGAGTAACCCTGCCGATGGGAATTGCCATTTTGCAATGTGTCATTTAATGACTCATTAATATACCCAACATGAATACGCCCATCTACATTTTCATGTATCCTGCTTCTCCCAAGAAGAATACCGCAAGACCCATGACACCACATTGGGGACGAATAATCCGACCCATTTTTTCTGTTATCTTTCCACTTATTTATTTTAGTATCAAAAAATCTATCTTCGTATTTGAGAGCTGATTCAATCAGTCTGAGTACTTCCTCGGATGGCTCAATATGTGCATAATATTCAGATAGTGCATAACAAATTCCAGTAATTCCGTGAGAAAACCCTGCTAAAATTATATTCTCATCCGCGTCAGATTTCCAATATGCTTCATTTCGGTTTTGAATCGCTCTTTTGCATATTTCCGTACAAACTGCCCTTGCAGTATCTTTCACTATTTCAGTCCGATAATGCTTGCCGAGTTGAACCACAACCTTTAATATTCCCGCGAGTCCGCCGATAAAATCAGTATGTTTTATTTGGGAGGTTTCCTCACGAAGCTTCTCTAAGTATGCTTTACACACCCTGTTCACTTCATTTTCTGAATAAAGTCCGGTATCTCTCATTTTATTGACAAAATAGATATAAGAACTTGATCCGTAAAAAGCTGAAAAATTTGTTTTATAAATACTATGCTCATATATTTGATTAATGGAATTAACTATTTTACGAAGAACTGGCTTGATTTTTTCATCATTATATATAAGATTATAAGCTGAAAAATACAGCCCTACTCCAGCTAAACCATCGTACAGTCCAAAGCTTAGCGGTCCTGCAGATAAAGTGCCATTGGGAGCCGAGACTATTGATACCCATTGAAGATCATTCTCTGATTCCATTGCTTGTTTTAAAATACAATCTGTTTCTATTTGAATCAGTTCTTTAATTTGTATTTCATTTTTAAATTGCCTAGGTACAAAATCATCACTTTGATTAGTACAAATGATATCCAAATTAGCTGCTGTGGAGCTTAAGGCCATATTTATCAATCTCACTTGCTGGTACATGTCTTCTTCCGACATATTCGCTAAACGAGTTAAGACTTCTTGTTTAGCGCTTCTTTTCATAATCCCTGTACCCACCACTTGTACTGAATTTGAATAAACCTGTTTTTCACTAATAAAAGTATTAAAATAGGGTATATCACCGATCATCATATCCTTGATCTCAAATGGGCTGATGGAATCAAATGCTTCATATTTTGTGTAGGCATCCTTAATAAAAGATAAAACTCTTCTCCTTTCTCCATAATCTTTTAAATACATAGGATGGAGAAGAGTTTCAAGAAATGCAGCGTAAACATATGTAGGTCTGACAATAATTCTAATAGGGGCATTGCTAAAATTGCTTATGAGGTTCGGGATATATAAATCTTTTTTCAAAATAATGTATATTCTTTCGAAACCTTCAATAAACTCTTTTTCAAATTCAAAGCATTCTGCTACTTTATTTTTATAAACAGGAAGGTTACTTCCCCTTTTGAAGAAATAATGTTTCTTTCTCATAGAAATTTTATCAGTTTTTATATGAAGCACTTCTTCTTTTTCACCTTTTTGATTTTCTGTATTTATCAAACCTCCTATATTTGTCAAGCCGTTATCTTCCGGAAAACTCATATAGTTGAAAAATGCAGATTTTAATATTGTTTTATTTACTTGCGCTGATGCCATCAAATTAACATTTTCTTTGTTCTCTTCAGAAAAAACAAGGCTGCTTTGAAACAAAGTCTCAAGATCAACCAACACAGGTTTGTCACGACATGCAATTATATTTTCAAAATGAAAATCTGATCCTTGAAAAGCATAAATAAAGCCTAAATGCATTCCAAATTGATAATAATAATTTCTTACCTGTTCAATATTATCGCAAGGTTCAGCCTGTACGTATTCTTGCCATCCATACTCACCTTGATCCAAAGATAAAGGAGTTTTTAAATTAGTTTGATAATGCTGATTGACATAATCAATGACCTTTTCATAAAAAACATCAATTTTAAGTGAACGGGGTTTATAAACGAGTTTATCATTTTCAAATTCTATAATAACGACACTTTTACCGCCGTTATGAACATCACCCGCATTCATTTCAATCTTTCTCATTTTTCCGAGCGAAAAATTGAATTTTTTTTGGATGTTTTTATAATCATTAACCCAATGTTTAATAATAGATATAGTGAAGCGTATAAAATCAGAGGTGGATCTGGAGATTAAATCTTCCAATACAGGATAGTTATTTAATATTTCTTCAACAAATGCGGAATTTTTCAGCCTTTCTGAGAATAGATCATAATTTTTAGATTCATTTTTTTCATCAAACTCATCAAAAGTCTGATGAAACTCATGGATAAGTGTTTTCTCCGCCAAATGGTATATTTTTTTCTTATAATTAATTAATATCGATTCAATAAGACACATTTTATCCAGACTTTCTGATTGTATTCTATCCATTTCTTTAACAAGACGAGTTTTACAAATATTTATAAAATACTTTGCAAAACCTTCAAAATAGTCATCTTCTTTAAATATGTCTAATACAGAGTTTTTATAATAATGGTTATCTGATTTCTGTGTTTTGTTCATATTAATCACATCCCATATTTATTTCTTGACTGCTTGAATAACAAAAAAGAAAAAGAATATGTACGCATATACATATTCTTTTTCGGATATATTTAGTCGTTACATGGGCTGACGATGGACGCACACTTTGTCGTCGGACAGCCTGCCAACGATATTGGAATTGTGATGGTTGTCGGAGTTATCGTCATCGGGGCTGCATCTGAACCCCCTGCAAGATCTTTTAATTCTTCTTCAGTCATTGGAGTCAGTGCTTGGAAATCTTTTTTCATTTTTAATTCCTCCTATAGTTTAATTTTTTAAAATTTTCAGTCGTTACATGGGCTGACGATAGACGCACATTTAGTTGTCGGACAGCCTGCTAAAGATATTGGAATTGTGATAGTTGTCGGTGTAATCGTCATTGGAGTTGCCTCCGATCCTCCCGCCAATTCCTTTAATTCTTCTTCAGTCATTTGTTCCAATGCTAAAAACTCTTTTTTCATTATAAATCCCTCCGATTATTTTTATATTTGCTTTTGCGGACATGCGCAGCCTACTGTGACAGTTGCACACAGATGTGTGAATGGAATTGTTGTTATCGATATTAAGTTTTGCCCTCCAACAAGGTCTTTCAATTCTTGTTCCGAAGTTTCATGCAATGCGCTAAAGTTTTTTTTCATATTTCACCTCCTTTCAAGCTAATTAGTCTGCTGCAGCCGAGATTCATATTTGCTCTTTATTGCCTTTAAGTTTCCATTTTCAATCTCGTAGATAGATTCGGAGAATTCGAGCCATTCCGTTCTATGGGTAATAGAAATTACAGTTATATCCTTATTGTAGATGTTATTTAATATATTTAATTCCGTATCCTTATCCAAATTGCTTGTTCCTTCATCTATAAAGAGAATTTGCGGATTTTTCGCTAACACTCTGGCTATTGAGATCCTCTGCCGCTGCCCGCCCGATAAGGTAATACCATTTTCTCCAATTATCGTATGGTAACCCATGGGCATTTTTATAATATCCTCATGAATACATGCTTCTTTTGCAGCTTGCACAACTTCTTCCATTGTTATTTTTTCACTAAAATATTTTATATTATTTATAATAGTGTCATTAAACAGATTGACATCTTGAACAATGTAACCTAATGTTTCTCTCAGCTTAACCATATTTACGTCCTCTATTTTGAATTCACCATAGCAAATTTCTCCCGCAGTTTTTTGATAAAGGCCGGCAATGATTTTAATCAATGTAGACTTTCCGCTTCCGGTTTTTCCGATTAATGTGATTTTTTCTCGCGGGCGGATCATTAAATTCACATTATTCAGAATACAGTCAGTTCCATTGTAGCTGAAGTCAATATTTTTCAAGCTGATATTATGAACAGCCGGGTTAAATCGTTCACTGCTTTTATCATTTACTTCCTCATCTTTTTCATCCAGCACGGCCTCAACTCGGTCTACCATTTCTTCGACTAATTTAATAGATTCGAGACTGCCAATTATAGATCCAAGCGGTGACATAAACCGTCCGGCAATGTTAGAAAAAGCAATTACTGCTCCAAGTGTTAAACCTATGGATGACGCTGACCAGGTACCTACAATTAAAATAAGTAACGGCAAAGATAGATTGATTGCATTGGAGACCGCACCCAGTAAGGACGAATAATTCATTCTTTTTGAGAAATAATCTAATTGATGATCAAAATTATAATTTAATTGGCTTTCAATATTCTTTGTTTCTCCTATTGTTTTTATAAATGTCATGGATCTTAAAATTTCGATTAGCTGACTCTGAAAGTTTGATTGACTGTTTACTTCCTGTTTTGTAAACATTTCAATTTTCGGAAGCAAAAATTTAGTACTCAGCACCTGTATCATCGCTCCCGATAAAACTATAAAAGATAAAACCGGAGAATAAACAAACATTACAATGAAAAATACAAAGATAAGACTGATATCCAATATTAAAGTCGACGCAAGCCTGGAAATGACTTCGCGAATTACAGCAATGTTATGAATTCTTGTCGAAATATCCCCGGCGGTATTCGCCTCAAAAAACTTTAAGGGAAGAGAAAATATTTTACTGATTATTTTATCAGTCATACTTTTATTAATTTTTAATTGCAGTTTGATAATGAATTTCATTCTGATTAAAGACAGACTAAAGAATAATACGATTGAAACAATAACAAACGTTAAAAGCATAGGTATAGGGAGACTTTTCTCATCTCCGCTAATAAATGAATCAATGATATATTGAGTCAAAAAAGGAGTCATTAAGTTTAATGCTTGAAAAATAAAGGTAAAGATTATAATAAACCCCAATAATTTTTTATCTTTCAGAAGATATTTTCCGATCTTTTTAAATGAAGACACGTCTTTTAATGATGCAGCAATTTTATCTTTTCTCTCAAATTCGTTCTTTCTAGTTAACATAATAGAAATACCATTATAAAACGTCTTGAACTCTTCTAATGTGATTGTCAGTCGGCCAGTCGAAGGGTCTATAATTTTTACGGTATCCGTGCCAAATGATTCGACAACTACAAAATGATTATGATTCCAATGAACAATTAGCGGATGGATTTTGTTTATCTCTTTAAGCTGATTTAAGTTGTCTGTACGAAAAGCTTTAAAATCATAATCGAATGTTTCGGAAATCTTTTTCATTACAATTAAATCTGTGCCGTCTCTTCCGATAATTTCTTTATTTAATTTCAATTTGTTAGGATTGATTTTTATTCCTTCAGCCCTGCTCAAAACCATAGCTAAACAAGTAATACCGCAATCAAATTGATTTCTTTGAAGAATAACCGGAAGTTTTTTTTTACTAATTTTCATAAAAATCTCCTAATAAGTTTTTTTCATACAACCTATTTCAAGATTAAGAATATTCGGTAATCCGGTATCTGCTGCATAGAGCATCCCATACAAGATCCCTGCTAAACCCAGCATTAAGTTTGGTGTTTCCACATCTCTTCCCACTCCGCATTGATAGAAACCTATATTTTTGTCTTGTACACTCTCTGCGATTAAATTTTTTCCAATCGTTACAAATTGACTTTCACCAGTCTTTTTTCCATATTCGATCAATATTAACGCGTTCCCCATGTCTCCATGACATAGGCTTTGCTCTCGGCCAAAACCGTCATAAAAAATATTGGAAACGGCTTGGTTCATATCATTTTTGGCCTCTTCAGCAATGTCGGCGTGTTTTGAATCTTTCAATTCTAATCTGCTTAATAGAATTCCAGGGGAACCATGACACCAAGCAGATGCAGCTTCTTCATTAACCGGTTTTCTCAGGTCAATCCAGTTACCGTGTACTATTTTGGAATTTTCAAAAGCAAGTCCTTTTCGAATATACTTACTTATATCTTGATGTTCTGAATGTTTCTGGAGCAATTGAAGGGCGAATATCATTCCAGCATTTCCATGAGAAAAGCCCGTTAACGGCTTATTTGCAATACCTTCCCAAGTGATAAAATCCTGATCAAGAAAGATAGCTTGTTTCATTAAGAATGAACCGCATTGTTCAGCCAACGATAAAAAGAATGTATCATTCTCTATTTCAAACGAACGTATCAATACAGTAAGAGCCCCTGCTGCTCCACCGATTATATCCAATTCTTTATCATATGGAAGCAATTGCGGAATAAGCTGAGCTATTTGTTTTGCATCCTGTTTATATTTTTCGCGTTTAGTAAACATATAGAAATTCATTAATGCATATACAATCGAAGACACTCCGGAAAAAGCCCCTACAGACATATTGCTGCCTTCCTCCGGTTTTATCTCAATATGAATAAAACGAGAGACGACATCATTCATAATTTTTTCTGCCATGTCCAGATATTTTTGTTTTTTCGTGACGCGCCATAAAGCAAGATAGGTGAAGGCCATCCCGGAAAGTCCGTCATAAAAGGTATCACCCATAACAGACAAATTCCATTGAATTTCATCAACCCCAATAGGAGTAGCGTTTAGCCAAGAGTATGAACTTCCTTTATCTGTATGTGCTTTGTATGATTGATTATAAATATAAGCTGCCAATTCTTCTGCTTTTTCTATTAAGATACTCTCTTGGTCACTATTGAAAATATTTAAATATCTGCTGGGTTCTTTTGTTATAAATTCTTTCAAAACTATTTGTCGGTCATCCTCCGAAGCAAGCATTGACAGTTCGATAACATTAAGCTGAAACTCTAAATCGTCTTTTGTTAAATTTGAAATTCTTTCTTTTACACTTTGAGCCGGTGTTTCTGCAAAGTAATTCTCAATTTTTTTATTTTTTGAGCTCAGTAAATCTTTTTCATTGAGCTTTACTTTGAAATAAGGGATATCATTATTGATTAAATCATTGAACTCATATTTAACAAGGGATTGATATTCATCTTCTCGCTTGGGCCTCTCCCATATTTTAGATAAGAAAATTTCTCTATCAATAGAGTTATGTAAAAATCTTGGGTGGAAACTTAATTCTAATAAAGCAGAATATTTTATTGTCGGTTTCGAAATAAACCGAACATATATCTTGTTTTCATTCTTTTCTATTATGCGAATTAATTCCGAAGCATGTTTTAGTATTGTCATATATATTTTCGAAAAACCTTGTTTCAGTTCTTTGACATAATCTTTTGCGTATACAAATTCATTGTCAAGCATAGGGTGATTATTAGCTGAATCAATTTCGACATAGTCTCGTTTGACAGACATTTCTGCTGTCTTTAAATTTTTAAGCTGAGGAACTTTAATGATCGACTTTGCTTTCCCTTTCCGCCCTATACCGCTAATATCAGCTTTGCCAGCAAAGAAAAAAGGAAGCAGGCCTAATGCTCTGACAGATTCATGAAGCTGCGTCTCAGCTTTTTCATAAGCGTCCATCGCATTCGTTTTTTTCTGGTATGCGGGATGAAATAAGGACTCTAAATCAATGAGAACTGGATAACTTCCGTTGGCAATAAGATTTTCCGAATGAAAATCGACGGCTTTCAATGCATATAACAAACCGATTTGGGCTCCTGTGCGCCGATAAAAGCTTTGAATATCTTTTAAACAATTGCATGCTTTAAAAGATATAAATTCAGTCCATCCATATCCGTCTCTGCTAAGAACATTTGGAGTGCTCAATTTTATATCATGATCTCTATTTCTCTCATTCAGAAATTCAATTATCTTTTTATATAACAGATCAATTTCTAAGCTTCTCGGCTTATAAATAAGCTTGCCTTCGTTTAATATAATTTTAGTTACCTTTCTCCCATCAGAATGGGAATCACCCATTCCTAATTCAATGTCCCTTATTTTGACTTGTTCTGAAAAACCAAATGAAGAGAGTAGTTCAGGCCTGTCTTTTTCAAAACGGGAGATAAATTCCGCCAAGAATTTTTTAAATTTTCTCAATTCATTACCGATCACTCTCAATAAAACTGGATATTGTTGAAAAAAGCTTTTAAGGTACTCGGGATTGCCCAAAAGAGTTTTATTATAATAATCATATTTTTCTTTAGGGGTCTCCCCTGATAAAAGACCTTTTTCCCGATTCATATTCATATCCAATACAAGTGTTCTATAGGATACTTTTAAAATGGTTTTTTCTAATTGATTTGATATACTATTATGAAGAAA
Organism: Bacillus sp. ISL-51; assembly: GCF_018613535.1. Taxonomy (GTDB): domain Bacteria; phylum Bacillota; class Bacilli; order Bacillales; family Bacillaceae; genus Bacillus. The sequence continues at coordinate 457,824 of NZ_JAGGQB010000005.1, forward strand.
TGCTGGTTGTTCTAGCAGATAATCATAAGAAGAAAATTTTGATTTTTGAAGAAGCTCATCGAAGTAAGAAGACACTTTTAAGGCAAAAATATGAAACATGATTTCTTCATTTACGTTCTCTTTCTTAAAAGTTTGGTGAGCAATCCCTGTTTTTAAGTTTTCGAAAACATGGACTGTAAAAGCGGATTTATGTAGTGGGGTTTGATATAAGTTTTTCACTTTATCAATTGACTGAATGGATAACACATTATGAATGCTTTCCTGGGCCATTTGAATATCATTCTTATATATCAATTCCAAGTTTCGATCAAGCAGATTTTCATTTCCATTATAGTGAGAGGCGGCAGCTTTTTTTTCTTTACTTAATAGAATATTAGTTATCGAATTCATTTGATATTCATCTCCTTTAAAAAAAGAGGGAGACAACTGGATCTCCCAGGGCATTGGAAATCTTTTGTTACTTTTGCGTTTGTTTTAACAGAAGCAGGTGTGAGTAGGACAAAGGCCGCATTCCCAAGTTAATGTACAAAGCTTACCATCATTACCTTGAGAAATCCCTCGTTGTTCAGCACCGCCCCCTCCGCTGAATTCACTTAAAGAAATTTCCTCAAGTTCCTCTCTTAAATCCCCGGCAAAACAATACATTTTCTCATTCATTAGTATTCCCCCTTAATGTTTTTTGAAATATATTGGATTTAAATCCATATATTTCTATAATCCTATGATAAACATCTTTTCCCAGTAAGGCACCGAAAAGTCATATTCGGAAAAGCGCTTTTTTTTTGCGCCTTTCCGAAGTGATATTATTTATTGTGAGGCATCATTTATTTATCCGGTACAAAGAAAAATCGGGATTAACTATTCTGTTAATCCCGATTCATTTACTCATATATAGTTTTCAAAGAGATTAAAGAATATCGATTTGCTTTAATCAGTGCCTCTGTTCTAGATTTCACACCAAGCTTGTTGTACACACCCGTAAGAATGTATTCAACTGCTCTCTGACTGATTAACAGCTTAGCCGATAATTCCCGATTTGTCATTCCTTCGGCAACTCCTGCTAAGATATCTTGTTCTCTTTCATTTAATGTAATATCTCTTATTCTATCTTCAAGCTTATCAATATTGAACATATTTGCTTCTGTCCTTCTTAATTGCTTAAAAAGATGAGTAGGAATAATGGTATCTCCTTCAATGACACATTCAATTACTTTTATCATTTGCTCTTCCGTTGATGACTTACTTATGAAACCGGAAATACCGACTTCCACTAAAAGGTTGAAGTGTGCAGGGATATCAAATCCAGTATAAATTATAATTTTTTGATCGGGACTTTCTCTAAGAATCATTTTTGACAATTCCATTCCATTTAATTCCGGCATATATAGATCAAGTAAAATTAAGTCATACTCGTAATGCTTAAGATGATTAAGTACTTCTTTACTGTGAGACAATATTGTTACTTCCATTCTATCGCTTTTTTCTAGAATGGCTTTTGTCCCTTGAGCAACACCAATATGATCATCAATTAATAGAATCTTTATCATAGCAGCGCTCCCTATTCATTTTTCGTACTTATTTCAAACCTTACCAGCAATCCTTCATTTTCAACTGATGCTATATTATGAATACCATTCATACAGTTTATACGTTCTTTGATCCCTGTTAACCCGAAGCTGTTTGTTTTTGTATTCACTGTATTCCAATTAATGCCGATTCCGTTATCCTCGTAAACAAACATAAGACTTGTTTCTTTTTGAATCATTGTCAAAACAATATAATTGGCTTTTGAGTGTTTTACAGCATTGATAAGCAGTTCTTGAACAATCCGGTAAATGTTTATTGTTATATCTTCTGTAAAAATAGAATCGTCTTTTACATCTAAAAGGAATTCAATATCAAGCTGATGGTTACTTTTATATTTATCAATTAAAACTTGAATGCTGCTAAGAAGTCCCATCTCCATTAAAAAAGGGGGTCTTAAATCAAAGCATTTTTCTCTTATATATTGGATATTATCCAACAAAATTTCTCTTATGTAATAAATATCCTTATATTCCCCAACATGATACTCTAATTCTCTGCATATAAATATTAGCTCTTGAATGATAGAGTCATGAATATCCTGTGCAAGTTTGGTTCTCTCTATCTCTGAAATTGAAAATAAAACCTTAGAAAGTACAGCCGACTTACATTTATATTGATCGCTTATGATGATTTCATCAATTTTTTGCCGGATTAATAATTTGTTCTGAAGTGCAGATGCTGTGCAAAATGCCAGCATTCTCAGCCAATCTGCTTCATTTTCACGGATCTTTATAGGATAACCTCTATCTGATAAAAGAATATAAACAAATGTATCATACTTCTCCCCAATAAAGAGAATTGATCCACTAACGGTTTCACTGATTTCTCCTATCTTAAGATTTGTAATGTTTTTGTTAGGGATCTGAATATGTTCTTCTTTAAATTCTAATGTTTTTTTATCATAGTGTATAAGAGAAATCTGCTCTCCTGAGAAGACACTCTGTATTTCATTGGTCAGCTCTTTTATTAATTGATCTGCATCTGATTCCTCTTGACAAGATTCTGAAAAACGGATCAAGCTGCGGAGGTATGTCTTATTCTTGTCACCACAAAGAGAGCATAAAAAACTACTGCCAAATATACTTAGAACAAAAAATAGACTATACTGTTTAAACTGTAATTGGCCGCCTGTTATAAGTAAAAGCATAAATAACAATAATAAGGAGAAAACAAAGGCCCTTGCATACTGCTCTGCATTAAGCTTCACCCAATAATCTTTCATTCGTCTCCAAACCCCTTACTAAAGAAAATAAGGGAACTCTCCCTTTGAATTCCCCTAAAACGGAATGTTACTTTACACTTATTAAAATATAAACAGCGAACGCAACAATGTATACCAGAAATGATCCCGTCATAAATTTTACGGGTTTTCTTGAGAAGTTTAATACTCCTCTTAATCCGTCATTCAAAATCATTCCGAAAAATGTAACCAGCGTAACTCCTAAAGCCAGCATTGAAATCACAAAAATAATTTGCTCCATCTAAAATCATCCTCCATTTACATTCTGTATTTTTTTGAATATACATATAAGCCTGATAAGGAAACCAAAACATACAGCCCCATTATCAGTAATCCCCAGATTAAAAAAATTGAATTTGAATATCCCATATCACTTTCTAAAATTTGAATACTGAAACGATAAATAAAAGAAAAAGGAAAGACAATTGAGATATCACTTGCTAACAGCATTGTCATTACTAGAAATGAAGCTACACCTGTTATCATCACAACCACTATATTTTTACTTATGAATGCAATTAAAGCGGCAATCGGAATGGTAAGCAGACTCATAGTAGTAGAAGTAAAGGATGTCGCTATTAACCTTAATAAGTCGCTTGCCGTGAGGTCTTCTCCAAAAAAGAAAAACAAGGTTGTTAAGTGAATAAAGTGATTAATTGCCGAAATGAAAAACAAAAACAGAAAAGCTGCAGCTAGCTTTGATAATATCAATTTGAATTTATGATAAGGATAAGACATCCAGTTCAACATTGTCTTGTTTTTAAATTCTAAATAAAAATAAAAACCTGAAAATATAAAAATAACAGTCGGAAAAAGGACGGAATACTGATTAAAAACAAACATATAAAATTTGTACCAATCTGTTTTTTCATTCATAGTCAGAAGACCGATTCCATTTATGAGAAATGGCAAAAAACTTAGAAAGAAAATAACATAAATTGATTTTAGCCTTTTCAGTTTCATAAATTCGTTACGCACTAACAGACTCATGACCTTCCTCCTTTGCCAGCAGTTTTAAATAAAGATCTTCCAAAGATAGCTTAAATCCGTCAATAGATTCCTTGTTAACTCCATAAGAATTTAAATTCTCTTTCATTTCCGACGGATGCATTATTGAAATAAATTCAAATTGCTGTTTATTTCTTGAAATAATATGATCGGCAAATTCCTCAATATCCGCCCAATCAATACCTGCTTCCGCTGGTATTTTGTATAAATAAAGATGTTGTTTATTTTTCATAAAGGCTGACTCAAAAATAATTTGTCCCTTATTCATAATAAGCAATTCATCAGCCATGAGATTAATCTCACTTAAGAGATGACTTGAGATAACGACTGTGGTTCCATTTTTCATTACTTCTTGTATCAGCATTTCCCTCACTTCTTTAATACCATAAGGATCTAAACCGTTCGTCGGTTCATCCAGCAAAAGCAATGCGGGAGCGTGCGCAATTGCTCTGGCGATTCCCAGCCTCTGTTTCATTCCTAATGAAGTTTGTGAAAACAGCTTATCTTTGTGTTCATAAAGTCCAACCGCTCCTAAAACCTCATTTATTTCTTCTTCCGAAGCTGATCTTTTTAAATAGTTAAGATGCAGCTTGATATTCTCAAAAAGAGTCAAATTTTCATAAAAACCGGGAAATTCGATAATGCTTCCGATAGACTGAATCACATCATGATTTGGATTGCGATATAGGTTGTTCCCCTCAAAAATCACTTCTCCTGAAGTTGGAGGAAAAATCCCTAAAAGAACTTTAAGCAATGTCGTTTTCCCTGCACCGTTCGGACCTAACAAACCGTATATTTTCCCTTTTTCCAGTGTTAAATTTATATCATGTAAAATTTCTTTCTTTTTTATAGAAACATTGATACCTTTGGATATTAAAGCTGGATCAGCCTTCTTCACTTATCATCATCCTTTCCATCTTGTTCTGTTTATAATATAAACTTACAAGGTTAAAAAGAAGATATAATCAAGGTTAATTTAAGTTTAAATTTCTCAACATAAAAATACGTGAAACCGCTATGGCTTCACGTTTCTTCACTGCTGTTTTGGTAAATAATAAAAACCGTTCCGTTTTGATTACTTTTTATTTTATGTTCCAGTTTCATTTGTTTGAGCATCATATTAATGATAGATAATCCAATTCCGGCGCCTTTTCTTTCAGATTTATAATCCATTCCCGGGCCCATATCCTCAATTATGATAACGGGTTTGTTTTCAATAAATTTTGTCTGTACTGAAACGTATTTTCCTGAATTAGCATGGCGCAAAACATTTTGAAAAATGTTATCAAGAATTCTTTTTAGCCAAGTCTCGTCTATTTCCCATACGATGTTTTCCTTTAGATTAATATCTATTGTAAAGTGCTCTTTCTCAAAAATCGGATACCAAGCTGTTAACGAAGAACGTATAATCTTTAATATGTCACAACTCTTTTTATGAAGCGGCAATTTACCTGCAGCAAGAAGAGAAAATGATGACAAATTGTCAATCAGTTCGCCCATAAAAGTTATTTTATCATTTATGATGCCTAGTGAATGCTTTCCATTTTCACTGCTTATTTCATTCTTTAATGAAAATGTATGCCCTCTTATAACCGTAAGAGGTGTCCTTAAATCATGGGATAAATCAGCAATCAAGTTTTTTCGTATTTCAGCTTCTTCCCGCTCTTTTTGTCTGCTGTTCTTCAATTCCTCAACCATTTGATTGAATGAATATTCCACTTGACCCAGTTCATCGTACTGTTTAACTGTTACAAATTCTGGTATTCCGTCATTATCTTGTTTTTTCATATGATTCCCCAGAGAAATTAACCTTTTTTGTATTTTCGCAAAAAACATCCATGAATTAATCACAAAAAGTGAACAGACAAAAATCAAGGCGATAAACCATATATAGGAATACTTGGCTCTCATAACTTCCCATTGAGATCCTATAATTGAGCGGGGAGTTTCTAAAAATGCATACCCGCTGTCTTCACTCCCATTTAAATAAGCACTCAGTAATAAATATTTCTTTTGGTTTTGTTCCATTAATTTGATCAATTCGCTTACGTGAATAATCTCACCTTTTTTGGCGAACCGATCTGAGGTTGAAAAAATCACCTTTCCCTTATCATTTATCCAAATGATATCAGAGTGTTTATATTGCTTCATATGCGGGAATGCGGCTGTAATTTCTCGATTAGACTTTCCTGAAAAATCATCTATATCGGACTTCCAATCACTTTCCAATTTATTTGGTTCATAATGTACTTGACCCTGGTGATCAATAATGTATGTTAATGTGACATAATATAGAAAATTAACGCCTAAAAAGGCTATCGGAAAAAATAAAATTGAGGCAATGATATTAAGAAGGTACTTTGTCGATAATCTCATTGTTTAATCCTATATCCTATCCCTCTGATTGTTTCAAGAATCTCTGGCTCATTTGGGTTTATCTCGATTTTTTGCCGTAAATGCCGGATATGTACCATTAACGTCTTATCCCCTTCGATATAAGTCTGTTCCCAAATATTTTCGTAAATTTGTTCCTTTGTTAATATTTGATTGGGATGTCTAAGCAAAAGCAAAAAAATCCTTAACTGCTTGTCAGTTAAAAATATTTCCTCATTGCTTTGATTATTTAAAATCCTTTTTTCTTTCAAGTAAATACTTAAGTGTTTTAGCTTCAACTCATGAATAGCAGTCTTATCAAACCTTCTTAACAATACTTCAATTCGTGCGACCAGTTCATCGGGATGAAATGGCTTTGTCACATAATCATCCGCAAACCCTAAGCCTTTCAGTTTATCTTCTAAACCTGTTCTGGCTGTTAAAAGCAAAATAGGGATCTGCGGATGAGTTTTTTTCATCCTTTGACCTATTGTAAATCCGTCTAAACCAGGCATCATAATATCAAGTACAATCAGGTCTGCCTTTTCTATATATTTTTCATAATGATAGGAAGAAGTGAGCCACTTAATCATATAACCCCGTTCTTCTAAGTCATCCTTTACAAATTGTCCAATTTCTTGGTCATCTTCAATATATAAAATGTTATTCATTAGGCCCTCCTCTGAAATGACATGATCAAAAAATCAATCTCCATAATAATTATATGTATTATAAAAATCTCCTTTATTTAAGGCACCATTACATAATTATAACTTAATTTGGTATTCACTAAAAAATTTCTTCTGCTTGTTTAGTGGCTATCATTCAGTTTTCGTGCACTCCATTCCACAATTCATTTTAAGATTCAAAGTAATAGGTCAATACGAAAAGGCGACCCTTCCACGGATCGCCTTTTCCCTTATAATGTCACACCTGACTTGAAAATCGCGAGCTCTCGAAAATCGTTTTTTTCGTTATTGACAAACTCACCGCTTGCGACTTGTATGATGTATTGAATAAAATCTCTTACCATATCACCCTCTGCTGTTTGTTCTTCTGTTAATCGGCCTGCATTATAGTCAATCCAATGAGGTTTTGATTGATAAAGGCTTGTATTCGTTGACACCTTTACAGTCGGAACAAATGTGCCGAAAGGTGTGCCTCTTCCGGTTGTAAACAGTACGATGTGGCAGCCTGCTGCGGCGAGTGCTGAGGAAGCGATTAAATCATTGCCGGGCGCACTAAGCAGTGTCAGTCCCTTTGTTTTCAGTGTTTCGCCGTATGCCAGTACATCAGAAACCGGTGAAATTCCGGCTTTTTGTGTGCAGCCAAGCGACTTGTCTTCAAGCGTTGAAATACCGCCTTCCTTGTTCCCGGGTGACGGATTTTCATAAATCGGCTGCTCGTGCTTTATAAAATATTGCTTGAAATCATTGATCAAGCGGACCGTTTTATGAAACACTTCTTCGTTGGCCGCCCGCTGCATGAGAATCGTTTCAGCGCCGAACATCTCAGGCACCTCAGTCAAGACGGTGCTTCCTCCCTGTGCAATCAAGTAATCTGAAAACCTCCCTAATAAAGGGTTTGCAGTAATGCCGGAAAAACCGTCAGATCCGCCGCATTTTAAACCGATGCTCAATTCTGACAGCGGGATATCTTCCCGTTTATCCCCTTTCGCTGCTTGATGAATCTCCTTTAAGAGCGCAGCACCTGTCTCGATTTCATCTGTGACAGATTGTGATTCGAGAAATTTTACCCGATCCCCGTTTATATCGCGGAGCGCTTCTTTTATCGCTGACAGCTCATTATTTTCACAGCCGAGCCCCAATACAAGGACACCGCCGGCATTGGGATGACGAATGGCGTTTATTAGGATTTGTTTCGTATTCTCATGATCATCGCCAAGCTGTGAGCATCCGTATTGATGCTTTAATACTAAAACATTATCAAATGGCGCAATGTCTCCCGCTTCCTTTACGAAGCGCTGAATGATTTTCTCGGCGACGCCGTTTACACAGCCGACTGTGGGGACAATCCACAGTTCATTCCGCACGCCGGCCGTGCCGTTTTCTCTACTGTAGCCTTTAAATGTCCGGTTTTCATTTGTAAAGGGATTGTCTTCGAAAACCGGTGTGTAGGCGTATGTCTGCACATCTGATAAATTTGTTTTTACATTATGGACATGAATATGCTCGCCGATGGAAATGCGTCTTGTCGCGTGTCCGATCGGAAAGCCGTATTTGATAATGCCGCTGTTTTCTTCTATTGTTTCGAGAGCAATTTTATGCCCCCGTTTCATATCGTCTTTCGCTTCAATGACCAGGCCGTCCATATGAAGCATTTCCCCTTTTTTAATATCACGCAAAGCGAGAAGCACATTATCGTTTGGATGAATTTTCATGATCTCTTTCATTTGACACTCCCCTTTTCATACAGCACTCTTTTAGCGCATATTCCATTCTCCCCTCATGAATGGTTCTGAGGAAAAAAGCAGTACGTTCGGTCAGTTCCGGAAGATCATTCAGATTCATTCCCCATAGGCGCTCTTCACCTAAAATTGCAGCAGAAGCCTGAACCATATCCTCTTTTTTTGCGGACCAAACCGCTTGAAAAAAAGCCAGGACATCCGCATCGTCCTCCAGCTCATACCGGCCGTTCCAATATGAATAAATGAGAGCGCTTAACGCAAACACCAGCCGCTCCGGAAGACGGCCCTTCTGTTTGACATAGGCCTGAAGCGTCGGAAGATTTCTCGTTTTGAATTTGGACACGGCATTGAGCGATATACTTTGTAAATAATGTTTCATATATGGATTTTTAAATCGGTTTAAAACATCCTCCGCATATGGTGTAAGTTCCTTCATATTTAACACAGGGAGAATTTCTTCACTTATCAGCTCTTCGATAAATCGGCCGGTCACATTATTTTCTGCAGCTTCCCGAACGGTCTGTAATCCGTATAAAGAGGCAACCGGCGCCATTGCCGTGTGGACGCCGTTTAAAATTCTGACCTTTTTCGTCCGATACGGAGTGAGATCACCGGTGATAATCACGTTCAGCCCGGCGTCGGCAAAAGGGAGTTCATTTTGAATATACTCAGGCCCCTCTATCACCCATAAGTAATATTGCTCGCCCACCACAAGCAAGCGGTCTTCATATCCGAGAGAAGCTGTGAGCTCCTCCGAGGCGCCGACAGGAAAACCGGGAACAATCCGGTCTACTAAGGTATTACAAAAGAGGTTTGCATAATGAATCCAATGTGTAAAACCTTCCTCCAGCTTCCACAGCTCAGCATATTGAAGAACGGTTTCTTTCAGTTTCCGGCCGTTTTCTTCAATCAGCTCACACGGCAGCACTATACAGCCTTTTTCAGCATCGCCTGCAAAAGCCTTGTAACGAAAATAAAGAAAAGCCGTTAATTTCCCAGGGAATGTTTTTTGCGGCGTATCCTCCAAACGATCCCCTTCATCAAATGTAATGCCGGCTTCTGTCGTATTTGAAATAATAAAACGCAGCTCCTCCGCCTTTGCCAGCCGTTTAAATGATGCATAATCAGAAAAAAGATCAATGCCCCGGCTGATGGATTTTACAATCGTATGTTCATTTACGGGTTTTCCATCCTTCATTCCCTGCAAAAAAAGCGTAAACAAACCGTCCTGCTCGTTTAATATTTTCATTTTTCCAGATCCCCTCGGCTGAACGGCGACAACGCTGCCCTTAAAATCCGTCAATTGATTCAATTGATCAATCTGCCAATCCGCAAACGCCCGCAAAAAGTTGCCTTCACCGAATTGAAGAACTTTTTCCGGATATTGAATGAATTCCTTACACAGTGTCTTATTTAAACGCTGCAAGCTGTTCGCCTCCTTCACATTTATGCACACGTTAACATTTTTCAGTGTGGAAAACCGAGGTGTATGCATACGGGTCATCGCTCAAGCTTTTTAACAGAATCCCTTATCATAACCTCGGTATTTTCATAGATTTTTTCCGCCGCCATGCACGGATCAGCGATCAGCGCTAAAATCTTCTCGGCGCCGAGTTTGCTGATGTTTTCAACGGGCCGCTTCACTGTTGAAAGCCTTGGCGTCATGTATTGGGAAATGCCGATGTCATCAAATCCGATGATCGATATGTCTTTGGGAACCTGCATCCCTTTGGCAAAAATCGCATTCATTGCCCCTATGGCCATGTCATCATTTGAACAAAAGACAGCCGAAGGAGAGGATTGAAGAGACATGAGCTTTTCCATCGCCTGATAACCGCTTTCCATATCATAACGCCCTTTTACACTGTATTCCTGCTTGATCGGAACATGATGCCGGATCAGCGATGACAAGTAGCCTTCTTTTCGCTGCTGGGACGATTTAAATCCTTCCTTTCCTTCAATAATGGCGATGTCTCTGTGGCCATTTTCGATCAGGCAGTCAACGGCCTGCATGGAGCCTTCTTTATCGTTTGATAAAATATTGATGATGCTCCTGTCATCAATATCTCTGTTCAGCACAACAAGCGGGATGTTTTTTTCGCGGATATGATAAATAAAAGAATTATCAGTATCGCTTTGGCTCATTAAAATGATGCCGTCGTATCTCATAGGGTTGATAGTGTCATAGCTTTTAAGATCATCAATGCCGCGCACGAACAAATTGTATTCCTCGCTGATGACGCGGTTTACCCCTTTTATGGTGTCGGAAAAGAAGCTGTGTGAAGTTCCGTTTGTGATGCTTGTAAAAAACAGTCCGATCGTATGAGATTTTTGCATGGCAAGGCTTTTCGCATTGACATTGGGTGTATAATTCAGCTGTGCAGCGAGCTTTAGTATTTTCTGTTTTGTATGCTCTTTAATGTAAGGGCTGCCGTTCAGCGCCCGGGAAACGGTGGTGTGGGATACATTGGCTAGTTTTGCGATATCTTTTATGGTTACCATCGGTTTTCCTTTCTCCATCGTCATCTGACATTTATTTCTATTGTACCATTAATGGAGGGCCCATAAAATCACAAATGATGAGGTTTGGCGCTGTTTAACTCCTGAACGAGTTCTGCGTGCTGTTTGTCTGTCAGTTTATACATGAAACCGATGATCAGCATGGCGCACAGTAAAGCGGCAGCGGGATATAAAAGCAGCAGACCTTTTATTCCTATTAAGGTGCCGGCTGTTTGGGAGACATTTGGGACGTAGCCGATTAAGCTCAGCCCAACACCTGAAAGAAAACCGGACAAAGATTGGGCCAGTTTTCTTGAGAAATTAAACAGCGAATAGGTGGTGGCCTCTTTCCGCTCGCCCGTTTTCCATTCGCCGTAATCAATAATATCCGACACAAGCGCCCACGTGATGCCATTCGGAATGCTGATGCCGATAAAAGCAATGCTCGCTAAAATCGTAAAAACGTATACATTTGCCGGCAGACAGAAATTCACTGCATCAGCGGCGGCACTGACGGCAAAACCGATTATTACCGTTTGCTTTTTTCCAAACCGTTTGACAAGCTTCGGCAGAAACAGAACGCCCAAAAAAGAAGATCCGATAATTATAAAACTCAAGTAGGACATAAGCTCTGCGTTGTGAAGATTGTACTGCGCGAAATACACAAGCATTGCTGATTTAATGTTATAAGCCGATATCGAAAAAATCGTCATAAAAACGACTGTCAATAAAGGTTTATTGCCGATAAAGCTTTTTAGAACCGCCCCCGCAGACAGCTTTTCCTTCGGGGCGTCGCGGACGATGATTCTTTCTTTACAATTCCGATAACAGATCATAAATCCTGCGATCCCGATGACGGCCATCATTCCCATGACAGCGGGGTATCCGATGTGAACGTTATCAAATTGAACGAGGATCGGTATAACGATGACACTCGTAATCAATAGCGCCCCAAGCGATCCGATCTGCCGAAATGCGGAAAGCGCGGTTCTGTCCTCCGCATCCTGTGTAATGGCGGCGCCAAGTGATCCGTACGGGATGTTGACGAAAGAATAGGCGACACCCCAAAGCATGTAGGATGCATAAGCATAGACGAGTTTCCACGTTACTGACACATCCGGTGACACAAAAATCAATACGGTCAGGATCGCAAGAACAATACTTCCGAATAACAAATACGGCCTGAACTTCCCCCTCGGACCGATATTTTTTCTGTAATCAATAGCCGATCCGACAATCGGATCAGTTACAGCCGCGAACAGCTTGCTGACTAAAAATATACTGCCGGCGAAGGCTGCCGGGATGCCTGCAACATCAGTGAAAAATTTCAGCAGATATATTTGTCCAAGGTCAAACATAAATCCGTTTCCGAAATCACCGAAACCGTAGGACACTTTTTCCTTCAAGCTCAGCTTATGTCCTTTCACTTCTGCGGGTGATGCTGTAACGACAGGCACATTATTCATAAGTCACCTCTCCGGTTAAATTTTAAAAACCGAAATATTCCTGTGCGTTCCGGCAGCAAATTCCCTCGACAATCCCCCCTAAAAGCTCCATATCGTATGGCGCTTCCCCATTCTCTGCCCAGGTGCCGATCAGGTTACAGACAACTCGTCTGAAGTATTCGTGGCGTGTATAGGACAAGAAACTTCTTGAGTCAGTAAGCATGCCGATAAAGCGGCTGAAAAGCCCTGTATTTGATAATGCTTTCATCTGTTGAAGCATTCCGTCCTTCGTATCATTAAACCACCAGGCTGTGCCGAATTGAATTTTCCCCGGCGTTTTTCCATCCTGAAAGCTGTTCATCATGCTGGCAATAATATAGTTATCGTTAGGATTCAGTGAATATAAAATGGTTTTTGGCAATTGCTGTTTCATTTCTGCGGAGTTTAGAAGCTGTGCCAGAGGTTTTGCGATATGTTCATCATTTATCGAGTCATAGCCTGTGTCAGGACCGAGGGTATTGAACATTCTCGTATTTGTGTTTCTTAATGCGTTGATATGATACTGCATCGCCCAATCCAGTTCAGCGTACAGACCGCAAAGAAATTGCAGCGTCCATGTTTTAAATTTCATTTCGTCTTCAAAAGACACATGCCCTCCGCTTAATCCGGCAGCAAAAATACCAGCCGCTTCGTCTTCGGTTGTTTCGGCATATACCATTTGATCTAAGGCGTGATCAGACACCCTGCCACCGGCAGCATGGAAAAAACGCACACGTGATTCCAACGCTTCTAAAAACGTTTTATAGGAAGTGATGGAGATTCCCGCAGCTTTCTCAAGCGCCTTAACCCACTCGGCAAAACCCGGCCGGTTGATCTCGAGTCCCTTATCCGGGCGGAACCCCGGTAAAACTTTTACAGGGAAATCGCTATCTTTTAACAGCATATGATATTCCAGCGAATCAACGGGATCATCTGTTGTGCAAATGACTTTTACATTCGATTTTAAAATGAGGTCCCGTGCGCCAAAACCTTCTCCTTGCAGCAAGACATTTGTTTTTTTCCAAATAGAGTCGGCTGTTTTTTCATTCAGCACGTCATAAATGCCGAAGAAACGCTGCAGCTCTAAATGAGTCCAGCTGTACAGCGGGTTTCCTATTGCCATCGGCACTGTTTTTGCCCAAGCCGCAAACTTCTCTTCATCTGCAGCGTTTCCGGTAATGAAGCGCTCCTCAACACCATTTGCTCTCATGAGGCGCCACTTATAATGATCACCGTAAAGCCATGCCTCCGTAATCGTGGCGAATGTTCTATTTTCATAGATTTCCTTGGGGCTTAAGTGACAGTGATAATCAATAATCGGCATTCCTTCCGCATATTCTTTGTACAGTTTGACAGCGGTTTCATTATCCAGTAAGAAATCGGTTCCCATAAATGCTTTCATTTTCTCATCCTTTCTAATATTGTTAACGTTAACAAAATGATTCCTTTTCATTTTATCTTTCTCTTTTTCATATATCAATCACTTTTGTTTGATTTTTCAAAATAGTCTGCCGCCTCTTTTTCAGAAAAAAAGACATTGCCGTCAGGCTCTGAATTCAGAGCGCCGGGCAATGTCTTTAAACAACTAAAGGATTAGTAAGCGAGACTGAATAACCCTTTAATATGTGTTAAGTAACGTACGTTACTAGCTTCTTTCATTAAAGATGCAGGAAGGCCTTTCAGCGGAGTAGAGTTCGCTCCAATAATGGCAACAGCGTCTTTACGGCCGAGGCTTGCAAGCGTACCAGAGTTTACAGGCTTGAATGTTTCAAGCGTTTTTCCTTCTAAGTAAGCGAATAGGTTGTACCCGATCAGCTCACCCATTTGCCAAGCGATTTGCGCTGTCGGCGGGTACGGACGGCCGTCCGGTGCGAAGTATACCGCGCTGTCTCCGGCAACGAATACATCTTCGTGAGAAGTAGATTGTAAGAAATCGTTAACTGTCGCGCGTCCGCGGTTCACTTCAAGACCTGATTCGCCGACTAATGGATTTCCTTGTACGCCGCCTGTCCAGACAAACGTGTTAGCAACGACTTTTGATCCGTCTTTCAGATCAATTACGTTTCCTTCAACATTTGTAACAGGAAGACCTGTTAAGAACTCAACGCCGCGTTTTTCAAGGCTTGCTGTCGCGCGTTCGATAAGATCATCCGGAAGAACAGGAAGGATTTTCGGACCTGCTTCAACCAATTTCAGTTTGATTTCTTTTGGATCTACGCCGTATTTTTTCGCCAGGTTCGGCATGATGTCAGCAAGCTCACCGACAAGCTCGACGCCTGTTAAACCGCCGCCGCCGATAAGAATTGTTGCATCAGCTTCGTTTTTCGTTTTAGAGTACTCACGCACACGGTCTTCCACGTGATTGTAGACTTTATTGGCATCAGCCGCAGATTTCAGCACCATGCTGTTTTCTTCGAGGCCAGGAATGCCGAAATAAGCCGTAACTGAACCAAGACCGACAACAAGGGCGTCATATGTTAATTTAGAACCGTCACTAAGCGCAACTTCTTTCTTATCAACTGAGAAAGAGCTGACTTCCGCGATTTTAAGATCAACGTCCTTACCTTTTAAAAGTTTTTCAAGCGGCATAGCAATCGCTTGTTCAGATACGTTTCCGGCTGCAAGACGGTGCAATTCCGTAATGATTTGGTGAGTCGGGTATTTGTTCACAACGGTTACGCGGGCTTCATCTTTACTGTAATGTTTGCGAACGGTTAGAGCAGAAAGAATTCCGCCATAACCAGCGCCTAAAATGACAATATGTTTTGACATCGTATATCCTCCGTCCTTTATATCAATTTGTGCGGTAGTTGATTATTTTTGTTTTTCAGACATGATTTGCAGGTAGCTTTGAGCAAAACGGAAAAGCTTTTGCGCCTGCGGGTCTTTCAGCATTTTCAGCAGGCCGAAAATTCCGATCACTTCATTGCTTGCATCCGCGCGGTCTTTTGCTTCGATCGCAGTAGCAGCCACTTCTTTCGCTGTTTCTTTCACAGGCTCAAGAATTTCTGTAAGCGCACCCACTGTATCGCTCTTCAATACTTCGTCTGTCGCTACAGACTGTGCAAAATCGTAAGACTTCGTTAAAATATTAACTAACTCAGTCAGTTTTGGAAGCTGGTCTACTAAAGCAGTCAGTGATTCTTGAACTTCCGGTTTTAACAGCTGATCAATGAGATCGCGTTGGCCTTGGCTGACAGATTCATTTGTTTGATCGATTGTTTCTGGCATATCCGATTCTCCTTTACTATAAGCAGTATGCTGATTTTTTTTGGAAAGGGTAGCCTTCCCCATTTCACGCAGAAAG
This sequence comes from Bacillus sp. ISL-51, assembly GCF_018613535.1. Lineage (GTDB taxonomy): Bacteria > Bacillota > Bacilli > Bacillales > Bacillaceae > Bacillus. The sequence continues at coordinate 473,750 of NZ_JAGGQB010000005.1, forward strand.
CATGAAAAAACAGGATTGTGAATTCATGCACAATCATTTACAAAAATAAATGTTTACTACCCAGTTTTTCACTTTGCCATATTCAGTATTATTTTTATATCAACAAAAACAATTGAATAAGTCAAAATTCCTTTTTCCTCTCTGAAAATAGCAAACATAAAAAACCCCAATTTGATTTACTTCTATATGATAACACTTTTTGAACAAAATTTGAACGTGAATTGTTTCGTTTATGAAATTATTTATATGGAGGCAGAGTTATAACGTTTCTTTGACACTATTTTTTTACAGGCATTCCGCTTCTCTCCTGTCCTTTGTCCCAAATCTCTAAAAGCGGCGCTTTATGTCCCGTAAAAGGGTCATGCTTCGGAAGCGGGACGCAGCTGATTTCTGTTACTGCACTTTTACTTTTTTCTGTTTTTATATCATACTTCCGGCCGCCGGGATAAGCGCCCATAACCTTAAAATCAGAACTTCCGGTCATTTTTTTATGGCCGATTCCGGCGGGTATGACCGCAGCATCTCCCGTTTGAACGCTGATATCGGTTCCGTTTTCGCCTCCGAATCTCAAAACAGCGCTGCCTTTTATCGTAATAAGAACTTCATGAGTTGTACTGTGAAAATGATGATAAGGAAATACCCCTCCCGTCCAGCTGTTTGACCAGTCATGTTGACGGAGGATTTTCTCCGCTTTCTTTACCGTATCACCTTTGAAGATCCCTTTATAAATCACAAGCGGGAGCCCGGGGTTGTTCGGGATGCGTCCGTCATCTTCAAAATAAAATGTTTGGATGTCCTCTTTCTGCATGGTATCACCTCCGTACTATTTTGTATTCCACAATTCTTCATCGGTTAAAACGCTATTTTCTGATATTCCATTGCGAAGCATTCCGGTGAATAGTATAGTATAAAAAATAATGTGTCAAAATGAGGGATTTTAATGAAAGCAATTGTACTCGGAATATTGTCATCTCTGTTTTTTGCAGTTACTTTTATTTTAAACAGGGCAATGGAGCTGTCAGGCGGGAGCTGGATGTGGAGCTCTTCCCTGCGCTTCATTTTTATGGTTCCGTTTTTATTTATGATTGTTGCGGCAAAAGGAAAATGGAGGCCGCTTTGGCTTGAAATGCGGAGCAAGCCGTTTTTTTGGCTGAAGTGGAGCTTTATCGGTTTCGTGCTTTTTTACGCACCGATTACCTTTGCGGCAGCTTACGGGCCCGGCTGGCTCATCGCCGGCACGTGGCAGATTACGATTGTCGCCGGAGTGCTGTTATCTCCTTTTTTCTATGAGAAAAAAGATTCACCCGCCGGCCCAATTTTTGTTAGGCAAAAGATTCCTCTTATCTCACTTGTTACTTCCGTCATTATCTTGATCGGAGCCGGGCTGATTCAGCTTCAGCATGCGGGCTCACTATCGGGCCGCACGCTTTTATTCAGTGTTGCGCCAGTCGTGATCGCCGCTTTTGCCTATCCCCTCGGCAACCGCAAAATGCTTGAACAATACGGAGGAAAACTCGATACGTTTCAGCGCGTGCTCGGCATGACGCTTGCAAGCCTTCCTTTCTGGCTGTTAATCGCAGCTTTCGGATGGCATTCAGACGGTCTTCCGGCTCCCGGCCAGACGTTTCAGTCCTTTATCGTCGCTGTCAGCTCAGGAATTATCGCGACCGTTTTATTTTTCCGGGCCACTGACCTGGTAAGAAACGAGCCGCAAAAACTTGCCGCTGTCGAGGCGACGCAGTCGGGCGAGGTTCTTTTCGCTCTGATTGGCGAAATCGTCTTTTTATCCGCGGCTTTCCCGTCACTTCTTTCTTTTGCCGGGTTATTCATTATTATTGCCGGAATGGTTATGCATACTTTCGCTTCCCATCAGCCAAGCCCGAAACCTGCGGAGAAACCGTCAGCCAATCTCACAGAATCATAATTTTTTTAAAAGAGCCGTTTCATTACGGCTCTCCTATGAAAGGTGTAATACTCTATGAATGAAGAACACATTCCCGCAATTTCTTTTCTGTCAGTCAATAAAAGCTACGAACAAAACGATACCCGCTATGACGTACTGCTCGATGTAACCGGTCATATTCGGCATGGCTCGATAACGGCAATCATAGGGCCGTCGGGTTCAGGGAAAAGCACGCTGCTGTCGCTGTGCAGCCTTATGAATTCACCGGATAAAGGCGAAGTGCTTGTATTCGGAAAAGAGGTAAGGAATTGGGATATCAAAGAGCTCAGAAAAACGTCCGGGCTTGCTTTCCAGTCTGCTCCTGTCATAGAGGGTACGGTGCGGGACAACCTCCTGCTCGCGGAAAAGCTCCATCAGACACAGGCTTATACACCGGAAGAGCTTGCCGATTTTACAGATCTTCCTTACGAGCTGCTGGATCGAAACGCAAAAGAATTGTCAGGCGGACAGCGGCAAAAGCTTTCATTAGCCAGAACGCTTGCGAATCCGCCGTCCATTTTGCTGCTGGATGAAATCACGTCCGCTTTAGACCCTGCATCGGTTCTCGTGATTGAGAAACTTATTACAAGCTGGCATCAGCAAAAAAAACTGACTGTCTTATGGATTACCCATAACCTCGAACAAGCCGAACGGATATCCGATACGATATGGTTTATGGCGGAAGGGCGGCTTTTAGAAACCGCAGACACCGAAACATTTTTTAAAGATCCGAAACACGAAGCGGCCAGAGCGCTTTTACAAGGGAGCGGCCGATAATATGGATTATCTTTCTCTTTTATTTACCAGTGTTTTTGTCATCATCGCTTTATTTTTATCTAAATCTTTTAAAGCCGGCGTAGAAAAGGATATGATCATCGCGACTGTAAGGGCGGTAATACAGCTTTTAATTATCGGTTATATCCTATCGCTGATTTTTCACGGCGATCACCCGGTGTTTATCATTTTAATGGTGCTTCTCATGCTTACTGCCGCCTCGCAAAATGTCGTAAAACGAAAAAAAATGCAGATCGGCTCATTTTGGCGAGTTTTCCTGACGCTGGCTATCGTAGAAATTGTAACACAGGGAATTTTATTGGCCCTTCACATCATTCCTTTCACCTCACGATATGTCATCCCGATAAGCGGAATGGTGATCGGAAATTCTATGGTGCTGTCGAGCTTGTTTTTAAACCGCCTCGGATCAGAGGCTGAAATGCGGAAAGAAGAGATTCAATTGATTCTTTCTCTTGGCGGAACACCTAAGCAGGCAATCCGGCACATTTTAACGTCGAGTATGAAGCTCAGTATGATTCCGACGCTTGAAAGCCAGAAAACATTAGGCCTCGTCCAGCTTCCCGGCATGATGACGGGACAGATTTTAGCCGGCGCAGATCCTATACAGGCGGTGCGCTTTCAATTGCTGATCGTTTTTACGACCATGGCCTCCGCCCTGCTGACATGTGTCATATTAAGCACCTTGACTTACCCTTCTCTTTTCACAGCTCACTGGCAGTTAAAAAAAATTCAATAGGAAAAGAGTAGGCTCTTTCCCTATTGAATCATCAAGAGTTCAGAGATTCATAGTAACGGGACAGCTCGATAATCATCGCCCCCATCCGCTCAATTTCCGGAGCAAGGAGCCTCATTATCCCTTCATCGCGAATGGCTTCAGCTGTCACTTTTCCGACAGCCGCAGCCAGAACGCGTTCTTCGAATACTTGTTTTATTTCATTTGCCATCCCTTTCTCTCTTGCATAATCAAAAAGGGAGCGCACTTGAATGGCTGTCGTAAAACACACCGCGTCAATTTCATGGTCCATCAGCTCCCGGCACAGCTTATCAACGGTTTCCCTTTCAGGCGGAATGTGCTGATAAGGCAGGATAGGGAAAACCTGCGCTCCCTTTCCCTCAAGAAAGTCTGTTAACACAGGCGCTTTCTCACCATGGAGCTGTATCATTACCTTTTGCCCTTGGAAATCAAACCGCTCCAGAGAACGGATCAGCCCTCTTGTTGTTCCGTCTTCATCTGAAGCTGACGGTGTCATGCCGAGTTTTTTTAAAGCTGCAAAGGTTTTATAGCCTCTGCAGCCTATTTTTGCTTGTTGGATGGCCAGCAGAAACTCTTCTTTCAGACCGATTTTTTCTGAAACTGATCGTAAGGTTTCCATTCCGATTCCGGTTGTAAATATGGCCCAATCTGCTTTTTCTTTAACAAATCTCCGCACATCTGGTTCAATTTGTTCTTCGGCCAGGTACACGGTCCCTTGGAGGGAGCGGATAACTGCGGTGCCGCCTTGTTTTTCAATTAATGTGCTGATTTCTTCTGTTTTCCGCGAACCGCCGATTGCAATCCGCTTACCGTTCAATCCTTTTCCCATCGCTGTACTCCTCTTCCCTTCAGATGCCGGACAGCCGCTCGGTTTTTCGAAAACTGACTGTCCGATTCTCTCTCAATTTTGCTCATCCATTTCTATTGATGATATCATTTATTTTCACGCAATCGTGAGGGAAAATCAAGACAGCCCCCGTTGAATCCCGCATGCGGTTGCTGTATGATTAACCGCAGAACGATTAGATTGGCGGAGGGGTTTTCAATAATGGAAACGAAAAAAGAGTTTGAAACAAAAGGGTATGATACATCAGTGATTTATGAGTTTAACGAATATCCTGACGCGCATAGCGGACGCTGTGATAATTGTGACTATACACTGTTTAAAAGCTCGGTAAAAGGCGGAAAGTTTTTGCGAGAATGCCGGAGATGCGGGATGAAGAAAAACATTTAACAAAACAGGCAGCGGAATCTGTCCGCTGCCTGTTTACATATCAATTTTCCACAACCGCCTCTTTTATAAAATCTTCAATTGCGGCTGCAGCCTGTTTAGCGCCGCCGGTTTCTTCAATTTTCTGCTGCATGTTTTTCACCCGGCTGAGGATGTTTTTATCTTGGTAAACCTTCTGAACGTCTTTTTGCAAACGGGACACACTGACCTCTCTCGGCGGCAGATGAACGCCGAGGCCCAATTCATCTACGCGCATGGCGGTTACCTCTTGTTCTTGCATTTGCGGCACCACAACGAGCGGGACACCCGCATTCATCGCTTCCATCGTACTGTTCATCCCGCCGTGAGAAACGAAGAGCTGGGCTTTTTCCAATATATCAAGCTGCGGGACGTGCTGGCGGATGATAAAGTGATCAGGCACATCGGTAAAGCTTTCCGGATCAATTGATGTGCCGACTGACATGACGACACGCCATTTTGAATCCCGAAATGCATCAATGCACATTTGATAAAATTCAGGCCATGCATTAAATGCCGTTCCGAGAGAAATGAGCATAAGCGGCCGGTCATCGGCATTCTCAAGCTCCAGACTTCCTGTATTTGTGCGTTCACCAAGAGACGGGCCCACAAAACAGAAGCTGGCATCAAAGGTTTCTTGTTTCGGCTGAAATGCCCTCGGCATAAAGACGATATTCAGTTTTTCAGGCTTAAAGAATTCTTCCATGGTCATATGTTTCACTTGCTCATTTTCGACCTCTTCCTGAAACTCCTCTATCGCTTGTTTTGCCGCTTCAATTATATTTTGGTCTTTTTTTATTTGAAAATGCTCATTTATCGCATAACTCGGGCAGAATTTCACAGCCGGAATACCGCATTTGTCGGAAAACAATCTTCCTGACAGAGCGAGAAAATCATAAAGAACGGCGTCGGGGAGGTCATCTTTGTACAGCTCTTCCAACTGCGGGAGCACTTCAGCCGCTTCTTTCAAAAACATCACAAAGGCATCGCTTTTATTCACCTGCTCTTTTATTGTCTCAGGGTCAGGCTTAATGCTCGTGCGGTATAAAACCGGGACGGCGCCGGTTTGTGAAACGGCATGTGCGAAGTCCTCCGTCGTAGCATATGTAACTCTGTGCCCTAGTTTGACAAGCTCCTCCGCTACCGGCAATGTGGGATTGACATGACCGTGAGCGGCCACATTAATAATGGCAATGTGATTTTTTTTCATCATTCTCTTCTCCCCTATATTAATTTGTCTTAAGTTCAAATACTGTTAAGCCGTACATGACGCTGTTTTGAATCGGCTCAACCCGGACGGGCTTCAGCTTGTGATATGTTTTTAAAAGCCCTCTCAGCGCGACCTCTGCTTCAAGCCTGGCAAGCGGCGCGCCTAAACAAAAATGAATGCCGAATCCAAAAGAAAGATGCGGATTCGGTTGACGGCGGATATCAAACACTTCGGCATTCTCGAATTTCTTCTCATCACGATTGGCTGACGCAATATAACCAAGAACCATTTCCCCGCTCTTCAAGAGGCGGCCGCTCAGCTCAATATCGTGTTTGACCGTCCTCCGGACAAACGGAGCAGGAGCGCGAAAACGCAACGTTTCTTCAATGACCAGCGGGATGAGCGAAGGATCCTGTCTCAGCTCTTCGTAAAGTCCCGGTGTTTCTAATATGCTGTATACCGTATTGGAGATGAGATTGGTCGTTGTTTCATTTCCCGCCACCAAAAGCAAGGTGCAAAACGGGAGCAGATCTTCTCCTGAGAGCTTTTCTCCTTCTGCTTTAATTAAAATAGAAATAATATCCTGGCCGGGCTGTTTTCTTTTTCCTTCTATAATCCTTGCAAAAAATGAGGCCAGTTCCCGCTCACATTCATCCCGTTCTTGCTCATTCACTTTCGCCGCTTCAGGGCTGTCATCCTTAGGCGTGCTGACAAGAATATCCGACCATTCTTTAAATTGGTCCATATGCTCGGACGGAACACCCAATAACTCCGAAATCACGATTACCGGCAAAGGATAAGATAAATCTTTAACAATATCAATGCTTCCCCTGCCCTGTGCCTGTTTCAGCAGGTCATCTGTGATTTGCTGAATTCTCGGCTCCCATTCTTTCAAAACCCGGGGAGTAAAAGCGCGATTGACGGCTGATCTGATACGGGTATGCTTTGGCGGGTCCATATTCAGAATGGAATTTCCGATCGAACTGATCATTTGCGGCATATGGCTGGAGAATGCCTCTTTATCACCAATGACTTTTTTTACATCATCATACAAAAACACGCTCCATACCTTGTTTTCTTCATCAAAATGAACGGGGTTTTCCCGCCTCATTTCTTCGTACCACGAAAAAGGGTCATATGCGTCTAGGCCGTTCTTTCCTTTCATCAGGGTTCTCTGGATCGCTTGTCTAGGATTCTTAAGCTTGCTCATGTTTTCTCACTCCTGATTGTGTCAATTTTTGAACTTTTGACGCCTTGATTTTTATCGTAGCACATCTTTTCAATTTTTTTCTATTCATAACCTTAACTATTAACATAACACAACAAAAGTCATAACAACGGGCGTGAAATTTATCCCAAGAAACCGTTCACAGCGCACAAAAAACCCGAGCCGCCTTCAGGCTCGGGAATGATCGTTACTCATTTGTATGGTGCTTTTGATTTTCGGGAGGCTGCGTGTTTCTCTCCATATCACTTGTATCCCCGCCCATTCCCTTTAAAAAAGAAAACAGCAGGGTGACGGCCTTGTTGATGTCCGGGTCTTTCAAAGCGCGGACGATATCAAAATAACCTGTCTTCTTATCATCGTCTTTTTCTTCAACAGCCTTTGTCACGCCCGCGTTGATTTTGACGATGAAAGGCTCAAGCTGTTTAACGTCAATCATGCCGAGCACGCCCGTCAAAAGCAGGAGGTTTTTTAACGTATTGGCGGTTTCTGGCGTATCAGCTTTTTTCACCATAATATCCATCACTTTGTCTCCCTGTCCGAAAAGCCCCCGCAGAAGGGCCAAAACGCCGCGCTCATTCATATGATGAAGAATGTTCAGGGATTCTAAAATAGCGTCCTTATTGTGTAAAAGGGCGGTCTCAATTTCTTCTAAATCCCGCCTGCGTTTCTCTTCGTCCGTTACGGTCTGTTTGCGAATGGTCTTGATTGCCTTAGCCATTTTGCTTTTTCCCCCTTTTTACCGCGTCTCCCGGAAACACATAATCCTTCCGCGCCCATTTCCGCTGGACTTGAACTCCGATCTGCGGCTGCGGGTTTCCGTGGCGGAAATTGATCTTCGGCAGCGGATTGATGCCTTCTTTCTTCAAGATTTCCATCTTGGCGGATGTTTCTTTATAAGCCGGTGTATCGGTATCCTTATCAGAATAGCTGCTCGTTAAAAGATTGACGGCTGCATCATTCGAATCGTTCATCGGCAAATACACTTGCTTGCCTTGGACACGGTCTGTGATGACGCATTTGACCTTCACATTCCCGTACGGCGATGTCAGGCGGACGAGCGTTCCGTCTTCAAGCCCTCTTTCTTCTGCCAATTCAGGCGATACTTCTAAAAACACACTCGGTGTTTTTTCAGAAATCCCTTTTGATTTATAAGTAAGGTTGCCTTCATGAAAATGCTCAAGCAGACGGCCGTTATTTACATGGATATCGTATTGTTCATCAAATTCCTTCGGCTCCGTCCACTGAACGGGATAGAGAATCGCCTTGCCGTCAGAAAACGGAAATTTGTCTGTAAATAAAAGCGGTGAATCGGTTCCGTCAGCCCCGACCGGCCACTGCAGAGATTTATAGCCTTCAAGACGTTCATATGTGACGCCGGCATAAAGCGGTGAAAGCATCGCTGCTTCTTCCATGATGTCCGCGGGATGATCGTAATGCCAATTTGCGCCTAACCGGTTTGCGACATCCATAATGATTTTCCAATCCGGTTTTGAGTCGCCAAGCGGCTCAAATACTTCGTAAAGGCGCTGCACCCGGCGTTCCGTATTAGTAAATGTGCCTTCTTTTTCAAGGCTCGGGCTTGCGGGAAGCACCACATCGGCAAACTCGGCCGTACGTGACAGAAAGATATCCTGTACAACGAAGAAATCAAGCTTTTCAAACGCAGCGTGGACGTGATTAATATTAGAATCAACAAGTCCCATCTCTTCGCCTTTCAGGTACATTGATTTCAGCTTTCCTGAATGGATGCCCTCAATCATTTCATGGTTTGTCATGCCGATTTCTTTCGGGAGATCCGTTCCCCAGCCCCGCTCGTATTTTTTGCGGGCCTTTTCGTCCGTTACTTTTTCATACCCCGGGAAGCTGTCCGGCATACTGCCGAAATCACTGGCCCCCTGCACGTTATTATGGCCGCGCAGCGGATAAGAGCCGGAACCCGGTTTTCCGTAGTTGCCGGTCACCAGAAGCAAATTAGAAATAGCGGTGCTCGTATCACTGCCTCCGATATGCTGGGTGACACCCATCGCCCACAGTGCGCACACACTGCCGGCCTCATGAATCATATGGGCGATTTTGATCAATGTGTCCTTGGCAACGCCGGTATGTTTTTCAGCGTATTCCATCGTGTACGGCTCGAGGCTCTCTACAAACTCATCTATCCCGTTGACCCGTTCACGCAAAAATTCCGAATCCGCCATATCATGATCGAGCAAGTATTTTGAAACGGCGTTGAGCCATACAATGTCAGATCCCGCGCGCGGCTGGAAGAACAGGTCTGAACGCTCAGCCATCTCATGTTTTCTCAAATCAGCGACAATCAGTTTTTGTCCGTGCAGCTTATGTGAACGTTTAATCCTGGTGGATAAGACGGGGTGCGATTCAGATGTATTTGAGCCGATAATCAGCACAAGCCCTGCTTTTTCAATGTCTTTAATGGATCCTGAATCACCGCCGTAGCCGACCGTCCTGAACAATCCGGCTGTCGCGGGAGACTGGCAGTAGCGTGAGCAGTTATCGACATTGTTGGTTCCGATGACGGCCCTTGCAAGCTTTTGCATTAAGTACGATTCTTCATTGGTGCACTTCGAAGATGTAATAAAGGCAAGGGCGTCAGGGCCGAATGTTTCTTTGATATCGGTAAATTTATCGGCAATCAGCTCAAGCGCTTCCTCCCATTCCGCCTCCCGAAACGCGTCTCCTTCGCGGATAAGCGGTTTAGTGAGGCGCTCTTCACTATTGACGAAATCCCAGCCGAACTTCCCTTTGACACATGTTGAAATTCCGTTGGCAGGCGCCTCCGTCTGCGGTTCAACCTTTAATATGTCTCTTCCTTTCGTCCATATATCAAAGCTGCATCCGACACCGCAATACGTACACACGGTTTTCGTTTTTTTAATTCTTTCGTCTCGCATGGCTGATTCCATGTCTGATATGGCAAGGATGGAGCCGTATCCGGTTTCAACGCCTTTTGTGATGTCAATCATCGGACGAAGCGTCTCTTTATTGATGCCTGTTAAATACCCCGCCTCGCCTTCCATTCCTTTTTCCATCATGGCATTGCACGGACAGACCGTTGAACAGTGCCCGCAAGACACACATGAAGATTCATTGATCGGAACATCATTGTCCCAAATGACCCGCGGGCGTTTGCGCTCCCAATCTATCGTAAGGGTTTCGGTGACCTGTACGTCTTGACACGCTTCAACGCAGCGTCCGCATAAAATACACTGATCCGGATCATATCGGTAAAACGGATTTGATTCGTCTTTGTGATACGGCTTTTGATCAAACGGAATGCTTTGGTGGTTGATTCTCATTTCTTTCACCGTGTTATGTACTTCGCATCCCCCATTGTTGTAATCACAAACAGTGCAATATAATTCATGGTTATATAAAATCTTGTCCATGCCGATAATTTGCGCTTTTTTCACATCTGACGAAAGTGTGTCAATTACATCTCCGTCCTTTATGTTCGCTGAGCAGGATCTCACCAATTCTCCATTTACATTAACGATACAGGTGTCACACGTCTCAATCGGGCCAAGGCTTGGATGATAGCATACTTGCGGCACTTCGATTGAGCTGTTGTTTAAAAGCTGCAGCACGGTTTGTCCGTCTGCGGCCTCCATCTCAACACCATTGATTGTTACTTTCTTTGTATCAGGCATTTTGATTTCCCCTTTCTGCACCCCTTTATACATCATCTATGATTCCCCAACCGGCCATTCAGTAAAACATCGCGTTTAGCCCGGAAGACCTTCGGGTACAAGAGGAAAAAAGGAGGCATTACATATGTTGAAGAAAAAAACGCTCATCACGGGATTATCGGCAGTTGTCCTGACAGGAACCGTTTTCGGTGCCGAAGCGTTTTCTGATTCAGAGCCCGTTCATGCTGCGGCTGCTTCTGAGACACCAGATCAAAGTGCAAAAGAGCTGGTGAACCGCCTTTATCAATCAGCCTTTAAAGGAGAAATGCCGCAAGACGTTAAGGGCTTGAAAATAAATCAAAGCACAAAGCAGGATGTGTATGATAAAATCGGCGAGCCTGAACGGAAAGCGGACGGCAGCAATCCATTTGACCTGTACAGCTGGAATATGGGACATCCCGGCTATGGATTTTCCTACCGCGAAAACGGAACAATCTCAGAAATCCGCTATTTCGGCACCGGTGTTGAACGCCGCTTTAACCTTGGCAGCGTAACGCCTGACGTCTTAAGCAAACAAATCGGCAGCGCCGATAAAACCCTTGCCGTACCGGGAACCGGTGAAACGGATTATGTTTACAATACAGGGGATTACGAACTCCATTTTGTCATCGGCAGCGGACAAAAAGCCGATCATGTGAATGTAAAAGCCAGATAGCACAAATAAAACAGCGGCCTTGGAGCCGCTGTTTTTCATAGACAGCTTACCCATAAATCCTTACAATACATGGGAGAACCTGTGTAAAGGGGAACAAGTGACGTGAGAAGAAATCGATTGGCATATGGCGCTTTGACCATACTCATCATTGCGCTCGGCTTATTATCCAGAACAGCATATACGACTGCCCTGCTTCCCGATGCGGTAAACGCTTATCTAGGGGATGCTCTGTGGGCCGCGATGATCTTTACGGGGTGCGGTTTCCTGTTTCGGCACGCACAAACAAAAACAGCCGCTGTGATAAGCCTTTCGTTTTGCTATATGATTGAATGCAGCCAGCTGTATCACGCGGCGTGGATCGACGCCATCAGAAACAATCCGCTCGGCGGGCTCGTCCTCGGCTATGAATTTGTTTGGAGTGACATCATCGCATATACAGTCGGGGTGTGCGCTTCTGCCTTTCTAGAATGGACAACGAAAAGCAAAAAAAGCCGGGCGCTCTCTTTATAATTGGCGTAAGCCGCCGATATGAAGAAATAAGGAGGTGGAATTTGTGGACATTCCCGCATTATCAATCGCTATGCACCAGACATCTCTGGCGCAAAATGTAAACATCGCTTTAACAAAAACGGCCTTACAAAATGCTCAGACTGCTTCGGAGGAGACCGTGAAAATGCTCTCCCCCCAGCATCCGACATCCGGCCATTCTATCGATCTGAAGGTATAAAAAAAAGGCTGTCAGGTATATTCTGGGCAGCCTTTTCTCCTCCCTTGGAATTGTACGTACACCATATCAGGGGAATAGGCATATGGTAAAGAGAATAAAAATTTCTTAGGGAGGTTTTCCTCTTGTACGATCCTTTTTTAACCGAATTTGCGCCCGGTGACGAACGGGTTCCTTATTATTATCCGAGGCCGCGCCCGCCTTATTATTACCCGAGACCCTATCCATACTATCCAAGACCGTACCCATACCCTTATTATCCGCGTCCCTATTTTCCGTACCATCCTTGGTATTATTGATGTTGAACACCCGTATTCCAAACAGAATATGCCCTGTACTCCGATCCTTTTCCGCCCGGATAATGGTGTGATTTTGTCATAAAAGAAAGAAAATGGCGGCTTCAGCAGAAAAACACGGCCTCCCCCATCCGGATACGATCAAACCTGAGCACGGCTTTAGACAAATGTATGATAATCGCAAAAAAGGGGATTGCCCCCTTTTTTTGCTATTCAACCTTTACAGACACCATGTATGGGACGGATTGAACGTTCTCCATCACTGCCGCTTTTCCGCTCCTGCTTTTCGCTCTGCCCTTCACTTCAAGAATGCCTTTATTCAGCTCATAGGAAGTAATGAGAATACCTTTCGCTTCAAGTGATTTTAAAATATCATAAGTAGCGGCCTGCTCCTCCGCTTGAAAGCTGATCACTAAAGAATAGGCTGCCGATCTAAAAAGAAAATTTAAAAGTTCTAGACCGATTAACGCTAAAATCGTGCCGCTGATCCCGATGACATACATACCGGCTCCGACCGTCAAGCCGATTCCAGACGTTGCCCAAATCCCCGCCGCCGTCGTGAGCCCGCGCACAACATGCCTTTGCAAAATAATTGTGCCGGCGCCTAAAAATCCGACGCCGCTGACCACTTGTGCCGCTACCCGGCTCGGATCAAAAGACGTATGATCTTTAGACAACAAATCAAAAAAACCGTATTTGGACACAATCATCATCAAGGCGCTGCCGACAGCAACTAAAAAATGTGTCCTCAATCCGGCCTCCTTTGCCCTGAACTCCCTTTCCAAACCGATGAGAGCACCAAGCAGCCCGGCAACCGCTAAACGAATCACAAAATCAAGTTCCATCGTCTCTCCCCTTTCCTTATCTTCTTACCCGATCTTACAGCACAATCATGCGGTGATCTTTTTTCAACTATCGGTATAAGGAGGTTTTATGAAATATATTCTTTGGTTCTTTAAATTATTGTGATTGATTTGCGGAGGATATAAAGCATCCGTTTCCAGGTATCTTATTTGCCTGCACGGCAAAACAAAGGAATATAAAAAAATACATACCGTTTCGCGAGAGAAGAAGAAGGCCCAAGCGGTTTATACCAATTGGGCATCGCCGAAAAAGGCTGGGAGGACTTATCAAAACCTATGAAAAAATGGAGAGCGTGTTTCTCTTTTTTATAGCACGGGAGAAATAGATGTCATTGAAGAATAATCATTACAAAAAAACAGGATGAAACCCGCAAACCGGCTTGTCTTTTTCGGCGGCCATCATCCTTTCGGATCGAACACCATCTCTCGGTAAGGAGAACACCTTATTCTAAGCCGAAAAAACAACAGCTGCACTCCCCTTCACCGCCATTTAACCGAAGATCATGATTTCTAGTAAACCAATCTTATTTTTTTAAATAGATATTCCGAAATAAACGATCGAAACAAGATATTGTAATAAATCCCTGTTCACCCTTAAAATACTAATTGATAGAATGGTATAAGGAGGTGAAAAAATATTCAAAGCGAACAAATATAGATCTCACCTAAATACATATTCATTGTTTTGCTGGTCATTATATTTATAAAGGAGGAAATGCTCAGCTAAAGGGATGCTATTTGCCGTATCTTTAGCCCTTGCTTCCGCTTCTTGTCCCAACATCAGTAGCTAAAGAAACCAATACTAACGCTACTAACGTCACCGGAATTACGAACTCGATTACTTATAATGAAAATATTCCCTCTATGATTAACATACAAAGCGATACCTCTGTGTCAAAACCTATTAAAGATGCTATTAGAACAATTTTAAAAAACAAACCAAAGCTTTTTATCTCGCAGAAAAAATAGCAGGCAAAATTATAAGAAATGATCTCGACTGAATATATTGAACCAGTATTAAAAGACTTATTGAATGAATATGCAGCCTTGAATTGGTCTGATGTGCAAAATAAGCTTTATCATTCACTTAAAAAGTCAGGACTGTCTGATAGTAAGGCTAAGAGTCTCGCCTACTGGACAACTTTGGCTATGAAAACTCTTTAATTTTTATTTATTAGGGGAAAAGCAAGAAAAAAAACGCACCATAATGTTAAGCCAACTAATTATGGCACTATCTTACTGGTTCTAGCCATTTTAAATTAAGTTAAAGTGCTGCTAGTTTCCGCTATGGTTTTTCGTGAGCTGAACAAGACAATCTTTACAGCTGTAATACTTGCTATTCCGGCCTGTCTGGCAATATTCGTTTTAACATTTATGATTCTTTTAAAAAATAAAATCGTTGATACTCCACCTAACCGTTTAGCATCAATATCATTTATTATTCCTGTTGGATTCTCTGTTCTTTGCGTACTATTGTACCTAGTTTAGTCATACATTTTTTTCGCAGCAATGCTGCAAATCATTTTTCAGGTGTTATACCCTTTACAACTCGTTTTCAAAACTATACATATTCACTTTACTGGTCAGCATGTTAGCTCTAGTCTGCATGCTTATTTTTATGACGATTGTAAAAGGGGTTGCACTCATTCTTAAAACTGCCTAATTGGTCGGCCTGCATTCTTAAGTTAATCTGCATAGGTTGTTATCTGCTTCTCTATAAAATATGTTTCGCATAGTACTGTTGGAAATATATCTATATTCTAAAGAGGAGAAATTCTTCTTTCATTCTTTATAGCTTTCTATTCCCGGGCTAAGACATGCTTTTACTAACCTGGGTAAAATCAGAAAAGAAAAACCAGGAGAAATGGAGGGATTAACACATATGGATAATATTAAATACACATTGTATTTTTCTATTTCTTTCGTTTTACAGCTCCTGTGGTTCTTCTTAATAAAGGAGAATTTTAATGTAACTATACTAGACATGGCAGTTATGTCTTTCTTCATCACCTTTTTCATGTTCATCATAGACAAATTGTTCAAAAAAAAGCAGGCCGCATAAGGCCTGCTTTTTCAATTGGTATTCTTCACTTTTAAATAATTCCAGCTTTCCTGCACACTATCAGCTGCCATGAAACATTGAATGAGAAAAAGTTACGGAAATATAGATGAACCAGCAATTACATCAAAAAACGCAGTAAAATCAGTGATAATCCCACCGCTCGCCAGTTGTTTTTCCTCAAATAACGAGCGGTTTTTTCCGAATGGATCAATGGCAATAATCTTGCCGATGCCCGCTTTCTTCGCCGCTGTAAGTCCTGAAAAGGCATCTTCAATGACTAAACATTCGTTTGGCATAAGACCTAATTTATTCGACGCAATCATAAATATGTCCGGTGCCGGTTTGCCAGGAAAGCTTCCGTCATCAAACGTTACTTTGTCAAAATCAAACCACTGGTCTAAATGAAAAACGTCAAAGTAAAATTCGACATTTTCCTTTACCGTAGCGGTCGCAATGGTCATTGGCATTCCTGATTTTTTCAGCCGGTTCAGTATATCCGCAAGTCCCTTTGTCAGCCTTAGTTCATCTTTGTTTTTAAGGCATAATTCTCTGTAATAGGCTTCTTTTTCAAAAGACATTTTTTCGATTTCCTCACTTGTTAAATCTTTCGAAATAAAATAAGTGAGGATTTCCTTGTTCGTTCTTCCATGAATGTTAATTAAAATGTCTTTATCCGAAATCGCTTTTGATGAATACTTCTTTACCATGAAAAACCATGCTTTTTCATGTAAATGCGAATCTTGAAACATAGTGCCGTTGAAATCAAAAATAATCCCTTTCATTGAATCGCTCTCCTGCCTTATTTTATTTTTTTGCGATTTTAACATCTACATATTGTTCGTAATGGATTTGAACATCCTTCATCACTTTATCATCCGTAATCAGGTAATCTATATCATGCAAATTATAGAAAACGTAAAAATCTTCCCGGTTGAATTTTTTATTATCAACAAGCAGAAATTTAGTTCTCGAATTATTCAGCGCAATTTGATGTGCTTCTCCTTCTTCAATGCTGTAAGAAGAAATTTCATCATTATGTATACCATTTGCACTAATGAACGCCTTTGTAAAATTGAATTTTTGCAGATTGCCGTTGACGATGGGACCTACGAATGCACCTGTATTTTTTCTGAAGTCCCCCCCAATCAGGATAATATCGGCAACGTCACCATGCTTTAAAATATCAAACACAGGATAGTTATTGGTAATAATTCGGATTCGCTTATGTAAAAGATGTTTAGCTAAAAGTTCAATTGTCGTACCCGGTCCCAGAAAAATGGTATCGCCGTCGTTAATATAGGATGCTGCCAGTTCTGCAATTGTACTTTTTTCCTCCATTTGAACGCCGAGTTTTTCGTGATGCGATAATTCCTGATCAATTGAGTAAGAAATACTCTGGGCGCCGCCATGAATACGCACAATTTTCCCGGCTTTATCAAGTTCATCTAAATCTCTTCTGACTGTCATGTCGGAAACATCCAGTCCATCAATAATGTCATTCACCGTAACAAACCCTCGGGAGTTAACGATATCAATGATTTTTAATAATCGTTCTCTTTTTAACATGTTCAATCATCCCCTTAACTTTAAACACAATTTAACACACGCGCAAACTCCGGTCAACAAAAACAAACACAAATGAACAACTTTACAAAACCCCTGTCACGCCAATAGAAATCGTCATTAAGTCTATAATTAGAGCCTTTATTTCTCAATGAAACTATTGACAACAAAAATGTATGCGTTTACTATTAAACAAAAGATAACAATTGTAAACATTAATAAACTTAATTTTTACATTGTTTTGAGGAGGATTCCAGTAATGCTCAAATTACCTCATGATTTTATTTTAGGCGGCGCGACTGCAGCGTATCAAGCAGAAGGCGCAACAAAAGAAGGCGGCAAAGGACCTGTTGCCTGGGATGAATTTCTTGAAAAACAAGGAAGATTCAGCCCTGATCCGGCGAGTGATTTTTACCGTCAATATCCGGAAGATATAAAGTTATGTGAAAAATTCGGAATTAACGGCATCCGACTTTCCATTGCCTGGACAAGAATTTTTCCGAACGGCACGGGTGAAGTCAATCAAGAAGGCGTAGATTACTATCATCATATGTTCGCAGAATGCCAAAAACGAAATGTCACTCCTTTTGTCACGCTTCATCATTTCGATACACCGAAAGAATTATTCGATAAAGGCGATTTTTTACATCGTGACACAATAGAAGCGTTTGTTAACTATGCGGAGTTTTGTTTTGAAGAATTTACCGAAGTCAGATATTGGAGTACTTTTAATGAAATTTATCCCGTAGCCACTAACCAGTATTTACTGGGTGTTTTTCCGCCGTCTATTGAAAGCGATCTCACAAAGGTCATTCAATGCTTACATAATATGATGGTGGCGCACGCAATGACCGTTAACCTATTCAAGGAGGGCAGCTATCCTGGTGAAATCGGCGTCGTTCACTCGCTGGAGACAAAATATCCCGCCAGTGACTCAGAAGAAGATCGCCACGCCTGTTTCCTTGATGATGCGTTATCAGTCAGACTCCTCCTCGATGCAACTTACCTCGGTTACTATTCAGAGGAAACCATGCTTGCTCTAAATGAAATCTGTCAAGCAAATGGAGCTTCATACGAGTTTTCAGACAGCGATTTTGAAATCATGAAAAAGGCTTCAACGCGAAATGATTATCTCGGCATTAATCATTATCAATGCCATTTCGTTAAAGCGTACAACGGTGAAACCATGATTCACCATAATGGAACCGGAGACAAAGGCACTTCGGTTTATAAAGTAAAAGGGATCGGCGAAAGAATCTACAAAGAAGGGCTGAAAAGAACCGATTGGGACTGGCTCATCTACCCTGAAGGAATGTACGACATCCTGATGCGTATTAAACAAGATTATCCGCAGTATAACAAAATTTACATTACCGAAAATGGCATGGGGTATAAGGACGAATTTGAAGACGGCATCATTATGGATAAAGCAAGAATCGAATACTTAAAAGTGTATTTAGAAGCGATCAGTAAAGCGATTACTGACGGCGTCAATGTAAAAGGGTATTTCTTATGGTCCTTAATGGATTTATTTTCTTGGACAAACGGATATAACAAACGCTACGGTCTTTTCTATGTCGATTTCGAAACTCAGAAACGATATCCGAAAGAATCCGCCTACTGGTACAAACTGGTGAGTGAAACAAAAACGATTATTTAACGATGACACATGGTGAAAAGGATCTCTTTTCATCATGTGTTGCCTTAGGAGGTTTTTTTAATGACTAAAGAAGAATTACAAATGCTCGGTTTTGAAATTGTGGCTTATGCCGGAGATGCCAGAAGCACACTATTAACATTACTAAAAGAAGTGCGTGCCGGAAACTTCGAAAATGTGGAAGCAGGATTAGAAAGTGCCGATGAAAATTTACATCTCGCCCACAATGCACAAACGAAAATTTTAGCAGAAGAAGCCCAAGGCAAAGACATGGAATTAGGTTTTATTTTTATACACGGGCAAGACCACTTAATGACAACTCTGCTTATTCGGGATCTCATCCAAGATTTTATAGAGCTCTATCGAAGCCGTCAATAAGGAGTGGAATAATGAACGGTATCATCAAGCAAATCGAAAAGGGAAAACCCTTTTTCGAAAACATTTCAAGAAACATTTATTTAGGCGCAATCCGTGACGGCTTCTTAACCGCCATGCCTGTCATTTTGTTTGCAAGTATTTTTATTCTGATTGCTGCTGTACCGGAAGTATTAGGATTCTCCTTCCCTAAAAGCGTATCCAAATGGCTCTGGAAAGTGTATAACTATTCAATGGGAGCCCTTGGTCTGATTGTGTCGGCAACCACAGCAAGATGTCTGAGTGAATCAATGAACCGCAGATTGCCAAAAAACAAAGTGATTAACTCCGCCTCCGCGATGCTTGCTTCTATTGTTGGGTTTCTTATTTTAAGCGTTACTCAAATTGACGGCGGTTTTTCAACAGAATATTTAGGTACAAAAGGTCTTTTAGCTGCTTTTGTCTCTGCATTTATTACGGTGAATGTTTATAAGTTCTGCGTGCTGAAAAATATCACAATTAAAATGCCCAAAGAAGTTCCGGGAACCATTTCACAAACGTTTAAAGATGTCTTTCCGTTCGCCTTTTCCGTACTGACAATGGTGATCATAGATTTAATCGTCAGAAATATGCTGAACGTGTCTTTCGCAGAAGCTCTCACTGCTCTGCTATCACCGTTGTTTACTGCCGCTGATGGTTATCTGGGAATCTGTATGATTTGGGGGATGATGGCCCTTTTCTGGTTTGTCGGCGTACACGGGCCTTCTATTGTAGAGCCGGCTATCGCGGCTATTATTTATGCAAATGTGGAAACAAACTTGCAGCTTCATAATGCCGGTGAACAAGCATCCAACGTGCTGACAGTCGGACTTGGAAACTTCGTCGGTACAATGGGAGGAACCGGCGCAACCCTTGTTGTTCCATTTATTTTCCTTCTTATTGCAAAATCCAAACAATTGAAAGCAGTCGGAAAAGCGTCTGTAGTACCAGTATCTTTTGCAGTGAACGAACCACTTCTCTTTGCTGCACCAATGATTTTAAATCCTTATTTTTTCATCCCATTTATTTTAACACCGATGGTTAATGTCTGCCTGTTTAAGTTTTTTGTTGATGTGATCGGAATGAACAGCTTTATGTATGTTCTTCCATGGGCAACGCCTGCACCAATCGGCCTGATTCTCGGAACAGGTATGGGACTCTCGGCTTTTATTCTTGCAGCCGTATTAATTATCGTCGATTTCCTTATTTATCTTCCATTCTGTAAAGCTTATGACAGCGAATTAGCGGCTAGAGAAGCTAAAAGTACTGAATCGGAAATTGCTGCTGAAACTTCTCACGCAGCACAGGCAGCAGAAGATACAGCCTCTGTCATAGATACAAATCTTCAAATGAAAGAATCTTCACCGGCCCTGGAACAAAGCACCAATGTTTTAGTATTATGCGCAGGCGCAGGAACAAGCGCTATGCTTGCTAACGCACTGACAGAAGGCGCTGAAGAATACAATGTGCCGATCACTGCCTCAGCAGGCGCCTACGGATCTCATTACGACATCTTGAAAGACTTCGATATCGTCATTCTAGCTCCGCAAGTAGGCTCTTATTATGATGACATTAAAGAAGATACAGACCGCTTACAAATTAAACTCGTCGCCACAAAAGGTGCAGAATATATCAACCTCACCAGAAATTCGGAAAAAGCAATTACATTCATACTGGAACATACCGCTGAATAAAAATCAGACTGTAAAATTGGAGGCTTGTCATGGAAACAAAACTTTTGAAAACAAAATTCGAAGACGTTTTCAATCGGCAGGACGGAGAATTATTTTTCGCACCGGGACGGATTAACCTTATCGGAGAGCATACGGATTATATTGGCGGGCATGTTCTTCCTTGTGCCATTACACTCGGGACATATGCTGCAGGTGCGAAACGGGAAGATCATCAAATTCGGCTCTACTCGGAAAACTTCCCGGACATCGGCATGGTTTGTTTCGATCTTCACGATACAGCTTACAGAAAAGAAGATAACTGGACCAATTATCCGAAGGGAATGATTCGTTACCTGCAAGAAGCCGGCCATAAAATAGACAGCGGATTGGATATTTTCTTTAACGGGAATATCCCGAACGGGGCCGGATTAAGTTCCTCTGCTTCAATTGAAATGCTGACAGGCGTTGTCTTAAGAGACATATTTGACCTGGATGTTTCTGATCATGATTTAGTGTTAACCGGAAAAAAAGTTGAAAATGAATTTATCGGTGTCAATTCCGGAATTATGGATCAGTTTGCGGTACAAAAGGGAAAAAAGGATATGGCCATTTTATTGGATTGCGAAAAGCTTGAATATGAAATGATACCGGTTGTTTTAGATGGATATAAAATCGTCATCATGAACACGAACAAGCGCAGGGAGCTTGCGGCTTCAAAATATAATGAGCGCCGCTCTGAATGCGAAGCGGCCCTTTTGGAACTGCAGCAATATCAGAAAGTGAACTCGCTTGCACAGCTTACAGTGAAAGAGTTCGAAAAATTGGAAACTCATCTGTCTTGTGAAACGTTGCGTAAAAGAGCCCGCCACGGGGTCAGCGAAAATGAACGGACCCTCTTAGCCGCAAAAGCATTAAAAGCGAACGATTTAAAAACCTTCGGGGAACTGATAAATGCGTCACACAGATCTTTGCGTGATGATTATGAAGTAACGGGTGCCGAATTAGACATATTAGCAGAAACAGCCTGGGAAGAAGGAGCCCTCGGAGCAAGAATGACAGGCGCGGGTTTCGGCGGCTGTGCGATAGCGATCGTGGAAAGCGAAAAAACCGACAGCTTTATCCGGGGCGTTTCATCTAAATATCTTGATAATACAGGACACGAAGCTTCATTTTACATAGCAGATATTAGTGATGGAGCGAATAAATGGAAGGAGAAATAGATGATGACAGTTCTGGTTCTGGGCGGAGCAGGTTATATTGGTTCTCATGCCGTCGATCAGTTAATTAACAAAGGATATGAAACGGCAGCAGTGGATAATTTGCAGACAGGCCATAGAAAAGCCGTTCATGAAAAAGCACGGTTTTATCACGGTGATATTCGCGATAAAGAGTTTCTTCGTTCTGTTTTTGAAAAAGAGAGTGTGACAGGGGTGCTCCATTTTGCGGCTCATTCCCTTGTCGGCGAATCTATGAAAACTCCCCTTTCCTACTTCAATAATAATATTTACGGTACACAAATTACACTGGAAGTGATGAAGGAATTCGAAGTAAAAAACATTATATTCTCTTCTTCCGCCGCTGTCTACGGCGAACCTGAGCGTGTACCCATTACAGAAGAAATGCCGACGAATCCGAAAAGCGCATATGGCGATACAAAACTCATAATGGAAAAAATGATGAAATGGTGCGATATTGCCTGCGGTATAAAATATGTTTCTCTCCGGTATTTTAATGTTGCCGGAGCGAAAATGGACGGCTCCATCGGCGAAGATCACAAACCCGAAACACACCTTGTCCCTATTATTTTACAAGCAGCGCTCGGTCAGCGTGAGGAGCTTTCGATATTCGGTAATGACTACAATACAAAGGACGGCACGTGCGTACGCGACTATATCCATGTCGTTGATTTAATCGATGCCCACATTCTCGCGCTGGAATACTTGAAGAACGGCGGGGACAGCAGCATTTTCAACTTAGGTTCAAGCACGGGATTTACAGTCATGCAGATGGCGGAAGCTGCACGTGAAGTGACTCGCAGGGAAATTAAAACAAAAGTCGCAGAAAGAAGAGCAGGAGATCCAAGCACGCTCATTGCTTCAAGCGATAAAGCAAGAAACATTTTGGGATGGAATCCGAAACATACAAGTGTCTCGGAAATCATCGGAACTGCATGGAAATGGCATCAGGGGCATCCAAACGGATACAATGATGAATTCAATTAAGGTGGATGGTAATCGTGATTTTTGAATCAGTGGCAGGGTTTTTACAGGCCAGTATCGCCTCGGGTGATATGGATGAAATGGATGTTATCTACAAGCGAAATCGGCTTCTTGATTTACTCGGGCTGACAGATTATACAGAGCCTAAGCGGATTAAAAAACAGAGCCGCCTTCTCTGCCTGGACGAAATGGTCGAAGATGCGGTGAAACGAGCAATTATTAACGATACACTGGCTGAAAAAGAAATGTTAGAAAGCAAAATAATGGATGTCATTACGCCGGCGCCTTCGTTTATCAATGCCAAATTTAACGAACTGTTTTTAGATCACCCGAAAAAAGCAACAGATTATTTTTATCAGCTGAGTAAGAACAATGATTATATTAAAACGCGTGCGATTCAAAAAAATATTGTTTACAGTTCAAAAACGCCTTTTGGAGAACTCGAAATCACAATCAATCTATCAAAGCCGGAAAAAGACCCTAAAGAAATCGCCGCGGTGAAAAACAGTCCAGCGGGCGGCTATCCCAAATGTCCGCTTTGTATGGAAAACGAAGGATATGCCGGAAGATTAAATCACCCCGCGCGTTCGAATCATCGCATCATTCGATTTGACTTAGCCGGCGAAAAATGGGGATTTCAATATTCCCCATATGCGTATTATGGCGAGCATGCGATTTTTCTGTCAAGCGTGCACAAACCGATGAAAATCGATCGTGACAGTTTCAGAAGGCTCCTTTTGATTACGGAGAAATTTCCGCATTATTTTGTCGGCTCAAATGCAGATTTACCCATCGTAGGAGGATCGATTCTTTCACATGATCACTATCAAGGCGGAGCCCATCATTTTGCAATGGCAAAGGCGGAGTCCTTTTACCCTTTTGAAATGCAGCATTTTCCGCAAGTTCAGGCAAGTGTCGTGAAATGGCCGATGTCAGTTATTCGCCTCCGGGCAAAAGATCCCAAAATGCTGACAGATGCGGCAGCTGCTGTTCTTGAAAAGTGGCGCGCTTATACAGATGAAGCCGTTAACATCATTGCTAAAACAAGTGAATGGCATAATACCGTTACCCCCATCGCAAGACGCCGGGGAACAGATTTTGAAATGGATCTCGTCCTAAGAAATAATCGCACGACTGAAGAATACCCTGATGGAATTTTTCATCCGCATCAAGATGTTCAGCACATAAAAAAAGAAAATATCGGCTTGATTGAAGTGATGGGGCTGGCCGTTTTACCGCCGCGGCTTAAAAACGAGCTATTGGAAGTAGAAAAGTATTTGCTGAATGCGTCACATGATATAAAAGAAATCCATCGATCGTGGGCTGAAAAAATCAAAATGAAGCAGGACGTTACTCCTGAAAATGTAACCGCTGTCTTGCAAACAGAAGTAGCGAATGTATTTTTACGCGTACTGACTGATGCAGGTGTGTTTAAAATGACGGACGATGGAATTCATGCTTTTAAACGATTCACAAAATTACTTGAGGATGGTGCCAAAAAGTGAAAATCACGAAAACAATTTTTGGACATCTTGAAAACGAAGAAGTTGTCGAATATGCCCTTGAAAATGACAACGGTTTAACACTCAGAGCTTTGAATTACGGAGCAATAGTCACTTCTATCGAAATGAAAGATTCGAAGGACAATTTAGAAAATATCAGTTTAGGCTTTCGGACGCTTGAAGACTATTTGAAATACTCGCCGTATTTTGGAGCTCATGTCGGACGGGTGGCCGGACGGATAGCAGACGGCCAATTTGAAATTGACGGAAAACCGTTCGTTATTGATAAAAATGATGGAAATAATCATCTTCATGGCGGAAAACACAATTTCAGCAAAAAAATTTGGGACGCGGAAACGAGTATCAATGAAAATAGTGTTTCACTCGTTTTTCGTTACACCAGCCCAGACGGAGAAAATGGTTATCCAGGAACGCTTCATGCCATCACTTCTTATACGCTGACAAATGATGATGAGTGGGTCATCGATTACCATGCGGAAACAGACAAACCGACCCTTTATAATCCAACCAATCACATTTACTTTAATTTATCGGGATCTGTCAAGGAGACGATTTTAGATCATCACCTCTTTGTCAGCAGCGAGTCTTATGCCCCCCTCAGAGAGGACGGCATTCCGCTCGGAAACATCATTCCATCAGCCGGCACCGTTTTTGATTTAACCGCTCCGGCACCGATTCGGCGGGCTGCCGAAAGCGATGACGAGCAAATTACATTCGTAAAACAAGGGTATGACCACCCCTTTGTACTCTCTCATAAAAAAAATGAGCCGGATGCGATTCTTTCCCATGAGAAAAGCGGCCGGGCCGTTTACATGTTTACGGATGCCGATGCTGTCGTCATTTATTCAGGCAATAAGCTAAAAGGAAACTTTACTATCGGCGGTTATCCGGCCGGAAAACACAGCGGGATTACCATGGAAACGCAAGCATTGCCTGATGCAGTCCATCACGAAGATTTTGGCGACATTGTGTTAAGACCGGAAAAACCATTTTCTTCACGGACAATTTATCAATTTAAAGTAACTGAATAAACGAGAGAAATGTCATTAGCCTTTTACCAGAGAACACCGGCGAGGCAAACCAATTAAACAAGTCAGAACCTCCCCTCAGAAAGCCGCTGGGTTGTCTTAAGAGTAAAAACAAGAAGCAGCCGGGTCAATAAAGATTTTTTATCCCAGGAGGTCATTTTTATGTTAAAAAACCATGTAAAACGTTTTTTGGTAAAAATCATCTGTCTATCTCTTGCTTTCACTGGTTTTGCGATTTTCAACGTTTTTCAAAAGGCAGAAGCGGCGGCTCCTTTTGCTTATGGAGCTGACATAGGCTGGATGAAACAAATGGAGGATGAAGGTGTACGCTGGCTGGATGACAGCGGAAAGCCGGCAGATTCTTTACAGATTCTGAAAGACCACGGAATGAATTCCGTCAGGCTGAGAGTTTTCGTGAATCCGCCAAGCAGCTATTATTGGCTGAAAGACGGCACAACCTGGACAATGCTCGGTTATAGCGACAAAGCCGGCGTGCTTGCTGCAGCAAAAAGAGCAAAAGCTTTAGGAATGAAGGTAATGGTTGACTTCCACTATAGTGATGTTTTTGCAGACCCTGGCCATCAGATAAAGCCGAACAAATGGGCCGGATACACCAATACCCAGTTACAAACAGCCGTATATAACCATACTTACGATGTCATGAGTGAATTAAAAAATCATGGCATATCTCCTGATTGGGTGCAGGTCGGAAATGAAATCAACTCAGGGATTATGCTGCCGGATGGCAGTACGAACGATTTCAGTAAATTGACTGGATTCCTTAATAAAGGCTATGACGCAGTAAAGGCGGTCAGCCCCTCCTCCAAGGTGGTCAGTCATTTAGCACACGGGACAAACAACAGTCAATTCAGATGGTGGTTTGATCAATTCTTCAAAAATGGAGGCAAAACCGATATTATCGGTGTATCATTCTACCCCTATTGGGAAGGTAAGCCCTACTGGGAACTCACCGGTGATTTATCGTCCAATTTAAATGACATCGCATCACGCTATAACAAAGAAGTGATGGTTGTTGAACTGGGCGGAGACGAAAATAACCCTAAAGATTCATACTGGACAATCAGCGATACAATAAAAGTAGTAAAAGCCGTTCCGAACGGCAAAGGGATCGGAGTATTTTATTGGGAACCCGAGGCTCACTCAAGTGTTCTTTCAGATGGTTATCCATTAGGCGCGACTGCCAAAGTTTCTAAAAACGTCTTGAAATATACAACCGCTATCGATGCTTTTAGTGACGCAGCGAAAGGAAAGAACTGATCAATTACAAAAAATGATGCATGACACCGGAAACCGGCGGCTTCGTTTTACACTCATACTCTTTATGGCTTTATAAGTAACAGAAGACAGCCGGTTTTGACGTTAAGAATAAAAAACATTTTCTGAGGAAAGGAGTAATCTTGTGTTTGTTTTTCCGATGAGTTGACCCCGAACCCGCATACTAAAGTCAATCACAGGAATAACGAAGAAACTTCAGCATTCTTCCCGGCGAAAAATTTTTTCCTTTTCACTTTACTAAGCCCCCTTAACGCACCCTAAGAATCAGCCCGACTGACTAACTGTTTGACTTTATACCCGATAACAGCAAGATAAATTACGATAATACAAATCAACGCACCTGTTCCAAAATAAGTTTGCGAAAATAAGTAAACACTTACCCCGCCGAAAATGATGTACATAATGATGTCAAAGATAATTTTCTTATTAGTCATTTTGATTTCCCCCATCTGCATGATTCGGGGTGCTTGTTTTTAAAAACACCCATATTTTATAAAATATACAATATTTTGCACCCGCAACTTTCTAACAATAATTTTTTCCTTTACTGGTACTATACGTAAATATACCGATTTATTAAAAACATGTTAACACACTATTAGAGGTGGAAGAATGGTAAAGCATTATAAAAGATTCTTATAAACTACATTTGAAACAAAATCAGTAAATACCAATGACTGATTTACTGGGTGCAGTTTACAGAGAACATAAAAAAGCATCCAAAATGGATGCTCATTAATGAATTTTATCTTTTTTTCACATCAAATTGCGTTACAAGTCTCATATTAACATTTGCAATACGCTTACCATCTTCAAACTCATACCAATGCTCACATTCTTGCAATTCTTTTATAAGTTCTTTTTCAGATTCTGCAATTACTTTAGCTGTTCTTATATTTTCATTGTCAAACCAAAAAACAACTTCAAATTTCATAATCTTTCACCTCTTGCTTTATTATCGGATAAGAGGTCTAGAAATGAAACGGCTCGCAAAATTTGTCGAACGAAAGTGCCCTTCATACCTCAGAACGCTCCTGTGCGTTTTTATTGGGCATTTTCTTTTCCCGTTTCGTGTCATCCCTCCGTTCAAATAAAAAACGGACACTGATCAGAGCACAGTGATTCTGTGCTCTGATCAGTGTCCGCAGGCTTTCCGTCTTGGACTTAATTATTAGTTTTCTCAATTGATAGAGCAATAATTAAAACAAGGAAGGAAGTAGTCCCGAATATAATGAAAAACATTTTCCCATGAAGGTAATTATATAAGAAAAAACCACATAATATGACTACGATTAAACAAGATATTAATTTACAAAAGCACAAAAAAAATCCTGTTTTTTTCTCGCACTTTCTCTTCTTCTTCTTTTAAAAAGGGTGAATCAATAGTGCTATCCTATTCCTTTCAGGAACAGAAACTAGAAGCCAGCAATAATCACCTCTTTTTCTCTATATACCTATCAATCTCTTTAAAGTAAGCTGTAGCCGTGAATGAAATGATTGCGCTTATTAACGTGATGTTCGCTTTCATGTCCGGCCTGTAATCGTGTTGGAAATATATCCAGAATCCGCAGTCCATCAGCAGAAACAGTATCCTGAGAATCATAGGTTACTCTCAATCATTCGCGCCCTCCTTATCCTTTTCATAGGACCCAATCTAATTGTTAACCAGCTCCAAAACACTCGACTGACCTCGTTCAGCTTTTTGATCATTCGCAGAGAAGTGGGTTGAAAAGAAACTCTTTAATAAGAATGGTAAGCCTTACTATTTTACAACATCTGTAAAATATTCAAACCACTTAAAAAATCATATCCTCCCAGCATTAGGTCATAAAAAAATAGACAAAATAAAAAGTCTTCATATTGTTGATTTTATTGATGATTTATCTAAAGATGGAGCTAGAAAAGATGGAAAGCCTGGCGGATTAGGTGATCAAACAATCAAAGATATATTTAAAATTTTACAAGCATTATTTAAAACTGCCACAGAGGAATGGAAATTGATAAAAAACGACCCTATTGAGGGATTGAGTTCGCCAGAAGCTGAGAATAAAGAAATGAACTTTCTTGAATCTGATGAAGCAGCTGAATGTATTAAAGTGTTGTATGAAATAGATATTAAATGGCGCTTATATTATCTTGCAGCTCTGATCGGGGGGCTTCGTAGAGGGGAAGCTCTTGCCTGTGAATGGCACTTGGATGTAGATTGGGACAAAGGTGGAATATACGTAAATAGATCAATTTCTAAAACAATTAACGGAGAGCCTCATGTCAAAAGCCCAAAGTCAAAAAGTTCTCAACGATTCGTCAAAATGCCTGATTTTTATATGAATGAGCTGGCGAAATATTATCGCATATGGAAAAAAGAAAAATTATTGCTTGGCGATGCCTGGGAAGGCGGAGAACATCAATATGTGTTTCACAGTGGTAAAGGAAAACCTTACTACTATACAACCCCTACCGCAAAATGGACTAAAATAAAAAAGAAGTACGGTCTAAAAGATGTTCGTCTTCATGACTTGCGGCATACTATGGTGGCTCTCCTTATGGAAGCTGGCGAAAGTCTCAGTGCTATTCAACGAAGAGCTGGACATGCCAGTGCTCGAACAACTAGTGATATTTATGGTCATGTTACCGAGAAACTCGAAAATAGCACAGTAAAACACTTTAACCAGTTCGATCCTAGAAACCTAGCACAAAAACAGAGTTGATTTTGAATTCCCCTTCAAAATCAGCTCAAAAAAATAATTTCGTCCCCAATTCGTCCCCAACTCGATTAATGATGACAAAATCAATAAATAAGCAAAGTAAAAAACCCTTGCGTAGCAAGGGTTTTGGCTATGATTCCGACTGGGCTCGAACCAGCGACCTCTACCCTGTCAAGGTAGCGCTCTCCCAGCTGAGCTACGGAATCATGATATGTATGTGTTTCTGGGTATGTTGTTGTCTCTCTGACATTTACAATTATATAACCTGCTTCCCCATTCGTCAACACTTTTTTATAAAAAATAAAAAAGGGCGCTGCGCACAAAGCGCAGCGTTATGATTACCGCACACCGGCGGGGGCAATTTGTTTCAGCGCCCGTTCGAAGTCGCGCTCTAAGTCTTCGGCGTTTTCGACTCCGACGCTCAGGCGCAGCAGGCCGTCTGTGATGCCGCGTTTTTCTCTTTCTGTTTTCGGCATGGCGGCATGCGACATTGTCGCCGGGTATGAGAGGATGGATTCGACGGCGCCCAGGCTGACGGCGAATACCGGGAGCGATATGTTCTCCACCAGCTTTTTGACGGCTTCCTTGCTTTCCAGCTCAAAGGATAGAACGGCGCCTGATCCGCTTGCTTGGCGTTTATGTGTTTCAGCCCCCGGGTGGCTGGCCAGTCCTGGATAGTAAACGTTTTTGACAGCGGGGTGCCGGTGAAAATATGCAGCCAGCCGCTCAGCCGTCCGGCTCGCTTTTTCCAATCTGACCTGCAATGTTTTCAAGCCTCTCAGCACAAGCCAGCAGTCCTGTACGCCAAGCACCGCGCCAAACGAGTTTTGCAGCTTATAAAGCTGATTGCCTAGCTTTTCATCTTTTACAGCGGCGAGGCCTGACAATACGTCGCTGTGCCCGCTTAAAAATTTCGTTGCGCTATGAAGCACGATATCTACGCCAAGATCAAGCGGGCGCTGTAAAGCCGGAGTCATGAACGTGTTATCCAAGTATGTCAGACAGCCGTGATCTTTGGCCAGTTTGACGACTGCCTCGATATCCGTGATGCCGAGCGTCGGGTTTGAAGGAGTTTCCATATAGATGGCTTTTGTATGCGGCCTGATGCCGCGGGCGACCGCTTCTGTGTCCGTCATATCGACAAAGGTGTGCTCAATCCCGAAACGGGACAATACCTCAGTCACCATGCGGAAGGTCCCGCCGTACACATCCTCTGTGACAAGAACGTGGTCGCCTTGGGACAAAAGCAAAAATGCCGTAGAAATCGCAGCCATTCCCGAGCTGTAAGCAAAACCTCTCGTTCCGCCTTCAAGATTCGCAATGGTCTCTTCAAGGGCCGTTCTGGTCGGTGTGCCGGAGCGGCTGTAATCATACGCCCCGAATTCTTCAAATGAAGACTGATGGAATGTAGAGGCGTGCTGGATCGGCACGCTGACGGCTCCCGTGGCCCCGTCTGTTTTAAATGAATTGTGCACGAGCTGGGTTTCAAGCGTCCAATTTTGATTACTCATATGACACAGCCCCCTCTTTCACTTGGCGTAACGCCTGCTTCAAGTCCTGCTTTAAATCCTCTGCGTGTTCAATCCCGACTGAAAAGCGCAGCAGGCGATTGCAGACGCCGTTTGCGATACGGATGTCTTCCGGAATGTCCATATGAGTCTGGGTCGCGGGGTATGTAATAAAGCTTTCCACCCCTCCGAGGCTTTCCGCGAAGCAAATCGTCTCGAGCGCTTTTAAAAACGGATTGATCCATTCCTCTTTTTGCAGACGGAATGAAAGCATGCCGCCCTTTCCGGGATATAAGACATCGGTGATTTCTTCTTGATGCTCTAAAAATGCCGCAAGCTCACGGGCGTTTTCCTCATGCTGGCGCATTCTGAGGCCAAGCGTTTTCATTCCTCTCATTAAAAGCCACGAATCAAAAGGCGGGAGGACGGCGCCGATGGCATTTTGATGATTAAACATGATCTCGCCAAGCTCCTCATCCTTAACGACAACAAGGCCAGCAAGCAAGTCATTGTGCCCGCCTAAATATTTTGTGGCGCTGTGAATGACGATGTCGGCGCCAAGTTCGATCGGGCGCTGAAGAACGGGGGTATAAAAAGTATTATCTACGATCAGCAGCAAGCCCGCTTCTTTCGTAATCCGGGCGATTTTTTCGATATCTGCCTCCTGCATGAGCGGGTTTGTCGGCGTTTCAACAAATACCGCTTTCGTGTTGTCCGTCAGTTTTGAGCGTAAACAGTCTTCATCGCTGAAATCATCATAAATGAAGCTTACACCGTACTTCCTCCACTCATTTTCAAACAAACGGTATGTGCCTCCGTATAAATCTGAAGAAACAATCAGTTCATCCCCGCTTTTGAATAAAGCCATGATGGTTTGAATGGCTGCCATTCCCGAGCTGAAGGCAAAACCTCTCGCTCCGTTTTCTAAATTGGCAATGGCGTCTTCCACGAGCTGGCGTGTCGGGTTTTTTGTACGTACATAATCAAAGCCGGTAGATTCTCCTATACCTCTGTGGCGGAAAGCGGTAGACAGATAAATCGGCGGACTGACAGTTCCCGTTGCTTCTTCACTTCTATTTCCAATTTGGGCTAATTTTGTTTCAACATGCTGCGTCATAAGTAAGCACCATCCTTTTTTCAAAATAAAAAAGCTCCTTCTTCATAAGAAGAAGGAGCTTTCTCTTCCTCTTATCTTCCAAGCATGTGAATCGCTTGCTGGATTTAGCACCTTGGCACTTTGCCTTCTGACGGCAAAGCAAACCGGTTGCTGAGGTTTCAAAGGGCCAGTCCCTCCACCTCTCGTGATAAGAATAGTGTTTAGTATTTTCTGATTGTTCTATATTAACTCACTGTTAAATGAATTTCAACAACTTTTTATTCTTTCCAAACTCTCGCAAGAAGTACATCTGAAGAAAGAAATTTCTAATAATTCATGGTACAATAGGAAAAAACACAATCAAGACTAGAGACGCCCTGGAGGAATGCAATGTGGCACCGAAAACCGGAGTAATCCATGAGAAAAAACTTTTTTCACATGAGCTTGAAGAGGAAATGACCGTTTTGGTCTACCTGCCGCATACTTACTCTCCACTGTACAAATACCATACGATCATCGCTCAAGACGGCCATGATTACTTCAGATTGGGGAGAATCGGCCGGCAGGCGGAAGAGCTCATGTCCAAAGGGGAGATTGACCGCTGCATCATTATCGGTGTTCCCTATAAAAATGTTCAGGAGCGAAGAAACACGTACCATCCTGAAGGCTCCAAGTTTGCCTCCTATAAACGGTTTATCGCAAATGAACTTGTCCCTTTTATCGACGAAGAGTACCCCACTTATCAAGTCGGCTTCGGCCGCACAATGATCGGGGATTCTCTCGGGGCAACCGTTTCGCTTTTGACGGCGATTGATTATCCGAACATGTTTGGAAACGTCATCATGCAGTCACCGTATGTCGACAAGCATGTAATTGATGCCGTCAGAGAGTCGGAGGATGTAAAGCAGATCTCCGTTTACCATCAAATCGGAGTAAAAGAAACAGACGTCCATACAACGGACGGCAAGATTGTTGATTTTACTGCGCCGAACGAAGAGCTCAAACGGCTGCTGGAAACGAAACAGTCTGAATACCATTATGAAACCTTTGACGGGGATCATAAATGGACCTACTGGCAGCCGCTCATCGCACCGGCGCTGAAAAAAATGCTGTAATCACTTTTACATTCATTCAAGGAGGGAACTTTCATGAAATACGGTATCGTTCTATTTCCATCAAAAAACTTGCAGGATCTCGCAAATTCGTACCGGAAACGCTATGACCCGAGCTACGCGCTGATTCCGCCGCACCTGACGCTGAGAGAACCGTTTGAATCCGCTGAACAGGAAATTGAGCAAGTCGTATCACAGCTGAGACAGATTGCAAAGGAGTCACATCCGCTCGTTTTAAAAATCACCAAATACAGCTCGTTTTCTCCCGTCAATAATGTCATCTACATGAAAGCGGAGCCAACGGATGAATTAAAAGCGCTGAGTGAGAATTGCTATTCAGGGGCATTAACCGGCAAGCCGGAATACAGCTTTGTTCCGCATGTGACAGTCGGCCAGAAGCTTTCGTCAGATGAGCATTCTGACGTATTGGGCCAGCTGAAAATGCTGGAGCTTTCCCACGAGGAAATCATTGACCGTTTCCATCTGCTCTATCAATTGGAAAACGGCTCATGGACAGTATATGAAACATTTTTATTAGGCGGAGGAGAATAACTGTTTTGGAAACCATCATCGCTCATACTGAAAAACAAATAAACGACGCTTTTTTCGTCAGAAAAGAGGTCTTTGTTAAAGAACAGCAAGTACCGGAAGAAGAAGAAATCGATCATTTAGAAGACGAATCAGAACATATCGTCATTTACGATGGCAGCCAGCCCGTCGGAGCCGGCAGATGGCGCTTGAAAGACAGCTATGCAAAATTAGAACGTATCTGCGTGATGAAGAGCCACCGCTCTCTCGGCGTCGGCGCGATCATTATGCAGGCGCTTGAAAAAGCCGCAGCCGCGCGCGGCGCTTCTGCTTTTATCTTAAATGCACAGACCCGGGCGGTGCCGTTTTACGAAAAACAAGGATACCGTGTCACATCCGGGGAAGAATTTCTCGACGCCGGCATTCCCCATTTGGAAATGGTAAAAGATAATAAAAAATAAAAAACACTCCTGTCTCGGATGATGAGGCAGGAGTGTTTTTGTACACCTGGGAAAATTTTCGTTTTACACTTGAAATTTGTGTAAAAAAAGAGTATGTTTGGTATGTTTAGTAATACAAATCATACAAAATATACAATTCTTACTGAGGAGGACATGAAATGGTAGCCCCAAAAGGAAAGCATATCTTTGGAACTGTCAAAGTTGGAACGAAAGGGCAAATTGTAATTCCAAAAGAAGCGAGAGAAGTGTTTAATATTCAGCCAGGGGACTCGCTGCTCATGTTAGGTGATGACCAGCAGGGTATTGCACTTGTAAAACAAGAACTCTTTTTCGAATTCGCTAATGATATTTTAAATGCCAAAAACATAGATGAAGAAGGCGAGGAAGAGTAAATGCCCGCCATTCAACTGAAGAAATTAACGAAAAATTATAAAGGTGTAACGGCTGTCGATCATCTTGAATTTTCAGTTAAGAGTGGAGAATTTTTTGCTTTATTAGGTGAAAATGGTGCCGGGAAAACGACACTAATCAGTATGCTCTGCGGGCTTCTTTCACCTGATGGCGGAGATGCATTCGTGCTCGGGCATAGTATTTTGACTGATCTGGACAAAGTGAAACCTAAAATGAATTTGTCGCCTCAGGAAACTGCTATAGCGCCGAATTTAACGGTGCGTGAAAACTTGGAGTTTATTGCAGGAATTTATGGGATGTCAAAAAAAGAAGCGAAAATAAAGGCATCTGACATGCTGGAATTGTTCCATTTAAAGGAGAAGGAAAAAGCAAAGACGAAAACATTATCTGGCGGAATGCAGCGCCGGTTAAGCATTGCGATGGGAATGATTACGAATCCGCAAATCTATTTCTTAGATGAGCCGACATTAGGACTGGATGTTCGTTCGCGCCGTGAATTATGGAAGAATCTTGAGAAACTGAAAGGAAACATGACGATTATTTTAACAACACACTATTTGGAAGAAGCCGAAGCACTGGCAGACCGTATTTGCATTTTAGAAAAAGGTTCATTAAAAGCGCTGGGCACGGCGGAGGAGCTGAAGCAGCAAACTCATACAGCAACATTTGAAGAGGCCTTTTTAGCCATTTGTGACGGTGAGGCCGGAATTTATGCTTAATTTTGCGATACGCAATCGAAAGGAAATATTTCGTGATCCCCTGTCCATTATACTGGGAATCGCATTACCCGTTATTTTATTACTTGTTTTTACAACCATTGAGAAAAATGCGCCGCTTGATACCTTTAAAGTCAATCATTTGGCACCCGGACTGATTGTCTTTAGTTTTGCTTTTCTCACGATGTTCTCTGCATTATTAATTGCAAAGGATAAACAGACTGCACTTCTGACCCGTTTGTTTGCTTCCCCATTGAAAATAACCGATTATGTTGCTGGTTATGCCCTGCCGATGATACCGTTAGCCATTTTACAAATCGTCATTTGTTATTTAGCGGCGATGGCTGCAGGTTTATCCGTTGAATGGTTAGATCTATTGTTAAGTATCGCTGTATTATTGCCGATAGCCATCATGTCCATATTCTTTGGGTTATGCTTAGGGGCAATCTTTACAGATAAACAGATTTCAGGGATCGGGACAATGTATATCACGTTAGTGCAATTTTTAGGCGGAGCCTGGATGGATTTAAATCTTCTCGGTGAATCATTTAAAAAAATCGCCTATGCTTTACCCTTTGTTCACGCAATTGAATTAGCACAAGATGTTATCATTGGCGATTATTCTGCATTTACTGAACATTTTTGGTGGACAGTTGGATATGCAGTATTAACGTTACTTATTGCTATCTTAGCTTTTCTTAAAATCTATAAAAGATAAAAAACGAGCCGGCACTTAACGTAATAAAGTGTCGGCTTTTCTTCATCATTTTTGATTTTCCAGCAAACTCAGCGTATGAGTTAATAAACGGGCATCCCCCGGATTCCCATGGCCTGGAACCACAATGTTGATATGGTTATATCTTTTTATTACGTTTTCTACCGCATGCGGCCAGTGATCCGGATAGAAGTCCGGGGTCGGAACGATTTCCTGTGTCTCCAATGCCTTTATTAAACATCCTCCAAATAAGAGTTTCTCTTGCGGCAGCCAGACGATGATATTATCTTTTGTGTGTCCTTTTCCAGGATAATACGTTTGTACATCAATACCGCCAAACCGCATCTTCGTTACCTTCTTTAAATCTCCGAGCGGCCGGTCAAATCCCCTTTGTTCTGCTAAGTCGGCCGTCAGCTTCGTGCTGTGTACCTTTACTCCATTTTTGTAAAGAGTGTTCAGTCCCCCTATACGATCGTCATGGGCGTGCGTCACAATCGCATCGGTGACCTGTTTGTCCGGAAATTGCTGTTTTAACCGCTGAAGCAATTGATCTGTGAGGCTGTCATCCCAAGGGGTGTCAATCATGACTAACCCTTTCGACGTTTCAAGGACTACACCGTTTGCCGGAACAGGACTTCCATCTACTATCCCGGTGCTTGTATGCATCCATACATGTGGCGCCAGCTTTGTGAGGGTTATATCTTTTACGGAGTTTTCTGCTGCGTGTGTCGGTCTCGCTCCGATTGTAAAGAAGCTTAACACGAGTAACCCAACCACTAAAAACCTGAATCTTTTCAACATGATCATTCCTTTCTTCCATTATTTTAAATCTTACTATTTGAAAGAAAAAGAGAATTTTTCATTTAACGATAAAGCCCCGGCTCTTATCCGGGGCTTTAAGCGTATTGATTAATATATCGTCCTTTTCCCGCTCTTCCCATCACGTGACGAAGAGAGCGCTTACGTTTTTCCTCATTTACTTTCTTTTCAGCGGCTGCCGCGTTTTCCCGGCGGCGTTCCACTTCTCTGTAGTCCCTGTCATTGGCCAGAGCGGCCGCTTTTGTAATGCCGGCATAGTCTGGTTTATATCCTGCTGTCCGGTTTGCGTACTGAGCATATTGCTGGTTTTGGATCGGTCCCGCATAAATCATATGTAACCCTCCCCTTTGCTCTTCATTTCCCTTAATCTTACTTTTTGAAACGCGGTTCTTTTGATATGATATTCTTTGTCTATCAAATGGATGAACACATTTTAATGGGAGGACCCCTTTTTGAAATGCGCCCGACTGAACCATCGAACGATACATTTACATACATATTCTAGAGAACATTATCAATTCCTTTTTGAAGAAGCGCAAAAAGGCCATTTATTTTGCGCACATTGTGACAAACCTGTAATGATGCGGCTTACGATTTTAGAAGCGCCGGAATTTTACCATCGCCAAAAGGGTGATTTCACAGCCTGTGAAAAAGCCTGTGAGGAAATGGCCCCTCAGGCGGAGGCAGAAAAAGAGGATTATAAGGAAACCGGCATGTTCCGCCTGCCGAAAGGAAAAGCCATTTCAGCGGACAGAAAGCCGGTTCTCTCCGAATGGAAAAGACCGCAAAAAATAACGTCCGCCGCGCCATTTACCGTGAAAACGGAAACACCTGATACTTCTCTGTTTCCTGATATCGGTTTAAACCGGGAACAGCTGGAGGCGGTCACCGAAACTAGCGGGCCGCTGCTTGTGCTTGCAGGCGCCGGGAGCGGAAAAACAAGGGTTTTGACCGCCCGCGCTGCCCATATGATTGAACATCTCGGCATTTCACCAGAAAACATGCTGCTGGTGACCTTTACGACTAAAGCAGTCGCTGAAATGAAGGAGCGGATGTCCAATGAATACGGACTTTCCGCCTCCAAAGTCGCCCGTCTCGTAACCGGAACATTCCACAGCTTCTTTTATAAAATTTTATATCACTTTGATTCTTCCAAATGGAATGGCAGCCAGCTCTTAAAAATGGAGTGGCAGAAAGAGCAATATTTGAAAAAAGCGCTCTATGAAGAAGATTTGGATGAAAAAGAGTTTCCTGTTGACCAAGCCCTGCAGCTTATCGGATGCTGGAAAAATACGTATCTGTCTCATGAGCGAGTTCCGTTGGAGGACGAATGGGAGAAAAAAGTATACAGGCTTTATGAGCGTTACGAGCGGCAGAAGCAAGAGAAGAATCAATTTGACTTTGATGATATGGCCCAAGGCTGTTACGAGCTGTTTCAAAGCCGCCCTGATATACTCGCGCAATATCAATCGAGATTTTCTCATATTTTGATTGACGAGTTTCAGGATATCAATCCGGTGCAGTATAAAATCATGCAAATGATCGCAAGTCCCGAGGATAACTTGTGCTGCGTCGGGGATGACGATCAATCCATCTATGCGTTCCGCGGCAGCAGCCCGTCATTTATTCTTGATTTTCAGAAAGACTATCCCGCTGCAAAGACGATATACTTAACAGAGAATTATCGCTCGACGCACCCGATTGTCTCAAGTGCTCACAATGTCGTAAAGAAAAATAAAAAACGGTATGCGAAAACACTTTCCGCCGTCCGGGATGGCCTGCATGAGCCAGTCATTTTTTATCCTTACGATGAAGAAGAAGAGGCGACAATGATCGTATCTGATATAAAAGAGAAAATCCAAAACGGAGCAAGCCCTGATGATTTTGCCGTTCTTTACCGGACGAACAGCGCCGGACGGGCCATGTACGAAAGGCTGCATCAATCATCCATTCCTTATCATGCGGACCGCGGCGTGCAAACCTTTTACAGCCGAAGAATCGTCCGGCAGATTCTCGCGTACTTATACGCGAGCCAAAATGAGGATGATCCGGATGCAGTGAAGGATTTGCTGCCGGCCCTGTTCTTGAAGCAGTCTGCCTTACAAACAGTAAAGGCGCTGTCCATAACAGAAGACTGCACCATGATAAAAGCGCTGACAAAGCTTCCCGACCTGAAGCCTTTCCAGCTCAATAAAATAAAACAAATCGTGCCATTTTTCGCAAGCATCCGCACGATGAAGCCTATTGAAGCCATTACCTTTGCAGAAAGCAAAATGGGCTTTTCCGAGTATATAAAAAAACGGGGAAATGAAGGAAACAAGCTTGAAAAAGGCTCTGATGACCTTCGGGATGTCAAGGTTGCCGCCAAAAAGTTTAAGACCATTCCCGATTTTCTTGCCCATGTCGATCATATGCGCGCCGCCGAAAATGTAAAAACGGACGAAAACGGCGTCGAACTGATGACGATTCACCGCTCCAAAGGGCTCGAATTCAATACGGTCTATATTTTAGGCGCGGCGGACGGCTCGATCCCCCATGATTTTGCGCTCGAAACAGCGAGAAAGGGAGACGGCGCTCCGCTCGAAGAAGAGCGGCGGCTTCTGTACGTGGCCATGACAAGAGCCATGCAGCATCTTTATGTATCAAGTCCGGCAAACAGGCGGGGAAAAACAGCCCGCAGTTCAAGATTTCTTGAGCCTCTTCTTCAGCTAAACAGACGGACTGCACTCAAAATATAAACAGCCCGGCAGAAATCTGCCGGGTTTTTTTCAAATAAAAAGGCCTACCGCAGCAAAGACAGCAAGGCCGGCTGACCCTATTTATTGTTCAGCATTTTAGAAATGGTGCCAAAATCGAGCTTCTCTTTTCCGCTTGTAATAGATTGAACGATTTTGTCTTCTAATTCTTTCGGAACACGTTTGTTTGCCAGCTGCGACACCTTCTGAATGACGCCTCTCACCGTATTTTCATCTTTGAAATCGGCATTTTGCAAACTTCCGGCGAGATTCATGACATCCTTCATGTTGACGCCTGTTTTCTTCTCAATATTTTTAAAAAATTGATTATCCATGTTTTGCCTCCTTTTGTGGAGTAATACGATATTGTATGAACAAAGGGCGGATCATGTGCTCAGAGGACACAAGAAAAAAATCCGGGCTCCCCAGCTCCACACCCCGTAAGCATCAGGCAAGCACGGGGCTTGATGTCCCCGCGCTTTTCCTGGGTCTTGCTTAATGATTAATTAAAGAAAGGACGCACCGACAATGATCAGAAGGATAAACAATACGACTACAAGAACAAATGTTGAGCCGTATCCGCCTCCGACATAGCCGCCGCCGTAACCGCCGTAACCGCCGCAGCCGCCGTAACCGCCGCAGCCGCCATAACCACCGCCGCAGCCGCCGAATCCGCCATATCCGAATCCCATATATAAGCACCTCCTTTACTCTCTATACACTATGTGAGCTGACTCGTTTGGCTTGGATAAATGCATAGGGCCAGTGCGGATTTCATGAATTTTATTGGAGATGCTCCATTTTCTTCAGCTTTGCTTCCGTTTCGGATGCAAATACTTCTATCCATTCTTCAAAGCGCAATCCTGCATCATCAAATTCTGACAACTGCTTTTCAATAGAAAGGATATTACTGTCATGCAGTCTTTGTTTTTGATTGTGCGGATGATATTTTCTGTTTATAAACATTTCAATGATGTTCATATTGATCCCCCCTCCTATTGTCTATGCGGAAAAGAGACGGGGGTTCTGAAAAACAAAAAAACCGGAATCTCCGGTTTTTTTACATAGGTCTCGGTTTTTTCTTTTGGCCGCACCCGCAGCCTTTCTTTTTAATTTTTTTTCCGTAAGGCTGATGCTCAGAAGTTTTGTATGGAGAATTTTGGGAAGGTTTGCTTGATTGACTCATGATGATCCTTCCTTTCCTTATGTCATATATGCTAGTTTATGCCGAAAGTTACGATAAGTTGCTGGTGGAACCGCCTTATTCCGGAAGCAGACGGGAAACCGCCGCCTCAATAATTCCCGCTGCGCCGGCAATTGCCAAAAGTAAAATCAGCCATTGCGCCGCTTGAGGAATCACAATTTGCGCGATGATCAAAAAGGCGGCGCACCATACGCCCGTACACCAGTAGCAGCTGAGCAGTTCACCGATAAATGCCCTGAGACCCTTTCCTTTGATAACGATATAGGTTTCTGTTGAGCCGTCAGGAGCGGTCTCCGTTTTTTCTTCGTGAAAAAGGCTCCTGAGCGGCGCCATAATGGTGTCAAAAACAAAAAGCCTGGCCAACCGAAAAACGGCAAACGAAAGCAGAAAAAATGAAAGCCAATTAATAACCACTGATTCACTCCTTTTCAAAACATGACCTCTTTTACATATATGCGAAAATCCTGATCCTCATGAATCGCATCTTGTCCGGTAAAAAAATGGGTGTGGTTTAGTTGTTTTTCTTATTCCGCTCGGCGTTTCATTTGCATTATATAAAGTATGGATTAGAAAGGAGTGAAGGTTATGTCGTTTGAAGAAAAAGTTGAAACACTGCAACCGCAAATATTCGAACAATTATCCAGCGAATTCGAACAGGAGATCGAAGTGATTGATTGCGAAAATATCACAGTGGATACAACACATATAACGGCCGCTCTTTCTATACAAGCCTCAGTTACTACGGCGATTATCCTCGCGACACAGCTCATGGTCGCAGATGAAGATACAGCCGACCAAATGGTAACCGAACTGCTGATCCTGGATGATTGCCAGATAAAAAAAAGAACCGTTATTCAAGTCATTAACAGCCGCAATGTCAAAATCACACTGACAGCAGACGATATTATGGCCTTTGTACAAATTTTGCTTCAATTATTAAATATACTTTTTACTGAACTCGGCATCCTTTAACCCTTTCTTTTCACAAATTTTAAAGTTGAGGTGAAAACAAATGTCAGATAACGAAAAATTCAAAGAAGAACTCGCAAATCTTCCAGAGGTGGATCCGCTTTTAAAAGTGCTTGTCAGCAATGTCTTCAAAAAACACGGCGTGACAAAGGATAAATTACGGGAAATACCTGATGAAGAAAAAGAAATGCTGATCGCATTAGTCAAAGACATGCAGGCGAAATCAGAAGCTTTCCTTGAAAGCCAGAAACAGAAAAAAGAGCAGGAAAAAGCGCAAGAACAGCAGCAAAATCCGAAAACCCGCAGAGAACAATTAATCGAACAGCTCCGGCAAAGACGCCAAAATCCCGGTCAATAACTAAAAAATGGTGATTTTTATCAGGATATATGCCTGAGTCAAAGTAAGGGGCCGGCTCATTTAATAATAGTAAAAGAAAAGGAGGAATAGATATGGAAAGCAGACCATATTCTTGGGTTGCACTTGATCCTGAATGCGAACATCCGCGAGAAGAAAAAGAAGAAAAAGAAGAAAGAAGATGTAATGTTTGCTGTAACGGCAACGGTTTTTTCGACAACGATAATGCCTTCATCGACCAGGACCTGGCTCAGGCAAATATCAGCAAACAAGTGTCTGATGAGGCTATTATCATTCGGGACTCTTGCGACATCAACGTTACATCCACAGACGTTCAGGCAGTCACATCAGTCGTAACAGCATTAAATGCGGCAGTCGTAACGGCTACTCTCACTTCAATCGCTGACGGAGTCATCGCTGAATTAGTCGCACAAGACTTACTGCAGCTAACATCTAACAAACAAATCAACCGCCAAAAACTTCTCATCGAAAACTCCCGCGGCGTTAATGTCACAACAGTTGATGCCGATATCGCAACATTGATCTCAACAGCGACAAATACACTGGTTGCCATCTTAGTCATCACTCTTGTCCTCTAAATCTAAAAGCAGAGCTAAAAAACGCTCTGCTTTTTCTTATTTTCCCCGCATATGATGATTTATAGACGTTCACCCACACCAAGTGGGTCTCACGTACATATGTTGTTAAAGACTAAAGTCAAATACCCTAAAAGAAGGAGCTGAAATCCATGAGCTGCGGAAAACACCATGGCCGAGATGAGAACTGTGTATGCGAAGCAGTCGAAAAGATTTTAGCAGAGCAGGAGGCCGTTGAAGAACAGTGCCCGACCGGCTGCTATACGAATCTTTTGAGTCCGACAATTGCTGGTAAAGATACCATTCCGTTTCTCGTATTTGATAAAAAAGGCGGATTGTTCTCCACATTCGGGAACGTCGGAGGATTTGCGGATGATAGCCAATGCTTTGAGTCCATTTTCTTCCGTGTAGAAAGACTTTGCGATTGCTGTGCGACGCTGTCTGTATTGCGTCCAGTAGATGTGCATGGCGACACCCTCAGCGTCTGCCATCCTTGTGATCCTGATTTCTTCGGTTTAGAAAAAACAGAATTTTGCATTGAAGTTGATTTAGGCTGCTTCTGCGCCATTCAATGCCTTTCACCGGAGCTTGTTAACCGGACTGCGCCGCACAAAGAGAAAAAGCATCACGGATAGTCAATGATTCGCATCTTTTCTAAGGAGAATCCCCTTCCAACCTTCTATTACAGATGCAATCATTCAGCCCGCCCGAATTCGGGCGGCTGACTCTCCGATTTCGTTGCCGGTTTCATTTAAAACGTTAAGGCAGGAGGGATATTATGAGCCAGAAAACAACAAACTGTGTGCGTGAAGCAGTAGAAAATATTGAAGACCTTCAAAATGCGGTGGAAGAAGATTGCCCGGCAGGCTGTTATTCTAACCTTTTATCTCAGGCTTATACATTAGGCGATACAGTGCCGTTTGTGCTTTTCACATCTAAATCTAAACCGTTTACCGCGTACGGAAATGTCGGCGAGCTGGAAAACGGTCCTTGCTTCAATACCGTTTTCTTCAGAGTGGAAAGAGTCTGTGACGGCTGCGCCACATTAAGCCTGCTCATTGCGTTTGACGAGCATAAACACATTCTTGATTTTACGGAAAAGGATTCTGTCTGCGATGTGTTTCGATTAGAAAAAACGAACTATTGTGTGGAGGTTGATCTTCATTGCTTCTGCGCGATCAATTGCTTGAATCCGAGACTGTTGAACCGCACACACTACTAAGCGAAAAAACAGCATAAAAATAAGCTGCCGAATGATGTTTCAGGCAGCTTTTTGTATGCTTAAAATCCGAGCGGGTGCAGCGAGGTGATATCCTCTATTGCGAGTTCTGTCGGCGCTCCGTTGCTTGTTGTCCGCAGGAAAATCGCATCATTTTTTCTTCCGACGATCACACCTCTGTAGGTTTTCCCATTCGCTTCAATCAGACAGAGCGCACGCGGCATATTGTGGGGAAGCTTCGTTAAGAAATCAATTTTTTCAATAATGGACATTCTGCTCATCGGCTTTTTCACACGTTTTGGCGGCACTTTCTCTTCCGGCTCGGCATTGTGAACCGCTTCCGGTTCCTTTTCGGCTTTCTCAGGCTCTGAAACGCCCTGCTCCTGAGTCTGTTCTTCATGCAAGGCTGCTTCTTCTGACTGGGATTGCGGCGGCAATGTTTGTTTGTCATGCTCCTTTTCTTCGGCCGGCGAGGCGGCGGCAGGCTGATCCGCCTGTTTTTCCGCGTGCTCCGGAGGCTCCGGTTTTACAAGCTCTTCCTGCGGCGGCTCAGGTGTTTTCCTTTTTTTTACTAATATGTCCTGCATAGAAGATTGCGTTTCCACATAATCCGGCTGAACGATATACATGAGCGGTTTTTTCTCCGCGTTTCGGTTTTTAT
This sequence comes from Bacillus sp. ISL-51, assembly GCF_018613535.1. Classification (GTDB taxonomy): domain Bacteria; phylum Bacillota; class Bacilli; order Bacillales; family Bacillaceae; genus Bacillus. Next base: position 518,397 of record NZ_JAGGQB010000005.1, read on the forward strand.
TTGACATCTTCATCCCTCCGATTCAGTCATGTTTTATCTATATGACAGAATGACAAAAATCAGAAGAAATAAAAAAGCAATCCCTGTCAGGGACTGCTTGTCAATTAACGTGCGGTAATATGGAAACCTGAATCAACATGAAGATTTTCGCCCGTGATGCCTCTTGATAAATCACTGAACAAGAAAGCGGCTGTATCGCCAACTTCCTCAGGCGTTGTTGTACGGCGAAGCGGTGCGCGCTCCTCGATGTCTTTCAGGATAGAGTTAAAGTCGCTGATGCCTTTTGCAGACAGCGTGCGGATCGGACCGGCAGAAATGCTGTTTACACGGATATTTTCTTTTCCTAAATCAGCAGCTAAATATTTTACGCTCGCATCAAGAGACGCTTTCGCAACACCCATTACGTTATAGTTTGAAACGACGCGCTCACCGCCGAGGTAAGTCAATGTTACGATGCTTCCGCCTTCTGTCATCATCGGACGCGCCGCTTTTGCGACGGCTGTCAGAGAGTAAGAGCTGATGTTATGCGCCAGCAAGAAACCTTCACGGTTCGTATTTAAGTATTCGCCGACAAGCTCTTCTTTGTTTGCAAACGCGATGCAATGCGCAATGCCGTGGATGACGCCGACCTGTTCTTTAATGCTTGCAAAGCAAGTCTCAATCTCAGCGTCGTTCGTCACATCACACGGAAGAATGACTGAATCATTTCTTTCTAAAGTAGCTGCAAGCTCATGGACTGATTTTTCCAAGCGCTCTCCGGCATAAGTGAAAATGAGGCGTGCTCCCGCTTCATGCAGTGAACGTGCGATTCCCCAAGCGATACTGCGTTTATTGGCAACCCCCATCACAACGATGTTGCGGCCTTCAAGAGAAAAATTCATATGTATAAAGCCTCCTGTAATAGTTTAAAGACATAGTGTTAGTACCTGATCTTAATTTCAATCATATCATAACCTTGTCCAGAATAAAAGTACAGGAAAGAGACCGCAGCCATGAGCGGTCCCTTTTTTATCTCGTCTGCAAACTGTTTCTTTTAAAGGCAAAATGATTGGTCGGGCCGTGTCCCGCACCGATGCCGAGCGTGTTTTCCACAGCTTCACGGACAAAATTGGCGGCAATCTCGAATGCCGTTTGAATCTCTGCTCCTTTTGCTGTCTCCGCTGTCATCGCTGCCGCAAACGTGCAGCCTGTTCCGTGTGTATGTTTTGTGTCAATATACGAGTGGCTGATTTGCGTAAAAGACGAGCCGTCAAATAATAAATCAACGATTTTACCCTGTTCAGGCTTGTGCCCGCCTTTTATAATGACATTTTTTGCTCCAAGCTTACATAGATGTTCCGCGGCTTTTTTTCGATCCTCAAACGTACGGATTTCCATTCCCGTTAACACCTCGGCTTCGGGAACATTCGGCGTAATCGCATAGCTGCGCGGGATTAACAGCTCCTTTAATGCGGCCTGTGATTCTTCACGCAGCAAGGAAGCGCCGCCTTTCGCAATCATAACGGGGTCAGCGATTACATGATCCAGCTCGTACTGATCAATTTTTTCTGCAATCACCGTAATCATCTCAGCGCTCCACAGCATCCCCGTCTTTAATGCGTCCGGCCGCAAGTCTTCCGCCACCGCGTCTATCTGGCTGCCGAGGGCTTCTGCCGTGAGCGGGTAGATGCCGTGAACACCCAGTGTATTCTGCGCAGTTACCGCTGTAATGGCTGACATTCCGAAGACGCCGAGTTCCTGAAACGTTTTGAGATCCGCCTGAATACCGGCGCCCCCGCCTGAATCAGAACCGGCAATCGTTAATGCTTTACAAATGCTCATGCTGTTTTCTCTCCTTTCGCGTCACCCGATCCATTTATGATAAAAGGATTTCGCCCTGCTGATGTCGCTCGTGCCGTGAATTAAAGCCCGGCCGTCACGAAACAGAACCATCTTTAAACTGTCCGAACGGCAGGAAATTAAATACGGATTAGCCGATACTTCAAGCCCCGCCTGTCTGAGCTGTCCGGCAAGTGATTTAAGTTCAATCTGTTCTGCCATCTCCGTCCTGATCTGTACGGTGTTTCGGCCGCACAGTACAGCGGCTTTTGTTTGGCTTTCAAAAGATAAAAACGGAAATTCATTCGTGCCGCAGCTTGGGCATTCGGCCGCTTTAAGCTTAGCAATATTCACTTCTGACCGTTCATTTTTCCACAAATCAAAGGAACGGAGTACATGCTCAATAGGTTCGCCTGTCAAAAGCTTCAGCGCATCGGCAGCCTGATAAACGGCAACCTGTAATACCGCAGGGCTGATGATTCCCGCCGTATCGCAGGTCAAACCGCCTAACGGCAGCGTCTCAAGCAGACAGTGAAGGCATGGAGTGACACCAGGAATAACGGTAAAGGAAATCCCATAGCTGCCGACACAGGCGCCGTACAAAAAGGGAATTCCCTTCTGAACCGCCGCGTCATTGACAATAAGCCTTGTTTCAAAGTTGTCCGCAGCGTCGACAATGATTGAAGCATCACTGATTAGCCGGGGCGCATTTTCTGCGGTGACATCCATGACTAAGCCTTTCACATCCACATCGCTGTTAATGGAACGGAGCCGTTTTTCAGCCGCTGCGGCCTTCGGCATTTCCCGTCTGACGTCGTCTTCAGTATAGAGCTGCTGGCGCTGAAGATTGCTCCATTCAACATAATCTCTGTCGGCTATCGTTACTTTCCCAACACCTGCTCTGACAAGCATCTCCGCACCGGCCGTCCCGAGCGCGCCGGCGCCGATAATGACGGCATGAGACGCTTTCAGCTTTTGCTGGCCGCCGGGACCGATCGGCTGAAACAGCTCCTGTCTGGAATATCTGTCCGTCATACAGGAAGACCGTCTCGCGGACTGCTCGCCGTGCCGTAATCTTTCACCGGAATTCTGCCCGCCTCATAAGATAGCCGCCCCGCTTCGACGGCAAGCTTCATCGCCTGTGCCATTTTTACCGGATCATCCGCGCCTGACACAGCTGTATTTAATAAAACACCGTCGGCTCCCAGTTCCATCGCATAGGCTGCATCTTTTGAAGATCCGACGCCGGCATCCACAATGACAGGCACCTTCGCCTGCTCAATGATGAATGACAGATTCAGAGGATTCAGAATGCCTTGGCCCGAGCCGATCGGCGAAGCGCCTGGCATAATGGCATGAACGCCAAGCTCTTCAAGACGCCTTGCGAGCACGACATCATCAGACGTATACGGAAGAACGATAAACCCCTCTTTAAGCAGCTGTTCGGAGGCTTTTAACGTTTCGACCGGGTCCGGCAAAAGAGATCGGCTGCAGCCGATCACCTCTACTTTTATCATGTCGCAAAGCCCGGATGCTTTTGCAAGCTTTGCGATTCTGACGGCTTCTTCAGCCGTCGAGGCTCCGGCTGTATTCGGAAGAAGCGTGTATTTGGACAAATCAAGCTGTTCAAGAAAATTCGGCTGAGACGGTTCAAATATGTTCATCCGCCGTACCGCAAAAGTTAAAATATCCGATTCTGATACGGCGACCGCTTCTTTCTGGATGTCGAAACTCGGATATTTTCCCGTTCCTAACAGAAGTCTTGAATTAAATTGTTTTCCGCCTATTGTTAACATGACTCATCCGCCTCCTACGAAATGGACAATCTCTATGACATCGCGGTCACACAGGCCCACATTCCGATAATTCTTTTTTTCGATGATTTCTTTATTTCTCTCCACAACTACAATTTTTTGGTCAAGCTGATAGGATTCTAGCAAATCCTGAATCGTGCCTTTTTCCTTATCCCATTCAATTTGTTTTCCGTTCAGCTGAAGGATCATACCTGAACCGCCTCCTTGCGATCAATTCGAAACGCCTCTTGCCACTCTGTTTTGACCTCTTGATTCAAGACCAGATTCCGAACCATTTCAGCCGTTGCCGGGGCTAAAAGAATGCCGTTTCGAAAATGGCCGGCAGCAAATACTAAGCCGTTGTCCTCCGGGTGCCGGCCGATAAACGGCTTTCCGTCTTTTGTTCCCGGCCGGAGCCCCGCCCAAAACTGGTCCATCTTCATATGTTCAATTGCAGGCAGCATTGATTTTGCTTTTTTTATGACTTCTTCAAGCCCTCCGATGTCCGGTGTATCACTCCAGTCGCCCGGTTTCATGGTTGCTCCGATCACAAGTCGGCCGCTTTTTCTCGGAACGACATAACAGTGGTCATGGTACAGCGTTCTTGTAAGCGGGATCTCATCGTTCCAAACAGAGAGACATTCCCCTTTTACAGGGAAAAAGGGCTGTCCTAAGCCGAGCTGGGCAAAAAACTGTCCGCTCCATACACCGCTTGCGACTGCGACTTGATCAGCATATACGGCTCCGGCCGATGTTTTTATGCAGAACGCTTCTTTATCCCGTTTGATTTCAATAACGTGTGTATGTTCATAACATTCTGCTCCATAGCGCCTCGCGCCTTTGGCATACGCTTTACAGACATAATACGGCTCGACATGGACGTCGTCTTTTATCAGGCTTGCGCCGAGAATGTCTTTTGACGCAAACGGCTCTTTTTCAAGCGCTTCTTTTGCAGAAAGCCATGTGACGGAAGGTAAATCATCCATCTGCCGCAAACGGTTGACATCTTCTTTTGAATACGCCAGCTTCAGCATCCCGCCATTATGGCGCCTGATGTCAATGCCCGCTGCTTCTTGCAGCTCTTTTTCGGCAGTTTCATACAGGCGCTGGCTGTGCATGGCAAAATCAAAAAACGCGTCACGATTTTCGCATTCAGCATGTGCGCCAAGCATTCCCGCCGCTGCGCTTGTCGTCCTTTTGCCGATTGTCCCGCTTTCGAACAAGACGGTTTTCTGTTTATTCTTCGCCAGCTCATAAGCAATGGCCGTTCCGATGATTCCGCCGCCGATAACCGCTGTATCATAGTGCTTCTTCATAACCGGCCTCCCTTACCTCGCGAGAATAACGTTTTGCCGCTTCCCCGGGGTTTTTTGCTGAAAAAATCCCCGACATGACGGCAATTCCGTCCGGCCCCGCCTGTTTTGCCTGACAGATTGTCTCAAGTGTCATACCGCCAATGGCGATCACCGGAATGGAAATTTTTCGTTTAATGTCTGAAAGCAGATTTATGCCTCTTGCTTCAAGTCCTTTTTTACAATCAGTTTCAAATACATGGCCGAATAACACATAATCGGCATCCTCTTTTTCAGCTTGGACGGCTTCTTTCAGCGAGTGAACGGAACGGCCGATATGAAGATGCGGAAATCTCGCTCTTACCTGCTTTACGGAAAAGCTGTGCGCCGGAAGCTGAACTCGGTGAATATTGGCAAAAAGCGCTATATCCGCCCGGTCATTGATGATCAGTTTTTCCTTATCCACGCCGCCTTTTTGTAAAAGCGACAGCAGATGCATGATATCCCCGGCTGATTTGTCCCGCTCTCTGAGATGAATAAAGCCCACATGACGATGAATCGAGATAATATCTTGCGCCAGCTGTGCAACGGGCTTTCGGTTATCAGTTACCGCGTGCAGCTCCAAAGGGCTCCACCTCTTCCTGAGCCTTTTTGGACCAGCCTTCTTTTTGATAGGCCATTCCCCAAAATTGATATTCATAATAACTTGAAATGACGAAATTCTCTTTCATCTTTGCGCGGATTTCCTCTGTGCTTTTTTCAGCCAGCTCGTCAAAACGGTTGACCTGTTCCTCAACCTGCTGTCTAAACCAGCCGCCGCCGTATGTTCCGATCCATTTCTCATAAATCGGGTGGCCCGGTTTACATTCCTTCAGCCGTTCGCCGACTTCATAATAAAGCCAATAGCAAGGCAAAAGAGCTGCTAATATTTCCGCAAAATTACCGCTCAGCACCGATCTGTACATATGGGACGTATAAGAGTAAGCAGTCGGTGACGGTTTAAATTCCGCACGCTCTTTTTCTGTAATCCCTAAAAGTTTCGTAAATTCGCGGTGCAGCGCCATTTCCGCTTCATATGTGCCTTGCGCGTGGCCTGCCATTCTGCCCGTTGTAAACAAGTCCTCGGCATAAGCCGCTCCGAAAGCCTGAACCTTAGCAAAATGCGTCAAATAATAGGAATCTTGCAGCACATAATATGTAAAGCGGTCTATCGGCAGGCTTCCGTCACCGATTCCCTTTACAAAAGGATGAACAAAGCTCCCGTCCCACCATTCAGCGGCGGCCCGCTTGCATTCCTCTGAAAATTTCATCATGTTTTCCCCCTTGATAGAAATAAAAAAACCACTTTCCCGCATCGGAAAAGTGGTTTGGAATTTACATGGATAAAAGACACCCAAAAAAATACCGCTCCACTTCCCTACGCAGGTCTGAACCTGTTCAAGTTATGAGGGTCTAAAAGTCTCACTTTTATCTCAGCCCTTATGAAGGACACCCCTAGTGGTCATACGATTAATTATTTACTTGTTATGCCCTTCTATCTTAACATGAATCAAAATTTGGTCAAGCTTCAAGCGTTTTTTTCAGCTCCGACACGTAGTTGCGCGAGCCAGTGACAATAAGGCGGTCTCCTGTTTTCAGCCGTGTGTCTCCGTGCGGAACGATGCTGTCCACGCCTCTGAAAACCCGTACGAAAATGACATCGCCCATCAGCGGAAATTCACGCAGAATAATGCCGTTATACGCGGTATTTTCCATGTTGATCTGATAAAGCGAAGACTCTTGGTTCGTCAGCAGGTTCATCACGCCGGGAGCTTCAATTAATGCGCGCAAAAGCGTTTTTGTAGAGAGAAGGATTGAAAATATGCTGATGCCCTCTTCCTTCAGCTTCGCTTCATGCTCAACGGACCCGACGCTTGCGATGACCCGCTCGGTCCCTTTTTCTTTTGCAAATAATGCGATTTCCGCATTGAGATCTTCATTACCCGTCGCTACCACGAGAATATCGGTCTTAAAGATGCCGTGCGACTCCAGCGTGCTGTGTTTGTAATCAGCGATCGTTTCCACCGTAAAGACGGATTCTGAAAGCTTTTCCTCGGCATTTTCCTGATACACATGGACGATCCGCACTTCATATTCCTCATCGGGCAGTTCAAGCGTGACCGGAAGCGTCATTTGGTTGGCGCCGATAAATGTAATGCGTTTTTTTTCCTTCGGCGTTTCTTGCCGTTTGTATAATTTTTTAAAGCCGATCGGCGTTATAATGCTAGCAATCACGGCAACCAAGGTCAGTGCCCCCGACATATTGGCGCTGATGATATGCAGCCTCTGCCCGATCGTAGCTGCTGCAATGACAAGCGACAGAGTGGATGTCAGCAGAAATCCCGACGCCAACACGGTCCTCTTGTCATACCACCTTTTCAAATAAAGCACCGGAATGATCTTGCTGATAAACAGCGCAATCAAAAGCAGCGGAATCATAATCAATGTTTTCGGATCTTGAAACAGCGTCCAAATGTCCAATTTCACGCCGACCATGACAAAAAAGATCGGGATTAAAAACCCGTAGCCGAACGAATCAAGCTGTTCAACCATTTCTTTATTCGGCGACAGCAGCGACACCAGCACGCCGGCTAAAAACGCCCCGAGAATATTTTCTGCCCCGAGCGACTCTGACAGGGCGACAAGCACGATAATCAGCGTGAAAATGGCTCTCGTGCCAATCTGAACCGTTCCTTTTGACATCGATTGAACGAACGAGCGGTGCTTAAAGATCCGGCCGAAAAAGTACAGGACGACCCCCGCGGCAAACAAAATCATGAGAAGCCACATATTACCGCTGTCCTCACCGTAAACAGAAGCAAAAACGGCGAGGAGAATCATCGTCGCCAAATCGGCAATAACGGCGACAAGCAGGATGATCTGCCCGATATTTGAGTTCATAATCCGCTCTTCCTTTAAAGTCGGCACGACCACTCCAAGCGATATCGTCGAAATGATAAGCGTCATTAAAAAGGCATTTTTGATAAAACCGGCTAAAACAAAGCCGTACGACAGCAGTAATGATAAGATAAAAATGCCGATAAAAATTATCAGTGCTGCGGCAAACGTGTTGGGAGCTTCCCTGCCGTTTTGGAGAAATTGTTTTTTCTTCCCTTTTTCAAACGAAGAAAAGTCAATCTCCAAACCGCTTAAAAACATTAAAAAGATAAAGCCGAGAACAGACAGCGTCTCCAGCCACGTATCCCCCTGAACGACAAGATTAAAGCCGCTTTTTCCGATGATAAGCCCCATGATGATTTCCGCGACAACGACCGGAATGCTGAGCTTAAACCGATGTAAAAGGAGCGGCGTCAAAAATGCGACGATCAGGACAACGACTAAAGATGCGACTGATGTGTGTTCCATTTGTAAATACCTCCTTAGAACAAGGGTTATTAAAGCCCGTATAAACGGACAAAACCTTCTTGATTCAAAAAAACATAACGCGATTTTAACAAGGCTGAACGCAAAAAAAAAGTAATAAGGCTTTTTTTGTTCAATTCTATTTTAATTTGCTCTAAAACAGCATGATTAGGCACAGGAATTTGCCCCATAATAAATAAATCAGCTAAAAAGGGAGGCTAATACGCATGGCTTATGATGTCATCAGCGATATACACGGGTGTTATGATGAAATGATCGCGTTAATTCAAAAGCTGGGGTATGAGGTGAAAGGCGGCATGCCCGTCCATTCTGAAGAGAGAACGCTTGTATTTGCAGGAGATTTAACAGACAGAGGCCCAAAATCCGTTGAGGTGATGCGTTTTGTGGCAGAAGCATATGAAAAAGGGGCAGTCCGTTATGTCCCGGGAAATCATTGTAATAAGCTGTACCGTTATTTAAAAGGGAATCCCGTAAAAGTTATGCACGGACTGGAAACGACTGCTGCAGAACTTAAAGAACTTTCGCCGGCTGAAAGAATGGAGGTCTCAGCGCAATTTATCCGGTTATACGAAAAAGCGCCGCTTTACGACATTTTACATAACGGCGATCTTGTTGTCGCCCATGCCGGCATAAAGGCTGACGATATCGGCAAACACTCGCGGAGGGTGAAGGAGTTTGTCCTCTACGGGGACATAACAGGAGAAACGCATCCAGACGGCCGGCCTGTCAGAAGAGACTGGGCCGCCGCTTATCACGGCAAAGCGTGGGTTGTATACGGCCATACCCCTGTAAAAAGGCCGCGGATCGTCAATCGCACCATTAATATTGATACAGGCTGCGTCTTCGGAAATGAGCTGACCGGCTTTCGTTTTCCCGAGCATGAAACTGTTTCTGTGAAAAGCTCGATGCCGTATGACGCTACACGGTTTCGCGAAGATGCCGGCCAATAGCACACAAAAAAGCCCGAAACTTTCGCTGTTTCGGGCTTTTATATCTGTTCGATCAATGATTTCATGTCATCCGGAATCGGAGCATGGAACACGAGCGGTTCACTTGTCATTGGGTGAAAAAATGAAAGCCGCTCACTGTGAAGGGCCTGCCGGGGCATTCCCTCAGTTTCCCCGCCGTACAGCGTATCGCCGACTAACGGATGGCCGAGATAGCTCATATGCACCCGAATTTGATGTGTTCTGCCCGTTTCCAGCTGTAAAGCGGCCAGAGTGCATGTGTCTCCCGCTTTTTTCACACGAAAATGGGTAATCGCTGCTTGGCCTTGCTGGGTAACCATCCGTTCAATAATGCTGTCCGGCTTTCTGCCGATGTGAGCGTCAACCGTTCCTTCTTTCTGAATCATTCTGCCGTGTACAACAGCGAGATAGCGCCTTTTAACGCTGCCTTTTTTCTGTTCCGCCGACAAAAGAGAATGGGCGAGACGGTGCTTCGCGATCAGCATGGCGCCCGAGGTATCCCGGTCAAGGCGGGTGACAAGATGAACCGTTGACTGTACGCCGTTTTGCCGGTAATGGTGAATGATTCCGTTAGCGATGCTTTGTGACGGGTGCTCCCTTGAAGGAATGGAGGAAACATATGGCTGCTTATTGACGACAAGCACATGTTCATCTTCATAAAGAATATCAAGCGGTACAGGCTCAGGCAGCAGGGTTTCACTCACTTGTTCCTTTGGAAACTCCACCTTTAACACATCTCTGTCAGCTAAAACCGCGCGGACGGTCACATGTTCACCGTTAATCAGAAGATCTCCCCCGCCGAATTTAATTTCTGCCAGAAGCCGCTTTGAAATGCCGAGCTGCGCTGTATATTCTTTTACCGTCATGCCGGCTTCTGCGGCTGTAATGGTCTTTTGGATAAAAAAGTTTTCCAATCCGTTTCCTCTTTCTATTCACCTTTTCCGATAAAGGAATCCTGCACTCTTTTCCAAAACGGGAAAGGCCGGAATCTTGCAAATCTGACTTTTTCTTCAGCCACTCGGCATAGAATCGACTTGACGTCCTTATGCAGCAAGGTTAAATGATCTATCGTCACTTGAAAATCGACGTCATTTCTCGGTTTGATGACACAGTTATGATGATCCGGAAGAAGGAGCGGCGAGCCGACAGTCCGAAAGACGCGGTTATTAATTGAAGCCATCTCCGCAAGCTGAATCGCTCTGATGGAAGGATGAATGATCGCGCCGCCTAATGCTTTGTTGTAGGCCGTGCTTCCGGACGGTGTGGACAGGCATAAACCGTCACCCCTGAACGTTTCAAACAGCTGTCCCTTAATTTCAACGTCAGCAACAAGACTGCCTTCTATACTTTTGATCGTGCATTCATTTAATGCCAAATATCGTTCTTCACGCTCGTTCTCATGATAAGTAACGATCACCTCTAGGAGAGGATATTCCACAGTATGATACGGGGTTTTGGCGATGGCCAGCACAAGCTTTTCAATTTCTTGGGGAACCCAATCGGCGTAGAAGCCTAAATGGCCTGTGTGAACCCCGACAAAGGCTGTTTTGTCCAAACGGTCGCTGTATCTGTGAAATGCGTAAAGGAGCGTTCCGTCACCGCCGACAGAGATGACGATTTCCGGCTCTTTTTCATCCAATGTCATGTCAAAATCGAGTAAATACGTCTGTATCTTGCTTTTGAGTGTATCTGAAACCTCGTCTCCTTTTGAAGATACGGCAAATTTCATGCCATAACTCCTCCTTTCCTATTGATGGCCGCCCGCTTTTTTCTTACGTGAAAACACGGCTTGGGCTTCCTGAATTTCGCCGCGTATTTCTGACATTTCTTCATCCAGGCGGGATGCGGCTTCTGATGCACGCTGCAGCCTCAGCTTTACTTTTTCAGGAATGTTACCGCTGTATTTGTAATTCAGTGAATGCTCAATGGTCGCCCAAAAGTTCATGGCAAGCGTACGGACCTGTATTTCCACGAGAACGTGCTTTTCCCCGGACGTCGTTTGTAAGGGATATAAAACGACAAGGTGATAAGACCGGTATCCGCTTTCTTTATGCTCAGCGATGTAATCGCGCTGGTCAACGACAGTAAAATCTTTTCTGGCAAACAGCATATCCTTAACACTTTGGATATCATCGACAAATTGGCACATGATGCGGAGCCCTGCTATATCCTGCATCGTTTCAATCTGATGCAGCGGTATGCTTTTCCGTCTCGCCTTTTCCAGTATGCTTGCCACCGGCTTCACACGGCCTGTCACAAACTCAATCGGCGAATGGTCATCTTCATACTCATAAAGGGTTCTGACGCCTTTCAGCTTCACTTTTAATTCATCAACAGCCTGGCGGTATGGCGCTAAAAATTGCTCCCATTGTTTGTCATCCATCGTACATCCCCCAATTCCGAACCTGTTTCTAAAGAAATACGCGTTTCACTTTTTCTTCCATTTCTCCGTAATTTGCATTATCTTTAATATTTTCGAGAAGATAGTCGAGCTCTTCATGCAGGCCTGAAAGTTCAACCGTTTCATCTCCTGCCATAAGTATTGCAGGCTTTCTTTGATCACGGGCCTCTTTCAGGGAAGGCCATACATTTTCTTTTATAATGACATATTCAAAAGAGTCCGCTGATTCAAGTATGTATACAAAAGCAAAGTGGTCGGAATCAACAAGCATTTGACCTGAGGCTTTGCGTCCTGCTCCGCTTACGTCTTCCCCGCACTCGAGGCGGAGTCCGTCTTCTGATAATGATGCGTTTTGGATTTCAATTCTCTTTTGCATAATGTTCTCCTTTTTTAACAAAGTACAGGATTTATTTTATCATATCAAGGTCGATATTGATAAACGTAACCTCTAAAGAGATAATGGGAATCATACAATTTTTCTGCCTGAAAGGAAGACAACCATGACCCAAGAAATAGAAATTGAATTCAAAAATCTCCTGACAAAATCAGAATTTCTTATGCTGGCTGACGCATTTAACATGATGGAAAACGATTTTAAGCACCAGGTGAATCATTATTTCGATACAAAAGATTTTTCCCTGAAACAAAAAAAATCGGCGCTCCGCATCCGCGAAAAAAACGGCGCTTACGTCCTGACGTTAAAAGAGCCTGCGGCAGTCGGACTTTTGGAAACACACCAGAAGCTTGCAGCACCTGATCTGGACGGCTTCACAATTCCTGAGGGTCCTGTAAAAGAGCAGCTGACCGGCCTCGGCATCAATCCGGACCTTATTTGTTATTTCGGAACTTTAACGACAAAACGCGCGGAAAAAGAAACAGAAAAAGGCTTAATAGTTTTAGATCACAGCCGATATTTAAATAAAGAAGACTTTGAATTGGAATTTGAGGCGGCTGACTGGGATGAAGGAAAACAGGCCTTTGAACAATTGCTTCAGCGATTCAGCATTCCTCAGCGGATGACTAAAAATAAAATTATGCGTTTTTATGAACAGAAACAAACAGAAGGTGGAATGACACAGTGAATATAACGAATTGGGCGGCCCTCCTCCAGCTTCAGTCGATGGCGCTGCAATCAATGTCAAATACGAGCGGCACAGCAGGCGGACAATCGTCAGAAAGCCCGCTTTCAAGCTTCAGCTCCCTGCTCAGCCAGTATACAAACACGGTCAGCGGACAGCAGTCCTCCTCCGCGCATTTAAACGGCGTGCGGGCAGCGGGCAGCACCTATTCACCGAGGATATCTGAATTCACAGCAGAAAGTCCCGTCCAGAGCAGTCATACAGCTGATGCCAGCATAAAGGCAGCACAGACATCAGACAGCAGCACCGGGAGCTTTTCAGTGGACAGCGCTATTAAAAAAGCGGCTGAAAAATACGGGATAGATGAAAAACTGATCCGCGCCGTCATCAAACAGGAATCAGGCTTTAATCCGAAAGCCGTCAGCGGCGCCGGAGCAATGGGGCTGATGCAGCTGATGCCGTCTACGGCAGAATCACTCGGCGTGTCAAACCCGCTCGATCCCGTCCAAAATGCTGACGGCGGCACAAAATACTTAAAGCAGATGCTCACAAAGTATGACGGGGATGTTTCCTTGGCTTTGGCCGCCTACAACGCAGGACCCGGCAACGTCGATCAATACGGGGGTATTCCTCCGTTTAAGGAAACACAGCAGTATGTCAAGAACATTACCGAACAGTATTACGCGTAAACCAGAGAGGCTGAGTGCCCTCTGGTTTTTTTGCGGAGTGAAATCTTACACATGAATGAATCCTATGTGATATGATATGTAATACAAATGCCTGACAGAAAGGCACTTTGTTTGTAGAAATAAAATGTTATTGCTAAAATATACAGTAAATGAAGATAGTAAAACTGAAATATAATTTTGCAATGGGAATTATGATTCCTATTAGCCATATTAAAGGAGTAGTCAACATGGGACAATCGTTTAACGCACCATATGAAGCGATTGGAGAGGAACTTCTATCGCAACTTGTTGATACTTTTTATGAGCGTGTCTCGTCTCATCCCTTGCTGAAGCCAATATTCCCAAGCGATTTGACAGAAACGGCCAGAAAACAAAAGCAATTCTTAACCCAGTATTTAGGCGGACCTCCCCTTTATACTGAAGAGCACGGCCACCCCATGCTCAGAGCAAGGCATCTCCCCTTTCCGATTACAAACGAGAGGGCTGATGCGTGGCTCAGCTGTATGAGTGGCGCGATGGATCATGTCGGGCTTGAGGGCGACATTCGTGAATTTCTGTTCGGGCGTCTGGAATTAACGGCCAGACATATGGTAAATCAGGCAGAAGCGGAGGATCGATCATATTGACAAACTATCAACATGAGCAATACTTCGCCCATTGCCACGGACATCCAAAAAAACCTTTGGAAATTTACATGTTTGTCGACCCTTTATGTCCTGAATGCTGGTCGCTGGAGCCCGCCATAAAAAAATTAAAAATCAGATACGGACGTTTTTTCACACTGCGGATCATTGTTTCCGCCAGCATTACATCCCTGAATAAACAAAAGCGGAAAAAACACCTTCTCGCCGAAGCATGGGAAAAAATTGCGAACCGGTCGGGAATGTCCTGTGACGGAAACCTTTGGCTCGAGGAGGATCAGCCCCTTTCATCGCCTTACCTTGCCGCACTTGCTTTAAAGGCGGCCGAGCTGCAGGGAAGAAAAGCGGGAATCCTGTTCCTTCGCAATATGCAGGAAAGCCTGTTTGTGTCTAAACAAAACATTACCGATGAAGACGTGCTTTTGGATATAGCTAAAAAAACGAAATTGGATTTAGAAGAGTTCAAACGGGACCTCCATTCGCAAAGCGCGGTAAAAGCGCTTCAATGTGATATGAAAATTGCGGCGGAAATGGATGTCACCGTCAACCCGACCTTGACGTTTTTTAATACCCAGCATGAAGATGAAGGGCTGAAAGTGCCCGGCAACTATTCTTATGACGTATACGAAGAGATTTTATTTGAAATGCTTGGCGATGAACCGAAACCTTCCGAAACGCCTCCCTTGGAGTGTTTTATAGAATATTTCAGGTTTGTCGCATCTAAGGAAATTGCACTAGTTTATGATTTAAGTATTGAAGAAGTTGAAAAAGAAATGAAAAAACTGGCGTTTGCCAAAAAGGTCGCCAGAGTTGAAGCAAAGCACGGACTGTTTTGGAAGTCATTAGCCGGCAGCCAGGAAGATTTCACCTGCTGTGATAAGTAGCAAAAAAGCTGATTCCTTACGGAGCCGGCTTTTTTTTTGCAAATAAAGAAACCGCGCCGGGATAAGCGCGGTTTCATATGTCTTAACGACAACAAAGGGGATGGGAGAAATTTTTCACGGTCAAACAAAGGGGTAATGTTTGTTTGTGATCAATTTCACATCCTTATCATATCAAATCATGTCGAGCTTTGACAAGCCATACGATCAATGTTCATATTTTTGTCACAAAACATAACTGACCGCTTGTTTTCATAGAATGTATCAATAAGGACGAGGAGGGAAAATGATGCTTCGCACCGTGATAACCATCGGTATGATTGTATTTTTCTTCTTTTTAAATTTATTAGCCATGATGCACATGCTGCCGCTTTACATTACCTCTCCCCTGCTGTTTTTGTCCATATTGTTCACCTTGTACCGGCTGAATCACCGGAAAACGTTTAAAGGTTTTTAAGAAAGCCTGTGCACATTTTGCACAGGCTTTCTTGATTCAGGAATGGTTCAATTTTGAAAGCAATTCTTCCATTTCATTCAGTTTTTCTTCAAACATTTTGCAGGCTGCTTCAATCGGTTCTGGCGATGTCATGTCGACTCCTGCTTTTTTCAGTATATCAATCGGATATTCTGAGCTTCCGGCTTTTAGGAATTCCGTATAACGCTCAACCGCAGGCTTGCCTTCTTTTAAGATCTGGCTGCTCAGCGCTTGCGCCGCACTGTAGCCTGTCGCATATTGGTATACATAATAATTGTAATAGAAATGAGGAATTCTTGACCATTCCAAGCCGATTTCCTTATCAATGACCATGTTGTCCCCAAAATACTTTTTGTTCAGATCATAATAAAGCGTGTTTAACAATTCAGGCGTTAACGGCTCGCCTTCTTGCGCCTTCGTATGAATCAAATGCTCGAATTCGGCAAACATCGTCTGTCTGAAGACCGTGCCTCTGAAGCCTTCAAGCATGTGGTTGAGCAGGTAAAGACGCTGTTTTTTATCCTTTAAGCTGTTCAGCATATATTCTCCGAGAAGCGCTTCATTTGTCGTAGAAGCTACTTCAGCGACGAAGATGCTGTAGTTACCGTACGGGTACGGCTGATATTTTCTCGTATAGTAGCTGTGCACCGAATGCCCGAATTCGTGAACAAGCGTAAACAGGTTGTTGACATTGTCATGCCAGTTCATCAAAATATACGGGTTCGTGCCGTATGTACCGGACGAATAAGCGCCGCTTCGTTTTCCTTTGTTTTCGTACACATCGACCCAGCGATTTTCAAGGCCTTCTTTCAATATAGACGCGTATTCTTCACCTAACGGGGCAAGCCCTTTCAGCATGTACTCTTTTGCTTCATCGTACGTCACCTTCATTCCCGCATCTTTTACAAGCGGTGTGTACAAGTCATAAATATGGACTTCATCAAGTTCAAGCACCTTTTTTCTCAGGTCGATGTAGCGGTGTAAAAGCGGCAGATGCTTATTGATGGTTTTCACCAGATTATCATATACTTCCTCTGGAATGCTGTTAGCAGACAAAGCGGCTTCCCGGGCTGATTTATACTTTTTCACACGCGCGTAGAAGTTATCTTTTTTCACAGTGCCGCTGAGGGTAGTCGCCATCGTGTTTTTAAACTGCCCGTATGTTTTATACACAGCTTCAAACGCGTTTTTGCGAACCTCCCGATTGCCGCTTTCTAAGAAATTAATAAAGTTGCCGTGTGTGATTTGCGTTTCTTTTCCGTTCTCATCTTTAATAGACGGAAACGTAATGTCAGCATTATTTAAAACACTGAACGTATTGGAAGGAGACGACAGCGCTTCTGAAGCTTCCGCAAGCAGCGCCTCTTCTTTTTCACTTAACACGTGCGGACGCTGTTTCGTAATCTCTTCAATCGCATGGGAATACAGCTTCAGCTCTTCTTTTTCTAGAATAAACTGCTGCAGCTTGTCCTCCTGAATAGAGAGAATTTCCGGTTCTATATATGCAGCTGCGCTGGCAGCTTGTGAATACAGGCTTGCTGCTTTGTCGTTCAGCCCTTGATAGAAAGAATTGCCCGTATCCTGGTCTGAGCGCATATGCGCGTAAGAATACAGTTTCCCTAAACGGCTCGTCACCTCGTCTTGAGCGGTAAGAGCGGCGTATAAATTATCGGCGGAATGAGCCAGTGTGCCTTTAAAGGAAGATAAATTCGGAATTAATTTTTTAACCTCTTGAAATTCTTTATTCCAGGCCTCATCACTAGGAAAAATATCCTCTAGTCTCCATGTATCCTCTGCCTTTACTTCGCTTCTGTCAGGCAGCTGTTTTGCTTTTTTTTCCTCAGTCATGGTGATCCCCCTCGTTTTCTTTACTTCAAGCCAATTGAAAAAACGATTGTTTCTCCAAAAACTTGTGTTGTGATTATCTTCCGTTTTTTCACTGCCTTTTGTCAAATCATATGCGGCACATAAGAGCGAGCATGCCAAAAATACAGTGAAAAAGCGAAAACCAAACGCTTTTATGCGCTTCACATTCAGCCACCACCTTGACGTTAGGGTGAGCTAAATGCCGCATTCTCATTCCCCAAAAAACAGCCGATCCCGCTGATACAGCTCCTCAGCTGTTCGAGGGTGCTTTTTTTGAGATGTGAGCATATATACTTCATTCTCAGTTTCTCTTAAAAAATCCTGCAAACATAAAAAATCGGCATATTGTTTTATCGCCAGGATGATGAATTCTTTATTGTATTCGTACCGCAGATTGATATCCCGATCAATGATTTTCCTGCGGCAGAAGCGGACCATGTCCGCTAAGCGGATCGGCGCTCCTTTTTCCGAAAGCTCCATAAACCGCAAATACAGGTGTCCCTGCCATACAAAAACAGGGCTTTGAAACAAAAAGCCGGCCGATACTGGAACAAATACCTCAGACGGCAATAAAGAAAATGCGGTTTGATGCCTTTCATAAAAAAGGCGCTGAATGAGACGGGCTTCTTTTGATAAGAACCGGCTGCTTTTTCGGCGGAAACCGGAAACAGCCCGCTTCCAAGCGGAAAGCTTAACATTTCGGGAGCCTTCCGGCAGACAAATGTCCGTCAGATTTGCTTTATGGAGAGGAGTGATTTTCATTTCGGCATATGAATAGCCTGTGTAAAACGGAATGATCGCATGCAGTTTATAAAAGGAGCGGGCCTCGGGGCAATAAAATAAAATAGAGGAAAATGAATTGACTTCGAAAAACTGCCAATGAAAAGCAGAAAGTTGAAAAAAATGTGCGGACAGCCGTTTTAAACGTTTTGCTCCGATGATCCAAAACGGATTGAACCCGGCTTTTTTCAAGCCTTCTGTACGGCTGTGCAAAGTTTCCGCAGATAGATGTGCACATTGAAATTCAAACGCCAGCCTGTCTTCTCCGCTTTCAGCAGTAAGATCCGGCCGCTGTCCCGCTGATTTGACATATGGCTCCAAATTGGCGGTAAGTCCTTGTGCTTTCAGCCAGAGAAAAAGCTGCCGTTTTCCTTCCATGTGGTATTCACTTTCCGGTTCCGGCTCTCCCGGACACAGCCTGCTTTTCTTATGGGCAAAGTGCGGCAGTTTTTGCGATCCCACTTTCAGATCAAGCTCTCCCCGGCATACAGGGCAGTACCAGCGGATTTGTCTTAACTCCGCTGCTTTTTGATTAGAATAGCTGCCAGCCAGCTGAACCAGCCGGCCCTCGGCAGTCACGGCACTGAACATTTACCATCTTCTCCTTTCTGCGTCTTTCTGTTATTCAGCAAAAAAGAAGGTATAATCCTGTTTGCAGCAAAAGGCGGATTTTCCGTTTTCGATCGTTCAGAATCCTTTTCTGCACAAAAAAAAACCGATTTCTGCTGAGAGAAATCGGTTTGTTATGATGCAAAGTGTTTTTTTATTGTATATAACGCATGCTCAGGTATCACCAATTTGCCGTATTCTTCAAGGCGGTGAATGCTGACTGATGATTCATGCGCGTACTCTAACAGGATGCTTAGCTGATTTTCAACCTCTTCATCAGTTTGCTCATTAAAGTCTGCATATAAATAATATCGGTTCTCAAACGAGTAAAGTGTCGTTTTTATTCCGTTAAGATTTAATTTAGAAAGCGAAATAATATCCTCAAAATCATCGAATCGCAAAGTAAACTGAAGCTTCTGTTCCTTGTCTTCCTGGCTGTCAGCCTGCTCTTCTTTTTGGAAATCATCAAGTAAGGCGTCGAGATTTTCATCTGCCGGCTCTTGTTTTTTATCTTCAGGGATCGGCAGTTCGAGTTTTTGTCCATCTTTGGAAAGCTGGGCTTTTGTTACGATAATTTCCAGTCCTTTGTCCAATGCCTGAACCTGAATCCAAAGCGGACCCTCGACAGCGAATTCCTCTTCCTCATGAACTTCATCCATGACTTCCCAGAACAGTTCTTCACTGCGTTCGCGATTGTACCAGATTTCTTCTCTGTCAAAACCGCGATCTTCAATATCACCATATGACATATAAAATTTTACAGTATGCTCGTTAATTCTTTCTATTTCCATTTGCCAACCTTCCCTTCTTTATAAGATGTTGAAGGGACATCTAAGCTCCCGATGAATAGTACTTTACTACACTTTACCCATTCCGTCCACATCTTAACCTTATGAGGAAACAGCGCGAATTCTTTATATTTCTATTTTATGATAAATCAGTTATAAAAGAAATAAAAAAGCATTTTCTCACGGAAAAACAGGCTTTCCCCCGGTTCCCATCATAATTGTCATCCTGCTTCATATATTAGTTGTACAAGCAACCGGAACAAAAAGCGAGGTGGTTTCATGCCGCACGATTACCTGCTGTCTCTACTTGTCATTATCGGAATTGATTTAATCCTCGGCGGTGATAATGCTGTCGTCATTGCGATGGCATGCCGGAACCTGCCGCATAAGCAAAGGCAGAAAGCGATTATTTTCGGAACGTTTATTGCCGTTGCCATGAGAATAGGACTGACGAGCGCAGCCGTCTATTTGCTGAACGTTCCTTTTTTACAATGCGCAGGCGGCGTGTTCTTATTGTATCTCGGCTATCAGCTTCTTATTGAGAAGAAGGATACACAGCGTGTGAAGAGCAGTTCCTCACTTTGGAGAGCTATCCGCACTATCGTACTGGCCGACCTCTTTATGTCGCTTGACAATGTGATTGCCGTAGCGGGCGCTTCTCACGGCGAGCTGACGCTTGTTGTCATCGGGCTGTTCGTCTCGGTGCCGATTATCATCTGGGGCAGCAAGCTCGTTCATGCTGCAATGGACAAAGTGCCGCTATTAATCTATGCCGGAAGCGGCCTGCTCGCTTTTACGGGCGGTGAAATGATCGCGAGAGACAGTAAGCTGTCTTTTTTCATGGCAGACCACGGTACGGTTCAAATGATGCTGCCGATTTTGACTGTCGTGTTTGTCATCCTCGCCAGTATGATTTATGAACAGACTGAAAAGTAATAAAAAAGCCCAAACCGCGAAGGTTTTGGGCTTTATAATCTTATATCAGTTAGCCAGGCGCTGTGCTTCTCTCAATTGGAAAGAACGCACTTTTCTTGGCAGGAATCGTCTGATTTCATCTTCGTTATAGCCGACTTGCAGACGTTTTTCGTCAATGATGATCGGGCGGCGAAGCAATCCCGGATGCTCATTGATTAAAGTGTACAGGTCTTGAAGCGGCATTGATTCAACGTTTACGTTCAGTTTCTGGAATACTTTAGAACGGGTAGAGATAATTTCATCCGTACCGTCTTCAGTCATACGCAGAATCTGCTTGATTTCGTCAATGGATAAAGGCTCGGAGAAAATGTTTCTCTCTTCAAACGGAATCTCGTGCTCTTCCAGCCAAGCTCTTGCTTTTCTGCATGACGTACAGCTAGGTGATGTGTATAATGTAACCATTAATCTTCACTCCTCTAATTAGTAGGATGAACATGTTTGTATTCTCAAATTGAAATGACTTTAAAAAAGGAATCTTTATAGGTATTATACTATAAAAAAGTAAGTATGAACAGTCTCCTGAGAAAAAAATGTGTCGATCCGGCAAATTTGCAGCTTGCGGGATTATTTACATTCTCAATTAGTTTAACTTATCGAAAATGTTTTTTTGTTTTTTCTCATCAATGACTTTGAGAACTTCATCCGTATTTTCGTATGATTCTCCGTACCATTTTTCATCTTTATAAGTGTGAATGGTTTCATATGTCTGTTTCATCGCTTCAAACATTTCTTCTTCAGATTCTGTTTTCGGTGACCAGTACAGAATCTCCATTTTATTCACTTCATTCGTAGCCAATGACCGGCGCCGATACCCGATTGACTGTGCATGCTTGAAATGCTCTCTTTGGTAAAAACGCAAACGCTTCTGTGTGTCCGTGTCATCCTCGTCGACAGGCTCCACCTCAAGCAGAATCGGCTTGTTTTTCTTTTTCAGCTTACCGATCAGCTTGCGTCCGAGACCCTGCCCTCTGGCTTTCTTTGACACAAACAGATAATCAATAAAGATAAAAGAGTCAAATTCCGCAAACATCAGCACGTAGTGTTGGCCCTCTTCTTTATGATAAACATCGCTTTGCTCCTTTAACAGGGCTTCCATATGCGCTTTTGATTTCATTTCTTCAATCGGAAAATATTCACTCAGCTTTTCATACCAGTTCATTCATTTGCTCCTTATGGGTTCGTTGTCTTCACACTTTTAGATATACCCCATTTCCGACTGTTTAAACAATCTTACATCTATTTAGACGGTTGACTTTGTGACATGGTTTCATTTTTTTTAAAAGGTGTGTAATCTACATGTTGCGTATAATGATTGGCTGCATCCCACAATAAAAATTCGTCGATGCCTTCATCGTGTAAAGCTTTAATCTGGTCTTCCACCTGGCTTTTGCCGTACTCTTGGTAGTTGCCGCTTCCAAGGTATGAGGCTGTAAAGTCCTGAAGCCACGGGCGTGACGATGGCGGATTTTTCAGTTTGGAGAGTTTTTTGTTCTCCACCTTTGCATATTCCCTGACGACTTTGTACGGTTCAAGGTCGGGTTTATCAAT
The DNA here is from genome assembly GCF_018613535.1 of Bacillus sp. ISL-51. GTDB lineage: Bacteria > Bacillota > Bacilli > Bacillales > Bacillaceae > Bacillus. Next base: position 540,423 of record NZ_JAGGQB010000005.1, read on the forward strand.
GCCGAAATAGCTCGTCCAATGGCTCGGATAAATCATGGATGAAATGACATCGACATGCTCAGAAATTTTGCTGAAATTCTGTCCGATTCCCGGCGCTTCGGGCAATGTCGCTGAATAGCCGAAAATATCAGCCGACATATCAACACCGTGCGGCTTTAATTTTTTCTTGGCATAACTGACAAAATCGGTAACGGCATGAACACGTTTCTGCACGTTGCTGTCAGCTGATTTTCCATAGACTCCATGGCCGTATGTCAGCTCATCATCGCGTTTTTCAAACCCTTCCGGGAAACGGACATAATCGAACTGAATCTCTTTAAAGCCCATTTTTGCGGCTTCTTTTGCAATGTTTACATTGTAATCCCATACTTCTTTCATAAACGGATTCACGAATGATTCCCCTCGTCCGTTCTTCCAGACGCTTCCGTCTTTTTCTTTAAAGGACCACTCCGGTTTTTCTTTCGCGAGCGCGCTGTCTTTAAAAACGACAATCCGCGCGATCGGATAGATGTGTTTTTCCTCCAGTTTTTTCATCATCGTTTTTGGGTCTTTGATGTACGGCTTGCTGATCTTGTAGTAGGGAGACTGTTTATCCGGCTGGAACGTAAGGTTTCCGTTATCGTCTTTCACATCAATGACCATTGTATTCAGTTCTGTTTTGTCTACAAAATCCGTCAGTTCATCAAACTTGCTTCCGCCCGCAGAATGCCCGGTTACGTAAATGCCCCGCACCTTATCGGGATGTGAAAAGTGCAGCCCTGAGGGATAAGCGAACCTCGTCATCCCTTCCGGCAGTTCTTTTTTTGTAAGAGCTACTTTTAATTCCGGCTGCTCTTCTTTTACAGCGGCCTTCGCCGGATAAGCCATCAAACTTAGAAACAGTCCTGTGACGATGGCGTATGTCATCATTCGCATGCTAAACTCCTCCTTTTTTCCATTATAGGAAACGGGGCGCATGCTTGATAAACTTTAATGTGCAAGGCTGCCAATATCAACTTTTGTCCGGCCGCGGCTTTTCCGGAAAAAACAGGACATTGACGATAACTTCCAATGACGTTTCATTTTCTTTTTCAACCCATTAAATAAATCGTATGGCAGTGAACCGGAAAAATGCAAGGTCATGGACAGTCCATAAAAAAATCCTTCAAGACTGCAGTCTTGAAGGATGATCATCTTATCGAAACGTTTTAAATTCTGCTTCTGTGCACATGACAAAATGTCCCGGTGTGACTTCGCGAAGCTCCATCTTTCCCCCGTCTTTCAGCTGATGGATTGACGGATCGTATTTTTTCCGGACCCGATTTCTTTCGTAATCAGGGTCAGGAAGCGGAATGGCGGACAGGAGGGATTTTGTATACGGGTGCAGCGGATTCTCGTAAAGCTCATCCGCCGGCGCAAGCTCAACCAGCTTTCCGAAATACATGACGCCGATACGGTCGCTGATGTATTTGACCATGGATAAATCATGGGCGATAAACAGGTAAGTGAGCCCCTTTTCCTTTTGCAATTTCTTCATTAAATTGACGACCTGCGCCTGAATGGATACGTCAAGGGCGGAAATCGGTTCGTCCGCAATGATAAATTCCGGATCAACCGCCAGCGCTCTGGCAATTCCGATCCGCTGACGCTGCCCTCCAGAGAATTCATGTGGATAGCGGTTGGCGTGCTCCTTATTTAAACCGACCGTTTCAAGCAGTTCATAAACCCGCTGCATGCGCTCCTTTTTCGTTTTCGCGAGACGGTGGATATCAATCCCCTCTGCAATAATGTCGGCAACTGTCATTCTCGGATTTAAAGATGCATACGGATCTTGGAAAATCATCTGCATTTTCCGGTTAAACTCCAGCAGCTTTTTGCGGGATTTTTTGCCGTGGACATTTTCTCCGTTAAACAGCACCTCGCCGTCAGTTGCTTCATACAGACGGATAATGCTCCGGCCTGTCGTCGACTTTCCGCAGCCTGATTCTCCGACGAGGCCGAGCGTTTCGCCTTTATAAATATCAAATGACAGGTCATCTACCGCTTTTACGGTTCCTTTCTGCGTGAAAAAATGCTGTTTTAAATGTTTAATTTCGAGAAGCTTTTCAGTCATTTTTTTCACCTTCCTTCATTAAAACCGGCTGCTGGTACGTATTCGGCAATTTGCGCATTTTTGCCTTAACCGCTTCAGGCGGCTCTGCCTTAGGCGCGTCCGGATGCAGAAGCCAAGATTTCACAAAATGCGTGTCAGACACTTTATACATCGGCGGCTCCTCTTCAAAGTCAATTTTCATCGCGTAAGAGCTGCGAAGCGCAAACGCATCTCCTTTTGGAGGATTCGTCAGATCAGGCGGTGTTCCCGGGATGGCCGTCAGTTTTTCCTGGTCAGTGCTTTCAAGACTCGGCATAGATGCTAAAAGCCCCCACGTATACGGGTGACGCGGATCATAGAAGATTTCGTCCACCGTGCCGGATTCAACGACTTGGCCCGCGTACATGACAGCGACCCGGTCGGCAACGTTAGCGACAACGCCTAAATCATGGGTGATAAAAATAATCGAAGTGTCGATTTTTTTCTGCAATTCCTTCATCAGCTCAAGAATCTGGGCCTGAATCGTTACATCAAGTGCGGTTGTCGGCTCATCAGCAATTAACAGCTTCGGATTTGCCGCAAGCGCCATCGCGATGACGACCCGCTGCCTCATTCCGCCGGAGAATTCATGCGGGAATTGGCCGACCCGCTTTTCCGGCATCGGAATTCCCACCAGATCAAGCAGTTCAATCGCGCGTTTGCGTGCCGCTGCTTTTGAAATGTTTTCGTGTTTAAAAAGCACTTCCGTAATTTGTTTCCCGACCTTCATTGTCGGGTTCAGAGACGTCATCGGATCTTGGAAAATCATCCCGATGTCTTTTCCTCTGATGGACTGCATCTCTCTTTCTGACATCGGTACAATATCGCGTCCGTCAAAGAGAATCTGCCCTCTTTTAAAATAGCCGGGCGGCATTGGAATCAGCTTCATAATCGCTTGGGACGTCACACTTTTTCCGGAACCGGATTCCCCCACGATCGCGAGCGTTTCTCCCTTATTCAAATGGAAATTCACGCCGCGGATTGCCTGTACCTCTCCGCCGTATGTTTTAAATGAAATGGCTAAGTCTTTTACCTCTAGCAAGCGTGTCACTCATATCACTCCTTATTTGCGTAACTTAGGATCCAGCGCGTCTCTTAATCCGTCACCGACAACATTAAAGCCAAACATCGCAAGGCAGATAAAGCCGGCAGGGAAGAATAAACGCCAAGGGTAATAGGTTAATGCAGGCAATCCGTCTGAGGCCATCGTTCCCCAGCTCGCAAGCGGCGCCGGTACGCCGAGCCCTAAATAACTTAAAAATGCTTCTGTAAAAATCGCGGTCGGAACCGTCAGTGTCATCGTGACTAAGATAGAACCCATGGCATTCGGAACAATATGCTTAAACAGAAGACGTCCCGTTTTCGCACCCAGTGTTTGGGAAGCAAGCACATATTCCTGATTCTTCAATTGGAGCACTTGGCCGCGGACGATCCTCGCCATATTAATCCAGCCCGTTATCGTCATGGCAACGATAATCGTCAGTAAGCCCTTCGGCAGGACAACCATCAGCAAGATAACCATTAATAATGAAGGAACTGCCCAAAGAATGTCCGCGATACGCATCATCACTTCATCAGTTCGGCCGCCGCGGAATCCGGAAATGCTGCCCCAGATGACGCCGATTAATAAATCAAGCACGGCAGCGGCTACACCGATAAAGATGGAAATCCGCGCACCTACCCACGTCCGTACGAAGATGTCCCTTCCCAGGTCATCCGTACCGAACCAATGATCCTTAGACGGTGCTTTATCCGCATTTAAAAGATTCGTCGTTGCATAATCATATCTTGAAAAAACAGGGGCAAAAATAGCCATAAGGATAATAAGAACGATCAGTACAAGCCCGACCATCGCAAGCTTGTTGCTGCGAAAGCGAAGCATGGCGTCTTTCCACAGGGAAAGGCTTTTTTTACTTATTTTTTCGGCATCACTGGCATTAGCTGAAGCTGGTTCAAACATATTTTTAGGAATGTTCTGCATGGCCTAGGCTCCTTTCTTTGCTTTAGAAAGCTTGATTCTCGGATCAATCAATCCGTACAGCACGTCTACAATTAATACGCATAAAAGCAGGATAACGCTGAAGAACACGGTAACTCCCATAATGACCGTATAATCACGGTTGGTAATGCTGTTGACAAAATGCGCGCCTAAACCGGGAATTCCGAAAATGGATTCTATGATAAAGCTTCCCGTCAAAATGGACGCCGCCATCGGTCCCATATATGTCACAACAGGCAATAACGCGTTTCGCAGCGCATGGCGCACCGTGACTGACGGACGTGACAGCCCTTTTGCTTTTGCGGTCCGTATGTAATCGCTGTTTAACACTTCAATCATACTTGAACGGGAGAGCCTGGCAATAAACGCCATCGGCATAGAAGCAAGCGCAATGGAGGGCAAAAAGGTGTATGCCCAGGATTCCCACCCTGCGACCGGGAAGAGTTCCAATTTAATAGAGAAGATATACTGTAATATCGTCGCCAATATAAAGCTCGGAACTGATATTCCAAAGATCGTTAAAATCGCAACGGTATAATCCTGCCATTTATTATGATACAGGGCAGCAATCACCCCAAACAAAACACCAAACGCTAAAGCGAGGAGAATAGCTTCTGCTCCGAGAGTAAATGAAACGGGGAAACCTGAATTGATTAAATCATTTACGCTTTGCCCTTTATATTTAAATGAAGGTCCGAAATCCCACATCGCGACAGACTTTAAGTAGCTGACATATTGGATAACGAGAGGCTTGTCCAGGCCGTAGTGCTCGTTTAAGTTTGCCTCAATTTCAGGCGGGAGCTTTCTTTCGCCTGAAAACGGTCCGCCCGGTGCAGCCTGCATTAAGAAAAATGTGGCGGTGACAATCACAAACAATGTGATGATCATGTAAATGAATCGTTTACCGATATATTTTAGCAAGGTGAACACCTCCATGTTTTTTACAATTTTATACTTAATCAGTAAGAAAGGTATATGGGGACATCCTCCCCATATACCTTGGGTCTTTTGTTTTTAGAGCCGCTTTCTATTCAAAAGAAGCATTTCTAAAGTAGACGTCGCCTGTTCCGGTTACAATGACATTTTTGAGGTTTTTATCCTGCACCCATGTATCTGTATAGAAATAAACTGGCGCGACCGGCATTGCATCAAGAAAAATCTTCTCTGCTTTTTTCAGCTCTTCGATACGTTTATCCGGGTCAGTTTCAAGCTGAGATTGATTCAATAATTTTTTAAACTCAGGATCTTCCCATCCGGTATCGTTGTTTCCGCCTTCTTTATCGCGGAACAATTCAAGGAAGTTGATCGCATCATTGAAGTCGCCGAGCCAGCCCATACGGCCGATTTGATAATCCTGGCTGTGCAGTTTGTCGATGTACACATTCCATTCGGAGTTATCAAGTTCAACCTTAACGCCTAAATTCTTTTTCCACATTTCCTGCACGGCCTGCGCGATTTTAGCGTGAGCATCATCCGTATTGAAAGATAATTTGATTGCCGGAAGGTCAGATACTTTCTTAACGCCTAACTCCTTCAAACCTTTATCAAGATATTCTTTTGCTGTTTTGACATCATTGTCTTTGAAATATCCTTTAGTATTATCTTTAAAGCCCTTCATTGACGGAGGCACGGCTGCCATTGCCGGGATTTGTTCGCCTTGGGTCACGTTTTTCACGATAGACGCGCGGTCGAGGGCATAAGTAAGAGCTTTCCGAATGTTGACATTATTCAGCGGTTTGGCTTCTGTATTAAATTTGTACCAATACACGCCGGCAATAGGCTTAACATTCAATGATCCGTCTTTCTTCAAAGTCGGCAGGGATTCTGTCGGAAGCTGTCCAAGCGGCATTCCCGCCCAATCAAGTTCCCCTGCTTGGAATTTTTTAAGTTCCGTGTTGTTATTGTTAATCATCACCATGTTGATTTTCTTCAGTTTTACAGAGTCTTTATCCCAATATTCATCGTTCTTAACAAGATCGATAGAACCGCTGTGTTTCCAGGCCGTCATTTTGAACGGGCCGTTTGACACATAATTTTCGCCTGCATTCGTATTCCAGTTTTTATGTTTTTCAGCAATTTTCTTGTTAATCGGCATATACGTATAGAATGATGTTAATTGCAGGAAGTAAGGTGTCGGGTTGTTCAGTTCAACCTTTAATGTTTTGTCATTAACGGCTTTTACGCCTACGTCATCAATTTTACCTTTTCCTGTGTTGGCAGCTTCAGCGCCTTTGATATAGTAGAGCTGATATGCGTATTGTGACTCGTTGTTCGGGTCAAGCGCCCATTTCCAGGCATATTCAAAATCCTGCGCAGTAACGGGATCGCCGTTTGACCATTTTGCACCGTCACGAATCGTAAATGTATAGGTCTTTCCGTCTTTGCTTTTTTCGATCTTAGATGCCATTCCTTCTTCAGGCTCACCTTTAGAGTTGACGCGTGTCAATCCTTCAAAGGTCTGACGGATGACACCGCCGGAAACGGAATCGTTAGCTAAACCGGGATGTAAAGAGAATGGTTCTGTTTTAATATTGATATGAAGTGATGTCTGCCCTTTGGTGTCATTCTTTCCACCGCCGCCTGATCCGCCGCATGCACTTAACACAAGCGAGAAGATAAGCATTAAACCCACAATAGACCAACGCTTTTTCATGCACTAACCCCCTAATTAATTTTTCAGCCTTTACTACTAAATACTCAGAAATATCAGACAAAATAACTTAATATTTTTCTAAACTTTAATTGTGTTCCGTCTTTTCTGATTATTTTATGTAAAGAAGCTGTAACAATAGAGTGAACAAGTTCATTATAATGAAATGAATAATTTATTGCAATACTATTTTCTCAATTTAAAATATTTAAATTTGGTCAGTTTTTCTGCCAAAAACGTGACATCCTTCTATAGTTTAAAGCATAACTAAACTAAATTTTCCGCAGATAATTTCCAGTTCATATTGCTTTTTACATATAATATTCGTTATACGAAATGTTGATAAGTGTTATCATTTAGGCATTTCCAGACAATTTCGTGATTTTTCGAACCATGAGAGAACTGGAAAAAATCTTGTATTCTTCTGATGACATTTGTCTATAATTGATTTATAATGGATCAATCAAACATAATTGTTGTGATTCGCTATGATGAAGAGTAGTACACATTTCAACCCATTTGAAGAGAGCCTGCGGTGCTGTGAGCAGGTAATGGGCAATGTGGAATGGACTTCTGAGCAGCTGACCGAACGTAAGTAGGCTCAGCCGGAGCAGTCTCCGTTACCAACGTCTCGAGCGATTCCATTGTTATGGAATAATCAGGGTGGCACCACGGTTCATTCGTCCCTTTTTCTACGGGAAGAATGGGCTTTTTTTATTATGTTTTAGAAACGAGGTATGGATTATGAAGAAAACAATTTTTTCAGGCATTCAGCCGAGCGGGTCAGTAACGCTCGGAAACTACATCGGAGCAATGAAGCAATTTGTCGATTTGCAGCATGATTACAACGGTTACTTTTGTATCGTTGATCAGCACGCGATTACGGTGCCTCAAGATCGGCTTGAGCTGCGGAAAAATATCCGCAATCTTGCAGCGCTATACGTAGCGGTCGGGCTTGACCCCGAGAAAGCGACACTGTTTATCCAATCAGAGGTTCCCGCTCACGCCCAAGCGGGTTGGATGCTTCAATGCGTCGCATATATCGGTGAACTTGAGCGGATGACGCAGTTTAAGGATAAGTCCAAAGGTAAGGAAGCCGTTGTTTCCGGACTGTTAACATATCCGCCGCTTATGGCCGGAGATATTTTGCTGTACGGAACTGACCTTGTCCCTGTGGGAGAAGACCAGAAACAGCACCTTGAGCTGACCCGAAATCTGGCGGAACGTTTCAACAAAAAATACAATGATATTTTCACGATCCCCGAGGTCAAAATCCCTAAAACGGGCGCGCGCATCATGTCGCTGGCTGACCCGCTGAAGAAAATGAGCAAGTCAGACCCGAATCAAAAGGCATTCATCACGCTGCTTGATGAGCCGAAGCTGCTCGAAAAGAAAATCAAGAGCGCCGTAACCGATTCTGAAGGAATTGTAAAATACGATAAAGAAAACAAACCGGGCGTCTCTAATCTGCTTACCATCTACTCAATTTTAGGAGGCGCATCGATCGAAGAATTAGAGGCTAAATATGAAGGCAAAGGCTACGGCGAATTCAAGAGCGATTTAGCTGAAGTGGTGGTCAATGCGTTAACGCCGATTCAAGAGCGCTACCGTGAATTAATTGAAAGTGACGAATTGGACCGGATTCTCGATGAAGGTGCAGAGCGCGCCAACAAGGCGGCCGGCAAAATGGTGAAAAAGATGGAAAACGCCATGGGGCTCGGACGGAAAAGACGATAAAAAAAGAGGCGGGGTTTCCCTGCCTCTTTTTCTTTAATTCACTTTTGATTCCTGTTCCATCTCCCAAAGCTTCTCGAAAAACGGCTGCCCTTTTATCAAGTTTTCACAGAAAGCGAGATGCTTGTCTGACCAGCCTTCAATCGTTTCATTATAAAGCATGTCCCAAATCTCCTCAAAGCTCATTCGTTTGATCTGCTCGTACATATGCGGATTCCACTCAGTATACCAATACACAATTTCCGCTCGGTTTTTCAGCCCTTTCAGCTGATCAAGCGCCATAAACATCAGCTGCTTGATCTGCCGCTCTTTTCTCGTCAGCCCTCTGACGTGCTCCGGCGCCAATGATAAAATGTGATATTCCTTTGAAGACTCCAATTGCTTCGGCTCAAATTGATAGGCTTCAGGCTCTACATCCTTTACCATTTCATAGACAAGCTGCTCCTGCCTCGGAATCAGACGGCTCTTCCGGACCGGAATGGTATAGCCGATCGTATCCACGGCAATGATGCCGATTCCGTCTGTTACGACAAAACAATATTCAAGCTTCGTCCGTTCATGATTTTTTCGCACGTATGATTTTTGGTGAACTTCATCAAGCAGCTCTTTCGGAAGCTCCGATAAATCGTTTTCTATGTAATGAAATAACACCGACGGCACTCTGAGCAATGGCGTCTGATCCAAAAGCTCTACCGTATCTTCCTTGCGCCATTCGTGAAAATGGCATACATTATAACCATTCTCTTCACCTTCAAACCAATTCACCCACACATCATGAAGAAATAACATATTCGACCCCTCACTTTATAAAAACTGTTGTCCACAGTATAGGCAAGGGGAAGATAAATTATTCCATTTCCATATGAGAATTCCGCTTCAGCCTGAAAGACCCGGCGTTTCCGCCTTTCCCTCTTTGGTCAGCATGCCTGTAAGCCTTCATTGCAGAAACATAATACAAGGATCAAAAGAATAAAAAAATCTCCCGTTGTGAACCGGGAGATCATTTCACATTTTTAGGATCAAGCGCATCACGCAGCCCGTCACCGACAAAGTTGAAGCATAATACGGTAAAAAGAATGAATAGTCCGGGAAACAATGGATACCACCATGCCTGTATCATAATCGTAAAGTTTTGCGCATCTTGAAGCATATTTCCCCAGCTTGCAATGGGCGGCTGTATTCCGAAACCGAGATAGCTCAGCGCGGATTCAGCCAGAATAACCGAGCCGACTTTTAAAGTTGCTGACACAATGATCGGTCCCAGCGCGTTGGGAAGGATATGAGAAAAAATGATTTTATGCGTTTTTGTCCCGATTGTTTTGGCAGCCAGGACATATTCTCTTGAACGTAAAGATAAAAATTCTCCCCTGACCAAACGCGCAGTGGTTGTCCACCCCGTCAGACAAAAGATTAAAATCAATTTGTCCACACCCGGTTTAAATATGGTAACAAGCGTAATCAATAAGAAAATATCAGGTATTGAAAGCACTATATCAACTAAACGCATAATAACAGCATCCACAATGCCTTTAAAATAGCCTGCTAACGCGCCTAAGATGGTTCCGATAAAAATGGAGCCGACCACAGACGCAAAACCGACTAATAAAGAGATCCGCGCGCCATATAATATCCTGCTGAAAATGTCACGCCCAAATTTATCCGTTCCCATCAAATGCTCTAGCCCCGGTGCTTTAAATTTATCAAGCAAACTTTGCTGCTCTTGCGAATAAGGAGCAATCACCGGCGCCAAAATCGCTGACATAATAATTACAAACAGAATAATAGCACCCGCAACCGCCAGTTTATTTTTCGAAAACTTTTCCCAAAAGATTTTTGTCATGGTTTCCGGCTTTTCGGCAATATTTTCTTTCAGCCCGACCTCCGGTGCTGGAGGTGTGTTTAATTCGGCCATCATCGTTCCCCCCTTTTAATATTCAATTCTCGGATCAACCACTGCATATAAAATGTCAGCGACAAGGTTGCCGATCACCACAAGGACGGCTGAAATGACGGTCATCGCCATAATAACTGGATAATCACGCTGGAACGCTGAATCGACAAACAGCTTTCCTAACCCCGGCCATGTGAATATTTGTTCTACGACAACAGATCCGCCGATAAATGAGGGAATCATCAGTCCAAAGATTGTAATAACAGGCAATAACGCATTCCTCAGGCCGTGCTTAAATAACACACGATTTTCTTTAAACCCCTTCGCTCTTGCCGTACGGATATAATCCTGATTTAATACGTCCAGCATATTTGATCTCGTGTATCTTGTCAGACCGGCCATATCGGCCGTCGCTAATACGAATGCAGGCAAAATTAAATGATGGATGCGGTCAAAAATATTGAAGTCCGTGTTCAGCGTCTCGACACCTCCGGTAGGAAACCAGCCAAGGTTTACAGATAGAACCATAATTAAAATTAATCCAAACCAAAAGTTCGGAATAGCCAATCCTATAAATGAGGTAAATGTAATGCCATAGTCGAGTTTTGAATAGGGTCGTTTTGCGGACAAGACGCCAAATGGGATAGAGATGATAAGAGCCAAAATCGTTGAAACGAGCATCAGTATGAGCGTATTGGGCATTCGGGCCATAATCAGTTCTGAGACAGGTGTTCCTTTTCTGACAATTGACGTTCCGAAATCCCCCTGAACCATATTGCCGAGCCACTTTAAATATTGAACATACTGAGGATCATTTAACCCGTATTTTTCAATAAATTGTTCTCTGTCGGCCTGGCTGATTTTCGGGTCCATCATTAACGTCATCGGATCTCCCGGCGCAGCTTTCATGATAATAAAAGATAAAATGGTGATCCCCAATAAAATTGGAATGGACATCAATGTTCTTCTGATAATATATGTAGCCATATTCTTGTCCCCTTTACTATCCTTATTAAAAACAGAAGAGGGAGGAAACGCTCTCCCTCCCCTCTAAGGGAAAATTATTTTGCAAGCCACCACTTTTGAATATTATACAAATCACGTTTCGGATGGTATTTGTATCCCTCAAGGTTTGCCGGCATTGCCATGTGATTGTTAGGGTAATACAAGAACGTATACGGCTGATCTTCCGCGATTTTTTGATAGATTTGCTCGTATTCTTTTGAATACTGCTTTCTGTCGCTGATCGATTTTGCATCCTTCATGAGTTTATCCGCTTCAGCATTCTTATACCACACATAGTTTAAGCCCTTTTTAATTTGGTTTGAGTGGAAGATGTCATATTGGTCTGGGAAAGTAGATAAGCTCCAGCCCATGACCATCGCGTCAAAATCCCAATTCGGAGGATTCATCTGTTCAACAAGGGCGCTCCATTCTACAATCTGAGTCTTCACTTCAATGCCGATTTTCTTCAGCTGTTCTTGAACGACTACAGCTATGTCTTCCCGGACTTTGTTTCCTTGGTTCGTTTTCAGTGTAAACGAGAATTTCTTTCCGTCTTTATCTAAAATGCCGTCACCGTTCGTATCTTTCCATCCGGCTTCCGCAAGCATTTGTTTCGCTTTTTTCTCGTTATACGTGAATTTCGGAACTTCAATGTCCTTAGGATAGTTCCAAGATAAAGGACTTTCCGGAATGTAGGCTACCTTGCCGTCTCCATCTAATACTTGGTTGACGATTGACTCACGGTCAAGAGCGGTTGTGAGCGCCTGGCGGACCTTTTTGTCCTTGAATAATTCGTTCTTCTCATTCCAGCCGATGTATACATAACTTAATGCCAGATCAGTGACTACTTTGAGGTTATTAAATTTTTCAGCGGTTTTATAGTCAGTGGCCGGCACATTAAAGAAATTAATATCGCCAGCTTGGAGCTGAGCTACCGCGGCATTTGCATCCGGGATAATTTTGTAGGTCACCGTATCTAAATAAGGTCTTCCTTCAAAGTAATCATCATTCGCTTCGAGTTTAATATATTGCCCCTGTTTCCATTCTTTAAATTTGAACGGGCCTGATCCGATTGGTTTTTTTCTATTAAATTCGTTTTCTTCCAAATCTGCAACCGGAACATTACCGAGAATATGCTTCGGCAGAATGGCTGTGCTGTCTAAAGCATTGTTATAGAAATTACCGTCTTTATAATTCAGCTTGAACAATACTTCGTAATCGCCTTTTTTCTCGACGGATTTCAGCATTTCATAAGTTGATCCGCGTTCTCCCTTGTAATCTTTGCTTAACGGGACACTGTACGTAAATACAACGTCATCTGCGGTCAGTTCTTTTCCGTCGTGAAACTTAACGCCTTTTTTAATCTTCACATCGTACGCAAGCCCGCCGTCTAATTCTTTAATGCTCTCAGCAAGCGACAATTTCACGTTCAGTTTTTCATCCGTTTTCGTTAAATAGCTGTAAAGCATATTCTCAACTTCAGTACTTGCATCATCTGTGGAATACAGCGAGTTAAAGAGTGTAGGCTCCCCGATAGACCCGACAACCAAATCTCCGCCTTTTTGCGGTTTGCCTGCCGGTTTGGATTCGGAGCTTGTGGATTTTGAGCCGGAGCAGGCGGACAGGAAGATGGCGAGCGCCATAAAAACACTTAGCATCATCAGTGCAGATTTACGTAATTTCATATCAATTCCCCCTTTGTGATATATATGCGGCAAGTTCGTTATGTAATCCGGCATACCCCCTCTCAAAGCTTGTCATTTTAGGCATACAAATGGCAGGCGACGAAATGATCGGGAGCGGCTTCTTGGAATGCCGGTATTTGTTCTTTGCAAATCGGTTTGGCCATCGGGCATCTTGTGTGGAACACACAGCCTTTCGGCGGGTTGGCCGGGCTTGGCAGTTCTCCTTTCAGGATGATTCGTTCCCGCTTGACGGCTCCTTTTTTTCTCGTGAGCGGCACTGAGGAAAGGAGCGCTTGCGTATAAGGGTGAAGCGGATTGTCGTAGAGCTCGTGCTTATCGGTCAGCTCCATCATTTTTCCGAGATACATGACGCCGACTCTGTCGCTGATATGGCGGACAACACTTAAATCGTGAGAGATAAAGAGATATGTCAGATTAAATTCTTCCTGCAGTTCTTCCATTAAATTGATGACTTGGGCTTGGATGGAGACATCAAGCGCGGAAACGGGCTCATCCGCAATGATCAGCTCCGGATTTAATGTAAGCGCTCTTGCGATGCCGATCCGCTGCCGCTGCCCTCCGGAAAACTCGTGCGGATAGCGGCCCGCAAAGCTCGGATGAAGCCCGACTTTTGCAAGCAGCTCTTCCACTCTTTCGTTTCGTTCGCGCAGGCTGTACATATTGTGAGTATGAAACGGTTCTTTAATAATGGAACGCAATGTTTTTCTCGGATTGAGTGATGCGAAGGGATCTTGGAATACCATCTGAATGTTTTTGCGGACGCTTTTTCTAAGTTTTTCTTCAGACAAGTTGGAAATATCCCGGCCTTTGAAAAGAATCTGGCCGTCTGTGGGTTTGTATAAGCGGATCATCGTTCTGCCTGCAGTTGACTTGCCGCAGCCTGATTCTCCGACGATCCCGAGCGTTTCACCGCGTTTCAGTGAGAAGGACACACCGTCTACAGCTTTTACGTCCCCGACTTTTCTTTGAAAAAAACCGGAGCGGATCGGAAAATATTTTTTTACGTCTTTCAGCTCTAAAATGGTTTCTTGGTTGGCAGCTGTCATTTTGAATCGGCACCCTCTTCCTCATATAAGAAACATCTTACAGAACGGCCGTTTTGATGTGTCACGAGCGAAGGCTGCCCCGTCCGGCATTTATCCATCGCTTTTGAACATCTTGGAGCAAAACGGCAGCCTTCCGGCAAATTGTCCGGTGTCGGCACGCTTCCTTTGATCGCATTCAATGTATCAATCTCTCCGTCTATCACCGGAATGGAGGTTAACAGCCCTTCCGTGTACGGATGAAGCGGTTCTAAAAATAATTCATCGACGGTTGCGCTTTCTACGACTTGTCCGCAGTACATGACGATCACCCTGTCAGCCGCTTCTGAAACGACGCCTAAATCATGGGTGATGAGCAAAATGGAAGTATCGAATTTTTTGCAGAGGTCTTTCATCAGCTCCAGCACCTGGGCTTGTATCGTCACATCAAGCGCCGTCGTCGGCTCATCGGCAATCAGGAGCTTTGGGTTGCAGCTGAGCGCGATGGCGATCATGACCCTCTGCCTCATTCCTCCTGATAAGCGGTGCGGATATTCTTTTAACATTTGTTCGGCTCTGGAGAATCCGACCAATTTCAGAAGATCCACTGCCTTTTTCAGGGCTTCTTTTTTGCTCATTTTTTTATGGTATTCAAGCACTTCTGTAATTTGTTCACCGATGGTCAGCACCGGATTGAGGGAAGTCATGGGTTCCTGAAAAATCATAGAGACGTCATTTCCGCGGATTTTGCAATATTCGTTTTCGCTAAAGGAGGCCAAGTCCTTGCCTTCAAGCTTAATCGAGCCGTCCATTATTTTCCCGCCCGAGCTTTGGACAAGTCCCATAATAGAAAGCGAGGTGATGCTTTTGCCCGAGCCGGATTCTCCTACAAGCGCGACGGTTTCACCTTTGTTAATGTGAAAATCAACACCGTCAACTGCGGGAATCGGCTGCTTTTTTCTGAAAAAATAGGTCTTTAAATTATTCACTTCTAATAGTGTGCTCATGATACTCCCCTTTCTCATTCCGCTGCATCAGAGGAAAACATTCGTTTCGCTATCAAAAAATATAGAATAGTCGAAAAATTTTATAGTTGTATATTATTACATCATTATTACAAAAGCAAGAATTTTTTAGGATAAATGTAATATCCTTAAATAATTTCCATTCTTTTAATCTTTTAAAGCGTTGCTTCCAGAAAGGTTTTCGAGGGGATGGACAGCGCTTCCTCCACTGTTTTTTTATTATCTGTTAAATATTTTTTTACTATATTGAATCCGACGGCATAGCCAAGCATTGAGGGTACGTATCCTTTGCCGAATAACAGCTGGGAAAACTGTCTGCTGTCTCTTGTTAATCGGAGATTTGGCTTGATTCTTTTTTCAAACAGAAACTGCAGCTGCTCAGGCGTATAGTAGGACGTCCACTCCGCCGTAAGGCTTGAGCCGAAGCGCTCATAAACAGCATATTCTGCCAGCCCCTCCATCATGATTGTATCAAGTAATGTGACATCTTTTTCATCCTTTGTCACATGTTCTAACCGGCAGACATGATTATATTCATGCGTCATAATGGCGGAGACAGCCGAATTAGAACTATCTGACGATAAGAAGAGGAACATTTTATCCCGGAAGGCAAGGCCCGATTTTGACCCGAACTCCAGACGGATTCTCCGATTTCGTTCATCGACGGGCAAAAGAATAATCGGCACGTCAGGCCCGTTCCACTTTTCCTTTAGATTCTTCTCTTCCTTTTGAACATGGCTGAAACATCCTTTTTCTTTCAGCTGATTGATTGTAAGTGATCCGTCTTTCATATTGCGAAACATCCCGTGGTTTTGGAGAGTTCCGAGTATCGGCTTCCAATCTTTCTGTTTTGCTCCTGAAAAAAGAGGTAAAATGTGTACGGCTAACTCATCTATAGATGCCGCATTATTTATCCATTTGTATGTTTGTTTGACACTCATGCTGGTTCGCCTCCTCTTTTTATGATATGCAGGCAAAAAAAACCGGCCACCCTTTTGGGCAGCCGGCCAATGACTGTGTTATTGATATTTTTTGAAGATCAAAGTGGCATTATGTCCGCCGAATCCGAGCGAGTTGCTGAGGACGACATTTACATCCTGCTGACGCGCTTTATCCGGTACGTAATCTAAATCACATTCTTCATCAGGCGTTTCAATATTGATCGTCGGCGGAATGATTCCGTCTTTAATCGCCATAACGGAGAAAATCGCTTCGATACCGCCGGCAGCTCCTAACAGGTGGCCCGTCATTGATTTTGTCGAGCTGACTGCAAGCTTGTACGCATGCTCGCCGAAAACGGTTTTAATAGCCATTGTTTCGTATTTATCATTGTAATACGTGCTTGTACCATGAGCGTTGATGTAATCAATATCCTCCGGCTTGATGCCGGCATCCTTGATCGCTTCCTGCATTGCTCTGGCTCCGCCTTCACCGTCTTGGGCAGGCGCGGTAATGTGATAAGCATCACCCGTTGAACCGTAACCGACAATTTCTCCGTAAATTTTCGCGCCGCGGGCAAGCGCATGCTCTAATTCTTCAAGCACAACGATTCCCGCGCCTTCTCCCATGACAAACCCGTCACGATTTTTATCAAACGGGCGGCTTGCCGTTTTCGGATCAGGATTTGTAGAAAGCGCTTTGTTGGCGCTGAAGCCCGCAAAAGACATTCTTGTCAGCGGCGCTTCCGTACCGCCGGTAATCATCGCATCAGCATCGCCGCGCTGGATGACTTTAAACGCGTCCCCGATAGAGTTCGTTCCCGTCGCGCATGCCGTCACCGTACAGGAGTTGACTCCTTTCGCTCCGAGTGCGATCGAGATTTGGCCTGTCGCCATATCCGGAATCATCATTGGAACAAAAAACGGGCTGACCCTTCTCGGCCCTTTTGTTAAGAAGATTTCAAATTGCGATTCAAGCGTTTCAAGGCCGCCGATGCCGGACCCCACCCAAACGCCGACTCTTGGCGCAATGTCTTCTGTAATGTTCAGACCTGCATCTTCAACCGCCATTTTCGCGGCAACGACTGCATATTGTGTGAAGCGGTCCATTTTTCTCGCTTCTTTTTTATCCATAAAGTTTTCAATGTTGAAATCTTTCAGTTCAGCGGCTACTTTCGCCGGATATTCATCCGATTCCACACGTGTGATCGGACCGATTCCGGACACGCCGCCGATTGCGTTTTTCCAGCTTGTTTCGGCGTCGCTGCCAAGCGGAGACAGGGCTCCGAGTCCTGTAACGACTACTCTTTTTTTACTCATCTTGTGTGCACCTCACCTTTTTTCTATCGACCCCAGCGCATTGCGATAGCGCCCCATGTTAAACCTCCGCCGAATCCAACCATGACGATCACATCACCGTCTTTGATTTTTCCGGCTTCTAATTCCTCTACTAATGAAATCGGAATAGATGCAGCAGAAGTGTTACCGTATTTATGGATAGTTTTAGACATCTTTTCAACCGGAAGCTCTAAACGTTCCCGCGCCGCTTCCATAATGCGGATGTTTGCCTGATGGGGAATTAAAAAGTCTACGTCCTCCTTGGAGAGGCCGGCTTTTTCAATGACATTTACACTTGATTCACCCATTTGGCGGACGGCGAATTTGAATACTTCTCTTCCATGCATGATTGTATGCCCTTTTTCATCTAAGTACAAGTGCTGGCCGCCTGTTCCGTCTGCTCCAAGCTCAAATGACAGAATGCCTCTGTCGTCGCTGACAGGCCCGATGACCGCCGCGCCCGCTCCGTCCCCAAACAGAACGGCCGTGTTGCGGTCTTCCCAGTCTGTAATGCTTGAGAGTTTTTCCACACCGACCACAAGAACATGTTTGTATGTTTGTGATTCAATAAATTGTTTGGCAGTCACAATACCGTACATAAAACCTGCGCATGCGGCACTGATATCCATTGCGCATGCTTTTTTGGCACCCAGCTTTTCCTGAATCATACAAGAAACGGTCGGGAATGACTGGTCAGGAGTAACGGTTGCGACGAGAATCATATCAAGATCCTCAGCCGATACGCCCGCCTGGTCAAGCGCCTTTTGCGCAGCCTCAGCAGCCATGCCTGATGAATACATGTCTTCAGCAGCGATTCTTCTTTCTTCTATACCTGTTCTCGTCCGAATCCATTCGTCCGATGTTTCTACCATTTGTTCAAGATCATGATTTGTCAGCACTTTTTCCGGAATGTAGCGGCCGACACCAAGTATTCCAGCTTTCATAGGGAAGACTCCTTTATATAGTGAATTTAAAAATTATTTATTAAGATCAATTATTAGTATCAGGTACTAATTCTACCCTATTTTTTTTCTGTTGGCAATATATTCGTCTAAACTAGACGCGATTCTCTCTCATAGAATACCTCAAAGACGAAAGGAGGCCTTGAGTATGGACATTTTCACAAAAATGATGTTCGGCAATATTGAGGACCGGGAAGAACGGGAAGAACGGGAGGAGCAAAAGGAAGAGAAAGAAGAGCCTGAAGCTGATCCCGAAGAGACAATCGATTACAATCATGTGATGAATCAGCTCGGCGCCATTATGAACTCCCTCGATCAATTAAAGCCAGTCTTTAAAGACCTCGCGCCGATGGTGTCCGCCTTAAAGAAAAAAATAATGTGAAAAGCCACTTCCATTAAAAGTGGCTCTCTTTATTTATTCGGCTCCCCGGCATCGGATTTGCCAAGCTCATAAGCTTCCGCCATGACTGATGTAAACAGGTTCATAAACGGCTGGATCATTTCCATAGACAGATCAATGCCTGATTTCTCAAGCTCCGCCTTCGCTTCCGGCAAATATTTCATTGCAATCTGCATAAATTCAAGCGATTTTTCATGCTGCATGTGTATCCACCTCTTATTCATTTGACGGCAGTTCATTTGTTTGATTATACGTTTTTACTAGATCGGCTATCTTTTGCTGAAAAGCTTTGTCCACCAGGGGGCTGAAGGTTCCCATTTCGACGACTCCGTCTCTGAAATCGAAGCTGTGGTCTCCGCTCTTTAAGACACCTTTATTATACTGTTCTGCGATCAGTGTGTAGGCTTTATCTACATTTTGCACCGTGCTTGTCAGCACCGTGTTTTTGCCTAAATCAGCTTGATCGGCGACATAGCCGATGGCGTACAGTCCGTCTTTTTTTATTTGCTGAATGACAGGAACATTATACCCGTCTCCGGCCGGATACACAACATCCGTGCCTTCATCCTTTAATTTCCCGTAAAGGTGCAGCGCTTCATTGTCATTATCCCAGTGGTCTGTAAATTCAGTATTGACGACGATGTCGGGGTTTTCATATTTTGCCCCTTTGATAAAGCCGTCTACTTCGGGCTGCCATAAAAATGAAGCTATAACGCCGACCTGATTGGTTTTTGACATGTGGGCAGCGGTCATTCCGCCGAAAAAGCCCATTGCTTCTCCCATGAGATGGACGCTTGTGACATTGTCGCCTTTAGCCGTTCCGTTTGAGATGACGAATTCCATGTCGGGATAGTCCTTGCTGATCATATTAAAGATTTCCTCATATTCTTTTCCGTGTCCGTATAAAAGATTGACACCTCTTTTATGAAAGTCCTCTATCGCTTTTAAAATATCTTCGTCAGATCTTATATTTTCTTTATAATAAACGTCTACGTTAAATTCAGATTGTATCGCTAATAAACCTTTGTAACCTTTTGTGCCCCATACCAGATCATTGATGGTATCGGGAAAAAGCATTCCGACCTTCTCAATTTTTCCTTTAAACGGAGTTTGTGCGCATCCGCTCATTAAAAGGAGGACAGAAAAGATCATGACAAGCCTGGTGATCAAGCCATGTTCAACCCCTTTTCAAACCCATAACATGTATATTTGATATACGTTTATTGTAGCGGTAATGCACATAACATGGAAGGTTTTTCTTAAAATTTGTCGAATATTGATGAAAATTGTCTTTTCCATTCTTGAATTTTTTCTTCCGCTTCATATTTTTCCGTTTTTTCTTCTATTTTCAGCGTCATAACCGAATCTTCATCTTTTATGCTGTCTGATTCCAGCTTGTTTTTCAGCTGAGCGGCTGCGTCATCTAAAAAAAAGCGGTTTTCGCTGTCTTCTTTCGGCTCCCTCCACGGACCGTACAAAGGCGGAAGGATGATGGCCCGGGCCGCTTCCCTCTGGCAGCTCTTTTCCCATGCTTCGAGATCCTCGCTGTATATGATCCAATACAGAGGTTCCGTCCTATCTTCAGGAAGAAATCCGCTTCCGTATTGAATGCAGATCTGATCGTATGTCTTTTCGCCAATTTCATCTATTTTCTGAAAATGCTCGTTTCTTCCGAGCCACATTAATCTTTCTTCCAAATACAGCTGCCGGGTTTTATCTTTCGGTTGAGCCAAAATGACATCAACGTATGTTCCTTCATCCATCAACTGCTCGCATAATGAAAGGCCGAGAAATTCATCTGCTCCAATTATCAGCGCTGCTTTCATCTCATCTGCCGCCTTTCCGGTTTTTCATTGGCGCACAAGCCAAACAGCCCTCTGAAAAGAGATGGCTGTTGTATTCTATTCACTACAGTTCTTTTTCATGCCTGCGGAAAAACTGACAGATGGCGCCATACATCCGTGCGGGATGCTCAAATAAATGATAGGTAATATCCGCTTTGCTTCCGGTCCTTTCCAACGCTTCTTTATATGCGTTCGCATGCAGGAGGTGTGGATACGGCGCTCCGGTCATTCTTTGCCAAATATGTACCGGAACGCGGGTGGAGAAGCCTGAAATGGTTTGATAGCGGCGTGAGCTTGCTTCTTTTTCAGATATGCCGAAGCTTGCGGCAGCTTCCCTCAGAAATTGTTTATAGAAAAATTTATTTTCTTTTTCAGATTCATAATGAGCTTGAAGATCAAGACAAGGATTCAGCATCGCGGCTGAACGGATATGTTCCGGGGAAAAACGCAGCAATTGATCGGCGCAGAGGGCGCCCATGCCGTCTGCCAACAGATGAATTTTCGGATTGAGGATTTCTTGTTTCAGCACATAGTGGATCAGCTGCTTGGCGTAGGCAACCGCTTTTTCCGCTCCCCAGTGCCTGCCGTACAAATTGCTGTTGAAGATGGTATAGCCCTTTTCCCTCAGCATGTTTAACAGCTGATTTCTTCCGTAATGCTCGAGCCAAAAGCTGGAGTCCCCGCTGACATAGTGTGTTCTGTCACCAAGGATAAAGACGCCGAAGCCGTTCGGCTGATACGGAAGGTGGATGACGTTCGGCTCAGACCCCAATTGGAAAAACCTTTCCGTTATCCCCAACCTTCCCGCCTCCTTTCACTCCTAATCTCTCGCTATCTTATGTAAATAGAAATGAAACGGATAAGGTATACCCCTATTTACTCCTATGTTTTGGCTATTATACCAAATACCGATACTCTATTTTATCATTAAATAGGCAGAAAGCAGAGTGAATGCCGATGCCAGAGACCTTCATTTTGATGCGAAAATTGCCTTTCGCCCGGGCTTTATGTATGGTATGATACAACGTAGAATAAAATGAAGGACGAGGTGGAAACGTGCGGTATATTATTGCTTTTATTTGGACGTTCCTTTTATCACATATGGCCTGTTATCTGGTCGCCTCCATGAACAGTGCGGCATACAGCTTTAAGCAATCTTCCGTTATTGCCGTCATCATTGCGGTGCTTGTCTTTGTTCTTGCGGAAATCATGCCTGTGAAACAGGATGCCGGCCAGCATTAATTGATGAAATGAAAAAAACCTGCTGACCGCAGGTTTTTTTCATTCACGGCTTTCTTTGGTACGTCCACAGCCTGTTGTGATTTGAGGTTTCAGGAAACATGTCTCCTGCGGTCAGCTTAATTTTTTGCGGATTTTTGACCATACTCCCCGTCTCGCCGATTTCAACGTACACACCGTTATTCGGCGCTTTTTGTCCGGGCCTGAATTGATGCTGCTGTCCCACGTCATTTCCTCCTTTTTCTTTTTAATGTAGTATGCGCTTGTATGCGGGATAATATGTTCAATAAAAAAGCCGCCGATTCGGCGGCTTTCTTCGTTATTGCTGTTTGCAAAGAAGGGCTTTCAGCAGCGCCTTCTGTGCGTGGAGCCGGTTTTCCGCTTGTTGAAACACAGCAGAGTGCGGGCCGTCGATAATGTCAGACGTTACCTCTTCCTCTCGGTGGGCGGGCAGGCAGTGCAAAAATGTATAGTCCGGCTTTGCGAGGGTGGCGAGTGACGCGTTTACTTGATACGGCGCAAAAACCGTAAGCCGCTGCTGCGACTCTTCTTCCCGCCCCATGCTTGTGAACACATCGGAATAAATTACATCAGCGCATTGCACCGCTTCTTGAGGGTTTTCGGTAAGGATCATTTTTGTCCCGGACAGCGCTGCGGCCTCTTTCGCCGCCTTTACCGCCTCTTCCTCAACTTCATAGCCTTTCGGTGATGCTACCGCAATATCGCAGCCCATTTTGGCGCAGCCGATCATAAGGGAATGCGCCACATTGTTTCCGTCTCCGATATAAGCGACTTTTACGCCCTTCAGCTTACCCTTTATTTCTTGAATCGTTAACAAGTCCGCGAGCGCCTGGCAAGGATGGTACCGGTCGGTCAGCCCGTTAATGACGGGAATGTCAGCGTGCTCGGCAAGCTCCTCCACTTTTTCATGCTCAAAGGTGCGGATCATGATGGCATCAACAAATCCGGACAGCACCTTCGCCGTATCCGCGACCGTCTCGCCGCGACCCAGCTGCAAGTCGCCGCTTGACAGAAACAGCGCTGTCCCTCCAAGCTGCGCCATCCCCGCTTCAAAGGACACACGCGTCCGCGTCGATGATTTTTCAAAAATCATCGCCAGTGTTTTCCCTTGGAAGATCGGTTGGATCGGATTTTGTTTTAATGATGAGGCTTCCGCAAGAAGCGCATTGATGGCGGACGCGCTGAGGTCCTTTAACGTCAGAAAATCTTTTCCGTATAAATTGGTTAAAGCATGTTGAGCATTTACTGTGTGCATGACGCCACTTCCTTTTGATAGAGATCTCTGAGTGAAACAGGCTCAGGCTTGCCAGAGCCGCTCGCTAAAAACGCTTTTACGGTTTCCGGTTCGGTAAAGACCGTCACGCCGTGCGTCATGGCTTCAAGCCGCTGACTGCGGGCTTCTTCAGAGTCATTGAAATTGATATGGACCGCTTTATCCTTTCGCTCTGCCCAGGCTGAAAAAGAGCTTTCGCACACTGTAAAGCCCGCGGCTTCGGCCAGTTGTGCCGTTTCTTCATCTCCGCCTTCTAAATAGATGCTCCCTTTTTTATCCCACACATGCGCGTAGATTTTTTTTAAGGCGCTTTCGGCGTCAAATGCGACACACATGCCTTCTCCAGTCGACTTCATTTCAGGTCCGAGCTTTACGTCGATATCCTGGATGGCGTGGGATGAGAACACCGGGAATTTGACTGCTGTTCCGTGCTGATTTTGAATGACCGGGTTCACGTCTTGTAAGGATGCGCCCGCTAACAGCCGGGTGGCGAGCGGAATCATCGGCACTCCCATCACTTTAGAGATAACGGGAACCGTGCGGCTTGCTCTCGGATTTACTTCGAGAACGAGAATCTCCCCTTTATCGATGACAAATTGAATGTTCATGATCCCTTTGAATGATAGTTTTTCTGCTATTTTTTCTGCGGCTTTCTTCATGCCTTGTTCAAGTTCCGCAGTGACAGACGGCCCCGGAAGGATCGCAAAGCTGTCGCCCGAATGGACACCGGCACGTTCAATATGCTCAGTATACGTCGGAACGAAGACCTCTTTTCCGTCAGAAATCAGATCGATCTCCACTTCTTTTCCTTCAATATATTGATCGATAAGAATCGGGTACGGCATGCCTGTTTCCTCTTCAAGAAGAGCGGAGAAAACCGCTTCTGATTCGATGATGATCATACCCATACCGCCAATGACGTAGGAAGGGCGGATCAGCACCGGATACCCGATGCCTCTTGCTTTTCGGACGGCTTCTTCCTTAGAATAAGCCGTTTCCCCTTTTGCATGCTTCAGGCCGAGTTCATCCAGCAGCTTATAAAAGCGGTCCCGATCCTCCAGCGCATCAAGTGTCTCAAATGACGTTCCGAGCAGCGGAATGCCCGCTTTTTCCAGCGATTCAGCGGCATTGATAGCGGTTTGCCCTCCGAACTGGACGATGGCAAAATCGATATCTTCATGTTCCGCTACATTTAAAATATGTTCTGCCGTCAGCGGTTCGAAATAGAGCCGATCGGCAATTTCGTAATCCGTGCTCACCGTTTCCGGGTTGTTATTGATCATGATCGTTTCAAACCCGAGCTTTTGCAGGGTTAAGACACCATGAACGGCGCTGTAATCAAATTCTACGCCTTGACCGATACGGATCGGGCCTGATCCTATAATGAGCGCGCGTTTTTTCTCTTTGCGGCTGATATCTCCGTCACTTTCTCCGAGATACGTGGAGTAAAAATAGTTCGTTTTGGCGTCAAATTCAGCTGCACACGTGTCCACGATTTTAAACGATGGCTTGATGCCTGTTTCTTTTCTGAAAGCGCGGACGGCTTCTTCCGTTTTTCCTGTGAGGAATGCGATCATCCCGTCTGTGAATCCCTTTACCTTCGCTTGTTTCAAAAGCGGTGCTGTCAGGTTTTCCCCTTCTTCCATCAGTTTGTTTTCCAATGTGATGATATGACGGAACACATGGAGAAAAAACGGATCGATTTTTGTTTTCGCATGAATGTCTTCTACAGTCACACGGCGGCTCAACAGCTCCATCACGACGAAAAATCGGCGGTCATCCGGCACCTCGGCTAATTCCCACAGCCGCTTCAGCGTATAGCCGCCGAGCTCAGGCAGGCGGGTGCCGATATTTTTTAATTCAAGCGAGGCTGCCGCTTTTTGAATGGCTGCCTCGAGATTCCTTTCAATAGCCATGACCTCGCCTGTTGCCTTCATTTTCGTTCCGAGCGTGCGGTCAGCATTTTTAAATTTGTCAAACGGCCATCGCGGGAATTTCACGATGACATAATCAAGCGCCGGTTCGAAGCTTGCGTATGTGGAGCCAGTCAGCGGGTTTTTCAGTTCGTCAAGCGTATAGCCGACGGCCAGCTTTGCCGCCATTTTGGCAATTGGATAGCCTGTTGCTTTTGAAGCAAGTGCGGATGACCGGCTGACCCGCGGATTCACTTCGATCACGTAATACTGTTTGCTGAAAGGATCAAGCGCAAATTGAATGTTGCAGCCTCCGACCACATCAAGCGCCGAAATAATCGCTAAACTTGCCGACCGCAGCATTTGATATTCTTGATCCGTTAAGGTTTGAGACGGAGCGACAACGATGGAATCCCCAGTATGCACGCCGACCGGATCAATGTTTTCCATATTGCAGACGGTAATGCATGTGTGATTTCTGTCGCGCATCACCTCGTATTCAATTTCCTTAAAGCCCGCGATGCTTTTTTCGATCAGGCATTGGTGAATGGGGCTGGCTAAAAGCGCCTGCTTGATAAGCTTCTGAAACGCTTCTTTCGTCCGGGCGATTCCGCCGCCCTTTCCGCCTAATGTATAAGCCGGCCTCAGGATGACGGGGAACCCGATGGATTTTGCAAAACGGAGAGCGTCTTCTTCATTGTCGACGATTTCACTTTCCGGAACGGGCTGGTGAAGCTCATTCATCAAGGAGCGGAACTGTTCCCGGTCCTCACCTTTTTGAATGGTTTCCACCGATGTGCCCAAAAGCTTCACATGATGCTTTTTCAGCACCCCTGCTTCTTCAAGCTTAACGGCTAAATTTAACGCGGTTTGGCCTCCTAAATTAGCAAGCAGCCCGTCTGGCTTTTCTTTTTCGATAATGGCCTCAAGACTGGCGGGTGTGAGCGGTTCAAAATATATTTCATCGGCAAAAGCCTCATCCGTCATAATCGTTGCGGGATTGTTATTTACCAGAATTACGCGGTATCCTTCTTCTTTCAGGGCCATGCAGCCCTGCGTGCCTGAATAGTCAAATTCTGCCGCCTGGCCGATGATAATCGGGCCGGAACCAATGACTAATATGCTGGAAATTGTCGTATCTTTAGGCATGAGCGATTTCTCTCCTTGCTGTTATCACTTTCTCTATATATTCATCAAATATCCACTCACTCTCAGCCGGTCCGGGATGGGCTTCAGGGTGGAACTGAACGCTTAAAACAGGAAGCCGTTTGTGACTGAGCCCTTCGACTGACGTGTCATTGACATGATGAAACCTGATGGACAGCTCGTTTTCGTCAATTGATGCTTCGTCTACGACATAACTGTGGTTTTGGCTTGTCATAAACACCCGTTTCGTTTTACGGTCAATGACGGGGTGGTTGGCTCCCCTGTGTCCGAACGGCAGCTTATACGTATTCCCTCCGAAAGCAAGGGCGATAAGCTGATGGCCGAGACAAATGCCAAGCGTCGGAAAATCACTGATAATAGATAAAATCAGTTTCATGTACGGCGCGATCGCCTTCGGATCTCCGGGTCCGTTTGAGAGTACGATTCCGTCAGGATTGATATCATAAACAGCATTCATTTGCTGATACGGAATGACCGTCACCTTGCAGCCCCGTTTCATGAGTGATGAGGCGATAGATTTTTTAAAGCCGAAATCAATCAGCGCGATATGCTGTTGCCCGTCTCCCATGACGGTGATGTCTTTTGCTGCCGCCTTTTGTGCCGGATTTTCTTCCTGCGGCAAGGCAGGCGGTGCTCCAGATGTCGAAATGGCTGCGTTCATCGTGCCGCCGGAACGGATTTTTTTAACGACGGCTCTCGTATCAACCTGAGTCAGAAGCGGGATGTTCCACTTATTTAAATACTCCCTTACACTTGATACCGCTTCATGATGAGAAAAGTGTTCACATGCTTCATAGACGACAGCAGCCTTCACTTGGGGGATTTTGCTTTCAAGGTCTTTCTCATTCATTCCGTAATTTCCGATCAGCGGATACGTAAAGACGATAATCTGCCCTTTATATGACGGATCCGTCAGCACTTCCTGATAGCCCGTCATCCCGGTAAAAAAAACGGCTTCGCCTGTGCAGCTCGCTTCTTTGTCAAGTTCACCGCTGAATGAAGTTCCATCTTCCAATACTAAATAGCCTTTCATCTAAAGCTCACCTCTTGATGAATAATTAATTAAATAAATGTATCTTTATACCTTTATAACTAAAAAAAATTATTGATTGACCGCGGAATGCGCTTCGATCGCTTCTTTCAGTTTGCTGACGGCTGTTGTGATGTCTTCTTTAGATACCGTAAGCGGAGGAAGAAGCCTGATGACATTCGGGCCCGCCGGAAGCACCAAAAGCCCGCGCTCCTGCAGATCTCCGATGATGCCGGAAACAGGACCGGCGCATTCAATTCCGACTAATAATCCTTTTCCGCGAATTTGTTTTATAAAAGGACCTGTCAGCTCACTTTTCAGCTGTGCTTGAAGAAAACGGCCTTTGTCCGCCGCCTCTTGGAGAAAGTCCGGCTGAAAAACGGTTTGGAGCGTCGCATTCACCGCTGCCATTGCAAGCTTGTTTCCGCCGAAGGTCGTGCCGTGAGAGCCCGGCGTAAAGGCTTCCCCCAGCTTCTTTTTACCGATGACGGCTCCAACCGGGAAGCCGTTTCCTAAGCCTTTGGCAACCGTGATAATATCCGGGCTGAGGCTGAAATGCTCATAGCCGAATGCTTTGCCCGTCCGGCCGATTCCGGTTTGAATTTCGTCTATGATGAGCAGCGCTTTTTTCTGATTGCAAAATATCTGTACAGCGGCGATGAATTCCGGGTCTGCGGGATGGACTCCGCCTTCTCCCTGCACCGTTTCAAGCATGACGGCGGCAATATCCTCTTCCTGTGCCAGCGTGCTGAATGCAGACGGATCATTAAACGGCAGATAATGAAAGCCTTCGAGCATCGGGCCGAAGCCGGTTTTGATTTTGTCTTGGCCTGTAGCGGCCATTCCCGCATAAGTACGCCCGTGGAAGGATTGATTGAATGTGACGATTTTTGTTTTTCCCGTTGCTTTTCGTGCGAGTTTAATTGCTCCTTCATTAGCTTCCGCCCCGCTGTTGCAAAAGAAAACAAGATCGCCCGCGCTGTGCTCAGCAAGCTTCGCCGCGGCTTTTTCCTGAAGAGAATTATCAAATAGGTTGGAAACATGCCAGACGCTGCCGAGCTGTTCTTTGACTGCTTCTGTCACTGCATCATGGCAATGCCCGAGATTGGAAACGGCGATACCTTGGATAAAGTCGAGATACGTTTTTCCGTTTTGATCCTCCGCGATCGTTCCTTTCGCTTTTTTAATATCGATAGGCCAGCGGCTGTAGGTTTGAAATAAGCTGCTCATGACACAATCTCCTTTTCCTTGACGATTTTTGTCCCTTGGAAGGTGCGGTCTGTAAAAAACGCTCCTTTTCCGTTTACGATCATGACTTCCGACACATCTTCGTTCAAAGCTGATAAAGCCGATTTCACCTTCGGAATCATGCCTCCTGAAATCACTCCTTCATTAATGAGTGACTGAACCTCTTGCGGCGTCAAGACATCGAGCCGGTTTTGGCCGTTCATAATCCCTTCGACGTCGGTGACAAACATGAGCTTATCGGCGTTCAATGCCGCAGCTACGGCTGTAGCCGCCACATCTGCGTTTACGTTTAGCGTTTCACACTCATTCGTCATAGAAAGCGGGGCGATGACGGGGATGATGCCGTCTTTCATTAAAGCTTGAATAATCGACGGGTCGGTGTTTGTGATCTCGCCCACTTCGCCGTATTTGTCTTGGTCCAGGTAGGACGCCTTCAAAAGACCGCCGTCCTTCCCCGATATACCCGCAGCCTTTAATCCATTTCTGGAAAGCTCCGCCACAAAAAATTTATTGACCGTTCCTGACAGCACCATTTCTGCGACTTCCAATACCGGTTTGGTGGTTTTCCTCTGGCCTCCGACGAATTCTGTTTCAATGTTTAATCTCTTCAGCATATTTGTTATTTCCGGGCCGCCCCCGTGAACGATGGCAATGTTCCAGCCTGCTTGCATGAGTTCTTTTACATTTTGAAAAAAAGCGGCGGATAACTCGCGAATCACACTTCCCCCGCATTTAAAAACAATGGTTTTCTTCATGCCGCTCCCCTTTATTACGTGCGATAGCTCGCATTGATTTTGATATAATCATAGGTTAAATCACAGCCCCATGCCCGGCCGCGTCCGTCGCCTTCGTGCAGCCGGACCGCGATCACAATCTCGCCGCCGGTTAAATATTCCTTCGCATCGGTTTCTGAAAACGGCTGAGGCTCATTGTTTCTGAACAGGCACTGCCCTCCGAGAAATACTTCCACTCGTTCGGCCGTTACGCTGGCTGCACTGTGTCCGATCGCTCCGATAATGCGGCCCCAGTTGGCGTCGGTGCCGTAAACGGCGGTTTTAACAAGGCTTGAGCCGACGATTTTTTTGGCAATGACGTTTGCTTCCAGATTGTTTTTCGCTCCCTCGACTTGGGCTTCAATTAATTTTGTCGCCCCCTCGCCATCTCTGGCAATCTCTTTAGCAAGGTCTTCGCAGGCAAGCTTTAAGCCCTTTTTAAAAACCGGCCAGTCCGGATGCTGCTCCGTTAAGCATTCATTTCCAGCACAGCCGTTTGCCATCACAAGCACCATGTCATTCGTCGATGTTTCTCCGTCAACGGTGATTTGATTAAAGGAAACGTCTGTGACCTCCCGCAGCGCTTTTTGCAGAGCCTGTTCTTCCACAGCCGCGTCTGTCGTGACAAAGCCGAGCATGGTGGCCATGTTGGGATGGATCATTCCCGAGCCTTTTGCAGCTCCGCCTATCGTTATTTTTTGACCCCCGATCATCAGCTCGTAACACGTCTGTTTAATGACCGTATCCGTCGTCAAAATCGCTTCTTCAAAAGCGCCCGACACCGCAGGCGCTGCGTTCAGAAGCTCAATGCCGGTCTGGATTTTCTTCATGTCTAAAAGCTCACCGATGACGCCCGTCGATGAAACGGCAACAAGCTCCGGTTCAATGCCGAGCAGCCCGGCGAAGCTTTCCCGCATTTGATAGGCGTCTTGTAAGCCTTGATCTCCGGTGCAGGCGTTGGCAATCGCGCTGTTCACGATAACCGCCTGCAGCACCGCTCCTTTTTTGAAGCTGTCTTGCGTCACTTTAAGCGGGGCGGCCTGAAAATGGCTCTGCGTATAAACTGCGGCGCTTGCTGCCGGCGTCTCGCTGATAATCGCGCCGAGGTCTTTTTTTGAATAACGCAATCCGCAGTGAACGCCTTTTGCTTCAAATCCTTTTGGCGAGGTTACGCCGCCTTTGACTTTCGTTATTTCCTGACTCAGTTGAATCATATTCAGAATTCCTCTCCTGTTTTATGGATAGACTGGCGTCATCGTAAGCCCTGTTTCTTCCTTCCAGCCATTCATAATATTTAAATTTTGGACCGCCTGCCCTGCGGCGCCTTTCATCAGGTTATCTATGACAGAAACGATGGTGACCCGGTTTGTTCTTTCATCAATGGTGACGCCGATATCGCAAAAATTGCTGCCGTACACTTCTTTTGTCGCCGGGTATTCACCCTCCGGCCTGATTCTCACAAAATATGAATCTTGGTAAAATTCCGAATACAGCTCTCTTATTTGTGCGGAAGACATGTCTGACGTTACTTCCGTATAGATCGTCGCCATAATTCCTCTTGTCATCGGCGCCAGATGCGCTGAGAAAGTAACGGGTTTCAAACTCGGCTGCCATGCCGTTAATTGCTGCTCAATTTCAGGTGTATGCTGGTGCTCATTGACTTTATAAATCTTGAAATTATCATTCAGCTCAGAATAATGTGCGGCCATGGACGCTTTTCGGCCGGCTCCGGATACGCCTGTTTTCGCATCGATAATAACAAATGAATCATGCAAAAGCTTTTTCTGCGCCAGCGGGGCGAGTCCGAGCAGCACGGCCGTCGGAAAACATCCCGGATTGGCGATCAGCTTTGCCGTTTGAATCTCTTCTTTTTGAAGCTCGGCTAAGCCGTACACCGCATTTTGGATCGTTTCTTTCGGCGCGGATTTCCGCTTATACCACTTTTCATACACGGCGGGATTTTGAATCCTTAAATCGCCTGAGAGGTCAATGACCGGGATTCCCGCTGCCGCAAGCTGCGGCGACCACTCGCCGGAAACACCGGGAGGCGCTGCCATGAACATGACATCTATTTCTTTTCGGATCGTTTCTATATGAATGGGCTGGAGTGATTGTTTTGTCAGATTCCTTAAATGCGGATATGAATCAGTATATGCATTCCCTTCTCCGCTTGATGAATATAATATACATTCTTCTGCATAAGGGTGATGATTTAGAATCCTGACAAGCTCGGCGCCTCCGTAACCAGTTGCGCCTATTATTCCTATTCTCAACGAGTTCACCTTCTTGGTTTTTGTGAAATTATTTAACATTATAACATGAATAAAAATTAATTCAATTGTATATTTAATATTTTTTCATCCATTTTCCAAGTATATTTCCGGTCAAAAAAATCCCTCTCAGCAGGGTTTTCAGAAAAAGGTGCCGCTGCCCGATTACAGCAGCAGAAAATAAAAAAACAGACTGAATCTATCAGCCTGTTTTCATCATCAGCCCGCTTATAAAAAACAATATCGAGCTGGCGTAAAAAATGATATGCACCGTAAAAAAATCAGCGAGAAAGCCGCCAAGGATGATGGCCGCCGCGGAAAAAACGGCAGTCCAGAAATGGTAGCTGCCGATTTTTCTGCCTCGTTCTCCGCTGTCGGTATAATCGGCAATCAAAATCTTTTCGCCGTGTTTTTTGCATCGCTCCGAACAGCCCTAGCAAAACCTGAACAATGTAGACTTGATACACATCGGTAATGTGCGGGAACGTAAGCAGAAGCACCGCCATGCCCCATGAATTGGACATGAGAAAGTACCGGGATTCCACTTTTGCCGACAGGCGGCCGAGCAGCGGATGGATCAGCGCCCCGCTTAAGCCGAACAAGCCGTACGACAGACCGAATTGCGTGTAGCTGGAGCCGATGTTTTTAATAAATAAAATGTAGAAAGGAAAGATCAAGCTGCTGGCAAAAAAGACGCTGCTTTGAGAAAGAATCAGCCATTTTAAATTATCGCGTTTCATGTTTTGTACCTCTGGTAAAAGTAATTCATAAACAGATCGTCCGGATCATACTTCCGTTTTTTCTGAAAGAACGTATCGCTTTTCGGATAGGCCCGCTGCATTTGTTCTTTCGTTTGATATAACATATACGGAAGATAATAGCTGCCGTGATGCTGCAATGCCGTATCCGTCATTTTTCTGATGATGCGCGCCGTATCCGCCTGATCCGCTTTTGAAAATCCTTCATTAATTAAAAGGACGAGCGAAAACATGTCATCCTTCGCGTATGACAGATCGGCTTTTTCATTCTTTTGCACGTAGCGGATCGTAATGTTCACAAGATTCAGGTCTTCATGTGACAATGTCTGCCGCAAATCATCGATGTACGGTGCAAATTCGCGGACGGGCACGAAGTATTCTTGAAGCACGTCGGTATTGTCTCCGTTTTCATATTCTGAAAATTTGGACTCTGACCGCATCACGTTGTTTCTTGTGATTTTCGTGCCGTTTTGACTGAGAAAATAGGATTGCTGTGCCGACCAGAGCCAGTTTCTCCCCCAGTCATACCGGCGGGACAGACCGAGCGCAAACTTCGTCAGCGACGGATGTTCGTCTTCTTTCAGTTCGTCGTACTGGTTTAATTCCTGCTGGTTTTCGGCCAGTGTGTAATTGGTCACATACATATCGTGCAAAAAGCCTTTTTCTCCGGTTGCAATCCGGGCAAGATGCATACGGACTCCAGGGTTGCGCTGAACGTTTTTGATAAAATATTGACTGTATGTATCAGCGTTCATACGCTTCGTCTGCATTTGATAGAGCTCATCGTCAGTCAGTTCAATATCGGCATCAAGAATGACTCCGAACAGCCCGTAGCCTCCGATGACGGCAGAAAACAGCTCATCTTTCGGTGTGACAGTAATCACTTTGCCGTCTGCCTGCAAAAGATGAAAGGATTTGACCGTATCAATCAGCGAGCCGTACCGGATATCCCGTCCGTGGGCATTGGCGCTCAGTGAACCGCCGACCGTAAAGATGTTTTGTGATTGCATGACCTTTACCGCAAGTCCGTACGGATTGACATAGCGCTGAATATCATTCCATGTCGCTCCCGCCTGCACTGTGATGATTTTTTTCTTCTGATCGAGCCCGAGTATTTTGTTATAGCCCGTCATATCGAGAACAATGCCATCCTCATAATAGGTCTGGCCGCCCATTGAATGCTGGGCGCCGGCGATTGAAATTTTCAGATGCTTGCGCTTTGCTTCGTTTATCGTTTCGATCAGCGTCTCTTTTTCTTTTCCCTTGACCGTCTGCTTAATTTTTACGGGCATCAGCCGGCTCACATCCGTCACGGTGCCGTTTTGCCGCTCTTTATCTTTGTGATAAACAGAAAAGGCGAACAGCACCGTATACATACAGACGGCACATAAGGTGATTAGAAGTGTTTTTTTCTTCATGGCGTCCCCCCTGAATGCAGCCGGTTTATTATAACACGCTCGCGCCCTCTTTTTTCCTTTTTAAACCGAAACCGCAAAAAACCCGAATGATGGAGCAATCGGGTTTTTTTAGCGCCTCGCTCTTTTTTCAGCGCGCCGGTCCGCAACGACAAAGCAGGCATGAATGGCGCCCGGCAGCCAAAAGAAAGCGGTCAGAATCAGGTTTAATACGGCTTGAATCGGCCGGCCGGAAAACAGTACGGCAAGCGGCGGGCAAATAACGGCTAACAGATACATCAACGGCTCTCACTCCCTCTATATTGGAAAAAAAGGCTGCCCGAAACAGGCTGCCTTTCTTATTATTGAATGCCTAATGCAATTTTCGCGTAACGTGACATTTTATCCCTTGTCCATGGCGGGTTCCACACGATGTGAACTTCCGTCTCTTTTACATCCGGAATATCGGCGAGGGCTTTTTTCACCTCATCGACGATAATCGGGGCGAGCGGACATCCCATTGATGTCAATGTCATTGTGACGTGCGCAAGGCCGTCATCATCCATATCAACGTCATATACAAGGCCGAGATTGACGATGTCGACGCCGAGCTCAGGGTCAACGACCTGCTCCAAAGCGCCCATGATGTTTTCTTTTAATGCTTCCTCCACGGTTCCATCACTCCTTTTTCTTCAGTATAACGTAAAACCTGCTTATCTTAACACCTTTGTGCTCTATAAATGCTTATGAAACCATGCGACGGTTTCTAATACGGCATGTCTGGGCACTTTATGATCCGCCCGCTCGTCTTTAATAAATTGAAGAAGCTCAGGCCGTTCGCTGTAATGCGGTTTGATTGTTTCATAAAAGCAGCGGGTCGGCGCATACGGAACGACTTTGTCTTTGACCCCGTGCCAAAATAACAGCGGACGATTGCGTAATTTTTCAGGCTGCAGGCTGAGATCAAACATTTTCAGGCGCTCAAACAATTCATCGACTTTCTCCTGGCTGACGTTAATGTCCATTCCCTGCTGTTGTACATAGTCAATCTGCTGCTGAAAAAATGCCGTGTAATTCGGGCTTCCCATCAGACTGACGCCGACTTTGACCCAATCATACGCAGCCATTGCGCCGAGTGTCGTAATGCCGCCCATCGACGTGCCCGCAAGCCCGATTCGCCCCTCCTCGATCAGGCCCCGCGCTTCAAAGTCCTCCTTCAGCACACGGAGCTCGCTGATTTCATTTAAGACGATGTCCCAAAAATGGACAGAAAGCTCTTCTGCCGATAATTGTTCAGCGCGTTCCCCGTGGTAAAGGGCTTCCGGCAGCACTGCCCTGAACCCTTTTTCAGCAAGCAGGTAGGCAAAATGAAGATTATGCTCCTTGGCGCTTGTAAATCCGTGGATAAAGAAAACGAGAGGGACGGCACGGTCTCGGTATTCTTCTTTTACAATATGTAAAAACGGAATGTCTGATACGTTTTGATGATCAATTTGAATCACGATGACTCCCTCCTTAGGATAACCATAATCATAAGTGTAACATGTAGACAATAAAGATGGTAAAAAGCTACACTGTACATAAGAGAAAAGCAGCAAAATATATGATTGAAGGAGTTATGTATGGAGACAAAACCTTATATCATTGCCTTAGACCTAGACGGAACCTTGCTAAAAGATGATAAAACCATATCCCATGAAACAGCCCGGACGATCCGATTGCTCAAAGAGGCCGGCCACCATGTTTGCATCTCAACGGGGCGCCCGTTCCGTTCCAGTTCGATGTATTACGAAGAGCTGGAGCTTACAACGCCGATTGTCAATTTTAACGGGGCATTTGTCCATCATCCGAAAGACGATTCATGGGGCCGCTACCACACGTCTTTATCTGTTGACGTGGTTAAGCAGCTCGCTGATCTCACTGATACTTATCAGATACATAACGTGCTTGCAGAAGTCATTGATGACGTTTATTTCCATTACCATGATGAGCATTTAATCGAGGCCTTTCATATGAACATGGCGCGTGTCACGTTCGGCGATTTGCGCGAAACCGTAAAAGAGGATGTGACGTCCGTGTTAATCCACGCAAAGGAAGAGGATGTTGCGGGCATACGGGCACATCTATCCGATGTCCACGCCGAAGTGATTGACCACAGAAGATGGGCCGCACCGTGGCATGTGATTGAAATTATTAAGCACGGCATGAATAAAGCGGTGGGGCTGAAGAAAATCAGCGACTATTATCAAGTTCCGAGAGAGCGGATCATCGCATTCGGCGATGAAGATAACGATCTGGAAATGCTCCGATTTGCCGGATGCGGCGTGGCAATGGGAAACGGAACGGATGAAGCAAAACAGGCGGCGGACCGCATCACGGATACAAACGAAGCGGACGGCATCGCCCGGTTTTTGAAGGACTATTTTTCACTATAGGAATGGATATTAATTTTTTCCCACTTATAACCCGCCGCAGCCCGTCCATACTAAAAGAGACGACTCATCTCGTCAAAGTATGGAAGGGGGAAATTGCAATGGGTAAACGAAACAAATCAAAACGGTTTATTCAGCAAGGCAAGGACTCTGTCAGCCTACATGACGCAAGATTTCCATATCGGTCTACATTAGCGGACGCGCAGCACGACGGCGCAAAAGAAACTGCTGAAAGACAGGTCGATTATTAATGAGAAACGAATTGTTTTCTCAGGCAAAATCATTTGTCCAGCAGGCTGTCATGATTGCGAACGGTTTCGAAGACGGCGACCGGCAAAAAGCCGTCTTACGGGCTAAAAATGCCGTATCTTCCGCGTACGCCAATTCGACAGATGCAGAACGTCAGCAGCTGCACCAATTTCAGGATCAGCTGGAGAAATTGCAATAACCTGCGGGATTCCGCAGGTTTTTCTTTTTAACAAAAAACGGCGCTGGTTTTCAACCAAGCGGCCGCTTTTCTTTTACTTCACTTCAAATGTTTTTACCATTTTCAGCCTTTTTCCGATCTGATCGGACTTTCCTAAAAATGTCACTGTCACTGTGTATGTCCCCGGACCAGGTGCGTTTTTCCATACATCTGAAAAGTCATACGTTTCATTCGGCATTAATGTGACGGTCTGGAACGCCTGGGTAAACATTCTGTCTTTTGAATAACGGTACAGCTCCTTATTATGCTGGTCATGTACGGTCAATTCGAATTTCTGTCCTGAGCTGAATGTAAAGTCGATCGGGTTTGCGCCTTTGTTTTTTAAGGA
This sequence comes from Bacillus sp. ISL-51, assembly GCF_018613535.1. Lineage (GTDB taxonomy): Bacteria > Bacillota > Bacilli > Bacillales > Bacillaceae > Bacillus. The sequence goes on from NZ_JAGGQB010000005.1 coordinate 577,380, forward strand.
CATTTGAAACTCAATTTGGTGATCAGTCTGCACAGGATTAACGGCCAATTCAACTTGCTGTTCATTCATCTCTCCCGATACCTCCTCTGCGGGCTCCTTCTGCCCGGATTGACTGCTGCATCCGATCAATAAAATGACCGGGAAAAGCAGGCCAAACAGCCATTTCATTCTATCCGCTCCTATTTAGTCTTTTCTGAAGAAACCAAAAATCCCAGTCGTTTGGACGATGTTCGTGAAGGCTTTCGGATCGACTTCTTTTACGATCTTCTCTAAGTCGTACAGTTCATACCGCGTGATGACGATGATCATCATTTCTTTCTGTTCGTTTGTGTAAGCGCCCTTTGCCGGCACTGTCGTAATGCCGCGGACCATTTTTCCGTAAATCGCTTCTTTGATTTCTTCGGCTTTTTTCGTGACGATCATGGCGGTCAGCTTCATGTGGCGGGTATGGATGGCGTCAATCACCCTTGTTGTGACATACAGTGTGACAAGGGTATATAATGCTTTCTCCCATCCTTGCAATAATCCTGCCGTCAAAATGATAATCCCGTTTAAGATGAAGAAATACGTGCCGACCGGTTTATCCTTCCATTTCGCAAGCACCATCGCGACAATATCGAGACCGCCCGTTGATGCGCCGTATTTCAGCGTAATCCCGATCCCTACAGCCGATATCACCCCTCCGAATACCGCATTCAAAAGGATATCATGCGACAGGCTTTTTTCGGGCAGAATCCCCATAAAGACGGTGGTCAGCGCGACGCTTAACACGCTGTAAATCGTGAATGATTTTCCGACCTTCCGCCACCCTAAAACGCCGACCGGAATATTTAAGAGGAACAAGAGCACTCCTGTCGAAATATAAAAGGGGGCGTATTGGTCAACGACGCTTGATAACAGCTGTGCGACTCCGGTAAAGCCGCTCGCATACACATTCGCCGGAATGAGAAATAAATTCAGCCCGGCCGCGTTCAGAAACGCGCCGATAACGACGATTGCTAATTTTTTTGATTGTTCTAGTACCATAGCTTGCTCCTCCGCTCATTTTCATTATTAGCTTTTCCCTTAAAACAAATATTTGAACACAATTTTGCCAAATTTATATGATATAGTTGGCATATCTCTCATATTTGAGGAATACCGGAAAGAAGGGAATTATGATGACAGTTCACCTTATTGCAGACAGCGCCTCTGATTTGCCGAATTCTTATTTTGAGGCGAACCAGATTGGGTTTATTCCGCTTAATGTGTCACTTGACGGCAAAGAATATGAAGACGCGGTCACCATTCAGGCGGATGATATATTTAAAGCAATGCATGATGGGAAAATACCGAAAACGTCCCAGGCATCACCGGAAACTATTAAAAATGTGTTTTTGCAATACGCAAAACTGGGAGAGCCGGCGCTTTATCTCGCCTTTTCTTCAGGCCTTTCCGGCACCTATCAGACGGCTGTGATGGTCGCCAATGAAGTAAAAGAGGAATTCCCCGATTTTGACTTGCGGATCGTCGATTCCCAGTGCGCTTCATTAGGCTGCGGCCTTGCGGTTATGCACGCTCAAACACTCTGTGTTAACGGGAATACAATACAAGAAATCGAAACGTCTGTAAAGAACTTTTGCGCACATATGAAGCACATTTTTACAGTGGATGATGTAGCCTACCTTGCGAGGGGCGGCAGAATTTCCAAAACATCCGCTTTTGTCGGCGGGCTGCTGAATATTAAACCGATTCTGCATGTGGAAGACGGCAGACTTGTTCCGCTCGAAAAAATGCGGGGGCAGAAGAAACTGTTTAAGCGGATTATTGAGATGATGAAAGAGGAAGGCGGAGATTGGGAGAGCCAAACTGTGGGAATCAGCTATGCCGATAATGAAGATACCGCTCTCAGCATGAAACAGCAGATCGAAGAAGCGTTTCAGCCGAAAGAGGTTATTCTTCATTCAATCGGGTCAGCCATCGGCGCTCATTCCGGGCCGGGAACGCTTGCGATTTTTTTCTTAAAGCCATAATTTCAAATGCGGCCGGGCATCCTAAGAGGAAAGGAAGGGAGGCTTTGCCGAATGAAAGATGATGATAAAAAACCGCTTGACAATAACGCCCTTAATCAGAAAAAGAACCGGCTTGCCGAAAAAAACCGCCAGGCAGGCAAAAAACAAGATTCAAAAAAACCCGATCATCTGTGATCACAAAAACAGCCCTCTTGTTCAGGAAGAGGGCTGTTTTGTGTTCTATTTGCGTCTTACATGGCTTATCACAAATCCGCTCTCTGGCAGTGCCGGCATTCTGGACAGACTGAAGCTCAAATCTTGAGGCGGAACATCGTACTCTATTTCATTGGCGAGAAACGCAAGGGAAGCCTTCATCACTTCCACGGTCATTCCCTCACCCGGACAGCGGTGGCCGTGAGCCGGATCACCTCCGCCCTGAGGAATGAAATCAAACTCATTTTCCTCCCGCCCTTGGAAGCGTTCCGGACGAAATTCATTCGGATTCTCCCAAAGCCGGGGATCATGGTTTGTCCCATATAGGTCAAGCATGACGGATGCGCCCTTTTTAAACTCACAGTTCTTCCACACGAAATCCTTTTTCACGACGGCTCCTAAAAACGGGGCGAACGGGTAATACCTCCGCACTTCATGTACAAATCTTTCGGCATCCTGATCATCTCCCGACCTGAGCTTATTCCGATATTCAGGGTGTTCATGCAATGCCAGGGCGGAAAACGCAATGAAGTAAGAAATGGCGGCAATCGGGCGCAGAACATTAATAAGCTCGACGGCAGCCATGTGAGAATCAAGTCTGCTCCCGTCCGGCTCTGTATGAAAAGCCATTTCATACAGGGCCGAGCCCTCCGGCGTTTGCAGCTTGCCGGACCGCACATCCTCAATGACCTCTGCTATCCATTTCTCCGTTTTCGGCCTCGCCCTTCTGCCTTTCCAATGACGCGGACCGACAGCTCCGAATGCGTCTACCATGGCGCTGAAATCCTCCGCCCGCTCCTTCACTTCTGAGTCTTTCAGCGGGACGCCGGCCCAATCACAGGCAGCCCGGCACAGCACTTGCTTCGCTTCATCAAAAAGGACAATTTGGTCTCTATCCTTCCATTTTTCCGCAGATGCTTTCCACTGTTTTGCCGCAGCTTCTGCAAGCTGTTTTTGCCGGGGCGGCGTCATCAGCGACATAAAAAGAAGCTTCCGGTGCTTATGCCGTTCGCCGTCCATTGCCTGAATTGCCCCTGTGCCGAATAACGTTTTCTGCACCCGCTTGGGAAGGGCATGCTGCCGCTGAAATCGTTCTGTGTCATAAAAAAGCTTTGCGGCTTCCGCTCCGCTCATGCAAATGAATGTCTTCCCTAATAAACGGGCGCGAAACACATCCGAGCGGTACTTCTCCGCTCTGTTTTTCACAAATACATATCCATCGCGCAATAAAGCCAGACTGTTATCAAGACCCTTTTCATGCGGGATTTGTTCATTCATCCCTATTCCTCCCTTCTTTTTTTCACCTTTCACAAAAAGGTTGAATGTAAACACATGATATTCAGTATCTGTGTTTCACTCAGAAGTTAATCATGTCAGACGGCAAAAAATCAGGGATTGAGCGGAATTCCGTTACAATGTAAAACGGCGGACCTGATCATTTAACCGTTCTGTCAGGCTGCGCAAGGCATTGACGCTTTCTGTCATGTTTTTAAAGGATGACAGCTGTTCGAGGGCTGAAGCTGAGATCTCTTCGCTTCCGGCAGCAGTTTCCTGAACGACGGCGCTGATGCTTTCGGCATGCTGCAGCACTTGCTCACCAAGCTGTTTCGATTCGCGGATCTGCCCGTCTAAGTGAGAAAGCTCTGCCTTAATGTGCGCGGCTTTCTGTTCAATGTGCGCAAAGGAGCCGGATGTTTTATCCATCAGCGCCTGCTGTCTGTCAGCTAAAGCGGCGCCGGTGCTGACGGCGCCTGTTATAGAGGTGATGCCGGCTTCAATTTGCTTCACCATATCGAAAATCTGCCCGGTCGCTTTTGTTGAGCCGTCTGCCAGCTTTCGTATTTCCTCCGCTACGACGGCAAACCCTTTCCCCGCTTCTCCGGCTCTTGCCGCCTCGATCGCGGCGTTTAATGAAAGCAAATTTGTCTGGCCGGCAATTTCGGAAACGGTTTGTGCCATCATATTGATGCCCGCCGCGTGTTCTATGAACAAATTTGCAGCTTTCGAGATTTCTTTTGACGTTTCATTGCTTTTGTCAATCGCTTGTTTTGTTTCTGCTAAAGCGCTTCGGCCTGCAGCTACCGCTGAAATGGTGTCCTCACTGCTTGCCGTCGTCTGTTTTGAGCGCTCAGCGTTCGCCTTTGCGTGCTCATCCATTTTTTCAATAAATAACACCGCATGCTGCAAGTCTTCTGAAATGGTTTGTGAGCCTTTTGCCATTTCTTCCGTTGATACAGACACCTGCTCGGCCATTTCCGTGAGTGTCTGGTTTTCTTTCGTCAGGCCTTCTGCAAATGTTTCCACTTCGCGGCCGACCTCTCCGATCGCCTTGATTAAGGTGCGGAGCTGTTCTGTCATGATTCCGAATGAATCATTCAGCTCTTTCAGCTCGTCTTTGCCTCTGTAATCTAGTTTTTCAACGGCCAGATTTCCGCCTGCGATCCGCCGGGCGTTTTCGGCCATCCGGCGGATCGGCCCGGCAATTTTCGTCGTCAGCCTGATGGATGACAGCACGGTGACGGTAAGGAGCACGATCGTTAACGCCGCTGCGCTGTATACGATAAATTGAATTTGATCGGCCGTTTGTTTCTGCATCTGTTCATAACGGCTGCGGCTTTCGAGATTGAGCATGTAAATGTCATTCAGCAGGCCGTTAATACGGGCGGCTGTCCTTGTCGCTTCGGCCGGACTCTTTGTATTAAGGGCCGCAACCCCCTCCGTCTGCCATGTCTCATATTTTTTGGCGAGCTTGTCATAGGCGGCTTTTCCCGCCGGGTCAGTCATTGTTTTTTGAAGCGCATTCAGCCGGCCGGAGCTGTTTTTCATATAGGTGCGGACGCTCTCTTTCTGAGCATCGGCAAGCGTGTAGGAATAGCTTGTGATGCTTTCTTTCAAAGTATTGAGTTCAGCCTTTGCCGCTTGGACGCTTAACAGCGCTTCAATCTCATCTTCATTTGAAGCTTGAATCTTCATCATGTTTACAATCGTAAAACCGATGACTGCGGCAAAGCATATCATTGTCACGGCCGCATTAACGAGAAGTCTGGTCCGTAATGTCACGTTCATTCCCCTCCCTTTTCGATCAGCTTGCTTTTCATACCAGTGATTTTTTTTGTCAGCTTATCTGAATTCTGCACGATTCTGATCTGGGCTAAATCCATGCCATTTTCTTTTAATCCGTAAACGATTTGGCCGCTTTTGATTCGCTTTCCGTTTTTTAAATCTTTGGCCAGCTCATAAATCACATGATCGACGTTTTTCACTAAAGAGGAAATAACGGCGTGTTCGGCAGTGTAATACTGGTCGCTGTCCGCACCTATCGCGTATTTCTTTTCGGCCTCAGCTTCCTTCAGCGCCCCTACACCCGTAAAACCGGCCGCCGCAAACAGAACATCGGCCTTTTGATCAATCATTCGTTTGGCGATCTGCTGCCCAAGCTTGTCATTATCAAATGATCCGCTGATTTCAGACAGGACATGGATATTCGGTTTGATTGATTTCGCTCCTTCCAAATAACCTTTTTTAAACCGTTTAATGACGTCGGCATCCGAGCCGCCGATAAAACCGATCGTGCCCGTTTTTGTTGTCATAGCGGCCAGCGCTCCGGCTAAATAGCTTCCCTCATCCTCTTTAAAGGTAACGGAGGTGACATTTTTCAGTTCGGACACTGAATCAATCAGCACAAACTGCTGGTTCGGATATTTTTTTGCGACCTTCTCTACATCTGGCTGCATGCTGTAGCCAAGCCCCACAACAAGATCATTTCCTTCTTTTACAAGCTGGGTCAGTCCTTTTTCATATGTACCGGCATCCTTTATTTCTCTGTAATCAAATGTGATGCCGAGCTCGTCTCTTGCTTTTATTAAGCCTTGAAAACCGGAATCATTAAAGGACTGGTCGCCAAGCCCATTGTCCGTCAGCATCATGCCGATTTTTTTCGTCGCGCGCCCGGCCGTTTCGTCTGTTTGGCTGTTTGCACATCCGGCTGCTCCGAGTGCGATCAGCAGAACAGCCGCAAATATCACCAGTTTTTTCATTGAAAATCTCCTTTACGGTTTTTTCTATATATCGGTCTGCATGTCATGATATTTTATTTCAATAAAATATTTATTTTTATCGAAAACAAACATGAGGAGAAAGATAATCAGGGATATTGCGGTTTTAGAGGAAATAAAAAAACACCAGTGGTATCCACCGATGTTTTTGCAGAAAATTTATTGTTTTTCGTACGTCCAGCCGTCCTCCTGATAAACCTTGCCGTTTTTCATCAGATGGCCGAGCGCCCGTTTAAAGGCGGCTTTGCTTAAATTGAACCGCTCGCGGATATCGTCAGCATGGCTTTTGTCCCCGTAAGGCATTGCGCCGTTTCTCGATCTTAAATATGTCAGAATCTCTTCCGCGTCAACGGAAAGCGCGTCCTGCTTTCTCGGGAGAAGCGACATATTGACTGAACCGTCTTCCTTCACCTGAATGACACGTCCCGTCACACGGCTGCCGAGTCTCGGTTCTTCCTTTCTTTCAGAAGGATGAATAAACCCGCGGATTCCTTCATCAGTAATAATGAACGAGCCGGAAGCGATCAGCCTGTACACTGTACCCGTCAGTTCTTTATTCATCATCTCTTCGCCTGCATCCGTAAATAATTCGCTGATGATGTCCTCCGGCGCCGGTTTGGCAAACATGCGTCCTCGGTTTGTCACCTTCAGCATGCAATACAGCCTGTCGCCTTTTTGCGGCCAGACGGATTCATACGGAGGAAGATGCTCTGTCGCTACGAGCGCGTCTTTTGAGAGGCCGACGTCGACGAATACGCCCATATCCTCCACCTTATCCGTCACTTCCACCCATCCGTAGTCATAAAAGCTGATAAGCGGCTTTTTCATCGTCGCGGCGAGCCTTTCCTGAGGGTCGACGTAAATAAACACCTCCACTTCGTCTTTATCTTCAATGTCCTCTGTGATTTCGCTGTTATGTAAAAGAACCGTATCCTCGCCGTCCGTTAAAAAATACCCGAAATCGGTTTGGTGATCTATACTCAACGTGAGCTGCTGCCCTGGTCTCATGTTATCGTCCTTCCTGCTTCGCCCATATAGGCTGTTGTTTGTCTCATTTTTACCAACAAACACAAATTCATGCTTTATGCTGTTGGACATTTCTCCTTATTCTACTATAATCAACACATAAGTGAAATGTTATTGGAGGTTTTCATATGGCAAAAGAAAGTTCTTTTGATATTGTATCCAAAGTTGAATTTCCCGAGGTGCAAAACGCGATTCAAATGACGCTGAAGGAAATCGGCACCCGCTATGACTTTAAAGGGTCTAAAAGTGACGTGACATTAGAAAAAGAAGAACTAGTGCTGATTTCTGATGACGAATTTAAATTAAACCAGCTTAAAGACGTGCTTAGCGGCAAGCTGATTAAACGCGAGGTTCCGACGAAAAACATCGAATACGGCAAAATCGAAAATGCCTCAGGCGGCACGGTGCGCCAGCGCGCGAAGCTTGTGCAGGGCATTGATAAAGACAACGCGAAAAAAATCAATGCCGTGATCAAAAACTCCGGCTTGAAGGTAAAATCACAAATACAGGATGACCAAGTGCGCGTGACCGGAAAAAACAAAGATGATTTGCAGCAGATTATATCAGCCGTCCGCGGGGCAGACCTGCCGATTGATGTTCAATTTATTAATTTTAGATAAATTGTGTGATTCCTATTGATTATTGTCTCTATTTTCGGTAAATTTGGAGAAAGGGATTTTCGGAGTTAACATTTGGAAACCCATTGACAATTAAATGAACGTTCTTATCAAGAGAAGCCGAGGGACTGGCCCGACGACGCTTCAGCAACCGGTGTAATGGTTTATAAAAACCGTGACCAAGGTGCTAAATCCAGCAAGCTTACAAAACAGCTTGGAAGATAAGAAGAGAGACAAATGATCAAAAAGTCTTCTTCTTAAGAAGACTTTTTTTATTTCTCTTTTTTCCTTGCTGAATGTGAATGAAGGAGGCAAATAATGGGACTATTGGAAGATTTGCAGCATCGGATTTTAATCGGCGACGGAGCGATGGGAACTCTGCTTTATTCCTATGGCATTGACAGGTGCTTTGAGGAGCTGAATGTGTCAAAGCCTGAGGAAATCAAACGGATACATAAGGCTTACGTGGAGGCAGGCGCCGACATTATTCAAACGAACACGTACGGGGCGAATTACATTAAGCTGTCGAGATACGGACTGGAGGATGAGACGAAAAAAATTAACCAGGAGGCGGTCAAAATTGCGCGTGCCTCCTCAGACGGCGCCTATGTGCTGGGAACGATGGGCGGCATCCGCACCTTTAACAAAAACGCCTACAGCCTTGAAGAAATCAAACGCAGCTTTCGGGAGCAGCTGTATCTCTTACTGCATGAAGAGCCGGACGGCCTTCTGTTAGAAACCTATTATGATTTAGAGGAGGCGCGCGAAGTATTAAAGATCGCGAGAAAGGAAACGGAACTCCCGATCATGCTCAATGTATCGATGCACGAGCAGGGTGTGCTTCAGGATGGCACGCCGCTTAGGGAAGCGCTCAGGTCGATTGCTGACATCGGCGCTGATATAACGGGCATTAACTGCCGTCTCGGCCCGTATCACATGATTGAGGCGCTCACCGAAGTGCCGATTTTCCGCGACGCTTATTTATCCGTCTACCCGAACAGCAGTCTCCCGTCTCTTGAAGAAGGCCGGCTTGTTTATGAAACAGACAACACTTATTTCCGTGAGAGCGCCGTTGAATTCCGCAAGCAGGGCGCGCGGATTATCGGCGGCTGCTGCGGCACGACGCCAAACCATATCCGGGCAATGGCGGAAGCAGTCCGCGGGCTTCTTCCCGTCACGGAAAAAGAGGTGAAAATCAGACGGGAAGAAGAGGTAATCGCTGTCCGGGATGAACGGGCCGAACCGGGATTAAACGAAATAGCCGCTAAAAAACGTTCGATTATTGTGGAGCTTGACCCGCCGAAAAAATTGAATTTTGACAAATTTCTGCATGCGGCAGCTGAATTAAAGGAAACCGGAATTGAGGCGCTGACGCTCGCCGACAATTCACTCGCGACGCCCAGGATCAGCAATGCCGCCTGCGGGTCTTTATTAAAGGAGCGGCTTGATATTCGTTCTCTCGTCCATCTGACATGCAGAGACCGGAATATCATCGGTCTTCAGTCGCATTTAATGGGGCTTGATACCCTCGGACTCACCGATATTTTAGCCATCACGGGCGACCCCTCAAAAATCGGCGACTTTCCGGGGGCCACCTCTGTTTATGATTTAACGTCTTTTGACTTGATCAGACTGATTAAACAGTTCAACGAAGGCATTTCCTTATCGGGAAAACCGCTCGGTAAAAAAACCAGTTTTTCCGTGGCAGGCGCGTTTAATCCGAATGTCCGCCATCTTGACAAGGCAGTCAAAAGGCTGGAGAAAAAGATCGAGTGCGGCGCCGATTATTTCGTTTCCCAGCCTGTCTACTCAGAGCAGCAGCTCATTGACATTCACAAGGAAACGAAGCATCTTCAAACACCGGTATATATCGGGATAATGCCGTTAACAAGCAGCCGCAACGCGGAGTTCATCCATCATGAAATCCCCGGTATTAAGCTGTCAGACGGCATCCGCGAAAAAATGGCGCTTGCCGGAGAGGATAAACAGAAGCAGAAAACCGAAGGCCTTGCCATCGCCAAGTCCCTCCTTGACACGGCGTGCGAGCTGTTTAACGGAATCTATTTAATCACCCCTTTTCTCCGTTCTGATTTGACGTCCGAGCTTGCCTCTTATATTAAGCAAAAGGATGAAAAGCGGACAAATGTCTATTTGCATTGATACGGGTAAAAATGAGGCCGCCTGATGTGACAGGCGGCCTTTTCATGGTACGATTAAGAAAAAGAAACAGATAAAGGAGAATGGCCATGCTTGAAGTAAAATCCATTACCGCAGAAGATACGTACAATATCAGACATAAAATACTGCGCCCTCACCAGACCATTGAGGATTGCAAATATGATCAGGACAACATGGCAGGCGCTTTTCATCTGGGGGCGTTTTTCGAAGGGACGCTGATCAGCATCGCCTCTTTCTATCCTCAAGAACAAAAAACATTAAAGGAAACACCCGCCTATCAGCTGCGCGGCATGGCGACTCTCCCGGAATACCGCACGCAAAAAGCCGGAAGCACATTAATTGCATACGCAGAACGGACACTGACAGATATGGGTGCGGCGCTTGTCTGGTGCAACGCCAGATATCATGTGAAAGGGTATTATGAAAAGCTCGGCTGGAAAAGCATCGGCGAAACCTTTGACATTCCGGGCATCGGTCCGCATCTGATCATGTATAAAAAACTTGCCTGACTTTCCGGCCGGGCAAGCGAAAGCCCTGATAAAAGAATATTCCTTATCAGGGCTTTTGACGCGTTATTCTTTGGCAAACCGGGTGATTTCTTCATTAAGGCGGTCTTTTTCTTCATAGAAGATGCCGTGCCCGCTTTCTTCAAAAGGAATGAAGCTCGCACTTTGAATCCGCCGCTTCAGCTCCTTCGCAAAATGAACGGAACAGACCTTATCCTTCACGCCGTGCATAATCAGTGTCGGCACTGTAATATCCTTCAGCTCCTTGCGTAAATCCTCATCCCGCAAAGCGGCGGCGGAATGAAGGGTGCCGTAAGATGAGGCGCTTAAACCGAGATTCTGGAACCATTGCCTGAACTCCGGCGTTTTGCTTTTCGCAAAGAAAATGCGGCTGAAATCGGCGAGCGCTTTCGGCCGGTCTTTTTTAAAATCGGCAATCAAATCATCAACGTCTTTTTTTCGAAAGCCGTACGGATAATCAGGCCGTTTTGTAAATGCCGGGGCTGCCGCCGACATTAAAATGAGTTTTTTAATGTCCGCCCCGCCGTGTCTTGTCATGTAACGGATGGCGATGGCACCGCCCATCGAAAACCCGGCGAGCACCGCATCCTTCAGCTCCAGCGTGTAGATGACGGCCTTCACATCATCAGCCATCGTGTCATAATCATATCCTTCAAACGGCTTGTCAGATTGGCCGTAGCCCCGGAAATCAATGCCGATGCAGCGGAACCCTTTTTTCGGCAGTTCATTCATCTGATATTCAAACATATTGTGGCAGAGCGGCCAGCCATGCAGAAAAACAATCGGCTGTCCCTGCCCGATATCCTCGACAAATAAACTCACATTTTCTTCGGTTTGAACGTAGCATCCCATCTGCTCATTCCCCCTATCCGTTTTTTCAGCCCCAAGCGGTTGACGCCGCTCCGCTTTTCCATTACGCTCTTTCAATAAAGCGAAACACTGCGAAAATCGGCGAAGAATGCAAGGCACGCTTTGCAGGCGGTGCTGTATATGTTTTCTGATTATCATAAGAAAAACCGTTTCGATTCACTATATGTTTCAATTGCTGATTTCAGCTATTATTTTAGTAAAGGGAGTAAGTCGATGAATACGATACAAAAACCGAAAATTCCGGAGCAATTACCGCTTCTTTCTTTCAGTGAAGCACTTAAGGAGGATCATATAAAGGAGGCGGTGATTGAAAATGGTTCAATCACCGGATATGAGCTGCAGCACTTGTGTGCAGAGCAGGTGATTTTCAGAAATATGGTCTTTACGGACGTCTCGTTCAGACATATGGAATGTACGGATGTGCGGTTTGAAAAATGCGATTTGTCAAACGCCGATTTCAGCGGGAGCATCATCCATAGAACGGTCTTTCAAAACTCAAAATTGCTCGGAGTGAATCTGGCTGACTGCACCTTGCGTAATGTGCGGTTTGAAGACTGCCATGCCAATTACAGTTCATTCAGCTATTCAAATATGAAGCATGTACGCTTTGAACAATGCACTCTTTCTGAAAGTGAATGCAATGATGCCGCTCTGGAGCACACACAGTTTGATGCATGTAATTTGGACGGCGCAAACTTCATCGGCACTTCTCTTTTCAACATGGATATCAGCACATGCACCTTTGAGGACATGCACGTCTCGCTTGATAAGCTGAAAGGATGCCGCATAGCCCCCGCCCATGCCATTACTTTTGCGAGAGCGCTCGGGGCCATTGTCCTGTAATGCCTATTACAGGACAATGGCCCCAGCTTAATACCCTTCTCCAAGTATGCCTGCGAATGCGTTAAAAAGGGATTTCCCCATAAGCGTTGAATGTACAGAAAGGAAAAGGGGGAATGTGAATGTCTCAAATTCAAAAGCTCTATGACTATCACGTATGGGCCAATCAGCAAATATTTCAGCATCTGAAAAACGTGCCTGCTGTAAGCCTGAATCAGGAAGCAGAAAGTGTTTTTCCGTCCGTCAATGCTGTGCTGCTGCATATGTGCCAGGCTGACTATGTCTGGCTTAAAACGCTTTACGGTGAAACGCACGAGCAAATCATTCAGAGTCTCGCTCAATTTAAGGAACTGCACGGAGATCACGATGCGATTGAACATAGGATGACGGCGCTTTATGAAGAATACGGCAAATTTTTAACGGGGCTGGAGGATACGGAAAGTTCGATCTCCATTTCTCACCCGCACTACGGAACACTTCATACGACATACGCCGATATCATCCGGCATGTTGTGAACCACGGCACATACCATCGCGGCAATATAAGCGCTATGCTTCACCAAATGGGACATAAAGGCGTACCGACTGACTATATTTATTTTTTATACGAAAGAAGAGGTGAATAAAAAAAGCAAGGGCTGAGCTGCCCCTTGCTTTTAACTGTTTTTGAAGTTATAAAGATATGATCATAGATAGCCGGCAGGCTGAGCATCGGAGCAAAGCGGATACAATTATATTCCGGCATAGCGGATGCCTGCCGTAAGCTTCACAGGCTTTCCTGTTCTAAAGGAATCGGTCGCGGCGATGCCGATTTCTAAATTAATTGCGGCATCGACTTCTGTGACAATCGGTGTTTCCCCTTTTTGCACACATGCCGCAAAATGCTCAAGCTCCAGACGGTAGGCGTCTTTAAAGCGGGTTTGAAAGTCAGGAATAATGTCATAGCTGCTGCCAGCCTCCGTCAAAACGGTGACATGCCGGTTCCGCAGCGTTCCCACTAATATAGTTCCCGTTGTGCCGATAATTTCTGCGCGGATGTCATGGCCGTACGGGGAATTTCTGCTTGCCTCCACATCTCCGGCAGCGCCTGAGTCAAATTCAAGATACGTCAATGCCTGGTCGACATCTCCGCACTCTTCCATGAACGGATGCTTTAAAATCCGGCCGTGTCCGCTGACGGACGTCACTTCAGCATTCATGAGATACCTGGCCATATCGTAATCATGAATCGAGCAGTCAATGAAAAGGCCGCCGCTATGTTTAATAAATTCCGCCGGCGGTGAGCCATAATCTCTAGTAAAGCCTTTATAATAAATAGGCTTGCCGATTTCCCCGGCATCGATTCGTCTTTTCGCGTCAGCGTACGCCGGATCAAACCGCCTCATAAAGCCGACCTGGCAGATGACTCCTGTTTCCTCTATCTTTTTCATGACTTCTTTAGATTCAGCAAGGCTGAGTGTCAGCGGTTTTTCAACGAAGATGTGCTTGCCGTTTTCAGCGGCTTTTATAATCATTTCTGCGTGTGTGCTTGTCGGAGTGACAATGATCACCGCGTCAATGCTGTCATCCTCCAGCAATTCGTACGGATTTTCCGACCATTTGCTGATCCCGAGTTCCTTTGCAGCTTCTTCAGCTCTTCCCTTCATCGGGTCACAGACCGCCGAGAGCTGCGCGCCCTGCACTTCGCTGATTAAATGCTGTGCATGAAAATATCCCAATCTTCCCAATCCCAAAACCGCACACTTGACTTGATTTGTCATGTAAAACACTCCTTTTTATGAGAACCCTGCGCCGAAGATGATTAAACGGAGCAAACGGTTTCTCTTTTAAGAAACACCGATTTGAAAGCGCTTTATTTTTCATGTATGCTTTTTGGTCTTTTTCTTATTCGGAGTATTTTGCGCAAGCGCTTTCTCAAAAGATGATTTCATTCTACAATGCTTATCACTCCTTTGACAATCCCTTTTTGATAAAAAAACGCGCCCCTTTAGCTTACGGGCGCGTTTTTGCCGGAGCAGTGGACTGTCTGACGACGAGTTCCGGTGATAAGATGATTTTGCTTTTTGTTTTTTTCTTTCCTTGAATTTCATCAATAAGCAGCTGAACGACGCGGCGCCCCATCTCATGAATGGGCTGGGCCATCGTGGTGAGCGGAGGATCGACCATTTCAGCGAGAATGGTATTATCAAAGCCGATGATGGATAAATCTTCCGGAACCCGAATACCCCGCAGACGCGCAGCCTGAATCACCGCACACGATAAGACGTCATTAAACGCAAACACGGCCGTCGGAAGGTCTCGGTCAAATAATGCACCCGCAGCTTTTTTTCCGCTTTCAAGCGAGTATCTCGTTGGAATGATAAGCGATTCATCGAGATGCGTTCCTGCTTCCCGCATTGCCTCCTGAAACCCTTTCATCCTGTCTTTTTCACTTGTCGTCGAACCGTCGCCTGTGATACAGGCAATTTTCTTATGGCCCAAAGAAAGCAGATGCTTGGCTGCCGAATAGCCGCCGAGAAAGTCGTCAATAATGACGACGTCCATCGGAACGAGCAGTCTGTCCTGAGAAATCATCGCCAGCGGGATGCCGGATTTTACGATATCGTCCAGCGCCTTGATGCTGTCGGCATGTTCAATTCCTGTCGCAACAATAATTCCGTCTGCCTTTTTTTGTTTCAGCATTGAAAAATACTTTGTTTCCTTTTCCGGATGGTAATCAGTGCTGCAAATCATAATATGAAATCCGAGCAGACTCGCGCTGTCTTCAATGCTTTTCGCCAATTCCCCAAAAAACGGGTTTGAAATATCCGGGGTGATCAGGCCGATAATATTTGTCCGTTTGCCGGTTAAAGCAGAAGCGTGGACGTTCGGCAGGTAATCCATCTCCTCCATCACGCGGAGCACCTTTTGCCGTGTTTTGTCACTGATTCTCCCCGTATTGTTTATGACCCGCGAGACGGTGGTAATGGAGACGCCCGCTTTATCCGCCACATCATAGATTGTGATTTTCATACAACAAATCCCTCATCTGTTTTCTGATTTCCTCATATACGCCAAGCTCAGTCTATCTTGCGGCTTACGAATTTGCGGTATTCCAACGGAGTTACGCCCTCGATCTGCTTAAACAGTTTAGAAAAATACGTCGGGTCTTCCATGCCGATGGCGTCGGCAATCACCCCCATTTTGTCATTGGTTGAGGATAACAGGCGCTTCGCCTCCGTCATTCTTACTTTGTTCGCATATTGGCCGGGCGTGACACCGAGCACCTGCTGCATGCAGCGGGTCACATAGTCTTGATTGTAATGAAGCGCCGAGGAGAGCGCTTTAATGGTCGTTTTCTCTTGAAAATGCTCCTGTAAGTAGCGTGCGGCCTCCCATGCGACCCTTTCCTTCGCTGACGGAATTTGAAAGGCTTCTTTTTGCAAATGCAGCAGCAGTTCCTCAAACAGAATCTGCTTTCTCAGCGGCAAATCGGAATTTTCGGCGCTGTCATCAATGAGGACGCCGAATTGTCCCGCCATAAACTGCGGGCGCCGCACCTTTCCTTTTTGCGGCAATGCCAGACGGTAGCGGGCCGGCTCTTCAAAGCTGCCCTTTTTGTGCCGCAGTTCAGCCCAGTTGTTCCCGGCTTTTTCCGTAACGTCATATGCCGCTCCCTCAAAATGAAGCCACGAGTAGCAGGTCGTCTCCTCGCTGCCTTTCGTGCCGTAATGCTCCAGACCCGGAGAAAGCAGAATATACTCCCCCGCTTCAACCGAAAAAGAGTTTCCGTCTTCTGTGATGTACAGGACGCCCTTGGTCACATATAACAGATCAAATACGGAGAAAATCCGCCTCACATGTGTTTCGCCTTTTTTGAAAACTCCTTCTCCCGCGGCGATAAACGCCGGGAATGGAGGGACAGTAAACTCGAGAAAAGCCATTTTTTAAAGGCCCTCCTTTTTAAGTCGGATTTTTGCAAGAAGTTTCGTTTCTCTCCCTTTTTATTATAAGAAAATGGCGGTACACTTTAAAACGTTGATTTTGTTAAGAAAGGGGTAAAACAATGAAACAAGCGATTTTAAAACGAACTGCCTTCAAACAATCTGCTGATCACAATCTCTCATTATTTGCGCTTACTTGGCCGATATTTATTGAGGTTTCATTATATATGTTTATGGGGAACGCCGACACTCTTATGCTTAGCCAATACTCAGACAACAGTGTGGCGGCTGTGGGCGTCAGCAATCAGATCTTAAATTTAATTATCGTGATGTTCAGCTTCATTGCAACCGGCACAACAATCGTTATTTCGCAATTTTTAGGCTCTAAACAGAAAAAAGAAGCACAGGAAGTGGCATACGTTTCCATCGGGGCAAACTTTGTCATCAGCCTCGCGATCAGCGCCGCCGTTTTTTTCGCGGCCGTCCCGATGCTTCGTGTGATGGGCCTTTCAAATGAACTGATGCCTGATGCCAAAGTCTTTTTACAGGTGGTCGGCGGCCTTTCATTTATCCAAGCGCTGATTATGACGTTCAGCGCCATCTTAAAAAGCTACGGCTATACGAAGGATACGATGTTTGTCACGATCGGAATGAATATATTAAATATCGCCGGTAACTTTCTTGTCATTTTCGGGCCGTTGGGCTTGCCGGTTCTCGGCGTCGCAGGAGTTGCGATGTCTACGTCCATCGCGCGGGTCATCGGATTAATTGCGATGATAATGATCGTCAAAAAACGCATCGGCCTCGGCTTAACGTTTAAGAAAGTATTTCACGTCCATAAAGAGCACTTGCGCAAGCTGTTGAAAATCGGCATTCCGTCTGCCGGCGAACAGCTGTCTTACAACATTTCGCAAATGGTTGTCACTTATTTTATCGCCATCATGGGTGCACAGGCGCTGACGACAAAGGTGTACACGCAAAACATCACCATGTTTATCCTTTTATTCGGGACAGCGATCAGCCAAGGCACACAAATTTTAATCGGCAGGTATATCGGCGCCAAACAATTTGATGACGCATATCACCGCTGTATGAAAAGCCTGTATTGGGCGCTCGGCATTGCTGCGCTGACATCCCTTGTCATGACGCTGTTTTCAAAGGATCTGATCGGACTTTTCACAAACAGCCCGGACATTATCGCCACGGCGAGCATGCTGATTGCCATGACGATTATTCTTGAACCCGGCCGTTCATTTAATGTCATCATCATCAACTCGCTGCGGGCGGCCGGAGATGCGAAATTCCCCGTTTATATGGCGATGATTTCCATGTGGGGCATCGGCCTTCCTCTCGCATATCTGTTCGGCATCTATTTCGGATTCGGGCTGATGGGCGTGTGGATTTCCTTTATCGCGGATGAATGGGTCAGAGGCATTTTAATGTACAGAAGATGGCGGTCACGGATTTGGATTCAAAAAGGAATCGCATAAACGCCCGAAGCTTCGCAATGAAGCCGGGCGTTTTTTACGCTTGAGAAAGCATGTCTCTGATCTCTTTCAATTGTGTTTGATAACGTGAAGCCAAATCGCAAACGGCTGATTGCGAATATAACGGAAACAGCGGCATCGCTTCTGCGGCTTCCTCATAATACGCCTCCGCTTCAAAAGCGATATACTCCCACACATTGATAAAAGCCTTGTTGACCGTCTGGCTGCTGAGCTCTTCTTCCGTATAGCCGAACTGCTGCATCACTTGCCGCGGCAAGCGCTTTTTTTGACGTTTATCCGTTTCGATATCCCTGAGGAGGCGTGTCAGCTGAATGGCCACTCCCAGTGATACGGCGGCGTTGCGGAGCTTGTCTTGATTTCTGCGCGCGCATATCGGCAGGATGAGTAAACCGATGGCGCCGCCCGTCTGATAGGCGTACATAAGCAGTTCATCAAGCTCGTCATATGTTCCTTTCTCTCTATCTTGCCTTTGGCCTGCGATGAATTCACAAAAGGGCTCTTCCTCTAATGTAAATTGCCGGCGGGCATCGCCTAGCGCCTCCCACAAAAAGCCGCCGGGGCTTGTCCCGTTGAGAAAGGCGTCCGCGGCCTGTTCAAAAAGGACAAGCTCATGAAGGTCAGCGAGCTGTTCGGCTTGATGAAACAAAGCCAGCACAGCCCATGCCGCCCGCCTGTTTTTCAGCGGAAGAGACGAAAAGGCTTTGTCACATAAGGGAAGATGCTTTTTAATGATTTGTCCGCACGTTTCATATTCGGTCATGTCACTCACTCCTCTATCTGTTTAGTTTATCATATGTTTCACAATGAAAAGACCGATATCCGTTAAAGGAAACCGGTCGCGGCACGGCTATTCTTCTATGTCGATGCGGTACGCCTCAAACCATGTATGGATCTGGGCGAGGTGGGCGATCAGCTGCGGACCTTTCATCAGCTGCCCGAACCACGGAACTTGAAAAGATGACCCCTCTGTTTCCAGCAGCATTTCTAATTTTTTTCTGTCCAGCAGCATGTGGAGCACGGAATCTTTTTCTTGTAAAATCGTTTTCAGCCATTCTGTGACGCCTTTTGTATATTTCGGGTGATGGGTTTTCGGATACGGGCTTTTTTTGCGGTACAGAATATCGTCCGGCAGCAGGCCTTCGAGCGCTTTTCGTAAAATACCTTTCTCCCGATTGTCATGCATTTTCATTTCCCACGGGATATTCCATACGTATTCCACCAGCCTGTGATCGGCAAACGGCACACGCACCTCAAGGCTGGCGCCCATGCTCATGCGGTCTTTGCGGTCAAGCAGATTTGTCATAAACCACAGCATATTCAGGTAAAACAGCTGTCTTCTCGCTTTATCGGCGCCCGTCTCGCCGTCTAGCAGCGGTGTTTCCGCGATTGTTTCTTCATATCTTGCATTCACGTACTCTCTTAAGTGCAGCCGTTTTTGCCATTTTTCATCTAAGAGGGTGATCCTCTCCTCAGTAGACCTCATCCAAGGAAATCCTTCTTCTGCTGCCGCATGGTGAAACCACGGGTATCCCCCGAAAATTTCATCGGCACATTCTCCTGAAAGGCTGACGACGAAGTCCTTTTTAATTTCGCGGCAAAACCACAGCAAAGAGGAATCAACATCGGCCATGCCCGGAAGATCTCTGACGAGAACGGATTCCTCAAGATGTTCTACCAATTGATCTTGCGTGATGACACACTTATGGTGCTGTGTGCCGAATGCGCCTATCATTTTATCGATCCACGGGCCGTCGTCATTCGGCTGAAAAGCACTCGCTTTAAAAAATCTGTCGTTCTCCTCGTAATCGATCGAATAAGTATGAAGCGGATCTCTTCCTTCTTTTTCAAAATGTTCTGCGGCAATGGCGGTGATGGCGCTTGAATCAAGCCCGCCTGATAAAAATGTGCAAACCGGCACGTCGGAAACGAGCTGGCGCGTGACCGCATCTTGAAATAAGTACCGAACGTGAGCAGCCGTATCATGAAAGCTGTCTGTATGCGGTTCGCTTTTTACATTCCAATAACGCCATATGGACAAACCGTCTTTTGAAAAGGTGAGCGCGTGGGCGGGGCGGACCTCGTTAATCCCTTTGAAAACGCCGCTGCCGGGTGATCTGGACGGACCGAGGCCAAACACTTCGGCAAGCCCGATACTGTCTGTGCGGGCTTTCACATCAGGATGTGCGAGGATGGCTTTCAACTCTGAGCCAAACAGAAAAGAAGACCCATGTTCTTTATAAAAAAACGGTTTTACGCCGAGCCGGTCTCTTGCCGCAAACAACCGCTCCCGCTTTTCATCCCAAACCGCGAAGGCGAAAATGCCGTTCAAGCGGTGAACGCACTCCTCCTGCCACTCAATATAGCTATGCAGCAGCACCTCTGTATCAGATGTCCGTTCAAACCGGTGCCCACGCGCCTGCAGCTCTTTCCGCAAATCTTCTGTGTTATACAGCTCGCCATTATAAATAATCGTATACGTTTCTCCTTGATGCGTGCAGGCCATCGGCTGGCGCCCGCCTTCAATATCAACGACTGAAAGTCTTTTATGTCCGAATAAAACATGGGGCTCTCCCCAAACGTTTGAATCATCAGGTCCCCGTTTTGAAAGAGTGTCTGTCATTTTGTTCATAATATGTTTCTCTTGGACGAGCTGCTTTTTAAAATCGATCCAACCCGTAATTCCACACATGTGATATCAGCTCCAATCCCGTTTCTGTCGGTTTCAAATTCGTTTCTATCAGCACTTTACCCAGTTTATGCAGAGAAACACAGATAGTTGATTTGTCCCAGTAAGAGTTGTATGAGACAAGCTTGAAATGGAAAGAACGGAAGAGAAGAAAAAACAAAGGAGACCGGCGCAAAATGAAACGAAAACAGCTTTTTTCAGAAAAGAACAAATGGGAGCGCGGGACGCTGATGATAGAGGACGGCATCTGCCTTGTTGAGAACGGGGATGGAGACATTCTGCTTGCTGAAAGCCTCGGAAACGCTGCCGTATTTATTAAACTTGACGGCAAATGGCAGCCGTCCCGGATTCAAGGCAATACAGCCGAGGTGGGTTCCGGGGGAACGATTGTCCTTTCGGGCGGGGAAACGATCCGTTATGAAAAGACGGTGAAACGGCCGCTTTTGGACTTGCTGGACTCACTTGATGATGAAACGTTTCTCTTGTTTCTGAAGCATTTGCACGGGTTCGGCCTGTCTGTATATGATTGTGTTTTTTCCTACAACCAAGCGATGTTCTCCGGTGAAGGCGTATCGTTCTACCACTTTTCGGCAGATGACGCCCAGTGCGCCCTACAGCATCACCGCGGCAGCTCGGGGAAAAACGATCGGTTTGAATGGACGGCGTCGGACGGGCGGCGCTCCATCATGTATTCAACCGCAAAACACGGCGGGACAGCGTAAGTAAAACAGGCGGCGCCCTTTAAAGACGCCGCCTGTTTTTATTTTCCGACAGTTACTTTGACTGCTTTGCTTTCTTGTTTATCCGTATCGGCAGCCGTCACATAAAGCACGGTGCCTGCTTTTTGTTTTTTGATTTTGACGGAGAACGCGCCTTTTTGATCAGCTTTCTGCGTCGCGATTACTTTTTTCGCTTTATTTTTGACGGTGATTTTCGCTTGGCTGTTTGCTTTTCCTTTAACCGCCGTGTCTTTTGATGTCACTTTGCTGACCTTAGGCGCGGCGGACGGGGTTCCTTTGGCTGTGACAATGGTGACAGATGTTTTTGCGTCATCTTTAGCAGCTTTCACTTGTAAAACGGTGTCTTTTTTCTGCATCGGGATATTCACTTTAAATTTGCCGTCTTTACCTGCTTTAGCGCTGCCGAGTTTTTTCTTGCCGTTCATGACTTCAATGGCCGTGCCCTCTTTCGCTTTTCCTCTGACAGCTGTCTGTGTGCTTTCAAGCTTGTTGATTTCAAGGCCTAAATCAACGGCGCTGACTGCCTTCATGATATTCAGGCGGCCGTGGCCGGAATGCCAGTCAACTCCCGGGATGACAGGAATCGGAATCGGGTCGCCATTGTCATCATACAGCTCTTCTTCTTGGCCGTCCTCGCTTTTAAACGAAATATCGTCCGCGGTCTGCTTTAATTTGGCTTCCACTTCATTCGGCTTGAGCTTCGGATTTTGGGACAGCAGCAAGCCTGCGGCAGCCGATACATGCGGCGCGGCCATTGACGTGCCGCTCATATACGTTACATTTCCATTCGGCACGAGACTCGGAATATCAGACCCGGGCGCTGTCAAATCGAGCCCTTTTCCATAGTTTGAGAAATCAGCCGTCATATCCATCCGATTGCTTGCGCCGACAGAGATGACATATTTTGATGAAGCCGGATAGGACAGCTCATTCTGGCCTTCATTTCCGCTTGCCGCGGCAATAACGACATTTTTTGATGCCGCATATTTCAGGGCAAATTCAAGCACACGGCTGTATGCTCCGCCGAGACTCAAGTTAATGACTTTCGCTCCCTTGTCGGCCGCATATTTAATGCCAAGGGCGATTTGCTCTGTATCTCCCGAACCTGTAGAATCCAGCACTTTTACGGGAATAATGCCGGCTTTAGCATTCAGTCCTGCCATAGAGTAACTGTTATCGCTTTTCGCGGCAATAATCCCGGCAACATGTGTGCCATGCCCTTGATCATCAAGCGCACTGTTTGTTCTGTTTACAAAATCGTGCCCTAAATCGGTCCTTACCTTTCCCTTCAGATCAGCAAGTGTGCTGTCTACTCCTGTATCCACGACAGCGATGAGCGTGTCATTGAGCTTGCGTTTTGACAGCAGCGATGACGCCTGGTCAAATTTCACATCCGCTCCTTTTATACCCCCGTCCGCGCCGCCGTTTTTCAGTGACCATTGGTAAGGATACTGAATGTCGGCCGACTGGCTTTTGTATTCACGCACAGGTTCGGCAAATTCAACAGCCGGCAGTTTTGACAGTAAAGATGCCGTGTCCTTCACCCGTTTGGGGCTGATAGAGTATGTGCCGTTTTGTTTTTGATCTTTCGGCATTTCAAAGGAATAAAGGTTGTCAAACAGTTTCTTCGCCTGCTTGATTTGGGATATATCTTTTTTAGATTGCGCGCTTGCCTTGAAGCCTGCTGCTTCTTTAGTGACTGCGGCAAGGCTTTTGTTATGTTTTAATTTAAAAATCACTTTCTGCATCTGAACTTTGCTTTCAGGAGCCAGCTTGTTTTCTGTTAAAAATGCTCCGGCTGTTTTGCCTTTTAAGCTGTGAATGTGAAGCTTATTTGCTTGCTGTTTCATTTCTTTTTTCAAATAAGAAGGTGCCGATTGCAATGCGGCGGCATATAGCCGTTCAATCGCTTTTTGGTCTTTGTCAGTCACCGTGTATGAGGAATTGCTTCCGTTTTCAGCCGTGTCGCTGAACAGCGGCTTCAATGTCACAAGATCCTGATAGATTTCGGTTCTAGCTTTTTTGTTGAAAACGAGTTTTGCTGCGATAAACGGGGCGGCTTTGTAATAGAGCTTAGACAGTTCTTTTCCTGAAGCTGTTTGATTCAGCTCTTGATCACGAATCGTTCTCAGATCCTTTAAAATACCGGTTCCCGCTTTTTTCTGGCTGACGCTCATTTCTACAGGGCAGGATTCCTCCTGTTCAAGATCTGCCGGCTGGAGCGTTGTGCCTTTATAGCTGATAGTGTAGGCTGCTTTTTTTGCGCTTTCGTTTTGAATGCTGCCCTCTTCCTCAGAATCTTCCCCTAAGTACTCTACTTTTATGTAGTAAGGGCCTTGCCAGGCATGCGGAACGTTGATTTCGCTTTTCTCTTGGTCTGTGTAAGAACGGTACATGTCAAACGTGTCGCCGCTGAGGGCTTTCTCTTTGCTGGAGTAGACGGATACATTTAAGAAGGATTGACTGCTTACGGTTAACGCCATATGTGAATCTTTTGATACTTCATCTTTACTCGGCGTTATTTTATACCAAACTGATTGTTCCGGCTCATCAATCACTCCGGACTGTGCCTTTCCGTTTTCCAAGGCTTGTGCTTGCTCAATCGGCTCTGCGGCAGATACTTCTGAAAACGGAGCGGCGAGGCTCAGCACAAGAGCCGCTGTCAAAATGGCCGCCCCAAACGATATGAATCTCTTTCGTCTCATCTCGGAATCCCCCTATTCTTCTTTGATTCTCTTGAAGAGTAGCACAATCCCAAGGAAACAGATACCCAGTAAAGGAATATTTAAGGATATGTTAAAATACTCGGAAATCGGATAGGTCCATTTACGCCAAAATATTGCGGAAGAAGAATGTGCGGCCGGCACGTCCGGTTCGGATTAGAACGGTCTTTTACGATCCATTCTCCGCCCCATGTTTTCATTACATTTCTCATTTGGCAGCACCAACCTTCTTCAGTAATGTTACTGTTGAGTATGAAGGCATAACCTGCAAATAAAAAAACCCGGATCGGCATCCGGGCCATAAAGTCATCAGTTAAAATAAGTGAAAGCCGATCGGCAAATGCAGGCCGAGTAAAACCGTCAGGATGAGAACGATGATAAAACCGATCCACATGCCCGCAGTCGATTTGCCTTTCTTCTTGCGGATCAGAAGCATTTCCATCAGGCCGATGGTAATGATGCCGAGCAGCATTTTGCCGGCGTATTCTCCGTTCCAGTTAGCAAAACGGACAAACAGCTCAGCGCCGGTCAGAATAATAATAATATAGAATAAGCGCAGAATCATATGCGTGATTTTCGCGCCCTTCGCTTTTCCGGAATCGTACATCCCGTAGCTGACAAACACCAGAATAAGCGCAATGACCCATGATGTAATATGCCAATGTGTCATAATTTTCAATTCCCCCTATCAGATCAATCTGCCTCACTTATGGTACCACAACAAGCCGCCAGGAAGCATTATCAATTGCAGAAAGACACACAATTATCCGATTTGATTCGACAGCGTGCCGATCGGCTCAATCGTAATGTCAATGCGATCGCCCGGTTTCAGAAATTTCGGCGGCTGAAAACCTTTGCCGACGCCCGACGGTGTTCCCGTCGCTATAATATCTCCGGCTTCAAGCGTCATTCCTTTTGAAAGCGCCTCAATCAATTCCGCGATCGGAAAAATCATGTCGCCTGCCGAACCGGATTGGCGCAGTTCCCCGTTCACCCGCGTCTCAACCTTCAGGCTTTGCGGATCGCTGACCGCGGACTTATGTACAATGACCGGTCCCATCGGACACGTCGTATCAAGGCTTTTGCCGATAAAAAACTGTTTATGTTTTTGTTGCAGATCGCGCGCTGTAATATCGTTCACAATGGTGTATCCGAATATATAATCGTGCGCTTCTTCTTTGGAAATGTGCGATCCGTTTTTTGAAATGACGACCGCGAGCTCTCCCTCATAATCAAGCTGGTCCGTTACGCCGGCGTGGCTTTTGACTGTATCGCCGTGGCCGATAACGGTTGTCGGCGACTTGGTAAATACCATGGGGTGCTCCGGAATATCCGCTTCACTTCCCATTTCAATGGCGTGATCCCGATAATTTTTCCCGATGCAGATCACATTCTTTGAAGGTCTGGGAATAGGCGCACAGAGCTTCACGTCAGACAGCGCATACATAAATGACCCGGACTCATCATTTGGTTTTTTCGCCCATTCCGCAAGCTGCCGGGCGTGCGCGGCAAACTTATCTCCTTTTTCAATACATTCCATCAGCGAACCCGGAATCGTCTCAAGTTCAAACAGTCTTTTTTCAGCCTTTTGCAAATCTAAGATTTTGTCATCATCAATGATCAGACCGACAAACTTTCGGTTGTTCAGTTCCCCTGTCGCAAATTTCATGTTAATCCCCCATCATTTTTAAATCTGCCGTTCCTCTATTTATTCTTTCTCCGAGGACGGAAATCCTTTTTTCATCACAGGAAAAGAGTATCAAATATTGTCACTTTTTTAGTCATATTGACGAAAGAAAACCTTCGCGGATAAAATAGGTTATACTACTAGCATCCTATGTTTTCCAAAATAATCGAGAATTGGAGATCACACGATGAACAGAAAAATTGAAGAAATGAGATTGACCTTATTCGAAACAGCACAAAAATTCGGAATCAATGCGACAGAGACTATCCGGTGCAGCCAAGAGCTGGACATCCTCTTAAACGGATGCCGGGCTCAGCTCATCCGATGTGAACAAACCAAAGACACCAAGGAGCCCGCGGGGCAGACAAATTAATTCAGCTGTAAGTAAAAAAACCTTGAAAGAGCCAGCCCTCTGAAAACAAATACACAGATCAAAGCCCCGGCACCATCAGACATCATGATCCCGCAATCCGGGTTCCTCAAAAGGGCGCGGTCTATTTACAAGCTGCATGAATAATGGATAAAGAGATGGTTTCTCTTACACAGGATATATGTTTCTAAAAAGCGGCAAACACATACAATTGTGCAGCACGTGAATGCACAATTGCGGCGCAACGAAGTGAAGCGCTGTTTCACACCGGGGCAGTGTGCCGCCGGTGTTTTTTGTGCCCGCCGATTTTTCCGCTCACAAAAATGCGCGTTTGTCATAAGCTATTCTAGGCAGGCAGCCCAAGTATGCTCCTGATGTGCAATTTTCCAAAAACCTTCACGAAAAGGATGTGCTCGTATGCCCGCAATTGTCGGAGCGTTTAAAATTAATGCCGTCGGTACGAGCGGAGTCGTGCATATAGGCGACTGCATCACCATTTCTCCCAAAAGCGAGGTTAAGACTTTTGCCGGAGCGGGCAGCTTCAATACCGGAGACAATCTCACACTGACGAATTACAGAAACACAACGAATGTGTACGATAATGATGTAATCGATCAGCCAATGGCAGGAAATGCATAAAGGAGGTCCAAATATGAATTTTTACGTCAATCAAACGATCCAAATCAATTATATGCGTGTTGAATCTGTCAGTAACTCCTCCATTCTGCAAATTGGAAGCGCCGGTTCTATTAAATCGCTTTCTAACCTGTATAATACGGGAAGTTATGTTGAAGCAGCGCCGGCCGTCAGTGCGGGGCAGACTGTAGCCGTTTCAGAGGGTACGGGTTCGCCGGCATTTGTGCCGTTTCGGTCTTCAAGCCGGTAATTTCAGAAGGAAAACACATGCGAGGTGAATGTAATGTATGACCAATCCGTTTCATCCTACCTGCAGAATTTAAATTCCTTCGTCCAGCAGCAGGCACTGCAAATTCAGGAGCTCGAAAGGCAGCTGAAAGAGTTTCAAAATGAAATGTCCACGATGAAACAGCGGCCCTCCACAACAATCGAGCGGCTGGAGTATAAATTCGACCAGCTAAAGATTGAACGGCTCGAAGGTACGCTGAATATCGGATTGAATCCGACTGATCCTGACGCCGTGCAAAATTTCGAGGTCAGCCAGACAGCTCCGCAGGTCGGAATGATGCAGCAGGAGCAGGCGGGCCAGCAAATGCAGCAAATCCGCCAGAATGTCGATATGTATTTGAATGAAGAAATCCCCCTTCTGTTAGAACAGCTCGAACAGCAGCACGAAAGCAGGCTTGATGAAACAAACAAATATCACATTATAGAAGATATCAGAAAACAGATGGACAGCCGGATTCAATATTACATGTCGCATGTAAAAAAAGAAGAAAACATGCAGCCCGCGCAATATGCCGAGCAAATCGCTGAACACGTCAAGCGGGATATCGTAAGGGCAGTCGAGCATTTTATTAAACACATACCTGGTGAAATGAAAGGTGATGATCCATCATGATTTTTACGGTTATTAACCGGCAGATCGAAGTCGGCGATATCCATTCTACCGGGGTATCGAGTTCCTCCCTATTATTAATCGGTGATACGGATTCAGTCTACTTGTCTTCGATTTTTGACACGCCGCCGGAATCTCTCATTATCGGGCCTGTAGTCCCGCTGTCTCCTGAATAATGTTAAAGCGAATTTCACGCCTCAGGATCGCCAAGGTCAATTCACTCGGGATTGCAAGTGTCTTTCAAGCCGGTGACACAAATGAAATTGATATGAAAACAAAAGTATTCGCCGTGCAGCGTCCCATTGCCACATACAGAGACGATGAAGGCTCTTTTCACAAAAAAGAATACCAAGTCTTTCAGCAGCCGGTCGTGATGCCGCTTCCGGAAACAGGCGTCCAAAGCGCTTTCTGCCACGAAATGCCCTCTATTCAGGTCAGGAGCGTCAAAGTTCAGGGATTATCGTCCTCTTCTGTGTTTCAGACCGGCTCAGCGTCAATTGTGCTCGGGGAATCAAGACTTAAGCATATTAGGCAGATTGGCTCGCCAAACTCACAATCATCCCGAAGCTGACATATAATGACGGTGAGACTTCTATAAAGGGTGTCGTTTATGCCAGCAATTACCGGACCTATAGCTATCAATTCCATATCGGGCGGAGTCGTAAACTTTGGTGATTCCTTTTACCTTTCTCCAAAAAGCTCTTCTAAATCTGCGCTCGGTTCGGGAGCAGGCAATACCGGAGATTTCCTGTTATTAAACAACATTGTCAATGCGACAAACTATATAGACCCCGATGTCAGCGATCAAGATATGGTTGGAAATGGATAAAAAGCAGCCGCTCTTTGTGGAGAGGGCTGCTTTTTGGTCTTTCCGTTCATTTGATTTTTTAGTTTTCACAAGCTTTTCCGGCAGCTGTTTTCTGATCCGTTTCGCAAATCGGGCGAGTTTTGGATCGCGCCGCAGCTCTTCCATCCCGGAAAGCCTGACCGCCGGCTCCTGATTCGTGTACAGCGCGTGAATCTGTTTATGGCAGGGGATGCAGAGCATCACGGTCGAAAGAAATATCCCGCCTTCTTCCTTAGGTGTCAGGCGGTGCTCCGTCACCCGCACATGATGGCGGCCGCATCATTCACATGTGCCCCCCGGAAGGTTTAGCCAACATCCTTCTCCCTTTCTACATCAACTCTAATGTGACACGGGTGCCTTTTCCGCTCGGCTCGGCCGGATGAACGATGAGTTTTTTTGGCAGCCGCGCCCTCAGCTCCTGCACGTGGCTGATCACCCCGACAGACAGATTGTCTGATTGGAGCTTTTCAAGCGCGGTGACAACGGTGTCCAAGAGTCCCTGATCAAGGGTGCCGAAACCTTCGTCTAAGAAAAAGAATTGCAGCGGATATTGTCCCCGCAGCTGAATTTGAGCGGACAATGCAAGCGCAAGCGACAGCGAGGTAAGGAACGTCTCCCCTCCTGAAAGGCTTGATACGGGCCGTTTGACGCCCCCGTTTGCATCGTCGCGCATAACGAATCCGCCTTCGGAATCGACCAATATGGCATAGCGCTGCCGTGTCAGCGCTGCGAGCCGGGCCGAGGCATCACGTGCTACGCTTTCCAGCTGTTCTTCGGCTAAAAATTCGACAAATGTATTTCCTTTACATACGGACTGAAGCTTATCAAGCCTGTCAATATGAGTCTGCCAGCTTTTCAGCTCAGCTTCGATTTCCGTGAAGCGTTTATGCTGTTCTTTCATGACCGTAAAGGCTTTCGCCTGCGCCCCTTTTTCCTCCATGGCGGCACCGAATTCCGCCTCCGCCTGCTGCAGCAGCGAAACGGTCTCCGTCCATTCTTCTTCAGTCACTTGCCGTTCGGCTAATTTATCACTGACACGGCGGATATTTGCAATGAGCTGTTTTGTACGATCTTGAAATTCATCAATTTCTCTTTTTATCTGCTCTGACTGCTCCTTTGGAAGCAAGCTTCTTTTGACATCGGCTGCTTCTGTAAAGACGGTGTCTTTCGAGCGTTCCCGCCAGTCCTTTTCCGCTTTCTCAAGTGCTGCCTTTGCATCCCTTACCGAAATATCACTGCCGGACGCCCGTCCTTTTGCTTCATTTAGAGTTTGCTGGGCCCGCTTCAGTTCGTCAAAAAGGGTTTGCTCTTTCGTTTTTAACAGCTGTAATTCGCTTTGCACCGCTTCGAGCTTTATAGTGATCGGTTTTCCTTCAGCTGACGGTCCGAGCTCGTTTTCATATCCGTCGATCACGTGTTGAATGCGTTCTGACGTATAGTGAATCTCCAGCCGCTCCCGTTCAAGCTGATGACATTTTTCCTGCAGCCGTTCTTTTTCCTCTTCATGCTCTTTCAGAAATGCAATGCTGCGTTCAATTCGCTTTTCGCATTCCTCGGCTTGTTGATCCTTCTCTTCTATAGATGCCTGCCACTTGTCAATCCGGTTCAGCGGCATATCCCCGCATGCTTCGTTATACTGCTTCAGCCGGCTTTCTGACAACGATTGAAGCTCCTCTAACGACTCTCGGAGGCGCTCCGCTTCTTTTTCCTCATAGCGAATCCGTTCGTTCAGCTGTTCCGCCTGTTTAACGGTGTTTTGATATGCACTGATCAGCCTTGTGACTTTCGTTTTTACAGACAGCATATCCTGCTTCATTTGTTTCCATTCTAAACGGACGGCGCTGAACGCTTCATCGAGCGGGCGGCCGTGAATGGAAGGAGCCGCTTCAAGCTCCGGCACTAGGGCGGTTTGTAAAAACGGACATTCTTCGATGAAGCGCCCTGACTGCTCCTCCAATGTAACCTTAGCCGTCAGCACTTCCTGAGAAAGGGACGCCGCTTCAGCCAGCAGCGCCTCGATCTGCTGTAAATGTCCTTCTGTGTCCGTATTAAGCGTGTAGGTTTCATGAGCGGACTGCGTTCGGTCATGATGAGTTGAGCCGCACACGGGACAAGGTTTTCCTTCAATTAGTTTTTCCGATAATTCTTTTGTTAATGCAGCCGTTCTCGCTTCCTCACGCCGGATGCGGAGTTCCGTTTGCGTCTCGTTTGCCCGCTCGGATGCGGTCTTAATTGACTTTTCCGTTTCACATACCATATGATAAACGGCTTGAACCGTCTGATAGGCGCGGATGATGTCTTCCTCTTCTGTTTTTGCTTTACCGGCGAGCGCCTTGTTTTCCTCATTCAGTTTTTCTAAGCTTTTCGTCTGCCTTTCAAGGTTCGCCTTTTCTTTTGTGATTTGTTCTTTTGTCTGATGAATGCCGAGCGCAAGCTGTGCCGCGGTTTGGTATTGTTTCCGTTCATCTGCGGTCACCTGAACTGTTTTCAGCTTCTCTTTCAGCTCATTTTGCCGTTCTTGCCCGCGTGTCAGACGGTCTTTAACTGCGGTCAGCTGTTTTGAGGCCTCTTCATATTCTTCCTCTTTTTTGTTGCGCTCCGCTTTTGTTTTTGCGGCTTCTTTTTTGGCCTCCGTCAGCTTTTGCTCAGTTTCTAAAAGCCTTGCGTAAAGCTCCTGCTCCTTAAGCAGCTTCGGCTCCTGTTCAGCTTTATAGGCCCGCCATTTTTCATAGGCTTCATTTTTTTGGTCAAATAAAGCGGTTTCTGCCGCTAATTGCTGTTTGGCCAGTTCGTGCTCCCGTATAGCCCGTTCGTTTTGACGGATGGCTTCACTGTAACGATCGGCGTACGGCTCTAACGCCGCAGCAGTTTCCGCTTCTGCAAACCGGTTTGTTAAGTCGGTGATGCGAGGCCGTTTTTCATCAAGTCCGCTTTGCTGCCGTTCATATTCTTTTTTTTCTGTTTGCAGGTTCCAAATCTCCTGATGGTCCAGATGGCGCTCTTTTGCTTGTGCGCGTTTCTTTTCCGCGGCTTCAAGGCGTTCCTTCGCCTCCTGAAATTGCTGCTCAGCCTGCTGCAGCGCTTCCTCTCCGGCATCGCCCAGGCCTGACTGCTCCGCAAGCATTTCATTTTTTTTCGCGGCCGCTTCCTGCGCGCGCCGCCGCAATTTTTTGACAAGCCTGTCCCCATACTGCTCCAGATTAAAGAGACGCTGAAGCATGTGCCTGCGTTCTGTCCCTTTTAGCGAGAGGAATTCAGCAAACTTCCCTTGAGGCAGAACGACGGCTCTTGTAAAGTCGTCAATTGTAAGCCCAAGAAGCTCCTCCACTTTTTTATTCACTTCATTTGCTTTATCGGCAAGCACGGTTTGTTCCTCTTTTATTTCAATCAAACGGCAGAGAGCTGTTTTGACCTTTGTTTCATCCGTTCTCTTAAACACGCGCTCCACCTTGTAGGAAACCTGATGGTTGGCTTGCAGCGCGAATGTAAAGGAGACGGCGAGCTGATCTTCCGCATGGTTCAGGATGCCGTGCGTATTATTCGCGGCACGCTCCACCTTTCCGTATAACGCAAGTGTCATCGCGTCAAGGATGGAGGATTTTCCGCTGCCCGTCGGCCCGAAAATCCCGAAAACCCCGGCGCCTGACAGTCCGGCAAAATCAATGGTCTGCTCCTCTCTGAAGCTGTGGAGCCCTTTTATCGTTAACAGGATCGGCTTCATTTCGCATCCTCCTCATCATCTGCCGACGCAAGCTCTAAAAACAGCTTGACCATCTCATCATCAGGCACGGCGCCGCCCGTTTGTTTTTCATAAAATTTCTTAAACCGATCCTCAATTGACATCTGCTTCACTTCAATCCGGTCTCTGTCCGCCTTCTTCTCCGCAAAAATCGGCCTGATATGGATAAAGCCCGGATGCGCCTTTCTCAGCCGGTGAATCTCCTCAAGAGAAAGCTGATCAGTCAGATGGATATCAAGATCAATCCAGGCGTTCCGGTCACGCCCTTCATCCAGCCAGCCGTGGACTTCACTCAGCCCGTCCGCCTTCCACTTGACAAGCGGTTTTCCGGCGGATAAAAAAATCTCTTCCCACTTCGCTTCACCGCCGGGACGGGCTTCTACCACCGTCACCGATTTGGCGTAGCCGGCTTCTGAAAAGCTGTACGCCAGCGGAGATCCGGAATAGCGGGCAGCCGTTTTGGCCCGTTTGATCGTTTGCGGACGGTGCAGGTGGCCGAGAGCCACGTATGCCGCATTATGAGGAAGGCTTTCCGCTGCGACCGTGTAGGCGCCCCCGACTTCAATCGGCCGCTCGGAATCGGTTTGGTTTCCGCCTGCGACATAAATGTGGCTTGCCGCGATTTTAACGGCATCCTCTCGGCACAATCCGCACATGTGCGAAAATGCCTGTCTGATTTTCACGTCGTAATGGTCGCGGAGAAGCTTTTCCTCAAACGTATCAGACAGCACTTCGTTTAATCTCGCTTCTGACGGATACGCGAGCGCAGCAACGGCTAACAGCTCGCCGGCCGAAGGGACTTCAATGTGGACAGGTTCCGTCCGCGGATAGCCGATTAAATGAATACCCCGCTCATTTGTTAATGGGGAAGCGGCCGCCAGCCTGTCAGGATTGTCGTGATTCCCGGCAATGACGACAACCGGGCGTTTTCCGCCGTCAGAAAGGGCGGAAAGGCTTTCGTAATACAATTGCTCGGCGAGCGCGGGCGGATTTACCGTGTCAAATACATCTCCCGCCATAATGACCGCATCAATGTTTTCTTCCTTTACAATTGCATTCAGCTCTTCCAATACCTCGGCCTGCTCGTTCAGACGGCTTCTGCCTTCAAGCGTTTTTCCGAGGTGCCAGTCGGCCGTATGTAAAATTCGCAAATGTATTCACCTCACTTTTTATATAGAAAAAAAGATCCGCTCCTATAAAGGAGCTTCGGATCTTATTACAGCGTGAGCACGCGGCCTCCATCGAAGAAATAGAGCGCACGCCCTTTCACTTTTGTTTTTGTAATTTGTTCAACCGCTTTTGTATAAAGTTCGATTTGTGTTTCATATCTTTTTTTAAGAATCGGAGCGGCGCCTTCAAATCCGCTGCGGAACTTTCCTTCAATCCGGTCTGTTTTATAGTCAAGCAAATACAGGCCGTCAGCCGTTTCGTACAGACAATCAATAATTCCCTGCACCAAGAGCGGTTCTCCCGCTGTTTCAGCATCGGAATAAACCTCATTTGCCGGAAGCGCCATACTGAACGGCACTTCGCGGTCAATCCGTTTCGCCCGGAGAAGATCTGCCCCGACATCGGTATGGAAGAAATGAACGATTTCTTCTATTTCAATCGCGGCGCGCTGCTCTTCTGTCAGTAATTCCTTTTCATAAAGCGACCGGACCGTACGCTCCGCTTCTTCAGCAGTCGGCACATGCGTCATCGGAATGTGCTGCATCACCGTATGCATCGCCGTTCCTTTTTCGGCGGCGGTCAGCCCTTTTTTCATCATAAAGCGCGGGCGCCTGTATAACAAACTGTCTCCAGACGGTTTTATAAGGGAGCGGCCGCTGTATTCATCCTCGTATTCTTGCTTTCGCTTCAATTCAGAAACAGACTGCTTCGTCCGGATGGCTGTCAGCTTTTGATACGGGTACTCCCATTCAAGTAAGCTTTGCGCCTGTTCAGCAAATGAAAACGAACCTTGGACAGGCTCCCCTTGTTTGATCGCTTCCAGACGCGCGCTTTTTTCTTCCGCGCGTTCTTCAATATCATCATTAAGCAAGTCACTTTGCTGAAGCATGCGAATGAGAAAACGTGACGAATCTTGCGCAATGTCCCCCGGAGCCGCAAGCCCCGGCGCTCTAAACGACTCCATATCACGGTGGCGAATGAGCGCCGGGCCGATAAAGTCCAAATAGGATGCCGCCTGATAACGGTCAAATTCAGGAAGAAGCCAGTCCGTTTGAGCAGCTTGGCCTTGCCATTTTGCCAGCTGTTTTTCACGATTTTTGCAGGAACCGACGAGAAACAGCTTTTCCTTCGCTCTCGTCAGCGCCACATACAGAACACGCAGCTCTTCTGATAACAGCTCTCTGCGCATTTTTTTCTTCATCGCAATAAGCGGAAGCGTCGGATAGCTGATCCTAAGCTCCGGGTGAATATATTTCGTGCCGAAGCCAAGCTCTTTATCAAGCAAGTATGATTTGTTGAGATCCATCATATTAAAGTTTCTGCCGAGTCCCGCAGCGAAGACGACAGGGAATTCAAGCCCTTTGCTGCTGTGGATCGTCATCAGCCGAACGACATCCTCCTGCTCGCTGAGCGAGCGCGCCGTCCCCAGATCATCCCCGCGCTCCTGCATACGTTCAATAAAGCGGAGAAAGCGGAATAAACCGCGGAATGCCGTCGCTTCATAAGAACGCGCCCTGTCATACAAGACGCGTAAATTGGCTTGGCGCTGCTTTCCGCCCGGCATGCCGCCGACATAATCAAAGTATCCTGTGTCGCGGTACACTTCCCAAATAAGCTCGGACACTGAGTGATTCGTAGAAAATGACCGCCACTTTTGCAGGTCGGAAGCAAATTTTCTCAGTTTTTGATACAGCTCATCGTGTCGGTCTCCGCTTGCCAAATATGCCTTCATCGCTTCATAATACGGTGCTTTTTTATGTTCCAGGCGAATCAGCGCAAGCTCGTTTTCATCACAGCCGACGATAGGCGAGCGCAGAACGGAAGCTAGCGGAATATCCTGATACGGATTATCAATCACCTTTAAGACAGAAAGTGCAGACGCCACCTCAACGGCTTCAAAATAACCTGACGTCAAATTGGCGTAAACCGGAATGCCTTGGTTTTTCAGCTCCTCCATGATTTGAGGGGCCCACGGCATGGAACGCAGCAAGATGACAATATCCCGGTATTGGATGTTTCGGTGTGTTTTTGTTTTTCCGTCATACACCTTAAACGGTGATGAGACGAGCCGGCGAATCTCCTTCGCCATTGCTTTCGCTTCAAGCTGCACCGTTTCAAAATCTTCGGCGCCCTCGGCACTTTCTGAATCATCAGCGCTGTCAATCAGCAGCAGCTCCGTTTTCGTCTCTTCATTCGGCGGATACGATGCCCCAAGTTTCAGTTCCGCCTGCTCATCGTAATCCACCTCGCCGATTTTGCCGCCCATCAGCTGCTTAAACAAGAAATTGGTGCTGTCCAAAATATCGGATCTGCTCCGGAAATTTTGGTTAAGATCAATTTTCAGTCCCGCGCCTTCCCCATGTTCCGTAAACCGTTTATATTTTCCGAGGAACAGAAGCGGCTCGGCCAGTCTGAAACGGTAGATTGATTGCTTCACATCCCCTACCATAAACAGGTTTCCCGACTCTTCAGGCCCGCTTTTGACAAGCTGCAAAATCGATTCCTGCACAAGATTGGTATCTTGATATTCATCAACAAGCACTTCATGAAACTGCTCTTGGTAATATGCGGCGGCTTCACTTGCCGTCCGTTCCCCTTTTTCATTCACGTCAGATAAAATAGCCAGACAATAATGTTCCAAATCCGAAAAATCAATGATCGATTTCTCTTGTTTTGCCGCTTCAAATCGTTTTCCGTACGAAATCACGAGCTGAACGAGAGTTTCAATGACAGGTTTCATGTCTTGTAAACTCTTCATATGCTCCACTGGGCTTCTTGTAAAATAGTCGGTTTTTAATTTTTCGATCAGTTTTTTCGCACCGTTTCGTAAATCAGTCGCTTCCTCTAAAAGCGCCTTGTCAAATTCGTCCCCTTTTACCGCCTTTGCGCGCTTGAATGTCACAGCGGGAACCCGTTTATACAGCTCCGTAAAGTCATGCCGGCAGCTGATCAGCTCCTCTACCTGCGCAAGATCATCGAGAAAATTGTCAGCGCGCGGCGCGGGTCCGCCTGGTGCTTTTGTAAGCTCAAGCGCCCGCTCGAGCTTTTGCTTTGCCCCGTCCAGCGCCATCGCGGCATCCTCGCTCACATACGCGTAAAACGGCAGCTCTTCAATCCGGCTTCCTTCAGTCACATCATACAGATGAACAAAGCTTTTCAGCCATGCTTCCGGGTCAGGATGCGAACGGGAATATTCGTACACCTGCTTGACGAGAGCTTGAAGATCCAAATCATGGCGGTCCGTCGTATATCTGTCGACAAGCTCAAAAAACGCCTGGTCTCCCTTTGCATATTCGTCCTCAAACAGTTCATCAAGCACTTCGTCTCCGAGCAGTTCGCCTTCCGTCTGGTCAGCCATCCGAAAACCGGGGTCAAGATCGATCATATAATAATATTTTCTCAGTACCTGCAGACAGAAGGAATGCAGCGTCGAGATACTGGCCTTATTTAAAAGGGACAGCTGCCGCCTGATATGCAGTGATCCGGGCCGCTTGGCCAGCTCTTTGTCCAATGCTTCGGCGATCCGGTGCTTCATCTCCGCCGCGGATGCGTTTGTAAATGTCACCACAAGAAGGCGGTCTACATCAATCGGATCATCCTCAGCCGTTATTTTTCTGATCATCCGTTCTACAAGCACTGCGGTTTTGCCTGATCCGGCTGCTGCTGCAACAAGGATATCGCGGCCGGAAGAAACGATGGCGTTCCATTGGTCCATCGTCCATATGCTGTCTTGCGGTTTAGGAATGTGCATCATCATCCGCCTCCTTTTTCAGCCAATCGAGTATGGTGCCGTCTTTTTCCGCTTTCAGGCTGCGGTATTCGTTTTCCTCCAGTGATTCATCAAACTGGCACACGGATTTAAACGCGCAGAAAGTACAAGGAGTCTTATCCTTCAGCTTATACGGGGTGATGGACACAAGTCCGTCTGTAATCGCCTCGCCCGCCTGCTGAAATGTCCGCCTCACATGTTCTGTCAGCAGATGAAAATCCCGTTCCCCGACTGCCGCGGAATCAGACCTTAAAGAACCGTCCTTTTTCAAACCGGCATTGACAATATTCGATCGCCCTTCCTCCAATGTCGTATCCATCAGGCGGATCGCCTCCTGATCACCGAGCAAAAGGCCTTTCATTTTAAATTTCTTAAATATTTCTTGCTCGATTTCATCAAGTCCGAGCGGCAGATTCGCTTGAATCATCGGATCGTGGATATGAAAATACAGCACTCCGGCCGGCGTCGCCTTCATACCGAGCCAATCGGCCGAATGTGTGATCGACAAATCAAGATAGGTGAGCATTTGCAGAGCGAGACCGTAATACACTTCCGCCAAATCAAGGCCTTTGTCGCTCGATTTATAATCAACGATTCTCAGCAGAAGGCCTTTTGAGCTTTCCGCTTTATCGACGCGGTCAATCCGTCCGACAAGTTCCATCGTACATCCGTTTTTCAAAGTGAAGGTGAGCGGAGGCAGCGGGCCGTTCCCTCCAAAACCGAGCTCAAGCCCGATCGGCACAAAGCCGCTCGCCTTCGCATGTTCGCTTAATATGCCTGAAACGCGTGTGACGATTTTCTGCAGCTTTTCTTTTACATAAAAATGCCTGTTTGAACTGAGCAAAATCTCTTTTTGAAGCTTCGGCGCAAGCCGTTCTACCGCGTCATAGGAGAAATTCCGGCACTGATCCTTCGTTAAGTCGCGCCAATCCAGATTTTGTTCGCGCAGACGGTCTGAAATCAGCTTCAGGCTGGAATGAAACAGCTGTCCGATATCCGGCGCTTCCAGCTTAAAAAACTGCCGCTCCTTTAATTGCAGTCCGTGGGATGCAAAATGGGAAAACTGGCAGGCGTTAAATGCTTCCATCCGTGATACGCTTCCTTTAATATGCTCTCCGTAAAGCTGGCGCGAAACGGGCCGTTCAAGCCGTTTGGCGTCATTGCGGAAAAACAGGCTGGAGAACAGCTTTTTTGCGCTCCGGTTGTCAGGCCCGTTTATCAGCACATTGTATGCGCTCCACCACACGTCACTGATCTCATACTCTCTTGACCATAATCGGAGCTGGCTTGCTGTATACGTTCGCGCCACCTGTTTATTGACAAGGTAATGAAGCTGCTCCTCTTCACTCACCTGCTCGGGATCACCCGCTGACAGCTTTTCCTGATGTTCCGGGAAAAGATCGCCGAGCCTGTTCACCACGATTGACGGCAGGAGCGTCTTTCCTTCCGCGTCGGCAATCGGGTACGACACGTAAAGACGGTCAGAAGGGCTTGAAAGCGCCATATAGATCAGAAAATGCTCATCAAGGAGACGCTCGCGGCCTGCGGAAGACAGCTCCACACCGATCGTTTTCAGCCACTCCCGGTCGTCATCAGACAAAACGCCGCTTTCATCCGGCCGCGCGGGAAGGACGCCGTCGTTCGCTCCGATGACAAAAGTGCAGGACGCACCGTAAATTCTTGACAAATCCATATTACCTACAAACACTTGGTCGAGCGCAGGGGGAATCAAAGAAAAATTGAGCGATTCCACTCCCGTTTCAAGCATTTGCTGAAACAGCGCCAAAGACATTTCATCTTCACCCATCATGCCGGCAAACTCCTCGAGAAGCTGAATGACGGCATCCCAGGCCTGGCTGTGCTGCTGCGCTTCAATGATGTTTCCGGTCTCTTCCGCCCGCTGCCGTTTGCGGTCGAGTTTTAACGGAACATCGGTTTCCTCTAAATAGAGATACAGAGCTTCCGCCATGCTTTGTACCGTTTTTGCTTTTTTCAGCCGTTTTTGGAGCTGAAAAAGCGGCGCGGCAATCCATTCCTTCGTTTCGTTCAGCATATTCTCGGTCTCAATTTCTTGATCCGTTTGCGCAAACTCCTCATCCAGCGATACGAAGCGCCTGTAGGTAAAACGCTCTCCGTTCGTCCAGCGCTCGCCCTTAATTCCATAGGCGATACAATAGTTTTCCAGCTGGTCGACTTGCTCTCTCATCTTCTGCTCCGGCTGATCGAGAGGGAATAGCAGTTCGGTTTTCGCGCAGCGAAACACCGCTTCATATCTCCAATTTCCCTTCACCACATCCAAGCTGGAGCGGATAAACTCAATGAGCGGGTGATGCTGCATAGAAGCTTTTCCGTCAATAAAATAAGGAAGCTCGTAATCTGCGAACACTTCTTTCAGCATATCTTTATAATCTTCCGGCTGTCGGATGAGAATGGCCATATCTCTGTACCGATACCCTCTGTCCCTGACAAGTGAATGAATTTCCCGGGCAATACCCTCCAGCTCCGCTCTTCTGTTTTGCGCTTGCATGACGGTAAAAGCCTCCTGCCCGTTTACAAACGGACGGGCCGGCCGCACGTCATATTGCGCTTCGGTGTGGGCAAGCTCAGGCGCATGCTTATGTCTTTTTGTACCATGCAGTTCTTTGCAGGAAATATCAGCGTTCAGTTCCTTTGCCGTCTGGTAAAGCTTATAATATGTGCTGCCCGTCATTCTGAACAAATCCAGCTCATCAGGCACGCGTTCTGCCGAAGGCTTGTCCGCAGTCAATGAAAATGTCACATGATCAGCCTGCGTGATCAGCTGTTCCAGCACTCTGAATTCCTGCGGCGTAAATTGGTAAAAGCCGTCCACATAAACACGGGCGCCTTTTATATCATCCGCCAAAGGGATCTGCTGAGCGAGCAGCGTCAAATAATCCTCTGAATGCAAATATTGGCCGTCAAGACTTCTTTCCATCTGCTGATATAAGATCCCTAAGTCATGCAGCTTTTCAGCCAGCATCCGCTCTCCGCGATATTCAGACGACGTTCCGCTCTCTGCCATTCGGCGGATATCGGCAGGCTCAAGACAGTAGCGTTTAAACTCAGTCAGCATCCGTTCCACCTGCTCAGTGAACCCGCTTTTATCACTTGCCTTTTGATATACTTTGAAATCGTGCTTATATTCTTCAATCAGCTTTCTCAAAAGCATTTGCACGCCTGTCGTCGTCACAAACGGGCGGTTCATTCCCCCGGTATGCTGAAGCACACGCCATGCCAAACGTGAAAAGCTGAAAACTTGAGCGCGTATCATACCGCCGATATCAGGCGTTTTAGCAAGCTCATATTCCATTAAAAACGTCATTTGATCCGGGACTAGAAAAATGATCGGCTTCCCGAACGGCTCCCGGCGCAGTTCATCTTGAATGCTGTCGATAATCAGCCTCGTTTTCCCACTCCCGGATCTGCCTACTAAAAACTCAACACCCAAATTAGAAGACCCCTCTCTTTTTATCTCTCTACATTTTATCGAAAGTTGACGAAAATGACCAATCTGATCTGCTGGTAAAAACGGGATGCTTGTTTTAAAAAGGCCGATGTTTGTCCAGCATAAAAAGAAAAAGGATTATACATATGTCAGAATATCCCGAAGTCATTATACGAACCGCCCTTTCATTCAGTATTCTTTTTATCGGCGCCCGTTTACTCGGAAAACAAACCATTTCACAAATGACACTCTTTGATTTCATTGCAGCCATCTCGCTCGGCGCCATTACGGCAAATTTATCGTTTAATACAAAGCTGCCGATTCATTATACTGTCATTGCTTATACCATCTTTGTGATGATCATTTACGGCGTCGCATATTTTTCTATGAAAAACAGAGCCGTCAGAGGCTTCTTCGCAGGAAAACCGACCATTGTTATTCAAAACGGCAAAATACTCGAAAACAACATGAAAACAATGCGTTATACCATCGACTATCTAAACCAGCAGCTGCGTGAAAAAGATATATTTGACGTTTCTCAAGTCCAAACCGCCATAATCGAAACGAACGGAAGCATGTCTGTTGAAAAAAAACCGGAATATGCGGCCGTCACAAGACAAGACCTCGGCATTTCCGCCAAACAGGAAAAAAACTTTGCGGTAGAGCTCGTCATGGACGGAGAACTGGTCACAAAGAACTTGAAAGAAAACCACGTGTCGGAAACATGGCTGAGAGAAGAGCTGAACAAGAGGCAGCTTAAGGTGAGTGACGTCGTATACGCTGTCCGGGGAAGCAATGGCCGCCTGTTCATCGATACGTACGATGACCATATTACATCACCCCTCGATCAGGAATAAGCGATGATATCCGCACATGTCACGGTATGTGATCGTATACTGTATAAAAAACGGGGGTGGGTCCATGTACGACAATTATTTTCCTTGCACAGCCGTATACAGAGACGACTCTGTTCTCATAAAAGACCTTATAAAATCGATTAACGGAGAATACAGCGCCGTTATTTGCTATTCGATCCTGGCCGAGAAAGCGCCGACCGCAGAAATCAGAAAACAAATCGAACACATCAGAGAGGAAGAAGTGCGCCATCTTCATGCCTTTTCTTCACTGTATACATCGATTACCGGTAAACACTTGACGCCCAAACAAACGGAGCATTGTCCGCATTTATATAAAGACGGGCTGAAGGCGGCTTTCTTCGACGAACAAAGAACGGCTGATTTTTATCTGCACGCAGCCGACAGATCCTCAAACCTTGAGGCGACGCAATTATTTGCGCGCACGGCTCAAGACGAGCAGCGTCATGCCGTCTGGTTTTTATATGATATGATACATCTCCCCTGCCATCACCCGGCAGGTTTGACTTCGAATTCGCCGGGAAAAGGATAACCATCCTGACATATGCGGGGAGGTTATCCAAATGGTACAATTGCAAAATTCGCAAGCCTGTCTTGAGGCATGCATCAGCTGTATGGAGGCTTGCAACAGATGTTTTAATCAGTGTCTGTCAGAACAGAACCATCATGAATTAAGCGAATGCATCCGGCTTGACAGAGAATGCGCGGACATGTGCGCGTTTGCCGTAAGAGCAATAGAAGCAGAAAGCCCGTTTGCAGCCGAAATTTGTGCGCTCTGCGCCGAAATTTGCGAAGCGTGCGCAAAAGAGTGCCAGATGCACGATCATGACCACTGTCAGGCATGCGCAAAAGCATGCTTTACATGTGCTGAGGCCTGCCGCAAAATGGCAGCCTAGCGGAAAGAGCTCCTGATCAGGGAGCTTTTTTTATGTTTACGATAAGAAAAATGAATGGATGACGAGTAATAATTAATAATTTATTTATCTTAAAATTTATACTATAGTTGTAGTAAGTTAACGAGCTTAACAATTAAATAGGAACGTTTTAGGAAGAAGGTTTTTTTAGTGAAGAAAGACAAACATCTCCTTACGGATATCTGGTTTATCCTCATAAGTGCGGCAGGGGGGTTTCTTCTTTCGTTTACAGGTATGTCTATCGCATGGATGCTCGGAACGCTTATGGCGGGCTGCATCCTTTCCATCGTGCGGCCGCGCTGGCTGTTCATGGCGCCCGACAGAAGAGGCATTCACCGCAGATGGCTCGCGTTAGGACAAATGATTCTCGGAATCGAGCTTGGCCAGAAATTGAACTTGTCCGTACTTTCCGTCTTACGGGAGCATTGGCTGCCGGTGGGAATCATGCTGATTTTCTCCATTGTCATGGCCCTGTTTTCCGGATATGCGCTCTGGCGCTTCAGCCGGACGGACATGATGACAAGCTTTGTAGGCACGGCTCCCGGCGGTCTGTCCGCCATGCCCGGCATCGCTCAGGAAGTCGGCGCCAACACAGCCATCGTAAGCCTTATCCAGCTGATCCGCGTCCTCTTGGTCGTCATGACAATTCCGTTTCTGGTCATTTTCTTATTTGCGAAACAAAGCGGCGGCACTCAGGAAGCCGCAGGAGCAATGACATCGGGAGCCGTAAATGCAGGACTTATTCCCGTCCTGTTAACAGCCGGGTTTATTTTGGC
Organism: Bacillus sp. ISL-51; assembly: GCF_018613535.1. GTDB lineage: Bacteria > Bacillota > Bacilli > Bacillales > Bacillaceae > Bacillus. The sequence goes on from NZ_JAGGQB010000005.1 coordinate 620,424, forward strand.
CGCGTGGCTGGCCAGTAAAGGAGCCAAACTGCTGAAATTTCCGGCTCCGTGGCTGCTCGGCAGCATGATAGGCGTTGCGGCTGCGCAAATCGGCGTATCCGGTTGGGCCGGAGAAGACATTTTGGCCTGGTGGCCGCCGGAAGCGAATCAGCTGTCTCAGATTTTTCTCGGCGCCACGATCGGCTCAAAAATGTATAAAAGTATGTTTACAGGTGTCACAAGGGTGCTTACCGTCGGATTCATTTCCTCAGTCGGATTAATCGCTGCCATGATTCTGAGCGCGGTGATCGTTTCTAAGCTGACGGGCATTCCGATGATTACATCCGTTCTCGCCTTCGCCCCCGGCGGCATCGCCGAGATGGCGGCAACCTCCATCACTCTGCATGAGGATTCGACCTTCGTCGTCGCGGTTCAGGTCATCCGGGTTATTCTTGTCATCGCCATGCTTCCGCCCTTTTACCGGCTGCTGCATCATCTTTCTCGAGAGGGCCGTTCTGCCGGAAGCAGCGGCCGAATAGAAAGAAGAACCTGATCTGTTAACGGAATGGGCCAAGCAAAAAACACGCACATATGATGCGTGTTTTTTTAGTCGGAAAACAGCTTTCCCCCGGCATTGACAAGCCTCCAGTTTTCCGAAAGATCGCGGAACAGCCGTCCAGCAAATAACAGCTCTTCATCTGTATAGCGATTCAAAAGCTTCATCAGGCGCTCTTTAATGATTTCGTGATATTCGTGATGCAGGCCGTGCAGCTCTTTCCCGGCAGGCGTCAGGCGGAAATAGACTTCCTTTTTATTGTCGCTCAGCCGGGTTCTGCGCAGAAAGCCGGCTTGTAAAAACTTTGCGCAGCTTCTGGAAACAGTCGGTTTTGTTGTCTTCATTTTTTCCGCTATCGAAGTGACATTGATCGGCTCATGATCTCCGATACAAGACAATATATGAATTTCCGTCAGGGTCAGCTGAAGTTTTTTGCCGTTTTCCTCACGGAGTTCGTCCATCCGGCCGGCCAAAGACATTCTGATGTCCTCCTGACACCTCTCCTGCTCGTGAAAGATATCTGTTAATCGTTCAAGAATCATCTGTTTTGCATGTTCTAGCTGGCTTGGATCCAACTGCGGGTCACCCTTCCGTATTCATTGTTTCTTTTACTATATCGTTTTGTTACGAAAGAAACAATCGAATCGGTGCATGAAATGTTATCAGTTTAATCCCCAGCGCCCTATCCCCGCCAGAACGGTTTCTTCCGCATGGCGGCCTGAGCCGCCGGCTGCCCAAGCCACATGGCCGTCCGGCCGGATCAATACAGTGTGAACGTCCTGCCAATCGGCACGCATTTTAGAAAGGGAAGCCCGGACAGCCACCACTCTCACCGTATCAATATCGGCAGGTATGCTTTCTCTTAATGACAGCAGCACAAATGCGCCCTTCCGAAGAAAACCATACAGCCGGGCTGATCGGCCGTCGTGAAGAATAAGTTCCATATCCGGCAGCCGTTTTCCGTTGAGGACATGCGGCGGCATATCAGAATCAGGTTCGTAATGCACATCAAGAGCAGATATTTTCCCTGCCATATATCGATTGGATTCCGGAAAAGCCAATAAAGCTGACACCGTATCCCTTAATGCGAGCCCTGAGTCGGTGAAATCGATCAGTCTCGTCTGCACTTCCGTATTGCGCAAAATATCTTCCCCCGCGCTGTGCCTTTCCTCATGATAGCTGTCCAAAAGCTGCGGCGGCGCTTCACCTTTGATTTGCGCGGCCAGCTTCCATCCGAGGTTGACCGCGTCCTGAAGCCCCGCGTTCAGTCCTTGCCCGCCGGCGGGAAAATGAATGTGCGCCGCATCCCCCGCCACCAAAATCCGGCCGGAACGGTACCGCTCGGCCTGCCGCTGCGCATTTCCAAACCGTGACATCCACACAGTATTACTCAGACCGAAATCCGTTCCGCATATCCGGCGGAGGTCTTCCTTCAGCTCATTTTCGGTGACCGGTTCATCTTTCCGCTTTTGCGGCAAGTGCGGAGAAACGATAATGACACGGTAAAGACCGCCCGGCAGAGGAACAATGACAGCTGATCCCTGCTGGCCGCACACTGAAAAAAATGCTGACTCAGGCGGATTCCTCAGCACGGCATCGCCGAGAGTTCCTATTAAGGTGGCATCGGTGCCCGGAAAAGCAATGCCCGCCTGTTTCCGGATGATGCTCCCCGCTCCGTCCGCGCCGACGGCATACAAGCTGTGAAGCGTGCGGATACCGTTTTCATCTCGGAATACCGTCTGCACCCCGCCATCAGTTTGTGTAACAGCCAGCGCTTCAGCCCCGCGGATGATGTCAGCACCTAAGCCTATCGCATACTCCTCCAAAAGCCGCTCTGTATCTGCCTGAGGCAGCATCAATGAATAGTTTTGCTTTGAATCCAGCACAGAAAAGTCCAGTCGGGCATCCAGCATAGAAAAATGGCCGGCAGACTGTTTCGTTCCTTTATCCAAAAAACGCTCCAATATGCCTCTCATCGCAAAAAGCTCCAGCGTACGCGGATGCAGGACAAGCGCTTTTGAATAGGGTACTGTTTTCTTCAGACGTTCAATGACAGTCGTTTTCACCCCGGCAAGCGTGAGTTCTGACGCAAGCATAAGACCGACCGGCCCTCCCCCGATAATGACAGCCTGTGTATTCATACTAACAGCTCCTCTTCCCATTTTGTTACGCGCGTAACAAAAAACATAAAAATAAAACGCTTATATTTTTGTTGCGCTCGTAACAATTTTGATTATAATCTATTTCCTTCATATTGGCAATCATTTCCGAAAAAAGACGCCTTCATTTGGCGTCTGATTCATTGATGACCCCGACAATATTTTTATCCTTAATCGGGCCGAAGTGGCGGCTGTCGAGGCTGTATATGCGGTTGTCACCGACGACAAAATATTGTCCTTTCGGTATCTTTTTCTGACCTGTCGTCTCCTTCAATGTATAATCACCGGTCACATGGCTCCCGGAAGACAGCGATGACTTCAATGGTTTCAAAAACGGCTCTGCCACACGTTTTCCGTTTACATACAGCTGATCCTCCCTGTATGCAATCGACTCGCCGGGCAGACCGATGACACGTTTGATCAGCACTTTGTGATGCGGGCCTTTAAACAAAACAATATCGAAGCGGCGGATTGTTTTGTACCGATGGGAAAACTTGTTGACCATCAGCTCATTTCCTTGTTTAAAGGTCGGATTCATACTGATTCCTTCGACTTTATAATCAATAAAAATGGCATTTTTTAATTGTATGGCCAAAACAACGATAAGCACGCCGGCTATAAACCAAAACCGTTTTTTCAAGATTCTTGTCTCCCTCCGTCTTTCTCATGCTGACTGATTCTTGTGTGTAAACGCCCCTCGATACGCTTTCCGGCATACCACAGCGCCGCGATCACCGCGATCGCAATCACCATCCGGACGGGCTGTGTGATGAGCGCGTGAAGATCATATCCGATAAAGCTGATCATAAAGATCATGACCAATTTCCCCATGGCAGCGGCGGACATAAACTGCAGCGCACCCACCCGTGACAGGCCGGCAACGACATGCACCGCGGCTGAAGGCGTGAAGGGAAAGCACAGTAAAATAAACAGCGGGCCGAATCCATGGCGCTCCACCCAAAGCATCATCTTTCTTACCGATTGATGTCTGCGGATGAAACCGAAAGCCCTTTTCTGACCGAAGCGGCGGACGGCATAAAACATAAGCACCGATCCCGCGGCTGACCCGAGCCAAGAAAGAAAAAAACCTTCCCATAATCCAAACGAATTCGTATTCGCTACAACAAACGCAACAAGCGGCAAAAATGGAAGAAACGCTTCAATAAAAGGTAAAAGAACCGCAGCAGCAGGGCCGAAAGATCTATAGCTTTGGAACCACTCCGTCAACTGCTCCTCAGTCAAATATGAAAAAAATTGCTCCAACGTTTATACTCCTTAACGAGTTTGTCTACCCTTATTCTACACATTATCTCCAAAAAACGAAAATGTTTACGAGATTTTCCGACTTGAAACATGGCGTAAACGAGTATAAAATAAAAACAAGAACAAACGTTCCCCTTTAAGAAAGAAGGAGTATTTTATGCCTAACATTCAGAACAGCACCAGCGATCTCATCGAACGGGGGCTGTTTTTACCCATGGCTATCACCATCCTGAACCGGGATCTTGAAGCGCTTGACTCGTGCCCGTTCAAATTAAAACAACCCTATAAACAGCTTATCAGCTGCTCTTTAAAATTAGCACAAAAGGATTTGATTGATGTTCGAAAAGAGTTAAGAAAGCGTAAAATTAAAATGTATGAGGCCGAAAGAGATGAAGCATTTACTCTTTATGTCTGCAGCGTAAACGGCTATGAAGAGAAGCATCGCTATTTCAACCCGAGAATACGGGAACAGGTAACCACCTTGGTGGAGTTTTATCTGTTTGCCGCTAAAACTTGAAAAGCAGCACGGACTGCTTTTACTTCCCTTGATAAATTTCAGACTATTCACACTATACATTCGACATGATTTTATTTATAATTCGGGACACGCTGTTTTCTATTAAAAGGAGGAATGTTATGAAACTGATTCATTTTCTTGCTGCCCTGCCCTTTTTCGGAATTCTTGCCGGCATCCCATTTGCCAATCGGGTGACCCCTTACCTTTTCGGCATGCCTTTCATCCTCGCGTATGTTGTCATATGGGCGGTGCTGACTTCTGTGCTGATGGCGGCTGTTTACAAACTGGACAAGGAAAACAAGGCGGGTGAGACGGAATGAGCGCAGCATTTTTCGTGATGGCCGCCGTGCTCTTATTTTGTGTATATCTTGGAATCCGCGCCCGAAAAGGCAAGGATATGGACCTTGAACAATGGACGGTCGGCGGCCGCGGCTTCGGCACGCTGTTTGTCTTTTTATTAATGGCGGGAGAAATTTACACGACCTTCACGTTTCTCGGCGGAAGCGGATGGGCTTACGGAAAAGGAGGCCCCGCCTTTTATATCATCGCTTACGGCTGCCTCGCTTACATTTTGTCGTATTGGCTTTTGCCGGCAGTCTGGACCTATGCCAAAAAACATAAACTGATGTCACAGTCTGATTTCTTCATTTCAAAATATAAAAGTCCGCTCCTCGGTATTCTTGTGTCAATCGTGGGCATCATAGCCCTCATTCCCTACCTCGTCCTGCAGCTGAAAGGGCTCGGATTAATTGTTTCAGCCACATCCTACGGGCTGATTTCGCCGACCGCCGCAATCTGGATCGGAGCAGCATCCATCACGCTATATGTCATGATTTCAGGTATTCACGGATCTGCCTGGATATCAGTCGTCAAAGATATCATGATTTTAGGCGTCGTGTTATATTTAGGAATTTATTTGCCGATTCATTACTATGGCGGCTTTTCAGAGATGTTCAGAGAAATCGAAGCCGCAAAACCGGGTTTTCTCACCCTTCCTGAAACCGGCCAGAGCGTTTCATGGTTCAGCTCGACCGTCCTGTTGACAGCCCTCGGCTTTTACATGTGGCCCCATACCTTTGCAGCCTCATATGCAGCAGAGCATCCGCGGGTTTTCCGCAAAAACGCGATCATGATGCCTCTATACCAGCTTGTCCTGCTGTTTGTCATCTTTGTCGGATTTGCGGCGATTCTCCAAGTGCCCGGATTAAAAGGGGCAGATACGGATCTCGCCTTATTAAAACTTTCGCTGAAAACCTTCGATCCTTGGTTTGTCGGATTAATCGGGGCGGCGGGAATCCTGACGGCCCTTGTACCCGGTTCGATGATTTTAATGGCCTCAAGCACGCTGTTCGCTAAAAATGTTTACAAAGTCATTGCGCCCGAAACATCCGACAAAACGGTATCACAATTGGCAAAATACGCCGTTCCCGTGATTGCGCTGATTTCCGTGTATTTTACGCTGAAAGGCGGAAACACCATCGTCACCTTGCTTCTAATGGGATACAGCCTTGTCACACAGCTTTTCCCGGCGCTTGTATTCAGCCTGCCGAAGCAGCGGTTTGTCACGAGCCAAGGCGCTTTTGCCGGCATATTGGCAGGGGCCGGGACGGTTGCGTTCATCACGCTGACCGAATCAACCATCGGAACGCTTTTCCCATTCCTCCCGCAGACCGTCAAAGATATGAATGCAGGCATTATTGCATTGGTTTTGAATACGGCAGTTATGTTTGCGGTCAGCGCCGCTGTCAGAAAAAAACAAATCAATGCAGCCGAAAGGGCCGCATAGATGGTAAGATAGCGGTATGACGATACATGAAAGGGGAACCCTGTATGATTATGACAACGACTGAAACCATTGCCGCAAAACAGATTACAGAAGTAAAAGGATTGGTGACAAGCAGCATCGTCCAATCCCGCCACATCGGAAAAGACCTGCTCGCAGGCTTAAAATCTGTCGTCGGCGGAGAATTAAAAAGCTATACGGAGATGCTGGAGGACTCAAAAAAGGCCGTAAAGGAGCGTTTAATCAGAGAGGCGGAGCAGCTCGGGGCCAATGCCATCGTCGGTCTGCGGTTTGAACTGACCGCCGGGCAAAACACATCTGAATTAATCGGATACGGAACAGCGGTGACCGTTGAATAATCTCAAAAAAACAAGACCCTTCTTATTAAAGGGCCTTGTTTTTTTATTTCTCACACGCGATATAATCTTTATCCCGATCAAGCTTTCGGTTGGCATCGTAAAGCGTTTTTGAGACGTACGGCTTGTACTTTGTTTTTCCGCCCTTGTTTTTCACTTTAGACGTACGGGCCACTCCGCCTTTATACACCTTGTTCAGCGCTTTGCAGTTTTGATACGTTTTAACCTTTGTTTTCGCCTCTGCCTTCTGCCCCGCGCCGTAAGAACAGCTGAACACCAGGCCTGCAGACAAAAGCACGGCTGCCGTTTTTTTCATCTCTGTCATCCCCCGTTATGTAAAAAGTTGTATTACGAACATATCATAATTCAAATAATAACCATTTACAAGATAAATAGGTAAAAAGATTCAAATCAGTATCCTTCGGCACCTTTTATATGGAATTTATTTCAGAATATTTTTATAATGTATGATGATAGCGCTATCTAACTATGATTGCAGGAGGAGAAAATGATGATCAAAAAAGGGCTGCTTGCGGGTGTACTCACTACAACCGTTCTTTTTGGCACATGTTCGGCAGATATTCCGGGGCTTATCAGCCCAAAAACGGCGGAAGCGGCGACTCAGCTCAGTAAAGGAATCGGCGGAAGGGCCTACCTGAACAGCACCGGGTCAATTCTTGTCACGAAAATTCAGCTGCCGACATCCATTCAGGTGTCAAATGGGACAGCCTATATTTATTCCGGCTTTACCGGAGGCACAGAAGCCGATATCGGGCTTCAATACAGTGAGAAATATAACGTATGGAAACCGATTATGAAAGTCGGTTCAAAAGGACAGGGCGAGGTCAGGTACCTTGAAGGAGAAAGCCAATTCACTTATACGAAAGGCTTCCGCCCCGGCAGCACCGTACAACTGACAATCTACAAAAACCTTAACGGTAATACCCGTGCAACATACTGGGGCACGAACAATGACGGATACAGCGGCCGCATCATCTCAGAAATCAATCAAACAAACATCGGCGCCATCTCAAAATGGAAAGCGCTCGCAACCGTTGCGGTGACATCGGAAGATCAGCGCCCTGCTATCAAATCAAATTTCTCGACATCATTTACAAACATTACAGTCGACAACAAAGCCGTCACACCTGTCATCGATACACAAGACTTTGCCAAAGTGACAGTTTCCGGAAACAGTGTCAATATGTCTGTCGTCAAATAAACAGTTTGAACGCACGGCTTTATATGGCCGTGCGTTTCATTATGATTGTTTCACACTGAATCATTGGTAATGCAGGAATTTTTCATGTACACTTTATGTAAATCGGTTTCATGTGCCCATCGTTGAATACTTGCATGAAATGAGAGAAATATTGTTAAAATACGATTATACACCCTAAAAATGATTGACGTTCAGTCATTTTTAGGCGGTGGACTGCCCTGATTATCTATTGATGTAGGAGCGAACATAATGAGCAGAGAAAAAAGGCTTGAATTGAAGAAAGTTGAAACGAAACATTTAAAACAGTTTAACCAGCTGTTGCGTTATGTTTTCCAAGTAACGAACAGTAATTTGCATGAAGTGGGCTGGCAGGAACCCGAAATTGTGTCTGCGAAACTTCCTGTTTTGGAACAAGCACACGTATTAGGATGGTTTGATAAAGATAAACTGGTTTCACAAGCGGCCGTATACCCTTTTCAAGTGCGAATCTTTAATAAAACGTATGAAATGGGCGGAGTGACGGGAGTCGGAACTTATCCCGAATACGCCAATATGGGATTAATGGCTAAACTGCTATATAAATCTTTAGTCGATATGCGGAAGCGCGGACAATCCGTTTCCTACCTCTTCCCATACTCAATTCCTTACTACAGACGAAAAGGCTGGGAAATTATAAGCGATAAAATGACCTTTGAAGTGAAAGATTTTCAGCTTCCGAAAATGAGGACCGTTTTAGGAGAAGTTGAACGCGTAAATCCGGATCATGATGTGATCAAGGAAGTCTACAGCCGCTTCGCGCACCAAAACCATGCCGCAATGATCAGGAATGATTTAGCCTGGGATGAATACTGGCGTTGGGATTTAGATGACCTCACAGCTGCGGTTTATTATGACCAATCCAGACAAGCGAACGGGTATGTGCTTTATTGGATCGCGGATGAAATATTTCATATTAAAGAAATGGTTTATGTGAATGAAGAGGCGCGAAGAGGTTTGTGGAACTTTATATCGGCACACTTCTCTATGGTCACAAAAGTGGTGGGTAACAATTTTTCTAATGAACCGATTGCCTTTTTGTTGGAAGATGCCGAAATTAAGGAAACGATTTCTCCTTACTTTATGGCCCGTATTGTCGATATTGAACAGTTTATCAATCAGTACCCTTTCAAACCCCAGAAAGAGGAACGGTCATGGTCGTTTACATTAGACGATCCGCTGCTTGAATGGAATCAAGGTGTCTTTACCGTCGAGATCTCTCCTGAAGGAAAAGGAGTTTTAAGGCGCGGCGGTGATCCTGAAACAGCGAAAGCGGATATACAAACGATGACAGCATTATTATTTGCTTATCGGAAACCTGAATATCTTCACCGGATAGGCCGGCTGGAATGCAGCCTTGACACATTGGAATTAATTGAAGACCTGTTAGAAACACAAACCCCTTATTTCTCAGATTACTTTTAATCAAGCGAATGAAAAACAACCCTCATCAGGGTTGTTTTTTTACGCACCAAACGGGAACCATGCTTTCCGAAGCTGACAGATTCCTTCTTCGATTTCTTCCTCTGAAAGTCCGCCGAAGCCAAGGATGACCATCGATGTTTCAGGCTCCTTAGGGTTTATCCAATATGGTGATGTGTCATATACTCTGACACCTGCTGCTTGTGCTTTATCCACCAGTTCCGGCGCAGACCTGTCCTTCACGTTTACCAACAAATGCAGCCCCGCTTTTTGTCCGATGATTTCAATGTGCCGGCCCATCTGGTTTTGTAATGCCTGAATCAATGTTTGATGCTTTTTCTGATAAATTTTTCTCATTTTACGAATGTGGCTTTTAAAATAGCCTTCTTTCATAAATAAATATAATGCTTTTTGAATGATAGGTGATGCGGATTGACTGTAATTGATGAATGTATGATCGTACACATCAAGCAGCTTTTGCGGCAGGACAATATAGCTTAACCGCGCGGCAGGCAAAAATGATTTGGAGACCGTGCCTAAGTAAATGACATTGTCTTTTGCATCTAAAGCCTTTAACGAAGGGATCGGACGGCCTTGATACCGAAATTCACTGTCATAGTCATCCTCGATAATATAGCTGTCGTGCTGATTTGCCCATTCCAATAGCGATAACCGCTTCTGAATCGGAAGCACCATGCCGTACGGAAATTGATGGGAAGGCGTAATATACACGGCTTTTGCTTTTATTCTCTTAAGCTGTTCGATATCTATTCCGTCCTGTTCAAGGCGAATCGGCTTTACGGTCCAGCCATGATTGATAAAAACAGACCTGGCCCCCGCGTAACCCGGGTTCTCCATGGCGACGGAACGATCTTCAAAAGAGAGCAATTGAATCATAAGACTGAGAGCCTGCTGAGTGCCGGAACAGATTATGATTTGCTCCGGTGAACTCAGAACCCCTCTCGCCTGAAATAAATGGCCGGATAATTCTGTTCTGAGGCCGATATCTCCTTTTCCATGATTGGACAGTAATAGCTTTTCCGGTTCATCGGTCAGCGCTTGATTTAAACACCGCTTCCACGTCTGCATGGGAAATGACTTCACATCAATGTCACCGTATCGGAAATCACAAATGATGTTTTCTTTCTCATCCTCAGCTGCTTCCGGTTTCTGCCTGATATTACGGGAAGAAGGCAGGACAACAGGCTGCTCTAAGGGCAGGACAACCAGCCCGCTTCTCGGTTTACTTTCCGCATATCCTTCTGCCGCCAATTGCTGATACGCGTTTTCGACCGTATTTTTACTGATATGTAAATGCCCCGATAAATAACGGATGGAGGGCAGAAGCGCTCCTTCCGGAATGTCGCCGTCTTCTATTTTTTGTCTGATGTACTGATACAATTGCACGTAAATCGGAATGCCGTTTTTCTTTACTAATAAGGGAGTAAATTCTAACATAGGACCTCCATCTGACCTCATCCATTTTATCAAAATTGTCTCTTTTAGAACGGACAGTGTTTCTATACAATCATTATAACCTATAGATGAGGAGAGAGATTACATGAAACCATATGTACGGGCATCCCACAAAGAATGTACGGATCAGACGCGCATTGATGATTTTTTAACGAAGACTCAGATCGGGTACCTCGGATTGGCAGATCAGGATATACCTTACGTTATCCCCTTAAATTTTATATGGAAGGAAGGCTGCTTCTTTTTTCACGGAGCGTCTGAAGGAAGAAAAATCGATATGATCCATACAAATCCGAAAGCCTGCTTCACCGTAAGCGAACAGTACGGAACGATGGTCAGCCCCATTCCGGCAAAAACAGATACTGCATATATGAGTGTCGTCGCGGGGGGAACTGTTGAGATGGTCACTGACGCAGACGAAGGAACCGCCGTGATGCAGGCGATGCTTGATAAATATGTTCCGAACTATTATCAGACGCCCCTCTCAAAAACACACGTTGAAAAATATCGTTCTTCCTTAGGAAGCAAAACCGTCGTATGGAAAATCAAACCTTTGCATATAACCGCAAAAGAAAACCAACTAGATGAACAAAAGAAATTCTATCCGGGCCGTACGGTTCAACAGGATAACAGCTGAAAAAACCCTTCAAAGAAAGGGTTTTTCAGTCACTCAATAAAGCACCCGCCACAAATAAAATGTCGCGTAGGATTCCCAATTCCTCCACTGAGAAGCGTACTCCGTTATTTCTTCTTTTGTAGGTTTTCTGTCCATCCCTGCCAGCGTTTTAATCGAATTGATTAATCCGATATCGTCAATCGGAAAGGCATTCGGAAAACGCAGACAGCGCATTAATACATAGTTGGCCGTCCATGGGCCAATGCCGCGGATCTTTATCAAACTTTTTTCTGCGCGCTTGAAATCTTTCATATTCAGTAATCTATCTTTCGATAACCTCCCCTCGGCCATTAACTGGGCGATGCCGATGATATATTCACTTTTCTTTACCGTCATTTTCATATCGGCAAGGTCTTCTGGCATGAGTTTGGCGATCTTGTCGAATGTCGGAAACATCCAGTATTTTTTTGAATTCCACTCCATTGCTTCACCAAATTTTTCAACAAATCTTCTTTTTAATGTGTATGCATATGTTAAGTTAATTTGCTGGCCGATGACGCCCCAGCACATAGCCTCAAACAAATCAGGAATGCCCACATTACGCAGCCCATAGAAATCCTCAATCGGCTTCTTCAGCAGCGGATCGTTTTTTGCCATTTCGTAAAAAGGGGTAAGATCGCTCTCGAGATCAAACCACTCTATAATATACGCCTCAATGAGATCACGCTGCCGCTCTTCTTCCGGTCCTGCTCCGCCCAGAAAATGAACGGCTAACTGATGCTGATCATTTGCGCTGATCTGCACTAACGACCGAATGTCTCCCACGGCAATGACCCGTGTGATCGTTTCTTCTTCAATTTCAAACATACACTCGTTTTTTTCACGCATTAAATAGCCAAGATTTGCTTTAAAATTAAATGTTTCCGGAAGATTGATCAGCATGATATCTTCATTTAATTGATTTTCATCCATATCGGAACCTCCTCGTAAGCCCGTCACTTCGTTTTAACACATAACTGGGCGGGACGCTTTTGATATGTTGCTGTTTTATTCTTACTTTCTATCAAGCATTTGATAGAACAAAAAAAAGCCCTCCCCAAAAGGAAAGGGCCCGTCCCTTCACATCACGTCTTTCTCTAATACCTCTCCCCCAGCTCCCGCAAAATAAAATCATAGATCATCCGCGTCCGCTCTTCCTTCGGGTATAGCATGAACTCCTGCCGTTTTGGGATGTGGCTGCCCATTCTGTCCTGGAAGGTGGTTCTGAGATAGGCGGTTCTGTATACCTGGTTCTCGAAAGAATGAAAAGACACTTCAAGCTCCATCGTTTTACCGTTTGAGAAAGTGACCGACGTGTCGTCGAATTCCGTGGGTTTGAATTCCTTGACGTGCACGTGGGAGATCCAGCCGCATTGGGGCCTTGTTGAAGAAAGGGTAGGGAATAAAAAGATGTGATTTGAAGGGTCCACCATAATCGGCGGTTTGTGAGAAATTTTTATCGCTTCATACGTTCCCGCTTTTCTTCCCGCATAGCTGGAACCGAAATAGCGGCAGCTTCTGTCAATGATGTGAATCGGCTTCATGCTGACATAAAGAACGCAGTCTTTTTCAATGATTTTCGAGCCCATTCTTCCGTCTACTTCCTCCGGCAAGAGGGCGATTGTTGAGCGGTTTACTTCATAGCTTTCTAAGGGTGCGTGTGTTTTCTGGCACATGATGTGCAGCCTCCAATCCTTTTTTTCAAAATTTATACTAATAATCTATCATCTGTAATCGGAAAACGACAGGTTTTTTTTGAAAATAGCTCAAAATCATCTTTTAATGATATATTTTAGTCATAAATCACTACTTAAATATCATTTTTTCGTCAGTTTCACATAAATTATCCCCTGCATTTTTTCGTTTTTTCGGCAATTTGCAGGATATGTCGATATATTTTCAAGTATTAGTTGTCTAAAAATTATAAAAATTAATTGATTTTTCCGGTCGATATCCATATACTATAAAAAAGGCATTGGGGGGATTCTTTATGAAAGAGAAAAAATCGTACACTGAGCTCATGAAGTCCCGCAACACGCAAAAAACAAATGAATTCGATGTGACAATGGCCGATATTTACATTCAAATGGTGCTCGATGAATCCTTGTTTAAGCGTCGGCTCACCATGCTGACAGACCAAATCAATAAAGCGCTTGATAATAAAGATAAAGAAGCGTTCCTTACGCTTTCTAAAGAATATGCAGCACTCAAACAGAGTGAATAAGCCAATCCATATGGATTGGCTTTTTTAGATTATCCGTTCACAATGGTGCCGCCGTTCACGTGAATCGTCTGCCCCGTGACGTATGTCGAATCGTCGCTTGCTAAGTATAAATAACTCGGTGCTAATTCAACCGGCTGGCCCGGGCGCTCCATCGGTACATCTGAACCGAATACTTCCACTTCCTTCTCGGAAAAGCTCGCCGGAATAAGCGGCGTCCAAATAGGGCCGGGAGCAACCGCGTTAACACGGATGCCCTGTTTGACCAATGATTGGGAAAGTGACCTCGTAAATGTAACGATGGCTCCTTTTGTTGCTGAATAGTCAATTAAGGTTTTATGACCCTTATAAGCGGTAATGGAAGCCGTATTAATGATCGAACTTCCTTTTTTCAGATGCGGCAGCACGGCCTTTGTTAAGTAAAACATTGAAAAAATATTCGTTTGGAACGTTCTGATGAGCTGGTGGCTTGTGATTTTCTCAATGCCCGGCTGCACGTGCTGCTCTCCCGCATTGTTGACTAAGATGTCAATGGAAGGAAAGGCTTGGCTGGCCTGACGAATGACATCATTGCAAAAGGCTTCATCCCCGACATCGCCTGCTATGAGCAGGCACTTTGCCCCTTCTTTTTCAACATATTGCTTCGTCTCTTCCGCATCCTGATGCTCATCAAAATATACGATCACCACATTTGCGCCTTCTTTTGCAAATAAGACGGAAACGGCGCGTCCGATCCCGCTGTCGCCTCCCGTAATAATCGCCGTTTTTCCTTCAAGTTTTTTCGCTGCTTTCGGCTTATCAAAAACCGGGCGGGGGTCCATTACATATTCAAATCCGGGCTGCCGGTTTTGATGCTGCGGCGGTAAAGTTTTCTTTTTTTGATTCGCCAATCTGATCACTCCTTTACATTAATTACTATATTATGAGTAATTCGAGCATCTTATACGGTCGTTTCATGTATGAATAAACGCATAATGGAAAAATTAAGAATATACAACAGAGGAGGTAATCCGACTTGACCACTTTTTCAAACGAGGAACCGGCTTCTTATTGGAGGAAGTCGGCTGACATCCCTTCCTTCCCAGCCTTAACTAAAGATACAGAGTGTGATGTGGCGATCATCGGCGGAGGGATTACGGGCCTTACGACGGCATATGAGCTGACCAAAAGAGGTTTCCGTGTCGCTGTCATTGAAGCCGATCAGATTTTGAACGGGACAACGGCGGGCACCACCGCCAAAATCACCGCTCAGCATGATTTCATTTACGCAGATCTCATTCAGCAGCTCGGCCTCACCAGCGCCAGATTATATTTTGAGGCACATCTTCACGCAATGGACTATATGAAACAGCTCATAAAGGACAACTCCATTGCATGCGAGCTGACCGCGCAAGACGCCTGCCTTTATACAAATACGGAATCAGGCGTCAAAAAAATCCGCAGCGAGCAGGAGGCATACACAAAGCTCGGCATTGAACATGAGCTGGTCAAAGAGCTTCCCGTCCCCGTCGATTGCAAACTTGGCCTTGCGATGAAGAATCAGGCGCAATTTCACCCGCTTTTATATGTCTCGGCTCTCGTTCAGGAGATGGTCAAAAACGGTGCGCAGATTTTTGAACAGACGGCCGCGATAGATATTAAAAAAGAACCGCAGCCGGAAGTCGTCACGAAAAACAGACACGGAATCAAGTGCAAATATATAGTCTGCTCTTCCCACTTCCCCTTTTATGACGGAGGCGGGCTGTATGCTGCAAGAATGTATGCCAGCAGATCATACGTCTTGGCGGTAAAACCGAAACACCCGTACCCGGAGGGCATGTTTCTCAGCATCGATAAGCCTGCCAGATCATTGCGCTATACGACGATGAACGGTGAAAAGCTGGTGCTCGTCGGCGGCGAAAGCCATAAAACAGGCCAGGGAAAACCGCCGTCCGAGCACTATGAAGCGCTGAAGCAATTTGCGGAAGACACAATCGGAATTGAGAGCATTCCGTATCATTGGTCTGCCCAAGACCTTGTCACTATCGACAAAATTCCGTTTATCGGGCCGATTTCAGGTAATGAAGAACATATTTTAACCGCGACCGGGTTTAAAAAATGGGGCATGACAAGCTCCGCGCTTGCGGCCAGTCTTTTGGCTGACCATATTGAAAACAAAAAAAATCCGTTTTCTTCTTTGTTCACGCCGTCCCGCTTCCATCCTGATCCGGGGCTGAAGAAACTGTTTTCTTATAATACAGACGTGGCCAAACACCTCATAGCGGGCAAGCTTGAAAAGCCTGACGATTCACCGGATGAACTTGCACCCGGAGAAGGAAAAATCGTGACGGTAAACGGCAAACGGGCCGGAGCCTATAAAGATGAACAAGGCTGCCTGCACCTTGTCGACACGACGTGCACTCATTTAGGCTGTGAAGTTGAATGGAATGACGGCGAACACACATGGGACTGCCCCTGCCACGGCTCCCGATTCACACCTGACGGCAAAGTTGCCGAAGGCCCCGCTGTAAAGCCGTTGAAAAAGATCAGCCCAGATTGATAAAACCATTCTGTACCGAATGGTTTTATTTTTTTTCTGCATATAAAATATTTTAATAAGATTCCTTCATTCAAGTTCCTTCCAAACCGATAAAAAGAAAAAGAGGATATCTGGGGGACCTTACATTGTTATTTAAAAAAGACAGAAAAAAAGAAACAGCTTATTTTTCAGAAGCGGGTGCTGAAGCAAAAAACCGCATCCAGCTTTCAAATCAATATGCAGACGTAAAAAAGCAGCTTAAAATGGTCAGGCTGGGGGACGAAGAACTGCATGTGCTTGAAGAGCTTCAGCCGTTAATTAAGGAGCATATTTCACATATCGTCGATTCGTTCTATCAAAATTTAGACCATGAAAAATCGTTAATGACGATTATTAACGACAACAGCTCAGTCGACCGTCTGAAACAAACATTAAGACGCCACATCCATGAAATGTTTGCCGGAAACATTGATGATGAATTTATTGAAAAAAGGCAGCGCATCGCTTCCATCCACTTGCGGATCGGCCTCGAGCCTAAGTGGTATATGGGGGCGTTTCAGGATTTGCTTCTGTCTATGATGAACATTTATGAAGCATCGATTCCTGATTTGCACGAGCTACTAAAAGCCATAAAGGCGACGACGAAAATACTGAATCTCGAACAGCAGCTTGTCCTTGAAGCCTTTCAGGCCGAATATAACCGCTTGCGCGACGAACAAGAGGAAAAGAAAGCGCTCCTCCATCAAAAAATTCAGGAAACATCAGGCTCGCTGGCTGACTTGTTTTCAGAAACGAGCCGCGCCGTTCAGGAGCTGGTCGATAAATCCGAGGGCATTTCCGAGGCCTCCAAAGCCGGCACCGTCACTTCCGTCCATGTAGAGGAAAAATCAATCGGCGGTAAAAAAGAGCTTGAGAACCAGCAAAAGCAAATGAATAAAATCGACTCAAGCCTCGCGCAGATTGAAGTAGAAATGGATAAGCTGAACGGCATCGCCCAGCAAATCGAAAAAATCTTCGGCATCGTTACAGGCATCGCTGAACAAACCAATCTTCTGTCTTTAAATGCTTCCATCGAATCCGCCAGAGCAGGTGAGCACGGCAAAGGGTTCGCCGTTGTTGCGACAGAGGTGCGGAAGCTGTCCGAGGATACGAAAAAAACCGTGTCCACCGTATCTGAGCTTGTGAACAATACCAATACACAAATTAACATCGTGTCAAAACATATTACAAATGTGAACGGGCTTGTGAGCGAAACGAAAGAGAAGATGACACAAATCAATCATCTCTTTGACGATATTGTCCAAAGCATGAAAACGAGCAAAGACCAGACGGGCAAAATCGACGTTGACCTTCAGGCATTTCTCGGCGGCCTTCAAGAAGTCAGCCGCGCCGTATCCCACGTCGCAGCGTCCGTTGATTCACTTGTCATCCTTACAGAAGAATAGAAAAAGACAGACCAGCCTTTTTTATCAAGGCTGGTCTTTTTAATGTTAACTTTCAATAAAATAAAGTTGACATATAAACAAGCTCGCTTTATTGTATAAACATATTTTATATAGCTGGAGGAAAGAATGATGAAATTAACAGAAATGATGCATATCGCTGTGTTTACAGCCATTATGGGCGTATTGGGATTGATCCCGCCTCTTTTCTTATCCTTTACGCCCGTTCCGATCACACTCCAGACGGTCGGCGTGCTCTTATCGGGAAGCATATTAAAACCGAAAGCCGCTTTTTTAAGCCAATTGCTGTTTTTGCTGCTCGTGGCCTTCGGAGCGCCCCTGCTCTCCGGCGGAAGGGGCGGATTCGGTGTATTTTTCGGCCCGAGTGCAGGGTATCTTTTATCATATCCGCTTGCGGCTTTGCTGCTCAGCATCAGTATTCAAAGGCTTCGCACTGTTTCCGTTCCCAATTTGTTTATCAGGCAGTTTTTATTCGGCGTGCTGCTTTTGTATGTGATCGGCGTTCCCTTTCAGTCGGCATTGATGCACATTGATATATGGACAGCCGCCAAGCTCAGCCTTGTATACGTGCCCGGAGATTTACTGAAAGCCGCCGCGGCCTCGTTTGCAGCCGTCAGAATCAGAAAAACGCTGCAAGTGTCGCAGCTGCTTTATACGAAAGGAAGCTGAATATGCTTATTACATCCGCCTATTCGGCAATTGCCGGGTGCGCGCCGGAACACATCGCGATTCAGACAGAAACAGAAGAGCTCACATATCAAAAGTGGAACAGACTTGTGAATCAGACGGCGAACTGGCTCCGCAGCCTGGAATATAAACCGGAAAAAATAGCGATTTTATTACCGAACGGGATTCCGTTTTTACAACTGTTTGCCGGAGCTGCGCATGCGGGCTGCACGGCGATCCCGTTAGATCCGCGCTGGACAGCCGCCGAGTGCGAGGATCATCTGTACATAAGCAGTGCGGATTTGGTCATTACGGCCTCATCGTTATACAGCAGGCTGGCCGGTATCATGACACCTGTTATGCTGTGGGAAGAGTGTAAGTCTTTGATTGATGCCGGACCCGCTTCCTATGTGCCTCCCGTCAGCGGAGAACGGGTCTTTTATATGGGCTTTACTTCCGGGTCTGCAGGAAAGCCGAAAGCCTTCACCCGCTCTCACCGTTCATGGCTGGAGAGCTTTTCTTGCACGAAACGTGATTTTCACATTTCCCCGCATGATCAAGTGCTGATACCGGGTACACTTCGTTCGTCACACTTTTTGTACGGCGCAGTCAGTACGCTGTTTCTCGGCGGAACCGTCATGCTTCAAAAAAAATTCAATCCGGCCGAGATAAATGACAGGCTGGCACAAGCTGACGTCCTTTATACCGTTCCAACGATGACAGACGCCTTGCTGTCGATTGAGGCGTTTCCCGACAAAACGCTCAAACTGATTTCTTCGGGTGCAGACTGGCCGGCTCCGGCTAAACAAGCCCTGACAGCCCGCTATCCGCGCCTTTTGTTATATGATTTTTACGGAACGTCAGAGCTGAGTTTTGTGGCGCTGCTTTCACCTGAAGACAGCGTCCGAAAGCCTGAGGCCGCGGGCCGTTCGTTTCAAAATGTCCGGATCGAAATCCGCCGGCCGGACGGAGAGTGCTGCCGGACGGGTGAAACCGGTAAGATTTTTGTGAACAGCCCCATGCAGTTTTCAGGATACATAAACGGCCACAAGCCTGATGATTCAGGATGGATGACGGTTGATGACATGGGGTATGTCGACGAGGAAGGGTTTCTTTATGTGGCAGGAAGAGAAAACGGCATGATCCTATACGGCGGACTGAATGTATTTCCGGAAGAAATTGAACGGGTGCTGAATACCTGCCCCGGAGTGAGGAAGGCAGCTGTCGCGGGCGTTCCTGATGATTATTGGGGCGAAATCGCCGTGGCGGTGATCGACGGAAACGCCGATGTAAAGGAACTGAAAAAGCAATGCAGAGAAAAACTGGCCGCATATAAAGTTCCTAAGAGATGGCTGTTTACAGAAGACATACCGGAAACGGCGGGCGGTAAAATCGCCCGTGCCGCCGTTACACAATGGGCAAAGGATATGATGGAATGGAAGCTGTAATCACAGATGCAAAACGAACGATTTTTGCACAGGAAAACGGTCTGCTGAAAGACAGTCTTCCTGAAGATTTAGCGGCGCCGCTGATCCGCCATCTCAGCCAGGCAGCACCCGGTCACATTGATGAAGTCCTTTTCGGAAACGCGACGGGACGCGGAGGGAATCTTGCCCGCCTGTCAGCATTAAAAGCCGGGCTTCCTTTAAGCGTTTCCGGGACGACCGTTGACAGACAATGCGGTTCAGGGCTCGAAGCGGTGAGAATTGCCTGCAATTTTGTAAAAGCTGGCGCTGGAAGCATGTATATCGCGGGAGGAGCGGAAAGCAGCAGCCGCTCCCCCTTTTCTTCACGTGCGCGTTTTTCTCCTGAGCATATCGGCGACCCCGATATGGGGATAGCCGCCGAATACACGGCAGAAGCCTATTCGGTGACAAGAGAGATGCAGGACGAGTATGCTCTCCTCAGCTATAAACGAAGTTTGAAAGCGCAGGAAGACGGCTTGTACCATCAGGAGATCCTGCCCTATAACGGTTTCACCGCCGACGAAAACATGATAAAAAAACGGAACATGGAGACTCTTATTTCCCGCGCCAAACCCGTGTTTCAGCCCGGCGGCACCGTAACCGCCGCCAACAGCTGCGGGATTTCTGACGGCGCCGCGGCACTTTGCGTTATGGAAGAACAAAAGGCGCGGGCACTCGGCTTAAAGCCGAGATTGCGCTTTGCCGGGAGCGCCGTAAGCGGCGTACATCCGAACTTCCCTTCAGCGGCACCAGTTTACGCGATAAAAAAGCTGCTGAACGAGCACTGCCTGTCACCGGATGATATTGATATGTATGAAATAAACGAGGCGTTTGCCGTGAAAATATGCGTTTCATCACAGGAGCTCAAGGTGCCTTATTCCAAAATAAACGTCCGGGGCGGCGCTCTGTCAATCGGACATCCGTACGGAGCTTCGGGAGCGGCGCTTGTCACCAGGCTTTTTTATGAAGCCGGGAGAAGGCCGGACGCCCGCTATGCCGCAGCAGCGATCGGCAGCGGAGGCGGCATCGGTCTGGCGATTCTCTTTGAAGTGCTGACATAACGGCAGTATAATAGATTATATCTATTAAAAACAAAGATCGGAAAGGAGACATTATGACAGCCGTTTGTTTAGTTAGACATGGAGAGACCGATTGGAACGCCCAGAAAAAGCTGCAAGGCAAAACGGATATCCCGTTGAATGCGACGGGAGAGCGCCAAGCAAAAGAAACCGGAGAATACTTGAAAGATTTTTCATGGGATGTCATTGTATCGAGCCCGATGAAAAGAGCCAGAAAAACAGCCGACATCATTAACAGCTTTTTGAACCTCCCGATTGTCGAAATGGAAGACTTCAAAGAACGGAGCTATGGTGATGCGGAGGGAATGTCTTTACCGGAACGGTCAAAACGCTATCCCGATAAAAACTACCCGAACATGGAAACCGACGAGGAACTGACAGACAGGATGTTGGCCGGTTTAGTGAAGGTGCAGCGGCAATTCCCCGAAAAAAAAGTGTTGATCGTCGCCCACGGCGCAGCCATTCACGCCCTTTTGTCAGCCATTTCAGGCGGAGACATCGACATACAGAACGCAAAGCTTGTCAATGCGTGCCTGAGCAATATCCAGTGGATCGAAAATAAGTGGCACGTCAAAGATTACAATGTAAGCAGCCATTTATCGGCGCAATAACGAAAAGCCCAAAACGGGAAGTTTTGGGCTTGTTCATTTGGACGGAACCATATTTTCGAGATCGTCTAAAATGGCGTCCGCTCCGTCAACACTTCGGCGAAGCGACCAACCCTTTCTGCCGCCGTTAAAAACGTGCCCGTTTTTAACGGCGGACAGCTGTCTCCACAACGGTTTTTCTTCAAACGCTTTATCTGGCTTTCCGCCAATAAGCACGATGTAATCGGGGTTGATTTGGAAAAGCTTCTCCGGCGTCAGCTTCATATTGGCAGATGCTCCGCCGCTTGATTTGGTGCTTGTGCCGATCGCATACGTATAACCGGCGAGCGTCATCAGCCGGGACGTGAAGAATTGGTCCTCCTTCGCCGTCATCCTGTCATTTGTGTTTTCGATTATTAAAATTGATTGGCCTTCAGCGTCCAGTTTTCTCTTCACTTCGCTCAGCTTTTCCTCATGGGCCGACAATTTTTTCTCCATGATGCCCTCTTTTCCGACCGCTTTTGCAATCGTAAGCGAGGCATCGACCGTATCCTGATAATCCGCATCGGCGTTTTTCAAAGCGATTGTCGGGGCAATTTGCTTCAGCTGATCGTACATTCCCTTGTGCCGGTTCATATCGGCAATGATTAAGTCAGGTTTTAAGGCGGCGATTGTTTCCAGACTCGGCTGTGACCGGGTGCCGACGGACGTATAGCCGTCCATTTTTTTCAGCACGTTTTGATTGATCAGCTGCTTCGGTTTATTGTCATCTGCCGCTCCGACCGGTTTTATGCCGAGGTCAAGCAGCGCGTCAATAAAGCCGATCTCCAGTACAACTACCCGTTTTGGATGTGCGGCCATATGCGCGGTCCCTAAATCATGCTTGACCGTGACTTGATGATCTTGTTCGTCAAGCGAGCATGCAGACAGCAGCAAGATGAACATAGAAATCATAAGAACACTGACTGTTGTTTTCATACGCAGCCTCTCCCGCTTAATTCTTTTTTCCGCATATTATACCATTCTCGCCATAAAAATAATGATAATCATTATCATTATTTTTATAAAATGGTTTCACATTTTCTCTTTGCAAAACCTTTTACAGCCTTTTCCATCATGAATAATGCCGAGCCTCGGCTTCCTCTCCATCTGCTATGCTCATTCAACAAAAGATGACATTTCTCCCGTTTTGGAAATCGCCCCCCAAAAAGGAAGCGAATCATTTTTCCTAGCAAACAGCGTGACGAATGTGCCTATGCATATTTACACATGTCCATCTCTCGGTTTTTTCCATTAAAATTTAAATATTTCGTGTTCCTATTGAAATAAAGAGAGATGATATACCTAAATAGGAAAAAATGTTTCTTAAAAAAATTGGGTCTACTAAAATATTATTCCATAATATACAATTAATCCACAGAATAGTCTGTGTCTATTGATTATTCTGCAAATTACAAAAGGGAGAGGATAAAGAGTGAGAGGCAAAAAATTGTGGATCAGTTTGTTGTTTGCTTTAACGTTAATCTTTACGATGGCGTTTGGCAGCGTATCTTCTGTTCAGGCAGCAGGAAAAACAGGAGGAGAAAAGAAATATATTGTCGGATTTAAACAGACAATGAGCACGATGAGCGCCGCAAAGAAAAAAGATGTCATTTCTGAAAAAGGCGGCAAAGTGCAAAAGCAATTCAAGTATGTAGACGCGGCTTCAGCTACATTAGATGAAAAAGCGGTAAAAGAACTGAAAAAAGACCCGAGCGTAGCTTACGTTGAAGAAGATCACGTAGCAAAAGCATACGCGCAGTCCGTTCCTTACGGCATATCTCAA
Organism: Bacillus sp. ISL-51; assembly: GCF_018613535.1. GTDB lineage: Bacteria > Bacillota > Bacilli > Bacillales > Bacillaceae > Bacillus. Next base: position 643,673 of record NZ_JAGGQB010000005.1, read on the forward strand.
ATTAAAGCCCCTGCTCTTCACTCTCAAGGCTACACTGGTTCAAATGTAAAAGTAGCAGTTATCGACAGCGGTATCGATTCTTCTCATCCTGACTTAAAGGTTGCAGGCGGAGCGAGCATGGTACCTTCTGAAACAAATCCTTTCCAAGACAACAACTCTCACGGAACTCACGTTGCCGGTACGGTTGCGGCTCTTAATAACTCAATCGGTGTATTAGGCGTTGCGCCAAGCGCATCTCTTTACGCTGTAAAAGTTCTCGGGGCTGACGGTTCCGGTCAGTACAGCTGGATCATTAACGGAATTGAGTGGGCAATCGCAAACAAAATGAACGTCATTAACATGAGCCTCGGCGGGCCTTCTGGTTCTGCAGCCTTAAAAGCGGCAGTTGATAAAGCCGTTGCTTCCGGCATTGTTGTCGTTGCGGCAGCCGGAAACTCAGGCACTTCAGGCAGCTCCAGCACTGTGGGCTATCCTGGTAAATATCCTTCTGTTATCGCAGTAGCCGCTGTTAACAGCAGCAACCAAAGAGCATCTTTCTCAAGCGTAGGACCTGAGCTTGATGTTGCGGCACCGGGCGTATCTATTCAAAGCACGCTTCCTGGCAACAGCTACGGCGCGTACAATGGTACGTCAATGGCATCTCCGCACGTTGCCGGAGCGGCCGCTTTGATTCTTTCTAAACATCCGAACTGGACAAACACTCAAGTCCGCAACAGTTTAGAAAGCACAGCAACATACCTTGGCGACCCTTTCTACTACGGAAAAGGGCTGATCAACGTACAAGCTGCTGCGCAATAAAACAGAAAAAACCGGCGGGGAAAGACTCCCGCCGGTTTTTTTATTATTTTTCTTCCTCCGCATGTTCAATCCGTTCCATAATAGACGGATGACTGCCTCTGAATACTTTAACAAGAAGCGGCGGATTGACGCGGCTCAGTCCGTTAACAGCCAGATCCTGAAACGTTTCCACGGCGGCTTCCCTGTCACCGGTCAGCTCAATCCCGTAACGGTCAGCGGCGGTTTCCTGATAACGGGAAACGGCATTTGTCAAAGGATCGGATACAAAGCTGAGAACAGAAATAATCAGCAGTAAAAGCGGAAGAGCGGCCAAATCCCACGTGCCTTTGATGTGTAACATTCGGCCGAAGGACAAAGACAGCCATTTAAAAAGCTTGTCAATGATATATAAACCAGCCAACGACAGCAGCAAGTAACCCGCAAGTCCGATGTATACATGCTTCATGACATAGTGCCCCATCTCATGCCCCATAATAAACAGAATCTCCTGATCCTTCAATTTATGAAGGGTCGTATCCCACAGAACAATCCTCTTATTAGAGCCGATACCCGTCACATACGCGTTAAGCGCGTTTGTTTTCTCCGACATATTCACCTCGTAGACGTGATTTGCCGGAATATCCGCCTTATCGGCAAGCGATAAAATTTTGCTTTCCAGCTCCTTGTCCTTAAGCGGGTAAAAGTCATTATACAAAGGATCAATGACAACCGGCTGCAAGAAAAACAAAAACAGGGTAAACGGCACGGTCAGGCACCATGCGTAAAACCACCATCTTTTTGTATGCTTCGTGATCAGCCAGTAAAACACAAGCACACACAGCGCAACCAGCGGAAAACTGATCCAAAAATCAATGACGTGATCCCTCAACCAGCTTGCGGTTGTTTGCGTGGAAATATGGTAAGCAAGCGAAACACGGTAACCGATCCACTCTAACGGAAGCGAAGCCGCCGTGATAATAAGAGAAAGCACAAACACAAAGCTTACGATTTGCAGCACCCGAAAACGCACGGCTTTTTCCAGCCATTGCTTTATTTTTTTGGAAAGTCCTGTAATAAGAAGCAGAAAAAATAAAAACCAATCAAAAGGAACTCCGATAAAAAATAAAAAATCCTTCACGTTTGAAAAGTTCTCAGCAGCTGCCAATTTGCCCGGGCTCATAAACGATGCCGGATCCGCTTCCGTTCCCTTTACAGCCTCCGGAACAGCAGAGTCCCCTGTCATAAAGAAATACCAATAGAAAAAAAGTCCGTACAGCACATAGGCAAGACCCGCTGCCGCTATCCATTTGCGCATGGAAGTCTCCCTCCTTACCCTCAATACTTACTTCTATTGTAAGCATAAATGCAAATAATTAGAACCAAGCCCTCTGGCGATGTTAATCTTTTCATAACAGAGAAGAATGGAACATCAGGAAGCGGGAAAGACTAATGGCTGGAGTGATGAATATGAAAAAAATAATCGCATCTATCGCAGTGATCGCCCTATTGGTCATTACTTTTTTCTATGTATACAGCCGTACCGGCGATGTGTTCCCTTCAAGCAACGCAGATCTTATTATTTTGTCTGCGCACGGAAAAGAAAAAACGAACATTAAAAACAGACAGAATGTAAAGGATATGCTCGACATCTTGAATCAAGGAAAACAAGTAAAACAAACCAAAAGTGTATCGCCTGATTACGATGCAACCATTAAATACCATGAAGATCGTTTTGATTCATTCAGCATGTGGCTCGACGGCGAACAGCATATGATATACAAGCATAAAGATACGTATTACAGGCTGAACCGCCATGATACGAAGCTGTTGCAAAGCATCATAAAAGAAGAATCGAAGAGCTGACGGCATACACCTGAAAAGCGAAGCCAGAGGCTTCGCTTTTTTGGGATTCATTTCGGAAGCATGTCCCGAACAGCACGCCTCAGCAGCTTTCCGGTCGCATTTTTAGGAATCTCTTCAAGAAAAACAACTGCCGCAGGGCGTTTATATTTCGCGAGATGCTTTTCACAGTAATCAAAAATGTCCTGCTCTGTCAGCGAACTGTGCGCCGGCACGATATAGGCATGCACCGCCTCCCCCGTTTTGGCGTCCGGAGCGCCGATCACAACGGCTTCTTTCACCTCTTCATGGCTGTAAAGCACTTCTTCCACTTCACGGGGATAAACATTGTATCCGCCGACAATGATCATATCTTTTTTTCGATCGACAATATAAAAATAACCATCCTCGTCGCGTTTCGCCAAATCACCCGTGTAAAGCCAGCCGTCCTTTAACGCATGCTTCGTTTCCTCGGGCATTTTGTAGTAGCCCTTCATCACATTAGGCCCCTTTACGATCAATTCCCCCACTTGGTGATCCGGCAGTTCGCGGCCGAGCGGATCGACGACTTTATTTTCCACATGTAAAATATTCGTCCCGATCGAGCCTGGTTTTCTGCCCCTGTCGAACGGATTAAAACAAGTGACGGGAGAGGCTTCTGAAAGCCCGTATCCCTCTAAAATGCTCACTTTAAAGGTTTGTTCAAAAGCTTGCAAAAGAGCGACCGGCATAGACGCACCGCCTGAAATGCACAGTCTCACAGAAGCAAAATCCTCTGCCGTGCCGTGCTCGTACTGATATAAGTAGTTATACATTGTCGGAACGCCCGCAAAAATCGTTGCCTGCCGGCGCTTGATGAGTTTAAAAACAGACGCCGGGCTGAATTGCGGCTCAATTAACACGCACGCCCCGCTCATCAGGGGTGCATTCATACAAACGGTTAAACAAAAGACATGAAACATCGGCAATGTCGCGACGATTTTATCTTTCTCATTCATTCCTAAATAGCCGGCGACATCATTTGCATTGGAAAAAAGATTTTGATGGGTAAGCATAGCGCCTTTCGGTTTACCTGTCGTCCCCGAGGTGTATAAGATCACGGCAGTATCATCTTGGGACAATGTCGGATAGCTTCTTTCTCGTTCCATAGGATGGAGCATTTGTGTAAACGTTATCATTTTTGTGCGCAATTGAGGGTCTTCTGTCACCGGAGCGTTCTCTGTCGTTTGACTTATGATCATATGCTCCAAAAGCGGTAATGAGCCGTGCAGGCGTTCAAATACGGGAATCAATTGATCCGCCGCGGCTATCGCTTTGACATCGCCGTTGTTCAGCATATAGCCGATTTCTGTCGGTGTATACGTTGGGTTGATCGGGACAACTACAACTCCCGCTTTTAAAGCGCCGAAGAACGCAATGACAAAATCAGGCGTGTTTCCGAGCAGCAGCGCAAGATGATCCCCTTTTTTCAGTCCTCTGTCCTCCAATCCGTTTGCGAATTTTTCAATCTTACCTGCCAGCTCCTCGTACGTCATGTACTCATCTTGAAACAGACAAGCTGGTTTTTCCGGTTTCTGTGCTGCCGTTTCTTCCAATTTGGAAACCAGATTCATTTTCCCACCCCTTTAAAAATGTAATGAATGAATAGTCATTCATTAATGCGGAATAAACGTTCACTTTTCATTATAGAAAAATATAGAAAAACACTCAAGGGCAAAAAGCCCCGAGTGCCGGAAAACCGAAAACTACACTTGTTTCAGCGCTTCTCTTATCGGCGTGCCGCCTGCCGTCAGATCAAACGCCTTGCCATGTGTATTCATTTCATCTAAAGAGGCGAGAACCGTTTGTGCGACATCTTCTCTTGAAATAGACCCTCTTTCTAAATCGACAGCCGCTGCAACCATGCCCGTGCCCGGATCATTCAAAAGCCCGCCGGGACGGATAATCGTATACGTCAGACCGCTTGCTTCAAGGATTTTGTCCGCATAATGCTTCGCAGCGTAATACGGCTTCAAAGATTCATTCCAATTCTCGCGGTTATGGGCCTGAAGAGCGCTGACCATCACGAACCGATCAATTCCGGCGGACTTTGCCGCTTCTATGGCTTTTGCCGCTCCGTCAAGATCAATTAAAAGCGTTTTATCATATCCCGTGCTGCCTCCTGATCCCGCGGCAAAAACAACGGCGTCACACCCCTGTGCGGCTTTTGCAATATCCTCCGTGCTTCCTTCTAAATTCGCAGTGACGGCCTCCGTTCCGGCAGCTTGAAGCGCTTCTTTCTGCTCTTGTTTTCTGACCATTGCCCGGACGGTATGTGTGCCGTCTTTTTGAAACAGCCCGACCAGTCTTTGTCCGATCTGTCCGTTCGCACCGATGAGAAATACTTTCATCATGATCCCTCCCTATGTTCATTGTGTGCCTATCATTTCATACAAGCGAACGCCTTTTCAAATGATGTGTTTGGCAAATGCTCTAATAAATCAGCTCAAGAAAATCTTCTTTATCAATATTGCCGAAATACTGTTTCAGATCGATCCCGGCTAGCGCTTCCCGAATGGCGGCTCTGTCATATTGCTTTCCGGTCAAGGCTTGTTCGATCTCACTTATGTCTTTTGCGCCGAAGAAATCGCCGAAAATTTTGCAGTCCTGGATCATTCCTTTTTTCACTTCCAGACGGAGATCAATCGAACCGACCGGATAACGCTTGGAATGCTGGAGGTTAAAAGCCGGAGATCTGCCGAAGTTCCAGTCCCAGCTTTGATAGCGCTCCTCGGAAATCTTTCTGATGACCTTCCAGTCTTCCTCTGTCAATTTATATTCAGGCACCTCGTCAAGATCATTAGTGTTGAATATATGGCGAAGCAAATGGTTTTTGAATTCATTTGCGGTCATTTTGTCGTCAAGAAATTCACTGATATTGGCGACGCGGCTTCTGATTGATTTGATGCCCTTTGATTCGATTTTGTCTTTTTTCACTTTCAGGGCTGACACAACATGATCAATCGAGGAATCCAGCATCAAAGTGCCATGGCTGAAAATCCGTCCTTTCGTCGAAAATTGGGCGTTTCCTGAAATTTTTCTGCCGTTTGCCATGATATCGTTTCTTCCGCTTAATTCCGCTTCCACCCCGAGCTGGCGCAGTGCTTGAATGACAGGTTCGGTGAATTTTTTAAAATTATGGAAGCTGTCTCCGTCATCCTTTGTAATAAAGCTGAAATTGAGGTTTCCGAGATCGTGGTAGACCGCACCGCCCCCGGACAGCCGGCGGACGACGATAATGCCGTTATCCTCAACGTATTTCGTATTAATTTCTTCTATCGTATTTTGGTTTTTTCCGATAATAATCGACGGCTGATTGACATAAAACAGCAGGTACGTCTGTTCAGGGTCGAGATATTTCACGCAATATTCTTCTATCGCGAGGTTGATCCTCGGGTCATAATGGTTTTGATTATCAATAAATAACATGGTGCTCCTCCTTTATTTCTCCCACTTCAGCCCCGAAAAGGCGATTTTCACTTCGCCGCCGAACACGGTTTTTGCTTCTTCCCGCAGCTTGTGATGTTCGCCAAAGTGCGGCAAATGCGTGAGAATCAGCTCGCCAGCGCCGGCCTCTTCGGCGATGCGTCCGGCTTCAATGCTGTTCATATGACCCGCGCTGGTGCCGTCTTGATGGGCATAAAAATTGCACTCGCAGATTAAAAGGTCAGCATTTTCAGCAAATGGGATGAAGGCGTCCTGATAGCTTGAATCAGCCGTGTACACAACAGTATGCGAGCCGTCAGTAATCCGCATGGCATAACAGGCGGCCGGGTGAACGGTCTTTAAAAATGTAATGGTGAACGGCCCGGCAGAAAGCGGCTGGTCAGGCTGATAGGCAATTCCTTTTGTATGTGTTTTATATGTAAGACGCTGAAACTGTTCTATATCAGCATCATGCCCGTAAATAGGAAGCGCCTGCGTTCCCTTTCCGAGAAAGGAGCCGACTTGCTTGGCGAACTGAAGCGGTCCGATATCAGCGATATGATCATGGTGATAATGTGACAAAATGACGGCGTCAAGCTCTTCTGCCGGAACATAGGCGAACAGCTTTGATAATACTGCGCTGCCGCAATCGACAAGCAGAGAATAACCGCCGGATTGAAACAGATAACCTGACGTTGCTTCATTTGCGGCCGGAAAGCCGCCGTAACAACCAATAACTGTAACTTTCATATTAGCCTCCGAATGTTTATTGTGAATAGATCCTTTCCTCCAATATACCTATTTTTCGTTCAAATTGCATGTTTTAAACATTGTGTCAAAACAGCCGTTGATTTTTCAAAACTGTTATAATACAATATAGAGACAATAAAACGAAAGAGGGATGGGTATGTTGGATAAAATAACTGAATTTTTTAGAAATCTACCCGGTAAAAAGTGCGCGGAATGCGGAAAAGAAATAGCTGAACAGCATGAATGCTACGGCAATGTGTGTGACGACTGCTTGAAAATAAAGGATATGTGACAAAAAGGCACCGCACATTCCCAGCATGTGCGGTGCCTTTTTTTGTCACAGCTATCATACTTTCTGAATAGGGCGTCATTCACCATTATTAGCAATCATCTGAATTATTTCTATTATTCAGTATATTCAAACTATATTTAACTATAGACGAAATGTTTTCTTTTCTATTATAATTTGTTCTAATAGCTATCTTTTTAGATACTTATTGCATTTTTTCTTCGGGAGGTAATCTATGAAAAAATTACGCTTTGGATTAGCGACGCAAATTTTCGTCGGACTCATACTAGGGGTCATAGTCGGTGTCATCTGGTATGGCAATCCCGCAATCCCTGTCTATTTACAGCCTGTCGGCGATTTGTTTTTACGCTTAATTAAAATGATAGTGATTCCAATCGTCGTCTCCAGCTTAATCATCGGCGTTGCCGGCGCAGGAAGCGGAAAACAGGTCGGAAAATTAGGCTTCAAAACGATTTTGTATTTTGAGATCATTACTACTTTCGCCATCATTCTTGGACTGGCCCTGGCCAATCTCTTTCATCCGGGAGCAGGCGTTAATATACATGAAGCTCAAAAAACAGACATCAGCCAATACGTTGAAACAGAAAAGGAACAAAGCAATAAATCTGTTGCAGATACGTTCCTGCATATTGTACCGACAAACTTCTTCCAATCATTGGCCGAAGGTGATCTTCTAGCTATTATTTGCTTCACTGTGCTGTTTGCACTCGGTATCTCAGCTATCGGAGAAAAAGGAAAGCCGGTATTGACCTTTTTTGAAGGTGTATCTCATGCGATGTTCCATGTTGTAAACCTAGTCATGAAAGTCGCGCCGTTTGGTGTTTTTGCCCTTATTGGTGTTACCGTTTCCAAATTCGGCCTCAGTTCCCTGCTTTCACTCGGTAAACTGGTCGGCTTAGTGTATATAGCCCTTGCTTTCTTCCTCTTTGTCGTATTCGGAATCGTCGGAAAGCTTGCCGGTGTAAACATTTTTAAATTCCTCGCTTACATGAAGGATGAAATTTTATTGGCGTTCACTACGTCAAGCTCCGAAACCGTACTCCCCCGCGTCATGGAGAAGATGGAGAAAATCGGATGTCCGAAAGGTATTGTATCCTTCGTCGTGCCGATCGGATATACCTTTAACTTAGACGGATCTGTGCTGTACCAATCAATTGCCGCTCTATTCCTCGCTCAGGTATACCACATTGACTTGACCATTTGGCACCAGATTACACTTGTGCTTGTCTTAATGGTCACATCGAAAGGAATGGCTGCCGTGCCAGGGACTTCTTTTGTCGTCCTGCTTGCAACACTGGGTACAATCGGCGTTCCTGCAGAAGGGCTTGCTTTCATCGCCGGTGTTGACCGGATTATGGATATGGCCCGTACGGTCGTCAATCTGACCGGAAACGCGCTTGCATCTGTTGTGATGTCAAAATGGGAAGGCCAATATGACGCCGCTAAAGGCGCGGAAATCATGAGCCTTGCCAAAACAGAACAAAATACGACCATTTCCGGTTAACGAAAAGCCTGCACGGAGTAAATCCGCGCAGGCTTTTTTTCATACCATCGGCGACAGAACGTAGCGGTACAACAGCTTCGCCGTATTGTGAAGCGATGATTCGTGCGTGCGTTCATATGCGTGCGAAGCGTCGATTCCCGGGCCGATCAGACCGTGAACGATGTCATGCCCTGAACGGATGGCCGCTGACGCGTCAGAACCGTAATACGGATAAATATCAAGCTGATAGTCGATGCCGTGCCGTTCTGCCAGCTCAGTCAGATGTTTTCTGAGCTGATAATGGTACGGCCCGCTCGCATCCTTCACGCAGATCGAAACGGTATATTCATCCGTTGACTGCCCGTCTCCGATCGCCCCCATATCCACCGCCAAATATTCAACGGTTTCAGGCGGAATGTTTGAATTCCCCCCATATCCGATCTCTTCATTATTTGAAATCAGAAAATGCGTCGTATACGGCAGCTCGATTTTTTCTGCTGTGATACGGTGAATTAATTCAAGCAGCAGCGCCACACTGGCTTTATCATCAAGGTGGCGGGACTTGATAAAACCGCTTGGCGTAATCTGCACGCGCGGGTCAAACGAGATAAAGTCGCCGACTCTGATCCCGAGATCCGCTGTCTCTTGCTTCGTCTTTACAGGCTCATCAAGGCGGACTTCCATATTCGCCTGATTCCGTTCAGCCTTGCCCGCATCTTTATAGACATGCACGGATGTCTGGTGCATTAAAATGGTCCCCGTATATGTTTTGCCTGAAGCCGTTTCGATTTCACAATATTCTCCTTCAATGGAGTTGTAGCGGAATCCGCCTATCAAATCTATTGTCAGCCTGCCGTCTTCTTTTATTTCCTTTACCATTGCGCCGAGCGTGTCCACATGCGCCGTCAGCAATCTGTGCCGGCTGCTATCCCGGCCGGGAATTGTTACAAAGAGACCCCCTTTACGGTTTCTGTAAGACGGAACACCCCATCCCTTTAAAAGGTTTTCTACATATGCTATGACCTCATATGTATTGCCCGTCGGACTCGGAATTGATACCAGCTCTTTAATCAGTTCCATCGTTTTTTGTACAGCTGCCACAGGTCATTCCTCCTATCTATTTTTATTCTTCTTAAAATATACTCTTTTCATCCATAACCGGTCCAATCTTTTCCTCCTCTTTTTTCATAGAATGAAGAGAACATGAGAAAAGGAGGGATATGTATGTGCTGCCGCAAATCACATAAGCGGAAATGGTTTGATGATGACTGGTTTGACGATTGGTTCGATAACGACTGGTTTGATGACTTCTTCTGCTGCTGCAAAAAAAGAAAAGAAGATCATTGCAAAAAGAAAAAAGAGAAAAAGCATCATCCATGCTGCTGTCACCGCCGCCGAGATTGGTAGATTCTCACATCAAAATATTCTATAAATAAATTTCTCATGTTCTTCCAAGCAGGGATTTATGACTGCTTGGTTTTTTATTATTTATTAGTACCAAGTATTAATATCTGGTGTTATAATCTGATGTAAAGGAGTGGATGTATATGTCAAAATCAAAAATTACAGCTATCGGTACATATGTCCCGGAACGCCGGTTAACAAACGCAGATTTGGAACGTATCGTGGATACGTCTGATGAATGGATCGTTCAGCGCACCGGGATGAAAGAAAGACGCATTGCCGGCGAGCATGAATTCACCTCTGATTTATGTATTGAAGCGGTGAAAAACCTTGCCGGAAGATACAGCGGAACTCTTGATGATGTCGATATGATCCTTGTCGCTACAACGACAGCAGACTACGCGTTTCCGAGCACCGCAGCCCGCGTACAGGCTTACTTCGGCTGGCCGCACACAGGGGCGCTCGATATTAACGCAACATGCGCGGGACTCACTTACGGGCTTCAGCTTGCTGACGGATTAATTACAGCCGGATCGCATCAAAAAATCATCGTCATTGCCGGTGAAACGTTATCCAAAGTAACGGATTATACCGACCGGACAACCTGTGTCCTTTTCGGAGATGCAGCCGGGGCCCTGCTTGTTGAACGGGACGAGTCCTCACCGGGATTTTTGGCGGCCGTACAGGGAACGGCAGGAAGCAGCGCGGATGTCCTGTATCGCGCGGGGCTGCGCAATGATTTGAACGGAGAGCCGCTCAAAGACGGCGGACATATGGTTCAAAACGGACGTGAAGTGTATAAATGGGCGGTAAGGACCGTGCCCAAAGAATTTCACGCCCTCTTAGAAAAAGCCGGTTTTTCAAAAGGAGATGTGGATTGGTTTGTTCCGCACAGCGCCAACATGCGGATGATCGAATCCATATGTGAAAAAATCCCCTTCCCGGCTGACCGGACGCTGACAAGCGTCGAATATTACGGAAACACTTCCTCTGTTTCTATTATTCTTGCACTGGATGAAGCCGTAAAAGCTGGAAAACTGTCTGAAGGTGAGACATTGGTATTATTCGGGTTCGGCGGAGGCTTGACATATACCGGACTGTTGGTGAGATGGGGGTTTTAATGCCTTTTGGGCGGCACTGAGGGCCGGACACAAAAAAGAGGCTTGAGCGTTATGCTCAGAGCCTCTTTTTCTTATGCTGTCTGTTCTTCTGTCACGTCTTCTTTTCTGCTTTGCACGATAAAGTACACAATGGTGAGCAGAATCATCACAACAGCGATGCCAAGCAGAATAAATGCCTGCTGCCACATGTAGCTGTAATCGCCGTTTGAGATGACGGCCCGGAAGCCGTTGATGCTGTAAGTCATCGGCAATGCGCCGTGAATGACTTGATAGAATCCCGGCAGCAGCTCAAGCGGGAAGGTTCCGCCGCTTGCCCCAAGCTGAAGCACGAGGATAATGACAGCGATAAAGCGGCCCGGATTCCCCATCGTTGTCGCTAAGAGCTGAATCATAGACAAGAACGCGATGCTTGTAATCATCGTGAAGAGATAAAATCTCCAAGTGCTTTCCACATCAAGCCCGATTCCTTTTAAGAGAACCGTCGCCACGATAACGGATTGAATAAGCCCGACGAGCAGAATGACGCTGAATTTGCTGAGGAACCATTCAAACCCGTTTCTCGGACGGCCTGAGGCTTCTTTCAGCGGGAATACAACCGTCAGCATCAATCCGCCGACATACAAGCCCATAGACAAAATATAAGGCGTCAGCCCCGTTCCGTAGTTAGGCACAGAATGGATCGCATTATCGTCCGTTTTCACCGGATCGGCGATCATGCTGTAGTTTTTGTCATTCGCCTTAACATCTCCGGTTTGATCCGCAGCGTCCTTAAGCTGGCTGGATAATTCGCCGGTGCCGTCTAAAAGCTTGCCTAAGCCGGTGCCGAGAGAATCTTGGCCTTGTTCAATTTTGGATGACCCGTCATGAATTTTGTTTTGCGCGTCTAACAGCTTCGATAAGCCGCCGGACACTTGGCCGCTCCCTGACACTAACTCTCCTGAACCTGATTTAAGCTGGGCGAATTTGCTGTTATATTCGCCGATACCAGCCGTCAGTTTGTTTTGGCTTTCAAAGACGGTTTGAGCTCCGTTGTACAGTTTATCGGTTCCTGCGGTAAGCTGGTCAATCGCGCTTTGTACCGCCGCTGCGCCGTTATACAGTTTGGATGTAGACTGCGGCAGCGCTTTTAGTTGTTCCGCCTTCGCTTTTACGTCTTCCAAAGCACTCTTAATGGCTGACATATCAGGAAGCTGAATATCGTCAGCGGACGGAAGCTGATTGACGATCCGGTCTAAATCAGGAAGGTCAGCTTTAGGCAGCTTTTCATTCAGAAGCTGAACGAGTTTCGTTTTTTGTTCATCCGTTAAGAAATCGCTGTTCTGAATCACCTTTTTCACGGCGTCATCACGTGCGCTGAGGCTGTTCTTCAAATCAGAAAGCTGATTTTTAAACTGCTGCATTTCCTTTTCTGTCTGCTCTAGATTCTGGACTGCTTTTTCTATTACTGAGAGATTGACAGAATTGAGGGCATCTTCAAATGCCGCTGCTTTTTGAGACACTTCTTGCGCCTTGCTGTTTAACACGCTTAATCCATTCGTTAAATCAGGAACTTTTTGCTGCAGCTGTTTGTGTCCGTCAAGACTTGTTTTCAGCCCGCTGGCCACTTGACCTCCTCCTGAAGCAATCTGCCCTGATTTATCTTGAATTTCGGCGCTCGCGCTTTGCAGTTTTGTGATAGAACTGTCAAGCGTTTGAATTCCGCTTGTCACTTTCGCCGCTCCGTCAGCCAGCTGTGCTGTTTTATCACTGATGGTTGCGGTGCTTTCGGTCAGCTTCGCTAAGTTTTCCTTCAGCTTAGCGCTGCCGTCCTTCGCATTTTTCGTGCCGTCGTCAATTTTTTTGGCGCCGCTGCTGGCATCGCCGAGACCTTTGGCAATATCTTTAAAGTTATCAAAAATCACTTTGGCGTATTGCTCTGTCACCTCTTTTGAAACAGAGGCTTTCAGCTTGTCGATCGCCTTTTCGCCGATTGTTGCCCCGACATAGTTTGAACCGGCATTCGTATGATATTTCAAATCCAATTTCTTCGGATTTTTATCCAGTACGGTGCTGGCGTTTTTTGAAAAATCTTCGGGAATCTCGACCAATAAATAATATTTAGCATTTAATAAGTCCTTTAACGATTGATCAAGATCACTTGAAAAATGCCAATCAAAGTTTTTATTTTTCTTTAACTCTTTTATAAGGTCATCGCCGATTTGAAGATGCTTCCCTTCATAATCTGACCCTTTATCCTGGTTTACAACGACAACCGGCAGCTGATCCACCGTGCCGTACGGGTCCCAGTACGCCTTTAAAAACACTCCGCTGTAAATCAGCGGAACAAATAAAATGGCAATAATGGGGATCAACAGTTTCTTGCTGGTTACAATTTCTTTCCACTGGTTTTTTATCGTATTCATCCCTGCTGCCTCCTTCCGCAAACTGACTCATTTAACAAAACGGTCACGATTTAAAAAGTGAAGGATCATCTATTGAGATAATCCTTGAACGACGTACATTTCCAGCAATTCGGCAATCGTCTCTTTTTCAAGGGGCGGATGGTTTTTTTCCCAATCAAAAATAAGCGCGATGTAGAGTTTGAGCATCACAAAGGCGGTCAACTCGGGATCACACGGTTTAATGCTCCCGTTTTCGACGGCTCTTTCTATCTTATCTTTAATATATGCCAGGATGGCGCGCTCCATTTTCGCGATCACTTCCTGAACGGCTATTGTACCAATCTCAGCGTTTTCTTGAAAAATTTTAATGGTCAGCTGATGTGTTTTTCTGAATTCCAATATGGCCGTCAGCGCCCGGTGAACGTTTTCGTGAAATGAAAGATCCGGTTTCATCGCTTCGTCTGCGTGCTCCTTCATTTCTCTTAAAATAGTGGTAAAGATATCATCGAACAGTTCTTCTTTGTTTTTGAAAAACGTGTAGATGGTTCCCTTCCCCACATTTGCAAGCTTTGCCACCAAATCCATTGTCGTTGCCTTATAGCCGAATTGTGTAAAAGACTTCGTTGCCGCTTCCAGAATGAGCTTTTTCCGATCGACGGACATGTTTCCCACCTCGTTAAATTGACCGTTTGAACGTTTTAGTCATTTTGTACATAAGATAACTTATCACAGTCATGAAAAAGATTCAAATGTTTTTTCTCACTATTGGTGTTCCCTGCAGAAGATGGGAACATACAAAAAAGCCTCCGTTTAAGATAACGGAGGCTGATAGGATTCAAATAAATATGCCAGTGTATCGTATACGGCCGCTTTTCCCTGGTCGATACAGTCGGGAATCCCTACGCCTTCAAAAGAAGCGCCCGTAGCGTATACGCCCGGATAGGAAGCTTTCAGCGCATCTCTGAACTCTTTAATGCGCTCTTTGTGGCCGACATGGTATTGCGGCATGCTTTCGTTCCAGCGGGTCACACACGTCATTTCCGGCTCACCTGTGATGTTCATCACTTTTTTTAAATCTTCCATTACGATTTTTATGATCTCGTTATCTGAAAGATCAACGATTGATTCATCCCCGGCCTTGCCGACGTACGCTCTGAGAAGGGTTTTGCCCTCAGGCGCCGCGTGCGGCCATTTTTTGTTCGTCCACGTGCAGGCCGTAATGGAGAAGTCGCTGTTTCTGGAGATGACGAAGCCCGTTCCTTCATGCTCCATCTTAACGGATTCTGCCGGAAAACCTAAGGCGACATTGGCCACTGACGTAGAATGCATGTCTTTGAGACATGAAACGGCGGGAAGATCGGAAAGCATTCCGGCTGCGGCTTTATGCGGAGCTGTTACAATGCATCCCTCTGCCTTCAGCACATCGCCGTTATCAAGCTTAACCGAATACCCTTTTTCCTCACGGCCGATATGAGTCACCTTTGTTCCTTTGATCATCTTTGTCAGCTTGAGCTGCTTCTCCAGCTCTTCAACAAGGGTCTGAAGCCCTGTCGTCAGCGTTAAAAACTGGCCTTGCTTTTTAGCTGTCAGCTGCTGGCCTGACGCTTGCGGCCTTGTTTTTTTCATGCCGAGAATCAGGCTCCGGTGCTTTTGCTCCGTTTGATAGAATTGCGGAAACGTTGACATAAGGCTCAGTTTGTCAATATCGCCGGCGTAAATTCCCGACAAAAGCGGCTCTATTAAATTCTCAACGACTTCGTCTCCGACGCGCCGGCGGAAGAATTCTCCTAAAGACTGATCTTCCTTCTGCTTGCTTGCAGGCAGGACAAAGTCCAGCGCCGCCCGGGCTTTTCCGGGAACAGAAAATAAACCGGTCGAGATGAACGGGGCAATTTTTGTCGGAATACCCATCACCGAGCCCTTCGGCATTGGGTGAAGCGTCTCATTGACAAGCACATAAGACTGGCCGGTCGCATTGTTGACGAGCAGATGATCAATGCCTAAGTCCTTTACGAGCTGCGGAGCGCTTTTTTTTCTTTCTAAAAAAGAATCCGGGCCGCGTTCAATAATGTAGCCGTCTTTATGAGCCGTCTGAATTTTGCCGCCGACTCTCGGGCTTGCTTCGATAAGTGTCACTTCAAGCGGCAGGTTTTTTTCCTTGATTTCTTTTTCCATGTAGAAGGCGGCGGCTAATCCCGTGATGCCGCCGCCGATGATGACCAGATGTTTTGTATCGCCACTCATTTTTATCGCCTTCTTTACCGTTTAATTCTAATTGTCCAGCTTCTTCAGAACGACCGTTGCAAGCGCGTCGATAAATTCAGGCTGTGCATTCGGCATGGCCGGACGATAGTAGCTTGCGCCGACTTCATCCGTAACGGCTTTGCATTCATAATCATTATCGTAAAGCACTTCTAAATGATCGGCAACAAAACCTGCAGGCACATATACAAATGCTTTATAAGGATGCTCCTGATGCAATTCCCGCGTCAAATCCTGCACATCCGGCCCGAGCCACGGATCAGGGGTGTTTCCTTCACTTTGCCAGCCTACGGCGTAATTGGCAATTCCGGCGCCTTCTGCAATCAGCTTTGCTGACTCATGCAGCTGGTCTGGATACGGATCGCCGTATTCCTTAATTTTTTCAGGGAGGCTGTGCGCAGAGACGATAAGCATAGCTTCATCGCGTTCTGCTTTCGGCATTGCTTCGTACGTTTTTTTTACTTGGCTGACCCAATAGTCCACGAATTTCGGCTCATCGTACCAGCTTTCAACAGACTTGATCGTCAAGCCGCCGAGCTTATCTGCTTCTTCTTTGGCGCGCTTGTTATACGACTGGACGCTGAATGTTGAAAAGTGAGGAGCAAGCACAAGGCTGACGGCTTCTGTAATGCCGTCCTTATGCATCTCCGCCACCGCATCCTCGATAAACGGTTCAATATGCTTCAGGCCGATATAAGCTTTGAATGTCACGTCATCCTGAATTTCATTTAAACGCTGTTCGAGCTTTTCCGCCTGCTCTTGGGTAATTTTCGCAAGCGGAGAAATCCCTCCGATCGCTTCATATCTGTCCTTTAAATCTTGAAGCATGTGCGGTTCCGGCTTTCTGCCGCGTCTGATATGTGTATAATACCGTTCTATGTCTTCTTCTTTATAAGGCGTTCCGTAAGCCATGATAAGAAGCCCCATTTTCTTTTTGCTGCTCATATTGTTAACACCTCTTTTGATGGTCTGTCATTGATTTTGACAGTAAAACCTTCTTATAACCAACGATTTGCTCAGGAAGATTGTTCCGTTTTTTTGGCTGAGGAGTATTCATGTACAAACGCCGTCAGCTTTTGCAGCGTTTCCGGTTTTACATCAGGGAATACGCCGTGCCCTAAATTAAAAATAAAGCGGTCCGTTTTCATGCCTTGATCAAGAATGGCTTTCGCTTTTTCTTCGATGACTTCCCACGGCGCAAGAAGGAGCGACGGATCAAGATTGCCCTGAACCGTTTTTGTGATGCCTTGTTTTCTGGCTTCTTCTATGCTGAGTCTCCAATCTAGACCGACGACGTCAAGAGGAAGATCATGCCAATCCTGCGCGAGATGGCTGGCGCCTACGCCGAACATGATCAGCGGCACATTTTCTGCGGCAAGCTCCCGGAAAATTCTGTCCATCACCGGTTTGATATACAAACGGTAATCCTCGCGGTTCAGCGCGCCGACCCATGAATCGAAAATTTGAATGGCTTTGGCGCCCGCTTTGATTTGCGCTTTGGCGTACACGATAATCATGTCCGCGAGCTTATCCATCAGCATCTGCCACGCTTGGGGCATACTGTGCATAAACGCTTTCGTTTTATTGTAATTTTTTGAAGGGCCGCCTTCAATCATATAACTGGCCAGCGTAAAAGGCGCGCCCGAAAATCCGATGAGCGGAACGTTCAGCTGTTCGTTTACGAGTAATCGAATCGTTTCAAGCACGTAATGAACATCCTGCTCAGGATTCAGTTCGCCGAGCTTTTCAATATCCGCCATGGAACGCACCGGTTGATCGATCACCGGGCCGATTCCGTTTTTAATTTCAACGTCCACTCCGATATAAGGGAGCGGCGTCATAATGTCTTTATATAAAATGGCAGCGTCCACTCCGTACTGCTCGACCGGCAGCCTTGTCACATAAGCGCACAGCTCGGGCTGGTGCGTAATTTCGACTAAGCCGTATTTTTCCTTCAGCTTGCGGTATTCCGGCTGCGAGCGCCCCGCCTGCCTCATATACCAAACCGGGACGTGACCCGCTTTTTCTCCCCGTGCCGCTTTTAAAAACGTATCATTAAACGCTTCTCGTTTACTCATCTGAATTTCCACCTTTCCTCCTGCAACCATACGTTCGTGTTCTTCGCCCATTACACTATACCTTGTTTTTTTAAAATGGTATAGAATTGAGGCTTAATGTTCAAAAAATCGCCGAATTCGCCTTTAAGAAGAAAAGAGCTTCGGCTGAACGTATCCGGTCCCCTTCCCTTCTTGTTTCGTCTGTGTATTATAAGGAACAACTTTGTATGAAGCCCCCGAAAACAGATTCGCATACGGAATGTCAAAGCTGCCTTTGCCTTTTACGGAATCCAGAAGCTTGTCTTTTCCGTCTTTCTTCACATATATTCGGTAAACAACCCGCTCATCCTCTTGGGCATCCCATTTTAATGCGACCGTAAACAGCCCCATTGCCTTAAATGTATAGCGGGCTGACAGGGATGCGACAGGCTTCAGCTTGATCGGGCTGCCCAGCTCTTTTACATTGTCCGGTTTTTTAAATGCCCCGCCGCTTTCGCCTGCTCTCGTGATGATGTCCTTAAACAGTCTGACCGGATACTGGCTTCCGCCTTTCAGGTAATGGGTCGTATCCGTTTTGTCATACCCCATCCAAATAGCCCCCGTAAGACTCGGGCTGTATCCCGCAAACCAGGCGTCCTTCGTCGCGCCCGAGATGCCTGTGTATGAGGTCGTTCCGGTTTTTCCCGCCAGATCGCCTTGATAGCTCCCTTGTGAAGCAGTGCCTTTTTTTACGACCTGCTGAAGCATCCTCGTCATATTCCAAGCCGTCTGTCCGCTGAACACACGCGTCTTGCCGCCTTTATGTTCAGCTGCGGTTTCTCCGTCTTCATCTGTTATTTTCACAATAAAATATGGCGCCGTATAGATGCCGTTTGCCGCAAATGTATGATAGGCTCCGGCAAGCTGAAGCGGAGTGACGCCTTCTGACAGACCGCCGAGTGCGATCGCCAGTCCGTTGTCAGGAACGTTCATCCCGTTTTTCTCCAAATACGACTTCCCCGTCTCCACGCCGATTTCCTCCAATGTCCAGACAGCGGGGGCATTTTTGCTGTATGTAATCGCATCTTGCATTGTTACCTCACCCGCATATTGCCCGTCATAATTTTTCGGCTCGTATCCGTCGTATGATTGCAGTTTATCTTGAAGGAGGGAATACGGTTTAAATTTGTTTTCCTGCATGGCCGGCCCGTACACCGCAAGCGGCTTAAACGTTGAACCCGGCTGCCGCGGCGCCGTCGCACGGTTATATCCCTTCGTCACATAGTCCCGTCCGCCGATCGCCGCCCTGACGCCTCCTGTCTTATTATCGATAAAGACGGCGCTTCCTTCGGCTGATTGATCCGTCCCCGGAAAATAGCCGTTTTCCTTCATGAGCGTATATGCTGTTTTTTGCAGCTTGGAATCAAGTGATGTTTGAATCGTATAACCGCCTTGCAGCAGCTGTTCGCCTGACATCGAATATCGATCTTCCGCTTCTTTGATGACGAGATCGATATAGCTGTCAAACCAAGGCGTTTCAGATGTTTTTTTGACGTGCAGCCCCAACGTCTGCCCCTCGGCCCTGACGGCCTCTTTTGCGCTGATATAGCCTTGATCGTTCATCATCGCGAGAATCGTGTCGCGCCGTTCTTTATTTTTGTCAGGATGCTGAATCGGCGAATACAGGGAAGGGCCCTTCGGAATTGCCGCCAGCACCGCGCCTTCTGCAACGGTTAAATCTTTTACCTCTTTATTGAAATAATAATGGGACGCCGCTTGGATGCCGTAGACGCCGTGTCCGAAATAGAGCTGGTTGAGATACATTTCAAGCAGCTTGTCCTTGCTGTAATCGCGCTCAAGATTAATCGCGATAATGACTTCTTTCGTCTTTCGCAAAAAGGTTTTATCATTTGTCAGAAAGATATTTTTCGCCAGCTGCTGAGTGATCGTGCTCCCGCCTTCCACCTTGCCGCCAGCTAAAATATCGCGGAAAACCGCCCGTCCGACAGACTTCACATCAATCCCGTGATGTTCATAAAACCGTTTATCCTCAACAGCGATAAACGCTTCTCTGACATCCTTCGGAACGTCCCGAATCAATACCGGTTCACGGTTCTCCGTATAAAGACTCGCAATCTCACTGCCGTTTTGGTCCACGATTTTTGATGAAGCATGAAGAATCAGTTTTTTTTCGTCGATGACATAATGGCCGAGAAAAATAATGATAATATATCCGATTAACGCGAGAAAAGCGGTTGCGGCTGCTATTACTAATGGTATAAAGAGTTTCTTTTTCTTTTTCAGCATGAGTCACCTCGCCTTTCTTAACCTGTAGTATGGGAAATATTGTTTTGAATTATGTCAGAATGAGTCGCCAATAGAAACTTATACCACTCTTTTGATATACTAGCAAGCAGGAGGTGGCTGATATGAAAGTTTATATTACATATGGGACAGCCGATTTTTTAAAGACGATTGCAAAGAAACATCCCGATGAGAAGATGGTGCTGATGCAGGGTGAAGAAAATGCGATTTTAATCCATGAGACAAACGGAGAAACCGTTTTTCAGGCGCCCCATTCATATGAAACCGTTGACAGCGTCGGAGAAATCAAACATCCGGGCTATGCGGTGCTGAACAATATCGCCGTTACTCAGGAAGGCAGACCGCTGTTTGAAAACAGGTTTAAAAACCGCGCCGGCAAAGTCGAAAATGAACCCGGCTTTGAAGCCATTCGCGTGTTAAGGCCGCTTGATGGCGATACGTATGTCATCCTTACCTTGTGGGAAAAAGAAAAAGCCTTTCAGGACTGGCAGGAGTCAAGCTCCTATCAAGAAGCCCATAAAAAACGCGAAACATCAGCCGGTATGGACACAACGTCCATTTTTTCACGCCCTTCTTATGTAACCGCTTATTATGCAATAGACTAACCCGCCGGAGATTTTCCGGCTTTTTTTATGTCCTGTTTTTCCGCATACTCCTTTGCACCATCCGCCCGCCTATGAATAACCTGTAGCAATCAATTTGTAAACGGGGTGGTTCAATTGGAGATCGGCGCCTTCTCGGTTCATCTGCTTTATATGGCATTTATCGCAGCCATTATTGTATTTATGCTGCTTAGAAAAGATACAACCTTTGTCTCTCTGGCCGGTATTTTTGTGATTGCGTTATGGACGACGCACTCTTTCTCCGCTTCGGTCAGCAGTTTATTTCACAGCTTTACGTATGCCGCCGGGGAATTGCTGCCGACCATTTTTATCATCTGTTTTATTGTGTCGATGAGCGGCATTTTAACCAAAACGGGTATTAATGAAGCGATGATTTCTCCATTTGCGCGGCTGATGAAGGGGCCGGCTGTCGCATATTGGGTGATCGGCTGCCTGATGTTTGTCATCTCCCTTTTTTTCTGGCCGTCCCCCGGAATCGCTTTAATCGGCGCTGTTTTGCTTCCTGCAGCGATCCGTGCGGGCCTTTCGCCGATCGCCGCTGCGATGGCGATGAATCTGTTCGGCCACGGATTTGCTTTATCAGGTGATTACGTTATTCAGGCGGCGCCGAAATTAACGGCCGATGCCGCCGGAATTCCCGTCGGCGATGTCATGCAGGCAAGCATTCCGCTTGTCTTGATCATGGGGCTGACAACGACAATCACCGCTTTTTTTATCGTCATGCGCGACCGAAAAAAAGCGCAGCCCTCCCTGTCATTCAGCAATTCTGATTCTCAGGATACAAGTCTGTATTTGCCGAAAAAACTCAGGGTTTTTTTCGCGTTTTTGATTCCCTTTGTTTTTCTTGCTGATATTGTCTGCATGCTTGTGTATCGCCTTCAAGGAAATGACGCCACCGCATTAGTCGGCGGAACGGCAATCGGCATTCTCCTTTTCGTCCATTTCATTGTTTATAAACAAAGAAATTTGGAAAAGATCACTGGGTATTTTATCGGCGGTTTCCAATTCGGCTTTAAGGTATTCGGTCCCGTGATCCCGATTGCGGCATTCTTTTATCTCGGTGATGCTGGCTTTGAGAGTATTCTGCACACCCCTCTCCCGGAGGTGTCGGCGGGAATCGTAAACGATCTCGGTTTGGCTTTATCCCGCTCCTTCCCGATGTCCGGGGAATTTGCCGGGATTGCCCTCACGGCAGTCGGAGCCATAACAGGGCTTGACGGCTCAGGATTTTCCGGCATTTCCCTTGCCGGCTCGATGGCGAAGCTATTTTCGGCGGCACTTCATACCAATCCCGCGGTTTTAACGGCGCTGGGCCAGCTGTCGGCGATTTGGGTCGGAGGCGGAACATTGGTCCCATGGGCTCTTATCCCAGCTGCGGCGATTTGTAAAGTAGACCCTTTTGAGCTGGCGAGGAAAAACTTTCTCCCCGTCACAGTCGGCCTGATCGTCACCACAATCGCCGCCATCATCATTTTGCCGTAGCGGAATGATTGAAATCTTCTGACTTTTTCTATACAATCATGAGAAAAGCAGACGAGGGGGCTATCGCTTTTGACGTTAACGACACTTCAAAAAAGCTTACATGAACAGCTTGACGCGTTATATGAAGAAATGGTTGAGATGAGGCGGCATCTTCACATGAATCCCGAGCTTTCCTTTAAAGAGAAAAAAACGCCGGCATTTATCGCCTCGTTTTACGAAAGGCTCGGCGTCCCCATCCGTACGAATGTGGGAGGAAACGGTGTTGTCGCTTATATCGAGGGCCGCGAACCCGGGCCGGCTGTTGCGCTGCGTGCGGATTTTGACGCTTTGCCCATTCAGGATGAAAAAGACGTGCCCTATGCGTCACAAGTTCCCGGCGTCATGCATGCCTGCGGCCACGACGGCCATACGGCAGCTTTGCTTGCGGTCGGAAAAGTCCTTTATCACAATCGGGATAAGCTGAAAGGGACATTTGTGATGATCCACCAGCATGCCGAAGAATTTTCCCCGGGCGGTGCGAAACCGATGATTGAGGATGGCTGCCTGGAGAATGTCGATGCTATTTTCGGCACTCATTTATGGGCCACTGAACCTGTCGGAACAATTTTATGCCGCTCTGGCGCAGTGATGGCCGCAGCTGACAGATTCACCATTAAAGTGCTCGGAAAAGGCGGCCACGGCGCGATCCCTCATGATACGAAGGACGCCATTTTAATCGGCTCGCAAATTGTCACTGCCCTTCAGCATATTGTCAGCCGCCGGGTAAACCCGGTGCAGGCGGCCGTCATTTCAGCAGGATCTTTCGTCGCTGAAAATCCATTCAACGCAATTGCTGATCAGGCAGAGATAACCGGCACCGTCCGATCGTTTGATGAAGATGTCCGCGATCTGCTTGAAACAGAAATAGAAGCTGTCGTCAAAGGAATCTGCGCCATGCATTCCGCTTCTTATGAATACTGTTTTAACCGCGGCTATCCGGCAGTCGTTAATCACCCTGAGGAAACGGCTCACGCAGCCTCCGCCGCCAGTGAAACAGAAGACGTGACAAACGTAGCTGAAGGGAAGCCGCAAATGGCCGGTGAAGATTTTGCCTATTATCTGCAAAACGTAAAAGGCACATTCTTTTTTACAGGCGCCGCGCCTGAGAATGCGGAACACATTTATCCCCACCACCACCCGAAATTTGATTTCAATGAAAAAGCGATGCTTACGGCTGCCAAAGTGCTCGCCGCCGCAGCTGTGAGTTACCCCCGTGCATAATAAAAAAGCAGCCGGTACCTTACGTACCGGCTGCTGCGATTCTTAAATGAAAAACATGCCTCGCCGTCTCGCCAAGCTGAGACAAAAGCTTATAATTGGCCGCCCCGCCTACTGCGGCTCCGACGACCGGCAAAAGCTGAAACAGCTTCACGACGTCCAGATAGTCCCGGTATTCCTGCTGAAAGACTCTCCAATCCATATCGTGCTTTTTTGAGTCCCAATTTTCAAGAATTGAAAACACGCGTTTCCGCTGTTCGCCGCTGGAGAAAGCAAGCTGAAAAATGAACAGTAAAAACAGTCTTTCATCTCGTTTTTCGACATCGAAACCATATATGGAAGATAGATCGAATAAACATTTCATTTTAATGGACAACAGCAGCGGAAAATCAGCTATCCCTAAAAAGATGCCGCCGGCTCCCGTGCCGATTCCTTCCGCAGCCGCGATCTTTTGATAAGAAGCGATCGTTTGTCTGGCGAGAGAATCTTTATCCCGGAGAGACATACCGCTTGTATCCCGCTTCGCCTTAACCAGATTTGACCCCGCCATCGTCGCTTCCGTCATTTTCTTAATGCTTTCTGTAATCACGGTATGAATCTTCTCTGGGATCCGCTCGTTTATTTTCCCTTGCATCCCTTTAGAAAACCGTTCAAACATGGAATCCTTCCGCAAAAATCGCGTTTTCCATTGCAGGGCTTCCTGGAGCAGCTGCTGATCGTCGGTCATTTACGTCTCCTTCTTTCATTGAGGTTGGTCTCAAAAACCGGCTTGATTACAGCTTTCCGTATTTTTTCAGCCTTCCGCCCATATATGAAGGCAGAAGCGCATAGATGAGAACGGCTGAACCGACAGCGGCATACAGCGCTCCGGTCATGCCCGCCGCATAGCCTGATGCAGCAGAAAGCAGCAGCGCCTGCACGGCTAATGTCGTCTTCATTAAAGAAAAGAAGCTTTTCAGCTTAATGTTTTGCCTTACGGGATACAGCTCCTGCAATGAGAGATGATGAAAGTGCCCGAAAAGCGGCAGAAGCTGAATGCCAGTGATAAAGATGGTAAATACCGTCAAAGCAGCCGTAATCCACGGATTGGAAGAAACGAGCATAATAATCAGTATAAAGATCACCGTGAGCCTGACTTGAATGCCTAAATAATCGTTTGAGCGCAGAAAGGCCCGCGCATACATGTAGGAGAACGTTTTTCGCTGTTCAAACGGGATCATTCTGAGCAAAAAGTCGAGATATGCTCTGCGTTTCGCCTGTTTTTTCAGATGAGGCACATCTGTAAACAGATTGGCTACTCTGTAAAATCGCTGTTTCCGTCTCAATTCATATTCAATATGAGCTTCCCATTTTAACGATTTATGTTTTGCGGCCGAGGTGAAATACACATATAGACCCGCCATTACAGCATATACGGCAATCGCGTACGCATAAAACGATTGTAATATGAAGTATAAAAGCAGCATATTGCAGATAAAACGAATGACTGCATCCATCAGTTTCATGCTTCTGTCATTCATAAACGTCATCCGCCACTCCATCGCCTGATTCCACGCTTTCACCGCCAGCATCTGGATGAAAACAGCCGCATAAGCCGTTAGCGACGCCCCGGGGCTGACAGCGAAATAAAGAGGCATACATACAAGTGAAAGAGCAATAAGCGGAAAAAGCTGCGACAGATAGCTGTACCTGAATGACTGCTTAAAATAAGTCCCCATTTTCGGTTCAAGGGGCAGTAAAAAAACGAGATCAGCTTCCTTTAAAAGCGTCCGTACGTACGAGCCGGTCAGGACAAATGAAAACAGCACGGCCATCACCCAAAATGACGGGAAATGGGCAGGAATGTCTTTTACCCACTTGCTGTACCAGCTCGCGGCGCCGGCAATGAAAAAGATCAGCACAATGACGAGATGATCATTGAGCATATATTTCATGTACATTCTTGTTTCCTTTATATGCTCCTCAAGCCGCGACTGCCAAATAGTAGACATATTATTCATGGCCGGCGTCTTCCTTCGTCAGCTCAACATATAAATCATCAAGTGCGGCCTCTTTCATGCCGAACTGCTCTCTCAGCTCCTGCAGCGTGCCGCTCGCCCGCACCTCGCCGTTATGCAGAATGATGAAAGCGTCACAATATCGTTCTGCCGTTGCCAAAATATGTGTAGACATCAGCACGCTTGCACCGGCCTTTTTCGCGGCGTCCATCCGCTCTAATAACGCATTAATCGCTAGCGGATCAAGCCCGAGAAACGGCTCATCAATGATATAAAGCGACGGCTCGGCAAGAAATGCGCACATGATCATTACTTTCTGCTTCATTCCTTTGGAAAAATGCGCCGGAAACCACTTCAGTCTTTTTTCCATTCTGAATTCTTTGAGAAGCGGGGGAAGCCTTTTTTCCAGCGTTTCTTTTGAAAGGCCGTACGCCATGGCCGTTAATTCCAAATGCTCCTTGAGCGTCAGCTCTTCATACAGCACCGGTGTTTCAGGGATATATGTGAATTGCGAACGGTAGCTTTCTTTATCTTCAGAAAACGTTTTTCCGTTTAGCTCGATCGAGCCTTTATGCGGATCCATTAAACCGATAATATGCCGGATCGTCGTGCTTTTGCCCGCACCGTTTAATCCGATTAACCCGACAATCTGGTTCGGCTCCAGGGTAAATGAAACATTTTTTAAAACCGGGTTTCTCGTGTAACCGCCGGTTAAGTCTTTTACCGATAGCAGAGACATAATTTCTCCCCTTCTAATTCGTTTTTCTTCATAGTACCAAAAATAATGTCTGATTTGAAACGATTCCCTTTTTTCTAATGTAAAAAAGCGCACATATCTATACTTTTTATGGACATCATAATGTGTGTAGAAGGAAACAGCTTTAATCAACTGAAAATGAGGTGTTTGTTAAAGACGTCTTAGAACAGTTGGATGAAAATCAACATGTCCCATGCTTACTATTTCTTCACTCACTGCTTTGATGATGTTCTTCAGAAATGATGAAATAATCAAATGAGGTGTTTGTCCCAGGAATCAATAAGCATACCCATAAGTCTTCATTTTAAAAACAAATGAGGTGCTTACCAAAGGCATATTATATTTTCTGCGATAAAGCTTGTACTTCTGCATCCAGGGTGAACGCTTAGCCGTTCATCCTGTTTTCAGTTTTCGGCCGTTTTGTGGTACGATGAGATTATACATATATTTCATTTCAGGGAGGAACCCATCCATGCATAAAGCGGACGATTGTATTTTCTGTAAAATCATACCCGGTGACATTCCGTCTTCAAAAGTATACGAAAATGAACACGTCGTTGCGTTTCTTGACATCAGCCAGGTGACGAAAGGCCACACCCTCGTCATTCCGAAAACACATATTGAAAACGTGTACGAGTTTACACCGGAGCTGTCTAAAGAATACTTTGAAGCTGTGCCGAAAGTCGCTCGTGCCATTCGTGATGAATTTGAGCCGATCGGGCTGAACATGCTTAATAATAACGGTGAAAAAGCCGGCCAATCGGTGTTCCATTTTCATATGCATATTATTCCGCGTTACGGAAAAGGCGACGGTTTCGGCGCCGTCTGGAAGACACATACCGAAGACTACACGCCTGACGACCTGCAAACGATCGCGTCCTCTGTCAGAAAGCGCCTTGCCTCATCTTGATGATGGGGTTTTTTTGCGTCCGAAAAAATAAAAAACTTAAACAATTCTAATTTTTTATATCAAAAAATACAAAAAATTGTGATAGGATTATTGTATTATTTTTTAACTAAAGCGGAAACAGGGAGAGATCGTAATCATGGAACGTACAACTAATTTCAACGCAGGACCGGCAGCCCTTCCTTTAGGTGTGCTGCAAAAAGCACAGAAAGAATTTGTCAACTTCAATAAAAGCGGCATGTCCGTGATGGAGCTGTCTCACCGAAGCAGCGAATATGAGGCGGTGCATCAAAAAGCGAAAAGCCTTTTAAAGGCGCTGATGGGCATTCCGGACGATTATGACATTTTGTTCCTCCAAGGCGGCGCAAGCCTTCAATTTTCAATGCTGCCGATGAACTTCTTAACACCTGATAAAACGGCTCATTTCATCGTGACAGGCGCTTGGTCTGAAAAAGCCCTTGCCGAAGCGAAGCTGTTCGGGCAAACATCGGTGACAGCAACGAGCGCAGATTCAAACCACAACCATATCCCGGAAGCTGACCTCGCCGGAATCAATGACGGCGCCTACTTGCACATTACGTCCAACAACACGATTTTCGGAACGCAATGGAAGGAGTTCCCGAATTCGCCGATTCCGCTCGTGGCCGATATGTCAAGCGACATTCTGAGCAGAAAGATCGACGTCTCCAAGTTTGACGTGATTTACGGCGGAGCCCAGAAAAATCTCGGGCCGTCCGGTGTCACAGTTGTCATTATGAAGAAAGCTTGGCTTGAAAAAGAAAATGAAAACGTTCCTAAGATCCTGAAATACTCTACGCATACAAAAGCGGATTCGCTGTATAACACGCCGCCGACATTTGCGATTTACATGCTGAGCCTCGTCCTTGAATGGCTGTCTGAAAACGGGGGCGTTGAAGCGGCTGAACAACGGAATCAGCAAAAGGCTGATATCATTTACAGCACGATTGACAAAAGCGGCGGCTTTTATGCCGGCCATGCTGAAAAGGACAGCCGATCTCACATGAACGTGACATTCACGCTTCGCGAAGACAGCCTTACGAAGAAATTCGTTGAAGAAGCGAAAGCCGCTAAAATGACGGGACTCGGCGGACACCGCTCGGTCGGCGGCTGCAGAGCGTCCATCTACAACGCAGTCAGCCTGGCTGATTGTGAAAAACTGGCTCAGTTTATGAGAAAGTTCCAGCAGGAAAACGAATAAAAATTCTTCTATCAAAACGGTTCCTTTGATATACTGTTTTCATATCAATATTTCCGGCCATCGCAATAAATGACGAGCATATTATTGGATGGCAAGAAAGCCTAGCAGAGGAGAGCATAGTATGAAAACAAAAGAATTAGTCATTATGGCCCTGTTTGCGGCAATCGGGGCGGTGCTTCATTCCGTCATGCCGCCTGTATTATTCGGGATGAAACCCGATATGATGCTTGTGATGATGTTTATGGGAATCCTGTTATTCCCCCGGGTGCAGAACGTACTGATGATCGGGATTGTGACGGGAATCATTTCCGCGCTTACGACATCATTTCCGGGCGGCCAGCTTCCGAACATCATTGAAAAACCGGTGACGGCGTTTCTGTTTCTCGCGCTGGTGCTGCTGATCAAAAAGAGCGCCAAAACAGCTTCGGCTGCGGTGATTACGGTGATCGGCACACTCATTTCAGGAATGATCTTTTTAGGATTGGCCCTGCTCATCGTCGGTCTGCCCGGCGGATTCACAGCCCTCGTGCTTGCGGTCGTCCTTCCGGCGGCAGCGCTGAACGGCATTGCCATGATCGTTATGCATCCGATTGTGCAAACGATCTTAAAACGGTCTAACATGCTAGAAACGGCGAAATAATCGCATACCTAAACCTCTTCCGCTCCGGAAGAGGTTTTTAATGTGTTTCGGCATGTTTCATAACAGAAGTTTTGTGAAAAAAATAAGGAACAATGTGAGGGCGGTTCCTGTTGAGCAGACAATGGCTTTTTGACGGACGACCCGCTTCGGCGGATAAGAAGCGGCTTGGCCGAGCAATTTCAGGTAATAAACGGCGCCCGCCGCAAACATAAGAGCCATACAAGATAAAACAATCATAAAGACAGACAACCTTCTCCCTCCTTTTCCCTTAAAAAATATGCTAAAATAAAGCAAGCTATGTATAGAAGTTTATTCTTCTGAACAAAAATGATAAAAGCTTGTGAGAAAAAAAACGGGGTGATTTCAAATGGCTGACGGACGTTCCCTTTTAACAGGCCTTTTCGTAGGCGGATTGATCGGAGGAGCGGCAGTTTTACTTTCGGCTCCTTCATCCGGGAAAGAGCTGCGGGGCAAAATTAAAGAAAATTGCAACTCCATTGAGGAAACGATTAAACGGTTAAAAACAGACGGCAAAGCGCTGAAGGACCAGCTTGTCCAAACGGCGAAAGAAAGCGCTGAAGTCATTAAAGAGGTAGGCGGAGAATTGCAGACGAGCATCAAAAAGTGGCAGGAGGAAATTAGGCCCCACCAGCAGGATCTCCAAAAGGAAATCGCTGATATTGAAGAAAAAATCAGACAGCTGGAGAAAACCTTACAAAACTAATATCCTATCCAATCAAAAAAAGTGCGGACACATTGCGTCCCGCACTTTTTTCTTGTACTTAAAGCCTTTGCCAGCAACGGATCAAGAATTTATTATAAAATTCTTAAATTTTCATCTTTATTAATCTTTATTTTATTGGCATAATAGAGAAAAAGAAAATGAGAAGCAGGTGATCGGATTGAATCGTGTTGAACCGCCTTACGATCTAAAAGAAGCACTGATCTACACTCAAAAAATGGCGCAGCTGTCAAAAGCCCTTTGGAAATCCATGGAAAAGGATTGGCAGAATTGGCTGAAACCGTATGACCTTAATATCAATGAGCATCATATTTTATGGATTGCTTACCAGCTAAAGGGAGCGTCGATTTCTGAAATCGCAAAATTCGGGGTCATGCACGTATCAACGGCATTTAATTTTTCGAAGAAACTTGAAGAACGCGGGTATTTGAAGTTTTCCAAACGGCTGAATGACAAACGAAACACGTACATTCAGTTAACCGATGAAGGTGTAAATGTATTCGAAAGTCTGCTTGAGGAGTTTGACCCGACGAGAAACGCAGTTTTTAAAGGCTCCCAGCCTCTTTACCACTTATTCGGGAAGTTCCCGGAGGTTGAGGAATTAACTTGTGTCATCCGCCACATTTACGGCGAAGATTTTATGGAGATATTCGAAAAGTCACTGACGAATATTAACAATGATTTTGAAAGTGAAGACGGAAAGCTGAAGAAGAAAGCGGGCGAACAGGCCGTCCATGAAACAGCAGAAGAACTGGAACCGATAAACAGTTAATCAAAATGCTTCATGATCCCAATAAATTCTTCCATCAGCGCTGTATAAAGCCCCTGCTCGTACAGAGCAAAGATAGTTTCATGGACATCTAATTTTTCGTTCAGCTGTCCCGCAAAAAGCGCAAGGAGCTTATCGAATGTCACAAAGCCTTGCGCTTTTTGCGACCTCAGCTCGGCCTCTAACTCGCGGCATATCCGCCCGACCTCTTCTCCTTCCTCCTCGGTCAGCCCTTTTTCAATCATCATCGCATAAAAAGGGTACTTATCCATATCTACCGTTTTCACCAGCAATTGTATGTAATATTCTAACCGCCCGATACGCTGATCCATTGAATCCATCCGTTTCACTTCTTTCTATCTTTAATCTTATTTTAGCTGATAATGCATGGAGAAGAAAGCTTTAACCGTACATTTCCATGTTTCACCGGTCTCTTCTCTCCTTCCCTCACCGGGTTTATTTTTTTCTCTAAAAAAGGATTGATTTTTTCTCCCGAAGAGAGTAAATTATTTTGAGATTGTATTCCATCATTGTACGGAAGGATGACTCTGATGAATTGCTGGAAAACCATTAATCTGGTCAAAGATTATGGTGCGGTTCGTTTACTATTAACTGCTGTAGGTTTTATGATCCTGTTTTTTATATCTAACTTTTTAGCGTTTGGGCTTTTGCGGCCGAATATCAGTTTAAATGACGGTTACGTGCCTCTCTTTTGCGTTTTGCTTGTCGTTACTTTATTTGTACATAAAGTCATACATGTCCTGCCGATGATCTGCAAAAAAAGAAAAAAGGAAATAAAGATGGATTTTTTGCGGATGCCGACATGGAAAGGGATACCGAGAACGACCATGCTGATTTCAACAATAAGCCCGTTTTTATTGATCACGCCGGTGTTATTTTATGCCGGGCTGGCGTTTCCGAGCCACGCCCATTATTTTTATATGATTTCAAGCATCCATGCAGGCTACTGCCTGCCCGATCTTCTGTTTGCGCTGCATTTGATGAAAGCGCCCAAGTCATGCTTAATCGATCAGGAATCCGACGGTTTCGATATTTTAGTAAAAAAATTGCCGGAGTCTTGATGTCCCGCTGATTTTTCAGCTTACATTCTATCTTTTTCAATAAATATTTGGTAATGTAATATGGGAGCAGTTCAGAGAGAGGGGGAATCTCCCATTATTTTATTCTATTTTATCGTGGCTGCCTTGTTTATTCTTTATTTCATAAACAGGCTCACAAATACATTATGCCTTGTCAGAGAGATTCCTGAAGACCGGCAGGATAAGGTATTCCGCTTTATTAACGTATCCATTTTAATTTTATTGATCTCTTCTTTTGTGGAGATCTCCTTTACTGTTTAAACGGGCAAAAAATACGGCTGCCGGCGTATAACGCGGACAGCCATATTTTTTTGCCCTAGTACAGCCAAGAAGCGCCGATGATGATCAATAAGATGAACAGCACGACCAACAATGCAAAACCGCCTGCAAATACTTCACCCATCTAAAAAAGCACCTCCTACAAAACGTTTTATTTTTCCAATTACATCATATGCAGTGAACTGCTGAAACGATTAGGCGCCCCTGGGAAAGAAAAGGGACCGCTTTTAGAAAAAGCGATCCGACTCGCTTAATAAATGTACGCTGCACCTACGATAATAAGCAAAATGAACAGTACAACGAGCAGCGCAAAACCGTTTGAATATCCTCCGCTCATGGTTCATTACCTCCTTTTCTTGATC
Source organism: Bacillus sp. ISL-51 (assembly GCF_018613535.1). GTDB lineage: Bacteria > Bacillota > Bacilli > Bacillales > Bacillaceae > Bacillus. The sequence continues at coordinate 675,960 of NZ_JAGGQB010000005.1, forward strand.
AATATATTTGTATGTATCAGGAAAAAGTTTGACTAGACGAATGCCCTTTATTTAAAATCTTTTTACAGAAAGCCACAATATGTTATGATACGCATATGCAATTTAATTTGGAATGATTAGGAGTGTTTAAAGGAATGAAGAAAATCGCGATAGCAGCTATTACGGCGACAAGCGTCCTGGCTCTCAGCGCTTGCAGCAGCGGCGACAACGACGTGATTGCCAAGACGGATGCCGGAAATGTAACAAAAGGCGAGCTCTACACGAACATGAAAAAAACAGCAGGAGCAAGCGTTCTGACACAGCTCGTACAAGAAAAGGTATTAGCAAAAAAATACAAAGTATCAGATAAAGAAATCAATAACAAGCTGGATGAGTATAAAACACAGCTCGGCGACCAGTATACTGCCATGAAACAACAATACGGCGAAGACTACCTGAAGGATCAGGTGAAGTACGAACTGCTCGCCCAAAAAGCGGCGAAAGACAACATCACGGTGACAGATGCCGACACGAAAGAATACTATGACGGCTTAAAAGGTAAGATCCGCGCAAGCCATATCCTTGTTGCTGACAAAAAGACGGCTGACGAAGTGGAGAAAAAGCTGAAAAAAGGCGAGAAGTTTGAAACGCTTGCGAAAGAATACTCAACTGACACCTCAAAAAACAACGGCGGCGATCTCGGCTGGTTTGATAAAAAATCAATGGATTCAACATTCAGCGACGAGGCATTCAAGCTGAAGGTCGGACAAGTCAGTGATCCTGTAAAAACAAAGTTCGGCTACCATATCATTAAAAAGACAGAAGAACGCGGCAAATATAACGACATGAAAAAAGAACTGAAACAAGAAGTTCTTGATCAGAAATTAAACGACAACACAGCTGTACAAGCAGCGATTCAGAAAGTCATGAAAAAAGCTGACGTAAAAGTAGAAGATAAAGACTTGAAAGACACATTTAATTCAACAAGCAGCTCAAGCTCTTCTAAATAAAAAACTGTGCAGGCTCTTCGCGAGCCGCACAGTTTTTTTTATGCGATCGAATGATTGGAGTTTTCTTCAGCTTCGCCGTTATCATGTTCAGGCGCTGCCAAACGGCGCTCCCGTTCTTGCTCCATCCGTTCGATATAGATTCTCCCTTCTTTTTCAATAAACGACTGATCGAGCTTTTCCTCCTCTTTCGCTGTGGCGAAAAGCTTATAGGCGCTGAAAATAATTCCGATAATGCAAAGGTACACCCACCATGGAAAAAATAACACGGCGTTTTCCTCCCTTTTTACGTAGAGTCTTTACTCTAAGCTATGCGGGAGAAAGACAAGTTATGTGAGGCTGATATAAAAAAAGGACCGATCGCGGGGATCCGTCCTTTTTTCTGCTCATTGATGAAAAGTCGGTTTGTAGAAAGAACGGTTTTCAAGCGCAAAGACGCGCTCTGTATATTCGCCCGGTTTGACCCGTTCAAGCGCTCTGTCCATCATGATCATTTTCGCATCAAGGTTGTCAATGTAATGCAGAATTTCCGCTTCTTTCACCATCGGCGGTTTCGGGCTTCCCCATTCCGCTTTTCCGTGATGGCTCAAAATTAAATGCTTCAGGATTAACACCTCTTCAGCATCAATTTGAAGCTCTTCAGCAGCTTTTGAAAGCTCTGTCACCATGATTGAAATGTGCCCGAGCAAATTCCCTTCCACCGTGTACGTTGTGGATACAGGGCCTGAAAGCTCTTTTACCTTGCCGAGATCATGCAGAATCACGCCGGCATACAATAGGTCACGGTCAAGCGACGGATATAAATCGGCAATCGCTTCAGCCAGCTTCAGCATCGAAACGACATGATACGCAAGCCCTGAGACGAACTCATGGTGATTTTTAGCCGCTGCCGGATAATCCATAAACTCAGCAGCGTATTTTTTCACCAAATGTCTTGTAATCCGCTGGATGTTCGAATTTTTCATTTCGAAAATATATTGAGTGATGAGATCCATCATTTCATCTTTTGGAATCGGCGCTGTTTCAAGAAAATCGTCAATGCTGACATTTTCATGTTCGCCTGCGGGCCGGATGTTTCTCAGCTTGAGCTGGTTGCGCCCCCGGTAATGATGAACGTCCCCGACCACTTTCACAATCGTCTGCGGCGCATATGTCACTTCATCACTTTGCTTGGCATCCCACAGCTTCGCTTCGATATCCCCCGATTGGTCTTGCAGCATTAACGTCAAAAACGGTTTTCCGTTGCTCGCAATTCCTTTCGTCGAAGATTTAATCAGTAAATATTGATCGACCTGCTCGCCAACCTCGTGCAGCATAATACCTTTTGCCATTCTATTAAAGCTCCCTCCATATCTTACATAATACCAGTATAGCACATACCTCTTTTTAGAAAATAAACTCTTTTATGACAGCAGCTGCATGACATTTTCGCTTTGCAACGACTGTCTGACATGCTCATGGCAGGTAAAATAAAGCACCTGCCGCCCGCCTTCTGTCAGATGCTCCAGCGCATCAAACAGCCGCGTCAGACGCTGTCTGTCAAAATGGACGAAACTGTCATCCAGTAAAAACGGAAGTGAAACGGAAGAGTCCCGCTCTGCCGCAAGGGCAAAGCGGATGGCCGCATAAAGCTGCTCGCACGTTGCTTGTGACAGCTCTCCGGCAGAAAAGACGGCTCCGTCTTTTCGCATGACCATAATAGAGTCGTCCGCCTCGGAGAAATAAATTCTCTCATAGCGGCCGCCGGTAAGCGGTTCGAATAACGCTCCCGCCGTTTCTAACAGCCGCGGAAGCGTGACTTTTTTATGCCGCTCTATTTTTCGCCTGATCACATGCCGGATCGTTTGCAGCGCGGCCCACTCCTTAGCCGAGTGTTTGACGCGCTCCCTTTGCATTTCCGTCTGCTGCTTTAAGTCCGATACAAGTCCTGAGGCCTCCAGCTGCTCCTGCTTAACCGCAAGCAAAGCGATTTGCTCACGAAGATGTCCGGCTTTATCCTCAAGCTTTTCTTTCGCTTCCTGTTTCCGAATGAGCATACTTTCTAGCTCAGGTACATTACAGCTCAGGTGCGGTTTTAATTCCTCACCGCTTATGCCTGACAATTGCGTCTTGATCTCATGAAGCTTGCGTTCTGTTTCTTGACGGCTTTCATTCAGCCTGGCCAGCGCACAAAATTGTTCGCGTTTTTTTGCGCCCGCCGCCTTAAAAAGCTGTTTTACCTGTTCCTCATAGTAATGAATTTCTTCGTTCAATTCACGCATTTGCTCTTCTGTATGCAGCAGATCCGTTTCAAGCGCCTGTTTGCGTTTCGCAGCCTCACGCGCCCGTTCCCCCTGTGCGAGTAAAGTATGCAATGTTTCTTTTACGGACAGCTCTTGACCGCTTAATGAGCCGCTCAGCTTGCGGACGCGTTCTTCAAACACCCGTTGAAGCTTTTGCAGCCTGCCCGCTTCAATGGTCAGCTCGCGCTTCCGCCGGATTTCGTTCTTCACGTCTTTCATTAGATGATATACGTCAAGAAGGTAGGACGGGTCGCCTGTAAATCCCAGCTCCTTCATAAAACGCTCCGCTTTTTGTTGGAACGGCGCCATTTCGGCCTCCCATTCTTCATATTGGCGGATGATTCTTTCGTACGCGGCTTCTTTCTGCTCAAGCACGGCGCGATCCGCGATCAGCTGCTGTCTGTGCTGGTCGTCACGCCAAAGCTCTTCCTGCAGCAGGTCAGCCGCTTCTTTTGACATCAGCTGCTCCCGCTGTTGAAAGCTGGTCTGGTTTCTCTCTGACGGCGCTGATTTTTGTTTGCCTAACAGGAAGTACAGCAAAAGAGCGCCGAGAAATACGGCAGCGGGAAGCCATTCCTTTAACATGATGAAAATGGCAATGACCAGAATGCCCGCACCGAGAAACAGTTTTTTTTGTTTGGCCCGCTGTTTTTCCAGCAGCTGAAGCTGAGTCTGCAGTTCATGCCCTTCTATATCAGCCGTTTGCTTATACGCTTCTAAAGCGGCTTCTTTTTCTTTTCTGACAGCCGGATCAACTATATTTGCCGCTGTCATATCATGCTTTCGCTCGGCTTCCTCCAGCTCCAGCCGTGCTTGTTCGAACATGTCATCGAGCTGTGATTTCCTGTCTCTTGCTTGTCCGGCGTTTTGTAAGGCCTCTTGCAGCTGCCATTCATACTCGTATGCGGTGTTTAACGAAAGAATGTCCTCTTCCTCCCGTTTGCCGAGCTGCTGTAAGCCTGAAGCAACGCGGGCAGATGTTTGCCGGAGCCGGGCTTGAATGGCGGCAAGCTGCTCGCCGCGGGATTGGTACATATGCTGTTCACTTGACAGTTCCTGTAAAATCCGCTTATTCTGTAACATGTTTTCATCCGGAGCGAGCTGATCGGCCTGCCGTCGGATTTCCGCCGATTTTGCCCGAAGCGCTTCAAGCCGCGCCGATTTCGGATGGAGATGCGATTCGTATTTTTCAAGCTGATGCATCCCGTCGCCGGGGAATAGCTTCAGTGACTCAGGATAGGAGGCAAGCTCGCTCTCCAGCGCTGTTTTTTGATCTTCAAGCGGCTTGACTGCAATTGCCGTTTCTACCATTCTGATCTCTTCAGATAACGCCGCCAGCTCTGCTGCTGCATCATGCAAACGGGCGCCGGCATTTTTTTTCTCCTCAAGGAGCCGATGATAACCTGCTTCCGCTGATTCTGCCTGTTTAAGCTTTGCGGCAAGCTGCTTTAATGTTTCCAGCTCTTGATTTAAGCGGGGGTTCCGCCCGTTAGGTTTATAAATTCGGTCCAGCTCTTTAGCCAGCCTGCTATCAAGCTTTGATACCGCCTCTGATCCGAATAAGCTGGAAAACAGCAGAAACTCGCCGATTTTGTCACGATTGAAAGCATGAATCTCCTGCAGCCCGAATACATCAAAAGCATATATCGCTTCGTATAACGCCCGGTCTGTATTTGAAAGAAGCTGTTTTAGCCATTCCCCGTCCTTTACCTCGCCTGCGGACGTGTAGACTCTGATTTTTTCAGCCGCGCCTTTTGTCCGTTCAATTTTCAGCGCACCGTATGTTTCATGATTCAGTTCCACAACGCCGCCGTAGACGCCGCCGTTTTTCGGTTCATATTTTTTCGACTTCGGGAAACCGAAAAGGACGCTTTTGATAAAGGACATCATTGTCGTTTTGCCGGCTTCGTTTAGTCCGTAGATGACTTGTACAGGTGACGCTGCCAGCTGAAAGGTTTGATTGGAAAACTTTCCGTACTGATAAATATGAAGCGCCGTTATGTTCATGTTCCAAGCTCCTTCATCTGGTGTTTCAGCACGGTTTGCGCCTGCTGCTTAATGTCCCGTATATCTTCATCTGCAAAGGAAGGCATCTGCCTCCGATATACGGGATGGCGCTCCAGTGCTTCGAACACCTCGGTCATGTCCCCGCACTGCTCGATGTCTTGAAACAGCCCTCCGAAAAACGGGTCAAGGGGCCGGCCGCTGTTTTTTTGATCTGTCTGATCCTCAATCGCAAGCGGCCAGACGAAACATTCCTCTTCCGCCTCTTCTTCCTGTAAAGCGGAAAGAAGCTCTTCTGTGATGCCGATTGGCGCCTCTGTCCAAAAACGGGGCGATTCACCGCACAGCACAAGCTTGACACACGCCGGACGGCCTGCCGCGCGCAAGCCGGCAAACGCGGATAACGCTGCTTTCATAAGGGACGTCATCTGTTCAGCGCCTGAGATATCAAGCTCAATTTCTTCCCACAAAATATCGTGCGCTTGTTTAAACTCATAGGAAATGTCTCCGTTTGTCACCCGAACGAGATAATATCCTTTAGGCCCTGTTTCCTTCAAATGGCGGGCTTGAATATTACCGGGATAGATGGCTGCCGGATGACGGGAGGAAAGAACCTGCCGCTTATGAATATGTCCGAGCGCCCAGTAATCCATGCCGCTTTTTTCGAGATCTTCTTTCGTAAACGGGCTGTACGGATCGTGGCCCTCCGCTCCTGATAACGTGCCGTGCAGCATGCCGATATGAAAGGGTGCGCCGGTTGCTTTTCGGTAACGTGCGGCCTGATTGACCGTCACCGTTCTTTCCGGATAGCTGCATCCGTATATGCTTGCCGTAAGCTTTCCGTTTTTAAAATAGGATTTTTCCTCAGGTATATCTGATGTGAAAATATGTACGTTTTCGGGCCATTCAATCGGTGTCCAGTCACCGCCCAAGTGGTCATGATTTCCGAAAATGACGAACACTTGGATTTCCGCCTCTTGTAATCTAGTAAACTGTTTTCTTAAAAAAAGCTGGGCTTTTAAGCTTCTGTTGGCTTCGTCAAACAAATCCCCCGAAAGCAGCACGAAATCTGCTTTTTCCCGGAGAGCATCGTCTATAAGCCGGGTGACGCTGTGAAAGGTGCTTTCTTTAATGCGGGCATATACCGGTTCAGGCAGATGCGAGATGCCGTAAAATGGGCTGTCGAGATGCAGGTCGGCGGCGTGAATAAACGTCAAATCAGCCATCGGGCCCTCCCCTTTCTGTAGGTTGAAGTACCCTTATTTTAGCACCGTTTTTGTGCGAATGCACGTTCTGCCTTATAAAAAAAACAGCCCGGATGCCCCAGGCTGTTTCTCTTATTGTTTGGAGATGCGAAGCGCTTGTTTGATTGCTTTGAAGCCGCCGGCATTTCCATAAATCAACACGCCGCCTTTATAAATTCTTGCGCCGATAACTGCCAGAATCAGAATGGTGACTAATGTCAGACCGATGCCGACAGCAACCTGCCAAAACGGAATATCGAGCATGCCGACGCGTAAAAACATAATCATCGGCGTAAAAAACGGAATGTACGAGGTGACGGTAATAAAACCCGCATCAGGCCGGCCGAGACCGAACATCGCGATCATAAAGCCGGCTACGACTAAAAAAGTCATCGGCTGAATGGTCTGCTGCACGTCTTCTATCCGGCTGACAACGCTGCCGAGAAACGCGGCAAGCGTGGCATAAAGAAAATAGCCGAGCAAAAAGAAAATGACAGCATATATGACCGTTGAGACCGGAACGTCAGTAAAGTTGAGAAACTGGCTGACAGGCGATGACGCTTGATTCTGATGATTCAGCGTCAGCGAGAGATAACCCGCTGTCAGCAAAATAGCGAATTGGGTGATTCCCACAAGCGCGATGCCGAACAGTTTGGCAAACATCTGCTGAATCGGCGGCATGCTTGAAATCAGAATTTCCATCACCCGGGAGGATTTTTCCGTCGCTACCTCCATCGCAATCATGCTTGCGTACAAGATCACGGCAAAATAGATGACAAACAGCATAATGTATACAAGGCCCATCACCTGTCCGAGCTCTTCCTCAGACTTTGCACCTTTTTCCAGCGCCTTTTTGCTGACTGCAGCAGGCGTGTAAAGACTGCTGACCGTTTCATCTGAGACGCCGAGTTTGGCCGTTTCGACAGCGGTTTTTGTCTGAGTCAACGCCTGTTTGAGCAGTTCGTACGCTGATTCATTAGAGATGGTTAATGCCTGATAGGCTCCCGATATCGTTCCCTTTTGATCTCGCTTGATGATAAACAGCCCGTCCCATGTCCCGTCTTTGATCTTCTTCACTGCCTCTTGCTTTGATTGTTTCGTGTGCAGGACTTGCAATTCATGATCGGTATCCGCCGCTTGAAGCTGTTTCGCAAATACCGGATACAGCTCGCCCGTTTCGTCAATCACAGCAATTTCCTGCTTCTCATCTCCCGATTGAAATACGGAAATAATGGATTGCAGATTGGTCACAAATAAAACCAATAATACTGTAATGGCCGTTGTGATAATAAATGACTTTGTCGTGATTTTGTTTTTGTATGTATGAAACATCATGATCGAAAATTTATTCATAGACGGCCCCCACCTTTTCTATAAAAATATCATGAAGTGACGGCTCTTCCAGTTCAAACTTCCGAATAAATCCCTTCCCTTGAAGAGCTGAGAAAATATCTTGAGAAATCGGTTCGTTTTCAATCTGCAGCCTGATCCCGTCATTTGTTTCCTTCCATTTGACTACGCCTTCATGCGTTTTTAAAAAGCTGAGATCGTCATCTGAATGAATCGTGATATTTTTTTTGCCGAAGGATCGTTTAATTTCTTTGAGGTTCCCTTGAACGACCGGCTTCCCCTTCTGCAAAATGCACAGATTTTCGCAAAGCTCCTCCACATGCTCCATCCGGTGGCTTGAAAAAACGATGGAAACGCCGCTGTTTTTCAATGAAATAACGGCTTCTTTTAAAAGCTCCACATTTACCGGGTCAAGTCCGCTGAATGGTTCATCGAGAATTAACAGTTCAGGTTTATGAAGCACGGCAGAAATGAACTGTATTTTTTGCTGATTGCCTTTTGACAGCTCTTCGACTTTCTTATTCTCGTATTCTGTGATGCCGAACCGCTCAAGCCATGCGACAAGTTCTTTTTCGGCTTCTTTTTTTCCCATGCCTTTTAATCTCGCAAGATAGACAAGCTGGTCCTTCACCTTTATTTTCGGATACAGTCCGCGTTCTTCAGGCAGGTAGCCGATTTTTTCGCTGATTGAGTAGTCAACGGGACGGCCTTTCCAGCTGATCGTGCCGTCAGTGATGCTTAACAGACCTAAAATCATCCGAAAAGTCGTTGTTTTCCCTGCTCCGTTTGCACCGAGCAGACCGAACATTTCTCTTTCAGGTATTTCTAAATGCAAATCGTCAACAGCCGTGAAGCTGCCGAATTTTTTCGTAACATGATCAATTGTAAGCACTGATCCAACTCCTTCCCTGACCATTATATCCTATTAATGGGTAAAAATTAATGGAGGATTTTGAATTTTTTTTCAGAATATGATCATACAAAGGAGGTGACGAGATGGGGCAATATGTATTGACGGCATTCCATCCGTCCGGGGAAACGCTGCTCAATGAACGGATTGAAGCTGAAAATGAGCAAAAGGCGAAGGCCGCCGGAGAAGCATTATTAAAGGAAAAAAAGCTGGAGAATAATACGCATCGACTAGTAAACGAGGCCGGAAAGCTGATTTTATTCCACAGATGACAGAAGCTTTCCGGCTTCTGTTTTTTATCGGTTAAATTGCGGAGTTCGTTTTTCTAAAAACGCGCGGATGCCTTCTTTATGGTCATCCGTTTTTCTCATATTTTCCTGGGCCTTTCGTTCAAGAGAAAGGACGTCTTTTAATCGGTTCATATGAAGACTGTTATAAATGGCTTTTGTTTCAATCATCGCTGATAAAGGCGCGTTTAACAAACGGTCGATATAAGGCTTCGCCCCCGTTTTGGGATCACCGCTGAAAAGCCCGTCCGCCAGCTTCTTGCGCACCGCCTCCTCGGCCGGCAGTTTTTCACCGCTCCAAATCAGCTTTTTCGCTTCCATTTCTCCGACGCGTCTCATTAATAAATAATGGCCGCCCCCATCAGGAACAAGTCCGATCCCGATAAAATTCATCGCTAAGCGGGCATTTTGTTCAGCGAGCACGATATCAGCGCACAGCGCAAAGCTCAGCCCAAGCCCCGCTGCGGCGCCGTGGATGGCGGCTATCACTATTTTTTTCATATCATAGAGCGTCAGCGTAATCGATTCGATCATTTTCATCAGCCGTTCATATTGCCCGGCATCATGAGCTGACGTCATCATTTGAATATCGCCGCCGGCGGAAAAGCCTCTGCCTTCCCCTCTCAGTAAAACGATAAGCGCGTCACTGTCAGCGGCCATGACACACGCGTTTTCCAATTCCCGCAGCATTTGTTCATTCAGCGCGTTGTAGCTGTCAGGCCGGTTCAGTATAATTTCTGCAATCTTTCCCTTTTCTTCATATTGAATATACTCCATTACAACTCCCCCTTGTATCCGCTTACATTTTTTGTTCAATTTATATATTCCTTCCGACGAAGCCAATCTCCTTTATTTTTCAAGGTCAATAGATACCGAAAAATGCATATCATTTGAAACCGATCATACATTTTTATATAGTGAAATTGACATACATGAAAAAAAGGGGGGGACACAAATAATGAAATACGTGATACTCAGCTTCGTGCTGGGCATATTTATGGTGCTGTTCCCCTCTTCAGATGTGGTCTTACTTTCCCAAACTGTGACTGAAGCGGACAGCCACGTCCAAATCTCGGTGTACCCGCAGGAAACGGTGTCGGCAAAAACGCCTGCTTACGCGAAAACTTCACCGCAAGACCTGTCAAAGGGGTACAGCGTGTTATCCCGGATGATCGGCCTGTTATCAGTCAAACCTCTTGATCAATTCATCGAATCCACATTGGAAAGGACATGCGCCATTCCGATACAATACCAGTCCAATTACCTCCGGCATCAAACCGATGATCAGTGCCAGTCTGAATTTACAGTCTAAAAACAGTACAATTCCGGAGGGATTTTTTATGAATATTAAAGAAAACGATTTGCCCGGCATCGGTAAAAAATTTGAAATCGAAACGAGAAATCAGGAAAAAATGACGATTATCATACATGATGACGGCAGACGGGAAATTTACCGATTTGATGACCAGGATCCTGATGAGCTTCTTGCAAGTATTTCCCTTGATGATGCCGAGGCGAGGCAGATTGCCGCTATTATCGGCGGGATGGTGTACAAACCGCAGGCGCTCGAATCGATCGAAATGGCGTTCAGCGATCTGATTATCGAATGGTTTAAAGTCGAAAAAGGAGCTAAATCGGTCGGGCGGACGCTCGGTGAACTGGATGTGCGCCAGAACTATGATGTGACGGTAATCGCCATCATTAAGCACAACCAGAAAAAGTTCTTGAACCCCGGCGCAGATTCCGTCCTTGAAGCGAACGACACACTCGTCCTCTCAGGCGAAAGAAAGCATCTGAAGAAATTGATTCGAGACTTCCTTTCAAGAGACGGAGTGTGATCGGTATATGGACCATCTTGTATTTGAAGTCGGAACGGCGCTTGTGCTTGTCGCCATTGCAAGTGTCATCGCAAATAAAATCAAATTTTCGATCATTCCCTTTCTGATTATTTTAGGAATGCTTGTCGGGCCGCACGCGCCCCAAGCGGGAATCATCGACTTAAGGTTTATAGAAAGCGGAGAGGTGATTGAGTTTTTCGGACGGATGGGGGTCCTGTTTCTCCTCTTTTACCTCGGGCTTGAATTCTCAGTCGGAAAATTAGTCAAATCCGGACGGTCGATAGCCGTCGGCGGAACGATTTATATATTAATAAATTTCAGTTTAGGGCTGATTTATGGCTTCATTACCGGTTTTTCCTTTTTGGAAGTGCTTGTGCTGGCCGGTGTCATCACAATTTCATCGAGTGCTATTGTCGCAAAGGTGCTGGTTGATTTAAAACGCACGGCGAATCCGGAAACAGAATTGATTCTCGGCATTATTATGTTTGAGGATATCTTTCTGGCGGTGTACTTGTCTGTCGTTTCCGGCCTTGTGCTGGGAGACGCAACTTCCGTCGGAAGCGCGCTCTTGGCGATTGTGATCGCCCTAGGCTATATGCTGCTGTTTTTTATCGCTGCGAGAAAGCTGCCGCCTATTCTGAATAAGCTGCTTGATATCCGTTCAAACGAAGTGTTTGTCATCGTGATTTTCGCCGCACTCTTTTTCATCGCCGGTTTTTCCGAGACGATTCATGTCGCTGAAGCGATCGGCGCGCTCTTACTTGGGCTTGTGTTTTCAGAAACGGTTCATTCTGACAGGATTGAACACCTCGTTGTACCGTTCAGGGACTTTTTCGGGGCCATGTTCTTCTTCAGCTTCGGGCTCAGCATTGACCCGTTTTCACTCGGGGATGCGGTATGGCTTGCTTTAGGCGCCGTCCTTCTCACCATTGCCGGGAACTTTATCGCCGGTATGATTGCCGGCCGCCGGGCAGGGCTTTCCCATAAAGCATCATCCAATATCGGGCTGACCATCGTGTCACGCGGTGAATTCTCAATCATCGTCGCAAATCTCGGCATCGCCGGGGGACTGTCCGCCTCGCTAAAGCCGTTTGCTGCTTTGTACGTCTTGATTCTTGCGATTCTCGGCCCTTTGCTCACAAAGGAATCGAAGCGGATATACCTTCAATTGAACAAAGTATTCAAGTGGAAGACAGCTGTTAAAAAACAGCCGGGATCATAAAAAAACTGACCTCTTGTCACAAGGGGTCAGTTTTTTTGAGCGGGAAGAAATTGCTGAAAAGCCGTCTTTTTCTGAATGGAGAAATGCTTTTTTCCCATAATGGTATTGATCATTCTTTGATTTCTGTAGACAGAAAGCTTTAAATTCGTAGCGCCCGTGCCGTGAGAATGATCGAGATTCGTTAATGTGAAAAAATGATGGGTCCGGCCGTCCTTAAAGACAAGGCGGGAGTCATCCGTCACTTTAAACCGCTTCTCATCCTCCCATTCAATTTTAGAAGAGAAAGCTGAAAACCATTTCGGGATATGCGGCTTAAAGCCGGTGGCCAAAATGACTTTTTCTGAATCAACTTGGAAGGATTCATTCATTTGCCATTGGTGAAAGCTCAGTACGCATCGCCCGTCACGTTTTTCAATCTCTTTGAGCTCCGCCATCGGCTGGATGTACACGTCTGGCGAGCCGCCTCTGATCGACCTGTGGTACAGGGCGTCATAAATGGACGCAAGCGTGTCAGAATCAATGCCGTGGCGCAGCCCGTTCAGCTCAGGGAGCGCGTTCAGCCGTTCTTTGAAAGGAAGCCGATTGAAATATTCCACATAATCCGGCGTAAACATTTCCTGGCCGAGCTTCGCGGTTTCTAATTCACGGAATCCGGTGGACCGTGTCACCCACTGCAGCCGGCAGCTGCGGTGCTTTTCATCATTCAATAAATCAGAAAATATCTCCGCCGCGCTTTGGCCCGAGCCGACTACTGTAATTGATTCAGCGCCGCTGAGCTCGTCTTTCCGAAACAAATATTCCGGGCTTACCAGCGTGTCCCGCCGCGCATCGTCATCAAGCTCAACCGGAACAAGCGGCTCAGTGCCCGTGCCCATTACGATATGTTTCGCTTTATACTCCGTGACGGTTCCGTTCTCAGTATTTTTTACGCTGACTTGATAATGTCCGTCCGCGTCCTTTACGTCAACGACCTCTGAGCCGAAACGGCACGACTCGATTTCTGAAGCCGCCCAGCTTAAATAGTCATTAAATTCGCGTCTCGGAATATCGAATTCATTAAACGTATAAAAACGGTACAGCCGATCATTTTCATGCAGATAATTCAGGAACGTATAACGGCTTCTCGGATCGGCCAGTGTAACGAGATCCGCTAAAAACGCCACCTGTAAATCCGTTCCTTTAATTAAAAGACCCGGATGCCACGCAAATTCCTTCTTTTTATCAAAGAAAAGGGCGTCTATTTCAGGAATGTCCTCCAGTAATGCTGCCAGTCCTAAATTAAACGGCCCGATTCCTACTCCTATAACATCATACATGTTTTACACCTCTTATGATTAACAGTCTGATCTGTTTTTCCCTTTCTCACGACCGGCTAAACATAAAAAAACGGCACACTGATCGCGTGCCGTCTTCCGTTTATAAAGCAGATTTTACAAACATCTCATCTAAATATTTTATTTTTTCTTCTGTGTAATGCTCGAATCGGTCATTGTATGATTTCGGATCTTTCGGGTTCGCGAAATGCGTGATGTTTCCCGTTTCAGGGTGAATGAATTTGCTTGCGGCGCCGCAGCCGATACCGATAATCGTCTGTACTTCTTCCATAATCATAATGTTATAAATGCTTTCCTGTCCCGGTATGGAATATCCGACATTTTCAAGGTTTCCGAGTATGTTTTTCTGACGGTACAAGTAGTACGGAGTGTAGCCGTGCTCTTTTGTCCAGCGGACGGCGTCGTCCATCATGCGGGACACCTCTTCTCTGTCAGCGACCTTATACTTATGCTTGTTTCTCGTCATTTCTGAAGCCCGTTTAAAGGAAAGCGTATGAACGGTCAGGGATTCAGGCATGAGCTTTTCCGTTTCATCAAGGCTGTTTCTGAACTCGGCTGCGCCTTCTCCCGGCAAACCGATAATTAAATCCATGTTAATGTTATTCATGCCGTGCTTGCGGGAAAGATGATATTTTTCGATTGTTTCTTCAACTGTGTGATGCCTGCCGATCGCCTTCAGTGTTTCATTTTCGTACGACTGCGGATTGATGCTGATTCTGTCGATTTTATACTTATTTAAAACGGCCAGCTTTTCTTCCGTTATCGTATCAGGACGCCCGGCCTCGACCGTGATTTCCCTGATGTTTTCAACATTCGGGAAGGAACGGGCCATTTCTTCATATAAAAGATCCATTTCTTCGGCCGTAATGCTCGTCGGCGTTCCGCCGCCGAAATAAATTGTCGTTACCTTGATGTCATGCAGCTTCAGCCATTCTCCGATCTTCTGCATCTCATAATGAAGCCCCCATAAAAAAGAGCCGACTCTTCCGGCCTGTCCTTGGATGGCATACGCGGGGAAGGTGCAGTAGGCGCATTTCGTCGGACAAAACGGTATTCCGATATAAATGCTCACTTCATCTTTGACCCGGTACAGATCGGGAACCGCGGCGAGCTGGCGGTCGACGATCTCCTGCATCAAATTGATTTTTTCATCATGAATTAAGTAATCCTTTTTCAGTTCGGTGTGCGCTTGCTCCTTCGTCTGCCCGCTTTGGAGTTTTTTATGAAGGAGCTTTGTCGGTCTGATTCCGGTTAAGATTCCCCATTTTTGCGTAATGCCTGTATGGGCTTGAAGAAGATTTAAATACACGTATGATAACGTGTTTTTTAATTGTTTAAAAACTTCTTTTTCAATCCATCCGGCGAGAACCTGTTTCGTGTGGTGTTCCGTGACGGCCGTCCCTTTTATTTCTCCTGATACCGAAACACTGTCCGCACTCCGGGAAATGCTGAGAGAGATGACGAGATCGCAAGGTTCGTCAGTCTCGCCGTATACGAGAACACACTCTTCAAAAAATAAATTCGCGATGTTTTGCAGCGGACGATGCAGCCTGTCATCCGTAATGCCGTCTATTTTTATTTGCAATGTGATCACCTTATTTTTCAGATTCAAAACTTTCTTTAGTGTACAGAAAGAACAGGCTAAAATCAATCCGCGCGAAAAAGCCGCAGACCGGCGATTGCATGCCTGCGGCTTTTTATTATAAGCGTTTCATGTGGAACTTATCGAGAAATCCTTTTCGCTGCTGCATGCGGAAATATTCCTTGATCATATAGGCAACGCCCTGTTCGTCATTTGACCTTGTCACCCAGTCCGCTTTTCTTTTTACTTCATGGGAAGCATTTCCCATGGCCACACCGAGCCCGGCAAGCTCAATCATCGGCAGATCATCATCCTGATGGCCGATGGCGACGACCTCTTCCATTGATAGACCCAGCTCAGCGGCGACAATCGCCAGCCCGCTTTCCTTTGACACGCCTTTAGGCACGATGTTCAGCTTTTCCTCGTTAATGCGGATCACATCAACGGACGGAAAGGCTTTCACTATCGTTTCCGTTATGTCAGTTTGCAGGCCGCTTTCGGCATAGACTTCAATGACGGGCGCCGATACGGGTTCATCAAGCAGCAAATCACTTAATGATTCGACAAACTGCACCGGATAAAAAATCGGGTCAGACGGGTGGATCATTGTTTTCCCCAGTAAGTTTGAATTCACTTTTTTCTTGTTTCCGATGGAATATTTCTCATGAAGGAGCCGGATGTTGCATTGGTAGCTTTCCAGCACCTGCACAATATTAAACGTGTGGTCTTCTGAGATTTTCTTTTCCAAAAACGGTTCATCTATTTTTTCGGCGATGTACGCTCCGCTGTGGGTAATCAGCATTGCGTCAAGCTTTAACGTTTTCGCTATCTTTTGAGCGGATCGAAAATGGCGGTTTGTCACCAGCGTGACGTAAATCCCTTTTTTCTTCACGTAATCGATGGCATCCTTTGTCGTCTGGTGCAGCTTTCCGTTAGACCGAAGAAGCGCCCCATCTATATTTAACGCCAGCATTTGTTTTGACACAGAGAAGTCCCCCTCCTTGATGACTGTACTTGTCATTAGGATATGACCCTGTCTCTCTGTTTAGAACAACCTTTTCTCGCAGCAAAAAAGCCTGCCTCAGCAGACTTTGAATGGTCGTCTTTTTTGGGATACGATCGTTTGCTGTCTTTCTCCCAATGTGTATTTCTATTTTCGAAATATATCAGGAACCCCTTATTTGACCGTTGATGCGCTCGTTTCACTTACTCTCTGTTGCTACCCCTAAAAAAACAGACAGTATAGGCGACCGTATCCTTTGATATTCGGTAAGTGTAGGCGCTTTCAGAGTTATTATCTCAATTTTATTGTGAAAAGACAAGGGTTTTTTTAACTAAAAAAATCAGAGGGTGCCCCTGTGCTGAAGGTAATATAAAAGCTGGGACAGGACGTAAATTCGCATCCAATAAAGAAAAAAGCGGTGACAGACAAGTCTCAATTAAAGGGCATTTATAACGATGACTTCATTCAAAACCTGATGAACATCATAAAAAATGCAGATCCGGCTTTTGGCCGGGACAAATGTCTGGCGCTCATTTTTCAAAAGGACTGTCCGGAACTTGCGTTAAACCAGCGAAGGCTCCAGGCCGCATCTCCCATGGGTAAGCCCCCATTCCTCCCTTCTGTCCGATCCCTTTCCGATTCTTCCTTTCTTGAACGCTTAATACAGAATGAATTATTATATGTGAGAAAGAGCGCAGCGAATAACCTTAATGATATTTCAACAACACACCATTATCATCAACGGGACGGTAAAGGGTCGCTTGATTTTTCCGCCGAATAAAAAACCCCTCCTTTTCAAAAAGAGGGGTTCGTCACATTAATTTTCCGGGTTGCCGTAAAGCTCTTCAAGAGGTTTCATAATAATTTTGTTTAATTCGCCGATCAGCATGCTCATGCGCTGTTCTGCTTCCATCAGCTGAGAAATCGTTTCATGCTGCTGTACGAGAGCAACTGTTTTTTGCGCTTGCTCTACCTCTTCCTGAGTAATTTCTTCACCTGACATTTGCTTTTGCTGAAGATTCAGCTGCACATTGCGGAAGTTATCAAACATGCGCTTTGCAGAGTCATCAGCATTTACTTGATCGTAAAGCCCTTTCAGACGGCTGTATTCGTCGCTGTTCCGCAGTGCTTTTTCAAGATCATATGCTGCGTCATAAAAATTGACTGCCATATTAAACCGCTCCTTTCTTTCCTTTCAGACATACCACTCCACTATAACAGACTGCGAAGCGACTTTCATTATCGGCGTATGTTTTCGTTAAAAAAGGACGACAAACAAAGCCTGTATCGCTCCGATAATCCCTCCGAGCAGACCGCCTAAATACGTAATCATCTTAAATTCCTTTTTGGAAATGGACAGCACCATTTCCTCAAGGCGCTCAACCGGAAACTGGTCAACCTGCTCTTTTACGACTTCCTCAAGGCGAAGCCGTTTCAGTACATCTTCCAAATGAGCCGCTATACCGCCCAGCGCTGCTTCAAGCAGCTTCGGCGCATACGTTCCTGTAATGTCCTGCTCATAACGGGTAATGAAAGTGCCGATCGGACGCTCAAAAAACGGTGCGGTTGAGAATGCGGTTAATGCCCGGTTTTTCAGGCTGAACAGCAGATCTTTCGCATTCCATTTTTCATCCGCCTCATAAAGTGTATAAGATTTGAGCTTGCTCCATTCTTGCGAAAGAAGATCGGACAGAAGCTTTTTCGTTTCATCGTTCTGCAAAAACTTTAACAGCTCCGGCAGCACGCGGTCTGCAAGGCTTGAGTTGCCGAGGAACATCTGTACCATGCTGCCTAGCATTCCCCGCGCTTTCAGAAAGTCATCAATCATATTGCCGAGCCTTTCTTTCCCTTCTTCACTTTCAAAATAATCGCTGCTCCGCTTCAAAATATAATCGGCGACCATCGGCACTTTTTCTTCCAGTTTATCCTGCACATCACCCGGAAGCCATTCTTTAATGGCGCGGTGCTCATATTTACTGTAAAGTTCAGAAAGCTTCTCGTCAGTAAACTGGCCGATCCACGTATCGGCCGCCTCTTGCGGATGTTTTATGCCGATCGCGGCCAAGGCCTCATGAACCGTCATGCCGGAAGCGGCCATTTTTTGTGTGAATTGTTCAGCGAAATGCAGCGCTTGTTTTTTGACGGTGTCTGACATGAGCCGCTTTTTTATGCCCTCAGGTGTTAAAAGGTGGTTCGTCACCATCAGCCCCATCTGCTTCGCCAGTTCATCCCGTCTTTTCGGAATCAGCCCCGGTGTAAAAGGAATCCGTTTTCCGAACAGATAATATGGCCGGTACGGACGAAATAACATTTGAATTGCAAGATGATTCGTCACCGCACCGATCGCGGCTCCGATGACGATCATAAATATAAACGTTCCTGCTATGCCCATTCCTTTTCATCTGCCTCCATCTTCATCTTATGTTCTTTTTTCTTGATGATATATCTATTCGTATTATAGAGGCTTGCGTGAGCACGGGCAAATGAAGAATCCGAAATGATCTTGTTTATCAGGAATAAGGCAAGATAATGTATCGTACTCTTTACAGTAGAACATCTTTTAAGCGGCGCTTGGCATGTTCAATGTATAGAAGGGCCTTTTAGTCAGCGGCTTTTGAATAAAGGGGGAGTAACAACATGACAACACTTGGTTTTATGTCCGTATCCCGCCAGCACGAAGCAGATTATGCCTGCGAACTGGCAGAAAGGGCGCCCGATTATAATGTGCGCTTTGTCCGTTTTACACCGTTTGATATATCTCCTGAAACGTTACGCGTAAAAGCGCTTGTTTATCATCCGAAAAGCGGCAAATGGAATGAATCGGAAATCGATATTCCTGAATATATTTATGACCGCTGCTTTTACGGCAAAGCCGCAGGCGCCCAAAAAGCGAAACCGATTGTAGAGTGGCTTAAAAAATATCCGAAAACAGAATTTATCGGCCGGGGGCTTCCTGATAAATGGACGGTAACAGATGCTTTGCAACAGCATCATTTGATCAGCCCGTACATTCCAGAAACCATTCAAGTAAGCCGCTATGAACAGATTCAATCATACTTAACGAAGGAAAAGGCGTGTATTCTCAAGCCCGCTTTCGGGGCGGGCGGCAGGGGCATTATTCTGCTCGAATCCGGCAAAAAATCAATCTCAGCCACTTACCATATCGGAAAGAACAAACAAACAAAAACCTTTTCCAACCTTGTATCCTTTAAATCATGGTGCAAAAAAGTGTTACAGCACCGCTATTTGCTTCAGGCTTATTTAAATATCCAAGATAAAGAACGATACCCGTGTGATATACGGATTTTCATGCGTAAAAGTGAGTCAGGGGCTTGGGAAACGGTAGGAAAAGTGGTCCGAAGAGGTTACCAGAACGGGCTTTTATCCAATTTGTCAGGAGGATCTGAACCGCTTAAATTCGATGCGTGGTTTGAGGATATTCCGAAGAAGCAGCAGGCGGTTTTATTAGATGATGTTTTTTCTATCACCCAATCCGTCCCCTATTTTCTCGATGAACGGTTCGGGCCGCTGTTTGAGCTTGGGCTTGATATTTGTTATGCCAAAGACGGGCGCATCTGGCTGTTAGATGTCAATTCAAAACCGGGCCGGAAAGCGGTTTTAAGCGTATCTCCCGAGCTGAAAGAGGAGCTTTATACCAGTCCGCTGAAACGCATACGCGATCTTCGCTCACAGGAGAGCCAGAAAGGGGTACTTCCGCGTGAATCGTAAAGGGATTGGGATCATGGTCGGCATAGATAAAAAAAGCAAAAATACGCTGTATCTCCCCTCCTCGATGAAACGGGAAGGGCTTTTGTCTGCCGCTTTCGGAACCAAGGTGGTCAAGTGCCGTGTCTCCTTTACACAATCACTTG
Organism: Bacillus sp. ISL-51; assembly: GCF_018613535.1. Taxonomy (GTDB): domain Bacteria; phylum Bacillota; class Bacilli; order Bacillales; family Bacillaceae; genus Bacillus. The sequence continues at coordinate 695,874 of NZ_JAGGQB010000005.1, forward strand.
AAAAAAGCGCGCTTCTTTCTGAAGATTTGTTTGAAGAGCTGATGATACCGCACAAAAGCCGGGCCGACCTTCTCATTCACGAACAGACGGTGCATATCGGCCCGCTGATCGGCATATATACAGCCGGATTCACCTCATCGCCTTTGCGGCCGTTAAAAGACCGCTCTCTCTTTTTTTCAAAGCTGCTTTCCCTGCATGAGAAAGCGAGCGGTTATTGTTTTGTTTTCGGCGCCCATCAAGTGAACTGGAAAGAGGGCACCATTCAGGGGCTTCTTTATAAAGAAAACGGCTGGGAACGCGCAGCCGTTCCTCTTCCGAATGTGGTGTACGACCGATTGCCGAGCAGGAAAACCGAGGAGGTGCCGCTTTTACAGCAAACAAAACAGCGGCTGATGAATGATTATCAGATTCCGTGGTTTAATCCGCAATTTTTTAACAAATGGGACATTCATAAGTTTCTTGAAAAAAACAGCCTTACCGCTTCACTCTTGCCGCAATCCATCCTACACCCCAATGCTGAAACGATAGACACATTGTGCGGCATGTACGAAACCGTCTACATTAAACCAGCTGACGGAGCACTCGGAGCCGGCATTTATCAGCTCACAAAGACAGCTCCCGGCTTTACCGTAAAACATACGAATGACGAAAAATCATTTTCCGCAACCCGCTATTCTGATGCGTCCTCCTTCATGAAAGCTTTTGAAGAAAACCACGATCCCGCCGCTTTTTTAATCCAGCAAGGCATCAATCTGATCCGGCTGGAAGGACGCCCCGTGGACTTCAGGGTTCATACGAATAAAAATGCCGAAGGGAAATGGACGGTAACAGCCATCGCGGCAAAGATCTCAGGAAAAAACAGCATCACGACCCACCTTGCCAATGGAGGAGAAGTGAAAACGTTAGGCGAATTATACGGCGACCCAAAGGAAAGAATCGGTATCATCCGAAAGCTTTCGAAAGCCGCTTTAACTGTCAGCCGTGTTTTAAGTGAACATATTGAAGGATTTATCGGAGAAATCGGCTTTGACCTCGGGATCGATCATGACGGAAAGGTCTGGATGTTTGAAGCGAATTCCCGCCCGGGCCGCAGCATCTTTTCACATCCGAAGCTGAAATCGGTCGATTATCTGACAAAACGGAGAAATTTTGAATATGCGTCTTATTTATCAGAACGGTCCATTACCGCCCCGGAGAAACTCTGGCGGTGATGGACGGCTTTTTTTACATTCCGATAGGACAAGCTTGAACGATATGGGCTACAATGAAACAGGAAGACATTTCCGGTAAAGGAGCGTGAACCTCATGATTTCGCATTTCAGCTGGAAACCGTTATTCAAAAAAGAGAAGCTGCCCGGATGGCGGATTTCGTTTTACTACCAGGGCACACATTACGAAGGTATTTATCATAAGTCCGGAGAAATTGAATGGGGGGATTCTCACCCGGGTAAAGAAGAACCGGCTCTCATCCAGGAGCTGCACGAACTGATGCTTTATCACATATATGACTGATCTTATAGCTTAGCCGGCAAACGGCTGAGCTTTTTTTCTTCCGCTATTTACCACCCTTTTTTCCGCATGAGATGCCGCGCGAATCAGCATAATACGTAGTACAAAGCAGCCACTGCATTGGGTGAAGCCGAGCAGGCAGCGGTTTTTCAACCAAAAACCATAAACTGGTGCAACTCCAGAAAACCCAACCATACTATTTATATAAAGGAGATCATACAAATGGCAAACCAAAACAACTCTTCAAACCAATTATTAGTACCTGGCGCTGCTCAAGCAATCGACCAAATGAAATACGAAATTGCTTCTGAATTCGGTGTAAACCTTGGCGGAGAAACAACTTCTCGTGCGAACGGTTCTGTCGGAGGAGAAATCACAAAACGTTTAGTATCTTTCGCACAGCAAAGCATGGGCGGCCAAGGCGTACAATAACTCAATAAATGGCTCACAGAAGGCGCGTACACCGCGCCTTCTTTTATGTCGGCGGGCACCCTTTTTTTCTCATTCACATACCCTAGGAAAAAAGGAGGGAAAACATGTGTCATTCATTGCCGCAGTCAATTGGGAGCTGATTCAGTTCGTAAGTGTCTCCATGGTCAATGAATATGTTGCCCACCATTTTGCATTTATCAGCAGGTTTTCTTTTCCGCGCTGCTTTGAATGATATAATGAGCGGCGAGGAGGTTTTTTAGATGAAAATCGCTTTATTCGGCGCGACAGGAAGAGTCGGACAGGCTTTTATCGAAGAAGCGCGTAAACATAAACACCTCGAGATATTCGCTTTCGTCAGATCGGATAACACAAAGCTCCCCATTTCTGAAGATCATATCATCAAAGGAAATGCGCGAAAACCGGAGGATGTCAATCAGATCATCTCCAAAGCAGACACAGTCGTCAGCTGTCTCAGCACGGACGGAGACGACACACTGTCAGCAGCTATACGGAATATCATCGAGAGCATGAAACAAAATCAGGTTCAGCGTCTGCTCACTGTCGGAACCGCCGGCATTCTTCAATCTCGGCTGGAGCCTGATAAATACCGTTTTGAATCAATAGAATCTAAACGAAAAACAACCAGAGCCGCTGAGGAGCATGCTGGCGTGTATACGATGCTTCTGGCTTCGGATCTGGACTGGACGATCATTTGCCCCACTTACCTTCCTGACGGAGACGCCGCCGGAACCTACCGCTTCGAACAAGATGTCCTTCCGGAAGGCGGCGTTAAAATAACAGTCGGGGATACGGCGCATTTTCTTTATCATGAACTTGTATCGCCGCAGTTTTTCAGAAAGCGCGTAGGACTTGCCTATTAAAACCCAACAAAAAGGGCGAACCGCGGGATTCGCCCTTCCTCTTACACTGCGGATTGCGCCGTGCCTTTTTGCAGTTCATACATTTGATAGTACTGCCCCTTTTGCTCCATCAGTTCATCGTGGCTTCCTTTTTCAATGATGCGCCCCTTTTCCAAAACCAGAATCTGATCAGCATTTCTGATCGTTGAGAGCCTGTGGGCAATGACAAATGTCGTGCGCCCTTGTTTGACCACGTGCAACGCCTTTTGAATGACGGCTTCTGTTTCCGTATCAATGTGCGCCGTCGCTTCATCCAATATTAAAATGGCCGGATCAAAAGCGAGCGCCCTTGCAAAAGAAATAAGCTGGCGCTGGCCTGAGGACAGCGTTCCGCCTTTTTCCGTGACGGGCTCGCGGATGCCCTTCGGCAAGGACTGAAGAAGGCCGCCGGCGCCGACTTGGCGGAGAGCTTCCTCCGCTTGCTCCAGAGAAACGCTGTCATCATTGAGGCTGACATTGGAGCCGATCGTCCCCGAGAAAAGATACGGGTCTTGGAGCACAATGCCCATGTGCGACCTGAGCTCCTGTCTCGACATGCTGTAAATGCTTTTTCCGTCCAGCAGCACATCTCCTTTTTGCGCATCGTAAAAACGGAACAAAATATTCAGGATGGAGCTTTTGCCGGAGCCCGTATGGCCGACGAGCGCAATCGTTTCTCCTTTTTCGGCCGTAAAGCTGATATTATTCAGCACTGTATCTCCCTGCTGATAAGCAAATGAGACATCCCGGAATTCCACAGTCCCCTCTGCCTTTCTTTTCGCCGGGACTCCTTGTGTCTCCGTTCCCTTCTCTTGTAAAAGCTCAAATACCCTGGCGGCTGAGACCCGGGCTAATTCGAGCTTTGAAAATTGATTGACGATGCCTGTGACCGGCTGAAACAAACGGTTCAGATAATCAACAAACGCATACAGAACCCCGATGGATATTAAGCCTGAGGCGTTCAGGCTCGCGCTTCCGAAGTACCAGATCAGCCCGACAAACGCAATGTTGCGCATGACATTCACAAGGCTGTGAGACATGAGGGAATTTAATGACAGCATTTTGTTTTTAAAGCGGAAATGGGCTTCATTCAGCTCTTCAAATTCCTTCATTGTTTCCTTTTCACGGCGGAACGCCTGGATAATCGGCATCCCCTGAATCGACTCGTTCATTTTCGCATTGATGTCACTATTAATGGAACGGATTTTCTGATTAAATACAGATGCATATTTACGGTAAAAGACAGACCAGACCATTAAAATCGGAACGATCAAAAGACATAATGCCGCAAGCCTGACATCGAGCATAAACAGCGCCGTAAAAATACCCAGCATATAGACGCCGCTCGTCACAAACGTTGACAGCACCGTCACGTATAAATCTCTGACCGCCTCGGTGTCATTCGTAATGCGCGCGACAACTTTCCCGGCGGGCAAATTATCGAAGTAGCTGATCGGCATCTTTTGTATATGAGAAAACACATCCTGCCTCATGCGCTGTATAATCCGGTTTGCGCCCATTTGGAGAAGGTAATGCTGGCCGTAATGAAAGCACACAGAAAAAATAAGCAATCCCGCGTAAATACCGATCAATGTCATGAGCCCTTTGATTTCCGGGCGGTAAAATTGAAAAATGTCCTGTTTTGATAACATTACAGCGGGATATGACCTGCTTTCCTTTCCGTTTGACATCGTCAGCTTCCCGTCAGACACCGACCTGTTTCCGTCAAAGCTGACGTGACGGTCTACAAAATAGTAAGCCGTTCCGACTTGGTAAATATGCGCCTCGCCGGTTTTTTCGGCGCCCGGCTTCATCCGGTCCTCTCTGACATAATAGGAACCTTTAAACCTAACTGCGTCCGGCTCTTCCGAAGAGCCTTTATACCATGTTTTTTCAACGCCGAGAATGTGGTCGTCGATCATTTTTTTCCCGATAAACGGGCCGGTCAGCTCAGCACTCACCGCGATGATCAGCAAAACCACAGCCCAAATCAGCAGCTTTTTATAATAAAGCGCATAGTTCCACAGTCTTTTTCCGGTGTTCATGCGCTGTTCCCTCCTTCATCAAGAGAGGACAGCTGCTGCCTCTCGAATTGTTCCCGGTACCAGCCGTTTTGCGCCAGTAACTCCTGATGTGTGCCTCTTTCAGATATCCGTCCTTCGTCCATGACGAGGATAAGGTCTGCATGCTCGACTGCAGAGAGACGGTGTGTGGTGATAATCGTTGTTTTGTGCCGCCGTTTTTCTCTGATATTGTCAATGATGGAGGCTTCCGTTTTTGCATCAACAGCGGAAAGCGAATCATCCAATATGAGAATGTCCGGGTCGGTCAAAAGCGCTCTCGCAATGGAGATGCGCTGCTTTTGTCCGCCTGACAGCGCGACGCCCTTTTCTCCGACGAGCGTCTCCAGTCCATGAGAAAGCATGCTGATATCGTTTTCGAAATGCGCTTCCTTTAAGGCGCTGCGGATCTCTTCGTCGTTTGCGTCTTGGCGGCCGTACAGCAGGTTTTCTTTTACTGTTTTTGAAAACAAAATGTGATCCTGCGGCACATAGCCGATCCATCCGCGGAGCCGGCTGAGCGGAATTTGCTGGATGGGAACGCCTGTGAAAGTCAGCTTGCCCTCTCCCGGCGGATATTCACGCAGAAGCTGCTTAATGATTGTCGTTTTTCCGCTTCCCGTTTTTCCGACGATGCCGAGCGTCTGCCCTTTTTCTGCAGAAAAAGAAACGCCGGATAGAGCGGGACGCGTCCCGCTTGGATACGTAAAGGTGACATCATCAAAAACAAGGCGTCCCGGCTCTTTTATGGCAGCAGGCTTGAGCGGCTCCCTGACGTCAGGCTCATAAGAAAGCGTCTCATTGACACGGTCTAATGAGGCATTCCCGCGCTGCATCACATTAATTAATTCCCCGACCGCAAACATCGGCCAGATCATCATCCCAAGGTACACGTTAAACGATACCAGTTCTCCGAGTGTCAGCCGGTTTTGAAAAACAAGATAGGCGCCGTAGCCGAGTCCGATGAGATAGCTGAGACCGACGAGAAGTTTCACAGTCGGCTCAAACAGCGAATCAATAAATGCCACTTTCATATTTTTTTCATACACGTCCGCCGTCATATCACTGAATCGGCTGACATCATTTTTTTCCTGTACAAAGGCGCGGATGACCCGAACGCCAGAAACCGACTCAAGCACCCTGTCGTTTAATGAACCGAAGGCATTTTGCGCTTCCGTAAACCGCTCATGAATCTTTTTTCCGTACAAACTGATGGCAGCCGCCATAAACGGCAGCGGGATAATAGCAGCAAACGTAAGCTTCCAGCTGATGAGGAACCCCATCGTCAAAAAAATCGTCAGCATATACATTGTGGAATCGACCAGGGTCAAAATGCCGAAACCCGTCGTCAGACTCACAGCCTGCAAATCATTCGTCCCTCTTGCCATTAAATCTCCCGTTCTATATTTCTCAAAAAACGGAGGAGACATATGCAAGAGCCTGCCCATCAGTTTCGAACGGAGAATTTTCTCCATCACGTTCGCACCGCCGAAAAGCTGGTACATCCAAAAATAAGACATCAGATAGACAACAGCCGTCAAAACGAGAAAAACACCAATGTAAAACAGCATCCCATTTTTCGTAAACACGCCCGCCTTCATATCGTCTATCGCGTTGCCGAGAAGTTTAGGCGGGAACATTTCTATGACGTTAACACACAATAGCAATACAATCGCAACGGTATATCGCAGCCAGTAGGCTTTAAAAAACCATGCCAGCTTTTTTAATACAGTAAACAAATACGTTCAGCTCCCTTCTGCCGTCAGCCGCCTTCAAGTTTATCCATATTGTTTTCTCTGCTTCTGATTGCTTTTGCTATTTTCTTCACATCCATCACACCTGTCTTTCGTTTATTTTTTTGTATAAAAAAAGACATGAAGCCTCAGCTCCATGCCTCTTATTATCATTCATAAGGTACAGACCCGCCGATTATGCGCGACTGCACTGTTTTAAGCTAACGGTTACAAAACGGGAACAGTATGGCGGTCACGCCGATATTTAGCTGTGGTTGAGTTGACACATTTAATAATGACATGATCCATACCTCCTTTTTCCTATATTCTCCCTTCATCATATAAACAAATCCTTTTATTGTCAATATAGGTTTTACAACTCTAATGGCCGGGTAATGTCATGTAAAACCTTCTTTCTGAAAGGATGAGGCCAATGTTTCACGCAGATCGGCTGATTGCAGCTTTTGACGGAAGTGACGATAGTAAGAAAGCGCTTCAAAAAGCCATTGACCTTTCAAAAACGTTACACGCAACATTAACGGTCGTCCATTCTCACAATGTGAAAGAGACGCAGACGATTGTTGATCCGCCGAGGCCGGTAACAGGGGCAACGTATATCGGCGGCGGGATTGCAAGCGTTCCTGATCCGCTGAATACGGAAGGAGCTGTTCCTGCCCCGATGATTTATGAAGACCGTACGGAAGAAGTCATTGCGGAAGCAAGAATGCTTTTGAATGATAACCACATAGACGGAGATATTGATATTTTAGAAGGAGATCCTGCTGATGCGATTATTGAGCACGCCGACCGTATATCGGCAGATCTAATTGTCATGGGAAGCAGGGATCAAAACAGATTAAAAAAACTATTATTCGGGAGCGTCAGTGAAAAACTGTCGTCGAAATCCGATATTCCGGTTCTCATTGTAAAGTGATGATCCGATCGGGACTATGAAAAAGAAACATTCACAGGAGCATTCGGCTTAGAGTGCCTGTCATGCTTTTTTCGATCGGATAAGCGGCCGATGAAGGCTATGTCTCTTACCGTCTGCCGATTGAAACGATTGCTGAATGGAATAACAATAACTGAAGGCTTGCAGGCATCACACCTGCAAGTTTTTTTATATATCCCGGCTTCCTTTCTTTTTCGGCATGACAAAAAAACTGGCCATGATCAAAAAATCAATACATAACACGACAGACCAGCCCTTTAACAATTGGCTGAGCGCTTCGGTGCGTAAAGAGTCTTGAATGAGAAAAACCGTTCCGGCTAAGAGAATGCCGCCGATCGCAAACGACAAAACATGTTTCCCCCACCCTTTTGCATAGTGTTTGGCGTGGTCCAATCCGTACCGCTTTACAGGCTCTGATCCATCCTTTAACACATAATAACGAAACCGTTCATCCGCCCATTGAATCATACTTTTTCCGAAAACGACTGACACCGCGATATAAATGGCGGCGATTGCATGCGCCATCGTGGCGGTTGCTCCCTTATATAAATCAATTCCGGCTGCAAAAAACAGCACCGCATCCAAAAGAGGAATCAAAGCGAAAAAGAACATCCCGAGCTTTTGACGCCTGAATAGATACCGCGCCGCCAATCCGCTGATGACAGCCGCCCAAAAAGCAGCCTCACAAATTACAATCATCCAAGCAACAGCATTCAAACTTATTTCCCCCTCGTCTTCATACAATTGTTTTACTAAAAAGCATTGTAACACCCTTTTTTATTTAATACAATCGTATTGTAAAATTGCGTGATGTTTTTTTTCTTGATACACTAGAACCATGCCTAAAAAAATTGATCATGAACAAAGAAGAAAACAAATAGCCGAAGCAACATGGCGGATGATTTTAGAACGGGGAATGGAAGGAGCGACAGTCAGGAACATTGCCCAGGAAGCAGGCCTTTCATTAGGCGCACTGAGGCACTATTTTGCTACCCAGGACGAGCTTTTGGGATATGCGATGACACTCGTAAAAGAAAAAGCAGCCGCCAGAATACAGAAAGTCGCCATGAAAGATCTGCCGCCGAAAGAAAAGGCGGTACAGCTGATGCTTGAAATTATTCCGACAGATGAGGAAACATTAGCCGAAATGGAAGTCTGGTTTGCTTTCACAGCTTATGCCAGACATAAGGGAGAGAAGTTTAATGCCCAGCACGACGGCATACACAGCTATATTTACAAGCTGATTGACTGGCTGGACGAAAGTAAGCTTTTGAAAACACATCTTGATAAAGAAACAGAAGCAGAGAAATTATACGCCATTGCGGACGGATTGGCGCTGCATGCCATGCTTGAGCCGGAGCGGCTTGTGAAGGATAAGGTTTCCCGCGTGCTCGTTCAGCATGTAGATTCTCTTTGCATCGACCAGTAAAAAGAAGGCCGGATTTGTGTTCCGGCCTTTTTTGTCCATTTACGATTGAATCCCGATTTCCTGCTGAATGCTGGCCTGAAAAGCCTCCTGAAGCTTTCTGGCGACAGGTCCCGGCGTTCCGCTGCCGACCGGATTCCCGTCAAGGGTCACAATCGGAATTAATTCAGCAGTCGTTGACGAGATAAAAATCTCATCCGCTTGTCTGAGTTCCTCTTCAGTCAGAGGGGTTTCTTTTACCTGAATCCCGTTTTGATTGATCAGCTCCAAAATTTTCATCCGGGTGATGCCGTTTAAAATCAGCTCATTGGCCGGATGTGTGCGGACGACGCCGTTTATGACAGCGTATACGTTGGAGGAGGTTCCTTCTGTGACTGCCCCGTCTCTTATGAGCACTGCTTCATAAGCGCCCGCTTCATAGGCTTTCTGCTTGATCATGACATTATACAGTAAATTCAGACTCTTAATATCACATCTCAGCCACCGCTTATCTTCTGCCGTTATGGCCGCCGCTCCCTGTTTCTGCTCATTTTCCGGTTTTTTCACGGAAAAGGTGTACGCCGTAGTCTGCGGCTCTAAGCCCTTATCATACTGATGCTTTCTCGGCGCCTTCCCTCTTGTTGTCTGAATGTAAACGCCGCCGTCGGTGAGTTTGTTTTCCTGAATGAGTTTTTGCAGATCCCACTTTGCGTCTTCCGCGCTATACGGCAGGGTGATGCCGATTTCAGCAGCACTTCTGAAAAGACGCTCGATATGCTCATGCAGTCCGAATAAGACTCCGTTATACACCCTGATCACTTCGTACACGCCGTCACCGAATTGGTATCCGCGGTCCTCAATATCAACTGCCGCTTCCTCACGATCAATTAACAGGCCGTTTACAAGTACTTTCATACAACCCCTCCTAAACGTTATCAATCTGATGCGCATTCTCAGCTGTTATTGTCAACTATTCTATCATACTGAACAAGCCGGGAGCAGAGTTTATTTTTTTCTTAAAATCTTATATTTCGACAATTTTTCTATGTTCTTACCAGTTTTATTCCTGTATACTTGACTCGACATACATATGCTGTTAACTTATGGCACTTATTTAAGCCTCCGCTGTTTCAGCAATATGCAGAAATTTATGCTACTGGAGAGATTGTTATGCGCAATACAAAAGAAGGTGCTTCCCCTTCTCTGTTTTCACTGGCTTTTAAACTAACGAGTTTAGCAGTTTTGTGCGGACTGCTTCTGTTAATCGTCATATTGGGCTATTCAACTTCCGCCGCTAAGAATAAACAGATCACTGTCACGGCTAACGGCCAGCTTCGTGATGAAAAACAAAGCCTGCGGCTGAAAAACGATTCCCCCGGCGTGTTAATCAAGCACTTACAGGGAGAGCGGGACACAGGCAAAAAAACGGTGTATTTAACATTTGATGACGGGCCTTCTCCTTATACTGACAAATTATTGGATGTTTTGAAGGCACATGGCGCAAAAGCCACTTTTTTTATGCTTGCACCGCGGATGAACGAATATAAACATTCCGTTCAGCGAGCAAATCATGAAGGAATTGCGCTCGGTCTGCACGGCGTCACGCACGACAATAAACTGTTTTACCAAACCCCGACGTCGCCTCTGAAAGAAATGCAGCAGGGCCGTGCCACGCTTCAAGCGATCACAGGGGTGAAAACCGATCTAGTCCGCACGCCTTACGGAAGTAAGCCGTCGTTGACAGATGCCCAGATAAAAAATCTCGAAAAAGGCGGATTCGTATACTGGGATTGGACGATAGACAGCGAGGATTGGAAGTACAAAAACGCACAATATGTGCCTGAGGTTCTGAACCAGCTCGCTTATTTAGAAAGCAGCCGCACGAGCAGGCCTCTTGTTATTTTAATGCATGATCTGCCTGCCACGGTTCATGCGCTGCCAAGCCTGATCCAACAGCTGAAAGCGAAGGGCTATTCCTTCGATGTGCTGACGGATCAAATGATTCCCGTCCATGAATAAGAAAAGCCGGATCGTATAGATGATCCGGCTTTTTTCCGTCTACGTTGCGGAGTTGATATGTTTTGCAAACTCACCGATTTTCCGATGTATCACCAGATCAAATAAATGGTCGCAATATGTCGGCTCGAGATTAATGATCACCTGTTTCAATCCCGGTATCCGGCTCGCATCCTCAGGCACGAATCTGGCCGGCGCGACCTCAAGCGAAGTACCGATAACGAGCAGGAGATCCGCTTGATTAAGCTTTTCATAGAGGGTCTCAAAATGCTGAACGAGATCGCCGAACAGAACGACATCTGTTTTTAACACCGTTTCGCATACTTTTCCGTCTGCTTTTTTCGCTGTACATTCCGGCACGTCCTCCTTCAGTAAATGAGAAAGCCCGTAACGCGATTTGCAATCAGGACAGACAGCCGTTTGAATCGAACCGTGAAGCTCATATACACTGCTGCTTCCCGCTTTCTTATGAAGCCCGTCAATATTCTGCGTAAAAATGTCTACCTGCTTCCCCCGCTTTTCGAGATCGGCCAAATAAAGGTGACCGGCATTCGGTTCATAGTTTCCGCTCATTTTCATTTGAAACAGCTGTTTGAATTTAGGCCAAAATTCGCGGGGATGGCGTTCAAAGTATTCGCGGCTCATTGCTTCCATTCTGGACGTGTCTTCCGTCCATATACCGCCCGCAGACCGAAAATCCGGAATGCCCGATTCCGTGCTCATGCCGGCCCCGGTCAGCACCGCGATACGTTCTGCCTGATTGATCAATGTCAAAAACCCTTCCACTCTGCCACCGCCTTTTCTTTTTATCATATCATGAAAAAAACCCCGCCCTAAAGGCAGATTACCTTTCAGGACGGGGGCCTTGTTATGCCCGTTCCTTTTCTCCGGAATGCTGATTTACCTGAAACGGGTCATTCTGATTTTTCTGCTTTACAAATACCGTTTGACCCGGGTAAGCGAATTCCACGCCTTCCTCGGCAAAAATATCAATAATCCTGCTGTTAATGTCCTGACGCACGTCTAAGCTTTCCGCCCAAACGATGGTCTTCGTGTAAAAGTTGAAAAACAGATTGTAATAGCTGTCTGCAAACATATCAAAATTGACCATGATCGTATCGTCATGCACGCCTTCATGTTCAATCAGCATCTTTCTGAGCCTGATGATACACCGCTCTAAATTTTCGATAGGCGTCGCATAAGAGACACGGATGGAGAACGTAACCTGGCGCTTTGTCATTCTTGTCCAATTTGTGATGGCCTCCATGGACAGCGTTGAATTGGGAACGGTGACGAGCGCTCCCTGCGCCGTGCGGAATCTCGTGCTTCTGAAGGTGATATCTTCAACGCCCCCGGTCACAGCAGAGGTCTCCACCCAATCGCCGATCGTAAACGGCTTCTCTGTAATAATGATGATGCCGCCGAAGAAATTGCTGATCGTATCTTTAGCGGCAAGCGCAAAGGCCAATCCGCCAAGCCCCAGTCCGGCCACGAATCCGTTGACGTCATAATTAAATTCCTGCGCAATCACACTGACGCTGAGCGCCAAAATCACAAAGCGAAGCACCTTAGATAAAAACGGCGCCAAAATGTCGTCCATATCAAGCTCAAAGCGCTTATTGACTTTATGAAACAAAAATGAAGAAGCTGATGTCAAATTGCACAGCCCCCAAGCGAGCAGCGCTACGATAAGAGAACGGTACATTTTTTTCACAATGTCCATCTGTCCGTCTAAAAACGGTGAATATTCAATTGCCAAAAACAGTCCCAACGCCGCAAAAAACCATCTGGCGGGCTTGTCAAACGCCACGGCGATTTGTGTGAAAATGTCTGTTTTCGGCTTGTTTGCCAATTTATAAATCAGTTGAAAAAAATATTTGACAAACAGCTTTCTGAGAATGAGAAAAGCAAGTAAAATTCCTATGCTGATGCCGATTTGTGAGATATGTTCAAGAGTAAAAAAGCTCTGAAAATGTTTAGCCATGGCAAATGCTCCTTTTGTCTGATCGAATCTATATTATACTAAAATATTCGGCGAATATCTTTCTTTAATGTCTGATGCACCGCAAAAAACCCCGGCTGGGAAATACAGCCGGAGTTTTCGCGCATAATCGTTCAATTATCAGCCAGATACAACAGGGGCAGGCACCTATTTCTTCTTCGTTTGTGTCTGATTCAGGAGAGTCGCTTTTTGCATTTCAGCATCGGTTTCGGCCTTAATTCTTTCCTCCACTTTCAATCTCCCTTTTCCCATGATCTCGCCTCCTTTGTGCCATTATAAATGATCTCAATCTATTGTAAACAGAAGAAAGCACTGTTTTTATTCCAAAAAAATACTTTTTGCACATTCACCAGTTTGTATCGCTGTGCATATATGAAATTTGATACAATAACAGAAATGCCCTTGAGGGGAGCTGACAAGCTTGTATACCATCGCCCACCGCGGCGCATCAGGATACGCGCCCGAAAATACATTTGCCGCATTTGATATTGCGGCCGATATGAATGCTGATTTAATTGAGCTTGACGTCCAGCTCACAAAAGACGGACATATTGTCGTTATCCACGATGACAAAGTGGACCGGACGACGGACGGTTCCGGCTTTGTAAAAGATTTTACGCTGAAGGAGCTGCAGGCCCTTGACGCCGGAAGCTGGTTCAGCCCTGAGTTTAAAGGTGAACGGATACCCTTACTTGAAGAAGTGCTGAAGCGCTATCATCCTAAAATCGGGCTTTTGATTGAATTGAAAGGCCATCCTTCCCAAGTCGGTCTTGAGAAAGCTGTCGGCCAGCTGTTAGGCCGGTTTTCCTTTTCGATTCATCATATTGTTCAATCATTCAGCATCAAGTCGATCCAGACCTTTCACGACATGTACCCGTCTGTGCCGACCGCAATTATTACCCGGCCCAGCTTCGGTATGTTTTCAAGAAGTCAGCTTGACGCCTACAAATCAGTCGCAAATTATGTCAATATTAAATATACCCGGCTTAATCGTTTCTTGATTTCTACCGCCCACAAAAACGGCTTGAAGGTGTTTGCCTGGACGGTAAGAAACCAAAAGACAGCCGCCAAGCTGCAGGACATGGCAGTTGACGGCATTGTAACAGATTATCCGGACTTCATTACTAAGGGTGGCTGATATGAAACAATACATCGCAATCTTTATCGGAGGCGCTTTGGGGGCTCTGCTCCGTTTTGAAATGAATGTGCATATCCGCAGCGGCGCCTTTCCGGCGGCTACTTTGATTGAAAACGCAGCGGGAAGCCTTTTACTTGGACTTATAACAGGTTATTTTATCATTCGGGCCAAGCGCCCTCTCTTATCTGCATTTTTAGGAACCGGTTTTTGCGGGGGATTTACAACGATGTCAACATTCTCAAAAGAGACCGTCTTTTTAATGCAATCGTCTCCACAGGATGCTTTTCTTTATTTTGCCGTCACAATGGTATCAGGCCTTGCGCTTGCATTCGCCGGCATCGCCGCCGGGCGGCAATTGGCTTTTCGCATAGCAGGAAGGGGGCATAAAACGTCATGACGATTTTCTGCATGTGCCTTGCCGGAGGAATAGGAGCTGTCTTTCGCTTTTTACTGGGAAAAGCGGTCACAGCAAAATCCGGCGGCTTTCCGATTCCAATGGGAATGACAGCAGTCAATCTGCTGGGTGCCCTCGGTCTCGGGCTGTTTACCGGAATCGGATTGCATAACCCTTCAGCCAGCATTATCATTGCGACAGGCTTTTTCGGTGCGTTTACCACCTTTTCCACTTTCAGCACTGAGGCCGTGCAGCTGCTGCTGAACAATCGAGTAAAGGCGAGTCTGTTGTACATTGCCGTGTCGGCAGCCGGAAGCCTTTTGGCGTTTTGGGCCGGCTGGATGATCATGTCTGTATAAAAAAACCTTGAGCTTTATTTTTCGCTCAAGGTTGCGTTTTGAAGCATTACGGTCTCAGGCACAGGCAGCGGGTGATTTTTTGTCTCCAGCCCGCCCAAGCGGCCTGTCTTTTCTTTCAATTCAATTTGTTTGATAAACCGGCCGTCCATCTCCAAAACCCGGGCAGTGTACCGGCCGATGTGTATCGACTCCCCCGCCGTGATATCGATGTTTTCTTTCAGCACGAGCCCGCCGATTGTATCGACTTCTTCCTGAATGGCGGCGCCGAGCAAGTGGTTCACCTGCTCAATCCGAACCTTTCCGTCTAATACGTAATGGTGTTCGGACAGCTTTTGAATCAGCGGCTGTTCATCTTCATCAAATTCATCTCTGATGTCACCGACGATTTCTTCAAGAATGTCTTCGGTTGTCACAAGGCCTGACGTTCCCCCGTATTCGTCAGACAGAATCGCCAAATGAATCCGTTCTCTCTGCATTTTGATCAGCAGGTCGTCAATGGGAATCGTCTCAATCACTTCAATGACCGGCCTCACATACGGCGTTATCGGTAAACCCGCTTTTTCTTCCTCTGTCATAAACAGCAGATCTGAAAACAGATGCTTCGTGTTCACCATGCCGATGACGTTGTCTTTGTCCCCATCGGTTACAGGCCAGCGCGTATATTTGTCCTTCAGCATCATATCCAGCATTTCCGGTATAGACATATCAGTTGAAACAGCGGCCATTTCCTTTCTCGGGATCATGATCTCCTTTGCGATCCGGTTATCAAACTCAAAAATTTTATTCACAAATGTATATTCAGACGGATTAATCTCTCCGTTTTTCAAACTTTCTGACAGCAGTATTCTCAGCTCTTCCTCTGAATGGGAGCCTTCATGCTCAGATACCGGCTTTAACCCGAACAGTCCGGTCAAAAGCCTGGCGGAGCCGTTCAGCACCCAAATAAACGGAAACATCAACAAGTAAAACAAGCGAAGCGGCCCGGCAATCCATAAAGTCAGTTTTTCCGCTTTTTGAATGGCAACCGTTTTAGGCGCAAGCTCGCCTATAACGACGTGTAAAAACGTAATCAGTGCATACGCCGCAGCAAAAGAAATGACATGCTCAGCCGAATCCGGCAGCCCCATGCCCCCAAACAAGGGATGAAGCATCCGTTCAAAAGCAGGTTCTCCCAGCACGCCGAGTCCGATGGATGTCAGCGTAATGCCAAGCTGTGACGCCGATAAGTATTCGTCAAGGTCCGTAATGATACGCTTTGCGAGTACCGCCCGTCTGTTCCCTTCTGAAATGAGCTGGTCGATTCTGGATCTCCTTACTCTGACGATCGCAAACTCACTCGCGACGAAAAATGCCGTTAAAGCAATGAGTACAGCAATTAAAATCAAACTGTCAATGTCGTCCATTTCACCTTATCCCTGTTAGAAAGGATAAGGACGTCACCTCCCGGCTGCAGCATTTTTTCCTGAATTCGAGGTACGAAATGGATGATTGACTATATAGAGGGCCCCATCCTGCCACCTCCTAAGTCAAAGCATGATTACAATTTGTATATTTTATTGTATCACAACTCATTCCAGAATTATTTTTTCATTTTTCGATTTATTTATCATGAAAAAAACAGCCTTCAGAAAGGCTGCTGTTACTTGCTTCGGAAATGATTTTCTAAACAAAGCGCCGTATTGATTCCCCCGAACCCCATGCTCAGGCTTAATGCGCAGTGTACGGTATGTGCGCTCGGCCTGTCTTTCACCCAATGAAACGTATCGTCAATCGGCTCTGTTAAGTTCCGTGTAGGATGGAGCATGGATTCCCGCATCTGCAGAAGTGAGGCAATGACTTCCACCGTACCGGCAGCGCTGAGGCCGTGTCCCGTAATCGATTTTGTAGCGTTTATTCGCGCGTGTGACAAACCGCTCTCCGAAAGTGCGCGGCATTCAGTCTTATCACCAATGGCCGAACCGGTGCCGTGTGGATTTATGTAATCAATCTCTGCCGCCGAAAGCCCCGCCCGATCCAATGCCTCGCGGATCACCGTCATTTCTCCTTCAATAGAGGGGTTTGGATTGCGGTTGCCGTCAGAGGCCATGCCCCAGCCCTTCAGCCCGGCCCATGAGCGCGCGCCCCGCTTGTCCGCGGACTCAGCCCGTTCCAGCACAATCGCCCCGCATGCTTCTCCGTAAATAAAACCGTCTGTATGCCGGTCAAACGGGCGGCAGGCTGCCTCAGGGCAGTCGGCATATTTGTCAGAACCCATAGCCCCTAATGAGCGCAGCGCCTGACATTCCATATACGACAGGTCTGTTAACGCCCCGATGACAATGCAGCGGTCAAACAGGCCGCCATTGATCGCTTGGGCAGCCTGAATGACGGCCGCCTGACCGCTCGCAGACGCGCCGCCTACCGTAAAGGCGGGCCCTTTTATCCCGAATTGCTCTGTGCAGAGCCCGGACAAATCACTATCCATAAAAGAGAGCCCGTACGTCGGATTCACAAATTGCGGCGACTCGCTGTTTTTTTCGAAGGCTTGCACCAGTTCACGCTGCTGAACATTGGAGCCGCCGATGATTAAGCCGGTTCGGCTCGGGTCGGCTCCGTCTAATGCAGCATCCTGCCATGCCTCATCTAAAGCGATAAGCGCGGCCCTTCCGGACAATGAAGCTCTTCGGTACAAACGTTTGGAGAGCGCGTCAGGAGGCGTCAAATCTTTCAGCTCCGCGCCGATAAACGAAGTGCCTTTCTGCCGTCCCGGGCGCTTCATGACATCAAACGCGTGACGGCCCTCCATTAGAGCCTCAAGGAATGCGTCCTTGCCTTGTCCGACTGCCGTTAATACGCCGATTCCGGTGATTTTCATTTCAGACATCCCATCATTTCTCATAGACATTAGACTGTTCTCCCGTCTTTATATATTGGAAGCTATGAAACGAAATCTTGATACAAAGCGGCAAAAATCTCCCGCGAATTTTGGATTTGTTCTAAAGACACGCTGAATGATAACCGGAAGTAGCCGCTCCTTCCGAATCCGCTGCCCGGCACGATTAATAATTTATATTTCTGTGCGGCATGCCTGCAAAACTCGACCTCGTCTTCAATCGGTGATTTAGGAAAAACGAAGAAGCCTCCTGTCGGCATTTCAAAATCGAAACCTGCTTCTGTCAGGATGTCAACGATAAGGTCTCTCCGCTTCCGGTAAGGAGCCGCATCTATCGTCAGATCATCCATTTCAGCCACGGTGCGCTGCATCATGACAGGCGCATTCACAAATCCGAGCGTCCGATTGCAATAAACGAAAGCATCCGTCAGAAGATCACGTTCAGGCATTTGGCCGTCCAAACCGATATACCCAAGCCGCTCCCCCGCGATCCCGAGATCTTTACTGAAAGAACTGACTAAAATGACGCGGTGATACGCTTGGAACGGATTCGCCTGCTCTTCCCCGTAGATCAGCTGGCTGTACGGTTCATCAAACAGGATATAAATGCTTTGGCCGTGTTTCTCCTCCGCTTCTTTTAATAAGGCGCCCAATTCATTTATGTTGTTTTGGCTTAAAACCGTCCCCGTCGGGTTGTGCGGCGTATTTAAAATCAACCCCTTCGTCTGGGGAGTGATCGCTTTCCTTACTGCTTCAATATCAATCTCAAATGTGTCAGTAAGCGGGCAAATAACGGGTTTTCCGCGGTAATTTTCAACATACGCTTTATATTCCGCAAAATAAGGCGCTAACAGTATCACTTCTTCGCCCGGATTCAAAATGCTCTTCAGCGCGACATTCAGCGCCCCGCCGGCTCCGACTGTCATCACGACATGCTTGGAAGAAATGTCTGCCTCAAACCGTTTTGATAAGAAGCGCGCTACCTTTTCTCTCGCTTCCGGAAGCCCTTGATTTTGTATGTATCCGTGCCTTCCCGCTTCAGCCGTTTCACGCAGCGCCTTTTTAAATGCCTCAGGCGGCTCGGTGACGGGATTTCCGATTGAAAAATCGAATACCTTATCAGCGCCGTATTCCTTCTTCAGCCGCGCGCCTTCATCAAACAGCCTGCGAATCCATGATCCTTTCTGTAAATTCTCTGTAACTTCTTTTGATAAACCGGCCACTTTCATCTGTCCCTTCTGCGCGTTTGCTCGTCTTCCTTCGCCAAACCGCTCTCTATTTACAATGATTATGGAAGATTTGCATGATTCAGTCAACGCTTTTTCCTAAAGCCTTCACTGCCAATTAGAACGACAGCACTGGAAAACAATAAACTTGTGCAACTCCTCTTCATATATTAAACTATTCTCATAACTATAACGTGATGGTTGGGGAGGGATTTAGATGGGGCTGAGACTTATCGCATCAGTGAATTAGCGGCTCTTGCCGGAGTAACGAAGCGGACGGTGGATTACTACACAAATCTTGGTCTGTTAACGCCGGCCAGGTCTTGTTCGAACTATCGTTACTACGATACACTTGCACTTAAACGACTAATGTTTATTGTCGCTTGTAAAAAGCAGCGATTGGCCCTGTCTGATATAAAAGATCAACTGGAGAACCAGTTTCCCTCTTCAGCTTTGACTGATGATATTGGAAATTTGGCAACGGAAATTGATGACATGAATCAAAACATCTCCGGGATCTTGCATCGGTTTGAAAAGCTTGAACCTGAGGAGCGTGCCCAGCTGAAAAAAAGGCTTACTCCCGAAAAGCTTGCAGTGCTTCAATCATTTATGCTGCTGTTAAGTTAAACCATTATCTTATTAACAGGAGGTGTTACCTTCATTTTCCCAAAAGGAGTGAAGGTTCTAATTGGACATTGTGAATTTGATTTTAGTCGCGGTTTTAATCGCGCTGACGGCATTTTTCGTAGCATCTGAGTTTGCGATAATCAGAATCAGAGGCTCACGGGTTGACCAGCTTATAGCAGAAGGAAATAAAGCCGCAATCGGTGTAAAAAAAGTGACCACGCATTTGGATGAGTACTTATCGGCGTGCCAGCTCGGCATTACATTGACTTCGATTGGTCTGGGTGTCTTAGGCGAATCAACGATTGAACGCATGCTTCATCCGCTTTTCACAAAATTAAACGTACCAAACTCACTATCGCATGTTATTTCATTCATTCTGGCCTACGCCATCATTACATTTTTACATGTGGTCGTAGGGGAATTGGCGCCGAAAACAGTCGCCATCCAAAAAGCGGAAGCCGTTTCGATGCTGTTTTCGAAACCGCTCATTTGGTTTTACCGCATCATGTTCCCGTTTATTTGGCTTTTGAACAACTCCGCCCGTCTTCTGACAAAGATGTTCGGTTTGGAGACGGTTTCTGAAAATGAGCTTGCCCATTCGGAAGAAGAGCTGCGCATCATTTTATCAGAAAGCTATAAAAGCGGGGAAATCAACCAGTCTGAATTTAAATATGTGAATAAAATCTTTGAATTTGACGACAGACTCGCTAAAGAAATTATGATTCCGAGAACGGAAATCGTCAGTCTGCCGCACGATATCAAAATCTCTGAAATGATGGATATCATTCAGATTGAAAAATATACACGCTACCCTGTCGAAGAGGGCGACAAAGACAATATTATCGGCGTCATCAATATTAAGGAAGTGCTGACCGCCTGCATCAGCGGCGAAGTATCAGTTGACTCGCCGATTACCGCCTTTGTAAATCCGATCATCCATGTGATTGAATCTGCGCCCATTCACGACCTGCTTGTAAAAATGCAGAAAGAACGGGTTCATATGGCGATTCTGTCAGACGAATACGGCGGAACCGCAGGGCTTGTGACCGTTGAAGATATTATCGAAGAAATCGTCGGGGAAATCCGGGACGAATTTGATATTGATGAAATCAACGAGATCCGCAAACTCGGGGACGGCCATTATATGCTTGATGGAAAAGTCCTGATTGACCAAGTGAACGACTTGCTCGGCATTCATTTAGAAAATGACGAGGTCGACACAATCGGCGGCTGGTTCCTTACCCAGAAATACGACGTGCAGCAGCATGATTCCATTATTGAAGAAGGCTGTGAATTTATTATTAATGAAATTGACGGCCACCATGTCGCTTATATCGAAGTAAAGAAGCTGGCGTTTGACGAACTGTTAGAAACCGCCGAACAAAAAGAGGCGTAATCCTCACAAAAAAAGCTTGCCGTCTATGCGAACGGCAAGCTTTTTTAATTCTGTTACATCTGTTCAAGTTTTTTCTCAAGCTCTTTTATTCTGCTGTTCAGCTCTTCTGTCATGGCTGCCAGCCTTTCCTTCGGCGCATAATCGGCGAAGTCCTCCTGGAAAAGCGGTTCCCCGATGATAAGCTTCATCTTCCCTTTTTTAAACAGCTCTTTTCCTGTAGAAGGCCCTTTGTAAGCTGCCGGAACGAGCGGCGCTTTCCCCATTTGCGCAATGGTCACGGCCCCTCTTTTCAGCGGAACGTCTTCAGATGTTCTCGTACCGCTCGGGAAAATCCCGACTATCTTTCCTTCTTTTAAGAGCTTAATCGGCGTCTTAATGCTGCTTGGCCCAGGATTCTCCCGGTCAACCGGAAAGGCATTAACTTTCTTTAAAAACGTTCCGATCCCCTTTTTCTGAAACAGCTCTTTTTTTGCCATATAATGAATCTGCTGAGGCAATATCCCGACACCAAGGGTGATCACATCCACCCAGCCTGAGTGTGTGCACGCAATAACGAAACCTGTATCAGACGGAAGATTTTCTTTATTGTACACTTTAATTCCTCCGCGCAGGGAGAGAATGCCTTTAAGGGCATTTGCACAAAAACTATACATAACGCACTTCCTTTGTTGTAATGATCAAATGTATTCTGACTCTATTATAACAATATTTATTATTACCTGGTACTAATAAATATATTTTTCCTTAATCATTCTCTATCTTTTGTGGCGGATTTTGGGTACTATATAGAAATGGTGTTTGATTAGGTGAAAATGAAATTAAGCCGTTTGCATGGAACGTGCAACTTTAAACCTTTCTTATGCGTGTATAACATAGAGGGGAGAAAAGGCAGTGACGATCGATGAAATTTACCAAATGTATATGAATGATGTTTACCGGTTCCTGCTCTCCATGACAAAAGACAAGCATCTCGCTGAGGATTTGCTGCAGGAAACCTTTATGAGGGCATACATACACATTCACTCCTATGACCACAGCAAAGTAAAGCCATGGCTTTTTCAAGTGGCGAGAAATGCGTTTATAGATTATGTCAGAAAACATAAAAAGGAAGTGACCATTTCCGATGACTTAATTGGGAGCCTTTTTCAGACGGCTGTTCAAAGCCCGGCTCATCAAATTGAAATCAAGGAAGTGCTGACAGGGTATATGTCCGAACTCCCCGACAATTATCGGGAGGCCTTAACATTGTATTATTTAAAAGAACTGAATTACAAAGAAGCATCCCATATTATGAATATTTCAGAGGCTAATTTTAAAAGTGTTTTATTTCGTGCCAGACAGCGGCTGAAAGCACTTTATAATAGAGGTGTTAATGATGAATGAAGAATTTAAGAAGCGATTTTACCAATATAAAAATGGGGAAATGAGCGACCAGGAGATGGCCGCCTTTGAAGAAGAGCTGGAAAAGCTTGAAGTCTATCAGGAATTGATTGAAAGCGAAATGCAGGACGACCGGCAATGGGACGTCAGTATCAGCCCGGAAAAACAGCGGGCCATTTTATCATACGGAAAGCGCAAATCATATTTGCGGATTTCCGTTCTCGCCGTCATTTCTACATTGATGATTTTGCCGCTTTGCACATTGGGAAGCTA
Organism: Bacillus sp. ISL-51; assembly: GCF_018613535.1. Taxonomy (GTDB): domain Bacteria; phylum Bacillota; class Bacilli; order Bacillales; family Bacillaceae; genus Bacillus. Next base: position 718,547 of record NZ_JAGGQB010000005.1, read on the forward strand.
CCTCTACTACGGGCTCGGAGGAAAAGAAAGCACCGGAAATCAATTAATGGAAACCGCGGCAGTGACAGTGGCGATCACAATGCCGAACGTCCTCGTTGATACGTCGGGCTTAAAAAGCCAGGTGAAGCTGTTTGGAATGAATACAGAATTTCCGCTTCAAAAACAGATTGGCACAAAAACAAAATCAGTAGGCGGAGAACGGGTGGAGATGTTTTTGGATACGGTCAAGCCGCCTGCTGTCAACTATTATGATTTAGATGTCAGCCAGGCAAACCATTATTTTGCGCATCCCTCCGGATTAAAGGAGCGGACGGTTGACAAAGCCGGTCAAACCTTAAAGAAATTGCCTGAAGGAAGCGTCGCCGAGGTTTATCTTTCTTACGATCGCGCCTATCCATCAACTGAAATCTATTCACGATTTAAAAACTATGATGTGAAGTTTTTATGGAATGCGGTCGACACGGAAAAAAATCTGAAAGACAGTCCTTATGCCGAACCGTTAGGATTTCCCGGGAAAGATTCAAAAATGCTTTCCTCTTTTGAAACGCAAGGACAGACTGACCGCGAACAATTTATCAACGCACTTGAATATATGTCCCGTCATAAAAAATGGGTGCATGTCATTTCTAAACGTAAAGATATGAACCTGGACAACAGAATCAATTATGTAGACCGGCACGGAATGAATGTATACGGGTCTGTTATCACGGGGCCGACAAAAGAAATCGAACGTCTGCTGAAAAATAAAGCAGTAAAAGCAGCAAACATCGGTGAGGTGGAATTATGGAATTGGTAAGAATCTTTAAAGAACATAATGTTTTCGGCTGGATATCAGTCGGGACCGCGATCTTGTCCCTGCTGCTGCTGAATGTGGCAATTATCAGCAATGTGACCTTTTATTCTTATCAGATGCTGCCGTTTGCGATGGCGGCCGTGCCCTTTGGCATCATTGAGCTGTTTATTAAAAAAGGCAGGACGGGTCCAGGCCTGCTCGGTGTCATCCTTAATCTTTTCGTTATAGTCTGTGTGTATACAATTGTTGCGGTGGATACGAATTTACAGTTTGGTTTTTAAAAAGAAGCGCCCAAGACTTTCCCGTCTTGGGCGTTTTTGCTGATAATCAAAAAACAAGCCCCCTGAAAGGGCCTGTTTTTTCTAAAATGAAAGAACTCCGATTAAATTTAACAATACGATTATGATAGCCAGCGGCACGAGATACCGCAACAGGAAATACCAGAGCTGAAAGAAAGCATAACCGATGGAAGACCCGCTTTTCATCTCGGCAAAAAGCGCCTGCTTCGGTATTTTCAGCGGAATAAAGATTGAAATCAATAAAGCGCCCAGCGGAATAAGCACATTACTGACGGTGAAATCCGCCAGATCAAAAAAGGTTTTGCCAAAGACATGTACATCGGCAAGAACACCATACGATAAGCAAGACGGAATGCCGACTAAAAAAATGAGCAGACCGCTTGTCCAAGACAGTTTCTTTCTTTTCGTTTCATCGCCTTTCCCGACTGTCGCCACGATAATTTCCACCATAGAGAAAGCCGAGGTCAGTGCAGCAAAGAAAAAGACCGCGAGAAAACCGATGAAAAACAGCGTGCCGAAGGGCAGCTGATCAAATACAGCCGGAAGCACGGTAAACAGCAGCGTAGGTCCTTCATCCGGCTTTAATCCAAACGAAAACACCGCCGGAAAAATCGCCAGTCCCGCAAAAAGCGTGACAAGTACATTCATGACAACGATCGAACCGGCCGAACCGGGCAGATTTTGTGATTTCGGAAGATAAGAGCTGTACGTCACCATGACCGACACCCCGAGTGTTAATGTGAAAAACGCCTGTCCCAATGCATATAAGATGGATTTCGGCGTAAGGTCTTCAAAATGGGGAACCAATAAAAATTTAACCCCTTCGACGGCATGATCAAGAGTGAGCGAACGCAGCACAAGCAAAATAAACAGCACGAATAAAATCGGCATTAATACCGCGCTGACACGCTCTATCCCTTTTTGTACGCCTTTTGCGACGACAGCTACCGTCATGATCATAAACAGCAGCTGCGCCGCGAGCGTCTGAAGCGGATTTTCAATGACTGCGCCAAACATCGAACCGTACTGTTCCTGAGTGAGTCCTGATAAAGAACCGGAAACGGCTTTCACCGTATAAAGCAAAATCCATCCGCCGACGACACTGTAAAAAGATAAGACTAAAAAACAGGCCGCCACACCTACATAACCCGTGAGATACCAAACCGATTTCGGCGCCGCTTTTTTGTAGGCATCTATCGCGTTTGTCTGGCTCCGCCTTCCGAATATAAATTCACCGAGCAGAAGCGGATAACCGAGAAGAACGGTAAAGAGGACAAACACGAGAAAAAAAGCGCCTCCTCCATTCGTTCCCGCTACGTAAGGGAACTTCCAAATGGCTCCAAGGCCGATGGCCGAACCCGCAGCGGCCATAATAAATCCTATTTTTGAGGCCCATTGAACCTTTTTTTGGTCAGACACGACTTTCCACTTCCCTTCCGCCCTATATTATCCCTTATTCGCTTCCATAACTTAAGCCTATTTTGATATGTTTTATTGTTCTGAAAATAAAAAAAGCGGCAAGGGCCGCTTCCCGTTATAGCTTCTCATTTAATTTGGAATGCTTTCTGGAATATAAGAAGTAAATCAGCAGGCCGATGATCAGCCAAATAAAGAAACGAAAAATGGTGGTCCAGCCAAGATTCAGAATCAAAAACAGGCAGAACAGAATCGCCAATGCCGGAATAAACGGAACTCCCGGACATTTAAAAGCTCTCGGCAGATCCGGCTGTTTCTTTCTCAGCACGATCACCGCTACGGAAATCAGGACAAACGCAGCGAGCGTTCCGATGTTCACAAGCTTTGCAAGTTCGTCAAGCGGAACGAGTGAGCCGAGTAAGGCGGACAGGATGCCGAAAACCCATGTGACCACGTGAGGCGTTTTATGCTTAGCGTGAACTTTTGAAAGCACCCCCGGCACTAACCCGTCACGGGACATAGCGAACATCACCCTGGTCTGGCCGTACAGCATGACGAGCATGACTGTTGTCATTCCTAAAACGGCGCCGATATCAATAATGCCCGCCACCCAGTTTTGGCCGGCCATTTGCAGAACAAGAGATACAGGGTGATCGACGCCTTCAAATCGGGCAAACGGCACAACGCCGGTCATAATCGCCGATACCGTCACGTACAAAACCGTGCAGACCAATAATGAATAAATAATACCTTTAGGCAAGTCCTTTGCCGGGTTTTTCGTTTCTTCAGCAGCAGATGACACGGCATCAAAACCGATGAAGGAGAAAAAGACGAGCGCTGCTGCGCTGAAAACTCCGCCAAATCCCATCGGCATAAACGGCTGCCAGTTATGCGGCTTGACATACACAGCTGCCACGGCAATAAACAGCAGAACAACCAGAATTTTCAGAATAACCATGATATTATTGACCCGTTTTGATTCCTTAATGCCTAAATAGAGAAGGAATGTAATGGCAAGCACGATGACAAAGGCGGGAAGATTAAAAAACGTAACCGTACCCTTAACAGACCCCGGGGCTGCGGTTAACGCGGCCGGCAGATGGATGCCGAAGCCCGCTAAAAATGATTGAAAATAACCGGACCAGCCGACTGAAACCGCACTGACGGCAAGCATATATTCCAAAATTAAATCCCAGCCGATAATAAAGGCGAGAAGTTCGCCCAATGTGGCATACGTAAATGTGTAAACGGAACCCGAAACCGGTACGCTTGAAGCAAATTCAGCATACGACAGAGCCGCAAATAAACATGCGAGGGCGGCCACGACAAACGAAACAGTCAGCCCGGGCCCCGCCGTCACGGCGCCTGTTCCCGTTAAAACAAATATTCCTGTCCCGATAATGGCTCCTATTCCGAGCAGCGTTAAATCAAAGGCGCCCAATTCCCTTTTCAGCGACTTCTCCCCGTTCGTTGCGGCAAGCAGATCCTGAATGCTTTTCTTTCTAAATACGCTCCCCTTCATCTTCTTCACTCCCATTATATAAATCTCATAAGTTAGAATATTCAGATAACAATGCTAATAATGACTAAATTCTTATTTTTTTGCTGTAAATATCGCTGCCCATCATCCCTTTCTCCTACATCATATTATATCTAAAAATAAAAAAATGAAAACAACTTTTTTGAAAATTCTATATTTTATACATCATCATTCAAATTACCATAATAAACCCCTATATCATGATCATAAGGTTGACGGGGTTTTGTCAGACGGAGGGAGATTATTATTTAACTGACAATTACCAATTTCCAAATTATATGTATCTTACCTTTCAAACAATAAAACATCCCGCACTCTGAGAGAATGCGGGATGTTTCTTACAAGTGATCAAGTTGAAATAAACCGTCCTCCGTTGACATGGATGGTCTGCCCCGTCATATAAGAGGATTCGTCTGAGGCCAAGAGCACATATGCTCCTGCGTGTTCTGCAGGCTGTCCCGGCCTTCCCATCGGCGTGTCCAAGCCGTGCTTTTCCACCTTTTCTTTTGTAAACGTGGCCGGAATCAGCGCGGTCCAGATCGGGCCCGGCGCCACCGCGTTCACTCTGATTCCCTGATCAGCTAAAGACATTGCCATAGAACGCGTAAAGGAAACGATTCCGCCTTTCGTACAGGAATAATCTATCAATGAAGTATCTCCTTGATAAGCGGTAATAGAGGTTGTGTTAATTATGGCGCTCCCTTTTTGCAAATGCGGCAGTACGGCTTTTGTCATATGGAACATTGAAAACATGTTCGTCCTGAACGTCTTCTCCAGCTGCTCTGTCGTGATATCGAGTATTCCGTTTTGCGGATGCTGTTCAGCCGCGTTGTTCACTAAAATATCAATTTTCCCATAATGATCTATGACTTGCCGGACTGCCTTTTGGCAATGCGACTCATCACCGACGTCTCCCGGAATTAGCAGGCACTCAGCCTGCTCTTCTTCTGCCCGCTTCTTCGTTCTCTCAGCATCGGAATGCTCGTCGAGATACAGGATGGCAAGGTTTGCTCCCTCTTTCGCATAAGCGATCGCAGCGGCTGCGCCGATGCCGCTGTCCCCTCCTGTGATAAGAGCGACTTTGCCTTTTAATTTTCCGGAGCCTTTATAATCCTGGTCCTCCAATAACGGCTTCGGGTCCATTTTCGACTCAGTGCCCGGCTGGCGGTCCTGTCCCTGCGGTTTTTGTCCTTCCTTTTGTCTGTCCATCGGATTCATTTTCTCACTCTCCTGCAAATGGTGTTAATGAACGATACCACGCCATGTGAGGAGTTAAACAGACAAATATGCCCCTGATTACAGCTGCTGGGCCGCTTTGGGAAATGAGCCGGTATATTTTGCAGACGGTCTGAAAATCATGTTGTTTGAGGCCTGTTCAAGCACATGGGCGCACCAGCCGGCCATACGGCTCGCCGAAAATGTCGGGGTAAATAAAGCGTCATCAAAACGAATCGCCTTCATCACCGCAGCGGCGTAAAATTCTACATTGGTGTACAGTTTGCGGCCCGGCTTATACTTTTCCAATAAGCGGACGGCTTCCTGTTCCACATGCAGCGCCAAATCGAGCGATCTGTCATTCCCAGCCACCTCTTCAGCCTTTATGCGCAGCGCTTCCGCACGCGGGTCTTTTGTTTTATATACTCTGTGGCCGAAGCCCATGAGACGCTCCCCCCGCTCCAGCTTGGCTGTCAAATACGCTTCTGCATTCTCTTTTTCTCCGATATCCTCAAGCATTTTCGTTACACCTGAAGGCGCTCCTCCGTGCAGCGGCCCTTTCATCGTGCCGAGCGCGGAAGTTACCGCGGATACCAAGTCGGATTCAGTGGAGACGGTGACTCTCGCTGAAAAAGTAGACGCATTCATGCCGTGCTCCATCGCCAATATCATATACGTCTCAAGCGCCTTTTTCTGAGCTTCTGCCGGCCGTTTGCCAGTCAGCATGTATAAATAATTTTCCACATGTCCGTATTGAGAGTTCGGCGCTATCGCTTCTTCTCCTTTTATCCGCCTGTTTCTGTAAGCGATGATTGTCGGTGTGGCCGCAATCAGCCGGATGGCTTCTTCCGGCCGGGGCGGATACGCAAAAGAATCTGTGCCTAATGCTGAAATGGCAGTCCTCAGCACCGCCATGTCGTCCATATGGTTAGGAAGTGTTTCCAGTAAATCGATGATACGCTTCGGCAGCGTGCGTTCTGCCGTCAGCTTCTCCTGAAAGTCCAGTAATTCGCGCGCATCCGGAAGCGTTCCGTATAAAATGAGATACGCTGCTTCTTCAAAGCTGGATTGCAGCGCAATATCCTTCGCGTCATATCCGCGATATATTAAATGCCCCTTTTCTCCGTCAATGTGGCTGATTGCCGTTTCTGCGCAAGTAATCCCTTTTAATCCATGATGTATCAATGTGATTCCCCCTCATCCTCTTTCTGTTATTATAGTAGATATAATATTTAAAAAATAATGAATATTTTTAAGGGAATTAATTAAAACTTTTAATCAGAGGAGAGCATTTATGGATTTCAAATGGCTTCACACCTTTGTGACCGCGGCAAAATATGAGAATTTCCGAAAAACGGCGGAAACGCTTTTTTTATCTCAGCCGACCGTCACCGTTCACATTAAGTTATTAGAGAAAGAAATCAGCTGCAAGCTGTTTCAGCGAAGCGGCAGAAAAATACAATTGACAGAGGAAGGAAAGGCATATGTGCCGTTTGCCATGAGGCTGCTTGAGGATTATGAAAACAGCATGGCAGAGCTGCACAGGGTGCGCCAAGGCTACTCGCAGACCTTAACGCTTGCTGTGTCGCCGCTTATCGCCGACACCATTCTCCCGTCTGTGATGAAGCGTTATACGGCTGCCAATGAAGAAACCGAAATGACCGTAACGATTTACGAATCTGAGGAAATCGCAGCCCAAATCAAGACAGGCTCAGCGGATATCGGCTTGAGCTGTTTGAGGGTGCAATCGGCCTCCCTCACATGCCGTTCTCTGTATCATGACCCCGTTGTGCTTGTCGCGCCCCCTGATCAAAAACGCAAAACCGGAAAGGAGGCTGATGCCAAAGATCTGCTCAAACACTACCTGCTGCTCACCCATAACCATCCCGATTACTGGGATGATTTGCTCCGCCAGGTCAGAATACAGTTCCCCTTTGTCAGGACGATGAAGGTTACGCAGACGCACATTACAAAGCGATTTATCAAAGAAGGGCTGGGCGTCTCGTTCCTGCCGCTGTCAACGGTAAAAGCTGAACTCGCGGCAGGCAGGATGATTGAAATCCCATGTAACTTTGCCCAGATGCCGAGAGCCGGAGCATACGCCATCGCCCTGCATGAAAATGAGAAAAAGAAAACCTTTTTAGACTTTTTATCGCATTTTCACTTTTAGAGAAACCAATAAGGGCGTACGCCGTCTAATAAAAAAAACCCGTTCTGATGAACGGGTTTTCACAGCTGTTAGAATCTTTTCGCGCCCAAGTAGCGAGGCTTCCAATAGCTGTTATTGAGATCGCTTGTCGCAACACCGTCAGAACCGGCATGGATGAACTTGTTATTTCCAATGTAGACACCCATGTGAGACGGGCCTGCCTGATATGTTGTAAAGAAGACGAAGTCACCTGGTGACGGGCTTGAAACGCTTTTCATTGAGCTCCAGTATCCCGCAGTGCTTGTTCTTCCGACACTCGTCTGTTTGTTGAGCAAGTACCAGATAAATCCGCTGCAGTCAAAGCCGGACGGCGTTGTTCCTCCCCATACATACGGCGTTCCCGTCAATGATTGCGCATCAGAAATCAGCTTGTTGACTTTCAGCTTCGTTTGAGCAGTATTGCCGTTTGATGAAGAAGACGGTTTAGATGGTTTAGACGGTGAAACCGTTGACGAACCGGAGCTTGACCCTTTTACTTTAAGAACCTGTCCGATGCGGATAAGGTCTGTTTTTAAACCGTTTAAGCTTTTTAATTGATTAACAGTCATGCTGTATTTATTCGAAATTTTCCAAAGACTGTCGCCTTTCACTACTTTATATGTAGATGATGATGAACTGCTGCTTGAACTTGAGCCGGATGAAGAAGATTTACCGTTAATTGATAACGTTTGTCCTATGTAAATAATATCCGATTTTAGTTTGTTTTCTGATTTAATGGTATTAATTGACGTTCCGTATTGATGTGAAAGTCCCCATAATGTATCGCCTTTTTTTACCTTAATGCTTTGTGCAGACGCCGCTCCCGCAAACAAAGTAGACCCCAGAACCACTGCTGTTGTTGCTGTAACAAGTTGCTTTTTCATGTTTTCCTCCCTAAATTCATCTATCTATTTTATAATCTCTTTTTTCAAGTTTTTATCTATTTTCTATTATAAGGGTCAATTTCCACTAGAAACAGACTTGACTTCACGTGACAAATTTCTTACTAATTCGTTTTCAAAAAAAGTTTTTAAGGGTATTAAATATTTCAATTTGATTTCAAACGTGACGAAAAACGAGCCGTTTTGTCATGTTTTTTTCCTGCGGTCTATTTTTTTTGGAAAAAAGAAGAACTCCCATTAACAGATTCATCCTTGTAAAAAAATCCCGCCATTTTTCATAAAAGATGAATGGTTTCCGCTGTTGCATGAAAAAATAACAGCACACCGGGATTTACATTTCTAACAAATGCTTCACTTGAAATTTACAGCATCGACGGCCGCCCTTTACAAACATCCCCTACCATAAAACATGCAGAACATGATTAAAGGAGGACAAGTGAGAATGAGTCTATTTAAACAGGTTAAATCAAAGCTTTTGCCGGCGGCAGCCGTGTCTGTGCTGACAGCGGGCCTGATTGCGGGAGCGGGGTTTCAGCATTCAGAGCAGGCAGCTGCTAAAAAACAAAAAGACACAAACGAAATCAGAAACGTCATCTTCATGATCGGCGACGGGATGGGCGCACCATATATGAACGCCTACCGTTCGGTCATCAACAAAGGCAAACCGGCGGACGGCATGAAGCTGACGGCATTTGACCCAAATCTCACCGGCATGATGATGACTTATCCTGACGATCCTGATTCCAGCATCACCGATTCTGCGGCAGCCGGAACGGCAATGGCCACAGGCGTGAAAACCTACAACGCTGCCATCGGCATGAATAAAAAAGGACAGCGCGTCAAATCAGTCCTTGAGGAAGCGAAACAGCAGGGCAAATCCACAGGTCTTGTGGCAACGTCAGAAATTGCCCACGCCACTCCGGCTGCATTCGGAGCTCATAACAAATCAAGAAAAAACATGAATGAAATCGCAAGCAGTTATATTGATGATCAAATCAACGGAAAACCGAAAGTGGATGTATTGCTCGGCGGCGGAAAAACAAATTTCATCCGGAAAGAACGCAATGTGACAAAGGACTTCAAAAAAGCGGGTTTCAGCTATGTCACCTCAAAACAAGAGCTGAAAAAAGACCGCAATAAGAAGATTCTCGGCCTGTTTGCCGACGGCGGACTCGACAAAGCTTTAGACCGTACGAGCGAGACGCCTTCATTAGAAGATATGACAAATTCAGCTATCGACAGGCTGAACACGAACAAAAAAGGATTTTTCTTAATGGTGGAAGGCAGCCAGATTGACTGGGCCGGACATGACAATGATGTTGTCGGAGCGATGAGCGAAATGAAGGATTTCGAAAAAGCATATAAAGCAGCTATCGCGTTTGCCAAAAATGACAAGCACACCCTTGTCATCGCAACGGCAGACCACACGACAGGCGGATTTACCGTTGGAGCGAACGGCGAGAAAAATTGGCATGTTGAACCGATTTTGGCTGCGAAAAAGACACCGGCATTTATGGCTGATCAAATCAAAGCCGGAAAATCAGTCTCTTCGGTGCTCACTAAGTATACCAAGCTGAAATGGTCAAAGGATGAAATCCAGCAGATCGAAACGGCGGCGAAGCAGGATCCTGATAAAGGCGCCTACAAAGCGATCATTAAGCTCTTTAATACGAAAACCAACAGCGGCTGGACAAGCGGCGACCATACCGGGGAAGAAGTGCCTGTTTACGCATACGGCCCCGGAAAAGAAGCATTTACCGGCCTTCTGAACAACACGGATCAGGCGAAAAACATATTTAACATCTTAAAAAACGGCAAATAAAAAAAGGATGCGGGTTTCCCTGCATCCTTTCTTCTTTACATATATCTGCGGTGCACTCCTTTTCCGTCATAAGAGAACATGACTTCCTTTTCCTCAAGAACGGACTCAATGTGCACGCTCCTTCCCCACAGCTGATACAGGTACGGCAGCACCTTCTCCAAGTACTTCAGATCCAGCTCAATTCCTTCATACCAATGCTTAATATAGAGCTCATTATTTTTCAAGTAGTCGCCGTCATTAACGGTCAAGTACGGAAATCCTCCGTTCACCCGCATATTGACGAGCTGGTCGCGCACCGCCTTCCACTCTTTGTCGATAACCTTATAGTCCCGGCCCTGTTTTTGGAATAAATAAAGGTCCTCGCGCAGCACGAGGTCTTTGGTCAAGTAATTACGGATGAACGAAATATCAGATTCGATTTCCCTGACTTCAAACATTTTCTCGCGTCCGGACCCGGGCTTTACCCCCACTTTTTTCATTTCCTCTGTCGGTTTGTTATACCGCTCCTCAATATCTTCAAAAATTTTAAGTCCTAAATAATACGGATTAATTCCCGTTTTCGACGGCTGAACGACGCCGGCATTCAGCTTCGCAAATTCGATTGCTTCATCTGACGTCAATTCAAGCTCGCGGATGATCCGCTGATGCCAATACGAGGCCCAGCCCTCGTTCATGATTTTCGTTTCCAGCTGCGGCCAGAAATACAGCATTTCTTCTCTCATCATTGTTAAAATATCACGCTGCCATGGTTCAAGCTCCCGCGAATGCTCTTCGATAAAAAGCAGAATATCCTTTTCCGGGCGGGGAGGAAAACCCTTTTTCCCTTTTTTCTTTTCTATTTGCTTCGGCTTATCCATATCCCATAAATCATCGTACGGTGAGGAAACGGCGTCCTCCTCGTCATCCTCATCATCATCGACGCTCCACAACAGCTTCGGCCTGACTAAGGACGGATCGATATGCTCCTGAATCGCCAGGATGGCGTCTAAAAAGGATTCCACCTCTTTTATCCCGTGAATTCTTTCATAATGTTTAATCCGTTCAGCCGTCGCCGCCATGCTTTCAACCATGTCCTGCTTCGTATTTTGAAAGCGGCAGTTATTTTTGAAAAAATCACAATGAGCCAGAACGTGGGCGACAATTAATTTATTCTGGATCAGCGAATTGCTGTCCAGCAAAAAAGCGTAGCAAGGGTCCGAATTAATGACCAGCTCATAAATTTTACTCAAACCGAGATCATAGTGAAGCTTCATCTTGTGAAATTGTTTGCCGAAGCTCCAATGGCTGAATCTCGTCGGCATGCCGTACGCACCGAATGTATAAATAATCTCAGCCGGACAAATTTCATATCTCATCGGGTAGAAATCAAGGCCGAATCCCTTTGCAATCTCGGTTATTTCCTCAATTGCCCGCTGTAAACCCTTTTTCTCCTCCGCGTTCAACCGAATCCCCCCTACTTGGACTTATTTATAATGTATGACCCCGCCTGTCAAAAGATGAAATAATAGACCGGTTTCCACCTTAAATTCTTTCGGCACATCCGCCCCGTTTGCTTTATATGTGAGTGGGTAAAACACACACCATACCACATAAAGTAAAGGAGAGATTCTATTGAATACAGCAGACATGCTTACTTCGTATCTCAGTAAATTGCCGAATTTAATCATTGCGCTTCTCGTCCTGCTGATCGGCTGGGGCATTGCCAAAATCATTGAAAAAGCCGTGTACAAGGGGCTGCAAAAAACAAAAATCGATGACAAGCTGTTTGCGGAAAAAAAGCCCTCCCGCTATTCATCCGAAAAAGTGATCAGCAAGGTCATTTATTTTATCGCATTGATTATCGTTTTTATTCTGTTCTTTAATATTCTGCACCTGACAGCAGTGGCTTCTCCGTTTGTCAGCATGCTCTCAGCCATAACGGCGGCTGTGCCGAGCGTTTTAAAAGCCGGTTTAATTCTCTTATTGGGATGGGCGGCTGCTTCGCTTTTCAGCTATCTCGTCAAAAAAGCGGGCATGAAGCTTGCCAGCAACGGCCGGCTCAGAAAATGGAACATGGTTTCAGAAGAAAAAAGTGTCAGCCAATCAGTTATGGCTGCCTCCCGAATCGTTTTCTATCTCGTATTGCTCGTCTTTTTGCCGGGTGTCTTATCCGCTCTGCAAATCAGCGGGGTATCAGAACCGTTTACAAGCATGATTCAAAACGTACTGTCTTTCTTACCTAAATTATTTGCCGCGGCCCTGATTGTATTAATCGGCTGGCTGGTTGCCCGGCTTGTCCGTGATATCATCACAAATTTCCTTGCAAGCATCGGAACTGAAAGACTTGCTGCGCGAATGGGCCTTGCCATTTACCTAAAGGATACAAGTCTCTCAGCAATCATCGGAACCATCGCATACGTGCTGATTTTAATCCCGGCTGTCATTTCAGCGCTTGACCGGCTCGATGTCGCCGGAATTTCTGAACCGGCCGTTGCCATGCTGAATACGGTCTTTACAATGCTTCCGAATATCATCATCGGCATTGTTCTTATCCTCGCCGGCATCTGGATCGGAAAATGGGTGAACAGTATCGTAACAGGGCTCTTGCACCGCGCCGGCTTTAACTCTCTTCTCGGGAAAATGGGACTTGAAGCGGCGGACTCGGCGAAGCTCTCGCTTTCTCAGGCTGGCGGGATGATCGCACAGATTATCATTGTCCTTCTCTTTACCGCGGAAGCTTTGCAAATCGTTCATCTGGAATTTCTCGTTGTCATCGCAACAGGCATTATCGCTTACCTGCCTAATGTCCTTGCAGCGGTATTTATCGTCGGGATCGGGCTTTTGGCCGGACAGCTTGTTCAAAGGGTGCTTGCGGGCATTATAAAAGGCAGAGAGTTTAATTTTCTGGCGCCGCTTGCGAAATATACCATTATAACGCTTTCCTTCTTTATGGCGCTGGATCAGCTCGGGGTCGCCGGCACGATTGTGAATTCGGCGTTTATTCTCATCCTGGGCGGTTTCGCTCTTGCGTTCGGACTTTCATTCGGACTTGGAGGAAAAGAGTTCGCTTCCCGTTATTTAGCAAAATTGAACCGCAAAATTGAAAAACATCAATCAGATCATCATCAAAAACCGCCAATGTCTTAACCAAAAAACGTGTGCTCACGGGCACACGTTTTTTTATGGGAGCCGGAATTCCTTTTTTTTCATTTTAGATTCATATATGATAAAATGTAACGGAAGCAAAATCTCTTATTTCGAGGTCATTCTATGAAATTAACAAATTACACCGATTATTCTTTAAGAGTTTTGATTTTTTTGGCTTCCAGACATTCCGAAGAGCTTTCTAACATAAAACAAATTGCTGAAACATACTCAATTTCCAAAAATCATCTTATGAAAGTGATTTATCGTCTCGGCCAGCTCGGTTACGTGGAAACCATCCGCGGCCGGGGAGGCGGAATTCGATTAGGAATGGCTCCGGAAGACATAAACATTGGAGAGGTCGTCAGAAAAACAGAAGACGACTTTAACCTCGTAGAATGCTTTGATTCCCAAAAAAATCTCTGTATCATATCTCCCGCCTGCAACTTGAAGCATTTGCTGAATGAAGCCCTCTCATCTTATCTTGCCGTTTTAGATAAATATACATTAAGAGACCTGGTTAAAAATAAAGAGGAGATTATGAGACTGCTAAGAAGCTGAAGGAATGCCCGCATTCCTTCTTTTTTTATGTCTTTGTAAGAAAAAAGGCCTAATTCTCTAAAATCGATAAACGATCAGCAGACACGAGCCGATATTAAGGTTATCATTACTGTTGTCTTCACTTTCGGAACAGATATCGGGTGACGGGGACAGGAAAATCATCGCAGGAAAAGGGAGATTTACTATGAAAAGAAAATTGGCAGTCGGTTTGACTGCATCTGCGATTGTCGGGTCTGCATTAACTGTAACGCCGGCAGAAGCACAGACCATTAAAGTAAAAAGCGGAGATTCTTTATGGAAGCTTGCCCAAAACTACCACACAAGCGTGGATGCGATTACATCAGCCAATCATCTGAAATCCACCGTTCTTTCCATCGGGCAGACACTCACCGTTCCAAACGGCAAATCCGGTACGGGCACTTCTAAAACAACCAGTACGACTAAGAGCGTTTATACGGTAAAAAGCGGAGATTCGCTGTGGCTGATTGCAAATGATTTTAAAATGTCCGTGCAGGAGCTGAAAAAACTGAACGGGCTGACAAGCGATTTAATTCGCGCCGGCCAAAAATTAAAAGTGTCCGGAAAGGTTTCCTCAAGTACAGAGCAGACGAAAAACAATTCCGGCAGCAGTTCGAATAATAACAGCTCAAAAAACTCATCGTCTTCAGGGACGTACAAGGTAAAACTCGGCGATTCACTTTGGAAAATCGCAAACAGCGTCAATATGACCATTGCAGAATTAAAGGTATTAAACAATTTAAAAACAGATACTATCTACGTAAATCAGGTCTTAAAAACGAAAGGAACGGCTTCGTCAGGAAATAAGCCATCCAACAACAACAATTCAAATAATAACCAGACGCAAACGTCAACCTATACGGTAAAAAGCGGGGACTCGCTCTGGAAGATCGCAAACGCATACAATATGACGGTTCAGCAAATCAGAACCAACAATCGTTTAACATCGGACGTGCTTCAGGTCGGACAAGTGCTTAAGCTGACAAAAACGTCCTCTTCCGGTTCTTCGTCAACTCCATCAACTCCGAGCAATTCCGGAGATACAGGGAAAACGACTACATACACGGTAAAAAGCGGGGATTCTTTATGGGTGATCGCCCAAAAATTCAATGTGACCGCACAGCAGATCCGTGATAAGAACAATTTGAAAACAGATGTGCTTCAAATCGGGCAAAAGCTGACAATTACAGGCCAGTCAACATCTTCGACACCAAACAATTCCGGCAGCACCGGCTCAACGAGCGCCAAAATCAACACGATGATCAGTGCCGCGAAAGCACAATTGGGCGTGCCGTATGTTTGGGGCGGAACGACACCGAGAGGCTTTGACTGCAGCGGATTCATTTATTACGTTCTGAATAAAGTCACTTCCGTATCCAGACTGTCAGCCGCGGGCTATTGGAATACGATGTCATCTGTCAGCCAGCCGGCCGTCGGGGACTTTGTCTTCTTTTCCACTTACAAAGCAGGCCCGTCTCATGTCGGAATTTATCTCGGAAACGGACAGTTTATTAATGCCAATGATTCGGGAGTCGTTATTTCCAACATGGACAATTCATATTGGAAACAGCGCTACCTTGGCGCCAAACGTTTCTTCTGATGTTTATAAAGCTGTGCGGCCATATAAGGCCGTGCAGCTTTTTTACAGCCGAAATATATTTATGCTGATGACGTGTTTTGTCACCGGGTGAAAATACACTTCGGCCCGGGAGGAAAATGTTTCAGCCTTCGTTTTTACCGTTACCCGAAATACGTCTTTTGTCTGTTCCCGATTCACCTTTGTACGCCCCATATAGGAATAATCCGAAAGCTTTGCGCCTTTATATTCACGCTTAAGCTGATTCCAGGCGAGATGCTCCCACTTTTCCACTGAATCATTGAGGTGCTCCGTATGTCCTTTTTCAGCGATTGAAACGATTAAAATGCCGCAAAACAGCAGGGCAAGCGCAAATGGAAGGGATTTCATCTGTATGTTCTCCTGATTCATTATTTGTTTTCTAGCGTTTCCAAAAGCGCAAAAAGCATGCACATTTTATTTTATGTCTCCCTCATATTGCTATGCCGCTGTTCATGCGGTCACCAACTTTTCCCCGGCGCTTCCCGGCCTGATCGGCATAAACTAATCACGAACTTCTCACCGGAAAGGAGAAGCGAAAAGATGGATCATGCCGATTATGATAAAGCCCTGTATTACACACATCGATCCCAATGGGATAACTTATTAATTCTGATGGTGCGCACAAAAGATGATTTATTATCAAAACGAATCGAACACTTTCTGCATGCGTATCATTTTGAACTCGATAACGCAGTGCTCGAAAAAGAACTGTATTCACTCCTCGGCTATATTGATCATGCGGCAGAATTGGCGTATGAAGATCAATTAGCTCTCCTGACATAAAAAAAATCCCGGCTTTACACGCCGGGATTTATTGCTTTTGCGAACATTTGTAATTCTTCCATCATTTCTTTAATATTGACCGCCATATCCTCTGTAACGGTTTGATGTTCAAGATCAATATGTACAGGATCTAAAATGAGCTGCTTCGGAATCACATTTGCATACACACCCCGCATAACCGTGCGCATATTTGTCAATGCGTTCATTCCGCCTTTTCCGCCGCCGGCTGCTGCAAGTATCGCAACGGGTTTATATTTCAATTGTTCACTGCTTAAGAAATCAATCGCGTTTTTTAAAGCTCCGCTCATACCGCTATGGTATTCAGGAGATAATAAAACCACAGCAGACGACTCTTTTACGCGCTGTCTGAGCTCTTTAACCGATTGCAGTTCGGCCTGTTTTTCTTCGCCATTATAAAGCGGCAGTCCGTTTTCGCTCAGATCGATAAAATCCGTATGGAAACGGTCTCTGATATACGAAGCCGCGATTCTTGTCCTGCCTTGTTTTCTCGGAGTGCCGCTTATCACTAAAATACTCACTTTGCCATCTCTCCATATAAGTTATTTTTCACAGCAAACAAAGCCGCCTGCGTCCTGTCTGAAAGATCCAGTTTTGAAAGTAAGTTGGACACATGGGTTTTGACTGTTTTTTCAGAAATAAACAGGGATGAAGCAATTTCCTTGTTGCTTTTTCCGCCCGCTATTTCCTTCAGAACGTCTTTTTCCCGGCGCGTCAGCTGATAATATTTTTCTTTCTCCTGCTCATCCTGCCTCATATGTGTCAGTACGTGGGGCATAATATCCGCCGAAAGCTGATAGCGGCCGGAATACACTTGGCGAAGCGTTCTCACTAAATCATCGGGCTGCGCGTCTTTCAGCTGATACGCCTTGGCGCCTGCTTTAAGAGCCGGAATGACATGCTGCTGGTCAGAATAGCTTGTCAGCACAACAATGCTGATGTCCGGAAACCGTTCTGAAGCGATCTTCGTTGCTTCAATGCCGTCCATATCCGGCATTGATAAATCCATTAAGATAATGTCCGGCTTTGTTTCTTGAGCAGCTTGAAGAGCTTCGGCTCCGGTAGACGCCTCGCCGACAACTTCAATATCCTCTTGTGTGGCAAAGAAAAAACGAAGTCCCTTGCGGACAACGTGATGATCATCGGCTATCACAATTTTCATCGTTTCGTCCTCCTTTTGCCGTCAAGCGGAAGTGTGACGGAGACAATGGTGCCCGCGCCAAGCTCAGACAGCAGCGTAAAACGGCCGCCGCATGCTTCAGCGCGCGCTTTCATCCCGGCAATGCCGAGTGACGGCAGCCCGGCATGCGAATCAATGCTGAAGCCTGTGCCTTGATCTGCAATTTTAAGCTCTGCGTATTCCGTTTCCTCCGCCACAGAAACAGAAACCCATTCCGTTCCTGCGTGTTTTTTACAATTATTCAGCGCCTCTTGGGCAATTCTCCACAGCGCATGTTCCTGTTCATCGGTAATCGGCGGGACATCGGCCCTTTCACAGTGTGCTTGTAAGCCGATGAGAGCGGCATAGCTTTTGATTGACTCACTGAGCCCTTTCGAAAGACTTTCAGGCCGCAGCTGCCAGATCAGCGCCTTCATTTCCGCTAATGCGTCCTGAGACAGCTCTTGAATGAAAGCGATCATCTGCCGAAGCCGTTCGTCATCCGTCAACGTTTTGGCCGCTTTTGCCGTTAAGCTGACGGAAAACAGCATCTGATTGACGGAATCATGCAGCTCTTGCGCAAGGCGGCTGCGTTCCATCAAAAGCGCATGCTGCTGTTCAAATTCAGCGAGTTTCATCCGCTGGATCGCCGTCCCGATTTGAAAAGCGACAGCCTCAAGGAGATGAAGCTCCTCCTCATTAAAAAACGTCTTCCCGCCGGCCGCGACATTTAATAAACCGAATCTCCGGTCGCCGTCCTCAAGCGGGACGGTCGCGTGATGGGTAACGCCCTCCGTGTCATATGAATTCGCTTGTTTCGCTAATTCAATCCGTTTACAATTCATAATGTTTGCCGCTTTTGTTAATCCACCGTTGCTGAATTTAGTGAGACAATAGCAGTCCCCGCTGCACATCAACACGTTTTCCCGCTGACTGAGGGCGGGCGGCAAATAAGCGGATGCAGCCAGTGTATAGGGTTCATCCGGCTCAATGAGAAAAATCCAGCCTGATTGAAGGCCGGTCAGGCTGAGCAGTTCACGCAGCACTTCATTAAGTGTTTCTTTCAGGTCATGACCTTGGTTTAAAGTTTCCGCGATCGCTTTTAATGTTTTTAATTTCTCCACCGACGTTTTGCTCAAACTCTCTCACTCCGGCCCATAAGAATTATCTACATTATAACAGTTATTTTCAAAATATTCCCTCGTTTGCAGGTTGATTTTTTCTCAGCCTTTTGGATGAGACGCAGCAAAAAATCCGCCGGCTGAGATTCCGGCGGATTGGGCTTTACTTTGTTTGTTCTGCGATGCTTTCTACCGTTTTCATGACAGCTTCAGATAACGCTGTAAGACGCTGTTCGCTGTCTTGTAAAGATGTTCCTTTCACGGCAAAATAAAATTTAACTTTAGGCTCTGTTCCTGATGGTCGAAGACAGAACCAAGAGCCGTCTTCAAGGAAATATTTCAGGACATTTGATTTCGGCAGGTCAATGTCCTCTTCTTTGTGTTCAGCAAATACAGTTCGTTTTCCGACGGAATAATCCTCGGCTTGCGTGATCTGTTTTCCTGCCATTTGCTCCGGCGGGTCATTTCTGAAAGACGTTAAGATAGCGGCAATCTGTTCGGCGCCCTGCTTTCCTTTTAACGTCAAAGATTTCAGGCCTTCTCGGTAATATCCGTACTCCTCAAAGATTGCCTGCAGCGCGTCATAAAGCGACATTCCCTGCTTTTTATAGAAGGCGCACACTTCAACTGCCATCAGAGCGGCCTGAATCGCATCTTTGTCACGAGCAAAATCGCCGATTAAGTAGCCGTAGCTTTCTTCATACCCGAATTGGAACGTGTATTGGCCGGACTTTTCATATTCTTTGATTTTTTCGCCGATAAATTTAAAGCCGGTTAATGTATCAATTGTGTCCAGTCCGAAGGAAGATGCGACTGCGCGGCCGAGTTCGCTGGTCACAATCGTTTTAAGAACAACACCGTTATCAGGAAGCGTTTCTTTCTTTTTCTTCTCGGAAAGAAGGTAATGCATTAAAAGCGCGCCTGTCTGGTTGCCTGTCAGGACCGTGTACTTGCCTTCATTGTTTTTCACGGCAATACCGAGGCGGTCGGCATCCGGATCTGTTGCGACCAGAATGTCAGCGTTCTGCTCTTCACCAAGCTTGATTGCATATTCAAATGCCGCGTGCTCCTCCGGGTTAGGCGATGTGACGGTTGAGAAATTCGGATCAGGAAGCTCTTGTTCTTTTACGACGGTGACGCGTTTGTAACCGAGTGCTTCGAGTCCGCGGCGAACCGGTTTATTCGCCGTACCGTGCAGCGGGGTGAAAACGACGCTTACGTCAACTTCATCGGCAAGCTCGGGATGAACGGAAATAGAAGTCAGTTTTTCCGTGTAAGCCTTATCAATCTCTTCACCAATCATGTTAATTAAGCCTTTTTCCTTCAGCGCCTGTTCGTTCTCAACGTGAATGGCCAATTCGTTTTCGATGGCATTCACCTCAGCGATGACGATGTCCGCTTCGCTCGGCGGCAGCTGCCCGCCGTCGCCGCCGTAAACTTTATAGCCGTTATATTCAGGCGGATTATGGCTGGCTGTCACGACAATACCTGCAAAGGCGTTCAGCTTTCTGACTGCAAAAGACAGCTCAGGCGTCGGACGGAGCTCATCAAAAACGTACGTTTGAATGCCTTGGGAGGCCAGTGTTTTCGCCGCTTCCATCGCAAATTCAGGCGATTTATGGCGGGAATCATAAGCAATTGCGACGCCTCTTTTTTTCGCTTCCTCTCCCTGCTTTACGATATACGCAGCAAGTCCGGCGGAAGCTTTGCGGACCGTATAGATATTCATCCGGTTCGTTCCCGGGCCGATTTCTCCGCGCATGCCTCCCGTCCCGAACTCAAGGTTTTTGTAGAAAAAGTCTTCCAGCATCTGCTCGTTTCCTTCTGCATCCGCTAATAACTTTTTCAATTCAGAATCTAAATGTTCGCTCTGTTTCCAGCGTTCGTAGCTCTTACTCCAACTCATGTTCGTCCTCCTATAAATTCAGCTTATGACCATATTTTAATATGAAGCGGCTGTCCGTGTCACTTGAAAACATTGTATCGCTGTTCTATGTAAAAGAAGGGCTTATGCCTTTTCGGCACAGCCCTCTGATAATTATTGTTCGAGCGGCACAACTGCATCATGCAGCAGCGTGTTTAACTGCTCTGTGTGTTTCGCTCTCGTTTTTTCATCCCATTGGAAACGGTCGCTCATGTAATCAATTACAGCCGTTTTATGTGCTTCAACCCATTGAATATCGAAGTAAAGTCTGCCCGTTCTGCGGACGAAGAAATCAGCAGGCGTTGCAGCCATCTCTTCTTCAATGCTGTATGCAGCCTCTGCCAAAATGTGAACCGGGACCTGGCGTTTTATTGCTTCGTCAGTCAGGCCTTCAATCCGGCTGAATACATTTTCTACGTTAGAACCGTATCTGATAGCCAACTGCTTCGCATTTTGTTCTGATAAACCGATCTTCACGCCTTCTTTTGTCTTCGCTTCCACAAATGACTCGAAGTTTTTAGAGCCGCCGACATGCCCTCCGGAAATCGGCATCGTCTTCGTTTTACAAGCACCGAAGTCCTGGCCGCCCTCTTCTTTTAAACGCTCGCTGACAAGGTTGACAATGTGCTCAGCCATTTTTCTGTATCCCGTCAGTTTTCCTCCGGCGATCGTAATCAAACCTGATTGAGATGTCCAGATCTCGTCTTTACGTGAAATCTCTGAAGGATCTTTTCCTTCCTCGTGAATCAGCGGTCGAAGCCCCGCCCAGCTTGATTCAATATCATCCGCTGTAATATTCAGCTCAGGGAACATATAATTAATTGAGTTTACGACATAGTCGCGATCCTGCACCGTCATGCGCGGATGCTCAAGCGCTTGCTTGTAAACCGTATCTGTCGTACCCACGTATGTTTTTCCTTCGCGCGGAATGGCAAATACCATCCGGCCGTCAGGCGTATCGAAGTACACCGCCTGTTTAAGCGGGAATACGGATTGGTCGAATACGAGATGGACGCCTTTTGTATGCTGGAGATGCTTTCCGTTTTTGCTGTGGTCTTTTTCTCTCAGCTGGTCGACCCACGGACCTGTCGCATTGACGATTTTTTTAGCGTAAATGTTATATTCCTTGCCGGTCAGCATATCTTCAATTAAAACACCGACAACTTTCCCTTTTTCGTACAGAAGCTCTTTCACTTTAGAATAGTTGACCGGCTCTGCTCCGAATTTTACGGCTTCTTTCATAACTTCAATTGTCAGTCTCGCATCGTCTGTCCGGTACTCAACGTAGTAACCGCCGCCTTTTAAGCCGTCTTTTTTAACGAGCGGCTCTTTTTGGAGCGTTTCTTTTGCAGACAGCATGCTTCTGCGTTCTGATTTTTTTACGCCGGCCAGAAAGTCATATACTCTTAAGCCGATGGACGTTGAGAATGAACCGAAAGTGCCGCCTTTATGGAACGGAAGCAGCATCCATTCCGGAGTCGTGACGTGCGGGCCGTTTTCATATACGATTGCCCGTTCCTTACCGACTTCTGCGACCATTTTCACTTCAAATTGTTTCAAATACCGTAATCCGCCATGGACAAGCTTTGTGGATCGGCTTGATGTGCCGGCCGCAAAGTCCTGCATTTCGCTCAGTGCGACTTTCATTCCTCTTGAAGCGGCGTCAAGCGCAGTACCTGCACCTGTAATCCCTCCGCCTATAATAAACAGATCATATGTTTTTTTTGTCATGTCTTCCAGCATGTTATCCCGTTCAAGACTTGAAAATTGATGATTCATCATTACGTTTCCTCCTTGTTGTCACGGTATAGGAAAAAGAGACCACAACAGCCAAAGCGCATGTCATCACTTTGGTGCTGTGGTCTCTCCTCATCTCAGGACCGTTCCTATTAACTTGTTTTCAGTATACCACACTTACGTCTTATTTAAAAGCCATAGCTGCTTTTACAGCTTTTTTCCAGCCATTATACAATTCTTCGCGTTTGTCTTCTTCCATTTCCGGCTCAAATCGCTTATCCAAATTCCATTGATCAGCGATTTCAGAGCTGTCCTTCCAATATCCGACCGCGATTCCGGCTAAGTACGCCGCACCCAGCGCCGTCGTCTCATTTATTTCAGGACGTTCGACGGGAACATTCAGCAGGTCGCCTTGGAACTGCATAAGAAAATTGTTTTTTACCGCACCGCCGTCCACGCGCAATGTTTTTAAAGAGATGCCGGAATCAGCCTCCATTGCGTCAAGAACGTCTTTTGCCTGATAAGCCAGAGATTCCAGCGTAGCCCGGATGAAGTGTTCTTTCGTCGTTCCGCGTGTCAGGCCGAATACAGAGCCGCGCACGTCACTGTCCCAATAAGGTGTGCCTAAGCCGACAAAAGCAGGGACGACATAGACGCCGTCAGTTGAATCCACACGCTCTGCGTATGTCTCGCTTTGCGCGGAATCCTGGAACAGCCGCATCCCGTCTCTGAGCCATTGGATGGCAGATCCTGCGACAAAAATGCTTCCTTCAAGCGCATACTCCACTTTGCCGTCAATCCCCCAGGCAATTGTCGTCAGCAGGCCGTGCTCTGATGTAATCGCTTTTTCTCCGGTATTCATAAGCATGAAGCAGCCTGTGCCATATGTGTTTTTCCCCATGCCTTCTTCAAAGCATGCCTGGCCGAACAATGCTGATTGCTGGTCTCCGGCAGCTCCCGCTATCGGAATGTTTTTACCGAAGAAGTGGTAATCAACCGTTTTCGCGTATACATGTGAAGACGGCTTCACTTCCGGCAGCATTGATTTCGGCACGCCTAAAATATCAAGCAGCTCATCATCCCATTTTAAATCATGAATGTTAAACATCAGCGTTCTTGACGCATTGGAATAATCCGTTACGTGCGCCGCGCCGCCTGACATTTTCCAGATGAGCCACGAGTCAATCGTTCCGAACAGAAGGTTTCCGTTTTCCGCTTTTTCCCGCGCGCCTTCAACATTGTCAAGAATCCATTTCACTTTCGTTCCTGAGAAATACGGATCGATCAAAAGACCCGTTTTTTCTCTGAATGTGTCATTATACCCTTTTTCACGCAGCTCTTCACAAATGCCGGCAGTTTGCCTTGATTGCCACACGATAGCATTGTAAACAGGTTTTCCGGTATCTTTATCCCATACGACCGTTGTTTCCCTTTGGTTTGTGATGCCGATTCCGGCAATTTGATCAGCGCTGATTCCGGATTCAGAAATGACTGTAGCGATAACAGCCAGCACCGATCCCCAGATTTCATTCGCACTGTGCTCCACCCAGCCGGGCTGCGGGAAGAACTGCGTGAATTCCTTTTGAGCGGAATGCACGATCTTGCCTTCTTTATTAAAAAGAATCGCTCTTGAACTTGTTGTGCCTTGATCTAATGATAAAATATAGGTTTCCATGATGCCGCTCTCCTTTTTAAATATATTTAGAATTTGATAAGGTTTTCGGTGATTGAGATCTCTTCGTATATACATAAAGTATTAACAGTACCACAACCAATATAACGCTTACAAACCAGAAACCAGGTGTCACATTTCCTTTAAACGCAGCATTGTAAAATACACCGCCGAATGCTCCGCCAAGTATCGGACCGATAACGGGAATCCATGCGTATTTCCAATTAGACGGCCCTTTTTTCGGAATCGGCAGAAATGCGTGGGCGATTCTCGGCCCTAAATCCCGTGCAGGGTTGATCGCATATCCTGTCGTTCCTCCAAGAGAAATTCCGATGGCAACGATGAGGAAACCGACAATAAGCGGGTTCAGCCCTTTTGTAAATTCATTCGCCCCGATTGCCAAAATGCCGAGCACAAGCACAAACGTACCAATGATTTCACTTACCATATTCCCAAATGTATGCGGAATACTCGGCCCGGTTGAGAAAACGCCGAGTTTAGCAGCAGGATCGTCGGTCACCTTCCAATGCGGCAGATAGTGAAGGTACACAAGAACCGCACCGATGATTGCTCCGATCATTTGTCCCGCGATATAAACAGGGACCTCTTTCCAAGGAAAACTGCCTTCAAGCGCAAGGCCTATCGTTAAAGCCGGATTAAGATGAGCGCCGCTGATTCCGCCGACAGCATACGCTGCCATGGCAACACCCAATCCCCATCCAAATACAATAACAATCCATCCGGATTGGTATGAAAGCGATTTCTTTAAATTGACTCCCGCACAAACACCGCCGCCAAAAATAATAAGCAGCATTGTACCGATTACTTCTCCCCAAAATGCTGTCATCATAATTCCTCCTAAAATGACATAATAGCAGGTTTGACAGAGTTATAGAGAATAAAAAGCCCACAACAAACCTCTTTACGCCTGATTGCTTTCGTAAAGTGCTGTTGTGGGTCTCCGGGTCTCCATCACATAGTATTAACCTAGGTCTATTGTAACAACGGGTGAAAGCGGTGTCAATCTTTTTTTGTCATAGAATGTTCATATTTAGCCCACAGCTCGGTATCTGACGTAGTCACTGCCGTGGCCCCGGCCTTCAGAGCATTATCAACATCCTGTTCAGTGCGGATAAAGCCGCCGGCGAAAATCGGTATCCCCGTCATTTCTTTAATTTCCCGGATCAAGGTAGGAACGATGCCCGGGAGGACCTCAATGAAATCCGGCTTATGTTTCCCGACAAACTCCATGCTTTTCTCCATGGCACTCGTATCGAGTAAAAACAGCCGCTGAATCGCGTATATTTTCTTTTGTTTCGCTTTGGCGATGACGGTGGATCTCGTTGAAATAATGCCGGCAGGCTTGATGTCCTGGCAGATAAACTCCGCCCCGTATTCATCATGTTTAATGCCGTGGATCAAATCAACGTGAACCATCAGATGCTTTCCGTGCTTTTTCGCTTCGTTTACGACACCTTTCAATTGACCCAGGTGAATATCTAAAATGACTCCGTACAAAAACGGACTTTCTAAAAACGCGTCAAACTGCTTCATATTCCGGATAGCCGGTAAAATTTTCTGGTTGTGAAAACTCATGTTTTACTCCTTTAATATTAAAAAATCAGATGCTCAGCACACTTTCCTTGACCGTCGCAATGATAAATGAAAGCTCCTCTTCCGAGAGACAGAAAGGCGGTGAAAGCTGGATTACATTATTATATCCCGCTACGGTATCTCCATTCTTCCCGACGATCAGCCCTTTTTCCTTACAAGCAGCAGCGACGTGCTGAACAGTTGCAGCATCAGCCGGCTCTTTCGTGATTTTATCCTTTACGAGTTCTATTCCGACGAGCAGGCCTTTCCCCCGTACATCACCGACCGCAGGGTGTTCTCTGAGTGACTGAAGCTCCTTTAGCAGCCTTTCGCCAAGCTCTCGTGAACGGCCGATCAGATTTTCATCCTCCATGATTTGCAGGTTTTTCAATGCAAGGGCGCAGGCAGCAGGATTTCCTCCGAATGTATTCACATGGCGGAAGCGGTCATACGGCTCCCCGCCGCTGTATGCCTCAAAAATTTCCCGTTTCACCGCAGTAGCCGAAAGCGGCAGATAAGCACTCGTGATGCCTTTCGCCATTGTGACGATATCAGGCTTCACGCCATAATGCTGGAACCCGAAAGGCTCTCCCGTGCGGCCGAATCCGCAAATAACCTCATCACAAATCAAAAGCGCGCCGTGGCGCCGGCAAATGTCCTCCACCTTAGCCATATACCCTTCCGGCGGCATTAAAATGCCTCCGCCTGTAATAATCGGCTCCATAATCACGCCTGCAATCGTTTCACTTAACTCCCACGTCATGATCCGGTCGATTTCCCGTGCGCTTTCTAATGTATCAGCATCGGCGGGATTCCGATAGAGGTCTGGCGGCGCAGCATGCAAAAAACCTTGGCTTAACGGCTCATATTTGTACTTCCTCTGCGCCTGGCCGGTAGCGGCGAGCGCCCCCATCGAATTGCCGTGATAGGCTCTGTATCTGGAAATGATTTTGTAGCGGCCGTAATCCCCGTTTTCAATATGGTATTGGCGGGCAATTTTGAATGCGGTCTCATTCGCTTCTGAACCGCTGTTGGAAAAAAAGATCACATAATCGCCGCCAAGCCATTCATTCAGCTTTTCTGCAAGCTTAATAGCCGGCGTATGGCTTTGCGTCAGCGGGTAATAAGGCAGTTCCTTCAATTGTTCGTAAGCCGCATCAGCAAGTTCCTTTCTGCCGTAACCGATATTCACGCACCACAGCCCCGACATGGCATCCAAATACCGCCTTCCGTCTATATCAGTGACCCAAGCCCCTTCCCCCTTCTGGGCGATCATACTGTCGTCCGGCTTCGCCCCTTTCATGGCATGCCAAATGAAGTCTTTATCCTTTTGCTTGAGTGATTGATTTTGCTGTACATGTTCCACACCGCTCATCTCCCTTTCAATATCGTTACGTTGTATCGAAAGCTGGCCGGCCCGTAAGCCGATTATCTTGGTGAAGTTTTCCTCTTATTAAGAATATAAAGGCGGATCAGAGGCGAGTCAATAAACCGCTGAGAAATAAAAAAACGCTTTCGCCGCGAATCGAGCGGAAGCATCCAAAACTGTCATACAGAAGCTCCCAAAAAAACAGCCCGCCCCCTCAGCGGGGCGGGCAATGTTTTATTTGAGATACGTAATTCGGTAAATGTCTTTGCGTCTGTCTTTCAGCTGGCGCACAGTTCCGTTTTCCCGCTGCCTTCTTAAAATTTCCAAATCCACGTCGCCGATCACGACCATTTCAATATTCGGATTCGTTTCACCGACGATTCCGTCTCTGGCAAATTCAAAATCAGACGGAGCAAAAATAGCGGATTGCGCGTATTGAATATCCATGTTTTCCGTTTGCGGCAGGTTTCCGACGGTACCGGAGATGACGGTGTAAATTTGGTTTTCCACCGCTCTCGCCTGAGAGCAATACCTCACGCGCAAGTAGCCTTGGCGGTCTTCTGTGCAAAATGGCGTAAAGATAATTTTCGCCCCTTGTTCCGCTGCAATTCTCGCAAGCTCTGGAAATTCGATATCGTAACAAACTTGAATGGCGATTTTGCCGCAGTCCGTGTCAAACACGCGGACTTGATCACCGGCGCTGATGCCCCACCATTTCCGCTCATTCGGCGTAATATGGAGCTTGTATTGTTTTTCAATTGTGCCGTCCCGTCTGAATAAATACGCGATGTTATAAATTTTCCCCTCTTCTTCGACAAAGTGAGATCCGCCGATAATGTTGACGTTATATTTCACCGCAAGGTCTGTGAACAGACTGATATAGTCCTCCGTATATTCGGTAATTCTCTGGATTGCCAGGCTCGGGGAGCGTTCCTCCAGAAATGACATGAGCTGGGTCGTGAAGATCTCAGGGAAAACTGCGAAATCGGATCTCGCGTCAGAGGCCACATCGACGTAATATTCAACTTGATTGGCAAATTCCTCAAAGGAATAAATCTTTTTCATTTCATATTGAATGGCGCAAAT
The DNA here is from genome assembly GCF_018613535.1 of Bacillus sp. ISL-51. GTDB lineage: Bacteria > Bacillota > Bacilli > Bacillales > Bacillaceae > Bacillus. Next base: position 746,504 of record NZ_JAGGQB010000005.1, read on the forward strand.
GCGCACAGGAAATGCCGATTTGTAATAACGTTTTGACTGCGGCAGATAATCGACATTATTCCATTCCATTAATGTCGCATATTTAATAGAGGCCGTATCATCCGGCAGATAATTCGGATTAATCCGCATTAATGTAAATCCGTTCATCAGCTGGAATGAGAGAACCGGATCATAAATCTGGTGGCGTGTCACCTGCTCGACATAGGCTCTGGCCGTCATCTCTTCAGCGTACTTGTGGTAATTCGGAATCCGACCGCCGATGATGATGCTTTTTAAATTCAATCGTCTCGCCAAATCTTTTCTCGCTTCATACAAACGGTGGCCGATCTTCATCCTTCTGTACGTCGGGTGGACCATCACTTCAATGCCGTACAGATTTAAGCCGTCCGGATTGTGATTTGTGATATATCCGTCATCTGTAATATCCTGCCATGTATGACGGTCATCATATTCATCGAAATTGATGATCAGGCTTGAGCAGGAGCCGATAATCTCGCCTTCATACTCCGCGCAAAACTGCCCTTCCGGAAAATGCGCCAGATGGCTGATTAAATGCTCAGGCTCCCAGGGCTCCATTCCCGGGAAACAATCCTTTTGCAGTTCAATAATTTTATTGATATCTTTCTCTTCCATATTCCGTATGACCATTTTCTTTTCGAAACGGGTCAGATCTAGTTTTTCAGACAACGCTGCTTCCCCCTGCCGATTAGTTTTGTTGATTCAATCGCTGTAATAATAATTCAAGTTCCAATTCGGCCATAGATTCGAGTCTGTGGTCGTAGTCTTCAAACAAAAGAGCGCCTGTCACTTTATTCGGCACAATGACGCACTTCATGCCGGCGCGCTTGGCGGCAATTGATCCGTTGACAGAATCCTCAAAAGCAAGACACTCAGCCGGTTCGACACCTAAATGTTCCGCTGCTTTCAAATAAAGTTCCGGATTCGGCTTCACCTCTTCCACGTCATCAGCCGTTTGAATGACTTCAAATTCATCAAACAGACCTAATTCTTTCAGGTGTTCCGATACCCATTTAAAGTCTGAGCTTGAAGCCAGGCCGACCTTCAGCCCCAGCTCTTTTGCCGCGGCTAAATAAGCCTCCACACCGGGGCGCGCTTTTTCCGTTTTCATCCGCTGTGCAAATCGCTGGCGCCTGATCGCCGTCAGTTCATCGTGATCAAGCTCTCTGCCAAGCTGTTCCTCTAAATAGGCAAACGGCTTAAACCCGGCGGCCGTTCCGATGACCTTTCCCCAGACGGACAGGGGCAATGTCGATCCGTGCTCTTCAAACATTTCTTGCAGCACTTCATATTCATGGGTTTCTGTATCTAAAATTAACCCGTCAAAATCAAAGATTAACGCTTTTATCACTGCTTACAGCTCCTTTAGCAAACGTACTGGACTATGTATACACTATACCGTGAATTGCTTATGCGTTCAAAATGTAACATGCGGACGGAAAGAAGAGCCTGCATCAATGCAAGCTCCCTTTATCCGTTACTGATTGTCCTGGCTTGAAATATTAGAGAGTGCTGCTCCCGCAGACTCGTTTGAACGCTGATCGACCGCTAAGTCTCCAAGCGCAACGATCCCGACTAGATGACTTTGATCTACAATAGGAAGGCGGCGGATTTGGTGTTGGGCCATCAGCTGTGACGCCTCTTCAAGACTCATGTCCGGGTTTCCCGATACTACTTTAGAAGACATCACATGTGAAACAGGTGTTTGGCCGTCGCGGCCCTGAGCCGTTGTTCTCAATGCGATATCACGGTCTGTCAGCATTCCTTTTAATTCTCCTCCGTCCACGACAGGAATCGCGCCGACATTATGCTGATGCATCAATGCAGCTGCTTCCTGAATCGTTTGGTTTGGAGAAACGGTCGCTACGTGCGTAGTCATTGATTGTTTGATTGAACTCATTGTAAAGCACCCCTTTCGCACATTAGTATGCTCGGGGGTTTGCCTGAATATAAAGGGAGATAGAGGAAAGAAATTGTGGTATCATGTCAAGGAAGCAAAAAAGAGCCCTATATAAAAGGCTCTTCCACCGTCAGATCAGCTTTCTGTGACCGTAGGCCGCCGATCTTCCGCCTGTCTGAAAATCAGCGTAGGTGAATGGAAATAACATTCCGCATTCATTCAGCAAAGCACAGTTTTTATTAAACAGCGCCTGCACATCGTACGCCGCACTCGGCTTTGACAAAATGATATGTACCGTTTGCAGACAAGCCATAATTTGAAACGCTTCTTTTAATGTTCCTTGGTAAAGTTGGTTTTGTAAGGACAATACGCCCTTTTTTTTAAAGCGCTGAATTTCCAGTTCGGAGAAATAAAGAGGAAAGACATTTTGAAACAGTTCGGAGGAAAGCTCTTTTATCGCGCTTTCTTGTCCATCAGTCGCTGCGTTCACAATTCTCACATCAATCACCTTTCTTGCCATGCGAATATCCTTCGATCTTTATCAAGAATAGCATAGAAAAAATCGCGAAAGCTAAGGTAAGTGTTTCCTGTTGGAACAGCCGCTTTCCGCATAAAAAGGAGCTTCACGAAATGAAACAAAAAGGCCGCGGACTGGAATTTCAGATGACGGAAAAGTACAGCGGACAATGGCTGTTTTCCGTCCTCAAATCAGAATTTCAGGCGTCAAAACCCGTGATATCAGAATGGATGAAACAAAAAAGCATTCAAGTCAACCATGAAACACCAATAAACAATATCATCCTCAAAACCGGCGACCGCTTGTTCATTGATCTTCAGGAAAAAACAGATTCCTCCATTATTCCGGAGTACGGTGAAGCGGATATTTTATACGAGGACAGCCATTTGTTAATCGCAAATAAGCCGGCAGGAATGCCGACTCATCCTAATGAAGAAGGACAGACCGGAACTCTTGCCAACCTCATCGCTTATCATTTTCAAATAAACGGCGAACAGGCGAAGGTCCGCCACGTTCATCGTCTGGATCGGGACACTTCGGGTGCGGTCGTGTTCGCCAAGCACCGTCTTGCTCACGCCATCCTTGACCGCCAGCTGGAGAACAAAACATTAAAACGCACGTATGCAGCTGTTGCGGAAGGCAAATTGAAGCCGAAAAAAGGTACGGTTGATACCCCGATCGGCCGCGACAGATCACATCCGGTCAGACGGCGCGTTTCACCGGGCGGGCAAGCGGCCCTTACGCATTATGAAGTGAAGGGCTATCACCCCTGCGCGCGGCTTTCTCTTACGGAGCTGGAGCTGGAAACAGGAAGAACGCATCAAATCCGTGTCCATATGGCCAGCATCGGCCATCCTTTAGCAGGGGATGAACTGTATGGCGGCAGCCGGGCGCTTTTTCACAGACAGGCGCTGCACGCCAAAAAGGTAAAAGTCGTTCATCCGCTGACCGGAGAAGAAATCATCGCCGAAGCGCCGATGCCCGATGATTTGCTGCGTTTTGTCGAGGCTTATTTTTCCTAAACCGGTTCGGCATAAATAATATATCGCTTCGGGGCATTTCCGATATATGAAAACGGATAGCATGTCGTCAGCACCAGTTCCTCCCGCTCGTGCTGGAGGGTAATGACCGACGTATCGTTTTGGCTGACGATTTTGGTATGGGTGATTTTATAGGAAAAGGTGCCGTAAGACAGAATGATAATGAGCTGATCACCTTTATCCAGCTCACCCGTCCGGCGGAAAACCGTATCCCTGTGGCCTGATAAGACGATTTGTCCGTGTTCGTCCGGGTAATAGCTGTCCTTGTAATGCCCGACGCCTTTTGCTAAATCATCTGCGTCAGTCCCTTCCACTATCGGAAGCTCAGCGTCTATTTTAGGGATTTCTAAAATGCCGCTCGCTTTTCCTACCTTGGGCTGAAACGCTGCTTTGCGCTGTTTTTGGACGGCGCTTTTTTTTATTTTCCCCTCTGTTCCGACTGGTGCCGCCGCTTTTTTTGCTTCCTCAAGCGATTGCTTTGTTTTCATATGTGTGTCAATGATTTTCCAGCTTCCATAACAAGTGATGATGACACCGATGATGATGACCAGAAGAGGAATATGCTTCATTTTGTTCATTGCATCCGTGTTCTCCTTTTCTTTCTGAAATACCAATACATGCCGGAGCCTGTGATTGCGATACCGATCAGTACGATTTGATAGTGGCCCGCCGAGGTATCAGGCAGTGTACGGCCTTTTCTGTGTACCGCTTTTAGGCTGTTTGTGACTTGTCCTTTAATACCGGCAGGAGCCGAGCGGGTGATGAATTTACTGTACTGTATCACCGGCTGCTTCTTCTATTACAGGACACTCGGGGCTTTCCGGTTTTTTTGTTTGATCAGGCTCCTCTGTTACATCTGTTTTTTCTTCTTTGGCGTTTATTGCAGTTTGAGCAAGTTTTTGTCCGGGGGATTATTGCCGTCGTCAATAAATGGATTATATAGTTTTAAATTCAAAATGCATACTTAATTCAAATTCATTTGGGTACTAAAAATTCTTAAGTTGCCTAAAGTTTTTGATAACTTAAGAGTTTTTTTAGTGTGAATCATTTATTATTATCGATGGTTTAATACTTTACAATGACCTGTTTTTTGTTTAAGTGAGAAATTCCGTTAACTCATAATACTCTCCTGTTTCATCTATAATATTAAACAGCCATTGTCGTCTTTCTTGATGAGACAATTTTTTTGTCTGAAAAATCCCTTGGAGTAACTCTAACGCCTCAATCATTTGAACTTTCGTAGGATGTCTACCTGTTTTTTCCACCTCCTCTTGAAGGCTCTGCATGCGTTTATAGGGCTTTACTACACCTTCTTGATATTCAATTTCATTCCAATTGAAATTTGGAGTAGCTACCGCAATAGCTAAGCATTTTGTAATAATAGTTTGTTCTTCTCTCCTGTCAGGATTTGATGCTATAGAAAGATTAATCAATGATTGCCTATCAGCTTTTTCTCCAAAACATAAAGATGTTACGTTGGGTAAATTTATTTCAGTTAGTTTATTAAGCACATTTTTAGGTCCCATTTCGATAGCATGTGTCATCCCAAGTCGTTTTAAATAGCGCAAAATCTTAGTCCATTGGACGGGATTTACCATTTGTAGTGTTAAAAGATCCACAACATTTTCAGGATTTTCATAAGGAACTCCTGTCACATTAGATATAACAGGCCACTTAAACAAATTAAATCTGTATTTAGATAATTCATAGCATAGCTTTTCTGCCTCTTCTAACATGAGGGGGCTATGAATTGGGGCACTGAACATGAGTGGTGTAACATGACCGTCTTCGTCAAGAACTCCCATCTCTACTTTCTCTATAACGTCCTTATGTCCTGAGATAGCCACTTGTGTTGGTGAATTATAACAAGATATAGCTGCCACCTGTCTATTATTTTTTGAGTGCTGCTTACAGAGCTCTCCTACTATTCTAGTGTCTATACCATCTAAAATCGTCATAGATCCCAAATCTTTATCAGCATTGTCTTGCATTAGCTTTCCTCGAAATTGTGTTATACGTATAGCATCCTCAATAGAAATAACACCTGAACAGGCTAAAGCTGAGTACTCGCCTAAACTATGTCCTGCGCAAAAGTGCGGACGAATTCCAACCTCCTCCATGTAAACTCTAAATGCTGCAACGCACGTAGTTAGAAGGGCAGGCAGTAAATTTTCCCCTCGATTCAACTCCCATAAACTTCCTTCAAAACAAAGTTTTGCAATATTTACTTGAGCAATATCACCCGCCTCTTCAAAAGTCAATTTTGCTATAGGATATTCATCATAAAGACTCCTCCCCATACCTATAAATTGAGACCCTTGGCCTGGAAATAACAGCGCTATCTTTTCCATACAAACACCTCCATTCCTTATATTATTAATCTAGTCCCTTTACAGTCATATAGTCTGGGACATCCTGTACGTAACTTAAATCATTTTCAAAAATAACAAAATCTTCTTCTTGATAGACTTCCTTAAAACCTCCAAATTTATAAGTTACGTACATCATACGATTTCGGTCCGTTAACTTAAATTCGGCTCGGATTTTCACTCCTGCTTTCTTTGCTTCAGCCATTATGTAATTCATTAAAACTGTACCTACTCCTCTAGACATAACTCGACAAGACATAAGTAATAATTTAAAGGTCCAATATTCATCTTCACATTCTAAAAGAGCTAACCCTACTTTTCCGTATGATCCATATTTATCATCTAAACTAGCAATAAATAACTTGTGTTTATCTGATTTAGAAAAATACTCTAATTCTTCGTAAGAATACGTGTATCCAGTAGTATTGAGCTGGTGAGTTCGAACAGTGAGCTCCTCTGCCCGTTTTAAGTCGTCTCCCTGGAGTGGTGAAATCGTAAACACCATATTTAAGGAGGCAAGAAACTCATCTTTCGGACCAGTAAATTGTTTTTCTGCTTTGTTACGGATTTCATCGCTCTTGTACATTAACCTTCTTAGTCTTGAATCTTCAGTGATAAAGCGAGGTTCCATGATATCCATATTCGGAATTTCTTTATATTCCATAGCATTAATGCAGTATACTTCAGGCAGTTCAAATTTCACTTCCTCTAATTCAAAAGGTTGATCGTCTACAAATGCCACTGTATTCATCCCAATATTAATGGCTGCAACAATTTCTTGAATTGAACTAGATTTTGAATTCCAATTAATTTTGGGATAAAGGAAATATTCACTAATCTCCAACTCTTTTAGCTTAGCCATTGCCATACTATGTTCATTTTTACTTGAAATAGATTGAAGAATTCCACGTTCATCAAGCGTATGAATTATGTCCATGATACCTTCCTTCAAGCTTACTCCCTCATCTTCTAGTAGTACACCATTCCAAATAGTTTGATCTAAATCCCAAATAACTAATTTTATTTTTTCCTGTTTTTTCTTTTCTACTATTGAAATTTGTTCCTGTTCTATCATATTATCCCCTCCTTGACATTTTTTTAAATGATACTCCCTAGTGCATGATTGGCAATCATCACTTCATGCATTTGTGATGTTCCCTCAATAATCTCGTTAATTTTTGCATCTCGATAATATCTTTCCACTGGATAATCCCCTGAACAGCCATTGGCACCATGGATCTGAACAGCATCATTTGCAACTTTTACCGCCATACTAGAGGCGTAGTATTTAGCATTCCATGTTTCCATAATAGAATCAGGGCTTCCTTCATCTTTTAGTTCACCTGCATTTATGCATAGTAGTCGGGCAGCTTTTACTTGAACAACCATCTCGGTTAGCATTTTCTGAATCAATTGATTCTCTCCAATTGCGGATCCGAACTGTTTTCTTGTCCTTGCATAATGAAGTGAATGTTCTAGGCAAGCTTGAGCTAAACCCACACATCCCCATGCAATTGTATAGCGACCATAGTTCAGACAAGATAACGCAATATGGGAGAGCCCAGTTCCAATCCTGCCAATAAGATTTTCCTTTGGAATTCGGCAATGAGAAAATTTTATTTCTCCTAGCATTGACCCTCTTACTCCTAACATCGAATTAATTTGATTAACTTCTACACCTGGTGTGTTACGCTCCACAATAAACGCTGCAGGTCCTTCTTTACACATAGCAAAAATTAAGAATACATCAGCAATTTGCCCCATTGTAATCCATTTTTTAACTCCATTCAGCACATAATCATTACCATCTAATATAGCTTTAGTCTGAATACTTTTTGCATCACTACCTACTTGAGGTTCCGTAAGCCCAAATGCTCCTATGACTGACCCTTCTGCTAGCTTTGGTAGCCAATAATTGCATTGCTTCTGAGTTCCCCAACGGTGAATTGCCAAGGCTACCATACCATGAACCGTGAGTAAGCTACGAACTGACGAACATCCTCTACCTACTTCTTCATTCAAGACTCCTATTGTTACCATATCTAGACCCATACCTCCGTACTGTGACGGAAGCATGGAACCTAAATAGCCTTCCTGGGCTAGGTTTTTAATAATATCAGTGGGAATATGCTGTTTTTTATCAATATTTGCAGCATTTGGAGCCACATGTGTGTTTACAAAGTCTGCAAACTTTTCTTTCAAAGATAATTGTTCTAATACATTTTCCATATTTTTATCTTACCTCTCTATGCTGATTTACGTTCAATTAATTCAGCAATTTTTGTAACGGTACGAAAGTTTTCCATATCCATGTCTTGATTATCAATTCGAATACTGAACTCTTTCTCAATAAACATTACTAATTGCATAGCAAATAAAGAGTTCACAAAACCTAGTTCAAATATATCCTCATTATCCAAGAGTTCACGTTTACGAAAAAAACGACTTAGAAATGCTTTAATTTTTAATTTGATATCCATATCTTCACCTCATTTTAAATTTACATTGCGTTAAAAATTACATTACAGCGTACTCAAAAAAGCCCTTACCACTTTTGCGACCGAGTAATCCTGCATCTACCATCTTGCGTAGTAAAGGACAGACTCGGAATTTAGGATCTTGATAACTTTCATATAAAACATTAAGTGAATCGACTACTACATCCAGACCTATTAAATCTGCAGTACGAAGGGGTCCCATTTTATGTCCAAAACCTTTCACAAAAATTTCATCAACTTCTTCTGGAGTAGCTACTTGATCCTGAAGGACGTATGCAGCCTCATTCATAAACAGATGAGAAATCCGATTTGAGACAAAACCCGGATAATCTTCTACAAGAATAACTTCTTTTTCTAAGGAATTTAGTATTGATTTTGTTGTTGAAATGGTTTCCTCAGATGTGTGATATCCTCGAATCGCTTCTACAATCGGTTTAAGTGGCACTGGATTCATAAAATGAACGCCTATTACCTTTTTAGCTCTTCTAGTTAAAGCCCCTACCTTTGTAATTGAGATACATGATGTATTCACCATATAAATACAGTTTTCAGGACAAACCTCTTCAAGCTGAGCATAAACAGTGCTTTTTATTTCTAACTGTTCTGGTACATTTTCAACAATAAAATCCGCATCTTTTAAAGATTCATAACCTGTCGTAAATTTAATACGCTTTAAAATACTTTCTGGATCCTGTACAGCGAGATCTTTACTATAAAAGCTTGCAAACCTCATATTGTTATAAATTTCACCTTTGGCTTTTTCTAATACCTCCTGTTGGAAATCTACTAGTACAACATCGTAATTATATTGGGCAAAGCATTGGGCAACGCCAACTCCCATTGACCCTGCTCCTATAACACCAACTTTCATTTCACGCCACTCCTTTCAAATCACGTTCAGTATTATATAACTATTTCAAGCCCAAATATTCAGAGGCAATCTTAAATGCACTATCCATATCATTATTTATAGTTGGCACTGCGACATATAGGATATCTTTAAATATTCGGAGCGTGATCTCGTTACCTGCTACCATATCTTTCAACTCCATCTCATAATGATTAAAAGAGTCAAAAATATTATCTATTTCCATGTCTGCGTAAAAATTAACCACGGGAATATGTTTGAAATATTTATTACGTCGCTCGGAGTCATCACCTTTTGATTCAAACAATAAATGCCCATAATTATTATGCACTTGTTGCTTACCAAGCCGTTTTATAGAGTGTGTAACTCCATCATATTGGTATGGTATTATATCCAGATGTAATCCTAATGTTTGAAAGCCCATATCCTCTCTTCCAAAATGCATTAATAAGAATGGAAAACTAGATTTAGAATGAATGTAAGGTTGAATATTTAGTAAATCATATAATTCAGTCACCCATAGAATTGGATCTTTTAATATTTGATTTAAGACAGATTCATTATATTTGTATTTAATATGTAAACACCGTTGAGCAGTTTTACCCTTCATTAATGAATCATAGATGCTGGCTTGTTTGAAAAAATTATCAACAAAATCTTTTGCATCAGGTTGTAATTGATTTTTATTCTCTATTTCATTTCTTATCTTTGTATATTCCGTATAATAATTAGATATTAAAATCCCCTGTTTTCTGGAAATTTTATCTTTGATTAACTGACCCAAAATTTCTGTAGAGGCTAAGTCCCATAATCCATGGTGTACAAAGAAATATAGGCAATATCTATTAGGACCAATCTTGACAATAAATATTTTGGATAATAATCGTTGTTCCTTAAATAATTGAGACGCCTGAATAACAGCATTGCACCATTCAAGATCCTGCCCTAACTGCTTGTTAGAAGAGATATCTATAAAAGGAATATGCCAGTCAGATGTATAACTATATTGTTGTAATTGGTTTCGATCTTTGTCATAAGAAAGTCTGAAAATACTCTGTTCACACACTATATCTTTTACAATTGAAATTAATCGCTCCTGAGTAATATCACCTTGAATTTCAGTTTTAGCACCGCACACATTACCTGGATAGTTATTAAAAAAGAATTTTTGATAAGCAAATGGTTCAAAACACTCGGCTTTTCTGTCTACAATATTTTTTTCATATTCTAATAGCTCTTTAGAAAACAAGGTTTTCTCAAAACTAGAAATGTCATACTGCTTTAAAGCAAAGATATTGTCAGTTGTGACTTGTGAATTTTTTTCTTCTTCAATAACCTTTGACTGTTTAAATGATGATTCAAAATTTTCATGTTCCACTTTACCGTTTACGGCTAAATTGTTCGTATGTTCAATTGCTTCAAGCAATGTTTTTTCATAACAATTTTTTAATTGCTGAATTAGATATTCAGAATATTTACCCTTGTTGTAGAAAATATCTAATTTCAGTTTTCCTTCATCAATAATGCTATTAATTATTAAGTTGCTGATAATATTTTCTTCTGCTATCTGAGTTCCAGTAGGGAAGGGCGATTTGATGAACCTAGATTTTCCCCGACTTAATTCACCTAAGAAATTAAATGAGATATCTATATTAATATTTGGAATTTTTTCGCCTTGTTGATGTTGAATTATTCCATAACCTATTCCACTGTTCGGTACAGTTTTTAATATTTCCTTTGTTTTAACTATACTATTTTCAAGGGTATCTAAAGCTTCAATAGTAATAGGATAAATGGTCGTAAACCAACCAACCGTTCGATCAATTCTTAAATTATTGCTGAACTCTTCTCTTCCATGACCTTCCAAGAATAAAGTTAGTTTTTTATGTCTTTGCCATAATTCATTGGCACGGGCTAATGATGCCAATAGGATTTCTTGAAATTCAGCATTATATACTTTTCCTAAACGTACTAATTTGCTTGTTTTTCTTGCATCTATTTCGAAGCTTATTTTTCCTGACCCGATGTCTGCTCCATACATATCAGCATCAATTTCTCCAAAATTAGCATTTTCGAGAACTCCATTCCAATAACTTACTTCTTTTTGTAACTCACTACTACTTCCATATTTGAATAATTCATTTGACCATTCTTGATATGAAGTAGTTTTTTTAGGTAGCTCAATTTCCTTTGTTTTAATATACTGTTTATAGATAGATTCAAAATCCTCTAGAATTATTCTCCAAGACACGCCATCTACCACAAGATGGTGTATAGCAATCATTAAATGATCACCATTTTTTGTTTTAAATAAAGCGCACTTTACTAATGGTCCCGTTGCTAAATTAATACTTTTTTGTAACTCATCATTCTTAACCTCTATTGCCTTTGATAATTTTTCATCCTTAAGTTCAGAAAAATCATAGATGCGCAACTCGGGTTTCTCACACTGTTTAATACTTAAAATTTCTTGCTTTCCATCTTTAAATATAGCTCTCAAGATATCATGGTGTTTTACAATAGCAAGTAAACTTTGTTTAACTGCTTCTTCATTGAATCCTTCAGGATTAGCAAGAAGCACAGATTGATTAAAGTGATTAGGATTATTTAATTTCCATTTGAAAAAAGTATCCTGAATCGGTGTTAATGGTACTTCACCCGATATTTCTTCTTGTCTACTTTCTTCTTTTTCTTCAACTCTCCTTATTACTTTGGCAACATTCTCAACTGTCTGAAACTGGATAATTTCACGCATAGATACACTATAATTTGCTTCCCTTAACTTAGATACTACTCGAATGGCTTTAATTGAATCACCACCCATATCATAGAAGCTATCTGTCACACCTAAATTATCTATACCTAATATTCCTGAAAATATTGAAACAATTTCTTCTTCCGTTTGATTTCTTGGTGCTACATATGTTTCCTCACTGTTTACTTCAATTTTCGGTAAAGCCTTCTTATTCAGCTTTCCGTTTCTAGTTACAGGAATACATTCAATTTGCATCATATGAGAAGGAATCATATAAGCAGGTAGGTGTTTAGATAATTCTTGGCGTATAGCCTTGATATCCAATACTTTTTCTCCTACCAAGTAGGCACATATACTTTTTTCTTGCTCTTTCTCACTTATGATTAAGGCTGTGTCTCTTATATCTTTTATCTGCCTGATGACACTTTCAATCTCACCAAGCTCGATACGAAATCCACGTAGTTTTACCTGATCATCTATTCTACCTAAATACTCAATATTTCCATCTTGCAGCCACTTTACTAAATCGCCTGAACAATACATCATTCCAGAACCATATGGATTAGGAATGAATTTTGCTTTGGTTAGTTCAGGATTATTTAAATATCCTCTCGCTACGCCATCGCCGGCGATACATAGCTCCCCTACCATTCCAATGCCACACAATCTACCTTCGTTCATAATATAAGTGGTCGTATTAGAAATTGGTTTTCCAATAGGGGTTTTGACTTTTACCTGATCTGCATCAATTGGATAGTAAGTTGCAAACGTTGTTGTTTCTGTTGGACCATAACCATTTATTAATTGAGTTTTTTTATTTTCTTTCTTAAATTTCCGAATATGCACTTCTGATACTTTCTCACCACCGAAGATGAGTGTTTCCAATTGGTTAAACACAGTCACATCTTCATTTACTAATTGGTTAAACAAAGTTACAGTCAACCACATCGTCGTAATTTTTTGACCCTCAATTACACGCTTTAAAGCAGAGGCATCCATTATGAGATCTTGGCTACTAATATGTAACTCCCCTCTATTCAACAATGCCCCCCAGATTTCAAATGTGGCTGCGTCAAAACTTAGTGACCCTGTTTGTAAAATTACGGTGTCTTTATTCAATTCTACATAATTAGGACGGTGTACCAATCGTGTAACACTTTTATGCTCAACCATAACTCCTTTCGGTTTCCCTGTCGTACCAGAGGTATAGATGAGATAGATTAGGTCATTTACGGTATTGATGTTTACAGGGTTCTCCTGTCTACCTGTCCACTGCATTGCTTCACTTACATCAACAATAGGAATATCTCCTTTATATGCGTAAGATAAACCGTTCACTAGAATAGCCTTAGGCTTACAATCTTCTAACATATAGGCAACACGTTCTAACGGATAAGCCGGATCAACCGGGACGTAAGCCCCGCCAGCCTTGACGATCCCACAAATCCCTATGATTGTTTCTATGTTCCGTTCCGCCATGATCGCTACATAGTCATCACGACCGATGCCCATCTGACGCAACCGAACGGCAAGTTCATTCGCCTTTGCATTTAGTTCCTGGTAAGTAATTTCCTTCCCTTCGGCGCATACGGCGACTTTATCAGGTGTTTGTGCAACCTGATCTTCAAAGCGTGTCACAATATTCTTGTATAGGGGAGTAGATAGAGATATATCGTTAAATTCTCCAAGTATCTTCTCTTTTTCTGTAGGACTAACAACATTAATATCTATTATTTTTCGGGTAGGATTCTGGGTAATTTCCTTCAAGATCTGTACATAGTGAACCATCATTTGACCGATGCTATTTTCACTGAATAAATCACTACAGTACTCAAAGCTCAATCCATAACCTTTCTGCAATGCCTCTACTGTCATAGTAATGTCAAATTTAGATATGTTTCTTTCAATACCAATATCCTTAAATCTTAATCCTTCACCTTCAAGAGATACTTCATCAATGTTTTGAAAACTAAATACTATGTCATATAGTGGATTACGAGAACTATCTCTTACTAAATCGAGATTTTCTATCAATTCTTCAAGGGCATATTCTTGATTCGCTTGTGCCTGCAGACATTTTTCTTTCATTTCTTCCAAGAAGGTGTGAAAGCTTTTATCGCCTTGAGGCTTCCCTCTCATAACTAGAGTGTTCACAAACATACCGAGGATTTTTTCCGTGTCTGGATGAACTCTCCCTGAAAATGGACTTCCAACAACAATATCCTCTTGATGGCTATACTCACGTAATAAAACCATAAATGCCGAAAGTAGTACCATATATT
>NZ_JAGGQB010000006.1 GCF_018613535.1 Bacillus sp. ISL-51
TCATTCTAGGGGGTCAGTCCCCGGTCTTTATGGGCTTCAAATAAATCATCGCACAAAGACGCGATGTCTTGCAGGGAAAGCTCGGCGCTTGTATGCGGATCAAGCATGGCAGCCTGATAGACGGTTTCCTCTTTTAATGTGAAGGCCGCTTCGATGGCAGAAGCCGTGTATTAATATTGGTTCTGGTAAAAGCGGCGAGCCGTTCCGGCAGTTCCCCTGAAAAGCAAGAGGCGTAATCCGTTTTCTGTCGGCTGCACATGGCACTTTGACAATGGCCTTTGCCGGCAGATTCGGTATGTGCCCTGTATTCAGCACATTGCCTTCGAATGTCGGTTTTCATCGCTTCTGCGATTCTTGAGCCATATTCCTTCGACTGTTTCTTCCCTCACGACAGAGAGTCCTCCCGATTTAAAATCCTTGATACTGTCGCGCTGGATACATGCGCCTGTAAGGCAATTTGAGACGGCCATTGTGCCAGCAGATGAAAACTCAATAAAATAAATGCGGAGGCAGATCTCATTGGTTCGTGAACGTAATATAGAGACGCCAGAAAGAATTCAGCTTTCTCTATCATAATTCGTCTGAACCCGAATAAATTGATAGAGAAAGGAGCGGGGAGTACATGCTGAAGGTAGCGGTTTTTGATGAGGAGCATGAAAAAGATTTGCAGACTGAAGTCAATTCATTTCTAAAAGGAATTTCAGAGGAACAGCTCGTTGATATTAAATATACTGTAGCGGCGGCCTGTGATCCTGAAGGTGAACAGCTTTATTGCTTTTCCGCTTTAATTGTATACCGAAAATAAAGAAGCCCGCACCGATGGCGGGCTTCTTTCGTATTATGCTTTTTTGACGCGCGGACTTCTGGGCTTTTGATATTTCTCAATTTGTCTGAGTCCTTTTCTTTCACTCGCCAATGATTTATACAGGGATACAATCATGAGGAGAATCACGATAGAAAACGGCACCGCCGCGAGAATGGCCATGTTTTGCAGTGCGGCAAGGCCTCCGGAATATAAAAGAACCGCAGCCATAGCCGACTGGATGATTCCCCATGTGACTTTTACGCGATTGGACGGGTCCAACGAGCCGTAAGACGTCTGCATTCCCAGTACAAATGTCGCTGAATCGGCTGATGTAATAAAGAAAACAGCGATCAGGATAAGCGTTAATACGGATGTCACCATTGTAAGCGGATAATGGCTGAGTGTGCCGAAAAGCATCGTATCCGTCGACAGCCCAGCAACATTGAACACGCCTTTTTGCTGAAGATCCATTGCCGATACCCCGAAAATCGCAAACCATAAAAAGGCCAGAATACAAGGCGTCACTAACACACCGATTAAAAATTCGCGAATGGTCCGGCCTCTTGACACGCGGGCGATAAATATCCCGACAAACGGAGACCAGGAAATCCACCAGGCCCAGTAGAAAATGGTCCAGCTGTTGATCCATTCCTGTTTTTGCGGATCATTCGGCGACAGGCGGAAGCTCATTTGCACGATGTTTTGGATATATTGACCGATGGAATCGGTAAATGAGTTCATGATCAGCACGGTCGGGCCGACAATCAGCATAAAGATCATCAAAATACCCGCAAGCACCATGTTGGTATTGCTTAAGTATTTAATTCCTTTGCCTATGCCGCTCCATGCAGAAATTAAGAAAAGCACGGTCACGACGGCAATCAGAACCAGCTGAATGGAAAAAGTTTTAGGGATTCCGAATAAGTAATGCAAGCCGCCGTTGATTTGAGTGGCGCCGAGCCCTAAGCTTGTCGCTACACCGACAACGGTCGCAAACACAGCGATACAGTCGATTGCTTTACCGAGCGGTCCGTTTACTTTATCGCCTAAAAGCGGTGTCAGTGTGCTGCTGATCAGGCCGGGAGCATCTTTTCGGAATTGAAAATATGCAATACATAAAGCGACGACCGCATATATAGCCCAAGCGTGAAGCCCCCAGTGGAAAAAGGTAAACCGGAGTGCATCTCTGAATGCCTGAGGCGTTTCTGTTTCACCTGAGGGAGAGCTGATAGCGTAATGGCTGATCGGTTCCGCAGCGCCGTAAAAGACCAAACCGATTCCCATACCTGCGCTAAACAGCATGGCAAACCATGATAATAAACCGAATTCAGGTTTTTCCTCGGGTTTTCCGAGTTTTATTTTGCCGATCGGACTCACAATGAGAAAGAGACAGAATCCCACAAACACGGAAACAACCAGTAAATAATACCAGCCGAAAGAATTTGTGATAAAATTTTGCACTGTATCAGTAACCCGCTGGAGGCTCTTCGGAGACAATACTCCCCACAGAACAGCCGCGGCTGTGATAACAATCACAATCCAAAAAACACTGGAGATGTTATTCTTCTTCAAACGTTCTCACCCTCTGACTTTTTTTCAGTACGCCTTTTTTGTTTAGTATGGTCGTACGATTACAGATCATTCCTTTCTTCCTGTTCCCTCAATCAGGTGAAACAAAACGTAAAAAACTCTATCATGTTTTTGGACAGTTATCAACCGGATTACTGATAAAAGCGCTTTAAAACCGTCCTTAAAGCGAACGTGAGAAGAGTCCCGCATTCAAACCTGCCAGCCGCCCCGTGACAAGGGCTGAGGTGATATTGTATCCTCCGGTATATCCGTGAATGTCTAAAATTTCCCCGCAAAAATATAATCCTTCCATTTTTTTAGAAGCCATTTTTTTCGGTTCGATTTCTTTTACGGAAACACCGCCGCCGGTGACAAAAGCTTTGTCCAGAGAAAGCGTGCCGTTTGCAGAAACCGTAAATTGCTTGCAATCTTTGACAAAGGCTCTGAATGGATCCTTCGGCAAATCTGTAAAGCACATTTGCGGGTCAAGCCCGTTCCGTTCCAGCAAAAAGAGCAGGTACCGTTCTTGCATCCACGGCTTCAGTGCGTTTTTCAGCGCTCTTTTCGGGGTTTCTTTCAGCTCCTTGTACATCCGCTGAAACAATTCCTCTTCGTTGATGTCAGGAAACAGGTCGATGCGAAGCTTCACTTCCGGTTGCTTTTTCAGCTCTTTGACAACGAATTGGCTGCACCGGAGAATGGCCGGACCGGATAAGCCGAAATGGGTAAACAGCATGTCCATCACATGTGTAACGATGGGTTTTCCCTTTTTGTTTAACACGCTGACTGCCGTGTTTCTTAATGACAGGCCCTGAAGCGTTTTTTTCTTAATGAACGGTTCGGCCGATGTGACCGGAACTTCTGTCGGAAACAGCTCCGTAATGGTATGACCTGCTGCTTCAGCCCATGCATAGCCGTCTCCTGTGCTTCCGGTATGGGGAACTGATTTCCCGCCGACCGCTATAATAACGGCGTTTGCGTTAATCAGTTCGCCGTTGTTTGTCGTAATACCTGCCGTCCTGCCGTCCTCGTAGCGAACCTCTTTAATTTTTTCGTTCGTGCGGATGGTGACGCTGAGCTCGTTCAGGCGATTCAAGAGTGCATCGACCACGCTTTGCGCTTTGTCCGTCACCGGGAACATGCGCCCGTGATCCTCTTCTTTTAATTGAATGCCGAGCTTTTCAAAAAAGACAATGATATCTTCGTTATTAAATTCAGAAAACGCGCTGTATAAAAAACGTCCGTTTCCGGGGATATGTTTAATGATTTCTTCAACGGGGAGGCGGTTGGTCACATTGCAGCGCCCGCCTCCGGAAATCGCCAGCTTCCGCCCCAATTTGTTTCCTTTATCAATTAACAAGACGTCTGCCCCTTGTTCGCCCGCGGCGATCGCAGCCATTAAGCCGGAAGGGCCGCCGCCAATCACAATCACGTCATAATGTTTCAATTTCATCAACAACTTTCTTTTCACATAGTAATCGGCGGAAATGTCCGCTTCTTGCTATTATAGCGAAAGAAGGGTTTCCCTTAAACGTATTTTGTTTTTTAAGAGCTTTCTAAAAGTTTCCCGCTGTAATTATTACCGTCTAAATGGCCAATTGTGTTAAAATAGAAAAGTTGAATCTTCGTAGAAAATGGTGATGAGGAAACATGTCAAGCAAATTGTTAAGGGGCACGTTCGTGTTAACGCTCGGCACCTATATATCGCGGATTTTAGGTATGATTTATTTGATCCCTTTCGGCGCAATGGTCGGAGCGACGGGCGGAGCTTTGTTTCAATACGGATATAATCAATATACATTATTTTTAAACATTGCCACGATGGGTTTTCCCGCGGCGGTATCAAAGTTTGTCTCGAAATATAATTCCAAAGGGGATTATGAGACGAGCAGGCGGATGCTGAGAGCGGGGATGTCGGTCATGCTCGTTACAGGGATGATCGCTTTTACGATTCTTTATCTTTCGGCGCCGTTTTTTGCGGAAACGTCGCTTGGGGGTACGAGTAACAACGGACTGACAATTGATCACGTCGTTTATGTCATCCGTATGGTCAGCCTGGCTCTTTTGGTTGTGCCGATCATGAGTCTTGTGCGCGGGTTTTTCCAGGGCCATCAGATGATGGGGCCGACAGCCGTGTCTCAGGTTGTCGAACAGCTTGCACGGATCATCTTTTTATTAGGAGCAACCTACCTCATTTTAAAAGTGATAAACGGAGGCCTTGTCATAGCCGTCGGTTATGCGACATTTGCAGCTTTGATCGGTTCATTCGGCGGACTTGTCGTCCTCTATATTTACTGGAATAAACGGAAGGGCGATTTACTGGCGATGAAGCCGAATCTCGTTCCGTCGGCTGACTTAAGCTATAAGAAAATGTTCATTGAGCTTTTCAGCTATGCCGCTCCGTACGTGTTTGTCGGACTGGCTATCCCTTTGTATTCGTATATCGACACGAATACGTTTAATAAAGCAATGATTGCGGCCGGCCATAAAGACATCAGCCAGGACATGCTGGCGATAGTCACGCTGTATGTGCCGAAGCTTGTCATGATTCCGGTATCACTGGCGACCGCCTTCGGTCTTACGTTAATCCCGACCATTACCGAATCATTTACGAGCAAAAATTACAAACTGTTAAACCAGCAGATTAACCAAACGATGCAAATCATTCTGTTTTTGGTCATTCCGGCCGTCGTCGGCATGTCCGTTTTATCCGGACCCGCCTATACGTTCTTTTATGGCTCTGAAAGCCTTCGTCCTGATATCGGACAAGACATATTGTTCTGGTATGCGCCTGTAGCGATTTTATTTTCTCTGTTTACCGTTAATGCCGCGATTTTACAAGGCATTAATAAACAAAAGTTTGCGGTAGTCAGCCTTTTTATCGGTGTTATCATAAAAGTGCTGCTGAACGTTCCGCTGATTAAGCTGTTTCAGGGAGACGGGGCCATATTAGCAACGGCGCTCGGTTATATCGCTTCACTTCTGTACGGATTTATCATGATCAAGCGCCATGCGGGTTATTCATACTCGGTGCTGCTGAAACGGGTTATTTTAATGGCGCTTTTATCCGTCGTGATGGCGGTAGCGGTCAAATTGACACAATGGCTGCTCGGCTTCTTCGTTACTTATCAAAGCGGCCAGCTGCATGCGGCGATCGTCGTCTTTATCTGTGCGGTTGTCGGCGGTGCGGTGTATATGTATGCGGCTTACCGAATCGGATTTTTACAGAAAATGTTCGGAAACCGTCTGCCGCGCGTTTTTAGAAAAGGCAGACACTCCGCCCATTAAAATATGTGACAGAAAGTCCGCTTTTTGCGGGCTTTTCTTATTAAAGGAGAGGATAGAATGAGACTTGACAAGCTGCTTGCCAACAGCGGATTCGGCTCAAGAAAAGATGTGAAAAAAATCGTCAAGGCAGGAGCGGTAATGATTGACGGGGTGCCGGCGAAGGATGTTAAAACGCATGTGGACCCGAATGTGCAGGATATTACTGTGTACGGCGAGCCGGCAGACTATCGCGAATTTATTTATATTATGATGAATAAGCCGCAAGGGGTGCTGTCCGCCACCGAAGACAGCCGGCAAAAAACGGTTGTTGATTTGCTGACACCGGAAGAGCAGCGGTTTGAACCGTTTCCGGCAGGGCGTCTGGATAAAGACACGGAAGGCTTTCTGCTTCTCACAAACGACGGTCAGCTCGCTCATCGTCTGCTCTCTCCGAAAAAGCATGTTCCGAAAACGTATGAGGTCCATTTGAAATTGCCGCTGTCGGGGGAAGAAATCGCCGATCTGGAGAGAGGCGTCATCATTGAAGGCGGCTACAAGACAAAACCGGCAGCCGTTGAAACCATCACACAAAGCCCGGATGATATGGTGATTCATTTGACCATTACAGAAGGCAAATATCATCAGGTGAAGCTGATGGCAAAAGCCGTCGGGAACGAAGTGACCTATTTAAAGCGGCTTTCAATGGGCGCGGTTTCTTTAGACCCGGCGCTTGCTCCGGGTGAGTTCCGGGAGCTGACTGAAGAAGAGCTGGCAGCGCTGACAGGAACGGAAACGTAAAACGGAAATCAGAAAAGCCCAAAACAGATCTGTTTTGGGCTTTTTATCTATGGAGGAACAAAAAGCAAGGCAAAGAGGCTGCTTTGCCTTGCAGCATATCAGACCAGACGTACGGTCCTATGTAATTGTTCGCTTATGATGTAATTTTAACTTTTTTTCGTGTTGTCTCCCACTTGCCTCGGCAAGGACTGTGAACAAGATCATTGTATGCTAACACATTTAAGTCTCGCTGAATGGTTCTTGGTGTAATACCGAATTCGTCAACCAGTTCCTGTGTTGTCACAAGACCTTTTTCTTGAATGAACATGTAAACTGATTTGATCCGAGTTAGCATACGGTTTGTTGAAGGCTTCAAAAAACCACTCCCTATCATAAGATCGGATGGACTTGATATACCACAACTCACGACTCTAAAACTTCGTACGAATAAGTAACAAAGGCAGACATTTAAGTTTTTTCTTTTTTGCTGCCTCTATTATACACGATATAGAGGACATGAATCTAGGAATAAGCGCAGATAATTTTTACCAATTGGCGGCAGGCTTTGTGCATTACTATGTTTGACCCGCTCCTAATATTATGGAAACTGAAACTTTTTTTATACGTCCCCGTATATAAATGAGGGAGGGAGAAGCATGGGAGAATTATTGAATGCGAATATTATCTGCACGGGCTACGCTGACAGGCCGAAGGTGCTTTCAAATGTTTCTTTGTCTGTAGGAGCCGGGGAGATTGTCGGCTTAATCGGAGCGAACGGCGCAGGAAAAAGCACGGCGATAAAGGCGATTCTCGGGCTGTCCCGGGATATGGAGGGTCACATCGAGTGGAACAACTCCTCCTATGCTTACATACCGGAAACGGCCGAACTTTTATGATGAACTGACGCTTTGGGAGTATATCGAGCTGATCAGCTCACTGCGGGGCATCCGAGAAGAAGAATACCAAAAGCGGGCCGATCTGCTGCTTGATGAATTTTCTTTGACGTCTGTAAAACATGACCTGCCTTCGATTTTTTCGAAAGGAATGCAGCAGAAGCTGATGCTGGTGCAGGCGTTTCTGGCAAAGCCTGATATCTATGTGATTGATGAGCCGTTTATCGGGCTTGACCCTATCTCGACCAAGCTGTTTACCGACATGCTGATCTTCGAAAAAGAAAGAGGGGCGGGCATTCTCATGTGCACCCACGTTCTTGATACCGCGGAAAAAATCTGCGGCCGGTTTTATTTAATGGATAAAGGCTCTCTGCTCCTCAAAGGCACCCTGAAGGAGCTTCAGGATGAAACGGGAAGCCGCTCACTGTTAGATTGCTTTTATTTGGCGGTTCGGGGCAGTCATCAATGACCGGCCGTGCTTTATTTTTTCAAAGGCTTTATGAGTATTGGCGGTATCAATGGAGGGTGTCCCGCACGGTTATTGATTGGACGGTCGCTTTGTATATCGTTCTTCCGGCAGCTGGCTTTTTGGTGTATCAGTATACGGAGTGGATGAAGGGGAAGGGGCTTTTATTTGAAGGGGCGGGGATTCTGGGCTGGAACTGGCTCTATGTGTTCAGTGCGCTGCTATTATGCACAGGCTTTATCCATACCTTTTTGCTTGAGGCGGATCAGGTTTTTTTATGCATACAAAACACCTGCTGTTACAGCTGAAACGATATGCTCTTCTGTATTCGGTCTTCATATCATGTATAAAGTGGAGTTTGCTCGCTGTGCTGTTATATCCGTTATGGCGTCAATACGGTGAAAGTTCTCCATCGGTATATGCGGGAATATTTATCTGCCTTTTTGGCTTCCATTGCGCGGTGATTGCGGTAAACGATAAATGGAAAAGAAAGCGGAAGACACTCGTAAATCAAATGGCCGGCTGGCTGTCAGGGGCCGCCCTGATTGTCGTTTCACTCGTTTTTATCGGATTTGCCCAATGGTATTGGCTTTGGCTGTTAGGGGGTATATCTTTCGTCTGTTCAGTCATATCGTGTTTGAAAGAAACAGCGTCTTTGTCAGCGTTTGATGAAGAGGTGCTTGAGGAGAAAAAACGCAAGCTTTCATTTGCCGCCTCTGTCATGATGCTGAGTCAGGATGTGCATTTGCCGAATGTAAAAGATAAAAGACGGAGCAAGCCGCTGCTTTACCCTCAGTCAAAGCGTATCTTTAAAAAACGGTCGGCGCTTACAGCATGGAAGGAATTGTTTTTCAAAGTGTTGATCAGAAACAGTGAGTATGTCCGCCGGCTTTATCTATTTATGGCGGCGTTCACCGCTCTCATTGTCGTTCTGCTGATGTGGCTGAAGCTGATCGTCTTAATGTTGTTTACCGGAGTCAACAGATATGTGCTGTCGCTTCTCTTTGACCGGATCATGGACAAACCGATAGTAAGCGGCATTGATAAAGAAAGTGACGATTATTTCCGGGCGAAAAAAGGCGCTTTGAATACCATTCAATTCGTTTGCGTCGGCTGGTGCCTTCTTGCAGCGGTCCTTTCTGCTGTTTATATGTAAAAAATCCCTCTCCTTTTCCGGAGAGGGATTTTTCTTAATGTCCGTTCAGTATAAAGAGCTGAATAAAAAACAGGATGGCAAAGATGATGACCAAAGGATGAATATCGCGCCACTTTCTCTTTGCGATTTTAACAAGCGGATATGAAATAAATCCGAGTGCAATTCCTGTTGAAATGCTGGATGTCAAAGGCATGGCCAAAATGACCAGAAACGCCGGGAAAGCTTCATCAAGCTCATTCCAGCGGATATTAGAGACTGCTCCCATCATCAGGCTGCCGACAATAATCAACGCTGGTGATGTAATTGCAGAAACCTCGGATAAGACGCTGACAAGCGGGCTGAAAAACATGGAAACGGCAAACATGACTGCGATTGTCAGTGCCGTCAGCCCCGTTCTTCCGCCGGCTGCAACCCCTGCTGAAGATTCCACGAACGCGGTCGTCGGGCTTGTGCCGAAGATGCTGCCGACCGTCGTAGCGGTCGAATCAGCCAATAGCGCTCTCCTGGCATTCGGAAGCTGATTGTTTTTCATCAATCCCGCCTGTTCGGCAACGCCGATCATCGTGCCTGTCGTGTCAAAAATGGTGACGAGAAGAAAGGAGAAGACAACGGCATACAGGCCGTGGTGAACGACATCACCGAAGGCGGCGAACGGATTTGAAATCAAGAGCCCTTCCGGCAGATGCGGGAAAGAGATAAATCCTTTCGTGAAATGAATCTGCCCTGTGATAAAGGCGAGTATGGCAGTCAGCGCCATGCCGATAAATAATGCTCCGTTTACATTCAGCACCATCAGTACAATACTGATGATAAGCCCGATCAGCGTTAAGATGACAACGGGCGAATGAAGATCGCCGAGGGCGACTAAATTAGACTTGTCAGCTGTGATGATTCCCGCCTGACGCAAGCCGATAAACGCTATAAATAAACCGATGCCGGTCGTAATCCCGTATTTTAAATTGTCCGGAATCGCTTCTATCAGTTGTTTTCTTAAAGGAGTTAACGATAAAATAATAAAGATGACTCCTGCGATAAACACAGCGCTGAAAGCTGTCTGGTACGTAATGCCGGCGCCGGCGCCGACGACATGAAACGCAAGATACGCATTTAAACCCATGCCGGGAGCAATGGCAATCGGATAATTCGCAGCCAGAGCCATCCACAACGTTCCGACAATCGATGCGATAATCGTCGCGGTAAATACCTGATCAAACGGAACCCCCGCGTTCGAGAGGATCACCGGATTGACCACAATGATATAAACCATTGTAAAAAAGGTGGTCAGTCCCGCAGTAATTTCTCTTTTTATTGTCGTTTGATGCTTGTCGAGATGAAACATAAGTACCTCCAATGACGAACGTTTTTTCAAAACATCATCTATATTATTCGTTTTATCAACATTTTGCAAGTCGTTTATAAAGAAAGGGGATTGTGATGAACTGGGAAGTTGAAGTAATCAGAAAAAAAGAAGACCTGATCCGTGATACACAGAAGTTTTTGCAAATTAACAGTGTGATGGATGAATCAACAGCCCGTCCCGGCCGGCCGTTTGGTTCAGGCATCAATGAGTGTCTCACATCTTTGCTTGATTTCGGTGAGAAGGAAGGCTTTACCGTAAAAAATATTGACGGCTATGCAGGCCATATTGAGTGGGGAACGGGGGATGAGATCGTCGGCGTGCTTTGCCACGTGGATGTCGTGCCGCCCGGAGACGGCTGGACGAGTGATCCTTTCTCCGCCGACATTCGTGAGGGACGGATATACGCAAGAGGGGCAATTGACGATAAGGGACCGACGATGGCGGCGCTTTACGCGCTGAAAATCGTCAAAGATATGCAGCTGCCTTTATCCAAACGCGTGAGGATCATTATCGGGACTGATGAAGAAAGTGATTGGAGATGCGTGGAGCACTACTTCAAGCATGAAAAAATGCCTGATATCGGCTTTGCTCCTGACGCTGATTTTCCGATTATCAATGCGGAAAAGGGAATCATTGACGCGTCATTGGGCATTGAATCAAAAGTAGCCGGCCGTGAAGCCGAAAACGGGCTTGTTTCGTTTCGTTCAGGACTGCGGTTAAATATGGTTCCGGATGCGGCGGAAGCCGTCATTGAAGGAACCGATATTGACGCTGTAAGCACCTATTTCAGCAAATGGCTGGAAGAATCCAATACACAGGGTGAGGCGAAGGCGGAAAACGGCAGGCTGACATTGAGGGTTTACGGAAAATCATGCCACGCGATGGAGCCGGATAACGGTGTGAATGCCGGGTTAAAGCTCACTGAATGTCTACAGGGGGCTGAGCTTGATGAAGCCGGAAATCATTTTATAAAAACCGTTGCCGATTATTTTTTACATGATACACGAGGGAAAAAGCTTAACATTGACTGTAAAGATGACATCAGCGGTGAGCTTACGCTGAACGTCGGCACCTTTACATATGAAAAGGATCTGGGGGGAGAACTCGGCATCAATATCCGCTATCCCGTCACATCAGACAGCAAAGTGATTCGTGATGCTTTTATGGCGGCAGACGATTTTCAGCTTGGAGAATTCAAAGACAGCAAACCGCACCACGTATCAGCCGATCATCCGTTAGTAAAGACACTCCAAAAGGTATACGAAGGCCAAACGGGCAAAAAAGCAGACTTGATTTCAATTGGCGGAGGAACGTACGCGAGATCCCTTTCAGCAGGCGTCGCGTTCGGGCCGCTGTTCCCGGGCCGTCCTGACAGCGCTCATCAAAAGGACGAGTACATTGAAATTGATGACCTCCTGCGGGCAACGGCTTTATACGCTCAGGCTATCTATGAGCTTGCAAAATGATAAAACAAAAAAGGGGGGCCGCTTGCGGCATCCCTTTTTATGATTCAAATGACCATAAATCCGCAGATAAATAACGTTCCCCCGTATCTGCCGTCATGCAGATGACAATCTGGTCAGAAGGCAGGCGTTTTGCTGTTTCAACAGCCGCAAAGCATGCTGCGCCTGACGAAGGACCGACGAGAATACCTTCCTCAGCGGCAAGACGCCGTGTTGTCGTATATGCATCCTCATCAGATATTTTTATGATTTCATCGTAAACATTCTGATTCAATATATCGGGAATAAAACCGGGGCTTGTCCCGACAAGCTTATGGGCGCCGGGTTTTCCGCCGGATAAAACGGGTGAACCCGCAGGCTCCGCGACATGAACGGTCATATCCGGGAAAAGCTCTTTCAGCGCTTCTCCGGTTCCCGTAATCGTGCCGCCCGTTCCCGCCGTGGCGACAAAAGCGCCGAGCGGTCTGCCGAGCTGCTGAACCGCCTCATAAATTTCTGCGGCGGTCGTTTTCCGGTGTGCATCAGGGTTTGCGCTGTTTTCAAATTGCATCGGTATAAAGCTTCCCGGGATCTGTTCGGCAAGTTCTTTCGCCTTTTTGATACTGCCGGGCATTCTTTCCGCTCCCGGTGTCAGCACAACCTCCGCGCCGTACGCTTTAAGCAGATTGATGCGTTCTTTCGTCATCGTGTCAGGCATGACAAGGATGGCTTTATATCCGCGTGCCGCTGCGTTCATGGCCAGGCCGATGCCGGTATTGCCGCTGGTCGGCTCGATGATCACAGAGCCGGGTTTTAAACGTCCGTTTTTCTCGGCTTCCATGATCATATTGTAAGCCGCTCTGTCTTTGACACTGCCGCTCGGATTAAAAGATTCTAATTTTAAATAGACTTGCGCTGCGTCCGCAGGCTGCAGGCGGTTC
This sequence comes from Bacillus sp. ISL-51, assembly GCF_018613535.1. GTDB lineage: Bacteria > Bacillota > Bacilli > Bacillales > Bacillaceae > Bacillus. Next base: position 12,677 of record NZ_JAGGQB010000006.1, read on the forward strand.
AGCTTTACAATCGGGGTATCGCCGATCAAATCCGCTGTGTTGTTAACGATTTTCAAGCCCGTCTCATTCCTCTCTGTATAAAACATTTGGTACATAATATCCTATCATATAAGCGGACAGGGTTCTCCTTCCCGCTTATCCGTTTTATAATAACACCATAACCTAAGGAGGGAGTCCCTCGTATGAAAGCTTCATTGCCGCATTATTTTATCGGCATTCCGATTCCGGCTGGTATTGCTGAACCGATTTGGGAAGCAGCCAGAAAGGAACCTGTATTAACATTTAAAAAGTGGGTGCATCCGCTTGATTATCATATCACCTTAATCTTTCTCGGCGCAGCGGATGAAGCGCGGCTTACAAGCTTAAAGCCCATGCTTGCGGAAATCGCAGCTCTTACAAAGCCGTTTACCGTTCAATTTCAAAGCCTTGAGATTTTCGGCGCCCGCGAGCAGCCGAGAGTGCTGCATTTAGAGCCGGAATCGAATGATTATCTGTTCGATTTACGGGAAAAAACAAAGCAGGCTGTACAAAAAGCCGGATTTCAAGTGGAAAAGCGTCCGTATCATCCTCACATGACGATGGCGCGGAAATGGAGCGGAGATAAACCGTTCCCGCCTCATGTTCCGTTTGAAAGCGGCAGGGTTTCAAGCGCCGTCACCCGGTTTTCCTTGTTTCAAACCCATCTTGACCGGTCGCCTAAGTACGAAGAAATTGCACAATTTCAACTGACATAAACAAATATTCGGAGTGGGGAAATGACATGGCACAGATCATCAAAATTCACGACTGTATATCAAGATATGAGCTAGACCCTTATCACTATATGAATCAGTTTATCCGTTTGAAAAAAGAACGCTGGCAAGCTCTCTTGGAAGCCTTTGACCGAAAAACGGAGGAACAAGAAACAAAAATGGCTGCATCGGGCGAAACGGCTCCCGAGCCAAGCAGAAAAAAATTTTTCTTAAAGAAGAGAAAAGAGGAGATTTCGTCCGATATAAATGAAAAGAGGCATCAATGGTTTGAGGAGACGGACGGGGAGGAGGCGCTGATGCTGAATCTTCCGTCTCATAGGGATGAGCTCGCCCTTTTCTTTAAAAATCAATTGTATGAATTTCAATTAAAGTGGGCGAGCTCCACGCTTTCCGAGATGTCTGAGCTTTCTTATCAGGTCAAGCGGGACGGGATTTTAAAAATGCTGACCCAAAAGCTTCCTGATTCTTATTTCGTGATGTATCATCCCGTTCTTCAAATTCAGCAGGCATCTGTCGAATTAAGCACCATCATTATCTCCCCGCTGGAGATTTTTTGCGTTGCTTTTTTGGAAGCTGAGGAAGACAGCGTGTATATCGGATCGAAAAATCGTTTTTGGGAAAAGAAAACCTCCGGCGGCGCGCGTCCGGTTTTGAATCCGGCTCTCAGCCTGAACCGGACAGGCTCTGTCGTCTCGCAAATCGTCAAAGAGAAGGGGGCTGACATTCCCGTCAAAAAGCTCCTCCTCAGCAAAACGTCGTATATTGATTATCCCGAACCGCCGTACGGACTGGACATAGCGGACAAACGGACTGCCGGGGAGTGGCTGCAAAAGCAGCAGAAAAATACGGCGCCGATCAAGCATCATCAGCTGAAGGCGGCAAATGCCCTGCTTTCTTACGGCCTGTCCAATTCAAGGCGGAGGCAGGAGTGGCTTGATTAAGCAGGACGCTTCCCGGCAGTTTTCTCATATATGAAGCAGGTGAAAACAAACGATGAGTCAATGGTTCTTTATTATTAATCCGGCCGCCGGGCGCGGCCGGGGCCGGCGTGTCTGGAAGTCCGTTCAAAAAGAGCTGTCCAAACGGGGAGTGGAACACCGTTCTTTTTTGACCGAACATCCGGGGCATGCGGAGGTGCTGGCGAGACAGATTTCAACGATGCAGGATCACAAGCTGAAGCGTCTGTTTGTGATCGGCGGCGACGGTACGATGCATGAGGTCATTAACGGGCTGAAAGGAATCGGCCAAATGGAGCTGACCTTTGTGCCTGCCGGTTCGTATAATGATTTCTCCAAAGGGTTCGCCGTCAAAAAGGCGGCTCTTCTGCAAGAAATCAAACGGCAGCACCGTCCGTTAACACGGAAATTTTATACGGGAAACGTCAACTTTTTCCATGATAAAGCTCAATATCTTTACTTTTTAAATCATCTTTCTGTCGGATTTGACGCCTGCGTACTGAAGGCGGCCGTGAACTTTCCGTTTTCACGCTTCCTTCGATTTCTGCGTCTCCGTTTTCTGATTTATCCGCTTGCGCATTTATATACGGCGGCCACATTTCAGCCGTTCACGTTTGTCTGCACGGCAGGCGGAGAAAGGCGCGAATTCCGTAACGTTTGGTTTGTCATCGCGGCAAATCATCCTTATTACGGCGGCGGTATGAAAGCGGCGCCTTCTGCAAGTCCCCGTGAAACCAACTTTGATATTGTCATTGCGGAGCATTTGTCTTTTGTCTCGCTGTATCGATTTTTATTCGCGATGAGCTTTGGCAGGCATATCAACATGGACGGCGTCACGGTTTTAAAGGAAAAAGAAATCACTTTTGAAACGTCAGGGAAAATTCCGTTTCATGCAGACGGCGAGCTGATCGGAACCACACCGTTCCGTTTAACGCCGGGTTCAGCGCCTTTAAGGATAAAAACATAGGAAACAAATGAAACCCGTCATCATATAAATCTTAGAATTCACACGGCGTTCTTACGAGTTTTGCTTGACGAAGTTTGTGCTCTAGCGCTAAAATTTATAAGACGGCTATTGATTAGCATATGAGACTCTCAATAGCTGTCTTTTTTATTTCTCATGAAGTTGTTTATGACAGGCCGATCTGCTGCTGAAAAAGGCGGAGGTCTATTCTAAAATATTTTAAGAAATGATGGGTTGAACATTGATATGAACTGGTTGGGACAATTACTAGGTAGCGATTGGGAGATCTTCCCCGCCGGAGGAGCTACAGGAGATGCATATTATGCGAAACATAACGGCCAACAGCTTTTTTTAAAACGTAATAGCTCGCCCTTTTTAGCCGTGTTATCCGCCGAAGGCATTGTTCCGAAGCTGGTTTGGACGAAACGGATGGAAAACGGCGATGTCATTACGGCTCAGCATTGGATGGCGGGCAGAGAGCTGAAGCCGAAGGATATGAGCGGACGCCCGGTGGCTGAGCTGCTTCGCAAAATCCACACATCTAAAGCCTTGTTGGACATGCTGAGAAGACTTGGAAAAGAACCGCTCAATCCGGGCGCTCTTTTGTCTCAGCTGAAGCAGGCCGTATTTGCCGTGCAGCAATTTTCGCCGCTTATTCAAGAGGGCCTCGCATATTTAGAAGCGCATGCAGATGAGGTGCAATTCGGTGAGAAAGTCGTTTGCCATTGTGATGTGAATCATAATAACTGGCTTTTGTCTGAAGACAACCAGCTGTATTTAATAGATTGGGACGGCGCGATGATAGCCGACCCGGCCATGGATCTCGGCCCTTTGTTGTATCATTACGTTGAAGAGCCAGCGTGGGACAGCTGGCTTGGAATGTACGGCATGAAGCTCACGGACGGTTTGCGTCTGCGCATGGCTTGGTACATTTTATCAGAAACCATCACCTTCATCGCCTGGCACAAATCAAAAGGAAACGATAAAGGGTGTCATGATGCCATGGAAGAGCTTCATGCCCTGATGAAGCGGATTGTCAAGTAGTCAGGAGTACGAATCCATTTGCTCCATCCATTGGGACAAGTGATTTCGATGCTCCTGAATATGCGTGTCGATGGAATCGGCCGTGATGCCGGATTGGCTGTAACGGTACACATCCGCAAGCACATTTTTTATATTTGAATCAAGCCCGGTATTGGCCATTAATGATTTGATGACGCGTTCAAGCTGTTCGTATTCGGCAACCGTTCCGCAGCAATCCAATTGATGGTCGGCTAATATGTCCTTTAATAACCGAACCTGATGTTCGCTTGTTAAGCCCATGATTCATATACACATCCCTTCTGTGTCATACATTGTGCAAAGCGGTGCGGTTTTATGCATCAAATGAGTGTTCCGGACCGGGGAACCTCTTTTTTTATGCTGGCGGGCCTGAAAACGCGCTTGCGGCTCTTTTTGTTTCATGGTATGTTGTTACTCGAAATTATAGATAGAGGTGTCAATCATATGAGAATGCGCCATAAACCTTGGGCAAATGACTTTTTGGCAGAGAATGCTCACATTGCCATCAGTGATCCGGCTCAGTATAAAGGGAAATGGGACACAGTCTTTGGCAACGCCAATCCGATTCATATCGAAGTAGGAACGGGAAAAGGGCAATTCATTTCCGGAATGGCCAAACAAAACCCGGATATTAACTATATTGGAATTGAACTGTTTAAAAGCGTCATCGTAACGGCAGTCCAAAAAGTAAAAGACAGCGGGACAGACAATGTCCGTTTGTTAAATATAGACGCTGAAACACTGAGTGATGTATTTGACCGGGGAGAAGTCAAGCGCGTATATTTAAACTTTTCTGACCCTTGGCCGAAAAACCGTCATGAAAAACGCCGCTTAACGTTTAAAAGCTTCTTGAAAAAATACGAAGAAGTGATGGGCGAGAATGGCGCGATTCATTTCAAAACGGATAACCGCGGGTTGTTTGAATACTCCCTGAAAAGTTTTTCCGAGTACGGCCTTCTTCTGACGGAAGTCAGTCTCGATCTGCACAACAGCAATCCCGAAGGCAATATCATGACAGAATACGAAGAGAAATTCTCCGCGCTCGGCCAGCCGATTTACCGCGCAGAAGCTGAATGGAGAACAAAAGACAGACTCTGATACGGGAGTCTGTTTTTTTATGGCGCCATTTGCTACCATTACATCAGGAGGGATTATGATGGAGAAAATGTATATTGGCAATATTTCATTAACATGGCTTGACGGCGGCGTAACGCATATGGACGGAGGGGCGATGTTCGGCGTTGTTCCGAAGCCCTTATGGTCAAGAAAATACCCCGTAAATGACAAGAACCAAATTGAATTGAGAACAGACCCGATTCTGATTCAAAAGAACGGCCTGAATATTTTAGTTGACGCGGGAATCGGATCAGGAAAGTTTTCAGAAAAACAGAAAAGAAACTACGGAGTGACACAGGAATCCAATCTGAAACAATCCCTTGCCGAGCTTGGCCTGTCTTGCGAGGACATTCATATTGCAGCGATGACCCATCTTCATTTTGACCATGCGTGCGGTTTGACGGAATACCGCGGGGATGAGCTCGTCTCTGTTTTTCCGAATGCCAGCATCATCGCATCCGCGACAGAATGGAATGAAATGCGGCATCCCAATATCAGATCAAAAAGTACATACTGGAAAGAAAATTGGGAAGCGGTAAAAGACCAGGTCAAAACCTTTGATCATGAGCATCAGCTGACAGAGGGCATCACCATGCATCATACCGGCGGCCACAGTGACGGCCACAGCGTCATCGTCTTAGAAGACGAGGGAGAAACCGCTGTGCATTTTGCCGATCTGATGCCGACAAATGCCCACAAAAATCCGTTATGGGTTTTGGCGTATGACGATTATCCGATGACCTCCATTCCGCAAAAGCAAAAATGGCAGGCCTTCGCCAAGGAAAAAGACGCGTGGCTGATCTTTTATCATGACGCGATATACAGAGCCGTAAAATGGGGAGAAGACGGCGAAATCACGGCATCCGTCAAACGGGAGAGACAATAGGCTGAATTTGATTTGCCTGTATGAATTTCGGGAATAAAAGCAAACCTAAAGACAAATTGCTTTGAAAGGAAGAGACAGGTGAATCAATTTCAAGTGACATCAGATGGAGAAATCAAAACATCTTTACGCGGATTAGAAGTGCTTTCTACACCTTTTTTAAATAAAGGGGTGGCCTTTACACAGGAGGAAAGAAAAGAACTCGGACTGGAAGGTTTTCTGCCGCCGAAGATATTAACCATTGAAGAGCAGGCGAAGCGGGCATACGAGCAGTTCAGTTCTCAGCCTGATGAATTAAGCAAAAACGTGTACTTGACCGCTCTCCATGATCGGAATGAAACACTATTTTACAAGCTTTTAAATGACCATTTAGGCGAAATGCTGCCGATCGTATACACTCCGACAGTCGGTACGGCCATCCAGCGGTACAGCCACGAGTACCGAAAGCCGCGCGGGCTGTATTTATCCATTGATGACCCTGAGGGAATGCGTGCGGCGTTTAAGCAGTTCGGAAAAAATGAAAACATTGATTTAATCGTTGCGACGGATGCGGAAGGCATTTTAGGAATCGGTGACTGGGGTGTCGGAGGCATCGCCATTTCTGTCGGAAAGCTTGCGGTGTATACGGCAGCTGCGGGAATTGATCCGTCAAGAGTGCTCGCGGTTGTATTAGACGCGGGCACAAACCAGGAAAGCCTCTTAAATGACCCGCTTTATGTCGGAAACCAGCATTCAAGGGTCCGCGGGGAAAAGTATGATCAATTTATTGATGAGTATGTCGCGCTTGCAAGGGAAACGTTCCCGAATGCATTGCTTCATTGGGAGGACTTCGGCACAGCTAATGCCCGCGGCATTTTAAAACGATATAAAGATAAAGTTTGTACGTTTAACGATGACATTCAAGGAACGGGCGCGGTCTCGCTTGCCGCTGTGTTAGCTTGCGCAAAAGCATCGAAAATGCCATTAAAAGAACATAAAGTCGTCATCTTCGGAGCAGGAACGGCAGGGATCGGAATCGCGGAGCAGCTTCGCGAGGCAATGGTGCACGACGGGGTAAGTGAAGAAGAATCGTACAGCCGTTTTTGGTGTATCGACAAAAACGGGCTGTTAACCGATGATATGAAGGACTTGCGTGATTTCCAAGTTCCATACGCCCGCCCTGCTGAAGAAGTAAAAGAGTACAGCCGCGGCGGTGAAGGCGGATCTATTGATCTGGCGGAGACAGTGCGACAGGCAAAGCCGACGATTCTGATCGGAACATCCACTGTGTCAGGCGCTTTTACGGAAGAAATCGTCAAAGAAATGGCTTCTCATGTCAAGCGGCCCGCTATTTTGCCGATGTCAAACCCGACCACTTTATCAGAAGCAAAACCTGAGGATTTAATTAAATGGACAGAAGGCCGTGCGCTTATCACGACAGGAAGCCCGTTTCCGCCTGTCGAATATAATGGTGTGACCTATCATATCGGGCAGGCGAACAATGCGCTCGTTTTCCCGGGGCTTGGGCTCGGAACGATTGTGACAAAGGCGAGGCTGATTACAGACAGTATGTTCGTTGCCTGCGCCAATGCCATAGCCGGTATGGTGGATGCCGGGAAGCCGGGCGCGCCGATGCTGCCGAAAGTTGAGGATCTCAGGACTGTGTCGGCTACTGTTGCCGTAGCCGTAGCGAAAGCCGCGATAAAAGACGGTGTGGCAGAATCAGAGCCTGAGGATTTGATTCAAACAGTGCAGGACGCGATGTGGCATCCTGTATATAAGCCGATCCGGCCGATGTAAGTGCAATAAAGCCCAAAACGCTGAAGGTTTTGGGCTTTATTTTTGCTTGTCCGATTAAGAGGCGACAGAATCAATGACATCGACAATCTGTCCTGTTCTTGCATTGACCATGACTTCATATTGCTCCAGTTCGCCGAATGCCGAGCGCGTCACACCGGTTTTGTATACGTGAATGGTTTCTCCGTTTACATGGTAAGGCTCCGGCTCAGTGTAAATCCACGACCCGTCAATCGGTCCGCGCTGCTTAAAAGCAGCTTTCACGATGCGGAGCGCTTTTTCTGATGAAATATAAGGTTTCATCACATACTTTTTCACTGCAACGGCAGCGCATAATCCTAGTCCTGCACCTAAGAGAAAATGACGTAATTTCAACATGAAGCACCTCCAAATATATCGTACTTTTCATTATACAGAAGATGCCAAACCGTGTTAAGTAAAGCGGCGGTTTTACAGCCCATTCATTCAGGGTGCTTGGAAAACAACTGTTTTTCTAATAAAATAAAAGGACTACATAGAAATGAGGGAAAAACATGAATCAGGAAACGAAAGCGCTTTTCCGGACACTGACGCAGCTTCCCGGTACTCCGGGGAATGAACACCAAGTTCGCTCTTTTATGAAACAAGAGCTTGCGAAATACGCGGATGATATCGTGCAGGACAGGCTGGGAAGTGTTTTCGGGCTCAGGCGCGCCGCCGAGGACGCGCCGACCGTTATGGTGGCGGGGCATATGGATGAAGTCGGATTTATGGTGACGCAGATTACAGATAACGGCATGCTGAGATTCCAGACGCTCGGCGGCTGGTGGAGCCAGGTGCTTCTTGCCCAAAGAGTAGAAGTGCAGACGGATAATGGACCTGTCATCGGCGTCATTTCCAGCATTCCGCCGCACATTTTAACAGATGCGCAGCGCACTAAACCGATGGATATTAAAAATATGATGATTGACATCGGAGCCGACGACAGAGAAGACGCAATCCGGCTGGGCATTAAACCGGGACAGCAAATTGTGCCGGTGGGCCCGTTTACCCCGATGGCGAATGAGAAAAAAATATTGTCTAAAGCGTGGGATAACCGCTACGGCTGCGGATTAAGCATTGAACTGTTAAAAGAATTGCACGGCAAAGAGCTGCCGAACAACCTTTACGCCGGCGCCACCGTGCAGGAGGAAGTCGGCTTAAGAGGGGCGCAGACAGCCGCCAACATGATTAAACCGGATTTGTTCTTTGCCCTTGATGCAAGTCCGGCAAATGATATGAGCGGCGATAAGCACCAGTTTGGCCGGCTCGGTGAAGGGGTGCTGCTTCGCATACTCGACAGAACAACGGTCATGCACCGCGGTATGCGGGAATTCGTTCTTGATATGGCGGAAACACATAACATCCCTTATCAATATTTTGCTTCAGGAGGAGGAACCGATGCCGGAAGAGTCCACATCTCAAACAGCGGCGTTCCGTCTGCAGTTATCGGCATTTGTTCAAGATACATTCATACAAACGCCGCCATCATACACGTTGATGACTATGCCGCCGCAAAAGAAATGCTGATCAAGCTGGTGATGGCAAGCGACAAACAGACAGTGGAAACCATCAGAGAAAATGTTTAATATTTAAAAAAGCAGGACCGCCATAGGCGGCCTGCTTATTCTGTCTCAAACAAATAGGAGAGTGCTTTCATCGCTTGATTCACGGTTTCGACGGTAATATTCGCTTTGCCTGAAAGCTCTTTTAATGGATGATGCAGCGCTTCCGGGCGGATGAGAATGAGTGGTTTTCCTTTTGCGATCGCATACGAAGCATCCATCGCCGTATTCCATTGTTTATATTTCTCTCCGAACAGGGCGATGACAAAGTCAGCCTTCTCCATTAAAACCTCAGTCCGGAAATTATTGAAATCAGAAGCTCTGGCGTCTTTCAGAACGGCATTAGGCTGCACTCCCATGATTTCTTCTCCGATATTATCAGAGCGCTCATGGTTTTCCATCGGGCCGACAAACGTGATCGGCAAGTTTAATGCTTTCGCTTTTTTCTTTACTTCACCCCGCCAATCACTGTGGATTTCACCCGCCAAATATACGACATACTGCATATCTGTTCCTCCTTATGTAAACGTTTTGACCTTCGTCTGCCTTTATAGCAAAATGGTAAACGAAACTTGCTTGATAATGCAAATGAAATATGATAATGATATTGCATATAGTTGGTCTTGCTGTAAACAGTTTGGTATGATCCAAGTGGACAAACATCAGCATACAAACAAAAATCATCATAATCAGATGGAGGAATCACAATGAAAAAAATTGAAAGCACGGAAGAATTGCAAAAAGCGGTACAGGACGATTGGGCAGTATTTATGTTTTCAGCGGACTGGTGCCCGGACTGCCGCTTTGTGGAGCCGTTTTTGCCTGAGCTCGAAGCGAATTACCCGGAATTCACATACTACTACGTTGACCGCGATCAGTTCATAGATACATGTGCGGAATGGGAAATTTACGGAATTCCGAGCTTTGTTGTTTATAACAGCGGAAAAGAAGTAAACCGTTTTGTGAGCAAAGACCGCAAAACGAAAGAAGAAATTGAGCAATTTTTAACCGATTCCCTTGCTAAAGCATAAAGGAGGCCGCGGGCTTTGAAAATGACGTCAAGGAAGCTGTCGGATATATTAAAACAGCGCCTGCAGCACGAGAACCGATCCTTCTTTTTTGACAGAGAAAAAGACACCCTCCGTGTTGAGGATCAAATGACTAAAAAAGGCATTACACTGGAGATCCCGCCGATTATCGCCAAATGGGAAACGAAGAAAGAAGAAGCTATAGACGAAATCGTATATTATGTTTCAGAAGCGATGGCGGCGATGGAAGGAAGCGGGCAGGAAATGACCGGGAAGGAAGCGGGAATTTATCCGGTTATCCGCTCCACGTCATTTCCTGACAAGACAAGCGATGACATTCCGCTTGTGTTTGATGACCACACAGCAGAAACAAGAATCTATTATGCGCTCGACCTCGGCAAAACGTACCGATTGATTGACAGCCGGATGCTTGAGAAGGAAAACTGGACAAAAGAGCGGATCAGAGAAACGGCTTCATTTAATCTGCGCTCACTTCCGGCCGTCGTAAAGCAAGATACAGTGGCGGGCAACTGTTTTTACTTTTTCAGAGCGAATGACGGCTACGATGCCAGCCGGATTCTCAATGAAACGATTCTTAATGAATATAAACAGGCCGCAGAAGGCGAGTTAGCCATATCAGTTCCGCATCAGGACGTATTAATACTTGCTGACATTCGAAATGAATCGGGTTATGATATTTTAGGGCAAATGTCCATGAGCTTTTTTGCAAGCGGCACGGTGCCGATAACGGCCCTTTCATTTTTATACAATGAAGGCAGACTGGAACCTGTGTTTATCATGGCGAAAAGCCGGACGAAAAAGGATTAGAAAGGATTTTTCATATGAACGCTTTTTACAATAAAGAAGGTGTGGGAGATACGCTTCTGATCTCCCTTAAAGACGCAGCGCGCGAAGAAATCGGCTTTGAAAAAGCAGGCGATGTCGTGAAAATCTTTAACAAGGAAACAAAAGAAACGACGGGGTTTAATATTTTCAACGTGTCTTCTTACTTGCAAATTGATGATAACGGACCCGTCGCTTTGTCTGAGACTTTTATTCAAGATGTGAATGAAATGCTGAACAGAAACGGCGTCTCAGAAACATTGACTGTTGATCTTTCTCCGAAGTTTGTTATCGGCTATGTGGAATCAAAAGAAAAACATCCGAATGCCGATAAATTGAACATCTGCCAAGTGAACGTAGGAGAAGAAACCCTTCAAATCGTTTGCGGTGCGCCGAATGTGGACAAAGGGCAAAAAGTCGTCGTCGCTAAAGTCGGTGCGGTTATGCCGAGCGGCCTTGTCATAAAAGACGCTGAATTGCGAGGCGTTCCGTCAAGCGGCATGATCTGCTCCGCTAAAGAACTCGCTTTGCCGGATGCACCTCAGGAAAAAGGCATCCTTGTGCTGGAAGACAGCCGCGAGGCCGGAGAAGCATTTCAATTCTAGACTCCCATAAATAAGCGCAGAGCATCGAATGATGTGAAAGAAAGCCGTTAAGTCCACTTGCTTAACGGCTTTCTTCTGTTGCGAGCTTAATCTTTTCTGAGCCGGCGAGCAATGGTATACTAAATATCGTCCCAGAATAATATAAAGGGAGTTAGAGAGTGATTAAACATGAGTTGGCTGAATAAATTTTTTGACTTATTTTTAGGTGAAAAAGAAGAACATGAACGGGAAGCAGACACGCATGTTCAAGTCCAGAAACAGCAGACACCGGATCAGCCAGAAGGCAAAATAACGCGCATGGAAGATCCTAAAATATATTATGAATATCCGAAAGGGAATTTTCGCTTTCCTGTCGTTCCTGACGGATACAAACGCACAGAACAAAGACAGACGGAGAGGCAGGAACGCCGCCGTGCCCCGTCCGGCGGTTATACCGCGCGGAAGGAGCAAACAGAACAGAAAGAGCATACATACAAAGAGCCTGAGGCGGTGAAAAAGCCTTTTAAACCGACATCCATCCCTTCACCGGTCCACGGCTTTCAATCGCAGCACAGCAAAAAAAAGGCCGCCAAGCCCGTGAAACAAAATGAAGAAAGCGTAACATTGCTGTCAGAGGAAATCAAAAAAGAACAAGCTGTTCCGCCAAAGGCCCGGCCTGAACCGGAAAAAGAGCCAGGCTTTGCTCAGCACGGCATAACAGAACATGATGAACAAGAGGCTGAAAAGATCCCGGCGGCTCCAAAAGAGCAGGTCTATGAGGAGTCGGAACCGCAGCTGGCATACAGTAAAGAATCTCAGCTTGAAGAACAGCAGGAAGAATATATTCAGCACGGGCCCGAAACAAGCCTGCCTGCTGAAAATGCAGAAGAACCAGTGCGTGAGGAGTCAGAATTGCACTCTGTATACAGTTGCGAAGCTGAGCCTGCGGAAGAGGAACAGCAGGAAGAATATATTCAGCAAGAGCCTGAAGCAGCCTTGCCTGCTGGAATCGCAGAAGATTCAGTGCATGAGGAGCCAGAACCGCAGCCTGCATACCGTAAGGAAGCTCAGCCATATGAGCGAAAACAGCCGCAAACAGACCGGCACGAAAATGAAGAAATACTCGCTGTTGAAAACAGAAAAGAATCAGAACCGCAGCCTGCATACAGCGAAACAGCTCAGCCTGCGGAAGAAACTGAAGAACTCCCGGCGGCTCAGTCTGATGATAATGCGGGAAATACAGAGCAGTCTGAATCACCGCACATGCATATGAAAAGGGCATTGCCGAAAGCGCCGGAAAAACAAGAACAGCCGAAAGAGCGGAGCGTTCCGTTTAACGTCATGATGCTGAAAAGCGATAAGCATAAACAGAGCAAGCTTCCTGAAGGCGGCACAAGCTATATATTTCCGAATGTTTCCCTGCTTGACGTGCCGCCCGCGCAAAAACAGGACGACCAATCGTGGATTGAAGAGCAGCGCGAGCTTTTAAATGTAACGCTGAAAAATTTTAATGTGCGCGCCCATGTCGTCCATGTCACACAAGGGCCTTCGGTCACAAGGTTTGAAGTGCATCCTGAGCCCGGTGTGAAAGTAAACAAAATTACAAATTTAGCAGATGATATAAAACTGAGCCTTTCTGCCAAGGACATTCGGATCGAAGCGCCGATTCCAGGGAAAAATACCATCGGGATCGAAGTCCCGAATCGGGTGAGCAAGGTGGTTGATTTACGGCAGATGATCAGAAGCGCCGCTTTCAGGACGAATCCGTCGCCTCTTACAGCCGCGCTCGGCGTTGATATTTCCGGAAATCCGGTCGTCATCGATTTGAAAAAAATGCCGCACGGACTGATTGCAGGTGCGACGGGATCGGGAAAAAGCGTCTGCATCAACACCATTTTGGTGAGCCTGCTTTATAAGGCGGACCCGAGCGATGTTAAAGTGCTTCTCATCGATCCGAAAATGGTGGAGCTTGCGCCTTACAATCAAATTCCGCATTTGATCAGCCCGGTCATCACTGACGCAAAAGCCGCTACAGCCGCTTTAAAATGGGTTGTGGAAGAAATGGAGCGGCGATATGAACTGTTTGCGCATTCAGGTGTAAGGGATATCGGCCGCTTTAACGAGTTATCAGCCGACCATAAGACAGGTGAAAAGCTGCCGTATCTCGTAGTCGTCATTGACGAGCTTGCAGATTTAATGATGGTGGCGCCAAACGATGTAGAAGAAAGCATCGCCAGAATCGCGCAAAAAGCGCGAGCCTGCGGAATTCATCTTTTGGTCGCCACACAGCGCCCGTCGGTGGACGTCATTACAGGTATGATTAAGGCGAATATACCGACGCGGATCGCGTTCTCCGTATCAAGCCAGGTTGATTCCAGAACTATTATCGACATGGCCGGTGCGGAAAAGCTGCTCGGAAAAGGGGACATGCTCTTTTGGGAAAACGGCACGGGAAAACCGGTCCGCCTGCAGGGTAACTTTGTGTCCGACAGAGAAATCGACCGCGTCGTTTCCCATGTCAGACAGCAGCTGCCGCCTTCTTATTTATTCGAACAGGAAGAGCTGATCAGACAAGGGACTGCCTTAAAGGAAGAGGACGAGCTGTTTCCGGAAGCCTGCGAATTCGTCGTGGAACAAAACAGCGCGAGCACTTCAAGCCTGCAGAGAAGGTTCCGAATCGGATATAACCGCGCTGCAAGGCTGATTGACATGATGGAAGCGGAAGGCATGATATCAGAAGCGAAGGGCAGCAAGCCTCGTGAAGTGCTGATTACGGCCGCTGACATTTCGCAGGAATAATAATATCGTTCATTTTTCTCACAAACATGGTATGATAATGGATGGATCATTCAAACTGCAGCGCTGTTATGCGGTGAAAATCATGCGGCAGGTTTAATCAAAAAGAAAGTTACAGATACTGACGATAACGTAAAAATAAATGAAAGATACCGCTGGGCGGGCTTTTTGCCCCGCAGCGGTCGCAAATTGAAATGAACGTCATATACTGGGGAACAGATAGACGTTTGTTGGAGGTACGATTATGACTGTTTATCATTTTGTTGGAATAAAAGGGACAGGTATGAGCCCGCTCGCTCAAATCCTTCACGATACAGGGTATCAGGTGCAGGGGTCTGATATAGAAAAGCAGATTTTTACCCAAGCTGCCCTTGAAAAAAGAAATATCCCAATCTATCCGTTCAGCGCCGACAACATCAAGCCCGGCTTGACGGTAATTGCCGGAAACGCGTTCCCGGATTCTCATCCGGAAATTGCAAAGGCGCTAGCTGAAGGAATTCCTGTAATCAGATATCATAAATTTTTAGGCGATTATATGAAAAAATATACAAGTGTCGCTGTAACGGGCGCGCACGGAAAAACGTCAACGACGGGTCTTTTGGCTCATGTGATGCAAAATGCGAAGCCGACTTCATTTTTAATCGGCGACGGAACGGGCAAAGGAAATGAAAACAGCGAGTACTTTGTGTTTGAAGCGTGTGAATACCGCCGCCATTTCTTAAGCTATCAGCCTGACTATGCGATCATGACCAATATTGATTTTGACCACCCTGATTATTTCGCCAACATTGACGATGTGTTTGATGCTTTCCAAAACATGGCTCTTCAAGTCAACAAAGGCATCATTGCTTGCGGTGACGATGAGTATTTGCCGAAAATTCACGCGAATGTGCCTGTCGTGTATTACGGAACGGGTGAAGAAAACGATTTTCAGGCGAGAAACATCGTGAAAAATACGGAAGGGACGACTTTTGACGTCTTTGTCCGCAATACGTTTTACGACACTTTTTATATACCGGCATACGGCCACCACAATGTCCTCAATTCTTTAGCGGTCATTGCGCTTTGCCATTATGAAGAGATTGACGTGAACATGATTAAGCTCGGCCTTGAAACATTCGGCGGCGTCAAACGCAGATTCAATGAAAAAGTGATCGGCAACCAGGTGCTGATAGACGATTACGCCCACCATCCGACAGAAATTAAAGTCACCATTGAGGCGGCGCGGCAAAAATATCCGGAGCGTGAAATTATCGCCGTATTCCAGCCGCACACTTTTACACGGACGCAGTCCTTCCTTGATGAGTTTGCAGAAAGCTTAAGCGCCGCAGATCGTGTGTATCTGTGCGATATTTTCGGTTCTGCCCGTGAAAATGTCGGTAAGCTGACCATCACGGATCTGCAGGAAAAAATAGATAACGCAAAGCTGATTGAAGAAAATGATACAACCGTTTTAAAAGCACATAAGGACGCTGTACTGATCTTTATGGGCGCCGGAGACATTCAAAAATATATGAGGGCCTATGAAAACGTCATAGCGTAACGAAAAAGCAGTGGGTCTCTCACTGCTTTTTTGTGCTGTTCGCAAAGGGATTCAGTGACAAACGGAGAATAATTATATGTACAAGCCCTTTATATATGTTTATGATTTTAACAAATGGGTATATACCATTATATCCTGCAATAAGGAGGTATTAGATGATCATCATTCTTTACTTAAGCGTCGCACTCATCGCAGTGGCATTTCTTATTCTTGTCATTTTTCTGTCGAAAACATTAAAGTCCTTGCAGGTGACCTTAACCAACGTAGCGTCTACTTTGGACGGCCTTGAGGGGCAGATGAAAGGCATCACCGCAGAAACCGCAGAGCTGTTACATAAAACAAATCGTCTCGCGGAGGACATTCAGGAAAAATCAGAGAAATTAAATACGGTTGTCCATGCTGTACAGGGAGTGGGAACTTCCGTTCAGCAGTTCAATACATCCATAAAACAGGCAGCCGGTTCCGTTTCTGCTTCGGTAAGAGAGAATCAGGATAAGATTAATCAGGTTGTCACTTGGAGCCAAGCCGCCATGGAGATTTGGGATAAGTGGAAGCAGAAGAAAAAAACATCGCTTTAACCATAAGAAAAATCCACTAAGGAGGAATCATAATGAGCAAAGATGGAATCAATAGTAAGGATTTTTTAATCGGGACTCTGATCGGGGGAATTGTCGGCGCGACAACAGCTTTGTTTTTGGCGCCTAAATCAGGGAAGGAGCTGCGCGACGATCTCGGCAGCCAGGCCTCAGTGTTAAAAGATAAAACGGACAGAATGACAGCCGATGCGAAAGAAAAAGGCTCTCAGTACG
Source organism: Bacillus sp. ISL-51 (assembly GCF_018613535.1). Lineage (GTDB taxonomy): Bacteria > Bacillota > Bacilli > Bacillales > Bacillaceae > Bacillus. Next base: position 29,372 of record NZ_JAGGQB010000006.1, read on the forward strand.
TCAGCATCGCAAAAGATAAGACATCAAATATCACGCAGATTGTTGCAGATCAGTCCGGCCAGATTATGAATAAAGTGAAGGATTTAAAAGACCGTTCAAAGAGCACACTAAATGAGAAAGCCGAAGAGACGAGAAGCGAAATGCAGAGTGCGGCAGACGGCATAAAAGACGAAGCGAAAGACGCTCAAGAAAAGGCCGGCCAAATCAATCGCTGATCTTCAATAAGGAGTGTTACTAACATGACAAAACAGCTGATATCATCAGAGAAAGAATTCAAAAACGCTGCTGAAAAAGAAAACACCCTTGTGTTTTTTAAACACAGTGTAACATGCCCGATCAGCCAAGCCGCGTTTCGCGAATTTGACGCCTTTGCGTCAGAGCATACAGAGGTGCCTTCCTACTACCTTCAGGTACAGGAAAGCCGGCCGCTTTCTGACTGCATCGCTGAAACATACGGCGTGAAACACGAAAGCCCGCAAGTATTCGTCATACAAAACGGAGAAGTGAAGTGGCACGCCTCCCATTCACAAATTACAAAAAATGCAATTGAACAGCATCTTTCTTAATTGTAAGCCGCCAGATAAAACTGGCGGCTTTTTTTTGAAAAAACTATTGAACTTTACAGCCATATCATGTAGGATAGCATTATACATTACTTCAACGCATAAAAGCTTAAAAGCGTTTGGGCGATAAAGTAAAATGTGAAAAAATTTATTATATCATGTTCCTATTTTCGCATAACTGTAGTAAGATGCATGTTAACCATTAAAATAAAACAATTGCACAGAAGGGATGAAAAAGATGAGCAACACGGAGTTAGAGACCCTAAGACAGCAGGCAGACTCACTAAATCTACAAATTCTGAAATTAATCAATGAACGCGGAGCCGTTGTAAAAGAAATCGGTAAAGCGAAAGAAGCGCAGGGTGTCAACCGATTTGATCCTGTCAGAGAGCGCACAATGCTCAATAACATTATCGAAAATAACGACGGCCCGTTTGAAAACTCAACAATTCAGCACATTTTCAAAGAAATTTTCAAAGCCGGACTGGAGCTTCAAGAAGAGGATCACAGCAAAGCGTTGCTCGTCTCCCGGAAGAAAAAAGCAGAAGATACCATTGTGGACATTAAAGGCGAAAAAGTCGGTGACGGCGATCAAAGATTTATCGTCGGACCTTGTGCCGTAGAAAGCTATGAGCAGGTGGCGGAGGTAGCCGCGGCTGCGAAAAAACAAGGCATTAAAATTTTACGCGGAGGCGCGTTTAAACCGCGTACCAGCCCTTACGATTTCCAAGGCCTCGGCGTTGAAGGCCTTCAAATTCTAAAACGCGTAGCTGATGAATATGATCTCGCTGTTATCAGTGAAATCGTTACGCCGGCTCATATAGAGCAAGCCATTGACTACATTGACGTCATTCAGATCGGTGCACGGAACATGCAAAACTTTGAATTGCTGAAAGCTGCTGGTTCCGTCAAAAAGCCGGTTCTGTTAAAACGGGGGCTTGCTGCAACGATTCAAGAATTCATCAATGCGGCTGAATACATCATGGCACAAGGAAACGACCAGATTATCCTTTGTGAACGCGGAATCAGAACGTACGAAACAGCAACGAGAAACACATTAGACATTTCTGCAGTGCCTATTCTGAAACAGGAAACACACTTGCCGGTCTTCGTTGACGTTACGCATTCAACGGGCCGCCGCGACCTCTTGCTGCCGACAGCGAAAGCTGCGCTTGCAATCGGTGCTGACGGCGTTATGGCTGAGGTTCACCCTGATCCTTCCGTTGCGCTTTCCGACTCTGCGCAGCAAATGGATATTCCTGAATTCGAAAAATGGCTGAATGAATTAAAGCCGATGGTGAAAGTAAAAGCATAATACAGTGTTTTAGTTCTTTGTTGGCCGCCTTGTGCGGCCTTTTTTATTTCTTCATTTTATTTAATTATAAAATGAAGTGAACGTTTTCATTGCTGGCAAAAACGTGTATAATTTCATGAGAAGTAATTAAATTTGATGAATAATGAAAAATAATGTACACTACTGACTTACGCTTACAATCATAAACGACAGAATGCGAAATCGTACGACATTTCTTTACATAAAGTGTTTATGCTATAGATAAGGATAAGTGTATCCAGTAAAAGGAGTGGTTTCAGTATGAGCAACATTACGATATACGATGTGGCCAGAGAAGCAAATGTCAGTATGGCAACTGTTTCCCGCGTCGTAAACGGCAACCCGAATGTAAAACCGACAACCAGAAAGAAAGTATTGGAAGCCATTGACCGTCTCGGCTACCGCCCGAATGCAGTGGCGAGAGGTTTGGCAAGCAAAAAAACGACAACGGTCGGCGTTATCATCCCGGATATCTCAAGTATTTTCTATTCAGAACTTGCGCGCGGGATTGAAGACATTGCAACGATGTACAAATACAACATTATTTTAAGCAACTCAGACCAAAACCTTGAGAAGGAGCTGCACCTGTTAAATACGATGCTCGGCAAGCAAGTGGACGGCATCGTGTTTATGGGCGGCAATATTACGGACGAGCATGTAGAGGAATTTAAACGTTCTCCTGTGCCGATCGTGCTTGCGGCTTCAGTGGAAGAGCAGGGCAAAACGCCTTCTGTCGCCATTGATTATGAGCAGGCGATTTATGATGCTGCAAAGCTTTTCATTGAAAAAGGGCATCGTGACATCGCGTTTGTTTCCGGGCCGATGGCAGAGCCGATTAACCGCTCGAAAAAACTTCAGGGCTATAAACGGGCGCTTGAAGAAGCGGGTATTCCGTTTAACGAGCAATTCACAGCCGAAGGCGATTACACCTATGATTCCGGTATGGAAGCACTTCAAAGCTTAATGAGCCTTGATAAAAAACCGACGGCGATTCTTTCTGCGACGGACGAAATGGCGCTTGGCATTATTCATGCGGCTCAAGACCAAGGCCTGTCAATTCCTGACGACCTTGATATTATCGGTTTTGATAATACGAGATTAAGCCTGATGGTCCGCCCACAGCTTTCAACAGTCGTGCAGCCTACGTACGATATCGGCGCCGTGGCCATGAGACTTTTGACAAAGCTGATGAACAAAGAGCCTGTTGAGGAGCATATTGTCGAATTGCCTCACCGCATTGAATTGAGACAATCAACCAAGTCATAAGAAAAACGGAAAAAGCAAGCTTCACTCTAAGGGGTGAATCCTTGCTTTTTTACTTGAGTGAGGAGAAGATATGAAACGTTTTGATTACCTGACACCCGTTGGATTTGTATTAGGAAGCGCCATTGTCGCAATCGGCATTCTTTCAGGCTCGGGAATCACGGGCATTCGCTCTTTCCTGGATCTGACTTCTTTTTTAATTGTAACAGGCGGGCTTTGTGCGGCTGTCTTTATCAGTTTTCCCCCGCGAGATTTAAAGAAAACGCCTTCGGTATTGAAACAGGTGTTTTCCCGCCAGGATGACAATGTCAAAGAACTTGTCAAAGTCTTCGTCGGGCTTTCTGAAAAAGCGCGCAGACAGGGGTTATTATCTCTTGATGAACAGGCGCGTGACCTACAGGACCCTTTCTTAAAAAAGGGGCTTTTGCTTGCGATAGACGGATGGGATGAGGAAACGATCCGCCTTGTGATGGATTCTGAAATCGCTGCAATGGAAGAAAGGCATCGAAAAGGAAGGCGTGTCTTTGAAAAAGCCGGGGATTTTGCGCCTGCATGGGGAATGATCGGAACACTCGTCGGGCTTGTGCTGATGCTTAGAAATTTAAATGATCCGGGCGCGCTCGGACCGAATATGGCGGTTGCGTTATTGACGACGCTGTACGGTGCGCTGCTTGCCAATATGGTTTTTATTCCGATTGCCGCAAAGCTTGAAGAAAAGACGGAAAGCGAGATTTTCATCAAACAGGTGATGATTGAAGGGATTGTCGGCATACAATCCGGAAAAAACCCCCGCAACCTTGAAAGTCAGCTCGTCGTTTTCAGTTCCAGGGAAGATTGGCGCAAAGGACAGCCTGTGAACAAGAAAAAGGGCGCTGTCCATGAAGCTTAGAAAAGAACGGTTTGAACGAAGAAGCAAAACGGAAAAAAGCAATGCATCACCAAAATGGATGGTGACGTTTGCTGATTTGATCACGCTGATTCTGGTGTTCTTTATATTACTTTTTTCCATGTCGCAAATTGACTCAAAAAAATTCAATTCAGCCGTCAAGTCCATTCACAGCAGCGGGAGCAGACAGGATGCTGAATCGGCATCATCACACGCTGCAACCGGCAAAGACGAACAAGATAAGCTGTTACAAAACGTAAATACATACATAAAAACTCATCATCTGCACTCGAAAATGACGGCCAAACGTGATGAGCGCGGGGTGGTTCTCGTGTTACAGGAAGCCGTCCTGTTTCAATCAGGCGAAGCAGAGGTGCTGAAAAATGCGGAGCCTCTTTTGCACCAGATTGCAGTGCTGCTGAAAACGATTCCGAATGCGATACAGGTAGAAGGCCATACGGACAGCCGGCGTATTTCCACCTTTAAGTACCCGTCGAACTGGGAGCTGTCATCTGCGAGAGCCGCGAGCGTCATTCAGTACTTTACCGTAAAAGAGGATTTTCCCGCTAAACGGTTTATTTCCGTCGGATATGCAGATACAAAGCCGGTGAAAGATAACAAAACAGCCGGGCATATGATGGAAAACCGCCGCGTGGAAATTGTCATTAAAAAAACGGCCTCATGAAGAGGTCGTTTTTTTAATTTGTTTTATGCCGGCGCTCAGACCGAATGGCAAAGAGCGCCTTTTCTACGGTTCGTGCGTTTTTCTCGGTGATTTCTTCTTTGCGGGGGATCGGCGGGTATAAATGGCCCGGATCATTCCAAAAAGCGGGCAGAGTGACGGGAGAATGTTTCTGCCATTTATTGATCCACTCCTGCGGTATGCAGTCTCCCGGGTCAATTCCTTTCATCTCAAGCCAGATGCGGCTCCACGCCCTGGGGACGACTCTCCACATATCGTAGCCCCCTCCGCCGACTGCTATCCATCTTCCGCTGCAGTATTTGTGGGCTAACGAATGGGCAAGCCGGGGGATTTCACGATAAATGGAGATGGTATTAGACAGGTGCGTTAACGGATCATAGTAGTGGGCATCCGCTCCGTTTTGGGTGAGGATGATATCCGGCTTAAAGAAGGCCGCAATTTCGGAGGCGGCTGTTTCGTAAGCGTGAAGAAAAGAATCATCCTCAGTAAAGGCGTCCAGCGGAATGTTAAAGGAATAGCCGTAGCCTTGGCCGCTTCCCTTTTCCTGCACCTGCCCCGTTCCGGGAAATAGGTAACGTCCGGTTTCGTGAAAAGAAACGGTGCAGACATCGGAGCTGTCGTAAAACGTAAATTGAACACCGTCACCGTGATGGGCGTCCGTATCAATATAAAGCACCTTTGCTCCATAGTTTTTTTGGATGTATTGAATAGCCACGGCACTGTCATTATAGATGCAAAAGCCCGACGCCTTGCCGCGGAAGCCGTGATGAAGGCCGCCTCCTAAATTGCAGGCATGTCTGGCTTGTCCCGTCATGACATAATCAGCCGCGGTTAAGGTTCCGCCGACCAGAAGCGATGCCGCTTCATGCATACCGGCAAAAACGGGTGTATCCTCTGTGCCCAGCCCGTAGCTTTCTCCTTCTGCAACCGGGAGCTGTCCTGCCCCGGCCAGTTCAACGGCCTGTATGTAATCTTCCGTATGAACGAGAGAAAGCTCTTCTTTTGATGCCATACGGGGAGGAACGATATCTCCGTTTTCAAATGCATGCAGCGATTGAAGCAGGTCGTGTGTCAAAAGCACTCGCTGCTGATTAAACGGGTGTTCCTGATGAAACTGATAAGTTTGATAAGAAGGCGAGTAAATAAAGACACTGTCTCTCATAGCTGATCCCTCAAGTGCTTCGGCCACAAGACGTGATATCCCGCTTCATGAACGGCGCGGACAAAAGGAAGCGGGTTCATTGTCTTAATGCGAAAGACGAGTATATTTGATGCTGGAGCATCATGAGGATAGACGAGCACGCTCAGGATATGAAGCTGAAGATCACGGCACATACAGCTTATGTCAGCAAGGCTCTTTGTGATATCAGTCACCTTGATTTCAACTTGTGACCCCGGCTGCCCCGCGCCTGTCAGCCGGACAAACGTGCGCAGTACATCCGTTTTGGTCAGAATGCCCGAAAGCTTCTGATTCATAACGATTGGCAGACAGCCGATTCCGTGCTCATAAAAGGATGCCGATATTTCTTCAACGAAGTCAAGCGGATGAGCGCAGATGACATCCTCTTCCATAATGGTTTCTACCCTGTTTGTGAGATAAGTGCTCCGATGCTTCTGTTCAAAGATGCCCGGGCTTGCCCGTTTGATATCCCTGTCGGTCACTATACCGATGACATGCCGTTCTTCGTCTGTGACCGGGAGATGGCGGATATGATGCGTTTTCATTTTGTGAATGGCCGTTTCAATGGAATCCGCTTTTGTGACGGTGATGACGTCCCGTTTCATGATTTGTTCTGCAATCATCTTTTTATCCCCTTTGTCTATGTCAGTTAATACATAAAACGCTGATAAAAACGAAGCCTGTCGAACTGTTCAATTGAATCCTGACTGACGTGCTTTCCGATGCGGGCCATCAGACAATTCGCCGGGTGGGAACTGATTTCCGGTTCATCCGTTGCAAACCAGACGAGGCCCCCGGCATTCATCATCTTTTCCATCATTTTTCGGTAGGCCCATACATCTTTATTCATCCCTTTTAAGTCCCAGTGCCAGTAATATTCCGTCGTCATGATGATATACCGTTCCATCTGTTCATCCATCATGCTGACTGTCAGCAGGTTTTTTCCGACGGAACAGCCCCTGAATCCCGGGGCGACCTCGATTGCGCCGAGCTCAAGCAGGTCTTCCATATTCCCTTCAGACCATCTTTCAAGCGGATCAGGGTATAAATATGTCACATAGCCGATTATGGTCTGCCCGTCTCTGGCGATAATAATCCGTCCTTCGGGAAGCCCGGCTATCTCAATTAACGCTTTGTGCTGCTCGTGAGGAAGGCGAAAGGCTGTCAGACCTTCATGAAACTCATATTTTGCTAAGTCCTCTGGAGGAACGGGCCCTTCTATCAAAAGAGAGCCGGCTGCTGTCTGAATGTCTGAAGAATGGTATGTTTTATGATGTTTCACTGATTCACCGCCTGTCAATTCTTAATAAAAACATGTCTCCCTTAAGGATAACAAAATATAAAGCGTTTTCAATAGCGGAACAATTTATATTTTAAAAATTGAGAAAACTGTGAACTTCTACTATAATAAGGTCTATAGTTACGCAAAGGGGGATGTTGCATGAATTTGAAAGCGTTGCCAGCTGAAAAGGGGAATTATCATTTAAAAAATTATGAAGAAACATACCGTCAATTCAATTGGAAAGAAGTCGAAGCGGACTTTTCCTGGCATAAAACAGGGAAGCTGAATGCCGCTTACGAAGCGATTGACCGCCATGCCGAATCATTTCGCAAAAACAAAGTGGCGCTTTATTACCAGGATGCAAAGCGGGAAGAAAAATACACTTTTAAAGAAATGATGGAGGAATCCAACAGAGCCGGAAATGTACTGAAATGGTATGGAAATGTGGAAAAAGGGGATCGCGTTTTTATTTTCATGCCGCGCTCGCCGGAGCTCTATTTTATCATGCTCGGCGCGATTAAAATCGGCGCCATTGCCGGCCCTTTATTTGAAGCGTTTATGGAGGGCGCCGTAAAAGACCGCCTGTTAAACAGCCAGGCAAAAGTGGTCGTGACAACGCCTGAGCTGGCGGAACGGATTCCGGCCGACAGCCTGCCTGACTTGCAGCATATATTCATCGTAGGCGGCTCCGGGACAGCCGGCGATAAGGTCATTCATTATGACGAAGCGGCAAAAAAGGAAAGCACAAAGCTGGAAATTGAGTGGATGGACAGAAGGGACGGCTATTTGCTCCACTATACGTCCGGATCTACCGGAACGCCTAAGGGAGTGCTTCACGTTCATGAAGCCATGATTCAGCAATATCAGACAGGCAAATGGGTGCTTGATCTTAAAGAAGACGACATCTATTGGTGCACCGCAGATCCCGGCTGGGTGACCGGAACTGTGTACGGTATTTTTGCTCCGTGGCTGAACGGAGCGGCGAATGTGATCGTCGGCGGAAGATTCAGCCCGGAAAACTGGTACGGCACGATTGAAAAGCTTGGTGTCAACGTATGGTACAGCGCCCCGACGGCCTTCCGGATGCTCATGGGAGCGGGGGATGAAATGGCGGCCAAATACGACCTTACTTCCCTTCGTCACGTACTGAGTGTCGGTGAGCCGCTGAATCCGGAGGTTATTAAGTGGGGGCATAAAGTATTCGGCAAGCGCATCCATGATACGTGGTGGATGACGGAAACAGGCGGACAGCTGATCTGTAATTATCCTTGTATGGAAATAAAACCGGGCTCAATGGGAAAACCGGTCCCGGGTGTTGAAGCGGCAATCGTCGACAACCAAGGAAACGAGCTCCCGCCGTACCGCATGGGGAATCTCGCCATTAAAAAGGGCTGGCCGTCCATGATGGCTTCCATTTGGAATAATAAGGAAAAGTATGATTCTTATTTCATGCCGGGCGGCTGGTACGTTTCCGGAGATTCAGCGTACATGGATGAAGACGGCTATTTTTGGTTCCAAGGCAGAGTTGATGATGTCATCATGACATCGGGTGAGCGGGTCGGTCCGTTTGAAGTCGAAAGCAAACTTGTGGAACATCCGGCAATCGCCGAAGCAGGTGTCATCGGTAAGCCCGACCCTGTCCGCGGTGAAATCATTAAAGCCTTCATCGCACTCAGAGAAGGACATGAGCCGTCAGATAAGCTGAAAGAGGACATCAGGCTCTTTGTGAAGCAGGGGCTCGCTGCCCATGCCGCGCCGCGGGAAATTGAATTTAAAGATAAGCTGCCGAAAACACGGAGCGGGAAAATCATGCGGCGGGTGCTGAAGGCGTGGGAGCTGAATTTACCCGCAGGCGACTTGTCCACGATGGAAGATTAAAGGCAGTTGACATCATATTTTATTTATGTTAAAAATGAGTAAGTTAAATAGGAAAAGGTTGAGATTGAGACAAGTAGGGTATCCGAATGTTCCAGAGAGCTGATGGCCGGTGAAAATCAGCACATAAGATATGCCGAATACACTCATGAACCGCTTTTGCAAACAAAGCCGCTTAAAGGCTTTCAGTAGTGAAAGAACGGACGCAGTCCGTTATCAAGAAGAGTGATAGAGGCTTATAAAAGCTTTTATTAGTAGGGTGGTACCGCGATTATATCGTCCCTTCGTGTAAACGAAGGGGCGTTTTTTATTTCATAAAAAAAAGGAGCAGACAAAATGACTAACTTATTAGAAGATTTATCTTTCCGCGGCTTAATACAGCAAATGACAGATGAGGAAGGGCTGAACAAACAGCTGAACGAAGAAAAAATCCGTTTATACTCAGGGTTTGATCCGACGGCTGACAGCCTCCATATCGGCCATCTTTTGCCGATTTTGACGCTGCGCCGCTTCCAGCTCGCAGGCCATCATCCGATTGCGCTTGTAGGGGGCGCGACGGGACTGATCGGCGATCCGAGCGGAAAAAAAGCGGAACGCACGTTAAATACTCAGGATATCGTTGTGGAATGGTCGCAAAAAATTAAAAATCAGCTTTCACGATTTTTAGATTTTGATTCAGGGGAAAACCCTGCCGTAATGGCAAATAACTTTGATTGGATCGGAAAAATGAGCATCATTGATTTCCTTCGCGATGTCGGAAAAAACTTCGGAATCAACTACATGCTTGCGAAAGATACCGTCAGCTCAAGAATTGAATCCGGTATTTCTTACACGGAATTCAGCTACATGATTTTGCAGTCTTACGATTTCTTAAATCTGTACAGAGAAAAGAACTGCAAGCTGCAGATCGGCGGCAGTGACCAGTGGGGCAACATCACGGCCGGCCTCGAGCTGATCAGAAAATCGGAAGAAGAAGGGGCGAAAGCATTCGGCCTCACCATTCCGCTCGTCACTAAAGCAGACGGTACGAAATTCGGTAAAACGGAAGGCGGCGCGATCTGGCTTGATAAAGAAAAAACGTCCCCATACGAGTTCTACCAATTCTGGATCAATACAGATGACCGCGATGTCGTTAAATACTTAAAATACTTCACGTTCTTATCAAAAGAGGAAATTGAAGAATACGCTGAAAAAACCGAGACGGCTCCTGAGAAAAGGGAAGCGCAAAAACGCCTTGCGGAAGAAGTAACGGCTCTTGTTCACGGACGTGAAGCATTGGAGCAGGCCGTTCATATCTCTCAAGCGCTGTTCAGCGGCAATATTAAAGAACTGTCAGCTCAAGACGTCAAGGTAGGTTTCAAAGACGTGCCTTCGCTTGAAAAAGACCGCAATGAAGAATCTGCTTTAGTAGACGTGCTCGTAGAATCGAAATTGTCGCCTTCTAAACGGCAAGCCCGCGAAGACATTCAAAACGGAGCCGTTTACATTAATGGCGAGCGCCAAACAGATATCGGCCATATTCTTTCTGCAGAGGACCGCATCGAAGATCAATTTACTGTTCTGCGCCGCGGAAAGAAAAAATACTTCCTGATCACTTACTAAAACGAACAGCAGCCTTGCCGTTTTCCGCGGCAGGCTGTTTTTATGTTTTGTGAATACCGTTTCGGGAAATGAGTACATTACACGGTATAAACAAATATCGGGAAGGAGCGCTGCGCCGTGAATTTCATGTGCACCATCGCTAAAGAAAGATTGCAAAGGGATTATTGGGAAAAGCAGCAAAACAATATGGCCGACACCCCTGCAGATGAACCGGAGCAAAAAGAGGAAGAGACGACGTCATAACCTGTATGTAAGCGTTTAAAGAATAAGCCCCCATTTAACGAAATGGGGGCTTATTGAATATATTCCATCACCATATCAGTCTGACGGCGGCCATAAGCACAACTCCTGTTATCACAGTGACTGATAAGCTTTTGGTCCACATCGCACATAGCAATGTCGGGATAAGAACAATGATTGATTTCCAATCAAAGCCCAAAGCGTGATTTGTTTTCACGATCATGCCTTCGGTTACCAAGGCGGTAAGGATGCAAAGCGGAATAAAAGAAAGCCATTTTAATGCCAGCTCCGGCATTTGGATGTTCCGCACAAATATAAACGGCAGAATGCGCGGCACGATCGTAACAATCATGCAGCCAAGTATAATCCAGATCATTTGCATACTGATGCTCATTTATCCGTCACCACCCCGATAGTTGCGACGATCACGGTTGAGACGATAACAGCGACATGTGACGGAACAACATACGATAATAAGATCATAAAAATCACCATGCAGACAATCAAAGAAAGATTGTGCTTCAGCTTTTCTGATGCGGACGTCTGCATTTGCAGCACCAACAGCGCCGCAAACATGGCAGGCAATGCGAAGTCTAAACCGAGCGCTTCAGGATTGGAGATCCACTGCCCGAGCAGCGCCCCCAGCACGCAAGAGATCACCCAGCACAGATAAGCTGTAAGATTAAGGCCGTTCATCCACTTGTCATAAAGCTTGCCGTTTTTAGCCAGCCTGTTAATCGCCACCCCGAACGATTCGTCTGTGAGTAAAATGCCGAAGCCGATGTTTTTCGTTAAAGAGTACTTCGTAAAATACGGCGCGAGGGTCAGACTCAGTAAAAGATGACGCAAATTGACGATAAACGTCGTTAAAATAATGGCTGAAATCGGGCTCCCGGACACAAGGAGCGAGCAAATAATAAATTGAGCAGCCCCGGCATATACACACAAGGATAATAAAGAGATTTCCAAAATACTAAGGTGAGAGGAAACGCCTACAATGCCGAAAGCAAAGCCGATGCTCATATAGCCGAGCAATGTAGGCACACAATCCTTCACCCCTTGTAAAAAACTATCATCATTGATTTCCTGTGAAACCGTTTTTTGAACTTCCGTGTTAATCATTGTGTAAGCTCCTTTTTTTAGAGATTATAATGATAACTACTAATGAAAAAATCAAAGAAAATACGGTTCACATTTATATGAACCGATTTCCAGTTACTACATGAAATAAGGAATGATTTTGTTTCATCAGCCCTTCTACCTTTTCAGCGCCAACCTCTTTCACAAGCTCCGCAAACATCAGATCGTGCCTCATATATTCCATGGCGACGAGAACGAGGGCGGGATCTTCTGATTTGATGGCCCACGCATTTGTCTGAGGTGAAAAATTAGCGATCAATACTTCTTTATTATCGCGGGCAGCAATTGTTAACCGCCCGCCCATGCGTTTTTCAGCCACTTCAGGAGACATATTATGATGTGTCGTAAGCCCGAGCTTCATCTCCGGAGGACCGAATACAATCGAAAAAACGGGCAATTCTCCTGCGACGCGTTTGTTAATGGCTTCTTGAATAAAAGGAACCTGCTGCTCCCAAACGGACAGCCACAGCTCTTCTTCTGCCTTTTCAATCATATCCTTCATTTCATTAATTACATGGTCATTGGTGCTGATGCGGCGGATGACGTTCATTTCCTGCTCACTTTCAAGCGCCAATAGTTTTTCCTCAAGATAGCCGAAGGAGCTCTCGAAATCGTGCCGCAGCCGGTCAATTAATTCCCTTCCCGCTAACGGAGCGTATGTAACCGGATCAGAAGGCACGATATGGACAGCGCCTTTATCAACCAGCTTTCCTAATACCTCATAAATCATCGAGCGCGGGACGCCAGACCGTTTACTTATCTCATAACCTGTAATAGGTGAATGTTTTAATAAACCGATATATGCCTTGCATTCATATTGAGAAAAACCGAATTTTTGTAATTCTTTCAGTACATCCTCCATAAAAAACCTCCGTAGTGGTTATTCATTAAACCACTATAATGTAAGCGGTTATTTTTGTCAATGGGACCGTGTTATAGGGTCTTTCAGAATGGATGCAAGCCTATTTTTTGTTGCTTTCCAACATATTTTAGGGCGAGTTACATGTATGGCTGTTGTGAAAAACGTTGCTGTAGACCCAAACAAATAAGGTTTGATACGATATGTTCATGGAAACAGAAGAGGAGGATCATGGTGGAAAACACCTCTAAAATTGCCTTTTTATCAGTGGTAAGCAATTCTTTGGTCGTATTTCTTAAAATAGCCGTCGGAATATTAACCGGTTCGGTCGCGATTCTTTCTGAGGCCATCCATTCTTTTTTAGATTTAATAGCTGCCTTTATCGCCTTTATTTCTGTGAGGATTTCTAAAAAGCCTGCTGATTCCGGGCATCCGTACGGGCATGGAAAAGTGGAAAATATATCTGGAACCATTGAGACGATTTTAATTTTTGCGGCGGGTATTTGGATGATTTATGAATGCGTGCAGAAATTGGTGAACCCGGAGCCTGTTCACCTGCCTGTATTGGGGATCATTGTGATGCTTGCAGGGGCGGTCATTAATTTTATCGTATCGAAAATGGTGGGAAAAGAAGCCCGAAAGGTCAACTCCGTGGCCATGAAATCAAATGCCCTGCATTTACTGACGGACGTGTACACATCGTTAGGCGTTGCAGTAAGCCTTCTGTTTGTTGCTTTAACGGAGTGGTACATACTTGACCCGGTCATAGGCCTGGTGCTTGCGGTTTACATCATGCTTGAAGCCTTTAAATTAATGAAAGAAGCATTCCCTCCGCTGATTGACACTCGTTTATCCGGCGAGGAGGAGGAGACAATCCTAAAGATTATTACCTCCTTCAAGCGCGAATATATTGAAATACACGATTTTCGTACAAGGCGCTCAGGGCCGCAGGAGTATATCGATTTCCACTTAGTCGTATCCTCTCACTTTACTATAGAAGAGGTGCACGGCCTATGCGACCGTATCGAAAAGGAAATCACAAATGAATTTAAAAACGCTCAAGTGCTGATTCATCCTGAGCCAGAAAGCGAAAGGAAAAAATGAAAGCGATGACGCCGGACAGCCGTTTCCGGTGTTTAATCGTTCGACAAAATGTGCAAACCGTTCCCTGGCCAACTCCCTTTCACTCATAATAAAGGCAGGGGGTGAAAGGCAGTGAAAGCTGCAGAATCAATCGAAACGTTTAAAAAATGGATTGCTGAAATTGAAGAAAGCAATGAACGATTGCGAAAAAAATTCGAGGCGGTTCAAAAGGAATTTTTACAAAAAAATTCACGTAAAGAAATGCTGGAACTGATAGCAAATGAGTATGCAGCAGAGGAAAGAGACGGCTTTAAGGCCCATTTTTATTACGATGATTTGGCCGAAGAAGCAAACGAGCTTGAAAAGAAATACAATCAAGAGCTGCATAATTATTATAAAAAAAGCCAGTACAACAACTATTTAATAAATAAATTGAAAGAAATCATTAAAATTTACTGATAAAGGCACCCTCGGGGGTGTTTTTTATTCGCGGTTGACATGATGTCAGGCTGACTTTATTTGAGGTGAACGATAGATAAGAGGAAAACAGATGTCATCAATCCCGTTATGGAATACTTTCGGCCTCTCTTAAGAAATTCAGGACTGTTCATACCGAGGAGTTTCAGGCATGCGGAGGAACATAAGTCAGAAGGAGTTTTCAATCATAAAAATTCAAAAAAGACGCTCTCTCAAGCGCAAATTGAAAATCAAGCAATGTTCCTAGGAGGAGAGTATACGTGGAGCTGACCATAAGAAAGATGGCAAAGGAGGATCAGGATCAGCTGATTGAAATTGATGACAGGTTTACAGTAGATTCGATTCTCGTCCTCTCTATGGATAAAAATAAAATTCAGTATACGGTTGAAAATATCCCCGGCTATATAAAAAGCTATAAGGACGGCGAACAGCTTGAAGAATCGTCCGACTTCCCGGCATATATTGATCACCCGAATCAGGCGGTTTATGCAGCGTATATAGACGATCAGCTTGCGGGGTATGTTACGGTAAAACGCAACTGGAATGAATATGCGTATATTGAAGATATGAAAGTCGATATAAAGCACAGGCGCCAAGGAATCGGCAGGACATTAATAGAACGGGTCATACAATGGGCAAAGGAACATAAGATGCCGGGCATCATGCTGGAAACACAAAATGTAAACGTAAAGGCTTGTCAATTTTATGAGAGCTGCGGTTTTAAGATTGGCGGTTTTGACTTTTGCCTGTATAAAGGGATAAAAAAACATGCAAATGAAGCTGTGCTGTATTGGTATTCGATATTTTAATACATTCCTAAAAAGAGGCCCATCAAAGAGGGTCTCTTTTTTTGCGGCGGTAGCACAAGTCAAAATCTTCAAACGGATTTGAACCAACATTTCTTTGAAATAAAGTAAAACTAAGGGCGGATATCCTTGTGACTCTTAATATAGATGACTTATTTTTTTTGAAATCAGCAAGTAGCTTATACATCTGAGGGGGAGGATTCATACGTTATGTTATGGGAAAAGGGAAACAATTCCTTTTTCTCTAGGAGGTGAAAGTAATGAACAGTATTTCTCATAACGATATTCAACAGGGAGTTGCTGTTGCTCATAGAGAAGGTTTAGGAGATTATTTACACCAAGAACCGGTTTCCCGAAAAAGTTCGGGCCGTTCAAAAAAGCGCAAGCACCATCGCACCCATCGTTCTTGCCGTTCTCGCAGCTTCAGACGTACGAGACGCACTCGCCGTTCTCGCAGTTTCAGACGTACGAGACGCACTCACCGTTCTCACAGCTTCAGACGTACGAGGCGCTCTCGCCGCTCCCGCAGCTTCAGACGCTCGAGACGCACTTGCCGCTCCCGCAGTTTCAGACGTACGAGACGCACTCGCCGCTCTCGCAGCCATAAACGTACAAAACGTTCTTCACGCAAACGCTGTTTTAAATGCTAAACATGGAATCTCCTATGTTTAACGGATGCGAATAAGGAACGTGATCTGCTATAATTGAATAAAGAAAGAACTTCCAATAAACTCCAGGAAGGAAAGCCTGCGGACACTGAACTTACAACATTGCGCTGTTTGTTTGGTGTCCGTTTTTGCTTTCAGGGCCAAATAAATGACCGGGGTTATGCCGGATCATAGAAACGAAAGGATGATATTATGTTTCATCTGAATAAAAATTTACCAGAAGAAGCGCTCAATACGAACTTTGAAAAAACAGAGGAAGCCATTAATCACTTCTCCTCAGAAACAGCCCATGCAAATATCAGCAGCCAGCTTTTACATATCACGGACAGCGGGCATATAAGCATTGACTTTATCCAAAAAAGCGGGCTCCGAAACGCTAAGAAAATCGCTATTCTGGGTGATAGCGTCGCCCGGGGCCTGCGCGCACAATACGGCTTCGCTGATATTCTGAAAGACCGGACAAAGGCCGAGATTACGAATCTTTCTGTCAGCGGCGTCAATATGAGCAACAACGGAAAAAATAACATCTATCAGCAGGCGCTTAAGACGTCCGGCAATGAAGTCATTATTGTGCAGGGAACGGATGACGATTGGTGCAACCATATCGGCATTGGCAAAGACGAAAAGGATATTACCACATTTTACGGAGGGTTCTGCCAAGTCATTCAGCAGCTGCGCAGCAGAAACAAAGGGTGCAGCATCATTGTCGTGACCGCTACGAGGCAGGCGAAAATCTCAGAGGGAAAGATTGTCCGGCGCGATACCGATAAAAATAAATTAGGGCTGACGCTGGCCGACTATGTGGATGCCCAAAAAGAAGCCTGCACGCTGCTTTCCGTGCCGTATGCTGACCTGTTTTATACAGATTTAATTGACCCTTATAATCCGGCATTCCGCAAAATGTGCATGTCAGAAGGCCTTCACCCGAACGAAATAGGGCACCAAATCATTTTTCAGGAAATCTGCAGAAACTATTTTTACTATTACGGGTGAGAAGTGCGAATGAATAATTTATTGACAAAAACCGGAATAAAAAAAGCCCCCATTGGGGAGGTCACTTATTTTTCTTCTCTTCTAAAAGCTCCATGATTCTTTGATTGGTATGTCTTAGCGCTCTCAAAAGCGATACAATATTTCCGGTAAAACCGATTAAAATGATTAGCAGCAAAATAATGATCCACACAAGCAGACCCCCTTCATGTAATGGAAAGCCAAAGCGCAAGCTCTTTATATATTTTACTTATGTTGTATGAAGGGGAGAATAGGTCTAAGCGATCGTGTTTTGTTTACTTTTTATTCGGGGGGAAGTGACTGGCCGGATAAATCATTCTTACAGCGGCCACATAGGTGGGGGTCACTTCAGATCAAGATTCATACCAAGTTTCATTTGATCGTAATCAAACAGGAGTTTATATTTCGCTGAAGTGAATAAGAGCCTGCTCTATGAGTCTTTTTTATTATAAATCTGCTAGCAAGAAACATAGCCGATGAAAAAGAAACCCCAGTTCTCCTGCTCTCATAAGGGATCTGGGGTTAATCTGATGTCTTGTCTCTGCACTCAGAAGCGCTGCGGCAAATATAGGAGAGAAGTAAGTTTCTGAAAAAAAGAAGGGGGAAGCCCCTTCTTTAGTCGATCCAG
Source organism: Bacillus sp. ISL-51 (assembly GCF_018613535.1). Classification (GTDB taxonomy): domain Bacteria; phylum Bacillota; class Bacilli; order Bacillales; family Bacillaceae; genus Bacillus. The sequence continues at coordinate 46,971 of NZ_JAGGQB010000006.1, forward strand.
CCTTCATAAGTCGCTCGATAAAACCCTTCTACAACTTCTACAGATTTAAGATAATACTTATATCCGTTTTTAATCGTTACGTTGGGGATATTTGATCTGTAAACAAAATCTTGAGTGAAAGAATCTTTAATCAATTGTGCAGAAACTTCTGCTTGTGTTGATGTGATGGATGAATTAGCAGGACCGGCAGCAAAAGCAGGAGCAGCAGAAACAAGTAATGTCAGAGACAGGGCGGAACCAGTTAAAACTTTTTTGAAGTTCATTTTAAACACTCCTTTTTCCTTTTTAATACGGTTGTATTATTACATATATTGTTAAATTTGTCTATGTAAATTTATGTTGATTTTTTGTGAACACGAAAAGAAGGCAGCCAATTGAGATTACAAGGAAAACTTTTAATATATTGTTTTTTTATAGCCGTGGATTGATAACGGAGAAAAACTGGGGATAATCTCTCCAAGAAAGTCAAAAGGTTTACAAACTTTAAAAAGTTTTGTAACCGATAATATTAGAGAGCGGGTTAAGTAACACAGGTCACCGAAGGAGTGCTTTTTTGTATGAAGTCCGTCACCCTTATGAAGGACTGCTATCGTTCGGAAAATTCTGCAAATGACTGAAGTGGTTCAAAGAAACGGTATAATGAAAAGATAGAAATTGAAAGAGGGGGGATTCGATGCATTACATAACTGCATGCTTGAACATTATTAGTGATAAGGGCCTTAATGAAATAATGGGGGAATTCAAAAAGCTTGAGGAAGCAACTAACAAAGAAGAAGGATGTATTGCATTCCATGCTTATCCTCTTGAACCATCAGAAAGAAAAATAATGCTTTGGGAGATTTGGGAGAACGAAGAAGCTGTTAAAGCCCATTTCACCAAACCTCACAAAAAATGTTCAAAAACAAAAATTAACGGAAGTAGAATGGTTATTTAAAAGTAACGTGAATTAAAAAAACAAAACCATGCTGCGGGGTGCTTTTATACAGCAGGAGCTGAAAACATTGAATCAAATTAATTTGCTTTTAAGATTCTCACTTAAAGTCGCGGCACTGATCGTCTTAGTGTTATTTACTTGGACTCACTTCAATGGTTATATTAGACTTGTTTTAACTTTAGTTCTGCCAATTGCGGTAATGGTTATCTGGCCCGTGTTTGCAGTTCCCGATGATCCAAGCCGAAGCGGTCAAACTGTAATAGCTGTAAACGGGATGACTAGATTGATTATCAAGTTATTGATTTTCGCAGCGGCTGCTGCTGCGCTGTATTTTAGTCATTTAGCCGGCTTCATCTTTTTTTGACTTATCATGCTGCACTGCATCGCTTCACATGAGCGGATAAAATGGCTTTTAAACCAATAGAGCATTACAAATTCAGCACTCTTTATCAGGGTGCTTTTTTATGTGCTTTGCAGACTCCATCCGGTACATCTCGGGGTGTGCAATCGGCGGTTAACAGCTTGAGTACGGCGGCAGCGTCATGGTTTATTGCGCTTTATATCATGTGCGGTCTATTCGGTTAAACCGAATCGGGAATAAGTTAGGCAAGACAACGAGACGAATGAAACAACATCTATAATACTGCACGCTGGAAGCGAGTAAGAAAAGCCGTTCTGTTCAGGGACGGCTATTTGGGTTGTGAATGCCGGAGCCGCGGGACACGGTTCACCATTTTATTACGATGTGGGAGCATTTGATCAAGATAAGCGTGAGATGATCTGTTTAGAGTGTCACAACTGTGAGGGGCATCCAGAAAGAAGCGCGGATAAAAACGGCGTGCTGAAGTCGTGCCGATTGAACGCTGCGGTTTAAAGGAATGACTAAACGAATTTTATTATTTGTTTATTTGTTGCTTTTATCCTGATATCATCTGTAAATTTTTCTTTTTGAAGGTTTAAATTGGGTCGATTAGCCTCTTGTTATACAGGGAATTTTATAAAAAAGAGTTGAAAATACCATTTAATTAACAAATTTGTGTCAATTCTTTTAAAGATTCATTTTAAATATATCTTTTGTCCGGAAAAAGCGTTAATTTAAAGATGTATACAATATACATCTTTGGGGGGTAAACAGGATGCTGAAAGAAAAAACAATTGAAATTATTAAAAGCACCGTACCGGTATTAGAAAAACACGGGGAAGAAATTACAGGACGTTTTTATGACCTGTTGTTTCAAAATCACCCTGAGCTTTTGAACATATTTAATCAAACAAATCAAAAGAAAAAAACGCAGCGTACTGCTTTAGCAAATGCTGTGATTGCAGCCGCTGCTAATATTGACCGTCTGGAAAATATTATTCCTGTTGTGAAACAAATTAGTCATAAACACAGAAGTATTGGAATTAAACCTGAACATTATCCAATTGTGGGGAAATATTTATTAATTGCCATTAAGGATGTTTTAAAGGATGCTGCAACTCCTGAAATTATCCAGGCATGGGAAGAGGCATACGGCGTCATCGCAAATGCTTTTATCGGAATTGAAAAGGAAATGTATGAACAAGCAGAAAAACAAAAAGGAGGATGGAAAGGATATAAGGCGTTCAGTATTGAGAAAAAGGTTCAGGAAAGTAAAGAAATTACATCTTTTTATTTAAAGCCGAAAGATGGACAACCTCTGCCCGAGTTTGAAGCAGGGCAATATATCAGTGTGAAAATTTTTATCCCGGAATCAGGTTATACCCATATTCGTCAGTATAGCTTATCAGATGTTTCCGGTAAGGAATATTACCGTATTTCAGTTAAAAAAGAGGGGATCGTTTCCTCATATTTGCATGATCAATTAAATGAGAAGGATTCAATAGAAATTAGTGCGCCTGCCGGAGATTTTATTTTGGATTCGTCTTCTGAAAAAGATTTAGTTCTTATTAGTGCCGGGGTCGGTATTACGCCGATGATAAGCTTATTAAAAACAGCTGTTAAGAATCAACCGCAACGAAACATTCTTTTTATCCATGCTGCGAAGAATAGTGAATATCATGCTTTGCGGCATGAAGCAGAGGAAGCTGCAGAACATTCATCAGTTGAATCTGTCTTTATTTATAGTGAGCCATCCGAGAAAGACCGTTCAGGTAATGTTCGTTTCCGTGAAGGGCAGATTAACAAACAGTTTTTAAAAGAAGTGATCGTAAATCAAGATGCTGATTATTATCTGTGCGGGTCACCGTCTTTTATTAAACAAATGCAAAAACTGATTTCTGAATTAAATGCCGTACCTGAATCAATTCATTACGAATTATTTGAACCTCAGCTGAGCATGGCATGATTGTTTAAATTCAGCACTCTCATCGTAACACCAAAAGTATTTTTGATTTTCGGGGGACCGAAAACAAAAGAAAAACTTGAAACTGAAATAAAGTTAAAATCCCTCTCATGAGGCCCAGTCCCTTAGAGAGGGGTTTTTACATACCTGCTGATTTTATTTTACGCCCTACACCGATGCCCACCCGGCAGATCATGAGGGGTTCCTGCTGGTAACTCACGTAACAACATCATTTTTAAATCTCCCCCCAATTATATAAGGGAAAATACATATCAGAACCCAAAAGAAAAACCCTAGAAATGTTGATATAACAACGTTTCTAGGGTTTAATTCAATGCTCTTTAAAGAGCATTTTAATTAACGAGAGTAGAACTCAACGATAAGCGCTTCGTTAATTTCCGGAGCAAGTTCAGAACGCTCTGGAAGACGAGTGAATGTACCTTCAAGCTTTTCAGCGTCGAAAGTAAGGTACTCAGGAACGAAGTTGTTTACTTCTACAGATTCTTTAATGATAGAAAGGTTACTTGATTTTTCGCGAACACCGATTGTTTGACCAGGTTTTACTTGGTAAGACGGGATGTCAACGCGGCTTCCGTCAACAAGAATGTGACCGTGGTTTACCAATTGGCGTGCTTGACGGCGAGTGCGCGCAAGACCTAGCTTGTACACAACGTTATCAAGGCGTGAATCTAAAAGAATCATGAAGTTTTCGCCGTGTTTACCAGTCATTTTTGCAGCTTTGTCAAACAATGTGCGGAATTGGCGTTCGTTTACACCGTACATGTGACGAAGTTTTTGCTTTTCTTGCAATTGCAAACCGTATTCTGATAGTTTTTTACGTTGTCCCGGACCGTGTGGACCTGGTGCGTAAGGGCGTTTTTCTAATTCTTTACCTGTTCCGCTTAGAGAGATTCCTAAACGGCGTGACAGTTTCCAAGATGGACCTGTATAGCGAGCCATAATGTGACTCCTCCTTTGGTTTTATTTTTGTGGAAAATAAAAACCGTCTGTTCTATTCGACCGTGCACATTATGTTTTCATGTATCCTCGCTCCAGCAGCAGAGAGTTACACGATACACCTTACAGCTAAGGAACAAAATGAAAACACAGAAGCTGAACAAAAAGGCTGCAATATTTCACACAAAGAACATTATATGATTTTTCTTTCCTGCCGTCAACCATTTCTCCATGAAGAGTAAAGGTTTATGATATAATGAACAAAAAATGAGCAGTACATGTTTAGGTGATAAAAAATGAAAAAACAAACAACCGATCAAGTGACGGCCTTTCAACAGAAGATGCTGATGTTCTTCTTAACGAAATCTGAATCCGTCTCACTGTCCGACTCGCTGTTATGGCTGGCCTCAGCTCTTGAATCCTGCTTTGCATCTCTTTCATTGACCCTTTCACCGGCTGAATCATCCCATTTCACCATAAAATCAGAAGATGAACCGAATTATGCTCCGCTAAAAGAGAGTGACACATCGTTTATCATAAAAAATCAAACGTCCGGCAGATGTTTTTTTCTTTGTTCGGAAAGCGGACTGGCGATTCCTGAGTGCCTGCCTGAGCTTATTACCCAGTTTATCAATCAATCTGTGAGGCAGAGCAGACTGTTTGAGAAGACAAAGCATCAGCGGAAAATTCACAGGATGACAGAAATGTTCCATTCTTTGCTGGATCAAAATGAGGTGCTTGAAAAACTGCAGGCGAGCTTGAGCGCGGCTTTTCAGTCCTTCCGTTTTTTACTGTTCATCTCACAGGATCAGGATACGGACAGACAGCTTCTCGCAAAAGAACTGCATATGGAAGGAAAGGATGCGGATCCGTATGCCCTGAAGGTTTATTTGTCCGGCAGAATGCAGAGGAAGGGGAAAACATCCGCATATTTGCCGATCAAAGGCCAGCAGGGGACATACGGGGTTCTGAAGGCTGAAGGAATGCAGGAGGCCGTGCTATCATGCAGCCACCTGAGCGAAATGCTGCTGCTTGCTAGCGCCGCGGGAAAAGCATTTGAGAATGCGCAGCTTTACGAGCAATCGAAAAAAAGCATTGCGAACCTGGAACTGATTAATGAAACGTCGCGCCAGCTTAATCAGCGGCTCAGGCTGACGGATACGATGCGGGAGCTCGCCGCCATTATGACTCAAACGTTTCACGCAGAAGAAGTGGCTTTTTTTCATATAGATCATTTTGAAGCGCAAAACCGCCTGCCGGGACATACGGCTTTTTTTGAGACAGATTGTGCAGACAAGTACATCAATGCAGTAAAAGAAAAGCTCTTTGAAGGAGAAAAAGGTGTGTTTATCGGCAATGGCAGAGCTTTGTTCGGCGAAGACGGCTACGGATCGCTGATGGCAGTGCCGATGATAGAAAACGATGCCGTGTTCGGATTCGCAATATTGCTGAAAAAGGAATTGTATGCTTTTACGTTTGAAATGTACAAGCTGTTCCAAGCGCTTATGCATCACGCCACATTGGCTGTGACGAATTCAATGCTGCGTGACCGGCTTGAGCATCTTGTGCAGACGGACCAGCTGACGGAGCTGTATTCAAGAATATACTTGGATGAGAAAATCCAATACAGCATGAAAATTAATAAACGGGGGGTTTTGATTCTCGTTGATATTGATAATTTCAAAAGCATTAATGATACATACGGGCATCAGACGGGGGATTCTATATTAATTCAAGTAGCCTCCGTCATGAAATACCATATCAGGGAACATGATGTCGCCGCGCGCTGGGGAGGCGAGGAGCTGGCCATCTATTTGCCGAATGTCAATGTGGCATCCGGAGAACGCATCGCTAAGCGGCTCGTTCGCGCCGTGCGGGAAAATACGGAGCCCCGGGTGACGATTTCATGCGGCGTTTCCTGCTGGACAAAGACCGAGCCGATGCCGTTAAAAATGCTGGTCAAGCATGCGGATGAAGCGCTCTACACCGCCAAGCGGACCGGCAAAAACCGCCTGATCGTCCATAAAACAGCACCCTGACAAAAAAAGGAGCCGGCCTGATGGCCGAACTCCTTTTTTTATCCTAATCTTTTTTCAAGCGTTTCGACAAACTGTGCTAAATAGGCTTCATCCGTCTCATCAAAGCGGTTTTTGACGGGGCTGTCAATGTCCAGTACGCCGATAACTTCACCGTTTACGCGGATCGGGAGCACGATTTCAGACCGGGATGCAGCATCACAGGCGATATGGCCCGGGAATGCGTGCACATCGGCAATCCGCTGTACGGCGCCTTCTGAGAAGGCAGTCCCGCATACGCCTTTTCCGAACGGGATGCGCACGCAAGCGGGAAGGCCCTGAAACGGTCCTAACACAAGCTCGCCTTCTTTGGCGAAATAAAATCCAGCCCAATTAACTTCTGATAACGAATGGTATATAAGCGCAGACGCGTTTGCATAATTTGCGATCGCATCAGTTTCGTCTTCTGTCATGGCTTCGAGCTGTTTAAGCAGAAGCTGATAACTTTTTTCTTTATCTTCGGATTGTTTTTCGACATGAAACATGGAAAACCCTCACTTTTTCTATAATATAAAACAAAGTTCCGGCCGTTCTGGCGGCATTTGTCGAGAAGTTCTTACAGGAACGGGGCCCTTCTGCTTGAATTGTTAAGTAATAAAGGGGTGAGCCGTATGAAAGTAAGCACCAAAGACAAAATTATTAATGCTGCTGTCCTGCTTTTTAACCAAAAAGGCTTTTCCGGCACGTCCGTCCGTGAAATCGCAAAGTCAGCTGATGTAAATGTAGCGCACATCTCCTACTATTTTAAAGGGAAAGGCGGCTTAATGGAACATTTAGTTTCCGAGTTTTACGAAGGCTACAGCAAGACGCTTGAAAAAGCCGCAGACAGTATGATCGGCGAAAACACACAGGAGCGCATCCTGCGGGTGATTTTCGATATTTTATCCTATCAGCACGACAACCGTCAATTAACGCGGTTTGTTTACCGGGAAGTGACGATTGATTCCACGCTCATCAGGGAAATCATGTCTACTTATCTAATGAAAGAAAAATATATTTTGCAGCTGATGATCGAGGATGGGCAAAAACGCCATGAACGGCTGACGCTGCCCGTGCCGCATTTCATCCTGCAATTAAAATCTCTTCTGATGATGCCGTATCTTCAGCCTCAATATATTACGGAAGTGCTCTATATGCAGCCTCACGAGCCGTATTTTTATAAAAGGTATTTTGAAGAAGTGACAATTTGGATTAAAAGCGTGTTCCATCAAAACGATGCCGCGCTTATGAATTAACCGTGCTTCTGTAAGTCTCATATGAATAGCCGACATCTTCCGCTTGATGGGCGTCCGACCCGAATATGAGCGGGATTTTTTTTTGCTTCGCCTGATCCGCCATCCAATCTTCCATGTACGCTTCCCCGGCAAATTTTTTTCTGAGACCTGATGTATTAAAATCAAGCTCCATTCCGTGTTCTTTCACAGCGTCAAGGCAGCGGGACACGAGATCCTTTATATGCGGTGACATGCGGTAAGGGAAAAGACGCACAAATTTTTTAACAAGCGTAATATGGCCGACCCGTTTTGGCTTATAGGGGCCAAGCGGTGTTACAATTGAGGAATAAACGGCTTGATAGTATTGTTCATACACGGCTTCTGTGCTTCCAAAGCGCGTAATCAGCTCTTTAAATGTATGCTCATCATAATCGAGGCAGAAATAGGCCGGGCCCGCCTTCAGAAAATGGACGGATAAAATGCTGTCATCAAGAGAGGGGCCGTATGTGTCAAGAAATGCCGCGGTTTCCTCTTCATAACCCGTGATGTAGTCTGTTTCAAGCCCGGTAAGGATGCTGATTTGCCCTTTATACTCCTTTTTTAATTGCGAAAGCCGATCTAAATAGGCTTCAAGCTGCCTTGAAGCCATCGCGCTGTCCTGAAGCGGCACAGGGTCTTGGAAAGACGGAGGGAGCGGGGCGTGCTCTGTAAATGTGATGGAGTCAAAGCCCTTTTCAATCGCTTTTTCAACATATTGTGCCAGCTCGTCCTTCGAGCCGTGAGGGCAAAATGGCGTGTGAATATGCGCGTCTCGTTTTTTCATTTATGTCACTCCGTTTAAAAATTGCAGAATCCTGCCGAAATTATGCAAAAAGTTTTTGATTTCTGGTCAAAAAATGTTGGTTACATGGTATCATAATAACAATGAAAACGACAGATTTTCTCAATACATATATTGAAATCTTTCTGAATACATAAAACACCCTGACAGATTAAGTTGAACAACAAGGGGGCTCATTATGGAGTTAGTCATTGGGTTATTGATTATACTGCTCGTTCTGTTTGCGGCGGGCTACTTTTTCAGGAAAAAAATCTATACGGAAATTGATCGGCTGGAGTCATGGAAAATTGAAATTTTAAACCGTTCGATTGTGGAAGAAATGTCCAAGATTAAACATCTAAAAATGACCGGGCAGACGGAAGAATTCTTTGAAAGATGGCGCGATGAGTGGGATGAAATTGTGACAGCCCATTTGCCGAAAGTTGAAGAGCTCCTTTACGATGCCGAGGAGAACGCGGACAAATACCGTTTTAAAAAAGCGAACCAGGTCCTTGTCCATATTGATGATCTCCTGACCGCGGCCGAATCGAATATAGAAGGCATTCTTCGCGAGATCAGCGACCTTGTGACAAGCGAGGAAAAAAGCCGCGGAGAGATCGAACAGGTGCGCGAGCAGTATTCAAAAGCGCGGAAAAACCTTCTGGCATACAGCCATCTCTACGGAGAGCTTTATAACAGCCTTGAGACAGATTTGGATGAGATTTGGAGCGGAATAAAACAGTTCGAAGAAGAGACGGAAGGCGGAAATTATATTGCGGCGAGAAAAGTGCTGCTTGAACAGGACCGCAGGCTCGATCAGCTTCAAACATACATAAATGACGTTCCGAAATTGCTCGCGGACTGTAAGCAGACCGTGCCGAACCAAATTGCCAAGCTGAAAGACGGCTACCGTGAAATGACGGAAAAAGGCTACAAACTGGAGCATATTCAAATTGAAAAAGAACTGGATACACTGTCAAATCAATTAAAACGGGCGGAGAACGCGCTTTTAGAGGAGCTGGACGTCGATGAAGCATCGTCCGTGCTTCAGCTGATTGATGAAACGATCCAGTCCATGTATGAACAGCTTGAAGGCGAAGTGGAGGCAGGGCAGTCGGTATTAAGCAAAATGCCGGAGCTGATCATTGCATATGAGAAGCTGGAGGAAGAAAAGGACCGCACCAAAGCCGAAACGGAGCTTGTTAAGGAAAGCTATCAGCTGACAGCGGGAGAGCTCAGCAAACAAAATGCGTTTGAAAAGCGTATGGAAACAATCGGCCGGCTCCTTGAGCAGGCGAGAGAAAAGCTGGACGGGGAGCATGTCGCTTACTCCCTGTTAATAGAAGAAGTTGACGCCATAGAGAAGCAGATGGAAGAGGTTCAGAAAGAACATGCCGAATACCGCCAAAATCTTCAGGCGCTCAGGAAAGAGGAGCTGCAGGCAAGAGAGACGCTCACGCGGCTGCGGAAAATCATTTCTGACACGTCAAGGATGCTGCAAAAAAGCAATATTCCGGGCATCCCCGAACATGTGAAAGACAAGCTGGAGACGGCACATCTTCACATAGAAGAAACCATAAACCAGCTGCAAGAGCTTCCGTTAAATATGGAGGAAGCCGGCAGACATCTGGAGCAGGCGGAAAACATCGTCACTGAGGTCAGCAAGGAAGCGGAAGAACTTGTGATTCAGGTAAAACTCATTGAACGAATCATCCAGTTCGGCAATCGTTTCCGAAGCCAGAATCACATATTATCAGAACAGCTGAAAGAAGCGGAACGGCTTTTTTACACATACAGCTACAATGAAGCATATGAGATTGCTGCCGAAGCGGTTGAAAAAGCGGCTCCCGGCGCGGTGAAAAGCATTAAAGCCGATCAATCTGCATCATAACGAGACAAACTGCACCCTGATTGAATCAGAGGTGCAGTTTTTTTACGGCGTCTTTTAACACAAAAAAACGCCTGCGGCTGAAATAGATTCAATCCGCAGGCGCTAAGCCCGTTATGAATTTGCTTTATTCAGCTCAATGGGCGGGCTGATGAAAAACGTGATGATATAGCCGATAATGGCTCCTGCAATCCCCGGGAGAACCCAGCCGATCCCCATGCTGTAGAGCGGAAGATTGTCATTCAAAAACGAATTCAATGACCCAAGCGGGATTCCGGCAGCCTTTAGGCCGTCTAAAATACTGAATAAACCCGTTCCGATCAGGCAAGCAATATAGACTTCCCGTCTTTCCTTGAATATTTTATCAATAAAAGAAAGGATAATAATGACAATCGCCAGCGGGTAAATCGCTGATAAGATGGGAACTGAGAATGCAATGATCTCAGCGAGCCCGAAGTTAGAAATCGCCAGACTGAACAGTGTGACAATGGTAACCACCATTTTGTATGATAAAGCGGGAATCAGTTTTGAAAAATATTCGCCGCAAGATGTGACAAGCCCGATGCTTGTGGTTAAACACGCAACCGTGATTGCTGCACCGAGTACAATGTTGCCTAATGAACCGAACAAGTAATTAGATGATGCTGATAAAATCTTTGCTCCTTCTCCAAGCGGCCCGACAGCGTCTGTGCTCGTTGCGCCCAAGTAAGCCAATGATAAATAAATGAATGTTAAACCGGCAGCTGCAATAAGCCCCGCTTTAATACAAGCGGCTGCCAGCGCTTTCCGCTGTGTGACGCCTCTGCTTTTTACCGCGTTGACCGCAACAACGCCGAATACGATCGAAGCGAGTGCGTCCATAGTTTTATAGCCCTCTAGAAATCCTTTGAAAACCGGTGTTCCCGAATAGGATGAATGTACGGCTCCAAGCCCTCCCATCGGAGTCACGATAGCTTTAACGACGATGATCAAAATGATTCCGAATTTAATCGGAGTGAGGATTTTTCCGACTCTGTCCACTACTTTGGACGGATTGAGTGCTAAATAATACGTAATGGCAAAAAATATCAGTGTGAAAATAAATAAAGATAATCTCTCAGGAACCCCGGTAAGGAAAGGAAGTGCGCCGATTTCATATGAAACCGTTCCTGTCCGCGGGATCGCAAAAAGCGGTCCGATTGATAAGTACAGTACAACGGTAAAAACAGTGCCGAATACCGGATGGGCTTTATCAGCAAGCCCTTTGGCATCCTTGCCGGTTAAGGCGATGGCGATAATCCCCAAAAGAGGGAGACCTACGCCGGTCAGTAAAAAACCGCCCATCGCTTTCCATACGTTATGACCGGCCGCTTGTCCAAGCTCTGGCGGATATATCATATTTCCTGCCCCGAAAAAAAGCGCGAACAGCATGAAACCGATAATAACGGTATCTTTGACAGGTAGTGAGTGTTTCATAAAAGTCCTCCTAAATACTATGTTGAAATATTCTGTCAATTAATTGTCAGATAATATAACAAAACGAACATTACTTATTATATGGAAAAGTGGAGAGAAGTCAATACTCGTTTTATTGCGAAATTATATTTATTTTTGTTATGGTAACATAAATATCATACGATGTACCGTTTTCATAAAGGAGTTAAAAAAATGATATATTTAGATAACAGCTCAACGACCGAGCCGTATGAAGACGTTTTGGAAGTATATAAACAGACAAGCAGCCGTTATTTCGGCAATCCGTCGTCCCTGCATCGGTTAGGAACTGAGACGGAGCAGCTTCTTGAAGCGGCAGCGCAGCAAATAAAAAAAACCTTACGTTTGAAAAATTATGATATTGTATTTACATCAGGCGCCACTGAAGCGAATAACGCCGCTTTAAAGGGAGCTGCTTGGGCGAATATGAAGAAGGGCAGGCATATCATTGCTACAGCCGTTGAACATCCGTCAGTGACTGAGACGCTTGATCAGCTGACAGAGCTGTTTGGCTTTGAGGTCACATATCTTCCCGTCAATCAAGACGGCTTTGTGTCCGTTCAGGATGTAAAAGAAGCCATCAGGCCGGATACAATCATGGTCAGTATGATGCATGTCAACAATGAGGTCGGTTCCATCCAGCCGGTAAAGGAAACAGGCGATCTCCTTAAACAGCACCGGGATATTCTGTTTCATGTCGACCATGTGCAGGGCATTCATAAAGTCCCCCTTTCAATAGAGGAGGCGGGCATTGACCTTTGCACCATCTCAGGGCATAAATTTCATGGTTTAAAAGGAACGGGAGCGCTCTTGGTCAAAAAGGGAACCCGCTTAAATCCCCTTATAACGGGCGGCTCGCAGCAAAAAGGCATTCGAGCCGGTACAGAACACACAGCAGGCGCCGTTTCTCTTGCAAAAGCCGTAAACCTTTCTGCCCGTGAGATGGCAGAGCGGCTTTCTTCCATGGAGGAAGCTAAGAAGGTGCTGATCAAAAGGCTGAGAGAAACGGAAGGAGTTGTGATCAACACTCCCGCCGAAAACAGCGCGCCGCACATTATTAACTTCTCCGTTCCGGGTGTGAAGGCCGAAGTTCTCCTGCACATGCTTGAGGAGAAGGGCATTTATGTTTCTACAACCGCGGCCTGTTCAGCGAGAGAGCATAAACCGAGCCGCGTGCTTTTGCAAATGAATAAGGGCGAACAGATTGCGTCAAGCAGCATCAGAGCCAGCCTGAATTTCAGCCAGACAGCAGAGGTCGCAGAGCCGTTTATGAACGCGCTTGTACCGGCTGTTCAAAAACTAAAAAAAATGATGAGGTAGCATATGAATTACGATCACATCTTAATCCGCTTTGGGGAAATATCCACAAAGGGAAAAAACAGACGCAGTTTTATTGAAAGATTAAAACAAAACATCAGACTGGTATTAAAGGATTATAAAAAAGTAAAATATTTTTCAAACCGGGACCGGATGACCATTACATTAAACGGAGAAAATCCGGAGGAAATTTGTTCCTTATTAAAGAATATATTCGGCATTCAAAGTTTTAGTCTCGCTATTAAATGCGAAAGCAGGCTGGACGAAATTAAAAAAACGGCATTAGCCGCGATAGAAGGCAAATACACACCCGGGAGCACTTTTAAAGTCGCGACAAAACGGGCTTACAAGCAGTTTGAATTAAATACGAATGAAATGAATGCTGAAATCGGCGCCCATATTTTGAAAAACACAGAAGGATTAACCGTTGATGTGAAAAACCCGGATATTCCGCTCAGGATTGAGATCAGGGAAGAAGCGACATTCCTGACCATCCGCGATGAAAAAGGCGCGGGCGGGCTTCCTGTCGGTTCAGCGGGCAAAGCAATGCTCATGCTTTCCGGCGGTTTTGACAGCCCTGTCGCCGGTTTTTACGCGATGAAACGCGGACTGTCAGTGGAAGCCGTGCATTTTTTCAGTCCGCCGTATACAAGCGAACGGGCGAAGCAGAAGGTAATGGATCTCGCGGGATGCCTTGCGCGGTTCGGAGGCAGCATGACGCTTCATATCGTGCCGTTTACAAAAACGCAGGAGCTCATCCAAAAACAAATACCTGAAAACTACACGATGACGGCCACGCGGCGCCTCATGCTCCAAATAGCTGACAGAATCAGAGAAGAGCGAAACGCCCTTGCGATTATAACGGGAGAAAGCCTCGGCCAAGTGGCGAGCCAGACGCTTGAGAGCATGTATGCGATTAACGCCGTGACTGCAACACCGGTTTTGCGGCCTTTAATCGGAATGGACAAAACAGAAATCATCGAGAAATCAAAAGAAATCGGCACGTATGAGACAAGTATTCAGCCGTTTGAGGACTGCTGCACCATCTTTACACCGCCAAGCCCGAAAACACGCCCGAAAAAAGAAAAAATCGAGCACTTCGAAAGCTTTGTTGATTTTGAGCCGCTGATTGAAGAGGCGGCGGCCGGGATTGAAACCGTCACTATTTACTCAGAACAAGAAGCACACGATAAATTCGCCGATTTGTTTTAAAATCTGTATACAATTACCAAAGTTTTTCTGAATGAAGCCATGTGTTTTATCACATTCTATACTCACAAGGAGGTGATACACATGGCACAATCAAACAGCGGAAACAGCAACCAACTGCTAGTACCAGGGGCTGCTCAAGCTATCGACCAAATGAAGTACGAAATCGCTTCTGAATTCGGTGTAAACCTTGGACCGGAAACAACTTCTCGCGCCAATGGTTCTGTTGGAGGAGAAATCACTAAACGTCTAGTTTCTTTCGCTCAGCAAAGCATGGGCGGAAGCAACCAGCAGTTTTAATCACAATTTCACATAATGGCTAAGGAGCGGGGATGCCCCCGCTCTTTTTCATATATAAAATACACGAAGAAGAATAGGGATTTATGCATATCTTTATTGTAACGTCCTCTGTTTATGTATAATGGATAAAGAAAGTGAGGAGTTGTTCGTGTTAAAACGAGAAGATTTAATCGCCCCAATGAACTATAACCTTGTGAATGAAATAGAAAAATTCAGCCGTTCGAAAGAGAAGAACGCGCTTATGTGGGAAGATCAAAAAGGCAATAAAAGAGTCTGGACGTATGAAAAACTGATGGAAGAAACGAATAAAATCGGCGCCCGGCTGAAGGGACTTGGCTTTGAAAAAGGTGATAAGCTGATCGTCATGGTTCCGAGAGTGCTTGAGGCATATGCCGTCTATTTGGCTATTTTAAAAGCGGGAATGGTCGTCATTCCTTGCTCGGAAATGCTCCGCGCTAAAGATCTTGAATACCGGATCAAACATGCGGGTGTAAAAGGCGCCATTGTTTATTCTTCATTTGTCAATGCGTTTCAAGATGTGAAAACAAATGAGCTAGTGACACTTTCTATCGGTGAAAGTGATGCCGGCTGGAAAAACCTCTTAACGATAGAAGCGAACGGAGACAGCTTTCAAACGGCTGACACAACGAGAGAGGATATGGCGTTTTTATCCTATACATCCGGTACGACCGGCCAGCCTAAAGCTGTTGTACATACACATGGCTGGGCCTTTGCCCATTTGAAAACATCCGCCGGTGCATGGCTCGGCATTTCTGAAAAGGACACGGTCTGGGCCACCGCCGCGCCCGGCTGGCAGAAGTGGGTGTGGAGCCCGCTGCTTGCAGTTCTCGGAAGCGGAGCAACAGGATTTATTTATCACGGAAGATTTGATGCCGAAACGTATTTAGAGCTGTTGAACCGCTATCAAATCAATGTATTCTGCTGTACGCCGACAGAATACCGCCTGATGGCAAAGGTAGAGAATTTGGACAAATACGACCTTTCTTCTCTTCACAGCGCCGTTTCTGCGGGTGAACCATTAAACCGAGAAGTCATCGACATTTTCCAAAAGCATTTCGGCATCAAAGTGAGAGACGGATACGGCCAAACGGAGAGCACGCTGTTAGTCGGCGTTCTGAAAGATATGGACATTAAACCGGGAAGCATGGGGAAACCGACACCCGGGAATCAAGTAGAAATCATTAACGATGAAGGCGAAATTTGCGGAGTCGGCGAAACAGGCGACATCGCCGTGCATCTCAGCACTCCTGCACTGTTTAAAGAATACTACAAAGACCCTGAAAGAACGAAAAAACAAATCCGCGGTGATTACTTCCTGACCGGTGACCGCGCAAAAAAAGACGAGGACGGCTATTTTTGGTTTGAAAGCCGCAACGATGACATCATTGTCAGTTCCGGCTATACAATCGGACCGTTTGAAGTGGAAGACGCGCTTGTGAAGCATCCTGAGGTAAAAGAATGCGCCGTAGTGGCGAGTCCGGATGAAATCAGAGGCTCGATCGTGAAAGCATATGTCGTCCTGCAAAACGAGGAAACACGAAGTGACGAACTTGTAAAAGAACTGCAAAACCACGTCAAAACGATAACAGCGCCTTACAAATATCCGAGAGAGATTGAATTTGTGGAAAGCCTTCCGAAAACAGCTTCAGCGAAAATCAGACGTGTTGAGCTGAGACAGCGTGAAGAACGGCTTAAAGCGGATAAAAAAGCTTAATACAGAAAAGAGTGAGCGTGAATGAAAGCGATTTGGCACGGCGGTTTCATTTATACAATGCTTGAGGAGAACCAGGTTACAGAAGCTGTTTATATTGAAGACGGCATTATCAGGCAAACAGGCAGTTATTCCGAGCTGATTGAGGCATACGGTTCAGATGATACAGCTGACATAGATTTGAAAGGGGCTGTCATGTTTCCTGGCTTCACAGACAGCCATCTGCATTTGATCGGACACGGGGAAAAACTGCTTCGCCTTGATTTGTCGGGCCTGACGTCAAAAGAAGCGATTTTGCAAGCCGCAAAAGAAGCCGAACGGGGGCTTGCGGACGGTGAATGGCTGATTGGCGAAGGCTGGAATGAAAATCAATTTGCACAGCCGAATCATTTGACAAAACATGACCTAGACCCGCTGTTTCCAGACCGTCCCGTTCTGCTGAAGCGTGTGTGCAGGCACGCGGCTGCGGTCAACTCCGTCGCATTGCGTGCCGCGGGTATTACTAGCGAAACATCCGATCCGGACGGCGGAGTGATCGCCCGGGATGACGGGGAGCCGACAGGACTTCTGCTTGATAAAGCCCAAGAGCTTGTTACACAGGTCTTGCCGCCAGTCTCACTGGATTATGTAAAGCGCGCTCTTCAAACAGCGATTACGGATTGCTGGTCAAAAGGATTGACCGGGGGGCACTCAGAGGATTTGGCATACTACGGAGACGTCTGTGTTCCTGTTACAGCGTATGAGTCGTTAACCGGCAGCGGACTGTATCCTTTCCGCGCGCATTTGCTCGTTCATCATGAAGCCGCGGACAAGTGGAGTCAGCTTCAAAAATCGACCGGTCCGTATGTAGAATACGGAGCGATGAAGATTTTCGCCGACGGGGCGCTTGGCGGCAGAACGGCCCTGCTGAAAAAACCTTATCATGATGATCCTTCAGTTTCGGGCGTGCAGGTGCACGATGACAAGACGCTCTCTTCTCTTGTCAAAAAAGCGAGAGAAAAAGGGATGGAAATCGCCGTGCATGCAATCGGCGATCTTGCGTTTGAAAAAGTGCAGGATGCCATTGAGCAGCATCCTGCAAAACCGGGACAGCGCGACAGGCTCATTCACGCTCAAGTATTAGATCACGCCCTGATAGAAAGAGCATCACGGCTTTCGATCGGGCTTGATTTGCAGCCGCATTTTGTCGCGAGTGATTTTCCGTGGGTCATTGACAGGCTCGGAGAAGAGCGGATGGAGACGGCTTTTGCCTGGAAAACGCTGATATCAAAAGGCATATTATGTGCCGGCGGGTCAGATGCCCCGATAGAACCTGTTGATCCGATTCTCGGCATTCAATCGGCGGTGCTCAGGACAAGTAAACAAAATCCAAACGGGCCGGTATATAATGAAAAAGAATGCTTAACCGTGTACGAAGCGATTCAGCTATACACAACGGGCAGCGCGGCTATCATTCACAAAGAGAACACCCGCGGGGCCATTGCACCCGGCTATGATGCCGATTTTACCATTCTAAGCGGTGATCCGTTTACGGTTGATCCGAAGCGGCTCCACGAGCTGAAAGCGGTAAAAACGGTCGTCAGCGGGCAGATTGTATATGAAAAAGAGGACAGGCGCTGACAGCCCGTCCTCCTTTTTATATTATAAAAAAGAGCGCTTTACTTTTTCCCAGAAGGAATTGTCTTTCAGTTTAACCGTTTTGATTTTCTTTTCAGATAATGTAATTTCGACCTTTTTTACATTTCTGGTGCTGAGCGCTTCATTATCAAGCCCGATAATCGGATGCTCGTTTCCGTCCTGAATCACGCGTAATGTCAGTTTTCGATCCGAGCTTAAAATAAACGGAGAGCCGAGGGTGCGGTACGTGTTATTGTTCAATGAAGCAAGCTCTGATACCTGCATGCAGGAAATTAAAGGATCAACGACGGCGCCCGCCACCGATTTATTATAGGCGGTGCTGCCTGTCGGGGTAGAGATGATCATGCCGTCTCCCCTGAACGTTTCAAAGTGAAGATCATCGATTAACACATCCATTACAAACGTTTTAATGATGCTTGAACGAATGGAAACTTCGTTTAAACAGTGAAAATGATTGCTGTCGTCTACTGTTACGTGAATCAGCGGATATTTTCTGACCTCAAGCTGTTCGGCGGTCATGCTGTCTGCCATTTTTTCAGGCTCATCGCTGTGAAAATCGCAATACAGATGAGCTTTTCCCTTTTTAGCGATTCCGACATACAGGCAGTCATCACGGAATCCGGTCTTTCTGACGGCTTGTAAAAACGAACCGTCGCTGCCGATGCTCGCAATAATTCCGGCCTCTTCCGGATGAGACGCAACTTTAAAACCGTGCGTTTCAGCCAGTTGCTTTAAAGAGCTGGCTTGTTCTTTTGTTTCGTTGTCTTGTTTGTGAAAAAAATAAACATTGCGGCGAATATCGGCCATATCCCAATTCCCCTTTGCTGTCATATTTACGTTTTTCTCCCATCAGGTATTGTGTTAAAATACCTGTGGCAATAGTGTATCATGTTTCCTGTTTATCCGTTAAGTGAAAGCCGTTTCATAAAAAGATGAAACCTTTTTTACGGGGGAACGTACGATTAGTGTAGAAAAGGAGGCGGAACAAATGAATGCAAAAAGATGGATCGCGCTCGTCATCGCCATCGGCATCTTCGGCGTATCAGTGATTGCCAGCGTGACCTTCGGCGTGCTGAAGAATTTCGGCGATACCGGGTCTGACTTCGCGTCACTGACCGATGGATCGGAGGAAGTGACGCTGGAGGAGGGCAGCCCCGGCAGCAAAATCGCCGTGCTTGAAGTGGACGGAACGATTGAGGACAACGGCGAGTCAGGCGGCCTGCTCAGCTCAGGCGGGTATGATCACCGGTCATTTTTAAAACATATTGAGCGTGCAAAAGACGACAAAAGCGTCAAAGGAATTGTCCTGAAAGTCAATTCGCCGGGGGGCGGCGTGTATGAAAGCGCAGAGATACATAAAAAACTTGAAGAAGTAAAGAAAGAAACGAAGAAGCCGATATACGTGTCTATGGGTTCAATGGCAGCGTCGGGAGGCTACTACATATCTACGGCAGCCGATAAAATCTATGCTTCTCCGGAAACGCTCACAGGCTCTTTAGGCGTGATCATGGAAAGCGTGAACTACTCTAAGCTTGCCGATGAGCTCGGGATTAAGTTTGAAACCATAAAAAGCGGGGCTCATAAAGACATCATGTCTCCGACCCGCGAGATGACCAAGGAAGAGAAAAATATTATGCAGACGATGGTGGACAGCTCGTATGAAGGTTTCGTAGATGTCATTTCAAAAGGGCGGCATATGTCAAAAACCGATGTCAAAAAAATCGCCGACGGCCGGGTTTATGACGGCAGACAAGCGAAAAAGCTCCATCTCGTCGATGAGCTCGGTTTTTATGATGATACAATCAGCGCGATGAAAAAGGATCATAAAAATATGAAAAACGCTTCAGTCGTTACTTATGAAGAAGGCTTTGGATTGGGGTCGCTCTTATCCATGAGCGCGAACAAAATGTTTAAAAGCGAACTGGATTTTCTGAATATGAAAGAACTCATTTCACAATCCGGTTCGCCGCGAATGATGTATCTCTATGCAAAGTAGGGGGGAAGAAAGAATGGACGCGACTTACGAAGGCTTTGAAGGCAAAGAAGAGGAAGCCGAACGCCACGGGGCGCTTGAGCCGGCGTATGCAGGGTTTTGGATCAGGTTCTGGGCGTTTCTTCTCGATTGGCTTGTGATCTGGGGCCTTAACCACTTAATTGTTTCCCCGGTGTTCAGCCTGATGAACATCCCGAAAACAAGCGGTATGTTTACGGTTTCTGCCTACTCTGTGACAACCTTAATCGTCTATCTCGCCTATTTTGTGCTCATGACGAAATGGTTTCATCAGACACTCGGCAAGATGGTCTTTGGATTAAAGGTCATTCCTCTCGCAGACGGCAAACGGCTGACATGGGGCACCGTGATTTTCAGAGAAGCGGTCGGCCGTTATATTGATAAAATTTGGATTCTCTACGCTGTTGTTGCGTTTACTCCTAAAAAGCAGGGGATTCACGATCTTATCGCCGACACAGCCGTCGTTCATGAAAAACTGTACCGCAAATAAAAGCAGTAAACCCGGAGAAAAGTCCGGGTTTATTTTTTTTTTGATTTGGCGATAATGCTTGCTAAGGATGTGAAGTTTATGGGATATGCCGCAGCAGCTGTTCTCATTCTCATTGCGGTCTGGCTGCTCATGAGAATGAAAATCCATCTGACATTCGTATATCTCCACGATAAAGATAATGACAAATTGACCTTGAAAATGTCGGCATTATTCGGACTGATCCGTGTCAAAAAAACGCTGCCCGTTATTAAAGTGAACAAAGAAGATGTATCGATTGATGTCAGACAGGACACGGAATCCAAAATGAAAGGCCAAAAAAATGAGAAGAAAAAAATAACATACGAAGACGTCAAGCAAAGCATTCACCGAATTGAAATGATTCTGCATCAAGTCGTCAGAATGAAGGAAATCGGAGCTTCTTTTCTGGCTGGCATCCGTGTGACGAAATTAGAGTGGGTGACAGTGATCGGGATAAAAGACGCCGCTGCCACGGGTATTGCTGCCGGAGGCGTGTGGGCAATAAAGGGCGGACTGATGGCGATGCTTTTTGACCACCTTCGTTTTTTACATAAACCCGTGTACGAAGTCATTCCTTCATTTCAAGTGCCTGCTTCCAAGACGCATTTTCAGTGTATATTCTTTTTCCGTTTTGGACATCTTATAGTTGCAGCTTTCAAATTGCTCAAATACGGGCGGAACGGACTTTCTATCTTGCGAAAGAAACAGCCGGTTCCGGTTACTTCAAAGAATGATTCATCAGTTTAAGGAGGAGCGCACATGACAGACCATCCGATACAAGGTTTAATGAAAACCGCTATGGAAAATTTAAAAGAAATGATTGACGTCAATACAATCATTGGAGACCCTGTTGAAACGCCTGACGGAAGCGTCATCTTAACAGTTTCAAAGGTAGGCTTCGGATTTGCGGCAGGCGGAAGCGAATTTGGCGGAAAGCCGGCTGAAAAAAGAACTGAGGATGATGAAAGAAAAGAGCAGAAGCTTCCATTCGGCGGCGGAAGCGGCGGAGGCGTATCTATAACGCCGATCGCGTTTCTGATTGTCGGAACAAACGGCGTAAGAATGCTTCATTTAGATGAAAACACCCATCTTATTGATAAACTTTTAGACTCCGCGCCCCAGACAATTGAACGGATCCAGCATATGTTTAAGAAAAATGACAAAGGCCGGAATCAAAAAATGACGGATATTGATTTATAACATAAAAGTTAACTGCCGCCCGCAGTTAGCTTTTTTTGCGATGCGGCATAACCTTTGCAGTTTACATAAAACTCGACTATGATAGAGCTATACATAGAAAAGGGAGGAATTATAATGGCTGACATTACATTTAAAGGCGGAGCGGTAACGCTTATCGGACAAGAAGTGAAGCCGGGTGACCAAGCCCCTGATTTCAAGGTGCTGACAAACGGATTAGAAGAAAAAACGCTCGCTGACATGAAAGGGAAAGTAACCATCATTTCCGTTATTCCTTCAATTGACACAGGGGTATGTGACGCACAGACACGCCGCTTTAACGAAGAAGCTGCAAAACTCGGCGATGTGAACGTCTATACGATCAGCGCAGACCTGCCGTTTGCACAAGCGCGCTGGTGCGGAGCAAACGGAATTGATAAAGTTGAAACATTATCAGACCACAAAGACATGTCATTTGGTGAAGCGTTCGGCGTTTACATTAAAGAACTTCGCCTTCTGGCACGTTCCGTATTCGTTCTTGACCAGGACGGAAAAATCGTTTACGCGGAATACGTAAGCGAAGCCACAAACCACCCGAATTATGAAAAACCTATCGAAGCTGCAAAAGCGTTAATTAAGTAAAGAGGTGCAAAAGAGCTCCGGGTGCTGCCGCGGAGCTCTTTTCATGGCAAGGAGGAAACAAAATGCAAAACGACCATGTCGGTCAGATTTACGAACTTTTAGATGAAGCGGCCCGAGTCATTGCTGACGGCTTGCAGCTGTCATACATTGAGGGGCTTGCGGAAGCGGGGGAAATGTATTTTCTTGAAAAAACCGAACAGCTCCCGGTGCAGGAAAAGCATGCCGAACAGCTTCAAAATCTGCTGGAAAAGGCGGATTTCAAAACGTACGAGCATGAGTGGGTGCGTAAAGCATTTCAGCTCGCCATTTTAAAAGGGCTGAAGGATAAATCACATCCGAACAGGCAAATGACCCCTGATACGATCGGCCTTTTCATCAGCTATTTGGTGAATAAATTCACGGGCGGCCAAAAGGGTTTGACGCTCTTAGACCCCGCTTGCGGCACCGGAAATCTCCTGCTCACAGCAGCAAATCAGCTTTCTGACAAAATGGCAAAAAGCTTCGGGATTGAAATTGATGATGTTCTCGTAAAGATCGCTTACGCTCAGGCAAACCTGCAGGAAAAAGAGATGGAGCTGTTTTGCCAGGACAGCCTGGAGCCGTTATTTATCGATCCCGTTGATACGGTAATTTGTGATTTGCCCGTCGGCTACTATCCGAATGATGAAGGAGCTGCCGCGTACGAGCTGAAAGCGGATAAAGGCCATTCATTCGCTCACCATTTATTTATTGAACAAAGCGTCAAGCATACAAAACCGGGCGGATACTTGTTTTTTATGATACCGAACCATCTGTTTGACAGTGCTCAAAGTGATAAGCTGAAGCAGTTCTTTGCAGAAAAAGTCCATATCAACGCACTCCTTCAGCTGCCGGCTTCCATGTTTAAAGATGAGGCTCAGGCAAAGAGCATTTTAATTTTGCAGAAAAAAGGAGAAACCGCAAAGCCGCCGAAGCAAGCGCTTCTGGCCAGTCTGCCGTCATTTGCAAACCAGCAGGCCATGCGGGATATGATGGCGAAATTGGATCAATGGTTTCAAAATGACAAATAAACGCTCAATGAACAGTTTAAGGGGCGTACCCTTGAACTGTTTTGCTTTTTTAAATGAATGGAAAACATGTGATCAACACAAATTAAGGAAGAAAAGAAAAAATTCTTCAGGCTGTCCGATCCATATGGCATAGTGAATATTTATCAGAAAATATCGACTTCGTATTGAAAGCGATACCAAACGAGATGTTGACTTGAAATGCTGAGTTGACAATGTTTAAATGGAAAAGTCAGATATTTTTTGGACTGCATGTAAGGTCTGGGAAAAAAGAACGAAATAACGAAGAAGAATTTTGATAGGAGCGTCATTTATGTCTAAAATTATTGCAATTAACGCAGGAAGCTCATCTTTAAAATTTCAGCTTTTCGAAATGCCTTCAGAAAAGGTGTTAACAAAAGGTTTAGTAGAACGGATCGGTATCGCCGACAGCGTTTTCACCATCAGTGTTAACGGCGAAAAAAATACAGAAGTAACAGATATTCCGGATCATGCGGTTGCAGTAAAAATGCTGCTTCACAAACTGACTGAATTCGGCATTATAAAAGATTTAAATGAAATTGACGGAATCGGCCACCGTGTCGTTCACGGCGGAGAAAAATTCAGTGATTCTGTCTTACTGACAGATGAGACAATCCGTGAAATTGAAGATATTTCTGAACTTGCGCCGCTTCACAATCCGGCTAACATCGTCGGCATTAAAGCCTTCAAAGAAGTGCTTCCGAATGTGCCTGCGGTTGCAGTGTTTGATACTGCATTCCACCAAACGATGCCTGAGCAGTCTTACCTGTACAGCCTTCCGTACGAATACTATGAGAAATACGGCATCCGTAAATACGGCTTCCACGGCACATCTCATAAATATGTTACACAGCGCGCTTCTGAACTTCTCGGCCGTCCGCTTGAAGATTTGCGCCTGATTTCCTGCCATCTAGGAAACGGTGCAAGTATCGCAGCCGTTGAAGGCGGAAAATCGATTGATACATCAATGGGCTTTACACCGTTAGCCGGTGTTGCGATGGGAACACGCTCAGGAAACATCGACCCTGCTTTAATTCCATATATTATGGAAAAAACAGATCAAACTGCCGATGAAGTATTAAACACGTTAAACAAAAAAAGCGGACTGCTTGGCGTGTCCGGTTTCTCAAGCGACCTTCGCGATATTGTCGAAGCGTCCAAAGAAGGCAACGAGAGAGCGGAAATTGCGCTTGAAGTGTTCGCGAGCAGAATCCATAAATACATCGGTTCTTATGCTGCGAGAATGAGCGGCGTTGACGCGATTATTTTCACTGCCGGTATTGGAGAAAACAGCGTTGAAGTCAGAGAACGCGTGCTTCGCGGCTTAGAATTCATGGGTGTTTATTGGGATCCTGCACTGAACAACGTACGCGGTGAGGAAGCGTTTATCAGTTACCCTCACTCTCCTGTAAAAGTCATGATCATTCCGACTGATGAAGAGGTCATGATCGCGCGTGACGTTGTCCGTTTGGCACAATAATCATCAAAAAAGCACATCCTCCGGGTGTGCTTTTTTATTGAATGCCGCCACGGGAAACGTTACGATATTTTCATACATAATCAGTTAAGAGGTGAAAACATGAGCGTGCATGAACATAAACAGGAGGCTCCTGCAACGGTTCGCTGCAAGGTCATTACCGTCAGCGACACGAGAACGGAAGAGACGGACAAAAGCGGGCGTATAATGATGGATTTGATCAAAGCGGCAGGATTGCAAACGGTCGCTTATGAAATTGTAAAAGACGAGAAAGAAGAATTACAAAAAGCCGTTTTATCCGGCTGTATGGATGAATATACAGATGCGGTGCTGCTGAACGGAGGGACGGGAATCGCAAAAAGGGATGTCACAATCGAAGCGGTCACCCCGCTGTTTTCAAAAGAACTCCCCGGCTTCGGCGAGCTGTTCCGGATGCTGAGTTACACGGAGGACATCGGCTCGGCCGCCATCCTCTCCAGAGCGGCCGCGGGAGTCATTCACAACACCGCAGTCTTCTGCACACCGGGTTCTTCCGGCGCTGTGAAGCTTGCGATGAATAAGCTCATTATTCCCGAATTGCCCCACGTCATCAGAGAGATTCAAAAAGACTTGTAAATGAATAAAAAAGGCTGTGCTTCACTCAAAAAATGGGTGAAGTTTTTTTTATAAAAAGCTTGAAAAAACAGAATTTACTTGTTACAGTGTATACATACAAAATGAATTTTTATTAATTGAAACTAATTTTTATACAAAGGGAGCTTTTGACATGGCAGATCAAAAAAAAGTTGTATTGGCATATTCAGGAGGGCTTGATACCTCTGTAGCGATAAAATGGCTTCAAGAACAGGGATATGATGTTGTGGCCTGCTGTTTAGACGTAGGTGAAGGAAAGGATTTGGCATTCGTTCAGCAAAAAGCGCTGGAAGTGGGCGCGTCAAACTCATACGTTATTGATGCAAAAGAAGAATTCGCCCAAGATTACGCGCTCATTTCTATGCAGGCTCATACGATGTACGAAGGGAAATATCCGCTTGTATCTGCATTATCCCGTCCGTTGATTGCGAAAAAACTCGTCGAAGTGGCGGAAAAAGAAAACGCAGTGGCGGTAGCGCACGGCTGCACGGGTAAAGGAAACGATCAGGTTCGTTTTGAAGTATCCATTAAATCATTAAATCCTGATTTGGAAGTCATTGCTCCGGTCCGTGAGTGGCAATGGTCTCGTGAAGAGGAAATAGAATACGCGGCAAACCGCGGGATTCCGATTCCGATTCATCTCGACAGCCCTTATTCGATTGACCAAAATCTGTGGGGCCGCGCCAATGAGTGCGGTATATTAGAAGACCCGTGGGCGGCGCCTCCTGAAGGGGCATACGACCTGACAGCGCCTCTTGAAAACACGCCGGATGTCCCGGAGGTCATTGAAATCGCGTTTGAAGCAGGTGTTCCCGTCTCAATCGACGGCGTGTCCTATCCGCTTTCCGACTTGATTCTCAAGCTGAATGAGACAGCCGGAAAACACGGTATCGGCCGTATCGACCATGTGGAAAACCGTCTTGTCGGCATTAAGTCCCGTGAAGTATATGAGTGCCCAGGCGCCATGACGCTGATTACGGCTCACAAAGAGCTTGAGGATTTGACGCTGGTCAAAGAAGTGGCCCATTTCAAACCGGCAATCGAACAAAAACTGTCTGAAATCATCTACAACGGTTTATGGTTTTCACCGTTAAAAGACGCTCTGCTTGCTTTCCTAAAAGAAACTCAAAAACACGTTACAGGGGTAGTGCGCGTCAAGCTGTTTAAAGGCCACGCCATTGTAGAAGGACGCAAGTCGGAATTTTCTCTTTATGATGAAAAGCTTGCCACATATACAAAAGACGATGCCTTTGACCATCACGCGGCGATCGGCTTTATCGAGCTTTGGGGACTGCCGACAAAAGTGAACAGCATCGTAAAAAAGAAGGAGCAGATTAAAGCATGAAGAAGCTTTGGGGAGGCCGGTTTCAAAAAACTCCGGAAAAATGGGTCGATGAGTTCGGCGCGTCCATCACATTCGACCAAAACCTAGTCAAAGAGGATATTACAGGGTCTCTCGCTCATGCGGCAATGCTGAAAAAATGCGGCATCCTGACGGAAGAAGAAGAGAGCAGAATCCGTGAAGGGCTGGAAACGCTCCTGCAAAAAGCAGAAGATGAGACACTGGAATTCTCGGTTGATTATGAAGATATCCATTTAAATATCGAAAAAATGCTGATCGATGAAATCGGACCGTTCGGCGGCAAGCTCCATACCGGAAGAAGCCGGAATGACCAGGTGGCGACAGACATGCATTTATACTTAAAAAACCATGTCTCTCATATCATCGGGCTGATCGAACAATTCCAGCATGCGCTGATTGAAAAAGCAGAAGCCAATATTGAGACGATTCTGCCGGGATACACGCATTTGCAGCGCGCCCAGCCGATTTCATTCGCCCACCACCTGCTTGCTTACTTTTGGATGCTGGAACGGGATAAGGAGCGATTCCGCGACTCCATGAAGCGGATCAACAAATCGCCGCTCGGCTGCGGGGCCCTTGCCGGAACTACGTTTCCGATTGACCGCGCCTATTCAGCGGAGCTTCTCGGATTTGATTCCATTTATGAAAACAGCCTGGACGGCGTCAGTGACAGAGACTTTATTTTAGAATTTTTAAGCAGCAGCAGTATGCTGATGATGCATCTTTCCCGGTTCTCTGAAGAAATTATCCTCTGGTGCTCACAGGAATTTAAATTCATCGAACTGGATGATACGTACGCGACAGGCAGCAGCATGATGCCGCAAAAGAAAAACCCTGACATGGCAGAGTTGATCCGCGGAAAAACAGGCCGCGTTTACGGTGATATGATGGGTCTGTTTACGATCATGAAAGGACTGCCGCTCGCTTACAATAAGGATTTGCAGGAAGACAAGGAAGGCATGTTCGATACTGTGAAAACAGTCGAAGGCAGCCTTCAGATTTTCACAGGCATGATTCAAACGATGACCGTGAACATAGACACGATGAAACAGGCGACGAAACAAGACTTTTCGAACGCGACCGAGCTTGCGGACTATTTAGCGAAAAAGGGCATGCCGTTCAGGGAAGCTCATGAAGTGGTCGGAAAGCTTGTGTACACGTGCATTGAAAAAGGTATCTATTTAAGCGACATGGCGTTTGAAGATTTCCTTCAGGCAAGCAGTCTCTTTGAGGAGGATATTTACACCGTTCTCGATCCTTACCACGCAGTGGAAAAAAGAATGAGCGCCGGCGGAACTGGCTTTAAACAGGTAGAGCAGGCACTCGTTAAAGCAAAAGCTTGTGCAGGCTTTTAATATGTTAAAATTTCCTTCATAATTTCCCGTCATACAAGACACCCTACATCTATACTGATGGGAGGTAGAAGGAATGCGCAAAGAACAAGAACGCTATATCTATGATGAAAAAGAAAGCGAAGAAACGGCCCGGCTCATTTCAGAGGCATACCAAAGCGGCTATGTCGGAATGGAGGAAGCCTCCGCTTCTCCTTCTGAAGATTAAGCTGTCTGTACAGACGGCTTTTTTTTCATGCAACTGAAGTGCAAAAAAGTGATATTGCCGCCTGTTTATAGTAAAGTAGAGGGAGAAATGACTTAATGGAAGCGGCGACGTTGCCTGGGGAGGGTATTCATGTGCGACATGCTCTAATTACTGCCGGTACAAAGGGATTAGGCCGGAAAGTGACTGAAATGCTGCTGGAAAAAGGCTTCTCCGTCACGGTGAATTACAGACAGGACGAAGAAGCAGTCGCCTGTCTGAAGGCTGATTATCCCCAGTGCCATGACAGACTGCAATTCGTAAAGGGTGATGTCACCCGAAAAGATGATCTGACGCGGATTGCCGAAGCGGCCCTTCAGCGGTTTGGGAGGATTGACATTCTTATTAACAATGCCGGGCCGTACATATTTGAGCGAAAAAAGCTTGCCGATTACTCAGATGAGGAATGGTACGGCATGCTGGAAGGAAATTTAAGCGCTGTTTTTCATTTGTTTAAGGCGGTCATTCCGGCCATGAGAAAACAGCGGTTCGGCCGGATTATTACATACGGCTTCCAAGGGGCTGCCCATGCGCCCGGCTGGCTTCACCGTTCCGCCTTCGGGGCGGCAAAGGTCGGCTTAGCTTCGCTGACCAAAACCATTGCGATTGAAGAGGCTGAATCTGGCATTACGGCTAATATGGTCTGTCCGGGTGATATCGTAGGCGGCATGAAGGAAGCATCCATAGAGGAAGCGAGACTGAAAATCGGCAAGGAAAATACGCCGATAGGAAGATCCGGAACCGGAGAAGACATTGCGAGAATCATCGCTTTTTTATGTGAGGAAGACTCCGATCTTGTAACCGGAACCGTCATTGAAGCCACAGGAGGGCTTAATGTGATTAACAGGCATCAATCCCTGTAAGTTTTTCGGCTTGTAAAAAAGGGAATTTGATAAATACAAAATTTTTAATGAGGTGAAAAAACGATGAAAGTGACGTATTACGGACATTCTGTGGTTCATGTGGAAACAAAAACGCATAACATTATTATCGATCCGTTTTTAACCGGAAACAGCCTGACTGACTTGAAGCCGGAAGAGGTAAAAGCGGATGTGATCCTGCTCACTCACGGGCACAATGACCATGTCGGAGATACAGAGCAAATCGCAAAACAAAACGATGCGCTCGTCATCGCACCGAACGAGCTGGCTGTTTATCTAGGCTTTAAGGGCCTAAACGTTCATCCGATGCATATCGGCGGCTCGCGCCAATTTGATTTCGGCAAAGTTAAATTGACGCAGGCGTTCCATGGATCAGCCGTCACTGATGAAGAAAACAAAACCATCACATACACGGGAATGCCATCGGGAATTTTATTGACGATCGACGGAAAAACCATTTTTCACGCCGGAGACACGGGGCTGTTCTCAGATATGAAACTGATCGGGGAATTAAACCATATTGATCTGGCCTTTCTGCCGATTGGCGACAACTTTACGATGGGGCCAGAGGACGCGAAGCTTGCAGCTGAATGGCTGAGAGCTAAACAGGTGGTTCCCGTTCATTACAATACTTTCCCTGTTATTGAGCAAGACCCTGATGCTTTCGCTGAAAGCCTGGCGGGCGGCGTCGGCAAAGTCATGGCAGCCGGCGAGTCAATCGAGCTTGTCTGACGGCTGAACGAAGATAAACTGACCTTCTGAATCAAAGCATTCAGAAGGTTTTTTTGTGGGGCCGTCTTTTTTCGGACGCCTCATTGCGAATGAATCCTCCGTACCCTTATAATAAAAACAGAAGACTGTCTTTAGAGGTGAAAGGCTTGGCAACAAAGCATGAACAAATACTATCTTACATAGATTCGCTGCCTGTCGGTGAAAAAATTTCTGTCAGAAGAATTGCAAAAGAGATGAAAGTCAGTGAAGGAACGGCTTACAGAGCCATTAAGGAAGCCGAAAATAAAGGCTTTGTTTCCACAATTGAACGCGTGGGGACGATCCGCATTGAACAGAAGAAAAAAGAAAATATTGAAAAGCTGACATACGCAGAGGTTGTCAATGTAATAGACGGCCAGGTGCTCGGCGGACGGGCAGGCCTTCATAAAACATTAAATAAATTTGTGATCGGCGCGATGGAGCTTGACGCGATGATGCGCTATACGGCGGCGGGGAACCTGTTAATTGTCGGAAACAGAATCAACGCCCACCGTCAGGCGCTTGAAGCAGGCGCGGCTGTATTGGTAACCGGGGGCTTTAACACCGATGACAGCATCATTCAGCTTGCCGATGAATTGGAGCTGCCGATTCTATCCACGAGCTATGATACCTTTACGGTTGCGGCGATGATAAACCGGGCAATCTATGACCAGCTGATTAAAAAAGAAATTGTGCTTGTGGAAGACATTTTGACGCCGGCAGAAAGAACCGTCACGCTCTCTCCTAAGGATAAGCTGGAAAAATGGTACGAGAAAAACTATGAAACCGGCCACGGCCGCTTTCCGGTCATCGATCAGCATATGAAAATTCACGGGATTCTGACTTCAAAAGATATCGCCGGGCATGACCGGTCTGTGCCGATTGAAAAAGTAATGACGAAAAATCCGGTCACAGTGATCGGAAAAACGTCGGTTGCCTCCGCGGCTCAAATGATGGTGTGGGAAGGGATCGAAGTGCTTCCGGTTACTGACGGGCACCACAGGCTGGTCGGCATGATCAGCCGTCAGGATGTCTTAAAAGCGCTTCAAATGGTTCAAAAGCAGCCCCAGGTCGGGGAAAAGCTCGATGACATCGTTTCAAGAGGATTTAAAGAAGAGGAAGATGATAAACAGACTCCGGCTGTTTATCAATATGAGGTAACGCCGCAAATGACCAATCAGCTTGGGACGATCTCTTACGGGGTGTTTACGACCATTTTAACGCAGGCCGCCAGCAGGTTTTTGC
Organism: Bacillus sp. ISL-51; assembly: GCF_018613535.1. Classification (GTDB taxonomy): domain Bacteria; phylum Bacillota; class Bacilli; order Bacillales; family Bacillaceae; genus Bacillus. Next base: position 78,201 of record NZ_JAGGQB010000006.1, read on the forward strand.
GCTCGCGTAAACGCGGAGAGCTGGTGATTGAAAGCATTACGATTTTCTTCTTAAAGCCCGTGCAGATGGAATCGGTCATTGAAGTAAAACCGCGCATTCTCGAAGCCGGCCGGAAGTTCGGAAAAATGGAAGTGGAAGTATCAAGCCAAAGCGGCATCGTTTCAAAAGCGATGCTGATGGTGCAGCTGATGGAGAGAAGTTAAGGGACGCTGTCCGGTCCCTTGTCCTTCATTACGCATGGTCTCTCTCCGCTTCTTTTGCATGGATGGGTTCATAATGCTTATAGGCTTTATACCCAGCCCATGCGCTGCCTGCCCCTATTAAAATGAAGACGCCGCCGATGACGAGGGTTAAAACTGAATGAAATAAAATCATTTGGTTTATCCCGTACAGCAGCACCAGCGCGCCTAACGCCATACTTGATTTAGCCGAAAAACATTCCTTTGCCAGCGCCCGTTTCGTCCGAACGCCCTTTACTTTGTAATAGACGTAAAAGCAGGCAGAAAGCCCGATGAGAAAAACAAAAACCAGCATAAATGAAATCCTCCATTGTTTGAGTTTACGAAACCGTTACACCTGTCTTGCCGAAAGATTTTCCTTTTCCGTAATTAAAGAGTATGATTAAATGAATAAAAACAAAAAGGAGTAAAAGATGAAATCCGAACTGATCAGAACCATATCATTATATGACACCATTATCTTACATAGACATGTGAGGCCTGACCCAGACGCTTACGGATCACAGTGCGGCCTTACGGAAATCCTGCGGGAAACGTATCCTGAAAAAAATATTTTTGCCGTCGGACAGCCTGAGCCGACCTTGTCTTTCTTATATTCCCTCGATGAGGTGGATGACGAAACATATAAAGATGCTCTTGTCATCGTATGTGACACCGCAAATCAAGGGCGTGTCGACGACCAGCGCTACCATTCCGGCGCAAAGCTCATGAAAATAGATCACCATCCAAATGAAGATCCGTATGGCGATCTTTTATGGGTCGATACGAATGCAAGCTCCGTAAGCGAAATGATCTATGAGCTGTACCTGGAAGGAAAGCAGCACGGCTGGAAACTGAACACGAAAGCAGCTGAGCTGATCTACGCGGGTATCGTCAGTGATACGGGACGCTTTTTATTCCCGAACACAACAAAAAAGACATTAAAATACGCGGGAGAGCTCATTGAGTTCCCATTTTCATCCTCGGAGCTGTTTAATCAATTGTATGAAACAAAATTGAATGTGGTGAAGCTGAACGGCTTTATTTATCAAAATGTGTCATTGTCTGAAAACGGCGTCGCTTCCGTTTTCATTAAGAAAGACATTCTGGAGACATATGGGACAACCGCTTCTGAAGCGTCACAGCTTGTCGGAACGCTTGGAAATATTTCAGGTATTCGCGCATGGGTGTTTTTCGTAGAAGAAGACGATCAAATCAGAGTCCGGTTCCGCTCAAAAGGACCGGTCATTAATGGAATTGCCCGAAAATACAACGGCGGAGGGCATCCGTTCGCAGCCGGCGCGTCCGTCTACAGCTGGGACGAAACCGAGCCGATTTTGGCTGATCTGGAAGAGTTATGTAACGAACACAAGTAGAGGGGAGACCCTCTTTCTTAGTGTTCATCTGTCAAGGGGATGAACCAGCAGCCGAATTCAGTCAGGTCTTCGTAGACGCGGAGATTATAGATTTGGAGTTCTTTTTTTATGAGGGAAGCGAGTGTGTCTGTTTCTGCATATGCGGAATAGCCTTGTCTGATTCGGTCTGCGTGATCTTTTGCTAATCGTCGTTCACTAAAAACCTCCATTTTCCCTTCCTCCCTTCAGATTCATTGAAAATGTCTCATTTACAGTTTATAAAAAAGCGGAGAAAAAAGCGACACATCTTTGGAAAATTTTTAAAAATGACATATTTACGTCGCAAAAGAAATATTAATTTCGACAGACAATCTCGTATAAATCGTCAGTTCTTTCACCTCAGCTTTGTATTCCTTCTCATTTATGGTGTACACTTTGTTTTCAATCGTCCGTTTTAAAAGCTCCTTTGTTTTATACACACTTTCAATATCTTTTGTGATGACCTCAGAGATATTATCCTTTACATGCTCTTCGAATTTCATTTTGTCAGGCTGCGGAATTTTATATTTTTCGCCGTTAAGCAGCTTAATATCAACACTTTGAATCAGCAGCCTTTTTTTATTGTCTTCATTTAATTTATGAAGATCTTCCTGATAGATGGAAATCTGAGTTTTCAAATCCCGCATATGCTCCTGCTGTTTTTCGATTAATGTCACCTGTTCTTCCTGAAACGTTGCGTATGTAAACAGGAAAAACAGCCAGCTGACTGCGGCGCCGCACATCATCCCCGCAAAAAAACGCTGCCACCCCGGTTTTTTATAATATTCGGGAATTCTCATGAGGAGATATTCTCCTGGGTCAGCCAAGAAATAATCAGCCAGCCGGTTTGGGCGCCGCCCATGGCTGAGATAATCAACAGAAGCTGTTTAAAAATATCGCGCGTATTCCCTTCTAAAATTCCTCTTTCAAAGCTGTACACCGCGTCAAACGTCCCTCCGATGGCCGCGACGAGCGCCCAGATTTTCAGCCTGTTCGCCAGTTTCGTAATCGCTGTCAGCGGAGCCTCGCCTGATAAATAAGCGCCGACGCCCCCGATCAGCGCACCGCCGAACAAAACACCGAACGCGATAAAATAACTATTAATGAAATTTGCCATAAAGCTGGCTTCCTGATCCATTTTATACATCACCTCACCTTACATCATATTGAGCGATACGGACAAGTATGATGATGAGTCAAAAAAGAACATTTGTTTCTTATGGAAACCCGCCTTATAATGTAGAAAGACAAAAATGAACGTATATGAGAAAGGGGTGGCGGCTTTGTCTTTTGTTCACCTGCAAGTACATAGCGGCTACAGTCTGTTAAACAGCGCCGCTTCTGTGAAAGAGCTTGTCAAAGAGGCCGGCGCGCTCGGATATTCATCTTTGGCGCTGACTGACGAAAATGTCATGTACGGCGCCATTGAATTTTATAAAGCATGCAAGGCAAACGGAATCAAGCCGATTATCGGACTGACGGCATCTCTTTACACGGATGAATCCGAACTTGAAGCCTGCCCGCTTGTTCTTTTGGCTGCGACAAACGCCGGTTATCAAAACCTGCTGAAGATTTCAAGCGCGCTGCAATCCAAATCAAAGGGCGGCATCAAACAAAAATGGATGAAAAGCTATCATGAGGGGCTGATCGCCATTACGCCCGGTGAAAGAGGGTATATTGAAGCCTTGCTGCAAGCGGGGCAGTTTGAAAAAGCGGTTAAAACCGCTAAAGAGTTTCGGGCGCTGTTTGGAGAAGGCTGTTTTTACTTAGGGTACCAGCTGTTTAAAAACGATGGGACATTATCAGAGGAGATTCTCCGGCTGTCCGCCGAGACGGAAATCGCTGTCTGCGCAACCGGGGATGTTCATTATATACGTAAAGAAGATCAAGATGCTTACCGTTGTCTGTGCGCTATTAAAGCCGGGGAAAAATGGGCTGATCAGAGCGGGGATATGCCCGGCTTACATTTGAGATCGCCTGATGAGATGAGAGAGCTTTACGCTGCGCATCCCGAAGCGCTGGAGGCATCAGCAAATATCGCAAAGCAGTGCCATGTTGATGTCAGCCTCGGACAGACGCGGCTTCCGTCATTTCCGGCGCCAAACGGAAAATCTGCGGATGATTACTTGGCGGAAGTATGCTTTGAAGGGCTGCGACGCCGTTTTGAATCACCCGATGATCGCGCTGTCCGGCGGCTTGAATATGAGCTGGATGTTATCAGGCGGATGCGATTCAGCGATTACTTTCTCATCGTGTGGGATTTTATGAAATACGCGCATGAGCAAGGCATCGTAACCGGGCCTGGAAGGGGGTCTGCGGCAGGCTCACTTGTCGCTTACACCCTTTTCATTACAGATGTAGATCCGCTGAAGCATTCTCTGCTGTTTGAGCGTTTTCTGAATCCTGAGCGAATCAGCATGCCGGATATTGATATTGATTTCCCAGATACAAGAAGGGATGAAGTCATTCAATATGTTCAAAAAAAATACGGCAGTATGCACGTGGCTCAGATCATTACCTTCGGAACTCTTGCGGCAAAGGCTGCTTTAAGAGATACCGGGAGAGTCTTCGGAATCAGCCCGAAAGAATCCGATCAGCTTGCCCGCCTGATCCCGTCAAAACCCGGCATGACGCTGGAGGAGGCGAGAGGCCAGTCCGCACAGCTGAATCAGCGGCTTTCTGAATCCGCCGTGCTTGCCAAAGTTTTCCGAATCGCCAAGAAAATCGAAGGCCTTCCGAGGCATACGTCTACACATGCGGCAGGCGTTGTTCTCAGCCAAGAGCCTCTTTCTGAGATTGTTCCCCTTCAGGAAGGCCATGAAGGCGTATATTTAACCCAGTATGCGATGGATCATCTGGAGGATCTCGGCCTTTTAAAAATGGACTTTTTAGGCCTGCGTAATCTTACGCTGATCGAATCGATTAAAACGATGATTGAAAAAGAGACAAATACCAAAATAGATTTTTCCACGATTTCCTATCAAGATGAAAAAACCTTCACACTGCTTTCAAAAGGCGATACGACAGGGATTTTTCAGCTTGAATCGTCAGGAATGAGGAGCGTGCTGAAGCGCCTTAAGCCGTCAAGGCTTGAAGACATTGTCGCGGTTAATGCGCTGTACAGGCCGGGTCCGATGGAAAATATCCCGTTATTTATTGACCGGAAACACGGGCGGGCGCGTGTAGAGGTTCCGCATGAAGATGTAAGGAGCATCCTGGCTGAAACATACGGCGTCATCGTCTATCAAGAGCAGATTATGATGATCGCATCGCGTATGGCGGGTTTTTCTTTAGGCGAGGCGGACCTGCTCAGACGTGCCGTCAGCAAAAAGCAGAAGGACATTTTGGACAGGGAGCGAAGCCATTTTGTTGAAGGGTGCTTAAAAAAGGAGTATTCTGTAGTCACTGCAAACGAGGTCTACGATCTGATTGTGAAATTCGCAAACTACGGATTTAACCGCAGCCATGCTGTAGCATACAGCATGATCGGCTATCAGCTCGCGTATTTAAAGGCGCATTATCCTTTATATTTTATGTGCGGGCTGCTGACGAGCGTCATCGGCAATGAGGACAAAATATCGCAATATCTGTACGAAGCGAAGGGGAGCGGGATTGAAGTCCTTCCGCCGTCAGTAAACAGCAGCAGTTTTCCGTTTACAGTTGAAAACGGAGCCGTCAGATACAGCTTGCGCGCCATTAAAAACGTAGGTGTCTCGGCAGTGAAAGATATTTATAAAGCAAGAAAACATAAACCGTTCGAGGATCTTTTCGATTTTTGCTTTCGCGTACCTGCAAAAAGTGTAAATCGAAAAACCATCGAAGCCCTTATATTTTCTGGTGCCATGGACGAATTCAATCAAAACCGCGCGACCTTGCTTGCCTCCGTTGATGTGGCTTTAGAGCACGCCGAGCTTTTTCGTGCAGACGATGACCAGATGGGATTGTTTTTGGAAGAATCTTTTTCCATAAAGCCAAAATATGTAGAAGCTGAGGAATTTCCGCTTGTGGACATGCTTCGGTTTGAAAAGGAGGCCCTCGGCGTTTACTTCTCAAGCCATCCCTTGTCTGTCTTCAGGGACGGGCTGACGGCCCGGGGAGCGCTGCCAATAGCAGAAGCGCGGCAAATGCCGAAGGGGCAGCTGTCAATCGGGGCTTTGCTCGCCGGCATCAAAATGATTCGGACAAAGACAGGTCAGCATATGGCGTTTCTCACATTAAGCGACGAAACGGGAGAGATCGAAGCCATCGTGTTTCCTGACCAATTCAGAAGGCTGTCCCCGCTCTTGAAAGAAGGCGCGCTTTTATACGCGTTTGGAAAAATGGAGCAGCGGCAGGAAAAAACACAGTTCATTATTTCCGGGGCATCCATTTTGGAACAAACGGGAACCGACAAAGCGCCGTCTGTTTATATCAAAATAGAAGGCAGCCGTCACAATCAGGAACTTTTGGCAAAGATGAAGCGTATTTTACTGGAGCATAAAGGGGAAACTGGCGTGTATCTTTATTATGAGAAGCAGAAGCAGACGATTAAGCTGCCTGATTCTTTTCATATACAAGCTGACCATCAGGCGTTATACCGTTTAAAAGAGCTGCTGGGCCGGCAAAACGTCGTATTAAAATAGTGGTAACACCAATAGTTTTGTTATACAATTGAAGCAATTGTGCTATCTTATTTAAAGATTCTGATATTTTTCATCTCCAGAGATTGTACCAGTCTATGCAGCAGAATATGTAATAAAGTACTTAAAAGGAGTGTATTAAAGAATGTCTCTAAGAGAAGAAGCATTACATTTACACAAAGTCAACCAAGGAAAACTAGAATCAAAAGCAAAGGTTGAAGTAAGAAATGCGGAAGATTTAAGCCTTGCTTACTCTCCTGGTGTGGCTGAGCCGTGTAAAGAGATTTATGATGACCAAAACAAAGTATATGATTATACAATGAAGGGGAACATGGTAGCAGTCGTAACAGACGGATCAGCCGTTCTCGGACTCGGCAATATCGGGCCTGAAGCTTCACTGCCTGTCATGGAAGGGAAAGCGGTCCTCTTTAAAAGCTTCGCAGGAGTAGACGCGTTCCCGATCGCGCTTGACACAAATGATGTGGACAAAATAATCGACACGGTGAAACTGCTTGCTCCGACTTTCGGCGGCGTCAACCTTGAAGACATTGCGGCACCGAACTGCTTTATCATTGAAGAACGTCTGAAAAAAGAAATAAATATTCCGGTTTTCCACGATGATCAGCACGGAACTGCCATTGTAACCGTTGCAGGGCTTGTAAACGCGCTGAAGCTGTCAGGAAAATCCATGTCTTCCATTAAAGTCGTGGCGAACGGAGCGGGAGCGGCAGGCATCGCGATCATAAAGCTTCTCTATCATTTCGGCGTACGGGATATCGTGATGTGCGACTCAAAAGGAGCCATTTACGAAGGGCGCCCTGCCGGCATGAACAGTGTGAAAAACGAAGTGGCGAAGTTTACTAACCAAGATCGCAAAGACGGCTCGCTTCAGGATGTCATTAAAGATGCAGACGTCTTTATCGGCGTTTCAGTCGAAGGCGCCTTAACGAAAGAAATGGTTGAAAGCATGGCGAAAGATCCGATCATTTTCGCAATGGCGAACCCGAATCCGGAAATCATGCCTGAGGATGCGCGCGCAGCCGGCGCAAGCGTAATCGGAACAGGCCGCTCCGATTTCCCGAACCAGGTAAACAATGTATTGGCATTCCCGGGAATTTTCCGCGGAGCGCTTGACGCTCGCGCGACTCATATTAACGAAGAGATGAAAATTGCAGCGGTTGAAGCCATTGCTTCCCTCGTTTCAGAGGAAGAATTGAGCGCAGATTATGTCATCCCAGCTCCATTTGACAAACGCGTTGCGCCTGCTGTTGCAAAAGCTGTTGCAAAAGCGGCGATGGAAACAGGTGTGGCAAGAATGAACGTTGACCCTGAAGAAGTCGCTGAAAAAACAAGAAAGCTTACTGTCATCGGTGAATAGAGAACGGAGATAAGAATGGCAGCGCGTTGGCAGAAAACAACGCGCTGTTGTTCAATAAACGGACTGCTGACATTTTTTTAAGGGCAGGTCTTGAAAAAATTTCAGCAGTATCCGTTATTTCTTTTGAAAACGCTGACACCAAGGCTGAGCAACGTTTTCACTGCTTTTTTAAAGCCGGTATCGGTCTGTTTCAGAGCAAAAAATGTCGAATGGAGGATGACACCGTTTGACAAAAAAAGTACAATAGTTTCGGTAAAGTTATTATTAAGTCTATCTTAATCGGAAGACATGCAGTGAAGAGAACCCTTCACAAAAGGGAGGTAATCATTTGTTAAAGGATATATTTACAAAAAAGAAAAAATATGCTTCCGTGCCGTCTGAGCAGGCAAAACACGATGTTCCGGAAGGCATTATGACAAAGTGCCCCAAATGTAAAAAAATCATGCTCACAAAAGAGTTAGATAAAAATCTGCGCGTCTGCATGAATTGCGGATACCATTTCCCGATGAATGCAAAACAGCGCATCGAAAGCATCCTGGATGAAGATTCATTTGAGGAATTCAACCAGGGAATGATTTCTGAGAACCCGCTCGGTTTTCCGGGATATTTAGAAAAAGTCGAAAAAGACCGTGAGAAAACATCTTTGAATGAAGCGGTTGTTACCGGAAAAGGGAACATCAACGGTTTCCCTGCCGTGATCGCGATTATGGATTCGACATTCCGCATGGGCAGCATGGGTTCCGTTGTCGGAGAAAAAATTACGCTTGCAATTGAAAAAGCAAAAGAGGAAAAAGTCCCGTTTATCATCTTTACCGCTTCCGGCGGCGCACGCATGCAGGAAGGGGTCTTAAGCCTTATGCAGATGGCGAAGACAAGCTCTGCATTAAAGCTGTTCAGTGAGGAGCAGGGCCTGATTATTTCAATCATGACCCATCCGACGACAGGAGGGGTATCGGCGAGCTTCGCTTCTCTCGGCGATTATAATCTCGCTGAACCGGGAGCCTTGATCGGTTTTGCGGGAAGACGTATCATTGAACAGACGATCGGGGAAAAACTGCCGGAAGATTTCCAGACGGCGGAATTTTTATTAAAGCACGGCCAGCTTGATGCAGTAATTCATAGAAATGATATGAAAGATAAACTCGGATATCTGCTGGACATGCACCAAACAGGAGGTGAGCATGAGTGGCTGCAAGATTAGAATTTGAAAAACCAGTGGTTGAACTGCAAACTAAAATCGCCGAACTGAAAAAATTCACCCAAGATTCGGATATGGATTTAAGCGCTGAAATCGAAAGGCTTGAAGACCGGCTCAGCAAGCTTCAAGATGAAATTTATAAAAATCTGAAGCCGTGGGACAGAGTTCAAATCGCCCGGCTGCCTGACCGGCCGACGACGCTTGATTACATTCAATATCTGTTTACCGACTTTTTTGAATGCCACGGAGACAGAACGTACGGAGACGATGCGGCGATTGTTGGCGGAGTTGCCAAGTATCACGGCATGCCCGTAACCGTCATCGGCCACCAGCGCGGAAAAGATACGAAAGAAAACCTTGTCCGCAATTTCGGGATGCCTCATCCTGAAGGCTACCGCAAAGCGCTTCGCCTCATGAAACAAGCCGATAAGTTTAACCGTCCGATTATCTGCTTTATTGATACGAAGGGAGCATATCCCGGTAAAGCGGCTGAGGAGCGCGGGCAAAGCGAAGCAATCGCCAAAAACCTGTTCGAAATGGCCGGCCTCACAGTGCCTGTCATTTGTATCGTAATCGGAGAAGGCGGAAGCGGAGGCGCGCTGGCTCTGGGTGTGGGCAACCGCATGTTTATGCTGGAAAACTCTACTTATTCGGTTATTTCTCCTGAAGGAGCGGCATCAATTTTATGGAAAGATTCAAGCCTTGCCAAAAAAGCGGCGGAAACCATGAAAATCACTGCGCCTGACTTATTAGAATTAGGTATTATAGATCATATGATTAAAGAAGTAAAAGGCGGAGCACACCATGATATTAAGCAGCAGGCGGGCTATATTGACGAAACTCTGAAACAATCGTTAAAATCTCTTATCAAACTGAGCGCGGAAGAATTGATCAGCCAGCGCTATGAAAAATATAAAGCGATTGGGAAAGTTTCGGTTGAGGATCATTATATCGGGGTAAACTAAATAGACGTGAAGCCTATGGCTCACGTTTATTTTTTGTGATATTCCTTAAATTTTATTTAAAAACAATTTATTTAATTGTATAATAGGTAAGGTTTCATGGGAGCTCAGGCGTCCCTTTTCATTGTTTTAGGGCAATGATCATGATATGTTTAACATATATATGTTCTGAGGTGAATAGGAAATGAAGCGTATAGGAGTTTTAACGAGCGGCGGGGATTCCCCGGGGATGAACGCGGCGGTTCGCGCGGTTGTGCGGAAGGCTATCTACCACAACGTAGAGGTTTACGGCATTTATAACGGGTATTCCGGATTAATCAGCGGGAAAATAGAAAAACTGGAGCTTGGCTCGGTTGGTGACATCATTCACCGCGGCGGAACAAAGCTGTACACAGCCAGATGTCCTGAATTCAAAACAGTTGAAGGCCGTGAAAAAGGAATAGAAAATTTAAAGAAACTCGGCATTGAGGGGCTTGTGGTCATTGGCGGCGACGGTTCTTACATGGGAGCGAAAAAATTAACGGAACACGGGTTTCCGTGTGTAGGTGTACCGGGTACGATAGATAATGACATCCCGGGAACTGATTTTACGATCGGATTCGATACGGCGTTAAATACTGTCATCGACGCGATTGATAAAATCCGTGACACAGCTACGTCGCATGAACGTACATATGTCATTGAAGTGATGGGACGCCATGCGGGCGACATTGCTTTATGGGCAGGGCTTGCCGGCGGAGCGGAATCGATTTTAATTCCTGAAGCGGACTATGATATGCACGAAATTATCGCCCGCTTAAAAAGAGGGCATGACCGCGGAAAGAAACACAGTATCATTATCGTTGCCGAAGGGGTAGGCAGCGGAGTTGAATTCGGAAAACGCATCGAAGAAGAAACAAACCTAGAAACGCGTGTATCTGTGTTAGGGCACATCCAGCGCGGCGGATCTCCAAGCGCTTCTGACCGCGTTCTTGCAAGCCGCCTCGGCGCTTACGCAGTTGAACTTCTCCTCGAAGGAAAAGGCGGACGCTGCGTAGGTATACAAAACAACAAGCTTGTAGACCATGATATTATAGAAATTTTGGAGACAAGACATACTATTGAACCAAACATGTATCAGCTTTCAAAGGAACTGTCTATATAAGAGGCAAAAGCTGAAGATTTTAGAAGGAAGTGAACGAGTTGAAAAAAACAAAAATCGTTTGTACAATCGGCCCGGCCAGTGAAAGTGTTGAAATGCTTACGAAATTAATGGAAGCGGGTATGAATGTTGCTCGCCTGAATTTTTCACACGGTGATTTCGAAGAGCACGGCGCCAGAATTAAAAACATCCGGGAAGCAAGTAAAAAGCTCGGCAAAAATGTAGGAATTCTCCTTGATACGAAAGGCCCGGAAATCCGTACGCACCAAATGGAAAACGGCGCGCTTGACCTGCAAGCGGGAAATGAAATTATCGTTTCAACGAAAGAAGTTCTGGGAACGCTTGAAAAATTCTCAGTATCTTACGAAGGCTTGGCAGAAGACGTGCAAAAAGGCTCTATCATCCTTTTGGATGACGGATTAATCGGATTGGAAGTCATCGAATCAAATCCGGAAAAACATGAAATCAAAACAAAAATCTTAAACAGCGGCACGCTGAAAAATAAAAAAGGCGTAAACGTTCCCGGCGTCAGCGTTAACCTTCCGGGCATCACGGAAAAAGACGCAAAAGACATCACTTTCGGTATTGAGCAAGGCGTAGATTTCATCGCTGCGTCATTTGTGCGCCGTTCTACGGATGTGCTTGAAATCCGCGAATTGCTTGAAGAACATAATGCGTCGGACATTCAAATCATCCCTAAAATCGAAAACCAAGAAGGCGTAGATAACCTTGACGCGATCCTGGAAGTATCTGACGGATTAATGGTAGCGCGCGGAGACCTCGGCGTAGAGATTCCGGCTGAAGAAGTGCCGCTTGTGCAAAAAGAAATGATCAAAAAGTGCAATGCGCTCGGCAAACCGGTCATTACGGCGACACAAATGCTTGACAGCATGCAGCGCAATCCTCGTCCGACACGTGCTGAAGCAAGTGACGTTGCCAATGCTATTTTCGACGGAACAGATGCAATTATGCTTTCCGGTGAAACAGCTGCAGGGCAATATCCTGTTGAGGCCGTTCAAACGATGTTTAACATTGCCACACGCACAGAAGAATCTCTGAACTATAAAGAAATTCTGTCTAAACGCAGAAATCAAGTCGGCATGACGATTACCGATGCAATCGGCCAATCTGTTGCGCACACGGCGATCAACCTGAACGCATCAGCTATCGTTACTCCGACAGAAAGCGGCCATACGGCGCGTATGATCGCAAAATACCGTCCGCAGGCTCCGATCGTGGCCGTAACTGTGAATGAGTCTGTATCACGCAAACTCGGTCTTGTATTCGGCGTATTCCCGGCAAGCGGACAAAACGCCAATTCAACAGATGAAATGCTTGAAGATGCAGTTCAAAAATCGCTTGACAGCGGAATTGTCAAACACGGCGATCTGATTGTCATTACAGCCGGTTCAGTCGGTGAATCAGGCACAACGAACCTGATGAAAGTCCACACCGTCGGCAGCATTGTGGCAAAAGGACAAGGCATCGGACGCAAATCAGCATTCGGTCCGGTCGTTATTGCCAAAAATGCAAAAGAAGCTGAACAAAAAATGACAGACGGCGCAGTATTGGTTGCTTCAAGCACTGACCGCGACATGATCGCATCACTTGAAAAAGCATCAGCGCTTATTACAGAAGAAGGCGGCTTAACGAGTCATGCTGCTGTGGTCGGATTAAGCCTCGGCATTCCGGTCATCGTCGGCATGGAGAATGCGACTGCTGTTTTAACAGAAGGACAGGTTATCACAGTTGACGCTGCCCGCGGCACAGTGTATGAAGGCCGCGCAAGCGTTCTTTAAACAGCCGTAAGAGAAGAGAGGGGAATGCCCTTCTCTTTTCGTCTTTTCGCTGTTTTTCACATTCCCGCGCGGGCGGTGAACGTGCTGAGAAGTGCAGGGGGGCAGAATATGAAATACTTATTTTTACTATTTATCGTATGTCCGGCAATTGAAATCGGCCTGTTTTTGCTGGCAGGAAAATTGATCGGCATTTTTCCGACGATCCTTCTCATTATTTTGACGGGCGTTTTAGGCGCCTTAGTGGCAAAAAGGCAGGGAATCGATGTGTATCACAGGGTGCAGCGCGATCTGCAATACGGCAAAATGCCCGGAGAAGCGCTTCTGGACGGTATGTGCGTCTTTATCGGCGGTCTGCTTCTGATGATCCCCGGTTTCCTGTCAGATGTCTTAGGAGCCTGTCTCTTGATTCCGTTTATCCGGAACCGTTCAAAGCCGCTAATGTTCAAATGGCTGAGAGGAATGTCGAAAAACAAGCGGATGATTATTAAATAAAAACGGCAGCCTGTCACAAAGGCTGCTTTTTTATTTTGATTGAATGGTAATATAGGCCCATATTTCTTTAAGCGTACCGGTCGTAATAAACGCTTGGATGAAGACAAGCAGCGCGGGTCCGGCAGCCAGTCCTAAAAATCCAAACAGCTTAAAACCGGCAAACAGGGCGATTAACGTGGCAAGAGGGTCAATGCCGATCGATTTGCTTAAGATTTTCGGCTCCGTCAGTTGGCGCTGAATGAGAACGACAATATATAAAATTCCGATGCCGATGGCTTGAGGGAGCTGTCCTGTAATGGATAAGTAAATAATCCAGGGAACAAACACCGACCCGGCGCCGAGATAGGGAAGAAGATCCACAAGCCCGATAAAGAAGGCAATTGTTGCCGCATGCTCAATGTGTAAAAGAAAAAGTCCGATAAAGACAATGACCATTGTAAAGAGAACGAGCACGGCCTGCGCCTTAATGAAACCGGCCATTGCTTTTTTCAGCTCGCCCACAACGGCCTTTCCGTTTGCTGAGACCCGTTCCGGAAGAATCGAATGCAGCAGCGCCTTCAGCTTATGCCAATCCTTTGTGATAAAAAAGGTCGCAAGCAATGAAAAAATAAAGACGGCGGCCGTATTGGGGAGAACGGCAAACAGTTTCGGCATCATTTCAAAAAGGTGTGACAGCATCAGTCCCGCGTTTTTAGCGGCTGTATCACCGAGCGTCTGAATATGAGTCACGATCGAAGCCTGCTGTTTCGTTTCCAGCCCGTTAAATAAGACAGTCAGCTCATGGTACAATGGCTGAATGCGGGATGTGAACAGTTCCTCGCAATAGGTAATAAAAGCGCTGATATGGGGAGGAAGCGTTTTTGCCAAATAGGCCGTTCCCGAAATGATTTCCGCTACAAGAAATGTAGCCGCGCCAAGGAGAAGCAGCAAAAAAAAGGCAAGGACAATGACTGTGTTTACAGAGCGGGGGAGCCCCGTCAGTTTGTCCAGCCAGTCGACAAAAGGGATAATCGCGGATGAAAGAATAAGTGCGATCAGAAACGGATAAGTTAACGGAAATGAGGCGTAACCCGCAGCCAAAGCGCCGCCGGCCACAGCCAGTACAAAAAGCGTGCGGAAAAAAATGGTTGCGTATTGCGGATTCAAATCGATCCTCCTCTCGGTCGGCACGTCCTATTTATTTAGTTTATTCCTGAAAAAAAAGGATATGAATACAGTTATGATGAAGGAGGGTGTTTTCAGCATGTTTACACAGGCTAATTTATTTTTAATCTTATTGCTTGCGATTGCACTTATAGCTAAAAATCAATCATTGCTTTTTGCCGTCGGTTTTCTCATTGTGATTAAAGCCGTCGGGCTTGATCAAAAACTGTTTCCGGTTATTCAGTCAAAAGGAATCAACTGGGGAGTCACCGTGATTACGATCGCCGTTTTGGTGCCGATTGCAACGGGGGATATCGGCTTTAAGCAGCTTGGCGAAGCGATGAGATCGTATTATGCGTGGATTGCCCTCGGAGCCGGAATCGCCGTCGCTTTAATCGCAAAAAACGGACTTACTCTATTGGAGAATGATCCTCATATTACAACGGCGCTTGTGATCGGGACGATACTTGCCGTCGCGCTTTTTGGGGGCGTCGCCGTCGGTCCGTTAATCGGAGCCGGAATTGCCTACTTGGCTATGCAAATCGTAAAAATATTCACTTCATAAAGTAAAAAGCGGCCTCAAACCGCTTTTTTTCTTGCGGAAAAAGGGGAAAAAACCGCGTAAAATCAAGAAAATTTGCGAAAAACAAAAAAAATTATAGGTAAACATTTAACAAATGTCTGATTATTGTTTATAATAAGAATAGGCTTAAACTTAAATAAGCTTATAAGAATTTGTTATGTTCTTTCATAAGCATATCGGTTATGTAACCGCAAACAGTGAAATGTAAGCATTTTCTTAAAGGGGAAAGGGAGTGTTTGCATGACTCGTTTTAAGTAAGCCGTATGTTTTATCTACTCTTTAAAGGGGAATTTTGATTGAAAAGGAGAGGTTAATATGACAGCAACACGCGGTCTTGAAGGGGTTGTAGCAACAACATCATCTGTAAGTTCTATTATCGACGATACCCTTACATATGTAGGGTACGATATTGATGACTTAACAGAGAATGCAAGTTTTGAAGAAATCATTTATTTGCTGTGGCACTTGCGGCTGCCAAATAAAACGGAACTTGCTGAACTGAAAAAACAGCTTGCAACAGAAGCTGTCGTTCCACAAGAAATCATTGAGCACTTCAAATCCTATCCCCTCAATAAAGTTCATCCAATGGCTGCGCTTCGGACAGCGATTTCTTTACTCGGTCTGACTGACAGTGAAGCCGATACCATGAATCCGGAAGCGAACTACAGAAAAGCCATCCGTCTGCAGGCGAAGGTGCCGGGTATTGTCGCCGCTTTCTCAAGAATGCGCAAGGGGCTTGAACCTGTTGAACCGAAGGAAGAGTTCGGAATCGCTGAGAATTTTCTTTACACTTTAAACGGTGAAGAGCCTTCGCCGATTGAAGTGGAAGCGTTTAACAAAGCGCTGATTCTTCACGCAGATCATGAGCTGAATGCATCAACGTTTACGGCGAGAGTATGTGTCGCCACTTTATCCGATATTTACTCAGGCATCACAGCTGCCATCGGCGCTTTAAAAGGACCGCTCCACGGCGGCGCCAATGAAGCCGTTATGAGAATGCTGACTGAGATCGGCGAAGTGGAAAACGCCGAACCGTATATCCGCAGCAAAATGGAAAAGAAAGAAAAAGTAATGGGCTTCGGGCACCGTGTGTATAAGCATGGAGACCCGCGCGCGAAACATTTAAAAGAGATGAGCAAGCGCCTGACGAATTTAACGGGTGAAAGCAAATGGTACGACATGTCCATCCGTGTCGAAGAAATCGTGACGTCGGAGAAAAAACTCCCGCCTAACGTTGATTTCTATTCTGCATCCGTTTACCACAGCCTCGGCATTGACCATGATTTGTTCACGCCGATCTTTGCGGTCAGCAGAATGTCAGGCTGGATCGCCCATATTCTTGAACAGTACGATAACAATCGGCTCATCCGTCCGCGCGCTGATTACACGGGCCCGGATAAGCAGACCTTTGTTCCGATTGATGAAAGAGCCTGATGAAACGGGAGGCTGGTGATTTTCATGTCGTTAGCCTCTTGTTAATCAAGCCTCTGATGGTTTACAATTTTGATAGAATCTTGAGAAAAATCATTTTGTTTTTTATATAAGAAAAATAAAATGTTTTCTAAATATGAACTACATACTGGGAGGTAATATTGTGTCACAAGGTGAAAAAATCACAGTCTCTAATGGAGTATTAAACGTACCAAATAACCCGATTATCCCGTTTATCGAAGGTGACGGCACAGGCCCTGATATTTGGAACGCCGCTTCAAAAGTATTGGAAGCTGCTGTTGAAAAAGCATATAAAGGCGAGAAAAAAATTACGTGGAAAGAAGTTTATGCCGGCGAAAAGGCTTATAATAAAACAGGTGAGTGGCTCCCTGCTGAGACGCTGGAAGATATCAGAGAGTACTTCATCGCAATCAAAGGCCCGCTGACAACACCGGTAGGCGGCGGTATCCGTTCTCTGAACGTTGCGCTGAGACAAGAGCTTGATTTATTTACATGCCTGCGTCCGGTCAGATATTTTACTGGGGTGCCTTCTCCGGTAAAACGTCCTGAAGATACGGATATGGTCATTTTCCGTGAAAATACGGAAGATATTTACGCGGGTATTGAATATGCGAAAGGTTCTGAGGAAGTTGAAAAGCTGATCAGCTTTTTACAAAATGAAATGGGCGTTAACAAAATCCGTTTCCCTGAAACTTCCGGGATCGGCATCAAGCCTGTTTCTGAAGAAGGAACAAGCCGCTTAGTCAGAGCTGCCATTGAGTATGCCATTGAAAACGGGCGTAAGTCTGTAACGCTTGTTCATAAAGGGAACATCATGAAGTTCACTGAAGGCGCCTTTAAAAATTGGGGCTATGAACTTGCTGAAAGAGAATACGGAGATAAAGTTTTCACTTGGGCTGAATATGACCGCATTGTTGAAAAAGACGGAAAAGACGCGGCTGATAAAGCCCAAAGCGAAGCGGAAGCAGCAGGGAAAATCATTGTGAAAGACAGCATCGCTGATATTTTCCTTCAGCAGATCTTAACCCGTCCGAGCGAATTTGATGTCGTAGCGACGATGAACTTAAACGGAGATTATATTTCTGACGCTCTTGCGGCTCAAGTAGGCGGTATCGGAATCGCCCCTGGTGCGAATATCAACTATGAAACAGGACATGCGATTTTTGAAGCGACTCACGGAACGGCTCCTAAATACGCCGGACTTGACAAAGTCAACCCGTCATCAGTTATCCTTTCAGGAGTGCTTCTTCTTGAACATTTAAACTGGAATGAGGCGGCAGATTTAATCATCAAATCAATGGAAAAAACAATTGCTTCAAAAGTAGTAACTTATGATTTTGCCAGATTAATGGACGGTGCAACTGAGGTTAAATGTTCAGAGTTCGGTGAAGAGCTTATTAAAAACATGGACTGAGCCTAAAGCAGACTTCTAATGAGGCCAAAAAAGGAGAAGAGAATTATGGGAAAAACACGCAGTAAAGTTTCTGTTATCGGAGCAGGATTTACAGGGGCGACAACAGCCTTCTTAACAGCTCAAAAAGAGCTTGCGGATGTTGTGCTCGTTGATATTCCGCAATTAGAAAACCCGACTAAAGGAAAAGCGCTTGACATGCTGGAAGCAAGCCCGGTTCAAGGATTTGATGCGAAAATTACCGGCACATCCAACTACGAGGATACAGCCGGTTCAGATATCGTCGTTATCACAGCGGGTATTGCAAGAAAACCAGGCATGAGCCGTGATGATCTGGTATCTACAAACGAAAAAATCATGAGAAGCGTAACACGTGAAATTGTAAAATACTCTCCTGACTGCATCATCGTTGTATTAACAAACCCTGTTGATGCGAT
Organism: Bacillus sp. ISL-51; assembly: GCF_018613535.1. Lineage (GTDB taxonomy): Bacteria > Bacillota > Bacilli > Bacillales > Bacillaceae > Bacillus. The sequence goes on from NZ_JAGGQB010000006.1 coordinate 96,428, forward strand.
GACATATGCGGTTTACAAAGAATCAGGCTTCCCGAAAGAGCGCGTCATCGGCCAATCCGGAGTGCTTGACACTGCCAGATTCAGAACGTTCGTCGCGGAAGAATTAAACCTGTCCGTGAAAGATGTGACCGGTTTCGTTCTTGGCGGACACGGTGATGACATGGTTCCGCTCGTACGCTACTCATATGCAGGCGGCATTCCGCTTGAAACGCTTATCCCGAAAGACCGTCTTGATGAGATTGTAGAGCGCACAAGAAAAGGCGGCGGGGAAATCGTCAACCTTCTCGGCAACGGAAGCGCCTACTACGCGCCTGCGGCCTCACTGACAGAAATGGTAGAAGCCATTTTAAAAGATCAGCGCCGTGTGCTGCCGACAATCGCTTATTTAGAAGGCGAATACGGCCATGAAGGAATTTACTTAGGCGTACCGACAATTGTCGGAGGCAACGGACTTGAGCAGATCATCGAGCTGGAACTGACAGACTATGAAAAAGCGCAGCTGACTAAATCAGTTGAATCTGTTAAAAACGTGATGAAAGTATTATCATAAGTAAACGGGAAGGCTTCCGAAACAGAAGCCTTCCTCTTTTTACAACTAATGAAAGCGTTTTCTTTATCTTTGGCGCCATTATTTCTCTGAAAATGATCAAAAAGGCGAATTGTCTGAAAGACCGGGATTCGTTAAAATGAAATCATGAAAGACATAAACATCACATAAAATAGAGAAAATTGGATGTCGGGGAAAATAGATAGCGGAGGGCGCAGCATGAACAAAAAAATTTTAGTTGTAGATGATGAACAATCTATCGTTACTCTTTTACAGTATAACCTGGAACGGTCCGGCTATGAGGTCATCACTGCATCAGACGGTGAAGAGGCTCTGGAACAGGCAGAGAAGGAAAAGCCGGATTTAATCGTACTTGATGTGATGCTGCCGAAATTGGATGGAATCGACGTCTGCAAACAGCTCAGACAGCAAAAAATGATGGTTCCGATCTTAATGCTGACAGCAAAAGATGAGGAGTTTGATAAAGTGCTGGGACTTGAGCTCGGGGCGGATGATTACATGACAAAACCGTTCAGCCCGCGAGAGGTCAATGCAAGGGTGAAAGCCATTTTAAGAAGAGCTGATATTTCTTCTTTGCCGCATGACAGGGACGGTGAAAAGGACGGGCAGATTGTCATCGGGGAACTGAAAATTCTCCCGGACCATTACGAAGCGTACTTTAAATCAGAGCAGCTTGAGCTCACGCCTAAAGAATTTGAACTGCTTCTGTATTTAGGAAAACATAAGGGGAGAGTGCTGACAAGAGACCTTCTGCTGAGCGCGGTCTGGAACTATGACTTCGCCGGAGACACCCGTATTGTCGATGTCCATATCAGCCATCTTCGCGACAAAATTGAAACTAATACCAAAAAACCCATTTATATTAAAACAATCAGAGGTTTGGGGTATAAACTGGAGGAGCCAAAAATGAATGAATAAAGTCCGTGTGCGTTTGTTCGCTTTACTCGTTGTCTGTATCATATTGGTTTTCAGTGTTCTCGGCCTTTTCTTGCAGCAGCTCATTTCTTCATCTGCCAAGGAAAGAACGGCGGGACAGCTTGAAAAGGAAGCCGCATACATAGCCGGACTCCTTGACGCCGGCCAAGTAAACAATAAAAGAAACGAAACGGTCATTAAAGATGCCGGCCGTACATTAGATATAGACGTGTCCATATTAAATGAAAAAGGCCGCGGTTTATATCACTCAGGCAGCCGCGCTGATGACTCGGCTATAAAGGATTTCGTGTCCCATAATAAAAATGCGGCCGCCATTCAGAACGGAAAGAAAGTATGGCATGGAAAGGCCCTTAAAAACGCCGCCGGTCAAACTTCGGGGTATGTGCTCGTTTCCTCGCCGATCGATAAAGGTTCTAATATCACAGGGGAAATGTGGGGCATGCTGGCTGCAAGCCTTTGTACTGCTTTTATTATTATCGTTTTCTTCTATACGAATATGACCTCCCGTTACAAAAGGTCAATCGACTCCGCGACAAAAGTGGCCACTGAGCTGTCTAAGGGGAACTATGACGCCCGCTCCTACGGCGGGTATGCAAGACGCTCAGACCGTCTCGGGCGCGCTATGAACAGCCTCGCTGTGGATTTGATGGAAATGACGAGAACGCAGGATATGCAGCGCGACCGCCTGCTGACCGTCATCGAAAATATCGGATCAGGTTTGATTTTAATAGACGGGAGAGGCTTTATTAATCTCGTGAACAGGTCGTATACGAAGCAGTTCCATACAAATCCTGAACGTCTGCTTCGGCGTCTTTACCATGACGCATTTGAGCATGAAGAAATCATTCGGCTGGTCGAAGACATCTTTATGACAGAAACGAAGAAGCGCCAGCTGCTCAGGCTCCCCATCAAAATTGAACGGCGCTATTTTGAGGTTGACGGCGTCCCGATTATGGGTCCTGACGATGAATGGAAAGGCATTGTTCTCGTGTTTCATGATATGACGGAAATTAAAAAATTGGAGCAGATGAGAAAGGACTTCGTCGCCAATGTCTCCCATGAGCTGAAAACCCCGATTACCTCTATTAAAGGTTTTACGGAAACGCTGTTGGACGGGGCGATGAAGGATGATAAGGCGCTTTCTGAATTTCTGTCTATTATTCTGAAAGAAAGCGAAAGGCTCCAATCGCTCGTGCAGGATTTATTGGATTTATCCAAAATGGAGCAGCAAAACTTTACGCTGCGCGTAGATTCTTTTGATGCGGCTAAAATTCTGCATGAAATCGAAGCGCTTTTGCAGCATAAGGCTGCGGAAAAAGGCATCAGCTTTCAGCTTGATCTTCCGAAAGAGCCGATCTTTGTGGCGGGGGATGCGCACAGGCTGAAGCAGGTATTCCTGAATCTGGCGAACAACGCTTTAACTTACACGCCGGAAAAAGGATCGGTTGCGATTTCTGTAAAGGTGAGAGAATCCGATGTTGATATCGAAGTCTCCGATACGGGAATCGGAATCAGGAAAGAAGAAATCCCCCGGATATTTGAAAGGTTTTACCGGGTGGATAAAGACAGAAGCCGAAACTCAGGCGGAACGGGGCTGGGCCTTGCTATCGTCAAACATTTAATAGAAGCCCATGAAGGTAAAATAGAAGTATCAAGCGAACCGGGAAAGGGCACGGTATTTACTGTGACACTGAAACGTGCGCTTGAGGCGTAACGGCTTTACAAAGAATTAACAATTTCTTCATGACCTGTTAAACCTATCTTGTTAGGATGTAACAGAACCCCTTCATCCAAGGAGCCAATTTTGACGGCGGGAACGTCTTTTCTTGTTCCCGTCCTTTTTTGCGTTTCCGGGAGGTTCGCTCATTTTCCTTTCAAATTGAACTTTGTTAAAATAAGAGAAGCGATGAGATTAAAACAAGAGGAAAAGGAGCTTTTGCTCTTAGGAGGATATTGAATGACGGAACGAAAAAAATTAGTGCTTGTCGACGGAAACAGTCTGGCGTACCGGGCATTTTTTGCATTACCGCTGTTAAGCAATGAAAAAGGCATTCATACAAATGCCGTTTACGGCTTTGCGATGATTTTAATGAAAATGCTGGAAGATGAAAAGCCGTCCCACATGCTGGTGGCTTTTGATGCGGGAAAAACCACTTTCCGCCACAGCACGTTTAAAGAATATAAAGGCGGAAGACAAAAAACGCCGCCGGAGCTTTCAGAGCAGATGCCGTTTATCCGCGAGCTTCTGGATGCTTACAATATCAGCCGATATGAACTTCCTGAATATGAAGCCGATGATATTATCGGAACGCTGGCCGTATCGGCTGAAAAAGACGGATTCGAGGTTAAGGTGTTTTCAGGAGATAAAGACTTAACCCAGCTTGCAACCGGCAAAACAACCGTTGCCATTACGAGAAAAGGCATTACTGACGTAGAAGATTACACACCGGAGCACGTCGAAGAAAAGTACGGCCTGACTCCTTCGCAAATCATTGATATGAAGGGGTTAATGGGAGATTCATCCGACAACATTCCGGGTGTGCCGGGCGTCGGAGAAAAAACGGCGATTAAGCTGTTGAAGCAGTTCCATTCCGTTGAAAAGCTGCTTGCCTCCATCGATGAAGTGAGCGGAAAAAAATTAAAAGAAAAGCTTGAGGAATTTAAGGATCAAGCATTGATGAGCAAAGAGCTGGCTACGATCATGACAAATGCGCCGATTGAAGTGAAGCTCGAAGATTTAGATTATCAGGGGTTTGACCGTGAGCAAGTCATTACCGTTTTTAAAGACCTCGGTTTTAACACGCTTCTTGAGCGGCTTGGAGAGGAAAGCGGAGAAGCGGCACAGGAGGAAGCGTTTGAGGAAGTAGACGTGAAAGAGGTCACAGAGATTACTAGTGAAATGCTCGTGTCACCGTCTGCTTTGGTCGTCGAGCAGATCGGCGACAATTATCACGAAGAACCGATTCTCGGCTTCTCCATCGTGAATGAAAAGGGTCTTTATTATATTCCGACAGACACAGCCATCCAGTCCGATGTATTTAAGTCTTGGGCTGAGGACGAGTCAATGAAAAAATGGGTGTTTGACAGCAAACGGTCCGTTGTCGCTTTGCGCTGGCAAGGAATTGAGCTGAAGGGGGCGGAATTTGACGCGCTCCTGGCGGCTTACATCATTAATCCGGGCAATTCTTACGACGATGTCGCCAGTGTTGCGAAGGAATACGGGCTGCACATCGTTTCAAGCGACGAAGCGTTTTACGGAAAGGGCGCAAAGCGTGCCGTTCCGGCTGAGAATGAGCTTGCCCTTCATCTCGCAAGAAAAGCGGCTGCCGTAAACAGCCTCCGGGAAAAGCTGCTGCACGATCTGGAAGAGAATAACCAGCTTGAATTGTATGAAGACTTGGAGCTTCCGCTTGCACTCATTCTCGGAGAAATGGAATCAATGGGCGTCAAGGTGGATGTCGAAAGGCTGAAACGAATGGGCGAAGAGCTCAAGGCGAAGCTGAAAGAATATGAAGAAAAAATTCATGAAATCGCCGGCGAGCCGTTTAACATCAACTCGCCTAAACAGCTCGGCGTCATTCTGTTTGAAAAGCTCGGCCTGCCTGTTGTGAAGAAAACAAAAACAGGCTTCTCCACTTCAGCCGATGTGCTGGAAAAGCTTGCTGACAAACATGACATTGTCGCCTATATTTTGCAGTACAGACAAATCGGCAAACTTCAATCGACTTACATTGAGGGGTTGCTGAAAGTCACACGCAAGGATTCACATAAGGTTCACACACGCTTCAATCAAGCCTTAACACAAACGGGACGCCTCAGCTCGACGGACCCGAACCTGCAAAATATTCCGATCCGGCTGGAAGAGGGGCGCAAAATCCGTCAGGCATTCGTTCCGTCTGAACCGGACTGGCTCATATTCGCTGCCGACTATTCGCAAATTGAATTGAGGGTGCTCGCGCACATTTCAAAGGATGAAAATCTGATTGAGGCGTTTACGAATGACATGGATATCCATACGAAAACCGCCATGGATGTCTTCCATGTCGCTGAGGATGAAGTAACACAAGCCATGCGGCGCCAGGCGAAAGCGGTCAATTTCGGTATCGTTTACGGCATCAGCGATTACGGGCTTTCTCAAAATCTCGGTATTACCCGGAAGGAAGCGGGCGCATTTATTGACCGCTACTTGGAGAGCTTCCAAGGCGTCAAGGCGTATATGGAAGACTCGGTCCAAGAAGCGAAGCAAAAAGGATATGTTACGACGCTTATGCAGCGCCGGCGTTATATCCCTGAGCTGACGAGCCGCAATTTCAATCTCAGAAGCTTTGCGGAAAGAACGGCGATGAATACGCCGATTCAAGGAAGCGCCGCTGATATTATCAAAAAAGCCATGATTGATATGGCAGCCAAGCTGAAGGAAAAACAGCTGAAGGCAAGATTGCTGCTTCAGGTGCATGATGAATTAATTTTTGAAGCGCCGAAGGAAGAAATTGAAATATTAGAGAAGCTTGTTCCTGAAGTGATGGAGCATGCATTATCATTAAACGTGCCGTTAAAGGTGGACTTTGCTTCAGGGCCGTCTTGGTACGACGCAAAATAAACAGAAAAAAAGGAAGTGATGATTGTGCCGGAATTGCCAGAAGTTGAAACGGTCCGGCGCACTCTGACCGGTCTTGTGAAGGGGAAAACGATTCAATCGGCGGAAGTCAGATGGCCGAATATCATCAAAAAACCCGCCGAGCCGGAGGAATTTGCGCGGCAAATTGCAGGAGAAACGATCCGATCCATCGGAAGACGGGGGAAATTTTTGCTTTTCCGCCTGGATCATTATGTTATGGTATCCCATCTGCGGATGGAGGGAAAATACGGTCTTCACAAGGCAGACGAACCGGACGATAAGCATGTGCATGTGGTGTTCACCATGACAGACGGCACACAGCTCCGCTACCGGGACGTGCGGAAATTCGGAACGATGCATTTATTTACACCGGGTGAGGAAATGAACGAGCTGCCGCTGTCACAGCTCGGCCCTGAACCGGACGATGAAGAATTCACCAGCGCCTATTTAAAAGAACGGCTTTCAAAAACGAACCGTGCGGTGAAAACCGCCCTGCTTGATCAAAAAACGGTCGTCGGTCTCGGCAACATTTATGTCGATGAAGCACTGTTCCGGGCAGGGATCCACCCTGAGACGAAAGCGAACAATTTGTCTGCAAACCAGATCAACAAGCTCCGCGCTGAAATTAAAGACACTCTTCAAGAAGCGATTGATGCGGGCGGAAGCACGGTCCGGTCCTATCTCAATTCGCAAGGGGAGATCGGAATGTTCCAGCTCAATCATTTCGTATACGGCAAGAAGGATGAGCCGTGCAAAACGTGCGGCACGATGATTTCTAAAATCGTCGTCGGCGGAAGGGGCACGCATTTCTGCGCCCGGTGCCAAAAAAAATCTTAAACTGAAAATCTGTTCAAGCGGCAGCTGAAATGACTTTTTTATAACACAGTTGCCCTCCTTTCTCCATATATATAATGTGACTCACCCAATAGGCATTTGTCACAATTGCCCACCAACAGAAAGGGAGAACCGGATATGCAGATTGTTTCTTTGCTGCTGCTGGCTTTTGCTGTCAGCTTGGACAGTTTTTCAGTTGGATTTACGTATGGATTGAGAAAAATGAAAATCCCGTTCAAAGCGATTGCCGTCATCGCATGCTGCTCGGCCTCTGTGATGTTTGTATCAATGCTGATCGGGCATTTCCTGACAAAGATTTTTCCCGTATCCGTCACAGAGAAGCTGGGCGGGCTGATTTTAGTCGGAATCGGGGCATGGGTCATCTATCAGTTTTTCAAACCGGACAAAGAACCGGATTACTTACTGCATGAAAAAACGTTACTTAATTTAGAAGTGAAATCGCTCGGGATCGTTATTCATATTTTGAGAAAGCCGACCAGCGCCGATATTGATCGATCCGGGACTATTAACGGCATCGAGGCGCTTTTGCTTGGCTTCGCCTTGTCAATTGACGCATTTGGCGCCGGGATGGGCGCCGCCATACTGGGCTTTTCTCCGATTATGATGAGCGTGACGGTTGGTGTGATGAGCTCGCTGTTTGTCTCATTCGGTATTAACGCCGGGCATTTGCTGGCGAAATGGAATTGGATTGCCAAAATGTCATTTTTGCCGGGAATCCTGCTGATTTTAATCGGGATTTGGAAATTGTAAAGAGGAGTGGGCCTTTTTGAGCTTAGTCATCGGTTTAACGGGAGGCATTGCAAGCGGTAAAAGCACGGTTGCACGCATGCTGATCGAGAGAGGAATTACAGTGATAGATGCGGATATTATCGCAAAACAAGCGGTTGAAAAAGGGATGCCGGCTTACGGGCAGATCATTGACGCATTCGGAGAAGATATTCTGCTGGAAAATGGCGAGCTTGACAGAAGAAAGCTCGGTTCTATCGTTTTTACGGACGAACAGAAGCGGCTGGCGCTGAATAAGATCGTCCATCCGGCTGTGCGCGCGGAAATGATGAAACAGCGGGATGAGGCCGTTTCTCGTCATGAATCGTTTGTCGTTTTAGACATTCCGCTTTTGTATGAAAGCAAGCTTGAATATCTTGTCGACAAAGTGATTGTCGTCACCGTAACGGCAGAGACGCAGCTCAAACGGCTGATGGAGCGAAACTCCCTTACAGAAGAAGAGGCGCTGAGCCGGATTACGTCGCAAATGCCTTTAGTGGATAAAACGAAAAGGGCAGACAACGTGATTGATAATAGCGGCAGCGTGGAGAAAACGAAACAGCAGCTTGATGATATTCTCAAAAGCTTGTCATAAAAAACCACCGTTCGAGAAACCGAACGGTGGTTTTGCCGTTTAAAAATCGAAATTGTCAGGGTCCGGGCCGACGCGCATATTTTCATTAAGCTCATTAATCCGTTTCATATCTTCAACTGACAGTTCGAAATCAAAGATATCTGCGTTTTCTTGAATACGGTGTTTTTTTGTTGATTTCGGGATCGTGATCACACTATTTTGTAAATCCCAGCGCAAAATGATTTGTGCTGTTGATTTGCCATAAGATTGAGAGATGTCCTGCAAAACCGGATCTTCAAGTAATCGGCCCTGCATTAACGGTGACCACGCTTCAAGCTGAATGCCCTGTTCAGAGCAGAAGGCGTGAAGGTCTTTCTGCGTCAAACGCGGGTGGAACTCCACTTGGTTGACCATCGGTTTGATTTCCGCATGCTTCATGAGTTCTTCAAGATGGTGAATGTGGAAATTGCTGACGCCGATCGCTTTGACACGGCCTTCTTGATAAAGGGTTTCAAGCGCTCTCCACGCATCAATGTACTTCCCTTCTACAGGCCAATGAATTAAATATAAATCTAAATAGTCTAAGCCGAGCTTTTCTAAACTTGTGTCAAAGGCCTTTAATGTTTCTTCGTATCCTAAATCGGCATTCCACACCTTTGATGTGACGAAGACATCTTCACGTTTCAAACCTGCTTCTTTCAGCCCTTGGCGGAGGCCTTCGCCGACACCTTCTTCATTTCCGTAAATGGCCGCAGTATCGACGCTGCGGTAGCCGTGCACGAGTGCGGTTTTAACCGCATTGACGAGTTCCGCACCTTCCTCTACTTGAAAGACTCCGAGGCCGAACCACGGCATTTTTGTTCCGTTATGCAATGTTGCTGCTGCTTGTAAATGTGTTGTCATTTATATATTCCTCCTATTGTATGTGATGTGAAATCAAAAAAGCTGCGTGAAAAAATCACCTCCCTTCAGGAATGCTTCTGTCCTGTTTCTCCAGCAGACGGCTCCATCCGGTCAGTATAACCGCCCCGAACACCATCAGCGCTCCGATCCATGCGGTGTGGATGAGTCCGATTGAGTCTGTGATCACGCCGCCGACAAAGGACCCGATCGCAATCCCCGCATTAAACGCGGCAATATTTAACGCGGACGCTGTATCAACGGCGCTTGGCGCAAACCGTTCACTCAGCATAACAACATACACTTGAAGACCCGGCACATTCATAAACGCTAAGAGACCCATAAAAATAATGGTGATAAGCCCTGCTGTCTTAAAAGGCGCTGTAAATGTTAAGGCGAGTAGAACGGCCGCTTGAATGATAAACATGTAAAACAATGCTTTCAGCGGATTTCGATTGGACAATCTGCCGCCGATCATGTTTCCGATCGCAATCGCGATTCCGTAAATAAGCAAAATGGCCGCGACGGTTTCTTTCTGAAAACCCGTTACTTCCTGAAGCAGCGGAGATAAATAAGTAAATACGACAAATGTTCCGCCGTAACCTAATGCTGTAATGATAAATAAAAGCAGTAATCGGCTGTTCGTGACGAGCTTCACCTGTTCGCTGAACGCAGTTTTAGTTCCTTTGCGTAAATGTGACGGAACGAGCAAAGCATTTGTGATAAAGGCGATAACGCCGACCGCGATAATGACGGCAAAAGCAGTTCTCCAGCCAAATTGCTGGCCGAGGTATGTGCCGAACGGAACGCCTGTGACCGTAGCCACGGTAAGCCCTGTAAACATAATGGAGATGGCGCTTGCTCTCTTATGTTCCGGCACGATATCCGCAGCGATCGTTGAGCCGATAGACATAAAAATCCCATGGGAGAATGCCGAAATGACGCGCGCCGCTAATAAAACGCCGATCGAAGAAGCCCCGGCTGCCAGAGAATTGCCGGCGATAAAAATAAACATCACCCAGAGCAGCAGCGTTTTCCGCGACATGCCGGATGTGAGAGAAGTCAAAACAGGCGCCCCGAATGTAACGCCGAGCGCATACATTGAAACGGTCAGCCCTGCAGTTGTTACAGGAATGTGCAAATCGTGAGAAATAAGCGGCAGCAGCCCGACGCTGATAAATTCAGTCGTGCCGATGGCAAATGCGCTTACCGCCAAAGCCAGCAGCGCGGGCAAATGGCTTTTATGGTGAGAAGACATGTATTTTCCTCCTTTAGACGATGGTGTATGATTGAAATCCTGCCGGGGAAACGATATAAGTATAAGAGTACAATCCTTTTCGGCCGGCAAATGTCATTATGATCGATAGTGCAGTGAATGAAAAGAACGTACTTTTAAGTGCTATAGGCACTTTTTAGTTCCTGCAAATGAGGAGGAAAAGCTGATGCTGAAGAAAAAATACAATATATCCGTTGAGGCGACGCTTGAAGTGATCGGCGGGAAATGGAAATGTGTGATTCTCTGCCACCTTACCCACGGCAAAAAACGGACGAGTGAACTGAAACGGCTTATGCCCGATATCACCCAAAAAATGCTGACGCAGCAATTGCGCGAATTGGAAGCAGACGGCGTCATCAACCGTATTGTATATAATCAGGTGCCCCCTAAAGTGGAGTATGAGCTGAGCGAATACGGCTGGAGCCTGGAAGGCATTTTAAATGCGCTTTGCGACTGGGGCGCGATGCATATTGCCAAACGATACGGCGAACCGTCCGCAGTCTTGCAAGACAGCATTTTAAATGAAAAATTCAAGGAACCGGGGCAAATATAAGAAAAAAGCAGGCAGCATAAGACGCTGATCCTGCTTTTTTTATCGAAGAAATACCATTTTATATGCAAAAAAACCGATTGAACAACATATTGATCGGTATAAGGGTGGATTTTTATTAAGTTGTACTGGCGGATTTCTTTTAATGTGTTATACTATATATAAATAAAAGTAAAATTAGAGTGACATATTAAAGAGGGGTGACCTGAGCATGAAGGTAAAAGTAGCAATCAACGGGTTTGGAAGAATCGGAAGAATGGTGTTCAGAAAAGCAATGGAAGATGATCAAATACAAATAGCAGCCATTAATGCAAGCTATCCCCCGGAAACGCTTGCTCATTTAATAAAGTATGACACAATTCACGGACGATACGATCAAGATGTTGAAGCAGCGGAAGACAGCCTCATTGTCAACGGGCACAAAATCATGCTGTTTAATCAAAGAGATCCGAGAGAGCTCCCGTGGAAAGAATATGCGATTGACATCGTCGTAGAAGCGACAGGGAAATTTAACTCAAAAGAAAAAGCGATGAGCCACATTGAAGCAGGCGCAAAAAAGGTCATTTTAACAGCGCCGGGTAAAAATGAAGACGTTACCATTGTAATGGGGGTCAATGAAGAGCAATTTAATCCTGAGGAACATGTGATCATTTCAAATGCTTCCTGTACAACAAACTGCCTCGCTCCAGTGGTCAAAGTGCTTGATCATGAATTCGGGATTGAAAGCGGTCTGATGACGACTGTGCATGCGTATACGAATGACCAAAAAAATATCGACAATCCGCATAAAGACCTGCGGCGTGCGAGAGCTTGCGGAGAGTCCATCATTCCGACATCAACCGGCGCTGCCAAAGCGCTGTCGCTTGTGCTGCCTCATTTGAAGGGGAAGCTTCACGGTCTTGCTTTGCGTGTTCCGGTTCCTAATGTGTCATTAGTTGATCTTGTCTGCGATCTGAAAACCGATGTGACGGCAGAACAGGTAAATGACGCTTTTCAAAGAGCGGCAAAAACATCAATGTACGGCATTCTCGATTATTCTGATGAGCCTCTCGTTTCTTCGGACTACAATACAAATTCCCATTCAGCCATTATTGACGGGCTGACAACAATGGTGATGGAAGACCGAAAAGTAAAGGTTCTCGCCTGGTATGATAATGAGTGGGGATACTCCTGCCGGGTCGTTGATCTCATCAGGCATGTCGCCGTACGAATGAAACATCCGTCCGCTGTGTAAAATAAAGGTCATGGACATTTGTTAGAAAAAAACCCTTAACGGCATATTTGCAAAAAAACGCACCTTGCAAAATAAACTTAAACACAGTATACTATCTTTCGTGAACTTCTTGCTCGTGACTGCTTCGGAATTACTTAAAGGGTTAGGACCTCTCCGGACTAACTTTCCCCCGTGGTAAATAGCCGGGTCAGTTCTCGGAAATTCACTTTTTAATTCTTGTTAAGGGGGGTCCATGATTATGGAAACAATGGGGCGTCACGTCATCTCCGAGCTGTGGGGATGCGATTTTGATAAGCTGAATGACATGGATTTTATTGAAAAAACGTTTGTAAATGCTGCTCTGAAATCAGGAGCTGAAGTGCGCGAGGTTGCATTTCACAAGTTCGCACCGCAAGGCGTAAGCGGAGTCGTTATTATTTCTGAGTCACATTTAACGATTCACAGTTTTCCTGAACACGGTTATGCAAGCGTTGATGTTTATACTTGTGGAGACTTAGATCCTAATGTCGCTGCTGACTACATTGCGGAGGCATTACATGCTGATACAAGAGAAAACATTGAAATACCGAGAGGAATGGGGCCTGTGCAGATTAAACAGGCACAAGCGAAAGTACTGTAATTTCAAAACGCAAAAACAAGGGAGCTAAGCTAAAAAAGCCGTAACGCGCTTTGAGGCTGATGCTCCTTTTCTAATGTAAAAAACAGCATCACTTTTTCTTTATGCATTTTTTTTGTAAAATAGAAAGAGATAAGGCCGGTCTATCGGCTCTCCCAACACATTAGGCTCATCCTAGAAACGTTGGCGGGCATTTACCGGAAGCTTGCGAACCGCATTACAGCAACGAAACAGATGGGAGCTGATCTATTTGAAATGTCCTTCATGCCAGCATAACGGTTCCCGCGTACTTGATTCACGGCCTGCGGACGAAGGGAAATCTATCCGCAGAAGGCGGGAATGCGAAGCCTGCCATTATCGCTTCACCACATTTGAGAAGGTCGAAGAGATGCCGCTTGTCGTCGTCAAAAAAGAAGGCGTGCGGGAAGAATTCAGCCGTGAAAAAATGCTCCGCGGGTTATTCAAAGCTTGTGAAAAAAGGCCCGTTCCTTTGAAAACACTTGAAGATATGTGCTTTGACATTGAAAAAGAATTAAGAAATCAAGGCATAGCCGAAGTCAAAAGCGAGTTCGTCGGAGAAATGGTGATGGACCGTCTGGCGGAGATTGACGAGGTGGCATATGTCCGTTTCGCATCGGTTTACCGCCAGTTTAAAGACATAAACGTGTTTATCGACGAACTGAAAGATTTAATAAAGAAAGAACGCTAAAGAGCTAAGAGAATTTTCTGGCTCTTTTCTCATGAGCAAAATTGGCATTTGTGATAGATAAGAGAAACGGTGTAAAATGAGAGTAGAAACATATCGGAAGGTTTGAGAATCATGGCTGACTATTGGAAAGACGTATTGCCTGTAGACCCTTATACGGTTAAAAGCCGTTCGCTTCTTCAGGATATTGACAGACAAATTTTGACACAGCTGTATCAGCCGCTGATCGGTTCTTTTGCATTCTCTCTTTATATGACATTATGGGGAGAGCTTGAGCAAAACCGCCTGTGGGGCACAGAATCCACACACAGGCAGCTGATGGGAATGACGCAGTCGAATTTAAAAAAGATTCACCATGAACAGGGGAAGCTTGAAGGAATCGGTTTATTAAAAGTGTATATCCGGGAATCCGAACAAGAGGAGCGGAAGTTTATCTATGAGCTTCTGCCGCCGCTCAGGCCGAATGAATTTTTTGAAGACGGCATGCTGAATGTCTTTCTTTATAATAGAGTCGGTAAAACGAAATACCAGCAGCTGAGACAATTTTACACACATCCGTCTGTCAGCAGTGACGCAAAGGAGATTACACGTCCGTTTAATCATACCTTTGAATCTTTTCAGCCGAGTGAATGGAAACTTACACCGGATATGGAGGAAACGATGGAATTGGCCGAGGGCTCTGAGTTGGCGTCTGTCGGACAAGCGCCCTCTTATACGGTGACGGAGGAAGTCTTTGACTTTGAGCTGTTTTTGGCGGGACTGTCAGAAACGATGATACCGCGTAAAGCGATCACACAAGATGTACGGGAATGCATTAAAAAGCTGTCGTATTTATATGGAATTGATCCTATCTCTATGCAGCATGTCGCCATGACCGCAATTAATGAGCAAGACGCCATTACGGTTGAAGCGCTAAGAAGAGCGGCAAGCGACTGGTACCAAATAGAACGGAACGGACAGCTTCCGGACTTAATTGATAAAACGCAGCCTGTCAGCCTGAGGGAAAACGGCGAAAAGGATAGCGGGGACTCATTGGATGCCAAGCTTATTGCGCAGCTTGAGACCATCTCGCCGAGAAAGCTTTTGCAAGACATTGCCGACGGCACCGAGCCCTCTAAAGCCGATCTTAAAATCATAGCCGATATTATGTTTGAGCAGAAGCTTGAACCGGGCGTCACCAATGTGCTGATTTATTATGTAATGCTTAAGACGGATATGAAACTGTCCAAAAACTATATACAAAAAATCGCTTCCCACTGGGCCAGAAAAAAGGTAAAAACCGTCAGAGAAGCGATGAAGCTCGCCATTGAAGAGCATAGGCAATATCTCGACTGGGCTGAAGGCAAGACAAACCGGACGGCGCAAAACAAAAAAACCGTCCGGGAAGAAAAACGCCCTGATTGGCTGAAAGAAGAAGAGGCCGGAAAGAAAGCGGATAAGCCGCTTCTTTCCGCAGAGGATCTCGAAGAGCAAAAGAAAAAGATGATGGAAGAAATGAAAAAACTGAAAAAATACTCTGCCTATTAAGACAGAGAAGCGGGGTGATGATGAATGGAACCGATCAGCCGTTCCCTTGAAGGGGTCACAAAGAGGCCTGACTTCCAAAAACGCCTGGAACGAATGCAGCAGCACGTTATGGCTGACAAAGACGTCCAAGCTTTTTTGAAGGAGCAGCAAGACGTTATCGACCAAAGCATGATTGAAAGAAGCTTAAACAAACTGTATGAATTCGTTCAGCAAAGCAAGCAATGCGCCTTTTGCTCGGAAGACAACCAAACGAACAACCTGCTGGATGGCTATCATCCAAAGCTCGTCATAAACGGGCGTTCTATTGATATCGAATATTATGAATGTCCGGAAAAGAGAAAGCTCGACCGGCAGAAAAAACAGCAGTCACTCATGAAGAGCATGTATATTCAGAAGGATCTGCTCGGCGCCACCTTCCAGCAAATTGACATTAACGATCCTAGCAGACTCAGCATGTTCCAGCATGTAACGGATTTTCTGAAGAGCTATAATGAAACGGGCAAAGGCAAGGCGCTTTACCTGTACGGGAAATTCGGAATCGGAAAAACGTTTATTTTAGCCGCCATCGCCAATGAACTGGCGGAGAAAGATTATTCGTCTATGATCGTGTATGTGCCCGAGTTTGTCAGGGAGCTGAAAAACTCGCTCCAAGACAAGTCATTGGAAGAGAAACTGAATATGGTGAAAACAACGCCGGTTCTTATGCTTGATGATATCGGAGCGGAATCAATGACAAGCTGGGTCAGAGACGAAGTCATCGGCACCGTGCTTCAGCACCGAATGAGCCAGCAGCTGCCTACGTTCTTCTCGTCCAATTTTTCACCTGACGAATTAAAGCATCATTTTACGTATTCGCAGCGGGGGGAAAAGGAAGAAGTAAAGGCGGCAAGACTGATGGAGCGGATTTTATATTTGGCTTCGCCGATCCGCCTGGACGGAGAAAACCGCCGCCAATCATAGGGGCTGGCGCGACAAGGGGAAGGATTTGAAGGAATGAGGAATAAAAAGGCTGTCACATGGGCTGCGATTGCAGCGGGAGCGGGACTTTTGTTTTGGGCAAACCGTAAATACCTGAATTTGTCGCCTAAGGACATCCGGCTCTGGGTGTTATCGTTCGGTGTCTTTGCGCCGCTTGTTTTTATCGGGATTTCTGTTGTCAGGCCTTTTGTGCTGTTTCCTGTTTCAGTTGTTTCAATAGCCGGAGGGTTGGCGTTCGGCCCGCTTTTTGGCTCGATGTATACGCTGGCAGGCTCAATGGGGGCTGCCGCTGTGTCTTTTTTAGCGGCGGGCATGTTTTCGTTTAAGCAAGAGAGCCGCCACGGAAAAATGGAAACCATTCAAAAGCAGATGAAAAACAACGGCTTTTTTTACATTTTCATCCTCCGCATCTTACCGATTAATTTCGATGTGATCAGCTACGCCGCAGGCCTTTCCCGGGTCAGGCCGATGACGTACTTTTTGGCGACCGCGGCGGGCATCATTCCGGGGACGATTGTTCTGAACGTGCTCGGCGCGAGCTTTATGTCTGGAAATGCGCTCACAGTGTTCAGCGTGATCTGCCTGTACATCGTTTTTTTATCCCTTCCGATTATCTTTAAAAAGAAGGTGCGCCATTTGTTCGGCGGTCAAAGCTAACCTTTACGTCTATTTTAAAAGCATCCCCCATATACTTGTAACAGATGCCGTAAGGGGGGACAAATATGCTTGAAGTGACCTTTGAAGATGACCACGATACCGCCGCTTTTTTACATCTCATTCAGCAATCGGACGACCGGAGACATTTTATTGTCCGTGAAGGCATAAAAAAAGTCGGAATTGAAAGGGCTGAACCGACTTATTCCGTTCAGCGCTTTATTGAGCCGATCCTGGTCAGGTTTTTTTTGGAATGTAAAGAAGACGAGCATATGCTTTCACTAATTGAAGGAAACTACTGCTTCACGGATCAAGATGAACAGCAGCAAATCCTTCAGCTTGCACACAGCATTATGGAGGGCGATCTTGATGATCATCCGTTTGAGCCGAAAAAGCTGCCGCGCAAGCAGTTTATTTTAGAAGCGCTTCAAACGATTTCTTTGGAAAGCGGCGTTTTTTCCGTGCGTTCGTTTCAGACGTTTCGGCTCGGCGCGTACTATGAACGGCTCAGGGAATACGCGGAGGCTGCGATAGATGAATACCAGATGGAGCAGGAGTACCAAAATTTTATTCAATCATTGAGAGATTACGTTACGTCAAATCCGCCGCGGATGAAAAAAGTCCATATCGTTCATGACCGATCATTTACGCTTTGGGAAATGCGCTTTGTTTCAGAACGGGAACAAAAAAAATACATAGACAGACGGTTTGTGCGGGAGCATCCGATGTATATAGATTCCCATCTGCTTGCGCCGCTGATTTCCATTGCGCCGGAAACGGTAGAGCTCTATACGGACCGGCCGGAGCACATCATGGCAAGAACAATCCAAAACGTTTTTCAGGAACGTGTCCGCCTTTTTCCGCTGGACGAGTTTGCGAAAGAGAAGATGGAAGGGTAGCCGCACGGACGGCCTTGCAAAAAAAGGCAGGACTGTCTGTGCGAAAATAAACAGAAACCGAGTTGCATTTTTCTGCAGGACATTTTATAATACATATCAGATTAATGATTGCTACACGTATTGATAAGGACATGAAGCATTGATACCGGCTTGAAAAGAGAGGAAAGCCCAGGCTGAAAGCTTTCCAGCTATGGATCATTGACTTTACCGCCTTTGAACTTCAGCTGTGAACGCCGGACTAAAGCGCCAGTAATAGCTGACGGGAACTCCCGTTACAGAGTTTAGAGCCGCAAGTGCCGGAACGACGGCCTCGCGGAAAAAAGGGTGGAACCACGATTCCGTTTATTCAACCTCGTCCCTTTCATAGGGGGCGGGGTTTTTGATATGCATAAAAAAGGAGTGACGAAGATGTCAGATATGATCAACATCACATTTCCGGACGGAGCGGTAAAGGAGTTTCCGAAAGGAACGACAACAGAAGATATCGCGGCATCCATCAGTCCGGGATTAAAGAAAAAGTCTTTAGCCGGTAAACTGAACGGACAAGAAATTGATTTGAGAACGCCGATCAATGAGGACGGTGCCGTAGAAATTATTACAGAAGGTACAGAAGAAGGCTTGAGCATCATGCGCCACAGCACGGCTCACTTATTGGCCCAGGCGATTAAACGCATTTACAAAGATGTAAAATTCGGGGTCGGCCCCGTCATTGAAAACGGATTTTATTATGACATTGAAATGGAGCAGGCGCTGACACCGGATGACCTTCCGAAGATTGAAAAAGAAATGAAACGCATCGTGGGCGAAAATCTTCCGATCATCAGAAAAGAAGTGAGCCGTGACGAAGCGAAAGCAATGTTTGCGGAAATCGGCGATAATCTGAAGCTTGAACTGCTTGACGCCATTCCGGAGGACGAAACCGTTACCATTTATGAGCAGGGCGAATTTTTTGACCTGTGCCGCGGCGTGCATGTTCCGTCCACAGGAAAAATTAAAGAATTCAAGCTGTTAAGCCTTGCAGGCGCGTACTGGCGCGGCGACAGCAAGAATCAAATGCTTCAGCGCATCTACGGAACGGCATTCTTCAAAAAGGATGACCTGAAAGAGCATTTGCGTATGCTTGAGGAAGCGAAAGAGCGCGACCACAGAAAACTCGGCAAAGAATTAAAATTGTTCGCCAACTCTCAAAAAGTCGGACAAGGGCTTCCGCTTTGGCTGCCAAAAGGCGCGACTATCCGCCGTGTCATCGAGCGTTACATCGTGGATAAAGAGCTGAGCCTCGGCTATGAGCACGTGTATACACCTGTGCTTGGAAGCAAGGATCTGTACGAAACATCAGGGCACTGGGAGCATTATCAGGACGGCATGTTCCCTCCGATGGAAATGGACAACGAAACACTTGTGCTTCGTCCGATGAACTGCCCGCATCATATGATGATTTACAAACAAGACATTCACAGTTACCGCGAGCTTCCGATCCGCATCGCCGAGCTCGGAACGATGCACCGCTATGAAATGTCAGGTGCTCTGTCAGGGCTTCAGCGCGTGCGCGGCATGACGTTAAATGACGCTCACATTTTCGTCCGCCCTGATCAGATTAAAGAGGAATTCATCCGCACCGTCCGTTTAATTCAAGACGTATATGAAGACTTCGGGCTGAGCGATTACACATTCCGTTTATCTTACCGCGATCCGGAAGACACGGAGAAATATTTTGATGATGATGAGATGTGGAACAAGGCGCAATCTATGCTGAAAGCCGCAATGGATGAAATCGGCCATGATTATTATGAGGCTGAAGGCGAAGCGGCATTTTACGGACCTAAGCTTGATGTGCAAGTGAAAACAGCGATCGGCAAAGAAGAAACATTGTCAACTGTACAGCTTGATTTCCTTCTTCCGGAACGCTTTGATCTCACTTACGTCGGCGAAGACGGCAAACAGCACCGCCCTGTCGTTATTCACCGCGGCGTCGTGTCAACAATGGAGCGTTTCGTTGCTTTCTTAATCGAAGAGCACAAAGGCGCCCTTCCGACATGGCTTGCCCCGGTTCAGTTCCAGGTTATCCCGGTATCGCCTGCCGTGCATCTTGACTACGCGAAAAAAGTGCAGGAACGCCTGCAGCGCGAAGGCTTGCGCGTTGAGCTTGACAGCCGTGACGAAAAAATCGGCTACAAGATCCGCGAAGCGCAAATGCAAAAAATACCGTACATGCTTGTAGTCGGAGACCAAGAAGCAGAAAACGGCGCCGTAAACGTCCGGAAATACGGAGAGC
This sequence comes from Bacillus sp. ISL-51, assembly GCF_018613535.1. Classification (GTDB taxonomy): domain Bacteria; phylum Bacillota; class Bacilli; order Bacillales; family Bacillaceae; genus Bacillus. Next base: position 116,359 of record NZ_JAGGQB010000006.1, read on the forward strand.
AGAAATCAGAAACCGTTTCACTGGATGACTTTGTGAAAAAAGCAGTATCCGAAGCGAAAAAATAATAAGTGAACCACAAAAACCCCATTCATATTAATGGGGTTTTTTTAAAAGGACAAAAAGATGTTCATGTAAAAAGATTACGGACAGCGCTGCATGTGTGAAAGGTAATGGAAAGACCAAATACGTAGACAGGGGAAGCGGAAGAAGTGTGCTGAAAGACATTTGGGGAAACGGAATTGGCGGCAATGATCAAGACGATTCCGGTATTCAAAAAGTGATTTTAAACGAGAATACTATAACACTATAGTGATGGGGAGATTTAATGAAGTGGCATCCGGAAAAGAGAATAGATAAGGTATGTAAACTCCTTATCTATTCTTATCATGCATCTCTATTTTTTTTCTCTAATATCGCAAACAGCTCGTGAAGATCGCCGATCACGTAATCAGGGGTTACATCCGTTTCATTTTTCTTCCCTGTCCGGTTAACCCAGACAGTCGTGATGCCTGCCCGCTTGGCTCCTAAAATATCTGTGTTGAGGTTATCGCCGACCATAATGGCCTCCTCTTTTTTCAGATGCAAGAGACCCAGGCAATGTTCAAATATAGACGCATCGGGTTTTCCTTTTCCGAAAGCGCCTGAGATGACAATTTCATTAAAGTAAGGAGCAAGTTCAGGCACCCCGGCAAGCTTTTCCTTTTGCAGGCTCGGGTCGCCGTTTGTCAGCATGAGAAGTTCATAATTTCCTTTCAGCTGATCAAGCACCGCAAATGTTTCATCGTATACATACGGGCGCTGGCGGCGTTCTGCCGCAAAAAACTCTGCCAAATATTCTCCGTAAGCCGCATCGTCAATGCCGACACTTTTCAGGCCGTTTGTCCATGCGTTCCGTCTGTACTCGGGTGCAATTTGATTCAATTTTTTAAACCCTTCGCTGACCGGTTCGGAAAAATTCGCCCATAACCCTTCAAACGGATTGATGCCGATCATGACCGTATAAGGATAGGTTTCGTATGACATATATAATTCCCGTGCGGCTTTTCGAACCGCTGCTTCAAATGTGTGCAGGTCAAGGCCATATTTTTTTTTCGCTTGCAAACACGTTTCTCTAAATGTTGTTCTGACGCTTTTTTCATCCCATAACAGTGTATCGTCCAAATCAAAAAATACGGCTTTCATGATTTTCTCCTCTTTTTCATATTCTCACACTCTGCCATTAGGCTCCCGTTTATTCTACAATAGATACAAGACCTGTTAAAGGTCTGTTTTCAGATGATTTCAAAAAAAGGTATAATGCGCGGTTCTGTCTCCGATGCCGAAACATGATAAAATAAAATTTGAAAGAACAGGTGAATGACATGCTGCATTTAATGATTATGATGCTGGAGAGAGTCGGCATTATCGTGATATTGGGATTTGTTTTGGCCCATACCAAATTGTTCAGACAGGCGCTCCAGCATCCCGAAAGCTATAAAGGAAAAGCAGTGCTGATTTCTATCTTTTCATTATTCAGCATTATCAGCAACTATACGGGAATTGAGATTCAGCGGAATATGATCATGAATAATGACTGGGTGTTTCAAATTGATCCGTCCGGCTCCATCGCCAATACGCGGATTATGGGTGTTGAAATCGGCGGTCTCTTAGGCGGGCCGTATGTAGGAATCGGCGTCGGCTTGTTGGCCGGTCTCCATCGCTTATCGCTCGGAGGCGCAACCGCTGTCAGTTGCGCCGTCTCTTCCATTTTAGCGGGCATTTTGTCCGGCTTGATCGGCCGTTATTTCAGAAAACGCTACGTGATGCCGACACCGAAAGTGGCGGCGCTTGTCGGGATCGGGATGGAATCTTTGCAAATGCTTCTTATCCTGCTTTTGGCCAAGCCGTTTTCCGATGCTTGGACGCTTGTGAGTATGATCGGCATCCCGATGATATTGATTAATGGATCAGGGACCTTCATTTTTCTCTCAATCATTCAATCCATCATCCGCAAAGAAGAACGGGCGAGAGCGCTTGAAACCCACAGAGTGCTGATGATTGCCGACCAGACGCTGCCTTTTTTCCGCCAAGGGCTGAATGAAAGCTCCTGTAAAAGCGTAGCGTCCATTATTCACGAACAAACGGGGACGGACGCGGTATCGCTTACGGATAATGAAAAAATTCTAGCGCATGTCGGTGCAGGTGCTGATCACCATATCCCGTCGAAAAGCCTGATTACGGGCTTATCTAAACGGGTCATAAAAACAGGGCATATTATGAAAGCGACATCAAAGGAAGAAATTGAATGCACGCACAGCCACTGTCCGCTGCATGCGGCGATTGTTTTGCCCCTCACGTCAAACGGCAAAACGATCGGCACATTGAAAATGTATTTTAAAAGCCCGTCGGGACTAAGCCAGGTAGAGGAGGAACTCGCTGAGGGTCTGGCTATGCTGTTTTCTACCCAGCTTGAGCTTGGCGAAGCGGAGCTGCAAAGCAAGCTGCTGAAGGATGCAGAAATTAAGGCGCTCCAAGCACAGGTGAATCCGCATTTTCTGTTTAATGCGATCAACACGATTTCTGCCCTTTGCCGCACGGATGTGGAGAAAACCCGTAAGCTTCTCCTGCAGCTCAGCGTCTATTTCCGTTCCAATCTGCAAGGCGCAAGACAGCTGGTAATCCCGCTTTCCAAGGAGCTGAACCATCTGCACGCTTACTTATCATTAGAACAGGCCCGTTTTCCCGGGAAATATAAAATCGGTCTGGATATCGAAAGCGGATTGGAGGAAATCGAAATTCCCCCTTTTGTGCTGCAAATCCTTGTAGAAAATGCACTCCGCCACGCTTTTTCAAAGAAACAAGACAGCTGCGCCGTCAATGTCCGCGTGGTGTCCGAGGGTCCGTCAGTCTTGATGCAGGTGGCGGATAACGGACGGGGAGTGAAACCGGAATTGTTATCTGTACTCGGAAACCGTCCGTTTCCGTCCAAAGAAGGGACGGGGACGGCGCTTTACAACTTAAATCAGCGGCTGATCGGTTTATTCGGCCAAAAAGCCGCTCTGCAAATGAAAAGTGAGGTCGGAAAAGGGACAGAAGTATCATTTGAGCTGCCCTTGAAACTGATGAGTAAAGGAGAAGAACATGCTGAAGGTGTTAATCGTTGATGATGAAATGCTCGCAAGAGATGAATTAGCCTACTTGCTCAAGCGGACGAATGAGGTAAGTGAGATAAACGAGGCGGAAAATATAGAATCCGCCTTTGACAGCATGATGGATCAAAAACCGGATTTGTTGTTTTTAGACGTTGATTTGTCAGGAGAAAACGGATTTGACATCGCCAAGCGGCTGAAAAATATGAAACACCCGCCGGCCGTTGTGTTCGCCACGGCATATGACCAATTCGCTTTAAAAGCCTTCGAAGTGGATGCGCTTGATTATTTAACAAAACCTTTTGATGAGGAAAGGGTGCGGCAGACGATCAGAAAGTTTAAAAGAGTCAAGCGGGATAAGGCAGGAGCCGCCGCTGAGCAGTCCGCCGCATCCGGTCCTCATAAGCTCGCTGTATCTGCCGGTGAATCAATTGTCATTTTAGATACAAAGGATATTATTTTTACAGGGATGGAGGACGGGCACGTATCCGTCAAAACCTTTGCCGCCTCTTATTCTGTTAATGAGGCCTTGGCGGTTATTGAGAAAAAACTGCCTGATACGGATTTTATGAGGGTGCATCGCGCCTTCATCGTCAATACAGAGCATATTACAGAAATTCATCCGTGGTTTAATTCGACGTACAACCTCATCATGAAAGACGGCTCGAAAATCCCCGTAAGCCGTACTTACGCAAAGGACTTAAAGAAGCTGCTTCATATTTCATGAAGCAGCTTTCTGCATTTCACCAGCCGTTTTTTGCATTTCGGAATGAATATCCTGCCATTTAATATGAAAGCGCTTTATACACGTTTTTCTCTTTTATAATGAAGGCAACAAAGAGAAAGAGGTGAAGAAAATGAGTGCGAAAAAAGTGTATGGATTTTTGACACAAGCATTTATTTTTGCCGTAATTATGCTGATATCTAATGGGATTGCAGCGATTGTCCCCATTCCTATACCCGCTTCTGTCGTAGGTTTGGTGTTATTATTTGTCCTCTTATGTCTGAAAGTGATTAAGCTTGAACAAGTAGAAACGCTGGGAACATCATTAACGTCACTGATCGGATTTTTATTTGTCCCGTCGGGCATCTCCGTGATGAATTCACTTGGCGTCATGCAGCAGTACGGCGTGCAAATCGCACTCGTGATCTTACTCGCTACCATTATCCTGCTGGGAGTGACCGGTCTTTTTTCTCAATTTATTCTGTCTGTCAGCAAAAAACGCCAAAAGTCCACTCCGGCTGAAAAAGCAGGGGTGCGCCATTCCAATCAAGAAAAAGAGCTTGTGCAGCATTAGGAGGGAAAACGGATGAGTCCATATTTCGGTATTGTCGTTTCACTTGCAGCCTTTGGCATCGGTACTTTTTTATTCAAGAAAACGAAAGGCTTTTTCCTTTTCACCCCGCTGTTTGTCGCAATGGTGCTGGGAATCGTCTTTCTGAAGCTCGGCGGTTTTTCATACGATGATTATAAAAGCGGCGGGGACATTATTAAGTTTTTCCTGGAACCGGCGACCATTGCTTTTGCCATTCCTTTGTATAAGCAAAGAGACAAGCTCAAAAAGTATTGGTGGCAGATTATGTCGTCCATCATTGTCGGCTCTGTCTGCTCAGTCACCATTGTTTATTTGATCGCAAAAGGTATCAATCTTGACGCGGCTGTCATGAAAAGCATGCTTCCGCAGGCGGCGACAACGGCAATTGCCCTGCCTTTGTCAAAAGACATCGGCGGCATCAGCGACATTACCGCCTTTGCCGTTATTTTCAACGCCGTAATCGTATACGCCCTCGGCGCTTTATTCTTAAAACTGTTTAAAGTGAAACATCCGATCTCTAAAGGATTGGCCCTCGGCACATCAGGGCACGCACTCGGTGTAGCTGTCGGAATTGAGATGGGTGAAGTAGAAGCGGCAATGGCAAGCATTGCGGTTGTAGTTGTCGGGGTTGTAACGGTGCTGGTCATTCCGGTGTTCGTTCAACTTATCGGAGGGTAAGCCAAGGCGGAAGCCTTGGCTTTTTTTACTATGCAGAATTAGCTTCACGAGTTTACGGGAAAAGAGTTTATTAGAAACAGTTTTTCAAGTGAAAATACAGCGATTAGTATGACCGTAACATAATTTCACTTTTTTCCTTGCGTTCACCACAACACCGTGTTAAAATGAAAAAGTTGATCCGGAGAAGTCATTCTTGACTAACGCTCCGGTATTGTGTAGAATAGTTATTGAATTGAATATAAATCACAAGAAGAAGCACCCGCTTCTCACCTGATTGACACATTCATGTAGTTGGCAGGTTGACCGTACATTTTTATTTATGCAGATGTTCGTAGTGTGGGTGTGTAATCATACCCACACTTTTTGTTTGCCTGCAGAATGCAAGTCAAAATGAATTGTGAATCAATTCGAAGAAACTATGGAGGTGGCTCATTATTAGCAAAGATCAATTGGTTAATGAGGGTATCCGTGCACGTGAGGTCCGCTTAATCGGACAAAATGGCGACCAGCTTGGAATCAAGTCCCGTCAGGAAGCACTTGAAATCGCCGGCCGCGCAAATCTTGACCTTGTGTTAGTTGCAGCAAATGCAAAACCGCCTGTCTGCCGCATCATGGACTACGGAAAGTTCAGATTCGAGCAGCAGAAAAAGGACAAAGAAGCACGCAAAAATCAAAAAATCATTAACTTAAAAGAAGTTAGATTAAGTCCGACAATCGATGAGCACGACTTTAACACGAAGTTGCGCAATGCGATTAAATTCCTTGAAAAAGGCGATAAAGTGAAAGCTTCTATCCGCTTTAAAGGACGCGCGATCACGCATAAAGAAATCGGACAGCGCGTATTGGACCGTTTCTCTGAAGCGTGTGCTGAAGTTGCGACAGTTGAAACAAAACCAAAAATGGACGGCCGCAGCATGTTCTTAATGCTTGCGCCGAAAAACGAAAAGCAATAAGGAGGAAATCCCATGCCAAAAATGAAAACTCACCGCGGATCTGCTAAACGTTTTAAAAAGACAGGTTCTGGGAAGTTAAAACGTTCTCATGCATATACAAGTCACTTATTCGCCAACAAATCCCAAAAGCAAAAGCGTAAGCTTCGCAAGGGTGCTATTGTCAGCGCAGGAGACTTCAAACGCATCAAACAACAGCTTGCTAACATCAAGTAATCGGACAAGGAACAATTAGGAGGGAAATCTAATGCCAAGAGTAAAAGGCGGAACTGTTACACGTAAGCGTCGTAAAAAGGTTCTTAAACTAGCAAAAGGTTATTTCGGTTCAAAACATACATTATACAAAGTAGCAAACCAGCAGGTCATGAAATCTGGAAACTATGCATTCCGTGACCGTCGTCAGAAAAAACGTGATTTCCGTAAGCTTTGGATCACGCGTATTAACGCTGCTGCGCGTATGAACGGTCTTTCTTACAGCCGTTTAATGCACGGTCTTAAGCTTTCAGGTATCGAAGTAAACCGTAAAATGCTTGCTGATCTTGCTGTAAACGATCTTACTGCTTTCAATCAGCTTGCTGATGCTGCTAAAGCTCAGTTAGATAAGTAAGCCGCAAAAACCGCTCCCCGAGAGGAGCGGTTTTTTTACGTAAAGGGTGAAACAAATGGCTGTTGTTATATATGCCGTACTAATCAATGGATATGGCTTTTGGATCATGGGCGCTGATAAACGAAGAGCAGAGCTTCACAGGTGGAGAATATCAGAGAAGCGGATATGGCTTGCCGCCGTCATGTTCGGGTCACTTGGCGTATGGCTCGGCATGCACGCCTTCAGGCATAAAACGAAGCACAGATCTTTCGTATACGGGGTGCCGCTGCTCTTTTTCGCGGAATCGGCCCTTGTACTGCTGTATATCATTTATAGGAAATGAGAAAGCAGGAGAGCGCTTATCGCTCGCCTGCTTTTTTTGCTTTTTTTATCGGCTGGTCCCAATCAATCTTGCAATTCGGGTATCGTTCCAGTACCTTTTTTTCAACCTCTTCAAAATCGTCTGCAGAGAAGCCGCTCAGCTTTCCTGGAGCTTCCGTCCATACAAATATGGTATGGATAAACAGCGGGTGGTCTTTGGAAGGGATGTGTTTCTCTCCTTCAAAGAGCACTCCTTTATAAGTAAGCTGAAGATTTTTTCGCGTGTTTTTTTGTTCATCAAAAAAGTAAAAGTTTTCTTTAGATTGAGCCAGTTTGAGCCTTCTTTTTGGATTTGAATAAAACTTTACCGCCATGTAAATAAAATAAACAAGAAGCACAAGCAAAAGAATTCTGAATAATATAATAGCCATTTGTGTGAAGGCACCTCCTCACATTATCATGATCTGATGTAATACGAAAAACAAAACAAAAGGTTTCATTTTTTTAAAAGAAATATGTAAAAACATTTACCCGATTTTCAGGCGAATTAATCGTATGGTTCCGCATTGGTTCTGTATAATAAGAAGAGTAATGAAAAAAAGGAGGTTTATGATGAAAAAATTAGATGAAACGTTAACCATGCTGAAAGCGTTAACTGATGCCAAGGGCATACCGGGAAATGAGAGAGAAGTAAGACAAGTGATGAAATCATACATAGAACCATTTGCCGATGACGTCACGACAGATCGGCTCGGAAGCTTGATCGCCAAAAAAGCCGGACAGGAGAACGGGCCGAAAATCATGATCTCCGGCCATCTGGATGAAGTCGGTTTTATGGTGACGCAAATCACTGATAAAGGGTTTATCCGTTTTCAAACCGTCGGCGGCTGGTGGTCTCAGGTCATGCTGGCCCAGCGCGTCACAATCGTAACGAAAAAAGGCGATATTACGGGGGTTATCGGTTCGAAGCCGCCTCATATTTTACCGCCTGACGCCAGAAAAAAAGCTGCTGATATTAAAGAGATGTTTGTGGATATCGGAGCAACAAGCCGTGAAGAGGCAATGGAATGGGGCGTTCTCCCGGGAGATCAAATTGTCCCGTATTTTGAATTTACGGTGATGAACAATGAAAAACATCTGCTTGCGAAAGCATGGGACAACCGCATCGGCTGCGCGATTGCGATTGATGTATTAAAAAATCTGAAAAACAGTGATCATCCGAATGTCGTATACGGCGTGGGAACGGTCCAGGAAGAAGTCGGGCTCCGCGGAGCAAAAACAGCCGCTCACAACATTCAGCCTGACATCGCGTTCGGTGTGGATGTCGGGATTGCCGGAGATACGCCGGGCATTTCTGAAAAAGAGGCGCAAAGCAAAATCGGCGAAGGGCCGCAGATTATTTTATATGACGCATCAATGGTGTCCCATAAAGGGCTTCGCGATCTCGTCGTGAATACGGCGGAAGAAGCGGGAATTCCTTACCAATTTGACTCCATTGCCGGCGGGGGAACAGATTCCGGTTCGATTCATTTAACCGCAAACGGAGTGCCTGCGCTCTCTATTACGATTGCAACGCGTTACATTCATACAAATGCCGCTATTTTGCATCGTGATGATTATGAGAATACGGTCAAACTGATTACAGAAGTCATTAAAAAATTGGACCGGGAAACGGTCGATCGTATTACATACCAATAAAGATACGGAAGAATCTGCTTTTTTCAGCAGATTCTTTTTTTTGTCTGTACAAATATAAGCGGCGCGGCTACAATAAGAAATAACACGGAAAAATCAGAAAATTTAGGGGGGATCAATCTTTTTGTAAGCGTTTTATTAAAAAGGGGGCATGAACAAAATGAAAAAAAGATTCAAGCGCATCATCCGTTTTTTGTGTGCGGCATTTACAGCCGGTTTGCTGCTGATGTCTGCGTCACCGGCTTCGGCAGCGTTTTGGGGAGCATCAAACGAGTTGCTTCACGATCCGACGATGGCGAAAGAAGGGAACACGTGGTACGCTTTCGGAACCGGCTTGGAGGGTGAGAGAGGGCTGCGTGTTTTAAAGGCGGAAAGCAGCGGCGTGTGGACCGTTCAAAAATCAATCTTTTCAGCCCCGCTGTCATGGTGGAGCAATTATGTGCCGAATTACGGGCTTAATCAGTGGGCGCCGGATATTCAATATTACAACGGAAAGTATTGGCTTTACTATGCCGTATCCTCCTTTGGAAAAAACACCTCTGCCATCGGCCTCGCGTCATCAGCAAGCCTCAGTTCAGGCAATTGGAAGGATGAAGGACTTGTCATCCGTTCAACAAGCGCAAATGATTACAATGCGATTGATCCGGAACTGACAATCGATAAAGACGGAAATCCGTGGCTTGCGTTCGGTTCTTTTTGGAGCGGCATTAAATTGACAAAGCTTGATAAAAACACAATGAAACCGGCGGGCTCTCTCTATTCCATCGCTGCCAGACCGAATAACAGCGGCGCCCTTGAAGCTCCGTCTATCACATATCAAAACGGCTACTATTATTTGATGGTGTCATTTGATAAGTGCTGTGCAGGTGTAAATAGTACGTACAAAATTGCCTATGGAAGGTCAAAAAGCATGACGGGCCCTTATCTCGATAGAAGCGGGAAAAGCATGACGGAAGGAGGGGGCTCGATTCTCGATTCCGGCAATAATCGCTGGATAGGGCCGGGCGGTCAAGATATTGTAAACGGAAATATTTTGGTGCGCCACGCGTATGACGCCGAAAACAATGGGATTCCGAAGATGTTAATTAACGATATTGATTGGAGTTCAGGCTGGCCTTCCTATTAATGAGCTGCCGGGCAATTGCGCCTGGCTTTTTTTAGAAATAATAAAAGATTGACAGTTTCATTCCTTCTTAACTATAATAAAATTGTTCGTACAGATAAAACTAAAGTAGTTTATATTTTATATTGGTACGTATATTTGTGATTGTAAACGCTTTATTTTGATGGGAAGGGGAAATGAATGTGCTTCAGATCAAGAATTACGAATTTTGGTTTGTAACGGGAAGCCAGCACTTATATGGAGAGGAAACGCTTAAGCTTGTCGATCAACACGCAAAAGGAATTTGTGAGGGGCTCAGCGGGGTGTCATCCAGATATAAGATCAAGCATAAACCAGTTGTCACATCATCAGAATCGATTAGAGAGCTGCTGAGAGAAGCGCAATATCACGAGAATTGTGCAGGGATTATCACGTGGATGCATACATTTTCTCCAGCGAAGATGTGGATTGAGGGCCTTTCGTCTTACCAAAAGCCCCTTATGCATCTGCATACCCAATATCACCGCGATATTCCATGGGAAACGATCAATATGGATTTTATGAACAGCAACCAATCCGCACACGGAGACCGGGAATACGGCTACATCAATTCAAGGATGAGGCAGACGAGAAAGGTTGTTGCGGGTTATTGGGATGATGAAGAAATCAAACAAGACATCTCCCAATGGATGAGCGCTGCGGCGGCATGGAATGAAAGCAGACATATCAAAGCAGCCCGGTTCGGCGACAACATGCGGAATGTAGCCGTCACGGACGGTGATAAAGTCGGCGCCCAGATTCAATTCGGCTGGCAAGTTGACGGGTACGGAATCGGCGACCTTGTCGAGGTGATGAACAAAGTCACCGAAGCAGAAATAGAAGCGCTTTATGAAGAGTATGACAAACGGTACATCATCAGTGACGAAACAAAACAGGATGAAGCAAAAGTTTCTTCCATAAAAGAACAGGCAAAAATCGAACTCGGTTTGACGGCTTTTCTGGAACAAGGCGGTTATACAGCGTTTACGACATCATTTGAAGTATTGCACGGGATGAAGCAGCTTCCCGGGCTGGCCGTTCAGCGCCTCATGGAAAAAGGGTACGGGTTTGCAGGTGAAGGGGATTGGAAAACGGCTGCCCTCGTGCGCATGATGAAAATAATGGCCGATGGGAAACAAACCTCCTTCATGGAAGACTATACGTATCATTTTGAGCCGGGTCATGCGATGATTCTCGGGTCCCATATGCTTGAAGTGTGCCCGACGGTCGCTCTTGATCAGCCGAAAATTGAAGTTCATCCCCTGTCAATCGGCGGCAAGGAAGATCCGGCCCGGTTTGTATTTAACGGAATTGGCGGTTCGGCCATTATCGCGAGCATTATTGATATCGGGGGTCGCTTCCGCCTCGTGCTGAATGAAGCGGAGGGCCGGGAAGTTGATCATGAAATGCCGAGTTTACCTGTGGCGCGTGTGCTGTGGAAGCCTGAGCCTTCGCTGAAAACGGCTGCGGAAGCGTGGATATTGGCGGGAGGAGCCCATCATACCTGTCTGTCTTATAAGCTGACAGCTGATCAGATGCTCGATTGGGCTGAAATGGCAGGTATCGAAAGCATCTTCATTTCTCGTGACACGAATATCCGCGAACTGAAAAAAGAGCTGAAATGGAATGACGCATTATACCGGTTTGGGGGGATTTGACATGACTTACACGATTGGTGTGGACTTTGGCACATTGTCCGGCCGGGCGGTTCTGGTGAATGTCCGAACCGGAGAAGAAATGGCGGCCGCCGTAAAAGAATATACGCATGCCGTTATCGATCATGTGCTGCCGAAGACCGGTGAAAAACTCCCGCGGGACTGGGCGCTTCAGCATCCGGCCGATTATATCGAAGTATTGGAGACTGCGATCCCGCAGCTGCTTCGGAAGACGGGGGTTGATCCAAAAGAGATTATCGGTATAGGAATAGATTTTACGGCGTGCACCATTCTGCCGGTGGACGAAGCCGGACAGCCGCTTTGCATGAAGCCGGAATTTGAAGGGGAGCCTCACAGTTACGTGAAACTGTGGAAACACCATGCCGCCCAAAAGTATGCGGATCGCTTGAATAGCATAGCCGCAGAAAACGGTGAATCCTTTTTAGAAAGGTACGGCGGGAAAATTTCCTCTGAATGGATGATTCCGAAAGTCATGCAGATTGCTGAGGAGGCGCCGCATATTTACGAAGCGTCAGACCGGATGATGGAAGCGGCTGACTGGATAGTATACCAATTGTGCGGCTCATTAAAACGAAGCAATTGTACAACGGGTTACAAGGCGATATGGGATGAGGAGACGGGGTATCCGCCGGACCGATTTTTCGAGAAGCTGAACCCATTAATGAAAACGATTACAAGAGATAAACTGAGCGGAACGATTTATTCAGTCGGTGAAAAAGCCGGGGAATTAACGGAGAAAATGGCCGAGCTGACCGGGCTTCTTCCGGGAACAGCCGTCGCTGTGGCTAATGTTGACGCTCACGTCTCAGTACCGGCCGTCGGCATCACGGAGCCGGGGAAAATGCTGATGATTATGGGGACCTCAACCTGCCATGTATTGCTTGGGGAACAAGTCAATATCGTACCCGGCATGTGCGGCGTCGTTAATAACGGCATTTTACCCGGGTATGCTGGGTATGAAGCGGGACAGTCCTGCGTCGGCGACCACTTTGATTGGTTTGTGAAAACGTGTGTGCCGAGTGACTGCCTGAAGGAAGCAGAGGCGGGAAAGATGGGCATCCACGAGCTTTTAAGCGAAAAAGCCGATCAGCTAATGCCGGGTGAAAGCGGTTTGCTGGCGCTCGACTGGTGGAATGGAAACCGCTCAACCTTAGTAGATGCCGATTTGACGGGCATGATGCTCGGCATGACACTGCACACACAACCGGAGGAAATCTACAGGGCGTTAGTCGAGGCTACTGCATACGGAACGCGCATGATCATTGAAACGTTCAGAGAAAACGGCGTTCCGGTCGAAGAGCTATACGCAGCCGGAGGAATTGCCGAGAAGAATCCGTTTATCATGCAGATTTATGCAGATATCACAAATATGGAGATTAAATTATCCGGTTCTTCGCAAGCGCCCGCGCTAGGCTCTGCCATTTTCGGAGCGCTCGCAGCAGGAAAGGAAAACGGAGGATTCTCCAGTATTACGGAGGCTGCCGCGCATATGGGAAAATTGAAGGAATACTCCTACACCCCAAATGCGGATAGATCTGAGGTTTATGACAGCTTATATGAGGAATATAAAAAGCTGGTTCAATACTTCGGTAAAGAAAACAATGTCATGAAACGCCTGAAGACAATAAAAAACCGCCAGTTTACGAAAGAGGGAGGCCGCCATGCTTGAAGAGTTGAAGGAAGAAGTGCTTGCCGCCAATCTGAAGCTTAAGGAACATAAACTTGTCACATTCACATGGGGAAATGTCAGCGGCATTGACAGAAAGAGCGGGAGAATTGTCATTAAACCGAGCGGTATCGAGTACAGCGAATTAACAGCTGACAAGCTGGTTGTCCTGAATGAAGAGGGCGGCATCCTTGAAGGCACACTTAAGCCTTCCTCTGACACGCCGACCCATCTTTATTTATATAAAGCCTTTCCGAATATCGGCGGAATCGTCCATACCCATTCACCGTGGGCGACGAGCTGGGCTCAGTCCGGAAGGGACATTCCAGCTCTCGGAACGACTCACGCGGATTATTTTGAAAGCGCGATTCCCTGCACAAGGGAAATGTACGACGAAGAGATTATAAAAGATTACGAGCATCATACAGGTAAGGTCATTGCAGAAACCTTCCAAAACCAGCAGTATGAACAAATTCCGGGCGTCCTTGTAAACAGCCACGGCCCGTTCTGCTGGGGTTCGGATGCATTAAACGCGCTGCATAACGCCGTTGTGCTGGAAACAGTCGCAGAAATGGCTTACCGTTCAATCATGCTGAACGAACAGGTCAGCCCGATTAATACAGTATTGCATGAGAAGCACTTTTACAGAAAACACGGGGCGAACGCATATTATGGCCAATCTTGACACACCTGGATTCCTGATCGATTTGGACGGAACCGTATTCAGAGGGCAGGAGCTGATTGACGGCGCAAAAGAAGCGATTCACACCCTTCAGGCATTAAACAAAAACATCGTGTTTTTAAGCAACCGGGGCAATATGTCAAGGGCGATGTGCCGGAAGAAGCTGCTCGGCGCCGGTATTGTAACAGATGAGCGTAACATCGTGCTTTCCTCCAGTGTCACCGCCGCTTTTTTAAAGAAACAGTATCCTTCTTCACAGGTATGGGTGTTAGGGGAAAAGGGGCTGACAGATGAACTCGCCTTAGCGGACATCGCCCTGGCGGCGGAACCGAAAGCGGCAGATTGGCTCATAATCTCCCTGCATGAAACCGTTACCTATAAAGATCTGAATCTGGCTTTTCAAGCGGCCTCCTCAGGCGCGCGTATCATCGCCACCAATCGGGACCGCTCTTTTCCGAAAGAAGACGGCCATGCCATTGATGTGGCCGGAATGCTCGGCGCCATTGAAGCAGCGGCCGGGACGAGAGCGGAGCTTGTCATCGGCAAGCCGTCTTGGCTGATGGCTGAAGCTGCCTGTGAAGCGCTCGGTCTCACCCCCGGTGAATGCGCCATTATCGGTGACAGCCTCGAATCAGATATCGCGATGGGCAGGCTGTACGGGATGAGGAGCGTGTTAGTTCTGACAGGCTCTAGCAAGCTTGGTGAACACCGTCTCTATGAACCTGACATCGTGCTGAATTCAATAAAGGATCTGACAGAATTAGCGAAGGAGGGAATCCTTTTATGAAACGTATTGCAGAGGACATTCAGTCTGCATTTGAAAAAGAAGGAGGCAGTCCGTCTCCTATCAAAATAGAAGACATTGTTATCGGGGCAGATGCTCAAGAGAAGCTTCTTCGATTTCTGCAAAAAAAACGCTGGAACAACACGATGCTCATCTGCGACCGGAATACTTACGAAGCAGCGGGCCGGGTATTGGAGACAGCCTTGAATGACGGCGGGATAAAAGCGGCAAGCATTATCATCCCGGAAAATGAGTCCGGGGATGTGACGGCTGATGAACGATCTCTGGTCTATACGCTGATCCGTATCACGCAAGAAGCAGACGCATTACTCGCGGTCGGCTCGGGAACGATTCATGATATGACAAGGTTTGCCGCCTATCAGCGTGATCTGCCGTTTGTATCGTTTCCTACCGCTCCTTCAGTAGACGGCTTCACATCGGCGGGATCGCCGTTACTATTAAACGGAACCAAAACGACGATTCAAACGAAAGCGCCGATCGCCTTATTTGCGGATACGAATCTCTTAAAAGATGCGCCCCGTTCCATGACAGCGGCGGGATTCGGCGATATGCTCGGCAAAATCACGTCGCTGGCTGATTGGGACATTTCCCGGCGGCTTTCGGGGGAGCCGTACTCGGCAGCCGGGGCAGCACTTGTGAAAGACGCGCTTTTGCAATGCATTGACAACCGCAATGACATTGCGATGAGAACAGAAGCGGGCATCCGGATTCTGATGGAAGCGTTAATCGTCTCAGGCCTTATCATGCTTGCCTTGGATCACTCCCGTCCGGCGTCAGGAGGAGAGCATCACATCTCACATTGGATCGAGATGGCATTACTGAAGAAAAAACAGCCTCAAATTCTCCACGGAGCGAAGGTAGGCTGTGCGTGCGTTATGCTTAGTGACATTTACAAAAGGCTTGCCCGTCATGAAAGGCTGACAGAACTTCCTCCCCACACCCGTGACGCCATTCAATCGGCATATGACACGCTGCCTGACGGAAAAACAATTGCCGGCTGGCTCACTTCTGTGGGAGGCCCCGCTTATTTCAATGAAATCGGTGTGGAAGAGGACATAGTCAGTGAGGCTTTCAAACATGCGCATACGCTGAGAGACCGTTATACGGGTTTAAAAATCATAAATGAACATGATGTGCTCTTTGGACACCATTTGTATCATTAGCCCTAAAAGTGGAAGGGGAAACGACATGAAAAAAGGGACCGCTCTATGTCTGGTGCTGATGGTCATGCTCTTCTCACTAGTAACCGGGTGTTCAGCAGAAAGATCATCCGGCCGTTCAGGTGAAACGGAGCTGACATTTTGGACCTTTAACGGGCTGCATGAACAGTTTTATAAAGAAATGGTCAAAGAGTGGAATGCAAAATATCCGGACCGCAAAATTAAGCTGAATACAGTAGTTTATCCATACGGGCAAATGCATGATAATTTATCCGTCTCGCTGATCGCCGGCGAGGGTCTTCCCGATATAGCCGATGTGGAGTTAAGTCGATTTTCCAACTTTTTGAAGGGTAAGGATATACCTCTTGCCGATTTGACTCCGCTTATTGAAAAAGACCGTGATAAATTTGTGGAGGCACGCCTTGCGTTATACAGCAAAAACGGAAAACTGTACGGCCTTGATACACATGTCGGGACGACCGTCATGTTTTACAACATGGAAATAATGAAAAAAGCGGGCGTAAATCCTGCTGATATCAAGACGTGGGACGATTACCGGCAAGCCGGCAAAAGGGTGCGCAAAGCCGCCGGAAAACCGATGGGCACAGTTGAAACAAACGACTCCGGCACATTCCTTTCAATGATCTCACAGCAAGGTTCAGGCTACTTCAGCAAAAACGGAAAACTCATCCTCAACAGCAAGACAAATGTAAACACGCTGCACTATTTAAAAGACATGGTGAATGATAAAACCCTCCTGCCTGCTCCCGGAGGCGGCCATCACAGCGAAGAATACTATGGCTTTATGAATCAGGGCGGGGCTGCTTCGGTGCTGATGCCGATATGGTACATGGGGCGGTTTATCGATTATATGCCGGATTTAAAAGGGAAAATGGCTATTTACCCTCTGCCGGCCTGGAAAAAAGGCGGCGACCGATCTGCGGGTTTAGGCGGGACAGCCACCGTTGTGCCGAAACAAGCAAAACACTTGGAGCTTGCGAAAGAATTTCTCGGATTTGCGAAAGGTTCAAAGGAAGGGAATATAAAGCTTTGGACCGTGCTCGGCTTTGATCCGCTGCGCTGGGACGTATGGGATTCAAAAGAATTGAAGGAGAAAAACAAATACACGGAGTTCTTTCAAAACGGCACGTCGATTTTCTCCGCGCTGCTTAAAGTGAAGGATGAAATCAATCCGATTTATTTGCATGAAGATTTCTCTAAAGCAGCCGATCTCGTTGTCAGACAGGTGCTGTTCGACGCGCTCAAGACACAGGAAAAATCACCTAAGGAAGCCTTGGACGAAGCGGCGGAGCAATTGGAAAAATGACGAGCCGCCGTATTTACCAGAGAAAGCGGGGGAGGGAGTTCACATGAAACCTGTAAAGACGCAGACAGCGCAAACCGTTTCTTCAGTTCGTAAGGAGCCGCGCCGGCGCAATGTGCTGTATTCAAAAAAAGCGGCGCCTTATCTTTTTACAGCGCCTTTTATCATTTCGTTTCTCGTTTTCTTTTTATACCCCATCATCAGCGTCTTCATCATGAGTTTTCAGCGAATACTGCCGGGGGAAATCACATTTGTCGGTTTTTCCAATTATACCTCTCTCCTTAATCCAACCTTTTATACCGCTTTATTCAATACATTGGAATACACCTTTTGGACGCTTTTAGTGCTGATTCCCGTGCCGCTTCTTTTGGCGGTGATCCTGAACTCAAAGCTGGTCAGGTTCAGGAATGTTTTTAAATCGGCTCTTTTTATACCGGCTTTAACATCGACGATCGTAGCCGGAATTATCTTCCGCCTGATTTTCGGCGAAATGAACACCTCGCTGGCAAATGAAATCCTGATCAAACTGGGCGCCTCTCCGGAGAACTGGCTCAACAATAAAGAAACGGGCATGTTTTTGATGGTGCTGCTTGCGTCGTGGAGGTGGATGGGCATTAACATTCTTTATTTTCTGGCAGGCCTGCAAAACGTGCCGAAAGAGCTGTACGAGGCTGCGGATATTGACGGCGCGAGTACGTGGAAAAAATTCCGGCACATTACCCTTCCGTTTTTAAAGCCGGTCTCCGTTTATGTGTTAACCATCAGTATCATTGGCGGATTTAGGATGTTTGAAGAAAGCTATGTGCTTTGGCAAAATAATTCCCCGGGGAATATCGGTCTCACGCTTGTCGGCTATTTGTATCAGCAGGGGCTTGCTTACAATGAAATGGGGTACGGGGCGGCAATCGGTATTGTCCTTTTGCTTGTCATTTTAATTGTCAGCCTGGTTTCGCTAAAATTGTCAGGTTCGTTTAAAGGGGAGGGGTAATCGATGCATGGCCATAACATGTCAGCCGTGTACAGAATTGCGTTTACGCTGTTTTTTATCATGCTGAGTCTGCTTTATATTTTTCCGATGCTCTGCTTATTGCTCGGCTCGTTAAAACCGTCGTCTGAGCTAATGCGTATCGGGCTGAATTTGCGTCTGGACCCTGATGTGATGAGTTTGGATAACTACACGTACTTATTCAGCGGAGGAAGCATCTATTTTAAATGGTTTTTTAACAGTCTTGTGCTCGGCATTCTCACTACGGTACTGACACTGTTTTTTTCCTCTATGATTGGCTACGGGCTTGGTGTGTATGAGTTTAAAGGCAGAAATGTCATTTTTGTTCTTGTGCTGATCATTATGATGGTGCCGCTTGAGGTCATGATGCTGCCGTTATTTAAACTGACGGTGGGCCTTCATTTGATTGATTCTTATATGGGTGTGATTTTGCCGTTTATTGTGTCGCCTGTCGCCGTTTTCTTTTTCAGGCAATATGCCCTCGGGCTTCCGAAAGACCTGCTGGATTCAGCAAGGATGGACGGCTGCACCGAATTCGGAATTTTCTTCAGAATTATGGCGCCGCTGATGAAGCCGGCATTCGGCGCGATGATCATCCTCCAGTCTTTAAATAGCTGGAATAACTTTTTATGGCCGCTGATCGTGCTTCGGTCGAAAGAAATGTTTACGCTTCCAATCGGGCTGTCAGGTTTGCTGAGTCCGTACGGCAATAATTATGACATGCTGATTTCCGGTTCGGTTTTTGCGATTCTGCCGGTTATCATCATATTCTTATTTTTCCAAAAATACTTTATTTCCGGTCTGACAGTCGGCGGAGTTAAAGGATAAACACGGGGAGGAAACATAATGAAAAAAGCGGGAATTATCGCAGATAAAGAATATATCATCGGTGAAGTGGATAAACGGATTTACGGTTCGTTTATTGAACATATGGGCAGGGCGGTATATGAGGGCATATACGAGCCTGATCATCGGGAAGCGGATCAAGAAGGTTTCAGAACAGACGTACAGGAATTAATTAAGGAATTGCAAGTGCCGTTGATCCGCTATCCCGGCGGCAATTTTCTCTCCGGCTATAACTGGGAGGACGGCGTCGGCCCGGTGAAGGACCGCCCGCGAAGACTTGACCTGGCATGGCAGACGACAGAAACGAACGAAGTGGGGACAAATGAATTTTTAACATGGGCAAAAAAAGTGAACGCCGAAGTCAATATGGCGGTCAATCTCGGGACGAGAGGAATGGATGCCGCCCGCAGCCTCGTCGAATACTGCAACCATCCCAAAGGGTCTTATTGGAGTGATTTAAGAAGATCGCACGGCTATGAAACGCCTTACGGAATAAAAACATGGTGCTTAGGAAATGAAATGGACGGCCCTTGGCAGATCGGGCATAAGACGGCACATGAATACGGGCGGCTTGCCGCAGAAACGGCAAAAGTGATGAAATGGACGGACCCGTCAATTGAATTGGTGGCCTGCGGAAGCTCAAACAGCGGCATGCCGACCTTTATCGAATGGGAAGCGGGTGTGCTTGAGCATACGTACGAGCATGTGGATTACATATCCTTGCATACGTATTACGGCAACCGTGATAATCATCTTGAAAACTATTTAGCGAGATCGATGGATTTAGACCATTTTATCAAATCTGTAACAGCTGTATGTGATTATATGAAAGCGAAAAAACGCAGCAAAAAAACCATTCATCTCTCCTTAGATGAATGGAATGTATGGTACCACTCAAACGAAGCCGATAAAAAGGCGAAGCCGTGGATTACTGCCCGTCCGATTCTTGAAGACATCTATAATTTTGAAGATGCACTTTTGATCGGTTCACTGCTGATTACCATGCTGCAGCACGCCGACAGGGTAAAGATCGCCTGTCTTGCTCAGCTTGTAAACGTGATTGCGCCTATTATGACTGAAAAGGGCGGGGAGGCATGGAGACAGACTATTTTTTATCCTTACATGCACGCTTCCGTTTATGGAAGAGGGACTTCTATGAAGCTCTTGATCACATCCCCGAAATACGACTGCACAGATTTTACAGACGTGCCGTATGTCGATGCCGCAGCCGTTTATCATGAAGAGGAAGAAACACTCACCATTTTTGCCGTCAATAAAAGCAAAGAGCTGATGGAGACGGATGTAAAGCTGAGAGGATTCGAAAACTATCGCATTATTGAGCATATCGTGCTTGAGCATCCGGATATCAAAGCAACCAATCAGCATAACAGAAAACAAGTCATCCCTCATTCCAATGGAGCATCCTTCGTCAGCGGCGGAAGGATAACAGCTCATTTCGCACCGCTGTCCTGGAATGTTATCCGTCTGTCAGGAAAATAGATTGATAGAAGCCGGTCCATGCTGCCGGCTTTTTTTGCATAAAAACCATCTCCCGTTATTGTGTAATTGTGATAATATTTAGAAAAAGAGAAAAGGGGCTGGGAATAAATGAATGCGATTACAATCGTAATAGCGTCTATGTGTATATTGGCTATCGCTTACCGTTTATACGGAACATTTATGATGGTGAAAGTATTAAAAATCACCGATCACACACCGACTCCGGCCCATACGCTTGAGGATGGGAAAGACTATGTGCCTACGAATAAATGGGTGTCTTTCGGCCATCATTTTGCTGCGATCGCTGCGGCCGGTCCGCTTGTCGGGCCGATCCTGGCCGCGCAGTTCGGTTATTTGCCCGGGCTGTTGTGGCTGCTGATCGGGGCTGTGATCGGAGGAGCCGTTCATGATATCGTCGTGTTGTTTGCATCAATGCGAAAAAATGGAAAAACGCTGTCTGAGGTCGCAAAAGACGAGCTTGGACCCGTGGCCGGCTTTTGTACGGGTCTTTCTATGCTGTTTATCATTACGATCACCATGGCGGGGCTGTCTATGGTTGTGCTGCATGCGCTTGAGAAAAACCCGTGGGGAACGTTTGCGGTAGGAATCACGATTCCGATTGCGATGGGGGTTGGAATTTATTATAAAAAAACAGGAAATCTAAAGCTTGCTTCTGCTGTCGGTTTTCTTTTGTTAATGGCCGGCGTTGTGATCGGGCCGTGGCTGCAAAAAACCGCACTTGGCGACATACTGACGCTTGATGCGAAAACGCTGGCGATTGCCCTCCCCGTCTATGCGTTTTTTGCCGCCGCGCTTCCTGTGTGGCTTTTGCTGGCTCCGCGTGATTATTTAAGCAGTTTTATGAAGATAGGGGTTTTCATCGCCTTGATCGCCGGTGTATTTTTCGTTAATCCGGCCATTAAGTTTCCTGCATTTACCGAGTTTATTCATGGCGGCGGCCCGGTTATCGCCGGTCCTGTCTGGCCGTTTATTTCGATAACCATTGCCTGCGGCGCCATCTCGGGCTTTCACGCGTTTGTCGGTTCCGGCACGACGCCGAAAATGCTGGACAAATGGAGCGACATGAAGCCTGTTGCTTTTGGGGCGATGCTTGTGGAATGCCTTGTCGGGATTATGGCGCTTATCGCCGCCGCGGCTCTTGAGCCTGCCGATTATTTTGCCATTAACAGCACGCCTGAGATGTTCCGCGCGCTCGGAATGAACGTCGTCCATCTGCCGGATCTGAGCAAAGAAATCGGACTCAGCCTCGAAGGAAGAACGGGCGGCGCTGTTACGCTGGCCGTCGGGATGACGTATATCTTTACCGGAATTCCGTTTTTCAGTCATTTGGCTTCATACTTTTTTCAATTTGTCATTATGTTTGAAGCGGTCTTCATTTTAACGGCGATTGACGCGGGGACCCGTGTCGCCCGTTATTTAATTCAAGAGTTCTTCGGTGAATTGTATAAGCCGCTGAAAAAAACAGACTGGCTGCCCGGCTCCTTTTTTTCAAGCGCGCTCGCCTGCCTGCTGTGGGGGTATCTTCTGTATTCAGGTGATATCAGCTCAATCTGGGCGCTGTTTGGGGTATCCAATCAGCTTATGGCGTCAGTCGGCTTAATCATCGGAGCGACCGTTGTTTTGAAAATTGCCGATAAACGGCGCTATATGCTGACTTGCCTGGTTCCTCTCGCCTATTTATATGTTACTGTCAACTATGCAGGCTATTGGATGGTGCGGTATGTGTATTTGAACCCCGAAGCGGCGGGTTACAATGTGCCAAATGGCGTGTTATCCATTATTATGCTGCTGCTGGGGCTTGTGATCATCATTGCGGCTTTGAAAAAATGGATGCACATGTGGCGAGACCCGAGTGCGAGATTGGAAGCGTCGATTCCGGGATAATGTTGGAATTTGGAGGATTTGTCGGTCAGTGTTCAGCACGAACTTAAAAGTTACAGCGAGAGGTATCTTGCGATAAGGAAGCAAATATGATCTGTTTGATCCAGCGTTTGCTTCAGGTGCATTCCTGTTCGCTTTTTTTAAAAAAGTAAAGCCGCGGAGACCAAGCCGTACCCCGCGGCTGTATTCAGCAGTTATGACAAATTCATCGCTTCCAGCAAATAGTCCGCCAGATGAACCGCCCGCACCCGGCTGCTTAATCCTTCACGCTGAATTCCGAGCTGCATCTGTAGAAGACACCCCGGATTGGCTGTAACGATAACAGCGGCTTCTGTTTTTTTTGCTGATTTCATTTTGCTGTCTAATATTTTCATAGACATCTCAGATTCCACAATATTATAAATACCCGCAGATCCGCAGCAGCTGTCCGCTTTTTCCATTTCTCTGTATTCGGCCCCTTCAATGCTTTTCAGCAGCTGACGGGGCTCTTCTGACGTGTGCATGACATTGCGGAGGTGGCAGGAGTCCTGATAAGTGACGATATGCGGCGTTTGCGCCTGTAAGTTCTTTTCATGAAATCCCAGTTCAACCAATACCGATGAAAAATCCTTGAGCTTCCGTACGAAATGACGGGCCCGTTCCGCCCATTCAGGCTCATCCTTTAATAAATGTGCGTAATCCTGAAGAAAGGCGCCGCAGCCGCCGGCGTTCGTAATAATATAATCAGCGTCAAGGGCTTCAAAGGCTGCGATATTCCGTTTGGCCAGTTCTTTTCCCGTTTCCTTTTCTCCGCTGTGTCCGTGGAGCGCGCCGCAGCACGCCTGACCGTCCGGAATCACGATCTCACAGCCCGCTTTCTGTAAAAGCGATGTCGTCGCATGATTGGTTGCTAAAAACAAAGTATCCATTAAACAGCCGGAGAAAAAAGCGGCCCGTTTTTGAACGGAGTGTGCGGCCGGAAGAAAACGGGGACGTTCCTTCATGTCTTTCCGCTTCGGGACGGGAGGTAGCACTTTTTCCATCGTACGCAAATGCTCAGGCAGGATGCGGAGCATACCGGTTTTTCTGACGGCTGTCTGCAAGCCTGACCGCTGGTACAGCCCGAGAAGCCCGGCGGCTGTCTGCATGCGGTTTTGATGGGGAAAAAGCCCTTTAAAGGCGGCCTTTCGTAAAAGGCGCACGCCAGGCGTATGTTTTTTGTTTTGATTGATGATGTCCCGCGCTTCCTCAAGCAGCTGCCCGTAATTGACGCCGGCAGGGCAGACAGGCTCGCATGCCCGGCACCCGAGACAAAGCGCAAGCGAACGTTCAACATCTTCATCAGGTTCAATCTGCCCGTCGGCGACTGCTTTCATTAACGCGATCCGGCCGCGCGGCGAATGGGATTCCTGAAAGCCGGATTCGATATAAGTCGGACAGGAAGGAAGGCAGAAGCCGCAGCGCATACAGTTCAGCAATTCGCTTTCATCCATGCGGTTTTTGAATTCTTCCTGAATCTCTTTCTTTTCCTTTGCCGTTGTCATTTCGTCACCACCACGCGTTTTCTTGCAGGATTGGCAAATATTTTTCCGGGGTTCAACAGATTATGCGGGTCCAGCGCCTGTTTAATGGCTTTCATCGCGGAGATTCCTTCTTTTTTCAGTTTCATTTCTAAATACGGCGCTTTCACAATGCCGACTCCGTGTTCACCCGTAATCGTTCCGCCAAGTTCAATCGCTTTCTCAAAAATATCGGCGAAGGCCTTTTCGACACGTTCCATTTCCTCTTCATTTCTGATATCAGTGGTGCACGTCGGGTGAAGGTTGCCGTCGCCAGCATGGCCGAATGTGCAAATAGAAAGGCTGTATGTTTCAGCAATCTCGTTAATGGCTTTGACCATGTTAGCGATCTGTGACCGCGGTACGGTCGCATCTTCCAAAATCGTTGTCGGTTTCAGCCTGGCCAGCGCAGATAATGCGGATCGCCGGGCTTCTGTAAGGGCAAACGCCTCTTGTTCCGTTTTGGCGGTTTGAACCGACACGGCCGCGCCTTTTTTACAGATAGCTTCAATTTTTTCTATATCTCGTGTGACAGTATCATAGGCACCGTCCTGTTCAATCAGAAGAACGGCTTTTGCACTTGTCGGCAGTCCGATTTTGGCGTAATCTTCAATGACCTGCAGCGTCGGCTGATCCAAAAATTCGAGTGTTGCCGGAATGATTTTCTCAGCTATGATCGCAGAAACGGTTTCCGCCGCTGCTTCAATATTTTCATAGAGTGCAAGAAGCGTTTTTTTCGTTTCCGGCTTCGGCACAAGTTTTAATGTCGCTTCTGTCACAATGCCGAGCGTGCCCTCTGATCCGACGAAAAGTCTTGTGAGATCATAACCGGCGACATCCTTCGTCAGCTTTCCGCCGGTGCGGATAATATCACCATTGGCCAGAACGGCTTCAAGGCCAAGCACATAATCCCGGGTGACGCCGTATTTCAAACCGCGCAGTCCTCCGGAATTTTCATTGATATTTCCGCCGATTGTCGATATTTTCATGCTGCTTGGATCAGGAGGATAAAATAACTCCTTTTGTTCGACCGCGTGAATCATATCAAGCGTAATCACGCCCGGCTGAACGGTGATAGTCAAATTCTCTTCATCTAAATCAAGAATGCGGTTCATATGTTTACATAAAAGAACAAGTCCGCCTTCAGACGGGCACGTTCCGCCGCATAAATTTGTGCCTGATCCCCTTGGCACAATCGGAATTCCGTGCTCGCTGCAAATGGTTAAAATGCGTGATACGTCTTCCGCGGAGCGGGGGGCTATCACCGCATCCGGCATCGCTTGCAGCTGCGGCGCAGCATCATAGGAATAAACAAGGCGCCCCGCCGTTGAGTCATCATAATTCTCATGCCCGACAGCCCGGATGAACTGCTCCTTTGCTTCTCGTGAAATCACTTTCTCCCAACCTCCTTGATAAGAAAAGCGTTTTCGTTTTATTGTAAAGAAAAACAAACCAGCACACTATGGAGAAACATCCGAAAAAAGAGCCTTGTATTCTGCCTATTTTGTATCTTGATCTAAAAAACGGAGCGCTAAATAAAAAGCCGTGATATCTTCGGGATGATCAAGCTTCATTTTTGTCAGCGTTTCTAATTTTGAAAGGCGGTAGCGCAATGTATTGATATGAATGTGCATGTCAGCTGCCGTGCGCTTTAACGATAAATTCCGGCTGAACAAAGCACGCAGCGTATCCAGCAGCTCCTCGTGTTCAAGCGCGTTTTGAAAGACCCGCTGTGAAAATTCCGTCCGTGTGCCGGTCTTGATATCGGCGAGGCACATGTCGAGCTTTAAGTCTTCTTCATAAACCGCTTGCTGCTTTGCGATGCCGACAGTAAGCGCCTTCTCGGCTTGTTCATATGATTCCGGCAGACGCGGTCCCGGGACAGTCCGGCCGATTCCTGCCATGACAGGCTTCGTAAAAATGGCTCGAATCCTTCTGATAAGCTGTTCCTTAGAGCCGGATCCTGTTTTATGGTTAATGAGAATGCGCTCATTTCCCCAGCGTACAAACAGATCCGAAGGGCATTCGTTTTGCCAAAGCCGGCCCATTTGCTCCGCTTCATGTTGGTGATAGGCACCTTGAATCAGGATGATTTGGCGGTGTGAGCTGAGGTCTGCTCCGAGAAGCTTCGCCTTTTCCAAAAAGCCCGGCGACCATTCTTTTAATTGCAGCCAATCAACCATAAAGGATTCGAGCATTCTTGCCTGCCACTGCGCCTGCTCCATGTGGCGCGCTTCTTTGATGAAAAGCTCTGTCATTTTTCTGAGCAATTCTCCAAAAGGCAATATCTCATCCGGTTTTCCGGTCAAACCGAACACAGCAATGACCTCATGCCCTGAAAAGACGGGAAGATTGAGGCCGGATTTGACCCCCTCAAGCTGTTTTTCATCTTCTTTTGTTATAATCACATTCCGCTTTTCGCGCGCGCAGATCAGCGCGCCTTCATGAAAACGGCCGATGCGCGTTTCATTTGTGCCGGCGATGATCATCCCCTCGGTATCAGTGATAATCACTTCACGGCTGTACATGTGTTTCACTTCGGCAATCATTTTTTTTGCCAGTTCAGGCTGTAGCAGCATGGCGATCCCCCTCGCCATTATTATACAAAAAAAACCGGGTGTCCCATCACCCGGTTTACGCTTATTGAGCAGGTTTTAAACCGCCTTCTAATGTTTTGAGCATTTCATTTTTTTCTGATTCTGACGCATGCTGCCAAAGAACCTCGAATAACACGCCGAGGCCCGGGAGCATTTTCTCTTCACCGCTTTGGATGGCGTCAACGATGGTATGTTCAAGCTGGTCTTGGTTATTGCCTGTTACATTGGCAATAACGGCGTTGCGTAAATTAAGATCCATTTCAACCGCTCCTTCTTCTTGTATGTGATACGCATATTCTTACCGCGCACGCGGTTTATTATGTGCTGTTCTTGAGATATAATAACAACATGCCTGAAAAAAGGAGAGCACAGGAATAAAGTGAAACGAATCGACTCTGCAAAAAACCAAAAAGTGAAGGATTGGAAAAAACTTCACACGAAAAAAGACAGAACCAAAACGAACACATTTCTTATAGAAGGAGAGCATCTCACAGAAGAAGCCCTCAAAGCTAAGGGAACGGTAAAAGAAATACTTGTGAAAAATGAGAGCGCCATTCCCGCTGACCTGGATATGAGCATCCCGTGTTATGTGCTGAGTGAAGATGCGTTTTCCGCCGTGACAGAAACGGAAACGCCGCAGCAGATTGCCGCTGTCTGCCATATGCCCCTTGAGAAACCGGATGAATTGAAGCGGCTGCTTCTGATAGATGCCGTGCAGGATCCGGGAAACCTCGGAACGATGATCCGTACGGCCGATGCGGCGGGAATAGACGCCGTTGTCCTTGGAGAAGGAACAGCAGACCCTTATAACGGAAAAACGCTGCGCTCGGCTCAAGGATCTCATTTTCACATTCCGATACTAAAACGTCCTCTCGAAACCTTCGTCGATGACTTAAAGGCGCGCGGCGTCGCCATTTACGGCACGGCGCTTCAAAACGGGGCGGCCTATCAGAGCGTGAAGCCTGAGGAGGCTTTTGCGTTAATCGTCGGCAACGAGGGAGCAGGTGTGAATAACGGCCTGTTGCAAAAAACAGACCTCAATCTGTACGTTCCGCTGTACGGCCAGGCAGAATCGCTGAACGTGGCGGTAGCGGCGGCTATCCTCCTGTACCATCTCAGAGGATAGTGTTGCACGGAGCTGAGAATTTCACTATAATAGATAGCAATAATGTAAAAACCGTGACAGAGGACATCAATTTTTGCCATCACTGCCTTCCAGGGAGAAAATGCCGCTGACTGAGAGCATTTTTATCGCAGCTCGGAAATTGATTTTCACCTCTCGAGTTGTCACCGGGACCGCGCAAAACGCGCGTAAAGGTGAACCGGAACTGTAGTGTCCGTTATGTCAATGAAGCTGTCGGCAGATAAGTCTGCCTTAAAAAGGGTGGTACCGCGGCCACAACTCGTCCCTTCTGCAAGGGGCGGGTTTTTTTGTTTTCAAAAAAAGGCATAGAACGGTTTGTTTATATAAAAGGAGGATGCATGATGGAAGAGAAGCTTAAACAGCTTGAACTGGAAGCTGCAGAAAAAGTAAAAGCGGCAAGCTCATTAAAAGAAGTAAACGACATTCGGGTGCAATATCTCGGGAAAAAAGGACCGATTACAGAAGTGCTTCGCGGCATGGGCAAGCTGTCCGCAGAAGAACGCCCGAAAATGGGCGCGCTCGCCAATGAAGTGAGAGAGCGCATTGCAGCAGCCATTACAGCGAAAAATGAACAGCTTGAACAAGAAGAAATGAATAAAAAACTCAGCAGCCAGACAATTGACGTTACATTGCCGGGCAGCCCGGTGAATGTCGGCGGGCGCCATCCGCTGACAGTCGTCGTGGAAGAAATTGAAGATTTATTTATCGGCATGGGTTATACCGTTGAAGAAGGCCCTGAAGTGGAAACGGATTATTACAACTTTGAAGCGCTCAATCTGCCGAAAGAACACCCGGCCCGCGACATGCAGGACAGCTTTTACATTACAGAGGAAATGCTGATGAGAACACAAACATCCCCCGTCCAAACGCGGACGATGGAAAAGCATAAAGGAAAAGGCCCTGTCAAAATCATTTGTCCGGGTAAAGTGTACCGCCGCGATAACGATGACGCGACACACTCCCACCAATTTATGCAGATCGAAGGGCTTGTCGTGGACCGCAAGATCAGCATGAGCGACCTGAAAGGCACACTTGAGTTGGTCGCGAAAAAAATGTTCGGCCAGGATCGTGAAATCAGACTCCGCCCAAGCTTTTTCCCATTTACAGAGCCATCTGTCGAAGTGGATGTGACTTGCTTTAAGTGCGGCGGACAAGGCTGCTCCGTCTGTAAAAAAACAGGCTGGATCGAAATTCTCGGCGCCGGCATGGTTCATCCGAACGTCCTTAAAATGGCAGGATTTAACCCGGAAGAATATCAAGGCTTTGCTTTCGGAATGGGTGTTGAGCGTATCGCCATGCTGAAATACGGCATTGAAGATATCCGCCATTTCTATACCAACGATGTCAGATTCATTTCGCAGTTTACACAGGCGTAAGAGGAGGATACACATGTTTGTTTCTTATAAATGGTTAGAAGATTATGTTGACTTGCAGGGAATGGACCCGGCCGTGCTCGCAGAAAAAATTACAAGAGCCGGAATTGAAGTCGAAGGTATTGAGTACAAGGGCGAAGGCGTAAAAGGTGTTGTCATCGGACACGTGCTTGAGCGCGAGCAGCATCCGAATGCCGACAAGCTTAATAAATGCCTTGTCGATATAGGCGCTGACGAACCCGTGCAAATCATCTGCGGAGCCCCGAATGTTGATAAAGGACAGAAGGTTGCCGTTGCCACAGTCGGAGCCGTGCTTCCGGGCAATTTCAAAATCAAAAAAGCAAAGCTGCGCGGCGAAGCATCACATGGCATGATCTGTTCCCTTCAGGAGCTCGGCATTGAAAGCAAACTCGTGGCGAAGGAATATGCAGAAGGCATTTTCGTTTTTCCAAGCGATGCCGAAACGGGAGCTGACGCATTAGCGGCTCTTCAGCTAGATGATGCGATTTTAGAGCTGGGCTTAACGCCGAACCGCGCCGATGCGATGAACATGCTCGGTGTGGCTTATGAAGTCGCGGCCATTCTTGGGACAGAGGTAAAGCTTCCGCAGACCTCATATGAAGAAGCGGCGGAAAAAGCAGCGGAAGCTATTTCCGTCAAGATTGAAGATACGGAAGCCAACCCGCTCTATGCTGCAAAAATCATTAAAAACGTCAAAATCGGCCCGTCTCCGCTTTGGATGCAGACGAAGCTGATGAATGCAGGCATCCGCCCGCATAATAACGTCGTGGACATTACAAACTTCGTCCTGCTGGAATACGGCCAGCCGCTTCACGCTTTTGATTACGACCGGTTCGGCTCTAAAGAGGTCGTCGTCAGAAAAGCGGCGGAAAACGAAACCATCGTTACGCTTGATGAACAGGAACGGAAGCTTTCAAACGGACACTTGGTCATCACAAACGGTGAAGAAGCGCAAGCCGTTGCAGGAGTAATGGGCGGAGCTGAGTCGGAAGTCCGTGAAGATACAACCGCGATTTTACTGGAAGCCGCTTATTTCGACGGGCAGACCGTCCGCAAAGCGTCGAAAGACCTCGGGCTGAGAAGTGAAGCAAGCACAAGATATGAAAAAGGCATTGATCCCGCCCGCGTGCTTCTTGCGGCTGAACGGGCTGCCGGGCTGATTCAGGCGTATGCCGGCGGCGAAGTGCTGTCAGGCACAGTGAAAGAAAACCATCTGACCATTGAAGCTAATAACATTCAGGTTTCTGTTGAAAAAGTGAACAGCGTGCTCGGCATGTCGATCACGAAAGAAGAAATGGTCAGCATTTATAAAAGACTCGGTTTTTCAGTCGGTGAAGCTGAAGATGTCCTCGTCGTTACGGTGCCGTCACGCCGGAGGGATATTAAAATAGAAGAAGATTTAATTGAAGAAGCGGCAAGACTGTACGGGTATGACAACATTCCGTCCACGCTACCGGAAACGGCGGGCACGACAGGCGGTTTGACACCGTATCAGACAAAACGCCGGAAAGTCAGACGTTTCCTTGAAGGCGCCGGTCTATCACAGGCGACAACATATTCATTAACAAATGATAAAAAAGCCGCCGCATTTGCCATTGAAAAATCATTCAACACTATGCTCGCTTTACCGATGAGTGAGGAAAGAAGCATTCTCAGACACAGCCTTGTCCCTAATCTGCTTGAGGCATTATCATACAATCTGGCCAGACAGACTGATTCCGTCGCATTGTATGAAACAGGCTCTGTATTCCTGACGAGGGAAGAAAACACGAAGCCCGTTGAAAAAGAACGGGTCGCCGGAGCCGTTACCGGATTATGGCGCAAAAACTTATGGCAGGGCGAGAAAAAACCGGTTGATTTCTTTGTTGTTAAAGGAATTGTCGAGGGCCTGCTGCACCAATTGAATGTGTCAGACAGGATCGAATTTGTCCAGTCGGAACGCAAAAACATGCATCCCGGCCGGACGGCAAATATTCTCTTAAACGGTTCGCTCGCCGGATTTATCGGCCAAGTGCACCCGGCAATGGAAAAAGAGCTTGATATTAAAGAAACTTATGTATTCGAGCTTGATTTGCATATGCTGTTGACGGCGGAAACGGAACCGGTCGTGTATACCGCGATTCCGAAATATCCGTCTGTTACACGTGACATCGCGCTTGTAACAGATAAAAACGTCACAAGCGGACAGCTCGAAGCCGTCATCAAAGAAGCGGGAGGCGCGCTTCTGAAAGAAGTCACTGTATTTGACGTTTACGAAGGCGAGCATATGGAAGAAGGGAAAAAATCCGTCGCGTTCTCATTGCAGTATGTCAACCCGGAACAAACATTGACAGAAGAAGAAGTGACAAAAGTCCACGATAAAGTGCTGAAAGCGCTAGAAGAAACGTATCAGGCTGTATTGAGAGGATAATAAAAAAGCTTGCAGATGAATCTGCAAGCTTTTTTTATTCCTATGACCGCTTCCGTTCAGCAAGGCGTTTCGCTTTTTGAGTATTGGCGAAATGGAGCTTTGTAAACGTTCGGAGCGAGCCTTCGCCCTTTTTGATGATCAGCTTTGCCGCGGCTTCATCGACATGCGGCCCCGCGCCTTTTGGAATCGTCATGCCGGCTTCGCGGGAAAGCTTATCCATCTCAAGTAAGAAGGAGTATCTGGCAATAATCGAGGCCGCTGCGACGGAGAGGTGTATGCCTTCCGCCTTTGTGCTGAAATACGTTTTTTCTTTTACGATGTCTCTTCCCGCCAGATGCTTAAAATAAATGCCGGGCTCTGCGAATTGGTCAATCAAAATCGCTTCCGGCCTCACGCCGTCCATTTTTCTCAGCAGGTTGGAGATCGCCTGGTTATGAAGGAGCGCCTTCATTTTCCCTTGGCTCATGCCTTTTTCCTGCATTTGATTGTATTTTTCATTTTTTAATACAAGAAGGCTGTAAGGAATGGTTTTGATCAAAAGTTTGGCAATTTCAATAATCTGCGGGTCTTTTAAATCCTTTGAATCCTTTACTCCCAGCTCCTTCATTAAAGCCAGCTTCGTTTTGTCCGCGTACGCACAGGCAACCGTAATCGGTCCGAAATAATCGCCGGTTCCGACTTCATCAGAACCGATCACCGACATGGAGGCGATGTGCGCCGGGGGAACGTAGAGCGGATCTGCCGCTTTTTTGACGGCTGTTTTTTTGGCTTTGGGCGCCTCAGCCGTTCCCCAGCGTGCGGCTTCTGTTCCGGCGTTTTTTCCTTGAAACAAAACCTTTCCTGAGCGATAGGCTGTAATGGTACAGCCCGGCGGCTTAGCCTGAAAGACGGCGCCCTGCGGCACGGACGGAGTGAGGGAGCCGGCATAGGACTGTTTCATTTGTTCAATAGCGGAAGCGGAAACTTTTATAACAGAATGGGACACGATATAATCTCCTTTTTTGGCACTTTTCACTGTATATACCAGTGTATCATAACAGCCTGAGGCTCGTCTTTCCATTCAAACGCTAATCATGGTATGATAGGAACTAGGATTCTCGCGGAATGGAGGAGAAACGTTGTCTGACGGCAAAAAAACGAAAACGACAGTTAACATTTACGGCCAGCACTTCACCATTATCGGGGAAGAAAGCAAAGCGCACATGCGCCACGTGGCCGGAATGGTTGATGATAAAATGAGAGAAATCAACGAGAAAAATCCATATCTTGATATAAATAAGCTCGCTGTTTTGACTGCGGTCAATGTGGTGCATGATTATATGAAACTCCAAGAAAAATATGAAATACTGGAGCGGCAGCTTAAAGAAAAGGAATGAACAGCATATGATAGATATCATCATCTTGGTTTTGCTCCTGATGGGCACATTGCTTGGATTAAAAAGAGGATTTATCCTGCAATTTATATATTTAACGAGTTTTATTCTGTCAATTGCGTTTGCGGCGCTTTTTTATAAAAATCTGGCTCCGCATTTGAGCTTTATACCGGCGCCTGATTTTTCCGGCGGCCAGGCGGCTCTTTCTTTTATTAAAGGTAACGTAGAGACGGCCTATTACAACGCGATCGCGTTTGTCATTTTGTTTATCATCGCGAAAATTCTGCTTCGGATCATCGGAGCGGCGCTTAATATCATAGCCAGCATTCCGGTCATTAAACAGATCAACAAATTGTTTGGCGGTGTGCTCGGTTTTCTGGAAGTCTATTTATTTGCGTTTATCTTGCTGTATATCGCATCCGTATTGCCGGTAAGCGCGCTTCAGCAGATGCTCGCACAATCAACGCTTGCGGACATCATTACTCATCATACGCCGTATTTGTCAGGGCTCCTGGAAGAACTGTGGGCTCAGTACGGGGCATAAAAACTTCTCTTGACCAGAGAAGTTTTTTTCAAGCCGTAAGTCAGTTGTGCCGGCGGTGAAAAATTTGTATGATGAAAAGCAGGAAACGACTGGGGGTTAAACAGATGCATAAAAAAGATATCATCCGGCTGCTTGAAACGATTGCGGTCTATATGGAATTGAAAGGGGACAACCCGTTTAAAATATCAGCCTTCCGTAAAGCGGCCGCCGCGCTGGAGCAGGATGACCGCAGCCTGTCGGAAATCGACGACATGATGTCTTTATCCGGCATCGGAAAAGGCACCTACAGCGTCATTCGCGAATATATGAAGGAAGGCGTATCAAGCACGCTTCTCCAATTGCAGAAAGAGGTTCCGGAAGGGTTAGTGCCTCTTTTGAAGCTTCCGGGGCTTGGCGGCAAAAAAATCGCCAAGCTGTATCAAGAGCTCGGCGTGCATGACGCGGAATCGCTGAAAGAAGCGTGCGAACAGCAAAAAGTACAGGGGCTTGCCGGATTCGGCAAAAAAACGGAAGAAAAAATCCTTCAGGCTTTGGGAGAAGCCGGAAAACAGCCGGAACGTTTTCCGATCGGCTATGCGCTCGGCATCGCTTCAGTAATCGAAGAGCATTTGGCCGGTTTTACGGATATTGTGAGGTTTTCCAGGGCAGGAAGTCTGAGAAGAGCGCGGGAAACGGTGAAAGACCTTGATTACATTATCGCAACGGACAATCCGGCGTCAGTAAGGGATCAGCTTCTCTCACTGCCGAACATAAAAAACGTCATAGCAAGCGGCGATACAAAGGTATCAGTCACCCTGTCCTTTGAATATGAAACAAGTGTGGATTTTCGTCTTGTGACAGATGAACAATTCCCGACGACACTGCACCATTTCACAGGGTCCAAAGACCACAACATTAAAATGCGACAGCTCGCGAAAGAACGCGGTGAACGAATCAGCGAATATGGTGTAGAAACAATTGAAACCGGAGAAGTCAAAACCTTCCCGAGTGAAGAGGCCTTTTATGCACATTTCGGCCTGCCGTTGATTCCCCCGGAGCTCCGGGAAAGCGGGCAGGAGGTCGAAACCTACCACGAAGAAACGGATTTGATCGGACTAGCGGATATAAAAGGGGATCTTCACATGCACTCCGCCTGGAGCGACGGCGCTTTTTCCATCAGAGAAATGGCAGAAGCGTGCATGGCAAAAGGCTACCAGTACATGGCGATCACCGACCACTCGCAATATTTAAAAGTGGCCAACGGTTTAACGGCGGAACGCCTCAGAAAACAGGCGGAAGAAATTGACGCATTAAATGCTGAATTTGAAAACTTTCATATCTTTAAAGGCGTGGAAATGGATATCCTGCCTGACGGCTCGCTTGATTATGATGACAGCGTGCTCTCCGAGTTGGACCTTGTCATCGCTTCCATTCACTCAAGCTTCAGCCAGCCGGAGCATGTCATTATGAAACGGCTTGAACAGGCGCTGACCAATAAGCACGTGGATATTATCGCACACCCGACGGGCCGCCTGATCGGCAGACGGGCCGGCTATGAAGTCGACATCGACATGCTCATAGAGCTTGCCGCAAAAACAAATACGGCGCTTGAATTAAATGCAAACCCTGCGCGCCTCGATTTACGGACGGAACATCTGATGAAAGCGAACGATAAAGGCGTAACCCTGGTTATTAATACAGATGCCCATAATATTGAGATGCTCAGCGACATGAAAACGGGCGTAACAGCTGCGCGCAAAGGCTGGACTGAAAGAAAACACGTCTTAAATGCCCGGCCGCTAAGTGAGGTCAAAGCATTTCTGAAGCGCAATGATTAAGTAAGGAGGACCACATAACCGTGCAGCAAAAAGTGTTATCATCACTTGAATTTCATAAAGTAAAAGAACAAATTACCGCTCATGCCGCTTCATCGCTCGGCAAAGAGATGCTTCTGCAGCTAAAACCTTTGACGGATCTGGCTGAAATCCAAAAACAGCTGGATGAAGTCGAAGAAGCATCCGCAGTCGTGCGCTTGAGAGGCCATGCCCCTTTTGGCGGGCTGACCGATATCAGAGCCGCTCTGCGGCGCGCGGAAATCGGCAGTGTGCTGACTCCCGCGGAATTCACCGAAATTTCCGGGCTGCTGTATGCCGTCAAACAAATGAAGCATTTTATCAGCCAAATGACGGAGGACGGCGTCGACATTCCGCTGATTGAAGCCCATGCGGAGCAATTGATTACGTTAAGCGATTTGGAGCGCGAGATTAACTCCTGTATTGATGATCATGGCGAAGTGCTTGACCATGCGTCCGATGCATTAAGAGGAATCCGTACGCAGCTCAGGACGCTTGAATCAAGAGTCAGAGACCGGCTTGAATCGATGCTGCGCTCTTCTTCGGCCTCAAAAATGCTGTCTGACACTATCGTCACGATCCGAAATGACCGCTTTGTCATCCCGGTCAAACAGGAATACAGATCAAGCTACGGAGGAATCGTTCATGACACCTCTTCTTCCGGCGCGACTCTGTTCATTGAACCGCAGGCGATCGTTGATATGAATAACTCGCTTCAGCAGGCGAAGGTAAAAGAAAAACAGGAAATTGAACGGATTCTCCGGGTTTTGACAGAGCATACGGCAGAACATACACATGAATTGGTTCAAAACGTGGAAGTGCTGCAAACACTTGATTTTATTTTTGCCAAAGCGAGATACGCAAAAGCAATGAAGGCGACAAAACCGATGATGAACGGCGAAGGTTTCATCCGGCTGAAAAAAGCGCGTCACCCGTTATTGCCTCAAGAGCAGGTGGTGGCTAATGATATCGAGCTTGGGGGAGGCTATACAACCATTGTCATCACGGGACCGAATACAGGCGGTAAAACCGTCACGTTAAAAACGCTCGGACTGCTGACGATCATGGCGCAGGCGGGTTTGCACATACCGGCTGACGAGGGTTCCGAAGCCGCTGTGTTCGACAATGTCTTTGCCGATATCGGTGATGAACAGTCCATTGAACAAAGCTTAAGCACCTTCTCATCCCACATGGTAAATATCGTCGGCATTTTAAAAGACGTCAGTGAAAACAGTCTTGTGCTGTTTGATGAGCTTGGCGCCGGAACAGACCCGCAGGAAGGGGCGGCGCTTGCGATGAGCATTCTCGACGAAGTTCACCGGACAAACGCCAGAGTCCTCGCGACAACCCACTATCCGGAACTGAAAGCCTACGGGTATAACCGGACAGGCGTCATGAACGCGAGCGTTGAATTTGACATTGAGACGCTCTCGCCGACTTATAAGCTCTTAATCGGAGTTCCGGGCCGAAGCAACGCTTTTGAAATTTCAAGGCGTCTCGGACTGCCGGAGCATGTCATCGGCCAGGCAAAGTCAGAAATGACGGCCGAACACAACGAAGTCGATTTGATGATCGCATCACTGGAACAAAGTAAAAAAAGAGCGGATGAAGAGCTTTCTGAAACCAAATCAATCAGAAAAGAGGCTGAAAAGCTGCATAAAGAACTTCAGCAGCAAATCATCGAGCTGAACGGCCAAAAGGACAAAATGCTGGAAGAAGCCGAACAGAAAGCGGCTGAAAAGCTGGAGGCCGCCACAAAAGAAGCCGAACAAATCATTCATGAACTCCGGTCGATTAAGCAAGAACACAGATCTTTCAAGGATCACGAGCTGATTGAGGCTAAAAAACGACTCGGAGACGCGATGCCCGCTTTTGAGAAATCAAAGCAGCCCGAAAGACAAACAGAGAAAAAACGCGAGCTGAAGCCGGGTGACGAAGTCAAGGTGCTCACCTTCGGGCAAAAAGGAACACTGCTTGAAAAAACCGGCACAAATGAATGGAATGTCCAAATCGGCATTCTCAAAATGAAGGTGAAGGAAAAAGATCTCGAATTTCTCAAATCCTCGCCTGAACCTAAAAAGGAAAAAACAATCGCCGCCGTTAAAGGGAAGGACTATCACGTTTCCCTTGAACTTGACCTGCGCGGAGAACGTTACGAAAACGCGCTCAGCCGTGTGGATAAATATTTAGATGATGCGGTGCTCGCCGGTTATCCGAGAGTTTCCATCATTCACGGAAAAGGAACGGGCGCCCTCCGAAAAGGCGTGCAGGATCTTCTGAAAAACCACCGCAGTGTCAAAAGCTCCCGGTTCGGTGAAGCGGGAGAGGGAGGATCAGGCATTACGATTGTCGAACTAAAATAAAAAGGGAGTAAACGTCATGAGTGCATTTTGGGAAAATGAGCTTGTTGAAATCGCGGCTTATTACAGTGTGGCCGTCTTGTGCCTCGTCGTTTTTCTAAGCGTATTTGAATTGGTGACAACCTATAAAAACTGGGAAGAAATCCAAAAAGGAAATCTTGCGGTTGCGATGGCGACCGGGGGGAAAATCCTCGGAATCGCTAATGTCTTTCAGCACAGCATCGCCCAGCATAATTCACTGATGCAAATGATCGGCTGGGGTGTATACGGGTTTATCATGCTGTTGGTCAGCTATTTTATCTTTGAATTTCTTACCCCCCGTTTTAAAATTGATAAAGAAATCGAAAAAGATAACAGAGCTGTCGGCTTTATTTCATTTGTCATCTCAGTCGGCCTGTCATTTGTGGTGGCCGCCGGGATCTAAGGGGACGGTATAAATGGAGAAGCTTGCGAAAGTGCTGCTGTCGGCAGCAGGGATTTTTCTGTTGATCGGACTTATTTATCTGTTAATGACCTCATAATACGAAAGGCTGCCGGATATACAATCGGCAGCCTTTTTTATGGATAAAACCAGTCGATGCAAGTCGATTGGGTGCAAATGACCGCTTCCCAATTTGCTGTGCGGACAATGCCTGCTATGTCTTGGTCTTTCATAAGAAACAGTGTGGTAAAAGAATCATACACGCCCATAAAAGCGGCATTCAGATGTTCATCGGCAATCACCATTTCAGGCTGTAGCAAATCGCATATCTCCAAAGGCGTCAAAACATCCCTTGCTGTTCAATCGGCTCAAAATAAGTACAGCGCTCAGAGCCTTTGGAGCGGAAAACATCCAGCAGG
Source organism: Bacillus sp. ISL-51 (assembly GCF_018613535.1). GTDB lineage: Bacteria > Bacillota > Bacilli > Bacillales > Bacillaceae > Bacillus. Next base: position 154,773 of record NZ_JAGGQB010000006.1, read on the forward strand.
CTCGCAATAAGGAATGCCGAAGTGTAATCCTCACTCGGAAAATAAAGATCCGGGCAGTCATTCAGCCTCTCTAACAGCGCGGCTGAATCGGGTTTCGCGTATTCATCCCGTAAAGCCATGGCCGCAGTCATGAGGGCAATAGCGGTCTCTTTCTCAGACCGCAAGCCGCAAATGGTCATCACTGCTTTCCAGGAAACAGGAACGCCGGATGCAAGTATCTCCTCATCGCTCGGATAGATGTGCTCAAAAGGCTGCTTTCGCTTCTTTTGCCCCCATCCGATGGGCATTCGGACAAAAGGGTGAAGCAGAAATGCTGCTGATGAAAACGGCTTCGGCTGCTGGCGCAGGATGGGGACGCCGGGTTCAAGACTTAATGTTTCTAACAAAAACACCACTCCTTGAGCTGAAAAAATCATATGAAACACTTTCCAATTTTGATCAGCCATCTGATATAATAATAGCGTATATGAAAACAGAAAGGAGAGGTTTTATGCAGTCTGATAAGCCATGGCTTTCTGAATATCCGGATGAGATTCCGCATGAGCTTGAATTTACCAAACAAACCCTGCCATCCAATCTGACAAACTCCGCTGCCCAATTCCCGAACCATACTGCTATTTATTTTCTCGGAAAAAAACTCACATTCCAAGACGTTCTCACAGATTCTTTAAAGCTTGCCGCCTTTTTGCGGAAAAAAGGACTGAAAAAAGGAGACAGAGCCGCCATCATGCTGCCCAATTGTCCGCAATCGGTCATCGCTTTTTACGGCGTATTGTTTGCCGGCGGCATCGTCGTACAGACCAATCCCCTCTACACTGAGCATGAGCTTGAATATCAGCTGAAAGACAGCGCGCCAAGCGTCATTATCACCCTGGATATGCTGTTCCCGAAGGTGATAAAAATGAAAACGCTGTCAGTTGTAGAGCGGATTATCACAACCAGTATAAAAGATTATTTGCCGTTTCCGAAAAATATGCTGTACTCACTTACACAAAAACAAAAGGTGCATATCGATTATGACGGCCACGAACAGATTCACAGCTTATCTGATATTTTAAAAGACGAAACAGCGGCAGATGCGCCCGCTTTTGATATTGACCCTGAGCATGATATTGCCGTGCTTCAATATACGGGCGGGACCACAGGCAATCCGAAAGGGGTCATGCTCACGCATCGGAACATTCAAGCCAATACAGAAATGTGTGCGGCCTGGATGTATAAAATGAAAAAGGGTGCCGAAAAGGTGCTGGGGATCGTGCCTTTTTTTCATGTGTACGGATTAACCGCCGTGCTTAATTTTTCCATTATGCAAGGCTGTGAAATGATTCTTCTTCCTAAATTCAATCCTTTGGATACCCTTAAAACGATAGACAGGCTGAAGCCGACGGTATTTCCGGGCGCGCCGACGATTTACATCGGCATTTTGCATCATCCTGAACTGAACAAATATGATCTCTCGTCCATCAAAAGCTGTCCGAGCGGTTCAGCGGCGCTGCCGGTCGAGGTAAAGCAGAAGTTTGAAAAGGTCACAGGGGGAAAACTTGTGGAAGGCTACGGGTTATCTGAAGCATCTCCGGTCACGCACTCGAACTTTATCTGGGGGAAAAACAAGCCCGGCAGCATCGGCTGTCCTTGGCCTAATACTGATGCCGGAATCTATTCAGAAGAAACAGGCGGGCTTGCCGGTCCGTATGAACATGGAGAGCTGATCGTAAAAGGCCCGCAGGTGATGAAAGGGTATTGGAACAATCAGGAGGAAACGGCGCGTGTGCTCAGAGACGGCTGGCTGTTTACCGGTGATATGGGATACATGGACGATGAGGGGTTTTTCTATATCGCAGACCGAAAAAAAGACATCATTATTGCCGGCGGGTACAATATTTATCCCCGGGAGGTCGAAGAGGTTCTGTATGAACACGAAGCGGTTCAGGAAATCGTCGTTGCGGGTGTCCCCGATTCATACAGGGGGGAAACGGTCAAAGCATTTATCGTTTTGAAGAAAGGCGCACAGGCAGATGCTGATGAGCTTGATTCGTTCGCAAGAGAGCGTCTGGCGCCGTACAAAGTTCCGAAACTGTACGAATTCAGAGCGGAACTTCCGAAAACGGCCGTCGGAAAAATTTTAAGAAGGCGTTTAGTGGAAGAGGAAGACGTTCAGCAAAACAAGATCCCTTAAAAGAAAAACTTGACAAAGTACAGATTCCTTTTTATCATAAAGTTATGAATGAATAGTCATTCATTTATCGAAGGAAGGAACGATGACATTGAACCAAAAACGGCCAAAGTATATGCAGATTATTGATGCAGCAGTAGAAGTCATAGCGGAAAACGGCTACCACCAATCACAGGTGTCCAAAATCGCCAAGCAGGCCGGTGTAGCGGACGGCACCATCTATTTATATTTTAAAAATAAAGAAGATATTCTCATCTCGCTCTTCAAAGAAAAGATGGGCCAGTTCATTGAACGTATGGAAGAAGAAGTAAAAGAAAAAACGACGGCAAAGGAAAAACTGGCTCTCGTTATTAAACAGCATTTTTCGCTGCTCGGCAATGACCGCCACCTCGCGATTGTAACCCAGCTTGAGCTCAGACAGTCGAATATCAAGCTGCGCCTGAAAATCAATGATATTTTAAAAGGCTATTTAAACATGCTGGACACCATTTTGACCGAAGGAATAAAGTCGGGCGAATGGAAAGACAATCTCGACGTCCGCCTCGCCCGGCAGATGATATTCGGGACAATAGATGAAACAGTGACAACGTGGGTGATGAATGATCAGAAATATGATCTGCCGGCTTTGTCAGACAAAGTTTTAGAACTGTTGGTGTCAGGAATTCATCAAAACTAAAGGGGGTTGACAGATGAACAGCCTTTCAATGGCGGTTGAACAGTCTGTCGCGGTGATCACCATTAATCATCAGCCGGCCAACGCGCTATCCGGCCGAATTTTAGATGAACTGTCCGGTATGTTTGACCGGTGTGAAGCGGATGACGGCGTAAGAAGCATCATCATTCGCGGTGAGGGGAAATTTTTCTCGGCGGGAGCGGATATAAAGGAATTCACTTCACTTGAAAATCTTAAACAATCTTCTGCCATGGCGGATAAAGGCCAGCAGCTGATGGAAAGAATCGAAGGATTTCCGAAGCCCGTGATCGCAGCGATTCACGGCGCTGCGCTCGGCGGCGGGCTTGAGCTTGCAATGGCCTGCCATATCAGAATCGCCACAATGGACGCCAAGCTCGGCTTGCCTGAGCTGAATTTAGGCATCATTCCCGGGTTTGCCGGGACGCAGCGCCTGCCCCGGTACGTCGGAACGGCGAAAGCGCTCGAGATGATCGGCACCTCAGAGCCTGTTACCGGGGAAGAAGCGCTCAGCCTCGGGCTTGTCACGATCGGCGCCAAGGATGAGGCGGAGCTGCTTGCAAAAGCAAAGGCTCTCGCAGGCAAGTTCGCGGAAAAAAGCCCGCAGTCAATGGCCTATCTGCTTGAGCTCCTTTATTCAAGCAAGGTATATTCTTATGACGGCGGCTTGAAGCTTGAAGCGAAGCGCTTTGGAGAAGCATTTGCATCAGACGACGCAAAAGAAGGCATTCAGGCATTTCTCGAAAAAAGAAAGCCTCAATTCGGTGGGCGAAGATAAAGGGGATAAGAACATGAATCTATTTGTACTGATGAAACGGACGTTTGACACAGAAGAAAAAATCGTCATTGAAGCAGGAAAGATTCAGGAGGACGGTGCCGAATTTATCATTAATCCGTATGATGAATACGCCATTGAAGAAGCCATTCAGCTGAAAGAACAGCATGGCGGTTCCGTTACAGCGGTTACCGTCGGCGGCGAGGAAGCAGAAAAAGAGCTGCGCACGGCGCTGGCGATGGGCTGTGATCAAGCGGTTTTAATCAATATTGACGACGATCTCAGCGATCCGGATCAATATTCGGTATCGGCCATTTTATATCATTATCTGAAGGATCAGGACTTTGACCTTATTCTCGGCGGAAATGTCGCGATTGACGGCGGTTCCGGCCAAGTGGCTCCAAGGCTTGCCGAGCTTTTAAACATTCCGTGCATCACAACGATCACAAAACTTACGGTCAAAGGGGATGAGGCTGTGGCGGAAAAGGATAATGAAGGGGACACCGAAATCATTAAAACGACTCTGCCGCTTCTTATCACTGCCCAGCAAGGTTTAAATGAGCCGCGTTATCCGTCGCTTCCGGGAATTATGAAGGCGAAGAAAAAGCCATTGGAAGAGCTTGAGCTTGATGATCTTGACATTGACGAGGATGATGTCGCTCCGAAAATCAAAACGATTGAACGTTTTCTGCCGCCGCAAAAAGAAGCGGGAAAACTTCTGGAGGGAGAAGCGGCCGAGCAGGCGAAAGAGCTTGTATCACTGCTGAGAAAAGAAGCCAAAGTCGTGTAAACCGATATTTAAAGAAACTGGGGGATGTCAGAATGGGAAAAAAAGTGATCGTACTCGGAGAAATTCGTGACGGCGCCTTACGGAACGTCACCTTTGAAGCTATAGCCGCAGGCAAAACCATTTCCGGCGGCGGAGACGTGATCGGCGTATTGATCGGAAAAGGCGCAGCTGATACAGCATCCGAGCTTATACAATATGGAGCTGATAAAGTATTCACAGCCGATGCGCCCGGGCTGGCTCATTACACAGCTGACGGGTATGCCGCAGTGCTTGGGGATCTGATCGAAAATGAAAAGCCTGATGCGGTCATCTTCGGCCACACCTCAATGGGCAAAGATTTATCACCGAAGCTTGCGGCCCGTTTTGAAACAGGCTTGATTTCTGACAGTACGGATGTAAGCGTTACCGGAGAAAATATCGTATTTACAAGACCGATCTATTCCGGCAAAGCCTTTGAGCGGGTCATCTCAACCGATCCTATGATTTTCGCGACAATACGCCCGAATAATATTCAAGCGTTAGAAAAAGACGCAAACCGCAAAGGCGGCATCGAACAACTTGACGCGGAATCGGCAGATTTACGGACAATTATTGAAGAAGTAGTGAAAAAAACAGCGGACGGCGTGGATTTATCAGAAGCGAAGATTATCGTTGCCGGAGGCCGCGGTGTGAAAAGCAAAGAAGGATTCGGGCCTTTAGAAGAGCTCGCCGAGGTATTAGGGGCGGCAGTAGGCGCTTCACGCGGTGCGTGCGACGCGGATTATTGCGACTATTCGCTCCAGATCGGCCAGACCGGAAAAGTAGTCACACCGGATCTTTATATCGCCTGCGGCATTTCCGGAGCGATCCAGCATTTGGCGGGCATGTCAAACAGCAAAGTCATCGTTGCGATAAATAAAGACCCGGAAGCTGAGATTTTTAAAATAGCGGACTACGGAATTGTCGGCGACTTGTTTGAAGTAGTCCCGCTTTTGACACAGGAATTTAAAAACGCTAATATCCATTCGTAACCGAAACCCTCTGGCAGTTGCTGTCAGAGGGTTTTATTTTTTAAAATTAGTTCGTACAAATATACAAATAATAAAAGGGTATGTTGACATGTACGAATGAATATAATAAGCTTTCTGTAAAAGCGCTTACAAACTTAAAGATGATCATTTCAGCATAACATCATAGATACATAGATTGGCTGTAGTGCTTTTCATTTTATCAGAAAGGAATGATCAAGTTTGTCTAAAAACACGGCAGTCATTCAAACGGATATCATCGAAGGAATAATTAATAAAAATATATACGGACATTTCGCAGAGCACTTGGGAAGAGGGATATACGAGGGCATCTGGGTTGGGAAGGATTCCGACATTCCGAATGCAGAGGGGATCAGGACAGACGTCGCACAGGCTCTGAAGAAGCTGAACATCCCCGTCCTCAGATGGCCGGGAGGCTGTTTTGCAGATGAATATCACTGGGCAAACGGAGTCGGTGAACGCAAAACCATGCTTAACACCCACTGGGGCGGAACGATTGATTCCAATGAATTCGGCACGCACGAATTTATGAGGCTGTGCGATCTGCTCGGCTGCGAACCGTATATCGCCGGAAACGTCGGCAGCGGAACTGTTAAGGAAATGGCCGATTGGATTGAGTATATGACATTTGAGGCGGGCACTCCTATGTCCGATTGGAGAAAGGAAAACGGACGGGCAAAACCGTGGAAACTGAAATACGTCGGCATAGGGAATGAAAACTGGGGCTGCGGCGGAAATATGCATCCAGAGTATTATGCTGATCTCTACCGCAATTTTCAAACCTATGTCCGCAATTACAGCGGAAATGAAGTCTATAAGATTGCCGGCGGCGCAAACGTTGACGATTACCGCTGGACAGAAATCTTAATGAAAAAAGCTGCTGATCTCATGGATGGACTAAGCCTGCATTATTACACGATACCGGGAGACTTCTGGAAGGGTAAAGGCTCCGCGACGGAGTTTTCAGAAGATGAATGGTTCATTACGATGAAAAAAGCGGCGCATATGGATGAGCTGATTACAAGACACAGCACAATCATGGATCAATACGACCCGGATAAGCGGGTCGGTTTGATCATTGACGAATGGGGCACATGGCTTGATCCTGAGCCCGGCACGAATCCGGGTTTTCTTTATCAGCAAAATACAATTCGCGACGCGCTCGTCGCCGCATCTCACTTTCACATTTTCCATCAGCATGCAAGCCGCGTACAAATGGCCAATATCGCGCAAACGGTAAACGTGCTGCAGGCGATGATCCTCACAGAAGGGGAGAACATGCTGTTAACGCCGACGTATCATGTGTTTGATATGTTTAAAGTCCATCAGAATGCTTTCCTTTTAGCTTCAGAAACAAAAGCGGCCCGATATGAATGGAAAGACGGACAGCTGCCTCAAATCAGCATTTCGGCGTCGAAAAATAAAGCGGGTGACATCCATATCAGCCTTTGCAATATTGATCATCTGCAAAAGGCCGATGTGAAGATTGAGCTGAGGGGGATGACAAAGAGAGGGAATCCTTTTGGAACCATCCTGCATTCCGAAAAAATGAACGCCCGCGACACATTCAACAGTCCGGAGAACGTCAAGCCGAAACCGTTCACCGGATTCACAGTCAAAGACGGAAAGCTGGGTGCGGAACTGCCTCCGATGGCAGTCGTTTTACTTACGCTGCCGGCATCAAAATAACAAGGTTTGAACACCTGCACAGGAGTTATAATACACTATATAAAGAAGATTATTTCCGGCAAAATCAGGGGATGATAAATTATAAGCATTAAATTAGCATGAACGAATGGGAGATGCTATACTAAAAATCATCATTTGACAATTGGAGGAATAAACTAATGGCTATCGTAAAAGCAACTGATCAATCGTTCTCAGCTGAAACAAGTGAAGGTGTCGTATTAGCTGATTTTTGGGCTCCTTGGTGCGGACCTTGTAAAATGATTGCACCTGTTCTTGAAGAGCTTGATCAAGAAATGGGCGATAAAGTAAAAATCGTAAAAATCGACGTAGATGAAAACCAAGAAACAGCCGGTAAATACGGAGTAATGAGCATCCCGACACTTCTCGTCTTAAAAGACGGCGAAGTTGTTGAAACTTCTGTCGGCTTCAAACCAAAAGAAGCCCTTGAAGAGCTTGTAAACAAACACCTGTAAGCCGGCAGCGACATGTCCGGCCGGGCGATTCCTTTTAAGGGGTCGCCTTTTTTTATCTTCCAAAAGCTGAGAATGGAGAAAAACAAATGTTCGTGATACACTGAATGAAGAGAGAACTAACGTAAGGAAGGGTAGCGTATGAATAAACAACTGAAAGAAAAGCTGGCCCTCCTTCCCGATCAGCCGGGCTGTTATTTAATGAAAGACCGTCAAAAAACAGTCATTTACGTGGGGAAAGCGAAAGTACTGAAAAACAGGGTGCGGTCCTATTTCACCGGCTCTCACGACGCGAAAACCCAAAGGCTTGTGACGGAAATCGAGGACTTTGAATATATCGTGACTTCCTCCAATCTTGAAGCGCTTATTTTGGAAATGAACCTGATCAAAAAGTACGATCCGAAATACAATGTCATGCTGAAAGATGACAAAACCTATCCCTTTATAAAAATCACCCATGAACGCCATCCGCGTCTGATCGTCACCCGAAATGTCAAAAAAGACAAGGGGCGCTATTTCGGCCCGTATCCGAATGTGCAGGCAGCGCGGGAAACGAAAAAGCTGCTGGACCGCTTATACCCGCTCAGAAAGTGTTCGAAGCTTCCGGACCGCGTCTGTCTGTACCACCATCTCGGGCAGTGCCTGGCGCCTTGTGTAAAGGATATTTCTGAAGAGACGAACCGTGAGCTTGTCGAAGACATCACCAGATTTTTAAAGGGCGGTTATAATGAAGTCAAAAAAGAACTGCAGTCAAAAATGACAGAGGCAGCGGAAAAGCTTGAATTTGAACGGGCTAAAGAATTCCGCGACCAGCTCACCCACATCGAATCAACGATGGAAAAGCAAAAAATGACGATGAATGACCTTGTGGACCGCGATGTGTTTGCTTATGCGTACGATAAAGGCTGGATGTGCGTCCAAGTCTTTTTCATACGGCAAGGAAAGCTGATTGAACGGGACGTCAGCATGTTTCCGATGTATCAGGAAGCCGACGAAGAATTTCTCACCTTTATCGGCCAGTTTTACTCTAAAAACAATCACTTTCTGCCCAAGGAAATTTTAGTGCCGGACAGCGTTGACCAAGACATGATTGAGCAGCTGCTGGAAACGGGCGTGCATCAGCCGAAAAAAGGGCCGAAAAAAGAACTGCTCATGCTTGCCCATAAAAATGCGAAAATCGCTTTGCGGGAAAAGTTCTCCTTAATCGAACGGGATGAGGAACGGTCAATCGGAGCGGCAGAAGGCCTGGGAGAAGCCCTGAACATTTATACGCCGCACAGAATCGAAGCATTTGACAACTCCAACATCCAAGGGACAAACCCGGTGTCGGCTATGATTGTATTTATCGACGGAAAGCCGAATAAAAAGGAATACCGCAAATATAAAATTAAAACCGTTACAGGGCCTGACGATTACGGTTCAATGAGGGAAGTCGTCAGAAGAAGATATACGAGAGTGCTCCGCGAAAACCTTCCGCTGCCGGATTTAATCATCATTGACGGCGGAAAAGGACAGATCAACGCGGCTCGTGACGTGCTGGAAAATGAGCTCGGTTTGGATGTGCCGATAGCGGGCTTGGCGAAGGACGATAAACACCGCACGTCCAACCTTTTGATCGGCGACCCGCTTGAGCCGGTATTTCTGGAGCGGAACAGCCAGGAATTTTATTTGCTTCAGCGCATACAGGATGAGGTGCACCGCTTTGCCATCAGCTTCCACAGACAGATTCGCGGAAAAAGCGCCTTTCAATCCGTATTGGATGATATACCCGGAATCGGTGAAAAACGCAAGAAGATGCTCCTGAAGCATTTCGGCTCTGTTAAAAAAATGAAGGAAGCAAGCCTTGATGATATTAAGAAAGCGGGCGTTCCCGCAGCGGCGGCACAGCTCCTGTTTGAAAAGCTGCAAAAATAGTATTGTACTTTACTGAAAAATCTGCTAGAATGTGAACTAATTTCATAAGATCGTGTTATATGGTGAAGATAGAGGTGCGAACTTCAATAGTAAGCCTTTGGAGAATGATGGATTCTGCGAAAAGGGCTGAAAGGGGAGCGTCGCCGAAGCGAATAACATCCCATCGGTGTCATTTGCTGGCCTTGCATTAAATAAATGTAAGGCTGTCAAGAAATTATTTTCTTGGAGGGCTATCTCGTTGTTCATAATCATTCGTGATGATATGAAAAAAGCAATGAGAGCAAATCCTCTCATTGCTTTTTTTATTGTGGACAAAGCGCTCTTTCTCCTCACCCGCACGAACCAAAATGTAAAGGGTGGTCTAGTATGGGTCTTATCGTACAAAAATTCGGAGGTACTTCCGTCGGCTCTGCCGAAAAAATTCAAAATGCCGCAAATCGCGCCATTGCTGAAAAACAAAAAGGCCATGATGTCGTGGTTGTCGTTTCGGCAATGGGCAAATCAACGGACGCGCTGGTCAATCTGGCGGCGGAAATTACCGGTGAGCCGAATAAACGCGAAATGGATATGCTTCTGTCTACGGGAGAGCAGATTACAATTTCGCTGCTTGCCATGGCGCTTCAGGAAAAAGGCTATGACGCCGTCTCCTATACAGGCGGGCAGGCGGGCATTCGCACCGAAGCCGTCCACGGCAGCGCCAGAATCACGGATATAGATGTCACCGCGATTCAAGCACGGCTGGCAGAAGGAAAAATCACAGTCGTCGCAGGCTTTCAGGGAGTGACAGAAGACGGCGGAATCACGACGCTCGGACGGGGCGGATCGGATACAACCGCAGTTGCCCTTGCCGCTGCATTGCAAGCGGATAAATGCGACATCTACACCGACGTTCCCGGTGTCTTTACGACCGATCCGCGTTACGTCCGGTCAGCGAGAAAACTGGCGGGGATTTCCTACGATGAAATGCTGGAGCTTGCAAACCTCGGGGCCGGCGTTCTGCATCCGCGAGCGGTTGAATTCGCGAAGAATTATCAAGTGCCTTTGGAAGTGCGGTCAAGTACGGAACCTGAAGCGGGAACATTAATCGAGGAGGAATCATCAATGGAGCAGAATTTAATCGTCAGAGGAATTGCATTTGAAGACCAGATCACAAGGGTGTCCGTTTCAGGCCTCGCAAGCGGACTGACAACACTTTCTACCATCTTCACCACACTTGCGAAACGAAACATAAATGTCGACATCATTATTCAATCACAGGCAGGCGGCGGCGAAACGGACATTTCCTTTTCTGTCAAAACAGAAGACGCCGCCCAAACGGTCTCAGTGCTTGAAGAATATAAAAACGCGCTTGATTATGAAAAAATTGAAACGGAAAGCAAATTAGCGAAAGTATCCATTGTCGGCTCCGGCATGGTGTCAAATCCGGGCGTGGCTGCGGAAATGTTTGCCGTACTGGCTGAAAAAAATGTACAAGTGAAAATGGTCAGCACATCTGAAATTAAAGTATCAACGGTTGTCAGTGAAAATGATATGGTGAAAGCGGTCGAAGCGCTTCACGATGCGTTTGAACTCTCAAAGCAGCCGTCTGCCGTATAAAACGGCAAGCCAAAAAGGCGGGACTGGCAGTCACCGCCTTTTTTCATTTACACGGGATCTTTCATATCCCATTTTACCGTCAGAACGACTTTATCGGCTCTTTTCTTTACTTGTTCATAAGATTCTGCAATCTGATCATTCATCAATTGAATCTGTTCGGCGATAAAACCGGCTTCAAGCTGGAAACACGGCTCTTTTTGATGTTTAAGCCTGCTGGAGACGAGCGGGCCCTCCAGTTCGAATTCAAGCTCCTGTTTTTTTGTTCCGGCGTTTGTAAGGGTTCCCCATCCGGCTTTTTCAAAGAAGGCGGGGATTTCTTCCCATGATTGAAGAGGAAATTTGCGGGCGAGGCGTTTGCCTGCCCAATACATCATGGATGAATGATCCGGACCGAGTATATCCGGAAGCACGATTTCCCGGATCAATTCGTAGCCGTATGCACTGACGTCAAGTTCAGATAAGGTTTCTAAAGCTGCTTCATAATTATTCTTCATATATGTATTCCCCTCTTTCCTTCGTTTATTATAGCTTAAACAGGGGGGAGGATTACAGGATGATCCTTTAAAACTCGTGAAAAAATGTGAGAATGATATTGCAGGAAAATAAAATTTTCCCGCCAAATGTTCAATTCGGAAAATTATAATTTATGTACACGTTTTCTTGACGCCCTTTTGAGGGAGGAGTAAAATGAAATTGTCAATAAATTTTAATAAAGTGCTTACAATTGAAACGAAGTGGGGGCAGAGATTTTAGTACATTTCGCACTTAAATCAAACAGGGGGTAAAGTAATGTCTGGGAACAGAGAGTTTTATTTTCGAAGATTGCATTCCTTGCTTGGCGTCATTCCGGTCGGCATCTTTTTAATTCAGCATTTAGTCGTCAACCAGTTTGCTGCAAGGGGAGCAGATGCGTTCAATAAGGCGGCCGGCTTTATGGACAGTCTGCCGTTCAGGTACGCCTTAGAAATTTTTATTATTTTCTTACCTTTAATTTATCATGCGGTTTACGGTGTGTACATAGCATTTACTGCGAAAAACAACGCTGGCCACTATAGTTATTTCAGAAACTGGATGTTTGTGCTTCAGCGTGTCACTGGTATTCTCACCCTTATTTTCGTCAGCTGGCATGTATGGCAGACACGGATTGCCGCACAAATGGGCGCGGAAGTCAATTTTGATATGATGGCGAACATTTTAAGCTCGCCTGTCATGCTCGGCTTTTACATTGTAGGCGTTTTATCGGTGATTTTTCACTTTTCAAACGGCTTATGGTCTTTTGCGGTCACATGGGGAATCACTGTCACGCCGCGTTCTCAAAGAATTTCGACTTACGTGACGCTGATTATATTTTTAGCGCTTTCATACGTGGGTCTAAAAGCGATTTTTGCATTTGTGTAAGAGAACTAGATTACTAGAGGGAGAGGGGCTATCATGAGTCAATCAAGCATTATCGTAGTCGGCGGGGGTCTTGCCGGCCTCATGGCGACAATAAAAGCAGCGGAATCGGGCACAGCCGTTAAACTGTTTTCAATCGTTCCGGTAAAACGGTCTCATTCGGTCTGCGCGCAAGGCGGTATAAACGGAGCGGTCAACACAAAAGGGGAAGGCGACTCTCCGTTTGAGCATTTTGATGACACCGTGTACGGGGGAGACTTTTTAGCGAACCAGCCTCCTGTAAAAGCGATGTGCGAAGCGGCGCCGTCTATTATCCACTTATTGGACCGCATGGGGGTTATGTTTAACAGAACGCCGGAAGGGCTGCTTGACTTCCGCCGTTTCGGGGGTACACAGCATCACAGAACCGCATACGCGGGAGCGACGACGGGACAGCAGCTTCTGTACGCGCTGGACGAGCAGGTGCGCAGATATGAAGTTGCGGGGCTTGTCACGAAATATGAAGGCTGGGAATTCCTCGGCGCCGTTCTTGATGACGACAGAACATGCCGCGGCATCGTAGCCCAAAATCTGACCAATATGCAAATTGAGTCATTCCGTTCTGACGCCGTCATCATGGCGACCGGAGGACCGGGAATCGTGTTCGGAAAATCAACAAACAGCATGATCAATACAGGTTCTGCTGCATCTATCGTCTATCAGCAGGGAGCATACTACGCTAACGGCGAATTTATCCAAATTCACCCGACAGCAATCCCGGGCGACGATAAACTGCGTCTGATGAGTGAATCGGCCCGCGGTGAGGGCGGAAGAGTATGGACATATAAAGACGGAAAACCTTGGTATTTCCTTGAAGAAAAATATCCGGCTTACGGAAATCTCGTGCCGCGGGATATTGCGACACGCGAAATCTTTGATGTGTGCGTCAATCAAAAACTCGGCATCAACGGCGAAAACATGGTCTATCTCGATCTCTCACACAAAGATCCGAAAGAGCTTGATATCAAGCTTGGCGGCATTATTGAAATCTATGAAAAATTCATGGGTGACGACCCGCGCAAGCTTCCGATGAAAATCTTCCCTGCTGTCCACTATTCAATGGGCGGTCTGTGGGTCGATTACGATCAGATGACAAGCATCCGCGGACTGTTTGCAGCCGGTGAATGTGATTATTCAATGCACGGAGGAAACCGTCTAGGGGCAAACTCTCTGCTTTCCGCCATCTACGGTGGAATGGTTGCCGGACCGAATGCAGTGAAATATGTATCAGGCCTTGAATCATCTGCGGAGGATATGCCTTCAACTCTATTTGACGCCCATGTGAAAAAAGAGGAAGAAAAATGGGCGGATATTATGAAAATGGACGGCAATGAAAATGCCTACGTGCTGCACCGCGAGCTTGGAGAATGGATGACTGCCAACGTGACGGTGGTCCGCCACAATGACAAGCTGCTGAAAACAGACGATAAGATTCAAGAGTTAATGGAACGGTATAAGAAAATCAATATCAATGATACGACAAAATGGAGCAACCAAGGCGCCATGTTCACCCGCCAGTTCTCTAATATGCTCCAGCTTGCCCGAGTTATCACACTCGGTGCATACAACCGAAACGAAAGCAGGGGAGCGCATTATAAACCTGATTTCCCTGAACGTAACGATGAGGAGTTCCTTAAAACGACGATGGCAAAACATGCCGGTGCGTTTGAAGCGCCGGAGTTTCACTATCAGGATGTCGACGTTTCATTGATTGCGCCCCGCAAACGCGATTACTCGAAGAAGAAGGTGGCGAAATAATCATGAGTGAGAAAAAGATACGGTTTATTATCACCCGCCAGGATACGCCTGAAAGCACGCCATACGATGAAGAATTTGAAATCAATTACCGTCCGAATCTGAACGTCATTTCTGCGCTGATGGAAATCCGCAGAAACCCTGTCAACGCAAAAGGGGAAAAGACTACCCCCGTGGCTTGGGACATGAACTGTCTTGAAGAAGTGTGCGGCGCATGCTCCATGGTAATCAACGGAAAACCGCGCCAATCATGTACGGCCCTTATCGATAAGCTGGAACAGCCGATCCGCCTGAAACCGATGAAAACATTCCCGGTTGTCCGTGACCTGCAGGTTGACCGCAGCCGAATGTTTGATTCACTGAAAAAAGTCAAAGCGTGGGTGCCGATTGACGGGACTTACGATTTGGGCCCGGGACCGAGAATGCCGGAAAAACGCCGCCAATGGGCATATGAATTGTCAAAATGTATGACATGCGGCGTTTGTCTGGAAGCCTGCCCGAACGTCAACAGCAAATCTAAATTCATGGGGCCTGCTCCAATGTCGCAAGTGCGTCTCTTTAACGCTCATCCGACAGGAGCAATGAACAGGTCCGAACGTTTAGAAGCCCTAATGACAGAAGGCGGCCTCGGGGACTGCGGAAACTCACAAAACTGTGTCCAATCCTGCCCGAAAGGCATTCCGCTGACGACTTCAATCGCTGCGTTAAACAGAGATACCAATTTACAAGCATTCCGCAATTTCTTCGGAAGCGACAGAGTATAAGAAACAGAAAACAGCCTCTTCCGCACGGGAGAGGCTTTTTTATAAGGAGCTGAAGGTTATGAAAAAACCGCCGTATATTGACATGCCATTTGAAGAATGGAGAAAGTCGTTCTCGTTTTTTACCGAGGTCTCAGTACGTTTTTCAGAAACGGATATGTTTGGCCATATGAATAATGTAACCCCTTTCATTTATTTCGAAGAAGCGCGGATCTCCTACTTCAAACAGCACCGCATCAAGGCGGAGAACACAGAAACGATCACGGTTGTTGCAAGCCAGCAATGTGATTATATGCGTCAGGTCATGCCTTATGAAAATCTGCGGATCTATGTCAAAACAAGTGCGGCCGGAAACGCGTCCGTCACCCTTCATTATCTAGGGGAAAATGAATCAGGCCAGCCATGCTTTACCGGTTCCGTCGTGATGGTCCAAGTATCCAAAAAAAGCGGCAAGGCCGTCAGCTGGACGGAGGAAGAGAAAGGAATGCTGCTCTCCTGAACGAATAACTATTTCTCTTAGAGACGTCACCTCCAATGCGCTCCTTACATATGATATCTTGACTATATAAACCCATTCGTTTAGATTCGCTCTCACCTTAGCAAGGAGGGTTACAATACTTGAAGGAGAAAGAATTTCAATCAAAGCCGCTGCTAACAAAAAGAGAAAGAGAAGTATTCGAATTGCTCGTTCAAGACAAGACAACAAAGGAGATTGCAAGCGAGCTGTTTATCAGTGAAAAAACTGTACGGAATCACATTTCAAATGCCATGCAGAAATTGGGTGTGAAAGGGCGTTCGCAAGCCGTTGTCGAGCTTCTTAGAATGGGTGAGCTAGAGCTCTGATTCTTGCCGGTTTTCCTTCTTTAAGAGAAGGAGCCGGTTATTTGTTTTGCATCGGAATTCCGTATACCTTACTCTTCCTTTTTCTCTGTCAGTCTTGCATTTTCTTAAAAAAAGAAGGAAAATAGACACGGAGCACATAAGCCCAGAAAGATCCTTGAGTGAGGGATGGACAAATGACATCAAAATCTGTAGAGCATGTTGCGGATATCGAAAAATCACTCCGCCATATCGCTGCAATCATTAAACAAAAAGGAAGAGAAATCCTTAACCAATATGCAATTACACCGCCGCAGTTCGTGGGTCTTCAATGGCTGTACGAGTTGGGGGATATGACAATAGGCGAATTATCAGGCAAAATGTATTTGGCTTGCAGCACGACGACGGATCTGATTGACCGCATGGAAAAAAATAAGCTTGTCGAGCGGGTGAAGGATCCGGCTGACAGACGTGTCGTCAGAATTCATCTTCTCGCTGAAGGAGAACGCATTATTCAAGAAGTGATTTTAAAAAGGCAGGCCTATTTGCGTGATATGTTCGAAACATTTTCCGATGAGGAAATAGCCGTCTTCGAAAAATCATTACTGAAACTGCAGCATGAAATGAAAAGAAAATGAGGCGATTTTGTTGGAACAGCCGATAGGAGTCATTGATTCCGGGGTTGGCGGGTTAACCGTTGCTAAGGAAATCATGAGACAGCTACCGAAGGAAAATATCATTTATGTGGGAGACACGAAACGCTGCCCATACGGCCCGCGTCCTGAACGGGAAGTGCTTCAATATACGTGGGAAATGACCAATTACCTGCTGGAGAACCACCACATTAAAATGCTCGTGATCGCCTGCAATACGGCGACGGCAATCGCATTGGAAGATATTCAGGCAAAAACGGACATTCCGGTTGTCGGCGTAATTCAGCCGGGGGCGAGGACGGCGATAAAGGTGACGAAAAATCAGCATATCGGCGTCATCGGCACTGTAAATACGATCAAAAGCGGAGCTTATGAACAGGCGCTGCTTAATTTAAATGCCGGGCTTCACGTTGAAAATACGGCTTGTCCGCTGCTTGTGCCGTTTGTGGAAAGCGGGCGGTTTCTTAATGAAACAGCGGAGGAAGCCGTTGAAGCATCGCTGTATCCGCTGAAGGGGACACCGATCGACACCCTGATTTTGGGGTGCACGCATTATCCGATTCTGAAAGAGCCGATCCAAAGCTATATAGGGGAGCATGTAAAGATTATTTCCTCCGGTGACGAAACAGCGAGGGAAGTCAGCACCATTCTTTCATATAAAGGCTTGTTAAACCAATCGAAACATATGCCGGAGCATCAATTTCTCACAACGGGAGAGCGAAACCGATTTGCAAAAATTGCTGAAGACTGGTTCGGCCATGAAATCGGTCATGTCGAGTGCATTTCGCTCCAAGAGCCGGTCAGAAAATAAATCACAAAACCCGCCGTGAAAAGCGGGTTTTTTTGCGCTTCCCGGAAAATCTCGGTCTATTTCCTGAAAGGGGCTCGTATACATCATAGTACAAACAGCCTTAGGAGGGAAAAGTATGCTGAAAAAAGGACCTGCAGTCATTGCTGCAACATGTCTTACTTCGGCTTTTGTTTTATCAGGATGCGGCTTGTTTCAATCCGATAAAACAGCCGGGGAGATTGATCCGCCTCAAGACGTTTCATACGTAAAGGATGAAACGGGTATTCAGGCAAAAACGAAGCAATCAGAAAAAAACAGCACCTCTAAAGCCGAGCAGCCCGCGAATACGGTAATGAGAGAGCTGTATTTGATTGATAAAAACGGCTACGTTGCGGCACAGACGCTGCCTCTTCCGAATAGCGAAGGAAGCGCGAAGCAGGCGCTTGAGTATCTGGTACAGGGCGGACCTGTATCGGAAATTCTCCCGAATGGCTTCAGAGCCGTGCTCCCCGCCGATACGACGGTTAACGTTGACATTAAAAAAGACGGCACCGCAGTCGCTGATTTCTCTAAAGAGTTTAAAAACTATAAAAAGGAAGATGAGCAAAAAATCCTTCAGTCCGTTACATGGACACTCACTCAATTCAGCTCAATAGACAAAGTCCAGCTCAGGATCAACGGACATGAGCTGAAAGAAATGCCTGTGGGCGGCACTCCGATTACAAGCGATGTAAGCAGAAAAGACGGGATTAATATTGAAACGGCCGGTGTTAACGATCTGACGGATACGCATCCTCTTACTGTCTATTACTTGGCGGAAACAGAGAACAGCGAGTATTACGTGCCTGTCACAAAACGGATTGAGAATTCGGAGAAAAATGACATTGCCGCCGCCATAGAACAACTGGCAGACGGGCCGGGCAAAGCAAGCGGGCTGCTGACCGATTTCAATAACGATGTCAAACTGCTCAGCAAGCCGAAAGTAAAAGACGGGCAGGTCACGCTGGATTTTAACAGCTCAATTTACGGAAGCGCAGATGAAAAAACAAAAATGGTGTCCTCGGGCGTGCTGGACAGCATTGTGCTGACATTAACGGAGCAGCCGTCGGTAAAAAGTGTTTCTATAAAAGTAAACGGAAAATCAGAACTTGTGAATGAAAAAGGAGAATCCCTTTCAAAACCTGTTTCAAGACCGTCACAAGTGAATACGGGTAGTTTTTAATTTGGGATTTTTGATATACTAGTAAAAAAGAGGTTAGCGTTCCGGCTGCCTCTTTCTTTATTCATCATCCGGAACAAAAAGGTTTATGTACATATAATCGGAGGTAAAATATGAGACACGACGGAAGACAGCATGATGAGCTGCGTCCCATCACATTTGATTTGGATTTTATCACTCACCCGGAAGGCTCTGTTTTAATTACGGCGGGGAATACAAAGGTCATCTGTAACGCATCAGTGGAGGACCGGGTGCCGCCATTTTTACGGGGAGGGGGAAAAGGCTGGATTACCGCGGAATACAGCATGCTCCCGCGCGCAACAAATCAAAGAACGATAAGAGAATCATCAAAAGGAAAAGTGTCCGGCAGAACGATGGAAATTCAGCGTCTGATCGGGCGTGCGCTTCGGGCTGTCGTTGATTTGGAGAAGCTCGGCGAACGGACGATCTGGATTGACTGCGACGTCATTCAGGCCGACGGCGGCACAAGAACCGCCTCCATTACCGGCGCATTTCTGGCAATGGCCATCGCTATCGGCAAACTCGTAAAAACCGGCGTCATCAAAACGTCTCCGGTGACAGATTATCTTGCGGCCATATCTGTCGGAATTGATAAAGAGCAAGGGCTTCTTTTAGATTTAAATTATGAAGAAGACTCTGCGGCTGAAGTTGACATGAATATCATTATGACGGGGAGCGGCCGTTTTGTGGAGCTTCAGGGAACGGGAGAAGAAGCTACCTTCTCACGCGAGGATTTAAACGGACTTTTAAGCCTTGCGGAAGAAGGAATCCAAACACTCATTCAAAAGCAAAAAGAAGTGCTGGGAGATTCGCTGCCTGAACTGAAATAACGATAGAAAGGCTTGATCAGCGTGAAAGAAGCAATTATTGCGACACACAATCCTGGAAAAGTAAAAGAATTTAAGGAGATACTTGAACCGAAAGGCTACAGCGTCTTCTCATTGGCGGAGATCGGATTTACGGAAGACATAGAAGAAACCGGACAAACCTTTGAAGAAAACGCCATTTTAAAAGCAGAGGCCGTCGCCAAAGCCGTAAACAAAATGGTCATTGCAGACGACTCAGGTTTATCGGTAGACAATCTGGGCGGCAGACCGGGCGTATACTCCGCCCGTTATGCCGGCGAATCAAAAGACGATACGGCCAATATAGAAAAGGTGCTTTCTGAATTAAAAGGCATTGAAAAAGAGCAGCGCACCGCCCGTTTCCGCTGCGCGCTGGCCGTCAGCATGCCGGGACGGGAAACAAAAACAGTCGAAGGGCACGTTGAAGGGTATATCGCAAAAGAGCCTGCCGGAAACAACGGCTTTGGCTATGATCCCGTCTTTATCGTGAAGGATAAAGATAAAACGATGGCTCAGCTGACAAGCGCTGAAAAAAACAAAATCAGCCACAGAGCTGACGCGCTCAAAAAACTGTCAAAACTGCTGGATTCGTAAGAGGAGGGCGTTTTGCTATGAAAGTTTTGGTCATAAGCGACAGCCACGGGCTCGAGGACGAGCTGAGCGCAATTGCCAAGCGGCATGAGGCTGAAGCTGATCTTTTGATTCATTGCGGTGATTCAGAGCTCGAAGCCGCACATCCGGCGCTCAAACCGTATCATGCAGTAAAAGGCAACTGTGATATGGGCGGCGGGTTTAAGGACGAACTCCTTATATCCGCAGGCTCAAGAAAAATCCTCGTTGTTCACGGACATCTTCACGGCATTAAACAGTCTCTGTTAACTGTTTTCTACCGGGCGGAAGAGCTGGGAGCGGACATCATCTGCTTTGGGCATTCACATATTGCCGGCAGTGAAATGCTGCGCGGCAAGCTTTTGATCAACCCGGGCAGCATCCGCCTGCCGAGAGTGCGAAATGTCAAGAGCTATGCCATTCTTACCTTGTCAAATGATGAAGCAAACGTGACTTTTTATGATGAATCAGGACGGGAAATCAGCGGCATGGAAAATAAAATCTGCTTTTAATGTTCATGGGGAAGAATCATTTCTTCCCCATGAAAAAGTTTCTAAAAAATCATTGACTTATCTTTTGAACCTGTATATAATAAATCTTGTCGCTGATACATAAGTAAAAGCTGTCCCAGTAGCTCAGCTGGATAGAGCAACGGCCTTCTAAGCCGTCGGTCGGGAGTTCGAATCTCTCCTGGGACGTACGAAAAAAGAGCTGGTGAAATCAGAGTGAAACCTGATAGCGCTGGCCTTTTTTATCGATTAACCTGTCTTTTTACATGTTGTAATTGTATTAAAACTATGTTAAAATGATTATCGGAATTGTATTATTTTCATGTCCCAGTAGCTCAGCTGGATAGAGCAACGGCCTTCTAAGCCGTCGGTCGGGAGTTCGAATCTCTCCTGGGACGCTACAAAAAACCTTACAACCACGCTGTTTGTAAGGTTTTTATTTTTTATACATTTTGCAAAGGAGCTCATATCTGTAAGGGTGTCCATATTCATTGGAGAATAAAAATAGATGTCCTGGCCACTTCCATAAATTTTTCATTTTCCATTTGTTGCTCTAGCTTTAGTAAACGTAACTTTTTAAAAGCCTTCATTAGCTCAGCAGGTACAGATACTTTTCTCGCTCTATCAGATTTCGTAGATTTTAAAATCAAACCTTGGCCTTCAACTGTTACAAATGCTTGGTCAATCGTTATAACGTTGTTAGTGAAGTCTAGATGCTTATCTTCGATTGCAGCTGTCTCTCCTTCACGCGCTCCTAAAATGGCAGCAGCTTGTATGATTAATTGCCAATAACTGTTCCTCAGATGAATTTGCTTTTTTATCAACATATATTAAAATAGATAAAACTATTTACTACTACTAAGAAAGGAGGCAAAAAGTCATGGAAGCTGTTTTCAGAAGAATTGCAACAGAAGTAAAGTCATATTTACATCTAGGAGATTTACTTTCAATGGGACCAGTCTGTCCTTTTTTAAGCAAACTTCATATAGAGACCAGCGACCGGAAGCTTTTTGTCTTTTTATTTTAGAATCTGCAGAAAACCCTTAAATGGTTTGTGCATCTTGATTAAATACTAAGCAATAACCAGACGCCGGTTTTATATGGCGTCTTTTTGCGTTATACAGGTGAAGAATTGAGATGAATACGTGTATACAGTCTCTTGTTGGATGAAATTCATGAAAAAGTGGACAAAGATCAGGTAAGGAACCATCAAATAATGAAAAACCAAGTTGCAATAATTGGTGTGGTCCCAGGAGTTTTAGAAAGGGTGAGATAATTGTTTAAAAAACTTAGGCAATATAGAAACGTTTCAGTGTTCCAAACGCTTCTAATTTAGAAAAATAATTAGAAGCGAGGAGTAATAATATGAAAAAACAAAAAATCTTTAATAAATCATTTCTATTTTTATTTATAAGTAACTTTTTAGTATTTATAGGGTTTGAAATGTTGCTGCCTATTTTACCAGCCTATTTGTTAAGCATGAATGCCTCTTCCATTCAAGTAGGTCTAATGACAACATTATTTACACTAGGCGCTGTTCTAATCAGACCTTTTGTAGGGTACTATTTAATTGATAACCAACGGAAAAGTCTTGCCATTATTGCAAGTATAGCTTTAATGATTATTACAATGCTATATCCTTTTCTTCATATTATTTGGCTTTTGCTATTGTTACGACTCTTCCATGGCGCAGCGTGGGGGGTATCAACCACAGCCAATAGTACAATTGTAGTCGATTTAATTCCTAAGACACGGTTAGGAGAAGGTATAGGGTATTTTTCTATTTCAACAACGGTCGGGGCTATCATTGCGCCGAGTGTAGGTATCCTTATCTATGGCTCTTTTTCCTTCAATATTTTAATTTGGTCATCCGTAGTACTCAGTCTATTGGCAGTAATTGCGCTTCAATTTGTATATTCACCTGCTCCTGTTAAACAAGAGAGGCAGCCATTTCAATTTTTTGAAGCGATTTTTGAAAAAGACGCATGGTTCCCAGCGTTACTGACGGTTATTACAACACTTAGTTTTGGAGCGATCATTACTTTTTTAGTTCTTTTTGGAAAACAAAAGGGATTAGATCATATTTTTCTATTCTTCCTTATCAATGCGACTGTCTCTACTTTACTGCGTCCGTTTACAGGAAAATGGTATGACAAAAAAGGACCTTGGTCTATCATCGTTGTGGCAGCAGTTCTAGGATTTTTGTCACTTGTCATGCTGTCTTATACGACAAATAATCTTTATCTTATTATTGCAGCGATTTTATTTGGCGCTGGTTATGGAACTGTTATGCCATGTTTACAAACATGGACGGTTCAAAAGGTAAGTGAAGAAAAAAGCGGCGCTGCCAACGCAACCTTTCTTTCCAGTTTTGACGTTGGTGTTGGAGTTAGCGCATTTGTATTAGGGATTTTAGCTGAATGGATTAGTTTAGAGATGATCTTCCGGGTTGTTAGTCTAAGTTTTATTTTTGTTGCTGTTTTAGTCTATAAGGATTTTTCAAATGAAAAGAAAAGGTATAAAAATATATAAAATCGATATAAAAACAAATCAGGTATCCCGTTAGGATACCGAAATCCAAAAAAACGATGAAAAGTAGAGGAATTTTAACTCACCATAAAACAAAAAAGGCTTACAAACGTTTATTTAAAAGTATTCCTGAACATTCTATAAAAATGTAAAAACTAAATGGTACAGCCTTCTAGCCGTCGGTCGAGAGTTCGAATCTCTCCTGGGACGTATGAAAAAAACTTCAAACCTTATGCTGGGTTTGAGGTTTTTTTGTTTTGAATGATTATTAGTTCGAATTTTATTAAATACGTAACTAATGACTCGTATTAAAAGAAACAAATGTAAAATATTTTTATATATATGAAACCTAATTAACTATTTACCGTAATAAATATATGTAAATAATCTTAAGGCGGCCTTAGGTAATAGAATTCTGTGTTTCTTTTCTTCATATAGAAAGACAGCGGGAGGAATATACGTTTGAAGTACGCATTTGCATATAAAAATAACAATATAGAAACGATTTTTTGCGGAAAAGAAGAGCTGTTTTAGGAATGTAAACAATTTTTGATCACTCAATGCCATTTAAGCATTGTAGAAGTGTCGAGAGATGACTATTATATGGAGCAGGAAGTCAATCGATGGAATGACCGATATACATTGTAAACAGACGGACAGAGATAGAGAAACCGGCCTTATTCGGCCGGTTTCCGTTATCTGAATCCGCCCGGCGCGCTGAAGCCTCCGGAATGTCCGCCGCTAAAGCTGCCGGCTCCGATGGCGCCCGGATGTGACCCGGTGCTGACGCTTCCCCCAATATCAGTCAATGCCGGATAAGGGGTGTATTGCTGTGCGCTGTATCCCAGCGTGCTTTGCATCGGCTGCTGTCCGTAGCCGTGTGCGGGGTATCCTCCATGCTGGTAAGGAGATACGTGGTGATAAGGATATGTCTGCATCGGCGGTGAAGGATAATAAGCCTGGGGCGGCAGGACCGGTAAAGGCGGAAATCCGGGAGGCAGACCTTGCATGCCTGAAAACATCTTATTCATTACATCACTCATTTCTTCGCAAGATAAGAACAGTGTATGCTTATATCTCCGTAAAGAGCCTGTATCATTCGAGCGGATTATCTTACAAGTCCCACGGCAGAAATGCGTAATAAAATATGACATGTTCGTATGAAGGCAGAAAATTTTCGGGTAATCTTAGGAGATTAACAAAAAAATTATAAAAACTTTTAATGTTTATAGATCCTTATAAATCAATAATGAAAGCGTATACAAAATAGATTGATTAATCTAAATTATCTAATAATTATAAAAATGCTGTTGACACTGCCTTCAAACGGGCGTAATATGAGTTCAAACAAAAATAAACAAATGATTCACACTAAAGAGAAAACTTATAAAACACTGAAAAAAACAAAGGTTGAAGGGTCTTTTCGAGTGAAGAGAGCTGCAATAATAAAAAGCGCAGATGAGGATAAGTAGCTTTGCTGAAGTTTTTCACAGAGAGCCGGGAACGCTGAGAACCGGCAAAACAAATCAAAGTGAACTCGCCTCAGAGTGCCGGTCTGAAATGTAAAGAGTAGGACTCGGCCGAGTGAACTGTTATGTTTACTCGTTATCAAAACGGATAGAAATTATCCATGAGACGGTCAGTAAAAGACCGTAAACAAGGGTGGTACCGCGGAAAGTAAAGCTTTTTCGCCCCTTTTGGCTATCGCATGAAATGCTTGGCTGAATGTGGGTGAGAAGGCTTTTTTGTTTGCGTCAGCTGACGCGGGATTTTGAATTCATTTTAAGACGTTGAAAAGGAGGAAATGAAATGGGAACAAATGTACAGGCGGATGCCTTGTCTGCCGAATGTACAAAGACAATGAACGGGGCATTAATGCTGATTGAGTCTTTAAAGAAAGAAAATGTCGAGATGATTTTCGGGTATCCGGGAGGAGCCGTTCTTCCGATTTACGATAAGCTGTATCACTCAGGAATGGTTCACATTCTCCCCCGCCACGAGCAAGGCGCGATTCATGCGGCTGAAGGCTATGCGAGGGTATCGGGCAAACCCGGAGTCGTTATCGCCACTTCGGGGCCTGGCGCGACAAACTTAGTGACGGGGATTGCGGATGCGATGATTGATTCTCTGCCGCTCGTTGTATTTACCGGGCAGGTGGCCACTTCGGTGATCGGCAGTGACGCCTTTCAAGAAGCTGATATTTTAGGAATTACAATGCCGATTACGAAGCACAGCTATCAGGTTCGCCATCCGGAAGATCTTCCGCGCATCATCAAAGAGGCTTTTCATATTGCGACGACGGGCAGACCGGGTCCTGTATTAATAGATATTCCAAAGGATGTAGCGTCCTTTGAAGGTGAATTCAGATATGATCACAAGGTGAATCTGCCGGGATATCAGCCGGTAAAAGAGCCTAACTACCTGCAGATCCGCAAGCTCGTAGAGGCTGTCAGCAGTGCGAAAAAACCGGTCATTTTAGCCGGTGCGGGCGTTTTGCACGGTAAAGCTTCAGAAGATTTAAAAAATTATGTTGAGCAGCAGCAAATTCCTGTAGCGCATACACTTCTCGGTCTTGGCGGCTTCCCTGCCGACCACCCGCTCTTTTTGGGAATGGCGGGAATGCACGGCACATATACAGCCAATATGGCGCTTTATCACTGTGATCTTCTCATCAGCATCGGCGCACGCTTTGACGATCGCGTTACCGGAAATCTGAAGCATTTCGCAAAGTCTGCCAAAGTGGCTCATATCGATATTGATCCTGCGGAAATCGGGAAAATTATCGAAACGCAAATTCCGGTAGTCGGCGACAGTAAAATCGTTCTTCAGGAATTAATGAAGCAAAACGGAAAACAAGGGCAAACGGATGAATGGAAGCAGCAGCTGACAGAGTGGAAGGAAGAATATCCGCTTTGGTATACAGAGAACAGAGAAGAGGGCTTTAAACCTCAAAAACTGATTGAGTATATTCACCAATTCACAAACGGTGAGGCGATTGTAGTGACAGACGTCGGTCAGCACCAAATGTGGACCGCTCAATTTTATCCTTTCCAAAAAGCCGATAAGTGGGTCACATCAGGAGGCCTCGGCACGATGGGCTTCGGTCTTCCGGCAGCCATCGGAGCGCAGCTGGCCGATAAAAACGCTACGGTTGTCGCTGTCTTAGGGGACGGCGGATTCCAAATGACGCTGCAGGAATTAGATGTCATCAGGCAGCTGAATCTTCCGGTGAAAGTGGTCATCTTAAACAATGAATGTCTGGGTATGGTAAGGCAGTGGCAGGAAATTTTTTACGAAGAGCGCTATTCTGAATCGAAATTCTCAGCGCAGCCTGACTTTGTGAAATTGTCAGAAGCCTACGGCATTAAAGGCATCAGAATTTCGGCAGAAGAGGAAGCGAATGAACAGCTGCGAGAAGCGCTGACATCAAAAGAGCCGGTTGTTATTGACGTTCGGGTCGCAAGGGAGGAAAAAGTATTTCCGATGATTGCGCCCGGCAAAGGACTTCATGAAATGGTGGGGGTGAAACCTTGAAACGCATTATTACATTAACGGTGGTAAACCGCTCCGGGGTTTTAAACCGGATCACCGGCCTGTTTACAAAAAGACACTATAATATCGAAAGCATCACTGTCGGCCACACAGAAACCAGCGGTGTTTCAAGGATTACATTTGTCGTCCATGTGGAAGGCGAAAATGATGTCGAACAGCTGACAAAGCAGCTTAACAAACAAATTGATGTGCTGAAAGTGACTGATATTACAAACCAATCTATCGTACAGCGGGAACTGGCTTTAATTAAAGTCGTTTCAGCCCCGTCGGCAAGGACGGAAATCAATGGAATCATTGAACCGTTCAGAGCCTCCGTCGTTGATGTTTCAAGAGACAGCATCGTCGTACAGGTCACCGGCGAATCTAACAAAATTGAAGCGCTCATTGAGCTCCTCAAGCCTTATGGCATTAAAGAAATCGCGAGAACAGGCACAACGGCTTTTGCGAGGGGAACCCAGCAAAAGGCGTCATCCAATAAAACAATTTCAATTGTATAACACAAACAAGGGAGAGATTAAAATGGTAAAAGTATATTATAACGGTGATATCAAAGAGAACGTATTGGCAGGCAAAAAAGTAGCAATTATCGGTTACGGTTCACAAGGGCATGCACATGCGCTCAACTTAAAAGAAAGCGGAATTGACGTAGTTGTCGGTGTCAGACAAGGAAAATCTTTTACGCAGGCCCAAGAAGACGGACACAAAGTATGCTCAGTAAGAGAAGCGGCTGCACAAGCAGACATCATTATGGTTCTTCTTCCTGACGAACAGCAGCAAAAAGTATATGAAGCTGAAATTAAAGATGAACTGACTGCCGGAAAATCATTGGTCTTCGCGCACGGATTTAACGTTCATTTCCATCAGATCGTACCTCCTGCCGACGTAGACGTATTCCTGGTAGCGCCTAAAGGACCGGGCCATCTTGTCAGAAGAACGTACGAGCAAGGCGCAGGGGTGCCGGCATTGTTTGCCATCTATCAAGATGTATCCGGCGAAGCGAAAGATACCGCTCTTGCTTACGCCAAAGGAATCGGCGGAGCGCGCGCAGGTGTTTTAGAAACAACATTTAAAGAAGAAACAGAAACAGATCTATTCGGTGAGCAGGCTGTTCTTTGCGGAGGATTAACGTCACTTGTCAAAGCAGGTTTTGAAACATTGACAGAAGCCGGCTATCAGCCTGAACTCGCATACTTTGAGTGTCTGCACGAATTGAAACTAATCGTAGACCTGATGTACGAAGAAGGATTGGCGGGCATGAGATACTCAATCTCCGATACGGCTCAGTGGGGAGATTTCGTATCAGGCCCGCGCGTAGTCGATGAGAAAGTAAAAGAATCTATGAAACAAGTATTAACTGACATTCAAAACGGCACATTCGCAAAAGAATGGATCGTAGAAAACCAAGTAAACCGTCCGCGTTTCAACGCGATCAACACTAGTGAAAACGAACATCAAATCGAAGTGGTCGGCAAAAAACTTCGTGAAATGATGCCGTTTGTCAAACAAGGCAAAAAGAAGGAAGCGGTGGTCTCCGTTGCGCAAAATTAATTTTTTCGACACGACGCTTCGTGACGGTGAACAGTCTCCCGGGGTTAACCTGAACGCCCGGGAGAAGCTGACCATAGCCAAGCAGCTTGAAAGACTCGGGGTGGACATTATTGAAGCGGGATTTCCCGCTTCATCCCGAGGAGATTTTTTAGCCGTACAGGAAATCGCAAGAACGATTAAAAATTGTTCCGTAACAGGGCTTGCCCGCTCTGTGAAAGGTGATATCGACGCAGCCTGGGAAGCGCTGAAAGACGGTGTCAGCCCGCGGATTCACGTCTTTATCGCGACCTCTGACATCCACCTGAAGCACAAATTAAAAATGACGCGTGAAGAGGTTGCGGATAAAGCCGTTGAGATGGTGAAGTATGCGAAAGAACGCTTCCCGATTGTCCAATGGTCGGCGGAGGACGCCTGCCGGACCGAGCTTCCATTCTTGGCGGAAATAGTGGAAAAAGTCATTGATGCCGGCGCAAGTGTAATCAACCTGCCTGACACAGTCGGGTACCTGACACCTGCGGAATACGGAAACATCTTTAAATATATGAAAGAAAACGTTCCGAATATCGATCAGGTAAAGCTGTCAGCTCATTGCCACGACGATCTCGGGATGGCGGTGGCTAACTCACTGGCTGCGATTGAAAACGGGGCCGGCCAAATTGAATGCGCCATAAACGGAATCGGTGAAAGAGCCGGAAACGCGGCGCTTGAAGAAATCGCCGTGGCGCTACATGTCAGAAATGATGTTTATCAAGCTGATTCATCTCTCACGCTTCACGAGTTGAAGCGGACGAGTGATCTTGTCAGCAAACTGACGGGTATGGCTGTTCCCCGCAATAAAGCAATCGTCGGAGATAATGCTTTTGCACATGAATCCGGTATTCACCAGGACGGCTTCCTGAAAGAAAAATCAACATATGAAATTATCTCACCTGAGCTTGTCGGCGTAACTGCAGATGCGCTTGTTCTCGGCAAACATTCCGGGCGCCATGCGTTCAAAGACCGCCTGAACATGCTGGGATTCCAGTTTGATGCTGAAGAAATCAACAAATTTTTTACGATGTTTAAAGAGTTGACTGAGAAGAAAAAAGAAATCACTGATGATGATTTGATTTCTCTTATTTTAGAAGAAAAAGTGACAGACAAAAAGGTCGGCTATGAATTTTTGTCTCTGCAAGTGCATTACGGCACTTCACAGGTGCCGACGGCCACTGTTTCTCTGAAAAATCAGGAGAATGAGCAGCTGATTCAAGAAGCCGCAACGGGAGCCGGAAGTGTAGAAGCCGTTTATAATACGCTCGGCCGCTGCATCGATAAAGATATTAAGCTTTTGGACTACCGCATTCA
The DNA here is from genome assembly GCF_018613535.1 of Bacillus sp. ISL-51. Taxonomy (GTDB): domain Bacteria; phylum Bacillota; class Bacilli; order Bacillales; family Bacillaceae; genus Bacillus. Next base: position 184,287 of record NZ_JAGGQB010000006.1, read on the forward strand.
ATCTAACCGAAAAGGCGAAGACGCCTTAGCCCAAGTATACGTGAGAGTGACTGTAAACGGAAAGGAATCGTCAGGGCGGGGCATTGCGCAGGATGTTCTGGAGGCCTCTGCGAAAGCCTATCTGAATGCTGTTAACCGGCAATTGGTCTTTGACTGTAATATAGACGGATTAAAGAGACAGACTGCGGTCAGCTCGTAATCGAAAGGAGAACGGTTCATTTGAAGAAACGGATAGCTTTGCTTCCCGGTGACGGGATCGGACCGGAAGTGGCGGAATCAGCCGCAGATGTGCTGAAAAGTGTTGCCGAACAATTCGGACATGAATTTGAATTTGAAAACGGGCTGATTGGAGGAGCAGCGATTGATGCACATCAAAACCCGCTCCCTGAGGAAACGGTTGCCCTTTGTGAAAAATCGGACGCGATCTTACTCGGGGCGGTCGGCGGACCGAAATGGGACCAAAACCCTCCTGAACTCAGACCTGAAAAAGGGCTGCTCGGGATCAGAAAAAAACTCGGCTTGTTTGCAAATTTGCGTCCCGTGACAGTATTTGAAAGCCTTTCTGAAGCATCCCCATTAAAAAAAGAATACATTAATGGCGTCGATTTTGTGATCGTCCGCGAATTGACGGGCGGCCTCTATTTCGGACAGCCGAGCAGACAGTATGTCAATGAAGCGGGAGAGCAGGAAGCAGTCGATACGCTTTTTTATAAAAAGGAAGAAATCGAACGCGTCGTCAGAGAGGCTTTTAAAATGGCAGCCGGCAGAAAAGGAAAGGTGACGTCAGTTGATAAAGCCAACGTACTTTCATCAAGCAGGCTCTGGCGCGAAACAGCAAATGAGATCGCGAAAGAATTTCCTGATGTGACGCTTGAACATATGCTTGTCGATAATGCCGCGATGCAGCTGATCTATGCTCCGAATCAGTTTGATGTAATTGTGACAGAGAATATGTTCGGTGATATTTTGAGCGATGAAGCATCTATGCTTACAGGCTCGCTCGGCATGCTGCCGTCAGCCAGCTTATCAAGCTCAGGGCTTCACTTGTTTGAACCCGTGCATGGCTCGGCGCCTGATATCGCGGGTAAAGGAATGGCCAATCCGTTTGCGGCGATTTTATCGGCGGCGATGCTTTTGAGAACATCATTCGGTCTTGAAGACGAAGCCCGGGCTGTAGAGCAGGCAGTCAGCAAGGTGCTTGCAGACGGCAAGCGGACACGAGATATAGCGAGAGGCGCTGAATATTCCGGCACTCGTGAGATCACTGAAGAAGTAAAAGCGGCATTAGCCTGCGCGCATACAAAATCGATAGTGTGACGGCTTTAAGGAAGCGGTCTTAGTTCATAGGTAGAGGGAGGAAATAAAGATGATGCCTCGAACAATCATCGAAAAGATTTGGGATCGGCATGTAGTAAAAAGCAGTGAAGGAAAACCCGACCTTCTCTATATTGATCTGCACTTAATCCATGAGGTGACATCTCCTCAGGCATTTGAAGGGTTAAGGCAAAAGGGGAGAAAGGTCAGACGGCCGCAAAATACGTTTGCGACGATGGACCACAACATTCCGACGGTCAACCGGTTTGACATTAAAGATGAAGTCGCAAAACGCCAAGTGACAGCGCTTGAACGAAATTGTGAGGAGTTTGGCGTCCGCCTTGCGGATCTGCACAGCGCGGACCAGGGAATCGTCCACGTTGTCGGGCCTGAACTGGGTCTGACACTTCCCGGAAAAACCATCGTTTGCGGAGACAGCCATACATCGACTCACGGTGCATTCGGCGCTCTCGCATTCGGGATCGGCACAAGTGAAGTTGAGCATGTCCTTTCTACTCAGACACTTTGGCAGCAGCGGCCGAAAACGCTTGAGGTCCGCGTTGACGGCACGCTTCAAAAAGGAGTGACCGCAAAGGATGTTATTTTGTCAGTCATCGGCAAATACGGGGTGAGATTCGGTACGGGATATGTGATTGAATACACCGGGGAAGTATTCAGAAACATGTCAATGGATGAGCGCATGACGGTCTGCAACATGTCAATTGAAGCGGGTGCAAGAGCAGGATTGATTGCTCCTGATGATACAACGATCGAATATTGTAAAAACCGCAAATACACGCCTAAAGGCGAAGAGTTTGAAAAAGCAGCGGCAGAATGGAAAGCATTAAGAACTGATCCGGGAGCTGTTTATGATCATTCCATCGTATTGGACGGCAGCGAGATCTCTCCTATGGTGACGTGGGGCATTAACCCCGGCATGGTTCTGCCTGTCGATGCCGAGATTCCGGCGCCTGACAGCATTCAGTCAGAAGATGATCAAAAAGAGGCCATCCGCGCGTACGAGTACATGGGGATTGAACCGAATCAAAAAATTGAAGACATTAAAGTTGAACATGTCTTTATCGGGTCCTGTACAAATTCTCGTATGACAGACCTTCGCCAGGCGGCGGAAATGATCAAAGGACAGAAAGTCGCTGAAAGCGTCAGAGCCATTGTAGTACCCGGCTCTCAAAGCGTCAAGCAGCAGGCTGAGGAAGAAGGGCTTCACCGCGTTTTCCTGGATGCGGGTTTTGAATGGAGAGAATCAGGATGCAGCATGTGTCTGAGCATGAACAATGATGTCGTCCCTGAGGGAGAACGATGCGCCTCCACCTCTAACCGCAACTTCGAAGGAAGACAAGGAAAAGGCGCGAGAACACATCTTGTCAGTCCGGCTATGGCTGCAATGGCCGCTATTCACGGACATTTCGTCGATGTGAGAAAGTTTTATCAAGAAAAAACAGTTGTGTAAGGAGTGCGCTAAAAGTGGAACCTTTAAAAACACATACAGGAAAAGCGGCCGTCTTAAACCGGATTAACGTCGATACGGATCAGATTATTCCGAAACAATTTTTGAAAAGAATTGAAAGAACCGGATACGGGCGCTTCGCGTTCTTTGACTGGAGATACCTTGAAAACGGCGAGCCTAACCCTGAATTCGAATTAAACCAGCCGGCATACGAAGGAGCTTCTATTTTAATTGCCGGAGAGAATTTCGGATGCGGCTCATCCCGGGAACACGCTCCTTGGGCGCTCGACGATTACGGGTTCAAAATTATTATCGCGCCGTCATTTGCTGATATATTCCATCAAAACTGCTTCAAAAACGGTATGCTTCCGATTCGTATGCCGTATGAAAGCTGGAAAGAGCTCGCAGGCCAGTATGAGAATCAGTCACTGGAGATGACGGTCGATCTTGAAAACCAGCTCATTCGCGACAGCGGGGGGCGGGAGATTTCTTTTGACGTCGATCCGCATTGGAAGGAAATGCTTGTTAACGGTTATGACGAAATTTCATTAACGCTTTTGCTGGAGGATGACATTCAGCAATTTGAATCAAAAAGAAGCTCTTGGCTTCAAGCCTGAAAAAAGCTGTCCGACATTTGTTCGGCAGCTTTTTTTGCCTGACATGCCATCCTTTCTTGTGTTTCCTTACGTGTGTTGATACACTTGAACAAAATAAGCGCCTGAAAGGAAATATAGGTATGACGCATGACAAAAGAAAAGCAAATATAATTCCTTTCCCCCGTCTGAAGGAACGTTTGGTGGATAAAGGAATGGCCGCCATGAAGGACAAAAAGTATCAAGAGGCCCTTGAGTTCTTTTCAGAGGCGATGAGCCACGACGATACTGAATCCGACGTGCATTTAGGAATGGCAATTTGTTTTTTGGAGCTTGGGGAATTGGAAGAAGCAAAACAAGTTTGCGAAAAGATGCTGAATGAAGGGTACGGCCATTATTTTACCGTGCTGCAAGTATACATGACCATCTTAATTCAGCTGAAAAAGTATGAAGAAGTCAAAAGCACTATCGAAGCCGTGCTGGAAGAAAACCAGCTGCCTGCCGAAAGCGCGGAGCAATTTTACCGTCTGCTTGAATTCAGCCGGAAAATGACGGACCCTGCCCAGCAGGATGAGGCATGGGCGGAAGAAGAATATGAGGATGTCCTCAATGCGGAAAAAGTGCTGGAAAGCCCCGCTGAGCAAATGAATCTGATTCATTCACTCAAAGACCGCAATATCGCGAAATATACGGGCCTGTTAAAAACGATTCTTCAAGACCCGGGTGCACACCCGCTTATAAAAACGATGATTCTGACTCTCATGGCCGAGCATGACTACAGTAAACCGGTTCATATCACAAAGTTCGGCGATTCGATGACTGCCATTCCGAGTGAGACGGTTCAGCCTGATGCTGCGCCGATTTTACATCGCGTTCTGCGGGTGCTTGATGAAACCCTCGGCAATGAAAATCCTACATTATATGCCGCCGTTGAAGAGCTGTGGAGAAGGCATTTGTATGTGCTGCATCCTTTTCAGCCCAAGCTGCTGAACGCTGATTTATGGGCGGCCGCTCTCCATAAGGTAGGTTATGAGATGCACGGCATTGACATTGAGATGGAAGAACTCCACATGATGTACGAGTTCAGCAGCCGAGAACTGGAGGAAGCATGCACGATGATTAAGGATATTGAAGAAATTTCTTATTTGTAAATCACGCCATATAGTTGAAAGCGATAGGCGTTATGTTATAATATAGTGGTTGTATTTATGTATAGCGGTTTAACTGAAATGAGAAATACGGTTGGACAGGCTGCCAGTTCATTATAAAATGTATACATAATGATTCTGATCAAAGCGGTTTTTTCTTTGACAAAGCCGCGGATTGCTTTAGAATGGAAGACCGACACAACCTGAATAGATTTTTGGAGGGAAACACATGTCTGTAAAATGGGAAAAACAAGAAGGCAACGAAGGCGTTTTAACGGTTGAAGTTGATGCGGAAACGTTCAAAACAGCTCTTGATGATGCATTTAAAAAAGTAGTTAAGCAAGTCTCTATTCCTGGATTCCGTAAAGGGAAAATTCCTCGCGGTTTATTCGAACAGCGTTTCGGCGTTGAAGCTCTTTACCAAGATGCTCTGGATATTTTACTTCCTGTAGAATACCCTAAAGCGATTGAAGAAGCGGGTATCGAGCCTGTAGACCGTCCTGAAATCGATGTGGAAAAAATCGAAAAAGGCGAAAGCTTAATCTTCACTGCGAAAGTGACAGTAAAACCTGAAGTGAAGCTTGGCGATTACAAAGGCTTAGGAATCGAAAAAGATGACACAGCCGTAACTGACGAAGACGTTCAAAACGAACTAAAAGCGCTTCAGGAGCGTCAGGCTGAGCTTGTCGTGAAAGAAGAAGGCGCTGTTGAAAACGGCGACACAGTCGTTCTTGATTTTGAAGGTTTCGTAGACGGAGAAGCATTTGAAGGCGGAAAAGCGGAAAACTACTCACTAGAAGTAGGTTCCGGTTCATTCATCCCTGGCTTCGAAGAGCAGCTTACAGGACTTAAAGCTGGCGCTGAAAAGGATGTTGAAGTAACATTCCCTGAAGAGTACCATGCTGAAGAGCTTGCTGGAAAACCAGCCGTTTTCAAAGTGAAAATTCATGAAATCAAAGCGAAAGAGCTTCCTGAACTTAACGACGAATTCGCAAAAGACATTGACGAAGAAGTTGAAACGCTTGCTGAATTAACGGAGAAAACAAAAAAACGCCTTGAAGAAGCTAAAGAAAACGAAGCTGACGCTAAATTGCGCGAAGAGCTTGTTCTGAAAGCATCTGAAAACGCTGAAGCTGACGTGCCTCAAGCGATGATCGACACTGAGCTTGACCGTATGCTGAAAGAATTCGAACAGCGTCTGCAAATGCAAGGCATGAACCTTGAGCTTTACACTCAATTCTCAGGACAAGACGAAAACGCGTTAAAAGAGCAAATGAAAGAAGATGCTGCGAAACGCGTAAAATCAAACCTGACTCTTGAAGCGATTGCTCAAGCTGAAAATCTTGAAGTAACAGACGAAGAAGTTGAAGCTGAGCTTACTAAAATGGCTGAAGCATACAACATGCCTGTTGAAAACATCAAACAAGCCATCGGCTCAACTGACGCGATGAAAGAAGATTTAAAAGTTCGAAAAGCAATTGATTTTCTTGTAGAAAACCGTTAATATGGTTCATAATAATAGACATAATAAAACAGGGCGCGAGTAATTCGTGCCTTGTTTTGTACAATTATGATATAACTCTTTTTCTTGGGGCAAGATAGTCATTGCCGGGCTGTTTTTTGTCATACATATAGAATGTGCAAGTGCGAAACACATTGTTACCGTCTTATTGGAAAGTATGGTAAAATGCAATACATACTCGATCGTTTCAAGAACCGTTTTCTTTTGCCCTTCAGGTAAAAGAAAAAGTGAGACAAGATTAAGGGGTGAAAGAATGTTTAAATTCAACGAGGAAAAAGGACAATTAAAATGCTCGTTCTGCGGAAAGACTCAAGATCAAGTTCGTAAGCTTGTTGCAGGACCGGGCGTATATATATGCGACGAATGCATCGAGCTCTGCACAGAGATCGTAGAGGAAGAGCTCGGTACTGAAGAAGAAGTCGAATTTAAAGACGTTCCGAAGCCGCAGGAAATCCGTGAGATCCTGAATGAATATGTCATCGGACAGGATCAGGCGAAGAAATCACTTGCGGTTGCGGTCTACAACCATTACAAACGCATCAACTCCAACAGTAAAGTGGATGATGTTGAGCTTTCTAAAAGTAATATTTCATTGATCGGACCGACGGGAAGCGGAAAAACGCTTCTTGCCCAAACGCTTGCGCGTATTTTGAACGTACCGTTTGCAATCGCAGACGCTACATCTTTAACTGAGGCCGGTTATGTGGGTGAGGATGTGGAGAACATTCTCCTGAAACTTATTCAGGCAGCAGACTATGACGTGGAAAAAGCGGAAAAAGGCATCATTTATATCGATGAAATTGATAAAGTGGCGCGAAAATCTGAAAATCCGTCTATTACACGTGACGTATCAGGTGAAGGCGTCCAGCAGGCGCTTCTGAAAATTCTTGAAGGAACAGTTGCGAGCGTACCGCCGCAAGGAGGACGCAAACATCCTCATCAGGAATTCATTCAGATCGACACGACTAACATTTTGTTCATTTGCGGAGGTGCCTTTGACGGCATCGAACAAATTATTAAACGCCGTTTGGGACAAAAAGTGATCGGGTTCGGTTCTGACAATAAAGCAGCCGACTTAGAAAAAGAAGAGCTGCTCTCTAAAGTTTTACCGGAAGATTTACTCCGTTTCGGGCTGATCCCTGAATTTATCGGTCGTCTTCCTGTTATTGCAAGCCTTGAGCAGCTTGACGAAACGGCATTGGTCGAAATTTTGACTAAGCCTAAAAATGCACTCGTCAAACAGTATACAAAAATGTTAGAACTTGATGATGTCGAGCTTGAATTTGAAGAAGAGGCATTGTCTGAAATCGCGAAAAAAGCGATCGAGCGAAAAACAGGCGCCCGCGGCCTGCGTTCTATTATTGAAGGTATCATGCTTGACGTCATGTTTGACCTGCCGTCCCGTGACGACATTGAAAAATGCGTTATTACCGGAGCGACAGTGGCAGACGGAGAAGCACCTCGCCTTGTTTTAAAGGACGGTACTGTAGTCGGCCAAGATAAAACATCAGCGTAACATCATGAAACCTCCTGAATCATTCGATTCAGGAGGTTTTTTTCTTGTTCGGGACCTTCTGAAAATGTTTATTCCGTGCTTCACTGGGCGATACTATCGGCAGAGGAATGAATTGGATACATAAATCGTTTTTTCAGGAGGGACCAGCATGAGTTGGACAGGGATCGCATTATTCGTACAGCTGTTTTTTGGGATTGTCATCGGATTATATTTTTGGAATCTGCTCAAAAATCAACGTACACAAAAAGTGACAATAGATAAAGAATCAAAAAAGGAAATGGAGCAGCTGCGGAAAATGCGGGCAATCAGTTTATCAGAGCCTTTATCAGAAAAAGTGCGCCCGAAAAGCTTTCAGGACATTGTCGGCCAGGAGGACGGAATTAAAGCGTTAAAAGCCGCGCTGTGCGGTCCTAATCCGCAGCACGTCATCGTTTACGGGCCGCCGGGGGTCGGAAAAACGGCTGCTGCCAGGCTGGTGTTAGAAGAGGCGAAAAAACATAAACAGTCGCCATTTCAAGAGCAGGCTGTTTTTGTAGAGCTTGATGCGACAACGGCGCGTTTTGATGAACGGGGAATTGCCGATCCGCTTATCGGCTCCGTGCATGACCCGATTTATCAGGGAGCGGGCGCGATGGGCCAGGCCGGTATTCCGCAGCCGAAGCAAGGGGCTGTGACACATGCGCACGGCGGTGTGCTGTTTATCGATGAAATCGGTGAACTTCATCCCATTCAGATGAACAAAATGCTGAAGGTGCTTGAAGACCGGAAAGTATTTTTAGACAGTGCGTATTACAGTGAGGAAAATACACAAATTCCGAATCATATTCATGACATTTTTCAAAACGGGCTTCCCGCGGATTTTCGCTTGATCGGGGCGACAACGAGAATGCCGAATGAAATCCCGCCGGCCATCCGTTCGCGCTGCCTTGAAGTGTTTTTCCGCGAGCTTGAGAAGGATGAGTTAAAAGCCGTAGCGAAAAAAGCGGCGGACAAAATTCAGAAAGACATTTCTGATGAAGCTCTCAGTGTTTTGACAACGTATACGAGAAACGGCCGTGAAGCCGTCAATATGATTCAGATTGCCGCAGGAATGGCGGTCACTGAGGACAGAAAAGAGATTACAATAGAAGATATTGAGTGGGTCGTCCATTCGAGTCAGCTCACGCCTAAAAATGAGCAGAAAATCGCTGATAAACCGCAAGTCGGAATCGTAAACGGGCTTGCCGTTTACGGACCGAACAGCGGCGCTTTGCTTGAAATCGAAGTGAATGTCACGCCTGCGCAGGACAAAGGCAGCCTGAATATCACGGGAATCGCAGAGGAAGAGAGCATCGGCAGCCAGTCTAAGTCGATCCGCCGTAAAAGCATGGCGAAGGGATCGGTGGAAAATGTTTTAACGGTTCTTCGCACAATGGGGATTAAACCGTCAGACTATGACATTCATGTTAACTTTCCCGGCGGAGGCCCGATTGACGGCCCGTCAGCGGGCATAGCGATGGCCGCGGGGATTTTTTCCGCCATTCATCGCATTCCTATTGATCATACTGTAGCCATGACGGGAGAAATCAGTCTCGCGGGACTTGTAAAACCGATTGGCGGTGTCATACCTAAAATCAAGGCGGCGAAGCAGGCTGGAGCGAAAACGGTTATTATCCCATATGAAAACCAGCAATCGATTTTGAAACGAATTGACGGCATCACCATTAAAGCGGTCAAAACGTTCCAAGAGGTGCTTGACGTCATATTAGTCGATCCGCCTTCAGAACAAAAACCATTTGACATTCAAATTAATAAAGAATCCGTCTAACCCCATTTTACAATGGGGTTTTTTTATGAAGGACATCTTTTCCTTTTTCGAAACAGAAAGAAAGGGTATACTACGAAGAGACTGTTTTATTGCAAGACGCGTAATTCGGTGATTTCCAATCCCGGAATTGTACAACGATGAAAAAGTTGTATTATAATGGTTCATACTAAAGTCACGGAGGTGTCAGTCAATGGCAGAAGATATAAAACGCAGCATCCCGCTCCTCCCTTTAAGAGGTTTATTGGTATATCCGACGATGGTTTTGCATTTAGATGTGGGCCGTGATAAGTCGGTTCAGGCTCTTGAACAGGCAATGATGCATGATCATATGATTTTTTTAGCCACTCAGCAGGATATTTCGATAGATGAACCGGGTGAAGAGGACATTTTCACTGTCGGCACTTATACTAAAATTAAACAGATGCTGAAGCTTCCAAACGGTACGATCCGGGTGTTGGTAGAAGGGATTCAGCGTGCGCAGATTCTTGAATACAATGAGCTCGAAGACTATACTTCGGTGGATATACAGCTGATGCATGAGGACGATTCTAAAGACGTGGAAGACGAAGCGCTGATGCGTACGCTGCTGGACCACTTTGACCAGTACATAAAAATTTCTAAAAAAATCTCCGCTGAAACATACGCGGCTGTGACTGATATTGAAGAGCCTGGCAGGATGGCAGATATCGTCGCTTCCCACCTGCCGCTCAAATTAAAGGACAAGCAGGATATTTTAGAAACGGCTGATATCAAAGAGCGTTTAAATAAGGTCATCCGTTCCATCAATAATGAAAAAGAAGTGCTGGAAATAGAGAAAAAAATCGGTCAGCGCGTTAAACGTTCGATGGAGCGAACACAAAAAGAATATTACTTGCGCGAACAGATGAAAGCCATTCAAAAGGAGCTCGGCGATAAAGAAGGGAAAACGGGAGAGGTTCAGACGCTGTCGGAAAAGATTGAAGAGGCAGGCATGCCCGAACGCGTCAAAGAAACGGCCCTTAAGGAATTAAACCGCTATGAAAAAGTTCCGTCCAGTTCCGCTGAAAGCTCCGTTATCCGCAATTATATTGACTGGCTTATCGCCCTGCCGTGGTCGGATGAAACAGAGGATAAGCTCGATATTAAAAAAGCGGGTGAGATTTTAGACAAGGAGCATCACGGCTTAGAAAAAGTAAAAGAACGGATCCTTGAGTATTTAGCGGTTAAGCAGCTGACGAAAACGCTGAAGGGACCGATTCTTTGTTTGGCAGGACCTCCCGGGGTCGGAAAAACATCATTGGCAAAATCGATCAGTACGAGTATGGGCCGCCGTTTTGTAAGGGTTTCACTTGGCGGTGTCCGTGATGAATCTGAAATCCGCGGTCATCGGAGAACATATGTCGGAGCCATGCCGGGACGCATCATTCAAGGCATGAAAAAAGCCGGCAAACAGAATCCGGTTTTTCTCCTTGATGAAATCGATAAAATGTCTTCTGATTTTAGGGGAGACCCGTCTTCGGCAATGCTTGAAGTACTCGACCCCGAGCAAAACAGCACATTCAGCGATCACTATATTGAAGAGACGTTTGACTTGTCAAAGGTGCTTTTTATCGCTACGGCGAATAACTTAGCCACCATTCCGGGCCCTCTCAGAGACAGAATGGAGATCATCAACATATCCGGCTATACTGAGACTGAAAAGCTGGAAATCGTAAAAGACCACCTGTTCCCGAAACAGATCAAAGAACATGGTCTGACAAAGGGAAACCTGCAGATTCGGGATCAAGCCATTATAGATATCATCCGCTATTATACGAGAGAAGCCGGCGTCAGAACGCTTGAACGCCAGATTGCCGCGATTTGCCGGAAGGCCGCAAAAGCCATTGTCGCTAAAGAAAGAAAACGGATTACCGTCACAGAAAAAAATCTGGCTGACTATATCGGAAAGCGGATTTTCAGGTACGGACAGGCGGAAACGGAAGATCAGGTCGGTGTTGTAACGGGTCTTGCATATACAACAGTCGGCGGTGACACGCTGTCAATTGAAGTCTCATTGTCTCCGGGGAAAGGAAAGCTGATCCTGACCGGGAAGCTCGGTGACGTGATGAGGGAATCTGCGCAGGCTGCGTTCAGTTATGTCCGTTCGAAAGCAGAGGAGCTCGGAATTGACCCGAATTTCCATGAAAAACATGATATTCATATTCACGTCCCTGAAGGAGCGGTGCCAAAAGACGGTCCTTCCGCCGGAATCACAATGGCTACGGCGCTCGTTTCCGCATTAACGGGGCGCCCGGTGTCACGCGAGGTCGGCATGACGGGTGAAATCACATTGCGCGGGCGCGTGCTCCCGATAGGCGGACTGAAAGAAAAGGCGCTTGGCGCGCACAGGGCCGGCCTGACCACTATTATTGCGCCTAAAGATAATGAAAAAGATATAGAGGATATCCCGGAAAGCGTCAGAGATGGGCTGAAGTTTATATTCGTTTCGCATCTTGATGACGTTTTGGAATATTCCTTAGTAGGAGAGAAGAAATGAAAGTCACAAAATCAGAAATCGTGATCAGCGCGGTCAAACCCGAGCAGTACCCTGAAGGGGGACTCCCGGAAATCGCGCTGGCCGGAAGATCAAATGTAGGAAAGTCATCTTTTATCAACTCGTTAATCAATCGGAAAAATCTTGCCAGAACATCGTCGAAGCCGGGGAAAACACAAACCTTAAACTTCTATATCATTAATGATGAATTGCATTTCGTCGATGTTCCGGGCTACGGATTTGCAAAAGTTTCAAAAAGTGAGCGGGAAGCATGGGGAAGAATGATCGAAACCTATATGACAACCCGTGAAGAGCTGAAAGCCTGCGTCCAGATTGTCGATCTCAGGCACGCCCCGTCTGCGGATGACGTGAACATGTATGAATTCTTGAAGTATTACGGAATTCCGGTCATTGTCATCGCGACAAAGGCAGACAAAATTCCAAAAGGGAAATGGGACAAGCACTTAAAGGTCGTCAAGCAAACGCTTGATATGAATCCTGAAGATGAGCTGATTCTATTCTCCTCTGAAACGAAAAAAGGAAAAGAAGAGGCTTGGGGAGCTATTAAAAAAGCGATCAGCCGCTAAATGAAAAACCCAAAACGCGCCGCGTTTTGGGTTTTATCGTATAGTTTTGTTCCGTCTGATAAACAATAGAAAAAGGCTGATTCCGATAAAAACATACGGCCAGTATGTTTTGAAATACTCTGTTGGAATATGTACGGACTCAAGCCAGGCCGTTATTTGTTTAAAGAAGTACAAAAAGAGGGAAAAACAAATCATTGAAACAGCTTCGTATACATATTCTTTTCTGGCTGCTGCAAATAATGAAAATCCGAATACGAAGATCAGCATTTCAAAATCTCCGGGCCACCATGGAACTTCAGGCTTAACGAAAAAGTGTAAACCTATACCGAAGAGAAGCATACCAATAAGGACATGGGGCGGTGCTGCTTCTTTTTTGCCCTGATAGAGCATGGTGAGGCCAAGCAGTATAAGAAGCACCGGCCATTCGTCTTGATTCGGGAACAATTGGACCTGTCCGCTTTGAAGCCATGCGAATACTGACGCGGCAAGCAGAAGCCCTGGAAATAAAATTGATTTTTTTCTCATTCTATCACCTACCCGCTGTAAAGGATTTTTAGTATGATAAATACAGTAGGAAATGAAGCTTTTTATACTATAGCACAACATTTTTGAAATCTGTTCACAATTTCAGAAAGAAACTATGTTATAATCATTATAAATTAGAATGATTATAAATTAACACGAAGTGCTGGGGGTGCATGAAAAAGTTATGCATATACTTGTTGTGGGAGTAGATTATAAATCCGCCCCTATTGAAATACGCGAAAAAATAAGTTTTCAGCCGGATGAGCTTGCAGAAGCGATGCTCCGTTTAAAAGAAGAAAAAAGCGTTTTGGAGAACATTATCGTCTCCACCTGCAACCGCACTGAAATATACGCGGTGGTGGATCAGCTTCATACCGGCCGTTATTATATAAAGACATTTTTATCTGAATGGTTTTCTTTGCCGAAAGAAGAGCTGTCGCCGTTTTTGAAATTCTATGAGAGCGATGCGGCGATTGAGCATTTATTCCGTGTGGCATGCGGTTTGGATTCCATGGTGATCGGAGAAACGCAGATACTCGGCCAGGTCCGTTCCAGCTTTAAAACTGCGCAGAATGAAAAAACAATCGGCACGATCTTTAATGAGTTGTTTAAACAGGCGGTGACCGTAGGCAAACGCACGCACGCTGAAACGGATATCGGCGCAAATGCCGTTTCCGTCAGTTACGCTGCCGTTGAGCTTGCGAAAAAAATCTTCGGTTCTCTGTCCAGCAAGCACATTTTAATTCTCGGTGCGGGAAAAATGGGAGAGCTTGCCGCAGAAAATCTGCACGGCCAGGGGATCGGCAAGGTAACGGTCATCAACAGAACATTCGTAAAAGCAAAAGAGCTTGCGGACCGTTTTTCCGGAGAAGCGCGCAGCTTAAATCAGCTTGAACATGCACTCGCTGAAGCCGATATACTAATCAGCTCAACAGGTGCAAGTGATTTTGTCGTGTCTAAAGATATGATGGAAAAGGCCGGCAGAAAGCGGAAGGGCCGTCCGCTATTCATGGTCGATATCGCCGTGCCGAGGGACCTTGATCCGGCGTTAAACGATCTTGAAGGTGTTTTCCTGTACGATATTGATGACCTTGAAGGAATTGTCGAAGCAAACTTAAAAGAACGCCGTGAAACAGCTGAGAAAGTCGAGCTGTTTATTGAAGCGGCAATTGTTGAGTTTAAGCAATGGCTGAATACGCTCGGCGTCGTGCCGGTCATCTCAGCGCTGCGGGAAAAGGCGCTCGCTATCCAGTCAGATACGATGCAGAGCATCGAACGCAAGCTCCCGCATCTGACTGTGAGAGAGAAAAAGCTGTTAAGCAAACATACGAAAAGCATCATTAATCAAATGCTCCGCGACCCGATTCTGAAAGCGAAAGAGCTTGCGGCCGAGGCTGATTCTGAGGAGAAATTGAAGCTGTTTATGCAGATCTTTGATATTGAAGAAGCGGCCGGGCGCCAGTTGGACAAAAGCCTCGATAACCGCCAGGCGGTTCATTCGTTTCAAAAGGTAGAAACAAAAGCGGGCTTTGGCCGACTTGTAAGTGAGTGAGGGCTGTATGATTGATACAGCAATGGCAAGACTTAATGAAGGCACGATTGTTATCTATGCAGTAAGCGTCCTTTTTTATTTTATAGATTTTCTTCAACACAACCGGAAGGCTGGGAAAATGGCCTTCTGGTTGCTTTCTATTGTCTGGACTCTGCAAACCGTTTATCTTTCCTATTTTATGTGGCAGACGGGCAGATTTCCGGTCTTAAATATTACAGAAGCTCTTTATTTTTATGCGTGGGTGCTTGTCACACTCTCACTTGTTGTCACGCAGATTCTGCGCGTTGACTTTATCGTGTTTTTTACGAACGTAATCGGCTTCTCGATGATAGCGATCCATACGTTTTCACCGACCGATCAGCATTCAGCTGCCTTTTCGGGCCAGCTTGTGTCAGAACTTTTGGTAATCCATATTACCATGGCGATTCTTTCATACGGAGCTTTTTCCCTTTCCTTTGTCTTTTCGCTGCTTTACCAGTTTCAATATTACTTATTAAAGAAGAAAAAATGGGGAAAATGGCTGTTGAGAATTGAAGATTTGTCAAAACTTGATTATATGGCTTACGTTCTGAATGTGATCGGGGTTCCGATGCTGCTGTTAAGCTTGATTTTAGGCGTGATTTGGGCGTATGTGTCGCTGGAAACACTGTATTGGTTTGACTCAAAGGTGCTCGGTTCATTTATTGTGCTGCTTTTATACAGCTACTATCTATATATCAGATTGATTAAGGAACTGCAGGGAAAAGTGGCGGCGCTGTGGAATTCAGCTTGTTTTCTCGTGCTGATGATTAATTACTTCCTGCTCGGAAGCCTGTCGCAATTCCATTGGTTCAGCTAACATCAAGTTCCCAAACAGATTCGGGAGGAAAGAAAATGAGAACGATTAAGGTAGGTTCCAGACGGAGCAAACTGGCAATGACCCAAACAAAATGGGTGATTAACAAACTGAAGGAATTGAATCCTTCCTATACATTTGAGATTAAAGAGATTGTCACTAAAGGCGACCGCATTCTTGATGTCACGCTGTCAAAGGTGGGCGGTAAAGGATTGTTTGTGAAAGAAATCGAACAGGCGCTGTTAAATAAGGAGATTGATATGGCGGTTCACAGTATGAAGGACATGCCCGCTCTTTTGCCTGAGGGCCTTACCATAGGCTGTATACCGAAACGTGAGGATCCGCGTGATGCGCTGATTTCAAAGGGGCATCAAAAGCTGGATGATATCAAAAAAGGCGGAATCATCGGCACGAGCAGCTTAAGAAGAAGCGCACAGCTGCTTGTTGAGCGTCCTGACCTTACAATTAAGTGGATCAGAGGTAATATAGATACGAGACTTCAAAAGCTTGAGACAGAGGACTACGATGCTATTATTTTAGCTGCCGCAGGGCTTTCCAGAATGGGCTGGAAAGATGATGTCGTGACGGAGTTCCTCGAACCGGAACGCTGTCTTCCCGCAGTCGGGCAAGGCGCTCTTGCGATTGAATGCAGGGAGTCGGATGAAGAGCTGCTGAAGCTGTTCTCGAAATTTACCGATGAGTATACAACACGCACTGTATCAGCCGAACGGGCCTTTTTGAATGCAATGGAGGGCGGCTGCCAAGTGCCGATCGCCGGTTATGCGACAATAAATGACCAGGATGAGGTTGAGTTGGTCGGGCTTGTGGCATCTCCTGACGGAAAAACGATTTTTAAAGAAAAAACAGCCGGACACGATCCGGAAGAGATCGGGAAACACTGTGCAGCGATAATGGCGGACAAAGGAGCTAAAGCATTAATCGATCGTGTGAAACAGGAGCTGGATCAGGATGGTGAATGACCTTCCTTTAAAAGGAAAGACCGTGCTTGTCACCCGTAATAAAAAGCAGGCGGCTCCGTTCCGAAAAAAAGTGGAGGCACTCGGCGGAACGGCTGTTTCAGCCTCGCTGATTACTTTTCAGGAAGCGCTCCCCGGCGAATGTGCGGACAGGCTTCGGGAAGACCTTTCTGAGCCGGGCTGGCTTGTCTTCACAAGCGTAAACGGAGTCCGGTTCTTTTTTTCCTATCTTGCCGAGAACGGAGTATCTGCTCCGGACCTGAAAAAGATTGCCGCAGTCGGTGAGAAGACGGCCCGCGCCTTGAAGAAACGCGGAGTCACGGCAGATGTGATGCCTGATGAGTATGTGGCCGAATGTTTGGCCGATACCTTAAAGCAGCACGCGGCTGTAACGGAACCCATTACAGTCATAAAGGGCAATTTATCACGGGATGTCATAAAGACGGAGCTCGAGCCTCTTGGCTATCAGATTAGGGAATGGGTGTTATACAATACCATTCAGGATGAAAAAGGCATGGCTGAGCTGAGACAGGCTGCATCCCGCTCTCATTTTGATTATATTACGTTTACAAGTTCATCAGCTGTGCATACCTTTATGCATGCGGTGGACAAAGAAAAAGTGTGGGAGAATCACGGGACGGCATATATCAGCATCGGCCCTCTGACAGAGAAGGCGCTGCTGGAATACGGAATTTCGTCCCATGTGCCTAAGATATATACGATAGAAGGAATGCTGGACGTCATGTGCAGCATGTCGAGAAAGGAAAGATGATGATGAATCAAACATTTAACAGACACCGCCGTTTGCGCGCGAACGCAACGATGAGAGAATTGGTAAAAGAAACACGTTTGCATCCGTCCGATTTTATTTACCCGCTGTTTGTCGTCGAAGGCCTCGAAGGAAAAAAAGAGGTTCCTTCAATGCCGGGTGTTTATAATGTATCACTCGATTTACTGAAGGACGAAATGGCTGAACTTATATCACTCGGCATTAAATCTGTCATCGTTTTCGGCGTGCCTGAAGAAAAAGACGCCTGCGGAACTCAGGCTTTTCATGATCACGGCATCGTGCAAAAAGGCATAGCGGAAATTAAAAAGCATTATCCTGAGATGATTGTCATCGCTGATACGTGTCTGTGCGAATATACGGATCACGGCCATTGCGGGGTTGTAAAAGACGGAGAAATTTTAAATGACGAATCACTGGAACTGCTGGCGCAGACTGCAGTGAGCCAGGCTAAGGCGGGCGCCGACATCATCGCTCCTTCAAATATGATGGACGGATTTGTCGCGGTTATCAGAGAAGCGCTTGACAAAGAGGGTTTCGCTAATATTCCGATTATGTCTTATGCCGTAAAGTATTCCAGTGAATTTTACGGTCCGTTCCGTGACGCTGCGGACAGCACGCCGCAATTCGGTGACCGGAAAACGTATCAGATGGACCCGTCCAACCGCTTAGAAGCGCTTCGGGAAGCGGAATCTGATGTTGCCGAAGGCGCTGACTTTTTAATCGTCAAACCTTCAATGTCTTACTTAGATATTATGCGGGATGTGAAAAACCGCCATCATCTGCCGCTTGTCGCTTATAATGTGAGCGGAGAGTATTCGATGGTAAAAGCTGCGGCGCAAAACGGCTGGATTAAAGAAAAAGAAATGGTGTTGGAAATTTTAACGAGCATGAAACGCGCAGGTGCTGATTTGATTATGACGTACCATGCGAAAGACGCAGCAAAATGGCTTGCTGAGTAACTATTTCATTTGACGGGAGCTGAGGCAGATGAGAAGCTATGAAAAATCAAAAGCCGCTTTTAAGAAAGCGCAAAAACTGATGCCGGGCGGCGTGAACAGCCCTGTCCGCGCTTTTAAATCAGTTGATATGGACCCGATTTTTATGCAGCGCGGCAAAGGATCGAGAATTTTTGATATTGACGGCAATGAATATATTGATTACGTGCTGAGCTGGGGACCGCTTATTTTAGGACATACAAATGACCGTGTCGTCGAAAGCCTTAAAAAAGTAGCAGAATACGGTACAAGTTTCGGCGCTTCTACAGAAGCAGAAAACGAGCTTGCCAAATTGGTCATTGACCGTGTTCCTTCTATGGAAATCGTACGGATGGTCAGCTCAGGCACAGAAGCGACAATGAGCGCCTTGCGTCTGGCACGGGGATATACCGGCCGAAACAAAATTTTGAAATTCGAAGGCTGTTATCATGGCCACGGCGATTCGCTGCTGATTAAAGCAGGATCTGGCGTTGCGACGCTCGGGCTTCCTGACAGCCCGGGAGTGCCGGAAGGGATCGCAATGAATACGATCACCGTGCCGTACAACGATTTGGAAAGCGTTAAGCTTGCGTTCAAGGAGTTCGGCGAAGATATTGCCGGTGTAATCGTTGAGCCAGTGGCCGGAAACATGGGTGTTGTTCCCCCGCAGGAAGGATTTTTACAAGGCCTGCGAGACATTACAGAACAAAACGGCACACTGTTAATCTTTGATGAGGTCATGACCGGTTTCCGTGTTGACTATAACTGCGCTCAAGGATATTTCGGCGTGACGCCTGACTTAACATGCCTCGGCAAAGTAATCGGGGGCGGCCTTCCAGTCGGTGCGTACGGCGGTAAAGCAGAAATTATGGAGAGAATCGCTCCGAGCGGCCCGATCTATCAGGCCGGAACGTTATCAGGAAATCCGCTTGCGATGACGGCGGGCCTTGAGACGTTGAAGCAGCTTACGCCTGATTCATATAAAGAGTTCGTGAAAAAAGGCGATCTGCTTGAAGAAGGCATTTCAAAAGCTGCTGAAGCAAACGGCATTCCGCATACCTTTAACCGTGCGGGTTCAATGATCGGCTTCTTTTTCACAAACGAACCTGTTATTAACTATGAAGCAGCCAAATCATCCGATTTGCAGCTGTTCGCTAAGTATTATAAAGGGATGGCAAACGAAGGCGTATTCCTTCCGCCATCTCAATTTGAAGGATTATTCCTCTCCACTGCACATACAATGGAGGATATTGAACAAACCATTCGAGCGGCTGAAAAAGTATTTTCAAGCATCAGCCGTTAATCTCCAAAAGCCGATGCAAGCCTGCCTTGTATCGGCTTTTTTTCAATAACCCCCTTATCATATTTCCACGGTCTGCGGCATACACCTTTAGTGACATCTAATTTTAAGGATTAGATGAAAGGAGGATATGAACTTGCCGCATAATCACCGTTTGCAATTTTCTGTTGAAGAATCAATCTGTTTCCAAAAAGGACAGGAAGTTTCTGAGTTACTTTCGATTTCATTAGATCCTGACATCAGGGTACAGGAAGTAAATAATTACGTCTCAATTAAAGGATCATTAGAACTTACTGGCGAGTACAACATAGATCACAACGGACATTTTGAAGAACAGGCAGCAGAACTGAGGTTTGTAGATGAAGTGAAAGCGAGGGAGGACGGCACGGCTGAACTCCTTCATTGTTTCCCGGTGGACATCACGATTCCGAAAAATAAAGTAAGCCACTTAAATGACGTCTTTGTTTTTATCGATGCGTTTGATTATCAATTAACGGATTCACGGATTTTAACCATTCAGGCCGATTTAGCGATTGAAGGGCTGCTAGATGAAACAGAACAGAAGGAGCCGGAGGTGCCTTTGTATGTGGCTCCTGAATTTGCAAGAGAAGAGGCTGAACACCTTGCTGAACATGGGGCGGAAGAAGAGGAAAACGAACCTGAATTAATGATGCGCCATGTGCCGGAGCATCTATCAGAGGAGCCGGAGGATGCCGCGGTTGAAGTTGAAACCGAGGAGCATGAAGAAGCGAAGGAAGAAGAGGAAGCTCCTTTCCTCAGAGAACAGGAAGACGAACCTGTCTCATTTACTGAGCCGCCTCCCCCTGCTCCTGTTCTTCATGAAAAAGAGCCGGATGAAGCTGAAGAGCCGCAAGTTGTGACGGCCGAGAGGGACGATTCGGATTCTGAAGAGGAACCAGCTGAAACACCGGAGCAGCGGGAAGAGTATCTTGAGCCGCTTCCCCTTAATATTTCTTTGAGGTCCCAAGAAGATGAAGCTGAAAAAGAGGAATTACCCGTCCTTCAAGAGGAAGAGCCTGAACCTGAACTGCTTCTCCGTCATCAGGCGGAGAAAGCTGACACAGAGGCTGAAGAAAGCGCAGAGGAGGCTGCTAATGAGCCGGAAGATGAGCCGGAAGATGAGCTGGCGCCCGCTTATCGCGCCTTTCTCCCTGAGCAGGAAGAGCAGGAGTTTTACAGCGCTCCAAAGCTGCTGGAGGAAGAGGAGCAGACTGATGAAGGCTTTGAAATTGAAGTAAGGAAGGTGGCTCCGTCTGAGGAGGAACAAAAAGAGGAGCCGCCTCTTGATTTGTCCTTCCAGTTTTCAAAGATACCTTCTGAACCTGAAGAGCCGGAGCCTCAAGCGGTTCAAAGAGAAGACCAGGAAGCGGAAACAGAGCAGAAGGAACATACAAATTCTCATTATTTGACAAAGTTATTTACAAGGGAAGACGAAAAGTTTTCAAGAATGAAAATTTGTATTGTCCAGCAGCAGGATACGATAGAACGCGTGTGTGAGCGTTATGACATCACCTCCCAGCAGCTGATCAGAATGAATGCTTTATCGTTTGATGATGAGCTGGAAGAAGGGCAGATTCTATATATACCGGAATACAATAACAGCCATGCGTAAGCAGCAAGAGGCCTTAAAAATGTGGTGAATGGAATGGAAGCAGTCCAATCAGTGCTTCAGGAATACGGGCTGGAGGCTGAATATATCGAGCCTGTCAGCCCGCGTGTGTGGAAAGTCTGCACAAATCACGGCATTTTTGCTTTGAAACAGCTGGAGCCGGCCCGCAGCAGGCAATTCACGGATCATATGGTCGAAATCGAGGAGAAAGGATATCGTTCATTCGTTCCGGTCTACCGCACGCGTGCGGGCGAGTTTTTTTCGGGGAGCCGGGCGGAGGATTCCTATTATTTAATGCCTTGGCTGCAATATGATGAGGAAGAAGAGCGGGATCAAAAACACGTTTATCTTTTTAAAGAAATCGCAAGGCTCCACTCCGCGACCGTACGGGATATCCCAATCAGACCGGAGGAAATCAGCAGCTTTTATGAAATGACGAAAAGAGATTGGGAAAATGACAAGCTTGTCTACGAGCAGTTTGCCGACAGGGTCGAAAACGAGTGGTACCTTTCTCCTTTTGAGCTGCAGGCTGTAACGTATCTTGCAGAAACGATTTCCGCTGTGAACTTTGCTCTCGAACGGCTGGAAGAGTGGTATGAAGCAGCGAAGGACAAAGAAACGTCAAGAGCGGTGATCAATCACGGCAGCTTATCAAGCCGCCACTTTCTTTATAATGATGTGGGGGCCGGCTTTTTCACGAATTTCGAAAAAGCCTCTCTGGGGCCTCCTCAAAACGATCTGCTTGGCTTTTACTCCAGATTGTTCAGAAGCTATCCGAAAGCCTGCCCGGAGTGTCTGGAGTGGTTTTATACGTATCACAAAGCCTTTTCCCTTCGCGAAACGGAAATCAGCCTGTTTCTCAGCTACATGGCTTATCCGTCCGGCGTGTACAAAGTGCTCAATCGGTATCAAACAGATCAAAGGGGTACAGAAAAAGACGAATGCACTCAATTGTTAAGGGCGTATTGGCAAATGAAAAATATTGAGCCTTTTCTCACGAAGGTGTATCAAATGGAGCAGGAGAAAAAAATAAAGGCTGAAAACGAGTCCACTTCATGACGGACTCGTTTTTTTATATCCATTCCAAATGTAAAGCGCACGCTAAAAACAGCAGAATGGCAAGCAGCAGGACATCAAAGGTCGTCGGAAAGAAAATCGTTCTGATACCTTGAAAAATCGTGATGGGTATAATGACTTGCGCGGATACGAGGCGGACCTGTCTGGCCCACGGCGGCAGCGAATAAGAATTAAATTTTTTCCTCACGGCACATCCTCCTAAAAGTCGCCTTTACTTGATCATATGTGAAGAAAAAGGGCGGGGTGCATGCCCATTTATGTATGACGGCAATGGTTTTTGGAAAAGATGATTGACGAATCAAAAACACTTTTACTATAATAAAGAACATAAATAAACAAGATCATGAGCTGATAAATACACCTGCTGAGAACGGGAAGAGTACAAGAAAGACGCATGAAGAGAGAGAAGCTATTATGCTGAAAGGCTTCTTATGACGTCTCATTGGAAGGTCGCCCGGGAGCATAATTTCTTGAAATACCAAGTAGAGAAATTCGGGCCGCACCCGTTATCCGTTTAAGTGCATGAACACTTGCTGTTCATGAAAAAAGGTGGTACCGCGAAAGAGCTTTTCGTCCTTTACAGGGATGAAGGCTCTTTTTTAGTTGCTCAGCCATTTCTAAACATGCTGGAGGGTTATGATGGATACAAACGAACAAACAATGCCGACAAAATATGATCCGGCAGCCATTGAAAAAGGCCGCTACGATTTTTGGCTGAAAGGAAAATATTTCGAAGCCGGCGGTGATCAGACGAAACAGCCGTACTCTGTCGTCATTCCGCCGCCAAACGTGACAGGCAGACTGCACCTCGGCCATGCGTGGGATACGACGCTGCAAGATATCGTGACGCGAATGAAGCGTATGCAGGGCTATGACGTGCTGTGGCTTCCGGGCATGGATCATGCCGGTATCGCCACTCAGGCAAAAGTTGAGGCAAAGCTCCGTGAACAGGGCACAAGCCGGTATGACTTAGGCCGCGAAAAATTTCTTGAAGAAACATGGAAGTGGAAAGAAGAGTACGCTGACTTCATCCGCAGCCAATGGGCCAAAATGGGTCTCGGACTCGATTACTCACGCGAACGCTTCACTCTGGATGAAGGACTGAACAAGGCAGTGCGTGAAGTATTCGTCAAACTGTATGAAAAAGGCCTGATTTACAGAGGCGAATATATCATCAACTGGGATCCGGCGACAAAAACGGCATTATCCGATATTGAAGTCATCTATAAGGATGTGCAGGGCGCATTTTATCATTTGCGCTATCCGTTAGCGGACGGTTCAGGCTCAATTGAAATTGCGACCACCCGCCCGGAAACGATGCTTGGCGACACGGCGGTTGCGGTTCATCCGGAAGATGAGCGCTATAAGCATTTGATTGGCAAAACCGTTATTCTGCCGATCACAAACCGTGAAATTCCGATCGTCGGCGATGATTATGTCGATATGGAATTCGGTTCAGGAGCTGTTAAAATCACGCCTGCCCACGACCCGAATGACTTTGAACTCGGCAACCGCCACAATTTAGAACGGATTCTCGTCATGAATGAAGACGGAACAATGAATGAAAATGCGTTAGCATATAACGGAATGGACCGGTTTGAGTGCCGCAAAAAACTCGTCAAAGACCTGCAGGAATCATGCGTTCTCTTTAAAATTGAAGAGCATATGCACTCTGTCGGCCACAGTGAGAGAAGCGGCGCGGTCGTTGAGCCGTATCTGTCCACGCAATGGTTTGTCAAAATGCAGCCGCTTGCCGATGCGGCGGTTGAGCTTCAGACAAAAGAAGAGAAAGTCAACTTTGTTCCCGACCGTTTCGAAAAAACATACTTACACTGGATGGAAAACATCCGCGATTGGTGTATTTCCCGTCAATTATGGTGGGGCCATCGCATCCCGGCCTGGTATCATAAAGAAACAGGGGAAGTGTATGTCGGCCTTGAGGCGCCGGAAGACAGCGAAAACTGGGAGCAGGATGCAGACGTGCTTGATACGTGGTTCAGCTCCGCGCTTTGGCCGTTTTCCACTATGGGCTGGCCTGACGAAAACGCGGAAGACTTTACGCGTTATTACTCAACCGATGTGCTTGTAACAGGGTATGACATTATTTTCTTCTGGGTATCCCGCATGATTTTCCAAGGCCTTGAATTTACGGGCGAGCGTCCGTTTAAAGACGTGCTGATTCACGGCTTAATCCGTGACGAACAAGGCAGAAAAATGAGTAAATCGCTTGGCAACGGCGTTGATCCGATGGATGTCATCGACCAGTACGGAGCAGATTCTCTCCGTTATTTCTTAGCTACCGGAAGCTCTCCGGGGCAGGATCTCCGTTTCAGCTACGAAAAAGTGGAGTCTACATGGAACTTTGCAAATAAAATTTGGAACGCATCCCGTTTTGCATTAATGAACATGGACGGCATGACCTATGATGAGCTTGATCTCTCCGGAGAAAAATCAGTTGCCGATAAGTGGATTCTGACAAGACTGAACGAAACGATTGAAAACGTGACTCAGCTTGCGGACCGTTATGAATTCGGTGAAGTCGGACGCCATTTGTACAACTTCATCTGGGATGATGTGTGCGACTGGTATATTGAAATGGCGAAGCTTCCGCTCTACGGGGAAGATGAAGCTGCGAAGAAAACCACCCGCTCTGTCTTGGCATACGTGCTTGATCAGACGATGCGTCTGCTTCACCCGTTCATGCCGTTCTTGACGGAGGAAATTTGGCAGCACCTTCCTCATGAGGGCGAATCGATTACAATCAGTTCTTGGCCTGTTGCGGTGCCGGAACATACGGATACAGAAGCCGCGGCAGATATGAAACTGCTTGTTGAATTAATCCGTTCAGTCCGCAATATCCGCAGCGAAGTCAATACGCCGATGAGCAAGCAGGTTGAGCTTTATATTAAAACATCTACAGAGGACATCGCTGAGCGCCTTGAGAAGAACCGCTCTTACGTTGAGCGCTTCACAAACCCGAGCACACTGAAAATCGGAACCGGTATCAATGCGGCCGATAAAGCGATGACAGCAGTCGTAACCGGAGCGGAAGTGATTTTGCCGCTTGAAGGGCTCATTAATATTGATGAAGAAATCGCTCGTTTACAAAAAGAATTCGACAAGCTGACAAAAGAAGTCGAACGCGTTCAGAAAAAACTCGGCAACGAAGGATTCATCAAAAAGGCTCCTGAACATGTCATTGAGGAAGAACGTGAGAAAGAAAAAGACTACACGGCAAAACGCGAGGCTGTCCGGCTGCGGATGGCAGAGCTGAAAGGCTGAATAACGAACGGGGCGGTTTCCTAAGAAACCGCCTTGTTGTATAAAAGAGGGGATTTCATTGTTTAATACGTACAAAGAAGCGATCAGCTGGATTCACGGCCGGCTCAAATTCGGCGTAAAGCCGGGCCTTCTCCGTATGGAAAGGCTTATGGAAAAATTGGGCCGCCCCGAGAAGAAAATCCGCGCCATTCATGTGGCGGGCACAAACGGAAAAGGGTCAACCGTCTCATTTATCCGTTCCGTGCTTCAAGAAGCCGGCTATACGGTAGGCACGTTTACATCTCCGTATATCATTACGTTTAATGAACGTATCAGCGTCAACGGCACGCCGATTTCTGATGAGGAATGGAGACAGCTTGTTAACGAAATTAAACCTTTTGTGGATGAACTGGATGAGACGGATGCCGGAACGGTGACAGAATTTGAAATCATCACGGCCTGTGCATTTTTATATTTTGCAAAACAAAGCGGCATTGATTTTGTCATTTTCGAAGCGGGGCTTGGCGGAAAATACGATTCAACCAATATCGTTGAACCGCTGCTGACCGTTATTACAAGCATCGGGCATGACCATATGGCGATTTTAGGCCATACCATTGAGGCGATTGCTGGGGAAAAGGCCGGTATTATAAAAGAAGGCATTCCGATCATTACAGGCGTCAATCAGCCGGAGGCGCTTGGCGTCATCGAAGCCGAGGCCGAAGAAAAGCAGGCCCCGTATCAGTCATTATATGAAACGTGCAGTCTTTTTAACGAAGCAGCGCTTTTGTCCGGCGAATCCTTTTCGTTAGAAACCGATGTGAAACGCTATGAAAATATTCAAACCTCATTGATCGGCATTCATCAAAGGCAGAACGCGGCATTGGCGATTTTGGCGGCTGAATGGCTGAACCGGTTAACATATGCCGACATTCCGGAAGAAGCATTGCGGAACGGGCTGAAAAAAGCTGCATGGCCTGGCCGATTTGAACGGCTTCAAGAACGTCCTCTTGTGTATGCGGACGGCGCTCATAACGAAGAAGGAATAGAAAAACTGGCCGAAACCGTCAAGCAGCGCTTTGCTGGCAATACAATTCATGTCGTCTTCAGCGCATTAAAAGACAAACCGTACCAGGAAATGATCAAGAAGCTTGAAACGGCTGCAGACTCTATTCACTTTACGTCGTTTGACTTCCCGCGTGCTTCAAGCGCGAAAGACCTTTATGACGCAAGCAGTCTGGCGAATAAAAGCTTTGATGAAGACCCGGACAGCGTAAAAGAATGGATAGAACAAAAAGACGGAGCAGATGACATCATCATCATTACCGGATCACTGTATTTTATTTCAGAAATGAGAAAACGGCTTATCTCCTAGCCGTAAAAAGCCCGGCAGGACAAATTACGGTTCTGCCGGGCTTTTCTAAATGCAAAAGCCATTTTTGTGCATTTGGGGCCTTGCGTTTCTCTATGCTACAATCTGAGCCAGATTGATAGAAAAGGTGTGGTCAAGATGATGCTTTTCATTCTATTTGCCCTCGGTTTAATCCTCGGTTCTTTTTTTTATACGGCAGCGTGCCGCATCCCGATGCGGATCTCGATTGTTTACCCGCGCTCAGCCTGCTCTTTTTGCCGCTCCCCGCTTTCTTGGACTGAATTGATTCCTGTTTTTTCTTATGCCGTGCAGAGAGGAAGGTGCAAAAGCTGCCGGCGAAAGCTGTCACTGATGTATCCCGCGGTTGAATGGTGGACGGCTTGTTTGTTTACGGCTGCCGGTATCCGCTTTGGTTTGACGGCAGAACTGTTTGTCGCTCTTCTGTTTCTCTCTCTTTTGATTATTGTCACTGTGACGGATCTGCATTATATGCTGATTCCTGACAAGGTTCTGCTGTTTTTTCTCCCGTTTTTCATTGCCGGACGATTTTTCTCCCCGCTTGGTTCATGGTATGCAGGGCTTGCCGGAGCAGTTTGCGGTTTTCTTCTGCTTGCCGTTATCATGTTTGCCAGTAAAGGCGGGATCGGCGGAGGAGATGTAAAACTGTTCGGGGTTATCGGGCTTGCGCTTGGCGTAAAGCTCGTGCTCATTGCGTTTTTTCTGTCCGTTATCATCGGAGCCGTATACGGGGCGTGTGCTCATCTTGGCGGAAGGCTGGCAAAAAAGCAGCCTTTCCCCTTTGCGCCGGCCATCGCAGCAGGCAGTATCGTGAGTTATTTATACGGAGAGGAGCTGTTTTCGTTCTATATCCATCTGGCCTCCGGCTGATGCTGAAAAATTTGGCGAACGTTTTTTGGACAAGACGACAAAAGTCTTGTTCTTTTTTTTTTCGCCTATGCTAAAGTGTGAAACATGATCAGTTCATGGTACGGCCAAGACGAAAGCGAGGGGGAAGAGACGGTGAAAAAAAGGAAAAGCAAAAAGAACAGCAAAGCAAAAAATAATGCCCTTAAAGTGACTATTAACGGAAAAGAAGAAACCATGTATGGACAAGAGGAAATGAAAGCCGGAGAAGAAAAAACAGTCACATTTTCGAATTGGGAGGAAACTAAAAAGGCGGAGCAGGAGACTGCAGCCTCTCATGAAGACCCTAAGGAAGATGATTTTAACTGGGATGACGAGGGGGAAAAGGACGTTTTTGAGGATGATCCGAAAGTCGTTCCGCCATACCAAAAGAAAAAGGCGGGAGGCCATATGTACTCAAAAAAGAAGCACCCATCCTCTCCCGTAAAAAGAGCGGTCACAACGATTGCCGTTGCCGCAGTTTTAGGAACCGGCCTCGGCCTTGTCGCCTTAAATATGTCCGGCAGTAAAGAGGCGTCTGCCCCGGCAGCAGCTGACAAAGGCTCACAAGGGCAGACGGTAAAAGCGGGAGACTCAGCATCTGACAAACAAGAAACGGGTGACACAAGCAATTCGGGACAGGCAGAGGGGAATTATAAGACATATGCGGTGCAAGCGGGAAAATTTTCATCGGAAAAAGGAGCCAAAACCTTAGTTGACCAGCTGACTGAAAAAGGATATTCAGCAGTCTCTCTATCAAAAGACGACGGATACACCTATGTGATCGCCGGCCTCTCAGCAGAAAAAAGCCTATCACAGCAATTGGGGCAGACGCTGATAGACAATGATTTTGAGGCTTGGGGAGGAAAAGAGCTTTCCTTTGCGGTCGAATCCGATATGGAGGATTCCTTTAAACAAGCATCCGAACTGTCCGCCAAAGCGATCATCGGTAAAGAAGTAGCAAAAGCCGATGTGGCCAAAATCACAAAAGCGGTAAACAGCGGAGATGCGGCTGACAAAAAGGAAAAAGAGGCTCTGCTTCAAGCGCTGAAGGAACTTGAAACGCCAAGTCCCGAGTCAGGCTGGAAGGCTCAGCAGGAACTGTTGAGCGTTGTAAAATAATATTTCTCCTCCCGTCATCTAGGCGGGATTTTTTATTTTGTCATGAAAAAGTTATTTTTCTGAAATTGTAGATGCGGGTTTGATTTGGTAGGATAGACAAGTATCTTTTTTTCTTAAGCAAACCCTGAAAGGATGACAATCATGACAAAACGCTTAATACTCGCCTCACAATCTCCGCGAAGAAAAGAACTCCTTGATCTTCTTCAGATACCTTACAGCATTATTGTGAGCCATGTAGATGAAAAATTAAATCGAAACCTTTCACCGGAAGAAAACGTCCAATGGTTGGCTGAGCAAAAAGCCGGGGCTGTAGCCGGCGAAAATCCCGATGCAGTCGTTATCGGAGCTGACACGATGGTTTGTATAGACGGTGAGTGCCTCGGCAAACCGCGTGACAAAAAAGAGGCGGCAGATATGCTGCGGAGGCTTTCCGGCCGAAGCCATCAAGTCATTACAGCGGTCAGCATCCAGGCGCGAGACCGGAAAAAAACGTTCTCTGAAACGACGGAAGTGACCTTTTGGCCGCTCAGTGAAGACGAAATACAGAATTACATCGAAACTAAAGAACCGATGGATAAAGCAGGTGCATACGGCATCCAAGGAAAAGGCGCGCTTTTAGTGAAAAAGGTAGACGGAGATTTCCATTCTGTCGTCGGGCTTCCTGTTTCAAAAACAATGAGAGCCCTGAAAGAATTTAATATAAAAGCTTGATGTTCAAACGGGGAAGGGGAATAAGGAGGGCTTGATCATCTGCGATCTGCCGTTAAAACTCAGAGATTTCCCAGAAAAAGAAAAACCGAGAGAACGGCTTCTGCACTGCGGAGCCGAAAATCTGTCAAACAATGAATTGCTCGCAATCCTATTAAGAACGGGGACAAAGCATGAATCTGTAATGAACCTCTCTCACCGGCTGCTCCGCACGTTTGACGGCCTGCGCCTGTTAAAAGGCGCCTCCGCCCAAGAGCTGTCGAGCATTCCCGGAATCGGCACAGTGAAAGCCGTTCAAATACTGGCCGCAATTGAGCTGGGGAGCCGCATTCATAAGACATCCGCCGAGGAACATTACGTCATCCGCTCACCGGAAGACGGGGCAAATTTTGTGATGGAGGATATGCGCTTTTTATCCCAGGAGCATTTTGTCTGTTTATATTTAAATACCAAAAATCAAGTCATTCATAAACGCACCGTTTTTATAGGAAGTCTGAATTCATCTATTGTCCACCCGCGGGAGGTGTTTAAAGAAGCTTTCAAACGATCCGCCGCGTCCTTCATTTGCGTTCACAATCATCCTTCAGGAGATCCTACACCAAGCAGGGAAGATATTGAGGTAACAAGACGGCTTTTTGAATGCGGAAATTTAATCGGCATCGAGCTGTTGGATCATTTGGTCATTGGTGATAAAAAATTTGTGAGTTTAAAGGAAAAAGGATATTTGTAACACTTTTTTTTTCGTTAATTTAAGATATAATAGATTTTATGAGTTTTTCCCTTTAGGGTATTTTTGCTTTAAGAAAGGAAGATACATACATATGTTCGGAATTGGTACAAGAGACCTTGGTATAGATCTGGGAACTGCGAATACGCTTGTGTTTGTAAAAGGTAAAGGAATTGTTGTAAGAGAGCCGTCTGTCGTTGCGCTGCAAACGGATACGAAATCAATCGTGGCTGTCGGTAACGACGCTAAAAACATGATTGGGCGCACACCGGGTAACGTGGTGGCCCTCCGTCCGATGAAAGACGGCGTAATCGCTGATTATGAAACAACTGCGACAATGATGAAATACTATATTAATCAAGCTGTGAAAAATAAAGGTTTATTTGCGAGAAAGCCATACGTTATGGTTTGTGTGCCGTCAGGTATTACAGCGGTTGAAGAACGCGCTGTCATCGACGCGACAAGACAAGCCGGTGCACGTGACGCTTACCCGATTGAAGAACCGTTTGCGGCTGCCATCGGTGCAAACCTTCCTGTTTGGGAGCCGACGGGCAGTATGGTCGTTGATATCGGAGGCGGAACAACGGAAGTCGCAATTATCTCATTAGGCGGCATTGTTACATCTCAATCCATTCGCGTGGCCGGTGACGAAATGGATGATTCGATCATCAGCTATATCAGAAAAACATATAACCTGATGATCGGGGACCGTACGGCAGAAGCTATCAAAATGGAGATCGGTTCAGCGGAAACGGGCGAAGAAAATGCAACAATGGAAATTCGCGGCCGCGATCTGCTGACAGGCCTGCCGAAAACAATCGAAATTACGGGAACCGAAATTGCAAATGCATTGCGTGACACCGTTCTTTCTATCGTTGACGCAGTGAAGAGCACGCTTGAAAAAACACCGCCTGAGCTTGCCGCTGATATTATGGACAGAGGCATTGTGTTGACAGGGGGAGGCGCGCTGCTTCGAAACCTTGACAAAGTCATCAGTGACGAAACGAAAATGCCGGTTCTTATCGCTGAAGATCCGCTTGATTGTGTTGCGATCGGTACTGGAAAAGCACTGGAGCACATCCATCTTTTCAAAGGGAAAACAAGATAATCAGGAGTTAAATAGAAGAGGTGTAACACGATGCCGAATAAACGGTTAATGCTATTACTTCTGTGTATTATCATATTGGTGGCTATGATTGGATTCTCGCTGAAGAACGGCCGTAATACCACCTGGCCTGAAAAGCTGATCGGTGATACGACGGGAGTATTTCAAAATATTTTTCACACGCCTGCCGAATATTTTGCAGGGTTCTTCGGGGACATAGAAGACCTGAAAAACACATACAAAGAAAATGAACGTTTAAGAGAAAAACTGGACGGACAGACGCAATATGAAGCAAAGCTCCAAGAATTGAAAGATGAAAACAAGAAATTGCTTGATGAACTCGGACACGTCAAATCGATTACCGATTATGAACCGATTTTAGCGACCGTTATCGCGAGAAACCCTGATCAATGGTACAAGCAAATCATGATTAATAAGGGATCGAAACAAAAAGTGGCCAAAGACATGGCTGTCACAAACGAAAAAGGCGCGCTGGTCGGGAAAATTAAAAGCAGCGGGCTTAACAACTTTACATCTGCCGTTCAGCTGCTAAGCGATGTTGACCGCAACAACAGAGTGGCAACCAAAATCTCGGGTAAAAAAGGCAGTAAAGGCTACGGTTTAATTGAAGGGTATGACAAAAAGAAACAAACCCTTAAAATGACCATTCTTGAGCCGGATGAAAAGCGCGAAGTGAAAAAGGGCGATCTTGTGGAAACCTCCGGAACGGGCGGTGTATTTCCTCAGGGGTTGACAGTCGGCGAAGTAACTGACGTTGAATCTGATTCTTACGGACTGACCAAAATCGCGTACGTCAAACCGGCTGCCAACCTGTATGATTTAGACCATGTTATTGTGGTGAACCGCAGCGTAGCAACTTCTGATACAGGGGAGGAAGGATCGTGAAACGTTTCCTTCTCCCTTTGATTATGATGCTGGTCTTTTCTGGGGAAAGCATCTATACTGATTTGGTGCATTTTCCTTTCGTTTCCGACGAACAGCAGGTTGTTCCGCACTTTCTTTTGCTTGTTTTAATTTTTATGTCCGCTTTCATCAATCAAAAACATGCGGTCATTTATGGATTCATTTTCGGTCTTCTCTATGACATCACGTATACGGGTGTTTTAGGAGTTTATATGTTCGGTTTTGCCGGCCTATGCTACCTGGCTGCCAAAGCGTTTAAAGTATTGCAGACGAACGCTTTAATGGTCATTCTTGTGGCGGTGCTCGGCGTATGTGTGCTTGAATTTTACGTCTACGGGATTCAGAGTTTAATTCACAGAAGCACAATGACGTTCAATGAATTTGTCATTCAGCGGTTTTTACCGACCGTTTTACTGAATATTGCAGGCGCAATTGTGTTAGTCCTGCCTTTTAGGCTGTTTTATATAAGTCTAAAGAAAGAATTAAGAGATGAGTAAAAAGGATTTTATCTTTTTTTGACGAAAAGAGTATGTTGTTGAGGTGAACATTGTGAAGACCAAAAAGCAGCAATATGTAACAATAAAAGGAACAAAAAACGGCTTAACATTGCATCTGGATGATGCGTGTTCTTTTGATGAGCTTCTCGATGGTCTTCAAAGTATGCTGTCGATTGAACAATATACTGATGGCAAAGGTCAAAAAATCAGTGTTCATATTAAACTCGGACATCGCTATCTGTATCAGGAACAGGAAGAACAGCTCACTGATCTGATCGCGTCAAAGAAAGATTTAGTCGTTCATTCAATTGACAGTGAAGTCATCGCTAAAGAAGAAGCGCAGCGCATGAAAGAGGAAGCGGAGATTGTTTCGGTTTCTAAAATTGTCCGTTCAGGGCAGGTGCTTCACGTGACGGGAGATTTGCTATTGATCGGAGATGTGAATCCCGGCGGAACGGTTAAGGCCGGAGGGAATATATTTGTTCTCGGCTCATTAAAAGGAATTGCCCACGCCGGTTATAACGGAAACAGCCGGGCCGTGATCGCTGCTTCCGAAATGCTGCCGACACAATTAAGGATCAATCACGTGTTAAATCGCTCCCCAGACCACATTCAAAAAGGGAACGACATGGAATGTGCTTATTTAGATACAGACGGAAATATGGTCATTGAACGCCTTCAACATTTGGCTCATTTAAGACCTGATCTAACAAGGCTTGAGGGAGGAATGTGAAATTGGGTGAGGCTATCGTAATAACTTCGGGAAAAGGCGGAGTAGGAAAAACAACAACATCTGCAAACCTCGGTACCGCCTTAGCCATTTTAGGGAAACGCGTCTGTTTAGTAGATACAGATATCGGACTGCGCAACCTTGATGTCGTAATGGGTCTTGAAAACAGAATTATATATGACTTAGTTGACGTAATTGAAGGCAGATGCAAGATGCATCAGGCGCTTGTTAAGGATAAACGTTTTGATGATCTGCTTCATTTGATGCCGGCTGCCCAGACAAGCGACAAAACGGCTGTTGTTCCTGAGCAAATCAAATCGCTTGTGCAGCAGCTCAAGCAGGAATTTGATTATGTCATCATTGATTGTCCCGCCGGAATTGAACAAGGCTATAAAAATGCCGTTTCCGGAGCTGATAAGGCGATTGTTGTGACAACGCCGGAAATTTCAGCGGTGCGGGATGCCGACCGTATTATCGGTCTTTTGGAGCAGGAGGAAATTGAACCGCCGCGGCTTATCGTTAACCGCATCAGAAGTCACCTTGTGAAAAACGGGGATACGATGGATGTCGACGAGGTTGTTCATCATCTTTCTATTGATCTGCTCGGAATCGTCGCTGACGATGATGAAGTGATTAAAGCATCAAATATCGGCGAACCGATTGCAATGAATTCAAAAAATCGCGCCAGCATTGCATACCGCAATATTGCCCGGCGTATTTTAGGAGAATCCGTTCCTTTACAGGTGCTTGAAGAGCAGCAAAAAGGAATGATGGCGAAAATAAAGTCATTTTTCGGCGTGCGGTCATAATAAAATAATAGAACACAAGGATCTGATGAAGCGGCAGCTTGTCAGGTCTTTTTTTTTGTTTATCATCAGCAAGGCGCATATTTGCATTGGACAAGGCATAGGATGTACAAACCCAACGATTGCAAAGGATGATAGCGATGAGTCACAGAGCTGATGAAATTAGAAAAAGACTGGCCAAAAGAAGAAAGCAGCAGCCCGGTCCAAAACGCCCTGCTGCCGTCCAAACCGCTCAGAAGAAACAAAAGCTCCCCGCTTGGCAGGCAGTCAAGGAACAAGAAAAGCACAGGCTCCTTCCGAGCTATGAAACGGAACATCCGCCGGAATTCAACGGAAGGCATCCATTGATTAATACCAATTCTATCATTTTAAAATGCCTGCTGGCGGCGTGTCTTGTTCTTATCTCCGCTATTGCCTATAAAACTGACAAACAGCCTTTGGCTCAAATCAAGCCGGCTATTGCGCAAACTTTTCAAAAAGAATTTCAGTTTGCTGCCGTGAGCCACTGGTTTGAGTCCGCATTCGGAAATCCGCTCGCTTTTCTCACACCCGGCACGAAAAAAAAGGGCGGCCAAGTAGCGGTCAGCCATGATCTTGCTGTACCTGCTGCAGGCAAAATCCAGGAGGACTTTCAGAATAATGGGGAAGGCGTAATCGTAGAAACGGCCAGCGATACAATTGATAGTGTAAAAGAGGGCTATGTCGTTGAAGTCAATAAAGATAAGAAAACAGGATTGACGGTTAAGGTGCAGCACGCTGACAATACCTGCAGCATTTACGGACAGCTTAAAGACGTTAACGTGTCTCTGTATGATTTTATCGATAAAGGCAAAAAGATCGGTTCCATCAAGCTTGACGATAAGAATAAAGGCCAATACTATTTTGCGATGCAAGAAGGAGACAAGTTCATAGATCCGATTCAGGTGATCACATTTGATGAATAAATGGCTGAGTCTGATCTTAAAAATTCACGTTCATCCTTTTCTTTGGATTATTATGGGGCTTGGGCTTGTGACAGGGCACATTAAAGCGCTGTTATGTCTTTTGCTGGTTGTATTCGTTCATGAGCTGGGGCATGCTGCTCTGGCCGTGTTTTTTTCGTGGCGGATTAAACGGATTTTTTTGCTTCCCTTCGGCGGGACGGTTGAAGTGGAGGAGCACGGAAACCGGCCGCTCAAGGAAGAATTTGCGGTCATTCTGGCCGGCCCGCTGCAGCATTTATGGCTTCAGGCGGCAGCTTGGCTCCTTTTTGGGTCAGGCATAGTCGGACAGCAGACATTCGAGATGTTTACATTTTATAACCTGTCGATTCTTTTTATCAACCTGCTGCCGATCTGGCCGCTTGACGGAGGAAAAATGGTGTTTTTATACTTTTCAAAACAAATGGCTTTTCAAAGAGCGCATCTTCTCAGTGTCCAGACCTCGGCCGCTTTCGCGTTTTTGCTCTGCTGCTGGATTGTACTGGCTGTTCCCTTGCAGATCAGCGCCTGGGTGCTGTTCGTATTTCTCGCGGCTTCCTTGTGGGATGAATATCGGAAAAGGCATTATATTCAGATGCGGTTTCTATTGGAGAGATATTACGGAAACAACCGCGATGTTGAGATGCTGCTCCCTCTGACGGTCAAGGCTGATGCCAAGGTTAAGCACGTGATGGCTGAATTTAAGCGGGGATGCAAGCACCCGATCATCATTGAAAAAGCCGGCGAGAAACTCAGCCAGCTTGATGAGAATGAAGTGCTGCACGCTTATTTTGCCGATAAGCGGACAGATTCCTCTATGGAAGAACTGCTGCTGCCTTACTAGAAATAGATTGACATATGTCTTCTGTTTTGATATATTTTTTAATGTTATGGATGTAGCACCATTGCTACAACCGCTCGGTACAGGTGTTAAGAGCTCTTTAGCCCCCTGCTGCTGGCGAGTCTTAGTCTAATAGGAGGTGCAGAGAATGTACGCAATCATTAAAACAGGCGGAAAACAAATCAAAGTTGAAGAAGGTCAAACTGTTTACATCGAAAAACTTGCTGCTGAAGCAGGTGAAACAGTGACGTTTGAAGACGTATTGTTTGTTGGCGGAGACAGCGTGAAAGTCGGCAACCCAACAGTTGCAGGCGCGACAGTTACAGCTAAAGTTGAAAAACAAGGCCGTGCGAAAAAAATCACAGTTTTCCGTTACAAACCAAAGAAAAATGTTCATAAAAAACAAGGTCATCGTCAGCCTTATACTAAATTGACAATCGAAAAAATCAACGCGTAAGCATGATTCAGGCAACAATTCGAAGATCCCGCACAGAAGAGGGCGTTTTGTCCTTTGAAATGACGGGGCATGCCGATTTTGCTGAACATGGACGAGATCTCGTTTGCGCCGCGGTCACAGCTGTCGTCTTCGGGGCAGTCAATGCGGTTATCGCGCTGGCTCCTCTCGAACCGATTCTTGATATAGGTCAGGACGGGGGTTATTTCTATTTTGAATTCCCTGAAGCCGCTGATCAGGAAGCTTTTCAAAAAGCGCAGCTGCTGATTGAAGGCATGATTGTTTCTCTTGAGACAATCGAGCGGGATTACAATGACCATTTACGGTTGACTACAAACCAAATATAGGAGGTGAGTTACATGCTTAGATTAGATCTTCAGTTTTTCGCTTCTAAAAAAGGTGTAGGTTCTACAAAGAACGGACGTGACTCTGAATCTAAACGTTTAGGTGCTAAACGTGCAGACGGTCAATTCGTTACAGGCGGATCTATCCTTTACCGTCAACGCGGAACGAAAATTTACCCAGGTGAAAACGTGGGCCGCGGAGGAGATGACACTCTTTTTGCTAAAATCGACGGAACTGTTAAATTCGAACGTTTCGGCCGTGACCGCAAAAAAGTGAGCGTATATCCTGTAGCTCAATAATGACACAAAAAACTCCGGTCGTTGACTGGAGTTTTTTTTGCAGTAAGCGGAGTAACATCAAGAATGAAAAGCAGAGGATGTGCGAGTGAACCCCGCCTAGAATGAGAACACCAGCTTCTCACCCACTGGATATGTTCCCCAAGCAGTGATACAACAATGTTTCTGCCTGGCATCCAAAACGCATGCCGATTCAAAAAAGGAACATGATGAACCAGGAAAAACAAGTGTTTTTCTAACAAAGCCTTCTCTGTTATAATTCATAGTACACACTTATCAAGACTCCTAAAAAGAAATTAAATGATTGGGAGTGCGAAAATGAAGGATGTATCGAAGAAACAAGAAGAACCTATAAGCGAAGCGGCTTTAACCAACGAGCTGATCCGTTTAATGGGTCATTTCCGGCATGATTGGATGAATAAGCTTCAGCTTATTAAAGGAAACTTAAGCTTGCAGAAGTATGACCGTGTTGTTGAAATCATTGACGAAATGGTCATAGATGCAAAGCATGAATCAAAGCTCTCAAACCTGAAAACCCCGCACTTGGCGTTTGACTTTCTGACGTTTAATTGGAAGTCCCAATATATGAGGCTTGAATACGAAGTGCTCGGAGAGATAAAAGATTTATCGGCATATGATCAAAAGCTGTCGAACCTGATGAGAAAACTGTTTCATCTGTTCGGTCTGGCGGTAAGCAATGAAAGTGAAAATCATCTGACCGTATCGCTTCAAACGGATCACCCTGACAGACAGCTTATTTTATATCTCGATTTTCACGGAACCATTGCAAATGCAGATGTTTTTGATGATTTTCGCAAATCCCGATGTGAGGACTTTGATGTGATGCAATTTGAGCTGACGGGCCATGAATGTGTGGCCGAAATTGGGATGAACTAGCGGTTTTTTACGGTTTAGAACGGAGGATATTATGTTTGTAGATCAGGTGAAAGTATATGTAAAAGGCGGCGACGGCGGTAACGGAATGGTTGCGTTCCGCCGTGAAAAATATGTGCCGAAAGGCGGGCCTGCGGGCGGCGACGGAGGAAAAGGCGGCGACGTCGTTTTTGAGGTCGATGAAGGGCTGCGCACGTTAATGGATTTCCGGTACCAAAGACATTTCAAAGCCA
This sequence comes from Bacillus sp. ISL-51, assembly GCF_018613535.1. Taxonomy (GTDB): domain Bacteria; phylum Bacillota; class Bacilli; order Bacillales; family Bacillaceae; genus Bacillus. The sequence continues at coordinate 222,591 of NZ_JAGGQB010000006.1, forward strand.
TCCGCGGCGAGCACGGCATGTCTAAAAATCAGCACGGTAAAAACGCGGATGACATGGTGATTAAAGTTCCGCCCGGCACAGTCGTGACAGATGATGATACAAAGCAGGTCATTGCCGATCTGACTGAGCACGGCCAGCGCGCCGTCATTGCAAAAGGCGGACGCGGCGGACGCGGAAATACCCGCTTTGCGACACCGGCCAATCCGGCTCCGCAGCTGTCAGAGCACGGAGAACCCGGAAAAGAGCGCTATATCGTGCTTGAATTAAAGGTGCTTGCAGACGTAGGCCTCGTCGGTTTCCCGAGTGTCGGAAAATCTACGCTTTTGTCTGTCGTATCATCGGCAAAACCGAAAATCGCGGATTATCATTTTACAACGCTTGTTCCGAATCTGGGCATGGTGGAAACAGATGACGCGAGAAGCTTCGTCATGGCGGATTTGCCCGGTTTGATTGAAGGGGCTCATGAAGGGGTCGGGTTAGGCCACCAATTTCTCCGTCATATCGAACGGACGCGCGTCATTGTCCACGTGATTGATATGTCGGCGATGGAAGGCCGCGATCCGTATGAGGATTATCTGACCATTAATCAGGAGCTCAGTGAGTATAATCTGCGGCTGACAGAGCGCCCGCAAATTATAGTCGCAAATAAAATGGACATGCCTGAGGCAGCTGAAAACTTAAAGGCGTTTAAAGAAAAGCTTCAGGATGACCATCCTGTCTTCCCGATCAGTGCGGTGACGAGAGAAGGGCTCCGCGAGCTTCTGTTTGAAGTCGCTAACCAATTGGAAACAACGCCTGAATTCCCGCTGTATGATGAGGAAGAACTGGCGGAAAACCGTGTCTTGTACACGATGGAAGATGAAGAAATGCCGTTTAACATCACCCGCGATCCTGACGGTGCATTTGTGCTTTCAGGAGACAGCCTTGAACGCCTGTTTAAGATGACTGACTTCTCCCGTGACGAATCCGTCAAGCGCTTTGCTAGACAGATGCGCGGAATGGGCGTTGATGAAGCGCTGAGAGAACAGGGAGCAAAAGACGGAGATATCATCAGGCTCTTGGAATTTGAATTTGAATTTATTGATTAAAAAGAAGGAGAGCTTGCTTTGCAGGCTCTCTGATGTAAGAGGGAGGGGTGCAAATGAAAGAAGAGACATTTTATTTAGTCCGTGAAGATGTTTTGCCTGATGCGATGCGAAAGACCCTCGAAGTTAAAAAGCTGCTCGACAGAAAAAAAGCTGAGTCAGTTGCAGACGCCGTGCAAAAAGTGGATTTAAGCAGAAGCGCTTTTTATAAATACAGAGATGCGGTTTTCCCTTTTTACACAATGGTTAAAGAACAAATAATCACACTTTTCTTTCATTTGGAGGATCGGTCAGGCGCGTTATCCCAGCTTTTGCAGGCGGTAGCTGACTCTGGAAGCAATGTGCTTTCCATCCACCAGACGATTCCGCTTCAGGGCAGGGCGAATGTAACGCTCTCAATCAGCACGTCCGCAATGGAGGAAAACATTCATACGTTAATGAATAAACTGAGAAAATTTGATTTTATAGAAAAAGTTGAAATCTTAGGGTCAGGTGCGTAAGGAGAGAAGAAATCATGAAAGTCGGTTATTTAGGTCCAGAAGCTACATTTACACATCTAGCAGTCAGTTCTTGCTTTCAAAACAGTATGACACAAGCTGCGTACCATACGATACCGGCATGCATGGATGCGGCGGTTGCAGGGGAAGTTGATCTCGCCTTTGTTCCTTTAGAGAATGCGCTGGAGGGATCGGTTAATTTAACGATAGACTACTTGATTCACGAACAGCCTTTATCGATCGTGGGGGAAATGACGCTGCCGATTCACCAGCATCTGCTCATCCACCCTTCGAGAGAAAGTGAGTGGAAACACCTTGAGAAAATCTATTCCCATTCTCACGCCATCGCGCAATGCCACAAATTTCTTCACCGGCATTTTTCGTCTGTTCCTTATGAGTATGCAAAATCAACTGGTGCGGCGGCTAAATTTGTCAGTGAGCACCCTGAACTTCCGATCGGTGTAATTGCAAATGAAATGGCGGCCGCTACATACGGATTACGCATCGTCAAGCGTGACATCCAGGATTATCAGGACAATCACACAAGATTTGTCATTCTTTCACCTGAAAAAGATGTCTCATTTGAAGTGAACGCAAAGCTGACTTCAAGACCGAAAACGACGCTGATGGTGACGCTCCCTCAGGATGACCAATCAGGCGCCCTGCACAGGGTGCTGTCTGCTTTTTCATGGAGAAACTTAAACCTGTCAAAGATTGAATCGCGCCCGACAAAAACCGGTCTGGGCAACTATTTCTTTATCATCGATATTGAACAGGCGATGGATAAGGTGCTCATTCCGGGTGCCGTTCAAGAACTGGAAGCCCTGGGCTGCCGGGTCAAGCTTCTCGGAACTTATCAATCCTACCGTCTGTAAAAAAAGCCCTCTTGCTTGAGGGCTTTTTTTAATCCTTTATTAATATTCCTGCGTCATCCAGCGCCTGGCAGGCTTGATCGATCCGCTCTTCTGTCGGTGCGCTCAAAGTATGAAGATGCACGCCTCCGGTCAGCTGAGACAGGTGAGCGGCGTTTGTCGAGTTAATTTTATTCATGAACTGTTTCATTTCTTTACGGGTGCTGACCCGTATGGAAGCTGTTAAATCGCCGTATACGGGATGTTCAATGATTACGTCCTTTATGGTGACACCTTCGTCGACGATGAGCTCAAGCTCTTCTTCCGTCCGCTCCGGTCCGTGTATGCAGGCGATAATCCGTTCTGCGTCTTTTTCGCCGCCCGCGGTCCGGCTGATGTATAAGTAGCCTTGGCTGGTTGCGATGATCGGCTCATTTTTTGCCTTCAGCAGCGAAATGTCCTGCACGATGACTTGTCTCGACACGTTCGCTTTTTTTGCTAATTCTCCCCCTGTTAATGGTGAGCCGGCTTCTTTCAGCCAATGAAGCAGCGTCTCGCGTCTTTTTGCCCCCGTAAGCTTTGTTCCTTCTGTCAAATTGCTGATTCTCCTTTCCTTTGCTCCCATAGCGCCGTAAACGTATGTAATAACATATCGAGCTGGTCAAATGTGGTCTCGTTCCCGAATGAAATCCGGATAAACCGCCGCGCGTCCCGTTCGGTTTTTTTCAATGCCTTCATAGCCGAAGAAGGGCCGTGGTGCCCGGCGGAACAAGCGCTGCCCGTTGAGATGCAAATATCGTTTCGATTACATTCTAACATAACATATTGTCCTTCAAAGGAGTGAAAAAAACACCCGACAATGTGGGGCAGGCATTCGCCCTCCGTCTCCTCAGCAGAGAATGAGACGGGGAGACTGCGAAGACGGACTTGCTCAAACAAATAATGCCGCAAGCTTTCAGCATGCAGACAGTTTTTTTTCATATTCTTCACTGCATATTCCGCAGCAGCCGTAAAAGCGCCGATTCCCGGCACATTGACCGTACCGGCCCGAAAACCATTTTCATGTACTGTATGGGGATAAACCGGCTTCCAACTGACACCGGGCCGAATATAAACGGCGCCTGCCCCCTTAGGTCCGTACACCTTATGGCTCGAAACGGAAAGGGCGTCTATTCCGGTCTCATCGGCATGAATCGGCAATTTGCCAAAGGTTTGCACGCAATCGCAATGCAGGAGAATCCCTCTTTTATGGAGAAATGCCGCCAGGCGCTGCACCGGCTGAATGAGCCCTGTTTCTGAATTGGCATGCTGAATGGAAACCAACCCTGTATCAGGCCTGATATGGGCTGCCAATATGTCCTCGGTAATAACCCCGTTTTGATCTGGATACATGATAGTGACGTCGATCCCCTGATGACACAGAAAAGCCGCGGCATTTTGGATGGAATGATGCTCCATGGCGGTCGTAATAAAATGTTTTTTTCCGGCAGGAAGGGCATTTAACAATGATTGAACCGCCAGTATGTTTGCTTCCGTTCCGCCGCCTGTAAAATAAATGCCGTCAGCCTCTCCTCCGAGCAGCTCCCCTAAAGAATTTCTGCAGTATGTGAGCACATTGGCCGCTTTTCCGCCGGCGTCATGAAGGCTGCTCGCATTTCCGTATACTTCCGTGCTGAGGCGCTGAAATACTTGCAGGGCTTCTTCGCGCACAGGCGCTGACGCTGCGTAGTCAAGATAAATCATGTAGTCAGTCTCCTATCCGTTCATGATAAAAAATGCTTGAGTTTATTTTATCGTTGTGTAAACATAGGTGTCAAGACAGGTGTAAACAACAGGAGGCCGATGTATGTCTGAAAAAACAATTATTGTCATTGGTTCGGGGACGGCCGCACTTTCATTTGCTTCCTCATTGCCCCCGTCATACCAAGTGACTGTCATCACGAAAAAAAAGGTTAAAAACAGCAATTCACATTATGCCCAAGGCGGAATTGCCGCTTCTTACGCAAAAGAAGACTCCATCGAGTCCCATGTAAACGATACGCTGTACGCGGGCTGCGGCCATAATGATGTGACAGCTGTCCGGGAACTGTTGAAGAGCGGGAAAAAAATCATCAATCAGCTGACGGCAAGCCAATTTCCATTTGATCTTGATTCATGCGGAGAAGTGAGCCTCGGTAAAGAAGGGGCTCATTCAATCCGAAGAATTCTGCATGCCGGAGGAGACGCCACCGGACGAATCTTGGTTGATTTTCTGCTTCAGCAGCTTAGCAGCAGAATACAAATCATTGAACAAGAAATGGCAGTAGATCTGCTGATTGAGCACGGCAGATGTGCCGGGGTTGCTGTGAGGGATGCGGAGGGCTTGGTTTCATACAGAAGAGCGGACTATGTAGTGCTCGCATCCGGCGGCTGCGGCAATCTTTATCAGCATCATACAAACGATTCTGCTATAACGGGAGACGGAATCGCGCTTGCTTACCGGGCGGGGGCGGAGATAACGGATATGGAATTCACCCAGTTTCATCCGACGCTCCTTATCAAAAACGGAGCCGCACACGGGCTTATATCTGAAGCGGTCAGAGGAGAGGGCGGTTGTTTAACGGACCTGTCAGGGCGCCGGATTATGGCCGGCAGGCACCCGCTGAAAGATTTGGCGCCAAGAGACGTTGTCTCAAGAGTCATTCACGAAGAGATGATGAGAAATAATCCGATCAGCATGGATTGCAGCCGAATTTCCGGCTTTGAAAAGCGATTTCCGACCATAACAGGCATTTGTCAAGCAGCGGGTGTCGATATCAGCGAAGGAATACCTGTAGCCCCGGGGATGCATTTTTTGATGGGCGGTGTAAAAGTCAATATATGGGGAGAAACCGCTGTGCCTGACCTATACGCAATAGGAGAAACCGCCTGCACCGGCTTGCACGGAGCGAACCGGCTTGCAAGCAATTCACTGCTGGAGGCGCTGGCGAGCGGGCAAAGAGCGGCTGAGCATATCATTCGAAAGCCGGTCAATGGAAGATTTAAAAAAGCATCAGCGGAACCGGACATGACCTGTTCAGTACCGGATATCCCGCTTCAAGAGCTCCAAGCCGGAATGACAAATGCAGCCGGCATTGTCAGAGAAAAGGAACAATTGCAGGCGATGGAAAAATGGCTTTCTGCAGTATCTGTGGATCATATCAATGTGAAGAATATCACAATTGAACAAGCAGAGCTTTCTTTCTTATGGCAGGCCGCAAAACTTGTGACAGCCTCTGCGCTGCTGCGGGAAGAAAGCAGGGGAGCCCATTTTCGATCTGATTTTCCGCAAACGGAGGAACAGTGGCGCGGAAAACAAATCATTCATTCGAAATCAGAAACAGTCATCAGAAAAAACGAAGGGATTTGGAAACAATGGACGTTCTGCAGCTAAAGAAAATGCTGACTCATTTTTTTCAGGAGGATATCGGATCGGGGGACGCCACATCACAAGCGATCTTTTCAGATCATCGGTGTAAGGCTGAAATGATCGCCAAAACTGACGGAGTATTTGCCGGAGCTGCAATTATCCGTGAAGGTTACGGGCTTTTAGACAGTAAAATCCGCATCGATTTCATCAAAAAAGACGGAGAGCGGATGAAAAAAGGAGACATTCTTGCCTCATTAGAAGGACCTGCAGCTTCACTTCTTACCGGGGAGCGCGTCATTCTTAACCTCATTCAGAGAATGTCCGGCATCGCGACAATGACCGATGAGGCCAAAAGACGCCTGGATGATCCGGCCATTAAGCTTTGCGATACGAGAAAAACGACGCCGGGGCTGCGAATGCTTGAAAAATATGCCGTTCGAATAGGGGGAGGGCACAACCACCGGTTCGGCTTATATGACGGCATCATGATTAAAGATAACCATATCGCGGCGTGCGGTTCAATAAAGGCGGCTATGGAACGGGCGCGGAAAACAGCGGGCCATATGCTTGCGATAGAAGTTGAGATTGAATCAGAGCAGCAGCTTCAAGAAGCGATTGAGGCCGGAGCGGATGTCATTATGTTTGATAATTGTCCGCCTGAAACCGTCCGGCAATTTGCGAAAATGACTCCGGGCCATATCAAAACGGAAGCATCCGGAGGAATCACGCTTGAGACATTGCCTGCTTATAAGGGAACGGGCGTTCAGTTCATTTCCTTAGGGTTTCTGACTCATTCTGTCAAAAGCGCCGACATCAGTATGGATGTTGCAGTATCAAAAACAGGGGGACTGGAAAATGTCAATCTTTGATGTCATGACGAAATCAAATGAATTCATGCCGAGCCGTTATAAAGAGCTGACCGTTCGGGAAATGGAGGATCGGGTCGCTGCAGTGAAACGAAAATTCGGGAAGCGTCTGTTCATTCCCGGCCATCACTATCAAAAGGATGAGGTCATTCAATTTGCCGATACGACGGGTGACTCCCTTCAGCTTGCCCAGGTGGCGGAAAAAAATAAAGAAGCGGAATATATTGTGTTTTGCGGCGTACATTTTATGGCTGAAACGGCAGATATGCTGACCGCAGATGACCAAACCGTTATTTTGCCTGATATGCGCGCGGGCTGTTCGATGGCAGACATGGCAGATATACAGCAGACGGATAAAGCATGGGAAGAGCTTCAGCGTTTGTACAGAGACACCATCATCCCCTTAACGTATGTCAATTCTACTGCGGAAATTAAGGCGTTTGTCGGGCGGCATGGCGGGGCGACTGTGACCTCTTCAAATGCCCGGAAAGTGCTGGAATGGGCTTTTAAGCGAAAGAAAAGAATCTTATTTTTGCCGGATCAGCATCTGGGCAGAAATACGGCTTATGATCTCGGTATCCCGTTAGAGGATATGGCTGTATGGGACCCGATACAGGAACAATTGCTCACTGAGGAACACCCGGAAAAGATAAGGGTCATTCTGTGGAAAGGGCATTGCTCCGTCCATGAAAAGTTTACCGCGGAAAATATTTCTCATTTGCGTAAGCGTGATCCGGAGATTCGCATTATCGTTCATCCTGAATGCTCGCGGGAGGTGGTCTCACTCAGCGATGACAGCGGCTCTACCAAATACATCATTGATACGATTGAACGGGCTGAACCGAACAGCAAATGGGCGATTGGGACGGAGATGAACCTTGTTCAGCGCCTCATTCAGTCGCATCCGGATAAACAAATTGAATCGCTGAATCCTGATATGTGCCCATGTCTGACGATGAACAGAATTGACCTGCCTCATTTACTGTGGTCGTTAGAGCAGCTGGAAAAAGGCGAGCCGACAGGCGTTATCAAAGTGCCGAAGGCCGTTCAAAAAGAAGCATTGCGGGCGTTAAACAGAATGCTGAAACATACGTAAATATGAAAAAATTCCCCTCCTTTCAAAATTTTTAATCATCATGCCTTGTACGTAGGCATATATTGTGAAGAAACATATTGTAATGACAAATGAACCGTTCACGTTTTGTGCATAGGAGGGGAAAACGTTGAAAATTCATATCGTTCAAAAAGGCGATTCGCTCTGGAAAATAGCTGAAAAATACGGAGTTGATTTTGAAGAGGTAAAAAAACTGAATACTCAGCTCAGCAATCCAGACTTAATCATGCCTGGAATGAAGATAAAAGTGCCTTCAGAAGCCGTTCCGGTCAGAAAAGAACCTAAGGCACATTTCGGGCCTTCAGTGCAAAAGCACGAGCATCCATACGCTAAGGAAAAGCCGAAATCAGTTGTGGACATTGAAGATACAATGCCGGAAGAAGAAAAGCCGCCAGTGCCGTATGTGCCGCCAATGCCCGAAAAGCATGAAAATGTACTGCCGGAAGCTGATATGAATCAATATTATCCATCCAATCAGCTGTTTCAGCCGTGGTCGCCTCCTAAGCCGGAGGAGCCAGTGACGCATTTTGTCGAGCAGAAAGAGAATGAGTTTGACAAGAATAAATTTCCACAACAGGAGGCAATGATCAATATGGAAAACTCGAATTACCCGAATATGCCTAATATGCCGAAGGCGCCTGAAGCCGGTAAGCTGGAAGAAGAAAATATGGCTTATAACATACCGAATATGCCTAATATTCCAGCCATGCCGATGGTTGAGCCGTATATGCATTACCCGATGCCTTGCTGCCCATGTCCGGTTCCGGTCACGCCGGTGCTGCCGGGTTCAGGATTGTGCCACCCTTTCTATCCGATAGGCGGAGGCTATCCGATGCCATATTCATACGGGTTCCATCCGGGCTATGTTTCACCGGCTGGATACGGCGGATATGAAAATCAGGCTCTTGAGAATGCGGAGCACGGCCATTATGACGGCTATAAATCATCGGCTGCACCAATTTATGGAGGCACACCGTACGCTCATATGCCATATTACGGCGGTTATCCGGGAAGCGGAGCGCATCATTATGCGAATGCGCCTCATGGACATGAGGATGGAAAATATAAGGATGATGATTGCGGCTGTCATGATTCACATCATCATCACCATCACGGAGGACATCACCATTATGCAACTATGCCTGTGCAGGCTTATCCGAATATGGGAGCGTATGCCGGGCATTATATGCCTTACGGCGGAGCAGCCCCAAATGTCACGCCGAATCAGCCGAGCGCAAACCAAATGTTCGGCCGGCCGGAGGAAGAAGAAGATTAATCATTCGGGACGATGTATGTCGTTCCTTTTTTTATGCTGGTCATAACTGACAAGCTTAAACCCCCCGTTTGCCGCACATCCTAAACATGAGCGGAAACGCTCAGATAGTGATGAATCCACGGGGGGTTTTTCCATTGGGTAAAAAATTGACGACGATAGCCGGCCTTTTGGTCGTGACAGCAAGCTTATCAGCATGCGGAGCAAACAATGCCATGAATGATGGGCGTTACAATCATAATCAGACAACCCGTCCTGTCGGGTACTATTCAAATGATAATGATATCGGCAGACGTCAGAACGGAATGGACCACCAAGGTCCAATTTCCGAAATGATGGAAAATCGAAACGGGCGTCATAACACAACGAATGTGACCGATCGCTATGCACCGAATGACGGCGTTCCGTTAACAACGGACGGAACTTATAACGGCCGTAACAGCCGTAACGTTAACAACCCGGCTGCGATGTCATACAATGGCTATGACAATGCCGGAAATATCAGAACGGCAGCAAACATTGCAGACCGTGTGAAAAAAGTAAACGGCGTTCAGGATGCTCAGGTCATTGTTACCGATACCCGAGTCGTAATCGCTGTCAGAACGAACCATCCTTTTACGAAACATAATGATAAGCAAGTCAAAAAGGCAGCGCAAAAATTTGCAGACGGACGCACGATTCAAGTGTTTACCGATAATGCAACATTTACAAGGCTGCGCGACATGAATCAAAACAGCCGTTAAAAGCAAACTGCCGGATGATGTCATCCGGCAGTGTTTACATATTAAGACACCCGTTTATCAGCATACTCCTTTTCCCAAAAAACAGCGTTTTTTATGCCGAGCGCCTTAGGATCAAACACAGGGTCAAGCCCTTGTTTTTTCTGTTTTTCATAGTCCTTTAATGTAAGCAAAGCCGGTTTTGCAAGCACGACAATGGCGATGACATTCAGCCATACCATGATTCCCAGCCCGGCATCTCCAAGCGCCCAGGCGATATCTGCCGTTTTAACCGCTCCGTAAAACGTTGCGATAAGAATGACTGCTTTTAAGCCGAGCATCGCCCATTTGTTGTTTCCGCCCCGTGTTAAGTAGACGATATTGGTCTCGGCGATGTAGTAATAAGCCATAATGGTCGTAAAAGCGAAGAAGAAAAGAGCGACTGCGACAAAACCTGCACCAAATCCCGGCATAACTTGATCAATTGCCGCCTGAGTAAAACCGGGGCCTGCTTCAACTCCTTTGACATGGTTGACAATATACGAGCCGTCCTCTGCCTGAGTATTAAACATCCCTGTAAATAAAATCATAAATGCGGTTGCCGAACAGACAAACAGCGTATCAATATAAACCGAAAAAGCCTGAACCAAACCTTGCTTGGCCGGATGAGAAACCTCTGCGGCGGCCGCCGGATGCGCTCCTGTTCCCTGCCCTGCTTCATTAGAATAGATTCCCCGTTTCACTCCCCAGGAAATCGCCATTCCGATGAGTCCGCCAAACGCAGAATCCAATGCAAACGCGCTTTTGAAAATCAGTGCGATAACCGCGGGCAGCTCCGTAATATTCATCAATATAATGACCAGTGACAAAAGGATATAACCCAAGGCCATGAACGGAACGATCATCTGCGCGGCCTGAGCGATCCGTTTCACTCCGCCGAAAATGATAAAACCGAGCAGCAGCACGAGGAAGCAGCCCGTAAAAATGGGGCTGATGCCAAATGCGTTATTTATTCCTTCCGCGATCGAATTGGATTGAACACCCGGCATCAGGACAGCCATGGCAATGAGTGCGGCAAAGGCGAACAATACGGCAAACCATTTGATTCCGATTCCTTTTTCTATGTAATAAGCAGGACCGCCCCTGTACTGGCCGTTTTCTTTTACTTTATAAATTTGCGCGAGGGTGGACTCGACAAAGGCGCTGGCTGAACCGATAAAGGCGATGACCCACATCCAAAACACGGCGCCGGGACCGCCGAATGCTATGGCTGTTGCCACGCCGGCAATATTCCCCGTCCCTACGCGCCCTGAGAGCGCAATAGATAATGCCTGAAATGACGATACGCCGGCTTCAGAGCTTTTTCCCTGAAACATCAGAAGAACCATCTCTTTTATATGCCGGACTTGCAAAAACCGGGTCAAAATGGAAAAGATAAGGCCAACGGCTAACAAAATATAAATAACGGGCGTGCTCCATAAAATACCGTTTAAGCTTGCTGTAAACTCTGCCAATCAGATTCCCCCTCGTTTGTCGTATATTTGGATTATGGCGCGGCATGACTATTTACACAATTTTTTTGGGATATTTTCTCCCTCATTATTAAAAAACCATCTTCATCATTTCTTTACATTTTCTTAAAATGCCCTTCATATCGCCTTGATAAGATGAAAGCAAGAAGAAAGAGACGGAGGGGCCGGAATGAAAAAAACAAACCAGTATGACCAAAGCTGCGGGGCAGGGGAAGCGTATCTAACCGTCAGGGGCTATCGCCTCAAGCTGACGGCCGGGCAAATGAAACTGATTGCAGGTAAGCGCAAATAGCATGGCAAGGCAGCCTTCGGACGGGAGGGCTGCTTTTTTGCGGATGCAAAGGAAAGAATGGTTAAGCCGCCGCATCTTTGGTCAAACTAGCATAAAGAGTTTGATTGAATAAAGAGGTGTTTTTGGTGAAACGTCTTTTGTTTATGCTTATATTATCAGCCGCAGCCGTTTTTACAGGGGAGTCCCGCGCGTTTGGAGCGGAAGTCGAGCATTACGGGCCGCTGCGGGTGCACGTGCAGCTGGAAAGGGTCTATTTAGACGGAGATGTCGGCATTGAACATACGGATGAAACCGTTTTGGCGATGGAGGATTTTTGGGCGGCCTATGCGGGATGGACGCTTGTTGAACAGAAAAAAGGGTTTGTGCTGTTCCGCAAACATGTAGATGATATCTCTCCGCTCAGCAAAGTCAACGGATATATCGGCATCACGGACGGGGGCGTCATTTCCACTTTTCACGGCCGTCCCGACTCTTTAGCGGAGCCGATCCAGTCCTTCTTTCAGATTGATTTAGAACGGCTGGAAAGCCATTTGCAAAAACACTTGGAAAACGGCATACCGTACAGGACAAAAGCAGAATTTGAGAGCGTCATCGATCATATTAAGACATACAGCGGATGACTTTTGTGTAAGACATGTTCCCCATGTCTTTTTTTTCTGACGTGAGAAGGGAGGCAAAGCGAACATACGTTAACTTTTCTTAAGACTTTGGCTGTTTTTATGGTACAATGAAAAGCAGTCAAAGAGGTGAATAGGTGTGATTGAATTCGTGAAGGGGACGATTGATTACGTATCTCCCCAGTACATTGTGATTGAAAACGGCGGAATCGGCTATCAGATCTTCACACCGAATCCGTTTATCTATAAGGTAAGCAATCAAGAAACCATTTTTACGTACCATCATATTAAAGAAGACGCCTTTTCCCTGTACGGTTTTTCAACGCGTGAAGAAAAAGCGCTTTTCACAAAGCTGTTAAACGTCACCGGCATCGGGCCGAAAGGGGCGCTTGCGATACTCGGTTCGGGTGATCCGGGGGCGGTCATTGAAGCGATTGAACAGGAAGATGAAGCCTTTTTGGTGAAGTTTCCCGGCGTCGGCAAAAAAACGGCCCGGCAGATCATTCTGGATTTAAAAGGGAAGCTTGCCGATGTAGTGCCTGAAATGATCGACAACTTGTTCAATCATGAAGAACGCATTGAAAAACAAGAGGCTGAGACGGCGCTCGACGAGGCGCTTGAAGCGCTCAGGGTTCTCGGTTATGCCGAGAAAGAGATTAAGAAAGTGCTTCCTCACTTAAAAGAGGAAACGGCGCTTTCCACAGATCAATATGTGAAAAAAGCATTGCAAAAACTATTAAAGTAAGGTGATGTTCATGGATGAACGGCTCGTTTCAAGTGAAGCAGACAGCCATGAATCAATAATAGAGCAAAGCCTCAGGCCGCAAAGGCTCGCGCAATACATCGGCCAGCAGAAGGTAAAAGAAAATTTGCGCGTGTTTATCGATGCGGCAAAAATGAGGCAGGAAACGCTTGATCATGTTCTTTTATACGGGCCGCCTGGGCTCGGGAAAACAACGCTTGCATCCATTGTGGCCAATGAGATGGGCGTAGAGATGCGGACCACGTCAGGGCCTGCGATTGAAAGACCCGGCGATTTAGCTGCGATTTTGACGGCGCTTGAGCCTGGTGATGTACTGTTTATAGATGAAATTCACAGACTGAACCGCTCAATCGAAGAAGTGCTGTATCCTGCGATGGAGGATTTCTGCCTCGATATCGTTATTGGAAAAGGCCCTTCCGCCAGATCCGTCCGTCTCGATCTTCCGCCTTTTACGCTGGTAGGCGCGACGACGAGGGTCGGTCTTTTAACGGCGCCGCTCAGAGATCGGTTCGGGGTGCTGTCGCGTCTTGAATATTATACGCAGGAAGAGCTGACAGATATCGTTTCGAGAACGGCAGAGGTATTTGAAGTGGATATAGAACAAGCGTCTGCTTTAGAAATTGCCAGGCGCTCAAGGGGAACGCCGCGGGTCGCAAACCGGCTCCTCAGAAGGGTCAGAGATTTTGCCCAAGTGTTAGGCGACAGCAGCATCACAGAAGAAATTGCTCACGATGCGCTTGAGCGTCTTCAAGTTGACGCGCTCGGCCTTGACCATATCGACCACAAGCTTTTAACGGGTATGATTGAAAAATTCAACGGAGGTCCTGTGGGGCTTGATACGATTTCCGCGACAATCGGCGAAGAACCGCATACAATAGAGGACGTATACGAACCGTATCTTCTGCAAATCGGATTTCTCCAAAGAACGCCGAGAGGGCGGATCGTGACGCGGGCTGTGTATGAGCATTTTCGATTGGAGGCGCCCCGCTATGATTGAATTTCCTAAAATTCTCATGGTTCTTGGTGCTGTTTTGCTTATTGCCGGAGCAGTCTGGCATTTTGTCGGAAGGATGCCCGGAGATATTTTCGTCAAAAAAGGGAACGTAACATTTTTCTTTCCCGTTGTTACTTGTATTATAATCAGTGTGATATTATCAATCTTACTCAATCTTTTCAGCAGAATGAAATAACAAAAGACAGAATAAAGGTGAAATGATGAAAGTCGATTTATTTGATTTTGAACTCCCTGATCACTTAATTGCCCAAGTGCCGCTGAAACAGCGTGACGCTTCACGGCTGATGGTGCTTGATAAACATACGGGAGGGCTTACGGACAGTTCATTTAAAGAGATTGTCAGCTTTTTTAAAGAAGGGGACTGTCTCGTATTGAACAATACCCGTGTTCTGCCTGCCAGATTATTCGGCACAAAAGAAGATACGGGAGCAAAAGTGGAGCTCCTTTTGTTAAAACAGGAAGAAAACGACAGATGGGAAACGCTTGTAAAGCCGGCGAAACGTGTGAAAAAAGGCACGGTTCTGACGTTTGGCGACGGCCGGCTGAAAGCGGTTTGCACAGAAGAGCTTGATCACGGCGGCAGAAAAGTGGAGTTCCGTTACGACGGAATTTTCTATGAGGTGCTTGAATCGCTCGGTGAAATGCCGCTGCCGCCATATATAAAAGAGCAGCTTGATGACAAAGAACGTTACCAAACCGTTTTCTCAAAGGAAATCGGTTCTGCCGCCGCGCCGACAGCCGGGCTTCATTTTACGGAAGAAATCCTGGACGAGCTGAAGCAAAAAGGCGTACGGATAGAATTTATCACTCTTCACGTCGGGCTCGGGACATTCCGTCCGGTCAGCGCGGATGAAGTGGAAGAACACAATATGCATGCAGAATTTTATGAGATGACGGAAGAAACCGCCGCCTCGTTAAATGAGGTCAGAAAAGCGGGCGGCCGCATTGTGTCAGTCGGAACGACATCAACGCGCACGCTTGAAACCATTGCCGGCGACAATGACGGCACATTCACCGCTTCAAGCGGCTGGACTTCCATTTTCATTTATCCCGGCTACGAGTTTAAAGCGATAGACGGCATGATCACAAATTTTCACCTGCCGAAATCGTCGCTGATTATGCTTGTTTCTGCGCTTGCCGGCAGAGATCATGTTCTTCATGCATACCGCCACGCGGTAGAAGAGGAATATCGTTTCTTCAGCTTTGGCGACGCCATGCTGATTATCTAATTTGAATGACAGGAGGCCTCATATCAAGTGGCTGAACAACCTATACGTTATGAATTTATAAAGGAATGCAAACAAACGGGAGCGCGTCTGGGCAGAGTGCATACGCCCCATGGCTCCTTTGAGACACCGGTATTTATGCCAGTAGGAACGCTTGCAACGGTGAAGACAATGTCTCCTGACGAGCTGAAATCAATGGATGCGGGTATTATTTTAAGCAACACCTACCATTTATGGCTCCGCCCCGGACATGAGATCGTCAAAGAAGCGGGCGGACTTCATCAGTTCATGAACTGGGACCGCGCTATTTTAACGGATTCCGGCGGTTTTCAGGTTTTTTCATTAAGTAAGTTCCGCAACATCGAAGAAGAAGGCGTTCATTTCCGCAATCACTTAAATGGAGATAAGCTGTTTTTATCTCCGGAGAAAGCGATGGAAATTCAAAATGCGCTCGGCTCTGATATTATGATGGCGTTTGACGAATGCCCGCCGTATCCCGCAGAGTATGATTATATGAAACGGTCTGTGGAGCGGACAAGCCGCTGGGCGGAACGCTGTCTGAAGGCCCATGGACGCTCAGATGAGCAGGGCCTCTTCGGCATCGTCCAAGGCGGAGAGTATGAAGATTTACGGACACAAAGCGCGAAAGACTTGATTTCCCTTGATTTTCCGGGCTATGCTATAGGCGGATTGTCTGTCGGCGAACCGAAGCATGTCATGAACCGGGTTCTTGAGTTTACGACGCCGCTTTTGCCGAAGGACAAGCCGAGATACCTAATGGGCGTCGGTTCGCCGGATGCCTTAATTGACGGGGCGATCCGCGGAGTTGATATGTTTGACTGCGTGCTGCCGACACGTATTGCCCGAAACGGCACGGTGTTTACCAATGAAGGCCGGCTGAATATGAAAAATGCTAAATATGAGCGGGATTTCCGTCCGATTGATGAAGAGTGCAGCTGCCATACATGCAAAAATTACTCACGCGCTTACATCAGACATTTGATCCGCTGCAATGAAACGTTTGGAATTCGATTAACAACTTACCATAACCTTCATTTTCTGTTACACTTAATGGAGCAGGTAAGACAGGCTATTCGTGAGGATCGTCTGGGTGATTTCCGAGAAGAGTTCTTTGAGCGTTACGGCTATAACAAGCCAAATGCGAAAAGCTTCTAAATAAAACATACTTTTCGAAAGGAGGGACACATATGGGTACATTAGGTACAATCGTTCCTATTATCTTAATGTTTGCGGTTCTTTATTTCTTACTGATCCGTCCGCAGCAAAAGCAGCAAAAGGCTGTGCGCCAGATGCAGGAAGAGCTGAAAAAAGGAGATTCAGTGGTGACAATCGGAGGATTGCACGGCACTGTTGAATCAATTGATGAAAGCAAGGTCGTCATCAAAACAGGTGAAAACACCCGTTTAACGTTTGACCGCCGCGCGATCAGAGAAGCTTCTGCTGAGTAACAGCGAAGCTTATACATAATAAAAAAGAGCGGGGCTTCCGCTCTTTTTTTATGCTGATCTGCTTCCTTTTAAATTCACCCCGAAAATTCCGCCCAGCATACTGATTCCTAAAAACCCGAGATGAAACAGCAGCTGTCCTGAAGTAAACGTTTTTCCAAATCCTAAATACTGAAACAGCAAAATGATTAAGGAAAAACAAACCGCGGTTATCGCCCCGATCATCCAGCCTTTCTCTTTTGCTTTTCCGCCTGAAATAAATCCGCCCGCAAATAAAGAAAGAAATGAAAGGGAGGTGATCAGCCAGCTGAAAGAAGACTCTTCCAGTGATGTGACGGTCAGTAAAAGCGAAATGGCCAAACTCGTAAGAAGCATGGCTGCAAAAATAGCGACTAAGCCGTATAAAACGCCTTTTCCCACTTGTTTTGTTTCTTCCATCCTTATCTCCTCTCCGCCCACCGGACTGATGTTTGTAAAGCGTCATCAGCCAGGCCCGGGCTCGTCTTTTTCTAAATGTATTCTCTGAATGTTCGAATTAGACGTAAAAGCATCATGTTCAGCGCATTTCTTACATAAATCAGAGAGGTTGGCAAAAGCTATGACCGTTGGAGGTGCGATATGGAAGATATTTTCATTATTACGATTCGTACGATTGTGCTGTATTTTATCATTCTTGTGATTTTCAGGCTGATGGGCAAGCGGGAAATCGGAGAGCTGAGCATTTTAGATCTTGTCGTTTCTATTATGATTGCCGAAATTGCCGTTTTGGCGATTGAAAACGTAAAGGATAAGCTCCTGCATACAATTGTACCGATTGTCATTTTAATGATTATTCAAGTAAGTCTTGCTTATATTTCGCTCAAAAGCCAAAAAATACGGCAGCTTCTTGACGGCAAGCCGACGATTATCATTAAGCAGGGAAAAATTGACGAACGGGCGATGAGATCGCAACGCTACAATTTTGACGATTTACTCATGCAGCTGAGAGAAAATAATATCGAAAGAATATCCGACGTGTCATACGCCGTTTTGGAATCGTCAGGAAAACTTTCTATCGTCAAAAAGAAAAACAATAAGCATAAACAGCTCGAAACACCGCTTATTGTCGACGGGATTATTCAAAACGAGCATTTAGACAGAATCGGAAAAGATAAACAATGGCTCGAAAAAAATTTGGCGAAAAGAGGCTGCAGCGATCCTTCTGAGATTGCATTCTGCACGTTTACAGACGGCGTTTTTTTTATTGACATAAAGGACGAAAAAGGGAAGTCCTAAACTGGGTTCAGCGCGTCACAAGCCGGCCGATGACAGGAATCCGGCCGAGCTCCTCCCTTTTAATCAGACGGAATAAAAGCAGCAGCACGATATATAAAAGAACGGTCATGGCGATCCAGCCTGCGAGATTAACCGCTTCAGACCCTGAAAAGCGGACAGCTTGCTTTAAGAAACTGCTCGCATACCCGCATATAAAAATTACGGCAAAGCACAGCGCGTATTCTTTAATCTTAATGCTGATCGGCAGCACTTTGCTCACGGTGGCAGCATGCAAAAGGGTAACAAGCACCATTCCTGTCACAATCGCTAACGCCGCGCCCATAATGCCGAGAGAAGGCCTGGTAGCCAGGACAAAAATAAGTGCGGTTTTGACAACGGCGCCGATAAAACTGTTCATCATGGCGGCTCCTGCTAAATTGAGCGCCTGCAGCACAGCTTGAAGGGGCCCCTGAAAATAATAAAGCAGAAAAAATGGCGCCATGACTTTAATAAACACCGCCGCACCTGTTGATCCGTACATGACGGACATCAGCTCATCGGCAAAGGAGAACAAAATGACTACCGAAATTCCCCCGCTTAAAAGACAGAGCCGCATCGCCTGTTCCAGCCGATATTCGACAACCTGCAACTTTTTTTGCTCCATCCCTTCACTGATCGCAGGAACTAACGCAGTTGACAGAGAATAGGTAATAAAGCTGGGCAAGGTTAAAAGTGTCATGGCAAATCCGGTCAGCTCCCCATACTGACTGGTTGCCGCAGCGGTGGCCACCCCTGCAATCGCCAAGCTCTGCGCGACGACAATCGGTTCGAAAAACCATGACAGGTTTCCGATAAAACGGCTTCCGGTCGTCGGCAGCGATACGCTCATAAGCTGCATAAAGGTTTCTTTTCCGTTTACAATGGACTGGAAAAACTGTTTCCTGATTTTGATTGTCTTTTTGTATTTGAAACAAATGAATAGATATATAAGAGAGGCAAGCTCTCCGATGACAGAAGAAATCATGGCTCCGGCTGCGGCATATTCAATTCCGTACGGCAGGAAAATGGCGGTGCAGACCGCGACGAGAGAAATGCGCACGACTTGCTCAAGCACTTGAGAAAGCGCCAGCGGATTCATGTTCTGCCTTCCTTGAAAATAACCCCGCAGCACACTGGAGATGGCGATAATCGGCACGACCGGTGTAATCGCCAGCAGCGGGTATACCGTCCGTTTATCTGTCAGCATCGTTTCTGCCATAACGGGTGCAAAACATAAAAACAGCGGCGTGAAAATGAGGCTCAATATCCCGGTGATGGTAAGAGACATGACTAAAATATTTTTGGTTTTCTGCTGGTCTCCCCGGGCGCCGGCTTCAGCGACAAGTTTGCTGATGGCGACCGGGAGGCCGAATTGGGTCAAAGTGGTGGCCAAGAAAAAGGTGGGAGCAGCCATCATGTACAGGCCGACTCCTTCTTCACCGATAAACCGGGCGATAACCACCCGGTTGACAAAGCCGAGCATTCTTGTAATCATCCCAGCTGCGATGAGAATAAGAGTGCCCCTTAAAAAAGTCTGTTTTGCCATTTTCAAACCCCTGCCTTCTCAAACTACCTGGAATCATATACAATAAAGATATGCGCCAATGTCGTCCAAGCATGACAAGTCTTCATGAAAAATGAAAAAAGGAGCGTGCGTTCAGTGGATAAACATCCCGCCGAAATGTATAAAGATCATTTACGGCCTTTTTTGTACAGTAAGCTTGAAGAGTTCAAAATCCTTGGCTACGATGATGTTGAGCACGAGAGTTTATGGTCATACTTAATACATAAAAAATGGAAAAAGAATGCTGAGCTGCCGCTGTATGAATTGGCCGGCGGTATTTTATCAGTGAAAATTGGCGATTTTATGAACTATGCAACCGTAGAAGCATTTAAGACGTCTAATTGGCTGGAAAGCGAAGAGGGCCAGGAAGCTTTGGACGAATTACTGAGATAGTGATTTGACGGCATAGGTTTAAGGAGGAAATACATAATGAAAAAAGGACGCTTGATTGCGTTTTTCCTGATTGTATTAGTAATCGGCACGGGGTTGGGGTATTTTACAAAACCGGCTGCAAACAATATTACATTAGGATTGGATTTGCGCGGCGGGTTTGAAGTTCTGTACGATGTGCAGCCCGTCAAAAAAGGCGATAAAATAACAAAAGATGTGCTCGTCAGCACGGTGGAGGCATTAAACCGCCGGGCCAACGTTCTCGGCGTCAGTGAGCCGAACATTCAAATCGAAGGGAATAACCGCATACGCGTTCAGCTTGCGGGTGTGACCAACCAGAACAGGGCGCGTGAAATCCTGTCAACGGAAGCGCAGCTCTCTTTCAGGGATACAAACGATAAGGAGCTTCTGAACGGTTCAGACCTTGTGGAAAACGGCGCGAAACAAACATTCAATCCTACGACGAACGAGCCGATCGTCAGCGTTAAGCTGAAGGATGCGGACAAGTTCGGAGAAGTGACGAAAAAAGTCATGAAAATGACGCCTAACAACCAACTTGTCATCTGGCTGGATTACAATAAAGGCGATTCATTTAAAAAAGAAGTCGGCAAAAAGCATCCGAAATATGTATCCGCTCCGAACGTGAGTCAGGAATTAAATACAAAGGATGTTACGATTGAAGGCCAATTCACCGTTCAAAAAGCAAAGGACTTGGCGAATATTTTAAATGCCGGCGCGCTGCCGGTTAAACTGACTGAAAAATATTCAACCTCAGTAGGGGCGCAATTCGGACAGCAGGCATTACATGACACAGTAGAAGCAGGAATCATCGGAATTGCACTGATTTTCTTATTTATGCTGCTTTTCTACCGATTGCCGGGACTCATTGCGGTCATTACGCTTTCTGTATATGTGTATATTACGCTCCAAGTCTTTGACTGGATGCAGGCAGTGCTGACGCTTCCTGGTATCGCGGCGCTTATTTTAGGTGTCGGGATGGCGGTTGACGCCAACATCATTACGTATGAACGGATTAAAGAAGAGCTGAAACTCGGGAAATCCGTCCGATCGGCATTCCGTTCCGGAAACAGACGGTCATTTGCAACGATTTTTGATGCGAATATCACAACAATCATCGCAGCGGTCGTGCTCTTCATATTCGGGACAAGCTCTGTAAGAGGGTTTGCCACGATGCTGATCCTGTCGATTTTGACAAGCTTCATTACGGCTGTCTTCCTTTCAAGATTTCTGCTGTCCCTTCTCGTGGAAAGCAGATGGCTCGACCGGAAAAAAGGCTGGTTCGGCGTTAATAAAAAACACATTATGGACATTCAAAAAACGGACGAAAACACAGAGCCGCATACGGCGTTCCAAAAATGGGACTTCACGAGCAAACGAAAATACTTCTTTATTTTCTCAAGCGCCGTTACCGTTGCGGGAATTATCATCTTACTCATCTTTAAGCTCAATCTGGGAATCGATTTTGCAAGCGGCGCGAGGATTGATGTACAAAGCAATCATTCCTTAACGGCGCAGCAGGTTGAACATGATTTTGACTCCCTCGGCATGAAGCCGGAAAACGTAGTGCTGTCGGGGAAAGAGAATCATGTTGCCGCGGCCCGGTTTGTCGGTGAGCCTTCTAAAGAAAAAATTGCCGAAATCAAAACGTATTTCAAAGATAAATACGGGGCGGAACCGAATGTCAGCACAGTATCGCCGACGGTAGGAAAAGAATTGGCCCGCAACGCCTTATACGCGGTGGCGATTGCTTCCATCGGCATCATTATTTACGTGTCGTTCCGGTTTGAGTACAGAATGGCTATCGCGGCAATCGTATCATTGCTGTATGACGCTTTCTTTATTGTTGCGTTTTTCAGCATCACAAGGCTTGAAGTTGATGTTACCTTTATTGCCGCGATTCTCACCATTATCGGTTACTCAATAAATGATACGATTGTTACATTTGACAGGGTTCGCGAGCATATGAAAAAGCGCAAGCCGAAATCATTTGCCGAATTGAATCACATCGTGAATTTGAGCTTGCAGCAAACCTTTACCCGTTCGATCAATACGGTCTTGACCGTTGTGATTGTTGTCGTGGTACTGCTCATTTTAGGCTCATCGTCCATTACAAACTTCTCTATCGCATTATTAATCGGTTTATTAACGGGCGTTTACTCCTCTCTTTACATTGCCGCACAGCTTTGGCTTGTATGGAAAGGAAAAGAGTTTACGAAGAAAAAATCAATCGAAGAATAACGGCAAGCAGGCTGTCTTTAGAAGGCAGCCTGCTTTTACGTTCATTGAACTTGAAACCGGCATTTGCTATAATGACATACGCTTACATAATCAATCATCATTGGAAAAACATGTAGGAGGGTTCTTATGAAGGTTCGTGAGTCGGAGCTTCCGGGCATCGGTCAGAAGGTCGAAATCATTACGAAAAATCAAGATAAAATCAGTATTATACTTCATAATGACGGCAGAAGAGAGCTCTATTATTTCGATGAGAACGATCATGAGGAATGTACGGCCTCTATTGAATTTAATGACGAAGAGGCAAGGCAGATTTCTGCGATATTAGGCGGAATGACGTATAAACCGAAACCGCTGGAATCTGTGGAAGTTGCGCTCGATGACCTGATTATTGAATGGTTTAAAACGGAGCCTCAAGCGCCGGCTGTCCGCCGCACCATCGGAGAATTGGATATAAAGAAGCATTACAATGTCCAAATCATTGCCATCGTGAAGAAAAATCAGCAAAAGCAGCTAAGCCCCGGCTTTGATACATTGATTGAAGAGGGAGATACTCTGGTGATATCCGGTGAAAGAAGCGGATTGAAAAAGCTGATTCGCGAACAGTTCACTGCTCAGGAAAACTGACATCTTAATGCAGGTTTACCAGCAGGAAGATAAGGGAACAACATGTAGAAATCAACAGTCTGGAGGCTGACGTATGAATAAACAATGGACGATTATATTTGCTCTGATATTTACCTTAATCGTCGCCATTTTCGCGGTCATTAATGTAAGGGCGGTTGAGGTTGATTATCTGTTCGGAACCTCTGAATGGCCGCTTATTTTAGTCATTTTAGGCTCCGTTTTAATGGGGGCGCTCATCGTCTTTTCCGTCGGGATTTTTCAAATTATGAAATTGAAGCGTGAAATTAAAATGCTGCGGAAAGAAAACCGATCCGCTCCGGAATTGACAGCTGAAACAAACGAAAAAAAACCTGCGGCGCAGCCGGAAGAAATGCTGAAAGAGAAAAAAGGATTAGAATAACATTTGAAACCCCTCAGTCCGCTCTAGTATAATAGGGTGGTTGAGGGGTGAATTTATGTTAGCGTCAAAAATGCGCTGGGAGATCCAGCAGCCAGATCAGGATAAGGTCAAATCACTCACAGAACAATTGGACATAACACCTCTTGTGGCGTCTCTGCTTGTGAAGAGAGGTTTTGACACTGCAGAAAGCGCAAGGCTGTTTTTACATACAAAGGATGCAGACTTTTATGATCCGTTTGAATTGAAAGGAATGCAGGAAGCGGTTGATCGGATTAAGCTGGCGGTTTCACGCGGTGAGCCGATTATGATTTATGGAGATTACGATGCCGACGGAGTCACAAGCACGTCAGTGATGCTGAAAACGCTCCGTCAGCTTTCGGCTAATGTTGATTTCTATATTCCGGACCGTTTTACAGAAGGTTACGGGCCGAATGAACATGCCTTCCGTTCCATAAAAGAGCGGGGATTTTCGCTTATTATCACGGTTGATACGGGCATTGCCGCCGTTCACGAAGCGGAGGTCGCGAAAGAGCTGGGCTTAGACGTCATTATCACCGACCATCATGAGCCGGGCCCTGCGCTTCCTGACGTTTATGCGATTGTCCACCCGAAGCAGCCCGGATGCAGCTATCCGTTTAAAGAATTGGCGGGCGTCGGTGTGGCGTTTAAGCTTGCCCATGCACTCACGGGCTCCTTGCCGGAAGCTCTCCTTGATTTAGCAGCTATCGGCACGATTGCAGATCTGGTGCCGCTTCATGATGAAAACAGATTAATCGCTTCGCTGGGAATAGAAAGGCTTCGGACAACAAACCGTCCGGGCTTGCAGGCTTTAATTAAGCTGTCCGGCGGAGATATCGGACAAGCAGATGAGGAAACGATCGGTTTTCAGGTCGCGCCGAGGCTTAATGCCGTCGGAAGACTTGAACAGGCAGATCCCGCCGTTCATCTGCTGATGACTGAAGACCTTTTTGAGGCGGAGGAACTGGCAGCAAATATCGACCAGCTGAATAAAGAGCGGCAGAAGTTGGTGAAAACCATGACGGAAGAGGCCGTTGAAATGGTTCAGCAGCAAAGCGGGAGCCTGTCGGCGATTGTTGTGGCAAAAGCCGGCTGGAATCCGGGGGTTGTCGGTATTGTTGCCTCCAAGCTTGCAGAGCGTTTTTACCGGCCTGCGGTTGTTCTGGGCATTGATGAAGAACAAGGGATTGCAAAAGGCTCTGCGCGGAGCATCAGGGGCTTTAATCTTTTTTCAAGCCTTTCAAACTGCAGAGATATTCTTCCCCATTTCGGCGGACATCCGATGGCTGCAGGGATGACGCTGAAGGCCGAAGATGTGCCTGATTTAAGGGACAGGCTTAATCAAATGGCTGAAGAAACGCTTACGGAAGAGGATTTTATCCCCGTTCAAGACGTTGATCTTGTTTGCGGTGTTGAAGACATTACCGTCGAGAGCATAACCGAAATGAATATGCTGTCGCCGTTTGGAATGCTAAATCCGAAACCGCATGTGATGGTGGAAAATGCGGTGCTGGAAGATGTCCGTCTGATCGGAGCGAATAAAAACCATGTAAAAATGACGGTGAAAAATGATTCCGCCATGCTTGATTGCGTCGGCTTTAACAAAGGCGAGCTTGAAGCGGGGCTTGTGCCCGGATCGAATATTACCATCGTCGGTGAAATGTCCATTAATGAATGGAACAACAGAAAGAAACCACAGCTTATGATTAAAGATGCTGCGGTTTTTGAATGGCAGCTTTTTGATGTAAGAGGCAAGCGGGCATGGGAAGAAACGGTCACTGCGCTTCCGAAGGATAAAAGAGTGCTGATCAGTTTTAACGGGAAAACGAATCAGCAGCTCCGGACAGAAGAGCTGCGCGGTGAGCTGTATGAAATCAAATCGGAGGCTGAGGCAAAAGCGCTTCAGCTTGACGGAAAATATGCCGTTTTTCTGGATGTGCCGCCATCAGCGGACTGGCTGAAAAGCTTGCTTAACGGAAAGAAACCGGAACGGATTTATTTTATTTTTATCAATCATGAAGAACATTTCCTGTCCTCATTTCCGTCGCGAAATGATTTCAAGTGGTTTTATGCGTTTCTCTTGAAAAGAGGCACTTTTGACTTGCAGAAGCATGGTTCAGATCTTGCAAGACACAGAGGTTGGTCAATTGACACAATCAATTTCATGACAAAGGTGTTTTTTGATCTAGGTTTTGTTAAAATAGAAGATGGTGTGCTGTCTGTAGTGAGCGGCGCGAAAAAACGCGATCTGGCAGACTCGCAAACCTATCAGGTAAAACAGCAGCTGATGGAATTAGACCAGAAGCTGAATTATTCCGCGGCCAAAGAGCTGAAGGAATGGCTGAATAAGCTGATGAATCAAGATTCAGAGGCTTATGAAAGTACGAGGAGGACATAGAACAGATGGATCTTAAAAAATACGTAACAATTGTGCCCGATTATCCGAAAGAGGGCGTGCAATTTAAAGATATTACGACATTGATGGACAAAGGCGACGTCTATCGATATGCGACTGACCAAATTGTTGAATATGCAAAAGAAAAAGAAATTGATTTAGTTGTCGGACCGGAAGCACGGGGCTTTATTATCGGCTGTCCTGTCGCATATGCGCTCGGAGTCGGCTTTGCGCCTGTCCGTAAAGAAGGAAAACTTCCGCGTGAAGTCATTAAAGTCGATTACGGCTTGGAGTACGGAAAAGACGTGCTGACCATTCATAAAGATGCCATTTTGCCCGGCCAGCGCGTGCTGATTACTGATGACTTATTGGCAACAGGCGGCACAATCGAGGCGACGATTAAGCTTGTTGAAGAGCTTGGCGGCGTCGTTGCGGGAATCGCGTTTTTAATTGAGCTTTCTTACCTTAACGGCAGAGAAAAGCTTGACGATTACGATATTTTAACGTTAATGAAATATTAACCGCATAATGGAAAAAGCACTCATGACCGGGTGCTTTTTTCCTATTATTTCATCATCCTGACAGAATCTTTAGGTGTTTTGAACTTCTGCCCTTTACATCTCTCGTTTTTTTCTTGATAATAAACTAATACAGTTTACATTTAAAAAAGGTGATTCCATGGCGAACGAACAAGTATTGACTGCCGAGCAAGTAATAGATAAAGCGCGCACCTATCTGCCGGAGGAGCAGATTGTGTTTGTTGAGAAAGCTTACCTGTACGCACATGACGCGCATCGCGAACAGTACCGCAAATCAGGTGAGCCGTACATCATCCACCCGATTCAAGTAGCGGGTATTCTCGTTGATCTTGAAATGGACCCATCCACAATTGCGGGCGGATTTTTGCATGATGTGGTGGAGGACACGGATGTCACCCTCGATGACCTGAAGGAAGCATTCTCAGAAGAAGTGGCGATGCTTGTAGACGGTGTAACGAAGCTCGGTAAAATTAAGTATAAATCTCAAGAAGAACAGCAGGCGGAAAACCATCGCAAAATGTTTGTCGCTATGGCTCAGGATATAAGAGTCATATTGATCAAGCTGGCGGATCGCCTTCATAATATGCGGACGTTAAAGCATCTTCCGCAGGAGAAACAGCGGAGAATTTCAAATGAAACACTTGAAATCTTTGCTCCTTTGGCACACCGCCTCGGGATTTCTAAAATTAAATGGGAGCTTGAGGATACCGCTCTCCGTTATTTGAATCCTCAGCAATATTACAGAATCGTAAACCTCATGAAGAAAAAGCGCGCGGAACGCGAACTTTATGTGGATGAGGTTGTCAATGAAGTGAAAAAACGTGTTGAAGAAGTCAATATCAAAGCTGACTTCTCAGGCCGTCCGAAGCATATTTACAGTATTTATCGCAAGATGGCGCTGCAAAACAAACAATTCAATGAAATATATGATCTGCTCGCCGTCCGTATTCTTGTCGGAAGCATTAAAGACTGCTACGCGGTGCTCGGCATAATTCACACTTGCTGGAAGCCGATGCCGGGCAGATTTAAAGATTATATTGCGATGCCTAAGCCAAACATGTATCAATCCCTTCACACGACTGTGATAGGGCCTAAAGGCGACCCGCTGGAAGTCCAGATCAGAACATTTGAGATGCATGAAATCGCTGAATACGGGGTTGCGGCTCACTGGGCATATAAAGAAGGCAAGGCGGCAAACGAAGAAGCGACTTTTGAGAAAAAGCTTTCCTGGTTCCGTGAAATATTGGAATTCCAAAACGAATCAACCGATGCGGAAGAATTTATGGAATCATTAAAAATTGATTTGTTTTCTGACATGGTATACGTGTTTACGCCAAAAGGCGATGTCATAGAGCTTCCGTCAGGCTCTGTTCCGATCGACTTTTCCTACAGAATTCACTCGGAAATCGGCAATAAAACGATCGGAGCGAAAGTCAACGGGAAAATGGTGACGCTTGATCATAAGCTGAGAACGGGAGACATTGTCGAGATTTTGACTTCCAAGCATTCGTACGGACCGAGCCAAGACTGGGTCAAACTCGCCCAGACATCGCAGGCGAAACATAAAATCCGCCAGTTCTTTAAAAAACAGCGGCGTGAAGAAAACGTCGAAAAGGGCCGTGAGCTGGTCGAAAAAGAAATCAAAAACCTTGATTTTGAAGTGAAGGATGTTTTAACGCTCGAAAATCTTCAAAAGGTTGCCGATAAGTTCAATTTCTCAAATGAAGAGGATATGTATGCCGCGGTCGGTTATAACGGCATCACTGCTTTGCAGGTGGCCAACAGGCTCACCGAAAAAGAACGGAAACTGCGTGATCAGGAAGAGCAGGAAAAAATCGTTCAAGAGGTTACTGCCGAGCCTAAACAGTATCCGCAAGGGAGAAAACGGGAAGCGGGTGTCCGCGTAAAAGGCATTGACAACCTTCTCGTTCGTTTGTCAAAATGCTGCAACCCGGTGCCTGGAGACCATATTGTCGGCTTTATTACAAAGGGCCGCGGTGTATCCGTTCACCGTGACGACTGTCCGAACGTGAAAACCAATGAAGCGCAGGAGCGTCTGATTCCAGTCGAATGGGAGCATGAATCACAGGTTCAAAAGCGCAAGGAATATAATGTTGAAATCGAGATTTTAGGCTATGACCGCCGCGGGCTGTTAAACGAGGTGCTTCAAGCCGTAAATGAAACGAAAACAAATATATCATCTGTTTCCGGCAAATCCGACCGCAATAAAGTGGCAACGATTCATATGGCGATTTTTATTCAAAACATCAATCATCTGCACAAAGTGGTCGAGCGGATCAAGCAGATCAGAGACATTTATTCAGTACGCCGGGTAATGAATTAAAAGGAGCTTACAATGAGATTAGTTGTTCAGCGCGTAACAGAAGCTAGCGTGACAGTTGACGGTGCCGAAGTCGGCCGGATCGGTCCCGGCATTATGGCGCTTGTCGGTGTCACTCATGAAGATACTGCGGAAGATGCCGCTTATTTAGCTGAAAAAATTGTTAAACTGCGGATTTTTGACGATGAAAGCGGGAAGATGAATTTATCGCTTTTAGACATAGGCGGAGAGCTTTTATCAGTCTCACAGTTTACGCTTTACGGTGAGACGAAAAAAGGGCGCCGCCCGAATTTTATGAATGCGGCCAAACCGGATCAGGCTCTGCACCTTTATGAGAAATGGAACGACTTTCTTCGTGAAAAAGGGATCAAAGTCGAAACCGGAACATTCGGAGCCATGATGGATGTTCAGCTGACAAACTCAGGACCGGTCACATTGATTATGGATTCTAAACAATAAAAAAGCTGCCAAACGGCAGCTTTTTTTGTTACTGAAAATAATGTTCCAATCCGCTTTCGATTCCGTCAGTCACCTTTTCCTGGTAAGAACCGCTATGTAAAATCGTTTCCTCTTGCGGATGGCTGAGATAGCCGAGCTCATACAGCATGGCAGGCCGTTTGTTTTCTCTCAGCACGTAATAGTCTCCGAATAATACGCCGCGGTCGGGAATAGCCGAGCGCTTAACCACTTCGGAGTGAACGTCTGAGGCAAGCTCACGATCCTTTGACGGACTGTAATAATAAGCCGTGCTGCCCCGGGTTGACGTATCAGCATAGCTGTCATAGTGAATGCTGATGAAGGCATCTGCATTCCGGTAATGAGAAGTTGAAACACGTGACTGCAGGCTGATAAACGTATCATCCTGCCTTGTGACATACACATTTGCACCGGCAGCCCTCAATTTTCCTGCTAAAAGCTTAGCGGTTTTAATCGTTAAGTTTTTTTCGAATTGTCCCGAGTAGCCGATCGTTCCGCTGTCTTTTCCGCCGTGTCCTGGGTCAACGACAATCGTTTTGTTTTTGAGGGATCCGTTTCCGCCTGAGGCTTTAGGAGCCGGTGCTTCGCCGGATTCCTCCCCGGTTTTTGACGTTTGGACGACCCAGTTGGCCACATAAGCCGATTGGCCGTTTTCAAGCCGGACTTCATACCATTTGCCGCTCGAGCCGATAATAGGGTAGGATGCGCCCTTATTGGCCCGTTCCACGATGGAAGCAGAGGTCGAGGCCGAGCTTCTTAAATTCGTCCCGCCGTAAACGATATATGCTTTTTTCACGGAGCTTGAGCTGTCAGAGCCGCCCGAGCCGGAAGCGCTGTCTGATGAATCAGACTCCCTTAAGATGTAGTGGCTCGCCGCCCAGCCCTTTTGCCCGTTTGCTTCAATATTCACCCACCCGTGGTCTTCGCTCAAAATCGCTACCTTTGTTCCGCGGGATAATTTTGTGATAATTGCTGAACCATGTGACGCTGCGCTTCTGACATTCAACGAGGAAACGCCGACCGTCCCGCTCTTTGAACCGCTCTGGGATGAATTCTCTTTCGTCTCCCGTCCGCCGCTTTCCGCTGTGACGTAATCGGAAGAAACCCATCCTGCCGTACCTTGATAAGAAATTTTCACCCATCCGGTGTCTTTATCAAGCACGGACGCATGTGCGCCTTGCGGAAGCTTGCCGATGACTTCATACGAAGTCCCGGGCCCTTTTCTGATACGGAGGTCAGGGTCAGTGGAAGTGACTGTTCCGCTTTGTGC
This sequence comes from Bacillus sp. ISL-51, assembly GCF_018613535.1. GTDB lineage: Bacteria > Bacillota > Bacilli > Bacillales > Bacillaceae > Bacillus. Next base: position 252,865 of record NZ_JAGGQB010000006.1, read on the forward strand.
GGACGCACTGCTTGTCCCCCCGGTTGTTTTTGATATCAGCCAGGAGACGACCCATCCGGTTTTACCGGAGCTCAGCTGAATCTGCACCCAGTCACCCTCTTCTTTGAGGATCGGATATCTTTCTCCTTTTTTCACTTCAGCTATAATTCCATAGCTCAGGCCGGGACCGCCTCTGACATTGATCTTGTCTGTTGCGATGACGGCTTCTCCTTCTGCGGCAATAACGGTATGAAATGACGGGAGAAGTGCTGTGATGATGACGCTGCATAAAATAAGAGCAAGAGCTTTCTTATTCATGGCTGTCCTCCTTTCTGAACTAACTAAAATATATTCTTGTATAATATCGTAATTTCCTTGCTGAATGTTAAATAAAAATAAAATGATTTGTTTATACTAGTCGTAAATACAGCGAAAAGGTGTGCAAATCATGAAATATCAACCAAAAATGGGTCGCGCGCTGCACGATACAGAAGCAAATCTGCACTTCAGTGAACAGGCCGAGGCGGGACAGACCGGCTATCTTGAAGAGACGTCTTCAGAGTTCGGGCTCTTATCGAAAGAAGCCGTTTCAAAAAGAAACAGACGGAATAAAACTTGACAGAGCAGTGTAATCCCATTATTATAATAGAAATTGATGTACATAAGAAATTATAACTATTTGAACCGATAATGGAGAAGAGTAGGTAAGAATGCATGGAGAAGAGAGGAACCGTCCCGGGCTGAAAGCGGATCCGCACTGCATCTTTCTCGAAACAACACTCCGGAGGTTTCCTGCTGAACGCTTTTGCATGTTGATGCATCGGTTATTAGGCAGCGGACGTGAACCTGCGTTAAGGGCCAGAGCGGGGATGCTGAGGCATTCCAACTAGGGTGGCACCACGGGTATAACTCTCGTCCCTACTATACATGTATAGTAGGGGCGGGAGTTTTTTGATTTCATGTTTTTAAGAAAGACAATGAAGGAGGCCTGTAAAATGGCATATCACATTCCAAGAGGCACACAGGATATACTGCCGGGTGAATCAGACAGATGGCAGTTCGTTGAACAAATTATGAGAGACACATGCCGTACTTATCAATATAAAGAAATCCGCACGCCGATTTTTGAGCATACGGAACTGTTCGCCAGAGGCGTCGGTGAATCTACAGACATCGTGCAAAAAGAAATGTATACCTTTGAAGACCGAAAAGGCAGAAGCTTGACGCTTCGTCCTGAAGGCACGGCTGCTGCGGTGCGCGCGTTTAACGAAAATAAATTATTTGCGAATCCGGTTCAGCCGACGAAACTTTACTATGTCGGGCCGATGTTCCGTTATGAACGCCCGCAGACGGGACGCTTCCGCCAATTCTATCAATTCGGGATTGAAGCCATCGGTTCTAAAGATCCGGCCGTGGACGCAGAAGTAATCGCGCTTGCGATGAGCATTTACCGAAAAGCCGGCTTGAAAAATGTCAAGCTCGTGCTGAACAGCCTCGGTGATCAAAACAGCCGTCAGGCCTACCGGGAAGCGCTCGTCAAACATTTTGAACCGCGCATCGGCGAATTTTGTTCAGACTGCCAGTCACGACTGCACACGAATCCGCTCAGAATTCTCGATTGCAAAAAAGACAGAGATCATGAGCTTATGAAAACGGCACCGTCTATTCTTGATTATTTAAATGATGAATCGGCAGCTTATTTTCAAAAGGTGCAGCAATATATAACAGCGCTCGGCATTCCGTTTGAGATCGATCCGAACCTTGTCAGAGGGCTTGATTACTACAATCACACTGCGTTTGAAATCATGAGCAATGCAGAAGGTTTTGGGGCCATTACAACACTTGCCGGCGGCGGCCGCTATGACGGGCTTGTCGAGCAGATCGGCGGACCGGAAGCGCCGGGTATCGGTTTTGCGATGAGCATCGAGCGCCTCCTGGCAGCGATTGACGCCGAGAAAACGGAGCTTCCTGTCAATCAGGGAATTGACTGCTACATCGTCACACTTGGAGAAAAAGCGAAGGATCATTCCGTTTCTCTCGTGTACAAACTGAGAGAAGCCGGCATTTCAAGCGAAATTGATTATGAAAACAAAAAAATGAAGGGCCAATTCAAAACAGCTGACCGTCTGGGCTCGCGTTTTATAGCGATTTTAGGGGAAGACGAACTTGCCCAAAACAAAATCAATTTGAAAAATGCGGACACCGGAGAACAGCGTGAAGTGGTTTTAGATGAGCTGATACAAGTGTTAAAGGCAGATCAAAAGTAGTGAAGGAGAGGAACGCTATGTTTGGAAGAACATTTTATTGTGGCGATATCACTGAAAAATCGATTGGCGAATCCGTCAAACTGAAAGGATGGGTGCAGAAACGGCGTGATCTCGGCGGCTTGATCTTTATTGATTTGCGTGACCGTTCGGGCATTGTGCAAGTGGTATTTAATCCTGACGTATCAGCGGAAGCCCTTGCCGTTGCGGAAGGTATCAGAAATGAATACGTGCTTGATATCGAAGGAACGGTTGTTGCCCGTGAAGAAGGCACAGTGAATCAAAACTTGAAAACAGGCAAAATCGAAATTAAGGCTGAATCGGTAACGGTGCTGAGTGCGGCAAAAACACCGCCGTTTGTGATCAGCGATCAGGCGGATGACGTTTCAGAGGACGTCCGTTTGAAATACCGCTATTTGGATTTGCGCCGTCCGGCCATGTTCCAGACGCTGCAAATGCGTCATCAGGTAACGAAGGCGATCCGCCATTTCTTGGATGAAAATGGATTTCTTGATATTGAAACACCGATTTTAACGAAAAGCTCACCGGAAGGCGCACGTGATTACTTAGTGCCGAGCCGGGTGCATGAAGGAGAGTTTTACGCCCTTCCGCAATCACCGCAAATTTTTAAGCAGCTGCTGATGGTTTCAGGTTTTGAGCGTTATTATCAAGTGGCCCGCTGCTTCCGTGATGAAGACCTGCGTGCCGACCGTCAGCCTGAATTTACGCAAATCGATATCGAAATGTCCTTCATGAGCCAAGAAGACATCATGGCTCTCGCAGAAGAAATGATGGCGAAGGTCATGCTTGAAACGAAGGGCGTCGAAGTCTCACTTCCGCTTCCGCGCATGACCTACGATGAAGCCATGAACAGTTACGGTTCCGATAAACCGGATACACGCTTCGGCATGCTGCTGACGGATGTATCCGACATTGTGAAGGATACCGAATTTAAAGTGTTCTCATCAGCCGTTGCAAACGGCGGCGTTGTCAAAGCCATCAATGTCAAAGGCGCAGCCGGCGACTACTCCAGAAAGGATATCGATGCGCTCGGCGTATTTGCCGGAAACTACGGCGCCAAAGGCCTTGCATGGGTAAAAGTTGAAACTGAAGGCGTTAAAGGCCCGATTGCGAAATTCTTTGATGAAGAGAAGCAGGCGAAGCTGATTGAAGCGCTTGACGCTGCTGAAGGCGATTTGCTGCTGTTTGGCGCTGACAAGTTTGAGATTGTCGCCCAATCGCTTGGCGCACTTCGGTTGAAGCTCGGAAAAGAACGCGGCTTGATCGACGAAAGCCTCTTCAATTTCTTATGGGTCGTTGATTGGCCGCTATTAGAGCATGACGCGGAAGAAGGCCGTTTTTATGCGGCGCACCATCCGTTTACAATGCCTGTACGTGAAGATCTTGAGCTGATTGAAACCGCGCCTGAGGACATGAAGGCGCAAGCCTATGACCTTGTCTTAAACGGTTACGAACTTGGCGGCGGCTCGATCCGTATTTTCGAAAAGGATATTCAAGAAAAAATGTTTGCGCTCCTCGGCTTCACAAAAGAACAAGCGGTTGAGGAATTCGGGTATCTTCTCGAAGCATTTGAATACGGCGCTCCTCCGCACGGCGGAATTGCCCTTGGCTTGGACCGTTTGGTTATGCTTCTTGCGGGCCGCACGAATTTAAGAGATACAATCGCCTTCCCGAAAACGGCAAGCGCGAGCTGCCTGCTGACAGAAGCGCCGGGAGAAGTAAGCGACGCCCAGCTTGATGAACTTCACCTTTCTGTCAAAAGTAAAGTGAAAAATTAAGATGAGCAGTTTGTTTCTTGAAAATCAAAATCTGCTGTGATATGATTTTGACAAGTTAAATAAAGTCCTGATGTGTTAGTTGTATACCTAGTTTTGACCGAACATTTTTTTGATTTGGGAGCCCGCATTTTTAAATGGCGTACATGCCTCTTTTCATTCGGTAAAGAGGACTTACAAGATTTAAAAAAGGGCACCCACCTGCTGAGAGCGGGTTCAAAACGAAGGAAAGCTGCAACGGCACAATTGGGACTTTATTTTTTATGTCCTGAAACAGCGGCTTCTTTAAGCCGTGATCCTATAAAACCAGAATGTGGAGTGAGGTTCTTGTTACACCAGTTTTCCCGTAATGAGTTAGCGATTGGAAAAGAAGGGCTGGATACGTTGAAAAACAGCACAGTGGCCGTTCTCGGCGTCGGCGGAGTCGGTTCATTTGCAGCCGAAGCTTTGGCGAGATCAGGGGTAGGGCGCATCTTGCTTGTCGATAAAGATGACGTTGACATTACAAACGTAAACCGCCAAATACACGCGCTCTTGTCAACGGTGGGTCAGCCGAAGACGGATTTAATGAAAGCGCGGATTGCCGATATAAACCCCGATTGTGATGTCATTGCTTTAAAAATGTTTTATACGGAAGAGACGTATGAGCAATTTTTTGACTATCCTCTTGATTATGTCATTGATGCGTCAGATACCATTCATTATAAAATCCATTTAATGAAGGAATGCCTCAAACGGGACATTCCGTTAATCTCCAGCATGGGAGCGGCAAACAAGACAGACCCGACACGCTTTCAAATCGCTGATATTTCCAAAACGCATACTGATCCGATTGCCAAAGTCGTCCGGACAAGGCTTCGCAAAGAAGGAATTAAAAAAGGCGTACAGGTCATTTTTTCTGATGAAAGTCCGATCGTCATTCGGGAAGAGGTCAGAAAAGAAGTGGGGAATGATGAAGCGAAAATCCGCAAAGCGCAAATGCCGCCGTCTTCCAACGCTTTCGTTCCATCGGTGGCCGGCCTGATTATGGGCGGGCATGTCGTGATGGAACTTTTAAAGGATATTGAAATCAAACGAGTAAAAGATAAATAAAAAGAAAAACAGCCTTAGTCCTTAGTGAGTAAGGCTGTTTTTTATCTAAATAAATCCGCCGTTCACCCGAATCGTCTGGCCTGTCACCCATTCGGACTGTTCGCTGACGAGAAACCCGATTACGCCGGCAATGTCTTCTGCTTCTCCTAATCGGTGAAAAGCATTTGATTTTGTCAGCGCGGAAATTTGTTCTTCTGTTTTGTCTGCTATGAACAGCTCAGTATTGATCGGACCCGGCGCCACGGCGTTAATCGTAATGTTTTTAGCGCCGAATTCCTTCGCTAATTGTCTTGTGAATTGTTCTGCCGCGCCTTTTGTGCCTGCGTACACGCTGTACCCGGGGAACATCTGACCGAGGACGGATGTGGATATATTAATGATCCTGCCGCCGTCTTCCATATATTTCATTGCCTGCTGACAGGCAAAAAATGTCCCTTTGGCGTTGATGGAAAAGTGGCGGTCGAATTCCTCTTCGGTAACGTCTTTCAGCATCGTCGTTTTCATCATTCCGGCATTGTTCACAAGAATATCGACTTTTCCGAATGTGCTGATCGTTTCTGTAAAAAGGCGTTCAATTTCAGGAAGCTTGCTGATATCCGCTTTGATGGCTTTGGCTTCTCCGCCTTTTGCGCGAATTCCTTTCACAACGGCTTCAGCTTGCTCAGAATGGTTTGCGTAGTTCACAGCGACCTTTATGCCTGAACTGGCGAGCTGTTCGGCTATGACTTTTCCAATTCCTCTTGAAGCACCCGTGACAATAGCCGTTTTTCCGTTGACGTCAGTCATGTTCTTTTCCTCCCTTTTTTAAGAAACCTTCACTGATCAGCTTCCATACTTGCTCAAAATCTTCCCGGATAGTTTCACCATTCCATTCATAAGCATGGGCGGGATGATGAAAACGCGCCGTCGCATAAAAAACAGAGCAGGCAAGGTCATCTGCGATAGACTGGAACGTATCATTTTCCATTCCTTTTTGGATTATGCTTCTGATTTGCCCGATGATCGTTTTGATATGCCGGCTGATGAGACCGGCAGAGCGGGCTGTCACCTCGGCATACATGTCAAACATTTCCGGAACTTGTTTTGCGTACGTTTGTTTCAGTGAAATGAGCTTAAGCACGTACGCTTTTAACAGCATATCAGGTGATTCATTTTCTGAATCTGTTAACAGACTTTGAAGAGGGGCTGAAATCTGTTCTTTAAGCCAGCGCTCCGTTACGGCTTCTTTTAATGCCGTTTTGCTGGGGTAGTACCTGTAGATCGTTCCGTGACTTACGTTCAGGGCTTTTGCAATATCGGTGACAGAGGTTTTTTTCGGCCCGAATCGCCGTAACGTGTGTTCAGCGGCGTCTAATATTTCTCTTTTGTTTACCTTTTCATTCATGTAAATACCGCCTCCTGATAGGATCATAGCACATGAAGATAACAAATGACATATTTTAATTTTTGTCATTTGTTTTTTTGTATAAAAAAGACAAGAACACATCGTTGTGTCCTTGCCTGATTATTTTTTCTGTTTCATTAATTTTTCATATACCTGCTTTATAGCTGCTTCGAACTTACCCGTTTGTTTCGGCTTATAATATTGCTTGTTTTTTAGCGGGTCGGGCAAGTATTGCTGCTCTACCCAGCCGTTCTCAAAGTTGTGCGGATATTCATAGCCGATTCCGCGTCCGAGCTCTTCCGCCCCTTTATAATGCGCATCCTTTAAATGCTTCGGCACGTCTCCGATTTTTCCCGACCGGATATCCTTGATCGCTTCATCAACGGCTAAAATGGCGGAGTTGGATTTTGGTGAAAGGCACAGCTCAATGACCGCGTTAGCCAGCGGTATTCTCGCTTCAGGGAAGCCGATCCGCTCTGCGGTCTGAATGGCGCTCAGCACCCTGGCCCCGGCCTGCGGGCTTGCAAGTCCGATATCTTCATAGGCGATGACAAGAAGCCGCCGTGATATGCTTTCAAGGTCTCCCGCTTCAATAAGGCGCGCCAAATAGTGAAGGGCCGCGTTTGCGTCAGAGCCGCGAATCGATTTCTGGAACGCGGATAAGACGTCATAATGTGCATCTCCGTCTTTATCATGGGAAAAGCTTTTTTTCTGGAGGCATTCTTCCGCAGTTTCAAGCGTAATGCGGATGGTGCCGCCGTCGGACTCTTTCGTTGATAACACGGCGAGCTCAAGCGCGTTTAAGGCTGAACGGACATCTCCGCCGCAGCCGCCGGCGAAATGATCCATCGCTTCGTCATCGACGGCAACGCGGTAAGAACCGAGTCCCCGGTGTTCATCTGTCAGCGCTCTTGTCAGCGCCTGTTTGATTAAATCAGGCGTTAAAGGTTCAAGCTCAAATATTTGCGTCCGGCTTCTGATGGCCGGGTTAATGGCGTGGTAGGGATTGGCTGTCGTTGCGCCGATTAAGATAATCATGCCGTTTTCTAAATAAGGCAGCAGAAAATCCTGTTTTCCCTTATCAAGCCTGTGAACTTCATCAAGTATTAAAATGACCTGCCCGGACATTTTCGCTTCCTGAACGACAATCTCCATGTCCTTTTTGTTGTGAATCACGGCATTCAGTTTCCGGAATGCGATGCTTGTCGAGCCTGCGATGGCAGTGGCTATCGAAGTCTTGCCGATCCCCGGAGGCCCGTACAGGATCATGGATGATAAATGCTTGGCACGCACCATTCTGCCGATGATTTTATCTTCTTTGACCAAATGCTCTTGGCCGATAATATCTTCTATTTTGGTAGGACGCATCCGATACGCCAATGGCTTCATGATCATCTCTCCTTACATATACAGGGTAACGGAAAAATAACGATTAGAAAAGGGGGGGTGTCTCAGTCCGCGTGAGCCAATGAAAATTAGGGTAAGTTATGTTATAATAACAGTTGGTCTATAAGACACTAAACAGATTATTCATATCCATTTACTTGTATAAATTAACAATTAGAATTGACTGGGGTGTTCATAATGAAAATATCGACAAAGGGAAGATACGGGCTCACCATTATGATTGAATTGGCGAAAAAGCACGGAGACGGCCCGACTTCGCTCAAAAGCATTGCCCAAACAAACAGCCTTTCGGAGCATTACTTAGAACAGCTTGTATCACCGCTCAGAAACGCAGGACTCGTAAAAAGCATCAGAGGCGCTTACGGCGGCTATGTGCTCGGCGGCCAGCCTGAGGAGATAACGGCCGGAGACATTATCAGGGTGCTGGAAGGGCCGATCAGTCCGGTGGAAGTGCTCGAGGATGAAGAGCCTGCCAAACGGGAGTTATGGATCCGCATCCGCGATGCCGTAAAAGATGTGCTGGACAGCACAACGTTAGAAGACCTTGCGAGCTACACAGACGGCGAGCAGGAAGCCTACATGTTCTATATTTAAATCAGAGGTGTAAAAACAATGGAACGGATTTATTTAGATCATGCCGCGACATCTCCAATGGATGAGCGTGTGCTGGAAAAAATGAAACCGCTCTTCTTCGGCAGTTTCGGCAATCCGTCAAGCATTCATTCCTTCGGGAGAGAATCACGCAAATGGGTAGACGAAGCGAGAGCGGATATCGCACGGGAAATCGGCGCGAAAGAACAGGAAATCATTTTTACAAGCGGCGGCACGGAAGCTGATAATTTAGCCATCCTCGGAACCGCTGCTGCCCGGAAAGACAAAGGAAAGCATATCATTACGACGGCTATTGAGCATCATGCCGTTTTGCATGCCTGCGAAAAGCTGGAAGAAGACGGGTTTGAGGTGACATACCTGATCCCGGGCCCTTCAGGAAGGATCAGTGCAAATCAGGTGAAAGAAGCGCTTCGTGATGATACAATCCTTGTTACCGTCATGTATGGCAATAACGAAGTCGGAACGGTTCAGCCGATTGACGAAATCGGAGAGCTGTTAAGCGGACATCAAGCCTATTTTCACACAGATGCCGTTCAGGCGTTCGGTTATCTGCCGATTGACGTGAATAAAAGCCGAATTGACTTGCTGTCTGTTTCCGGTCATAAGCTAAACGGACCAAAAGGGACAGGCTTTTTATATGTAAATCAAGAGGTGAAGCTGTCACCGATGCTTCTTGGCGGAGAGCAGGAAAGAAAGCGGCGCGCAGGTACGGAAAATGTACCGGGCATCGCCGGGTTAAAGGAAGCGGTCGTTCTTTCAAACCGTGAGCGGGAAGAAAAAACCGCACTGTTTAAGGATTTTAAGAACATCATTATCAGCACGCTGGAAAAAGCCGGCGTCAAGGCAGAGGTGAATGGAGATGCCGAGAACAGCCTGCCTCACATTTTAAATCTTTATTTTCCGGGTGTGCCGGTGGAAGCGCTGCTGGTCAATCTTGACATGGAAGGCGTTGCCGTATCAAGCGGGTCTGCGTGTACCGCGGGATCCGTTCTTCCGTCCCACGTGCTTACGGGCATGTTCGGAAGTGAGAGCGGCAGGCTGACCTCGTCAATCCGCCTCAGCTTCGGCCTCGGCAATACGGCGGAACAAATCGAAACAGCCGCCGAAAAGCTTGCCGCCGTTGTCAAACGGCTTGCTTAAAAAAGCGGACTTACGTTTTTAATGGAGTGAATGCAAATGGAAAAACGGCCGGAGGATACTAGAGTCGTTGTCGGAATGTCAGGCGGCGTCGACTCTTCCGTGGCAGCCCTTTTGTTAAAAGAGCAGGGCTACGATGTAATCGGGATATTTATGAAAAACTGGGACGATACGGATGAGAACGGTTTTTGCACGGCGACGGAAGATTACGAAGATGTCATCCGTGTCTGCAACCAAATCGGGATTCCGTATTATGCCGTCAATTTTGAAAAACAATATTGGGAAAAGGTGTTTCAATATTTCCTGGATGAATATAAAGCCGGAAGAACCCCAAATCCGGATGTCATGTGCAACAAAGAAATTAAGTTTAAGGCTTTCTTAGAGCATGCTTTATCACTCGGCGCGGATTATCTCGCCACAGGCCATTATGCGCGGGTTGACAGAAGCGGGGATTCAGTACGCATGCTCCGCGGCCTTGATGAGAATAAAGATCAAACCTACTTTTTAAATCAGCTCAGCCAAGAGCAGCTCAGTAAAGTGATGTTCCCGATCGGTGATCTGCAAAAGAGCCGCGTCCGGGAAATCGCCAAAGAAGCAGAACTTGCGACGGCAGCGAAAAAAGACAGCACGGGCATCTGCTTTATCGGCGAACGCAACTTCAAAACGTTTCTCAGCCAATATCTCCCTGCTCAGCCGGGCAATATGATGACGATGGACGGAGAAGTGAAGGGGCGCCATGACGGCCTGATGTATTATACGATCGGCCAGCGGCACGGCCTCGGAATCGGCGGCAGCGGCGAGCCGTGGTTTGCGGTCGGAAAAGATCTTGAAAAAAATATTCTTTACGTTGATCAAGGGTTCCATAATCCGCTTTTGTATTCTGATAAGATTACAGCGACAAATGTCAGCTGGACGCGTCCCGGCATAATGGACGGAAGTGAAATAAGCTGCACGGCGAAATTCCGCTACCGTCAGGAAGATCACAAAGTTACCGTGAAAATGACGGGCGCAGATGAAGCGGAAATCGTGTTTGACGGGCAGGTTCGCGCCGTGACGCCGGGACAAGCCGTCGTCTTTTATGACGGTGAAGAGTGCCTTGGAGGCGGAACGATTGACGATGTCTATAAAGACGGAACGAAATTGTGGTACGTATAACACATGTAAAAAAACCTCAACTCGCATGTTGGGGTTTTTTAGCGAAAGGAAGATGGGGAATGGATTATAATAAAATCGGAATTGACGCCATGCAGGAAGGCGATTACGAAAAAGCGGCCGAAGCCTTTACAAAGGCTATCGAAGAAAATGCCCAAGATGCGGTGCCGTACATTAACTTTGCGAACTTGCTTTCCTCTGTAAATGAATTGGAACGGGCGCTTAAATTTTATGACAAAGCGCTTGAACTGGACAGCTCAGCGGCAGCGGCATATTATGGAGCGGGAAATGTATATGTCATGAAAGAATCTTATCCGGAAGCGAAGGATATGTTTGAAAAAGCACTCCGTTCAGGTATGGAAAACGGCGACTTGTTTTATATGCTCGGCACCGTTCTCGTTAAATTAGAGCAGCCGAAGCTTGCGCTGCCCTATTTGCAGCGTGCTATTGAACTGAATGAAAATGACACGGAGGCCCGTTTCCAATTCGGAATGTGCCTGGCAAATGAAGAAATGCTTGATGAAGCGCTGGCGCAATTCAATGCAGTAATTGAGCAGGACCCAGATCACGCAGATGCGTTTTATAATGCGGGTGTCGCCTATGCGTATAAAGAAGATCGCGAAAAGGCGCTTCAGATGCTTGAACGCACGCTTGAAATACAGCCGGATCATATGCTCGCGCTTCATGCGAAACAGCTTATCGCCCAATCATAATCGAGAAGGAGGGAAGGCTCGTGGATCAGCTGAAAATGGAAGAAGAGCCGTTTGTAAAAGGCACCATTCATACTGTCATTTATCATAATGACACCAACCTGTACACGGTACTGAAAGTAAAAGTCGCCGAAACGTCTGAAGCGATTGAAGACAAGGTCGTATCCGTAACGGGCTACTTCCCTCTGCTGCAAGAAGAAGAGACCTACACGTTTTACGGAAAAACGGCAACGCATCCTAAGTTCGGCCTGCAATTTCAGGCAGAGCATTTTAAAAAAGAAATTCCGACCACAAAAGAAGGCATCATCCACTATTTATCAAGTGATCTGTTTGAGGGCATCGGTAAAAAAACGGCAGAAGAAATCGTCAAAAAGCTGGGAGACGGCGCACTGAATAAAATTCTGGCCGATGCTTCTGTTCTTTATGATGTGCCGAAAATGTCAAAAAAGAAAGCGGATAAGCTTGCAGGCGAGCTTCAGCGCCATCAGGGCTTGGAGCAGATTATGATTTCTCTGAACCAATACGGGTTCGGGCCGCAGCTGTCCATGAAAATTTATCAGGCTTACGAAACAGAGACGCTTGAAAAAATTCAGGAAAATCCCTATCAGCTTGTGAAGGATGTGGAAGGCATCGGCTTTGTAAAAGCGGATGAGCTGGGCGGAAAAATGGGGCTGTCCGGAAACCACCCTGAGCGGATTAAAGCGGCTATTTTATACACCATTGAATCGACGTGCCTTTCAGAGGGGCATACGTACATAGAAACAAAACAGCTTATCATCAACACACAAACGCTTTTAAATCAATCTTCCGACGGCGGGCGCGTGTCGGAAATGGACGCGGCCGAAGGCATCATCGCTTTAGGGGAGCATAAAGATATCGTGATAGAAGATGAACGCTGTTATTTCCCGTCCTTGTTTTACGCGGAGCAGAACGTTGCGAAGCGCGTGCTCGATATTGCGGGCCAAACTGAGTACGCTGATCAATTTCCCGAATCAGAATTTTTGCTGGCACTCGGTGAATTGGAAGAGCGCATGAAAGTTCAATACGCCCCGAGCCAAAAGGATGCGATTCAAAAGGCGCTCTCATCACCGATGCTGCTGCTGACCGGAGGACCCGGCACCGGAAAAACTACCGTAATCAGAGGAATTGTCGAATTATACAGCGAACTGCACGGTGTGTCGCTCGATCCGGCAGATTATAAAAAAGACGAAGCATTTCCGGTGCTGCTTGCCGCCCCGACGGGAAGAGCCGCAAAACGGATGAGCGAATCTACGGGTCTGCCGGCTGTCACGATTCACAGGCTGCTCGGCTGGAACGGGGCTGAAGGCTTTACTTATAATGAAGATCAGCCGATTGAGGGAAAACTGCTTATTATAGATGAAGCGAGTATGCTCGATATTTGGCTGGCGAACCATCTGTTTAAGGCGCTCCCCAAGCACATTCAGCTGATTATCGTCGGTGATGAAGACCAGCTTCCGTCTGTAGGGCCGGGCCAAGTGTTAAGAGATCTGTTGGCCTCGGAGGTGCTGCCGACGGTCCGCCTGACCGACATTTACCGACAGGCTGAAGGATCATCCATCGTTGAGCTCGCCCATGATATGAAAAAAGGAATGCTGCCTAAGGGACTGACGGCGCCGACAAAGGATCGCTCGTTTATCCGCTGCAATTCCTCGCAAATTAAAGAGGTTGTTGATAAGGTCGTCTCAAACGCGTTAAAGAAGGGATATACACCAAAGGATATCCAAGTTCTTGCGCCGATGTACAGGGGAAAAGCCGGAATTAACGAGCTCAACATACTTCTTCAAGACATTATGAATCCGCCGAAAGAAAAAAAGCGTGAACTGAAATTCGGAGATGTTGTCTACAGGACGGGAGATAAAATATTGCAGCTTGTCAATCAGCCGGAAAACAATGTGTTTAACGGTGACATCGGCGAAATCGTGTCCATCTTTTATGCCAAAGAAAATACGGAAAAAGAAGACATGGCGGTCGTTTCGTTTGACGGCAATGAAATCACTTTTACGAAAAAAGATTTCAGCCAATTTACACACGCCTATTGCTGTTCAATTCATAAGTCTCAAGGAAGCGAATTTCCGATTGTCGTCCTTCCGGTAGTCAAAGGCTATTACCGGATGCTCAGGAGAAATCTGCTGTATACAGCCATTACAAGGGCGAAAAAATTTCTGATTCTTTGCGGAGAGGAAGAAGCGCTTGAGTGGGGCGTCAAAAATAATGATGCAACCGTCAGGCAAACGTCGCTCAAAAACAGGCTGGCTCAGCAGACGGAAGAGATGGATGAAGAGCTGGCGGCATTGCAAAAAGAGCTGCCGTTCAGTGTATATGATGCAAATATCGGAATGGAAGGCATTACGCCGTTTGATTTTATGAAAGAAGAAGCGTGAACAAACCCGGCATGAACATGTGCCGGGTTTTTATTGTGGAAGTCATTTCAAAGTATGGTGCCCGGCTTCTTGGCAAAACCTATACGTGTTCAACAAAAGGTGGTTGATCACACTTTGAGAACATGCCATGCAGCTGAAGGACGCACTGTATATGCCGAACGCACTAGCCGTAATCTCGGGATGATATCGGATGTGTGTTTCTCTCTTGACGGACAGTTTCTCGGTTTTGTTCTTGAGCAGAAACGCCTGTTTCATTACCGCCATCTATTTTTGCAGGCCTCTGATATAAGTGATATGAACCAGCAAGCCGTTTTTGCCGTTACAGACCACCTGCAGCCTTTGCCGAAGAGCTGTTTCACCTTTGAACAGATTAAGATGCAGCCGGTGAAATCGCCTGAGGGTGAAATGATGGGGCTTATGGAAGATGTATACTTTTGTATGGACAAGGGCATAATCGTAGCATATGAACTCTCGGACGGCTTCTTTTCAGATCTGGCAGGCAAACGCCAAGTGCGGCGTGCAGCTGATACGCTTATCGAAATAGGGAAAGACGGCATCGTCCTGAACGGATAAGAGGTGTAGTCTGTGCTTATATGTCCAAACTGCAAAAGTAAAGATATTGGCAAAATCGGCGTAAATCAATATTATTGCTGGGGCTGTTTCATTGAACTGACGGTGGCAAAGGGCAAAATTGCGACACATCAAGTAGAGGAAGACGGCACGTTAAGCAGTCTTGATGATTTGTTTTCTGAAGATGAACGCAGTATCAATTTTTAGTTTTGAAAGGAGATACGCGCGATGGGTAAAACAATGACCTCTTTATTGGCTTTAGGAGCGGGAGCCATTATGTACCGCATGGCCTCTCAATCAGATATGATGAACAAAAAAGGCATGAAACGGATGAGACGACGTGTCATGAAAATGTTTTAATGTGAAAAAGGATACTTCTTTCAGGAGTATCCTTTTTACATCTGTCTGGCTTCAAGCCGTCTGGCAGCAAGTGAAAGGCTGTAATTGACCGCAAAGTACATAAAGGCCGCCAGCAGAAATATCGGGAAGAAATAACCGCCGTCTGCGCTTTGTTCGTTTAATATCTGTGCATTATGAACCAATTCGGGAAGAGCGATGACGACCGCGAGAGACGTATCCTTTAACAAAGAGATAAATTGGCTCACAATCGGCGGGACCATGCGGCGGAGCGCCTGCGGCATCACGACGAGAAAGAGCGTTTGCGTATAGGTCAGGCCTGATGAGCGAGCCGCTTCAATCTGTCCTTTATCAACGGATTGCAAACCGCTTCTGATAATTTCTGACAGCATGGCCGATTCGAATATGGTCAGAGCGGTGATGGCAGCCGCTGTAATCTCCAGTTTCATCCCGATTTCCGGCAGGGCAAAAAACGTGAAGAAAATGATTAATAACAGCGGCAGATTTCGAATTGTTTCAACGGCTGCCGCAATAACGCGGGAGACAATCGGAATTTTCGCATAGCGCAAAGTGCCGGCGACAAGCCCGAAAATAAAACTGAGTATAATTGAAATAAAAGCAACATAAAGCGTAATCAAAAATCCGTTCCATAAAAACAGCAGATGGTCCGGCGTATAGGCGCCGATGAAGTCCACGGCTCTCACTCTCCTTCGTTAATAACTTTTTCCGAGGCGTTTTTCTAAATAATGAACACCGAGGCTGAGCGGTATCGTTAAAATTAAATAAAAGAGCGCTGCAAAGATGTACACATCAAATACAACGAGTGTGCTGGAGGAAACGAGATCCGCCTGATACATTAAATCCAATCCCGCCACCACCCCGAGTATAGAGGAGTTCTTTACAAGGTTTAAAAACTGATTTCCGAGCGGCGGAATTACGATTTTAATCGCCTGAGGAAGGATGATGTGTCTCATCGCCTGGCCGTATGTAAAGCCAGAGGATCTGGCCGCTTCCATTTGTCCTTTGGCGACGGTCTGAATCCCGGCCCTGATTGCTTCTGCGATAAAAGCGGACGTATATATGGTCAGCGCGATCGTTCCCGCCTGGAAGCCGTCAAGCCGCAGCCCGGCGTTCGGCAGGCCGAAATAGAAAACAAACGTAATTAAGAGGAGGGGAATATTTCGGATGAATTCCACATACGCTGTTCCGACCCATTGAAATGGTTTAAAAGCCGTCATTCTCATAACGGCAATCAGAACGCCCAGCAAAAAACTGCCGGCGAGTGCGATCAGGCTTGCGAGCAGCGTGTGGAAAAAACCGTCCAGATACATATCGAAGTTATCGGCTAAAATAGAAATATTCACGCTTTTTCACTCCTTATAAAATGGGGATGAGCATATCTGCTCATCCCGCGGATGGTTCTATTTCGCTGGGTCTTCTTTTATCCATTTTTTATAGATTTCGTCATATCTTCCGTCAGACTTCATTTTTTTCAAAGAGGCGTTGATCTCCTTTACGAGGCCGGATTGGCCTTTTTTTACGGCGATTCCGTACGGCTCATCGGTAAAAGTGCCGCCTGTCAGCTGGTAGTTTTTATTTTCATCAGCCATGCCGTATAAAATGGCGTTATCGGTTGTAAGGGCATCTCCCTGTCCTGATTTAAGCGCAGTGAAAGCTTCCGCGTAATTTTCAAATTCAAGCACTGTCGCATCAGGCGCTTTTTCCCTGATATTTTGTGAGGAAGTTGAGCCTTTTACCGCCAAAACCTTAGAGCCTTTACTGAGGTCAGCGGTGCTTTTCATTTTACTTCCTTTTTTGACGAGCAGGGATTGCCCGGCTTTAAAATAGACATCTGAGAAATCAACTTCTTTTTTGCGTTCATCCGTTATCGTCATTGTTGCGGCAATGGCATCGATATCGCCGTTTTGCAGCATCGGTATCCTCGTTTTGGATGTGACTTCTTTAAACTCTGCTTTCTTCTCATCGCCTAAAATATCCTTGGCGATTTGTTTGGCGATATCAATGTCGAAACCTTCAATATCTCCGGAGCTTGGGTTTTTCAGGCCGAATAATCTGGTGTCGGTTTTGACGCCGAAGACGATTTTGTCATTGTCTTTAATAGCGGCCAATGTATCTTTTTTGCTCCCCTTTGAATCTCCGCCCGTTTCCTTGCCTCCGCAAGCGGCTAACATGAAGACGGCCAAAAGTGAGATCAATCCGAAAGATAACCATTTTTTTGCACGTGACATTAAAGTTCCCCCGTTTCTTTATCAGTGATTTAATATACGGCTTAAGAATAAACGCGCTCTCTCCTCGCGAGGGCTGGCGTAAAACTCAGCCGGTGCAGCTTCTTCTAAGATTGACCCGCCGTCGATAAATACGATGCGGTCGGCGACTTCTTTGGCAAATCCCATTTCATGAGTGACGACAACCATTGTCATGCCTTCTTTTGCGAGAGTTTTTATCACATCCAGCACCTCTCCGATCATTTCGGGATCGAGCGCGGACGTCGGTTCATCAAACAGCATGACTTCAGGCTTCATCGCAAGTCCTCTGGCGATGGCCACGCGCTGCTGCTGCCCGCCTGAAAGCTGTGATGGATAAGCATCCGCTTTGTCCGGAATGCCGACTTTCTTCAAATAATATAAGGCAGTTTCTTTTGCTTCCTCTTTTGATTGGTTCAGCACTTTCATCGGTGCAAGCATAATATTTTGCAATACGGTTTTATGCGGATACAAATGAAAATGCTGAAACACCATACCGATATTGCGTCGGACTTTATTAATATCCGTTTTTTTGTCGTGGATGGCGGTGCCGTTTACCGTCAAGATGCCTTCGTCAATTGTTTCCAGCTGGTTAATGCAGCGGAGAAGCGTGCTTTTTCCTGAACCGGAAGGGCCGATGACAACCACTACCTCTCCCTTTTGAATGTGTAAATGAATGTTCTTCAGTACATGAAAATCTCCGTAGTGCTTATTTACATCCTGAAATGAGATCATCGCAATCCTCCTAAACAAAAATTTCAGACAAGTTGTGTCATATTTACTATCTTTATATGTTGATCATATTAACGTTACGGTGTATTATTCAGATTTTTTTGATTCACATTAAAATTTTTTGTAATTTCTGATAATTTATTCGATCAAGAGGTCTGCGTCATTAGGCTGACATTTACGAAGCGGGAATAATTCCTGCTTTCTGTCAAAAGATAAAGCAAGAGGTGAAACACAATGCTTCAAAAACCGCTGCAGCTCTTAATGTGGGTGGCAATATGTCTGCTTGTATTGTTAACAGTGTATGTCTTTTGTATGCTCGATATGTTATGGTCGCCCTTATGGCTTGTTATAAAATCTCTCTTTATTCCTATATTCATTGCAGTATTTATCGCTTATCTGCTGCTTCCGATTACTGAATGGCTTCACAAAAAAGGAATGCCTAGAACTTTAAGCCTGCTTTTGATTTATTGTCTGTTTTTCGGCGGGATCGGCTGGAGCGTTTATAAAGGGGTGCCCGTATTAATTGAACAGCTGACGGATTTGTCCGCGAGCATCCCGGACCTTGCTGAAAACTACAACCGCATGCTGCGGCATTTGCATAATCATACGGATCATTGGCCGGACGGCATGCATCACCGGATGGACAAAATGATTCAGCAGACGGAAGATTTTCTCGCCGGGACGATTGAAAGCACCGTCAGAAGCATTCGTTTTGTGCTTGATTATATTCTGATTGCGGCGACGATTCCTTTTCTCGTTTTCTATATGGTCAAAGACATTAACTTAATGAAAAAGACAGTCTGGTATTTGACCCCGAAGTCGTGGAGAAAAAGGGGCAGTGAGTTTTTGCGGGATGTCGATGATTCTCTCGGCGACTATATCCGCGGCCAGTTGCTCGTTTGTTTTTTGCTCGGACTTTTGGCCGGCGGTTCTTTTTGGCTGTTCGGTCTTCCTTATCCGCTCATTTTAGGCCTCATTATCGGAATTACTAACGTGATTCCGTATTTCGGCCCGTTTATCGGTGCGGTTCCGGCGCTGCTCCTTTCGCTGGCGCTGTCGGTTAAGGCTGTGATCGTCGTCATTGTCACCATCTTTATTCTGCAGTTTATAGAAGGCAATATCTTAAGCCCGCTCATTGTCGGCCGAAGTCTCAAAATGCATCCCGTCGTTATTATGCTTGCGCTTTTGGCAGGGGGAGAACTTGCTGGCATTCCCGGCATGATTCTCGCCGTCCCGGCAACAGCTGTGTTAAAGGTGATGGCCATTCACTTTTTGCGGATAAGGACGGAACATTGACATTCGGGCCTTGCTTGTCTATAATTTCGAGTAGAATACATACGAATCTCGAGTGACGGATACGAGTACGCCGAAGCCCTGTTTAAGAGAGAAGCTCCAATATGCTGAAAGGAGCTTTAACAGAAGAGCGGCAGAAGCTAATCCTGAGTGCAGTTAAAGGCTGCCGCAGTCCTGCGTTACGGGATGAAAGGTGACGGGCCGGCTGAGCCTGTAATCAGGGTGGTACCGCGAGACAGCTCTCGTCCCTGTGTGAACGCATAGTTTGCATAGGGAGAGGGCTTTTTTGCTGTCGCAAAAGAGAATTTCGGGTAGTGATAAGGAGGAATTTCGATGAAACACTTAACATCTGCTGAAGTGCGTCAAATGTTTTTAGATTTCTTTAAAGAAAAAGGCCATGCCGTAGAGCCGAGCGCCTCATTGGTGCCGCATGAAGATCCGTCTTTATTGTGGATCAACAGCGGCGTTGCGACGCTGAAAAAATACTTTGACGGCCGTGTCGTGCCGGAAAATCCAAGAATCGTAAACGCGCAAAAATCAATCCGCACAAATGACATTGAAAATGTGGGGAAAACAGCGCGCCACCATACTTTTTTTGAAATGCTCGGAAACTTTTCCATCGGGGATTACTTTAAAGAAGAAGCCATTACTTGGGCGTGGGAGTTTTTAACGAGCGAGAAATGGATCGGTTTTGACCAAGAGCTTTTATCCGTTACGGTGCACCCGGAGGATGAAGAAGCATATGACCTGTGGGCGAAAAAAATCGGCGTACCCGAAGAAAGAATCATCCGTCTGGAAGGGAATTTCTGGGATATCGGCGAGGGCCCGAGCGGACCTAATACAGAGATTTTCTATGACCGCGGCGAAAAATACGGCAATGATCCATCTGACCCTGAGTTGTATCCGGGCGGGGAAAATGACCGTTATCTTGAGGTGTGGAACTTAGTGTTCTCTGAGTTTAACCACAATCCGGACGGCACTTATACGCCGCTTCCGAAGAAAAATATTGATACGGGCATGGGGCTTGAACGGATGGTTTCTGTCATCCAAGACGTTCCGACCAACTTTGACACCGATTTGTTTATGCCGATTATAGAAGCAACAGAACGTATCTCTGAAGAAACATACGGCAAGGACGATGTGAAGGACACGGCATTTAAAGTCATTGCCGACCATATCAGAACAGTAGCCTTTGCGGTAAGCGACGGAGCGCTTCCTTCAAATGAAGGGCGCGGCTATGTACTGAGACGACTTTTGCGCCGCGCTGTGCGATATGCGAAAACAATCGGCATCAACCGTCCGTTTATGTATGAGCTTGTTCCGACTGTAGCTGACATTATGGCGGCCTTCTATCCGGAAGTAAAAGAAAAACAAGACTTTATCGCCAAAGTCATTAAAACGGAGGAAGAACGCTTCCATGAAACGCTGAATGAAGGGCTTGCCATTTTATCCGACGTCATGAAAAAAGAAAAAGAAAGCGGCAGCGGGATCATCTCAGGAAAAGATGTGTTCAAACTGTACGATACGTACGGCTTCCCGGTCGAATTGACAGAGGAATACGCAGAAGACGAACAAATGAAGGTTGACCACAAAGGCTTTGAAGAAGAAATGAACAAACAGCGCGAGCGCGCCAGAAACGCTCGTCAAGATGTCGGCAGCATGCAGGTGCAGGGCGGCGCATTGCGCGATATTACAGTTGAAAGCACATTTGTCGGATACGATCGTACAAAGGCTGAGGCCAAAGTAATCGAGCTTCTTCAGGACGGACAATTAATCGAAGAGGCGCATGAAGGGGATACGGTTCAGATTCTTCTTGATGAAACGCCTTTTTACGCCGAAAGCGGCGGACAAATAGGCGATAAGGGCGTGCTGAGAAGCGGGCAGGCCGTCGTGAAAATTAAAGACGTCAAAAAAGCGCCGAACGGCCAGCACGTGCACGAAGGCACAGTGGAAAGCGGAACTGTTCAAAAAGGCATCAGCGTTACGGCGGATGTTGAGGATCAAATGAGGAGCGGTGTTGTAAAAAACCATACGGCAACACACCTGCTTCACCAGGCGCTCAAAGATGTCCTCGGCACACACGTCAACCAAGCGGGTTCACTCGTAACGGAAAACCGGCTTCGCTTTGATTTCTCCCACTTCGGCCAAGTGACAAAAGAAGAACTTGAACGCATTGAAGTGATTGTGAACGAAAAAATCTGGGCAAGCATTCCTGTAGCGATTGATCTTAAACCGATCAGTGAAGCAAAGGAAATGGGCGCAATGGCTCTGTTCGGCGAGAAATACGGTGATATCGTACGCGTTGTTCAAGTCGGGGATTACAGCCTCGAACTTTGCGGCGGCTGCCATGTCAATAATACGGCTGAAATCGGCTTGTTTAAAATCGTATCTGAATCAGGAATCGGGGCCGGCACACGAAGAATCGAAGCCGTAACCGGAAAAGGCGCTTATCAGGAAATGAACAGCCAGCTTGACCTGCTTCATCAGGCAGCAGATGAATTAAAGGCAAACGTAAAAGACGTGCCGAAACGCATTCAATCTCTTCAAGCGGAGCTGAAAGAAGCGCAAAGAGAAAATGAATCACTCTTAAGCAAGCTCGGCAATGTGGAAGCGGGCGCCATTTTGTCTAAAGTAAAAGACATCGGCGGTGTGAAAGTGCTTGCTGAAAAAGTAAACGCCAAAGATATGAACCACCTGCGTACAATGGTGGATGAATTGAAGGCAAAACTCGGTTCTGCGGTTATTATCCTGGGAGCGGTGCAAAATGATAAGGTCAATCTTTCAGCAGGGGTAACAAAAGATCTGATCGAAAAAGGGCTTCATGCCGGCAAGATGGTCAAACAAGCAGCGGAAGTTTGCGGCGGAGGCGGCGGAGGCCGTCCGGACATGGCGCAGGCCGGAGGAAAGCAGCCTGAGAAATTGGAAGAGGCCCTCACTTCTGCAGAAGATTGGATAAAATCCGTTTTATAATCCTTTCAACTAGTGTAGAATGATGATAAGATGAGGACCTCAGGCTGAACTTTGCCTGCGAATTTGGGAAAGAGGTGCAAAGCGGTGAGCTCGTTTGATAAAACGATGAAATTTAATTTCTCCGATGATTCTGCTGAAACAAACGTCCAAGAAGTGCTGATTACGGTATATGACGCGCTTCAGGAAAAGGGGTACAATCCTATCAACCAGATTGTCGGATACTTGCTGTCAGGAGATCCTGCATACATTCCTAGGCATCGCGACGCCCGGAACTTAATTCGTAAATTGGAACGCGACGAATTAATTGAGGAATTGGTAAAATCCTATCTAGAACAGCATAAAGAGGCGTAAACAAACTCATGAGAATACTGGGACTTGATTTGGGAACGAAAACACTCGGCGTTGCTTTGAGCGATGAGATGGGCTGGACGGCCCAGGGCATCGAGACGATAAAAATAAACGAAGCGGAAGGAGAATACGGGCTTGCCCGTTTATCCGAGCTGATAAAGGACTATACTGTAGATAAAATCGTGCTCGGCTTTCCGAAAAACATGAACGGAACGATCGGCCCGAGAGGCGAAGCCAGCCAAACATTTGCGAAACTGCTTGAAACAACGTACAATGTTCCTGTTGTGCTGTGGGACGAGCGTCTGACGACGATGGCGGCTGAAAAAATGCTGATCGCGGCTGACGTCAGCAGGCAAAAACGAAAAAAAGTCATTGATAAAATGGCGGCTGTCATGATTCTTCAAGGATATTTGGACAGCCTAAACTAAAGCCAGAGGTGAAAAATAATGGAACACGGCGAAAAACACATTACGATTGTCGATGATCAAGGAAACGAACAGCTTTGTGAAGTGCTGTTTACATTTGAAAACGACGAATTTAACAAATCTTACGTACTTTACTATCCGATTGATGCTCAGGATGATGAAGAGATCGAAATTCACGCTTCAAGCTTCGAGCCGAATGAAAACGGAGAAGACGGCGAACTGATGCCGATCGAAACCGATGAAGAGTGGGAAATGATCGAAGAAACGCTGAATACGTTTTTAGCGGATGAAGACGAAGAATAAGCCGAAAGTAAAAGCCGGAGCCGATAAGTGCTCCGGCTTTTTTTGTTTGTAATAAATTGCCGAATGCACCCGAATCATGTAGTATAGGAGCTGTTGGGAGGAAATAACTTGTATGAATATCAATCAGCCTAAAAATTCAGTTCTGCAAAAAAACAAAAAAATGACTATAATACTGTCCTCCGTGATTGCTGTTCTCATCATCATCGGCGGTGCTTTTTTCTATGGAAAATCATTGCTTGCGCCAGTTGAAAAAGGCAGTAAAACGACAGTAAATATTAACATTCCGAGCGGATCATCGGTATCAGCTATAGCGGCTGTCCTTGAGGATAAGCATGTCATCAAAAGCAAGAAAGCGTTTCAGCTTTATGTAAAATATAAAGGGGCTTCCGGATTTCAGGCCGGTTACTACCACCTGAACAAAGGAATGGACGCGGATGCGATTATCAAAAAACTGACCGCAGGCTCAACGGGCTATGCGTTCCAAATCACCGTTCCGGAGGGAAAGCAGCTCACCCAAATAGCCGACGCGATCGCAAAGGAAACGTCATTTTCAAAACAACAAGTCATGGCTAAGCTTGATGACGAAACCTTCATAGCCAAATTGAAAAAACAATTTCCCGATACGATAACGGACGCACTTTCCAATAAGAAGCTGAAGCATCCGCTCGAAGGCTACCTGTATCCGGCTACATACCCGTTTAACGATCCGGATACATCCCTTGACGCGATTCTGACGGCTATGGTTCAGGAGACAAACACCCGCGTCGAAACGTACAAATCGGTGCTTGCGAAAAAGAAACTTTCCGTGCATAACGCACTTACGATGGCATCGCTCATTGAAGAGGAAGCAACGGCGAAAGCCGACCGCCATAAAATCGCAAGCGTATTTTACAACAGGCTTAAAGAAAAGATGCCGCTCCAAACCGACCCGACTGTTTTATATGCGGCGGGCAAACATAAAAGCCGTGTCTATTATAAAGATCTGAAAATCGATTCTCCGTACAACACGTACAAACATAAGGGCCTGCCGCCGGGGCCGATTGCCAATGCCGGCGATTTTTCATGGGAAGCAGCGCTTAACCCGGAAAAAACCGACTTCCTCTATTTCTTGGCAAAATCAAACGGTGAAGTTGTTTTTACGAAAACTTTAAAAGAACATAATAAGGCGAAGGAAAAGTATATTTCCAAAAAAGACAGCGAATAAAGGAGGGCAAAAGCTCTCCTTTTATTCCATTCTAAAAGGTTTTATGATAAAATATATCGGGTTGTTTACTTATGGATAAAGAAGTGTCTTAGAGAGTGCCCCCCGCGGATTCGATTGGGGCGCTCCTTTTTAGAACGGAGGCTGTTTGCCGTGAATGATCGGTATGAACAAATAAATGAGTATATAAACGCATTGCTGAAGCCTCGGCCTGATAAAGTGAAAAAGCTTGAAGCCTATGCAAAAGAACATCATGTTCCGATTATGGAAGAAGCGGGCATCGAGGTGCTGCTTCAAATGCTGTCTATTCAACAGGCGAAAAATATTTTAGAAATCGGTACGGCAATCGGATATTCCGCGATTCGTATGGCATCAGAGCTGCCGGAAGCGGACATTTACACGATTGAACGTGATGAAAAACGTTATGAAGAAGCTGTGAACAATATAAAAGACTTTGAAATGGATGATCGGATTCACGTACTATACGGGGATGCGCTGGAGCTTTCGGAGTCTGTACGTGTCACGGCTCCTTATGATGCGATTTTTATCGACGCGGCCAAAGGCCAATATACGAACTTTTTTGAGCTCTATGAACCGATGCTTGCGCGGGACGGGGTTATTTTTACAGATAACGTGCTGTTTAAAGGGCTGGTGGCGGAGGACCATTCACAAATTGAGCCGAAAAGAAGACGGAAGCTTGTCGAAAAAATCGATCGATATAACCATTGGCTGATGAACCGTCCTGACTATCAAACGGTCTTACTGCCGATCGGAGACGGTATTGCCATTAGTAAAAAGAAGAGGTGACGATCATGAAAAAACCTGAGCTCTTGGTAACGCCGACAGCGGTACAGGATATTCTGCCGCTTATAAAAGCAGGCGCAACTGCGATTTTAGTCGGGGAACAAAGATACGGCCTGAGACTGGCCGGGGAATTTTCAAGAGAAGATATTAAAGAAGCTGCAGCTATTGCCCATAAAGAGGGCGTGAAAGTGTACGCGGCTGTCAATGCCATTTTTCATAATGAAAAAGTGGACGGGCTTAACGGCTACCTTGCCTTTCTGCAAGAAGCCGGCGTCGATGCGGCTGTATTCGGAGATCCGGCCGTTTTAATGGCGGCGCGGGAAGCAGCTCCTGACCTCAAGCTCCACTGGAGCACCGAAACAACGGGAACAAACTATTACTCCTGCAACTATTGGGGCCGCAAAGGCGCAGCCCGCGCGGTGCTGGCAAAGGAATTAAATATGGACAGCATCGTTGAGATTAAAGAAAATGCCGAAGTGGAAATTGAAGTTCAAGTCCACGGCATGACCTGCATGTTCCAGTCAAAACGTTCATTAGTCGGCCATTATTTCGAATACCAAGGCAAGAACATGGACATTGAACAGAAGAAAAAAGAAGCGGGCATGTTTCTGCATGACAAAGAACGGGGCAATAAATATCCGATTTTTGAGGATGAAAACGGCACGCATATCATGAGCCCGAACGATGTGTGCATCATAGAAGAATTAGAGGATCTGATTGACGCAGGCGTGGATTCATTTAAAATCGACGGCGTCCTGAAGTCTCCGGAATACTTAGTTGAAGTGACCCGCATGTACAGGGAAGCGATTGATTTATGCGCTGACAGCCGGGAAGCATACGAAGATCAAAAAGAGAGCTGGATAGAGCGGATTGAAAGCATTCAGCCTGTGAACAGAAAGATAGACACAGGATTTTTCTTTAAAGAAACGGTCTATTAAAAAGGAGGGTGTAACGGATGACTGCACAAAATCAAACCATTTCCAAAGTCGTAAACGGAAAACGCGTCATTACGAAAAAACCTGAACTCCTTGCTCCGGCAGGAAACCTGGAAAAATTAAAAATCGCCGTCCGCTACGGGGCGGACGCGGTTTTTATCGGAGGACAGGAATACGGACTGCGTTCCAATGCTGATAACTTCTCTATAGAAGAAATTGCAGAGGGCGTAGAATTCGCCAAAAAATACGGGGCGAAAATATACGTGACAACAAACATTTTTGCCCATAATGAAAATATGGACGGTCTTGAGGAATACTTAAAAGCGTTAGGAGACGCGAAGGTGGCCGGGATCATCGTCGCTGATCCGCTGATCATTGAAACATGCCGGAGAGTGGCGCCGGACGTAGAAATTCATCTCAGCACGCAGCAGTCTCTTTCAAACTGGAAAGCGGTCCAGTTCTGGAAAGAAGAAGGCCTTGACCGCGTGGTGCTGGCCCGTGAAACGAGCGGACTGGAAATCAAAGAGATGAAAGAGAAAGTGGATATAGAAATCGAAACTTTTATCCACGGTGCAATGTGTATCGCCTATTCAGGCCGCTGTGTATTGAGCAATCACATGACGGCGCGTGATTCCAACCGCGGCGGCTGCTGCCAGTCGTGCCGCTGGGACTACGATCTGTATCAGACAGACGGAGCAAACGCGGTCGCACTGTACGATGACGGAGACGCGCCGTTTGCAATGAGCCCGAAAGATTTAAAATTGATTGAATCCATTCCGCAAATGATCGAGATGGGCATCGACAGCCTGAAGATTGAAGGCCGGATGAAATCTATCCATTATGTCGCAACGGTTGTCAGCGTCTATCGCAAAGTCATTGACGCATACTGCGCCGATCCTGAAAACTTTGTCATCCAAAAAGAATGGCTTGAAGAACTGGATAAGTGCGCAAACAGAGATACAGCGCCCGCTTTCTTTGAAGGCACACCGGGCTTTGAGGAGCAGATGTTTGGAGAGCACGGAAAGAAAACAACATTTGATTTTGCCGGCCTTGTGCTCGAATATAACGAAGAAACTCAAATGGTGACGCTCCAGCAGCGCAATTTCTTTAAACAAGGTGACGAAGTGGAATTTTTCGGACCGGAAATCGAGAATTTCACATACACCATCGGCACTATTTGGGACGAAGACGGAAACGTGCTTGATGCTGCCCGCCACCCCCTGCAAATCGTTACTTTTAAAGTAGACAAAAAGATTTATCCGAGCAACATGATGAGAAAGGGGAAGTAATTACTAATGGGTAAGAGTCCTGTAGTTATAGGCATCGCAGGAGGTTCCGGATCAGGAAAAACAAGCGTCACCCGTTCCATTTACGAACAGTTTAAAGGGCACTCGATTTTAATGATCCAGCAAGACCTTTATTATAAAGACCAAAGCCATCTTCCTTTTGAAGAAAGGCTGAACACAAACTACGATCACCCGCTCGCATTTGATAATGACTATTTAATCGAGCATATTCAGGAGCTTTTGAATTACCGGCCGATTGAAAAACCGATCTACGACTATAAAATTCATACGCGCTCTGAGGAAACCGTTCCGGTTGAGCCGAAGGATGTTATTATTTTAGAAGGCATTCTCGTGTTAGAAGATAAGAGACTTCGCGACTTAATGGATATTAAGCTGTATGTCGATACTGACGCCGATCTTCGTATCATCAGACGGATTATGAGAGATATTAACGAAAGAGGCCGCTCAATTGATTCAGTCATCGAACAATATGTGTCCGTCGTCAGACCGATGCACAATCAGTTCGTAGAGCCGACAAAACGCTATGCGGATATCATTATTCCGGAGGGCGGCCAAAATCACGTCGCAATCGATCTGATGGTCACGAAGATTCAAACGATCCTTGAACAAAATGCAATTTTGTAATACCATAGCATAGACATAAATAACTCAGACCATATTATGTATAGGCTGGAAGGGAATGCGACAGTTCCCTTCTTTCCCTGTTTATAAACCGAAATATTTGCAGAAAACGCACCATTCAGTTTAAGATAAACAGTACCTATATGGGAGAGAAGAACGAGGACTGCCCTGTGTTCTCATTCTTGATTTTTTCGTTCATGCTCTCATACATAATCAAACGTTATTGTTGAGGGACAACCACCAAGGAGTGAAGGAACATGGCACAAGAAAAAGTTTTTCCGATGACTGAAGAAGGAAAACTAAAACTTGAACAAGAATTAGAGCAATTGAAAACGGTTAAACGTAAAGAAGTAGTGGAACGCATTAAAATCGCAAGAAGCTTCGGAGATCTTTCCGAGAACTCTGAGTACGATTCTGCAAAAGAAGAACAGGCATTTGTGGAAGGGCGTATCACAACGCTGGAAAACATGATCCGCAATGCGAAGATCATTGAAGACGACGGCGGTTCAAATGTAGTCGGCTTAGGAAAAACAGTCTCATTCATTGAATTGCCTGACGGTGAAGAAGAATCTTACACCATCGTCGGAAGCGCTGAAGCTGACCCGTTTGAAGGAAAAATTTCAAACGACTCGCCAATCGCGAAAAGCCTGCTCGGCAGAAAAGTGGACGATGAAGTCACAGTACAGACGCCGGGCGGAGAAATGCTCGTGAAAATTGTGAAAATTTCATAAGATCCGTTTAACAATGAAACACCTCGTCCAAAATGTGGATGAGGTGTTTTTATGATCGTATCGAAAAGGCTGAAGACAGCCGTCATTTGTTTTCTGCTGGTGTTTTTCTTTCTGCTCGCCAGGCTTGCTGAAATCCAGCTGTTCTTTACTGAATCTTTTTCAAAATCAAATATTAATCTGCTTCAAGAGAGCGTCCAGCAGCGGACTGAAGAGGTGTTGATTTCTGACGGCAGAGGGCCTTTTCTTGACCGGAACGGTACAGAGCTGACCGGAAAAAAACAGCCGGCCGTCGTCCTTTTTCCGTTTCTCGTGACACAGGATTGGCCGATTAAACGGGTCTCGGCCATCCTCGGAATGAAGCAGGAAGATCTTAAGCAAATGCTCACTGAAGCGAAAAAACCCGTGATCTTAAACGGCAAAAAAATAAAGCATCTGTCAAAACAATCTGTCTCAAATATCAATTCTTTGAAATATCCCGGCATTTACGGCGTATATATGAAAGACAGCAAAGAAACCAACATAGCCGCACACCTTTTAGGCACGACAAATCAGGACCCGGAGCTTCTCAAAAAGAAATATCCCGGACGAAAAGAACTGCCGATAACGGCGAAAATCGGGACAAGCGGGATGGAACGGACATTTGATGAATTTTTACTGGCGGATCATGACACAAAGCTTTTGTATCATGTGGACGGAAGGGGAAACCCTTTGTTCGGAATGGACGTCAAATATACGGCTGAAGCAAACGCATTTTATCCGCTGCAAGTAAAAACCACCATTGACCGGAACATTCAAAAAGCAATGGAAGATGTATTAAAAAACCGCGGTTTAAAAAAGGGGGGAGCAGTCCTCTTAGATATTGAAAAAAGCAATGTTCTCGGAATGGTATCAAAGCCCGACGCCGATGTGTCAAAGCAGCAGACATTGCAAAATTACATGCTGACGCCGATTTATCCGGGTTCTGTATTTAAAACGGTTATCGCGGCAGCGGCAATCGAACGAAATGCGGTGAAGCCGAGCAGCACCTTTAATTGCAGCCTCAATCTGTACGGAGAGCCCGGGGACGATAAAGGCACACTCAATTTTGGCGAAAGTTTTGCCCAAAGCTGCAATTATACGTTCACAAGCCTTGCGGAAGAAATGATCAAAAAGGACAAGTCCGTGATTGAGAACATGGCGGAAAAGCTCGGTCTCACACAGCGGGCGGGATGGGAAGGCAAGTTGTACCGCGAAGACGATTTCCGGCAATTATACAATGAAAAAAGCGGCGTCATTTGGGGAGACCAAAAGGATAAAACCGTGAAAAAAGCCGTTGCACAGACAGCCATCGGGCAAAAAAACGTGAAAGTAACACCCCTTGAGATCGCCAATATGATGGCTACGATCGCACGGGGCGGTGAGAAAAAACAAGTCAAGATCGCAGACAAGATTGAATACAAAAACGGCACGACGATGGCTGCATTCAAAGAACAGACGTTAAAGGGCAAGAACATTGACAAGTACACGGCGCAGCAGCTCCAAAAAGCGCTCAGGGAAGTCGTCGCATCTCCAAAAGGAACGGGCAGAAGATTTCAGGATCTGCCTTACGCTGTAGCGGGGAAATCGGGCACGGCTCAGACGGGAATGTTCACGGAGGATAAAAAAACGCTTTACCACAAGTGGTTTGCCGGATATTTTCCTGCCGACAAGCCGAAATACGCTCTCGTCGTCCTGCACATGGACACCCCGGGGGATAAGGCTCTGACAAATACAGTGTTTTATGATATTGTTAAAAAGGTACATCAAAATGAAATAAATCAGACATAGAACAACGGCTCAGCCCGTGGTAAAATATATGCTGAGCAAGAGGGATAAAGGAGTGCAGAATGATTGAGCAATAAACAATCTCGTTTTGAAAACCGTGATAAGCGCAGGAAG
Organism: Bacillus sp. ISL-51; assembly: GCF_018613535.1. Classification (GTDB taxonomy): domain Bacteria; phylum Bacillota; class Bacilli; order Bacillales; family Bacillaceae; genus Bacillus. The sequence goes on from NZ_JAGGQB010000006.1 coordinate 283,578, forward strand.
GCAAACTTGGTGCTTAACATTTTAATCGCTATCGTATCTATTCTTATTGTCGTTGTTGCAGTCAGCCTCTTCATCAACAGCCCGTCAAGCGACGTGAGCGAAAAAGCGGACACAAGCCAAAAGCAGGAATCTCCGGCTTCAGGCAAAACGCAGCAAAAATCGGATGAAGACATAAAAGACAGTAAAAAAGATACCTCATCAGACGATGACAAAAAAGATAAAGCGGATAAATCTGACTCAGCTTCAGATTCCGACAGCAAAAAAGACGATTCATCTAAAAGTGATGCTGACAAAAGCAAAAAGGACTCAGAATCAAGCGATCCGTTTAAAGGAGCTACTGTAACAGAGGGTGGTTCATCAAGCAATGTTGAAAAAACCATTGTCAATTCCAAATGGAAACCCGTCGGTACAAAACAGACTGGCGAACATGCGGCGACGTATGATTCAAGCTCTGAAGACTGGTCAGAAATGCTTGACGCCATGGGTTACGCGACTGGTGTGTCAAAGGATAACATGACCGTGCTGTGGCTTGGAAACAACGGAAGCCCGCAAGATGCAAAGGGAAGAATTTTGGACAAAACGAACGGAAAAAAATACCAGGTCACCATTACGTGGGAAGACAAAAAAGGCTGGAAGCCGACAAAAGTAGAAACATTAAAATAAACACAAAAAAGCAGCTGATCCAATTCAGCTGCTTTTTGATTTGACTGTCACACATCAGCGGAAAAATGCACCGCCGCGCTGTATATGATTCTGCCGTCAACAGCCGTCATCTGATGGGAAACAGAACGGACACGAAGCATAATCGCCTGGTTGTTTTCAATTTGAACGTTAATCTTCTTTTCCAGCTCCTGTAAAGAAGCAGCTTCAAAAAATTCTACTTTATCTTTTATTAAATCTAATTGAAAATTCATCGCAAAAAGACCCTCCCGATTTCTTAACGATCATATGAAAGTATAAGCCTTTTTACCGTATTTGCGCAATCATCCCAAAGTATTTTAGTACCCTTCTTTTCTTTTTTGTGATAGGATAGGAACTGTTCCATCATTAAACCATAGTATACTCATAGGAATTATAAAATATGGAGTGTGAAAATATATGGGCCGTGAATTTATTCCTTTATTTGAAGATTGGGCAGCGACTTATGATGCAACTGTGCAAGGGGCTGACAAACAATATGCGGAGGTGTTCAGAGGGTATGAAAATATCCTTGATACCATCGTCAGCCTTTCCGGATCAAATGTCTTAGAATTCGGGCCGGGCACGGGTAATTTAACAGCAAAATTAGTCAATGCGAACAAAAAAGTGTTTGGTGTAGAACCGTCTCCGTCCATGAGGAAATTGGCAGCTGACAAGCTTTCTGATAAAGCTGTGTTCAGTGACGGAGATTTTCTCGAGTTTCCCGATCCGCCTTTTCAAATAGATACCATCGTCAGCTCGTATGCATTTCATCATTTAACTGATGAAGAAAAGCAAACGGCTGTAAAGCAGTATGGCACAATCCTTCAGAAGCATGATAAAATAGTGTTTGCCGATACCGTCTTTGAGGATGCTGAAGCATATGTTCAAGCAATAGCAAAAGCCGGCCGAAACGGCTATCATCAATTGGCGAACGATTTAAAGACGGAACATTATCCGACACTCGGGACGATGAAAACCATCTTTTCAGCCGAGGGATTTACTGCGCGATTTACGCAGCAGAATGACTTTGTCTGGATAATGGAGGCGATAAAACGGTAAATTGAAGGGATTGTGTATAAATGAAACTGGCAGTCATCGGAGCAATGGAAGAGGAAGTTACCATTTTAAGAAGCAAACTGAAAGATGCGAAACAGGAAACAATCGCTCACTGCGAATTTACAACGGGCACCTATGAAGGCGTCGAAGTGATCCTTTTAAAATCAGGCATCGGAAAAGTAAACGCGGCGATCAGCACGACGCTGCTGCTTGACCGTTTCAAACCTGATTATGTGATTAACACAGGCTCAGCGGGCGGTTTCCATCATACCTTAAATGTAGGAGACGTTGTCATCTCTACAGATGTCCGCCATCATGATGTGGATGTGACGGCGTTTGACTATGAATACGGACAGGTGCCGGGTCTTCCTGCCGCGTATAAAGCTGATGAAAAGCTGATCAGCATCACCGAGGAAGCGGTTTCTGAACTGAACGGAATTCAAGTGGCAAAAGGCACGATCGCTACAGGTGATTCCTTTATGAACGATCCGAAACGGGTTGAAGATGTACGCGCCAAGTTTACGGATTTGTATGCTGTGGAAATGGAAGCGGCCGCTGTCGCCCAGGTGTGCCACCAATTCAAAACTCCTTTTGTTGTCATTAGAGCTTTATCTGACATTGCCGGAAAAGAATCTGATGTTTCATTTGATAAATTTTTAGAACAGGCAGCCGTTCATTCAACAGAGCTTGTCCTGAATGTAATCAAACGTATTCACTAAGCGGGGGGACTCGAGTTCTCCTCCGCCTTTTAGAGGAGGACATATATTGAACGTGATAACGGATGTCACAGAGCTCATCGGAAATACGCCGCTGCTCCGGCTGAATCATTTTGATGTTCCTGAGGGAACAGCGGTATATGCTAAGCTTGAGATGATGAATCCGGGCGGAAGCATTAAAGACAGACTGGGTGAGATGCTGATTGAAGATGCCCTCCAATCAGGCAAATTAAAATCAGGCGGCGTCATGATTGAAGCGACTGCCGGCAACACCGGGATCGGACTCGCTCTCAGCGCCAGAAAGCATCAGCTTCGCGCTATCTTTTGTGTTCCGGAGCATTTCAGCAGAGAAAAACAGCAAATCATGGAAGCGCTCGGAGCGGAGATTGTGCATACACCCCGGGAAGACGGGATGCAGGGAGCAATCAAAAAAGCACTGCAGCTGGAGAAGGAGATCAATAATTCTTATGCCGTTTTGCAATTTAAAAACCGAGTAAATCCATTGACTTACTATAAGACGTTAGGGCCTGAAATATGGGAGGCGCTCAGCGGCAATATTCATGCCTTTGTCGCCGGCGCGGGTTCCGGCGGCACCTTTGCCGGCACTGCGGCCTATTTAAAAGAAAAAAATCCCGGCATTAAAACGGTTATCGTTGAACCTGAAGGCTCCATCCTCAACGGCGGAGAGCCTTATGCCCATAAAACAGAAGGGATCGGGATGGAGTTTATTCCTGATTATATGGAGCGAAGCCATTTTGATGCCATTTATACGGTAGAGGATGAGAAGGCATTTTCACTAGTGAGAGAAGCGGCCGAAAAAGAAGGTCTTCTAATCGGAAGCTCATCAGGCGCCGCCCTCTATGCAGCCTTGCAAGAAGCGAAAAAAGCGCCCCGCGGGGCAAATATCATTACGATTTTTCCTGACGGCAGCGATCGTTATATAAGCAAAAACATTTTTCAAGGAGGTCAGTAAGATGAAAAAAAGAACATTGATGGTGCACGGAGGAATTACGGGAGATGAAAAAACAGGCGCGGTTTCCGTACCGATTTATCAGGTAAGCACGTACCAGCAGCCGAAAGCGGGCGAGCATACAGGTTATGAATATTCCCGAACAGCCAATCCGACGAGAACTGCTCTTGAAAGCTTAATCACAGAACTTGAAGGCGGCGCGGCAGGATATGCGTTCAGCTCAGGCATGGCAGCGATTACAGCTGTTATGATGCTGTTTGACAGCGGCGACCATGTCATATTGACCGATGATGTATACGGCGGCACATACCGTGTTATGACAGGCGTACTCAACCGTTTCGGCATTGAAGCGGACTTTGTTGATACAAGCAGCAAAGAGGAAGTTAAAAAAGCCATTCGCCCGAATACGAAAGCGATTTATATTGAAACACCGACAAATCCGCTTCTGAAAGTGACAGACCTCAAACTGATGTCTGATATCGCAAAAGAAGCGGGCGTGCTTCTCGTTGTCGATAATACGTTTTATACGCCGTACTTCCAGCAGCCGCTCAGTTTCGGCGCTGACATCGTGCTGCACAGCGCGACAAAGTATCTCGGCGGCCACAGCGATGTCGTCGGCGGCTTAGTTGTAACAGCTGATAAAGAGCTTGGCGAAAAGCTTCATTATGTTCAAAACTCAACAGGCGGCGTTTTAGGGCCGCAGGATTCTTGGCTCCTTATAAGAGGCATCAAAACGCTCGGGCTCAGAATGGACGCCATCAATCACAGCGCCGGAAAAATTGCTGAGCTGCTTGAGCAGCATGATGCCGTTCAGACGTTATACTACCCGGGTTCACCCAATCACCGGGGGCATGAGCTGACAAAGGCGCAAAGCACCGGCTTTGGCGGTATGATTTCCTTTGATATCGGCAGCAGCGAGCGGGTAGATGCATTTCTGGAAAAGCTGAACCTGTTTACAATTGCTGAAAGCCTAGGAGCGGTCGAAAGTTTAATCTCTGTGCCGTCCAGAATGACGCACGCTTCAATTCCGCGTGACCGCCGTCTTGCACTTGGCATCACTGACGGACTTGTCCGAATTTCAGTCGGAATTGAAGATATGGAGGATTTAGCAGCGGATGTGAAGCAGGCGCTTGATTCGCTCGCATAATGATTGGATAGATTTACATTCTCTATCGGCTGCCGGCTTATATTATAATGTTTCTATACTATGAAACTGGCAGGTGACCTTATATGGAGAAGAAAAGACTGAAATCGTTAAAAGAAGATTTTAAGCATTACGCGTTTATCCTGCTTGCGGTCAGCACCTTCATTTATATCGGCGCGGTTCTTCCCGGACAAGGGCTGACGGTGAGCCAGAAAATGCTGATGTTTTTAACTGACTGTGTATTTTTAGCGGGCGCTTATTTTTGCGTTGACCGTTCACTTATATATAAAAAGAGGCTGGAAAAAGCCGATGAATAAAAAATAAGCCATTGTCCTTTGACAATGGCTTATTTTGATTCTTACTCGGATGATTTTTCGCGTAATTCTTTTCCCATCCCTTTTAAAAATTGAAGACCGAAGCCGAGCGCGCGGTTAATATCGGGATCACTGACCGCTTTCATCAGCTCAAATATGCTGACTTTCCGGTCCTCCTTCAAAAAGCTTTGCGCCTGATCCGTACCGGCCATCACGCTTTCTAAAAGTTTGCCCATAAATTCGGGATCTGCTTTTGATAAAGCGCCTCCTGCGGCCATCATGGTATTCAGGAGATTTGTGACAGGTTCACGGGAAATCTGCCCGAGTGCGATTTTCGCAATTTCCTCTTTCGCCTGCAGCATATGGTTTGCGGCATCGAAAATACCCAAGCCATTCAACTCTCCCATAATCGCCATCGTTTTGGTGACGGCTTCTTCGTTTTCTGCGAGAAGAGTTTTCAGCTCTTCCAGTTTTTCAGCTTTCAGCTGTTCTTCTGTTTTTGTTTCCTTTTGTATCGCAGTAATAGGACTCGCCATAACTTGTTTCCTCCTTTCCTTAATCGGTTAAATGAACATACCCCGGACGATTCCATTTTCGCTCCGCTTCAACGCCGTTTTGCGGATGGCGTTTTTTGTTCCTTGGATTTGTTTTCGGCAGCGGCGGAGTGTCGCAGGAGCCGAGCACTTCCATGCGGACCTTTGTCTGCTTGTAGGCAGGCGTATGCGTGCGTGAATCATATGCAGGTCCTGTCAGGAAGTTAATCGCCGAATCTTTATCCGTTGAGTTCATCGGCAGGTACAGCTCATTTGCACGGACACGGTCTGTCACAAGCGCATTTAATTTAACCGCGCCAAAAGGAGAGACGAGGCGGATCAGCGTTCCGTCGCAAATCCCGCGTTCAGCCGCCAGCTCCGGTGACACTTCAACGAATACGTCCGGCACTTTAGACTGGATGCCTTTTGATTTGTTCGTCATATTTCCTTCGTGGAAATGCTCAAGCATCCGGCCGTTGTTAATATGAAGGTCATATTCCTCAGGGAATACGGCAGGCTCCACCCAGTCGCTCAGCGCAAAACGGGCTTTTTTGTCAGGGAAGTTAAAGCCGTTTTCATAAAGAAGCGGAGTGCTTTCTCCGGTGAAGCTCCCCCATAAGAAACTGCTCCAGCCTTCAAGAACGTCATAGCTTGCTTTTCCAAACAGCGGAGAAAGGCTCGCCATTTCTGAGAAAATGTCGCTTGGATGAGTGTAATTCCAGTCAGCCCCCAAACGATTGGCGACCTCTTGAATAATCCACCAATCTGGTTTTGCGTCGCCGAGCGTCGGAAGCGCCTGATACAATCTTTGTACACGGCGTTCTGTATTGGTAAATGTTCCGTCTTTTTCAAGAGAAGGAACGGCAGGTAAGATCACATCCGCGTATTGCGCAGTTCTGGAAAGGAAAATATCCTGCACCACAAAGAAATCAAGGCTTGATAAGATATCATGGACATGGTTGGCGTTTGAATCCACCAGCGCCATGTCTTCACCGACAAGGTACATGGCTTTCATTTTGCCTTCTTCAATGGCATGAAGCATTTCGATATTATCGAGACCCGGTTTGCCGTCAATGTCAACACCGTAGGCCTCTTCGAATTTCGCGCGTGCTTCATCATCGGTAATATGCTGATATCCCGGAAGCCAGCCCGGCAATGTTCCCATATCACAAGCACCTTGAACGTTGTTATGGCCCCGAAGCGGATACGCGCCCGCACCAGGACGGCGGTAGTTTCCGGTCGCAAGCAGCAGGTTGGAAATCGCCGCAGACGTATCGGAACCGCCTGTATTTTGGGTAACGCCCATCCCCCACAGGACACATGTGCCGTCAGCATCACGAATCATCTCGGCAATGCTGATAATGGTTTCTTTAGAAAGCCCGGTGATGCTTTCCGCATAATCTAATGTATATTTTTTCAGCGTTTCTTTATAATCTTCAAAGTAGTTGACGTTTTCATCAATAAACGCTTGGTCATGCCAGCCCTGATCGATCATATATTTCGTTACCGCCATAAGCCAGACCTGGTCAGTCCCTTGTTTCGGACTGATAAAGATGTCAGATCGTTCTGCCATTTCATTTCTGCGCAGATCGGCAACAATTAATTTTTGGCCGTGCAGTTTATGGGCGCGTTTTACGCGCGTGGCAAGAACCGGATGTCCTTCAGCCGGATTGGCGCCGACAATGATTACAAGCCCGGCTTTTGCAATATCTTTGATCGTGCCTGCGTCTCCGCCCATACCGACGGTGCGGAATAAACCGTCCGTCGCCGGAGACTGGCAGTAGCGGGAGCAGTTATCCACGTTGTTTGTTTCAAATACCTGACGCGCCAATTTTTGAATCACGTAGTTATCTTCATTCGTTATTTTAGAGGAAGAAATGAAACCGACAGAACCTTTGCCGTGCTCCGTTTTGATAGCTCCCAGTTTTTCAGCAACAAGGTCAAGCGCTTCTTCCCATGAAGACTCAACAAATGTTCCGTTTTTTCGGATAAGCGGTTTTGTAATCCGTTCCTCTGAATTCACGAAGTCCCAGCCGAATTTCCCTTTTACACAAGTTGAAATGGCATTAACCGGCGCGTCCGAAACGGGCTGGATTTTAAGAATGTCGCGGCCTTTCGTCCATACTTCAAATGAACATCCGACTCCGCAGAACGTGCAGACCGTTTTAGTTTTTTTCGTCCGTGTATCGCGCATAGCGGCTTCCACTTCTGAAACGGCGAAGATGCTTGTGTAGTCAGGCTCCACATTTTTAACTAAATCAATCATCGGCTCCATGACATCTTGTTTTATGCCTGTCATAAATCCGGCTTGACCGAGCATTGATTTTTCCATCAGCGCATTACAAGGGCAGACTGTGACACACTGGCCGCAGCTGACGCAGGACGATTCATTAATCGCGACGCCTTCATCCCAAATGACACGCGGACGCTCGCGCTCCCAATCAATTGAAAGGGTTTCATTCACCTGCAGGTTTTGGCATACTTCAACACATTGCCCGCAGGCGATACATTGGTTCGGATCATAGCGGTAAAACGGGTGAGACATATCCACTGCACACTTCGAATCATCCTTCGGCGTATACGGGTATTTTTGATGTTCAATGCCCATCATTTCCGCCGTATTATGCAGCGTACAGTTTCCGTTGTTGTTATCGCAAACCGTACAGTAAAGCAAGTGGTTTTCAAGCAGGCGGTCCATTGCTTCTGTCTGCGCCTCTTTCACTCTGCCTGCCGTGAGCGAAATAGACATTCCGTTTTCGGCAATTGTAGAGCAGGAGCGCTGTAATTTTCCATTCACTTCCACAATACATGTATCACATGTTTGAATCGGATCTACTTCCGGTACATGGCATATTTGCGGAATGTCAATGCCGTTTTGATTCAAAATATCTAAAATTTTAGACCCCTCTGGTGCTTTGTACTCGGTGCCATCAATATTGACACGGATAGACTGAACGTCTGTCACTTCCAATTCCCCTCCATTTTTAAACTCGAAAAAAGCCATGCACATATACACCGGCCTCTTGTCCAGAAGTCAGTATAAACACGCATGGCGGAATAGTTCACTAGCAAGCCTTACTAACAGACCAATCCAATTTGTATAAAAACGATAGATTCATAACACGTTTCCTATTACAAATCCATCAACACTGCTTTTATTATAAGATGATATTTATTATAATACAATACGAAAGGAAAACTTTAACCAGGTGAAATGTCACAAGGGGAACCGGGAATGTCTTTCATAGGCTTGAATCGGAGGGGGACAATATGTCTAAAAAAATTCATGAGTTTAACGATATCATCCGCAAATTGCGCAAAGAATTATTCGGAAAAGGTCCGGAGCGCATTCATACCGTTTTTGTGGAGAACATGGCGGTGTCAACGCTTTACGGCAATTTAAGCGCAAGTGAGCAGTTTATCGCCCGCACGCCAGAGGGGAGAGAAATGGTTCATGCAGCGCGGACGAGTCTAATTCAGGAGCTGTATTCACAAAAAACGCCAGAGGGCTTGGAAGAGCTCATCGGCGCAAAGCTCGTTCATCTGTTTTCAGACATCAAGATCGAAGAGAATATTGCGGTGTCTGTATTTGTATTTGACCGAACAATTGAAGAGCACAGAGAAGAAATCAAAAGCTGAAAAAATTCAATTGACATGAAATTGTCACATTTGATATGATATGACTGCTAGCAGTGGTACAAGGACGAATTCATGGAATGTGTGCATGGTCTGTATATATTCTATATCGCATATTTTAATTCTGCTTGATATTGTTGTATGGGTATGCATACAAGTTAGGCAGCATTCAAACCCCGTTTCTGACGGGCTATTTGAATGCTGCCTTTTTTATTGAGTTCCTTTTGAAAACTGCCGGATGAATTGATAATGGAGGGGTTTAATGATGGCTTTTCGTAAACCGAACGAAATAGCGGAGCTTGCGGTCGAAGCAGGGGTGAAAAAAGTAAATTCACCACTTTCTTCGCTGCTTGTATTAGGATTTTTAGGAGGGGCATTTATCGCCTTCGGTTATTTGCTTGATATTCGCGTAATCGGTGACCTTCCGAAAGAATGGGGCAGTCTGTCAAGTTTAATCGGTGCGGCCGTATTCCCGGTCGGATTGGTGCTCGTCGTTCTTGCCGGAGCCGAATTGATTACGGGAAATATGATGGTGGTGGCCATGTCGCTGTTTTCTAAAAGAATTTCAGCCGGAGCGCTGGTCAAAAACTGGATCATCATTACGTTAATGAATCTCGTCGGGGCGCTGTTTGTCGCTTACTTTTTCGGCCATGTCGTCGGATTAACAGAAACAGGTCCTTATTTGGAGAAAACGATTGCGGTCGCACAAGGAAAACTGGATATGCCGTTTGGAAAAGTGCTTGTTTCGGCTGTCGGCTGTAACTGGCTTGTCTGCCTTGCCGTATGGCTTTCTTTCGGCGCGGAAGACGGAGCGGGGAAAATCGCGGGCATATGGTTCCCGATCATGGCGTTTGTTGCGATTGGTTTCCAGCACGTTGTCGCCAACATGTTTATCATTCCCGCCGCCATTTTTGCAGGCTCTTTTACATGGGGCGGGCTTATCGGCAATCTGATCCCGGCTTTTATCGGAAATGTCATCGGCGGCGCGGTGTTTGTAGGCCTTATTTATTTTATTGCTTATTCGAAAAAAGACCGCGAAAAACAAGGTATGAAAAAAGCTTCCTGACATAAGAAAGCTGACGGATAACAAGGACAATTGAAGTGGAAATCCAGCACATTTTCAGTCCAAATCTTGAAAAAAATGTTTACAAATTGGTATTTGGTGGATATACTTACAAAGGAAGAAAAAGCAAAGGGAGGTTGGATCAAATGTCTTCGTTAAACAGCAAGCCGAACCTAAATTCGAATCGATTCAGCCTGTGGAAGAGTTCGTGTCCTTCCTTAACCTCTGCCCATTCTGCACGTTAATTTGGAGTATCAGGACATTCGCAGCTCCCCGCAGGTTAAAGAAGCGACAGTCTTCTTTTGTCTGCGGATTCAGTCTGCCCGCGGCACGTGTTGACTTTGCTGCGGGTTATTTTCGCTTGTGCGGACAATGAAAGGGGGTGAGCGATGATGACCATTAACCTTTTCTTTTTAACACTAACCATTTCAAAACGTTTTAAAAGCGCTGAAGAGTATGAACGAGAACAGCAAGTCGAGGAGTTCTATAATGAAGCGAAAGAACGCCAGCTGAAACACTTTTATATGAACTAAACCAGCCGCAAGAGACAAAATGGAGAAGAAGGAGGAGATGACAATGTTCAGAATTGAGCTGTTGATTCATTATACAATGGAGAAGGACCAGGTTTAGCTGAATTCTGCTGTCACTGAGCAGCCGGCCTGCATACGATGGTAAAGTAAGAAAAATAGGTAAGCAGGTGATGGCGTGCAGGACGACCAGAACAGACTTCCATCCATCGGACACGGGTATGCGTCAATGCCCCACTCTTTTAAACACGGCTATGGCAACCCGTATCGCCGGCAAAGAATGGCGGCGATTTCCTGGCAAAGAGGATATATATCACCTTATTATTGGTACTAGAGCAGACGGAAAACCTACGTTTTCCGTCTTTTTTTATGAAAACTAATGTAAATTTCAAATAAATCGAAACGTTTATCAAAAGAAATGCGTCTAATTAGTACCTCATACTAATACGAGGTGATTATTATCTTTAAATACTAAAATGACAGGAAAAGAAAAGCGGGTGTTATACAATGTTGCAACACACATCTTCAGCATTAAAAAGAATGCGCGCGAAATACTTGGCAAAATCAGAACCAGCACAAACAGTCATTCAGCAAATTATGATGGATATACAGGAACATGACCGCATTCTGGAAATTGGAACCGGAAACGGAAAGGTATTTAAAAAAATAATCGGACAGCTTGAAAAAGGCAGTTTAAAAAGCATAGAATCTTCGAAAAGAAAACTGCGAAAAACGGCACGCGCAAACCGTTCCGCCATAAAGGCCGGAACGGGAGACATCCAGCTGGGGCGCCCTGAAAGCATCCCGTTTGATGACCGCAGCTTTCATAAAGTATTTTCTTTACATACTGCTGAAACGGTCAGTGATTACCAGCTTGCATTAAAAGAAGTGTACCGCGTGCTTCAAATCGACGGCTGCTTGTACATTGTCCTTCAGCCATCTGAATTAAGTGAAAAAGACGTAATTCAGCTGCTGCGCGATCAATATTTCAGAGAGATTTCAGTTGTCAGCAGAGATTCATTCCATTTTATTACTGCCATTAAATAGAATCATTTCTCGGGAAATAAATTGAGCTGCATAAGTCATTGCAGCTCTTTTTAATAAATTGGGCATATTTTCTTATTTTCGATTTTTTCAGATATATTGTATATTAAAAAAGGTTTTTTTCTTATACAATGATAATCAGATGACCTTATGTTATATATTTTTGAACAAGCGGAATGAATATTCATTCCTATTTGAAAGGGAGGGGTGTAATGACATCTTCAAACAAGGTTGATCTCATTATGAAAGCATCGCTCACTCTGTTCACTGAAAGAGGCTTTGACGCGACGACAATTCCGATGATTGCCGCTCAGGCCGATGTCGGAACTGGAACGATCTACCGTTACTTCGACAGTAAAGAAACGCTTGTGAATGTTCTCTATCAGGAAAGCGTTCAGCGTTTTACTGAAAAATTCAAAACTGATTTTTCAAAAATATCTGTAAGAGAAGGGTTTCAGCATCTTTTTTATTGTCTCATTGATTTTACGAAGGAAAGTGAGTATGCGCTATTTTTCCTTGAAACGAATAAGGATGCTTACTTTTTAAATGAAACGAGTCATAAGCTCCTTGATGAATTAACAAAGATGCTGGGCGAATATTTTCAGCGCGGCAAGTCTGAGGGGGTGCTTCGCAATTTGCCGTCGAATGTGCTGATGGCGATCGTGCTCGGCGCTTATCTCAAACTCTATCAGCTGGTCCGAACGGGCAGCGTTGAGACGACAAAGCCATTTCTGAAAGAATTAGAGCAGTGCTGCTGGGATGCTATCAGGAATCATTAACTAATCGCCGAAGGGAAGGAAGAACAATATGACACAATTGAACGCTATACCTCAGCCGAAAACGTACGGACCACTTAAAAATCTCCCCCATATAGAAAAAGAGAAACTGGCGCAATCGCTTTGGAAAATCGCCGAAGAATACGGTCCGATTTTCCGTTTTGAATTTCCAAGCTCTGCTGCGGTGTTCGTATCAGGCCATGAACTGGCAGCTGAAGTGTGTGATGAATCAAGATTTGACAAAAACCTCGGCAAAGGATTGCTGAAAGTACGGGAGTTTGCCGGTGACGGATTATTTACAAGCTGGTCAAACGAGAAGAACTGGCAGAAAGCACATCGGATTTTATTGCCGAGCTTCAGCCAAAAAGCAATGAAAGGCTATCATTCTATGATGCTGGATATTGCAATGCAGCTCGTACAAAAATGGAGCAGACTGAATCCGAAAGAAGAGATTGATGTCGCTGAAGATATGACGCGCCTGACTTTAGATACAATCGGGCTGTGCGGATTTCATTTTCGTTTTAACAGCTTTTACCGCGACACACAGCATCCTTTCATTATAAGCATGCTTCGCGCGCTGCAAGAGTCGATGCGCCAATCTCAAAGGCACAGCCTTCAAGATAAGCTGATGGTCAAAACAAGACATCAATTCCAGCAAGATATCGAAGTGATGAATTCGCTTGTTGATAAGATCATAGCCGAGCGGAGGGAAAACCCGGATGAGAACCTGACTGACCTCTTGTCATTGATGCTTGATGCCAAAGACCCGGTAACGGGCGAAACGCTGGATGATGAAAATATCCGCTATCAAATTATTACGTTTTTGATCGCAGGGCATGAAACCACAAGCGGGCTGCTTTCCTTTGCGATCTGCTGTCTGCTGAAAAACAAAGATAAATTAGAAAAAGCCAGTCAGGAGGCCGCACAGGTATTAACGGGAGACCTCCCTGATTATAAGCAGATTCAGCAGTTAAAATATATCCGCATGGTGTTAAACGAGACATTGCGGCTTTATCCTACGGCTCCGGCCTTTTCATTATATGCGAAGGAAGATACGGTTCTTGGCGGGAAATATCCGATTGAGAAAGGGCAGCCGGTGACGATTTTAACGCCGCAATTACATCGTGATAAAAGCGCGTGGGGAGAAGATGCAGAATTGTTCCGTCCGGAGCGTTTCAGCGATCCCGCTGCGATTCCGAATCACGCCTATAAGCCTTTCGGAAACGGAAAGCGTGCATGCATCGGGATGCAGTTTGCCCTGCATGAAGCGACAATGGTGCTCGGACTCGTCTTAAAGCACTTTGAGCTGATTGATCACAAACATTATGAGCTATCCATTAAAGAAGCCTTAACGATTAAGCCTGGCGACTTTACCATTCGGGTGAAAAAGAAGGACGTCCCGCTTCAGCCTGTACCAGAGAAACAAGCCGAGACGAGCGGTACCAAAGAGGTCCCGAAAGATATACCGGCTCACGGAACTCCGCTTCTCGTGCTTTACGGATCAAATTTAGGCACTGCGGAAGGAATCGCGGAAGAACTCGCAGATATCGGCCGCAGCAAAGGTTTTGCAACCGAAACGGCTCCGCTTGATGATTATATCGGAAAGCTGCCTTCTGAAGGGGCGGTTGTCATTGTAACGGCTTCATATAACGGAGCTCCGCCTGATAATGCAGCAGGATTTGTGAAGTGGATGGATACGCTTGAAGATCATGATTTGGATGGCGTTTCATATGCCGTCTTCGGCTGCGGAAACCGCAACTGGGCGAGCACATACCAGCGGATTCCCCGCCTTATAGACAAAACGCTTGAGTTAAAAGGGGCAAAACGTCTCACATCTATCGGTGAAGGAGACGGAGCCGACGATTTTGAGAGCAGTCAGGAAGCATGGGAGAACTTGTTTTGGCAAGACATCATCAAGGCTTTTGATTTGGAAAATGTCACTGAACAGCAAAATAGATCATTATTATCAATTGAGTTTGTGAATGAAGCGATTGAAACGCCGCTTGCCAAAACGTATGACGCGTTTGAAGCGAAAGTCATAAAAAATAAAGAGCTTCATACAGGAAACAGTACGCGGTCTGTCCGGCACATTGAGCTGCTTCTTCCTGAAACGGAAGTGTATCAAGAAGGGGGCCATCTCGGTGTGCTGCCGAAAAACAGTGATGAACTCATAAACCGCGTGATACGCCGTTTCGGTCTGGACCCGCATCAGCTCTTTAAAATCAGCGGGCGTCATGTTCCTCATCTGCCGATGGACCGTCCCGTCAATGCCTCAGAGCTGCTGGCGTCACATGTGGAATTGCAGGAACCGGCAACAAGAGCGCAGCTTCGTGAGCTTGCGGCATACACGGTTTGCCCGCCGCACCAGAAGGAGTTGGAACATCTTCATTCTGACGGTACGGCATACAAAGAAAACGTGCTGAAAAAACGAATTACGATGCTGGACCTTTTAGAAGATTATCCGGCATGTGAAATGCCGTTTGAACGGTTTTTAGAACTTCTTCCGTCATTGAAAGCGCGCTATTATTCCATTTCCAGTTCGCCAAAGGCCGGCAGTGAGAAGGTGAGTATAACGGTCGGCGTCGTGACGGCCCCGTCTTGGAGCGGCCGGGGTGAATACCGGGGCGTCGCTTCGAATTATTTAGCCGGATTACAGGAGGGAGATCGTGCAGTCTGCTTCATCCGTTCTCCGCAATCCGGGTTCGAATTGCCTGAAAATACAGTGGCTCCTCTTATTATGGTGGGAGCGGGCACGGGAATCGCGCCATTCAGAGGGTTCATCCAAGCGCGCGCTGCCGAAAAAGCGGCGGGAAAAAGCCTTGGCGAAGCTCATTTATACTTCGGCTGCCGGCACCCTGAAGAGGACGATCTTTATAAGGATGAATTTATTCAAGCTGAGCAATCAGGGCTTGTCACTGTGCACCGGGCATATTCACGCTTAGATCAGAATTGTAAAGTATATGTACAGGATATGCTGCACCATGAGGCTTCACAGATCATTGCGCTTCTTGATGAAGGAGCCCATCTCTATATATGCGGAGACGGAAGCAAAATGGCCCCGGCTGTGGAAAATGTATTGCTGCGTGCATATGAAAGTGTACAGGACACCGATAGAAATGCTTCGCTGAAGTGGCTTGAGAAGCTGCAAACGGAAGGAAGATATGCGAAAGATGTTTGGGCGGGTGTGTAAAGGAGAAAGACATCACATCTGACTGACGTCATACAATGAAGAAAGCCGGCACGATATTTGAAATCTACTGAATCAAAAGGAATAGTTATAGGGAGTATCGTGCCGGCCTTATTCTTATTATCGGACCAAAGGCGCAAAAACTTTAACGTTTTTGTTTGTTTAAATGAAAACAGTCCCGTTCGTTTTTTTGAAACCCGGCCAAAAATAAAATCGGATAAGAAAGCAAAAGCATAACCGAGATAAATGCAATAATGCCGAGCCACTGAAAATGCGTCCAAAAGAACCCGCCAAATGACCCCGCGACGCTTGAACCGATATAATAGAAAAGCAGGTATAAAGAAGAGGCTTGCGCGCGATGATCACCGGCGGCGCGGCCGACCCAGGAGCTTGCAATGGAATGCGCCCCGAAGAAACCGAATGTAAAGACAGCAATCCCTGCGATTTTAAGCGTCAGCTGAGGCAAAAGGGTGATGACTGCGCCGGCCAGCATAACGAAAATGGCAATCTTAATCATCTTGGAACTGCCGAACAGATCCGCTTTTTTCCCCATATAAACAGAACTGAAGGTCCCCGCGAGATATACAACGAAAATAAATCCAATCAAGGTTTGTGACAAATGATAAGGAGCCGCCATTAATTGAAAACCGATATAATTATATAAGGTTACAAAACTCCCCATTAATATAAACCCTAACGAAATTAACAAAAGGAGCCGTTTGTGATGAAAGACCGCCCCGTATTCCTTGAGGGCCGTCTTCAAGCTCACGCCCCGTTTTTCGGAATGGCGCGGAGCGGGAAGGGAGCGCCAAAATAAAAAGCTTAACACGATAGAAAGAATGCCGATGATGCCAAGCGCCTGCCGCCAGCCGAATAAATCTGTCAGAAGCCCCGTTAAGAGCCTGCCGCTCATTCCCCCGATGCTTGTGCCGCTGATATACAGGCCCATCATTTTCCCAAGGCCTTTAGGATCGAACTCCTCGCCTACATACGTCATGGCGACAGCCGGAACGCCTGCCAAGAAAATGCCGAGCAGCCCTCTCATCGCCAAAAGCGCCGGAAAAGCCGGACTGAAGGCTGTTAACAGACCGAGAATAGACGTGGCAGATAATGAGAGGACCATTAATCTTTTTCTTCCGAACCTGTCAGATAATGAAGCTGCGGCTAATAACGAAAACGCCAATACTGCTGTAGAGATGGATAAGGTTAAGCTGGCAGCTGCCGCAGAAATATGAAATTCCTCAGAAAACAAAGGCAAAAGCGGCTGTGTCGTGTAAAGCGTGGCAAATGTCACAAAGCCGCTGATAAACAGCGCCAAGCTGGCCTGCCTGTAGGCCTTTGTATGAGGCTGTATAAACGTCATGAATGTCCCTCTTTTCTTGCTGATGGTTATATATGTATCGTACGCTTTTCATTACGATGTGTCTAATTTATAATAACTATTATATTAATGCGTTTGAGTTATAAAGAAGGGGAGGAAGTTTCTGATAAAAGCAAAACAAGCCCGGCGCACTTTAAATGAGGGCATTGAACAAGTCAAAAAAAATATGAATCTGGAACATAGCGAAATATCTGTATATTTCTACACACGCTCGGTTTGCGATTAATGCCTCAGTTGATTGCCGAGTTTAAAAAGCAGTATCCGAATGTAACCTCTATCAAGGAGCAAATGAAACGCTTCGCAAAATGGGGAAAAAGGGGGATGCGGATATCTGCATCAGGTCGCCGCCGCTCCCCGGCGGCTTTTGCAATGGACGGTGCTTGAGAAAGAGCCTCTTTAACTGGTGCTTCCTGAGACGCACCCGCTTGCGGCGGAAAAACGCATTTAAAATGAAGGAGATGCAGGACGAGGATTTTGTCGGATTTAAACCGGGATACGGGCTGAAGTATTTGTTTGATCTGATGTGCCGGGTTTTGAATATTCACCCGCATCTCGCATTTGAATGTGAGGAAGTTGCATCCATATTAGAGCCGCAGTTTTTTAGGAGCTGCAGTGCTGCCGAAAACCGCGGAGCATCAATATTTTTCGTTCGTTTTTCTTCCGGTCGCGATTATAAATGCGAACGCACAATTGCCTTGGTTCAGTTGAAAAACCAGGCTCTCTCTCCGGCTGCGGAACGTTTTAAGCAGTTTGCGGCGGAGTATTACAAAAAGCGTACTGAACAGTCATTCCTTCAAAATGGAAGTGACGATATGTTTTGAATCCCATTGTCCTTTCGAAAAGAAGGTAATCGGATACTTGCGGGGAAATAGAAGCTGATGAATCTCGTCGGCCGGCATCCCTTTCTCATGCAATTGCCGGACTTGATCAGTCACTTCATGCAGATTATTCAGTTTTTGCCGAAGTATATCCTTCCCGTCTTCAATATATCCGGCATGACAGCAAAACATTTCCTTGAAGTCAAAGGTGAGAATGTATTCTATAGATTTGATCATCTGCGGAATGGATTCAGTTTCCATCACCACCTTTGTTTTTCTGCTTACGTATAAATCACCGGAAAAAAGCTGCCCTGTTGAACGGTTCAAAAAAGCTGTATGATCTCTTGAATGGCCGGGGGTGAAGATTGTCTCCCAAGAGTAACGGCGTGATGAAAATGTTTCTGGGCATTCCTGTGCGTAAAAAGGCTGCCTCGTTCCCCAAAAGACCTTTCTGTATAAAGGATATTTTCCTGATTCCGCTGCTTCAGACACAGACAGCTGGTTCAAATAAATCGGGATATTCCGCTGTTTTTGCAGCCAGGCACAACCGCCTGTATGATCCTCATGGATATGTGTGCAATATAGTCCGTCAAATGATTGTGTTTGAAAAAATTGTTGAAACAGCGGCGCTAATGATTGCGCGCCTGAATCAATCAGAATGCCATCCATTACATAACTGTACACATTAAGTTTCACTGACAGAAACTGTATCGATCCGTTAGCAAAATGAATGTCCTTGATGTTCCCCGTATCCATCTTTTTTCGAAACAGCAAAGCGAACCCTCCTTCTTGAGTGAATAATCATTCACTTTCTGTTGTAACATGTTTCTTTGTGAAAATCCAGCATATGATGACAATCAATCGTAAACAGAGGGGCCGCAGATCGGCCTCCGGCTCTTTTTTATAGCTACCGGTCTCAAAATGATTAGCCGCGGCGGGATCAAAGGAGATCAAAATGATATCTTCACTGAATCCTTGATTGGATTCCTTTTGGTTATATTCATAGCATGCTTAATGAAAGATGCAGGTTAGTAGAAGAGGTGATAGCTCTGATGTTACTATTTTTATATTAGCCGGAAGGATATAAATAAATTCAGGAATATTTGATAGCGGGGGAAGAGCATGGCGAAAAAAACGGAAAAAACAAATGCTGTCCGTATCATTGAACAGCAAAAAATCTCCTATGAGTTGTTAGGTTACAAAACAGAAAGCGGGCAGCCGTCAGACGGTATCTCTGTTTCAGAAAAAATCGGCTATTCTGCCGAGCATGTATATAAAACATTGGTTGCAACAGCAGGAGCAGATCGTTATTACGTCTTTGTTGTACCCGTTGCCAAGGAATTAGATCTAAAAAAGGCAGCTAAGGTAATAGGTGAGAAGAAAATAGAAATGATTGCAATGAAAGAACTTCTGGGGCTGACTGGCTATGTACGCGGCGGCTGCTCACCGATCGGCATGAAAAAAAGGTTCCCGACTTATATTGATGCATCCTCCGAAACGCTGGATTTTATCATTGTCAGTGCCGGAAAAATCGGAATGCAGCTGAAAGTAGCGCCAAAAGATTTAGCCAAAGTATGCCGTGCGAAATTTATTGAAGTTGTGTAATACGAATTAAATTGCTTGTTAAATGAACGGAAACCGAATCTTCCATTATAAACAGCTTTGAGAATACAGCGTAATAATAAAAGGCCCTCAAGGAGAAACAGAGTGAAAAAAAGATACGAAAACTTGAATGAAGGATTGAGAACTGTACAAAAAACGCCCATATATAACACTATGAAAATAGCAGCTGTATAGAAACAAAAAACGCTTTTTTCCGGAACCTCCGGTAAAAAGCGAAACATTTGAAGCTTTTATTTTACTATATAATGTAAACGGTTACGTGGGTGATATATATTTATAATATCATGATTGTTTAAGTGGAAACTAACAGGAAGGATAGAAAAGACAGATGAAATACATAAATACAAGACAAAAAGAGATTTTGTATCTGTTGTTATCTGAACCTGATGACTATTTAGTTGTGCAAGATTTCGCAGACAGGGTAAAGTGTTCTGAAAAAACGATCAGGAATGATTTGAAAACGATCGAGGATTATCTGCATGAACATTCTTATGCTCACCTCATTCGCAAACCGGGGCTAGGCGTCTTTTTAAATATAGAGGAACAGGAAAGGGCCTGGTTAAGGCGGCAATTATATACTGAACATTTTATTTCCAGGCAGCAGACTGATGAAGAAAGAATCCTGCAAATAGCTTATGACTTATTAATGAATCCGAAGCATGTTTCCGCAAAAGAAATTGCCGCTCAGCATTTTGTTAATAGAGCTTCCATTAAAAAGGATTTATGTGAGGTTGAAGAGTGGCTGAAGCGTTTTGACCTCACACTGGTTTCTAAGCAGCGGCTTGGATTAAAAATTGAAGGAAACGAAAAAAATAAAAGAAAAGCACTGGCAAGAATAGCGGATTTGGCTGATAATACGGAGTTTACAAGCCAATTTATTAAAAGCAAGTTCTTAAGTCATGATTCAGGCTTTGTGACGAAAGAACTCAAATTATTACAGAAAAAGCATTCTATCTATTTCACAGATGAAACGTTTGAGAGTTTACTGCTGCATACATTGTTAATGATCCGCCGAATCAAAATGAAGCAGCCGATCTCGATTTCCCCAAGACAACTGGCCGCAGTAAAAAAGAAGAAAGAATATCAATGGACACTAGCTTGTTTAAAACGGCTTGAACCGGTGTTTGCAATCCGCTTTCCTGAAGAAGAAGCCGTATATTTAACTTTACATATATTAGGCGGAAAAGTTCGTTATCCATTACAAAAAGAAGAGATAAATGATCTTGAAAATTCTGAGCTTCCCAAAGTTGTAAGGCATTTAATCAATCGTGTTTCAGAGCTGAAAATGATGGATTTCCATAAAGATCAGGATTTGATCAACGGATTGAACATTCATCTTAATACGGTGTTAAAGCGGCTGAGCTACGATCTTTCTGTATCAAACCCCATGCTCAATGACATCAAAAAAATGTACCCTTATTTGTTTCATATTATCATCGACGTTCTGGAAGACATCAATCAAACGTTCGATCTTTATATCCCTGAGGAAGAGGCAGCATACTTGACACTGCATTTTCAGGCAGCGATCGAACGGCTGCATCGCAACAGTGAGAAACATAAAAAAGCGATCATCGTCTGTCATATGGGCATTGGAATGTCACAATTGCTGCGAATGAAAATTGAACGAAAATTTCATCAAATTGCTGTATTGGCCTGTATCGCAAAAGCAGATTTAGCGGAATTTACAAAAAAGCATGAGGATATAGATCTTGTCGTTTCTACGGTAGTGCTGGAGAAGATAACAATTCCCCATATTGTTGTATCACCGCTTTTGGAGCCTTCTGATGAGAAGAAATTGAGTATATTTATGCATCAGCTTGATGAATCGCACCGCCAAAAACAAAAAACATTTAAGATGCTGAACGATACGACTCCTTTTCTGGTTTTTTTGCAGCAAGAGGCAGAGCACCGCTACAAGGTCATTGAACAACTGTCGACAGCTTTGTATGAGAAAGGCTATGTTGAAAAAGAGTATGCCGTTCATGCGGTTATGAGAGAAAAAATGTCGTCGACAAATATTGGGGCAGGTATTGCCATTCCTCATGCAAACTCTAAATATATTAAACAATCAGCAATTGCAATTGCCACACTAAAAGAGCCGCTTGATTGGGGGACTGAAAAAGCATCCCTCGTTTTTATGCTGGCTGTCAAACATGAGGATCAAAACATGACAAGGCAGCTGTTTAGTGAACTTTCATACCTTAGCGAGCAGCCGGCCTTCGTCCAGAAGCTGACGAAAGAAACAAACGTCATGACATTCTTATCTTATTTGAATTATTAAAAGCAGGGATTGATTCCCTGCTTTTTTTGTTTATAGGGAAAAATGCCTTTATTTCCGGAACCTATGGTAAAAAAAAGCGATTATAACGGCGTGATTTCGGTATACAGTTGAGACAAGCTCTTGTTATTCACACTTTAAAGGAGGATTTGTGTATGAAACTGTTAGCGATTACATCCTGTCCGAACGGAATCGCCCATACATATATGGCAGCCGAAAACCTGCAAAAAGCTGCAGACAGATTAGGCGTTGACATCAAAGTTGAGACCCAGGGAGGGATCGGGGTAGAAAATAAGCTGACTGAAGAAGAGATTCGGGAAGCGGACGCGATCATTATTGCTGCAGACCGCTCAGTAAACAAAGACCGGTTTTTAGGCAAGAAACTGCTGTCGGTCAGGGTTCAGGACGGCATCCGCAAACCGGAAGAATTGATTCAGAAAGCACTTAGCGGGGATATACCGGTTTATCGGTCAGCTTCAAAATCGGAATCCAACAATCAACATGAAAAGAAACAAAATCCTATTTACCGTCATTTAATGAACGGCGTTTCTTTTATGGTTCCTTTCATCGTTGTCGGCGGATTATTGATAGCGGTTGCATTGACGATTGGAGGCGAGAAAACACCTAAAGGCTTACTCATTCCGGATGCTTCTTTTTGGAAAACAATTGAACAGATCGGCAGTGCTTCATTTTCATTCATGATCCCGATTTTAGCCGGATATATCGCATATAGCATCGCCGATAAACCGGGACTTGTCCCAGGGATGATCGGCGGATATATTGCAGCGACTGGAAGTTTTTACGACAGCGCAAGCGGCGCCGGTTTCCTCGGCGGAATTATTGCCGGATTTCTGGCGGGATATGCGGCACTTGGGATAAAAAAAGTAAAAGTCCCAAAAGCAATCCAGCCGATTATGCCGATTATCATTATTCCGGTGTTTGCATCACTGATAGTAGGTTTAGCGTTTGTGTTTTTGATCGGCGCACCAGTGGCTCAAATGTTCACATCTTTAACGGTTTGGCTGGCGGGGATGAAAGGCTCGAGCTCGATCCTGCTGGCATTGATTTTAGGCGCAATGATCTCATTTGATATGGGCGGTCCCGTAAACAAGGTGGCATTTCTGTTTGGATCGGCAATGATTGGAGAAGGAAATTATGAAATTATGGGACCGATTGCCGTCTCCATTTGTATACCGCCGATTGGCCTCGGGATTGCGACATTTTTAGGGAAAAGAAAATTCGCTGCGTCAGAAAGAGAAATGGGAAAAGCTTCATTTACAATGGGACTCTTCGGTATCACTGAAGGCGCCATTCCATTCGCGGCGCAGGACCCTCTTCGGGTCATTCCAAGTATTATGGCGGGTTCTATGACTGGTTCGGTGATAGCCATGACTGGCCATGTGGGCGACAGAGTAGCACACGGCGGACCTATAGTTGCTGTGCTTGGAGCGGTTGATCATGTATTGATGTTTTTTATTGCCGTGATTGCAGGATCTCTTGTCACCGCTCTGTTTGTCAATGTACTAAAAAAAGATATTACGGATGCGCCCCCCCTCCACAGCGAAGCTGCATCACCTGCCGTTTCAAGTGAAGCGGCAGCAGCAAAAGAAATACAGCAGCCCATTCAAGCTGAAAGCCGAAAAGCCGAGATGACGGAAATCAAAAAACTGACCGACATTATCAGTACAGAGCTGATTGAACCACATTTATCCGGGGAAACCAGGGATGACATTATCAATGAAATGATCCAAAAATTGTCCCGTAAAGGTATCCTCCTTTCAGAGAGCGGATTTAAACAAGCGATCTTGAATCGTGAAGAGCAGGGAACGACAGCGATTGGAATGAATATCGCAATTCCGCACGGGAAGTCTGAAGCCGTCAGGAAGCCGAGTGTTGCGTTTGGAATAAAACGATCAGGCGTTGATTGGAACAGCCTGGATGGATCAGATGCAAAATTAATCTTTATGATTGCCGTACCGAAAGAGAGCGGCGGGAATCAGCATCTGAAGATATTGCAGATGTTATCTCGAAAACTAATGGATGACAGCTACAGGAAGCGGCTGCTCTCCGTGCAAACAAAAGAAGAGGCATATGAGCTGCTGGATGAAATCATATAAATCGGAGGGATTTTCGTGACAACAACTGCACCTTTATTTTTTAAGCCTGTTTTCAAAGAAAGGATTTGGGGCGGCACCGGTTTAACTGCTTTTGACTATAAAATTCCGTCAGAACGAACGGGGGAGTGCTGGGCATTTGCCGCTCATAAAAATGGACAAAGCGTTGTTCAAAACGGGATGTACAAAGGGCTTACGCTCAGTGAATTATGGGAACATCACAGACATTTATTCGGACATCTTGAAGGGGACCGTTTCCCTCTTCTCACAAAAATTCTAGATGCAGATCAAGACTTATCCGTTCAGGTGCATCCGAATGATGAGTTTGCTAAAACACATGAGAACGGGGAGCTTGGAAAAACCGAATGCTGGTACATCATTGATTGCGAAAAAGATGCAGAGATCATTTTCGGCCACAACGCAAAAACAAAGGAAGAACTGCTCTCGATGATCGAGCTTGGAGAATGGGATGAGCTCCTGCGCCGCGTAAAGGTAAAGCCGGGGGATTTCTTCTATGTGCCAAGCGGTACCGTTCATGCGATTGGGAAAGGTATTCTCGTTTTAGAGACGCAGCAAAATGCAGATACAACCTACAGATTATATGATTATGAGCGAAAAGATGCAGACGGCAGGAAACGTGAACTCCATCTGGAAAAGAGCATAGAAGTGATAGATGTTCCATCAGCCCCGGATCGGCAAACTGTTCAATATGAACAAACAGATGATTTGCTCACGGCCGCATTGGTTGAATGCCCTTATTTTTCAGTGAGAAAGTGGGATTTATCAGGATCAGCAAGCGTAAAGCAGCAAAAACCCTTCCTTCTTGTCAGTGTGATTGAAGGGGAAGGCAGGATTTTCACCGGCGAGCATGAAAATCACTTTAAAAAAGGAGATCATATGATGCTGCCTTGCGGAATTGAAGAATTCAAACTCTCGGGTCACGCAAAGTGTATAGTGTCTAATTTGTGATATTTTTAAACCCTTCTAAATGCGATTGACTCCATTCTTAAATATGAAAAACCTTTTGTCTAAATCAGACGGGACATTAAGTAATTTCTAATTGGAAGTTTGGAGGTAGAAGCACCTTCTATACCCGAAAAAATGTTTCCAGCAACCTATCCGGAAGTTGATGAATTCGAGGATTTAAAATTAAATATCAATTTTCAAACTTTAAGGATCCCATTCACGAATGAATTAGGTTCATTGACTCAAGTGCCAAATCATTTGCGATTATACGGTCATGAATCATTAACCTCGACATTTACTCAGGCATTTGTAGCCAGACGTTGGCAAAGTCTCCATTTTGAAATTGATGTTTCTATATCATTAAAAAAATTCGTGTTTAAAAAGCAATGTCAACTCTATCTATAAGGATTACTAAAACAGATAAAAATACATAGAATACCTTATGGAGTTACTTTACAGCAGAAAATTTCACAGGCATAGCTGTCATGATCCCTGTCCATTTTAGATTGATAAGCAGGGTGGGAACTAGGCCCTCCATTCGGATATTTCTTTCTTAACTCAGTGCATTTTGCAAATGTTTCTGTTAGCGCGGAGACCTTGTTTTACCACGAAAACCAATCACTTGGATCGGCCATTCTGCGTCCTTCCCTAATGTCCGGGTTGAACATGCGAGCCGAATGGGGTTTCGAAAACGACTGACAAAGCCGGGGATGAATTAAGTGAAATGCCGAAATTGATGTCATAGTCATATCGCAAAAACATTATGGCCCTTTCGATTTTTTAAGGATAAAAAGGCTGAAAGCGAGAGGCGCTATTGATTTCTTAAAAATAAGGAATAACCGTGTCGGATTCACTAATATACAATTTGAAACGAAAAAAGCAAGCTAACCATAGCCTGCTTTTTTTTGTGATAACTCCGATCATCACTTCCCCTTCGATTTCTTCCGCTTCTCCTTCTCTGCCCGGTAAAACTCATGAAACATCTTCATCAGCGCCCGCTTCTCAATCCGCGAGACATAACTCCGTGAAATGCCCAGCTCCTTGGCAATTTCTCTCTGTGTTTTTTCTTTCTTCAAATCAAGCCCGAATCGGCCGACAATGACTTCTTTTTCACGGTCGTCTAGAATGTCGATATATTTTTTGACCTTTTCAAGCTCCATGTTGAGCTGAATGGTGTCGATCACATCTTCACTTTCTGACTTGAGAACATCGATCAGGCTTATTTCATTCCCTTCTTTATCTTGGCCGATCGGATCATGAAGGGAGACGTCTTTTTTTGTTTTTTTCAGGGCGCGCAGATGCATTAAAATCTCATTATTAATTACAAAAGGGGGGTGCAGAGATTTCCCGCAACTGTTTGATTAAATAAATGTTGTGTCAGCTTTCTGTAGTAAATGGTCAAACGTTTCTCCGCGAACGAAGGGGATACTTTAAATAGCCAAGCCACATTTTCAATTGCATGTGTTTGTATGTACGGAAGATTGATATTACGCAACATGACAGTTGGAATGCAAAAGTGATATGTAAAATAATTCGACTGCCATTCCAAATAATCAGTCCAAGTTGACGGCATTGTTTTTTTATCACCTTTATGTCTATATATGGAAAAGTTCATGAGCGAAATCATACCATTGTTCACTTCGGCTTTTTCGCTGTCCGAGGATATATTATAAATTCCGCTGTGTTTAGTGTGAAGCTTGTAACAGGTTTAAAAGAAAGCCTGATACGCTACGCAATCCGTTCAAAATTCATTTGTTCAGGTTCTGTAATATCAATTTTCCTGTATAAATTTTCAATCCAATCCTCTAAATGCTGTTTGCATACCTCAAGATGAAAAATCTCCTTACCAATCTAAAAATTGGATTCGTTAAATATTATAGGGGAGGCACAACTTTTTTTATAGGAAAAACGTCCAAAAGATGCAAGGGTATCCAAATGAAATGGATTGCTAAACGGAGTTTTCTTGTTGGAGGGGTTTAATATCAAT
Organism: Bacillus sp. ISL-51; assembly: GCF_018613535.1. Taxonomy (GTDB): domain Bacteria; phylum Bacillota; class Bacilli; order Bacillales; family Bacillaceae; genus Bacillus. Next base: position 310,392 of record NZ_JAGGQB010000006.1, read on the forward strand.
AAAAAATTATTAAAAAGGTTAATGATTGTGCCAATTTTATTCATCTGTTATGTGTTATTTTTAAATCCTGAATTTATACTTGAAGAGCAATGTCCTAATAAGCCTTACAGTTTAACAATCGTAAAGCACGGGACAGGTATATTCGATAAGAAAATTGTTTTAATATATTACAAGATCAACGGAAAAACAGTAGCTGTTGGGACTTTGGTGTTTCTTGAGAATTACGGCAGAGATATAGATGTTACTTGGGATACGAATACCGATGATGGAACTTGGTGGATAGATAAAAGCGTACATTTAACCATGACCTATGCTAAAAATTTTAAGGGGGATTTAGACAAGAAAGATATTGATTTTGATTATGGTACTGTTCAATAATAATGAATTAGTTTATTTAAAGTATGAATTTACACTAACAGAACCGTCACTCGCGGTTCTGTTGTGTTATAATCTGCTCTAAATTGCTGTAGGAGCAGTTTTTTCTTTTCTTACAAATACCATGTTTTCAGGGATGATCATAAGTATAGCTCCCTATGCATGAAAAGATCAAAGATACCCATGCCACAACAAGAAGGTCGCTTGTCATTTCAAAATATTAATCAAATAAAAAATAAATCAAATGGAGATATCTAAAGCTAGAATAGATGCTATAACACCCAATATGCTCCCTATCAAACTTAAAACAAACTCAATCGTTCTCTTCACAATAAATGCTCCTTATGTAATCAACCACTTCATTTTTATATATGAAAATGTAAAATAAAAATAAAAATATAATTGAGAAAAGCAACAAAAACCCTTGTCATGTAAGGGTTTCTAAGGGGTTAAAAAATCACTTTATAAATGAGGAAATGATTGAGATATAAATGGGTATCTATATCTTATTAGTAAACAGAATTAAACATAATAAACAGAAATAAATAATAATAAATTAACGGCGTTTATTTATCTGATTTCCGTCTTTCTTTTAATTGCTCCGTTATAATCTCCAAAGCACTCTGTAAGATCTCATCAGTTATTTCTCCGTCTTTTGCTGCAAGGAACGCTTCAGGATCGTTTAATACTTTTTTTGCTTTGTATTGGAATAATTTCCCGAAGCTTGACGGGAGGTAAAGAATAGTTGGTTTGCATTAAGTTCACTGTATATGGTGAGCCAGTCGCACAAGGACGGCCGCGTGGATCAATACGAAATGGGAAGGTGCATATGCGAGATCCAGCCAAATCAAAGTATTTTAAACAGTATGTAGCATTGGTTGCGTCTCAGCATCGACCTGAAAATGTGGTTACTGGCCCTGTCGCAATGGATGTCAAAGTGTACAGACCTATGCCAAAATCAGTTTCAAACTCAAAAAAGAAGAAAGAACAAGCTGAAAATGGTCTTCTGCGGCCGACAACGAAGCCTGATATTGATAACTATGTGAAGGGTGTGAAAGATGCTTTAAACCATCTTATTTATAAAGATGATAGTCAGGTGGTGGATTTGAAAGTCAGTAAGTTTTATAGCGGGGAGCCGAGGGTTGAGGTCATGATAAAAGAGGTTTCTGTCTAAAAATAAAAAACACCGAAGTGCTTAGCCTCAGTGTTCTTGATATGAACTGGTACTTCTATCGTAACACAGGGGGGCGCTTTAAGTGTACAATCCAAGAGAAACAAACATAAAAAAGACTTAACTATTCAGCAGAAGATTGACCCTGGGAAAGTTCAGATTATCGTTTTAGATGGGAATCGGGGAACTGCTCATGTCTTAGATGCTTCGGATCACGGTAAGACTGTTATTCAAACTGTAAAGGGGAGCTTTGCAAGGGTTGATCATGAGATGGGGTTTAAGGTGAAATGATAGTTAGAATTTTTCATAAAGATGTTGTTACAAGAGAGCGAGTGTCGAATTTTGTCGTTCGAAAAAAATGGAAAAATATTTAGAGATGTAATATAAATATATAGGTTGAATTACATAGAGGAGGAATTTTCGTGAGTAAAAAGACTCGTTTCGCTTCAAAGTTAACACTCGTTGCTCTATCAACATCTATGTTTGTTACAGGAGTTGGAACATCTTATGCCAATGCAGAAGAATTAAACAAAAAGTTAGTAGAGACATATGACGATTCTGGAGCAAAGTTATATTATACCTATGATGATAAGGGAAATATTATTAAAGAAACAACAAAAGACAAAAATAATAAAGTTATAAATGAACTTACTTATGAGTATAATGATCAAAATCAAGTAGTTAAAATAATTGATTTTGATAAAAATGTTACGGAATATGCATATAACGAAGCCGGACAAGTTGTAAAAATTAAAAATCCAGAAAAGGATGAAATAAAATTTAACCTTGATGATGATGGAGAAGTCAGTTCCCTAAGTCTAAATAAAACTGATAAGTACACTGTGGAAAAATCTAATTACGTAGATAAGGAAGCCGGGGAAAAAGAAGATGATGGAACAGTAGTTGGTAGTGAATTAACTGATTATGCTGTCCAAAATAAGGAGCAGGGGCTAAATAAAGTCACTACTTTAGATGATTTATCAAGATTAAGAGAATTACATACTGATGATGGAGACATCTCTTGGGAGTATAATCAATTAGCTCTGAGTTCAATTAAAGTAAAGAATAAGTCTAATTATATTAATGAAAATCATAAATATGACGAGGAAAACAACTTAATTAGCATAGCATCAGAAGGCAGTAAGACTGATATCGGATATAATGATCAAGGCCAGCCAATAAGTTATTCTTATAAGAATGGTCTAAGAGAGTCGCTTACTTATAACGAACAGGGAGTTATGACGGAGAAAACTGTTTTTGATAAAGCAGGAAATGTTTTAAGTAACGATAAATATGAATATGATGAAAAAGGTAATATAGTTTCTGATACTACAAAAGATGATCAAATAGAATATAAGTATGATGATAATGATCAACTATTACAAGAAACCTCTAAAGACCAAATTATTAAATATTCTTACGATGTAAAAGGCAACCGTATTAGTAAGGAAGTTACTGACAGGAAAACTGGTAAAGTAACATTAAACGGCTATACATTTAATAAATTGAATCAATTTGAATCACAAGGAAGTTCATACAATGACAACGGTCAGTTGATTGAAAATGATATTTTTAAATATACTTGGGATGAAGCAGGACGTCTTGTTGAAGCAACTAACAAAAAATCTGGCGAGACTATCAAATACAAATATGATGAGTATAGCAGAAGGATACAAAAGCAAGTAGGTGACGAAGTTACCAATTATGTGTATGATGACAGTAATAACAAAGTGATTTATGAAACTGATGCAAATCATAACATTACAAAGTATTATACATACTTGAAAAATGGGGAAGTTAATAGTGTCAAAGACTTCAGTGAAAATCAAACTTTTTATTATCACCATAATTTAAGAGGTGATGTGATTGAAATCACTGATGAAAAAGGGCAAGTAGTTGCAAACTATAAGTACGATTCATGGGGAAATATAACTGAACAAACTGGTTACTATGCTAAAGATAATGATATCAATTATGCTGGTTATAAATATGATAAAGAAACTGGATTATACTATCTAGAAAACAGGTACTATAACCCTTCTACTGCGGTCTTTTTATCAAGGGATGCCTGGTACGGCACAGAAGACCAGTTAGTCACACAGAATGGTTATAATTATGCAAATAACAACCCGTTAAGATACTATGATCCGACCGGTAATACACCAATAGCATTAGCAGCAGTTGCTATTCCAGGCGTAGGAGAAGTTGTAATAGGGGCAGCAGCAATTTATTTAGGCTATCTGGGTGTAAAATCTCTTTGGTCTCACCATAGATCAGTTTTAAGATTTGATATTCCAGGAAGATTGTTAGAAAGTGATTCCCATGTAGATTTAGGAGCGTTTAATCAAAAGGTTAAAGGTAAAAAAGCTTATAAGAATCCAAAAACAGGTTGGACAATCGAAAAAGATAATGCCGGACATGGTGGACGTAAATGGAAACTGAAAGACAAGAGTGGAAAACGTGTCGCTTCACTTGACGGTAAAGGAAAAATTTTATCTAAATAGGTGGAAAAAATGAAATTAGAAACAACAAAACTATTAAGTGTTTTATCTCAATATCAATTTTTTAATTGGGAAAATGAAGAGGAGAATCACCATAAACTTGTTATTGGTCTCCCAGAAGACATTGTTGAAATAAAAGACTTTTATGATTCATTTGGTTTTGAATCGGTTGATAATGAGTATTCAGATATTAAGATCTCTAAACAACAGTGGATAGATATTGAAAATAAATTTTTTCAATGGATTTCTCCTTATTTATCAACTTTCAACCAAACAATTGTTACTCCGTATTTGAGCAATGATTGGGAAGGAGAAATTGATTTAGAAGATATTGAGGAAGATGAGCTAGCTCCTGTATATAAAGAATACAAGGAATTTTTATCATCTAATGATTTGTATGATGATATGGCGACCTTGGTTGAAATAAGCAGAGGTTATAAAATCGATAATTTAGGTGATTTTTCAATATTAGGGAAGATGGCTGCGAGAAATAATCAATATTTATTTTTTGCTGATGGAGATAAGGTGTTTATGTTTACAGATTCACTAACACTTAAAGTTTATTTTAAGGACCAAGAGGTTTTAGAGAAAGAAAAGAAAAAGATTGAACAATTATTAAATCCTAAATTCTTATAAACAAACCAATAGTCCAAGATGGAAAGCCTCCGGACACTAAACTTGCAGTATTACGCTGTTTGTTTGGTGTCCGTTTTTTATTTGGAAAAGGAGGACACAATCATGAATCGAAAAGATATTGAAAATCTAATCAATAGCTATCACTGGATGGCAAAAGAGGTTCATCGATTGCAGAGGGTACTCTATGGTTCAGTAATTCCAATGAAGAATTGGGGTGTTGCACAATATGGGTTAGAAGCTGCTATGCCAAAAGGAAGTCCTGGGAAGAGCCAGGCTGAGCAGCGGCAAATGGATATGAGTGAAGAACGTCTTTTCAAACGTCTTAAGTACTATGAGGAACGAGTATATGCAGTTGAGTTGGGGACAGAAAAGATCAAAGGGGAGCAGCATAAAGTCATCTATGATTGCATGATGGAAAGGATGAGTTACCGTGCTATTGCTCTTCACTTAGGTATCTCACGGGAAACTGTACGCAAAATGAAAGACGAGTTGATCAGCCAATTATGCCAAGATTGCCACTTTGAGCGTTTGTTGAATCTGAAAAAATCTGTAGTGTAAAATGGGGGGCAGGTCGGCGCGGAGCGTTTAATAATTCGCGTTAGAAATAAATTAAAAAACAAAAAACCTCTCTCCTAACGGAGAAAGGCATGAGCGATTGCAATCAAAATAGCGACTGCAAACTCTCGGGAAATTTTGATGTGGATTTCCATAACCACACCCCCCTCTAGGCGAGTAAGGATTTCGACCTGTTCGGATTAACCGTGAGAGCCGCGCTCACCTAGCTTACAAAAGCTTGAAACAATTTTAATATAAAAAAGGATCTGTGTAATGCGTAATCGTTCGACAAATTCTACAAAATGTTCTTTGTCGAAACCTTTCGCAGATATTAAGGCGGGAGGTGAAAACATGACAAGAACAATTAATGTTAATCAGCAACATTTGTTAGAACAGTTAGCAGGCGGATCGGTAAACCGTCAGTGCACAATAGAAGCTCTAATTGATATTCTCATCGATAAAAAGGTATTTACTGAAGAAGAATTCGTTAAATACCAAATGCATCATTTAGAACATTCAGCTGATGAGCATTCTGCGGAGCTTTTAGGTATCAGTAAGGAAGATTACATAAAGAGCAGAAAATAAAGCATCCTGTAGGGTGCTTTTTTTGTCGATAAATTTTGCGAATATTACCATTACTATTGTCTTTCGTCGATAATAAGATGGGAGATGAGTAAAATGGAACAAATACTTGAGTCTTTTCTTGAAAGTGTACCTTATACATATTTCACTCATTTGAAGGCTCTTAAAGATTACCTGAGACACTTAAAGGTCACTGATGATACAATTATAGATTTTCTTCAAGGTGTTAGAACAGAAGGGATAATTGATTCTTTAAAATTTAATATTGAAAATCGATCACAGAGCAAGAAAAAAATTTTAAAAAAAGAAACTGCTTATATGTATAGTGTTGTTATAAAAAAATTTTTTCTGTAACTCCAATCTGAACATTGTATCAAGAACCTCGACTTTGAAAGAGAGTATTAAATTTATCAGCTAGCAATCATTCATCATATAGATATAAAATGAATGAATTTATCTCAAACAACTCTATATTAAAAGACAGTAGAGGTTTTAATACATTACTTGAAGAAGAGGTCAATGATCTCATTAAGCAATGTGATGAAACATTAAATTCAGATGATATATATATAAATGCCTTTGAAGAGAAAAGATATTTTAATAAATTTAGATCAGCAATAATCATTAAATTGATAATATTAACTGGGGTACGCTATGAAATAATTTGCAACTTGAAAAAAATAATCTAGACCTTAAATATAACAATTTTAAAGATAAATGATTATTCTGTGCCTTTACCTAATAATTTCAGAGGTCAATTTGAAAAATATTTAAAATTAATAAATGAACTTACTTTTAAAAAAGATAACGATTTTTTACTTATTGAATTTGGGGGAGAACAATTAAAAAAGACTACAGCTGATACGGCTAATTTCTTAAAGAATAGTATAGATAGAAGTGATTTAAATGGTCTAATAAAATACTCCGTGGTAAATATGTTAAAACATGAAATGAATGAACACGTAATAAGGAAGTTAACCGGAATTGGAACTAAATTTTATGCACAGTGTCTCGAAGAAGTTGTTGATCTAGATAAGGACAATAGACACTTAAACTCTATTTTTATGTCAATGGCTTCTTTTAATACTTTATAACTAGATACCTTAAAGGTATCTTTTTTGTGCTTTTTAATACTCAGAATATGCAATTTAGTCAATGTAATGATTTGAGTACCTTTCACTTTAGAAATTACTTTCCAAAACAACTCAATTCAAAGGAGGCTACGGTGGATGTAGATGGCAGAAAAGTACATTCAAGCGCATAAAGACTACCTTGCCATCATGACTACATATTGATAACAAAAAAGTTGCTTTCTCAAGTGGGATGGCATGTAATATTGTAATGGAATCGTCCGCGGATCAATTGATCATTGAACTTATCATGACCCTAAAAAATACAGAAAAAGCCGGAATGTCAGACCCGGCTTACCGCTTACTTCCCCTTCGATTTCTTCCGCTTCTCCTTCTCTGCCCGGTAAAACTCATGAAACATCTTCATCAGCGCCCGCTTCTCAATCCGCGAGACATAACTCCGTGAAATGCCCAGCTCCTTGGCAATTTCTCTCTGTGTTTTTTCTTTCTTCAAATCAAGCCCGAATCGGCCGACGATGACTTCTTTTTCACGGTCGTCTAGAATGTCGATATATTTTTTGACCTTTTCAAGCTCCATGTTGAGCTGAATGGTGTCGATCACATCTTCACTTTCTGACTTGAGAACATCGATCAGGCTTATTTCATTCCCTTCTTTATCTTGGCCGATCGGATCATGAAGGGAGACGTCTTTTTTTGTTTTTTTCAGGGCGCGCAGATGCATTAAAATCTCATTCTCAATACATCGTGCGGCATATGTGGCAAGCTTCGTGCCTTTTCCGGCTGAATAGCTTTCAATCCCTTTGATCAGCCCGATTGTTCCGATGGAGATCAGATCTTCCGCGTCTTCTCCCGTGTTTTCGAATTTTTTTACAATATGAGCCACTAACCGAAGATTATGTTCGATCAGCATGTTGCGGGCGTGCTCATCTCCTTGAGCCATCAGCTCTAAGTATTTTTTTTCCTCACTATTTGAGAGCGGTTGTGGAAAGGCATTATTTTTCACGTATGATACTAAAAACACGAGTTCTTTCACAATAAACCCGATCGCTGCAAAAACACCTGTCACCATCCTCACCTCCACAAAGTTATGTAGGCAAAAGCCTATATGTAACTGTATGTGGCGGTAAGGCTGTCTGTGTCTGTACAGGGAAATTAATCAAAGGGACATTCCTGCATGTTTTTTTCTTCCATCTGCTTGATTTTTACGGTTTTAGACGATATATTGTTAAAAAATAGAAAGTAAGGAACTCAAGTGAAAACAGCCAAAAAGCGTTGCAGAGAAGAGTAGACAAATATCATTCATGGCAGAGAGCTCCGGGAGCTGGAAAGGAGTATGAATGGATTTGTTGAAGCAAGCCTCTTAGCTTCGCATCGGAATCGGGAGTTGAGGATGATGCGGCAGTTACTCCTGTTATCGAGTAAGCTTCTTTACCCGGAAAAGTTATGGTGACGGCATCGTAACGAATTGAGGTGGCATAGCGGGCTTTTACCCCGTCCTCAAGACTTTATTGTCTTGGGGGCGGGGGTTTTTTAATTTATAAAGGAGGGGTTTTAGATGAAGGGCATCAAGTCTTGGGGTTACCCGGTTCTTTTATTGGGCGGGATCGGTGTATCAAACATCGGGGAATGGATTTATTTTTTATCCCTTAATCTGATTGTCTTAAAAGAAACGGGATCGGCATTTGCGGTGTCTGTCCTCTATTTAATAAGGCCCGCGGCTGTTTTGATGACAAATGTGTGGGCCGGCAGCTTAATCGACAGGTTTAATAAACGGAATATCATGTGTACGCTTGATTTTTTCAGGGCTGCGTTAATTATGGTCCTGCCGCTGATGCTGAGCGTATGGTCTGTCTACTCTGTTTATTGTATTGTGTTTCTCATCAATATGGCCAATGCGATGTTTCGGCCGTCTTCGATGGCGTATGTGACTTTACTTATTCCTGCTGACAGAAGAAAACGATTCAACTCTTTGCGGGCTTTGCTGGAATCAGGGGCTTTTCTTCTCGGACCGGCTGCAGCCGGGCTGCTTTTTATCGCCGGTACGCCGATTTTTGCGATTTGGGTGAATGCGGCAGCTTTAAGCCTGTCCGGTATCATCACGATGATGCTGCCGAATCTCGAAAAGGATGTTTATGTACAGGCACGCCAAAAGAAGCTTTCTTTGGCGGTATATAAAGAAGATTGGCAGCTTGTGTACCGATTCAGCCGCACTGCAAGAAATGTCATGATTATTTATTTTTTATTCAGTCTGGTTATGACAGTGATGGCGTCAGCTCTTGATTCGCTTGAAGCGGCGTTTGCAAAAGACGTTCTTCAGCTGACAGATGCGGATTACGGATTTCTTGTCAGTGTTGCGGGAGCAGGCATTATTGCAGGGGCGCTTGTGAATGTGATCCTCATCAAAAAATTGCCGACTTCTTTATTAATGGGAATCGGCGCCTTGCTCGTATCTGTTGGGTATATGATTTATGCCTTTTCCGAATTCTTTTGGACGGCAGCTCTCGGCTTCTTTCTGCTTGCTTTTTTTCTCTCTTTTGCGAATACAGGATTTTTGACGTTTTACCAAAAGCATATCCCGGTTGACATCATGGGGAGGGTCGGAAGCCTTTATTCATTATTTGCAGCCGTCTTCATTCTACTGATAACGGGATTATTCGGATTTTTGGCGATCAGGGCCTCTATTCAGCACATTGTCATGGCAGGCGCCGCCGTGATGCTGCTTCTGGCTGTCGTTCTTTGCTCATTCTTATTCATTTCCGCAAAAAGAAGGGCTTCTGGTGTATTTTCAGCGGATCAAACTAAACAAACATGAAGAGACAGCGGTTTCCTTCCGTAAGGATTCCTTTATAGCAAGCTTTGGAACGGCTGACGCTTTACAGGGAAGAATATCTCGGCTGGCTGTCCGGATAGATCAAACGTTTTCCTGACGGTTTTGTGATGGTTTATCATCATCAGCAGCCGATTGGACAGCTCGAGCTGTCGATCAAAACATATCAACATAAAGAAATCGGTTATAGCTTTTTCTTCGAACGTACGGTGTGACGGAATACCACCTCAGAGTTTCACCAAGCAACAGAGGGGCACTGGTATTTTACAAAAAGAAAAATATGCAGGCGCTCGGTTTGGAGCCAGACGGGAAGGTTATCAGAATGAGAGGCGAAGTACAGCAGAAATAACGTATATGAAAGGGCGGTTTGTCCTTTCATATACAATCTTCATTTTTTCGATGCTTTTAAAAGGTGAGGAAACTTTTTATAAATGATCACCATTAATACAAGCATGTATGCTCCGTAAATCCCGAAAGACAGCAGTTTATTGCTTGTGAAAGAAGCACCTGCGACGGTCACAATAATAATATTGGGAATTTTGCCAATCAGTGAGGCAGAAAAAAAGACCGCCCATCTGATTTTACTTAATCCGCAGACGGTATTCATGGCCAGCGACGGGATGACCGGAATGAGCCGGCCTAAAAGAACTGCCGTAAACGCGTGCTGGTGAAAGGAATCTTCATAATGCGAAACGGCCGGGTAAGCCATCAGCTTCTTCCTCGCCCAATCTCTGAATCCGTACCGAACGAGAAAAAACAATGCCATCGTACCGAACATCGCACCTGACAGCGTAATCCATACCCCATTTACAATGCCGAAAACCGCCCCGTTTAAAGCAGCGATAATCGCAAACGGAACAATCGGAAAAAACACGTCAGCCGCGACCAAAAGCATGCTAAGCAATATGGCGTATATACCGCCTGCCTTAATCAAATCGAGCCAAACGTCTTTTTGCATAAAGCCGATGATGATCACAGCAATAATGACTCCAAGGCTGAGTCCCTTCTTTATCATATATATGTTCACCTCTTTGATTAGTATACAGCACAAATCTTTCTCCTTCTATTAAAATAGGCTGTCCATCAAGCGCGCCTCTGCATTCTTTATCAGGTAAGGGATAAAAATGGTATCCATTATAAAAACGGCCCGAAAACAATAGCCAAGCTGAAAGCGGTGCTGTCATAATCAATGTCATCTGCTTCTGCAGCAGGTCATGTACATATTTTATGGGCAGAATGATTTTTAAAAAAGGGGACACGTTAACAGTAGTGTTTACTGGAGGTGTAAACGTTGAGATGCTTTCATTTGATCATTTTCATATGCGTTCTCACAAGTTTCACTGCTGTTTCTGCCGATGCAAAGTCGTTAAAAAGAAGTGACATGGAGAAAACGGGAAACGTGTACTGGGACATAAGGTCTGAAAAAAAGAAGCTATCCTTAACATTTGATGACGGCCCGCATCCGGTTTATACGGAGGCTGTTTTAGACGTGCTGAAAAAACATAACGTCATAGCAACCTTTTTTTGTATCGGAAGCCATATTGACAGATACCCCGTGACTGCAAAGCGTATTGTGGCGGAAGGTCATGAAATCGGTAACCATACGATGAATCATGTCTATTTTCATCGTTTAAAAAGCAAGGCTATTTTAAAAGAGCTTCACGGCTCTGCACAGCAGATCAGAGCGCTTCAGCCAGAAGGGGACAAGTTATTTCGTCCGCCTGGAGGTTCGCTGAATCATACCGCCTTTAAAAGCATCTTAAAAGAAGGCTATCACATCGTCATGTGGTCGTGGAACCAAGATCCGATGGATTGGTCAAGACCGGGCAAGGGGAAAATTGTCAGGCATATTGTTTCAAATGCACGGGATGGCGACATTATCCTTCTTCATGACGGCGGAGGAAACCGGCGACAAACAGTTGAAGCCCTTAAAGAAATCATTCCGCAGCTGAAAAAGCAAGGATATACTTTTGTAAAAGTCTCAGACTTAATCGGCCCGGACTTTGATCCGTTTGAAATTCATTAAAAAGAGCGCCGCGTTGAAAGCCGGGAAAGAGATGTGTACCATAGAAAGGTAAGGTTTGGGGGGAGAGAAAATGAAATATGCTGTACTTTTTATTTCGATGATTTGTCTATTGTCGGGGTGTGCCGGAGACATAGAGAAGAATGTTGTAGCGTTCGGCGACAGCAATACGCGCGGCTCCAACTGGGATTATCGTGATTATCCAAAGGCGCAGCAGTGGGTAAACATATTAAAAACGGCAGAACGCGGCCATCTGTCTATTGTCAATGCCGGCATAGGAGGCCAGACAACGGAGGATGCGCGCTTACGTTTTCAAAGCGATGTGCTTGACCGAAAGCCTGAATATGTATTTATCATGTTCGGAACAAATGATGCGGGAATATTGACCAAAAATAAACCGAGAGTCTCAAAAAAACGGTTTAAAGAAAATCTGACTTATTTTATAAACGAAAGCAGAAAGCACGGCATTAAGCCGATTTTAATGACGTGTATTCCTGTTATAGAAGGAAACGGTACGCATCATCTTTTCTACTATTCAAGATATAAAGCTTCAGCCTTTAAAGCGAAAGGCGGCGCTAGAAAATGGCACAACTCCTATAACGGCATCACGAGGCAGGTCGCCAAAAATTTAAAGGTGCCTTTGATAGATAATTGGAAGCACTTTATACGCGCTGACGCCGGCAAAGATACAGACGATGCGCTGATCCAATCAGGGCTGATAGATCCTTCAGGAAATCATATGACGCCAAAAGGCGCGAGAATTGTGTATGAAGGCATAAAAAATGGGCGGGTTTTGGAACGCTGATTCCGACAGCTGCCTAAACCGTTTTGTTTCTGTTTCATAGGCTGTATTAAAACATGAATTGGGGGCGATTGCTATGAACTGCGGTTTTCCTCCGCCGTATCCTGTATGTCCGCCTCCGCGGGTGAATGCGGGTTACGGATACGCATTTTTTGTTGTGCTGCTCGTCGTTCTTCTCGTATTGGGCGGCCGATATTGGTTCGCCATATAACAGCAGTCCTCTTAAACACCTCTATTTTAGGGGTGTTTTTTGTTGAAAGTGGTAGTAATGCGCATAACCGAAGTGATATAATATCAGTCATCTGAGTAAAAAAAGGAAAGCGCCCGGGTCATTTTTCTGTTAAGAAGAAACGGAAATGATATGTCCGAGCGATCTTCTTTTGATTTCATTTTCAATTAACTCGATAAATTCACGGCTCAAATTCATTTCATTGGCTTTGAAATAAGATTCTATTAGTAACTCATCAGAAAGCTTTCTCATGCCGGATACCCAATTAATGGGAGTGGCACCTCCTTATCAGTTGGAATAAATCATCATGCGTAAGCATATGATGGCAGGTTGCGTTCCATTCATTGAGGTTATCTTTAATCTACCATGAATTACAAATAAGAACAATCGTTCTGTTATCCACACTCATAAGTGGATAACTTGTTAGTATCTTGTTTATAATTTGTATAAATCCGGATGGAATAAGAGTGGATAATGTGTGTAATTTTATCCACAACTGGTGAAGAAACCCAATTTTTGTCGAAATTTTTTTGTTCAGGCCGACTTTGTTTTTAAGTTCGACCGGTTTCGACAAATTTAAGATAGAAAGAAAAGGGAAGGGTGCGGGTTTTGTTAAAAAAGTTTTTTTTACCTGACGAATTTGTAAAAAATATTTTTCATATCACACCGGAAAAGCTCAAGGAACGCAATGTGAAAGGAATTATTACAGACCTTGACAACACGCTCGTTGAGTGGGACAGACCGAGTGCGACTCCGCGTTTAATAGAGTGGTTTGAAGAAATGAAGGAGCACGGCATTAAAGTAACGATCGTCTCCAATAATAATGAACGAAGAGTTAAATTATTCTCGGAGCCGCTTGGCATTCCGTTTATCTATAAGGCGAGAAAACCAATGGGACGCGCCTTTAAGAGAGCCGTCCGCAGCATGGAGCTGAAAAAAGAGGACTGTGTCGTGATCGGCGATCAGCTGCTTACGGATGTGCTTGGCGGAAACAGACACGGCTACCATACCATTTTGGTCGTGCCTGTCGCTTCCTCCGACGGAGTTGTGACACGCTTTAACCGCCAAATTGAACGGAGAATATTGAGTTCTTTAAAACGCAAAGGGCACATTCAGTGGGAGGATTAGGAATGGAAAAGGTTGTTTGCATCGGCTGCGGAGTAACGATCCAAACCGAGGATAAAAACGGTCTTGGCTATGCGCCTCAGGCATCGCTTGCAAAAGAGAGTGTGATCTGCCAGCGCTGCTTCAGACTGAAAAATTACAATGAAATTCAAGATGTTTCATTAACGGATGATGATTTTTTAAATATTTTGCACAGCATTGGCGAGACAGACTCGCTGGTTGTGAAAGTCGTTGATATATTTGATTTTAACGGAAGCTGGATCAACGGGCTGAGTCGTTTTGTCGGCGGTAATCCGATCCTTTTAGTCGGAAATAAAGCGGATATCCTGCCGAAATCTCTTAAACGGGAACGGCTCGTTCAATGGATGAAACGCGAAGCGAAGGAATACGGATTAAAGCCGCTTGATGTATTTTTGGTCAGCGCTTCCCGCGGACAAGGAATAAAAGAAGTGATCGACGCCATTGAATATTACCGCGAAGGCCGGGATGTTTATGTGGTGGGATGCACAAATGTCGGTAAATCAACGTTTATCAACCGGATTATTAAAGAAGTATCAGGGGAAGAGAATATTATCACCACCTCTCAATTCCCGGGCACAACGCTCGATGCGATTGAAATCCCGCTTGATGACGGATCAGCGCTTTATGATACGCCGGGAATCATCAACCATCACCAAATGGCGCATTACGTGGACAAACGTGACTTGAAGGTGCTTACGCCTAAAAAAGAATTAAAGCCGCGCACATTCCAGCTGAATGATAAACAAACGCTTTACTTTGGCGGTCTCGCCCGGTTTGATTATGTATCAGGCGATAGATCGGCGTTTGTCTGCTATATGCCGAATGAATTGATGATTCACAGAACAAAACTTGAAAATGCTGATGCTTTATACGAAAAGCATGCCGGGGAATTGCTTACACCGCCCGGAAAAGATGATCTGGACGAATTTCCGGAGCTTACAGCCCATACGTTTACAATCAAGGAAGGGAAAACGGATATCGTTTTTTCCGGTTTGGGCTGGGTGACGGTTCAGGATGCAGATAAAAAAATCACAGCATACGCTCCGAAAGGCGTTCACGTATTTGTCCGCCGTTCATTAATATAGAGAGAAGGGGAGAGGGAGCATGAAACAATTGTACGGAGTTATCGGAAATCCGATCGGGCATTCGATGTCACCCGATATTCATAACGCGGCTTTAAAAGATAAGGATATTGACGGGCAGTATTTTGCGTTTCAGGTGGAACCTCATGATCTCAAGGACGCCGTTAACGGCATCAGGGCGCTCGGCATCAGCGGCATTAATGTGACAGTTCCGCATAAGGTGGCCATTATGGAGCACCTGGATGATATCCATGAAAGTGCAAAAGTACTCGGAGCCGTCAACACTGTCAAAAGAGAAGGAGACAGGCTTATCGGGTATAATACTGACGGGGAAGGATTTTTCAAGTCCTTAGTAAAGGTATTGGACAAACCCCTATCGGAGCTTTCCATCTTAATGATAGGAGCGGGGGGAGCGGCGAGAGCCATCTTCACGACGATCGTCCGTGCTGAGCCGAAACAGTTTGACGTATGCAACCGCACCCCGGAAAAAGCAAGCCGGCTGATCGAGGCAGCTCCCTCTTTTCAAAATAAACATGCCCTTACATTACAGGAAGCTGAAAAGCAGCTTGAACAATATGATGTCATCATTCATACCACATCTGTCGGCATGTACCCGAATACAGACGACGCACCGCTCTCACTGGAACGCGCCAAAAAGAGCGCGATCGTTTGTGATATCGTCTACAACCCGATTCAAACCGCATTTTTAAAAGAAGCCGAGAAAAAGGGCTTAACGACCCTGGACGGAGTCGGCATGTTTGTTGAACAGGCGGCGCTGTCTTTTCAGCTATGGACGGGACAAGAGCCTGACAGCGGGTTAATGAGAGCAATTGTTGAAGGAAAACTAGGAGGAACACAATGTTAACAGGAAAACAAAAACGTTTATTGCGCTCAAAAGCGCACCATTTAACACCTATTTTTCAAGTAGGAAAAGGCGGAGTCAACGAAAACATGGTGAAACAGATTGCCGAAGCACTGGAAGCAAGAGAACTGATTAAAGTCAGCGTGCTTCAAAATTGCGAAGAGGATAAAAACGATGTCGCTGAAGCGCTTGTCAAAGGCTGCCGCTCTCATTTAGTGCAGACGATCGGCAACACGATCGTGCTGTATAAAGAATCAAAGGAAAATAAACAAATCGAGCTTCCGTAAGGTGGTTGACATGAAGAAAATCGGAATATTCGGGGGGACATTTGATCCCCCGCATAACGGTCATCTCCTGATGGCAAATGAAGTGCTGTATCAGGCGGTACTCGATGAGATTTGGTTTATGCCGAACCAAATTCCCCCGCATAAGCAGAATGAAGACTTCACAGACAGCTTTCACCGGGTAGAGATGCTGAAGCTTGCGATCGGCTCTCATCCGGATTTTAAGCTTGAGCTGGCCGAAATGGAACGGGAAGGCCCTTCATACACCTTTGATACGATCCGCTTACTGAAGGAGCGGCGGCCGGACGATAAACTCTTCTTTATTATCGGGGCGGATATGATTGAATTTCTGCCTAAATGGTATAAACTAGATGAACTGCTCACACTCATTCAATTTATCGGAGTGAGGCGTCCGGGCTTTCATATCGAGACTTCGTATCCGCTGCTATTTGCCGACGTTCCGGAATTTGACGTTTCGTCCACGATGCTGAGAGAACGTCTGAAAGCCAAAAAGCCGACGCAATACTTAATGCCTGATAAAGTGAAGCGGTATATAGAGGAGAATGGTTTATATGAATCGTGAGGAAGCACTTGCCTGCGTCAAAGAGCAGCTGACCGAGCATCGGTACATCCACACAATCGGCGTTACAGATACGGCGGTTATCCTTGCCGGCCGCTTCGGAGCAGATCCTGAAAAAGCGGAAATGGCTGCTATTTTTCATGATTATGCGAAATTCCGTCCAAAAGAGGAAATGAAGCAAATTATCGTGAGAGAAAAAATGCCGGCAGATCTGTTAGAGTATAACGCTGAGCTCTGGCATGCACCTGTAGGCGCCTATTTGGCTGAAAAAGAAGCCGGCGTTACCGATCCGGACATTTTAGACGCAATCCGTTATCATACGTCAGGGCGTCCCGGCATGACCCTTTTAGACAAAGTCATTTACGTTGCCGATTATATTGAACCCGGCCGTAAATTTCCCGGGGTTGATGATGTGCGCAAACTGGCGGAAACCGATTTAAATCAAGCGCTGATACAAGCGATGAAAAATACAATGATATTTTTGATGAAAAAAAACCAGCCGGTCTATCCGGAGACGTTTGCAACTTACAACTGGCTGGTGTCTCAAAATTGACAGGAGGAATATGGGAATGAATCAAGCTTCCGTATTAAAAATCGCAGCAAAGGCTTGTGATGATAAGCGTGCAGAGGATATTTTAGCACTGGACATGGAAGGAATTTCTCTCGTTGCGGATTACTTTTTAATCTGTCACGGGAATTCTGATAAGCAGGTTCAAGCGATTGCACGTGAAATTAAAGATCAAGCAGAAGAAAACGGCATCGATGTGAAAAAGATGGAAGGGTTTGATGAAGCCCGCTGGGTATTAGTTGATCTCGGCGATGTTATCGTCCATGTATTCCATAAAGACGAAAGAAGCTATTACAATCTGGAAAAGCTGTGGGGCGACGCGCCGCTTGCAGAACTTGAGCTTGGATTCAATTCATGATTTACCAAGGCTTCGCCGGCGTCTATGACGAGTTAATGTCCCATGCGCCGTACGATGACTGGGCAAGCTGGATTGAAGCCGCTCTTCCTGAAAAGGGACGGGTGCTTGATCTTGCCTGCGGAACGGGAGAAATTTCAATCAGGCTTTCCGAAAAAGGCTTTGAAGTCACGGGAATTGATTTAAGCGAAGATATGCTGAGCTGTGCGCAGCAGAAAAAAACGGGAAAGCAGCCGATTCTTTTTCTTCAGCAGGATATGAGAGAGCTTTCCGGCTTTCAAGAGCAGTTTGACGCTGTAGTCATCTGCTGTGATTCCTTAAATTACTTAAAAACGAAAAATGATGTCAAAAGCACCTTTAAAAGTGTTTTTCAAGTGTTGAAGGAAGGCGGCTTGCTTCTGTTTGATGTCCATTCTCCGTTTAAAATGACGGAGCTTTTTCCGAACAGCACCCATGCTGATCAGGATGAGCAAATCAGCTACATCTGGCAAAGCTTTGCCGGGGAGGAAGGGCTTTCTGTCATCCATGATATGTCCTTTTTTGTATGGAACGGACATGCCTATGAGCGCTATGATGAGACGCACGAGCAAAAAACCTTTTATATAGAAGAATATGAACAAATGCTTGCAGACACCGGATTTGAACTGAAGAGGGTCACGGCTGATTTTACGGATAACCCTCCTTCAGCTGAGTCTGAGCGTCTATTCTTTACGGCAGGCAAATCAAAAACCATCGTTTAAACAGAACGATGGTTTTTAAAATTCCATTTTCGCGATTGGCGGTATCTCCGCTTTCTATGGCATACTGATTCACACGTGAAATTGCTTTTCCACTAAAGAAATATCCTCTTCATATTTTGCATGTGTATTCTGAAAAACACGGTGGAACATATCCTGCACACCGCTCTCGAGCGCTTTCAGCCCTTCTCCGGTGACGCCGCCTTTTACGCAGACCTTTTCCTGTAAAGCCGGAAGGGTGTAAAGCTCAGTCTCCAGCAGTTTTCCGAGGCCGACAAGCATTTCCTTCGACATGATTACAGCTTCCTGTTTTGAAATCGATGTTTCCTCGACGGCCGCGTTAATAAAACGCTGGATAAGGTAACTCATAAAAGCAGGCCCGCAGCTGACGATATCAGAGGCCGCTCTCGTAATGCCGCTCTCGATTTCCACAGGCTTTGAAATGTGAGACATCAGAGAATGAATTTGCGATTTTGCCGCGTCGCTGCAGCTTTTGCCGAACGTAACAAGCGATACCCCGGCCAAGGCCCGGTTCGTAATGCTCGGTATGACACGGGCTGTCTGGCACGGAACCGTGTGTTCAATCTGCTCTGTCTGAATGGGGCTTGTAATGGAGATTAAAATATGATCTTCTCTTAAATGCGGTGTGAGCTTTTTAAGCAAAGGATAGATATCCAGCGGTTTCACGCAGATGAAGATCATTTCATTTTCTCTTACCAGCCGTTCCTGGTCTTCAGTGACATGAAGGCCGGTGAAGCGTTCCTTTATCTTTAACGCTTTATCAATCGTTCTGTTTGTAATGGTAATTTGTGAGGGATCGGCAGCGTTTGATTCAATAAACGATTCGATCAGTATTGTACCCATATTTCCGGTGCCGATAAAGCCTATCTTCAAGATTCTCCCCTCCTTTTCCCTTAATCCTTTAAACCTTATGCAGGGAGGCAAAACAATATGACGAAAGCGATTGTTGCAGAGTGGATGCGGCGGCATATGAAAATACTGGCCGCCTGTGCCATGGTATTGCTGATCATTGTCTGTTTTTTGATATTCCGTCCGGAAAAAGAAGAACCGGTAAAACAGCCGTCCGTTTTCGAGCAGAGCGACTCTGCGTCCGCTCAGCGTAAAAAGGATACTGAAACAGAAAAGATCATGATCGACATTAAAGGCGCTGTCCGAAAGCCCGGTGTATATGAAATGAAGCCGAAAGACAGAGTGACGCAAGCCATTGAAAAAGCGGGCGGTATGAATGAAAAGGCAGATGAAAAAAATATTAATTTAGCAGAGCAGCTGCAGGACGGCACGATCATTTACATCCCGAGTGAAGGGGAAGAGGAGAGCGGGCCGAAAATAGCAGCGGGTACTAAGGAGGACGCACCAGTGAACATAAACACGGCGTCTCTTGACGAACTTCAAACCATCTCCGGCATCGGCCAAAAAAAAGCGGAAGCGATTATCGCGTACCGTGAAGAAAACGGCCGGTTTCAGGCTGCTGAAGACATTATGAATGTATCAGGGATCGGAGAAAAGTCATTTGAAAGAATAAAAGCTTCCATTAAGGTAAAGTGAATTGACGATCTTGATAAAATCTATGTAAACTTAGGACAGCAACACGACTTTTGGAGGGAACACTTGTGGAACGAATCTCATGGAATCAATATTTTATGGCTCAAAGCCATTTACTGGCGCTTAGAAGCACATGTCCGAGACTGTCTGTCGGCGCTACTGTTGTCAGAGACAAGCGGATGATTGCGGGCGGATACAACGGCTCAATTGCCGGCGGCGTCCATTGTGCAGATGAAGGATGCCTGCTGATTGATAATCATTGCCAAAGAACGATACATGCAGAGATGAATGCCATATTACAATGCTCTAAGTTCGGCGTTCCTACGGAAGGAGCCGAGATTTATGTGACGCATTATCCGTGTATTCAGTGCTGTAAATCAATCATTCAGGCAGGAATAAAAACGGTCTATTTTGCGGAAGATTACAAAACCCAGCCTTACGCTAGAGAACTATTTGCCCAGGCAGGCGTTAAAGTAGAGCAGGTTGAACTGGATGAAATGATCATTGATCTGAAAAACCGCGAAAAATTGTCTTTCGTAGCCGGCCTTATTCAGCAATTAACAGATGCAGGGCTTAAAGAGGACGAATTAAAAAAAATTCATGAACAGGCAAATGAGCTGTTCACAAGCTACGTATAAGCATGAAATACAAGTTGCTTATTTTGCCCCTGGCGGCGGTTTCTGCGACTGCAGGAATTGCTGCCGCCATTTTCTTCTCTGTCATTTTCTTTTTTCTCCTATTTCTGCTCTTTGTCATTGTAAAGACAAAGCAGCGCACACTGTCCATCGTCTGCCTCTTCTCTTTTTGCCTTTATTTCATTCTTTATACCGCTGCGGATTCAGCAAATGTATCTGCATATCGGACCGGGAATTATACGGAACATGCGGCCATACTGGATATTCCGAAAATAGACGGAGACAGACTGTCAGCCGTTATCCGTACACGTGACAAAGAGAAATGGGCGGCCTCTTACAAAATTCAGTCTCTTGAAGAAAAACGAAAAATAGCGCAGCTGGAACCGGGCATGAGCTGCACATTCACAGGTTCTTTAGAAGAGCCTAAACATGCGACGGTTCCCGGCGGATTTGATTACAAAGAGTACCTTTACCGCCAGCATATTCACTGGCTTTTCTCCGTCTCCTCCATTCAAAATTGTACAAAGTCTGAAAAACCGTCATTTAAACTGCTGCATATCAGGAAGTATTTTATTTCTGTGATTCGCGGTCATGTCCCTGAATCATCCGCCGGGATCGCAGAGGCGCTGACTGTAGGTGAAAGGTTTTTGGTAGAGGACGATGTACTCAGCGCCTATCAAAAGCTGGGGATCGTTCATTTGATGGCGATTTCAGGGATGCATGTCGGTCTTATTGCGGCGGGATTATTTTATGTGCTGATCAGAATCGGGATCACAAGAGAAAAAGCCGGTGTTTTGCTGCTGCTTTTTTTGCCGGTCTACACGGTGTTAACAGGTGCCGCGCCATCTGTTTTGCGTGCATCACTTATGTTAGGCTTTTATGTCGCGGGAAATCTATTTAAGCGGCGGATTCATTCTTCTGCAGCAATATCCCTGTCATATTTACTGCTTCTTCTGTTCAATCCCTATTTGCTTTGGGACATCGGATTTCAGCTTTCCTTCGCAGTGAGTGCCGCTTTAATTTTGTCATCCGCCATTTTAAAGAACGCCCGGGGAAAGCTTGTCCAGCTTGCAACGGCTTCATTTGTTGCAGAGCTTACTTCACTGCCGTTTCTTCTCTATTATTTTCAGCAGATTTCACTCGTCAGCTTTCCGATGAATATGATCGTGGTGCCTTTTTATACGCTGTTTGTCATTCCCTGTTCTGTCATTGGCTTTCTCGTGCTCTTAGTATCAAGGTCCGCAGGCGAGTTTGTGTTTTACTGGTTTGATCTTGTAATGGTATGGGCGCACAGGCTGATTACATCTGCTGCATCAATTGATTCGTTTACAATCGTTGTTGCGAAACCGAGCCTGCTGTCACTTATATTGCTGGCGATTTCCATTTTTACTATTTTTGCAGTGATTGAAAAACACGGTATTCTCAGACTGCGGAAATCCGCTCTTTTCTTCTGTGCCGTTTTTGTTTATATAGCAATTCGTCCTTATCTCAGTCCTGAGGGGGAAGCGGATATGCTTGATATCGGACAGGGTGACAGTCTGTTTATGAGCGCGCCGCACCAGAGGGGAACCATAATGATTGATACAGGGGGAATGCTTTCTTATTCTGACGAAGCGTGGAAAGAAAAACGCCATCCTTATTCTATCGGAGAAAAAGTTTTGATTCCGTTCTTAAACGGAAAAGGAGTGAAAAAGCTAGATGCTTTAATCTTGACCCACGCGGATCAGGACCATATCGGTGAAGCGGGGATTTTAATCAAAAAGCATAGAGTAAAGCGTTTAATAGTGCCTGTGGGATTTGTGAAAAAACCGAAGGACAATGACATTTTGCAAATGGCAAAAGAAGAAAACATCAGCATTACCGAGGCTGAGCGCGGCGATACCATCACAGCGGGTGATTTGCGGTTTGAGGTGCTGTCTCCTGAAGGGCCGGACGCAAGGAGCAAAAACGATTCATCACTTGTGCTTTGGACGTTCTTAGGCGGGGTAAGCTGGCTTTTGACGGGGGATTTAGAGATGAATGGCGAGCAGGAAGTGCTTGATGCCTTTCCGAGTCTGAAAGCCGATATACTGAAGGCAGGGCACCATGGCAGCAAAAGCTCCACCGGCGAAGCTTTTTTGAAACAGCTAAAACCGAAAACGGCTCTCATTTCAGCCGGAAAACATAATCGCTACCATCATCCGAATCAGGAGGTGCTTGACCGGTTAAAGGCATATTCCGTCAATGTGCTCCGAACCGATGTCAGCGGGACGATTCAATACAGATTCAAAAGCGGATTTGGAACCTTTTCTGTCTTTCCTCCATATGATATAGAAGAAATGCGGGCGCCGAACGAAAAAAGACTGCCGATTGACAGCAGCCCGGAAAGCGGCTAAGAGCCGATAAGGTGGATGGCTGTTGCCATCACGAACAAAAAGGCGAAAAATCCGAAGGACACGACAAAACCGACAGCTGAGTCTACAGCATCATTTCGTTTGCTTTGAACGTTTTTTTCAAAATCATTCAATTTCATCCCTCCTGACTTCCCTTAGTATACTGGAATTGTTTTGAAAAATCTAGAAGTGATGGTAACGTTTTCTGTTCTTGTGATTATCGCCTTTTTACAAGCAGACCCGGGGGCTTGTGAATCAGGCGTTTATTATAAATGAGGGAGCTGTTCTTTTCAGCTTCCTCTTTACTATTTGCCGAACTCAATTTAGGATAGAAGAGGATCAAGAAAGAGAGGAAGTCATACGATCATGGTATTTGATGTCTGGAAAGCCCTGAAAAAAGGGGATGTCCGCTCCGTTTATTGTTTGTACGGAAAAGAAACTTATCTGCTCCAAGAGACCGTCAGCCGGATCAGACAAGCTGTCGTTGATGAGGAGACAAAAGATTTTAACCTGTCTGTTTTTGATCTTGAAGAGGACCCGCTTGACCATGCCATTACCGATGCCGAAACCTTCCCGTTTATGGGTGAGAAGCGGCTGGTCATTCTTAAAAATCCGTCCTTTTTAACAGGAGAAAAAAAGAAAGAAAAAATAGAGCATAATACAAGCGCTTTGGAGGCTTACATAAAAGAACCCGCGCCTTACACCATTTTTGTCATCGTGGCCCCGTATGAGAAGCTGGATGAGCGGAAAAAGCTGACGAAGGCTCTGAAACAGCAGGCCTTTATGATGGAGGCCAAGGAGCTGAACGCAAAGGAAACGACTGATTTTACAATCGATTTGGCGCAAACCGAAAATAAAACGATTGGAACAGACGCTGCCGAGCATTTGGTGCTGCTCGTAAACGGGCACCTGTCATCCATCTATCAGGAAATCCAAAAGCTCTCCGCCTACACCGGTGACAGACCGGAAATCACGCTTGAGGATGTCCGGGAGCTTGTCGCGAGGAGTTTGGAGCAGAATATTTTTGAACTGATCAATAAAATCGTGAACAGGAAGCGGACGGAAAGCCTGCAGATCTTTTATGATCTTTTAAAGCAAAACGAAGAGCCGATCAAAATTATGGCGCTGATCGCAAGCCAGTTCCGCCTTATTTTGCAGACGAAATACTTTGCCGGGCAGGGATACGGGCAAAAGCAGATCGCCTCCAATTTAAAAGTCCATCCATTCCGCGTGAAGCTGGCAATAGATCAGGCGAGGCTTTTTTCCGAAGAAGAGCTGCGCCGCATTATGGAGAAACTCGCCGTAATGGATTATGAAATGAAAACGGGAAAAAAGGACAAGCAGCTGCTGCTCGAACTCTTTCTCTTACAGCTTCTTCAGGCAAATGAAAAAAACGATCCCCGTTAAAAGGGATCGTTTTTGTATTATGCAGAAAGTCCGTTCACTTGTTTCGCAAGTCTTGATTTGTATCGAGCTGCGGCATTTTTGTGTACAAGACCTGTTTTCACTGCTTTATCAATACGTTTCGCTGCTTCAGAAAGAGCAGTTTTCGCTTTATCCGCTTCGTTGTTAGCAACAGAAGCTTCTACTTGTTTGATTGCAGTACGCATAGCAGATTTGATTGTCGCGTTATGAGCGCGGCGTTCGTTATTCGTTTTTGTACGTTTAATCGCTGATTTAATGTTTGGCATGTGTTTCACCTCCTAAGATACAACCTGTAGCACAGTGTCTTAAGGTTAAATCTTCTTCACAATAGAACAAATTGTATTCTATCAAACAGAACTTTAGATTGCAATATAAATGTAAAGTATTTTTCGTTGAAGGGCTGAATTCGCATGATTCGTTTTACAAATGGCAACACTATGTATCACGATGATTGAAGGAGGTCTTCCCCGTGAAAAACAGTGAACTGGATGTCAATCAATTTCTTATACGGACGGATTTAGCGGTAGAAACAAAACAGGCGCTTAAAGACGGACAAGCTGACCAGCAGAAAGAAATAAAAGGTTTTATTGAGAAAGAACGCGACAGCGGCGGTATTAAAATCAGAACAGTTGATATTACGAAAGAAGGCGCCGAAATATCGGGAAAAAAACAAGGGCGTTATGTCACGATTGAAGCGCAGGGCGTAAGAGAGCACGATTCAGAAATGCAGGAGAAAGTAACCCAGGTGTTTGCCGAGGAATTTTCCGCTTATCTGAACAGCTTAAAAATTCCCAAGGAGGCGAGCTGTCTGATCGTCGGGCTCGGAAACTGGAATGTAACGCCTGATGCGCTTGGTCCTCTTGTTACGGAAAACCTGCTGGTGACGAGGCATTTGTTCAAGCTTCAGCCGGAGAATGTGCAGGAGGGATACAGGCCTGTCAGCGCCCTTGCACCGGGTGTGATGGGCTTAACAGGCATCGAAACGAGCGATATTATCCAAGGCGTGATAAAAGAATCAAAACCGGATTTTGTCATTGCCGTTGACGCTTTGGCGGCGAGGGCCGTTGAAAGGGTGAACACCACCATCCAATTTTCAGATACCGGCATTCATCCGGGGTCGGGCGTAGGCAATAAGAGAAAAGAATTGAGCAAGGAAACACTCGGTATTCCCGTCATTGCAATCGGTGTCCCGACTGTCGTTGATGCAGTCACGATCGCAAGCGACACAGTGGATTATATATTAAAGCACTTTGGCAGAGAAATGAAAGACGACAGTCCGTCAAGATCTCTTGTGCCGGCCGGGATGAACTTCGGCAAAAAGAAAGTGCTCACCGATGAAGATCTTCCGGGTGAAAAAGAACGCCAATCCTTCCTCGGCATCGTCGGCACGCTGGAAGAAAACGAAAAGCGCCAGCTTATTCATGAGGTGCTTTCTCCGCTCGGGCACAATCTGATGGTAACGCCAAAGGAAATCGACACCTTTATTGATGATATGGCGAACGTGCTGGCCAACGGGTTAAACACGGCGCTTCACGGAAAAGTGTCACAAGACAACAAAGGCTCTTACAATCACTAAATGGTTCTACTTCCTCTAGCTTGTTCATAGAGTAATTACTAGACAAGCGCTGGAGGGATTCGAACAATGAGAAAAAAACGCAGAAACCGTCAAATTGTCGTTACAGTAAACGGTGGAAATGCGCTCAAAGGTATGTTTCTATTTATCGCAAGCCTCATCGTCATTTTCGTATTATCCGGTGTGCTGACGTCCCTGCGCCCCGAATTGAGGCTTTCTTCCGATTCTCTTCATGGAATTGCCGGAGAACTGCCGGGTGACGCGTTTGCACACCTTCTCGGAATGGAAAATCATTATTTTGCGTCAGAGCTTCCGCAAAAAGATACCTCGTTTCACCTGTCACGGCTTTCCTTGAAGCTGGCGACAAGTATTAATTTGGAAGACCCGCGCAGCTTTTTGGGCCGGGAGCTGCCGGGCTTTGCCCAATTTGATACGGAAATCCTTTTGGCGGGCCAAGGGACAGATTATACAAACATGCCGGCTGAATCCCCGCCCCCGTCAAAGGTAATGGAAAAAGAAAAAGAAGTTAATCTCGCAGAAATCGAAAACAAAACGAAAAAAGAAGAAAAAGATCCGCCGAAACATTCAACAGGCGATCGAAAAGTCGTTTTTATTTATCACACCCACAACACGGAATCCTATCTCCCGCTGTTAAAAGGCGAAACAAATCCGGATAATGCCCGCCATTCAAAAGCGAATGTCACGCTCGTCGGAGATATATTCGGCAAGGCGCTTGAGGCAGAAGGTGTCGGCGCGACCGTAGATAAAACCGACATTCAGGCCCAGCTGAATAAAGATGGTTTAAATTATGCGCGAAGCTACGATGAATCAAGGCCCGTCGTGAAAAGCGCGCTCGCGAAAAACAAAAACCTGCAATATACGATAGATATCCATAGAGACTCCCGGCGGAAGAAAAATACGACAACCGAAATTAAAGGAAAAAGCTATGCCAGAGTCGCCATCGTCGTCGGCAAAAAAAGCGCTAATTTTGAAGAAAACTATAAACTCGCAAGTGAGCTTCATAAGCTGATGGAGAAAAAATATCCGGGTTTAAGCGTCGGTGTTTTATCCAAAGGCTCTCCCGGCGATAATGGAGTGTACAACCAGGATTTAAACGACAGGTCGCTTCTTCTGGAGTTCGGAGGCGTCGATAACAACCTTGATGAGCTGAGGCGCGCGGCGGATGCCATGGCGGATGTATTCAGCGAATTGTATTGGAATGCTGAAAAAGTCAGCTCGCAATCAGGGGATAAGAACAAACAATAAGAAATCAGGTGATTCACATGATCCGCTTTACCGGCAAATGCCTGCTGATTGTCACTGTCATGTTTTTAGGCGTTTTGTTTGGTATGCAGCAGGCAAACAACGGAATGCTTGATATGAAGGGCTATAAGGACCCTTCTTTAAAAGGGGCATTTACTCTGACTGACGGAGAGCATCAGGAAAAAGAAGCTTCCATTCTCGGACAAACCGTTACGGCAAAGGACTTGGAAGAAAAACAAAAACAGCTGGAACAGGCTGAAACCTTTAACTTATTTTCAAAAGCCGGAGAAGCCCTTTCAAATACTGTGACAGACTCGGCGCAGGCCATGTATGATTGGGTTTTGAAGCTGAACCGGTAGCACCAGCGAAGAGAAAAGCGTACTTCTCCTTATGAGGAAGCTTTTCTCTTTCTTGTTTTAATTGAATGTTTACAATCCTATTGATATAATCTAAGCTAGTGTATTTTGCGTTTAATAGTAGGAGTGATAGATTGTGACAGATAAAGAAAAGCGTTTAGAGAGGCAGTCAAGAATTCGGAATTTCTCCATCATCGCCCATATTGACCACGGCAAATCGACCTTGGCGGATCGGATTTTAGAAAAAACATCGGCGATCACCCAGCGGGAAATGAAAGAACAATTGCTTGATTCAATGGACCTTGAACGCGAACGGGGAATTACCATCAAATTAAATTCCGTTCAGCTGAAATACAAAGCAAAGGACGGAGAAGAATATATATTCCATCTGATCGACACGCCCGGACACGTCGACTTTACCTATGAAGTATCGCGAAGCCTTGCCGCCTGTGAAGGTGCGATACTCGTTGTAGATGCGGCACAGGGGATTGAGGCGCAAACATTGGCGAACGTCTACCTGGCGCTTGATAATGACCTTGAGATTCTTCCTGTCATTAATAAAATCGATCTTCCGAGCGCAGAGCCTGAACGTGTGCGTCAAGAGGTGGAGGACGTTATCGGCCTTGACGCTTCAGATGCGGTCCTCGCTTCAGCGAAAGCAGGCATTGGAATAGAGGATATTTTAGAGCAGATCGTTGAGAAGGTGCCTGCTCCTTCAGGCGACCCGGAAGCACCGCTTAAAGCGCTCATTTTTGACTCGCTTTACGATGCGTACCGCGGGGTCGTCGCTTATATCAGAGTCGTAGAAGGAACGGTAAAACCGGGGCAGAAAATTAAAATGATGGCGACCGGAAAAGAGTTTGAAGTGATCGAGGTCGGCGTTTTCACACCGAAAGCGCAGCCGGCTGATGAACTGACTGTCGGCGACGTAGGCTACCTGACAGCAGCGATAAAAAATGTCGGCGACACCCGTGTCGGTGATACGATCACAAGCGCGGTTAAACCTGCGGCAGAAGCGCTGCCGGGCTATCGCAAGCTCAATCCGATGGTGTATTGCGGGCTTTATCCGATTGACACCGCAAAATATAATGATTTGCGTGAGGCGTTGGAAAAGCTTGAACTGAACGATTCATCACTTCAATATGAGGCCGAGACGTCTCAAGCGCTCGGTTTCGGTTTCCGCTGCGGCTTTTTAGGAATGCTGCATATGGAAATCATTCAAGAGCGGATTGAACGTGAATTTAAAATTGATCTCATTACAACCGCACCGAGTGTTATTTATGACGTCTACATGACAGACGGCGAAAAAATCGTGGTGGATAACCCGTCAAATATGCCTGACCCGCAAAAGATAGAACGGGTCGAAGAACCTTATGTCAAGGCGACTATGATGGTGCCGAATGATTTTGTCGGCGCGGTTATGGAGCTTTGTCAGGGGAAACGCGGCAACTTTATTGATATGCAGTACTTAGACGCCAACCGGGTCAGCATCGTATACGATATGCCTTTAGCGGAAATCGTTTATGAGTTTTTCGATCAGCTGAAATCAAGCACGAAAGGGTACGCCTCTTTTGATTATGAACTGATCGGCTACAAGCCTTCGAAGCTTGTCAAAATGGACATTATGCTGAATACAGAAAAAATCGATGCGTTGTCATTTATCGTGCATCGTGATTACGCGTACGAGCGCGGGAAAGTCATCGTTGAGAAGCTGA
Organism: Bacillus sp. ISL-51; assembly: GCF_018613535.1. Classification (GTDB taxonomy): domain Bacteria; phylum Bacillota; class Bacilli; order Bacillales; family Bacillaceae; genus Bacillus. The sequence continues at coordinate 339,700 of NZ_JAGGQB010000006.1, forward strand.
AGGAATTGATTCCGCGCCAGCAATTCGAAGTTCCCGTGCAGGCAGCGATCGGACAGAAAATCGTGGCGCGCTCAACCATTAAAGCCATGCGGAAAAACGTACTGGCTAAATGCTACGGAGGAGACATATCGCGGAAACGGAAGCTTCTTGAAAAACAAAAAGAAGGAAAACGCCGGATGAAGCAGGTCGGCTCAGTTGAAGTGCCGCAGGAAGCGTTTATGGCTGTCCTTAAAATGGATGACAGCCCCAAAAAATAACAAAAGCCGCCGCAGTCCAGCACTGCGGTTTCTTTCTGTGAAGAAGAAGGTGTACCGAGTGAAATCAGCTTATATTCATATTCCGTTTTGTGAGCATATCTGCCACTATTGCGATTTTAATAAATATTTTATTCAGAGCCAGCCCGTCGATGAGTACTTAAACTCACTCGAGAAGGAAATGATAAATACAATAGAGCGGACGGGACGCCCGGACTTACGCACCATTTTTATCGGCGGAGGCACTCCGACATCCCTGTCTCCGGCCCAGCTGGAAAAACTGATGGATTCCATTCATCGCGTCCTGCGTCCTTCGTCAGGCCTTATCGAGTTTGCGGCTGAAGCGAACCCGGATGACCTTTCCGCCGAAAAATTAAAGATTCTTAAAAGCGCGGGTGTCAATCGGCTGAGCTTCGGCGTCCAAACGTTTGAAGACGAGCTTTTACAAAAGATCGGCAGGGTGCACAAACAAAAGGATGTTTTTGCTTCCTTTGAAAGGGCGAGGGCGCTCGGTTTTGATAATATCAGCCTGGATTTAATGTTCGGCCTGCCGAACCAGACATTGGCCGACCTTGACAATTCCATCAAAACGGCATTGTCGCTTGACGCTGAGCACTATTCTGTTTATTCGCTCATAGTAGAGCCAAAAACGGTGTTTTATAATTTAATGCAAAAAGGCCGCCTGCATCTGCCGGCCCAAGAGCAGGAAGCCGAAATGTATGAAACGGTGATAACGCAGATGAACGAAGCCGGTATCCGCCAATATGAAATCAGCAACTTTGCAAAGCCCGGATACGAATCACAGCATAATTTGACGTATTGGAGCAATGAAGATTATTTCGGTTTCGGCGCCGGGGCGCATGGATATATAAACGGCACCCGCACCGTCAACGCCGGCCCTGTGAAACATTACATGCAGCTGATCGAAGAAAAAGGTCTGCCTTACCGGGACACACATGAGGTGACGAAAGAAGAGCAAATCGAGGAGGAAATGTTTCTCGGTCTCAGAAAAATGTCAGGCGTGAAGAAGAAAGCGTTCCGGGAAAAATTCGGCCGTTCTGTAGATGAACTCTTCCCTGATGTCCTGAAAGACCTTGCCGAAAAAGGGCTGATCCGGGACACGGAAGAGACTGTCACATTAACGCATGAAGGTAAATTATTAGGAAATGAGGTTTTTGGCGCTTTTTTGGGTGAGTTATAATTGACATTTTTCTTTTGGTTTGTTACTTTTGTTATAGAATTAGCACTCGCTGACTTAGAGTGCTAACAGGGGTGATGATGATGTTAACAAATCGTCAGCTGTTGATCCTGCAAGTGATTATTAATGACTTTATACAATCAGCACAGCCGGTAGGATCAAGAACTCTTTCAAAAAAAGACGAAATTACATTCAGCTCTGCAACAATAAGAAACGAGATGGCTGACTTGGAGGAATTGGGCTTTATTGAAAAAACCCACTCTTCCTCAGGACGGGTTCCGTCAGAAAAAGGGTACAGATATTATGTCGATCATCTGCTGTCACCCGTCAAGCTGACAAAAACCGACCTGGATTTAATCCACTCGATATTTAAAGAAAAAATCTTCGAGCTGGAAAAAACCGTTCAAAAATCAGCGCAGATCCTGTCCGAACTGACAAACTATACATCCATTGTTCTCGGGCCGACGCTGAGCGAAAATTATCTTAAACAGATTCAAATCGTTCCGATCCAGCCGGATAAAGCGGTTGCCATCCTTGTGACGAATACGGGGCATGTCGAAAACCGCACCATCAGTTTCCCGGCAAAAATGGATCTGTCTGATATTGAAAAACTGGTCAATATATTGAATGAACGATTAGCCGGCGTTCCGATGGATGAGCTGAATGAACGAATTTTTAAAGAGGTTGTCATGTATTTAAGGCAGCACATTGCCAACTATGACAGCATTCTCGAGGCGCTGCGTTCCTCATTTCATCCAGCAGGCCATGTCGAGAAACTGTTTTTCGGCGGAAAAATCAATATGCTGAATCAGCCGGAGTTTCACGATATTGAAAGAGTCCGATCACTTCTGTCTTTAATTGAAAAAGAGCAGGATGTTCTGAAGCTGTTTCAATCGTCAAAAGCGGGCATTTCGATTAAAATCGGGAAAGAAAACGACTACCAGGAAATGGAGAACTGCAGCTTGATTACGGCCACATATACCGTTGATACGAAGCAAATCGGATCAATTGCCATTATCGGCCCGACGCGCATGAACTATTCCAGAGTCGTCAGCCTGCTTCAGCACGTGACTTCGGACTTGTCAAAAGCATTCACAAATTTGTATGATGAATAAGGGAATTTTGGCAATGATTTTCAGGAATCCTTTTACATCTTTTGAGGGAGGTGAACACAATGTCAGAAGAAAAACAAACCGCAGAACAGGTTGAAACAGAAGAACAAGAAGAAATGGCAGAACAAGCCGCATCAGAAGAACAGCATGATGAAACGGCTGCTGAAGACGGAGTCCTTCAACAGCAAATCGATGAATTGCAAGGTTTGCTTGATGAAAAGGAAAATAAACTTTTGCGTGTTCAAGCAGACTTTGAAAATTATAAACGACGCAACCGCCTTGAAATGGAGGCTGCACAGAAATACCGTTCTCAAAACATCGTGACGGAAATTCTTCCGGCCCTCGACAATTTTGAGCGGGCTTTACAGGTGGACGCCGAAAGCGAGCAGACAAAAAGTTTGCTGCAAGGTATGGAAATGGTCCGCCGCCAGCTGATGGAGGCGCTGAAGAAAGAAGGCGTTGAAGCCATCGAAGCTGTCGGTCAGGAATTTGATCCGAACCTTCACCAAGCCGTAATGCAGGTGGAAGATGAAAACTTCGGCAGCAACATTGTCGTTGAAGAAATGCAAAAAGGCTACAAACTGAAGGATCGCGTTATCCGCCCTTCAATGGTAAAAGTGAATCAATAATTACATAGCAGGAGGTAATTCAAAGTGAGTAAAGTAATCGGAATTGACTTGGGTACGACAAACTCATGCGTGGCAGTGCTTGAAGGCGGCGAGCCTACAGTCATCGCAAACGCTGAAGGAAACCGCACAACTCCGTCAGTCGTTGCGTTTAAAAACGGCGAACGCCAAGTAGGGGAAGTGGCAAAACGCCAATCGATCACAAACCCTAACACAATCATGTCTGTCAAACGCCATATGGGTACTGACTACAAAGTGGAGGCCGAAGGAAAAGACTACACGCCTCAAGAAGTGTCAGCCATCATCCTTCAGCACCTTAAATCATACGCGGAAAGCTATCTTGGCGAAACGGTTTCAAAAGCTGTTATCACAGTTCCTGCATACTTCAACGATGCAGAACGCCAAGCGACAAAAGACGCGGGTAAAATCGCCGGTCTTGAAGTAGAACGTATTATCAACGAGCCGACTGCCGCAGCATTGGCATACGGACTTGATAAAACAGACGAAGACCAAACGATTCTTGTATACGACCTTGGCGGCGGTACGTTCGACGTATCTGTTCTGGAACTTGGCGACGGCGTATTTGAAGTCCGTTCAACTGCCGGCGACAACCGTCTTGGCGGGGACGACTTCGACCAAGTCATCATCGACCATCTCGTAGCTGAATTCAAAAAGGAAAACGGCATCGATCTTTCTAAAGACAAAATGGCGCTTCAGCGTTTAAAAGATGCGGCTGAAAAAGCGAAAAAAGATCTTTCCGGCGTATCATCTACGCAAATTTCTTTACCGTTTATCACAGCGGGAGACGCGGGCCCTCTTCACCTTGAGCTGACGCTGACACGCGCTAAATTCGAAGAGCTTTCCGCTCATCTTGTAGAGCGTACAATGGCTCCGGTCCGTCAAGCGCTTCAAGATGCGGATCTTTCTGCAAGCGAAATCGACAAAGTCATCCTTGTCGGCGGATCTACACGTATCCCTGCCGTACAGGAAGCAATCAAAAAAGAAACAGGTAAAGAAGCACATAAAGGCGTAAACCCTGATGAAGTTGTAGCGCTTGGTGCTGCGATCCAAGGCGGCGTTATTACAGGTGACGTTAAAGATGTTGTTCTTCTTGACGTTACACCGCTTTCTCTCGGTATTGAAACAATGGGCGGCGTGTTCACAAAGCTGATCGACCGCAACACAACAATTCCGACAAGCAAATCTCAAGTGTTCTCAACTGCTGCTGACAACCAAACGGCTGTTGACATTCACGTCCTTCAAGGGGAGCGCCAAATGTCTGCCGACAACAAAACACTCGGCCGCTTCCAGCTTACGGATATCCCGCCGGCACCGCGCGGCGTACCGCAAATTGAAGTTTCTTTCGATATTGACAAAAACGGTATCGTAAACGTAAGAGCGAAAGATTTAGGCACAGGCAAAGAACAAAACATCACAATCAAATCTTCTTCAGGTCTTTCTGACGATGAGATCGAACGCATGGTAAAAGAAGCGGAAGAAAACGCTGACGCTGATGCGAAGAAAAAAGAAGAAATCGAAGTCCGCAACGAAGCTGACCAGCTCGTTTTCCAAACAGAGAAAACGTTAAAAGACCTGGAAGGCAAAGTGGACGAAGAGCAAGTGAAAAAAGCAAACGACGCAAAAGACGCGTTAAAAGCTGCGATCGAGAAGAACGAATTTGAAGACATCAAAGCGAAAAAAGATGAGCTTCAGGCGATCGTTCAAGAGCTTTCTATGAAGCTTTATGAAGAAGCGGCAAAAGCGCAGCAAGCCGAAGGCGCAGCAAACGCTGAAGGCAAAAAAGCGGACGACAACGTTGTCGATGCGGAATACGAAGAAGTAAAAGACGACGAAAATAAAAAATAAGTTTCTTTCTAACGCTGCCCAGGCAGACGGCAGAAAGAACATACAGCATATTCTGATTCAACAGACAGAAAGTCAAAGTCAGGCATCTCTTGGCTTTGACTTTTTTTCTTGCCCGGGATAAAAGGAATTGAAAAAACATAATTCAAAATGATACAATCTAATTTATGTGAGAAATTCGGGAGAGTGAAGCGAGATGAGTAAGCGTGATTACTATGAAGTGCTTGGAGTAAGTAAGAGCGCTTCAAAGGATGAAATCAAAAAAGCCTATCGGAAGCTTTCAAAAAAATATCATCCTGATATCAATAAAGAATCCGGAGCAGATGAAAAATTCAAAGAGGTAAAAGAAGCATACGAAGCGCTCTCAGACGACCAAAAACGCGCGCAATATGACCAATTCGGCCATACAGACCCTAATCAGGGCTTCGGCGGCGGTTTCGGCGGCGGAGGAGATTTCGGCGGCTTCGGTTTTGATGACATCTTCTCAAGCATCTTTGGCGGCGGCACGAGACGCCGGGACCCGAACGCGCCTCGGCAGGGAGCTGATCTGCAGTATACAATGACCCTGTCATTTGAAGATGCGGCTTTCGGGAAAGAGACGATTATTGAAATCCCTCGTGAAGAGAATTGCGAAACATGTAAAGGCTCCGGCGCGAAGCCCGGGACAAAACCGGAAACGTGTTCGCATTGCGGAGGCTCCGGCCAGCTGAATGTTGAACAAAACACGCCGTTTGGCAAAGTTGTCAACAGAAGAGTCTGCCACCATTGTGAAGGCACCGGAAAATTCATTAAAAACAAATGTGCGGACTGCGGCGGCACGGGCAAAGTGAAAAGGCGGAAAAAAATCAATGTTAACATTCCTGCCGGTGTGGACGACGGACAGCAGCTGCGCGTTCCGGGCCAAGGCGAACCCGGCGTAAACGGAGGGCCAGCGGGAGATTTGTTTGTCGTATTCCATGTGCGCGCACATGAGTTTTTCGAGCGGGACGGAGACGATATTTACTGCGAAATGCCGTTAACGTTTGCCCAAGCGGCTCTCGGCGATGAGGTGGAAGTGCCGACGCTTCACGGTAAAGTGAAACTGAAAATTCCAGCCGGCACACAAACGGGAACAAAATTCAGATTAAGGGGCAAAGGCGTGCAAAATGTCCGGGGCTACGGCCAAGGCGATCAGCACATTGCCGTTCGGGTAGTCACTCCGACAAATCTGACAGATAAACAAAAAGACATCATCCGCGATTTTGCTGAAGTCAGCGGCAATCTGCCGGATGAGCAGGAAATGAGTTTCTTTGACAAAGTAAAACGCGCATTTAAAGGCGAGTAATGATTGGATAGGAGTTGGTAGTTTTGAAATGGTCCGAAATCAGCATTCACACAACACATGAAGCGGTCGAACCCATCTCAAATATTTTGCATGAAGCTGGTGCGAGCGGGGTTGTCATCGAAGATCCGCTTGATTTAATAAAAGAACGTGAGAATGTTTACGGGGAAATCTACCAGCTCGACCCCAATGATTACCCCGATGAGGGTGTCATTGTCAAAGCGTATTTACCGATTAACAGTTTTCTCGGCGAAACGGTCGACGGCATTAAAGAAACGATCAATAATCTGCTGCTTTACGATATTGATCTAGGCAGAAACAAAATCACCATTTCTGAAGTCAACGAAGAGGAATGGGCGACGGCGTGGAAAAAGTATTATCACCCTGTGAAAATTTCCGAAAAATTCACGATCGTTCCGACATGGGAAACATACACACCGGTAAATACGGATGAACTGATTATTGAAATGGACCCGGGAATGGCGTTTGGCACGGGGACGCATCCGACAACCGTTCTTTGCATACAGGCGCTGGAACGGATTGTCCGAAAAGGCGACCGTGTCATTGATGTCGGCACGGGTTCTGGAATTTTAAGCATCGCCGCTGCCATGCTTGAGGCTGAATCAGTTCATGCGTATGATCTTGATCCGGTCGCTGTCGAAAGCGCGCGCCTGAATATGAAATTGAACAAAGTGAGCGAAACGGCTGAAGTGAAGCAGAACAATCTTTTGGACGGCATCACAGGCGAGCATGATGTCATTGTCGCAAATATTTTAGCGGAAGTGATTCTCCGCTTTACGTCCCAGGCGTACGGCCTGCTGAAAGACGGCGGTCATTTCATTACGTCCGGCATTATCGGCCAGAAAAAACAGGAAGTAAAAGATGCGTTGGAAAAAGCCGGCTTTACAATCACGGAAATTCTGTCAATGGAAGATTGGGTCAGCATCATCGCGAAAAAATAACAGTTAGTAGGTGTCACAGCGTATGCAACGATATTTTATCGAGCTCACGAAGCAGGAGATGAACGAAGCTCCCGAATTCCGAATAACAGGCGAAGATGTTCATCACATTGCCAACGTCATGAGGATGAACGCCGGTGACCGGATTATCTGCTGCTCAAAGGACGGCCATGAAGCGTTATGTAAGCTCCAAGCTGTTTCTAAAGAACACATATCATGTCTTGTGTCTGAATGGACGGGGAGAAATCGTGAGCTGCCTGTAAAGGTTCTGATAGCCAGCGGTCTTCCGAAAGGTGATAAGCTTGAATGGATTATCCAAAAAGGGACCGAGCTCGGCGCGAGCATGTTTATCCCTTTTCAGGGCGCCCGATCCGTCGTTAAGCTGGACGACAAAAAAGCAAAGAAAAAGCGGGAGAGATGGACGAAAATCGCGAAGGAAGCGGCCGAACAGTCGTACCGGAATGAAATTCCCTGCGTGAAAACCGTTCATACGTTCCGGCAGCTGCTTGAGATGGCGGAGAATGTCGATAAATGTGTCGTTGCATACGAAGAGGCATCAAAGCAAGGAGAATCGAGCGCTTTCGCTGCGGTGCTGCAAAGCCTCCCGCATGGTTCGTCGCTTTTAATCGTATTCGGCCCTGAAGGCGGTTTAACTGAATCTGAAACACAGCAGCTTTCAGAAAAAGGCGCCGTCTTATGCGGACTCGGACCTAGAATTTTACGGACTGAAACTGCGCCCCTTTACGCGTTAAGCGCAGTTTCTTATCATACAGAGTTATTAAGAGGTGATCAGTAATGGCAACTGTTGCTTTTCATACCCTTGGCTGCAAGGTCAACCATTATGAAACAGAAGCAATCTGGCAGCTGTTTAAAGAAGCGGGTTATGAACGAAAAGAATTCGAACAGACAGCAGATGTATATGTCATTAATACATGTACGGTGACAAACACAGGAGATAAAAAAAGCCGCCAAGTCATCAGACGGGCTATTCGGCAAAATCCTGACGGCGTGATCTGCGTGACGGGGTGCTACGCTCAAACGTCTCCGGCAGAAATTATGGCCATTCCGGGCGTTGACATCGTCGTCGGCACACAGGACCGTGAAAAAATGCTCGGCTACATAGAGCAGTACAGAGAAGAGCGCCAGCCGATTAACGGCGTCGGCAACATTATGAAAGCGCGCGTGTTTGAAGAGCTTGACGTTCCCGCTTTTACAGACCGGACAAGAGCGTCATTGAAAATCCAGGAGGGATGTAACAACTTCTGTACGTTCTGCATCATCCCTTGGGCGCGCGGCCTGCTTCGTTCCCGCGATCCCGAAGAAGTCATTAAACAGGCACAGCAGCTGGTGGATGCCGGTTACAAAGAGATCGTTCTGACGGGAATTCATACGGGCGGCTACGGTGAGGATATGAAAGATTACAATTTCGCAAAGCTTCTCCGTGAATTGGATACCCGAGTAGAAGGCTTAAAACGAATCAGAATTTCATCTATTGAAGCAAGCCAAATCACTGATGAAGTAATTGAGGTGCTGGATGCTTCTGATAAAATTGTCCGCCACCTCCATATTCCGATCCAGTCAGGCTCAAACACCGTTCTGAAACGGATGAGACGCAAATATACGATGGAGTTTTTCGCGGACCGCTTAAATAAGCTGAAAGAAGCACTGCCGGGCCTTGCTGTCACATCTGACGTCATCGTCGGCTTCCCGGGTGAAACGGAAGAAGAATTTATGGAAACGTATCAGTTCATCAAAGAACATAAGTTTTCTGAGCTTCATGTGTTCCCTTACAGCAAACGCACCGGAACACCTGCGGCCAGAATGGATGACCAGGTTGATGAAACCGTAAAAAATGAACGGGTTCACAAGCTGATCGCGCTTTCTGACCAGCTTGCCAAAGAATACGCTTCTGATTACGAAGGAGAGGTTCTGGAGATCATTCCTGAAGAAGTGTTTAAAGAGTCCGATGAAGACGGCATGTTTGTCGGCTATACGGACAATTATATGAAAGTCGTCTTTAAAGGGACGGAAGACATGATCGGCAAACTCGTCAAAGTTAAAATCCAAAAAGCGGGATATCCGTACAATGAAGGGCAGTTTGTCCGGATTGTTGAGGAAGAACCGACACAGAAAATGCGTATGTCTTCCTAATATTTCTAAAAAACCGATGCTCCCTTTGCATCGGTTTTTTATTGTTTAGAGGGAATAAGCCTGTCAATAAACCGGTAAAACAGATCAGTGAACGGTAAAAACAACAGGGCGGTGACGACATTGAATAAAAGGCTGAAATGGGCAATCATTTGAGCGGGTTCGCTTGACAGCCGTTCCACGATGCCTGCTGACGCTGACAGAAAAGGAAATACGAGCAGCACACCGAGGACATTAAACAAAACGTGGGCGCCGGCAGTCTGTCTGGCGGCATAACCGCCTGAAACAGCAGCCATGACGGCCGTGACGCATGTCCCGATATTAGATCCCAGAACGACGCTGACCGCCTGTTCAATACCGATCACCCCTTCGTTCATAAAGCTCATTAAAATGCCGATGCATACCGAGCTTGAATGAATGATTGCCGTCAACATCATGCCTATAAAAAGAGCGGACCAGTTTGAATCATTTACATGCCGCAGCACCTCGGCCCCTGCTTTCATTTCTGTCAGCGGAACGGCAAGGCGGCTGAAGCACGTGATGCAAAAAAAGATAATGCCCAGGCCCATAAAGCTTGTTCCGAGCTGTTTGAACGGATATTTCCGAATGAGCAAAAACAATAAGCCGCCGATGAAAAGCACCCAGATGAGCACATCCATCTTAATGGCCAAAAACTGCGTCGTAAATGTTGAGCCGACATTCGTTCCGAGAATCATCGGAATCGTCCGCTTAAAAGTCAAAGCGCCAGCGCTCACAAATCCGATAACAATGACCATAAAGGCGGAGCTGCTCTGAAGCAGACCGGTAAACACGATGCTGATGAGAAAAGCTTTCAAAGGGTGGTCAGTAAACAGAAGCAGGCTCTTCTCAATTTTAGAATACGTTAAAGATATCAGCCCTTGCCTGAGCAGGCTCATTCCGGCTAAAAAAACCAAGATAAGTGCGGCAAAGCAGATCAGTATCAGCAAACGAAACACCCCTTTCCATCATTATATAGACAAGCAGCGCCATTCATGACGGAAAAGTGAACTCACTTAGTTGACCTGACTGATGGCTTATATTATAATGTCAAAGTACATGTTTATATGTGTATCTTTTTAAAGGTAGTCGATTGGTGTATTCGGAGGGAGGGAAAGAGAATGTCAAAAACGGTCGTTAGAAAAAACGAATCGCTTGAAGATGCTCTTCGTCGCTTCAAACGCAGTGTATCAAAGACAGGTACTTTGCAAGAAGCAAGAAAGCGTGAATTTTATGAAAAACCTAGCGTAAAGCGCAAGAAAAAGTCTGAAGCTGCTAGAAAACGCAAATTCTAAAAGAGGGTGGATTTATGAGTCTTCTTGAGCGACTTAACCAGGATATGAAGCTGTATATGAAAAGCCGTGAGAAAGACAAACTGACTGTCGTTCGAATGGTGAAAGCTTCACTTCAAAACGAAGCAATTAAGCTTAAGAAAGACAGTTTGACCGAGGATGAGGAACTTACTGTCCTATCTCGTGAACTTAAGCAACGTAAAGACTCCCTCCATGAATTTTCAAACGCTAATCGTTTAGATTTAGTAGATAAAGTTCAAAAAGAGCTGGACATTTTAGAAGTTTATTTACCGAAGCAGCTTTCTGAAGAAGAGCTGCAGACAATCGTAAATGAAACCATCGCTGAAGTCGGTGCGAGCTCTAAAGCGGACATGGGCAAAGTGATGAGTGCTATTATGCCTAAAGTAAAAGGTAAAGCTGACGGAAGTGTAATTAACAGACTTGTCAGCAGTCAATTGTCTTAATTGACAAAGAAAAAGACATCTTTCCTAGAGAGATGTCTTTTTTTATACATAAAAAAATGAAACTTAAGTACATTTGTTACGTATATAAAGAAGAACGAAAAGGGAAGGAGGGTATATCGGCCTTGTTCCGAAAAAAAACCGGAATTGCTGTTGCTCTATTGGTCCTATTTGTATTATCTTTATTAGGGGTTCAGTTGAACGCAAAAGCTGATCATCCAGAGGTTTATGTCATCCCGGTTGAGAATAATGTCGAAAAGGGGCTTGCTTCGTTCTTATCGCGCTCTTTCAAGGAGGCGAAAGAAGCCGGAGCGTCACACATTATTCTTGATATTAATACGCCGGGCGGCGCCGTTCAATCTGCCTTAAACATTGCAGATGTTATAAATAGCGCGGATGTGCCTGTTACCGCTTACGTAAATAAACGGGCGCTTTCCGCAGGCGCGTATATTGCGCTGCAAGCAGACGATATTTATATGGCGCCGGGAGGAAAGATAGGGGCTGCCGCCATTATTGACGGGAAAGGCAACGCCGCTGATCAAAAAGCCCAGTCACTGTGGCATGCGGAAATGGAAGACGCAGCCGTTAAGAACAGCCGGAATCCGAAATACGCGCTGGCAATGGCAGACCCTGCAATAGATGCGAAGGAAGCGGGAGCCCCAAAAGGGAAACTGCTGACGCTGAATGCTGAAAAAGCTGAGGAAGTCGGTTATTCGGAAGGCACCGTGCCAAACCTTGAAGCATTGTATAAAAAGCTCGGATTTGAAAAAGCCGATGTTCTGCACGCTCAAGAAGGCTTCGTCGACAAAATGGGCAGATGGCTGACAAACCCGTTTGTTGTGCCTGTCTTATTAACCTTAGCTTTTCTAGGCTTGACCATTGAACTGTTCTCTCCGGGCGTCGGTATACCGGGTGCCGTCGGATTTACGGCTTTGCTGCTGTTTTTCTTCGGACATCTGGCCGCCGGTTTTGCAGGCTATGACAGCGTATTCCTGTTTGTCGCAGGTTTGGTTTTTATCCTATTAGAAATCTTTCTGCCTGGAGGCATTATCGGTCTCCTCGGAATCATAGGCGTGATCACAAGCCTTTTTCTCGCAGCAGGCAGTTTTACTGTAATGGCGGTTTCTCTCTTGATCGCCGCGGCTGTTTCCATTACAGCCTTTATCATATTAACAAGGGTGTTGGGAAAACGGATGAAATTCTTTAAGAAATTTATATTGACTGATTCTACAAGCACAGAGAGCGGTTATGTTTCAAATCAAAACCGGACAGAGCTATTGGGCAAGGTCGGCGTGACCGCTACCGCCCTCAGACCGTCAGGCACCGTCATTATTGACGATGAACGCCTTGATGTCGTCTCAGAAGGCTCGTTCACTGAAAAAGACAAGCAGGTAAAAGTGGTAAAAGTGGAAGGCTCGCGCATCGTCGTGAGAGAATTATAGATAAACCTTGAGGAGGAATTAGATGGAACTGTCAAGCTTGGCGATTTTAGCATTAGTCGCAGCCGCAATTATTGTGTTAGCCGTGTTCTTCACCTTTGTACCAGTGATGCTCTGGATCTCGGCGCTTGCGGCGGGAGTCAAAATCAGCATTTTCACTTTAATCGGAATGAGGCTTCGCCGCGTTATTCCAAGCCGCGTTGTAAACCCGTTAATTAAAGCGCATAAAGCGGGCATTGCCGCTTCAACAAATCAGCTTGAGAGCCACTACCTGGCCGGAGGTAATGTCGACAGGGTCGTCAATGCCTTGATTGCGGCACAGCGCGCCAACATTGAGCTGACATTTGAACGCTGCGCTGCCATTGACCTGGCTGGACGGGACGTATTAGAAGCCGTTCAAATGAGCGTAAATCCAAAGGTTATTGAAACACCGTTTATCGCAGGTGTCGCCATGGACGGAATTGAAGTCAAAGCGAAAGCCAGAATTACGGTGAGAGCCAATATCGAGCGCCTCGTCGGCGGAGCCGGCGAAGAAACAATCGTCGCCCGTGTCGGGGAAGGGATTGTATCAACGATCGGTTCATCAAACAATCATAAAAAAGTGCTGGAAAACCCTGATATGATCTCGCAAACCGTATTAGGAAAAGGATTGGACTCAGGCACTGCATTTGAAATTCTTTCAATCGATATCGCTGACGTTGATATCGGCAAAAACATCGGAGCGATTCTTCAGACAGACCAGGCGGAAGCAGACAAAAACATTGCACAGGCAAAAGCGGAAGAACGCCGCGCCATGGCTGTGGCACAAGAGCAGGAAATGCGCGCCCGCGTAGAAGAAATGCGTGCCAAAGTAGTGGAAGCAGAAGCGGAAGTGCCGCTTGCGATGGCTGAAGCATTGCGTGAAGGAAACATCGGCGTCATGGATTACATGAATATTAAAAATATCGATGCCGACACAGGCATGAGGGATTCAATCGGCAAGCTGACAAATGACCAGCAAGATGAAGACCATCAATCCTAACCTCTCTTATAAGGAGGGAGCCGTTATATGCAGGAGATTCTGACTAACCCGCTCGTTATTGCTGCCGTTATCGGCATTATATCGGCGATATTCGGCAAAAAAAGCAAAGATGAGAAACAGGGCGCCAAAAAACGGCCTGCGCCGCAGGCTCAAAAACAGCCTGGCGAACAGCAGCCGGCTGACCAGCATAAACCGGAAGAAGTCCCTGTCGTTTCAGAAGAAAACCCATTTGAACAAAAAAGACGGGAAGCTGAAAAAAGACTTTCGGAAACAAAGCAGACGTTCAAAGGGCTTGAACGCGAGCTCACTGCCGTACGAGGCAGAAACGCGTCCCTAAAGAAAAATGTCCTTAAAGTAAATAAAGACACCGCGGTGCAAGGCGTCATTTTCGGAGAAGTTTTCGGCCCGCCCCGTGCAAAAAAAACGCACCATACCATGCGGAGCATCCGTAAAAATTAAAGTGTTAGAACCCCTTTTCAAATCATACATATGAGATGAAAGGGGGTTCTTTTTTTATGGGGCAAAGAAAGAATCGTGTAAAGGCGTGGCTGACAAGAGCATTGGAAATTCCCCCGGACGTTATGATGGATCTGCCTCGTATTACAATGGTCGGCAGACTTCATATCTACATAGAGAATCACAGAGGCCTCTTACTGTTCAGCGAGGAAGAAGTAAGACTGATGCTGAAGCAGGGGCAATGTATCATATCAGGAAAAAACCTGGTTATTAAGGCAATCCTTCCTGAAGAGATTTTACTGGAAGGCACGATAGATCACGTTCGATATGTCGACTCATAAAGCCGAGGGGGAAATGATGTGAAAAATAAATGGCTGTCTTTTTTTTCGGGTAAAGTCCAGCTGCAAGTCAAAGGAAAAGGGATCGAACGGCTGCTGAATGAATGCACAAGAAATAATATCGCACTTTATGCGGTGAAAAAAAAGCAAGACTATGTCCTGCTTATGATTCAGCTTCAGGATGTACATGCCTTCAGGAGGGTCATTAGAAATCATGAATGCAAAGCAAGTTTCACAAAACGAAAAGGGCTTCCCTTTCTGCTTCTCAAATCAAAACTGAATATGGGATTTACCGCGGGATTTGCGGTTTTTTTCATTATATTATTTCTTTTATCAAACATGGTCTGGAAAATTGATATTAAAGGGGCCAAGCCTGAAACTGAACACCAGATGATGAAGCACCTTGAAGAGATCGGTGTGGAAAAGGGACGTCTGCAATTTTTAATGATGACACCGGAAAAAATTCAAAAATCGTTAACAAACGGAATTGAAAATATAACGTGGGTCGGGGTGGAATTAAACGGCACATCCCTTCATATGAAAGTTGTCGAAAAAAATGAGCCGACAAAAGAAAAGTACATCAGCCCGCGCCATATCGTAGCCAAAAAGAAAGCGATTATTACAAGAATGTTCGTTCAAAAGGGACAGCCGATGGCCTTTGTGAACGATCATGTTGAGAAGGGACAGCTGCTTGTCTCAGGCTTGATCGGAAGTGAAGATCAACAGCAAAAAGTCGCTTCAAAAGCGGAAATTTACGGAGAAACGTGGTACAAGTCACATGTAACTGTGCCTCTTGAAACATCATTTACGGTATATACGGGTAAAGTAAGGACGAAGCACAAGCTGGCTTTCGGATCCTGGACCGTGCCTTTTTGGGGATTAACTTTTAAGGAGGAGCCGCTGAAAAATCCGAAAACAGAGCAAGAAAAGCATCCGTTTCAATTTCTGGGACTGAAGCTTCCGATTTCTTATGTAAAAGAGCAAACGAGGGAAAGCGAAACTTCGGTAAGGACCTATACGAAAGAACAGGCGGTCAAAGCGGGAATTAAAATGGGCAAACAGGATGTAGAGAAACAATTAGGCGACAGCGATGAGGTGAAAAGTGAAAAAGTTTTGCACCAATCCGTTGAGAATGGTAAAGTAAAGTTGATTATTCTCTACCAAGTTATAGAAGATATCGTTCAAACCACACCTATTGTTCAGGGAGACTAAAGAATGGCAGAACATTTACTTGCGATTAATCACAAACTGAAAAGCCCGGACGAAGCACTTTCATTGTTCGGCAGCCAAGATTCCTTTTTGAAGCTCATGGAAAAGGATCTGGGTGTAAGCATCATCACACGCGGTGAAACCGTATACGTTTCCGGCAATGATGAGTCTTTTCAAATTGCCGACAGGTTATTGGGATCGCTCCTCGCTTTAATTCGCAAGGGGATAGAGATTTCGGAACGTGATGTGCTGTACGCCGTGAAAATGGCAAAAAAAGATAAACTTGACTATTTTGAAAGCATGTATGAAGAAGAAATTACGAAAACGGCAAAAGGCAAACCGATCCGTGTCAAAACCATCGGGCAGAGAGAATATGTTGCGGCGATGAAAAAAAATGACATGGTGTTCGGCATCGGGCCCGCGGGGACCGGTAAAACATATTTGGCCGTCGTAAAAGCGGTACATGCCTTAAAAAACGGCCTCATTAAAAAAATCATTTTAACGAGACCCGCTGTTGAAGCCGGCGAGAGCCTCGGCTTTTTGCCCGGAGATTTAAAGGAAAAAGTAGATCCTTACCTGCGCCCGCTGTATGACGCGCTTCATGATGTGCTGGGAAGCGACCATACGGAACGTCTTTTAGAAAGAGGGGTCATTGAAATTGCCCCGCTTGCTTACATGAGAGGGCGGACGCTTGACGACGCGTACGTGATTCTTGACGAAGCCCAGAACACCACCCCTGCTCAAATGAAAATGTTTTTGACGAGATTGGGTTTTGGCTCTAAAATGATCATTACGGGCGACGTAAGCCAAATTGACCTGCCGAAAGGCGTCACATCGGGACTTGCAGTAGCGAAGGATATGCTGAAGAATATAAACGGCATTTCCGTGATTGAACTTGACCAGACAGACGTGGTCAGGCATCCGCTTGTTGCGAAAATTATTGAAGCTTATGATAAGCAAAAGTAATGCTAAAATGACCCGATCTCCCGTTATCGGGTCATTTTTATGATGTGTTGATGTTTCAGGGAGGAGGTTCTTGTTTTGAAAAAGAAGGGAAAGAGCAAAAGCGGCCGAAAACAGTTCCGCAGTTTCAGGCACGCCCGTTCGGCCCACGTGCTGTTGTATTTGCTGCTGTTAGCGATTATGTTTGGCTTGCTCTTTATTCATGTAAAACCTGAATCACTTAATTTGGATTTATTCTCAGTCAGTGATAAGACCATCTACGCGCCTGGAACAGTGGAAGACCAGCAGGCAACGGAAGCGAAAAAGCAGGCGGCCGAAGACGCTGTGGAGGACCAATACACACTGAAAAAAGGCTACACCGACAACCGTCTTGATCTCATCACGTCTATTTTCGACAGCATCAGCGAAGTGAAACAAGATGCTGAAAAAGAAAAAAAAGCCCCTTCGGAAAAATCCTTGGTGAAGTCGGTGAAAAATAAGCTGACTCAAGATGTGAATGAATCCATTTCAGAAGGCACTATTGAAGCGCTTCTTCATGCGAACAATGAAGATTTCTCATTTGTAAGGGATTCCGTCATTACTGCGGTGAATACGGTGATGAGCAGTGAGATACCGTCCGAAAAATTAGCGGAAGCGAAGGGAAAAGTCGCAAAAGAACTGAAAAGCGCTTCCGTACCGTCAAAGTATTTGTCAGCGGCAACTGAAATCGGAAAATATGCGGTCATCCCGAATTACGTATTTGATCCGAAAGCGACCGATGCAAAGCGTCAGGAAGCGTCTGACAGTGTCCAGCCGGTTCAGATCAAACAAGGACAGGTTCTTGTTGAGGAGAATGACCTGATCGACCGGGAAGTATACAGAAAGCTCGAATTAACGGGGCTGTTGAACAATTCCAATCTGTTAAAGCCTGTCACCGGTCTCTTACTGATGATCGGGCTGTTTATTGCTACGCTTGTCTACTATTTTGAGAAACAGCAGCAGGAACTTAAGCTGAAAAATAAATCACTTTTGTTATTTTCCATTATTACAACGCTGATTCTTGTCATTATGGAAGTCGTCAGCCTGTTTCAAAAAATCGAATACACCAATATCGGTTATCTTGTTCCGATCGCCGCCGGCGCCATATTATTCAGGCTGCTGCTTAATGAAAGACTCGCTATTTTAGGGAGCATTATTTTAGCGATTTGCGGCAGTATGATGTTTAATCAGGGCGTGACGGGAACGTTTAATTATGTAATCGGTATTTACTATTTAATCAGCAGCATTTCAGGCATTCTGTTTTTAGGAAAACATAATGCGAGATCTAAAATTTTACAGGCTGGACTGTTCGTATCGTTTATTAATATGATTATTGTGCTCTCGCTTTTATTAATACAAAACACGGCGCTGTCCGCTGTTGAAATCGGGACGTTAATGCTGATGGGGGTCGTGTCGGGTCTGGCTGCATCGGTTTTGATTATCGGTCTTATGCCGTTTTTCGAAACGGGATTCGGCATTCTGTCGACGATGAGGCTGATTGAACTGTCAAATCCGAACCATCCGCTGCTTCGTAAGATTTTAACGGAAACACCTGGTACATATCATCACAGCGTCATGGTCGCGAATCTGTCGGAAGCCGCCTGTGAAGCTGTAGGGGCAAACGGCCTGTTGGCACGGGTCGGGGCGTACTATCATGATCTTGGCAAAACGAAACGCCCGCAATATTTCATTGAAAATCAAATGAATATGGATAACCCGCATGATAAGCTCTCTCCGCAGCTCAGTAAAAATATTATCATCGCCCATACGACAGACGGCGCGAACATGCTCAGAAGCTATAAGTTTCCGCAAGAACTTGTAGATATCGCAGAGCAGCATCACGGGAGGTCTCTTTTAAAATTCTTTTATTATAAGGCGAAGGAAAAGGGCGACCAGATTACAGAAGAAGAGTTCCGTTATCCGGGACCGAAACCGCAATCAAAAGAGGCTGCCATTATTTCAGTGGCCGACAGCGTCGAGGCTGCCGTCCGTTCAATGCACAATCCAAATCCCGAGCGCATCGAGAAGCTTGTGAGGGGCATTATATCCGATAAGCTTCAGGACGGGCAGTTCTCGGAATGTGATTTGACCTTCCGAGAGCTGGATACGATTGCTAAAACGCTCTGCGCAACATTAAAAGGAATTTTCCACTCCCGGATTGAATATCCGGAGGCTACGAAGAAGGTGAAATAAAATGGGTTTACTGATAGATATCGTTGATGAAACAAACAGCGTCTCAGCCGACTCGCTGAAAGAAGTTGAAAAGCTGCTCCAATTTGCGGCGGAAAAAGAAGGAGTTCAGGATCAGGCTGAGGTCTCAGTGACAATTGTCTCTAATGAGGAGATCAGAGAAATCAATAAAGAATACAGGGGAAAGGACACCCCGACGGACGTCATTTCGTTTGCTCTTGAAGAAGAAGGGGAAGATGAAATCGAAATAGTGGGCGCCGAAATGCCGCCTGTTTTAGGAGATATCATTATCAGCGCTGACCGAACGAAAGAGCAGGCTGAAGAGTACGGCCACTCCTTTATGAGGGAACTCGGTTTTCTCTCTGTCCACGGCTTTTTGCATTTGCTTGGTTATGATCATATGACTAAGGAAGACGAAGAAGAAATGTTTTCAAAGCAAAAGGATTTGCTGGATGAGTATGGACTCACGAGATCATAAAAATGAGTGGAGCCGGTTTATAAAGAGCTTTGTCCACGCATGGAGGGGGATCCGGAAGACGGCTCGGTCGGAGCGGAATTTTCAATTTCACATCGCCGCAGCCTGCGCCGTCATCCTTTGCGGCTTCCTCATCGGGCTCAGCTCGGCTGAATGGGCCGTTGTTTTGATGCTGATCGGCGGTATGCTTTCTCTGGAGCTGGTGAATACAGCTATAGAACATCTTGTTGATTTAGTAACAGATCAGTATCATCCGCTCGCAAAAGCGGCAAAGGACGCGGCAGCCGGAGCTGTTTGCGTATTTGCCGTCATTTCGTGTATCATTGGTTTACTCATCTTTTTGCCGAAGTTATTTTAGCAGAAGATTCTTACAATTATTTTACATTACCAAAAATGGGCGTGAAAAACCAATAACAATTATGTAAAATAAAAGTGACAGCGGTATCATACAGGATAAAGGTAAGAGAGGAACATGTACACATGAACAGACAAGAACTTATTGCAGAGGCATTAAAAGCACGGGACACAGCGTATGTGCCGTATTCAAACTTCAGAGTCGGAGCCGCTCTTCTTACCAAAGACGGAAAAGTGTACAGAGGCTGCAACATTGAAAATGCGGCATACAGCATGTGCAACTGTGCTGAACGCACCGCTTTATTCAAAGCTGTTTCTGAAGGAGATACGGAATTCAGCATGCTGGCCGTAGCAGCGGATACACCGGGGCCGGTGTCACCGTGCGGAGCTTGCAGACAAGTAATTTCCGAGCTCTGCCCAAAGGATATGCTCGTGGTCCTGACCAACTTACAAGGACAAATAAAAGAAATGACTGCAGAAGAATTATTGCCAGGCGCATTTTCATCGGAGGATTTACATGACGAACGAAAGCTTTAAATCAGGATTTGTATCTATCATCGGAAGACCTAACGTAGGAAAGTCCACCTTTTTAAACCGGGTCATCGGACAAAAAATCGCCATTATGAGCGACAAACCCCAGACGACAAGAAATAAAGTGCAAGGGGTGCTGACAACAGGCACATCACAAACCATTTTTATCGATACACCCGGTATTCACAAGCCGAAGCATAAGCTTGGCGACTTTATGATGAAAGTGGCGCAAAACACGCTGAAGGAAGTTGACTTGGTGTTATTTATGATTAACGCCGAAGAAGGATACGGAAAAGGCGACGAGTTTATTATCGAAAAGCTCCGTCAAACATCTACGCCCGTATTTTTAATCGTAAACAAAATCGATAAAATCCATCCTGATCAGCTGCTGCTTTTAATTGATGAGTACCGCACGCGTTATCCGTTTAAGGAAATAGTGCCGATTTCGGCATTGGAAGGCAATAACGTTGAAACGCTGCTCGCGCAGATTGAAGCGTATTTACCGGAAGGCCCTCAGTTTTATCCGAGTGACCAGGTGACAGACCATCCTGAGCGATTTATTATTTCTGAATTGATCAGAGAAAAGGTGCTTCACCTCACAAGGGAAGAAATCCCGCACAGCATCGCGGTGAGCATCGAGTCCATTAAGGCGCAGGAAAACGGTTCTGTCCATGTCGCAGCTACCATTGTGGTTGAGCGCGATTCCCAAAAAGGAATCGTCATCGGGAAAAAAGGAAGCCTCTTAAAAGAAGTCGGCAAAAGGGCAAGAGCCGATATCGAAGCGCTGTTAGGCTCACGCGTGTACTTGGAATTGTGGGTAAAGGTTCAAAAGGACTGGCGGAATAAAATGTCCCAGCTGCGTGATTTCGGTTTTAAAGAGGATGAATATTAAGATTTAAGCGCATGCCTGATGTGTGATTACCTCACAAGAAAAGGGATACGTTAGCAAAATTTGTTTAACATGAAAAGGGGGACACCAGGTCAAGATAAGGGTAAGAATTTGGATTGGCAAGCTAGTTTAATTATGAAAGGTGGGTTTTTTGTGTTGAATTTTACCTGGAACGTATTTTCTCAAACAGGAAGTGTTGATACGTACCTTCTTTTTAAAGAACTGGAAAAAGAGAACCTGGAAAGACCCGAAGAACCGGAAGATGAGCTAGCCCGAATTGATTTTCCAATTTTGTAAACCTCTTGGCCCCTCCATTAGTGGAAGGTGCGGAAATGCTGACAAAATGTGAAGGAATCGTGCTCCGTACGAATGATTACGGAGAAACGAATAAGATTGTGACATTGCTGACAAGGGAACACGGCAAAATCGGCGTCATGGCAAGAGGCGCCAAGAAAACAAACAGCCGGTTATCAGCAGTCAGCCAGCCGTTTTTGTACGGGTCATTTTTAATGCAAAAAACATCCGGACTCGGCACGCTCCAGCAAGGTGAAATGATTCTCAGCATGAGAACGATCAGAGAAGACTTATTTTTAACGGCATATGCCGCCTTTATTGCTGAACTCGCCGACAAAGGAACCGAAGAAAAGAAACCGAACCCTTATTTATTCGAATTAATTCTCGAATCCTTTAAGAGGCTGAATGAAGGAACGGACCCGGATGTGATCACTTTCATCGTTCAGATGAAAATGCTCGGCGTCATGGGACTGTATCCCGAGCTGAATCATTGTGTCCACTGCAAAAGTCAGGACGGAACGTTTCATTTTTCTGTCAGGGATAACGGGTTCATCTGCCACCGCTGCTTTGAAAAGGATCCGTACAAAATTCCCATTTCGCCGCAAACGGTAAGGCTTTTAAGGCTGTTTTATTACTTTGACATCGGACGCCTCGGCAGCGTATCCTTGAAACAGGAAACAAAAAATGAATTAAAACGGGTTATTGACCTGTATTATGAAGAATATTCAGGGCTCTATTTAAAGTCAAAACGGTTTTTAGACCAAATGGAAAGCATGAAGAACCTTTTGGGTGAAAACAAAAGTTGACATTCTGCCCATCTTTTTATATGATGAATTATTATAAAATATGTTGCAGTGACAGAAAGAAGTACTTGCGTCCAACTCATAAAAGCGACCTTAGGACAGTGTGAGCTAAGGATGAGCGCGCAACGAAAGGCATTCTTGAGCAACCCTTTAAAAAGAGGCTGAGCGATGAACATCCTCAGCAACTAGGGTGGAACCGCGGGAGAACTCTCGTCCCTATGTTTGCGGCTGGCAAGCATAGAGACGGGAGTTTTTTGATTGCGGCCGCACGTGTAAAAGAATGAGAAAGTGGAGGTGCTTGAAATGAACATTCAAGATATGATATTAACCCTGCAAAAGCATTGGTCCAATGAAGGCTGTGTTCTCATGCAGGCATATGATGTGGAGAAAGGCGCAGGCACAATGAGCCCGTATACATTTTTACGCAGCATCGGGCCTGAGCCGTGGAAGGTGGCTTACGTTGAGCCGTCCAGACGGCCTGCAGACGGCCGCTACGGAGAAAATCCAAACAGGCTTTATCAGCATCACCAATTTCAGGTGATCATCAAGCCGTCCCCTGATAACATTCAGGAGCTTTATCTTGATTCATTGCGCGCGCTCGGCATTGATCCGCTCGAGCACGATATTCGATTCGTAGAGGATAACTGGGAAAACCCGTCTCTAGGCTGTGCCGGCCTCGGCTGGGAAGTATGGCTGGACGGAATGGAAATCACGCAGTTTACATATTTCCAGCAGGTGGGCGGAATAGAGTGTAAACCGGTTTCTGTCGAGATCACGTACGGAATTGAACGTCTTGCTTCTTATATTCAGGATAAAGAAAATGTCTTTGATCTGGAATGGACGTCAGGATTTACGGTTAAAGATTTATTTATGATGGCTGAATATGAACATTCCGTTTACACATTTGAAACGTCTGATGTGGAAATGCTCTTCCATTTATTCAGCACATATGAAAAAGAAGCGATCAGACAAATGGAGAACGGGCTTGTGCATCCAGCCTATGATTATGTGCTGAAATGCTCACACACGTTCAATTTGCTTGATGCAAAGGGCGCTATTTCGGTGACGGAGCGTACGGGTTATATCGGCCGTGTCCGCAACTTAGCTAGAAAAGTAGCAAGAACGTATTATGAGGAACGGGAAAAACTAGGGTTCCCAATGCTTAAAGAGGAGGGCTCTTCTCATGAGTAAACAAGATTTGCTTTTAGAGATCGGATTAGAGGAAATGCCTGCGCGTTTTTTACATGACAGCATGGTGCAGCTCGGTGAAAAGCTGACAAATTGGCTGGTGGAAAAAAATATTGCTCACGGCGAAGTAAAACTTTTTAATACTCCGAGACGTCTAGCTGTATATATAAAAGATGTCGCAGAAAAACAGGCTGATATTCAAGAAGAAGCAAAAGGCCCGGCTAAAAAAATCGCACTTGACGCAGACGGAAACTGGACAAAAGCAGCCATCGGCTTTTCTAAAGGCCAAGGCGCCGGTGTGGATGATCTGTACATGAAAGACGTAAACGGCACGGAATACGTCTTTGTTCAGAAATTCCAGGCGGGACAAGAAACGAAATCACTTTTACCGCAATTAGAAAACTTGATTACAAGTATGCATTTTCCGAAAAACATGCGCTGGGGAAATCAAGACTTGCGTTATATTCGCCCGATTAAATGGATGATCGCCCTCTTCGGGAAAGAAGTCATTCCGTTTGCAATTGCAAATGTTAAAACCGGAAGAAAGACACAAGGACATCGCTTCCTCGGTCAAGAAGTATCTATTGATACGCCGTCTGCATATGAAGAGCAGCTGAAGGAGCAGCATGTCATCGCAGACCCCGAAGCCCGGAAACATATGATTCAAAGGCAGCTTGACTCAATTGCAGCGGAAAACAAGTGGAATATTCCGATCGATGAGGACCTGCTTAACGAAGTCAATCACCTTGTGGAATATCCGACGGCACTTTACGGCTCTTTTGAAACGGAATTTCTTTCTATTCCCGAAGAAGTGCTTGTGACAACAATGAAAGAGCATCAGCGCTATTTCCCGGTAAAAGACGGGAACGGTGAGCTGCTGCCTCATTTCATTACGGTAAGAAACGGGGACAGCCATGCGATTGAAAACGTCGCGCGCGGAAACGAAAAGGTGCTGAGAGCAAGACTTTCTGACGCCTCATTCTTCTATAAAGAAGACCAAAAACTGAACATTGATGAAAACGTGAAAAAGCTGGAAAACATTGTTTTCCACGAAGAGCTTGGTTCCCTTGCGGATAAAGTAAGAAGAGTGACTGCCATAGCAGGCAAACTTGCCGTTCGTCTTAAAGCTGATGAACAAACGCAAAAGCTTGTTAAGCGCGCCGCGGAAATTTCTAAATTTGACCTTGTCACACACATGATTTACGAATTCCCAGAGCTTCAAGGCGTAATGGGAGAGAAATACGCCCGGATGCTCGGTGAAGATGAGGCAGTCGCTTCTGCGGTAAATGAGCATTATATGCCGAGATCAGCCGGAGGGGCAGTGCCGTCAACATTTACAGGGGCAGTTGTCGCGTTAGCGGATAAGCTCGATACGATCGCTTCCTTCTTTAAGATCGGCGTCATTCCGACGGGTTCTCAGGACCCTTACGGCTTGCGCCGCCAGGCAAGCGGCATCGTTTCGATCCTTATAGACCGAAACTGGGGCATTTCGTTCAAAGAGCTTTTAACGTTCACAGAAACGCAAAAAGAAAATGAACTCCTCGACTTCTTTACACAGCGTCTGAAATACGTCTTAAACGCTGAAGAGATCCGCCATGACGTAATTGAAGCCATTCTGGACAGCACAGAGCTTGAGCCGTATTCAGCCGTCCATAAAGCGCGAGTGCTGGAGAAGCAGCTCGGGACGCCGGGCTTTAAAGAAACAGCTGAATCACTCGGCCGGGTCATCTCGATCAGCAAAAAAGGAGAAAGCCGCGAAATCAAACCGGACCTGTTTGAAAATGAACAGGAACAAAAGCTGTTCGACGCCTATCAAAAAGCGAAGGACAGCGTCGGGGAGAGTTTCGGCTCCAAAGACTATGAAACAGCTCTCGCCGCCCTCAGCACCCTGAAAGAGCCGATTGAAGAATACTTTAATCATACGATGGTAAATGCGGATAACGAAGCATTAAAAACCAACCGTTTAGCGCAAATGGCTTCACTTGCAGATGTGATCAAGTCTTTTGCTAATATGAATCATCTTATTGTAAAATAAAGAGAAGGAAAAGACGGTTGCTGTGTAATCGGCAATCGTCTTTTCCCCTTTACATAACATCAAAGATTTAAATCATAGATATTGAAAACCTTCCATAAAGGTGGTGAGTACGATCGAATTAAATAAACGGCAAAAACAAATTTTACAGATTGTAAAGGAAAACGGCCCAATTACCGGGGAGCATATTGCGGAACAGCTCAATCTAACGAGGGCCACGCTGCGCCCAGACTTGGCCATACTCACCATGTCAGGCTTTTTAGAGGCTCGTCCGCGAGTCGGTTATTTTTATACGGGAAAAACAGGCAATCAGCTGCTTGCGGATAAACTGAAAAAGCTGCAAGTAAAAGATTTTCAATCTATCCCCGTCGTCATCCATGAAAATGTTTCAGTATACGATGCCATATGCACCATGTTTTTAGAAGATGTCGGCACGTTATTTGTCGTGGATCGTGATGCTGTCTTAGTCGGTGTGCTGTCGCGCAAGGATTTGCTGCGGGCGAGCATCGGCCAGCAGGAACTTGCCTCAATACCTGTTCATATCATTATGACAAGAATGCCGAATATCGCCGTGTGCAGGCGCGACGATTATGTGATGGACATCGCAAAGTATTTAATTGAAAAACAGATCGATGCGCTGCCCGTTATTAAAGAAACGGAAAAAGGCTTTGAGGTCATCGGCAGGTTTACAAAAACGAATATGACGAAGATACTCGTCAGTTTATCAGAAAATGAAATCATATAAGCTTAAAACTAACGGGGGGATAACATGGACAATCGCATCATTTATGTAGTATCAGACTCAGTCGGAGAAACGGCCGAACTCGTGGTAAAGGCTTCGCTCAGCCAGTTTAACGGTTCCGCCGATGATACGCATATCAGAAGAATTCCTTATGTTGAAGATATCGGCACAATTAATGAAGTCGTGTCTCTCGCCAAAGCGGACGGCGGTATTATTTGTTTCACACTTGTCGTTCCTGAGATTCGGGAATATTTAGTTGCTGAAGCTGAAAAAGCCAATGTTCTGTATTACGATATTATCGGCCCGCTTATTGATAAAATGGAAACTGCCTACGGCCTGACGGCAAAATATGAACCCGGCCGCGTCCGCCAGCTTGATGAAGATTATTTCAAGAAGGTGGAGGCCATCGAGTTTGCGGTCAAATATGATGACGGCAGAGACCCGAGGGGCATTTTAAAAGCCGATATCATCCTGCTCGGTGTATCCAGAACGTCTAAAACCCCATTATCTCAATATCTTGCCCATAAGCGGCTGAAGGTGGCCAATGTTCCGATCGTTCCTGAAGTCGACCCGCCGGAAGAGCTGTTCAGCGTTGATCCTAAAAAGTGCATCGGCTTAAAGATCAGCCCTGATAAACTTAACCATATTCGAAAAGAACGGTTAAAATCTCTCGGCTTAAACGACAAAGCCATTTACGCCAACATTAACAGAATTAAAGAAGAGCTGGAGTATTTTGAGAAAATTGTAGACCGAATCGGGTGTCAAGTCGTTGACGTTTCGAATAAAGCGGTTGAGGAAACAGCTAATATCATTCACCATCTGAAAACAAAGGGCCGATAAACTCAGGACGCTTTATCCTGGGTTTTTGGGTATGCAAATAGGGAATAACCAAAAAGGATGGCATCTTCGCGAAGTTTGTATTATAATAAAAAATTGTGATAAAATGTTTATTTTTAGGTTTAAGCTTAGTGGGATACGAATAAACTATTACGGGTAAGATGTCAAGAAATACTCCCGGAAATTTTTCGACAAACGCTCAGAATAGATCTGCAGTCATGGAGCATATGCGATTTCGCTTGTTTTTATGCAGGAGATTGATGGAGGGATGGAGAATTAGTCTTCTAAATGAAAAAGAAAAGACGATTTTTGTCGATGCAGACGCATGCCCGGTAAAAGAGGAAATATTGCTTATTGCATCCCAATTCAGCGTTCGGGTTGTTTTCGTCGCCTCATTTGAACACTATCAGCTTTCCAGAAACAAAGACGAGAATTGGATATACGTTGATCCTCATAAAGAAGCGGCTGATTTATATATCGCAAACCATGTGCGGCCGGGAGACGCCGTTGTTACGCAGGATATCGGTTTAGCTTCCCTGCTTTTGAACAGAAACGTTACCGTTTTATCAGAAAGAGGCCGTTCTTATACAGAAGACACGATTGACTTCGCTCTGATGAGCCGTCATATGTCAGGCAAACTAAGAAGAAGCGGCATCTATTCCAAAGGACCTAAAAAATTAAATAAAGAAGATCGGAAACGATTTGTTACCCTGCTTAAAAAAATCCTGTCGAATGATGAAGGGATTTCAAATCAAAACATCGAATAATGTACGACGGAGTGTTATAAGATGGGAAACCGCATACCAGATGAAGTAGTAGATCAGGTGCAGCAGTCGGCAGACATTGTTGAAGTCATAGGTGATTATGTCCAATTGAAAAAGCAAGGCCGCAACTACTTTGGGCTCTGCCCGTTTCACGGGGAAAACACGCCTTCGTTTTCTGTATCGTCCGACAAGCAAATTTTTCATTGCTTCGGATGCGGAGCTGGCGGCAACGTTTTCTCTTTCTTACGGCAGATGGAGGGCTATTCATTTACGGAAGCCGTTTCTCACCTTGCGGATAAATATCAGATTGATTTCCCTGATGATATAACGATTCACTCTGCATCCCGGCCGGAATCTTCCGGAGAGCAAAAGATGGCTGAAGCTCACGAGCTCCTTAAGAAATTTTACCATCATTTGCTAATAAACACAAAGGAAGGCCAGGAAGCGTTAGATTACCTTTTATCAAGAGGTTTTACGAAAGAGCTCATAGATGAGTTTGAAATCGGCTATGCGCTGGATTCATGGGATTTCATGACGAAATTCTTAGCAAAACGGGGTTTTAAAGAAGAGCAGATGGAAAAAGCGGGCCTTTTGATCAGAAGGGAAGATGGGAGCGGATATTTTGACCGTTTCAGAAACCGGATTATGTTTCCTATCCATGATCATCACGGAGCTGTGGCAGCTTTTTCCGGAAGAGCGCTCGGGAGCCAGCAGCCGAAATATATGAACAGCCCGGAAACGCCGCTGTTTCATAAATCAAAGCTTCTGTACAACTTTCACAAGGCGCGCCTGCCGATCAGAAAGCAGGAAAGAGCCGTACTGTTTGAGGGATTTGCGGATGTCATTTCCGCTGTCAGTTCGGGCGTGAAAGAGAGCATCGCCACAATGGGCACCTCACTTACAGAAGAGCATGTGAAGATCCTGAGAAGAAACGTTCAGGAGGTTATTCTCTGTTACGATTCGGATA
This sequence comes from Bacillus sp. ISL-51, assembly GCF_018613535.1. GTDB lineage: Bacteria > Bacillota > Bacilli > Bacillales > Bacillaceae > Bacillus. The sequence continues at coordinate 368,462 of NZ_JAGGQB010000006.1, forward strand.
AAGCCGGTTATGAAGCTACGCTGAAAGCGGCAGATCTGCTTCAGAAAGCCGATTGTAAAGTAAGAGTGAGCATGATGCCTGACGGGCTGGATCCTGATGATTATATCAGAAGCCGGGGCGGAGAAAAATTCAAGACCGAGATCGTTGAGGCAAGCGTCACGGTCATGGCTTTTAAAATGCAATATTTCCGGAAAGGGAAAAACTTATCTGACGAAGGAGACCGGCTGGCTTACATGAAAGAAGTGCTGAAAGAGATCAGCGCTCTTTCCGGGTCGCTTGAACAGGAAATGTATGTGAAGCAGCTCGCATCCGAGTTTTCCCTTTCTGAAGAATCGTTAACAGAACAGCTTTCCATCTATTCGAAACAAAACACACCGGCCGCCAAAAACGCCGAAACGCAAACGAGACGGGCCCGGATTACGACAAAAGCGAAACAGCGGCGTCTGCGTCCGGCCTACGAGAATGCGGAAAGGCTTCTTCTTGCTCATATGCTTAAGGATCGAAACGTTATCAAAAAAGTAATTGAACGTGTCGGCTTTGAATTTAACATTGACGGACATCGTGCGCTGGCCGCATATCTGTACGCTGTATATGAAGAAGGCGCTGAATTGACGCCGCAGTATCTCATGGCAAAAATGCAGGATGAGGAAATCAGCCAGCTGCTTTCAGATATATGGATGCTCCAAATAAACGAGGAGCTGACAGAGGCCGAGTTATCCGATTACGTAAAAAAAGTGTTGGATCACAGAAAATGGTCAATGATAAAGGAAAAAGAAGCAGAACGAGCAGATGCAGAGAGACAGAAAGACTTTATAAAAGCTGCGTCTTTGGCTCAAGAAATTGTCTCATTAAACCGATCATTAAAATAACAGTAAAAAGAGGCACAGCGTTCAGGTTGGCAATGATTCCTTGCGGAGGAGCAAATAGATCGCTTTACCTCACCATGAATTGTCATTTATTATCCGCTGCTACCCGCATGCTGAAAAAAAGATAATGCTTTGGGGACGGATAAGAAACATACCGCTTTTAGAATTCGTTGCAAGCTTTGGAAGGAGGGATCCATAATGGCTGATAAACAAACCCACGAAACAGAAACAGAACTCACATTAGACCAAGTAAAAGACCAGTTGACAGAAGCCGGGAAAAAACGTGGCGTTTTAACATATGAAGAAATTGCTGAACGCATGTCCAGCTTTGAAATTGAATCAGACCAAATGGATGAGTATTATGAATTTTTAGGAGAACAAGGTGTTGAATTAATTAGTGAAAATGAAGAAACAGAAGATCCTAATATTCAACAGCTTGCCAAAGCCGAAGAAGAATTTGACCTTAATGACCTCAGTGTACCGCCTGGTGTAAAGATCAATGATCCAGTCCGCATGTACCTTAAGGAGATCGGACGGGTAAATCTTCTTTCTGCTAAAGAAGAAATCACCTACGCTCAAAAAATAGAAGAGGGTGACGAGGAATCTAAACGCAGACTGGCTGAAGCAAACCTTCGTTTAGTTGTCAGCATTGCTAAACGGTATGTCGGCCGCGGCATGCTTTTCTTAGACTTGATCCAAGAAGGAAACATGGGTCTCATGAAAGCTGTCGAAAAATTTGACTACCGTAAAGGATATAAATTCAGTACGTATGCAACTTGGTGGATCAGACAGGCGATTACACGCGCCATCGCTGACCAGGCGAGAACGATTCGTATCCCTGTTCACATGGTTGAAACCATCAACAAATTAATCCGCGTGCAGCGCCAGCTTCTTCAGGATTTAGGCAGAGAGCCTACACCGGAAGAGATTGCTGAGGACATGGATCTTACGCCTGAAAAAGTACGTGAAATTTTAAAGATTGCTCAAGAGCCTGTTTCTTTAGAAACGCCGATCGGTGAAGAAGACGATTCACATCTCGGTGATTTTATTGAAGACCAGGAAGCGACGTCTCCGTCGGATCATGCGGCATATGAGCTGTTAAAAGAGCAGTTGGAAGATGTGCTGGATACGTTGACAGATCGTGAAGAAAACGTGTTGCGTCTCCGTTTCGGGCTTGATGATGGACGTACAAGAACGCTGGAAGAAGTCGGCAAGGTATTTGGAGTAACGAGAGAGCGTATTCGCCAAATTGAAGCAAAAGCGCTTCGTAAATTGAGACATCCTAGCAGAAGCAAACGTCTGAAGGATTTTCTCGAATAGAATGGAACGGGTCTTTTTGATCCGTTCTTTTTTATATAAAAAGATATATGGATAATATACCTTTATTTTACTGGATAAGCATATGTTTTGCAAATGGGCTTTGGCTAAATTGCAGTGTGTCTGGAGGGGAATGAATGTGAAAGTTTATTTATATTCTTTATTGTAAGCGTATACAATTCATTATACAATAGAATAAAGATAAATTTGGATAAACAAATCAGTTATTTTTCTTTTTTGTATAAATTGTGAAATCAATGAAATTGCTTTGCAAATCCATTTACTTTTTGTAAAAATAAGTTAGAATTAGAAGTGTTTACATAGGGGGAGAATGAAAAAGGGGGATGGAGACATGAAATGGAATCCGCTGATTCCTTTTTTACTGATTGCGGTGCTTGGAATAGGTTTGACTTTCTTTTTGGCTGTAAAAGGAAATGGGGACGCGCACCAAATCGCAAGCGGCGGTGAAAGCAAGACCGATGAAAAAGAAACTGCAAACGCTTCACCTGAAGAGATTTATAAAGCGAACTGTATTACCTGCCACGGCGAAAACTATGAAGGCGTGTCGGGGCCAAACTTAAAAGGCGTCGGAAAAAGAAAAGATGTCGCTGCTATTAAAACAAGAATTGAAAAAGGCGGCAACGGAATGCCCGCAGGACTCGTCCCGGCCGAAAAACTTGATGATATGGCGAAATGGGTATCCGGGATTAAATAATCAGCCGGAAGGCCTCCTGTAAAAGACATATGAAAAACTCTATCCGCCGCTTGGATTCCGGGCGGTTTTTTTATATGATAGTAGAGGAAAAAGAACATGAGAAAAGTTGTGATATAGTGAATGAAATGAAGTTATCTAAAAGATTACAGACTGTAGCGGAGTATATCCCCCGTAATGCGGCGGTGGCAGACATCGGGTCGGATCACGCGTATCTTCCTTGCTATGCAGTCTTAAACAAATTGGCCAGCCGTGCGATCGCAGGCGAAATTACGGACGGGCCGTATCTTTCTGCAAAACAGCAGGTGGAAAAACTGAACTTAAGCCCTCAAATATCCGTAAGAAAAGGTGACGGGCTCAGCGTCATTGAAAAAGGAGAAGCCGACGCCATTACAATCGCGGGTATGGGAGGAGCGCTTATCGCCCATATTTTGGAGACGGGAAAAACAAAATTAACGGGGCGTGAACGGCTGATTTTGCAGCCGAATATTCATGCCGTTCATATAAGAGAATGGCTTTATCGGGAAGGCTATGAACTTATCGATGAAGCCATTCTTGAAGAAGACGGAAAGTGTTATGAGGTGCTCGTCGCAGAATCCGGGGATCGGGATGCGCCGTATCAAAATATGACAATAGCCGCCGGAATGCTGGCGGGACCGTTCTTATTAAAGGAAAAAAATGAAGTTTTCATCAAAAAATGGAGTCAAGAGCTTACGCATACAGAACATATTTACGAACAGATCAGCAGTGCTGCGAAAGACGGGCAGAATCATGAAAAATTAACTGAACTGAAAGAGCGTATCGCTTTGTTAAAGGAGGTTATCGGACATGCCTAAACATATTAACGGACAAGAGATCATTCAGTTATTTGAACAATTTTCTCCGAAGGCTTTTGCGGTTGAAGGAGATAAAATCGGTTTGCAAATCGGGAGTCTGAATAAGCCGGTGAAAAATGTGATGGTCACACTTGATGTTCTGGAAAATACAGTGGATGAAGCCATCGAAAAACAGGCCGATTTAATTATCGCCCATCATCCGCCGATTTTCCGGCCGCTTAAACAGATAACGACTGATCAGCCGGCCGGAAGACTGATTGAAAAATGTTTAAAACATGATATCGCCGTATATGCGGCCCATACGAATCTGGATGTGGCTGACGGCGGTGTGAATGACCTGCTTGCAGAGGCTCTCGGCCTTACAGAAACAGAAGTGCTTGTCCCTACGTATACGGACCCGCTTAAAAAGCTTGCCGTGTATGTGCCGAAGGACTATGAAGAAGCTGTCAGAACGGCGCTTGGCAATGCGGGGGCCGGACATATCGGCAATTACAGCCATTGCGCGTTTTCTTCCGAGGGAATCGGCAGCTTTAAGCCGCTGGACGGGGCTAAGCCGTTTATCGGACACACGGGAGAATTGGAGCTCGTCCATGAAGTAAGGCTTGAATCCGTTTTCCCCGCCAGTTTAGAAAAAGCCGTCGTGAAAGCGGTAGTGAAAAGCCATCCTTACGAAGAGGTGGCGTACGATATTTATCCTGTAGAGCAGTCTCCGCTTGAAAAAGGACTCGGACGCATCGGCAAACTCCAGCAAGACATGACGCTTCAGGAATTCGCATTGTTTGTCAAAGAGAAGTTTGACGTCAACGGAGTGCGCATGGTCGGCGAGCCTGACAGCACGGTTAAAAAAGTAGCGGTGCTCGGCGGAGACGGGAATAAATATATTTATCAGGCAAAACGAAAAGGCGCAGATGTTTACGTGACGGGTGATCTTTATTTTCATGTGGCGCATGACGCGATGATGATGGGATTAAACGTCGTTGACCCTGGACATTACGCTGAAAAAATCATGAAAAAAGGCGTAGCTGACAAACTAACGGCCATGGCCGGGGAGAAACATTACGAGGTGCGTATTTTTGCTTCGGAAACAGATACAAATCCATTTACCTTCTTATAAAAAAACTGAGGCGGATGCCTCAGTTTTTTATCTTTACTTTCGGAAGAATTTTTTGGAGCGGCACGTTATGCTCAACGCCCCAAGTTGATTCATCGTTATGATCAAATTGTTCTAAAAAGCGGATCACTTCTTTTGTAATCGGCGTCGGTGTGGACGCGCCTGCGGTAACGGCGACTGTATGAACACCTTTGAGCCAATCAAGCTTTAGTTCACTGAGGTCTCCGATCCGGTAGGCTTTTGTCCCTGCGATTTCTTCTGACACTTGGGCGAGTCTGTTTGAGTTGTTGCTTTTCGGATCGCCGACGACGATCGTTAAGTCCGCTTTTTTTGCTTGCTCTGATACGGCTTCTTGGCGAACCTGTGTTGCCAGGCATATTTCCTGATGGTATTCCACATGAGGATACTTTTCCTTGACCGCTTCCATAATGTCATGGACGTCCCATTGTGACATTGTCGTTTGGTTCGTGACGATTAATTTTTCTGCCTGGATATCGAGATTCCTGACATCTTCCTCTGTTTCAACGAGATGAACGATTTCAGGCGCGACGCCGACGGCTCCTTCAGGCTCAGGGTGTCCTTTTTTGCCGATATAGATGACGTGATAGCCTTCCGCTTTTACTTTTAAAATTAAGTCATGTGTTTTCGTAACATCGGGGCATGTCGCATCAATCGTTACAAGCCCTTTTTCTTCAGCTGCTTTCCGAACTTCGGGAGACACTCCGTGAGCCGTGAAAATGACGGTTCCTTTGTCCACCTGCTTTAAAATCTCCAGGCGGTTTGTGCCGTCCAATGTGTAAATTCCGTCTTCTTCAAATGCATCTGTAACGTGTTTATTGTGAACGATCATTCCGAGTATATATATAGGTCTTGGCAGGCTTTTATCGAGTGACGCGTTTTTGGCAATGACCATAGCATCAACAACGCCATAACAATAGCCGCGCGGCGAGATTTTGATAACGTCCAATGTAGATGTCCTCCTATCAAAAAGTGAGTGTAGAGGCAATATAAAAAGCCGTAGTTAAACGGCTCTAATCTTGCATTCTTCTGATCTCATTATAGCTAATCTTCCGTGAGATATCAAAGAATGTTAAATATATAATTTGGGCTTCGATCTGCCTGATGTTCTTTTTGGTTTTGGCGGGTCGGCTGAATCAGCCGCTGCCGCTTCTTTTTTTTTCGAGGCTGAAGCCTGCGCTGATGTTTTTTTCGATGTTTGTTTTGTTGTTTTAGAAGAGGTGCTTGATTTGGCATCGTCATCTGTCTCGGACGTTTTTTCTGTTTCGTCCTTTTCGTCTTTTTCTGCTTCTTCTTTTGTTTCGGCAGTTTCGTTCTCCTTCTTTTCTGCAGTCTCATCATCATTGCTGCTTAATTGGCTGTACAGCTTCATCATGGCGGGCAGATTCCGGACTAAAGGACCGTACTGCTGTATCATTGGCGTAACCTGCTGGGCCATGCCGAGCACCTTTTGAACGTTGCCGAGCATACTTGACAGTGACGCCGGACTGGCTAAATTCTGAATACCTTGCAGGCCTGCGCTTGCGCCCCCGCTTGCCGCGGCTGGTGCGGACGCAGCCCCGCCTCCCGAACCAGGCAAAAACTTAGACAGCATTCCTTTTAAACCTCCGCCCGCGCCGCCGTTTGTTACGCCTGCACCTGTAATCTGCTGCTGAGGGAAAAACTGCCGGGCTGCCATAGAAGCTCCTCTTCCCATCATCCGCGGGTTCATCATCTGTCGGCCCTGCTGCGCTATATTTCTCATCGGCTGCTGTGGAAACATACTTGTACCTCCTTTCTGTCTCTCTGCTATTACAATATGCATCGAAGGGGGCATTTGCTTTTCAGTCTCAAAAAACAGGTTCCCCCAAGACATGGTGTTTTTAAGTAAAATCGGTTATAATGTGATGATGGACACATAATGTGCCGCTTTAAGGAGCTGGGAAAAATGAAAGAAACGAAATTTGAGCTATACAACTTAAAACCGTTTATTATAGATGCAGTTCACCGCCTCGGTTTTTATGAACCGACAGATATTCAAAAACGGCTGATACCTGCTGTATTGAAAAACGAAAGCGTAATAGGGCAATCCCAGACGGGAACAGGGAAAACCCACGCTTACTTATTGCCTCTATTGAACCGGATTGATCCGAGTTCTGACGTTGTACAGGCTGTCATTACAGCGCCGACGAGAGAGCTTGCCAATCAGATTCATCAGGAAGCGCTGAAAATTACTCAGGGTGCAACAGACCAGCCGATTCGGTCAAAATGCTTTATCGGCGGGACAGACAAACAAAAATCAATTGACAAATTGAAAACACAGCCTCATCTCGTTGTCGGTACACCGGGCCGCATTGCGGATCTCATTAAGGCACAGGCACTGAATGTTTACAAAGCGGAATCCCTTGTTATTGATGAAGCTGACCTCATGCTTGATATGGGGTTTTTAGCAGACGTTGATTACATTGGATCCCGGATGCCTGAAAACTTGCAGATGCTCGTTTTCTCGGCTACGATCCCAGAAAAGCTGAAACCGTTTTTGAAAAAATATATGGAGAATCCGAAATACGCGCATGTAGAGCCGAAAAGAATCACTGCAGATAAAATCGAGCATGTTTTAATTCCTTCCAAACAGCGTGATAAGGACAAGCTGCTTTTTGACATGATGTCACATATAAACCCTTATTTAGGCATTGTTTTTGCAAACACGAAAAACACCGCTGACCATATTGCGCGGTATCTGACGGAAAAAGGAATGAAGATCGGCCTCCTGCACGGAGGATTAACGCCGCGTGAGCGTAAAAAAGTCATGAAACAGATTAATGATCTTGAATTCACATACGTGATCGCAACGGACCTTGCAGCCAGAGGGATCGACATTAAAGGCGTAAGCCATGTCATAAACTATGAGCTTCCGGATGATCTGGATTTTTATGTCCATCGTGTCGGAAGAACGGCCCGCGCCGGCTCTTCAGGACAAGCGCTGACCATTTATGAGATTTCCGATGAGGACGCGCTCGTCAGTCTTGAAAAAATGGGCATCGAGTTTGACTATGCAGAGCTTGTAAACGGCGAATGGAAAAAAGGTGATGACCGCCATCGCCGTAAAAAACGGAAAAAGACGCAAAATGAAGCTGACCAAATCGCTCAGCGCCTTGTGAAAAAACCGAAAAAAGTGAAGCCGGGCTATAAAAAGAAAATGGGCTACGAAATGGAAAAAATTAAAAGAAAACAGAGAAGAAATCAATCTAACAAAGGAAAGTAGGGGAATCGGGTTGCTGAGAATAGGTTCGCACGTCTCGATGAGCGGAAAGCATATGCTTCTTGCCGCAAGTAAGGAGGCCGTCTCATACGGGGCGAATACGTTTATGATTTATACGGGCGCACCCCAAAATACGCGGCGTAAAAAAATAGAAGACCTCAATATCGAGGCTGGCCGCGCCCATATGAAGGAAAACGGCATCGATGAAATTGTCGTGCATGCGCCTTATATCATTAATATCGGAAACACGACAAACCCGGCAACATTTGAGCTGGGGGTTGATTTTCTCCGTTCTGAAATTGAAAGAACGGCAGCGATCGGCGCAAAGCAAATCGTGCTTCATCCGGGCGCCCATGTCGGAGCGGGAGCAGAAACGGGCATAAAAAAAATCATTGAAGGTTTAAACGAAGTCATTGAACCGAATCAAAATGTTCAAATTGCGCTCGAAACAATGGCAGGCAAAGGGTCTGAATGTGGCAGAAGCTTTGAAGAGCTTGCCGAGATTATCGGAGGCGTCACGCACAATGAGCATCTTTCCGTTTGTTTTGACACATGCCATACACACGATGCGGGATATGACGTTGCCAATGATTTTGACGGCGTCCTGAATGAATTCGACAAAATTGTCGGCATCGACAGGATTAAAGTGCTTCATGTTAATGACAGTAAAAATGTCAGAGGGGCGAGAAAAGACCGGCATGAAAATATCGGCTTTGGAGAAATCGGTTTTGACGCTCTTCAATATATCGTTCATCATGAGCAGCTTGCCGGCATTCCGAAAATCCTTGAAACACCGTATGTAGGCGAAGATAAGAAAAATAAAAAACCTCCATACCGTTTTGAAATTCAAATGCTGAAAGAAAAGCAGTTCGACGAGGAGCTGCTCGAAAAAATATTGGCTCAATAAGAAGGGGGGACAATTGTCCCTCCTTTTTTAACTTGTGAATTGATTGAAAAGTTCGTCAACTTTCCGGGCTGTTCCTTTAGAGGTTATCGTTTCCACTTTTTTCAGCAGCCGTAAGCGCTCCTGCTCATCAAAAATATTAATGTTTTTACCGTGCATCAGTTCCGCAACTTCCGCAGCTTGGTTTCTTGTAAGACTGATGCCGTATTGCTTAGAATACTTCAGCAAATCGTCTGCAGTGACTTGATTGAGCCGCTGCAAAATAATTCTTTGAATTAAAATCATTGGCAATTTCACCTCTTTAGAGATAATGTATTGAGCAAATCATTAAAATGTTACAGCTTTTAATGGTAAAATAGAGATATATGCTATTTAAAATAGTTATTACAGGAAAGGAGATTTTATGTCCCCAAATAAACAACATAAAAAAGAATCATTTTTACACTTTATCTTCAGGGTCATTATGATTCTGATCGGGGCGGGTTCAGCGGCTGTAAGTATTGAATTGTTTCTGGTCCCTAATAATTTTATCGACGGAGGCATTATCGGTGTTTCACTAATTTTAGACCACCTCTTTATGTCCAATCCCATCCTCAATTTCGCTTTATTCGTTGTTTTACTCAACATTCCATTTATGATTTTCGGGTATAAATATATCGGAAAAACATTTCTAATCTCCACAGTTATCGGAATTGTCGGATTAGCTTTAATTGAATCCTCTTTGCACCATGTGGAAGCGATCACCACCCAGCCGATTTTGGCGACGGTATTTGGGGGGCTTTTGCTCGGTTTCGGGGTAGGCCTTGTCATCCGAAACGGAGGCTCGATGGACGGTACGGAAATACTCGGTATCCTTCTCACGAAAAAGCTGCCCTTTTCAGTCGGGGAATTCGTTATGCTCATCAATGTGTTTATTTTTATCTGGGCCGGTTTTGTGTTCGGTCCGGAGCAGGCAATGTATTCTTTCATGACTTACTATATTGCCATGAAAACGATTGATGCCGTCATCCAGGGGCTTGATGAAACGAAAGCAGTCATTATTGTTGCAGAGCAATATGCTGAGATCTCAGATGCTATATTGCACCGGCTTGGACGGGGAACTACTAAGCTTCAGGGAAAAGGCGGATATACAGATGAAACGAAAGAAGTCATTTATGCGGTTGTGACAAGGCTGGAAGTGACGAAACTGAAATCCATTGTTTTTGAAATCGATAAAAATGCGTTTATTACGATTATGAATACCCATGAAACCAGGGGAGGCAAGTTCAAAACTGCGATCCACTAGGGCTTTCATTTACTTTTATTAATTTTATAGGTATAATTTTATACATCATAAGAAAATGGCCTGCTGATCAGCTGCCATTTTCTTTTTGGAGCGATATGTGAAGTAAAGGGGAGGACCTCATGAACGTACAAGAAGCGTTGAACCTGCTGAAAGAAAAAGGGTATAAATATACGAGCAAGCGTGAAGACATGCTTCAGCTTTTTGCTGATTCTGATAAATATTTGACCGCAAAAAACGTGCTTGCCGCATTAAATGATGACTATCCGGGTTTAAGCTTTGATACTATATACAGAAATCTTTCTTTATATGAAGAGCTCGGCATATTGGAAACGACGGAACTTTCCGGAGAAAAACTGTTCCGTTTTACATGCTCCTACACCCATCACCATCACCATTTTATCTGTTTAACCTGCGGGAAAACGAAGGAAATTGAGTCCTGTCCGATGGATAAGCTTCACGATGATTTGGAAGGGTATGAGATCAGCGGCCATAAATTTGAAATTTACGGAACATGTCCTGCGTGCCAATAATAAAAAACCTCCTGCCCGCCAGGAGGTTTTTTATTATACAGAGGCTCCGTTTCTCAGCTCTTTACCCGCTGAAGGCTGTGTTTGTTTTGATCTATCCATGAAACGGCTTCAAGCCAATTGTTAACTCTGATAATATTTGAATCGATGGGGAGCTGATTGTAAGGGGAGTCAAACAGAATCACCGGAATGCCGGCTTCTTTTGCGATCATCGTGGCGTTGCCGTGGTGATCTTCAAAAAACAAATCAATGTCATGCTTTTTGACAGCTTCCACTTTATGATGTCCGCCGACAAGCTCGACATGGTCATAGTGAATGTCACGGCTTGTGAACCAGTCTAATGTCACATCCGCCAAGTGACCGCGTCTTGCCGTAATATATATGAGACGGTGCTCTTCTTTCAGCCCGTCCAGCGCTTGTTTGGCGAAATCCGCAAGTTTTGCTTCTTTATAAATGGCTGCTTCATGGACATTCATCCAATCCCAAAATTCTTCTGTCGTAATCTTCAGCAGCTTAGTCAAATCATAATCAGTCATATCATCCAAAGTAATGGAAAGGTGAAATGAGCGGTTTAAATAAGGGACAAACGTATCCTGTGCCGTAATCGTGCCGTCAATATCTATACCTAAACGTAACATGTCCACACTCCTATATTTTCATCCCTTTCAGTGTAACATAAACAATTAACAATAACAGAAAAGTTTAGCAAACATGATTCCGGAAAAAAGGTGAAAACTAAAAAAGCTCCTTTAATAAAAGAGAAGGGGGAATTGAAGGTGGCATACGATTACGAAAAACGCGAAGGCAACAACTATTATGTGGACCATGGTTCTGAAGGTACAGATATAACGCGTGATGTTTATTCAGAAGAAACAGCTGCTGAAATCGCAGAGCCTTACCGTGCTTCTGACCGAATCAGCGACCGCGATGATGACCGCGGCGACACAAATGTAAATGAAGGCCGTGGGATAGGGTACGCAGCATTAGCCCTTTCGATCATCTCACTGTTTGTGCTTCCTGTTTTATTAGGAGCATGCGGCATTATCGTCGGCTATATCGCAAGAAGAAGAGGCGCGGGCGCTTTAGGCGGCTGGGCGATGGGAATCGGTATTGTTTCTCTGGTGCTCGGCATCTTTATCACACCGTTTTTCTAACACAAAAAGGCTTGACGGATATCCGTCAAGCTTTTTGTGTTTCCTGCTGTAATTTTGCTTTTTCCGCTTCAAGCTTTGCGTAGTGTTCTTCAGCAAGCTTGTCAATTTCTTTTTTCAGCTCGTCGACCATTGTTTCCTCAGGAACTTTGCGGACGATTTCGCCTTTGCGGAAAAGAAGTCCTTCGCCGCGGGCGCCGGCAATGCCGATGTCTGCTTCTCTGGCTTCTCCGGGACCGTTTACGGCGCATCCGAGAACCGCCACTTTGATCGGTGCTTTTACCTTCGAGATGTATTCTTCCACTTCATTTGCGATGCTGATCAGATCAATTTCAATCCGTCCGCATGTCGGGCATGAAATAAGCGTGGCAGCGTTTGAAGCAAGCCCGAATGATTTTAACAGCTCTCTGGCCACTTTCACTTCTTCAACCGGGTCGGCGCTTAAGGAGATACGCATTGTATTTCCGATTCCTTTGCTTAAAATAGCGCCCAGTCCGGCCGCGCTTTTTACCGTTCCGGCAAACAGCGTGCCTGATTCTGTGATCCCGAGGTGAAGCGGGTAATCAAAAGCCTTTGCCGCTTTTTCATACGCTTCAATCGCAAGGTTCACGTCAGATGCTTTCATGCTGACGATGATGTCATGAAAGTCAAGGTCTTCCAGAATTTTAATATGATGAAGCGCACTTTCAACCATTCCGTCAGCAGTCGGATAGCCGTATTTTTCTAAAATCCGTTTTTCTAAAGAGCCTGCGTTAACCCCGATCCGAATCGGAATTCCTTTCTCTTTCGCCGCTTTTACGACGGCTTCCACTTTTTCGCGGCGGCCGATATTTCCCGGATTGATTCTGATTTTGTCAGCGCCGCCCTCAATGGCTTTTAATGCGAGCTTATAATCAAAATGAATATCCACAACGAGGGGGATGGAAATTTGTTTTTTAATATCCGCAATGGCATTAGCAGCGCGTTCGTCCGGGCATGCCACCCGCACGATTTGGCAGCCGGCTTCGGCTAAACGGTTGATTTCCGCCACTGTTGCTTCTACGTCGTGTGTTTTTGTCGTCGTCATGCTCTGAATGACAACTTCATTATTTCCGCCTATTGTTAAAGGTCCCACTTTGACGGGACGCGTTTTTGTACGATGGGTGATTTCACTCACTTGTCAATCGCTCCTTAATTGTAGTTACCGCTTGTAAGTCAGTCCTCATACGTTTTCAGGCAACTTCTATTTACATGTTATATTGTAACAGTGTATTTGCCGAACTGACAAGAAATTAACGTTTAATTACGGTAGACAGGGAATTTATAAGCCGCACCGGCTTGAATGGCATTTGCTTTTACATTCGGATTCAGCGCTTCGAAATCTTTTACGATATCGTCAGGCGTTTTGGTTGCGCCGACTATCGATATGACCGTATCCCCTTTTTTGACAGTGACCGTTTTGTATCCCGCGTCCTGTTTTGCCGGCTGTGCGGCCGCTGCGTATACAGGAAGGTCTTGAGAGGGAATGGTTCCGATTTTGAGATCGTAAAATATAATAAACATCACAAATAAACTGCCGAAAACAAAGGTAAACCGCTTCATATCATCCGCCTCCCGCATACGTTTTACTTCATTGTATGCTTGTCCCATTTTGTTCATGACAAAATAAGACTGCCTAGAGGCAGTCTCCGTTTAAACAGATGTTTTTTTTGACGGTATCTCTTTTAAGACGAGAAACAGGATGATAAAGTTTACAAACCAATTTACTATAAATTCACTCGGCACCGTAATGACAAGCGCCCGCATAATGGTAAAAAATATGGTGGAGAGTGTAATTGAATATGCCGATAGCTTCCAAAGCTGCTGATAGTTCAGTGTTTTTCTTTGGGCATTTTTTAAAAACAGGCCGATGACGGCAAGGAATGATACTTCAATAAATTTTCCGGCGGCGGTAATGATGTATAACAATATGGAAAGAACAGTGACAATCATTGTTTTATTCTGATTTAAGGCTGACATGATCTCTTTTTTTGTCAGATCCGCCGGCATTAATGAATAATTCATTTCTGTGGCCTGTCCGTCTATCGCAAGCACCATTTTATTTTTCAGAATGCCGATTGCGTTTTGCTTAGCTTCTATTTGTTTAGTGCCATAGGCATCTGTTGGGTCAAACACCATGACAAATCCGTTTGCTTCAGATTCCTTTGGTGCGGCAGCTTTGGTTTTTAATTCTCCGTTTGAAATCGTGAAATCAGGGAAATCCTTCTCTAACACGGTTTTGAAACCGTTCATTGAGTTCACGGTGCCGGAGCAAAGGTAGTACGCGCTCGGGGCCGTAAAAAGGAGAGACAGCAAAAATACGTAAAGGATCGCTTTTCCTATCCCCTGAAACCGTGTTTTTGCAATATCTCTCGGAGAGTATGTACTTTTTAATAAAGCCGTAAATATGTTCAACATCTTCACTTCCTAGCCTAAACTGGTATATGTTGCTTATTGTATCGTTCACCGGGGATGAACACAAGTGAGAGTATTTAAAGCAGGATAAGGAATCATACATAATAAGAAAAAGCAGTCAGAGGAGGTTTTTAAAAATGAGTATTTTATATTGGCTGATAATCGCCGTTGTTTTTGCCGTCGCTTTTATCGGCCTTGTATATCCGGCGATTCCGAGTGTTATCTTTATTGTGGCCGGATTTATCCTTTACGGATTTTTGTTTTCATTCAGTCCATATTCCTATCTGTTTTGGCTCGTTGAAGCAGTCTTTGCCGCGGTTTTATTCGCCGCCGACTATGTGTCAAATTTACTTGGCGTCAAAAGGTACGGAGGGAGCAGGGCTGCCATCTGGGGAAGCACGATCGGCCTATTGATCGGACCCTTTGTCATTCCCGTGGCCGGAATTATATTAGGCCCGTTTATCGGAGCTGTCTGCGCTGAAATATTTGTTCATCAAAAGGATATGAAATCAGCGGTGAAAGTCGGATTAGGATCATTAATCGGATTTTTAACGAGTGTCGTCGCCAAAAGCGTCATCCAGCTTTTTATGATCGGGTATTTTTTGTGGACGGTGCTGTAAACGGCTTACGGAAGGTTTAACGGCAGGCATTATCGGATAAAGTGTATTATGTCTGCTGGAATCGCTGAATTGTGAGCTTTTTCATTGATTACCACGCTTTCTTTTGTTACATTGAAATTAGAAAAGTTCGCTAAAAGCGGCATTTCAGTACATATATTAAAGGAGGAAAAAATTATGGCTTACAAACTTCCAGAACTGCCTTATGCTTATGATGCTTTAGAACCGCATATTGACAAGGAAACAATGACGATTCACCATACGAAGCACCATAACACATACGTAACGAACTTAAACAAAGCGATCGAAGGATCAGCGCTTGCAGAGAAATCTGTAGACGAGCTTGTCGCTGATTTAAACGCAGTGCCGGAAGACATCCGCACGGCAGTCCGCAACAACGGGGGCGGACATGCAAACCACTCTTTATTCTGGACTCTTTTATCTCCAAATGGCGGTGGCGAACCGACAGGAGAGCTTGCTGAAGAGATTAAAAGCGTATTCGGAAGCTTTGATGCATTCAAAGAAAAATTCGCGGCAGCAGCTGCAGGCCGTTTCGGCTCAGGCTGGGCTTGGCTTGTTGTAAACAATGGAAAACTTGAAATTACAAGCACGCCAAACCAAGATTCACCGCTTTCAGAAGGCAAAACGCCTATTCTCGGTCTTGATGTTTGGGAGCATGCTTACTACCTGAACTACCAAAACCGCCGTCCTGATTACATTTCAGCTTTCTGGAATGTTGTAAATTGGGATGAAGTTGCCCGCCTTTACAGCGAAGCAAAATAAATGCAAGCATAACAAGGCCTCCCTGGGTGAGGCCTTGTTTTTTTATTGACTTTTATTCCTTTTACATATCTCGGTTTGAGTGAGACAAACTAATGTGTAGTAAAGGGGAGTCAATGATGAGCAAATTAAAAAAAGTAATTGGCGACATCGAAATAAATAAAGGTCTGCTGCTATTATTGACGATTGGCGGCCTTTACTCACTGGGCATCGCGCTGTCAAATACATTTGTCAACGTGTATTTGTGGAAGCAGTCAGGAAAATTTATTGATTTAGCCATATACAATTTATCGATCGTATCGATGCAGCCGTTAACCTTTCTTTTGGCCGGCCGGCTGGCCAAAAAAATAGACAGGGTGTTTATCCTCAGATTCGGCGTTATTTTTTTGGCCGCCTTTTATTTAAGTGTACTGCTTGCCGGGGAGACCGTTGCTTCACGTCTTGTATTGATAGGTGCAGTGCTTGGAGTGGGATACGGTTTTTACTGGCTGGCTTTTAATGTGCTGACTTTCGAAATTACAGAGCCTGAAACGAGAGATTTTTTCAACGGGTTTTTAGGCATTTTGTCATCGACGGCGGGTATGATCGGTCCGATTGTAGCCGGATATGTCATCTCAAGACTTACAAATAATACGGGTTATACGATCATTTTCAGCCTGTCTCTCGGTTTATTCGCCCTCGCCGTCGTGATGAGTTTTTTTCTGAAGCGCAGAGAATCAAAAGGGCGGTTTATGCTGAAAAAGGTTTTTGATGAGCGGCATACGAATATGAATTGGCGGCGGATTACCAATGCGCATTTTTTTCAGGGCTTGAGAGAAGGGATTTTTGTCTTTTTGATCAGCGTATTTGTATTTATTGCGACGAACAGTGAGCTGGCGCTCGGAACCTTCGGGCTTGTTAATTCCGCCGTTTCTTTTTTTGCTTACTATTTCGCTTCAAGGCTCATTAAAAAAAGATCGAGAAAAAAGGCGATTCTTATCGGAGGATTGATTTTGTACGGCGCGCTGTTTCTCATCCTTTTTCACATGAGTTTCACCACCCTCCTCATATACGGAGTGTTTATTGCGATCGGCTATCCGGTGCTGCTCGTGCCATACGTCTCGCTTACATACGATGTAATAGGGCGGGCGCGGCTGGCCAGAAAGGCGAGAATTGAATACATCGTGCTCAGAGAATTATTTTTAAATGCAGGTCGAATCGTTTCGATTCTTTGCTTCCTCCTTATCGTTACGCTGCTGAAAGAGGATGTAGGGATACCGACGGCGCTCGTTTTGCTCGGAGCCGGCCACCCGCTGATTTACTACTTCATAAAAGATATCAAGCTGGACACGGAAACCTCTGATGAAACAGTGGAAGAAGACCGTCAAAAACGGGCTGCTGAACCGAATTTTATAAAAGGAGAAAGATAAAAGGGGTTATCTGTAGAAAAATATCGAAAAAACCTTTAGAATGAAAATGGCACCTGAATCGAGGGTGTCATTTCTTTCTGTAAATAAGAAAAGGTGATGTCATGAGGAGAAATAAAAATAAAATAGCAGGAAATAAAGAAAAGAAAAAAACACTGCCGATACGGCTTAATCTATTGTTTTTGACCGCGTTTCTTATTTTTACTTGGATTATCGTAGAGCTTGGCATCAAGCAGATCGTTCAAGGCGATGATTATAAAAATGCCGCCAATAAACAGGAGGAATCCGATGTCAGCACGGCGGTTCCGAGAGGGAAAATATATGACCGGAACCTCAATCCCATCGTAACGAATAAAGCTTTAAATGCGATTACATATACACGCTCCACCTCAACCACTCAGGCGCAGCGTTTAAAAATCGCGAAAAAGCTGTCCGGGATGATTAAGGTAAGCACCAAAAAGGTGACAGAGCGGGATAAAAAAGATTATTGGATTTTAACAAGGCCGAAAGAGGCAAAGAAACTGATTACGGCCAAAGAACAACAAAAAGTTGAGGACAAAAAACTGTCTGACGATGACTTATACCAGCTTCAGCTTAAACGCATCACGGACAAACAGCTGAATGAGCTCACCTCAAAAGACATGCAGATCTTAGCGATAAAAAGGCAAATGGACTCCGGGTATTCACTGACGCCGCAATACATCAAAAATGAAGACGTGTCGGCAAAAGAAATGGCAGTTGTCAGCGAGCATTTAGATGAATTGCCGGGGGTTGATGTGACGTCTGACTGGGAGCGGTCTTATCCTTACAAAAGCCTGATTCGCACGCTGCTCGGCAGTGTGTCCAGTTCTAATGAAGGCCTTCCGTCCAATTTGCTTGAGCATTATTTGTCACTCGGCTACAGCCGTAATGACAGGGTCGGAAAAAGCTATTTAGAGTACCAATATGAGAGTCTGCTGCAGGGCCAAAAAGAGAAAGTGCAGAACCTGACCGACTCATCCGGCAATGTCACGGGAAGCAAAGTGATAACGAAAGGAGAGGCCGGCAAGGATTTAGTTTTAACCATTGATATGGACTTGCAGAAGTCCGTTGAAAAAATTATTGAGAAAAATTTAAGAGCAGCAAAAGCAAGACCGAGTACAAAGCTGCTGGACCGCGCATTTGTCGTTATGATGAATCCGAAAAACGGTGAAGTTCTGACCATGGCGGGTAAACAGATTACGAATGATCACGGAAAGTACAAGATTGATGATTATGCCCTCGGCGCAATGACTTCCTCCTATGCGATGGGGTCAGCCGTTAAGGGAGCGACTGTATTAACGGGACTCCAAACGGGCGCGATTAATTTGAACACCGTTTTTCAGGATGAACCTTTGTATTTCAAAGGGAGCAGTAAGCCGAAAAAATCGTGGACGAATTTAGGACCGGTAGATATTCAAAAAGCGCTCCAAGAATCATCAAACGTTTTTATGTTTAAAACAGCGATTGCTCTCGGTAAAGGGGAATATAGAAAAGGCCAGTCGCTGCCGCTTGATATGAAGGCATTTGATACGTTCCGATATTACTTCAATCAATTCGGACTTGGCGTTAAGACAGGAATTGATCTTCCGAATGAAGCAACCGGGTATCAAGGCACACAAAGAATTTCCGGTCTTCTATTAGACTTTGCGATCGGTCAGTATGATACGTACACACCGCTGCAAATGGCGCAATATGTATCAACTATTGCCAATGGGGGCTATCGTTTAAAGCCTCAGCTTGTGAAAGAAGTCAGACAGCCGGATGCCAAAAAAGGAATCGGGGCTGTAGTTGAATCTGTTCAGCCTCAAGTATTAAACAAAATCGATATGAATACTACAGATATCAAAGAAGTGCAGGCTGGGTTCAGACGTGTAATGACAAAAGGAACAGCCGCCACTGATTTTGCAACCGCAAAATACAGTCCTGCCGGAAAAACAGGTACGGCCCAATCTTTCTATGACGGTCCTGACAAATCAGAGACGGGTGAAGGTACTTATAATACAACTCTTGTCGCTTATGCACCTGCTGATAACCCGGAAGTAGCCATTTCTGTAGTCGTTCCTTGGGCCTATATTGATTACAGTGCCCGGTATTCAATTACAGATGATATTGGGAGAGCAGCATTAGACAAATACTTCGAGCTGAAAAAGAAACAAGAAGATGATAACACGAAGCAAAAAAACGAAGATAAAATTCAAAAAGCAGCTGAAAACGGCAATACAAGTAACTAAAAGAAAAACGCTCACAACATGTGGGCGTTTTTTTTATACAAAAAAACATTTAGATTTACAAAACCTTTACATTCGATTTATACGCTTTTTACATGAACCCTTTAGTCTATACGTGTAGGACAAATTACACATTATACGCAGGGGGAATTCAGGAAATGAAAAAAAACAAATGGATGCTTATGCTTCTGATGGCTGCTGTTATGATCGTGGCTGCAGCATGCGGAAATGCAAAGGAAAGCAGCAAGACAGACAGTCAATCTGCAAGTGAAGACAAAAAAGCATCAGGTTCTTTAACCATTTCTGGTTCATCTGCCATGCAGCCGTTAGTACTGGCAGCGGCGGAAAAGTTTATGGAGAAAAATCCGGATGCTGATGTGCAGGTGCAAGCGGGAGGTTCTGGCACAGGGCTTTCTCAAGTAGCCGAGGGTGCGGTTCAAATCGGTAACTCAGACGTCTTTGCCGAAGAAAAGGAAGGCATTGATGCTAAAGCCCTAAAAGACCACCGTGTAGCGGTAGTGGCAATGGCTGCTGCAGTCAACCCCGGTACGGGTGTGAAGGATGTAACGAAAAAACAATTGACAGACGTGTTTACAGGTAAAATCAAAAACTGGAAAGAACTTGGCGGCAAGGATCAAAAGATCACGCTAGTCAACCGCCCTGATTCATCAGGAACACGAGCTACATTTGTCAAATATGCGCTGGACGGAGCAGATCCGGCAGAGGGCATAACGGAGGATTCCTCTAACACAGTGAAAAAAATCATTGCAGAAACACCGGGAGCGATCGGTTATCTAGCGTTCTCTTATATAAACGATGACAAAGTAACGCCTTTATCAATCGGAGGCATCAAACCGGAAGAGAAAAATGTCGTAACCGGAGAATATCCGATTTGGGCTTACGAACACTCTTATACGAAAGGTGAAGCGTCAGGCCTTACGAAAACATTTCTCGACTATTTGCACAGTGATGAAGTACAGAAAAGCGTCGTGAAAGATCAGGGCTACATTCCGATCTCAGATATGAAAGTCACACGGGACGCAAGCGGCAAGCAAAGCTGAGGGGAGGGCGGGCTTCCCGCCTCTCTCATTTATAGGAGTGTAAACAAATGATAAATCATAGAGAAAAAGAGTCTGTAAGCGAACGCTTAATCCGCTCAAAGCAAAACAGGCAATTGGATGAAGTCCGGGGAAGAGTGATTGTGTCGGTTTGTGCGGCAATAATCATTCTCGCATCAGCTGCGATTACAATCTTTCTCGGCATAAAGGGGCTGCAATCTTTTTTTATAAATGGTGTAAGCCCGATTGAATTCTTAACAAGTCTGAAGTGGAATCCAACCCAGTCAAAACCTGAGTTCGGCGCGCTGCCTTTTATTTTCGGCTCATTTGCCGTTACGGTTCTTTCCGCTCTGATTGCGGCGCCTCTCGGTATTGCGGGTGCCGTTTTTATGACGGAAATTGCGCCGACATGGGGGAAAAAAGTGCTTCAGCCGGTTATTGAGCTGCTTGTCGGCATTCCGTCTGTCGTTTATGGATTCATAGGTCTTACAGTATTGGTTCCGTTTATCGGCTCTTTTAAAACGAGCGGAACGGGCCACAGCTTATTGGCAGGAACAATCGTGCTTTCCGTTATGATTCTGCCGACGGTCACATCGATTTCTGCCGATGCGCTCGCGTCACTTCCAAAGCATCTTCGTGAAGGTTCATATGCGCTTGGTGCGACGAGGTGGCAGACAATCAGAAAGGTGCTCATCCCGGCGGCGTTTCCGACCTTGCTGACCGCTGTCGTTCTCGGGATGGCAAGAGCGTTCGGAGAAGCTCTGGCTGTACAGATGGTGATCGGGAATACAAAGCTCCTGCCGGAAAGTCTGCTTGATACGGCGGGGACATTAACAACCATCATCACGTTAAACATGGGCCATACCACATACGGCAGTATCGAAAATAACACATTATGGTCTATGGGGCTTGTTCTTCTCGTCATGTCGTTTCTGTTTATTTTACTCATACGCTACTTGTCATCTAGGAGGAAAGTGTAATGAACCGGAAAGTAACGGATAAATTGGCGACCGGTGTATTCGGTTTATGTGCCGCTGTCATCGCGGCAATTTTGGCAGGATTGTTTCTGTATATTATCATTCACGGTGTTTCTGAGCTCAGCTGGCATTTCATCACAACAAAATCAAGCGCCATTGCCTCAGGCGGGGGAATACGCGATCAGCTGTTTAACTCCTTTTACATTCTGTTTTTGACGATGCTGATCACGATCCCGCTCGGCGTAGGGGGCGGCGTGTTTATGGCTGAATATGCTCCGCAAAATAAAATCACTGATTTTATCAGAACGTGTATTGAA
The DNA here is from genome assembly GCF_018613535.1 of Bacillus sp. ISL-51. Taxonomy (GTDB): domain Bacteria; phylum Bacillota; class Bacilli; order Bacillales; family Bacillaceae; genus Bacillus. The sequence continues at coordinate 390,267 of NZ_JAGGQB010000006.1, forward strand.
GTTCTGTCTTCTCTCCCGTCAATTGTCATCGGCATGTTCGGTATGCTGATGTTCGTGAATCTGACAGGATGGGGATACACCATTATCGGCGGCGCGCTCGCATTAACCGTCTTTAATCTGCCCGTTATGGTGCGGGTGACAGAAGGGGCGCTCACGGCAGTGCCAAAGGAACTGAAAGAAGCCTCTCTCGCTTTAGGCGTGTCCAGATGGCATACCGTGAAGACCGTCATGATTCCAAGTGCGATTCCTTCAATTATGACAGGAGCCATTTTGGCATCAGGAAGAGTTTTCGGGGAAGCGGCGGCATTATTATTTACGGCGGGGCTGACGACGCCTCGGCTGAACTTTACTGATTGGAACCCGTTTTCTGAAACGTCTCCTTTTAACATTTTCAGACCGGCTGAGACGCTGGCGGTTCATATATGGAGTGTCAATACTCAAGGTATTATTCCCGATGCGGAAGCGATTGCTAACGGCGGCTCAGCAGTGCTCGTCATTTCGGTGCTGCTGTTTAATCTTTCGGCAAGATGGCTCGGATCAGCTATTTATAAGAAGCTTACGGCAAATTAATTGAAAAGGGGCGAAAACATGATTGACCACATCGTAAAGGAAGAAGCGGAACAGACAATGTTAGCGCCGGGGACTTCGGTTTTGGAGGTTAAGGATTTATCCATCTTTTACGGCGAAAAACGAGCGGTCCGGCATGTAAATATGGATATTGAAAAACATGCGGTCACTGCCCTTATCGGCCCGTCCGGGTGCGGCAAATCGACGTTTCTGAGGCAGATCAACAGAATGAATGATTCTATACCGTCTGCCAAAAGCGAAGGAGAAATCCTTTATGAGGGCCTGAATATTTTAGGAGAAACGATTAATGTCGTGCAGCTCAGACGGGAAATCGGAATGGTTTTTCAAAAACCGAACCCTTTTCCAAAATCGATTTACAATAACATTACGCATGCATTACGGTATGCGGGAGAACGAAGAAAGGCCGTGCTGGATGAGGCGGTGGAAGAAAGCTTGACGAAGGCGGCGCTTTGGGATGAAGTGAAAGACCGCCTGCATTCGTCAGCCCTTTCGTTATCAGGGGGCCAGCAGCAGCGGCTGTGCATTGCGCGAACGCTTGCCATGAAGCCGGCCGTGCTTCTTTTGGATGAACCGGCCTCGGCCCTTGATCCCATTTCAAACGCCAGGATCGAGGAGCTTTTGACAGATCTAAAAAAAGAATATTCGATTATTATCGTTACACATAACATGCAGCAGGCTTTGAGGGTCTCAGACCGCACGGCTTTTTTTCTAAACGGAGAAGTGGTGGAATACGGGCAGACAGAACAGATTTTCACGAGCCCTAAGACGCAGAAGACAGATGATTATATTAACGGGAAGTTCGGATAGGGGGAAGGGCTGTGAGCGTTGTGAAAGGAGCTGTAAATACACAGCATTTGTATGAGATTTGCGGGATGAACGTATGGTACGGCGCCCATCACGCTTTAAAAGACATAAATATCGGCTTTGAACAGAATAAGGTCACTGCCATTATCGGGCCGTCCGGCTGCGGCAAATCTACTTTTATTAAAACATTAAACTTAATGCTGCAAATGGCTCCGAACGTCAAAGTGACGGGTGATATTTTTTATAACGGGCACAACTTGCTGAAGGAAAAAACAGATGCAGCAGAATTAAGAAAACAGATCGGTATGGTATTCCAAAAAGGCAATCCGTTCCCGCAATCTATCTTTGAAAATGTCGTATACGGACCTAAAATTCACGGTGAAAAAAACAAGAAAAAGCTGCTTGAAATCGCAGAGGAGTCTTTGAAGGCAGCGGCGCTTTGGGATGAAGTGAAGGATCGTCTGCATCAGCAGGCGCTTTCGTTATCAGGGGGCCAGCAGCAGCGTCTTTGTATCGCGAGGGCGCTGGCGACAAAGCCGGATGTGCTATTAATGGATGAACCGACGTCTGCTTTGGACCCCGTTTCGACCCGGAAAATTGAAGAGCTCATTTTGAAGTTGAAAGAAAATTATACCATTGTCATTGTGACGCATAATATGCAGCAGGCAGCGAGGGTCTCTGATCAAACCGCGTTTTTCTATATGGGAGAGCTGGTAGAGTGCGGCGATACGGGCAAAATCTTTTCGCGGCCGGATCATCAAAAAACACATGAATATATAACCGGAAAATTCGGCTGAAAAAGGAGGGCTTGGTCAAATGACCGGGCCTATTTTGATTTTGCCGTTCATTAAAAAAAAGCCTGTCGGCCGTATCCACCTGAATGGATGATGCCAGCAAGCTTTTTTAGCGGGTTAATGTTTTGACAAGTTTTTTGAAGCTCATACCTGAATCTACTTTAAAATGGCCGGCGCGGATTTCTTTATGATAGCCCGCGTCAATCACATAATCATTAAAGTCTTCTGCAGAAGGAATAATTCCTTCTTTTTCAAGAATGGACGACACATCAGCGGTGCTCATTCCGTCTTTAATCGTCAGTTTATATGTTTTCTTTTCTTTTTTTGTATCTGAATTTTGGTCTGTGTCTAAGGATTTTTCTTTTGAATCAAGCAGTTTTTGATAGTCGTCCCGGTTGACCGAAACCTTTTGCTGAGAGTCGAGGTAACTGTTTACTTCTTTTTCGGTCAGCGCCGTTTTTTCAGTTTTGACGGCAGACGCTTGGCTGTTGTCAGTCAAATAAAAGACAGCGGCGAGGACGGCAGTCGCTAAAATGATGCCTGCGGCAAAAGCCTGAATGCCCCGTTTCGTCATACGAGCACCTTCTCGTTGTCTTTAATAATCGTATTGACATCCTCGACAGACACGTGCTCTGCTTTGGCGATGGCCTCAGCAGACATCCCGTTATTGTATTTTGAAATGATTTGTTTGGCGATTTTTTGGTTAATGCCGCTGCTTTTTGCTTTGCGGATGACTAGGTTGGTTTCCAGCAATTCTTCTTCAAGCACCGTCATTTTCTTTTTTAATTTGTAAATTTCCTGCATGGCGGAGAGCTGAAGCGTTTCAAGCTCCTGTTCTACATCTTTCATCGGATCTCTTTGAGAATATGAGAATGCAATAAGCGCTATACTGACGATAAACAACGCAATAATAGCAATTTCCACGTTTCATCACCTTCTATTATTATTTGCCCTTCTTTTTTATACCATAAAACGCCGGCATTCAAAAGGAATTAGAGAAAAAAACGGAAATTTGTCGAGAAATCTTTTGTGTTTGGCGCATAACCGTTTGCTTCACTATAACATTCGCAGTAAAAAGCCCTTTTTTGGCCTGTTTCGTCATTTTCTGTCATCGCTTTGCGGCAGGCCGGTTTCAGCATCCTGAGAATGATCTTATGATTTCTTCTTAATAAAAAACATTTCATCAAAACAGCTCTAGCTTTCCGTCCATTATAGTGGTATTATATATAAGTCTGAATAAGTAAATGATATTTAGTTTGGAGGGAAAATAATGCGCGTTAATATTACTTTGGCTTGCACTGAATGTGGTGAGCGTAACTATATTTCTAAAAAGAACAAACGCAACAATCCAGACCGCGTTGAATTTAAAAAATATTGCCCACGTGATAAAAAATCTACGTTACACCGTGAAACAAAATAAGCTGTTTAATAACGGTGACAAAAGCTGGAGCTTTGATAAAAGTTCTGGCTTTTTTGTCTTTCAGGAGGCTGAGAAACGTGAAAGCACAAATCCGAAAAAAAATAAAAACAAAGCTTTCAGAAATAACAGAAAGTGAATGGGAAGCCAAATCCCTCGTCATACGAGAAAAGCTTTTTTCTTTAAAAGAATGGGAACAAGCACGCATGATCGCCATCACCATCTCGAGAGGCCTGGAAATCCCGACGCGGCCGATAATTGAACAGGCTTGGAAAGAGGGAAAACAAGTGTGTATTCCAAAATGCTCACCAGATACAGGAGCCATGCAGTTTCGCACCTTCTCCTCAGAGGATCAGCTTGAAATCGTTTATTCGGGTCTCAGTGAACCGATCGTAAGCCGGACGGAGGAAGTGAAGCAAAAGGACATTGATCTGGTGATCGTGCCCGGCGTAGGCTTTGACCGGGAAGGCTTCAGAATCGGTTATGGCGGAGGATATTATGATCGTTTCCTGGCCGGTTATAATGGGCGTACGGTTTCACTTTTTTTTGCTTGCCAGCTCACAAATGATATTCCCCGAATGCCCCACGATATTCCGGTTGACATTTTATTGACCGAGTGTGAAACCATCACCTGAAATTTTTCTCCCGCTCAGAATAATTATCGTTATTTAACAAACGATAGGGGCAGGAGGGATATTATGAAAAAGTTGTTGATCTATTCATTATGCGCCGTTTCTGTTTTTGCTGTTTATCAAAATCGCTACCGTCTTATGAACAGCGTGCTCAGCAAGCCGAGAATCAGACAATCGTTTATTCACTTCTTTTTAAAGATACCGTTCATCAGAAATAAATTTATTCAGCAGGCATTTTAAAAAATCCCGTTTTAAAGCGGGATTTTTTCACGCAAAAAAACCTGCCGACGATTGCGGCCGGCAGGCGTTAACGTTTTGTCAGGTTTTTTTGAGGAACCCGAGCAAGATTGAAATCATTGGAGAGATATAAAGGAAAAAGGTAAACGGTAAATAGTCTATCACAGAAACCCCTAACGCGCTTGCCATAAAAGCGCCGCTTACGCCCCAAGGAATCAATGGATTGATCAATGTCCCGCCGTCTTCAAGCGACCGGGCAAGATGGACCCGTTTAATATTGAGCCTGTCATATAACGGTTTATATGACTGCCCCGGAATTAAAATCGATAAATACTGCTCGCCTGTCGCGAGATTCACTCCTATGCTTGAGCAGACCGTCGCCAGCACGAGCCTTCCTTTCGTATGGACGCCTTTTGTCAGACCTTGTAACAGTGCAGAAATCAAACCTATTTTTTCCATCAAGCCGCCAAGAGCGAAAGCGATCATGATCAGAGAGACGGATCCCATCATGGATTGGAGCCCGCCCCTGTTAATAATGCTTGCAACCGCCTGACTGCCGGTTTTAAACATCGTGCCGTTTTGAAGGGCGGACATGAATCCCTGAATACTGCTGTCAGGAATAAAAACAGCTGTCAGAAGGCCTGAAGAAATAATGCCGGCAGTAAGCACCGGAACCACCGGAATCCGTCTGACCGCAAGCACGATCACCAAAAGAGGAGAAAGCAGCGCCCAGGGAGTGACGTGTGCGGCCTCTTTAATGCCGGTAATGACAGCTTCAATATTCTGAGTTGAGGCAGCATTCGCAGAAACGGATAAACCGAGAAAATAAAAGAGTACAATTGTAATCAGTAAAGCCGGGACGGTTGTGCCCATCATATGGCGAATGTGCGTAAAAATCGGAATCTCGCCAATTCCGGCGGCAAAGTTGGTTGTATCGGACATCGGTGACATTTTATCACCGAAGCAAGCCCCGCAGATCACTGCCCCTGCCGTCCATTCAAGCGGAACTCCCGCCGCGCTGGCTACTCCTAACAGCGCAACACCGATTGTACTGACTGTTGTCAGGCTGGAACCGACAAGCGTGCTGATGATCATGCAGGAAAATAATGCGGTCAAAAGCAGCTGGCTCGGCTGAATAATCGATAAAGCGTAAACGGTAACTGTCGGAATGGCGCCGCTGTACATCCACGCGCCGATTAAAACACCGATCAGCGCCAGCACGATAATGGGCTGTACACCGTTTTTAATCCCGTTCACTATCCCTTTTTCAAGGCTCTCCCATGAAAAGCCGTACCATAAACCGGCCGCTGAAAGAATGACGATGCAGAAAAACAGCGGAATATGCGGCTCGGTATGAAAGAAAAACAGACAGGAAATAATGACTGCTAACATCAAAAGAAATAAACTGATGGCTGAAAGGAAAGTCAGCCTTTTTTCTGGTTTCAAAACAACACCCCATCAAATCAAAACTCTAATCCTTTTGTGCTTTTGGGCACGAAAGTATTGTAACAGAAAAAAGCAAAAATGCGTGTTTTTTTACAATTATGAATATAAAATGATCGAAATAACCCAAGGATATTTTCTCCATGCGTTTTTTGCTTGACGCACGGAACAGAGATGAAATACGCTTACTTTATGAAGAAAAGAAATGGTGAAGAAGATGAATACATTTTATGACGTACAGCAGCTGCTAAAGTCATTCGGGCATATTGTATATTTCGGTGACAGAGAAGCGGAAATTGATTTTATGAAAGATGAATTAAAGGAGATGTACTTGTCGAACGTGATTGAAAGAGAACTATGGCAAAAGGCCGCAAGTGTTCTCCAGCAGGAATCAGAACGGATCAACAGACAGGTTAAATAGTGGTTATGATAAGAAAAGGAGACAGTTATGGAAGAGACATGGTTTGCGGGTATTGATCTGGGCGGAACAACCATCAAGCTGGCGTTTATTAATATGTACGGCGAAATTCAGCATAAATGGGAGGTTCCGACCGATAAATCGGGAAATACAATTACAGTCACTATAGCAAAGACCATTGACCAAAAGCTGGAGGAATTGAACAGGCCGAAACGAATTGTAAAATGGATCGGCATGGGAGCGCCCGGCCCTGTCGAAATGGCGACGGGAATGGTCTATGAAACAACGAACCTGGGGTGGAAAAACTATCCCCTGAAAGATCACATTGAGGCGGAAACGGGCATTCCGGCCGTCATCGAAAACGATGCCAACATCGCCGCACTCGGAGAAATGTGGAAAGGCGCCGGCGACGGGGCAAAAGATGTTATTTTGGTTACTCTCGGCACGGGAGTCGGCGGCGGCATTATCGTGAATGGAGAGATCGTTCACGGAAAAAACGGCGCCGGCGGAGAAATCGGCCATATTTGCAGCATTCCGGAGGGCGGGGCTCCGTGCAACTGCGGAAAGTCGGGCTGTATTGAAACGATCGCGTCCGCAACCGGGATTGTCAGGATCGCAAAAGAAAAGCTTGGAACGGCCGAAAAGTCGACGCTGTCCCAGGTACGCCATCTGACGGCCCGTGACGTATTTGAAGCGGCAGAGCAACAGGATGAGACGGCGTTAGAAGTCGTCGATTACGTAGCAAAGCATCTCGGGCTTGTGCTTGGAAATCTGGCAAGCGCCATGAATCCGACAAAAATTGTGCTCGGCGGAGGCGTTTCAAAAGCCGGTGAGCTTCTGCGGGCAAAAGTGGAAGAGACTTTTAAAAAAACCGCTTTCCCGCGTTCAGCAGAAGCTGCGGACATTACTATTGCGTCGCTTGGCAATAACGCCGGAGTCATTGGCGGGGCGTGGATTGCCAAAAATGAATGGCTGAAGCATCAAAACTGCTGACAGAAAGTCTGCCTGCCCATAAAAGCGGGCAGCTTTCTTTTTTTATCCCCTCTGTCATATAGTAACAAAAAAAGGGGGATGAACATGGCGGGAATTCGTGTAAAGCCTGAAGTAAAACAAAATATGTCTGACGTTGCACAGCTGCTTCACATTGATAAAAGGCTTCTGGCAAGCGCTAACGAAACGGCGAAAAGCGATGAATTATTCTGTCCCGGGTATGTCATAAATAAGCATTCAGACGGTGTAATTGAGACGCTGAGTGAGCTGTCCCGTTTTATCGGCACCTGCAAAAAAATTCTTCCTGCTGATAACTGGCTGAAGGAAGAAAGGATTTACGGCGCTCAAGCGGCAGAAGCAGAAATAAAAAACATAACAGCCGTCTTTCCGTTTGTCACATGCCGGCAAATCGGCTTCTCCGTTCTAGGCAATCCGCTGTATGAACTGAGGGCAGGAGCGAATACAGCCCCGAAAAAAGTGCACATGAACGCATCTTTTCATGCCAATGAATGGATTACGACGTCTGTTGCATTCAGATGGTTTAAAGAATACTGTGCGGCATTATGCGAAAATAAAACCGTATTCGGGTGTTCTGCTCTTGACATATTCAGCCGGACATCATTGTCTTTCGTCCCGATGGTGAACCCGGACGGTGTTAACCTCGTCCTTTATGGAAGTGACGCTTTATCGGGAAAAAGTGAATGTCTGTCTGCTTTGAATGAACACCGCCCTGATTTTCGCGAATGGAAGGCCAATATTAACGGTGTCGATTTAAATAAACATTTTCCTGCTCATTGGGACATTGAACGCCAGCGCAAACCAAAGGCTTCGTCATACCGTGATTTTCCGGGCACTGCTCCGCTGACCGAACCGGAGGCGGCAGCCATGCACCGTTTGATTACGGAAGAGCCGCCTGACAGACTGATCGCCCTTCATACACAGGGGGAAGAAATTTATTGGGGATACATGGGGATTGAGCCGGAAGAATCGTATCAAGTTGTTCGGGAGTTTGAAGCAATAAGCGAAAACCGCTATCAAGGCATAAGGGATATCGACAGCCATGCCGGCTTCAGAGATTGGTTTATTCAGCAATATGGAAAAGAAGGCTATACAGTTGAGCTCGGGAAAGGAAAAAATCCTTTGCCTTTTCATATGTTTGCTGATATTTATAAAGCGACGAAAGGCATTTTATGGAGGTCGCTTATTTTTTGAGTCACGATGAAATTTCTCATTTGTTTACATAAACAAATATGGGACAATAGAAAAGAATGGGGGGGAAGGCTGGTGAGATATTTGTCTTTTGTTCTGCTGTCCGCATTCGCTTTGTGCTTAGCGGCCTGTGAACCATCTCATCAGCAGCATGACACAGGCGTATCGGCGAAATCAGCAGAACAGAAAATCATTCCGCTCTGCAAAAATGAAGCGGAGAAAGCGGATGGATGGGTGGATGACCGGACCATTCTTTATACATCGTCTGATAATGCGCATCATCGGCTGTTCACATATGACCTGTTTAGCGGCAAATCAAAAAGGCTTTATGAAACAAAGGGCCATATTGTCAATGTAAAGATTAACCAGAAAGAACAAATGATTCTCGTACAGGTTACATACAGCGGGCGGACCGAGCTGGTGCTGTTAAACAGGCAAGGTGACAATCTGTTTCACCAATCGTTTAACACATATGAATTAGAGACCGCTTGGAATCCGCACGACCCGTATAAAATGATGATTACGGTTTTTACTGAAACCTGGGACTTTAAAACCTACACGGCAGATCTGAAAAACCGCATGCTGCGAAACAGCCCGGTGCAAACCCCTTTTATCCATTGGACGTCCTCTAAAGGATTTCAATATATCAAACAAGGGAAAAGCGATAAAGAGGGCCTCTTATATTCGTACGATTTACAATCAAAAAAAGAGAAAAAGCAGCTCGATCACGTCATTGCAGCCGATTCCTATTTAGGGATGACGGTTGCCGTCAGACAAACAGGTGAGTTTATTTTTCAAGCGCCGAAAGCCGTCACACACCGCTTCCCGCTTCAAATGAAATATGAGAGCCCGGCACCGATGGAATATGATTACGATCAAAAACATAAGCGGTTTTACACGTTTAAGCCTGACGGCCGTTTATATAAGCTCATCGTTTTTGACCTGAAGGATGAAAAGGAGCGGACGGTGCTTGGGCATGCGGCAATGGAGCCGATTCAGCTTTCTCCAAACGGGGAATATGCTTTATACGGTTACACATATGACCGTGTGATTTCACTGGCAACAGGTATGATGGAACCCATCATAACAAATGAAAAAGGAGTTTGAATACAGATGGCCATTGCAGATGTAACAATTATTCCGATCGGAACTGAGACGCCGAGCGTCAGCGCGTATGTAGCGGACGTTCAGAAAATATTGGAGGGATATAAAGCAGCAGGGAAAATCAAATTTCAGCTCACTCCGATGAACACATTAATCGAAGGGGAGCTGAGCGACCTTTTTGCGGTGATTCAGGACATTCATGAAGCTCCTTTCCAAAAAGGCCTCCACAGAGTGGCGACCAATATCCGCATCGATGACAGAAGGGATAAAGAAACGACTCTGGAGAGTAAAATTATAAGCGTCAACAAACATTTACAGAAATAAAAAATAAACCTGTATCCCATTGGATACAGGTTTTAATGTACAGTCGGATAGCCGCTGTTTACAACGGTCATAACGGCAAACCAGCCAAACACGCACAACGTGGCGCCGGCAAATAGAAATCCCAGTATATTTCTCTGTCTGACAGCCCGCAGGACTCCTAATACAGCTAATAACGCGACAAGGCCGAAGATTACAACAAGTAACATCATGCGCCTCCTTTGTCATTGGGACCTGAAAATCTTTCCATTTTATTTTAACCGTTTTCATTTTGTTTGTCGATAGCGTTTTGGGCATACATTGATTGAATCTTCTGCTGAAAACCTTCATAATAGGGGCATATACATAAAGAGGTGATGAAAGTGAAATGGAGACGGATGCCGGCAGGCCCCATTCAGGCAAATGCGTATTTTCTGATCAGTGAAGATCAATCATGTCTCATTTTTGATCCGGGCGGCGAACCGGATAAAATCAACAATTACATAAAAGAAAAAAATCTGAAGCCGCTGGCCATCTTGCTGACCCACGCCCATTTTGACCACATCGGCGCGCTTGATGATGTAAGAGACAAATGGAATGTGCCCGTATATCTTCATAAAAATGAAGAAAAGTGGCTGGAAGACCCTTCACTAAACGGGTCGGGAATTTTACGGGGCATCGCCGTAACGGCACGGCCCGCCGACCGGCTGATTGAAGGAGACGGCGCACTTGACATCGGGCCGTTTCATTTGGAGACTTTGTTTACGCCCGGACATTCACCCGGAAGCGTTTCTTATTATGTGAAGGACGCCGATCTGGTGATTTCAGGCGACGTGCTCTTCCAGGGAGGCATCGGCCGCACTGATTTACATGGGGGAAGCCAAGAGGTTTTGCTTAAGTCCATCCACCAAAAGCTGCTGACGCTGCCGGAGCATACGCTTGTGTTAAGCGGGCACGGCCCGGAAACAGACGTACAGACGGAACAGGAGCAAAATCCGTTTATCAACGGATTTTCCTTATAAGAGAAAAAGAGACAGACCGTTATCGGTCTGTCTCTTTTTAGATCAGTGGCTCCCGCCGCCAGGTGTCATAATAAAAATAGAGTAATATGTAAATCCGGCGAAGAACACGGTTAAGTACGCCCCGAAAATATAAATATACATTCGTTCAGTTAAATTTAAATAAGAAAGAAATACGAAAAAGATCGTCTGTCCAAAAAACAAGAGAGATGCGTCCTTCATATCACCTAAAAAAAACATGACTGCAAAAATTCCCGTCCAAAATCCTAACACCCGGAACATGCGATTCATTCCTTATCCCCTCCCGAGAGTCTATCTGTCATCATTATAATAGATCGGCAGTAAAAATGTAAACATTTTCATGATTATATTTATTGTGGAATTTATGTCTTTCCCTGTGTTCTTATGATATGCCGTCCTTTTAAAAAAGAATCTGAAAAACTTTTTGAAATGAGTTTAACGAAAAAAGGTTCAGGGTACTTATGTTAACAAAGAGACGGATCATTTGAGGGAGGAATTTTTAAAAATGAAAGATCTTATTTTTTACTCATATCCAAGCTGCACATCATGCCGGAAAACGAAGCATTGGTTAAAAGCCCACAATATTGATTTTAATGAACGCCATTTATTCAGGGAGACACCGACAATCGATGAATTAAAGCACATTTTATCTTTAACGACAGAAGGAATTGATGAAATTTTAGCGACGAGAAGCCAAACCTTTAAAAATCTGAATCTGAATATCGAAGAAATGACTGTAAATGAAGTGCTGGAGCTGTTAATTGAAAAACCGAAGCTCTTGCGCCGGCCAATTCTCATCGATCATAAAAAACTGGTAATCGGTTATAATCCCGGAGAGCTGATGAAGCTCACAAAGAAAAAAACAGTACATCAATCTGTATCATAAGAGAAAAACGAAGATCCGCTGATCAAAATATCAGCTAATCTTCGTTTTTTGCGGTTAGCAGACTGGGCTAGCTGGATTCGAACCAACGATCACGGAGTCAAAGTCCATTGCCTTACCGCTTGGCTATAGCCCACCGACAGTAATTGTAGTATGTGCGGCCCGAGGGCTTTTATACATAAAAAATAACGAAACAAGAATGGAGGAGACCTGTGGAAAATTTAAATGAAGCGTTATTTCAAACATTAACAGATGAATCCGGGGGAATTACACATCAATGGCTGCTGACGGCAGCAGGTCAGCGGGAATCACCGCCCGGGCGGAACGCAGCTGATCAGGAAGCGGAAAAAGAGCACCGCCTCTTACTGACAATTGTCGCAAAAGCATTAGTCGGAAAAGACGAGGAAAAAGAGGAGCTGACCATGTGGGGGCTGCAATTTGCAAGGGACCGCGCCGTCCATGAGGTACCGGTGTATGAAAGCGTCGGAAGTCTTAAGGAATTCCGAACCCTTGTCTGGAAACGGATACAGACATGCAGCGAAACCATGTCAGAGCAGCCGTCGAATCATGCTGTTTTTCAGTGGGGCGAGCGGCTGAATCAGGCGATCGACCACATTATTGAAGTATTTACGGAGGAATATCATAAAGTTACGATTACTCAATTAAACGCACAAAAAGAAATGATAAATGAATTAAGCGCGCCGATTATGCCGATTGCAGACGGCATCGGCATTTTGCCCCTAGTCGGCGAGATTGACACGTACCGGGCAAAAATCATTTTAGAATCAGTGCTTGAGCAATGTGCCTCGTTACGGCTTTCTTATTTGTTCTTGGATATTTCCGGCGTGCCGATTGTTGATACGATGGTTGCCTATCAAATTTTTAAAGTCATCGACAGCACAAAACTTCTCGGCATTGAGACGACGCTTTCGGGCATCCGTCCGGAAATCGCCCAAACCGTCGTAAAGCTCGGCATTGATTTTTCCAAAGTCAGAACGGAGCAAAGCTTGGCGAAGGCGTTATCAAAAAACGGATTTATCGTTCAAGAATCATAAAGAATCAGAAAAAAGCTGAATGGCTGAAAGAGGAGTTACCCCTTCCAGCTATTCAGCTTTGTCAGCTTCGATTGTGATAATATGGCGGCTGTCAATTTCTTTGACCGTAAATGTGAATCCGTCACATTCTATCGCGCTGCCCGGTTTTGCATCAATATACTGAGTGAGAAACCAGCCTCCGAGAGTGTCCACTTGGTCAGCAACAATCTCTGTTCCCAGCAGATCATTGACGTCGCTGATCAGCAATTTGGCGCTCAGGATATAACGGCTGTCATTGAGCTTTTGCACAGAGGACGTTTCATCTGTATCAAACTCGTCCCGGATTTCTCCGACGATCTCTTCAATAATGTCCTCTGCCGTCACTAATCCCGCGGTGCCGCCATACTCATCAATAAGGATAGCCATATGGGCGTGTTCCTTTTGCATTTTGACAAACAATTGATATATCGGGATCGTTTCGATGACATGGATTGCGGGCTGAATGTAAGGGCTGAGCTCATGTTTCGTAAAAGCAGCCCCTTCCGATAAGAACCTGAACAGCACCTCTTTAATATTTATGATACCGACAACATGATCTTTATCTCCCTTAACGACGGGGTAACGGGTATATTTATTGGTTTTGATAATGTCTCGAAGAATACGTCCCGATCCGCTTTCTAAAGGCAGGCTCACCATTTCGTTCCGGGGCACCATAATTTCTTTTGCGGTGCGCTTATCAAATGTAAAAATGTTATTTACATAGTGCAATTCGCTTTTTTTAATCATGCCGCTGCGGTAGCTTTCCGCCAAAAGCACTCTCAGTTCCTCTTCCGTATATGCCATTTCATGTTCGGAAGCGGGCTTCAGCCCGAACAGGCCTGTGATCAGCCGGGCGGAATGGTTGAGAAGCCAAATGAACGGAAACATCAGCTTATAAAACAAAATCATCGGTCTTGCAAACAAAAGCGTAATTCGTTCCGCTTTTTGAATGGCAAAACTTTTCGGCGCCAGCTCGCCGATGACGACATTCACATATGTAACCAATAGAAAGCCGATGATAAGCGATAAAACATGTGACACGGTTTCATGTAAGCCTGTCTTTAAAAAAAGAGGCTGAATCAAAGCCCTCACTGTCGGTTCTCCAAGCCAGCCGAGCCCTAAAGCCGTTACGGTAATTCCTAATTGGCATGCTGATAAATATTCATCAAGATGAGTGATGACATGCTTTGCCGCCTTTGCTCCTTTTACTCCTTCTTGGATAAGCTGGTTCATGCGGGAGCGTCTTGCTTTAATGATTGAAAATTCAACGGCGACAAAACATGCCGTTAACAAAATAAATAGTGTAATGGCTGATAGTTTGATTAAATACAATAGAACGCCTTCCGCGAAGGAAGGCTTGCACCTCCCTTTTTTCAGATTAATACCACTGTATAAAGCTGACCAAACATGCTAGCTTGTTTAACCTTCTTCAATTTGGGCAATTAAAAAAAGAAACGAATACAGGAGGCTGCAGCATATGAAGATTCATTCGGGTGAGGACTGGTTTTGGTATCAGCTCGGGCCCCACGAAAAAACAGAAGCAAAAAAACTTATCCATTATACCCACTGGCCGCAATGCGAAAAGTGGTTTGAAAACGAAAATCATATTAACTTTTTACGCTCAGATACAAATGATCCGAATAATGAAGCGGTTTTCGGCTCCTTAATCTATCATCAAGGATTAAAAGATGAAAAGGATCACACCGTGTTTCATTTTTACATTACGCGGAAATTCTTTTTTACGATTAATTTTGATTTTTCTTTGCTTCGCGGTGTGAAAGAAAAGCATGCTACGCAGCAAATCAAAACCTGCGGGGACGCGATTGAAGGTTTTTTTGTCCTGCTCGGCGAGCTGATGAATTCATACTTAATCGGACTGGATGAGTTTGAAGTCAAGCAGCGGATGCTGAAATGGCAGATTCACAATGACAACAGCAAAGGAATTCTGGAAAATGTGCATAAACTGCGCCATGAACTGTTCATTTGGAAAGGGTTAACCTTAAACGCTAAAAAAGTGGAGATGGCATTAAAAGAAGCCTTTCTGCCGAAAAATGACCAGCAAAAAGATTATCGGCGAACCCACCAAAAAATCACGAGAGGCATTACATATATAAATGAATTTGATCAGGAACTAAGCAACTTGCTCCACGCAGAAGAAGTCATCACTTCACAAAGAGGAAATGAAATTGTAAAAGCCCTGACGATTTTTACGACTCTGTTTACGCCGATGACGGCACTTGGGGCGCTTTGGGGAATGAACTTTGACAACATGCCGGAACTGCATTGGAAGTATGCATATCTCGGATCTATCATACTCATCATCGTATCCACTTTGCTGATTTATATTTATTTAAGGCATAAGGGCTGGACGGGTGATATTCTCAAAGAGCAGCAAAAGAAATATTTTCATAAAAAAAACACCCGCTGATTTATGGTCAGCGGGCTGAATGAGCAGGCAGCAGTCCTGCTTTTTTTATTAGCCAAAATCGCTGAATGGAAGGCTATTTATGCGGGTTAATTGATTTTTACTGGTTTATTTTTGTTTTTTCATACTGGATGCATCCTAAAAACGCACGTTTCCTCTTTTGAGGCCGCCATGTATCTAATGTACAATACGTGTCGGAAGGAGGGATTTCATGGAGAAAATCGAAACGTACAGCAGAGGAATCATATACGAGGCATATATGGCAAGGGCTTCTGATATACACATTGTGCCGAGAGAGCGTGATGCTTTTATTCATTTTCGCATTGACCATGCTTTAGTGAAAAAACGGGTCATGAAAAAAGAAGAATGTGTGCGGCTGATTTCTCATTTTAAGTTTTTATCGGCAATGGATATAGGAGAAAGGCGAAAGCCGCAAAACGGATCGCTTTCCATGCCGCTTGAAACGGAAACGGTTCATCTGAGAATGTCAACACTGCCGACGATGAATGAAGAGAGCCTGGTTATCAGACTTTTACCTCAGCATCAAATTCCGCCGATTGACAGACTGTCCTTATTTCCGGGCGCCGGTGCCACGTTATTGTCCTTTTTAAAACATTCTCACGGTATGCTCCTTTTCACCGGTCCGACCGGCTCAGGAAAAACGACGACTCTTTATTCGCTCGTCAAATATGCAAAACAGCATTTTAACCGGCGGATTGTCACGCTTGAAGACCCCGTAGAAACGAGAGATGAAGATGTCCTTCAAGTACAGGTGAATGAAAAAGCGGGAATTACTTATTCAGCAGGTTTAAAGGCGATTCTGAGACATGATCCCGATATGATTATTTTAGGAGAAATCAGAGACGCCGAAACAGCTAAAATCGCGGTTCGGGCAGCCATGACAGGCCATCTCGTTCTTTCGAGCCTGCATACGCGGGACGCAAAAGGCGCCATTTACAGATTGCTTGAATTCGGGGTGAAGATGAGTGAAATTGAACAAACGGTCATTGCAATTGCTGCCCAGCGATTAGTCGATTTAACGTGTCCATTTTGCAAGGATAAAAGCTGTTCCGTATACTGCCGGCTGTCCAGAGAGACACGGCGTGCGGGTATTTATGAATTGCTGTACGGGAAAAACCTTAATCAATGTTTTCAAGAAGCAAAGGGCGAACAGGCCAATTTTCAGTATCAAACGCTCCGCAAGCTGATCAGAAAAGGCATTGCGCTTGGGTATGTCACATCAAGTAATTACGACCGGTGGGTGTACCATGAAGCCGATTAAAAAAACATGGCCGCTAAAAGATCAAGCCAATTTGCTGAAAAGGCTCGGTGAGATGACCGAAAAAGGGTACAGCCTGATTGAAGGACTGAGGCTGCTGGAACTTCAGCTCCATAAGCGGCAGCTTTCTGAAATGACGTCTGCAATCCGGCAGTTAAGTAAAGGTGATGCTTTTTATCAAGTATTACAGGCGATGTCTTTCCATAAAGAAGCCGTAAGTATTTGCTATTTTGCGGAGAAACACGGAGAATTGCCTGCTGCAATGAAACAAAGCGGGGAATTGCTGCAGCGAAAGCTGGCTCAGACAAATCAAATCAGAAAAATGCTTCGCTACCCGATGTTTTTAATATGTTCAGTCTTTGTGATGTTTTATATATTACAAAGTATGATTATCCCGCAGTTTTCTGGGATTTATCAGTCCATGAATATGAAAACCTCACGTTCCACCGCTGTTATCTTTGCGTTTTTTCAGCACTTTCATGTGGCTTGTGCGATTATGTTTTCTGCGGCTTTTATCATGTTTCTGTACTATTGGTTCGTTTTTAAGAAAAAATCCCCGCAAGACAAAATGCTTTTGTTCGTAAAAATTCCTCTTATAGGAAAAGCCGCCGTGCTCTTCAACAGCTACTTTTTTTCCTTGCAGCTCAGCAGCCTGCTAAAATCGGGCCTTTCCATATACGACAGCTTAACGGCTTTTAAAGAACAATCCTTTCTGCCTTTTTACCGGCAAGAAGCAGAAAATATCATAGAGCGGTTAAAAGCCGGAGAAACGATTGAATCGGCTCTTTACCGCCATCCCTGTTATGAAAAAGACTTTGCCGCTGCAGTCAGTCACGGACAGTTAAGCGGCCAGCTCCATCGTGAACTTTTTACATACAGCCAATTTATGATGGAACGGCTTGAACAAAATGCAGAAAAATATACCGGCATTCTTCAGCCGGTAATTTATGGTGTTGTCGCCGGTATGATTTTAATCGTCTATTTGTCGATGCTGATGCCGATGTACCAGATGATGAACCAAATGTAAAGGGAGTGCTTCGTCTGAAGAATCAAGATGGATTTACTTTAATTGAAATGCTGATCGTTTTATTTATCGTCTCCATTTTGCTCTTGATCACAATTCCTAATGTAACTAAGCATAATCAAAGCATTCAAAACAAGGGCTGTGAAGGATTGCAAAATATGGTGAAGGCCCAAGTGACAGCATACGAAATCGATCATGAAGGAAAAACACCGGATATCGGTGACTTGCAGTCAGAGGGGTATATTAAAAAGAACACAGCGTGCCCGAATGGAAAACGAGTCTTAATAAGCGGCGGGGAAGTAACAGTTGAGAAGTAACAGGCTGACAGAAGGCGGATTCACCCTTCTTGAAAGTCTGGTCGTTTTAAGTCTGGCCTCTGTTTTACTGACTGTTTTTTTCACGGCTTTTCCTCCTGTTTATACTCATATTGCGGTGCGGCAAAAAGCAGACCAGCTGCAAAAAGACATTCAGCTGGCCCAAGAAACCGCTATCGCTGAACATAAAAGAACAAGTATTACGTTTTTGCCGAAGGAACATAAATACAAACTGTCTATTGGCGGAAGCATTGTTGAGCGGTCCTTTGAAAAAATAGAGATTGCGCTGTCCACATTACCGATGCAGCTTGAATTTAACGAAAAAGGACATCCGAATTCCGGCGGGAAAATTGATGTGAAAACAGTCGGAGTCACATATGAAATAACAGTTTACTTAGGGAGCGGAAACGTTTATGCAGAACGGAAATAAAGGGTTCTCAACAATTGAGTCTTTATCCGCGTTCGCGATTTGGCTATTTTTCATGATTTCCATCGTCCCTGTTTGGTCAGGAATTCTCGCGGATGAACAGAAAATAGAAGATCAAAAAGAAGCCCATCAGCTTCTTCAGGAGAACATCAGCACATATATGATGTCCGGTAAGCGGCTGCCGTCTTCTGTTGTAACGTGGAAGGAGGAGGGTGATTATCAAAAGGTATGTACGGTCATTCGCGGAGAAAAAAACGTTTGTCTCAATATTCTCAGCACAAAGTGGCTTTACGCTTCTTAATGTTTTGTTTTCCTTGGCGATCTGCCTTTTTCTATCAGGGACGCTAACACCGGTTTTACACCTGTTTTTGTCCCGGCAGGCGGAAGGCGGCGGAATAGACGGACAGGAAAAGACTATTGCCGTTCAGCAGATCATGAATGAATGTAAAAATGCCGAAGCCGTGAACCCTGCTGACGGCGGAAGAGCAGTAACCTGCCGGAAAGCAGGCGGAGAAGAGGTGCGCTTTCAAATATATCAAACCATGATAAGAAAAAGAGTGAACGGAAAAGGCCACGTCCCCGTTCTTCAAAACGCGGCGTCATTAAACGTGTATATGAAAAACGGCCTGCTTTTTATGGATATCACAAGTGTCAATGGGAAAAAGAACCATACCGCTTTCCCGATTTATACCTATTTAAAAGGAGATTAAATGTACAAACCAAATGGTTTTATTTATCCAGCGGTTCTTTTCGTTTCTGCCGTTATGTTACTGGTCATCAGTTATACTTCATCTGATTTCATTACCCGTAAAACATTTGAAAAAGAGACGGCCGAGTATTACGCCGGAGAGAATCTGCTTCAGAACGGCGCGCTGCTGTCCATCCGTCATGTTTTACAAGGACAAAAAGGCCAATCCGGCAAGAAACGTTTTTCATACGGCGTTGTATCTTATGAAATCCGCGGTCCAATTCATCAGGGTGAATTGGACATTTTTATAAAAGGAGAGACACGTTCAGGTACGAAAAGAGAGGCGCACATTTCATTTGATCAGAAGAAGAAAAAACTGATTCAATGGATCGAAGTATAAAAAGGATCAGACGAGCCAACACTTCATAGTAAAGACAGCAATATGAGGTGAAAATCGTGAAAACAAACGATTATGTAAAATATATGACTGAGCAATTCGTGAAATATATAGATACGCCTAAACATGAGCGAAAAGAACTAAAAGAGGTGCGAAAAGAGAAAAAAGCTCCTGCCTCTCAGCATTGGTTCGGTATATTGCCATATGGATTTAAGCTGTGGATGCAGCGGAAAAAATAAAAGCTTAAACGTGCGGAAGGTCCTCCTGAAATCGGGAGGGCCTTATTGATATTCCTCAATGACGGCAACTTTATTCACTTTCTGGCTGTAAGGATTAAATGAAATTGTTACAAACACGCCGAATTCTTTGGCCCCTTCTCTTAACGTTAGGTGATATTGTTTGACGGCTTCATCTGTTCTTTTCCGATCCCACACCTTTTGAATAAATAAGGTTTGTGCGAGAGGATATCTTTTTTTTGCTTCTTTTTCTGCCACCTTTTCCCATTTTGATTTATGGTGAACAACATAATACGGCATTCCCTCTGCCTGAGCTGCTGCTGAAACCCCAAAAACAAGAAGAGAAAGGCAAATCAAACACTGTTTGATCATGAATAAATCACCCTTTCACTGCATATCATTTCTAATTTTTCTGTGGCCATACCTTTATTTTCCCGCATTTTATTAGAAAAAATTCCAAAAAGATGAGTAATTTGGAGCAAAACGATGTTTTTAAAAGATTCCATTCTTAAAAACGAACATTTTGACCGTTTTTGACATTTTTCAAGATGATAAACGTTGATTATACTTTGTTCATGAGGTTCTTTAAAGAGAACGATTGTGATATTTATTTACAGATTTCACAGGGGGTAAGGCATGTTCCGATTGTTCCGAACGGAAAAAGGGGCTAAAACGAGATGGCGGATTCTAATCTTTTTCCAGCTTTCGTTCATTTTCAGCTTGGCCATAACGATATGTGCCCAGTTTACCGGTGACACAAGCTCCTCCTTTAACGATGTGAGAAGCTTCAGTTTACCCGTTCAAACGTGTGGGGACTTTCGCTATACAGATAACAATTGCCGCTATGACGAACGCTGGGATCAAAGTGATTTACACGTAGTAAACCAAACCGATACGACAGGCACCGTGTGTGCTCCGCTTCATCTTTATGTTGAACTGGAAAATAAAGGCAAAAAACAAGCGATATCTGAATGGAAATGGGAGCTTCACAAAATCGCTTCCGCACATAAACCTTTACAAAACGGCAATGTCATTGATAAAGGACTTGTCACCGATAAAAAAAGCGATTTGCTCTATAGGATTGAGTCGAAACGGGCCTTACAGCCGGGAATATACGCATTTAAAATTTATAAGCCTGAGGGTTATCCGGCAAGTGAAGAAAAATTTGAATGGTCAGCACCTATGAAGCTTGTCAAATGTCAGGAAAAACCGACAGCTTCTGCTGTAAAAAAAGCAGAGAAAGAGCCGGCTGAACGGACGAAAGAAAGCGGGGAAGAAAATGAAAAAAACGATGAAACTGATCAGTAATATTTTGTATGTCGTCATCTTCAGTTTTATTATTGTGCTGACTTTGACTGTCATATCGACCCGGGCATCCGGCGGAGAGCCGTCCATATTCGGCTATACGCTGAAATCAGTGCTGTCAGGTTCGATGGACCCGGAGTTCAAGACGGGCTCATTAATTGCAGTGAAGAAAATTCCTGATGTAAATGCCTTAAAAGAAGGCGATGTCATTACCTTTACACAAGATGACGGATCAGCCGTGACGCATAGGATTATCGGCATAACAAAGAAAGACGGGCGTTTGTTATTTGAGACAAAAGGGGATCATAACGCTGCCCCGGATGCCGCTCCTGTGCGATCAGAACAGGTTATGGCCCAGTATGCGGGATATCAGCTTCCGTATGCAGGATATGTCATACATTTAGCAAGCCAGCCGATCGGAACGGCTATTCTGTTAATCGTTCCGGGCATCATGCTTTTAATTTATTCGATTACCGTAATCGGCAGCGCTATCCGCGATATTGACCGAAAAACAAAAGCGCTTGAAGAGAATGCGAAAAACAGCACTATATCTACTTGACTTTAGTTGCAACCTGGCGACAGGATTTGATAACAAAAAAATTAATAAGGGGAGTATACTAAAATGGGTATGAAAAAGAAATTAAGCTTGGGCGTTGCTTCGGCAGCACTTGGATTAGCATTAATCGGAGGCGGCACATGGGCCGCATTCAATGATGTGAAGACAACGGATGCCACGTTTGCATCAGGAACTCTTGATTTATCGGCAAAAGAACAATCAGCCAATGTAAACTTATCCAACTTAAAACCGGGCGACAAATTGACGAAAGATTTCGAATTCAGAAATAATGGATCGCTTGCGATTAAAGAAGTATTAATGGCCCTGAATTTTACAGATTTCAAAGGGGCAGCTAAAGGAAACGGATCTGCGGAGGACTTCCTCAGCCAGTTTGAAATTACCGTTCTGACGGTCGGAAAAGAAGGGGGCAACGGCTATCCTAAGAATATTATTCTGAAGGCTGCCAACCTGAAAGACCTGTATTTGATGTCAACGAAACAGGATAAAACAGCCGCTGAAGCCATCAGTAAGCATATTGATTCAAAATTCCTAAGCGCGAGCGGAAAAGTGAATGTAGCGACCATTAACGGTAAGACTGCGCCTGAGTATGACGGTGTGCCGAAAACGCCTGTTGATTATGACCAAGTGCGGATGGAAATCCGGTTTAAAAATGATACCGCTAAAGACGCAGACGGGCAAAGTGTCCAGAACAAATTCCAAGGCAATGCCATTTCTCTTCAATTCTCATTTGAAGCGACACAATGGAACGGCTTGACCATTACAAAAGATCATACAGATAAAGACGGTTATATTAAAGAGAATGAAAAGGCCCACAGTGAGGATAAAAACTAATTCAAACTGGCGGGGAGATAAAAGAGGAGTTGTGCACATATGGCGGCACTACTCCTCTTTTTGCGCTTTTCTCCATTTTTGATAATCTAAAAATTCACGAAATTGTTTTTTTGATACCCCGGATGTCATCGCATCGCGAACTAATTTCTCCCATTCACTATCTAATTGACCATCGTATTCGGTTTCATGTTTTTCATCAAGTAAAGTATGAACCGAGACGTCCAGAACAGCGGAGACTTTTTCGAGAAATTGAATGGAGGGGTTCGTCTGTAAATTTCGTTCTATTGAGCTTAAATAAGACTTCGCTACCCCAGCTTTTTCAGCTAGTTCTGATAGTGAGTAGCCTTTTTCTTTTCGGTATTGTTTAATACGCTGGCCAATCAATGTCATCACCTTCCTTGTGATATTATAGCACATTCAGAAAGGATTTACGGTATGACTTCTGGCGGCCTGGATATGTTGAGAAGACTTTTTTGGCGAATGCAAGTATTTGCGTATCTCTTCTAAGCTGATATTTGCTTTTTGGGCTTCCAACATTAATTCAACCCATTCCTTATCTAATTGCGAAAATTCTGTTTTTGCATTTTTCATGCATTTTCTCCTCCTAAAATACTTGTTTATGTATTTCAGCCAATCCGGCCATGACCTATTGTGTACCCTTCTTCATGTCTGGAAGTTAATAATCGCATGTGAAATGCTAGAAATTTTTTCTATATACTTTTATTATAATATACAATTTCTAAAAAAAACGAGAAAGCTGTCGAATGGATAAGGCTTATCCAGAAAAATTACTTTGCAGGAAAAATAAACCGCCATTTTCAATCTGGATGTTAATTTTCGGCTGATATAAGGCTTTCAGCGCTTTTTTTTCCAAATAATATTCTTCAGGTTTTTCCTCTGTATGCTCATAAAATTGATCTAGCAGCGTAAGATCCTTCTGCCATCTTGTAACGGCATCGTCGGCCCAATCTGACGGTTCTTCTGCGGCAAAGTTCGTCAAATAATGTTCCATTCGCTTTATTCCGCTTTCCGGCTTAATCATAGGCGATATGGTAAAGCAATAGTCTGATATTTGTGAAGTCAGCGGAAGCGGTGTAAGCTTTCGCTGAAAGTCTTCAATGATTTGTCCAGAAACAAGGTGAAGGCCCAGTGACAATAGTTTGTCTTTTTTTATGTCGGATTGGTATGAAATCACTACGTTTATCCCAAGCCAGGGCTGAAGCGGCACTCTGGCTCCGGCTGATACAATTTTCTCATATATTCTTGTAAATCTCCCATTTTGTTTAACTGCTTGAAAGATTTGAAAGAGCCGCGGAGCCCCGAAGTAAATAAATTCGCCGTCCAGGTCGCTGGGGGCCGTTTCTTTATCAGTGATAAACGTGATCTTCATCGGATTCGGCTCGCCGCCTGTTTTTTCACGCCAGTGCCAATAAAAAGGGCGGTTCATAATTTGTTTGTCCATTTCGACTGTAAGCTGAACCGTCATAAAACCCGGCCCCTGTTCAGTAATCGGGCAGTGATTCGCTTCAAAAAAACGCAGTAAAAATTGATGAACCTCTTGCTGTCTCATGTCACGCATCCTCCTTTTCTATACTAAGAGCCTTTTTTTCTGGCCGGCTCTTCCTTGCTGTACGATAAGAAAGAAGTGAGATTGTCCATTTTGATTCTCATTTCTTCCTCGGTCAGCGAATGGCATAAAATATCATTCAAATGCTCTTCGAAATTGTTCACTTTGATTTTTGTTAAAATATCATCTAATTCACCGACCACATTTTCGAATAAATGTATTTTTTCATATAAAAGCTTTAAGATGTGCTCCTCGACGGTATGTTTTGTCGCCATGTTGTAAATATGGACATCTCTTTCCTGCCCCAGCCTGTGTATCCTCCCGATTCTTTGCTCAAGACGCATCGGATTCCACGGCAGATCATAGTTGATGATATGATTGCAAAATTGCAGGTTGATCCCTTCTCCTCCGGCTTCTGTCGCGATCAGCACCTGAACTTTGCCGCGGAAAAGATCCTTCATCCAGTCCTTTTTTCCGCGCTTAAATCCGCCCCTGAAAGGGACCGAGCTAATTCCGTTTTGCTGAAGAAACCACTGCAGATAAATCTGGGTTGCCCGGTATTCGGTAAAAATAATGACCTTATCATTAATTTTTTGAATTAAATCAACGACTTGAATCGCTTTTGAATTTTGTGTCACCTGATTGATGCGCCCCATTAAATTCGCGATTGTCTGTTCGTCAAAGGCTGCCGCTTGTTTGTCTTTTTTGTCGAGCATTTTCTTGAGTGTCATATACACCGCTTCTCTGCTCGAACAGCATTCTCTTTGCAGCGTCATAATGGAAAAAGCGCTTGTCGGCTTTTCCATGCCGTTCTTCAGTGCGTTAATGTCATCGTAAAGCGCCTGTTCCGTCGGCGAAAACGTAATGGGCACCGTTTCAACATGGCGCTGAGTCCACGTAAGCCCCGTGTCGCTCCGTGTATTACGGATCATGACCTTATTGACCAGTTCTTTTAAATGCTCGTGGTCATCAATTCCGTCTTTTTTATTAAACGTCTCTTGAAATCCGCTTTCATTGCCTAAATGGCCGGGCTTCAATAACGACACTAAATTAAAGATCTCCTCAATCCGGTTTTGAATCGGCGTTGCCGTCAGAAGCAGGCAATACTTTTTAACAAGGCTTCTTGCAAATTCATAATTCTTCGTTTTGCTGTTTTTGAGCTTATGCGCCTCGTCGATGATGACAAGATCATACGGAATAGACAGTACGATGTCCTTGTGAGGTGAACGCTTTGCCGTATCAATTGAAGAAACAACGATATCGCACTGCTCCCAAACATAGCTTTTCTTCTGCTCAACGGCCGGGATTAAAAATTTCTCCTGCAGCTCTTTCACCCACTGCGATACAAGCGATGCGGGCACAAGAATGAGGATTTTTTTGGCCAGTCCGCGAATCATGTACTCTTTTAAAATCAGGCCGGCCTCTACGGTTTTGCCCAATCCTACTTCATCTGCCAATATCGCTTTGCCGTTCATTTTTTCTACAACCTTCTGCGCTACCTCAAGCTGATGGGGAAGCGGGGTGAAATCAGGCAGGTACAAAGGAGCCCTTAAACCCTCAAATTCAGGAATGGCAAGGGTTTCCTGGACTTCAGCAGACAGCTTGTACAGCTCCCAATTTGACCAGGGGCCGTCTGTTTTCAGGCGTTCAAAAAACTCCCCCGGCCAATTCGAATCGAATATGATCTCTGTCGCCATGTGTATAAAACCGCCTTTCTTTTAAAAAACTGATTTATCATAATTTTTGTTGCCGGACGTAAGTGAGGGTGGTAGGATATAAGTAATGATTTCACCAAAGATATTGCTTTAGTATGTCCATAACAATTGGTAAATATGAGCGAATGACAGCAAGGGGAGAGACCCGGACGAAGAAATGAGCATCCGGGCGCCGAAGGAGCAAACTGCGGAGTGAATCTCTCAGGCAAAAGAACTCTTGCTCGACGCAACTCTGGAGAGTGTTTGCAAAGATAGAAGCAGACCACCAAAGGGGACGTCTTTATGATGTTTCATAAAGTAAACTTTCAGGTGCCGGGACAGAGAAACCTTCATGTAAATGAGGTGTTTCTCTGTCCTTTTTTATATGGTTTTATACAATGCGCCAATGAGCTGAAGGGGGAAGATGATGCTGAAACGAACACCGCTTTATGAAGTGTATAAAGAATACGGCGGAAAAACGATTGATTTTGGAGGCTGGGAGCTGCCGGTTCAATTTTCTTCTATTAAGGAGGAGCATGAAGCCGTCCGCACAAAAGCAGGCCTGTTTGATGTGTCTCATATGGGAGAAGTCGAAGTATCCGGAAAAGGCAGTCTGCCTTTTCTGCAGAAGATGATGACAAACGACGTTGCAGACTTAAAGCCCGGGAGCGCGCTGTATACCGCAATGTGTTATCCGGACGGCGGGACGGTTGATGACTTGCTGATCTATCAGAAAAGCGGCACCTGCTATTTACTCGTCATTAATGCGTCTAATATCGACAAAGATATCGCTTGGCTGAAAGAGCATGCCGAAGGGGATGTCACGATAACTGATCAGTCCGGCGAGCTCTCATTGCTGGCTGTTCAAGGACCGGAAGCTGAGACGGTTCTCACAAAACTGACGGAAATTGATCTGTCTTCATTAAAGCCGTTTACGTTTATTGATGGGGCAGCTGTCGCCGGGCATCAAGTCCTGCTCTCCAGAACAGGATATACCGGGGAAGACGGCTTTGAGCTTTATTGCCGCAATGAAGATGCGGTAAGCCTTTGGAAGCAGATTGTTAAAGCCGGAGAGGAAGACGGCCTCATGCCGTGCGGACTGGGCGCTCGCGATACGCTGAGATTTGAAGCGAAACTGGCGTTATACGGGCAGGAGCTCACAAAAGATATTACGCCGATAGAAGCGGGAATCGGTTTTGCCGTAAAACATAAGAAAGATTCCGATTTTTTCGGGAAGTCAGTATTGAGTGAACAGAAAGAAAAAGGAGCTCCCCGTAAGCTTGTAGGGCTCGAAATGATTGAAAAAGGAATACCGAGGCATGGTTATGCCGTGAAAAAAGACGGTATACAGATCGGTGAGGTTACAACAGGCACACAATCTCCAACATTAAAGAAAAATATCGGCCTCGCCTTATTGAAGACGGAATTCAGTGAAATCGGTACTGAAGTAGAGGTGGAGATCCGAAGAAAAACAGTAAAAGCGAAAATCGTCCGCACACCGTTTTATAAACGTCCAAAACATAGCTGAAAAAGGAGAGTCATATGAAGCATCGATATTTGCCCGCGACAGAACAGGATAAAAAAGAAATGCTGAAAGCCATCGGCGCAGAAACAATTGATGATCTATTTTCCGATATCCCGGAAAATGTGAGGTTTCCAAAGGACTATGACATTAAAAAAGCAAAATCAGAAACCGAGTTAACGAGAGAACTGACGAAGCTCGCAGCTAAAAACAAGGACGCCGTTACATATGCATCATTTCTGGGCGCAGGAGTGTACGACCACTATCAGCCGGTCATCGTTGATCATGTCATTAGCAGATCAGAGTTTTACACGGCATACACGCCCTATCAGCCAGAAATTTCCCAAGGTGAGCTTCAGGCGATTTTTGAGTTTCAGACGATGATCTGTGAATTAACGGGGATGGATATCGCAAACTCCTCCATGTATGACGGAGGAACGGCATTAGCTGAAGCGGCGATGCTTGCTTCAGGGCATACGAAAAAGAAAAAAATCGTTATTTCCTCAGCCGTTCATCCGGAATCAAGAGATGTGCTGAAAACATACGCAAAAGGCCAATATATTGAGGTTATAGAGGTGCCTGCGAAAAATGGCCTGACGGATCTTGAAGCGCTGGAGGACGCTGTTTGTGAAGAGACAGCGGCTGTTATCGTCCAATATCCGAACTTCTTTGGGCAAATTGAGCCGTTAAAAGAGATTGAGCCAATCGCGCATAAAGGAAAAAGCCAGATGATTGTCTCTTCAAACCCGCTCGCGCTCGGCATCTTAACGCCGCCGGGGGCATACGGAGCGGATATCGTCGTCGGAGATGCACAGCCTTTCGGTATACCGGCGGCGTTTGGCGGCCCGCACTGCGGCTACTTTGCGGTAACGAAAAAACTGATGAGGAAAGTGCCGGGGCGGCTTGTCGGTCAAACAGAGGATGAAAACGGACGAAGAGGTTTTGTCCTCACCCTCCAGGCGCGCGAGCAGCATATCAGGAGAGACAAAGCTACCTCCAACATTTGTTCGAACCAGGCGCTGAATGCTTTGGCGGCTTCAGTTGCGATGACGGCGCTCGGGAAAAACGGGGTAAAAGACATGGCCCGTCAGAATATCCTGAAAGCAGATTACGCTAAGCGCCAGGCGGAAAAAGCCGGGTTGCGAGTCGCGTTTAGCGGCCCGATGTTTAATGAATTTGCTGTTAAGCTGAATGAACCTGTAAAAGAAGCGAACAGCCGCTTATTAAAAGAAGGCATTATCGGCGGGTATGATTTAGGCCATGCTTATCCTGAGCTGGAGCAGCATATGCTTATAGCCGTCACGGAGCTGAGAACAAAAGAAGAAATTGATTCGCTTATTGCGGGATTGGGGGATCACCATGAATAATCAAGATCAGGCGCTTATCTTTGAATTGTCCCGCGAAGGGCGCGTCGGCTACAGTCTTCCGGAGCTTGACCTGCCGGAAACGGAATTGGACAGCCTGCTTCCCGATGACTATATCCGTACTGAAGACGCTAAATTGCCGGAGGTCTCAGAGCTTGATATCATGCGGCATTATACCGCTCTTTCCAAAAGAAACCACGGAGTCGATTCAGGGTTTTATCCGCTTGGGTCATGTACGATGAAATACAATCCGAAACTGAATGAAAAAATCGCCCGGATCCCCGGTTTTTCTGCGGTTCACCCGCTTCAGGATGAGGCTACGGTTCAAGGGGCGCTTGAGTTATTATACGATTTAAGCGGGCACTTGGAAGAGATTACGGGAATGGATGAAGTGACGCTGCAGCCGGCCGCTGGCGCTCACGGTGAATGGACGGGCCTGATGATGATCCGCGCCTATCACGAAGCACGAGGAGATTACGGGCGGACGAAGGTGATTGTGCCTGATTCCGCACACGGTACGAATCCCGCTTCCGCTACAGTCGCCGGTTTTGAAACCATTACCGTGAAATCAAATGAACACGGGCTTGTTGATATTGATGATCTGAAAAGAGCGGTAAATGAAGAAACAGCCGCGCTGATGCTGACGAATCCGAATACCCTCGGATTATTTGAGGAAAACATTACCGAGATGGCGCAAATCGTCCATCAGGCAGGCGGAAAGCTCTATTACGACGGAGCGAATCTAAATGCGGTATTAAGTAAAGCAAGACCGGGCGACATGGGATTTGACGTCGTTCACCTAAATTTGCATAAAACGTTTACGGGGCCGCATGGAGGTGGAGGCCCGGGCTCAGGTCCGGTCGGAGTGAAGAAGGAACTTATTCCGTATCTGCCAAAACCGGTATTAACGAAAAAAGAAGGGCGTTTTACATTTGACTATGACCGCCCGCACTCAATTGGACGCGTCAAACCTTATTACGGCAACTTCGGCATTAATGTAAGAGCCTATACATATATCCGCTCCATGGGACCGGACGGGTTAAAGGCTGTGACCGAAAACGCGGTCTTAAACGCCAACTATATGATGAGAAGGCTTGCGCCGTATTATGATCTGCCGTTCGACCGTCATTGCAAGCATGAATTTGTGTTATCGGGAAGACGGCAAAAAAAGCTCGGCGTGAGAACGCTGGACATTGCAAAACGGCTTTTGGATTTCGGCTATCATCCGCCGACCGTTTATTTTCCTCTGAACGTTGAAGAAAGCATCATGATTGAACCGACTGAAACGGAGTCTAAAGAGACCCTTGATGCCTTTATCGATGCGATGATTCAAATCGCCAAAGAAACGGAGGAAACGCCTGAGGTCGTGCAAGAGGCGCCGCATACGACGGTTGTGAAGAGAATGGATGAAACCAAGGCCGCAAGACACCCGGTCTTAAAATATGAACATGCTCCTGATGACAAGCGTTAAAGGACGTAAAAAAAGAGCTGCCGTTATAAACGGACAGCTCTTTTTGATTATTGATTTTTCGCTTTAATTCTTCCGCTCCATTTTTTAAACCCGCCTTTTAAATTGTAAATATCCTTGCAGCCGTTTTTACGGAGCGTCTGGGCTGCGCGTCCGCTGCGGACATTATTTTGGCAGTAAAGGTACACGGGCTTATCCGGGCGGATTTCATTTTTTCGCTGTTTAAGCTGGGACAGCGGTATGTTGCGCGCACCGAGAATATGGCCGCCTTCAAATTCATTCGGTTCCCGGACGTCAATGAGCTGCGCTTTTCGGTAGCCCGCGCGGAATTCCTCTTCCGTAAGTGTTTTCATTAACCGCTGCTGATAAAAATACGATACGATCATGTAAACGAGAAACGCCGCGACAATAATCAAAGCAATCATGTTAGACAATGTGATTCTACTCCTTTAGCTTATAAAATCAAAACCCTGTATAAAAAACAAGGCTTACCGGACTTTTTGGGACAAATACTATTATAGTAAAGCGTGAAGAGATTGTCATCCTTAATGAAACGAAATATTTTTCATTTTCCCATCAGTTTGATAAACTGATTTTATTAAAACGATAAAGAAGGGTTTAGTATATGGAAAAAGAAACATGGCGGTTTATTGACTCAGGGAATGAAAGCCCGGCATTTAACATGGCGCTTGATGAAGCGCTTTTATATTGGCACAGCGAAAAAAAAATTCCTCCGGTAATCCGTTTTTACGGCTGGAATCCGGCGACATTGTCTGTCGGGTATTTTCAAAATATTAAGAAGGAAATTAACTTTGACGCAGTACATAAGCACGGCCTTGGTTTCGTCAGACGGCCGACGGGCGGACGCGGTGTTCTTCACGATAAAGAATTGACCTACAGCGTGATCGTCTCAGAAGATCATCCGGAAATGCCGGCAACGGTAACAGAAGCTTACCGGGTCATTTCAGAAGGCATCCTGCAAGGATTCAGAAATCTGGGCCTTGATGCATACTTTGCCATTCCGAGAACGGAAAAAGAAAAAGAAAGCCTTAAAAATCCGCGCTCCTCAGTCTGCTTTGATGCTCCTTCCTGGTATGAGCTGGTCGTTGAAGGGCGGAAGGTGGCGGGGAGCGCCCAGACAAGACAAAAAGGCGTCATTCTTCAGCACGGCTCCATCCTGCTTGACATTGACGAGGACAAGCTGTTCGACCTGTTTTTATATCCGAGCGACAGAGTCCGTGAGCGTATGCAGCGAAATTTCAAAAATAAAGCGGTTGCGATTAACGCTTTAGCACAGGAACGAGTGACGATGGATGAGGCCCGCACAGCTTTTAAAGCCGGATTTGAAGAAGGGCTGAACATTCATCTTGAGCCTTATACGCTTACGGCAGAGGAATTGGAGTTTGTCAACGAACTCGCCGAAACAAAATATGCATCTGATGAATGGAATTATAAGCGCTAAAAGGCTTGACAAGCCGGAAGCATCCTTGTTTTTTCATAACCGTTAGTGTAAACTTGTAATGGTTTATAAAGTTAAGGTGCTTTTTGGGAGGGTTACGATGACAACACCAAGTATGGAAGATTATATTGAACAGATTTATATGCTGATTGAAGAAAAAGGATATGCAAGGGTTTCTGATATTGCGGAAGCATTGGCAGTCCACCCCTCCTCTGTAACGAAAATGGTTCAAAAACTAGATAAAGACGAGTATTTGATTTACGAAAAATATCGAGGGCTCGTATTGACCACTAAAGGGAAAAAAATAGGTAAACGGCTCGTATACAGACACGAATTGCTTGAGCAGTTTTTAAGAATCATTGGTGTTGACGAAGAGAAAATTTACAACGATGTCGAAGGAATCGAACATCATCTGAGCTGGAACAGCATTGATCGCATCGGCGACCTTGTTCAATATTTCGAAGATGACGAGGGCCGTAAAAAAGAACTGAAATCTGTACAGAAAAAAACAGAAAATCCTGCTGAGTAAAGGGCAGCCCGAAAAAGGGCGCCCTTTTTTTATGTCTTCATTCATGGTCTATTTCACCAAGCTGTTTCTTAAAATAGTAATACACCTTGGGAGGAAGGGAGAGGGCGCTTATGCATATTGACGGCGTATTTTCTGGCGGAGGAATAAAAGGGGTAGCCCTTGCAGGCGCCTATGAAGCGCTTGAGGAGCAGGGCTTCCGCTTTGAAAGGCTGGCCGGAACAAGCGCCGGCGCGATTATCGCTGCCTTCATCGCTGCAGGCTGCACAAGCAGGGAGATTCATACGATCATTGATGAAGTAGAAGAGAAGCAATTGTTAGACCAGAGATTTTCATTCCTTCCGCTCAAACTCTTACAGTGGGTGTCCATATATTGGCGCCTTGGCTTATATAAAGGCGACACGCTGGAAAAGTGGATTGCGGAGAAATTAAAAGCAAAGGGCATTATCGTGTTTGGGGATTTGAAGAAAGGATCGCTCCGTCTGATTGCCTCTGACTTGACAAACGGAACGATGATCGTGCTGCCGGATGACCTCCCACGCTACGGGTTAAATCCTGAAATGTTCCCGGTTGCCAGAGCCGTCAGGATGAGCTGCAGCATCCCTTATTTTTTCGAGCCGATTAAATTAAAAACCGACAAAGGCACATCCACGGTCGTAGACGGGGGCGTATTAAGCAACTTTCCGATTTGGCTGTTTTCAAAGGAACGCAAGCGGCCCGTGATCGGCATCTCGCTTTCGCCTCATGCAAAAGAACGTCCGAAAAAATCAATCCGGAATGCGTTTGAGCTGTTTGGCGCTTTGTTTGAAACGATGAAAGACGCCCATGACGCAAGGCATATTGCGACAAGATACGAACAAAACATTATTTTTATCCCGGTGGAGCATGTGATGGCGACCGAGTTTCATCTCACGGAACAAAAAAAACTAGCCCTCATTGAGCTAGGAAAAAGCAGGACAGAGCAATTTCTGAAGCAATGGACCTATTAAAAAAGCGCTCTGTTTTTCTTTTTATTTTTTTTTCCTTCAATGACGGTCAGCTGTGTCTGGCTTTTTTTCTTAAGAATCATCGGCTTAGGTTTGCTGTCGCTAGGCACGCTCCTCAAATGGCTGACCCGCCCTCTATGCCCTGCGCGGTGCTTTGCTTTTTGCTCCTTCATTCGGCGCCGCGATTGTTTCGCCGCTTTTTGAAAGGCGGTTCCGTCCTGTCCGGCGCGGCGGTTCATTACCGATCTGACGATAAAATAAATAATGACACCTGCGAGGATGACGGTAATGGCCCTGCTGATCATTTGCCCGGGGTTGGTTACCGCCGCATAAATGAAACCGAATGCGCCAAGCGCAATTAATACAGCGATAATAGGTTGTACACGATGATTCATAACTGCCCACCTCCGAAAATAATAACGGGTAACGGTTTAGATCACATTGTGAGACGGTTTTTCTCTCTGTTCTGAGATGTCTTCCAGTCTGAGAAGCTCGTTAAAGCTTTCTATCGCAACCTCGACCTGGTCATCATTAGGTTCCTTTGTCGTTAAAAGCTGCAGCCAAAGGCCGGGATAACCGAGCACCTTCAAAACGGGGATATTCCGCACTCTGTTCGTCAGCTGCAGCACCTCAAAGGAGATGCCAAGGACGACCGGTATAAGCACAATCCTGTCTAAAATACGCACCCAAAGCGGATCTGTCGGAACGAGCAAATACACAAACATGCCGACAATGATCGTAAATAAAATAAAGCTTGAACCGCATCGGTAATGAAGCCGGGACTGCTTTTGAACATTTTCCACTGTAATTGGCAAATTCTGTTCATAACAGTTTATGACTTTATGTTCAGCCCCATGATATTGAAACACTCTTTTAATTAACGGCGTCATCGACAAAAAATAAATGTAGCCGAGAAGCAGCATAAGCTTAAACAGGCTCTCTATCCCGATTTGCGCGGCATCTGAGGAAAAAAACGGCCTCGTCAGCTCCGCTAAAAAGACCGGAACGAGCGTAAAAACGAATTTGCTGAACAAAAACGATATCACGCCGATGACTGCCAGGCTGAAAAACATGGACAAGCCCGAGCCTTTCTTTTCTTCATTTTCGAGCTTATCGTCGTCATGAGGATCAAGTCCGTAACGTTCGCTTGAAAAGTTTAAATGCTTTGTGCCGTTGGCGCTTGCTTCAATAATCGCAATAATGCCGCGTAAGAACGGAATCTTTTTCAAGGCTGCCAGTTTGGCGTTCGGCACTCTCGGAAGCCTGAAAAAATCAATGCTTCCGTCAGTTCTGCGGATGGCGGTCACATAATTCCGTTTGCCTCCGAACATCACGCCTTCAACGACTGCCTGCCCGCCGTATGCGGGCGGCGTTTTTTGTTTTGACATCGTTTATCAACCTGCCTGTTTTCTTAGGATTACTAACCATTTCCTTTCACTCTATTGTACAGGAAACAGCGGTAAACCTCTAGTTAGACAGCTGGAAAATCAATACTTTTTCTATAAGCAGTTTACCCTAATTTAGAAATTTTACTCATAACATGAAAATAATGCGGGCTTCTTTATGACTTTTCATTTTTTGGGCACTCTATAAATGGAGGTGGCATGATGACCAACGAAAAAAATACAGAACAACAAGAAGAAAAGAATAAACAAGATGATCACCAGCCCGTCTCTTTTACAGGCAGAATCTGCGGGATAGGGTTTGCCGGAGGCGTATTTTGGAGTTTGATCGGCTATCTAGGTTATATATTTCACTTTTCGGAGATCAGCCCGAATATGATTCTTCAGCCGTTTATGATCGGAGAATGGAAAAAACAATGGCTCGGCACAATCATCAGCATTGTGGTTATCGGTTTGATTTCGATTGCCGGAGCGTTTATTTATTTTATCTTTTTAAAACGTTTTAAAAACATGTGGCCCGGTATGGTGTACGGCGTTATTTTATGGTTCGCTGTTTTTTTCTTGTTCAATCCGATTTTTCAGGATGTACGGTCTGTGACTGAATTGAAATCAGATACAATCGTGACGACGCTGTGCCTTTATATTCTGTATGGAGTGTTTGTCGGTTATTCGATCTCATTTGCCTATAATGAGCTGACGTCGGACAAGCTTGCCAGAGCGCTCGGCAAGACAAGTGAATAAGTGTATAATCCCTGTGCGGTATGGTAAAATGTTCACGAGAAGTGAACATTTTTTATGCTGAAAACCGGGCGGGCATGCTCTCCCGCGGTGTCAGGCGATAGTCAAGAATGGCAAGGAGGAGAAAGAGAATGAAACTTGAGAAATTGCGAAATCTTTTCGGCCAGCTGGGGATAGACGGAATACTTGTGACAAGCGCCGCCAATTTGCAGTATATGACGGGGTTTACGGGTTCGTCCGGCCTTGCGGTGATATCAGGAGAACGAGCGGCATTCATCACAGATTTCCGGTACACTGAGCAGGCGAAGGCTCAAGTGAAAGGCTTTGAGATTATCGAACACAGCGGAAGCTTAATCCAAACGGCTGCCGACACGATCCTTGAATTCGGCATTAAAAAGCTCGGCTTTGAACAAAACAGCATGACGTACGGCACATATGCATCATACCATGCGGTGTTAAATGAAGCAGAGATGGTTCCCGTCGCGGATTCGGTTGAAAAGTTGCGCTTGATTAAGTCAAGTGAAGAGATTAAGATATTAGAGGAAGCTGCGAAGATTGCGGATGATGCATTTGAACATATCCTGACGTTTATCAAACCCGGCATCTCTGAAATTTCAGTTGCCAATGAGCTTGAATTTTATATGAGGCATCAAGGAGCCGACGGTTCTTCCTTTGATATGATTGTCGCATCAGGCATAAGGTCAAGCCTTCCGCACGGAGTGGCAAGCGGCAAATTAATTGAAAACGGAGACTTTGTAACGCTCGACTTCGGCGCTTACTATAAAGGTTATTGTTCTGATATTACACGCACCGTCGCGGTGGGAGAGCCGAGTGATAAACTGAAAGAGATTTATCAAGTCGTTTTCGATGCTCAAGCGCTCGGCGTTCAGCATATTAAACCTGGCATGACAGGAAAGGAAGCGGATGCCTTGACGAGAGATCACATCTCTGCAAAAGGCTACGGCCAGTACTTCGGCCATTCGACAGGCCACGGGTTGGGCATGGAAGTCCATGAATCGCCCGGATTATCTTTCAGATCATCGGCCGTTCTTGAACCTGGCATGGCGGTTACGATTGAGCCGGGCATATACATACCGGAATTAGGGGGCGTCAGAATCGAAGATGATATCATCATCACAGAGGACGGCAACCGGACCATTACGCATTCCCCTAAAGAATTAATTATTTTGTGATTGGGAATATAGGAGGACGTAAAACATGATTTCAGTTAACGATTTTCGTACAGGACTAACGATTGAAGTGGACGGCGGCATTTGGCGCGTCGTTGATTTCCAGCACGTAAAGCCGGGAAAAGGCGCGGCATTTGTCCGTTCTAAACTCCGCAACCTGCGCACAGGCGCCATCCAGGAGAAAACATTCCGTGCGGGTGAAAAAGTGGCTAAGGCCCAAATCGAAACGAAAACAATGCAGTATCTTTATGCTAACGGGGATCAGCACGTATTCATGGATACAAGTTCATACGAACAGCTTGAACTGAACGCGAGCCAAATTGAATACGAATTGAAATACCTGCTTGAAAACATGTCCGTGCATATCATGATGTATCAGTCTGAAACGCTCGGTATTGAACTGCCGAACACAGTTGAATTGAAAGTTGTTGAAACAGAGCCGGGAATTAAAGGCGACACGGCTTCAGGCGGCACGAAACCTGCCAAAACTGAAACAGGTCTTGTCGTAAACGTGCCGTTCTTTGTGAACGAAGGCGATACGCTTGTTGTCAATACATCTGACGGCTCTTACGTGTCAAGAGCGTAGTAAAGAGATGATAGAGTCTGCTCCTTTTTCAGGAGCAGGCTTTTTTTGCGTTCAAACAGATTCTTTCTTTTATATGAAAAAAACTGAGACTACTTCCCGAAGCTAGAGCATATAGTGTAACAAAACGCTTGAAGTTGGGGGATTGCAATGAAATTTTTGTTTGGTTCAATCAATTCTACCGTTTTAACGATGGCCGGTTTACGAGTTTTGTCCTCAGTCATTGAATTATCAGCTGCTATTATCATGCTTGTCACAAACGATATTAGAAAAGCGATTGTGGTCAACAGTATTTTGGCGATCATCGGCCCGTTGATCTTCATCATTACGATGACGATCGGCATTTACCAGATTGCAGGGCAGCTCTCTTATGCGAAGCTGATACTGATTTTTACAGGTGTAGTTCTGATTTTGGCGGGCGTCCATAAATAGCGGAGAGATATGTCATAAAGTCTGTCCCGGGTCATACATTTTAAAGAAGCCAATCGGTAAAAAGGAGGAGACTCTATTGAATGAAATTACAGAGGTTCTCCCTGAATTAATGAGGCATGCCATCTCCGCCGTGCCGGAAGAAAAGCGGCGGGACACAGAAGAAATCAGAATTCGTGTCGACAGGCCGGTTGAACTGATCCAAAAAGGACAACCTCTGTTTTTGTCTTATATCTGCACGGCCAATGACGCGCATCTTATCCTCAGCCGGCTCAGCAATTACAGCATGTACACGCTGGAAGAAGAGCTGAAAAAAGGATATATCACGATCAGAGGGGGACACCGGGTGGGGCTGGCCGGAAGAGTGATTGTAGAAAACGGAGCCGTCAAAGGACTCCGGGATATTACCTCTTTTAATATACGGATCGCCCGCGAAAAGCTTGGAATCGCAGATCCGCTCATTCCTTTCTTGTGGAAGGAAAACTGGCTGAACACACTGATCATCGGCCCGCCGCAAACGGGAAAAACAACCTTGCTCCGTGATTTGGCGAGGGTTTCCAGCAGCGGAACAAAAAGCATTCCGGCTAAAAAGACCGGCATCGTGGATGAACGGTCTGAAATTGCCGGCTGCCTGCGGGGAGTTCCTCAGCATCACTTCGGCAAAAGGATAGACGTGCTGGACGCCTGCCCGAAGGCAGAAGGGCTGATGATGATGATTCGCTCGATGAGCCCCGACGTCATGATCGTGGATGAAATCGGGAGAATGGAAGACTCAGAGGCGCTGATGGAGGCGCTGCATGCAGGGGTATCCGTTATCGTTTCCGCACACGGATGGAATATGAAAGATTTAGTGAAGAGGCCGTCATTGAAGCTGCTGTGGGAGGAGAGAGTATTCGACCGCTATGTTGAACTGTCAAGGCGCCGCGGGCCCGGTACGGTCAGCCGGATGTACGGAAGCGGCGGAGAGCCGGTCCCGCGGGCGGAAGGCGTGCTCACATGCTGAAGTTATTAGGCGCTATTTTCATATTGACGGCGACGACGTGGACAGGTTTTGAAATCGCGAAAATCTACGTAGAAAGGCCAAGGCAGATCCGCCAGCTGCGTGCGGCGCTGCAATCACTTGAGGTGGAAATTATGTATGGGCACACACCGCTGCACATAGCGTCAGGGCAAATTGCCAAACAGCTTTCCCGGCCTGTATCGTTATTGTTTCAAATCTTTAGCGAGAGGCTTGAGAAGGGAAGCGATTCGGCCAAAACGGCTTGGGAGCAAAGCTTAAAAAAAACCTGGCACTCGATGGCGATGAAAAAAAGCGAATATGACGTGCTCAAACAATTTGGAGAGACGCTTGGGCTTCATGACCGGGTTTCTCAGCAGAAACATATTAAGCTTGCGCTTACACATTTGGAAGCGGCGGAAGCGGATGCCGGGCGGGCGCAGGCGAAAAATGAAAAAATGGTGAAAAGTTTAGGGTTTTTGGCCGGACTGTTACTCATTCTTCTATTGATGTAAACATGAGGGGAGCAAACATAAAATGGGAGTCGACGTAAATGTCATTTTTCAAATCGCCGGAGTCGGTATCGTGGTCGCATTTCTCCATACCATATTGGACCAAATGGGAAAAAAAGAATATGCCCAATGGGTGACGCTGCTTGGCTTTATCTATATTTTATTTATGGTGGCGACGATTGTCGATGACCTTTTTAAAAAGATCAAAGCTGTGTTTCTATTTCAAGGATAGGGGGGCTTACAGATTGAAATTGTTCAAATTGTAGGTTTAGGGCTGATCGCTACATTTCTCTCCCTGATCGTAAAAGAACAGAAACCGACATTCGCGTTTATGATTGTCGTCTTCAGCGGCTGTGTGATCTTTCTTTATCTCGTCGACCAGATCTATGACATTATCAGAATGATTGAAAAAATAGCTGTCAACGCAAAGGTCAATATGGTTTATGTGGAAACTATTTTAAAGATTATCGGCATTGCCTATATCGCTGAATTCGGGGCGCAGCTTACGAAGGATGCGGGCCAGGGAGCGATTGCTTCAAAAATAGAGCTCGCGGGAAAAATCTTAATTCTCGTGATGGCTGTGCCGATTTTAACCGTTATTATTGAAACGATTCTCGGACTTATTCCTTCTTCATCATAAAAGAAAGGAGGCACAAAAAATGAAGCGCTTTCGGTGGATGGGGGCTTTTTTGTTCATCATCTTATGTCTTCAAATGGAATATGTACAAGCTGCCGGAACGAACGGCACGTCGCAGGAAACCGCAATCCCGCAAGAATCGGCTGAAGAAGTGGCTAAAAAGCAGGCCGAAGCGCTGAAAACAGAAGGCATCGGAAAGTTTTGGGATGACATCATGACTGAATACGGCGGCCTTCTGCCTGAAAGCCAAAAGGGAAGCATCATTGACTTTATCAACGGCGAAAAGAAAATTTCACCGCAGGAATGGCTGAAGGCTTTGTTTTCCTATCTGTTTCATGAGGTGCTCGCAAACGGCAAGCTTCTCGGCACCTTGATTCTGCTCACCATTTTTTGTGTCATTCTTCAGCTGCTGCAAAATGCGTTTCAGCAAAGCACCGTGAGTAAGGTCGCTTATGCGATTGTCTATATGGTGCTTATCATTCTCGCTTTAAACAGCTTTCATGTAGCCGTCAATTATGCCAGTGAAGCGATACAAACGATGACCAGCTTCATTCTCGCGCTCATCCCGATGCTGCTGGCTCTGATGGCGTCTTCCGGGGGAGCCGTCTCTGCCGCCTTTTTTCACCCCGTTATTTTATTTCTGATGAATACGAGCGGCCTTCTTATTCAAAACATCGTCATGCCGCTTATCTTCCTATCCGCAATTTTAAGCATCGTCAGCACGATGACAGATCAGTATAAGGTGACGCAGCTTGCCAACCTGCTCAGAAATATCGCGATCGGGGCGCTCGCGGTTTTTCTCACCGTCTTTCTCGGGGTCATCTCGGTTCAGGGCGCATCGGCTGCCGTTACGGACGGGATTACGCTCAGAACGGCCAAATTTATTACGGGAAATTTTATTCCCGTGCTCGGCCGGATGTTTACGGATGCGACGGACACAGTGATCAGCGCTTCTCTTTTATTAAAAAATACGGTGGGATTGCTCGGCGTCGGGATTTTGATCTGCATTTCCGCTTTCCCCGCGATTAAAGTGCTTTCTCTCGCCTTTATTTATAAGCTTGCGGCCGCTATCCTTCAGCCGCTTGGAGGCGGACCCGTTATT
This sequence comes from Bacillus sp. ISL-51, assembly GCF_018613535.1. Taxonomy (GTDB): domain Bacteria; phylum Bacillota; class Bacilli; order Bacillales; family Bacillaceae; genus Bacillus. The sequence goes on from NZ_JAGGQB010000006.1 coordinate 430,879, forward strand.
ACCTGTCTCGGCGTCATCAGCAGGAGTGTGCTGTATATATTTGCGGCGCTCGCTATCGTCTCTCTCATGTTTTTCCTCAGCATCACCGTCATTATCACAGCCGGCAACCTCACCATGATGATGAAATAAAGGGGGCCTTTTGTATATGAGCTTTTTAACAGAATGGCTGACAAGCATCATTTTATTTATCTTCTTTGCAATCGTCATCGACATGCTTCTGCCCAGCTCCAGTATGCAAAAATACGCGAAAATGGTTGTCAGCCTGCTGTTAATCGTCGTCATGCTCAATCCGATCTTTACACTTTTCAAAACAGACCCGGAAGTTATCTTTGATTATTTGACAAAACAAGAGCAATCTCAATCGGCTGACATAAAAAATCAAATCAATTCAGAAAAAAAAGAAATACAAGCATCAAGTCGCGCATATGTTTTAGAAGAAATGGCTGTCCAACTAAAAAAGAAAGCGGAGGAGATGTTCAGTCATGACGAATACAAAGTAGACGACATCCGCCTTGCAGCGGGAGAACAGGTTCGTTCAGAAGAAGATGTAAAAACGATCAGCGTGTATATGGCCCCATCTTCTGAAAAAACCGTGCAAACCGTCGCACCGATCGACATCCGCACAGACCGCAAATACGAACCAAGCGACGCCGCTGAAAAAAAGAAAGCCGGCGACATTAAAAGAAAACTTGCGGATATATGGGAAATCGGCAGTGAGAAGATTACGGTTTATATGGAAGGCGGGGAGAAAAACGGCCATGAATAAAAACGGATTATGGAACATGCTGAAAAAACAGCTGATGTTCGGACAGGCGAAAGACGGAGAAAAACCTAAACTGACAAAATACCACTACTTTCTGTTCGTGTTTGTTCTGGGGGTATCCTTCATGCTTGTCAGCCAGCTGCTGTCTTCACCGGAGAAAACCGGGAAAAACCAAGCGGCCCAAACTGCAATATCGACTCAAACGGCGCAAAACGATCAAAAAACGGCTCCCGTCTTTAAGGCTTCAAAAGACAGCAGCACCAAAAACACGATCGATGATTATGAGAGAGAATACGAAAACCAGCTGAAAGAAATCCTTGAGACGATTATCGGCGTGGAGGACGTCTCAATTGTTGTAAATGTAGACGCAACGTCTTTAAAAGTGTTTGAGAAAAACAAAACGAAAAAAAATACCGTAACTGAGGAAACAGACAAACAAGGCGGCAAAAGAAGCGTCACCGACCAAACCTCTGAAGAAGAAATCGTCATGATACGAAACGGGGATCAGGAAACCCCGGTCGTCGTCCAAACGAAAAAGCCTGACATACGCGGTGTACTCGTTGTCGCTCAAGGAGTGGACAACGTTCAAATAAAAAAAACCATCATTGATGCCGTCACAAGGGTGCTGGACGTTCCCAGCTACCGTGTAGCGGTTGCCCCTAAAAAAATCAAGGAGGATTCATAAATTATGCTGAAAAAACAAACAGTTTGGCTTTTAACAATGCTCAGTCTCGTCGTGGTATTAAGTGTTTACTATATTATGTCGCCGGAAAGCAAAAATGCCGTGCAAATGAAAAGTGAAAAAAGCAGCGGAGAAATCGCCACTGAAAAAACGCCGGCTAAAGAAGAAACAAAGGAAAAAAGCGAGCCTGAAATGGAAAAAGAAGACGGAACAAAAGGCACGAAAGATTCTAAAGACTCTAAAGGCAAAAAAGAGGATAAAGAAACATCAGCCGAAGCCTCGGAAAAAGACGGCACTGTCGTCACGCAAACAGCTGATGACAACTTATTCACGGCATACCGCATGGAACTGGAAGATGCCCGGAGCAAAGAAAGAGAACAATTAAACAGCATCGTATCAAGCGATGATGCAACGGCAAAGGAAAAAAGCGAAGCCTACGATAAAATGACCGCTCTCAGTGACGCCGAAGGAACGGAAAAGCAGCTCGAAACCTTAATTAAAACACAAGGCTATAAAGATGCACTCGTTAACGCCGAAGGAGACAAAATCAACATTACAGTAAAGTCAGACAAACACTCAAACGCAAAAGCCTCCGCCATCATTGACCTTGTCGCCAAAGAAATCAAGACGATGAAGGATGTCGCCGTCACATTTGAACCGTCCAAATAAAGAGTCAAAAACCGCCCGCATACGCCGCGGGCTTTTCTGATGTCATTTTTAGATCACAGTTGAATTTACTCAACCGCTCCTGTAAGATAAACATAGTATGTACTTTTAGTAGCAACCTATAAATTTCTATTTTTATACATAGGAGTGGAACTGATGTTAAAAATCAACGAAATTCATGAACTGATAAAACGTATTGATGAATCGTCCATTGATGAATTTATTTATGAAAATGAAGGCGTAAGCTTAAAACTGAAAAAAAATGAAGCGCCGGCTGTGCATGTAACTGGACAAGCCCAAGCTGTTCCTGCCGCTGCTCCGGCTCCGCAGGCTGCAAATCCGGAAGTCCGGGAAGCTGCCCCTGCGCAAGAAGCGCCGAAACAAGATGAGAATCTTCACAAAATCACGTCACCGATGGTAGGAACGTTTTACGCTTCTTCATCACCGGAAGCCGGCCCTTACGTGAACCAAGGTTCAAAAGTGAGCGAAAATACAGTGGTTTGTATCGTCGAAGCAATGAAACTCTTTAACGAGATCGAAGCGGAAGTTAAAGGAGAAATCGTTGAAGTGTTAGTTGAAAACGGCCAGCTGGTCGAATACGGACAACCTCTATTTCTTGTAAAAGCTGAGTAAGGAGACCTGCCATTATGATAAAAAAGCTATTGATCGCCAACCGAGGAGAAATTGCCGTCAGAATCATCCGGGCTTGTAAAGAGCTGGGCATTGAAACTGTCGCCGTTTATTCTGAAGCCGATAAAGACGCCCTTCATGTCCAAATGGCCGATGAGGCTTTTTGTATCGGACCGAAAGCATCAAAAGACAGCTATTTAAATGTGACAAACATCGTCAGCGTCGCAAAACTGACCGGAACCGATGCGATCCATCCGGGATACGGCTTTTTGGCTGAAAACGCCGACTTTGCCGAGTTATGCGCTGAAGTAAACGTGACGTTTGTCGGGCCTACGGCGGACGCCATTTCTAAAATGGGGACAAAAGATATCGCACGTGATACGATGCAGCTTGCCGGTGTACCGATCGTGCCCGGTTCAAAAGGAATTATAAAAAATACCGAAGAAGCGGTTTCGCTTGCACGTGATATTGGGTATCCTGTCATTATAAAAGCTACTGCGGGCGGAGGCGGAAAAGGCATCCGGGTTGCGCGCACAGAAGAAGAATTGATCAAAGGCATTAAAATTACCCAGCAGGAAGCCGCTACGGCGTTCGGAAATCCGGGTGTGTACATCGAGAAGTACATAGAAGATTTCCGCCACGTTGAAATTCAGGTGCTTGCGGACAATTACGGAAACACGATTCATCTCGGAGAACGTGATTGCTCCATTCAAAGACGCTTGCAAAAACTGCTGGAAGAAACACCGTCACCGGCGCTTGATTCTGACATCAGGGAACAGATGGGCGAAGCTGCGGTAAAAGCAGCGCAAGCCGTCGGTTATACCGGAGCGGGCACAGTTGAGTTCATTTACGACTATAGAGAACAGCGCTACTACTTTATGGAAATGAACACACGGATTCAAGTTGAACACCCGGTCACAGAAATGGTAACGGGCACGGATCTGATTAAAGAACAGATCAAAGTGGCGTCCGGACAGGAGCTCTCGCTTAGACAGGAAGACGTTGAATTTAACGGCTGGGCAATTGAATGCCGCATCAACGCTGAAAATCCTGCGAAAAACTTCATGCCTTCACCGGGTAAAATTAAAATGTACCTGCCGCCGGGCGGACTTGGTGTCCGTGTCGATTCAGCCGCATACCCAGGCTATTCGATCCCGCCGTATTACGACAGCATGATTGCCAAACTCATCACATACGGAAAAACGAGGGATGAAGCGATCGCACGAATGAAGCGCGCGTTAAGCGAATTCGTCATTGAAGGCATCGAAACAACCATTCCGTTCCATCTGAAACTGCTTGAACATGAAACATTTGTCAGCGGAGAGTTTAATACTAAGTTTTTAGAAACATATGATGTAATGGGCTCATAATTTTTGTGGAGGTGAATTGAATGAAAGACAACGGTTTGCTTAAAATGGATCACGATGAAGCTCATTTAGGTAAGGTTGAGATTGCTCCTGAAGTCATTGAAGTCATCGCCGGCATCGCCGCATCCGAGGTAGAAGGCGTCGCTGAAATGCGGGGCAATTTCGCCACCGGCGTTGTGGAACGCTTCGGCAAAATCAATCACGGCAAAGGCGTAAAGGTCGATTTAGCCGATGACGGGATTATCATTGACGTCTACTGCGTTGTTCAATTCGGGATCTCAATCCCGAAAGTAGCGGCAAGCGTTCAGGAGAACATTCGCCAAACCTTATTAAACATGACGTCGCTGACCATTAATGAAATTAATATTCATATCGTCGGCATTCAATTTGACACGAAGGCCCAAGAAGTCGAAATCGACGAAGAAATGTAATGAGCGTATAAAAACCAAGGGGATGGGCAGCCCTTTGGTTTTTTATACGTTACCCTTCATTTCAGGTATGAAGAAAGCCGGCTTACATAACGGCAGCCGAGTTTCTTCATGCTGTGAAATCCGAATGAAATTCAAAGGGCTGATAAAATTATTCGGTATTAGGGTGAAAAAACCTGAATTTCGACATGCGATTGAGAAAAAAATATGTTATGATCTCTTTAGGCTTAACGACAAGCAGATAAAGCGGATCTGAAGGAGAAAGAAAATGAAAAGAAGAACAGCTAGAGAAAAAGCTTTGCAGGCACTTTTTCAGATTGATGTCAGCGATATTGCACCGAATGAGGCCATTACGCATGCGCTTGATGAGGAAAAAACCGATTCCTTTTTTGAAGAGCTGGTATACGGAGTGATTGAGCATCAAGTTCAGCTAGATGAAATGATTTCCGGCCATCTTGTCAATTGGAAACTTGATCGGATAGCAAACGTGGACCGCGCGATCCTGCGGTTGGCGGTTTATGAAATGGTTTATGCAGACGACATTCCTGCAAACGTGTCATTAAACGAAGCAATCGAGCTGGCAAAACGGTTTGGCGACGATAAAGCTGCAAAATTCGTAAACGGGGTTCTTTCTAACATTAAAACTGATATTGAACAATCATAGGAGGAAAGAAAATGACTGCAACAATTATCGACGGAAAAGAAACGGCAAAAGAAAAACGCGAACAATTGGCAAAAGAAGTAGAAGAGCTGAAAGCACAAGGCGTAGTGCCGGGCTTAGCGGTCATTTTAATCGGGGACGATCCCGCTTCTGTTTCATATGTCACAGGCAAGAAAAAAGCGGCTGAAACAATGGGAATGAATTTTAAGCTTGACCGCTTTGACTCAAGCTTAACCGAGGCGGAGCTTCTTGATATCATTGATCAGTACAACCAAAACCCTGAGTTTCACGGAATTCTCGTTCAGCTGCCGCTTCCGGATCATATTTCCGAAAAAGCGGTAATTGAGCGGATCTCCCCTGATAAAGACGTTGACGGCTTCCATCCTCTCAACGTCGGGAAAATGCTGCTTGGCGAAGATACGTTTCTTCCATGCACGCCGCACGGAATTGTTGAGTTATTGAAAAAAACAAACGTAGACCTTTCCGGCAAAGAAGTTGTTGTAGTCGGACGAAGCAATATAGTCGGTAAACCAGTCGGCCAGCTGCTGCTGAACGAAAATGCGACCGTCACATATTGCCATTCCCGTACAAAAAATATGTCTGAGCATACAAAAAAAGCAGATATTCTTGTGGTTGCGGTCGGTAAAGCGAACTTCATCAAAGCCGATCAAATCAAAGAAGGCGCCATTGTCATTGATGTCGGCGTCAACCGTCTCGAAAGCGGAAAGCTTTGCGGAGACGTTCAGTTTGATGAAGCGAAAGAAAAAGCATCCTTCATCACGCCGGTGCCGGGCGGAGTAGGTCCGATGACCATCACGATGCTTGCGCATAATACTGTTAAATCTGCCAGACGTACGTTATCATAGATAACCGGAGACAATCACACCGCGGTGTGACAATGAGCATGATACCCGCTTCTTAAGGCTCCTTTCAGCCAAAGCGGGTTTTCTTAGTTTAGGGCAAAAAGCCTTTATGAAAGGAGTGCAGGACATGGGTGAAGCAGCATATGTCACGGTTTCCGCACTGACAAAATACATTAAACGAAAATTCGATGTAGACCCTCATCTTGAAGATATTTGGATTAAGGGAGAGCTTTCCAACGTTAAAATACATACGAGAGGCCACATCTATTTTACTTTAAAAGACGAACAGGCCCGCATGCAGGCTGTCATGTTTCAAAGGCAGAGCTCACGCCTGCCGTTTAAACCGGAAGACGGGATGAAGGTGATCGTCAGAGGCGGCATCTCCGTATATGAACCGAGCGGAAGCTATCAATTGTATGCAAAAGAAATGCAGCCGGACGGAGTGGGGGCGCTTTACTTAGCGTATGAAGAATTAAAGAAAAAACTTGCCGGTGAAGGATTATTTGATGAACGCCATAAACAGGAAATCCCCGCTTTTCCAGCTGCGATCGGGGTTGTGACGTCTCCGACGGGAGCGGCTGTCAGAGACGTAATTACCACTCTTAAAAGAAGATATCCCCTCGTGAAAGTCATTATTCTTCCCGCGCTCGTTCAGGGCGAAAATGCCAGCAGGTCGATTGTTAAGCGCATTGAAGAAGCAAACGCACAACAGCTGTGTGACGTCCTGATTGTCGGAAGAGGAGGAGGTTCGATTGAAGAATTGTGGGCATTTAACGAAGAGATCGTGGCCCGTGCCATCTTTTCTTCAGCCATTCCGATTATTTCCGCGGTCGGGCACGAAACGGACTTCACCATCAGTGACTTTGTCGCAGATATCCGGGCCGCAACGCCGACAGGAGCGGCAGAAATTGCCGTTCCGCACACGACTGACTTAATGGAACGGACAAAAACGGCAGAAGTCCGACTGACAAGAGCGATGCAGCAGCACATCAGCCAGAAAAAAGAGCGGATTCAGACCCTGCAGTCTTCATACGCATTCCGTTTCCCGAAACGCTTGTACACACAAAAAGAGCAGCAGTTTGATCTGATGTATCAGCAGTTCCAAACACAGCTTACAGCACTTTTAGACCGAAAGCACAGGCAGCTGGAGCGTGACACTTACAGATTATCCGCACTCCATCCCGAGGCCCAGCTGAAGCAGGCGAGAAAACGGTACGAGGATCGCACAAATCAGCTGACACGAAGCATGAGCTTCCAAATGAAGCAGCTTCACTCGCAGTTTCAAACGGTTCTTGGTAAACTAAATGCATTAAGCCCGCTGCACGTAATGGAGAGAGGATACAGCCTGGCCTACAAAGAAGAAGAGCTGATTAAAAGCGTCGATCAAGTCGAACAAAACGATCAGCTTGAAGTAAAACTGGCTGATGGCGTCCTGACGTGTGAAGTATTGCAAAAGAGAGGCGAACAAAAATGACAGAAATCAAAAAAAGTGAAACGATGACATTTGAAGAGGCGATGAAAGGCCTTGAAAGCATAGTGGCAAAGCTTGAAGAAGGAGATGTGCCGCTTGAGCAGGCGATTAACTATTTTCAAGAAGGAATGGCTCTTTCTAAAATGTGCCATGAAAAACTGCAGCATGTCGAAAAACAAATGGACTTTATTTTAAAAGATGACGGGGAACTTGCACCTTTCAGCGTTCAGGAGGAAGACGAAGGTGACAAATAAACTGGAAGCATTTTTAGCATCGCGCAAAAAAACGATTGAACAGCAGCTTTCTTTGTATACAGAACGTTTGGCGATGCCTGACTCCCTTAAAAAGTCTATGCTGTATTCTTTGGAAGCGGGCGGAAAGAGACTTCGCCCCCTCGTCGTCTTAGCCGTGCTGAATGCCTACGGTAAAGATGAAAAAGACGGGATCCCTGTCGGCTGCGCAGTTGAAATGATCCATACTTATTCCCTGATCCATGACGATCTGCCGTGTATGGATGATGATGATTTGCGGCGCGGAAAACCGACCAACCATAAAGTGTTCGGAGAAGCGACGGCTGTATTGGCCGGAGACGGGCTCCTGACGGAAAGCTTTAAACTGATTACAGCCCATGTATCTGATGCGGTCTCAGCAAATAAACGGCTTCGTCTCGTGAATGAACTGATCACCGCCGCCGGCACAGAAGGAATGGTCGGCGGGCAGATAGCCGACATGGAAGCGGAGCAAAGGCAAGTAACCTTGGAAGAGCTGGAATCGATTCATGAGCGGAAAACGGCAAAGCTTCTCGGCTTTTCTGTGACGGCGGGCGCTATTTTGGCGGATGCGCCGGAAGATGAAATCGAAAGGCTGCGCCGATTCAGCAGCCATATCGGCATCGGGTTTCAAATCCGGGACGACATCCTTGACATTGAAGGAAATGAAGAGAAAATCGGCAAACCTGTCGGCTCAGATTCGACAAATGACAAATCAACATATCCTTCGCTCTTGACGTTAGAAGGCGCGAAACAAAAGCTCACTTATCATATAAGCGAAGCGAAACAGATCATCAGCGGGCTTTCTCTGCAGAAAGAGCTTTTGTATGATCTTTGCGACTTAATAGCGGCGAGAGATCATTAAAACGATCCTGATTTGAAGGGGCTGCCGCTGATATGGTAAAATGTAAGCAGTTTCGTTGAAAATACAGAATAAGTCTTTTTCTTTTGATAAAAAGACACTGTTTAATTTGCAGAAATTCATGCTGAAAGTGAGTTGATCCGCTTTGGATCTTTTATCAATACAGGACCCGTCATTTCTTAAAAACATGTCAATTGAGCAGCTGGAAGAGCTGAGTGAGGAAATTCGCAATTTTTTAATTACGACGCTATCTGCCTCAGGCGGCCATATCGGGCCCAATCTCGGCGTTGTCGAGCTGACAATCGCGCTGCACAAAGAATTTGACAGTCCGAAAGATAAATTTTTATGGGACGTCGGGCATCAGTCCTACGTTCACAAACTGTTGACCGGGCGCGGCAAGGAGTTTGAAACCTTGCGCCAGTATAAAGGGCTTTGCGGCTTCCCGAAGCGCAGCGAAAGCGAGCATGACGTATGGGAAACCGGGCACAGCTCGACTTCCCTTTCAGGCGCAATGGGAATGGCAGCCGCCCGCGATATTAAAGGAACGAAAGAATACATCATTCCGATTATCGGAGACGGTGCATTAACCGGCGGAATGGCGCTTGAAGCGCTGAACCATATCGGAGATGAAAAAAAAGACATGATCGTCATCCTTAATGATAATGAAATGAGTATTGCGCCGAATGTCGGGGCAATTCATTCTATGCTCGGGCGCCTTCGGACGGCCGGCAAATATCAATGGGTGAAAGATGAGCTTGAATATTTATTCAAGAGGATTCCTGCAGTAGGCGGAAAACTGGCCGCAACGGCTGAACGGATTAAAGACAGCTTAAAATATATGCTTGTGTCGGGAATGTTTTTTGAAGAGCTGGGCTTTACGTATTTAGGACCGGTCGACGGGCATTCTTACAGCGAACTGTTTGAAAATCTGCAGTATGCCAAAAAAACAAAAGGCCCCGTCCTTTTGCATGTCATCACGAAAAAGGGTAAAGGTTATAAGCCGGCTGAATCTGACACCATCGGCACGTGGCACGGCACGGGACCTTATAAAATCAATACGGGTGATTTTGTCAAGCCGAAAGCCGCAGCCCCTTCATGGAGCGGCCTCGTCAGCGGCACGGTGCAGGAGCTTGCACGCAAAGATGACAGAATCGTCGCCATTACACCGGCAATGCCTGTCGGCTCAAAGCTGGAAGGGTTCGCGAAAGAATTTCCTGAACGCATGTTTGACGTGGGGATTGCAGAACAGCATGCGGCAACGATGGCAGCCGGCATGGCGCTTCAGGGCATGAAGCCGTTTCTCGCGATCTATTCAACGTTTTTGCAGCGGGCTTACGATCAGGTCGTCCATGACATCTGCCGCCAGAACGCGAATGTATTTATCGGCATTGACCGCGCTGGTTTAGTCGGTGCAGACGGTGAGACACACCAAGGCGTATTTGACATCGCCTTCTTGCGCCATATTCCGAATCTCGTCTTAATGATGCCGAAGGACGAAAATGAAGGGCGCCATATGGTAAACACTGCACTCAGCTTTGAGGAAGGACCGATTGCCATGCGCTTTCCGCGCGGAAACGGGCTCGGCGTGAAAATGGATGAAGAGCTGAAAACCATTCCGATCGGAACATGGGAAGTTCTCCGTCCCGGGAAGGACGCGGTTATTTTAACGTTCGGCACGACCATTGAAATGGCGCTTGAAGCCGCCGAAGAGCTGCAAAAAGAAGGCCTTTCAGTGCGTGTTGTAAATGCGCGTTTTATTAAACCGATTGACAAACAAATGATGAAGGCCATCCTTAACGAAGGACTGCCGATATTAACGATTGAAGAAGCCGTGCTTGAAGGCGGATTCGGAAGCACGATACTTGAATTCGCTCATGACCTCGGCATGTACCATACGCAGATTGACCGAATGGGGATACCTGACCGATTTATTGAACACGGAAGTGTAACCGCACTTCTCGAAGAGATCGGGCTGACAAAAGCGGAGGCCATTAACCGGATCAGACTGCTGATGCCGCCGAAGACACATAAAGGAATTGGATCATGACAGCAAAAAAAGAACGATTAGACGTACTTCTTGTAGAAAAAGGACTCGCAGAAACGCGGGAAAAAGCGAAGCGCGCCATTATGGCGGGCATCGTCTACTCAAATGAAAACCGATTGGACAAACCGGGTGAAAAAATTGCCCGGGACCTCCCGCTAATGGTAAAAGGGAATCCTCTCAAATACGTGAGCAGAGGCGGATTAAAGCTCGAAAAAGCTCTTGAGGAATTTCCCGTTTCAGTTGAAGGAAAAATCATGATTGACATCGGCTCATCGACGGGAGGATTTACGGATTGCGCCCTGCAAAACGGCGCAAAACAATCCTATGCGGTGGATGTCGGCTACAATCAGCTTGCGTGGAAGCTGAGACAGGATGCGAGGGTTGTGGTGATGGAGCGGACGAATTTCCGCTACTCGGAGCCTTCCGACTTTACAAAAGGCTTGCCGGAATTCGCCACAATCGATGTTTCTTTCATTTCTCTCCGCTTAATTCTGCCGGTGTTAAAAACGCTGCTTGTGCCCGGGAGCGATTGCATCGCGCTCGTAAAGCCGCAGTTTGAAGCCGGACGGGAATCAGTCGGCAAAAAGGGCATTGTCAGAGATCCCGGCGTCCACGCCGATGTTCTCCGGCGTATGGTTCATTTTGCCGCAGCCGAAGGCTATGTATGCAAAGGACTGTCTTTCTCACCGATTACCGGCGGAGACGGGAATATTGAATTCCTGCTTCATTTGAGGTGGGAAGGCGAAGGTCAAAACGGCGCAGAGCTGCCGGAAGAAGACATTCTTCGCACCGTAGGAGAGGCACATCAGACATTAAAAGCAAAAAAAGCAGATGTACCGGAATAATAGGGGGCTATTATTCCTTTTTTCTGCAATCATGTACTTTTTATAGAGAAGCGGTTAACATAATGACAAGACAGCTTGAAACAGAGGTGCTGACATGACGAAAGGCCAAAGGCATATAAAAATCAGAGAGCTTATTACGAGCCATGAGATTGAAACGCAGGATGACTTAGTTGACATGCTGCGGGAAGAGGGGTATAAGGTAACCCAGGCTACCGTTTCCAGGGATATTAAAGAGCTTCATCTTGTAAAGGTGCCGACCAATACAGGTTCTTACAAATACAGCCTTCCGGCGGATCAGCGTTTTAATCCGCTGTCAAAGCTGAAGCGCTCATTAATGGATGCGTTTGTAAAAATTGATTCGGCAAGCCATATGATCGTCCTGAAAACGATGCCGGGAAATGCCCAGGCTATTGGCGCTCTAATGGATAATCTCGAATGGGAAGAAATTATGGGCACGATTTGCGGAGACGACACGATTTTAATCATTTGCAGGACGCCTGAAGATACGGAAGGTGTCCAAAGCCGACTGCTGGAGCTCTTGTAGCGTAATTATCAGATAAAAGGTGGAATGCTGTTTGTTAGCTGAACTATCAATAAAAAACTTTGCCATTATAGAGGAACTGACGATTTCGTTTGAGCGGGGTCTCACCGTCCTGACGGGGGAAACCGGTGCCGGCAAGTCGATTATTATAGACGCCGTTTCCTTATTAGTCGGCGGGCGCGGGTCTTCTGAATTTGTCCGTTACGGGGAAACAAAGGCCGAGCTTGAAGGGCTGTTTTTGCTGGAAAGCGGCCATCCCGTTTTTGAGGTGTGCCGTCAGCAGGGAATAGACGCATCAGACGACATGATTGTCATGAGACGGGATATCAATGCCGGGGGAAAAAGCGTGTGCCGTGTTAACGGAAAATTAGTAACGATTGCAGCCTTGAGGGAAATCGGCAGACTTTTATTAGATATTCACGGACAGCACGATAACCAGCTGTTAATGGAGGACGACAAGCATTTAGAGCTTTTGGATAAATTTGCAGGCATCGAAGCCGAAGCAGCGCTTCAGGCTTACCAGGAGGGATATGTCCGCTACATGAAGCTGCTTAAAAAAGTAAAGCAGCTGTCAGAAAGCGAGCAGGAAATGGCGCATCGGTTAGATCTGATTCAATTTCAGCTTGAAGAAATCGAATCGGCGAAGCTTGAGCTGAATGAAGACGAAACTTTGCAAGAAGAGCGCAAGCAAATATCCAACTTCGAAAAGATATATGAATCATTGCAAAACGCTTATAACGCTCTCCGCAGCGAGCAGGGAGGACTCGATTGGGTCGGGATGGCCTCATCTCAGCTGGATGATATTTCCGATATCAATGAGCCGCTGCAAAAGCTGTCCGAAAGTGTTTCAAGCTCTTATTACCTGCTGGAAGATGCGACATTTCAGATGCGCAACTTGTTAGATGAACTGGAATTTGATCCTGAACGGCTTAATTTTATTGAAACACGTTTAAACGAAATAAAACAGCTCAAACGCAAATATGGAGCGACGGTAGAAGACATTCTGGAATATGGCTCAAAAATAGAGGAAGAGATCGATCAGATTGAAAATCGGGACAGCCACCTTGAAGCGCTGAAAAAGGAATTGGAATCTGTCGGTAAAGATGTGGCCGTAGAGGCCGCCAATTTGTCAAAAATCAGAAAAGCGTGGGCTAAAAAGCTAGCTGAAGAAATCCATCAAGAATTAAAAAGCCTGTATATGGGAAAATCCACTTTCGATACAGAATTTCTCGTGAAGACCGACCCGTCTGCCGATGTAGCTCCGGTTATAAACGGCCAGCCGGTGCAGCTGACGCCAAAAGGCATTGATATCGTGAAGTTTTTAATTTCAACAAATACGGGCGAACCGCTAAAACCGCTGTCAAAGGTAGCCTCAGGAGGAGAATTGTCACGGGTGATGCTGGCGATTAAAAGCATTTTTTCATCCCAGCAGGATGTTACCTCAATTATATTCGATGAGGTTGATACCGGAGTCAGCGGCCGTGTCGCACAAGCGATCGCGGAAAAAATTCATAAAGTATCAACCGGCTCACAGGTGCTTTGCATTACACACCTTCCGCAGGTCGCAGCCATGGCCGATACCCATCTTTTAATCGCTAAAGAATTAAAAGACGGCCGGACGACAACCCATGTCACCCCGCTTTCCAATCAGGACAAGGTAGTGGAAATCGGGCGCATGATCGCAGGAGTCGAGGTCACAGATCTCACAAAAAGGCATGCGAAGGAGCTCTTAAAACAAGCCGGACAAGTAAAAACGACAGGATAAGCTGCTGAATAGGCAGCTTATTTTTATGTTCCATTTCTCTAACAGTGTATCCAATGTTTTTCTTAGTATGCCGGTTATAAATCATGCTCAGAAAGGCAAAAGTATAGATGTAGCAGAAAAAGAAAGTGGTGTGGGATAGGAGCGAGGAGAGTGAAGTAATGAATGCCCGATAACATGAGAAAAGCAATAGGTGTAATTCTCCTTGTTTCTTTACTAAGTGTAGGCTTTTGCAAGCCATTTAAAGAATATTTAATGATTCCGGCGCAAACGAGCGTCTTTGAAAACCAAACACAGGCTGTTTCCGCAAATGCAGCAATAAGCGCTGAAAAGGGTGAATTATCTGAAGCCTTTACGCTGAAAAAAGATCACGGCCAAACAAGCATCACGGGACAAAAACAAGGCCGGTCAGAAGTAGTATATGATCTTGCCGGATTTCCCATTAAAAAAACGAAAGTACGTGTCCTTCCTGAATTGAAGGTCATTCCCGGCGGCCAGTCCATCGGTGTCAAGTTACATTCTGTCGGTGTCCTGGTCGTCGGTTTTCATCAAGTGATGACAAAGGATGGAAAAAAGTCTCCGGGGGAACGAGCGGGAATAGAAGCAGGCGACATCATTGTTAAAATGAACGGACATAAAATTGAAAAAATGAGCGATATCGCTCCGTTTATTCAAAAAGCGGGCAAAACCGGTGAATCTCTGGATTTATTGGTGAAACGCGATAATCAAAAAATTAAGACAAAGCTTATTCCGACAAAGGATGAGGCAGAAGGAAAATATCGGATCGGGCTTTACATCCGCGATTCGGCAGCCGGCATCGGCACCATGACTTTTTTTGAACCGAAAACAAAAAAATACGGCGCACTGGGCCATGTTATATCTGATATGGATACGAAAAAACCGATCGTTGTAGAAGACGGGGAAATCGTCCGTTCTACCGTAACCTCGATTGAAAAAGGGACAGGCGGCAACCCGGGCGAAAAGCTGGCGAGGTTTTCCTCAGAACGGAAAAAGATTGGTGACATTAACCGAAACAGTCCGTTCGGCATCTTCGGAACGCTGCATCAGCCGATTGAAAACAACATTTCTGATAAAGCGCTTCCCGTCGCCCTGTCAAACGAAGTGAAAAAAGGGCCGGCACAAATGCTTACGGTCATTGAAAACGACAAGGTGGAGAAGTTTGACATTGAAATCGTCAGTACGACACCGCAAAAATTCCCGGCGACAAAGGGAATGGTTTTAAAGGTAACAGACCCGAAACTGCTGAAAAGAACCGGCGGAATTGTACAGGGAATGAGCGGAAGCCCGATCATCCAAAACGGGAAAGTCGTCGGGGCCGTGACTCACGTATTTGTCAATGACCCGACGAGCGGCTACGGTGTTCATATCGAATGGATGCTTTCTGAAGCGGGAATTGATGTATACGGGAAAGACAAAGCAAGCTGACTGCCGGTTATCCGGCAGTTTTTTATTTGTTGTGTTCTTCACTTCTATCTGGGATTCATGTAAAATAAGAAAAGAAGATTTTTCGACAAATTCACGTTTCCTGATTTGTCAAACTTAATTTTTAGTCGAAAAACCTAGAAAATGCTAGAAAAACAAAGATATACCACTATTATTGGTAAATATGGATTTTTTAAAAGGGGAAGTAGTGGTTTTGTCGAATGTAACATGTAGCAGTCATAAAAGGTTGTGTCCTGTTAATACATTGGGGGAGGAAGAAACGTGGAGAAAATTAAAGTTTGTGTTGCTGACGATAATCGAGAGCTTGTAAGCCTGTTGAGTGAATATATAGAGGGACAGGAAGATATGGAAGTGATCGGCGTTGCGTATAACGGACAGGAATGTCTCTCTTTGTTTAAAGAAAAAGATCCCGACGTGCTCGTCTTAGACATTATCATGCCGCATCTTGACGGCCTCGCGGTATTGGAGCGCCTTCGGGGATCAGAGCTTGCCAAGCAGCCGAACGTCATCATGCTGACAGCGTTCGGGCAGGAAGATGTTACGAAAAAAGCTGTCGATTTAGGGGCATCCTATTTTATCCTTAAGCCGTTTGACATGGAAAACCTTGTCGGGCATATCCGCCAAGTAAGCGGAAATGCCAGCAGCGTGACACACCGTGCACCATCTGCGCAAAGCAGCATCATCCGCAGCCAGCCGGAACCGAAACGGAAAAATCTTGATGCCAGCATCACAAGCATCATCCATGAGATTGGTGTGCCTGCCCATATCAAAGGCTATCTTTATTTGCGTGAAGCCATTTCCATGGTATATAACGATATCGAGCTCCTCGGAAGCATCACAAAAGTTCTTTATCCCGACATCGCCAAAAAATTCAACACGACCGCAAGCCGTGTAGAACGAGCAATCCGCCACGCCATTGAAGTCGCGTGGAGCAGGGGAAATATCGACTCTATTTCTTCACTGTTCGGATATACCGTAAGCATGACAAAGGCAAAACCAACCAACTCAGAATTTATCGCGATGGTCGCAGATAAGCTGAGATTGGAGCATAAAGCGAGTTAAACGTTGATTTGACGGCGTTTATTGTGTTGAATTGCCGTCTTTTTCGAAAATTAATTTATTGCAATTCCGATGAATTTTTCGTCATAATAGCGATGAATTTATGCCTGTTCTTTTGGAATAAGTGTGAATAATTTTGCCGCCCATTTATTGGGCGGTTATTTTTTTGTCCATTTTCCTTAGTCTATTCGCAGTTATAAGTGAGGACCGTTGGAAAGCGGTGCAAGCAGCGATCGCTGCGGAACTTAAAGCGCTCGGCGGAAAGTCTTCTGCCAGCCAGCCAAAACATCGGGTTCCACTTACACCGTAAAGAGCGTCGGTCAAAGGGAACGAATGCAGTCTGTTCGTCCGAAGAAATTCGACGGCCTGAAGTACGAAGTTCTTGGTAATCCGCAAAGGGACGTGTATACGATCAAAACGGACCAGTTCGGAAAGGTAAACGTCTATGCCGCGAAGTCCACAGGCGCAACCGTAAAATAAACGAAAAGGGAGACGATATCATGGAAGACGTATTAATTTTCGCTACAGTATTGGCGCCTATCCTAACTGCGCTCGTTTAACTCGTGAAGAAGACAATTAAGCTGCCGACGAATATCGTGCCGGCCCTGAGCTTCGTAATCGGTATCGGATTGGGTGCGATCGCTTATCCGTTTATTGACCTCGACTTGGTGCTGCGTCTATGGGCAGGCGGGTTTGCCGGCTTGGCTGCGACGGGTCTTTTCGAGATCGGAACAAAGCGTGAGGGAACTACGAAATAAATAACGGAACTTTTTGCGGGCACTTACGTATGAATGCGTAGGTGCCCGTGTTACATAACGAACAGGCATTGAGGAAAAAGATGTTCAGATAGTATAACTTAACCATTAATGGGGGTGTGGAATTTGGAGAAGATTACTGTAAAAGTGCTAATGTATTTGAGTGTTATTTGTGTAGTAGCGGGAATTATTGCGGGCTTCGTTATGTTTGATAAGGACATAGCGGCAGATGCAAAAACGAGTAAACAAGTAAGCGAGGAGCTATACGATAATTCTATCGCTCAAGCGCAATATAAAACGGACAAAGCACTTGCGAGCAGTATGCAGTCATCCGTGTTCTTTAGCGTCTTGGCCGGCGTAGTTTCCGTTGCTATTCTTTTCGGACTTGCAATTATTATACGAATTTTAGATGAAGCGAATAGTAGAGCGCATGAATCAGCGAGTGATCTGCGCTTGATAAAAAACGATATACGCGAACAAACTGCGAAATAATAAAAAGCCCCGTCCTTAACCGGATGGGGCATTTTTTACGTTTGTAATGTCCGTGAACCTCACGAAATGGTTATCGCCCTTAGCGTCTTTTATGCGAAATTCCTTTCGTATATGATCCACGTAATGGACTGCGCCGGTTATTTCGCGTATGTACCCGTCGTCATAGACGTCAAACGCTAACAGTCAAGAAATTGCAAATATGACCGTACTTGAATTCATGATTAAAATAGCTGAAGCGAAAGGGGTTACAGGATAATGGAAAAGAACAAAATCACTCACTTTTATTTTAGGGAGGAAGGCAAACGAATTGAGGAAACGGTAGAAGCGATTGACCTCGCTAACGGCTGCGCACTTACTATGACAGACGACACAGAACCGGATCAGTTGGTGAGTATCCATTCGAATGTATTCGATTCCGATAAACGGACACATTCCTAGTTAGAAGAAATCGCAGACATGTCCGCAATGGACTTAATGATGTTTCTTGCCGGACGGTATGAGAGCGATAGCGCCGGTTTTGTAAGATGAATAATTAGACAACAAATACCCACCTCCAAATGAGGGGGTATTTTACTTTTCTTCGGCATTGACTACTGAAATACCTATCTCCTTGTTCGTTGGATCATATATCCCGGAAAATTCTTTTTCTTTATTATTATTTATGTAGCCTGAAACTTCTATTCCGCCTGTTGGATCGATAGTGTAGTTTTTTGAGAAGTGTACTTCTTGTACGTTTTTATAGTCTTTTTTTAAATAATTTTTCATATGATCTTGCGCCTCATGCACAAGTTTTTCTTCATTCTTACGGTTGTCATATTGATGCTTCACGAAAAAACCTCCCACTGTTATAATTATAACTATTAGGATAATAATGTATTTTCTCATGCGTATCATCCTTTCGGAACTTATTTTACAATATATGAAAGGTGATGTATATATGTCAAAACGAAAAGAAATAACCATCTCTAATGTTACAGATAAAGAATATTACCGTTTGAGCCAAGCGGCCTACCACTATAAAATGTTAGCCCTACACATGAAATATAAAACCCCTTATAAAATCAGTAAGACATCTTATTGGTACGTTGAAAAAGTTGAGCAGGATTCTGATACGGGTCTTGATGCCTTTGTCTTCTCAAAAGGCGTAAAGGAAAAAGGTGGAAAGTGGGCCAAGTCAAACAATCCGAAAAACGCTGTCGTAGCCTTTGCAGGAACCGATCTCGGAAAAGACCCGATAGGTGACGGCATAAAAGCAGACGGCGGCAACATTGTTTTCGGAAGTGATCCAAAAAAAGAAGCCCATTTTATTGTTAAAAAGGACGCCAAGGACACGTCTAAAACTCTCGGGAAATATAACGGAACTCCCTCCCAAGGCGCAATGCTCACAACCGGAGACTATAAGCTGTTGACGAAAACATCGCAAATTGATCAAGCTGATCATCTGGTACGCGAAGTGAAGAAAAAGTATAACGGAACATCAACAATCGTTTCAACTACCGGACATTCATTGGGAGGAGCAGAAGCGGAATACAGTGCGGTCAACAATGATATTTACGCAGCAGCTTTTAACAGTCCTTCTGTTGTTAAACTGCATGATGAGGCTAAACAGAAAGAAATCAACAGCGGCTTATACGATCCTTACATACGCTCAATCATCAATCCGGATGACATGGTCGGGGCGGGCTACTGGAATGAATACGACCGTCATAACGGGACGACGATTTATACGAAAAATCCCTCGCTCTCGCAGTTCAGCCGAAAGGAGCGGCTTAATGGGACACTGTCCGAACAGATAGGGAAGAATCTCGCTTATTTCCTCACTACCGTAATTCTGAGAAATCCGGATACACACGGCTTAAACGAAGCGAATTTCATATTTGATCGAAAAGGAAACATTGCAAACCCAAACGGAGAGGATCTAGTCTTCGATAAAAACCTCGGCGCTCTCCTGCCGTCCGGTGCAATCGGCAGCGGAGACACGATAAAAGTAACGCCGAAAAGCGCAAAGAAGCTGGGTGAAAAGGTGCAGGCCATGGCTGAGGATTTACGGAAAATGAAAAAAGAAGCGCAGCACGCCTATCAGGAACACGATGAGAAAATCGCCGAGCTGAAAATGGAATTTCACGGTCAAGCCGGATACGGCCTGTATGATCAGCTTCATGGGCAAGACGTGACCAATACACTTGAGGATATTGCGCAATTTTACGATAAAGGCCCGATTTTTTACGACACACAGGCAGAGCAGGCATACATTGATTCATTGCAGGCAGCGATAACAGACCTTGAAGAGATCGGCGGATTCTTACATCAAATCGCAGATGACTTTCAGGAAAAAGACCAGATGCTGGCAAACTGGTTACGTTTATAGGAGATGATTTTCATGACGACATTAGACAAGCTTCTGGAACAAAAAGATGACCCCCTGAGAAAAATGCTTCAGCGGCAAATGCTGAAAACAGGAATGACGCAAGCAGCAAACACGAAGTTACAGACTGTGCGCAGTGCTTTGAAACAGAAGTCCCAGATGAGCACCATTCAGGAAGAATTAAACGAGGTCTATACAGCGCTTCTTTACAGCTTTGAGGGAAAGGCTCAAAAAGCGATGGCAGAACGGATCAGTGAGAGTGCTCAGCAGATTGTTCGCACTGAGGCAGAAGGGGAAGCTTTTGTGAATAGTTTTAAGACGAGATGAGAGTAACAGACGGGACTGCCGCCCGTCTGTTTTTTGTCCATTTTCCGAAGGCTATACGCATCTATTAATGACGGATATAATTTCAGCAAAAAGGTGTCCGTTTTTAAAAGTGACTTCGCAGTTATTTCCGAAGAGGCTGTGCCAATCCGTAACTAACCTCGCAGTTACTAATAATGGGAAGAAATTTTCGATGAACTGTGCGGTTTTGATAGTCGTGGGTATTACCGGTTGAGGAGGCGGTCGGATGTCCCCAAATAAAATCTACACGTATAATATTGGAGCTGATACCTTGATAATCTCGCCATCTCTTATAAAAAAACGAGGGATGCGGCGGCTTAATGTAGACACCACTTCATAGTTGATCGTATTAAGCATTTCAGCAACTTCATCAACGGAAATCTCAGCTCCCTTTTGCTGACCGTAAATCACGACTTCCTCTCCTTGTTTACCTTCACCCTCTCCTAAACTAACCATTATTAGATCCATCGTCACTCTTCCCGCCACCGGCACTCGTTTTCCGCGATGAAGAACAAACCCGCGATTCGAAAGTGCCCGAGAATAACCGTCAGCATAGCCGACCGGGATTGTAGCAATTACTTCTCCATGGTTTGCGATGTACGTAGCACCATAGCTGATGGTTCGAGGTTCTGTCAGCATGGTTTTCACATAAGCTATACGCGCCTTTAAACTTAATGCAGGTGTAAGCTTAACGAGGTTTAGCTGCTTTATATATGCTGAAGGATATAATCCATATAAGCCTATACCTAAACGAATCATATCGGCACTAAATTCCGGGAAAGCGATAGCTGCAGCTGTGTTGCACATATGCACGGTAGGCAGTTCAATGCCTTGATTTTTTAAAAAGCGGAGAAAACTGATAAATTTATCATGCTGCAGCCTGGTTAGTGCAGTGTCTGGTTCATCAGCTGTTGAAAAATGTGTGAAGATTCCTGTCCATCTTAGGAATTTACTTGACTTTAGTGCTTTCACTACTGCTAAAAGCGCTTCTTCTGTGCGTACACCTAATCGTCCCATACCAGTATCCACATTAATATGAATAGCCAACCGATTCGTACTTGCTCCTTTTTCTAATATCTCGTTAGCTTCTTTAATCCAATCAACCTGAAATGCTGATAACTCTATATTCCAATCTGCTGACTCTTTCACACAACTAAGGGATGTAAAACCAAGAACAAGGATAGGTGCTGTAATCCCCGCTTTTCGTAAAACAATCCCCTCCTCCAGACTGGCAACAGCGAGCTCACTTGCCCCATGTTCCAGTGCATGGCGCGCCACTTCTACAGACCCATGACCGTAAGCGTTCGCTTTTACGACAGCCATAATTTTGGTCTTATTTGGAATATGATGGCGAATCGCTCGTAAATTTTTTTTAATGGCATCAAGATTTACTTCGATCCAAACTTCTCGGCAGAGCTTTTTCATCAATGCTACCTTCCTTCTTAATAGGATAGTAAACCGCCGTTCAATACATTCTGTAACATCAATGGTTGGATGCTTTCAATCTGATTTTTATTCCACTTTAACTGAAATCATTCAACAGCATGCCTTCAATTTAACGAGTTTGAAATCATTAAGCAAATAAGTGATACATGCGGCTTTAAGAGGTGAAGATTGATACGGCGAGTGAGGATATCAGATAGTACATTTGAACAAAAATAGTCTGCCCATGATTCTGACATTGGTTTTGGTTGTCCGCCATACTGGGCAGAGAAGAGGTATTCAAGCTCAAAACCGCGTTTTTCATTCGTATTCCAAATAAGATTGTCCTTAGCAGCCATCATCAGCTGTAACCCTCACCTTTTCATATGTGATTGTTTTGGAAGGGGGACATAAGTGCTGTTATATATTAGCGGAGGGTGCTGCATATCATCCGCATGAACGCAGCCTTAACTAAAACGATTTCACAACATTCTGATCTGAAAATTGGCGGCCGATCATTTTCGACTGGCTTACAAAGTTGTTTTCGATGACAATTCCGGTATTTAAACCTCCGGATCCATACGCTGTTTTTGAAGCGCTTAAAGGGCTGATGGTAAACGCGCCGCCGACATTGACAACTCCGTTTCCTGATACGTTGTTAATATGAATAGGGAAACCGGTCATGCTATTTTGTCTCCTTTCCCTGCAATCTACTAACTATATGTACGCATTCTTTCTAAATAGGATTAAACGGAGCGGCAAAAATTTTGAAAAACAAAAAGACCGGCTTTCCTGCAGCCGGATGGAGGGAGATATTCGGAGTCATCATCATATCGTTTTTGTTACGTTTTGATCTGAGTATTGGGAGCTTACTGAATTTGTTGTGCTGAACAAGTTATTTTCGATTACAATTCCCGTATTGGAACCCCCGGACCCGAAGACGCTTTTTGATACGGTTAACGGACTTATTGAAAGCGCGCCGCCGACATTGACAACTCCGTTCCCGGAAACGCTGTTAATATTAATAGGAAAACCAGCCATCATATACACGGTCTCCTTTCTATCAATCTATTAACTATATGTACGCTGTCATTTTGAATAAGATTAAACAAAGCGGCAAAAATTTTATGGGCGATAAAAAAACTGCCGGAACTCCCGGCAGTTTCTTCTCAAATGTTTACTCCTCAAACGGCACCCAGCCGCGTGTGTTTTTGATCATTTCCCATAACGGATCAGGGAGGCGGTATTTTTCTTTTTCAGAAGCTTTGATGACTTTTTCGATATCTTGTTCTCGGCCTTCCTTAATCTTCACTGCCCATTCAGGATCAATTAAGATGACGCGGCCCAAAGCCACTAATGGAATTCCGCTTTCAATCACTGCCAGTGCTTCGTCTGCAGTATAGATGGAACCGACTGCAATCAGCGGCACTTTTTGACCGACACGTTCGTTCAGTAAATCCATTCGGGTCCGTGTAACATCTGCCCCGCGGCGTGCTTTAGAATTGACGTCCATCAGGGAAATATGCAAGTAATCCAAGTTTTTTTCCGCGAGCGCGTCAACAAGCGTGAATGTTTCAGTCATTGTAAGACCCGGCGTTTCCGGCTCTTCCGGTGACAGGCGGTAACCGAGCACAAACGGATCCTTCGCGTGTTCGGCGATCGCTTTTTTGGCTGCGTCAACAACGGCAAGCGGGAAAGCTAATCGTTTCTCAGCGCTTCCGCCCCAGCGGTCTGTGCGCTGATTTGTTTTCGGGGAGTAAAATTGCTGAATTAAGTAGCCGTTTGCCCCGTGAATTTCTACGCCGTCAAAACCTGCTTCAATCGCTCTTCGTGTCGCTTCGCCGAACGCTTTTACGATATGTTCAGCCTCTTGTTCAGTGAGGGCGCGGGCCGTTTGACTGCCGTTTTCTTCTGCACCGCTCGGACTGACGACGTCTTCATTCGGCACGAGCTCAGGAGGGCATTCCAATCCGCCGTGGTGGATTTGGACAATGGCCTTCGCTCCTTGTGATTGAATGGTCTCGGCAAGTCTGCGCAAGCCGGGAATGTGGGAATCATCATGGATGGCAGGCTGGCCCGGAAACGCTTTGCCGTCCGGTGTTACGTTTGCGCATGCCGTAATGACCATGCCCATCTCTTTTGACCGTGGGGTAATATAGCTGATTTCGCGGTCAGATATCGTTCCGTCTTCATTGGATGAATAGTGGGTCATCGGTGCAACCGTGATCCGGTTTGGTATGGTGACGCCGCTTTGAAACGTAAATGGTTCAAACAGCGGTTTATATTTTTGCTTCATCATTTCGCCTTCTTCCTTGGGAGTTTGACTCGACAGTATTCTAGCCTATGTTTGAATTGTGTGCAATTAATTTGCTTATGCTTCTTCTGCATCTACGACCGGTTCAGCCATTTAAGCGTATGGAGCGGTTTTCTGCGCTCTTTTTCAGGGTCCGTATAGCCGCCTGAAATCTGATGGCCGATCGAGCTGAATATCACGGCAGCAGCGAAGAGGAGGAGGATTTTTTTCATATTCATATCTTCTTTCATATCATTTACAAGTTATTTATAAGCATACGCCAGCTGAAAAATCCCGTCAATTTGTTTTCGTTATTCTTTGTTATACTTTCCCGCGGCGAATATCGTTCCGATCTGAATCACAACACTTAACAGAGCACAAACTGCCACAACTGTGTTGCTGTCCATAGAAGACACCCTCCTTTTTCTTAGGTTGATGCATCATATGACAGCTGTCTCTGTTTTGACAAAACCGTAATACGGTGTTTCATCTTTTTCAACACAAAAAAGCGCTTTTCTCAAAAAGCGCCGTCACGTCTTTTTCAGCCGGTGCAAAGCGATTTGAACGGCGATTGCGTCATCCAAATAGCCGATCGGAAACATATAATCAGGGATCACATCCGTCGCCAAAATAAAATATAGCAAAGCGCTTCCGAGGATGGCGCGATCTTCGGGCAGGGTCGATTCATCCATATATTGAAGGTGCATCTCCTTTAAATGATCAATAATCGGGCCGACACTTCCTTCGTTATCCATTTTTTTTTGAAACTCTTCACAAATGAGGCGATGGCCCTGCTGGGTTTTGGCATATTGCTCATATCTGGTCAGTTCACGCTCAATTTGTTCTTGCGTAAAAGGCTTATCAAACATTTCGGCCATATTGAGCATATCCTGAATCGCTGTCAGCGGGTCTGGGGATGGCGTTTCTTTGTCATTTCCGATAGCTATGCCGGACGCTTCAAGTAATTCTTCGAGCGAAATATGCAGATGTTTCGAGAATTCCTGAAGGTGCTTTAAGTTTGCATTTTGCTTTCCGTTAATAATGCGGGAGATGGTAGCTGTGTCAATGTTTGTCAGTGTGCCGAGCTTTCTCATTGAGAGTGAGTGCTCTTCAAGCAATGATTTTAAAAGGGGGCCAAGGTCTTTGTTTCTTTTCTCTGTCAATGGGTGTCACCTCGTTTCCGCCGGTATGATGATAAATGATCAATAAATTGATGAATAACGGGTACCTTTCCTGAGCAGCTGAATAGGATAGTGTAGATTCAACAGCATGACGTGTTGAAAAGACATCAAAGAATGGAGAGGGAATACATGGCTTGGTTATTGATTTTGGGATTGGCAGTATCATCAAGCATCGACAATTTGGGTGTGGGGATGTCTTATGGAATCAGAAAAATCAAAATACCACATGCAGCAAATATGATGATCGCGTTTATCTGTTTTTTATTCAGCTATATCGGCATTTATTTCGGAAAATGGATTTCGGCTATTTTACCAGGGATTCTTCCCGTATTGCTGGCAGCCTTTATTTTATCCGTCATCGGCATCCGTATCATCCTGCTGGCCGTTCCGAGAAAAAAACAAGAAACAGCGCGTGTTGATGTTTCGTCAAAAAAAGAAGGCCGTTTTTCCGGTTTGTTGAAAAACCCGGAGGCTGCTGATGCCGATGGGTCAGGAGAAATCGGCATGCTGGAATCTATGGTTCTAGGGGTAGCCGTATCTGCAAATGCGCTCACAAATGGATTAAGCGCGGGATTAATCGGGCTGTCTCCTGCCGCGATTTCCATCACCGCTGCTGTCGGAAGCTTCCTTACTATATGGATCGGCTGTACGCTGGGGAAAAAAGCCGCGTCATTGCGGATCGGATCCTTACATGTCGGGCAGTTCAGCACGGTGTTCAGCGGAGCCATTATTCTTATCATTGCCATTAATACACTGCTCTTTTAAGTTGTCCCGTTCATTCTATGAAAAACGCAAAATAAATATGAACGGTTTCTAAAGGGGGAGCGCTTGATGCGCCCCTCTCTATTTGCGGAGAAGCAATTTTTTTCAAAATGAATAGAAAGTCGTCCGTTTCCGTTAAATTTTGCATATGCAGTCTTCCGATAGAGCCTTTTTCATAGACTGATCAGCTTTCTTTCTTTCTAACTTCAGGTAATCAGCGGGTCTTGCAGCCCTCTTCTGAAAAATGGAAAATCGCTGGGTGAAAGGAGGCGCCCTTTACAAAACGGCCATTCTGTTCAAAGATTAAGCCGAACAAGAAAACGAGGGGTGGTCCAGTGAAGTCTGTCATTCTGCTGATCTTCACCGCATGGCTGTTATCAGGCTGCGATTACACCGCGGAGGCGGATTCAGCACCGTCATTTACACAGGAAGGGATCTATATCAAAACAAACGGCCAAGATACGATAACAGTGGAAATAGACGGTGAACGGCAAAAGGTCAAGGTGCCCCTTGCAAAGCGATTTGAATGTCAGTCTCTGCCTGTACATACGGCGGTGCAAATCACCTATAAAAAAGAGAGCAGCGGACAACTGCGTCTTGAGGAAATGAAAAGAGAAAACAACATGTGAAAATGGGGGAGGAAAAAACGTGGGATTACTAACGAAAAGCGCTGCCGCATTCGGTGCGGCTTTGCTGCTGCTTGCGCCGTCAGTCAATGCGGCCGAACCGATACAAGGGAAAACCATCTATATTGACGCCGGACATGGCGGCGGGGACAGCGGGACATCCGGCAGCGGATTATTGGAGAAAAACGTGAATGCGGCGGTTTCGAATCGAGTCATAGCCAAACTGGACGCAGAAGGCGCAAAACCGGTAGCTTCAAGAACTGGCGATACCTTTTTAAGCCTGGACGAGAGAGTGGCGAAAGCAAGCGCCAGCCAATCGGATTTGTTCGTCAGCCTGCATGCGAATTCAGGTGTATCATCAGCGGCGGGAACGGAAACGTATTTTAATTCGGCATATGAAGGAGCAAACAGCGAAAAGCTTGCTTCAGAAATTCAGCATCAGCTTGTCTCGTCCTTGGGCACGAGAGACAGAGGTGTAAAAGAAGCGCCTTTTTATGTCATTACATATTCGAAAATGCCGAGTGTGCTCGCTGAATTAGGCTTTATCACAAATCCTTCAGATGCGGACAAGCTGAAAAACAACAGCGGCCAAGAGCATGCCGCCGATGCTGTCGTAAACGGAATCGAAGCCTATTATGAAAATCAGTGAATGTAAAAATTGCGTAAATGGCGCCCTCCTTTTATGCAAAACGATTATAATATAGAAAACCGATGACAAACATCTGAGGTGACATATGACAAATATCTTTGCCCATCGGGGGGCGTCGGGACACTATCCCGAAAATACAATGCTTGCTTTTACAAAAGCGCTTGAGGCGGGCGCGGACGGAATCGAGCTTGACGTACAAATGACAAAAGACGGCCGCATCGTTGTCATTCACGATGAAGCACTTGACCGAACCACGACGCTGAAAGGCTTTGTGAAGGATACGGCTTATGAGAAAATCAGAACTGCCAGTGCAGCCGGCAAATGGAAGGATTCCTTTAAAGGCGTCCGAGTGCCGCTTCTGTCAGATGTGCTGCGCTTGGCGGAAAAGGCTGACTTTCTTATCAATATAGAGCTGAAAAACAGCATATTCCGTTACGAAGGAATGGAAGAAGAAGTCATTAAGAAGGTCAGGTATTACGGGCTGGAAAAACGCATTATATTTTCTTCCTTTAATCATGAAAGCATGGCGCTTTGCCATACGCTTGCACCCGACATTGAAAGAGCGGTGCTGACAATGGATGTGATTCACCAGCCCGAACGGTACGCGGCAGAGATTCCGGCTTCAGGTTATCATCCGAAGCTTGGCACGCCGGCTGTCAGCGCGGAAGCCGTGAAACAGTTGGCGAAGAATCAGGTGGCGCTGCGGCCGTTTACCGTCAACCGTCCGGAAGATATGAAATGGCTGATAAAGGCGGGAGCCGATGCATTTTTTACAGATTACCCTGAGCGGGCTGTTTCTGTAAGGCAAGAATGCGGCAAATAAGAAGACTGTTCATGCAGTCTTCTTTTTTTGTAGGCAAAAAACATAACATCATCTAAGGCTTCATATAATCAAACAGGGCGTTTTATGTAAGCGTTATCTTTATCTTGATGAAAGTGAGGCAAAATTGTGGGGAAAACGGTAATCGTAAGTGCGGCTAGAACGCCGTTTGGAAAATTTGGTGGGGCATTAAAAGAAGTAAAGGCGGCAGAGCTAGGCGGCATTGCTATAAAAGAAGCAATGAAACGCGCCGGTGTCAGTACCGGGGAAGCAGAAGGAGCCGTCATGGGAATGGTCGTTCAGGCTGGAGCGGGCCAGATTCCGGCGCGGCAGGCTGCCAGGTTCGCAGGGCTTCCTTGGTCCGTTCCGGCTGAGACGATTAATAAAGTATGTGCATCGGGGCTCAGAGCCGTCACGTTCTGTGACCAGATGATTCGGGCGCATGATGCGGACGTGCTTATCGCCGGCGGAATGGAGAGTATGAGCAGCATTCCGTACGCCGTGCCGGCCGGCCGCTGGGGCGTTCGGATGGGAGACGGTGTACTTCAGGATTTAATGGTACATGACGGATTGACATGTGCATTTGAAAACGTTCATATGGCCGTTCACGGGAGCCATGCGGCCAAAAAGTACGGCATTTCCCGAAACGAACAGGACAATTACGCCTTGCTGAGCCAGAAACGGGCCGCTGATGCAGCTGATGCAGGCAAATTGGCAGAAGAAATCGTCCCCGTCACTTGGACCGGCAAAAAAGGCAAAGAATACACTGTAGCAGCTGATGAGGGGCCGCGCCCTGATACAAGCCTCGAACAGCTTGCGAAACTTTCTCCTATTTTTACTAAAGACGGAACGGTCACAGCAGGCAATGCTCCGGGTGTAAACGACGGTGCGGGAGCCTTTGTGCTGATGTCAGAGGAAAAAGCCGCAAAGCGCAATGTCAAACCGCTTGCTTCAATTCTCGGATTTGCTTCTGTCGGATTGGAAGCTTCTGAGCTTGCAAGCGCGCCGGGGGAGGCCATCATTCAGCTGCTGAAAAAAACCGGCTATTCGATTGAGGACATTGATTTGTTCGAAGTGAATGAAGCGTTTGCGTCCGTCGTACTGGTGAGTGAGAAAATAGCCGGCTTCAGCCTTGATAAAGTAAATGTAAACGGCGGCGCGATTGCTTTCGGCCATCCGATCGGAGCAAGCGGCGCCCGCATCATCATGACTCTCATATACGAATTGAAGCGGCGCGGCGGCGGTTTAGGCGTGGCGGCCATATGCAGCGGAGCCGCTCAAGGGGACGCCGTGCTGCTTGAGGTGTACTGAATATCAAGCGAAGGGAGAAACAGATGAAGATGAAAAGGATAATGGTCGCAGGCGCGGGACAGATGGGGGCAGGCATTGCCCAGACTGCCGCAGAAGCAGGGTGTGACGTCATTTTATATGATTGGGAGCCGGCTGCAGTGACAAAAGGCCTTCAATACATACAAAAAAATCTGGATAGAGATAAGGCGAAAGGGCGCAAGTCACATCTTGAGACAGAAACCATTTTCAGCCGCATTTCTCCGGCCGGGCTGGATGAAGCGGAAACAGCCGATTTTGTCATTGAAGCCATTGCCGAAAACAAAAAAGCCAAAGCTGAATTGCTTCAAAAACTAGACCGCATTTGCCAGCCTCATGCCATTTTAGCCAGCAATACTTCCTCTCTTCCGATTACAGAGCTTGCGGCTGTCACGCAAAGGCCGGAGAAAGTGATCGGCATGCACTTTATGAACCCGGTTCCGGTCATGGAACTTGTTGAAGTAATCAGAGGGCTCGCAACATCCGATGAAACGACGGAAACCGTACAGAGGCTTGCCTTAAAGATGAAAAAAACACCGGTGGAAGTCAATGACTTTCCGGGCTTTGTGTCCAACCGTGTATTGATGCCGATGATAAATGAAGCTGTTTTTTGCCTTTATGAAGGAGTTGCGTCAAAAGAAGCGATTGATGAGGTGATGAAGCTCGGCATGCGTCATCCGATGGGGCCTTTAACGTTAGCCGACTTAATCGGCTTGGACACATGCCTTTCCATAATGGAGGTCCTGCACACGGGGCTTGGGGATTCGAAATACCGTCCATGTCCGCTGCTCAGAAAATATGTAAGCGCCGGCTGGCTCGGCAAAAAAAGCGGCCGTGGTTTTTATGAGTATGAAAGGTGACGTAAGTATGGCAAAAATATGCGGGAGGCGGCAGCCGTGCATTTGACGGAAGAGCACATCATGATGAGAAAAATGGTTCGGGATTTTGCCCGTAAAGAAGTCGCGCCGATGGTCGAGATCATGGAACAAACAGATGAATTTCCAAGCAGCCTGATCAAAAAAATGGGTGCGGCAGGCCTTATGGGGATCCCTGTTCCGGAAGCCTATGGCGGAGCCGGAGCCGACACAGTGTCTTATATCATGGCGATACACGAAATCTCAAAAATCAGCGCGGCCGTTGGCGTTATTTTATCGGTTCACACATCAGTAGGGACAATCCCGATTTTGCATTTCGGGACAGAAGCCCAAAAACAAACATATATCCCCAAACTGGCTGCGGGCGAATATGTGGGCGCGTTTGCCCTCACCGAGCCGCAATCCGGATCTGACGCGGCAAGCTTAAAAACAACGGCGGTGCGAAAAGGCGGCTCTTATATTCTTAACGGCTCAAAAATATTTATTACAAACGGCGGAGCAGCAGATCTGTATCTCGCGTTTGCCTTGACAGATCCGGAAAAAGGGAGAAAGGGCATATCTGCTTTTATCGTTGAAAAAAGCACATCAGGCTTTCACATCGGAAAAAAAGAAAAAAAGCTGGGGCTTTTGGGTTCCAACACGGTTGAATTGCGATTTGATCAAGCGGAAATCCCCGTTGAAAACAGGCTTGGTGAAGAAGGAGAGGGTTTTTCAATTGCCATGAAAAACCTTGACGTCGGACGGATCGGCATCGCGGCTCAGGCGCTCGGCATTATAGAAGCCGCTCTTGGCTGTTCTGTTGAGTATGCGAAAAACAGGACGCAGTTCGGCCGGCCCATCGCCTCCAATCAGGCAGTCTCATTTAAGCTTTCTGAAATGGCTGTGAATGCCGAAGCGGCGAAACTGTTAGTCTATCAAGCCGCTGATCTGTATCAGCGGGGGCTTCCCTGCGGAAAAGAAGCGTCCATGGCGAAGCTATTCGCGTCCGATGCAGCGATGAAAGCAGCGACGGAAGCTGTTCAGATTCACGGCGGCTACGGCTATATGAAAGACTATCCGGCAGAACGTTTATTTCGGGATGCGAAAGTGACACAAATCTATGAAGGTACAAATGAAATTCAAAGACTGATTATTTCAAAGTATCTTCTTCAATAATAGCAGAAAAGGAGCGAAATCATGGAATCATATTCTCCCGGTTTAGAAGGCGTCATCGCAGTGGAAACGGAGATTTCTTTTCTCGATACACAAAAAGGAAACATTTTAATCAAAGGCCATGATCTGATTGAACTTTCTAAAACGAACAGCTACATGGACATTGTCCACCTCTTGCTGGCAGGCAGGCTTCCGAATTCAGAAGAAAAGGCAGCGCTTGAGGAAAATATTAAGCGCGGCGGGCGAATCCCTGAGGAAATCTTGCAGATCTGCCGGCTGCTGCCCCGAAATACTCACCCGATGGACGGATTGAGAACAGGACTCTCTGCACTAGGGGGTTTTGACAAAAACCTTGACGGCCGCTCGCCTTCTGAAAATCAGCACCGTATCTGTGAGCTATTGGGGAAAATGCCGAACTTGACCGTAAACAGCTACCGCATTATAAACGGCCTGGAGCCTCTGGAGCCGGTCGAGTCGTTATCATACAGCGCAAATTTTTTATACATGATTACAGGAAAAATACCTTCATCGCTTGAAGAGGATATTTTTGACCGTTCCCTCATCTTGTACAGTGAGCATGAATTGCCCAACTCAACGTTTGCCGCCCGCGTCATTGCATCCACTCAGTCAGATTTATACGGCGCTTTAACGGGAGCTGTCGCATCGCTGAAGGGAAATCTTCACGGCGGAGCGAACGAGGCAGTCATGTATATGCTTCAAGAAGCGAAGGATAGAGACGGATTCGAACAATTGTTAGCTCAAAAGCTGGCAAAGAAAGAAAAAATCATGGGCTTCGGACACCGTGTCTACATGAAAAAAATGGACCCGAGAGCTCTTATGATGAAAGATGCGCTGAAAAAGCTGTGCGATCTTTCCGGCGATGCCAGCCTTTATGACATGTGTGAAGCCGGTGAAAAGGTCATGCTGGAGGAAAAAGGTCTTTATCCGAATTTAGATTACTACGCCGCACCCGTCTATTACATGCTCGGCATTCCGATTCCGCTGTATACGCCTATTTTCTTCAGCGCAAGGACCGTCGGTTTATGCGCTCACGTTATGGAACAGCACGATAACAACCGGCTTTTCCGCCCGCGTGTCCGCTATACCGGGGCGCGCCTGTAAACAGATATGCAAGAGAAAGGAAGAGGAAAAATGACAGCAACCCGAATGGATACAGTGATAGAAGAAATCTCAGATTACGTGCTTCATCAAGAGATTGACAGTTCAGAAGCTTTCACTACTGCCGGACATGTACTGCTCGATACGATTGGCTGCGGCATTCTGGCGCTCAGCTATCCGGAATGCACGAAGCTGCTCGGACCGATTGTCCCCGGCACAGCCGTTCCGAACGGAAGCAGAGTCCCCGGCACGCCGTTTGTCTTAGATCCTGTCTTGGCGGCTTTTAATATCGGGTGTATCAATCGCTGGCTTGATTATAATGATACGTGGCTTGCAGCCGAATGGGGACATCCGTCTGACAATCTCGGAGGAATTTTGGCTGCAGCTGATTATATATCAAGAGTGCGTCTTGCTGAGGGGAAAGAGCCGCTTACAGTGCGGAATGTCCTGGATGCGATGATAAGAGCGCACGAAATTCAAGGTGTGCTCGCCCTTGAAAACAGCCTGAACAGAGTCGGGCTTGATCATGTTTTGTTTGTCAAAGTGGCAACAGCCGCTGTTTGCGCAAAACTGTTAGGCGGTACAAAAGAGGAAATCAACAACGCCGTATCTCACGCATGGCTTGACAATTCAAGTCTCAGAACATACCGGCATGCGCCGAACACCGGCTCGCGAAAATCATGGGCGGCCGGTGACGCAGCGAGCAGGGGTGTTTATTTGGCGCTTATGGCCTTAAAAGGAGAGATGGGATATCCGACAGCTCTGACCGCCCCGGGCTGGGGATTTCAAGACGTTTTATTTAACGGCCAGGAAATAAAGCTTGCCCGCCCGCTTCAATCCTATGTCATGGAGAATGTCTTATTTAAAGTTTCTTATCCTGCGGAATTCCATGCTCAAACAGCGGCAGAATGTGCGGTTTTGCTCCATCCGGAAGTGCAAGACCGGATAGAGGACATCGATCGGATTACGATTCAGACACATGAATCAGCGATTCGGATCATTGACAAAAAAGGGCCGCTTAAAAATCCGGCGGATCGAGATCATTGCTTGCAGTATATTACAGCGGTCGGTTTAATTTTCGGGGATATTACAGCTGATCATTATGAACAGGAAACAGCGTCAGATCCGCGAATTGATATATTGCGCGGCAAAATGGAGGTGACTGAGCATAAAGTGTACTCTGAGGATTACTTAAAGCCGGATAAGCGATCCATATCAAATGCCGTACAAGTACATTTTAAAGACGGCACAAGCACGGAGCGGATAGAATGCGAATATCCGCTCGGGCACCGGTTCCGCCGGGAGGAAGCCGTTCCGAAAATTCTCGCTAAGTTTTCAGCTAACATCGGCACTCACTTCTCAGCAAAGCAGCAGTATAAGATAGAAGAAGCCTGTAAACACCATGACCGGCTTCAGCAGATGGCCGTCAATGAATTTATGGATTTATTTTGTGTATAAAAAAGGAGGATTACAAACATGACGTGGATCGTCAGCAGGCAATCAACACAAGAGGAGCTTGCAGAACGGTTCCGCACTCTGATGACAGCGCCGGAGCTTTTGCAGATACCTGGCGCTCATGATGCGATGGCCGCTCTTATCGCCAAGAAAACGGGATTTTCCGCGCTGTATTTATCAGGAGCAGCGTACACCGCCAGCAGAGGGCTTCCTGATTTAGGCATCGTCACATCGGCGGAAATGGCTGAGCGGGCAAAAGATTTAGTCCGCTCAGCCGACCTGCCCGTCCTTGTGGATATCGACACAGGCTTCGGCGGTGTTTTGAATGCCTCCCGCACAGCGAGGGAAATGTACGAAGCGCGTGTGGCCGCCGTACAGATGGAGGACCAGCGCCTGCCGAAAAAATGCGGGCATTTAAACGGGAAACAGCTCGTGCCGATAGAAGAAATGGCGCAAAAAATCCAAGCCGTCAAGCAGGCAGCGCCGACGCTTGTCGTTGTCGCAAGGACAGACGCCAGACAGCAGGAAGGAATAGAGGGGGCTTTAAAAAGAGCCGCCGCATATATAAAAGCGGGCGCCGACGCCATCTTCCCTGAAGCGCTCCAATCAGAAAGTGAGTTCAGAGAGTTCGCCGAACAGCTCGGCGCCCCGATCCTCGCAAATATGACTGAATTCGGAAAAACGCCGTATTACAGCGCAGAAGAATTTGCCGAGATGGGCTGTCAGATGGTCATTTATCCGGTCACGTCTCTCAGAACCGCAGCCAAGGCTTTTGAACGGATATTTCGTCTCATAAAGGAAGAAGGATCGCAAAAAGAGGGGCTGTCACAGATGCAGACGCGAAAAGAATTATATGAAACAATCGCTTACCATGATTATGAAGCTCTGGATGATTCCATTGCCAAAACGATTTTGCCGGATGAGTAAAAAGCCCTTCTTTTCAAGGGCTTTTTTACAGCTTTTTTTTCCTGAATCGGGGGCTTACTTGATTGCGTTTCCGGTCTCTGTACAAAATAAATCCGGCCAAAATATACATGCCGAACAGAAAAAACGCCAATCCGGCTGAACCTTGAAGAAAAAGTGAGGGAAACGGAGCAAATGTATGTCCGAATAAAGCATCTCTCATCAGTTTAATGCCAAGCGCGGAAACAGCGCCGGGAATGACTAAAATCAAAAGCGCAGCAAGCCGGCTCATATTCAGAAAACCCCTTTATCTTTTATATTTCCTTTATTGTCCAATTGAAAAAATATTTTGTCAAGAGAAGAAAACGTGGTAACATAAGGGTTGTGCAAATTATTGCAACGGAAAATACAGGTGTGCAAATTCTTTCATACAAAGGGGTATCGGGATGCAGAAGGTGCTGATTATAGGTGCTGGTAAAGGAGGCACAGCGCTCTTACAGATTTTGATGAAAACAAAGCTGATTGAAATCATTGCTGTTGTTGATCAAGATTCGGAGGCGCAAGGGCTGAAAGAAGCCGAGAAATACGGAATTGCAACCTCATCAGATTGGAAACCCTACATAACCAAGGAAATTGATATCATCATTCATACAACGGGCGACAAAGCGGTCATGGACGAGCTGCTCCGTGAAAAATGCGAACAAACCATTGTTATGCCGGGAAAATTGGCGTACATGGTATTTCAGCTGATGGAAGAAAAACAGCAGCTCATTCAAATGCTGAAGTCGCAAACCTATAAGCACGACCGGATTTTTAATTCAACACATGACGGAATGATTTTTATAGACGTCAACGAAACGATCATTTTATTTAATCACATGGCGGAAAAAATGGTCGGGAAAAAACGGGAGGACGTCATCGGCCGCCCGATAAAAGAGGTGGTGGCGAATACGAAGCTGCCGCGGATTTTAAAGACGAGAGAACCGGAATACAATCAAAAGCAGCTTCTCGGAAAGCACTTGCAGATTGTCACCACAAGGCTGCCGATCATTGATGTAGGCGGAAAGCTTCTCGGCGCGTTATGCGTTTTTAAAGACATTACAGACGCGGTCGAGCTTGCAGAAGAGGTGACAAACTTAAAAGAAATCCGTACGATGCTGGAAGCGATTATTCAATCGTCAGACGAGGCCATTTCAGTTGTGGATGAAAACGGCATAGGCCTGTTAATTAATAAAGCATATACGAAAATGACCGGGCTTTCTGAAAGTGAAGTGATCGGCAAACCCGCCGGCACGGATATTTCCGAGGGGGAAAGCATGCACTTAAAGGTATTAGGGACAAGGCGGCCCGTTCGGGGTGTGAGAATGAAGGTCGGCCCTAATAAAAAAGACGTCATCGTCAATGTTGCCCCTGTGATTGTGGACGGCATTTTAAAAGGCAGTGTCGGGGTCATTCATGACGTGTCAGAGATTAAAACACTGACTGCCGAACTGAATCGGGCGCGGCAGATCATCCGGACGCTGGAAGCAAAATACACGTTCGACGATATTATCGGCACGAGTGAACAGATGCTGGTTGCGCTTGAACAGGCGAAGCTTGGCGCAAAAACGCCGGCAACGATTTTATTGCGGGGGGAATCCGGCACCGGAAAAGAACTGTTTGCCCACGCCATACATAATGAAAGCGACCGAAAATACAATAAATTCATTCGCGTTAATTGTGCGGCGCTGTCTGAATCCCTGCTAGAATCCGAGCTGTTCGGTTACGAAGAAGGAGCTTTTACGGGTGCCAGGCGCGGAGGCAAAAAAGGGCTTTTTGAGGAAGCGAATAACGGCAGCATATTCTTAGATGAGATAGGAGAGCTGACGCAAAATACGCAGGCGAAGCTGCTCAGGGTGCTTCAGGAAAAAGAGATTATCAGAGTCGGCGGCACAAAAGCGATTTCTGTAAATGTCAGAATCATTGCAGCGACAAACGTCAATATTGAAAAGGCGATGGCGGACGGAACATTTCGTGAGGATCTGTATTACCGCATCAACCGCTATCCGATCTCCATTCCGCCGCTTCGGCAGCGAAAAGAAGATATCGAAGCGTTAAGCGTCCGGCTTATTGAAAAAATCAATCAGGATTACGGCCGCAATGTGAAGGGGCTGACCCCCAATGCTTTGCGTGCCTTATCAGCCTACCGCTGGCCGGGAAACGTGCGTGAGCTGGAAAATGTGCTCGGACGGGCCATGATATTTCTGGAGCCGCATATGGAGCGGATTGAACAGCAGCATTTGCCTGTTTTTGAAACGGAACAAAACGAAAAGAATGGCGGCCAAAGTGATTTTCCTGATGTAGAAGGAGAAAAGCTGTCTCAGGCCGTTGAAAAATTTGAAGCTCATTTAATTCAAAAAACGCTTGAAAAGCATAAATACAATCGTACAAAAACGGCAAAGGCGCTCGGCGTCAGCATTCGAAATCTGTACTACAAAATGGACAAGTACGGTCTTGCAAATGACGGCATGCAATAAATTGCAGGGACAGCGCAAGCCGCTGCATGTTTTTTAAAAGAGAAGCCGAAAAATGCCTCTTGCTCATATGGCACAGAACTTGCATCTGAACAGAACGGATTCGCACAAGGAAGGTGGTACAAAATGAAGCTGAAAGACCTAATTGAAAAAGCTGCGGCAAAAAATGCGAAAACGATAGCAGTGGCCCACGCAGCAGATAAAGAAGTGATCCAGGCCGTCAAAATGGCGGCAGAGCATCTGTCGGCGCGATTTTTACTGACAGGTGACAGTGAAAAGCTGAAAGAACTTCTGGCAAACGAGCCGAAGTTCAATGCTGAGATCATACATGCTGATTCACCTGAAGAATCTGCGGCAAAAGCAGTCCGCGCAGTGCGTGAAAAAGAAGCCGATATACTGATGAAAGGGAATCTGCCGAGCTCGACCCTTTTAAAATCGGTTTTAAACCGTCAAGAAGGGCTCCGTTCGAAACGGGTGTTATCCCATGTAGCAGTTTTTGAGGTGCCGGACTATGACAGACTGATATATGTCACCGATTCAGCGCTGAACATTGCCCCGTCTCTTGAAGATTTGCGGCATATTCTGCAAAATGCCGTTCATGTTGCGCATTCAGTAGGGAATCATATGCCAAAAGTTGCAGTTCTAGCCGCCCTTGAAACTGTTAATCCGAAAATGGAGGCAACGCTGAACGCGGCAGCGATCGTCCAGATGTGCAACAGAGGGCAGATTACCGGCTGTGTTGCGGATGGGCCGCTTGCTTTGGATAATGCCGTCTCAGCAGCGGCGGCAGCGCAAAAAAATATTTCCGGAAGTGTAGCGGGCCAGGCAGACATTTTGCTCGTCCCGTCAATTGAAGCTGGCAATATGCTTTATAAGTCAATGATTTATTTTGCCAAGGCAAACGTCGCGGCCGTCATCTCGGGTGCGAAGGCGCCGATTGCATTAACGAGCAGAGCGGATACCGCAGAAAATAAACTGTATTCCATTGCGCTTGCCATTTGCGCATCACAAGAACAGTAGGAGGAACGAACATGGAAATTTTTAAATATATGGAGAAATACGATTACGAACAGCTGGTATTCTGCCAAGATGAGCAGTCAGGTTTAAAAGCGATCATCGCGATTCACGATACGACGCTTGGCCCGGCGCTCGGCGGAACAAGAATGTGGACATATGAAAATGAAGAAGCGGCGATTGAAGATGCGCTGAGACTTGCAAAAGGCATGACATACAAAAATGCCGCTGCCGGTTTAAATTTAGGCGGCGGAAAAACCGTCATTATCGGCGACCCCCGAAAAGATAAAAATGAAGAAATGTTCCGTGCATTCGGCCGCTATATTCAAGGCTTAAACGGAAGATATATTACAGCAGAAGACGTCGGCACTACTGTTGAAGATATGGATATTATTCATGATGAAACCGACTATGTAACTGGGATTTCCCCGGCATTCGGTTCATCAGGAAACCCTTCTCCGGTCACCGCTTACGGCGTGTACAGAGGGATGAAAGCTGCTGCTAAGGCGGCGTTTGGAACGGATTCTTTAGAAGGAAAAACGATTGCCGTACAGGGCGTGGGAAATGTGGCGTATAATCTTTGCCGCCATCTTCACGAAGAGGGTGCTTCTCTAATCGTTACAGACATCAATAAGCAGTCAGTTGAACGTGCCGTTCAAGACTTTGGCGCCCGTGCGGTTGATCCTGACGACATCTACTCGCAGCAGTGCGATATCTATGCCCCGTGTGCTCTCGGCGCCGTCATTAATGACAGCACGATTACGCAGCTGAAGGCAAAAGTAATTGCCGGAGCCGCCAATAACCAGCTGAAAGAAGCGCGCCACGGCGATATGATTCATGAAATGGGAATCGTTTACGCGCCGGATTATGTTATCAATGCCGGCGGCGTGATA
This sequence comes from Bacillus sp. ISL-51, assembly GCF_018613535.1. Taxonomy (GTDB): domain Bacteria; phylum Bacillota; class Bacilli; order Bacillales; family Bacillaceae; genus Bacillus. The sequence continues at coordinate 470,216 of NZ_JAGGQB010000006.1, forward strand.
AATGTAGCTGACGAGCTTTACGGCTATAATGCTGAGCGGGCTTTGAAAAAGGTGGAAGGCATCTATGGAAATATTGAACGGGTGCTCGATATTTCTGCACGTGACGGTATTCCGACTTACTTAGCGGCTGACCGGTTAGCCGAAGAACGAATTGAACGCATGCGCCGTTCAAGAAGCCAATTTCTTCAAAACGGCCAAAGTGTATTAAGCAGGCGATAGGACTTGATCTGGAGGTGTGAAAATGTTCGAACAGGAAAAACGCATTCTCATTCTTAATCCAGGCTCAACATCAACGAAAATTGGCGTCTTTCACCATGAACGCTGTATTTTTGAAAAGACGCTGCGACATCCCGAGGAAGAGCTGAAGAAATATAACAGCATTATTGATCAATATGAATTTCGTAAATTAAGCATATTGGAGTCTCTGCACGAACAGGGCATCAACATTTCAAAGTTTGATGCCGTTTGTGCAAGAGGCGGCCTGCTTCGACCGATTGAAGGCGGCACGTACGAGGTGAATGACGCCATGATATCCGATTTAAAAACCGGATATAACGGTCAGCATGCATCAAATCTCGGCGGCATTATTGCCAGGGAAATAGCGGACGGCTTAAATATTCCCGCCTATATTGTCGATCCTGTCGTAGTTGATGAAATGTCGCCGCTCGCCAAAGTGTCAGGGATGCCCGAAATCAAGCGGAAAAGCATCTTCCATGCGTTAAACCAAAAGGCTGTAGCCCGTCAAGCGGCGGCGTCTCTCGGCAAACGGTATGAACAAATGAAGATGATTGTCACCCATATGGGCGGCGGCATCACAGTCGGTGTCCATGACTGCGGCCGGGTGGCGGATGTTAATAACGGGCTTCACGGAGAAGGCCCGTTCAGCCCGGAAAGAGCCGGAACCGTTCCGGCGGGAGATTTGGTGGAAATGTGTTTTTCCGGCAAGTATACAAAAGCGGATATGATGAAGAAGCTTGTCGGTACAGGGGGACTCTCCGGTTATCTCGGCACAACGGATGCGGTGAAAGTGGAACATCTCATTCAAGCGGGAGATGAAAATGCCCGGCTCATTTATGACGCCATGGCTTATCAAGTAGCAAAAGAAATCGGGGCGGCAAGCGCCGTATTAAAAGGAAAAGTCGACATTATCGTCCTGACAGGCGGATTAGCTTACGGAAAAAGCTTCGTTTCCGCTATCAGATCGTACATAGATTGGATTTCGGATGTATTCGTTTATCCGGGAGAAAATGAACTGCAATCGCTGGCGCAAGGAGCACTCAGAGTGCTGCTCGGCGAGGAGAAGTCAAAACAATATCAGATCAGCGAAGGAGTGAAAACAAATGGCGACTGAATATGATGTGGTCATTCTGGGCGGCGGCACGGGCGGTTATGTTGCTGCCATCAGAGCGGCTCAGCTCGGCTTAAAAACAGCCGTAGTGGAAAAGGAAAAACTCGGCGGAACTTGCCTTCATAAAGGCTGTATTCCGAGCAAAGCGCTGTTAAGAAGCGCAGAGGTGTATCGAACTGCAAAGGAAGCCGCGCAATTCGGCATTGAAACGGAAGGTGTCTCCCTTCGTTTTGACAGCGTGCAAAAACGAAAGCAGGGAATCGTTGATAAATTAGCAGGCGGTGTCGCCCACCTTATGAAAAAGGGAAAGATCGATGTATACAACGGGTATGGGCGTATGCTCGGCCCTTCTATCTTTTCACCTCTTCCGGGTACGATTTCTGTAGAATACACGAACGGCGAAGAAAATGACATGCTGATACCGAAGCAATTAATTATCGCCACCGGTTCAAGGCCGAAAATGCTTTCTGGTGTAGAAGCCGACGGAGAATATATTTTGACGTCAGACGAAGCGCTGGAGCTGGAGCAGCTGCCTCGATCCATGATCATCGTCGGCGGCGGAGTAATCGGCATTGAATGGGCGTCCATGCTGCATGACTTCGGCGTAGATATCACGGTCATTGAATATGCAGACCGGATATTGCCGACAGAAGACCGGGATATTTCGAATGAAATGAAAAACCTTCTGACGAAAAAAGGAATTACAATCGTAACGGGGGCTAAAGTGCTGCCGGATACATTAGATAAAACGGACGGCGTCAAAATCGAAGCGGAAAAGGACGGAAAAGCCGTTGCCTATCATGCTGAAAAAATGCTCGTCTCCATCGGCCGTCAGCCGAACATTGAAGGGATCGGCCTTGAAAACACCGAAATTGCAGTTGAAAACGGCGCCATTACGGTAAACGAAGCGGGCCAAACAAAGGAATCGCACATTTATGCGATTGGGGACGTCATCGGCGGCCTCCAGCTTGCCCATGTCGCCTCCCGCGAAGGCATCATCGCCGTTGAGCATATGGCAGGCCTCAATCCCGCTCCGCTGGATGCTGCGCTTGTGCCGAAATGTATTTATTCAAATCCCGAAGCGGCGAGTGTCGGCCTGACAGAAGAGGAGGCCGCTGCGAAAGGGCACGAGCTCAAAATCGGCAAATTTCCATTCATGGCGATCGGGAAAGCGCTTGTTTACGGAGAAAGCGACGGCTTTGTCAAAATCGTCGCAGACCGAAACACAGACGATATTCTCGGAGTTCATATGATCGGTCCGCATGTAACCGATATGATCTCAGAAGCCGGTCTCGCCAAGGTGCTGGATGCTACACCGTGGGAAATCGGGCAGTCCATCCACCCGCACCCGTCTCTTTCTGAGGCGATTGGAGAAGCGGCGTTAAGCGCCGACGGAAACGCGATTCATTTTTAAAAGGAAGAAGGAGGGGTTTGAATGACTGCAAACCGCCATCAAGTATTAGGGCTTTCTGATGAAGAAGCCGTTGATATGTATAGAACCATGCTGCTAGCCAGAAAAATCGATGAAAGAATGTGGCTGTTAAACCGTTCGGGGAAAATTCCGTTCGTCATTTCATGCCAGGGGCAAGAAGCCGCTCAGGTAGGCGCAGCCTATGCGCTGAACCGTGACACCGACTACGTGCTCCCGTACTACAGAGATATGGGAGTCGTGCTTGCATTCGGCATGACCGCCAAGGATTTAATGATGTCCGGATTTGCGAAAGCGGCAGACCCGAACTCCGGAGGCAGACAGATGCCGGGCCACTTCGGACAAAAGAAAAACAGAATCGTTACGGGCTCATCGCCTGTTACGACACAAGTGCCTCACGCAGTCGGCATTGCGCTTGCAGGACGCATGGACAAAAAGGATATCGCCGCATTTGTTACGTTCGGAGAAGGCTCTTCCAACCAGGGAGATTTTCACGAAGGGGCAAACTTTGCCGCCGTGCATAAATTGCCGGTGATCTTTATGTGCGAAAACAATAAATATGCCATTTCAGTTCCATATGATAAACAGGTTGCCTGCGAGAATATTTCTGACCGGGCAGTGGGCTACGGCATGCCGGGAGTAACCGTTGACGGAAATGATCTGCTTGAAGTATATAAGGTTGTGAAAGAAGCGCGCGAACGGGCTTCTAAAGGAGAAGGGCCGACATTAATAGAAACGATCTCCTACCGTCTGACGCCGCATTCCAGTGATGACGACGACAGCAGTTACAGAGAACGTGAAGAAGTAGAAGAAGCTAAAAAACATGATCCGCTTCTCATATACAAAGCATACTTGCAAGAAATCGGGCTTCTCAGCGGAGAAGAAGAAAAAACGATGCTTGATGAGATCATGGCCATCGTAAACGAAGCGACAGACGAAGCGGAGAAAGCACCATATGCATCTCCTGAATCAACGCTTGATCACGTTTATGCGAAGTAGGGAGGAATACGAATGTCTGTAATGTCTTATATCGACAGTATTAATGCAGCAATGAAAGAAGAAATGGAAAGAGATTCACGGGTTTTTGTGCTCGGAGAAGACGTTGGGAGAAAAGGCGGCGTGTTTAAAGCAACTGCCGGCCTCTATGATCAGTTCGGTGAAGAGCGGGTCATGGATACGCCGCTTGCAGAGTCAGCCATTGCAGGTGTCGGGATCGGCGCAGCGATGTACGGTATGCGCCCGATTGCAGAGATGCAGTTCGCAGATTTCATTCTCCCTGCGGTCAACCAGATCATTTCGGAAGCGGCGAAAATCCGCTACCGCTCAAACAATGATTGGAGCTGCCCGATAGTGATCAGAGCGCCATACGGCGGAGGCGTTCACGGCGCATTATATCATTCTCAATCAGTAGAAGCTATTTTCGCCAATCAGCCAGGACTTAAAATTGTCATGCCTTCAACTCCTTATGACGCAAAAGGGCTTTTAAAGGCTGCGGTCCGCGATGACGATCCGGTGCTGTTTTTCGAGCATAAGCGTGCATACCGCCTTATTAAAGGAGAAGTTCCGGCTGAGGATTATGTCCTGCCAATCGGAAAAGCCGATGTCAAACGCGAAGGCAGCGATATTACCGTCATTACGTACGGATTATGTGTCCATTTCGCTTTGCAGGCAGCCGAACGGCTTGAAAAAGACGGAATTTCTGTGCACGTATTAGACTTGCGTACAGTTTATCCGTTAGATAAAGAGGCCATCATCGAAGCGGCGTCTAAAACCGGAAAAGTGCTCTTAATCACAGAGGATACAAAAGAAGGCAGCATCATGAGTGAAGTCGCGGCCATTATTTCTGAAAACTGCCTATTTGATTTAGACGCGCCGATCAAGCGGCTGGCAGGTTTTGATGTTCCGGCAATGCCATATGCGCCGACGATGGAAAAATACTTTATGATGAATCCTGACAAAGCAGAAGCCGCAATGAGAGAATTAGCGGAGTTTTAAAGACGTAAGGAGGTTTTTGACATGGCGATCGAACAAATGGCGATGCCGCAGCTTGGAGAGAGCGTAACGGAGGGGACGATCAGCAAATGGCTGGTTTCTCCCGGAGATCAAGTGAATAAATATGACCCGATCGCAGAGGTCATGACAGATAAAGTAAATGCAGAGGTGCCTTCCTCTTTTTCCGGCACGATTACCGAGCTTGTAGGAGAAGAAGGCCAAACTCTTGCAGTCGGAGAGGTTATCTGCAAAATTGAAACAGAAGAAGCGCAAACGGCAGAGGCGCCGAAACAGAGCGAAGCTGAGCAGAAAACATCTGCTGAAGCCGCGCCGCAGTTCTCAGGCGGTGGAACATCAAATAAAGCGCGTTATTCGCCGGCAGTCCTCAGATTAGCGGGAGAACACGGCATCCGGCTTGAACAAGTTGAAGGAACGGGAGCCGGCGGAAGAATCACAAGAAAAGATATTCAGCGGATCATTGATTCAGGAATGCCGCAAAAAACAGAAGCGCCGGCAGCCTCTGTTCAGCAGCCGAAAGAACCGAAGCAAGAGCAAAAGCAAGTGCAATCCCCTGTACCGGCAGCCGGAGATATTGAAATTCCGGTGACAGGCGTCAGAAAAGCCATCGCATCCAATATGCACAAAAGCAAAACAGAAATTCCTCACGCCTGGACGATGATGGAAGTCGACGTCACAAACATGACGGCGTACCGAAACAGCATAAAGGATACATTTAAACAAACAGAGGGTTTCAATTTAACGTTCTTCGCTTTCTTTGTAAAAGCGGTAGCGCAGGCTTTGAAAGAGTTCCCGCAGATGAACAGCATGTGGGCCGGAGACAAAATCATTCAAAAGAAAGATATCAATATCTCCATTGCCGTCGCTACAGAAGATTCTCTGTTTGTCCCGGTCATTAAGCGGGCTGATGAGAAAACAATTAAAGGCATTGCCAGAGAGATAACAGATCTCGCGAAAAAAGTGAGAGACGGAAAACTCACGGCCGAAGACATGCAGGGCGGTACATTTACCGTCAATAATACGGGATCATTCGGCTCCGTTCAGTCAATGGGCATCATCAATCATCCGCAGGCCGCGATCCTTCAGGTGGAATCAATCGTCAAGCGTCCGGTTGTCATGAATAACGGGATGATTGCTGTGCGCGATATGGTTAATCTTTGCCTGTCCTTAGACCACAGAGTGCTCGACGGACTCATTTGCGGCCGTTTCCTCGGACGCGTGAAACAAATTTTAGAAAATATCGATGAAAAAACATCAATATACTAAAAAAATCTCCTTTTGCCCCGGCGGTAAAAGGAGATTCTTTTATTTCAATTCTGTATTTTCTTCCGGAACAAGCATGCATATATGCTGTTTCAGCACCTCGATCGTGCAAGGCGATTTTCCGTACACCTCACCGTCCGTATCCGCATGCATCTCGCGCCCGGTTTCGATCTCAACCCGCGAGGCTTGAATATAGGACAGCTCTCCTGAGAAATCATCAAATGAGCCCTGCTCCATTGTCATCAGCTCCCGTAAAGCGGAAAGGCTTGTATTGCGGCAGATTAAGATATCAGCCAAGCCGTCCTGAAGGTTTGCATCAGGCAAGGGAACCCGGTTTGTGCCGATATAATGCCCGTTCATTACAAGCAGCATGACGGCCTCGTCCTCTTTCACTTTTCCATCTATCGTCAGCCTGACGGAAAACGTGTTCGAGTTTGTCATCGTCCTCAACGCGCTTGTCAAGTAGCTGATTTTACCGAAAAGCGCTTTTTCTGTTTCGTTGATATGGCTGGAGGCTTCGGTGATCAGCCCGATACCCCAAAAATTCAGGAAAAAGCCGTCATCCGTTTTACAGACATCAATATTCCGCCTTTTTCCGGATACGAGCGCTTCAGCGGCCTTTTGAAGGTTTTGTGGTATGCCGAGCGCTCTAGAAAAATCATTACACGTTCCCCCCGGCAAAATGCCGACAGCCGGCTTGTGATTAAGCGTGCTGATGCTGTTGATGCATTGGTGAACGGTTCCGTCACCGCCCAGGATGAATAATACATCGACCGAGCTGTCAAGGTCCTCACAAAACTGCCGGGCGTCATTCGGATGTTTAGTCGGTTTAATCAGAAGCTCATCAACTGATTGGGCTAATATGGGAACGACCGTGCCGAGTGTTTTTTCTATCTGTTTTTGACCTGCGTTTCCGTTATAGATTAAAACAGCTTTCCGTTGGCTCATACAACTGCTCCTTTGTCTCAGTCAATCTCTTTATCACGTTTCCCGTTTTTGAATGGTCATAAACTGTTATCCGAAACATAAAAGTGAGAAAAACAATGGCAAATGAAGCGGTGTGATTTGCCGATTCGGCAGGTTCCTTGCTATCATAAGAAGAGATGACGAAAAAGGAGAGGTCCTACTTGAATATGGATTTTAATTTGTTTATGAATGATGTTGTGCGTCAAGCCCGTCAGGAAATTACGGCGGCCGGTTATACGGAGCTGAAAACAGCTGAGGAAGTGGACGCAGCGCTTTCGAAAAAAGGAACGACGCTTGTCATGGTCAATTCAGTGTGCGGATGCGCAGGCGGAATTGCAAGACCTGCGGCATACCATTCCGTTCATTACGATAAACGCCCGGATCAGCTCGTCACGGTATTTGCCGGACAGGATAAAGAGGCGACAGCGAAAGCGAGAGAATACTTTGAAGGCTACCCGCCGTCTTCTCCGTCATTTGCTGTTCTAAAAGACGGAAAAATTATGAAAATGGTCGAACGTCATGAAATTGAAGGACACGAACCGATGGCTGTTGTGACAAAACTGCAAGAAGCATTTGAAGAATATTGTGAAGAAGTATAAAGAAACACGAACCCCGAAGCCTGGAGCTGAGGGGTTTTTTTTGCGTTAAGAATGCATAAATATTAATGTTCATTCACGTTGCACCCGACAGTAATCTATTTTTAAATCTATTGCAATAATAAATATAGAAAGGGGTAGATATTTTTTAAAAATAGTATTGCATAACAATTAAAAAGTGTTTAAAATACAAATTAACGAATAAATATTCAAGTTTACGAGAGAAAAAGATATGGGGGAAAATGATCATGAAAAAATGGCTGTTGGTATTGATTTCCGCATGTATCACTTTTGCGCTGTCGGCCTGCGGATCGGGCAATTCGGACTCAGGAGACGGAAAGAAAAAACTGATTATGGGTACATCGGCTGATTATAAACCGTTTGAATATAAAGATGGAGATAAAATCGTCGGATTTGACGTTGATTTGGCAAAAGCTTTGGGCAAAAAGACAGGGTATGAAGTTGAAGTGCAGGATATGGACTTTAACAGTTTGATTACTGCACTGAAATCAAAGCAGGTTGACATGATTTTATCAGGAATGACACCTACACCGGAACGAAAAAAACAAGTTGATTTTTCTGATATTTACTATACCGCTAATAATATGATCGTTACGAAGAAGGGAAGCAGCATCAAATCCCTGAAAGATTTAAAAGGCAAAACCGTCGGCGTTCAGCTCGGTTCCATTCAAGAGGAAAAAGGAAAACAGCTTTCTTCTAAATACGGATTTCAGCTTGAAGACCGCAACCGCATTTCAGACCTAACCGAGGAAATCAAATCCGGGCGTTTTGATGCCGCGATTATTGAAGACATCGTAGCGCAAGGTTATTTCAGCTCAAATAACGATTTGCAGGGCTTTACGGCCGAGGATGCAAAATCAGACGAATCCGGCTCCGCGATTGCGTTCCGCAAAGACAGCGATGTAACAGCGAAATTTAACAAAGCGCTCAAAGAAATGGAGAAAAACGGAGACATTGAAAAACTGAAGAAAAAATGGTTCAGCAACGAGAAATAAAAGAAAGCTCAACTTTTCGTTGAGCTTTTTATCGTGAATGAATATAAAGGAGATAAAGCGTATGAATTTGGATTTCTCAGCGACAATACCCCAAATTCCTTTTATATTAGAAGGCCTCGCGATTACATTGAAAATTGTGCTCGTCTCAGCAGTGATCGGCCTTATATTAGGAATTGTGCTCAGCTTATTTAAAATCAGCACATTCAGTCCGCTTAAATGGATTGCGGACTTTTATACTTCAATATTCCGCGGCACGCCGCTCGTGCTGCAGCTGATGATCATTTATTTCGGAATGCCTCAGCTGCTCGGTTTTCAGATTGATCAATTTTGGGCGGCGGTCACGGCATTATCGCTCAATTCTGCCGCTTACGTCTCTGAAATTATCAGGGCCGGAATTAACGCGATTGACAAAGGCCAAAAAGAGGCGGCTGTCGCCCTTGGCGTGCCGTACGGAAAAATGATGAAAGATTTGCTGCTGCCTCAGGCGTTTAAAAATATTTCACCGGCAATCATTAATGAATTAATCACATTGACGAAAGAATCGGCGATCGTCACAGTCATCGGTCTCGGCGACATTATGAGACGGGCTTATCAGGCGGGAGCGGCGACATACAACTATTTGGAGCCCCTCATCGCGGCCGGTTTAATCTATTATGTGCTCGTGCTGATTTTAGCGTTTATCGGCAAAGGCGTAGAAAGGAAGCTGAAAGCCAATGATTAAAGTTGACAAGCTGTCAAAATCATTTGGAAAACATGAAGTGTTAAAAAATATCTCGACACAGATAGGCGAGGGGGAAGTCGTAGCGGTAATCGGGCCTTCAGGTTCAGGGAAATCAACATTTCTGCGCTGTTTAAACCTGTTGGAAAAACCAAGCGGCGGAACAATTACGATTAAAGAAAAAGAAATTACGGCTGCTAAAACGAATACACTGAAGGTGCGGGAAAATATCGGAATGGTCTTTCAGCATTTCCACCTGTTTCCCCATAAAACGGTACTGGAAAATATCATGTACGCGCCTGTAAACGTGAAGAAGGTTTCAAAAAAAGAAGCGGAGGAAAAGGCTTGCGCGCTCCTTGAAAAAGTCGGACTGCTTGAGAAACGAAACGACTATCCGAACCGTTTGTCAGGAGGCCAAAAGCAGCGTGTCGCCATTGCGCGGGCTCTTGCTATGAACCCTGACATCATGCTGTTTGATGAACCGACCTCAGCCCTTGATCCGGAAATGGTAAAAGAAGTGCTTGAGGTTATGAAAGAGCTTGTTGAAACGGGCATGACCATGGTCATCGTTACGCATGAAATGGGTTTTGCCAAAGAAGTGGCCGACCGCGTATTATTTATGGACGAGGGAACAATAGTTGAAGACGGACCGCCAAAGGAATTTTTTCTTTCTCCGGAGTCGAAAAGAGCACAGGACTTTTTAGAAAAAATATTATAAAATAAAACTGTGAGAAAAGAAGAAGGTTATATCTTCTTCTTTTTTATTGAGAAAGAAACAACAGAATGGAGTCAGCAATGTTTAAAATTGGTTATCGCACACTGAAGACGGCACTTGGAACGGCATTGGCCATTTATTTAGCCCAGCAGCTGCATTTGCAAAACTTCGCATCCGCAGGCATTATCACCATCTTGTGCATACAAATTACGCAAAAGCGATCACTTCAAGCATCATGGGCCCGATTTGCCGCATGTTTATTGGCGATCGTCTTTTCTTATGTCTTTTTTGGACTGATCGGGTATCAACCGTTTGTGATCGGAGTATTGCTGGTGCTGTTCATTCCGACTACCGTCGTCTTAAAAATTAACGAAGGAATCGTCACCAGCTCAGTTATTATTCTTCATTTATATATGTCCGGAGGCATTACGATGTCGTTTATCTGGAATGAGTTTCAGTTAATCACGGTCGGCATCGGCGTAGCGCTTTTAATGAACCTGTATATGCCCAGCCTGGATAGAAAACTCGCTGCGTACCGAAAAAAAATCGAGGATAACTTCGCTGTCATCTTTGCCGAAATCGAGCGTTATTTGTTAACTGGTGAGCAAGATTGGACCGGGAAGGAAATACCGGAAACGCACCAATTGATTCAAGAGGCGAAAAACTTGGCCTATCGTGACGTGCAAAACCATATCATGCGCCACGAAAATCTTTACTATCATTATTTTAAAATGAGACAGAAGCAATTTGAAATCATTGAGAGGCTGCTGCCGAAGATTACATCTATTTCAATGACCGTAGAACAGGGAAAAATGATCGCCCATTTCATTCACGAATTAAGGGAAGCCATTCACCCGGGGAATACGGCCCATAAATTTTTAAAAAGACTTGCTGAAATGAGAATGGAATTTGAAGAAATGCCGCTTCCGGCAACACGCGAGGAGTTTGAAGCACGGGCGGCATTGTTCCACCTGCTCGGTGAGATGGAACAATACTTGGTCATTAAAAGTTATTTTAAAGGCATTAGGCTGCAAAAAACACTTGGATAATCGCATGAGCTCCTCCTTCATTGGTCATTCTAATGAAAAAAGGAGGAGCTCATGCGATTTTTTTTATGCTCAATTGCCTTATTGCTGTCCCCGCTCTGGCCGCTTGGCGCAAATCCATTGCCGGGTGACCCTTATATCATCGTCAATAAAACAACCAACGCACTGGCCGTTGTGAAAGACAATAAGATAGAAGGTATTTATCAGGTGGCGACGGGGAAAACAGATGATTTGACGCCGGAGGGTGAGTTTACGGTTACGGTCAAAGCTGTTAATCCGTTTTACCGAAAGAAAAACGTAAAGGGCGGAGCGCCTGAAAACCCGCTCGGAGTCCGGTGGATCGGCTTTGACGCCAAAGGAACTGACGGAAGAATGTACGGAATTCACGGGACGAACAGAGAAGAGCTGATCGGCGGGTTTGTATCAAACGGATGCATACGCATGAGGAACCGGGATGTCATTCACGTATTTCAAATCATCCCTGCCGGAACAAAGGTATTCATTACGAAAGGCAGCCGTTCATTTGAGGACATTGCAAAAGAGCGGAATGCCCTCATAAAAAAGCAGGAAATACCCGTTCAATGAGGTGCCTGCTTTTTTATTGCAAATACATAATGATGCCTGAGAGGACTGTTGACAGTATAAATACGCTCAAAATGACGATGACTGCGCTTTTTATGAATTTCTGGGACATCGTTTCACTCCTTATCTTTACTGTCTACATTTTAACGTGTTTTGCGTGTATGAACAAGCCATATCCTATGGCGGAAAGCAGGTCTGTTACGCTATGAAAAAACTTGATCATATCGGCATTGCCGTCTGCTCCGTTGAGGCTGCAAAAGAGTTTTACAAACGTATGCTGGGGCTGAAGGATATGGGAGATGAACTGGTTGCGGAACAAAAGGTGAAAGTCTGTTTTTTGGAGGCGGGAGAAACAAGGATTGAACTCATTGAACCCCTGTCTGATGACGGCCCGGTCTTTTCATTTTTGCAAAAAAGGGGCGAAGGGCTGCATCACCTCGCATTTCAGTGCGATGATATAACGGAGACGATAAAGGAATTTGAAGCATCACACATGACGATGATCAACAAAGAGCCGCAAACCGGGGCCGGCAGGAAAAGAATCGCGTTTCTTTCTCCCCGGGAAACGAACGGGGTCCTGATTGAGCTTTGCGAAACAATTGAAAAAGGAGAACCTCACGATGAGCATGAGTGACCATATCAGAAACTTAAATGAAAAGCGTTCCCTTTTAACAAACGGCGGCGGAACCGTCAGAAATGCAAAACAGCATAAAAAAGGCAAGCTGACGGCAAGAGAGAGAATTACATATTTATTGGACAAAGACAGTTTTTCAGAGTTCCAACCATTCGCAGAAAGCCGCATACCGGGGCTTCAAAGCGCAGCCGGGGACGGTGTCATTACCGGATACGGCACGATTGAAGGCCGGCCCGTCTATTTGTTTGCCCATGACTTTACTGTGCTTGGCGGTACGCTTGGTGAAACACATGCGAAAAAAATCGCTGCGGTGATGGATCTTGCGGCGAAAAATAAAGCCCCGATGATCGGTCTGAATGACTCAGGTGGTGCGAGAATTCAAGAGGGTGTGGTATCATTAGATGGATACGGCCATATCTTCAGGCGCAACGTCCTTTACTCAGGGGTGATCCCGCAAATCTCGGTCATTTTAGGTCCTTGCGCGGGCGGCGCCGTTTATTCTCCCGCCCTGACAGATTTTATCTTTATGGCGGAAAACACGTCGCAAATGTTTATCACAGGACCGAAAGTGATTGAGCATGTAACGGGTGAGCAGATTGACGCGGAAAGCTTAGGCGGTGCGGGAATACATAATGTCATAAGCGGAAATGCCCACTATTCGGCAAAAACGGAAAAAGAGGCGCTTTCCGCAGTAAAAACACTGCTTTCTTATCTCCCGCATGGCGCAGAAGCACCTTCCCCTGCCAAAAAGGAAGACGTCAGGCCGTTATTACACACCCGCGTTCCCCCAGACAGCTCGAAGCCTTACGATGTGTTACAGGTGATCAAAGAGCTGGCGGATGACGGAACGTTTTTTAACATTCAGCCGTATTTTGCCAAAAACATTGTTGTCGGTTTTCTGAAGCTCGGCCGGCGCACAGTGGGCGTTGTCGCAAGCCAGCCGAAACATTTGGCGGGAAGCCTGACGATTGACGCCGCTGATAAAGCGTCAAGATTCATCCGTTTTTGCGATGCGTTTCATATTCCGCTGTTAACGATAGCAGATGTCCCCGGGTTTCTGCCCGGCATTCAGCAGGAGCACGGCGGAATTATCCGGCACGGAGCGAAATTGCTGTATGCTTTCGCCGAAGCGACCGTTCCGAAAGTAACGCTGATCATCAGAAAAGCTTACGGAGGAGCTTATGTCGCCATGAATTCGAAAGCGATCGGAGCAGACCTTGTATTTGCCTGGCCTAATGCAGAAATTGCCGTCATGGGAGCGGAAGGAGCCGCTTCGATTTTATACGGCAAAGAAATTAAAGCTTCTGATGACCCGGAAAAAACAAAACGCGAAAAAACAGCCATATACCAAAAGGAAAACTCAGGCCCGTTCAGAGCCGCAGCCTGCGGAATGGTGGATGACATCATCAGGCCGGAAGAGTCGAGGAAAAAATTGATTCAAGCATATGACATGCTTGCGCATAAGGAAGAGAAAAGACCAAAAAAAAAGCACGGTAATATACCGCTTTAAACGGAGGGAACAGCAAATGGTAAACGAAAAACGCCTGCTCGACGAATTTTTAGAGCTCGTTCAAATCGATTCAGAAACAAAACATGAAGCGGAAATCTGCAAGGTGCTCAAACAAAAGTTTACTGATTTAGGCTTGAGCGTAAAAGAAGACGATACAAAAAATGTGACGGGGCACGGAGCCGGCAACTTAATTTGTACGCTGAAAGGCACAAAAGAAGCAGATACGATTTATTTTACATCACACATGGATACGGTTGTCCCGGGTAACGGAGTAAAACCGATCGTAGAAAACGGTTATGTGAAAACAGACGGCACGACCATTCTTGGCGCCGATGACAAAACAGGCCTTGCTGCAATGTTTGAAGCCATTAAAGTGCTGAAAGAACAAAATATTGAGCACGGCACGGTTGAATTCATTATTACAGTCGGCGAAGAATCAGGATTAGTCGGAGCCAAAGCGATGGATCGTTCAGACATTACCGCAAAATACGGTTTTGCGCTTGATTCAGACGGCAAAGTCGGCAATATCATTGTAGCCGCACCGACACAAGCGAAAGTAAAAGCGACGATTTACGGCAAAACGGCCCATGCCGGAGTAGAACCGGAAAAAGGCATTTCAGCCATTACGATTGCGTCAAAAGCGATCTCAAAAATGCCGCTGGGCCGAATTGACGAAGAAACGACGGCAAATATCGGGCGTTTTGAAGGCGGCACGCAAACCAATATCGTGTGCGATCAAGTCGACATCCTCGCCGAAGCGCGTTCATTAGTCCCTGAAAAAATGGAAGCGCAAGTGCAAAAAATGAAAGAGGCCTTTGAGTCGGCTGCAGCTGACATGGGAGGACGCGCTGAAGTGGACATAGCGGTCATGTATCCCGGCTTCAAATACCAGGACGGAGACCAAGTTGTAGAAGTCGCTAAAAAAGCGGCGGCGAAAATCGGCCGGCCGAGTGAGCTTCAGACAAGCGGCGGCGGCAGTGACGCAAACGTCATTGCCGGCCACGGCATTCCGACAGTCAACCTGTCAGTCGGCTACGAACAAATTCATACGAAAAACGAAAAAATGCCGATTGAAGAGCTTGTCAAAACAGCAGAAATGGTCGTTGCAGTGATCGAAGTGGCGGCAAACTAAAGACGAAGCACCCAAGATGACTTGGGTGCTTTTTTATGCGCAAATCTCATAGAAAGATGAATCGGATGGAGAATATTGGGTTATAGATATTTTTTAAGAAAACAGTGAGAAAATAGGTAAGAAGCAAAAGTCTAGTTTAACACTTTTGTCCTTGTTATTTTATTTACATGGCTTTAGAGTAAAGTTCGCTCCGGATTGCTGAAGATTATTAGTAAATGTTCACTAAAATGGTTCTGTCGTCGCAAGTAATCTCCTAAACCTGAACATACAGATTATAACAGGATGCTTCTGCGCAGATCGCATCCTATCATGTCCTTTTTGGTGATATATTCTTTGTGAAAAAAACACCTTAGGGGAAACATTTTCCTGGTGTCCATCAAGAAAAACCTGCCGGAATCCTTCCGGCAGGTTTCTGTATTATTTTGCAGGCTCCGCTTGAGCCGCCGTTACTTTCTTTTTATGATGAGTTTGCTGTAACAGCACGTTTTGCACGGTCAGGAACAATCCGCTAGTAAACCAGTAAAGCGGAAGTGCGGCCGGCACGTTAAGCGAAAAAATCGTCATCATGACAGGGAAGAGAAAGACCATGATTTTAGCAGACTGCATAGAGGCCGGATTTTGAGCGGCCGGTGAATATTTCGCATTTAATTTTTGAGAAATATAAGCCTGTAAAAAATACATGGCACCCGCGCAAAGTGATACAAGGATATCGGAATGCCCTAAGCTGAACCACAGAAAAGAGTGCGAAGCGATTTCCGGTGTCGAACGGATGGCATAGTAAAAACCGATCAGAATCGGGAATTGCACCAGCATCGGAAGACAGCCCATCGCCATCGGATTCAGATTGTGATCACGATACAGCTTCATCATTTCCATCTGAAGTTCTTTTTGTTTCTCAGGATCTTTGTTTTTTTTCATTTTTGCCTGAATGCTGTCTACCTGCGGTTTAATCACAGCCATTTTTTCCTGGAACATCCGCTGCTTTTTAAACTGGTTCACGAACAAAGGCAATACAACAATACGGACGATAATCGTCACAAGAATAATCGACAGGCCGTATTCACCATGGAACAGGCCGGCCACTCCTTTTAACAGTGCGGAAAACGGCTCAATCAGGTAATGATGGAAAAATCCGATATTCCCGAGTCCTCCCGTCTGAGTCTGAGCTGTCGCGGCAAAAGCCGACTGGCCTGTGAACAGCACGATGAAAAATAGTCCGAACGCAATAAGTTTTTGATATGTTTTAGACAATCATAATTCCTCCTTTTAATCATTGCTTTGTGTTATAAAAGGAGGAAGCTGACATCTTCATCATCATTCGCCGGTGAATTCATGCGGATGACTTTACGTATCCACGTGGTAATGCGATGATATATAATAATAAGAAAGTCTGTTCGGTTCAGCTGAACGACTGTTTGATGTTCATCTATGCGTTTCGTTCTCCAATGCTCGCCTGCACGGCACTCACGTAAAAGAAAAGCGATACCGATCGCAGTCAGAGCGGGAAGAATAATTGTGAAAAAATCGACTAAGAATAAAAAGTCATTCATTGACTCAAGAATCATTTTATCACATCCATTCAGTCCTTATTTTACTATATATATAAGAGGTTGTCTATCGAATGAAAGGGGGGGCGGCGATGACTGGAAAAGGAAGAATTATATTTCATATTGATATGAACAGCTTTTATGCTTCAGTTGAAATGGCGTATGATCCGTCTTTAAGGGGAAAGCCCCTTGCCGTTGCCGGAAACGTCAAGGAACGAAAAGGAATCGTCGTCACTTGCAGCTACGAAGCAAGAGCTCGCGGCGTGAAAACCACGATGCCTGTTTGGCAGGCAAAACGCAACTGTCCGGAACTGATCGTGGTTCCTCCCAATTTTGACCGCTACCGAAGCTCGTCAAAAGAAATGTTCAGCATCCTCCGTGAGTATACGGATTTAGTCGAGCCTGTCTCTATTGATGAAGGTTATATGGATATAACGGATACGCCGTACAGAAGCCGGGCGTATGAAACGGCGAAAGAAATTCAGGAGAGGCTGCAAAAAGAGCTGCTGCTCCCCTCAAGCATCGGCATCGCCCCGAATAAATTTCTCGCAAAAATGGCGTCTGATATGAAAAAGCCGCTCGGTATCACGATTTTAAGAAAAAGGGAGCTGCCGGCTGTATTGTGGCCTCTGCCGATCGAAGAAATGTACGGTATAGGAATGAAAACCGCGGAAAAAATAAAAACACTCGGCATCACTACAATCGGAGATTTAGCAAAGGGGGATGAGCACGCGCTGAAAACGCTGCTCGGCATTAACGGACCGCGGCTGAAGGAAAAAGCAAACGGCATTCACCATGCGGAGGTTGACCCTGAGCGGATTTATGAATTCAAAAGCGTCGGAAACTCAACAACTCTTTCGCATGACAGCACAGACGAGGGCGAATTATTCGGTGTGTTTGAAAGACTGGCGCTGTCTGTAAGCGAACGTCTTCAGCGTAAGGAAGTCATGGCCTGCCGGCTGTTTATCATGATCCGTTACGCGGATTGGAAAACGGTCACGAGAAGCATGACCCTTACCAACCCGATTGATCAAAAAAAAGACATTCTGAATGCGGCGATGCAGCTGTTTGAAAAGCATTGGAATCAGAATCCTGTCAGGCTCCTCGGCATAACCGGCACTGAACTAGTCGAAAAAGAACAGGCTTACAAACAGCTTGATTTGTTTTCGTTCAAAGAGGACGCAAAGGACGAACCGATTTATCAAATGATAAATCAGCTGAATGAGAAGTATGGCTCAAACCTGATCAGAAAAGGCGTCACATTAAAAAAAGAAGAAAGCAAAACAAAAGGGACGAGCTTTAACAGAGACTTTTTTCAGGATGAAAAGAAAAGCTGAATAACTTGAAAAAAGGGGTTATGTATGATAATTTCTTTAGTATAAATATCATTTTATTTTAATTTAAATTTTAAAATGGTTAAACGTTTTTAGAAGGGACGTTAGAATATGTCAAAACAACAAATCGGAGTTATCGGTCTTGCGGTAATGGGTAAAAATCTGGCTCTTAATATCGAAAGCCGGGGATTTTCTGTTTCTGTGTTTAACAGATCAAGCAGTAAAACGGAAGAGTTTTTGGAAGAGGCAAAAGGCAAAAACGTTGTCGGTACATACAGCATTGAGGAATTTGTCCAGTCTCTGGAAAAACCCCGTAAGATTTTATTAATGGTAAAAGCAGGAACTGCAACAGATGCGACGATTCAATCTCTTCTTCCGCACCTGGAAAAAGACGATATTTTGATTGACGGCGGAAATACATACTACAAAGATACACAGCGCCGAAACAAAGAGCTTGCCGAAAGCGGCATTCACTTTATCGGAACGGGTGTATCGGGCGGTGAAGAAGGAGCGCTCAAAGGGCCTTCTATTATGCCGGGAGGACAAAAAGAAGCGCATGAGCTCGTGAAGCCGATTTTAGAAGCCATTTCTGCAAAAGTTGACGGCGATGCTTGTACGACATACATCGGCCCGGACGGAGCGGGACACTATGTGAAAATGGTGCACAACGGTATTGAATACGGAGACATGCAGCTCATTTCTGAATCTTACTTCATCTTGAAACAGGTGCTCGGGCTGTCTGCTGAAGAGCTTCACGAAGTATTCGCTGAGTGGAATAAAGGCGAGCTTGACAGCTATCTGATCGAAATCACGGCTGACATCTTCACTAAAAAAGATGAAGAAACAGGCAAACCGCTTGTTGACGTGATTCTTGACAAAGCCGGCCAAAAAGGTACGGGTAAATGGACAAGCCAAAGCGCACTAGACTTAGGCGTACCGCTTCCGATCATCACTGAATCTGTGTTTGCGCGCTTTATCTCAGCGATGAAAGAAGAACGTGTGAAAGCGAGCGGCCTTCTGGCTGGACCTGACGTGAAACCTGTTACTGAAAGTAAAGAAGAGCTGATTGAAGCAGTCAGAAAAGCGCTCTTCATGAGTAAAATCTGTTCTTACGCACAAGGCTTTGCACAAATGAAAGCCGCGTCTGATGAATATAACTGGGATCTGAAATACGGTGAAATCGCTATGATCTTCCGCGGCGGCTGCATCATCCGTGCTGCATTCCTGCAAAAAATCAAAGATGCGTATGACCGTGAGCCTGAGCTTGATAACTTACTGCTCGACAGCTATTTCAAAAATATTGCAGAGAGCTACCAAGGAGCTCTGCGCCAAGTGATTTCACTTGCCGTAGCCCAAGGTGTGCCGGTACCTTCATTCTCAAGCGCACTTGCGTATTATGACAGCTACCGCACGGCTGTGCTTCCTGCGAACTTAATTCAAGCGCAGCGCGACTACTTCGGCGCGCACACATATGAGCGTACGGATAAAGAAGGCATTTTCCACACTGAGTGGATGAAGTAATAAAACAAAACCCCCGCAAATGCGGGGGTTTTTGTTATGAAAAAACCGCGGCAGTTATGATCAACCGCCGCGGTTTTGCTTTTTTCTTATATGTTCCACCAATGCAAGCCGTCCTTCTCCAAAAGCTCATCAGAAGCTTTCGGGCCCATTGAGCCTGCTTCATAGTTTGGAGAGAGTGTTTTGTTTGCCGCCCATGTTTCGGAAATCGCATCGACGAAGCTCCAGGAAAGCGCCACTTCATCCCAGTGCGCAAAGTTTGTCGCATCTCCTAACAAGCAGTCGTGAATTAATTTTTCATAGGCTTCCGGTGTATTCATTTCATCACTGCAGTTGCTGCAGTAATCGAGTTTGATAGGCTGAGCGTGAGCGGCTCCGCCTAATTTTTTTGCGTTCAAATAAAGAGTGATGCCTTCATCCGGCTGGATGTGGATAACAAGCAGGTTCGGATTCACATTCGTTTCATTGCCGTAATAAAGGTTCATCGGAATGTCTTTAAACTGTACGACGATTTTCGTTGATTTTTCTTTCATCCGTTTACCTGTGCGGATATAAAACGGAACGCCCGCCCAGCGGAAGTTATCGATTAAAAGCTTCCCGGACACGAAGGTTTCTGTGTTTGAATCAGGTGCTACGTTGTGCTCTTCCGTATAGCTCGGCACAGGATCGCCGTCAATGCTGCCGGCTTGATACTGGCCGCGGACGAAGTAATCATCAACTTCATCTGTGGCAATCGGCCGGAGGGCTCTCAGCACCTTCACTTTTTCACTGCGGATTTCTTCAGTGTTCAGTTTAATCGGCGGTTCCATCGCCAAGAGAGCAACCATTTGTAAAATATGGTTTTGCACCATGTCCCGTAGAGCGCCTGATTTTTCATAATACCTCGCTCGATCCTCGACACCGAGGTCCTCACTAGACGTAATTTGAATATTTGAGATGTAGCGATTGTTCCACAGCGGTTCGAAAATCGCGTTGGCAAACCGGATCACTTCTATATTTTGAACCATTTGTTTTCCTAAATAGTGGTCAATTCGGTAGATTTGATCCTCTGTGAACGCTTCGCGAATTTCTTGGTTAAGTTCCTTGGCGCTTGGCAAGTCATGGCCGAACGGTTTTTCAATCACGAGTCGGGACCAGCCTTTTGTCGCTGTGACGCCTTCATTTTTTAGCGATTTTGCGATTGTGCCGAAAAACTCAGGCGCCATCGCAAGGTAGAACATTCTGTTATTCGGAATTTCATATGTATCTTCAAGCTGATCAAGCAGGCCCTTCAGCTCCTGATAGGAACTTGGATTCGTTACGTCAAACGGGTGATAATAAAAATGAGATGTGAAATCATCTATATCTTTTTCTCTTGATGGAGAAACAGACGTTTTAACGGTTTCCCGGAGATCCTCATTTGACCAAGGTCTTCTGCCAACACCTACAACTGCAAACTCTTCACCAATTTGACCATTTTTATATAAACGGTGAATGGATGGGTAAAGTTTTCGTTTTGCTAAATCCCCTGTGGCACCAAATATTACAATAACTGCTTTTGGTTTGTCGTTTGTTTTCACTTAGAGTACCTCACTTTATCTGAAGCATGGTTTAAAACCCCGCATATTTTCTTCATTTTAAATCTAAAATTCGTTGAAAGCAAACATTTCAGCCTGTTTTTTGCGGAATGCTGAAAAAAATGATGCGGAGCGGCTGAACCCTGATTGAATTCACATTTTCACCCTGATCCTGTATTCTTAGTAGTACAAAGATTTAGGAGGAAGTAATGTGGAATTATTATTTTTAGGGACGGGGGCCGGCATGCCGGCCAAGACGAGAAACGTAACGTCCATCGCGCTGAAACTTCTTGAAGAAAGGCGTTCCGTCTGGCTGTTTGATTGCGGGGAAGCCACTCAGCACCAAATATTACATACAACCATCAAACCGCGGAAAATTGAAAAGATCTTTATCACCCATCTTCATGGCGACCACGTCTACGGCCTGCCGGGGCTTTTAGGAAGCAGGTCGTTTCAGGGCGGGGAAGAGGAGCTGGCCATTTACGGACCAAAAGGCATAAAATCGTTTATTGAAACGAGCCTGAAAGTGACCGCGACTCATCTGACATATCCTCTTGCCGTCTATGAAATCGAAGAAGGAACGGTATTTGAGGATGATCAATTCATCGTTACCGCAAAACCAGTTATTCACGGCGTAGAGGCGTTCGGCTATCGGGTTCAGGAAAAGGATTTGCCAGGCGCTTTAAAGGCAGACAGACTGAAAGAAATGAACATCCCGCCAGGTCCCGTCTATCAGGACATAAAAAAAGGCGAAACCGTCACGCTTGATGACGGACGAGTCATAAATGGAAAGGATTTTTTGGAACCGCCAAAGAAGGGAAGGATTGTCGCTTTTTCCGGGGATACCAGAGTGTCAGAGCATGTAACAGAGCTTGCGCATGATGCAGATGTGCTTATCCATGAAGCGACGTTTGCCAAGGAGGATGCAAAGCTTGCCCATGATTATTATCATTCAACGACAGAGCAGGCAGCACAAACTGCAAAGGAGGCCGGGGCCAAAAAATTGATTCTGACCCATATCAGCGCCAGATATCAGGGAGAAGCCCCGCTTGAACGATTGCAGAATGAGGCGAGAGCGGTTTTTGAAAACAGTACGGTTGCATCCGATTTTATGGAAGTCATTGTGGAAAAGCCTTAAAAAAGAGCAGTTGACAAGTTTGTTTGTTCATGTATAATAAAGCGTAATTATTACGATTTGTTAGGAGGAAAGATCATGCGGGTAAACGTTACACTGGCTTGTACAGAAACAGGGGACCGAAATTACATCACAACGAAAAATAAACGGACAAATCCAGACCGTCTGGAATTTAAAAAATATTCACCGCGGTTAAAAAGATATACCGTGCATCGTGAAACAAAATAATCGAACAAGAAGAAAAGCCATTGTGCATATCCCACAATGGCTTTTGTTTTTTTACTAGTTCACTGCCTGATAAGCCGGAACGTTCAATTGCTGGCGGGCCGCACACCATACATCGTAAATGGCAAGGTGAACAATGTGCGGTTCATCGTGATGAATGGCATGAGAACTGTTTGTTGCCTGTATCCAGCCGCTCTGATGAGAAAAATTCAGGAGATTTCTGTGCAGCTTGATCCATTGCTGATGTGCTGTCTTTAAACGTTCATTTCGTTCTCCCGAAGATAAAATCAAAAGCGGCATATTGCCTAAGTGGAGCTGCTGCTGCTTCATCTGCCGAAGACTGGCACGGAATTCCGCGTGTGATCCTTCCAGCATAAACTGCTTCAAATAGGCGGCTTTCATCTCTTCAGGCAAAAGCGGCAATACTTTTTGTTCCTGATCTTCAGATGCCGGATCAAGCAGGACCATGCCGATAATATCCCGGCGGTTCCGGCTGGCCCATAGTCTGCTGATAATCGTGCCGTATGAATGAGAGACGACAAGGTACGGAGGCTTTACGCCTGCTTTGTGGAGCAAGGCTTGTAATTCCTGAACCATGTGGTCTGCCGTTCTGCTGTTTGCGCTTCGTCCGCTTTTGCCGATTCCGGCTCTATCGTATGTGAAAACCCCAAATTCTTCATCCACGTCAGTGATTAATGATGTCCATGTCTCAGAAGAAATGCCGTAGCCGGCTTCAAAGACGATCGTTACTTCGCTGGTTCCTTTGCGGTGTTTCGTATAAAACGGACAGCCGTCAATCAGATATGTCTTTTCCATCCATGCTGCATTCATTGGAGTCATCTCCTCTAATTGGTTCTATAGGGAAGACGGAGAACCTTCGGCAATCGTTTCTCACAAAATAAAAAAAGAGACGGCCGAAAGAAAGTTTCCGGCTGTCTCTTCTGTTACCAGGCTCTGTCGTATTGGACGGGAACAGGTATTTCTGTATTCAGCTGCTTTGCTGCGGTTCTTGCAAAATGCGGGTCGCGCAAAAGTTCTCTGGCAATAAAAATAAGATCGGCGCGTCCGTTTTGCAGAATTTCTTCAGCCATCGTTCCTGTCGTAATCATGCCGACAGCGGCCGTTGCGATTTCGGCCTGCTCGCGGATTTTATCAGCGAAGCTTACTTGATAGCCCGGGAAGACGTTAATATCCGCTTGAACAAGTGCGCCTGAACTGCAATCAATCAAGTCGACTCCCTGTTCCTTCATCCATTTCGCAAAACCGATGTGATCGGCGATGTCTAGACCCTTGTCTGTGTAGTCAGATGCAGATACACGGACAAATAACGGGCCGTCCCACACCTCTTTCACCGCATCAATCGTTTCCCTTAAGAAACGGTAGCGGTTTTCAGGTGAGCCTCCGTATTCATCTGTGCGATGGTTGGACAGCGGCGATAAAAATTCATGTATCAAGTAGCCGTGAGCCGCGTGTAGCTCGATAATGTCAAAGCCGGCTTCTTTTGCACGCGCTGCAGCTTGTTTAAATTCGTGTATTGTTTCTTTAATTTGCTCCGCGCTCATCTCAACGGGTGTGTCGGACTGTTCATCAAAAGGGATGGCTGAAGGAGCGTAAATCTCTCCTTCCAGCTCGGCTTTACGGCCGGCATGCGCAAGCTGAATGCCGATTTTTGAACCCTGTGCTTTGACCTGTTCAGTCAGGTCAGCAAAGCCTTCAACATGCTCATCACTCCAAATGCCTAAATCCTGATCGGAGATGCGGCCCTGCGGATTGACCGCACTTGCTTCAACGATAATTAGTCCGACCTGCCCGATTGCACGTGATATGTAGTGCGCCATGTGGAACGGCTGTACTTTTCCGTCCTTTTCATGAGAAGAATACATGCACATCGGTGACATGACAATGCGGTTTTTAATCGTTACATCTTTTATCGTCCAAGGTGTAAATAATTTTCTGGCCATTTCTTTCGCCTCCCGTAATGTTTTTAGACATTGATTATAACAACTCAATTCTTCCCCGTCATATAAACTGCTCAGGCGGGTATGGGCGTGAGGGCAGCTTTCTTATTTTTGAGGATAGGAGTCATTTTATACATAAGCGTGAAGCAGCTGTATTGTACTGGTTTTTCATGCCAATTCATAAAAGGCATTTACAGCCGATCATATAGGAGATATAAATGATAAACGCACCGAGAACAGCGTAGCCTGCTTTTAACCAGTTAGAAAGGATAAAAATACTGCTGATGTAAATAACCGCCCCGAACATTCCATTTGAAATTTTCATAAGAATGGCTGATTCAGTGAGC
This sequence comes from Bacillus sp. ISL-51, assembly GCF_018613535.1. Classification (GTDB taxonomy): domain Bacteria; phylum Bacillota; class Bacilli; order Bacillales; family Bacillaceae; genus Bacillus. The sequence goes on from NZ_JAGGQB010000006.1 coordinate 494,801, forward strand.
TGTAAGCCTTAACGTTAACATTGATCCCCCTCTCGCTGCTTCATCAAACACCGATAAACCAATGATTAAACTAAATTTGGGCGCCTTTCCTTCGCTGAAATAGAGCGCGGCGTTCTTTGATAAACGATGTGTGCGGTACGATTCCGCAGAAAAATAGAGTAAAAAAGCACGGGCAATGGCCCATGCTTTGTTTGTCACATTATTTTTTCGTTTTTTCCAAGGCGGCTCCGGCAAATTGTTCTTTAATGGCCGCGCTCCGTGCAGCTGTTTCTGTAATGCAGTAAATAATGGCTTCTTCAAAACGGCGTTCGCTTAATGCGCGCAGACCCGCTTCTGTTGTGCCGCCGGGGCTTGTGATTTCCTTGCGCAGGCGTTCAGGGCGTTTGCTGCTTTTCATGAGCATTTCAGTCGCACCTGTCATTGTTTGTAAAATCAGCTGTTTCGCCGTTTCTTCCGGTAAGCCGACTTGAAGGGCGGCCTTTTCCATCGCTTCGACATATCGATACACATAGGCGGGGCCGCTTCCGGCAATGGCTGTGACTGCATCAAGATGCCTTTCCTCAAATAATACAGCTTCCCCGATCGTTTCCAAAAGCGCCTTGGCCAAGCTGATCTCATCCTCACTCGCTTCAGGGCTTGCGGAAAAGCCGGTCGCTGATTTTCTGATTGCCGCCGATGTATTCGGCATCGCCCGGATGACGGTAAGCTTTCTGCCGAAATAATGCTGGATGGTATCAATTGTCAATCCGGCGAGAATAGAGATGACGAGCTGATTTTTCACATAATCACGGATGCTCTCAATGCTTTCTGCGGCATCCTTCGGCTTAAAAGCGAGAACGATGATGTCGGTCTGGCTGAAAAACTCCCGTTTATCCCGGCACGGCTGCACACCGTATGTTTCCTTCAGCTCATGAAGCCTTTGGTCATTTGACCGGTTTGTCATATATATATGTTCGGGTTTCGTCATTCCGCTTTGCAATAGCCCGTTAACCATTGCCTCCGCCATTGATCCTGCTCCGATAAAGCCAATTTTCTTCATATGAATCCTCCTTCTTTCCAAAACACAAAAAAACCTTCCCGTCAAAAGGACGAAAAGGTTTCGCGGTACCACCTTATATTAGCACGAATGGGCCGTGCTCAGCTCAACTCCCGTAACGAGGGATACGTTTAGGTTTTCCTAACCGCTCTGAGGACAGGTTCTGTAAACAAGAGGGCCGCAACGTCTTTCAGCCTGGGACATCGCTCTCTGCTGCCGTTGTTTATATACTGGTTCCCCGTCATAGCGTTCCGTGTTTTTCATAGTTTGTTGTTCATTATGCTATGCGGCACAGCGGGATGTCAATCTTTTTTTCTGATATGCGGCAATAATGACACGGCGAAAAGAAAAGGCTAAAATATGAGTGTTCAGGAATTAAAGAACTAAGGAGCGTAAAAATGGCAGCGAGAGAAATCATTCCGATGCGTGTGCCGACTCCGTTTGCAGTCGGTGACGTTATCGTCTACTTAGTAAAGGATGAAGCCCTGACCCTTATCGATTGCGGCCCGAATACAAAGGAGGCGGCTGAATCACTCAGCAGGCAGCTCGCGGAGAACGGGGCCGCTGTCTCGGATATTGAGCAGGTGGTGCTGACTCATCATCACGCCGATCATTCAGGTTTACTGCATTTGTTTTCCGAACAGACGGAAATTATCGGGCATCCGCTTAATGAGAGATACATCACACAGGATAAGTCGTATATGGCGCAGCAGGAACATTTTTTTCTGCGGTTTTTGACTGATATGGGCGTTCCTCTCACCCCTGAAGACATACATAAAACGATCAAGATGTCATACTTATTTTCCGCTAAGCGCTCTTTAACAAAAACGGTGAGAGAAAACGGGAAAATCGACGGCCTTGACGGCTGGACGGTGCTTGAAACGCCGGGCCATGCCGTTTCTCACATCGCGCTCTTCCATGAAGAAAGCGGCGAAATGTTCAGCGGAGACCTTCTGTTATCAAACAGTTCTACAAATCCGATTTTGGAGGCTCCCGAGCAGGAGGGCGACCGCACTTTGCCGATGCTCGACTATTTAAAATCTATGAAGCGGCTGTATGACATAAATCCGTCCATTGCGTATCCGGGGCACGGGGATCTGCTGACACAAGTAAGACCGGCAGCTGACAGACGATTAGAAAAACAGAGAAACCGGGCGGAGTACGTGCTGCACATGCTGTCAGAAGAAACGCTGACCGCTTATCAAGTATGCCGGCGTTTATTTCCGGCTGTGTATGAAAATGAATTGTTTTTGACGATGTCAGAAACGATCGGGCATCTTGATGTGCTGACTGCAGAGGGGAGCGTTGTTTCCTGTCAGTCGGGAAATACTCTGATGTTTAAAGCTGTGAAGGGGTGAAGGAAGTGGGCCGATTAACAGAAAAGCGGATTTGGATCACGGGAGCGTCCGGCGGGCTTGGCGAGCGGCTTGCGTACTTATGCGCAGCAGAAGGAGCGCATGTCTTTTTGTCCGCCCGGCGCGAGGATCGCTTACAAGAAGTGAAGAAAACAATCACCGGGCGAGGCGGATGGTGTGATGTGTTTCCGTTTGACGTCAGCAACATAGAAGAAGCTGAAGAAGTGCGGCGCCGGATCGGATCCGTTGATGTATTGATCAACAATGCCGGGTTCGGCATATTTGAGACTGCGGCTGATTCATCATTAGAGGATATGAAAGCCATGTTTGAAGTCAATGTATTCGGCTTAATCGCCTGTACGAAAGCTTGCTTGCCCGTTATGCTTCACGCAAACAGCGGTCACATTATCAATATTGCATCACAGGCCGGCAAACTGGCGACGCCGAAATCAAGCCTTTACTCCGCTACAAAACATGCCGTTTTAGGGTATTCCAACGCGCTGCGGATGGAATTGGCCGGCACGGGGATATTTGTGACGACCGTCAATCCGGGACCCATCCAAACTGATTTCTTTGCGATTGCTGACAAAGAGGGCGGTTATGTCAAAAGCGTGGGAAGATGGATGCTTGATCCGGACAGCGTTGCGGAGCGCATTACGTCAGCGATCTTAACGAATAAACGGGAAATCAACCTTCCGCGCTGGATGAATGCGGGAACGAAGCTGTACCAGCTCTTTCCTTCGTTTGCAGAAAAACTGGCGGGACGCGTATTAAAGAAAAAGTAAAAAAGGGGAGAAATAAAATGTCAGGTCGGGATATACGCACATCTCTTATGGAAGAGCCGCTTGTTAAACAATTGGCGCTGGCGCATGAAGTTTTTTGGATCAACCCGGACAAAACAGACGAGGCGGTAAAAAATCGCGCTAAGTGGGAAGAGGAGATTGCCGATGCGGAAGAAAGGCTGCTCCGGTTTGCGCCATACATCGCTTCTGCCTTTCCGGAGACAAAAGAGGCAGGCGGTCTTATTGAATCGCCGCTTGCCGCCATCAATGACATGAAGAAGCAGCTGGAACAAGACTGCGGTGAAGCTTTTCCCGGGCGCTGGCTTTTAAAGTGTGACCATGACCTGCCGATTTCCGGTTCAATCAAAGCCCGCGGCGGTATTTATGAAGTGCTGAAACATGCTGAAAACACTGCGGTAAAAGAGGGAATGCTGAAACACGATGATGATTACAGCATATTACATGACGAGCGGTTTACCGCTTTTTTCTCCCGCTACTCAATAGCTGTCGGATCTACAGGCAATTTAGGTTTAAGTATCGGCATAATCGGCGCAAAGCTCGGCTTTCGCGTAACCGTTCATATGTCTAGTGACGCGAAGCAGTGGAAGAAGGATTTGCTGCGCGAAAAAGGGGTCTCCGTGATAGAATACAAAGCCGACTACAGCCAGGCGGTAAAAGAGGGACGCCGGCAGGCTGAACAAGATCCTTATTGTTATTTTATTGACGATGAACATTCGCGGGATCTGTTATTAGGCTATGCGGCAGCGGGCGGCCGTTTAAAAAAACAGCTGGAGCACATGAATATAACTCCGGGCGCTGATGAGCCGCTTTTTGTCTATTTGCCGTGCGGTGTCGGCGGCGGGCCGGGAGGAGTTGCGCTCGCTTTAAAACTTATCTATGGAGAGAATGTCCATATCTTTTTCGGTGAACCGACACATTCCCCGTGTATGCTTTTAGGTTTATTTTCCGGTTTGCATGACGGCATCAGCGTGCAGGATATCGGCCTCGATAATCAAACGGCCGCCGACGGGCTGGCGGTGGGAAGGCCGTCCGGGTTAGCCGGACCGCTCATGGAGCCTCTGCTCAGCGGCTGTTACACCGCGGATGACAGCACGCTTTTTTCGCTTCTTTATAAGTTAAAAGCGTCCGAAGATAAAAGCCTGGAGCCTTCTGCACTCGCCGGGATGGCCGGGCCTGTCAAGTTATATCAAACGAAAGCCGGCAAACGCTATATGAAAGAGCGCGGACTGAATATGAAAAATGCCGTCCACCTTGTCTGGAGCACGGGCGGGAGCATGGTCCCGCCGGAAGAAATGGAAGAGTACTGCCGAATCGGCTTCTCATTTGCAAAAAAAATGGGCAGACAGTGAGGCGGATTTCCGTTACAATCTTTGTAAGCGTTTGTTTAAACCGGAAGCTATACAGAGAGATTGGTGTAAATTGTGAAAAGTAAAGAGTTAAACTTACATACATTGTACACGCAGCACAGCCGCGAGTCGTGGTCGGGATTCGGCGGCCACCTCTCCATTGCTGTCTCAGAGGCCGAGGCGAAGGCCGTAGAGGGGCTGAATGACTTCTTATCGGTGGAGGAAGTGGAAACGGTTTATATTCCGCTTGTGCGTCTGCTTCATCTTCATGTGACATCTGCCGCCAGACGGAACAAGCATGTAAACGTGTTTTTGAAGCATCCCCACTCAGCGAAAATACCGTTTATCATCGGGATTGCCGGCAGCGTTGCCGTCGGCAAAAGCACAACGGCGAGAATTTTGCAAAAGCTGCTTTCCCGTTTGCCGGACAGGCCGAAGGTGAGCCTTGTGACAACCGATGGTTTTTTGTACCCGACAGCCGAATTAAAAAAGAAAAACCTCCTGTCCAGAAAAGGATTCCCTGAGAGTTATGACGTAAAGGCGCTGCTTGAATTTCTGAATGATGTGAAGTCGGGAAAAGAGAGAGTGGAAGCCCCGGTATATTCCCACCTCACCTACGACAGGGAAGAGGGCGCTGTCGAAGTGGTGGAAGGAGCGGACATCGTCATAATAGAAGGAATCAACGTCCTGCAGTCGCCGACTTTAAAAGATGACAGGGAAAACCCCCGCATCTTTGTATCCGATTTCTTCGATTTTTCGATTTATGTGGATGCGGAAGAAAGCCGTATTTTCACGTGGTATTTACAGCGTTTCCGCCTTCTGAGGGAAACCGCTTTTCAGGACCCTGCTTCTTATTTTCATAAATTTAAGGACTTGTCTGACGAGGAGGCGGATGCGATGGCCGCCTCCATCTGGGAGAGCGTCAACCGCCCTAATCTGTACGAAAATATTCTGCCGACGAAATTCAGGTCTGATCTGATTTTACGAAAAGGGGACGGCCATAAGGTGGAAGAGGTGTTGGTAAGAAGAGTCTGATTTGATTTGAGGAGGGTGCGGATGCTATGGTGCATCATATTGAATTGTATGTATCTGACCTGAAGGCCTCCTCGCAGTTTTGGGAGTGGTTTTTAGGTGAACTCGGTTATACGGAATTTCAAAAGTGGGACTCTGGCATCAGCTGGAAAATAGACGGATTTTATATAGTGCTTGTACAGACAAAAGAGCGTTTTTTAAAGCCGGAGTACCACAGATGCCGGGTCGGACTGAACCATCTGGCCTTTCATGCTGCATCAAGAGAGCAGGTGGACGAGATGACGGAAAAGCTGTTTGCCAGAGGCTGCCCCGTGCTTTACAGGGACCGCCATCCGTATGCGGGCGGAAGCACGCATTACGCCGTATATACGGAGGACCCGGATCGGATAAAGGTCGAATTGGCTGCTCCTGCTTCTGAACTATAACTTTTCGTTTTCTTCTTTGCGGAGCGCATCAAGCTTCTTTTCGATTCTGTCTAATTGCACGCTGCGCTGCTTCAAACTTCTGAATACATAGACAACGGCAAAAAAGAAAAGGGCGGCAATGACAAACGAAAACAATTGAAAGATTACATCACCAATATTCATCGTCTCACCTCGCTTTTGCGGCGGGCTTTTAAGAGCCCGCCTTTTTTTACAGCGGTTTTTCCATTTCCGGCGTGCTGTGAGCGGCTGTCCTCACTTGCCGGTAAGCCAATGCTAAAAGCGGCATGCCGAGAAGCGTCACTCCCGCAAGAACGGAAAAAATCAGGGACGGATGATCTGGACCGAATAAATCAATGCACACTCCTCCGGCCCACGGTCCGATTACGTTGCCAAGCTGCGAAAAACCCATCGCTCCGAAATACGTTCCTTTCATATCCGGTTTGGCAATGCGGTCGACAAACAGATCCATCATTGAAAACAGAAGCACCTCTCCGACCGTAAACAGTATCACAATCACCACAAGGGAAGAAAGACTATGAGAAATTGTGAAAATGAGCAGACTTGCGCTGATCATCACGTTGCCGAGCATAATCGAAAACAGCGGCGGAAACCGCTTGGCGGCATGGACGATCGGGTATTGCGTCACCAATACCACCACAGCGTTTAATGTCAGCATATACCCGAACAGCTTTGCTCCGTTTTCAATAAACGGGCTCTCTGCCATATATTGAGGAAAAGTGGAGCTTAATTGCGAATACCCAAACGCAGATAAAATGATTCCGGCGAGGGCGATTGTAAACAGCCGATCGTTTTTTGCAGTGAAAAAAGCCTCCCGGACGGTGATTCCATTTACACGGGCTCCCGTTCCGGCCGGGTGTTTTTTAAACTGGATGAACAGCATCAGCCCGTACAGTGCGTAAATGACCGCGGGCGCGAGAAACGGCGCGGTGGAATGCGACGAGCCGAGATACAATCCGAGGAGCGGGCCGAACACAACGCCGATATTGATGGCCGTATATCTTAAATTAAAGACAAGCAATCTCGTTTCTTCTTTTGTCATAGCGGATAACAGAGCCTTTGAGGACGGCTCGAACAAAGCTTTACATAGCCCGTTTAAAGCATTCATTACTATGAAAATCCAAATGTGGGATGCGAGCGCAAAACCGGCGAATACAAATGTCCAGCCGAAGATGGCTGCGAGCATCACCTTTTCTCTGCCGAGTTTGTCTGATATATACCCGCCGTAAAAACTGGCCAATATGCCGACTAACGAGCTCACGGCAATGACAAGCCCCGCAAATGAGGCTGATGCTCCCTTTTCGGCTGTTAAATATATCGCCAAAAAAGGGATGCTCATTGACGTAGACATGCGGCCGAAGATGGTTCCGATAATAATGGTCCAACTGATGGGATGAATCTCTCTCCATTTTTTCATCTGTTTCTCTCCTGTATGTCATCTTTCTCTATCATACAAGAAAAAATTTCCTCTTCCAATCAAAAAAGAATCCAGAACAGTTTCACAGAGCTATTTTCTGAGAATGAACAGCTTTTGCAGAGGACTGACAATGACCTTTGACACCACTAGCAGCATCCCGATAATGCCTGCAAACTTATCGGCGGCAAGCAAAAGAAAAATGATAGTCAGCGGATAGAATCGCCAGTTTCTGGGTGCTCTGAATTTGTCCGATCCAGTTTTCAGCCTGTGCGGTCACTCTGGAAATGATCTATAAAGTTTGCAAGCCGTAAAGAGAAAGAGCGCAAAAAGTCCGCCCGCAAAAATCGCTAAAACGGCGATTCCTTTCGGCAGCTCTGCTCCCGTTTGAAGCAGCCGGACGAGCGGACGGCATAAAGTAAAGGGCGTCAGATAACACAATGGGCGAAACAAGGTTTTTAAGAGTAATGATAATAGGCAAAAACAAAAAATCTATTAATGTTCCGAGATAAATAATGAGACATAACAAAAGAACGGCATAACCGATTTTGAAATAGGGCCCGACAGGCACACACTTGCACCATGCAATCTGAAAGGTTCACCCCCGAACGATTCCTTATTGCCCGGCGCATAAACGTGTACCTGTCAGGAAAACTGCCCTTGATTGGTGACATAATCATAAATAATATCCTCTACATGGGCATGGAGATCCTCATCGGGCTCTTCGTTTCTTCTCTCTTCCAAGGCTTTTTTTAAGCTTTGCTTTTCATACGGGCTCAGCGGGTCTGTTGCCACATTCCGCCCATACTGGCGGAGAGCCTGTCCCATCATTTTTTCTATAAATTGATCCATCATTTACTCTCCTATTCTTATGATTCGCCTTTATTCTACTAGATATGATGCCATTCTCACACCCTTGTATCATCATATTTTCTGTCAGGCTAATACCGCTTTTTAGTTATTCCAATTCGACTGATATGATACGGTGAAAAGGTAAAGTTAACGCATCTTCATCGTTGATGATTTTTAAGCGTTTTTCATGGTGCATCACTTGCTTTATCCACCCCCAAAACCGGAGCGGGCCTTGAGCTGAGGCATAGGTGACCATAATGGCTCTGTCCTCTTCGATCGACTTTGTGATGATGCAATTCATATCGTTCGTTTGATCCTCGCTCAGCTCCGGGAACCGGAATTCCTCTTCTTTTCGTTTTTTGGCAAGCAGCTGTTCTCTGTGCTCGGGCAGCATCATTCGGCTTGATTCCCACATGACATTATACCCGGGCGTTAATTTATTCGGATTCATGTATACCACCTCGATTATTTGTAATGCCCGCCGATTTTTTCAGCCCGGTGATAAGCCTGGCCGGCTTCAGTAAGAGAGGCGGCGTGAAGCAGCGCCGCGGGGCCGTATCGTTCGTGAATATCATCCAATACTTTGCCGAGGCTGATCTTTTTCTCCTGGGCATCAAACAGGCTCAGCTGAAAATAATGGCAGGGCTCAAGCTGGGAGAGGGCGACTCCGGCGCTTCGGACGGGCTCGCCGTTCCAATGCTCGCGAAAAAGCTTGACCGCCTCTTTGAAAATATCCATTCCGACATTTGTTGGAGAAGCGAGCTTTCTTTGTCTGTGAAACCCTGTGGGGAAATCAAAATCAGCGCCTCTGATGCTTACGGAAACTGTATGGCCGATATATTGTTTAAAGCGGGCGCGGCGGGCCACTTCTTCGCTTAACTCAAGTAAAATGACTTTAATATCCTCAAAGCTGCAGTAGTCCCTCGGGAGAGTCATGTTATGGCCGACCGCTTTTTGCCGGCTGTGCGTGTTTACGGTGACAGGTGAGGGATCAATGCCGTGCGCTGTCCGCTGAAGCAGTTCGCCGTTAATTCCCCAGCGCTTTTTCAGCAGTTCGGGAGGGTGCTCGGCAAGACCGCCAATCGTGCTGATGCCCATTCGTCTTAAATTGTGTTCCATCCGTTTTCCGACGCCGAATAGTTTTCCGACCGGCAGAGTCCACAGATCCTGCTGGATGTTTGACAGATCCAATCTGTGAATGCCTGACGCATTTTTCTTGGCAAAATGGTCGCAAGCCATTTTCGCGAGCACTTTATTCGGCCCGATGCCGACGCGGGCATAAATGCCAAATTCATTCATAATCGCCGTTTGAATGCTTTTGGCAATGGTAAAAGGATCGCCGAACAGCCTCTTGCTTCCGGTCACATCGAGAAACTGCTCATCTATGGAGTAGGGCTCAACCAGATCTGTATACCGCTCAAGCAGCTCGGTAATCATGACGGACACGTCAATATACCGCTGCATCCGCGGGCGGACAATGACGGCATCCGGACATTTGGTTTGCGCTTCCCACAGCCGTTCAGCGTTTTTTACGCCGAATTGTTTGGCAAGCGGACAGGCTGCAAGCACGACGCCGCTGCGCCTTGCTGGATCTCCCGAGACAATCACGGGCCGGCTTTTGAGATGAGGCGCCTCCGCTTTTTCAACAGACGCGTAAAATGATTCCATATCCACAAGAAGGATCTCAGTCATAAAAAAACCACCTTTAGGAACACTTGTTCTATTTTTATTGTATCCGAAGTATGACGGCGTTTATACTGGTAAATAGTTCTTCGGATGGGATAAAGAAAAGAAGCTGTAAACCGCTGTTATTTCGATGTTTATCTTTTTTCTTTCTCAGGCCGGTCTATCGGACTGCTTTTTTCCTGAAAAGAAAACATTTACAATTACTAACAACCCACATATAATTTTTTATATTCCAGTAAAAAGAGCTGACATTCATTTTGCCGGGCGAAAAGGAGAGTCAATTGACAATGGACATTCGAACAATCACGTCTGAAGACTATGAAATGGTTACGTCTGTTTTGAATGAATGGTGGGGCGGCAGACAGATAAAAGAAAAACTGCCGCGTTTGTTTTTTGAACATTTTCAGGACACAAGCTTTATTACGTACGGCCAGGAGGGAATGACCGGTTTTTTAATCGGGTTTCAGTCACAATCAGATCCTGAGACAGCCTACATTCATTTTTCAGGTGTGCACCCTGATTTCAGAAAAATGCAAATTGGGAAACAGCTCTATGACCGATTTATTGAAACGGTTAAAGAAAGAGGCTGCACAAAAGTCAATTGCGTCACGGCGCCTGTCAATAAAGTGTCAATTGCTTATCATACAAAATTAGGATTCGAGGTTGAAAAAGGCACCAAAACCGTAAACGGAATCCCTGTTTTTGCGAATTACGACGGTTCGGGTCAAGACCGGGTTCTGTTTGTGAAGCACATTTAGAGAGGAGGCGGAGTATGAGTTTTTTAGCCAATACGCCGGAGCCGCCTTATTATGCGGTCATTTTTTCATCAATAAAGGGAAAATATGATGAAGAATATGAGAATACGGCAGAGCGGATGATGCTTTTGGCAAGCGGACAGCCGGGCTTTTTAGGCGTTGAAAGCGTCCGGGAGGAAAACGGGCGCGGCATCACCGTTTCCTACTGGGACAGCATGGATGCGATTAAGCGGTGGAAAGACCATACTGACCATCAAACGGCGAAACAAAAAGGGAGAAGTACCTGGTATGAATCATATGCCGTCCGCATTACGAAGGCGGAGTCACAGCGGGTTTTTGCGCCAAAAGGAGCAGAAGGTTGATTACATTTTTACCGCATACACAAGAACAGACGGCGCGGGAAATTGTGGCGGTTCAGCGCTGCTCATATCAAAAAGAAGCCGAGCTGATCGGATTTTTCGGCATTCCGGCTCTGCATGAGACAGAAACCGATGTAAAACGATCACAGGAAACGTTTGCCGGCTTTAGAGAAAAGGAACAGCTCCTCGGCGTCATTTCGTATGAAAAAAAAGGGCATCAACTTGTCATATGCCGGCTGACGGTGCATCCGTCCGGCTTTAGAAAAGGAATCGGGAGGGCGCTTGTTCAATTTGTGATAGACATGAATGTAGACGCTGAAACAATAGAAGTGACAACAGCCAAAGACAATACCCCGGCAGTCTCTCTCTATCTAAGGGCCGGATTCACAGAAACAAAACAGATCGAGGCGGCAGAAGGACTGACACTCTCGGTTTTTCAGCTCTGTCCGAAAAGAAAAGTGGAAGTCATTCCGTATCAGCCTGAGTGGAGAGCGATGTTTAACAAAGAAAAAGCGAATCTGATTCAGGTCTTCGGCTCAGCCCTCCGATCTGTCAGCCACATCGGAAGCACCTCCATCCCCAATATGGCCGCAAAGCCTGTCATTGATATAGTAGCAGAGGTCGATAACATCCATGCCGCGGACCGTTATTGTCCGCAGATGCAAGCACTCGGCTATGAAGCAAAAGGGGAAAACGGGATCAAGGACCGGCGCTTTTTTCAAAAGGGAGGCAATCAGCGCACGCACCATGTTCACATATATGAATCCGGGCATCCGGAAATCAAGCGGCATCTGCTGTTCAGGGATTATCTCACTGCCTGCCCCGGGCAAGCCGCAGAATATATAAAGCTGAAACGGCAGCTCGCCGATACATACCCGGACGATATTTCAAAGTATATCGAAGGGAAAAATGAATGGATCAAGGCTGCTGAACAAAGGGCGAAAAGCTGGGAAGCAGACGGCTGTAAATGAAACAGAAACGGTGCATCCAGCCGTGCGGTATGCTACAATGGCGAAAATGAAAAAAACGGGGGATCACCTTATGCAAATACATGTGACCGATGCGGCCAAACAAACGCTCCAGCCGGCGATGGATGCCAACCCGGGAAAAAAAGCTCAGCTCCGTTTCGATGCTGAAGGCTGCGGCTGCGCCGTAAGCGGCGTGCCGACAATCTGGCTGGCGGAAGAATTAACGGGAGAATGTGAACGCATTGAAACAAACGGGCTCCCGCTTTATATCCAAACCTCACAAAAAGTGTTTTTTGACGAGGAAATGACAATCGATTACAATGAAAAGGCAAAAACGCTGGCCTTAAAAAGCCCGGCGCAGATGCTGAGCCCGAGAATGAGTATATTAGTAAAGCAGGGAGAAAGCGAAAGTGGATCAAAAGCTGAAAGCCATTAAACAAACAGCACAGCATAAAACGTGGGTATCCTTCCTGAATAAAAATCACCCGTACAGCCTGCTGCACTGGTCTATCGGAGGCGCCGAAGCCGTTCAGAAGGATGTCTGGCTGCTTCAGGATGAAATGACCTTTGAAGCCCAGGAGTTTACGACAATAGATCTTGCCATTGACTGGATCGGGGAGCATATGGACGGAATTACCGACGTTTTATGACGGGAAGCGAAAGAACAGAATCGTTCTTTCGCTTTTTTAAGTTGGCGCTATCGTTTCTAAAAATGTTTTCACGGCTTTTCGGTAGCTCTCCGGATTTTTCGAATATGACATGGCATGGCCGCCAGCTTCGGCAAGATACAGCATCTTCGGCCCGCGTTTTCTGCGGTACAGTAATTCCGAGAAAGCGGGAGGAATATAGTCATCTTCCTTGCTGTGAATAAACAAAACAGGCTGTCTGATGCGGCTTATGACGGATAAAGGCGACACATCCCGGATGGAGTACCCCTCCCTTATCCGTAAAAAGACGTCAGCCAAAGGCAAAACCGGCCATGGAGGCAGCCGAAACTCGCGCTTCAGCCTGTAGGCGAGCTGTCCGCGAAAGCTGGCAAAAGGACAATCAGCTATATAAAAATCGGCGCAGCCGTTGTCCTGACAGTCTCCCGCGTATAAGAGAGCCGTCACGGCCCCCATCGATTCGCCGTGGATGCCGATCAGCCCGCCGGCTCCGGTTTTTTTGCGCACCCAGTTTACCGCTTCATGTAAATCATCCTTTTCAAAATATCCGTAACTCGTCGTTTTGCCGCCGCTTTTTCCGTGTCTGCGGTGGTCATACATCAGCACATTCCAGCCCAAATCTAAAAATAAGTGCATGTATTTCAGTGAATTGAACACATTTACCGTGACGCCGTGGCAGATGATGATGGTATTTGCCGTATCATAAGGCGCGATATAATAGCCTTTTATGTCATACCCGTGGCGGGACGGGATGACCGCTTCTTCTTTTTCCATCGTGTGAAAGGATTCAAATATGTCGTGCCCGTCTGCGATTTCCTTCTTCATAATCTCTTCATCGGTTTTTTTCTTAATGAACATGATCACATTCGTAAACCCAATCCCAGCCGCCAAAATAACGGTGCAAACCGAACCGAACACCGCCAGCCATTTTTTCATGAAGCATTCTCCTTTCTGAATAACGCATAAGGTTTAATATGACACATTTTCAAAAAATCCTTCAGGTGAACGTTGCTCTTTACGCAGCGTCATGCCGTATCATTAACATATAACGAACATGGAGGGGAAAAAACATATACAGTAGGGGAATCTGCAAGACTGACAGAACGCACTTTAAGATATTACGACCAAAAAGGCGTGTAAACCCGCGGACTGCGAAGCAAACGGCCGCCGCGTTTATTCACATGGATCATTGTTTGAATTGAATAAGATATTAGCATTAACGTTTATCGGCTGTTCTCTGGCAGAAATAAAGAAATACATACATTCACCTGCACAACAAGTAATAGACACATTAATCAAGCATAAACAACAGCTTATGAACAAAAGACGACATATAGACAAAGCAATTGATACCATCAGCCGAGCGGAAGCAATGATCAAGAATAAAAGTCGGGCTGACAGCGATAATGTACTGTCACTTTTATGGCACTATCAGCATGAGGAAGAAGGGATGCAATGGTTTACCGAACATATTTCAAATGATGCTGATGAGGCAGCAGCACATCTTGCCGAACAAGAGGAAAGATAGTTGTCCGCCTTCCGCGTCCGTGATACACTTGCTTCACAATCATCCGAATACGGGGGCATAATGATGAAAAAGAAGCAGTCATCTAAGGAAAAACACAGCTTGAAAGACGACCTGCAAGCTGACCTGAAGGCCAAGCTTTTGCAAATGAAAAGTGAGCTGAAGGAAGAGGGTGAGAAAAAACAAGCGCAAAAAAAGGCGGAACAGATCAGAAAACGCAAAGAAATCGAAAAGAATAAAAGCTTTGAAGAACTGCTGAATGAAAGCAATCTTGATTGGCACAAATATAAATAAACCAGCATCTGAAAAAGATGCTGGTTTATTTGTTTAGGAGCGATGAGCTTCGTATACGCTTCGTTTTGTATAAAATTGCAGTGCTTTTATTTCTTGTCCGCTTAAACGGCGGGCCTCTGCCGCCAAGCAGTTCTCTTTGAGCTGCTCCGGTGAGCTTGCTCCCGTAATGACAGAGGCGGCAGCCGGCTGTGAAAGCAGGTATTGAAGAGACAATTCCGTCATGCTGAGATCCGGGGCGACACCGGAAATGGCTCTTTTGGTGTCGGCCAATTCTTCAAAAGAATACGTTAAATAACCGTGCTGTTTCACGCGGCCGCCTGCCTGATCCAGCGGTTTTTCCGTCAGCAGCCCTTTTGCGACCGGGCCCCTTGCGACTATGCTGATTCCGTGCTCCTCCAAAAGAGGCAGCCATTCCTCAGGGCGCCGGTCGAGAAGGCTGAATTGCATCATAACACTTGTGATGTTAGATTTTTTTACATATTCTTTGATGACGTTCGGACGGATGGAGGAGATGCCGTAGTAACGGATCACTCCTTCTTGTTTTAAGTCCTCAAACGCTTCGATCGTTTCCTCAATGTTGTCTTCCATCGTGCCGCCGTGCAGCTGATAAAGGTCGATATAATCCGTTTTCAGCCGGGCAAGGCTGTTTTTGACCGCTTCTTTTATGTATGCTTTTGAAGCGTCCCAATACCAGCCGTCTTTTTCATCACTCCAGCGGTTCCCGGCTTTAGTGGCTAAAATGATATCGTGCCGCCGGTTTTGAATGGCTTCCCCGACAATTTCCTCATTCCGGCCGAAATCATAAAGGTCGGCGGTGTCTAAATAATTGATGCCGAGTTCAATCGCTTCATCCAAAATGGACAGCGCTTTGTTTTTGTCTGTACCGAGTGACATGCAGCCGAGCCCGATTTCGCTTATTTCTAAATCAGAACGGCCTAACGTGCGTTTTCTCATGGTTTCGCTCCTTTTTCTGGTCTTTTATTGACCGTAATATAAAGGCGCGAAGTTTTCAACTGTTAAGGCCCGGCGATCCAATCTCCGACATAACGGAATGTGCGCCCGTACTCTTTCAGCTTAGCCCGCACTTCCCAAGCCTTTCCGACCAAAACGATGCTTTTTTCCATCCGGTACACCTTCAAGCGAAAAGCACCTCCCTATTATGCATGTATGATAAAATGTATGAGGCATAATAGAGAGACAGAACGGGAGATGAAATGATGAAACATTTAGAAGAAAAAACACTTTCTAAAAAGCAGCTTTATAATGGGAAAGTAATAGACCTTTACTTGGAGGATGTAGAACTTCCGAACGGAAAAACAAGCAAACGGGAAATCGTCAAGCATCCGGGGGCAGTTGCAGTGCTCGCGTTGACGGAAGAAGGAAAAATGATTTTGGTCAGCCAGTTCAGGAAGCCGCTGGAGCGGACAATCGTTGAGATTCCGGCCGGTAAGCTCGAAAAAGGTGAAGAGCCGGAGCATACGGCATTAAGAGAGCTTGAAGAAGAGACGGGGTATACGGCGGAAACCTTGACGAAAATCACCGCTTTTTATACATCGCCCGGGTTTGCGGACGAGATCGTGCATCTTTTCCTTGCCGAAGGGCTTTCCCCGCTTGAAGAAAAACGGGAGCTTGATGAGGACGAATTTGTCGAAGTGATGCTGGTCACGCTTGAAGAAGCGCTGGAGCTGGCGGAATCCCGCCAAGTGTACGATGCAAAAACGGCGTATGCAATTCAGTATCTTCAGCTGAAGGAAGCGCTGAAGAGAAAATGATGAAAACCGTATATGCGGATCTGCATATTCATATCGGACGTACCTATACGGGGAGACCGGTCAAGATCACCGGAGCCAAAACGCTGACCTTGGACCGGATATTAGCTGAAGCAAGCGAGGGGAAAGGAATTGAGCTGTTAGGCATTATTGACTGCCATTCTCCGGAAGTCATTCAAGAAATTGAACACGGAATTGACTCAGGGAAATACCATGAGCTGAAAGAGGGCGGTATCCGTTACCGGAATACAACGCTTCTGTTAGGAAGTGAACTGGAGATATATGATCAATCCTGCCGCGGGCCGATTCACGTTCTGGTCTTTATGCCGGCTCTTGCGGAGATGAAGGAATTTTCCGCGTGGCTGGCTGAGCGGCTCAAAAACATTCATCTCAGCTCACAGCGCATTTACGAAACCGGTTTGAATCTTCAAACGAAAACGAAGGAGTTGGGCGGGCTGTTTATTCCCGCCCATATATTCACTCCGCACAAAAGTCTCTACGGGAAAGGCGTCAACGCTTCCTTGGCTGAAGTATTCGAGCCTTCGCTCATTGATGCGGTTGAGCTCGGTTTAAGCTGTGACACGGAAATGGCCTCCCGGTTATCGGAGCTTGACCGATATACATTTTTAACAAATTCTGATGCGCATTCCTTAGGGAAAATCGGCAGAGAATATAATCAATTGCTTCTTCAAGAAGCGAATTTTACGGAATTTTCTCTGGCGTTAAAAGGGAAAGACGGCAGAAAGATCGCCGCTAATTACGGACTGAACCCGAAGCTTGGGAAGTATTACCGGACGGCTTGCGATACATGCGGAAGTCCGCTTGAAAAAGGGGATGGAGTCTGTGCGGAGTGCGGCGGCAAAACATTTACAAAGGGTGTCAGTGAGCGGCTGGAAGAACTCAGCGATCAAAAAAAAAGCCGCGCTGTGCGGCCCCCGTATATCCATCAAATCCCGCTGCAATTTGTTCCCGGCGTCGGGCCGAAAACATTGGAAAAGCTGAAGCTGGCCTTCGGGACCGAGATGGCGATCCTGCATCAGGCGGAAGAAGAGGACTTAGCGCGCGTGGTGCCGCGTAAAATAGCGGCCGTCATCCACAAAGCGCGCACAGGACAAATAGGGCTTGAGGCCGGAGGCGGAGGAACGTATGGACG
Source organism: Bacillus sp. ISL-51 (assembly GCF_018613535.1). GTDB lineage: Bacteria > Bacillota > Bacilli > Bacillales > Bacillaceae > Bacillus. The sequence continues at coordinate 512,256 of NZ_JAGGQB010000006.1, forward strand.
GCTCAAGCCTTAAAGGCGGTGTTTATCCGAGCTCCTCTTGAATCTTCTTTTTCGTTCGGATAAATGCGATCAATTGGATGATCTCATCCTGAGTCAGCGGCTGTCCGTCAACAGTCAGCGTCCCTGATCCTTCGGCTGCTTCCGTTAATTCAACGGCATGGGCGAAGGGTTTTGCTTTTTTTTCAGCACGGCCGAGTAAATCGTCGCATGTCGTATCAAACAGATCAGCGAGCGTACCCAGCGCCTCAAAAGACGGACGCCGGTAGCCTGACTCATATCCGGCGTACGTGCTTTTGGCGATGCCGAGCCGGTCAGCTGTATACTGCAGCGACCAGTTTTTCTTTTTTCTCAGTTCAGTTAAACGATCTAAATTCATATTCAAAACCGCTCCTTTTCACTTGAGCAAATTATATCATATCGATATGTAAAAGTGTACGCGAATTGAATAACAATAGCTTGATTAATTTCATTTGTCTGTCTATAATTTGATTAAAAGTATGCGAAAAGCGAATGCTTAATACATCTTGAGAAATGATGAAGAGGTGCAGGGTATGAAAAAATTATTGCTGTTAACAACCGGAGGAACAATCGCCTCAGTCGAAGGAGAAAACGGGCTTGCACCCGGGGTAAAAGCAGATGAATTGTTAACTTACGTATCAAAACTTGATAACGATTACACGATGGAAACCCATTCGTTAATGAACATCGACAGCACAAATATGCAGCCTGAGTATTGGGCCGATATAGCTGAAGCCGTAAAAGAGAAATATGATGCTTATGACGGGTTTGTCATTACTCACGGCACGGACACGATGGCTTACACATCAGCGGCATTGTCTTATATGCTCCAGCATGCTGATAAGCCGATTGTCATTACAGGTTCGCAAATTCCGATTACATTTCAAAAAACCGATGCCAAAAAAAATATCACAGATGCGATCCGCTTCGCATGTGAAGGAGTGGGCGGCGTATACGTCGTATTCGACGGCAGAGTCATTCAAGGCACCCGCGCCATTAAACTGAGAACAAAAAGCTATGATGCATTCGAGAGCATTAACTATCCGTATATCGCGTTTATCACAGAGGACGGAATTGAATACAATAAACATGTGCATGTACCCGAAAACGATTCATTTACTGTGAATACATCACTATGCACAGACGTGTGCCTCCTTAAGCTTCATCCGGGACTCAAACCGGAAATGCTTGATGCGTTAAAGGGCATGTACAAAGGAATCGTCATTGAAAGCTACGGAAGCGGAGGCGTGCCGTTCGAAGGAAGGGACATCCTTGCCAAGGTCAATGAAATGATCGAAAGCGGCATTGTCGTCGTGATTACGACACAATGCTTGGAAGAGGGAGAGGACATGAGCGTGTATGAAGTCGGCCGAAGAGTCAATCAAGACCTCATTATCCGCTCCAGAAACATGAACACAGAAGCCATCGTGCCGAAATTAATGTGGGCGCTCGGCCAGTCACACAGTTTGGCTGAAGTCAAAAAAATTATGGAAACACCGATCGCAGACGACGTTGTACTGTAAAACAATGACCATCAACAAAGAGAAAGTAGGGTTTTAGCATGTCAAACGGGCAAAAAGAATATCGTCAGGAAAAAGATTTTCTTGGAGAAAAACAAATCGAAGCTGATGTGTATTACGGAATTCAAACGCTGCGGGCGAAAGAAAACTTTCCGATTACCGGGTACCGTATCCATGAGGAAATGATCAATGCGCTCGCTATCGTAAAAAAAGCGGCCGCGCTTGCCAATATGGACGTCAAACGGCTGTATGAAGGAATCGGAAACGCGATCGTTCAGGCGGCTGATGAAATATTGGAAGGCAAATGGCATGACCAATTCATCGTCGATCCGATCCAAGGCGGAGCCGGAACGTCCATGAACATGAATGCCAATGAAGTCATCGGCAACAGGGCGCTTGAGATCATGGGGCATCAAAAAGGCGAATACATTCACCTCAGCCCGAATACTCACGTCAACATGTCTCAATCGACAAATGATGTATTCCCGACAGCGATTCATATTTCTACTTTAAAACTTCTTGATAAGCTGCTTGACACGATGGAGCACATGCTGAGCGTATTCAGGGAAAAAGCGAAACAATTTGATTCCGTCATTAAAATGGGGCGCACTCATCTTCAGGATGCTGTGCCGATTCGTCTCGGACAGGAATTTGAAGCATACAGCCGGGTGCTCGAACGCGATATCAAACGGATTAAACAGTCCCGCCAGCATCTCTATGAAGTAAATATGGGAGCGACGGCAGTGGGGACAGGGCTTAACGCTGATCCGCGCTACATAGAACAAGTCGTTAAGCATCTGGCTGAAATCAGCGGACTCCCGCTCGTCGGCGCCGACCATTTGGTGGATGCCACGCAAAACACCGATGCGTATACAGAAGTATCAGCGGCATTGAAGGTATGTATGATGAATATGTCTAAAATCGCCAATGATCTGCGCTTAATGGCATCAGGCCCTCGCGCGGGACTTGCGGAAATTTCACTGCCGGCGCGCCAGCCGGGTTCATCCATTATGCCGGGGAAAGTCAACCCGGTTATGGCAGAGCTGATTAACCAAATCGCCTTCCAAGTCATCGGGAATGACAACACGATCTGCCTCGCTTCAGAAGCGGGCCAGCTTGAATTGAACGTAATGGAGCCTGTGCTTGTGTTTAATCTGCTTCAATCGATCAGCATTATGAATAACGGCTTCCGTTCGTTTACGGATCATTGTTTAGCGGGCATAGAAGCAAACGAAAAACGTCTTCAGCAATATGTAGAAAAAAGCGTCGGCGTCATCACGGCGGTCAATCCGCATCTCGGCTATGAGGCGGCTGCGAGAATTGCCCGTGAAGCCATCATGACTGGGCAATCTGTACGGGATCTCTGCCTTCAAAATGATGTGCTGACAGAAGAAGAATTGGATATTATATTAAATCCGTTTGAAATGACAAAACCGGGAATTGCAGGAAAAGAGCTATTGGAAAAATAAATTTTTAAGTAATATAGCCGCTTATTCACTGTTTTTGGTGAATAGGCGGTTGCCATACAAAGGGATGAGGAAGTATAGTATTATTTGTTATATTATTTGATGAAAGCGTTTTAGCTTTTTTCTTCTAGGGGGATTTCTTTTGAAAGAGGTTAGATTGCCAAATTTATTGGAAATTATTATCTTATTATTCGGGTTTTTAGCGCTTGTTTTATCATTTACGGTGTTTTTAGATTTGCCGATCCAGCTGGCCTTGTTTATTTCATGGTTCATCGCTATTATTCTCGGAGTCAGGCTGGGATACTCTTATAAAGACTTGCAGTCGGCCATTGTAAGCGGAATATCAAACGGGCTTGAAGCGGTTTTAATTCTCGTTTCGGTCGGAGCGCTTATCGGAACATGGATTGCCGGCGGTGTTGTACCGACTTTAATTTATTACGGTTTAGAGTTTATTAATCCTAATGTCTTTTTGCTTGCCACACTGATTATTTGCTCTATTATGTCTGTAGCGACGGGAACGTCATGGGGAACCGTAGGAACTGCGGGGATTGCCATGATTGCCATCGGTGAAGGGCTTGGCATACCGCTACCGATTGTAGCCGGAGCCGTTTTGTCAGGCGCTTACTTCGGGGACAAGCTTTCTCCGCTGTCTGACAGCACGGTGCTTGCATCCACACTTTCTAAGGTGGATGTGCTGTCCCACGTCAGAGCGATGATGTTTCTGTCTATTCCGTCCTATATTATTACGGCGATTCTTTTTACGGTAACGGGATTTGTATACGGCGGGAAAAATATTGATCTCGACAAAGTGGAATTTTTAAAATCCTCTTTGCAGCATACATTTGACATTCATGTGTGGATGCTCATACCGGCTGTTGTCGTCATTGCTCTTTTGGTTCTGAAAAAGCCGTCCATGCCGGTAATCGTAATAGGCGCTTTGCTTGGCGCGATCTGGGCTTCTGTTTTTCAGGGAATGAATTTTGCAGACGCGATTGCTACAGCTTATAATGGTTTTTCGATTAAAACAGATGTCGAATTTTTAAACGGCCTGTTAAACCGCGGAGGCATAACAGGCATGCTTGATTCATTAATCGTCATTATTTTCGGTCTCGGATTCGGCGGACTGCTTGAAAAGCTGGGTGTCTTAAAAGTGATTGTGTCAACATTTGAAAAAAAGCTTACATCAGCCGGAAACATCACGCTTTCAACGCTGATTGTAGCCTTTTTAGCCAACATTTTCGGCTGTGCTATGTATGTTTCATTGATTTTAACGCCGAAAATTATGGAAAACAGTTATGATAAACTGAATCTTGACAGAAGGATTTTATCCCGCAACGCAGAGGTGGGCGGCACGCTGACCTCAGGGATGGTGCCTTGGTCTGATAACGGCATCTATATGGCCGGCATTCTCGGAGTGTCCACGTTTTCTTACCTGCCGTTCATGTGGCTCAGTTTTGTTTCTATAGGACTTGCTTTATTGTACGGCTATACAGGGAAGTTCATTTGGTACACGAAAGAGAAATCCTTGCAATCTCAAAAACTGGGTTAGGAGGTTCACTTTATGATCACAAAGCATATGATTCGGACATTAATGATTGAAACGCCGACTGTCCCCGGAAATCTGGGAAAAGTGGCTACAGCCATCGGCATAATGGGAGGAGACATCGGGGAGGTTGAAACCGTTAAGGTCGGGCCGAACTACACGATGCGGAACATTACCGTTCAAGTCGAAAATGAAGAGCAGCTTCGAGAGGTCATTCAGGCCATTGAAGCCCTCGGGGAAGGCATTCGGCTTCATACGGTGTCAGATGAAGTGCTCTCAGCCCATGAAGGCGGCAAAATTCAGATGAAAAGCAAAATGCCGATCCGCACGTTAGCGGAACTGGGCCGTGTGTATACGCCGGGTGTCGCCGACGTGTGCAGGCTGATTGAAAACGAACCTGAAAAAGCGTCCATTTATACGACAATCAGCAATTCAGTCGCTATTGTGACCGATGGAACGGCGATTCTCGGCCTCGGCAACATCGGTTCTGTCGCGGGAATGCCCGTCATGGAAGGGAAAGCTGCGCTTTTTGATCAGCTTGCCGGCATCAGCGGAATTCCGATTCTGCTGGATACCTCTGACCCGGAAGAAATCATTCGCACAGTAAAACATATTTCACCGGGCTTCAGCGGAATTTTGCTTGAAGATATCGGCTCGCCGCATTGCTTTGACATCGAGGACCGCCTGAAAGAAGACTTAAATATACCTGTCATGCACGATGATCAGCACGGAACGGCGGTTGTCACTCTTGCTGCTGCGATTTCGGCATGTAAAAGCGCCGGACTTGATTTAAAAGAAGCGAAGGTCGGACAAATCGGGCTTGGCGCGGCAGGAGTAGCCATCTGCCGTATGTTTATGGCATACGGAGTCAAAGCCGTTTGCGGAACGGACAAGTCAGAAGAAGCAATGAACCGCCTCGCTCAATACGGAGGCCAGCCGCTTGAAAGCATCAAGGATTTAATGGATACATGCGACATTGTCATCAGCACGACCGGAGTCCCCGGTCTGATTAAAAAAGAGTATGTCAGACAGGGCCAGGTCATTTTGGCATTGTCTAATCCGAAACCGGAAATTGAACCGGAAGAGGCGTTAGAAGCGGGTGCTGGTTATGCGGCAGACGGCCGTTCAGTCAATAATGTCCTCGGTTTTCCCGGCATTTTCCGAGGCGCGCTGAACGCCAAAAGCAAGGTGATTGACCATGAGATGCTCGTTGCTGCGGCAGAAGCCATTGCTTCTTGTACGAAGCACGGGGATCTCGTGCCGCAGCCGCTTGATCCGAAAGTGCATCAAGCCGTTGCAGCCGCCGTTGAACGTATAGCAAGAGGCAAGTAAACATTGTTTACAGTACCGGATTCTCTTCCGGTGCTGTTTTTTTGGTGAATAAGAAGCGGAATTCTTTGGCAACCTAACAGGAAGAAAAAGACGGAATAAAGAGGTGTCAATATGGATTATTTTCCGCTGATCCATACAAATATTTGGGATGCGGTAATCGGTGTTCCGGTCGTTTTATGCGTGACGCAGCTGATTAAGGTGTTCTGCCGGGTTCCGAGCTTATACGTTCCCGTCTTCGCTCTTGTGATCGGCAACATTGTTTCTATCGTTTTCGGACATCATGAGCACGTGTATGCGGGGATTTTTATGGGGTTTTTTTACGGATATGCCGCGATGGGAAGCTATGCCTCAACGAAAACCTCTCTTCGCGCCTTCAGGACAAAACATGAACCGTATTCGTAAACATCCCGGCTGAAATCTGCTATCATAAAGGCAAAGGTAATAGGAGTGATTGGCAGATGGCTAAAAGCAAAGCAAGAAAAAAACGTGCGCATCTCGCAAGAAACGGAGTGCGGGGCGCGTCATTATCACGAGGAGTGCAGCCGTCCTTCAGCACGCATGAACGGATGACCAAAAGCAAAAAGGACCGGCTTCAAAACTTCAAACACAAAAAGAGGAATCCTTATGATCACTATAGTGATGGCAGGGATTCTTTTTTTTTGCCGCAATCTCGCAGCTTTCTATGAATTCTGTGTCATGTTTTCTCTTTTCTTTCATACAATCTACTAAATCAAGTCAATAGAGTATGCGGGAGGAAACGGTATGCGAAAACAATCGTATAAAGAAATGTTTTTTCGCCATGTCAAGGATCATCTGTCTCTTTATATATTTGTGTTTGTCTTGTTTTTAATGGGAGTCATCTTCGGCGCTATCATTGTTAACAGCATGACGATTACACAAAAAGAAGATTTGTATTACTATTTAAGCAAGTTTTTCGGGCAGCTGTCAGATGGGAAGCATGCCGGCGCTTCAGAGATGTTTTGGCAGGCTGTCTTTCATGATGTAAAATACTTAGGGCTGATGTGGATTTTGGGCATATCCGTTATCGGATTGCCGGTTATTTTCATCATGATCTTTCTAAAGGGAATTGTCGTCGGATTTACGGTCGGTTTTTTAGTGAATCAAATGGGGATGAACGGCTTTTTCCTATCATTCATTTCAGTGCTTCCGCAAAATATCGTGCTGATTCCCGCGTATCTGATTATGGGGACATGCTCAATCGCTTTTTCGCTGAAGCTGATCAGGCAGCTGTTTGTGAAGCGGAGCCTTCATGACGCGCCGATTCAGTGGTTTGGACGCTACGCCCTTGTGCTTGTTCTCATTTTGCTTTTGTCACTCCTCTCCTCATTTTTAGAAGCCTACGTGTCTCCGCTCTTTATGGAAAAGCTGTCATCGCGAATTTTTTAGAATCATTATTAAAAAATAACATTTTTATTTATCAGTTTGTAATAATTATAGTTGGAACTCTGCGCGTATTTTGTTATAATGGGTCATGGAATGCGGCGTAGGAGGGAAAGACATGGAAAACCGTATTGATCGAATTAAAAAGCAGCTGCACTCATCAAGCTACAAGCTTACGCCACAGCGTGAAGCGACAGTAAGGGTGCTGCTTGAAAACGAAGAAGACCATTTAAGCGCAGAAGATGTATACCTCCTCGTAAAAGAGAAATCTCCTGAAATTGGTCTCGCTACAGTATACCGTACATTAGAATTATTAACAGAATTAAAAGTCGTCGATAAAATTAACTTCGGGGACGGCGTATCCCGCTACGACCTTCGCAAAGAAGGAGCGGCCCACTTTCACCATCATTTGGTGTGCATGGAGTGCGGAGCCGTCGATGAAATTGAAGAAGATCTGCTTGAAGAAGTTGAAGAAGTCGTGGAACGTGATTGGAAATTTAAAATTAAAGATCATAGATTGACTTTTCACGGCATCTGCCACCGCTGCCGCGGAAAAGAAACAGAATAAAAGCCTTTGAACCTTTTCTATTAGGAAAGGGTTTTTTGCTGTTTTTATGTATAAAAGCCTATGAAATTGGCATAAGGTGTACTAACAGTTGCCAAAGAAAGGGTCGATCGTGACATGGGCAGATTCATGAAAACAGCCGTGGATACCATCAAAGTGTTTATTCTGTTCACAGGTTTTACCGCGCTGTTCTATTATGCTATGATATGGGTGAATTCAGAGTATGAAAATTATCATCGGTACGATAAGCCGGAAGGCTCCGCCGTCAAAGTAGCCGGAACGGAAAATGAGGAGAAGGAAGGCTGGTTCGGCCGGTTGATCTTTTTTTACCAAAACGGGGAGTAGATCGAGAGTGAAGGATCAAATTAAGGATTTCATCCATTATGTGAGGGTTGAAAGAGGGCTGTCCCGAAATACGATGATGTCCTATGAGCGTGATCTGAAAAGTTATTCTCTCTTTTTAACAGAAACCCTTCAGATCGCATCATGGAATGATGTGACCCGACTTCATATTATTCAATATTTAAAGCATATAAAAGACTCCGGGAAATCAGGGAAGACGTCCGCCAGGCATTTGGCATCGATCCGTTCGTTTCATCAATTTATGCTGAGGGAAAAAGTCACTGATAAAGACCCTTCCGTACATATTGAAACACAAAAAACAGAGCGTACGCTCCCGAAAGTGCTGGCACTGAATGAGGTAGAACTGCTGTTGGACACGCCTAAGCTTGACAGCCCGTTCGGCCTCAGGGACAAAGCGATGCTTGAACTGCTGTATGCCACAGGCATCAGGGTCAGTGAAATGATCGAGCTGAAATTGTCCGATGTCCATTTATCGATGGGATTTGTCCGCTGCTTCGGGAAAGGCCGGAAGGAGCGGATCGTGCCGATCGGTGAAGCCGCAGCCCATGCGATAGAGGAATACGTCGCGAAAGCCAGAGGGAAACTATTAAAGAAAAACGTGACCGAAGCGCTTTTTTTAAACCACCACGGCAGGCAGATCAGCCGCCAGGGGTTTTGGAAAAACTTAAAAAAAATAGCGCTTGAAGCGGGAATCAGAAAAGAGCTGACCCCGCACACGCTCCGGCACTCTTTTGCCACGCATCTCCTTGAAAACGGAGCTGATTTGCGGGCGGTGCAGGAGATGCTGGGACATGCCGATATTTCCACGACACAAATTTATACACATGTGACAAAAACAAGGCTGAAGGACGTGTATAAGCAATATCATCCGCGCGCCTAGCGGCCTCTGCCGCAGATGCGGCGGTTTTTTTCTGTGTCCGGAATGTAGCGAAGGTTCTTATTATTTGGATTTGCATTGTCAACGGGAATGTAAACGGTTTATACTTGAGTTGTCTGACCTCTGTAAGCTACAATGAACAGATGGAAGAAAAGGAGGCTTTTATGATGTCTGAATACAAATATAAACGTGTATTTTTAATCGTAATGGATTCTGTCGGAATCGGTGAAGCGCCGGATGCCGCCGACTTTAATGATATAGGCGCAAATACGCTCGGGCATATTGCGGAGCAGATGAACGGCTTACATATGCCGCATATGGCACAGCTCGGTCTCGGCCTGATCGGAGACATCCGCGGTGTGGAAAAAACCGAACATCCTCTTGCTTATTACGGAAAAATGCAGGAGGCGTCTAACGGGAAGGATACGATGACGGGGCATTGGGAAATCATGGGTCTCTATATCGAAAAACCGTTCAAAGTGTTCCCGGAAGGATTTCCTGATGAGCTTCTGCAAGAGCTTGAAAAACGTTCAGGGCGGAAAATCATCGGAAATAAACCGGCTTCAGGTACGGCGATCTTGGATGAGCTCGGCAAAGAACATATGGAAACGGGAGCACTGATTGTATATACATCGGCAGATTCCGTTTTGCAGATTGCCGCCCACGAGGATATCGTTCCGCTTAAAGAGCTGTACGAGATCTGTGAGACGGCCAGAGAGCTGACGCTTGATCCGAAGTACATGGTCGGCCGGATCATCGCGCGCCCGTTCGTCGGTGAACCCGGCAGCTTTAAACGGACGCCGAACCGCCATGACTATGCGCTTAAGCCATTTGGCCGCACGGTGATGAATGAACTGAAGGACAGCGGCCTGGATGTGATTTCCATCGGGAAAATTTCTGATATTTATGATGGGGAAGGCATAACGTCTTCACGCAGAACGGTTTCTAATATGGACGGCATGGACAAAGTGATTGAAACGCTCGATGAAGATTTTACGGGCATCAGCTTTGCCAATCTCGTTGATTTTGACGCGCTGTACGGACACCGCCGCGATCCTCTCGGCTACGGTAAAGCGCTTGAAGAATTTGATGCAAGGCTTCCGGAAGTATTTGAAAAAATGAAGGAAGACGATTGTCTCATTATTACAGCTGACCACGGCAATGATCCGATCCATCACGGTACGGATCACACGAGAGAATTTGTGCCGCTTCTTGTGTACAGCAAAAAGCATAAACAGGCTGAACGCTTACCGCTTGCGGATACATTTGCCGATATCGGAGCGACCATAGCCGATAATTTCAAAACAGAAAAACCGAAATACGGAAAAAGCTTTTTATCACGATTACAGTAGGGGGACTTTTTTTGAAACAAAAAATTGAACGGGCTGCTGCTTTTATTAAAGAAAACTTGAAAGAAACGCCTAAAGTCGGTTTGATTTTAGGCTCAGGGCTCGGTGTGTTAGCCGATGAAATTGAGGGAGCTGTCAAGCTTACATATGAAAATATCCCTGATTTTCCGGTCTCAACCGTAGAAGGCCACGCCGGCCAGCTTGTGCTGGGAACGCTTGAGGGTGTGCAAGTCATCGCGATGCAGGGCCGCTTTCATTACTATGAAGGCTATTCAATGGACCAGGTGACGTTTCCCGTCCGTGTCATGAAGGCGCTTGGCGTCGAATCTCTCATCGTGACAAACGCAGCCGGCGGCATTAACACTGAGTTTCGAGCCGGCGATCTGATGATTATCACGGATCATATCAACTTTATGGGCACGAATCCGTTAATCGGACCGAACGAAGCCGATTTCGGAGCAAGATTCCCTGATATGTCAGAAGCCTATGACAAACAGCTGTCAAGCTTAGCTGAAAAAACAGCAACTGAGCTAAACATTCCTGTTCAAAAAGGCGTGTATACGGCGGTTACGGGGCCTTCCTACGAAACGCCCGCCGAGGTGCGCTTTTTAAGAACGATGGGGTCTGACGCTGTCGGAATGTCGACTGTTCCGGAAGTCATCGTCGCAAACCATGCCGGTATGCGCGTTCTCGGTATTTCCTGCATTTCCAATGCGGCTGCCGGTATTCTTGACCAGCCGTTATCTCATGATGAGGTAATGGAAATGACAGAAAAAGTGAAAGGCGGCTTTTTGAAGCTAGTAAAAGCTGTTGTCGCCCGTTCTCAATCATAATGAATTAACCAAGACAGCTGTTTCTTAAGAAGCAGCTGTTTTTTTTGAGCCTTCTAAACGAAAGATTTTCCATATGAGGCGTATAAAACCACCCGGCTTGGAAAAAATGAAAAAGATTATGAAATGGAGGGCTTTGGAGATGAAACGTCTTATATCCACTATGTTGATTGGTATCCTAATAACTGCATCAGCACCGTCCGCATTTGCAAAGCAGGACGGAAAACATACATCGGAGCTTGCTCACGAAGCCAAGAGCGCCGTGCTGATTGAGCGTGATACGGGAAAAATTCTTTACAATAAGAACAGCCGAGAGCGGCTGGCGCCCGCCAGCATGACAAAAATCATGACCATGCTTTTAATCATGGAAGCGCTGGACAAAGGGAAAATCAAAATGAGCGATAAAGTCAGAACGAGTGAACACGCCGCATCGATGGGCGGGTCGCAGATATTTCTGGAGCCGGGCGAAGAAATGACCGTCAAAGAAATGCTGAAGGGTATTGCGATTGCTTCCGGGAATGATGCATCTGTTGCTATGGCTGAGTTCATCGCAGGTTCTGAAGAGGATTTTGTCAGTCAGATGAACAAAAAAGCAAAAGAACTGGGATTGAAAAATACATCCTTCAAAAACCCGACCGGATTGCCGGAAAAAGGCCATTACAGCTCTGCCTATGATATGGCCAAAATGGCGAAGGAATTATTAAAGTATGATAAAATCACTCAATTTACGGGAACGTATGAAGATTATTTAAGAGAAGATACAGATAAAAAGTTTTGGCTTGTCAATACAAACCGGCTGATCAAATTTTATCCTGGAGTAGACGGTGTAAAAACAGGTTATACAGGTGAAGCGAAATATTGTTTAACCGCTACCGCCAAAAAAGGCAATATGCGTGTCATTGCGGTTGTTTTCGGGGCGAGCACACCGAAGGAGAGAAACGCTCAAGTTACCAAAATGCTTGATTATGCCTTCAGCCAGTTCAAAACACATCCTCTGTATAAACGAAATCAAACCGTCGGGGCAGTTAAAGTGAAAAAAGGGAAGCGGAAACTGATCAAGCTGACCACTTCAGAGCCGATCTCCCTGCTTGCCAAAAAGGGCGAGAACATGGACAAGATAAAAAAAGAAGTAAAGATTAACGGCAGCATTACGGCTCCGATTAAAAAAGGAGACGTGCTGGGCAGCCTCGTTCTGAAAAAGGACGGTGAGGTGCTCGTTGAAAGTCCTGTAACTGCGAAAGATGACATGGAGAAAGCGGGCTATCTCACTTTCCTTAAGCGGACAATGGGAGATTGGACAAAATTTAAATAATCGTGCCGAACGGACACTAGTTTTGTCATAGTGAAGGAATTGCTCCCCGTAAAATCGAAACACTCATTATCCGATCATATCAAGGAGGAATGAGCATGAGCCTTGGAATTGACTTTCATGTCAAAGAAACCGTGCTTTGTATTCGATTATCAGGTGAACTTGACCACCATACGGCGGAATCCTTAAAACAAAAGGTTGCTGAATCGTTGGAGAGAGACGGCATCCGCCACATTGTGCTGAACCTTGAGGATCTTTCCTTTATGGACAGCTCCGGCCTCGGTGTTATTTTAGGACGGTATAAACAAATTAAGCAGCTCGGCGGAGAGATGGTTGTGTGCGCGATTTCGCCTGCGGTGAGACGTCTGTTTGACATGTCGGGCCTGTTTAAAATTATCAGGTTCGAACAATCTGAACAAAAAGCGCTTTTAACTTTGGGGGTGGCATCATGAAAAACGAGATGCACCTTGAATTTTCCGCCCTCAGCCAAAACGAATCGTTCGCGCGCGTAACGGTGGCTTCCTTTATCGCGCAGCTTGACCCGACGATGGACGAGCTGACGGAAATCAAAACGGTCGTTTCAGAAGCAGTAACCAATGCGATCATCCACGGATATGAAGAAAACTGCGACGGTAAGGTGTACATTTCTGTCACGCTTGAGGATCATGTCGTGTATCTGACCATTCGTGACGAAGGGCTCGGCATCGCAGACCTTGAGGAAGCACGCCAGCCTTTGTTTACGACAAAACCCGAGCTGGAGCGCTCCGGAATGGGCTTTACCATTATGGAGAATTTCATGGACGATGTCACGATTGATTCCTCGCCGGAGATGGGGACGACGATACGCTTAACAAAGCACCTATCAAAAAGCAAAGCGCTTTGTAATTAAGGAGATTTGTTATGGATGTGGAGGTTAAGAAAAACAGTAAAAACGCGCAGCTGAAGGACCATGAAGTCAAAGAATTAATCAAAAAGAGCCAAGAGGGCGACCAGCAGGCAAGAGACCTCCTCATAGAAAAAAACATGCGTCTTGTTTGGTCTGTCGTGCAAAGGTTCTTAAACAGGGGCTATGAGCCGGACGATCTGTTTCAGATCGGCTGTATCGGATTGTTAAAATCCGTTGATAAATTCGATTTGTCCTACGATGTCCGTTTTTCAACTTATGCCGTGCCGATGATTATCGGAGAAATCCAGCGCTTTATCCGTGATGACGGGACCGTCAAAGTATCAAGGTCGTTGAAAGAGCTTGGCAATAAAATCCGCCGGGCCAAAGATGAACTGTCTAAAATATACGGAAGAGTGCCGACCGTCCAGGAAATTGCGGAGCATTTAGAAATTGAAGCAGAGGATGTCGTGCTCGCGCAGGAAGCGGTGCGGGCGCCTTCATCCATTCATGAGACGGTATATGAAAACGACGGCGACCCGATTACCCTGCTTGATCAAATCGCAGACCACTCGGAAGAGAAGTGGTTTGACAAAATCGCATTAAAAGAAGCCATCGCCGATTTAGAAGAACGGGAAAAACTTATTGTCTACCTCAGATACTACAAAGACCAGACACAATCCGAGGTGGCTGAGCGTCTAGGTATTTCTCAAGTGCAGGTATCAAGGCTTGAGAAAAAAATACTGAAGCAGATAAAAGTGCAAATGGATCATACGGAAAGCTAGCCTTTTAGGGGCCGGCTTTTTTTATTTGCATACATGATGGTAATTTATGGTCTTTTGCCGCTGATGAATGAGAACAAAAGTGAACCACATACTACATATATAACCACCCGAAAGATGGTGATGCAAGATGGAAAGACGAATATTTATCAGGCTTCGCCACCGTGTGAAGGCACACCCCGGAGACATCATAACAGTCGGCGATGCCGCGCAAATTGCGGGACAGCACAAGCTGAAGAAAAAGCTATCAGCTCTGCCGCTGTATCAGGTGACAAAAAAAGATAAAAATATCGTCGTTCTGGATATTATAAAAGTTCTGAAGGCCATTCATGCGGCTTTTCCATCCCTCGATGTACAGACGGTCGGCGGCGCTGAAACGATAGTGGAAATTCATTATCAAAAGAAACACCTGTCAGCCGTTCTGTTTGTCGCCGTCTGGCTGCTGCTTTTTGTCGGATCATGCCTCGCCATTATGAATTTTCACGAAGATGTCAGCATGAGAGAGGTTCATATCGCCTTATATGAAATCATAACAGGAGAACGGAATGACTATCCTTATCTGCTTCAAATTCCGTACAGCATCGGCCTCGGCCTTGGGATGATCGTCTTTTTTAACCACATCTTCAAAAAGCGCCTGAATGAAGAACCAAGCCCGCTCGAAGTCGAGATGTTTAACTATCAGCTCGATCTCGATCATTATGTCGCGATGCACGAGAATCAAGAAACAACGAAAGATCTGCATGATCGTTAGCATTCTTTTCGTTATGTTTGTCGGGCTTGGCGGGGGATTAACCGTAGGAGCGGGCTTTGTGGCTTTTCTAACCGTTATGGGAATCATGCCCCGTCTAATGCAGCTGACAAAAACAATGCGGTTTGTACAGGCTTATGAAGCGGCCGTTATCGCAGGGGCGGTGTTCGGCGGCTGGGAAACATTAAATATGAATCATTTCTTTTTATCTGAATGGCTTGCCGTTCCGATCGGGCTTTTGGCCGGCGCATTTATCGGCATGCTGGCCGCTGCGCTTACAGAAGTGCTGAATGTGCTTCCTATTCTTGCTAAGCGGATCGGCCTCGGCAGTAAAATCATCATTCTCTTGATGGCCATTGTGTTCGGCAAAATAGCCGGCTCTTTATTTCATTGGCTGTATTTTATCCATCATTCATAAGGAGGAACCACGGTGACAAACTTAAAAGAAAATTACAAAACAAAAGTGAAAGACTATCAGCCCAAACCGCCATACGTCTGGAATTGTGTCAAAGCCTTTCTGATCGGCGGTTTTATCTGTCTTATCGGACAATTCCTTCAAGATTTTTACATTCATTTTTTTAATTTTACTGAGAAAACAGCCGGAAACCCGACCTCAGCAACCCTTATTTTACTTTCAGCCCTGCTAACCGGATTCGGCATTTATGACAGGCTCGGACAATTCGCGGGGGCAGGTTCAGCCGTGCCGGTTACGGGCTTTGCGAACAGTATGACAAGCGCCGCTCTGGAACACAGAAGTGAAGGACTCGTTCTCGGAGTAGCGACGAACATGTTTAAATTAGCGGGAAACGTTATTGTGTTCGGCGTTGTGGCGGCTTACATTGTAGGCTTGATACGGTTTGCTTGCGAAAAACTGTTTTCATAGGAGGAGAAAAGAAAGATGAAATTGACCGGAAAGCAAACATGGGTGTTTCAAAACCCTGTATTTATAAATTCGGCGGGAACGGCTGCCGGACCGAAAGAAAAAGACGGACCGCTCGGCTCGCTGTTTGATAAAACATACGATGAAATGCATTGCAATCAGAAAAATTGGGAAATGGCAGAACGCCAATTAATGGAGGATGCCATCAACTCTGCTTTGCAAAAAGAAAGTTTGAAAAAGAGTGACATCGATTTGTTATTGGCCGGAGATCTTTTGAATCAGAACGTGACAGCCAATTATGTCGCAAGGCATTTAAAAATACCGTTCCTCTGTATGTTTGGCGCCTGTTCGACATCAATGGAAACGGTTGCCGTAGCCTCTGCGCTTATTGACGGCGGCTTTGCCAATCGGGCTATTGCGGCGACAAGCAGCCATAATGCGACGGCGGAGCGCCAATTCCGCAACCCGACGGAGTATGGCGGGCAAAAACCGGATACCGCCACTTCGACAGTTACTGGGGGCGGAGCTGTCATCATCAGCCAAACCCCTTCCGATATTCAAATCACAAGCGCGACTGTAGGAAAAGTAAGTGATCTCGGCATTACCGATCCGTTTGATATGGGATCTGCGATGGCGCCGGCCGCTGCTGATACAATCAAACAGCATTTGCAGGATTTAAACCGCACGGCTGATGATTATGATTTGATTTTAACGGGAGATCTCTCAGGAGTCGGCTCACCAATCGTGAAAGATTTGCTGAAAGAAGAAGGATATCCGGTCGGAACGAAACATGATGACTGCGGACTTCTCATCTATACACCTGATCAGCAGGTGTTTGCGGGGGGGAGCGGCTGTGCCTGCTCCGCGCTTGTCACTTATACACACATTTTTAACCAAATAAAAGCCGGGCTGCTGAAAAGGGTCCTTATCGTGGCAACCGGTGCGCTTTTAAGCCCGACAATGATTCAGCAAAAGGAAACGATTCCGACCATCGCCCACGGGGTTGTATTTGAGCGTGCGGGAGGTGCATCGTAAATGGAATATCTTTTGGCTTTCGTATGCGGCGGAATCATATGTATTATCGGCCAGCTCCTTTTAGATATTTTTAAACTGACACCCGCTCATGTCATGACTTCCTTTGTGGTCATCGGCGCCTTGTTAGACGGTTTCGGCATCTATGACAAATTTATTGAATTCGCGGGAGCGGGCGCCACTGTTCCCATCGTCAGCTTCGGGCACAGCTTATTGCACGGCGCCATGCATCAGGCTCATGAACACGGATTTATCGGCATCGGCATGGGGATTTTTGAACTTACATCCGCCGGGATATCTTCAGCTATTTTATTCGCATTTCTTGTAGCCGTTATTTTTAAACCGAAAGGATAATGCCTGATGACGACGAAACGTAAGGTCATCCTTGTGACGGATGGTGACGTATACGCCGCTAAAACCATTGAATTTGCCGCGATGAAAGTCGGCGGACGCTGTATTTCCCAATCAAAGGGCAACCCGTCAACAAAAAGCGGACCGGAACTAGTGAAGCTCATTAAAGCTGCGCCGCACGACCCGGTGTTTGTGATGTTTGACGATTCCGGCCTTCAAGGAGAGGGCCCGGGGGAAACGGCACTTAAATATGTCGCCACCCATCATGACATTGAAGTGCTGGGAGTCATTGCGGTTGCGTCTAAAACCCATCAGGCTGAATGGACAAAAGTCGATGTCTCTATTGACCGTGAAGGAGAAGTGACGGAGTTTGGCGTCGATAAAATCGGAATGAGAGAAATGGACGAGCACAGAATGAGCGGCGACACGGTATATTGTCTGGATAAGCTTGACGTTCCCCTCATCGTTGGCATCGGAGATATAGGGAAGATGGGCCGAAAAGATGATATTACAAAAGGCTCACCCGTCACGATGAAAGCAGTTGAATTCATTTTAGAAAGGAGCGATTTTCATGGCGAAAAAACCGGAAAAAGACATGATCAAAGTATACCGGGATCCTAGAAAAAATGAAGAATATTTTAAAAACCGTGTCGGTATGGGGACGAGCTATGACGTCGGCGTCCGAAAAGTTTATTTATTAGACCGCGAAGTCCAAATATACTTCGTCAACGGTCTGAGCGATACGTTATTTATCATCCATTTATTAGAACAGCTCGTCGATGTGAATAACTATGATGAAAACTCGGATGAAGCGGTTGACGTCGTGGAAAATCGGCTTGTCAACCAGCAGGTCCAAAAGGTTAAAACGTTGGATGAAGCAACGGACCAAGTGCTGTCAGGGCTTATTGCCGTTATCGTGGAAGGCGCCGGCTTCGCATTTGTTGTCGATGTCAGAAGTTACCCCGGACGCACGCCTGAAGAACCTGATACTGAGAAAGTCGTCCGGGGGGCAAGAGACGGTTTTATCGAAAACATCGTCATTAATACGGCGTTAATCAGAAGAAGGATCCGAGACGAGCGGCTGCGCATCAAAATGACGAAAGTCGGGGAGCGCTCAAAAACGGATATCGCCATCGTTTATGTTCAGGATATTGCAGACCCCGATCTGGTCAGCATCGTCGAGAATGAAGTGAACGCCATTGACATTGACGGCCTGACGATGGCTGATAAAACGGTTGAAGAATTTATCGTTAAGCAAGGTTACAATCCATTCCCGATGGTCAGGTACACGGAACGTCCCGATGTGGCTGCCAACCATATTTTGGAAGGTCATGTCCTTATCGTTGTCGATACCTCACCGAGCGTTATTATAGCGCCGACCACTATTTTTCACCATATTCAGCATGCGGAAGAATACAGGCAGGCACCTTCTGTCGGCACATTTTTAAGATGGGTCAGATTTTTCGGCATCATCGCCTCAACTGTTCTGCTTCCGATATGGTTTCTCTTTGTGCTGGAGCCGTCCCTTCTCCCTGAGAGGCTGGATTTTATCGGCTTAAATAAAAATACGCATATTCCGATTATCCTGCAAATCTTTTTGGCTGACTTGGGAATTGAATTTCTCAGGATGGCTGCGATCCATACACCGACGGCTTTATCCACCGCCATGGGTTTGATTGCGGCGGTATTAATCGGACAAATCGCCATAGCGGTCGGGCTGTTTTCATCCGAGGTGATTCTTTACGTTTCAATCGCCGCCATCGGTTCATTTACGACACCGAGCTATGAGCTCAGCCTCGCCAATAAAATGCTTCGGCTCATTCTGATGATTCTCGTCGCCATCTTCCATGTAAAAGGTTTTGTTATCGGATTTACATTGCTGTTAATAGTGATGGCGGGTATCCGCTCATTTCACACTCCGTATTTATGGCCGTTTTTGCCGTTTAACGGAAAGGCGTTATGGCAGGTGATTGTCCGCACGACTGTTCCCGGAGCAAAAGTCAGGCCGAGCATCGTTCACCCTAAAGACCGCCAAAGACAGCCGAGTAATTCATAATCGCATTGAAACCGACAGAAGATTATGATATTGTATGTCTTAACTTATACGGAAAATGTATAAGGACAGCTCATCTGAAGCTGTCCTTTTCACCCATATGCGGATCAGAAAGAGGGAATGAGCATTGTTCTTACATGGCACAAGCAGACAAAACAAACTAGGTCATTTGGAAATTGGAGGGGTGGATGCGCTTTATTTAGCAGAGCATTACGGCACGCCTCTTTACGTTTATGATGTGGCTTTAATACGTGAGCGCGCTAAAAGCTTTAAACAGGCTTTCATTGCAGCAGATTTAAAGGCGCAGGTCGCATATGCGAGTAAGGCGTTTTCATCCGTTGCGATGATTCAGCTTGCTGAACAAGAGGGGCTTTCATTGGACGTTGTGTCCGGAGGAGAGCTGTATACGGCCGTTTCAGCGGGGTTTCCGGCGGAGCGTATACATTTTCACGGCAATAATAAAAGCCGGGAAGAATTACAAATGGCGCTGGATCATCAAATCGGATGCATCGTCGTTGATAACTTCTATGAAATTTCTTTACTTGCGGATCTATGCAGCGAGTCAGGGCGCACGATGGATGTGCTTTTGCGGATTACACCGGGGGTAGAGGCTCACACGCATGACTACATTACGACAGGGCAGGAAGATTCCAAATTCGGCTTTGATCTGCATAACGGTCAAATAGAGAAGGCGATCAAACAAGTTTTACAATCAAAACATATCCATCTTCTCGGCGTGCATTGCCATATCGGCTCGCAGATTTTTGATACCGCGGGTTTTGTGCTGGCCGCAGAAAAAATCTTCGCCAAACTGAATGAATGGAGAGCATCATACGGATTTGTCTCCGAGGTGCTGAACTTAGGCGGCGGCTTCGGAATCCGTTATACCGAAGAGGATGAGCCCCTTCATCCCGCTGTTTACGTAGAAAAGATCATAGAAGCCGTAAAAGAAAATGCAGCGCGTTATTCCTTTGACATTCCGGAAATCTGGATTGAACCGGGACGCTCGCTTGTCGGTGACGCGGGAACAACGCTGTATTCCATCGGGTCTCAAAAAGAAGTGCCCGGCACCCGTAAATATGCGGCGGTTGACGGCGGCATGAGTGACAATATCCGTCCGGCGCTTTATCAGGCCAAATATGAAGCCATTTCGGCAAACAGAATCGGGGAAAACCATGACACAACGGTTTCGATCGCGGGAAAATGCTGTGAAAGCGGAGATATGCTCATATGGGATATTGACCTTCCAGAAGTGAAGGAAGGTGACCTTCTCGCTGTTTTCTGTACGGGAGCATACGGTTACAGTATGGCCAACAACTACAACCGCATTCCGCGTCCGGCTGTCGTATTTGTGGAGGACGGCGAAGCGCATCTTGTCATTAAAAGAGAAACCTACGAAGACATTGTGAAATTAGACTTACCGTTTAAAACGGGAGTCAAACAGTAAAATACAAAAAAGAGACCGGGACGTTTCAGTCCGGTCTCTTTTTTCAGCTTCAGCCGTTTGACCCTGATTGGCTGCCGCCTGTAAATACAGACACAATCGCATTCCAAATGGTAGCGAAGAAATCTATGACTTTCTGAATAAAGCTTTTACCTTCATCCGATTGAATGAACTTTGTAATTTTATCCTTTGCCTTATCGAGCTGATCACCGACTTGGCCCCAGTCAATCTTGGCATTTTTCATTTTATTAAACAATGAAACAAGCTGGTTTTTTTGAGCGTCGGTCAATGTGATGTTCAGGTTCGAAGCCGCGTCATCGACTTTCTTCTCAATACCGGCTTTCGTATCCGGCACACCGTTTTTCGCAAAATCCTCTTTAATGTTTGCGATAAGCGCTGAGGCGTTTTTATCCCCGATTTTATCTCCGAGATCTGAAGTCGTCACAAGCTCCTGGTTTGCAACCTGTTTAACATCTTCAGAAATAGCCTTGTCAGATGAAACCTCATATGCCTTAATGATGCCCGTTAACGCTGCGGTTCCTGACACTTCAAACGGAGCCGTCACATATACTTTCGCATCTTTTACCCCCGCTGTCATCAGGGCGTTTAAGTACATTTCATCCGTAATGGAATCAATATTATGTGTCTTAACATCAAGACCCGAGCCTTTCTTTGCCACCGTGATGGATGATGAAGAAATCGCTCTTGTGCCGATTTGCGCCTTAGATATATATTTTCCTAGATATTCATGTTCTTCTTTATTTGTGACGGTTACTTTCGTCGCGTTATCTGGCACATTTAATTCGTCAAGCACCTTTTGACGGTCTGTGCTTGATAGGTCTGCCCCAAGCGTGACGATGACATCTCCGACAGCGGCATCGGCAAGGCTGATTTTCGGTATTGTAAACAATACGACGGCCGCCGCCAGCATTCCAATCCACATTTTTTTCAAAGCGGTTAACCTCCTTCTTTTCACAAACGCCGTCTTAAGGCGGTTCGTGAGGGACTGCATAAGACAGTTCCGATACATAGACGGCTGTGAAGCTGTTCTGGTTTCATTTTCTTTCTTTGAAGCGGGGAGATTCGTTTTCCGGCTGAAGGTGTGGTATAATAGCCGCGAAAAGAAGAGCAAACGCTTCTTCCTTCAAGAGAATATCAAAAAGAAGGCCGGCTTACAATTGAAATTCAATTGCGGGAGGCTTTGACAAAACAATAAGGAAGTAGGAATGAGAATGAAAACTGGTTACATAGTAATGGAAAACGGCAGCAGAATTGAATTTGAACTTTATCCGAATGAAGCGCCAAACACGGTTGCCAACTTTGAAGAGCTGGCAAACACGGGATTTTATGACGGCGTGATTTTCCACCGCGTCATTCCGGGCTTTGTAAGCCAAGGCGGAGACCCGACCGGGACAGGCATGGGAGGAAGCGGAAAAACAATCAAATGTGAAACGGAAGGCAACCCGCACAAGCACGAAGCCGGTTCTTTATCAATGGCGCACGCCGGTAAAGACACAGGCTCAAGCCAATTCTTTATCGTGCATGAGCCGCAGCCGCATTTAAACGGTGTTCACACTGTTTTCGGAAAAGTAACAAGCGGATTAGAGCATGCGAAAAACATGTCTAACGGCGATAAAATGAAAGAAGTCCGTGTAGAAGGTTAATGAGAGAAAAGCCCGCCCTATAAAGGCGGGCTTTTTTTTGTACATGATAAATCTCATATGGAAAAGTGAAAATATACATATATGAACAGCCGTGATCCTTCTGGTATAGTGATAAAGACGGACAAAAAAGAAAAGAGGTAGAAACTTTGGTTCAATTGGCAATAGCTCTATTTGTCATCATATGTATTGCACTTATTATTTGGTTCAGAGCAAAAAAGGGAAACCGGCCTATTAGAGGCGGAGGCTTCGGCATCATCTCGCCGCTTATTATAATCGCGATTGTTTTCTCCTTCAGCATCAGCCAGCTCATGAATATACCGGGAAAGCCATTTCATTTTCCCGCTTATTGGGAGCTCGCCATCGCCGGCCTGTTAGGAGCGCTTTTTGGCGCCGTCATGCTGTCGCAAACCGCATATGAAGTTCGTGAAGACGGGTTTGTCTATTCGAAACGGAATAAAAACTTTAAATATGTCATTATATCGATCATTGCAATCCGTATCGTGTTAAGCCAATATTTTAAAAACATTGATGCGGCTGAATTTACGGTATTAACAATGGAGCTGGCATTTGTGTACCTATGCATTTGGCGGATCGGAAGCTTTGTGAAATTCAGGAAAATCAGCAAAACCGGATTGTGAAAAAAGAAAAAAATGGATAACTCCGCGGCGCCTTATTTGCCTTCTGTACAGGGATTCATGGTAAAATAAAAAAGACCATGGCTAATGGGAGGAAATCAGTTGAAATCAGAAAAAGAAAAAACTTCTAAAAAAAGCGTCCTGCTGGATTGGGCAAAAGCCATCATCATCGCTGTCATCCTGGCAGTGCTCATCCGCAACTTTTTATTTGCTCCTTATGTCGTTGACGGTGAATCAATGGATCCGACCCTGCATGACCGCGAGCGGATTTTTGTCAATATGACGGTCAAATACATAAGCGAGTTTAAACGGGGTCAAATCGTTGTCTTGAACGGGGAGAATGAGCACTACGTAAAACGCATTATCGGACTTCCGGGCGACACGGTGCAAATGAAAAACGACCAGCTGTACATTAACGGAAAAAAAGTGTCAGAACCTTATTTGGCGGTTAATAAGAAAAAAGCGAAGCAAGAGGGCTTTGACCGATTAACGGATGACTTCGGTCCTGTGAAGGTGCCGGATGATAAGTATTTCGTGATGGGTGATAACCGCAGAGAATCTATGGACAGCCGCAACGGGCTGGGGCTTTTCACGAAAAAACAAATTGCCGGCACAGCAAAATTCGTCTTCTTCCCGTTTAACGAAATACGCCGGACGAAGTAACACACCTAGCAGTTTTCTTTATAAGAAAACTGCTTTTTTTATAAATGTTCGTCCCCACCCTCAAAAACAGAACATAAATTCGTATATCTATAAAATAGATAGAAAGTTTTACAGATAGATGAAACATATTCCCTTTACGGAACGTTATATGAATAACTCTTTATGGAACAACGGTTTTCTATTCATGAAAAAAGGAATATTACATAATAATGAATAGATTGATATACGCTGGAGGTTAAAAAATGGGAAGAATAAAAACAAAGTTAACCATTTTAGTTGTGCTTTTGCTTTTACTGGCGGGCGGCTTCATGGTGATTAACGATATTGAGCTGAAAGACGTGCCGACTGCAATCGGACAAACCCTGTCCCAGGAAAAAGAAGAATATACGACGAAAACATACAAAATTACGAAAATCGACGGTTCTGAATATCACGGTACGGCAGCAAACGGAACAAAAATCATTTTTAACGGTGAAAAGCTGCAGCAAGATCTTTCTGATATTAAAGAAGGAGATAAAATCAAGGCCTATTTCAGTAAATCCAACCGGATTGACGGTTTGCTGAAGGTCGTCAAAATAAATGAATAACGAGCGGCGCCTCTTATGTAAAAAGGGCGCTTTTTGTTTTTTTCTAAAAATTTTAAGTGTTTATTCATTGCGCCTTCTGTAAAGGATCGTTATAATAGCGACTAAGGACAAAAAAATATTGATTGTATCCTTCGGGGCTGGGTGAAAATCCCGACCGGCGGTAATAAGGCGCTATGCGCTTTACAGCCCGTGACCCGTATGCATTCGCATACGGTGGATTCAGTGAAAAGCTGAAGCCGACAGTGAAAGTCTGGATGGGAGAAGGATGAGAGAAGCTATGCAAAAATGAACACGTTGCATAGTCTTATTTCCTATGGTTAAAAAATGGCGAGGCCCCGAACTGTGTAAACATTCGGGGCTTTTTTGACGCCAAATTGCGTAAAGAAGGGAGGGATAAAGAAATGGAAGAATACTATATGAATACGGCGATAGAGCTTGCCAAACGGGGCGAAGGACAGACACAGTCCAATCCGCTTGTCGGTGCGGTTGTCGTCAAGGACGGACATATTGTCGGAATGGGCGCTCATTTAAAATACGGAGAGGCCCATGCGGAGGTCCACGCTATCAGAATGGCCGGTGAGCATGCCAAGGGTGCTGATATCTACGTAACGCTTGAGCCGTGCAGCCATTACGGAAAAACGCCGCCGTGCGCCGAACTGATCATAGAGTCAGGAGTAAAAAGGGCATTTATCGCCATGAAAGATCCCAACCCGCTTGTTGCGGGGAAAGGCATCAGTATGTTAGAAGCGGCGGGCATTGAAGTGACAACAGGTATTCTAAAGCATCAGGCAGAAGAGCTTAATAAGATGTTCCTTCACTTCATGCGGACGGGACTTCCGTACGTTACATTAAAAGCAGCCGCAAGCCTTGACGGGAAAACTGCGACCCAAACGGGCGACAGCAAATGGATTACATCAGAGGCGGCCAGGCTTGATGCCCAGCAATACAGGAAATCGCATCAAAGCATTCTTGTCGGCGCAGGCACTGTCAAAGCCGATAATCCGAGCTTAACCTGCAGGCTTCCTGATACGCCGAAGCAGCCTGTCAGAGTCATTCTTGACACAAAACTGACTATTCCTGAAACGGCAAACGTCATCTCTGACCGAGCTGCGCCGACATGGATTTTTACGGCGAACGGTGCTGACGAGCAGAAGAAAAATCGGATTGCCGCTCTCGGAATCAAAATATTTTCGCTTGAAACAGACCGGATTCACATTCCAGAGGTACTCGGCATTCTGGCTGAAAACGGCATTATGTCGGTATATGTGGAAGGCGGAGCATCCGTACACGGAAGTTTTGTCAAGGAAGGCTGTTTTCAAGAGCTTCATTTTTATTTTGCCCCTAAACTGATCGGAGGAACGCTTGCTCCCAGCTTAATCTCCGGTGAAGGTTTTCAATCAATGAAAGATGTCCCCCATTTACAATTCACACAAATTACCCAAATCGGACCGGATATTAAATTGACGGCCAAACCTCAAGATGAAAAGGATGGTGACGATGTTTACAGGAATCGTTGAAGAAACAGGCACGATCCAAACAATGAAAAAGACAGGCCTTTCCATGGCTTTAACCATTGCGGCTTCAAAAGTGACAAAAGATGTGAAGCTTGGCGACAGCATCGCCGTCAACGGCATTTGCCTGACCGTAACCGATTTTACGAACGCTCAATTTACGGTTGATGTCATGCCGGAAACAGTAAAAGCGACATCGCTGAACGGCTTATCAAAAGGAAGTAAAGTCAACTTGGAAAGAGCAATGTCTGCAAACGGGCGTTTCGGCGGCCATTTTGTTTCAGGCCACGTGGACGGAACGGCGGAGATTACGCGGATAGAGAAAAAAAGCAACGCCGTATATTACGATTTGAAACTGTCATCCGAATTAACGAAAACGCTTGTATTAAAAGGCTCTATTACGGTGGACGGCGTCAGCTTAACGATTTTCGGTTTAACGGACGAAAGCGTAACGGTATCGGTCATCCCGCATACGATCTCAGAAACGATTTTTCAGACGAAAACCGTCGGCTCTATCGTAAATATTGAGTGTGACATGATCGGGAAATACTTATATTGCTTTTTGCACAAAACAGATCAAAACAAGAGCAATCAAACTATCACAGAAGCCTTTTTAAGCGAGAACGGCTTTTAGAGAGGAAGATCGATATGTTTCATCCGATAGAAGAGGCGTTAGAAGCGCTGAAAAAAGGTGAAGTCATCATCGTTGTCGATGATGAAGACAGAGAAAACGAGGGAGATTTCGTAGCGCTTGCTGAACATGCCACGCCTGAAGTGGTGAATTTTATGGCAACACACGGGAGAGGCCTGATCTGCACACCGCTTTGTGAAGACATCGCAGGCCGGCTGGACCTTCATCCGATGGTGGATCATAATACCGATTCCCATCAGACCGCTTTTACGGTAAGCATTGACCATAGGCTGACAAAAACGGGAATCAGCGCACAAGAACGTTCTTTTACCATTCAGGCGCTGCTTGATGAAGGATCTGTGTCTGCTGATTTTCAGCGGCCTGGACATATTTTTCCGTTAATTGCAAAAAAAGGCGGCGTCCTGAAGAGGGCAGGCCACACGGAAGCGGCGGTTGACCTTGCGGAAGCCTGCGGATCGCAAGGAGCCGGAGTCATCTGTGAAATTATGAATGAAGACGGAACGATGGCCAGAGTTCCCGAATTAGCTGAAATCGCTAAACGGCATCAGCTGAAAATGATTACGATAAAAGACTTAATAGAGTACCGCTACAACATCACAACGCTCGTCAACAGAGAAGTTGACATTACGCTTCCGACTGACTTCGGAACTTTCCGCGTTTACGGATACACAAACGAAGTTGATGGAAAAGAACATCTCGCCTTTGTGATGGGGGATGTGCCGTTTAATGAGGAGCCTGTTCTGGTCAGAGTGCATTCAGAATGCCTGACGGGCGACGTGTTTGCTTCCCACCGCTGTGATTGCGGACCTCAGCTGCACGCAGCACTTGCGCAAATTGCTGAAGAAGGCAGGGGTGTCTTATTGTATTTGCGCCAGGAAGGGAGAGGTATCGGCTTAATTAACAAATTAAAAGCGTATCAATTGCAGGAACAAGGATATGACACGGTTGAAGCCAATGAAGCGCTCGGCTTTTTGCCTGATTTGCGCAATTACGGCATCGGCGCTCAAATACTCCGTGATTTAGGGGTTCAGAATATGAATCTTCTGACCAATAACCCCCGTAAAATCGCAGGCCTTGAAGGATACGGCCTCAGCATTTCCGAGCGGGTCCCCCTTCAAATGGAAGCAAAAGAGCATAACAAACAATATTTGCAAACCAAAATGGAAAAACTCGGACACCTGCTTCATTTCTAAAAACAAAACACACAAAAAGGATGGATATCATATGAATATTATACAAGGAAACCTAGTTGGAACAGGACTCAAAATCGGAATCGTCGTCGGCAGATTTAATGAATTTATTACAAGCAAGCTGTTAAGCGGTGCGGAAGATACATTGCTTCGCCACGGCGTAGAGTCAGGCAATATCGACGTTGCCTGGGTGCCGGGAGCATTTGAAATTCCGTTTGCAGCGAAAAAAATGGCGGAAACGAAAAAATACGATGCCATCATTACACTCGGCACCGTCATCAGAGGAGCGACAACGCATTACGACTATGTCTGCAACGAAGCCGCGAAAGGAATTGCGCAGGCGGGAAACACGACGGGCGTGCCGGTTATTTTCGGCATCGTGACAACGGAAACCATTGAACAAGCCATCGAGCGCGCCGGTACGAAGGCGGGAAATAAGGGAGCGGATTGCGCAGTATCCGCCATTGAAATGGTAAATTTAAACCGTTCATTTGAATAATTTGTTGAAAAGAGTTTAAAACCGCGGCGAAAATGATATAATGTGAGAAAACGGATCACCTTTATTTATCCGTTTGATAGACATGAATGGACATTTTGGATACAGAGGGGTTTTTATGTTAATTCGTTATAAAAAATCGTTTGAAAAGATTGCGATGGGTCTTCTGTCATTTATGCCGAATGAAAAAGATCTCAAGCAGCTTCAGCAGACAATGAAGGACTATGAAACGGATACTGGCCGCCAGCTCTTTCTTTGGAAAGAGGATGAAGATATCGTCGGAGCGATCGGAATCGAAAAAAAAGATTCTGAAGTTGAAATCCGCCATATCAGCGTGAATCCTTCTCACCGCCATCAAGGAATCGGAAAACAAATGATGGACGCCTTAAAACGTTTATTTAAAACAGAGGCGATCGTTCCAAATGAATTAACGCAAAGCTTTTTTGAACGCTGTCAACATCAAACAGATCAAGATATCTCATATAATAACTAAGGAAGGCAAAAGCGCCTTCCTGTGGCAAAGCCCGAAACGGCAATCCTGTTTCGGGCTTTGGTTTTGTATACGAAAAGAGGCTTGCGGTCAGCCTCTGTTTTTTTTTCTTCTCTCGATTTGCCGCTTGCGTTCCATGATGACATCCGTCCTGTCCCGCAGACGATGCTTATTGATAAGAAAGGTATCAGTTAATATGCTGTTTTGCCCCCACGTATATCCTTTCCGGCGGCATTCTGCGAGACATGCCTCCTTCAGGCTTTCGTCGATAATCGGCAGCATGACGCTTTTGTACGGTGAGCCTGCTTTTATATCGTCTGACAGCGATTCAATCAGCTCAATCAGCCGCGGATAACTCAGTCCGAGAGAACAGACAGCCTGTTCTTCAGACCGCAGAATACGTAGACTGTTGGCTATCAGCCGTTTGGCGCCGGCTTCATTTTGCCTCCGCTGATGGTATAAAGCGACGGCAAGCTGAATCAGCCCGACCCAATAGATGTTCCGCTCCTTAGGCGGACGTTCTTTCCAATATTCCTCTAACAGTTCATGACATTCAAAATAATCTCTTGTTGCGTGAAATTCGGCTAAAAAGCCGATATAAGCTTTTGGATACAAGCCGCTTCCTCCTTTTATGCTAAGCCTAGTGTAACACAGCGCTAATAAAAGGAAAAAAAGAGCGGCTTGATTTCTGCTTCCTGCCGGACTAGCAGATGTAAGACGCTCCTACGACAACGAGCAAAATGAACAGAACGACAATTAATGCAAATCCTCCGCCGAAACAGGTTCCACCCATGTACAATCAGCCTCCCTTTGTTTCATGTTTACACGAGTATCATATGTGTATCCGCCTTTTAAGGTATAGGCGGGTATCTTCTTTTTCAGTATTTTCTAAATAACAGAGCGCATTTATAAAAGTATTGGACGAGAGCATTTTGGTGGATTATACTAAAGGATAGCCAGTTTTTCCGGCAATGAGAGTGATATTGAAAATGGTGAGATAATGGTAGAATATCAAGTGAAAATAGATACGTTTGAAGGCCCATTGGACCTGCTGCTTCATTTAATTAACCGTCTGGAAATCGACATATACGACATACCCGTGGCAACCATTACAGAACAATATTTATTATATGTACATACAATGCAAGTGCTTGAGCTTGACGTAGCCAGCGAATATTTAGTCATGGCGGCGACCCTGCTCAGCATTAAAAGCAGAATGCTGCTTCCGAAACAAGAGGAAGAGCTTTTTGAAGATGAAATGCTTGAAGAAGAAGACCCTCGCGATGAGCTGATTGAAAAGCTGATTGAGTATAGAAAATATAAAAGCGCTGCGAAGGATTTAAAAGAGCGGGAAGAGGAAAGACAAAAATCTTTTACCAAGCCGCCGAGTGATTTAAGTGAGTATGCGAAAGAAATAAAACAGACGGAGCAGAAACTGTCAGTTACCGTCTATGATATGATCGGCGCGTTTCAAAAGGTGCTGCAGCGGAAAAAAATTACGCGGCCGAAAGAAACGACCATTGCAAGACAGGAAATTCCGATTGAAGAGAGAATGAACGAAATCGTAAAAAGCCTTAAGACGGCGGGAAAAAGAATGAACTTTATGGAGCTTTTTCCGTATGAGCAAAAAGACCATCTAGTCGTGACTTTTTTAGCTGTTCTTGAGCTGATGAAAAATCAGCTGATCCTGATTGAGCAGGAAGAAAACTTTTCAGATATATACATTACGGGGAGTGAATCCATTCATGGCGCTTGATATCGTGAATTGGAAGGCAATTGTGGAGGCCCTGCTGTATGCGGCGGGTGATGAAGGGCTGACCAAAAAGCAATTAGTAACGGTGCTTGAAATAGAAGAGGCGGAACTGGCCGGAATAATGGAAGAAGTCGCCGCCCAGTACCGGGAAGAAAACAGAGGCATCGAGCTTACCGAGTATGCGGATACGTATATGCTTTCAACAAAAAAAGAGTTCGTTCCGTATTTGAAAAAATTAATTGAAGTGCCGTCAAAAGGGTTATCGCAGGCTTCGTTAGAAGTTCTGGCGATTGTTTCTTACAGACAGCCGATCACACGGGCGGAAATTGAAGATATCCGGGGAGTGAAATCAGAACGGATTTTGCACAGCCTCGTGTCAAAAGCGCTGCTGTGTGAGGTCGGGCGCGCCGACGGCCCCGGCCGGGCGATTTTATACGGCACGACACCGGTGTTTCTTGAGCAATTCGGCTTGAAAACATTGGACGAACTGCCGCCATTGCCTGAGCATGGGGAGGAAGACGTTCTTCAAGAGGAAGCCGATTTATTTTTTGAAAACTTTAACCAAACTTTTGAGGATATAAAATAATAGCAGTTTTTCATCATACGATAGTAGGGAAAGGCCATTGATGAATGACGCAAGATGCAAAGTACAGGAGAGGAAGGAAACGGACAGAATGGGAAATTCGATTGTGAGGGCCCATACAGAAGAAACAGGAGAATTTTTAGCCAAGGTTGTCACGATGGTCAGCAGATATTTAAACCATACAACATTACCGGATATGCAGGCTTCGGGAGGGGCGGATGAAGCGTATTGTCAGGACGTGCTCAGTGTTTTGAGAAGAATGACCGTCTTTTGCGAAGGTGCTCAGGAGGCCTGCCGCCGGCTCTTAATCCAGGAGCCGTTTCATGAGGCAAGTGCGGAAAAAATGCTGTATAAAGTATATCATCAGTGCGTAGAAGAATTTTTTATGCCGAAAAAAGACACGTGGTATGAAAACAGCCGTGCGGCTTATACAGATCAAAGCGCGATTCAATTTTATCAGCGTGTGCCGGACTCGCTGCGAGGCTTGCTCCTGGCGCTCAGCCGGGATTTTCTGCACATGCGGGAAGAGCTGGCGCAATACGAAGCCTCAGGTTCAAACATCGCTACTGTCAGATAAAAACTCTCCCCATCCGGGAGAGTTTTTTTATGCTGAACGGAACGTAAATGTTAATCATAAGTCATGGACATGCGCATAAACTTGTACAAACCACAACAAGGACGTGAGCATTCATGCGCTTTCCAAAAAAAGCTGTTGTATTCCTTCTGGCTTTTCTTTTTCTTCTTTCCATCATAGACGGCAATACAGCACATGCCCAAATACATGTCAGCGCAAAAAGCGCGATTATCATTGACGGAACATCAGGCAGGGTTTTATTTGCAAAAGATGAACACCATAAACGGCGGATCGCAAGCATTACCAAAATCATGACAGCCGTACTCGCGATTGAATCGGGAAAGATGGAAGAAACCGTCACGATTTCTCCAAATGCCGTGAAAACAGAAGGCTCAGCGATTTACGTGCAGCCGGGACAAAAGGTCAAACTGAAGGACCTTGTCTACGGGCTCATGCTGAGATCGGGAAATGACGCCGCTGCAGCGATTGCTGAGTATGTGGGCGGCAGCCTTGACGGATTTGTATTTATGATGAATCAAAAAGCGGAGCAAATCGGAATGGAAAATACGAAATTCCAAAATCCCCACGGGCTGGACGACCATGAAAATTTATATTCAACCGCTTATGATATGGCGCTTTTGACAAAGTACGCGATGAAAATAAAAGAATATCGGACCGTCTCCGGAACGAAAAGATATAAAGCAGAAACAATGGACAGGGTGTGGAAAAATAAAAATAAGCTGCTGACGGGACTTTATCCTTACAGCACCGGCGGAAAAACGGGCTTTACGAAAATGGCGAGACGGACTTTGGTCTCGACCGCTTCAAAAGACGGCACAGATCTGATCGCGGTCACTATTAATGATCCGGACGATTGGGATGACCATATGAATATGTTTAACTATGTATTTGAACATTATAAAACCTATATCGTCGCCAAAAAAGGAGAAATACCGAAGCTGAAAAACACATTTTACGGGAAACACGCCTTTATCAACCGTGATGTCAGCTATCTATTAAAAGAAGACGAAATCGAAGATGTTAAAATCAGCACTACCTTGATCAAACCGAAAAAAGCCTGGAAAAAGGACGCGTCATTAATTCCTGATGTCGTCGGCCGGATGACCGTCATGCACGACGGGAAAATTATCGCCAAACTGCCGGTCTATTACGAAAATGAACGACATAAAAAACCGAAAAAACACTTCATCGAAACATTTACGAGTCTGTTTATGAGCGCGGCGGGCGGGGCAAAATGGTCAATTTAATCTGGGTCGCCCTGACGGTGATCGGACTTGTATTTGCGATGTATAACGGAACCCTGCCTGATGTGAATGAAGCTGTTTTTAAAGGGGCCAAAGAAGCGGTGACAATCTCATTCGGACTGATGAGCGTCCTCGTTTTCTGGCTTGGACTGATGAAAATAGCCGAGCAGTCGGGGCTTTTGGATATATTCAGCAGGATATGCCGTCCGTTTATTTCGAAGCTCTTTCCTGATATTCCGCCTGACCACCCGGCAATGGGATATATTTTATCCAATTTGATGGCAAACTTTTTCGGATTGGGAAATGCCGCCACCCCGCTTGGCATTAAAGCAATGGAACAAATGAAAAAGCTGAACGAAAACCGGACGGAGGCCAGCCGTTCCATGATTACCTTTTTGGCGGTGAATACGTCAAGCATTACCTTGATACCGACAACCGTAATCGCCGTCCGGATGGCTTATTCGGCAAAGGCGCCGACCGATATCGTCGGACCGACCATTTTGGCGACCTTGATATCAGGAATCGGCGCGATTTTGATCGACCGCTATTTCTTCTATCGCCGCAAAAAGAAGGGGAGGTAAACGAATGGAAGTGGTCAATTGGCTGTCTTTGGCGATGATTCCGATTATTATCGCCGGCATTCTTATTTACGGCACCATTAAAAAAGTTCCGACCTATGAATCGTTCGTTGAAGGCGGAAAGGAAGGAATTGAGATTGCTTTTTCCATTATTCCGTATTTGGTGGGGATGCTTGTTGCCATTACTGTATTCCGGGCATCAGGCGCGCTTGATTTCGTGATGGGAATGTTTAAGCCCGTCTTTACAGCAATCGGCATCCCCGCTGAAGTGGTGCCGCTTGCATTGATCCGTCCGATTTCAGGTACAGCGGCGCTTGGCATGACGACAGATCTCATCGCCGTGTACGGCCCTGATTCATTTATCGGCAGGCTGGCATCGGTCATGCAGGGGTCAACGGACACGACTTTATATGTTCTCACCGTGTACTTCGGAGCAGTCGGAATCAAAAAAATGGGAGATGCGTTAAAGGTAGGTCTTCTCGCCGATTTGATCGGGGTGGTTGCATCAATCATCATTGTTACGTTATTATTTGGAAGCGCCTGAATCAGGCGCTTTTTATATACCAGAATAACTGCTCCTTGAAAAAGCTTGTTTGTTCAGGGGGAAAAAAGTAAGATTATACTTGAGGTGAAAGACATGGAAAGACTGCAAAAAGTTATTGCTCACGCCGGCGTGGCATCACGCAGAAAGGCAGAAGAGCTGATCAAAGAAGGAAAAGTAAAGGTGAATGGAAAAGTAATAACAGAGCTCGGCGTAAAAGTAACCGGCTCTGATCAAATTGAAGTAAACGGATTAAAGGTGGAACGGGAAGAGCCTGTGTACTTTCTTCTCTATAAGCCGAGGGGAGTGATTTCTGCTGCCGAGGACGACAAAGGGCGTAAAGTGGTAACCGACTTTTTCAAGGAAGTTCCCCAGCGCATTTATCCGATCGGCCGTCTTGATTATGATACGAGCGGACTCTTATTGCTGACAAATGACGGCGAGTTTGCCAACAAACTCATGCACCCGAAATACGAAATTGATAAGACGTATGTCGCGAAAGTCAAAGGAATTCCTTCAAAAGAACTTCTTCGAAAACTTGAGCGCGGCATCCAGCTTGAAGAAGGCAAAACAGCGCCGGCCAGGGCGAAGCTGCTTTCTTTGGACAAAAGAAAACAGACAAGCATTATCCAGCTGACCATTCATGAAGGGCGAAACAGACAGGTCCGCCGCATGTTCGAAGCGATCGGCCATGACGTGCTGAAACTTAAACGCGAGGTATACGCGTTTTTAGACTTAAGAGGCCTGCGCACGGGGGATGCAAGAGAGCTGACGCCGCATGAGGTGAAACGTCTGAGAGCATTAGCTGAACACGGTAAAAACGCTTTCTAATTTTCACATAACCTTCAAAAATTACAAAACGTGAAAGTGATATAATTGAATGGATTTGCAAGCAGGGGAGGGGAGCAGTGAACAATGAACAAAAAACGGCGGCGTTTATTCATTCGGACCGGCATCCTTCTCATCTTACTCTGCGCGCTCGGATATACCATTTACAATGCTGTCTATACGAATGGGGAACGTATATCTGAGGGGTCCAAGGCCCCGAATTTCGCGCTGAAAGATACGGAGGGCAAGCTCATAGAGCTGAGTCAATTAAAAGGAAAAGGTGTTTTCCTGAATTTCTGGGGGACGTGGTGCGATCCGTGCAAACAGGAATTTCCCTACATGGCAAACCAATATAAGCATTTTAAAGACCTCGGTGTCGAGGTGGTTGCGGTAAATGTCGGAGAATCAAAAATTGCAGTACATAACTTTATGAAATCATACGGCGTCAATTTCCCGGTTGCGCTCGATAGTGACCGCCAAGTGCTGGACGCATACGGCGTATCGCCGCTGCCGACAACTTTTTTAATCAATCCCGAGGGGAAAATCGTTAAAGTGGTGACCGTCACAATGACAGAGCGCATGGTTCATGACTATATGAATTTAATTAAGCCGGAGGCGTCTTCATGAAAAAGGTCAAATGCGAATGCGGACATATTAATCCCGCCGGGACGGTATTATGTGAATCTTGCGGAAGGCCGCTCGATGATCATCAGGCGCAGCTTGCCGATATGAGGTATGACGGCAGCGCAAGGCGTTCACAAACGTATAATAAAACAATTATTGATAAGATATGGAATTTCTTTTCTTCCGTTAAAGTCGGAATATGGCTGATCGTTATCACACTTGCCGCGTCGGCATTCGGCACCATTTTTCCGCAGGAAGCCTATTTGCCGCCGGGCGCCCAGCCAGATACATACTATGAACAGCAATACGGCACGATCGGCAAAATCTATTATCTTTTAGGCCTTCACCATTTATACGGCTCTTGGTGGTATATGCTTCTGATCGCATCCATCGGTGTTTCTCTCGTCATTTGCAGCCTGGATCGGGTGATTCCCCTTTACAGAGCGCTCAAGAATCAGGGCGTGCGTCGAAATCCGGTCTTTTTAAGAAGGCAGCGTCTGTACAGCCGGACAGAAACCGAGCTGACCGATGACACGGCGGACAGAATCAGAACCCAATTAAAGAAAAAACATTATAGATTGCGAGAAAAAGAGGGAAGCATTCTTGCTGAAAAAGGCCGCTTTTCGAGATGGGGACCTTATGTGAACCATATTGGCCTGATCATTTTTCTTATCGGTGCAATGCTGAGGTTTGTACCCGGAATGTATGTCGATGAAACCCTCTGGGTCCGGGAAGGCGAAACTGCTCCGATTCCCGGCACTGACGGCAAATATTATTTGAAGAATAACCAATTCAGCATGCAGACGTATAACAAAAAAAACGAAGATAAAGTTTTCGCCGACGCCATTGACAGGGCAGGAAACGGCAAGGTCGCCAAAACCTTTAAGACGGATGCCGTTCTTTACAAGAGGGAAGGCGATATTGTATTTGGAGAAAAACCGAAGCTTAAAAGAATAAAAGAAGAAAATATCCGTGTCAATGAACCGCTGCGTTTTGATTCCTTTTCCGTTTATCAAGTGGACTATAAAGAAAACCAGCTGGATCAAATGGTATTTCAGCTGATTGACCAAAAAACAAAACAATCATTTGGGAAGCTGAAGATTAACCTTCTTGATCCTGATACGGACTATGATCTTGGTAACGGTTACAAAGTGCAGATCGCCAGCTATCTTCCTGATTTTTATTTTAACAAGGACGGAGAACCGAGCACAAAAACCAAGGTCCCTAATAATCCGGCTTTTGTCTTTAAGGTGATTGCGCCTGACAAACCGAAAGGGGAGAAAAGCTTTGTTGCGATCCAGCAGACGGTTGAGGGCTCGGGCCATAATAAGTACAAATTAAAATTTGATCATGTCGAAACGAAAAACATTACAGGCCTTACCGTCAGAAAGGATTTAACCTTATGGGTTCTTGCCGTCGGCGGTGCGATCTTTATGATCGGTGTCATTCAAGGCATGTATTGGCAGCACAGAAGAATCTGGCTGCATACAGGAGACGGAGAAGTGCTGGTGGCGGGACATACGAACAAAAACTGGTTCGGTTTGAAAAAGGATATCGAATATGCTCTAAACGGAACAGGGATTTCAGAACCGGCTGATCAAAAAGAACTGACGAAAAATAAGGCCTAGTGAAAAAGGAGTGGTGTCATGGCGGAGCTGAGCGCAAATTTTCTTTATGCTGCCTTTTTGATTTATTTAATCGCCGTCCCTATTTTCGGCGGCGCCATCCGGGGAACTAAAGGCAAAAAGGACGGAAAGGGCCGCTGGGCGGCAATTGGAATCACCTTAACGGTTATCGGATTTCTATGTCATCTCGGCTACTTCATTACGAGATGGGCTGCAAGCGGTCATGCGCCTGTCAGCAATATGTTTGAATTTACCACGTCTTTCGGCATGATGCTTGTCCTTGCTTTTATTATTCTTTACTTTATTTATAAGCTGCCGTCTTTAGGAATGTTTACATTGTCGATTGCGCTGCTGCTTATTGCTTACGCAAGCATGTTTCCGACAGATATTACGCCTCTAATTCCGTCACTGCAGAGCAATTGGCTGTATATTCACGTGACGACAGCGGCACTCGGGCAAGCTATCCTTGCCATCAGCTTTGTCGCCGGGGTTATATTTCTGTTAAAACATGTCGACCAGTCAAAGCCGAGCAAAAAAACGTTTTGGCTTGAAGTCATTATGTTTATCCTCGTGACGGCCGTGGCGTTTATCGCGGTCACATCGGCATTCCGGCTTGCTGATTATAAAGCTGAGTTTAATTGGGTGGATAAAAAACAGAATAAAAGTGTCATGGTATACGATATGCCCGCACTTGTCGGGCCGCATGATGGAGAACTGCTCACAGAAGGCGCGATGAAGCCGGTCATTGAGCTTCCCGCCATTTTTTCAGGCAGAAAAGTAAATACGGTAATTTGGTCGTTTGGTGCGGCGCTTGTGTTATACGGCGCACTCAGGCTGATACTCAGAAAAAGAATCAGCGCATTTATCAGTCCGCTCGTAAAGAATGTGAACCTGGATTTGGTCGATGAAGTCGGCTACCGCGCCGTTTCCATCGGCTTTCCGGTGTTTACTCTCGGCGCCCTCGTGTTTGCGATGATTTGGGCGCAGCTTGCATGGACGCGGTTTTGGGGCTGGGACCCGAAAGAAGTTTGGGCCCTCATCACCTTTTTATTTTACGCCGCTTACTTGCACTTGCGGCTGTCAAGGGGCTGGCATGGCGAGAAATCAGCATGGCTTGCTGTGATCGGATTTGCCATTATTATGTTTAACTTAATTTTTGTGAATCTTGTGCTTGCCGGACTTCATTCGTACGCATAGACCGGAAAGCGATACAGTTCTCAAGCCGCCGCACAGTTTGTTAAAATGATAGTAACAGAAGGAAAGCAGGGGGAAAACGATGGATCAAACAAATGAAACTAAAATATTAGTAGTAGATGATGAAGCCAGAATTCGCCGCCTTTTAAGAATGTACCTTGAACGGGAAAACTACGTGATTGAAGAAGCGGAAAACGGTGATGAAGCCATAAAGATGGGGCTTGCATCAGATTATGATCTCGTGCTGCTTGATTTAATGATGCCGGGAACAGACGGAATAGAAGTCTGCCGCCAGCTCAGAGAAAAAAAAGCGACTCCGATCATTATGCTGACTGCAAAAGGGGAAGAAGCCAACCGCGTGCAGGGGTTTGAAGCCGGAACGGATGACTATATCGTGAAGCCTTTCAGCCCAAGAGAAGTGGTGCTTCGTGTGAAGGCGCTTTTGAGAAGGGCTTCCCAAACGTCATATTTTTCCGCCAATACGCCGACTAAAAATGTGCTTGTTTTTTCTCATCTTTCAATCGATCATGATGCCCACAGAGTTACCGCAGACGGAACGGAAGTGAGCTTGACGCCGAAGGAATACGAGCTTCTGTATTTTTTGGCGAAAACGCCTGATAAGGTCTATGACCGGGAAAAGCTCTTAAAAGAAGTGTGGCAGTACGAATTTTTCGGTGATCTCAGAACGGTGGACACTCATGTAAAACGGCTTCGTGAAAAGTTAAACAAAGTTTCTCCGGGAGCGGCGAAAAAAATCGTCACCGTATGGGGAGTAGGGTACAAATTTGAGGTAGGCGCTGAATGAAGTTTTGGAAAAGCGTAGTAGGAAAGCTTTGGTTTACCATTCTTTCGCTCGTGTTAATCGTATTATTCATTTTAACCGTCCTTTTGCTGGAATTTATAGAAAATTATCACGTCGAAGAAGCGGAAGAAGATTTAACACAGCTTGCCGATAAAGTTGCGGTCATTTTAGAAAACCATGAAGACCAGGCTTTGGCAAGATCCATTACGTGGGAGCTGGCTGACAATCTAACGAGCATTGCGATCATTCAGGATGATAAACATGTTTGGTATTCGCCTAATGATGATAATCATTTATCATCCATTACGTTGTCGCAAATTGAACGTGACCGTGATTTACACAAAGCGCTGAACAGCCATAAAAAAGTCAGCAAACGCGCCGGGCCGAATGACACTGAACGGCTGATCGTCGGAGTGCCGTATGAAAAAGACGGCAAAAAAGGCATGGTCTTTTTATCACAGTCACTGCTTGCTGTAAAAGACACGACTAAACATACGACCCGTTACATCTTTCTTGCCGCGGGTATTGCCATTGTGCTGACGACGTTTTTTGCCTTCTTTTTATCAAGCAGGGTAACGTACCCGCTTCGAAAAATGCGGGAGGGCGCACAGGATCTGGCAAAGGGAAAGTTTGACACGAAAATTCCGATCCTCACTCAAGATGAAATCGGGGAGCTCGCCATTGCTTTTAACCAGATGGGCCGGCAGCTCAATTTTCATATTAATGCCTTGAATCAGGAAAAAGAACAGCTGTCGAACATTTTAAGCAGCATGGCCGACGGGGTCATCACCATTAATATCGACGGCACCATTTTGGTGACCAATCCGCCGGCTGAACGTTTCCTGCAAGCCTGGTATTATGAGCAGAATATGAATATAAAAGAAGATGACAATCTTCCGCCGGAAGCAAAAGAGCTGTTCCAAAATGCCGTCAGCACAGAAAAAGAACAAATGATTGAAATGACACTTCAAGGAAGGTCATGGGTGCTTTTGATGTCGCCACTTTATGCGGAATCACATGTTCGCGGCGCTGTGGCCGTGCTCCGGGATATGACTGAAGAACGCAGGCTTGATAAATTGCGCGAGGATTTCATTGCCAATGTCAGTCATGAACTCAGAACGCCCATCTCTATGCTGCAAGGGTACAGTGAAGCGATAGTGGACGATATTGCAAGCACGGAAGATGACAAAAAAGAGATTGCCCAAATTATATACGATGAATCCCTGCGCATGGGAAGGCTCGTAAATGATTTGCTGGATTTGGCGAGAATGGAATCCGGCCATACGGGGCTTCATTATGAGAAAGTTAATCTGCATGAATTTCTTGAGAAAATCTCCCGCAAATTTTTCGGAGTAGCCAAGGAAAAGGGAGTTGCGCTTACAGAAGATATATCAGTGATGGAACCAGAATGTACGTTTGATGAGGACAAAATGGAGCAAGTCTTTACGAATCTCATTGACAATGCACTGCGCCATACCGAGTCCGGCGGAAGCGTTCATATCGCCGCCCAAACCGTAAAAGACGGTTTGAAGATCGATATCAAGGATTCCGGCACTGGTATTCCGGAGGAGGATCTGCCCTTTATTTTCGAGCGTTTTTATAAAGCGGATAAAGCGCGGACAAGAGGAAGGGCAGGCACGGGGCTTGGTCTTGCCATCGTTAAAAACATCGTGGAAGCCCACGGCGGTTCGATTGCGGTGCACAGCAGAATCGACAAGGGAACGACGTTTACCTTTTATATTCCGACAAAAACGCAAGAGGGCGTCTGAAATTGACGAACAATCTTGTTCCATACGAAACACCCGCATATCCGGCGGGTGTTTTTATTTATTTCTCCCTTAAAAATTTAAGAATATGTTAATATAAATTCCCTTCCAAATTCCAGTTTCTCGTAATATAGTTGTAATGTAACTTTTCAACCCATTTTTACGACAAAAAAGTGAACGGAGGGGCTTCCCATGGAAGAAACCTTTCAGATATTATATGATACATACCATCAAGATTTATACCAGTTTTTGTTTTATATGGTAAAGGATAAGACCCAGGCCGAGGATTTGGCGCAGGAAGTGTATATCCGCGTCTTGAATTCTTATCATACATTCGAAGGAAGAAGCAGTGAAAAAACATGGCTTTTGTCGATTGCGCGCCATGTGGCGATTGACTGGTTTCGCAAGCAGCAAACGATCAGACAGCGTATTATGGGTACATTTGATTGGGATACACAAGATGTCAGAGATCAGCATTTGCTTCCGGACGAACTTGCCGTTCAGCACGAAAATGTCCGGGAAATTTATACTGCGCTTGATCATTGCACCATCGATCAAAGGGCTGTTATTATCTTGAGATTTATTCAGGGTTATTCCATTCAGGAAACAGCCGCCGCTCTCCGCTTCTCGGAAAGCAAAGTCAAAACGACCCAACACAGAGGGCTCAAGGTACTTCGGAAACAGATGGAGCTTTTGAGGGAGGAGCTAATGGATGATGAAGTCATACTGGAACGAAGAAAGAGTAAAGGAGTTGTTAAGACAACTTCCGGCGGTTAGAGACCATCGTTCACCTGAAGCCATTTACCAGAACATTCAAACCGTAAAATACAGGAAAAAACCGGTCCGAACCTGGATTGGCCCCGCCGCAGCCACTGCATACGCATTGTGCATCGCTCTTATGATATCTCCTCATCTGCTGACAAAAAATGAATCCGGCAGCCAGCTTGCTGCTGATGAGCGGCGAACTGTAAAAACCAGTCAGGCAGACCCCGCCAAGCCGGATCAGAAAACATTTGTCGTCTCAAAAAAAGAAAAAAACAAGTACATTACCATGGCGTTTGCGGATTCTAAAACGTCTGCAGTGATCCCCCTCAGTTTTGAAAAGAAGAAGCAGAACGAGTCGGTTCAAGAAGCGCTGACAGAAGGCAGAGACTTAAAAGTACCGGATTCTTTTATGTCTGTTCCGGAACTTTTGGACGGTGTTCAAGTGACGGCGGACGAGAAGGATTTGCTTGTGCAAATAAACCGGCGTGTGGCGATTGAATCCTCAGCAGAAGCAGAATTATTAAAAAAAATGCTGAAAGAAACACTGACATGGAGCCCTTATGAACGAATCAAAGTCACAAACATTCAAAACGGCGCCGGACTGGAGTTCGGAAAATCTTACGGGATATCCACTGAGATTCCCGTACCGAAGAAGAAAAACAGGGCGTATTTTTCTTATCACGACGATCTGGGACAAGAATATCTTATTCCGTCTGAACAAACCTATGATTCTGTAAAGAAGGCCATTGACGGAATGAAAACAGACAGAGGTTCTCATACGGCCGGTGTGATTGACGCTGATTCGATAGCGTCCGTATCTGAAAGTGAAAACCATCAGCGGTTACGGATTCAATTTTCGGGGAAACATGCAGCGGAAGACTCGTTAAAGGGGATTTTGATGATTGAAGGGCTGCTGCTTACCGCGAAGGAATTTGGTTTTTCTGAGGTGCTGTTTGCACATACGCGTGCAAAAAAGATCGGGGAATACGATGTAACAAAGCCGGTTCCCGTGCCCGTTGCGCCTAATCCGATTCCTGTTCAGTAAACATAATAAAAACCCAAAACATTAATGGGACTGACCCCCTAGAATGA
>NZ_JAGGQB010000007.1 GCF_018613535.1 Bacillus sp. ISL-51
CAAAAACGGGGGTCAGTCCCCAAAAAGGGAGGTTTTTTAGTTCTATTTCCACCAATCATCAAACATAGATGCCGGCACCTGGCGTTTATGCTCAGTGCTCATATAGCGTTTTTCGAGCGCCTCGGATACTTCGGCTGAGACCTCTTTGCCTTCTAAATAGTCATCGATATCATTGTAAGTGATGCCTAGTTCGGTTTCGTCCGTTTGCTGCGGTTTGTCATCCAGCAGGTCGGCTGTCGGTAATTTCAGGTACAGGCGTTCCGGCGCGCCCAGCTCCTCTAATAAACATCTGCCCTGGCGTTTCGTTAAGCCTGTCAGCGGCAATACATCGGCGCCGCCGTCTCCGTACTTCGTGAAGAAACCGGTCACCGCTTCAGCAGCATGGTCGGTTCCAATGACGAGCAAGCCTTCTTGTCCGCCGATGGCATATTGTGCGATCATTCTCGTTCTGGCCTTTACATTTCCTTTGTTAAAGTCAGACAACTGATCTCCGGTTTCTTTTTTGTATTGATCAGCAAATGCGCTGACCGTGGTTTTAATGTCAAATGTCCATGATTTGTCAGGCTTGATAAATGTGAGCGCCATTTGGGCATCATCCTCGTCCTGCTGTGTGCCGTGCGGCAGACGCACGGCGATGAATTCGGCATTTCCGCCTTCTTCTCTGATACTTTCCACAGCCATTTGGGCGAGACGGCCCGCAAGCGTTGAATCCTGGCCGCCGCTGATGCCTAATACAAAGCCTTTAGCACCCGTTTTTTTCACATATTGTTTAAGAAAATTCACCCTGTCCTCAATTTCTTGTTTCGGATCAATTGATGGCTTTACGTGTAGATCGTTCATAATATGTTGTTGCATGCTCATTCCAATCACTCCTCCTGCACTGTTCTTTATCATTCATTTCCCTCTCATGACGAAAATGAATCATGCCACTATGTACGACTCTGTTAAATATAGCACAGGTACTGATTTTAAGTGAACAATACACGCAGTGGTCAGCTGATTTCCACGCGCAGCGCCGTGATGCTTTCTCCATTGCATTTCCCTTTTTCAATCGGGCATGACGAAAACGCAACCACAAGATCCATCTCCGCCCGAAGCCGCACATAATCGCCGGCGTCAGACAGCGGCGTCTCGACAGACAAATTCCCTTTTTCATCAAGCACCGTATTCATAAAGATCGCGAACGGATAATGCATATGCGGCCGCGGCACGCCAAACTGTTCAAGAGCCCCGCTCATATTGTCGTAACACGTATCCTGCAGCTCGTCTTTATGCTTTCCGTATAAGAGCCTGTTCATATCCGGACGGCATGCCGGCAGAAGCAGGTCGTGCTTGCCGACTGTATCTTCAATTAGCGTCAGCATCGGCTTGTACAAATTCGAATAAATATGATTGCCGACTTTTACATTGATGGACTGGTTGGCATCGATGGTCGCGCCCTGATCAAGATGCTCATAAAAGTCCTTGGCATGGTACGCCGTAAAGTCAGCCACCTGCTGTCCTTCCACATCAACTACTTTAATGATTTGCCCTTTATGCACTTTCAGCCCGAGTCCTTTTTTCGGCGGAACGATAAATTGCTGTGTCATCGGCCTGCTCCTTTTTTCTTCTATTATGACCCCCGCCGTTTGTTTCATGTAAAGCAATTTATTGGATGTATATTCTCCTTCCGCTGGCCGCAATCTAATCTTTGATAAAGGGGTTGAACTTCATGGGTAAATCACAGGACCAGCCTAAAGGAAATCTGGACTGGTGGCAGCTGTCCTTAATCGGCATCGGCTGCACAATCGGAACCGGCTTCTTTCTCGGTTCGAGCATCGCTATTGTCAAAAGCGGATTTTCCGTGCTAATCTCGTTTCTCATCGCGGGGCTCGGCACATACTTTGTCTTTGAACAGCTCGCAAAGCTTTCGGC
Organism: Bacillus sp. ISL-51; assembly: GCF_018613535.1. Taxonomy (GTDB): domain Bacteria; phylum Bacillota; class Bacilli; order Bacillales; family Bacillaceae; genus Bacillus. The sequence goes on from NZ_JAGGQB010000007.1 coordinate 1,915, forward strand.
AAAACAGCCTGAAAAAGGATCTTTTTGTGCTTATGCGAGAAAAGCGTTCGGTACATGGGCCGGTTTCAGTAACGGATGGGTATACTGGTCGTCAGAAATGCTGATCACCGGAAGCCAGCTGACAGCCATCTCGCTGTTTACGAAGCATTGGTTTCCAAATGTGCCGCTTTGGGTTTTCGCCTCGATCTACGCGGTTCTCGGTCTGTTGATTATTTTTACGGGGCTGTCCGTTTTTGAAAAAACAGAGCATGTTCTCGCGGTTGTCAAAACGGCGGCGATTTTTATGTTTATCATCATCGCTGTTTTAGCGCTGTGCGGCATTTTTTCGTCTCACAAACCGGACATACATGTTCCGAGTGAATCAAAGCATTTGTTTCCTTACGGAGCGATGGGATTATGGACGGGGCTGATTTACGCGTTTTATGCATTTGGAGGAATTGAAGTCATGGGGCTGATGACGGTTCATTTGAAAAAACCTGAGGAAGCGGCAAAGTCGGGTAAACTGATGCTCGCCGTTTTGGCGGTCATTTACGTCATATCTATCGGCCTTGCGCTGCTTTTAGTGCCTTTACACAAATTTACCGAGCAGGACAGCCCGTTTATCACATCTCTTAAAGGCTTTCATTTGAATGTCGTCCTTGATATTTTCAACGGCATTTTTATTATTGCGGGTTTTTCTACGCTCGTCGCGTCTCTGTTTGCGGTGACGACATTGCTCTGTACAATGGCTGATGACGGAGATGCGCCAAAATGCTTTACGTTAAAAGAAGGAAAAAAGGTATGCTGGCCGGCGCTCGGACTGACGTTTGCCGGGCTTATCGTTTCGATCCTTTTGTCATTGGTGCTGCCGAAAAATATTTATGAGCATATGACCACTGCGGCGGGACTGATGCTTCTTTTTACGTGGATGTTTATTCTCTTTTCCAGCAAGAAGCTAACCGAACCGACAAAGATGGGAAACACGCAGATTTTTGCCGCCATGGTGCTGATTATCGCGGCTGTATCCGGCACGCTGTTTGAGAAATCAAGCAGGCCCGGTTTCTTTGTCAGCTTATGTTTTCTCGCCATCATTGCCGTTGTCACGTGGATTGTGCAAAAAAAACAGGGACAGCGCTCTGCCGGTTCATAATTTATTTTGTCTGTTTAAATAATCCTTTCAAAAATGAAAAGGGGCATTTTGACACCTGCTTTTCATCATCACGGAGGAAATATTGCTTCCATTCTAAATTGTCTTTTCCTCCGTACCATCCTAAATGAGGATGAAGCGGGGCTTCGTCATATGCCTCTAAACGTTTTCTGATCAGCCTGCTCATGTTCCGGCCGAACGCGGTTGAATCATTTAACCCCTCGAACACCCATCTGGGCTGAAACGCCAGCATAAAAAACGGGAAGCTTCTGCTTTGTCTCGCTTCATGCGCAGGCGTCGCGCACAAGATAAAATACGGCTCGCCGTCAAAACAAAATTCCCATTTATAATGTTCAGGATCTTTCGGAAAGTCTTCAGGCCAATCTTTCGGGTCGTGCTCACTCAGCCGGTTTAAAAATGACCAGAACAGCTCCTCATATTCCTCAATTGAGTAATGCTCCGCCAAATCTTCGGGCGTATCAAAGATCACAAGCAGCGACGTATATTTTCCGGTGTTTCTTGATATCTTTCCGTATTCGGACAATAAGAGCCCCAGCTCCTCTGCCGTCGTCTGCTTTCGGGGATCACCCGCAAAGGAAATACGGAGCTGATCTGTTAAAAACCCCTGACGGCCTGGTATGCACGGAAACGTGTCCGCCTCATCCCCCACTTTTTCAGACAAGAGCTCAAAGGCGATTTTCTGCCACTTCGGCAGCTCCAATATTTTTTGCTCGAGGCAACTTTTTGTGTATAACTTGCTTGCCATCGACCCACCTCCAGTATCGTCAAGTTACGATATGACGGAGATAGGCGATGGGTGACAGTCCTTCCCTTTACGAAATGAGCAATTGAATGCCCTGCCATCCGAAATATAAACCAAACGCAATGAGTGACAAGCCCGCAACGGCTGTCAGCCCCCGCAGCGCTTTTTCATGAAGCAGATTTCTGAATGTGCTCGCGGCAATCGCCATGCAAAAATCCCAGATTAAAATGCCGAGAAGTATGCCGGAGCTGTAAATTAGAAGCTGGTTCGCGTTGAAGGATTCGGCGGTTTTGGCGAGGATGCTGCCGTAAATGCCAAGCCAAAATAAAATGCTCAGCGGATTAGAGAGAGAAATAAAAAATCCGGATCCAAACGTTTTGTGAAATGACGGCTTCCCTCTCCCGCCCCTTACATTCATAGCTTCTCTTATATTTCTTAACGTTTCAATTCCCGTATAGGTCAACACAAAAAAACCGAATAGCCACAAAAACGTTTTCACCAGCGGAGCGGTCAAAAAATGGGACAGCCCGAAATAAATTAAGATCATGTACAGTCCATCCGCCATCATGGCGCCAAGCCCGAAAATCCAAGCATGCCAAAAGCCGTTTTTGATGCCTTTGTCAATTTGCGCTGCATTGACCGGTCCGACAGGCGCAGACAATGACAGCCCGAGAACGATGTAGCTTAAAAAGATGTTCATTGGCTTCCCCCTCATTCATGCAACTTGTACAAGTTATTCGGGAATCAGCCGGGCTATGATACATTATTTCAATTTCTCAAGCTCTTTCTCCATAATATCCGTGGCTTTTCCTAAAAAATCAAATATCAGTTCAAGCTCTTCTTCTTTATATTGCCGGCAAAGGCTGACCGTGGACTGGGATAAGGAGCTGAACAGCTGCTTCACATTGGCCTTCCCGGCTGTTAACGGCACAATGATGACCCGTCTTCTGTCTTCGGGGTCTTTTTTTCTCATCGCATACCCCGCTTTTTCAAGCCTGTCGATAAGAGCCGTAACCGAACCCGTGCTGAGTCCCGTTTTCTTTCCAAGCTCTCCTGCGGTCATCGGTCCTAATTCATTTAAAATATCAGCTGATTTCAAATCGGTGGGGAACAGACCGAGAGATTGAGCGGCCGCCTGATGAAAAAGAATCGTCCGGGTGGCCATCTTTCGAAAAAGCTGTACAGCAGTTTCCTCCATCTCACTTCTGGCATTTCTTGTTGACAACTGACAGTCCTCCCTATAAAATCAATTTATCTTGACGATCAAGATAATTAACGGCCAAGTTAATATGATCATAGCAAATCTGATCATAAAAAGTAAGTATGGGAGGAAAAAAGTATGGAACCAAAAGCCGCAAAGGACGCCTCGACGAAATTTGTCGTCCTCGGGCTGCTGCTGGGCATTTTAATGTCAGCTATGGATAATACAATAGTAGCCACGGCGATGGGAAATATCGTGGCTGATCTCGGAAGCTTTGATAAGTTCGCATGGGTCACCGCATCTTATATGGTGGCTGTCATGGCCGGTATGCCGATTTACGGCAAGCTGTCTGATATGTACGGGCGGAAGCGTTTCTTTTTATTCGGACTTATTCTTTTCTTAATCGGGTCCGCTTTATGCGGGATCGCCCAAACAATGGATCAGCTCATCATTTACCGTGTCATTCAGGGAATCGGCGGGGGCGCCTTGATGCCGATCGCCTTTACGATCATTTTTGATTTATTTCCGCCTGAGCAGCGCGGAAAAATGTCGGGCATGTTCGGCGCCGTTTTCGGCCTGTCCAGCGTTCTCGGACCGCTTTTAGGCGCACTCATCACCGACTCCATCAGCTGGCACTGGGTGTTTTATATCAATGTGCCGATCGGCGTTTTATCACTGTTCTTCATTCTTCGTTATTATAAGGAATCACTTGAGCACAAAAAGCAAAAAATCGACTGGGCCGGCGCTATTACTTTAGTGGTGTCCATTGTATGCCTGATGTTTGCGCTTGAGCTCGGAGGCAAAACGTATGACTGGAATTCCGTTCAGATCATCGGCCTGGTCGCCGTATTTGCGGTTTTCTTTATTGCCTTCTTTATTGTAGAAAGAAAAGCGCAGGAACCGATTATTTCGTTTTGGATGTTTAAAAACCGTTTGTTTGCCACGGCGCAGATTTTGGCTTTCCTTTACGGAGCCACGTTTATTATTTTAGCCGTGTTCATTCCGATTTTTGTACAGGCTGTGTACGGAAGCTCTGCGACTAGCGCAGGCTTTATTTTGACACCGATGATGCTCGGTTCGGTCATCGGCAGTATGATCGGCGGAATCTTCCAAACGAAAGCGAGTTTCCGTAATTTAATGCTGATTTCGGTTGTCGCTTTCTTTATCGGAATGCTGCTGCTTTCCAATATGACACCGGATACTGCGCGGGCGATGCTGACAGTGTTTATGCTGATTTCCGGATTCGGCGTCGGCTTTAACTTCTCACTGCTTCCGGCAGCGTCTATGAACGACCTTGAGCCGCGTTTTCGCGGAAGCGCCAATTCAACAAACTCTTTTTTGAGATCATTCGGCATGACTCTCGGCGTTACGATTTTCGGAACCATTCAGACGAATGTGTTTTCGAATAAGCTGTCAGATGCCTTCAGCGGCATGAAAGGAGCGGGCGGCGCGATGCAGAATATGGGCAGTCCCCAGGAGATTTTCCAAGCCGGCACGCGCTCTCATATTCCGCCGCAAATTTTAGATAAGATTATTGACGCGATGTCTCAAAGCATCACATACGTCTTTATGCTTGCATTGGCGCCGATTGTCATTGCAGCCATTACCGTTTTGTTTATGGGAAAAGCGAGAGTGAAAACCTCTCAGGAAATAGCGAAAAAAGCGAATTAAAAAAGCAGTACATGGCATTTGTCATGTACTGCTTTTTCGTTTACTCAGCAAAATGCGGGGCAAGAATATCCTTCAGCACATTTGCGCTGTGAGTGAATTGCGCTTGTTCCTTTTCATTCAGCGCAAGCTCTGCCACGCCGGCAACACCGTCCCGATTGACGACAGCCGGGACGCCGATATATACATCATCGGTTCCGTATTGGCCGTTTACGTACGTGCTGACAGTTAATATGCTGTTTTCATTACGCAAAATCGCTTTCGTAATACGGGCAAGGCTCATCGCCACTCCGTAATACGTCGCGCCTTTTTTCTCAATGATATGGTAAGCCGCGTTTTTTACATCATCGACAATTTGATCAAGCTCTTCCTGCTTGTACGCTTCATTTTTCTCTAACAACTGCTGAACGGGCACTCCGCCGACATTGGCATGGCTCCAAACCGGAAGCTCCGTATCGCCATGCTCGCCGATAATGTGGGCATGTACGTTTTGCGGCGCCGCGCCGAAGTATTCGCTCAGCATATAACGGAATCTTGCAGAATCCAATGTTGTGCCGCTGCCTATCACACGTTCCTTGGGCAGGCCGCTGAATTTCCAAGTCGCATATGTCAGAATATCAACCGGATTTGTGGCGACAAGGAAAATGCCGTCAAACCCGCTTGCCATCACTTCACTGACAATGCCTTTAAAAATAGCCAGATTCTTTTCAACCAGTTCAAGTCTTGTTTCGCCCGGTTTCTGGTTTGCCCCGGCACAGATGCACACAATATCGGCATCTTTACAATCTTCATATGTGCCGTAAGATGTTTTCACCGGATGAGGCGCAAATGCCTTCCCGTGATTTAAATCCATCACATCTCCCATGGCTTTTTCTTTATTTACATCAATGATCACGAGTTCATCCGTGATCCCTTGGTTTATTAACGCAAACGCATAACTGCTTCCAACAAAACCTGCTCCGATTAATGCTACCTTGTTCACTCGTTCGTTCATCATGTATGCTCATCCTCCAGCGTTTCGTGGTGTCGTTTTACTTGTGAAGTATTTCACATTTATATTGTGCAACATTTCACAAACTTTTGCAAGAGAAAAGTTTTGCTTTTTTATAAAAGTCGGCTGGAAGGAATATTGCGATCGTTCTTTTTTTTACTTATTAGAAAATAAGAAAATGTACTTAAAGCTGAATTGGCTTTTGTCCTTTACCCGATGCTGATGCCGCTCATACATACATTGCGAAAGCAAACAGAAAAGCCCTTAAGGGGTAAAAAGCCAGACCCCGCTTGAAAGAAAGCAGGGTCTTTTTTCAGCTTTTTTTGCGAGATCTTCTATAAATCAGCCTTACTGCAACATAACGGATCAGGAAAATAAACATGCTGCATACGAGAAACAAAGCGATCAATTTCAGCCATCCTGTTAAGTGATGCGGGATTCCTTGGTCGTACATAGTAATCAGCGTAATGATCACGGAAACGGCCAGCGTTTCCCCCATTTGCCGCCTGATTTGTTTTTTCAATGTTTCTTCAGAATGAATAACCGGCAGCAAAATCCCCGATGCAGCTGCTCTGATGCAATAATAAACGATGATAATGAAGAAAACCGCCAAGCTTCCGGCCCATTCTCTAAACGGACAATCTAACACAAGTCCGCGTACGATGATGTCGAGCAAAGACAGGGTGCCTATTAGCATTCCGACTTCTGACCAGATAATTCGTTCTTTCTCTTTCACACTCTCACTCTTTCCATTCACGCTTGAAAGTCTGTTATGCTGATTATTCATGACTTCCTCCCGTATTTTTATGAATGGCTTACACCTCTCATTATATCTCGCCGGTTCACAATGATAAACTGAAATCCTCGGCAAAATGTTCTTTAATAAGGTCCCCATTTGATCAAAACGCCTATACAGATGAACACAAGGCCGATGACAAACCAAATCAGCGCAAGCGGGACCATGAAACGGAGCCACTTCACGTATGGAATGCCGCTTGCCGCCAGCACCGCCATCAGGACGCCCGATGTCGGATTCACACAGTTCACAACTCCTTCCCCGAGCATCACCGCTTCAACCGCTACCTGTCTTGTAATTCCCATCAAATCAGCGAGCGGAGCCAATATCGGAATAAACACAACAGCCTCTCCCGACCCCGATGAAATGAGAAAATGCAGCAGGGCGCTGGCGACATACATTCCGATCGCGCCGGCCATCGGGCTGAAGCCGTGTAAAAGAGAAGCAAGCCCATTGACAACCGTATCAAGCAGTTTTCCGCTTTCCAGAATAACAGAGATGCTTCTCGCCATTCCGACGATCAGCGCTCCGTATATCAGGCCCTGGCAGCCCGTGATAAACGTTTTTGCGATATCGTTTGCCGCCATTCCCCCTATCAGTCCCGAAGCGATCGAGATAAAAATAAACACGGCGGCCATCTCCGAATCGGACCAGCCGAGCGTAAGGGCGCCATATAAAAAGCCGGCAAGCGACAGGGCGGAAACAGCCAAAATCAGCTTATGGCGAACTGTAAACAGGACGGGCTTGTCCGCCGTTTCAGAAGCTTGCGGAGCGGGGCCCGATGCCGGAAACCAATTGCTTCCCAATAAACTGCCATCTTTTGATTTCTTTAATTTTTTTGTATACCGGTAAATGTATAAAATAGAAGAAAGCAAAAAACATATGTAGATGGCTGTACGCAATCCAATGCCTGAGAAAAGCGGCAGCTCAGCAATACTTTGTGATAAACCAAGCGGCGATGGAGATAAAATCGTGGCATTAAATCCCGCATAGCAGCCGATATAGATGACGGCCGCGCCCGCCACGGCATCCCATTTCAGCGAACGGGCGACAATCAGACCGATCGGAATAAAGCCGATCACCGAATTCACGACGATTCCGGTCGTGCCGAGAATTGAAAATAACGCACCGACGATCGCGATAAATAGCAGCTGTTTTGTGCGGAACGTACTGATGACGTTATTGATCAAGCCATTAATGGCACCCGTTTTTTCTAAAATCGCAATGGTGCCTCCGGTAAACAGAATTAAAAAGATAATGGGCGCCGAGCTTGTCATTCCTTCCTGAATAGCGGTAAAAAAGCCGATCGGGCTGACCGGAGATTGATCAAGCGAATGATAGCTTCCCGGCACCGCGGACGTCACCTCACCCTTTGTCACCCTGTCAAATTCCCCCGCCGGAACGACATACGACGCAACCGCGCATAGCAAAGCGACAATAAACAGCAAAACATAGGCATCCGGCATGGTAAATGATTTTTTCTTTTTCAATACAGGTTCAGCCTTCGGCACAGTCATATGTGTCACCATCCCGTTCTAAATTTATAAACTATTCAGAAAATACAGATATGTGCTATATTATAAACAGACCTATATCTTGTTTCAATATAAAAAAATAAAGAAATCAAACATTCGAAGGAGGACATATGGCATGAACAGACTCACAGACAATGAAAAACAGACGATTATGGATATATTCGGCCATCTGCACGCCCATCCTGAAGTGAGCTGGAAGGAGTATAAAACGACTGAGTTTCTGACAGAAAAATTAAAAGAGGCTGGGTGCCGGATTCGCACTTTTTCTGATTGCACAGGGGTCGTCGGCGAAATCGGAGAAGGCTCTCCCGTCGTGGCGGTTCGGGCGGATATCGACGCGCTTTGGCAGGAGGTGGACGGCACCTTTCAGGCAAACCATTCCTGCGGACACGATTCCCATATGACGATGGCGCTCGGCACACTGATGCTATTGCAAAAACAGCCGCAGCTTCCGAAAGGCACCATCCGCTTTATTTTTCAGCCGGCCGAAGAAAAAGGCGGAGGCGCGCTGAAAATGATCAAAGAAGGCGTGCTTGATGACGTTGATTTCTTATACGGCGTGCATGTGCGCCCCATACAGGAAACGGCGAACGGCCGCTGCGCCCCTTCCATACTGCACGGTTCCAGCCAGCATATCGAGGGACTGATTATCGGGGAGGAAGCACACGGAGCGAGACCGCATCTCGGCATCAACAGTATTGAAATCGCTGCGCTTCTGGTCCAAAAGCTCAGCTTCATTCATATTGATCCGGCCATCCCCCATTCCGTCAAAATGACGAAGCTTCAGGCCGGAGGGGACAGCTCCAACATCATCCCAGGAAAAGCATCCTTCAGCCTTGATCTGCGCGCCCAGACGAATGACGCAATGGAAAAGCTGACTGCAGAAACAGAAAGAGCCTGCGAGGCGGCGGCCGCCGCCTTTGGAGCGAAAATCGAATTACAAAAGGAGCACAGCCTCCCGGCGGCTACACGAAACAAGGAAGCGGAAGCCGTCATGGCCTCGGCGATCCGTGACATTCTCGGTGAAGAAAACCTGGATAAACCGCTTGTGACGACCGGGGGCGAGGATTTCCACTTCTACGGTGTTAAAGTACCGAATCTCAAAACCACTATGCTCGGACTGGGCTGCGGACTTCAGCCCGGTCTTCATCATCCGCACATGACGTTTGACCGAAGCGCCATATATACCGGCGTTGAGATTTTAACGGCCGCCGTGCTTACATCGTTTGATACATAAAAAAGCAGCCCGTCATCAGGGCTGCTTTTTTTACTTCTTCAGATCTTCTATTGAATTGACGTTTTTCATATATTGAGGAACGACCAGACCCATCTTCACGCCTGTCAAGCTTGTTCCTATGTCATCAAATTTCCCTTTATATTTGGCTGCATAGGCTTTATGGGTATTCGGAAGCCATGCAGACAGGGAAGCATCCGCACTGCCTGTAGCGATCGCAGTCCACATCGGGCCTGCTTCAACTTGAGTCAGCTTTACGTCGTAGCCAAGGTCTTGAAACACCTTTCCGACTACATTCGTACTCGCGATCTCACTGTCCCAAGCCACATAAGCAAGGTTGATTTTATCGCCCTTCACTTTATGAGCGCCTTTAGTCCACTGAGCCACTTGGTCCTTATGTTTTTTCACATAATCAGCGGCCACTTTAGACGGCTTTTCGCCTTCTTCAACGGCAATCATGACTTCCCCCATGTCGTCCTGCGTCCATTTAAACTGGCTGAGAACTTTTGCCGCGTTCGGCTGTTCCTTACTGAAGCCCGTTCTTGTAATCGTATGAATCTGCTCGGCAGTACCGTACGTTTTTTTCGGATCATCGAGGAATTTCAGCTTGTATCTGGAGAACATCCAGTGCGGCGTCCAGCCCGTCACGATGATCGGTTTTTTCCGGTCATAGGATTTCTTTAATGTCGCTGTCATTGCCGCACTTGACGCTGACACGACATTCCAGTCTTTCAAGCCGTAATCCTTCACAGCCTCATCAGTCAGAGCCATAATGCCTGAACCCGGGTCAATACCAATAATGGTCTTGTTGACCTGGTCCGCAGCTGATGCGTTGCCATCAGCCTGCGAGCCGCAGGCAGCCAGAGAAAGAGCCAGTGCAGCGGTAACGCCGACACCGATGATTTTCTTAAGCATCAGGCATTCCCCCTGCTCTTTTTCTTCACTTTAATGTTTTGCGTAATACGGTCAAGCGTAATCGCCACGATCACGATCGCGATACCGGCTTCTACGCCGATACCGGTTTTCAATTGTGTCACGGCGCTGTACACTTCAGAACCGAGACCCGGCGCACCGACCATGGCCGCGATAACAACCATTGATAACGCCAGCATGATGCTTTGGTTAATTCCGGCCAGAATGGTTTTTGTAGCAAGCGGAAGCTGAACTTTAAACAAACGCTGGGACGTCGTTGAACCGAACGCTTCTGTCGCTTCAATCAGATCAGCCGGAACCTGTTTAATACCGAGCACAGTCATGCGGATCGTCGGAGGCATCGCGAAAATAACTGATGCTACGACTCCGGGCACAACCCCGATATTAAAGAAGAAAATCGCAGGCAATAGGTATACGAAAGCAGGCATAGTCTGCATTAAGTCTAAAATCGGTGTAACAATTCGGCGGACCGTTTCTTTTTGAGATGCCCACACCCCGATCGGAACCCCGATAATAATTGAAATCAGAACAGAGGTCACAACAAGCGCCAATGTCTGCAGCATCGGTGACCAATAGCCTAAATAATCAATGACAAGGAATCCGATTAATGTAAAGAGTGCAATTCCTCTCGTGCTGATCCACCAAGCGAGAGCCGCAAAAATAACAGTTAATAAAATAGACGGGATGTAACCCAAACCGCTCACAATCGCATTTACAAAAGCGGCCAAACCGTTTGAGATTCCGTCAAAGAAACCTCCGAACGTTATGGTAAGCCAGTCAACAAACCGGTCAACGATATCTGCTAACGGAATTCTAGGCAATCTGTCCATTTACTTCACCCCCTGAACAGAAGAATCCTGTGCTTGTTCAGCAGAATCTTCAACATTGATATAATCGTTATTGCCTGAAAGCGCGCCGATTAATGCGCCTTTTACGACAATGCCTTTCATACGCTCTTTATCGTCTGTGACGGCGATCGGAATGTTCGCGTCAGACACAACATCGAAAATCTCCGTCAAGTATGTGCTTTCGTGCACCGTCGTGAATTCTGTGTTTAAAATATCCTGCAGCGATAAATCGGATTCAACCGCTTTTTTCGCATCCGCCGCATGAATGACGCCGAGAAGCTTCTTTTGTTTATCAACGGCGTAAATAGACGAAATACCCAAGTTCTTCATGAGCTGGAGCGCTACGCGAGGCCCTTTGTCAATCCGCACGGTTTCAGCGCGCTTCATGATATGGCCCGCTGTCAGGACTTTCGATAAATCAACGTCTTCAACGAATTTTTCAACATATTCATTGGACGGGCTCATCAGAATTTCTTCCGGTGTCCCGATCTGAACGATGTTACCGTCTTTCATCAGCACGATTCTGTCACCGATCCGCAATGCTTCATCAAGGTCATGCGTGATAAAGATGATCGTTTTGCCGACAGAGTCATGAAGATCGAGCAGTTCATCCTGCATATCTTTACGGATCAGCGGATCAAGCGCACTGAAGGCTTCATCCATCAGAAGAATGTCAGGGTCGTTCGTCAGCGCACGGGCAAGACCGACACGCTGCTGCATTCCTCCGCTGAGCTGATCCGGATATTGATGTTCAAATCCTTCAAGGCCGACAAGCTGAAGCGAGTCAAGGGCTTTTTGCTCCCTCTCTTTTTTGTCAACACCTTGAAGCTCCAGGCCGTATTCCGTATTTTCAAGAATCGTTCTGTGCGGAAACAGCGCAAATTTTTGAAAGACCATGCTGATTTTTTTCCGGCGCACTTCCCGGAGCTGGTCTTTTGACATATTTGTTATCATGTCACCATCAATATAGATATTCCCGGCAGTCGGTTCAATAAGCCGGTTTAACAGCCGAACTAAAGTTGATTTACCGCTCCCCGATAGACCCATGATGACAAATATCTCCCCATCATAAACATCAAAGTTTGCTTGATTGACACCAACGGTTGACCCGGTTGCTTTCAGGATCTCTTTTTTATTTTTTCCGCTGGACAGCATCTGAATGGCTTTTTTTGCCTGCTTCCCAAATACCTTAGATACATTTTCGACTTTTATCTTAATTGGTTTCTCATCCGAATTCATATTTTCCCTCCATAATAAGCAATCTTTAATACCGTAACATGTTTGTAACAAGTCAAACAAACGGCATAATCCCTTCTATTTTGTATCATTACTTTAAAAACATCCCTGTGACTTATTTTCCTCTGTTATGCTTCTAAATACTCTCTAATCCTCCTTAATTAATATAAATTATGGGGAAAATTGAGCGTTTATCAGGTTTGAGAGCGTTTTCGCTAAATGTGTCGGCAACTGAATTTCCAACCTTATTTTACAAATAAAAGAACTTTTTTGAGATACTGTCCCATAAAGAACCGATTTTACCCTCTTTAAAAAGGGATTCATTGGAAATATTTAGACCGAACAATAAAAACCGGGCACCGCCCCAGGCTTTAATTTCCATATTAAACCATCTTTATTTAGAAAATTAGTCTCCGCGTCCTCCATGCCGGGCGAATTCCAATTCGTTTACTTTTCCCTTTACGGCAGCAAATTGTTGATTTTATTGATCTTAAATTCAGTAAGCCTTGCTCTAATGAAGAGGAGGAAATAGAAGCCCCCGTTCACAGCAGATTGTTCACATAAAAAAGCACCCAAAAAGGATGCTCAGTCCGCAAGCTCTGTCTGTTTCGTTTCTTTTCCAAAGACCAGTATACAGATGACCGCGATCAGAATCGCCGCGCAAAAGACGGTGAAAATGGCGGTAAACGAGACGTTCCGGGCTGCAAGCGAGCCGACGAGAAGCGGCCCGAATATGCCGCCGATTCTGCCGACGGCTGCCGTTGTGCCCGAACCGGTCGCACGAATCGCCGCCGGGTATTGCTCAGGTGTGTAAGCATAAAGCACACCCCACGCGCCGAGGTTAAAAAAGGATAACAGCATGCCGGCCGAAAGCAGCATTCCCAATGAGTCCGCCGCTCCGAAGAAATAAGCGCTGCCTGCCGTTCCCAGCAAATAAATCATTAAGATGCTTTTCCGCCCCGCTTTTTCAATCAGCCATGCAGCTGAGAAATATCCCGGAAGCTGGGCTAGTGTCATCAGCAGCACATATTCGAAGCTTTCAATCATGCTGAAGCCTTTCATCAGCATGACGCTCGGAAGCCACAAAAACATGCCGTAATAAGAAAAAACAACGCAAAACCACACGATAGACAGCATCGCCGTCGGGCGCACATATTGTTTCGTCCAAACACTTTTGACTTGGGCCCTCACGCTTTTCTTTTGCGCCGATAATGGCTGTTGCGCCGGTGATTCCGGCAGGCTTTTCCGCAAATAAAGCGCGTAAAATGCGGCAAGCGCCGTAATAAGAAGCGCTGTTTGCCAGCCGAACGCCGGGATCACGAAGTAAGAAATGAGAGCGGCAAGCAGCCAGCCGGCTGCCCAAAAGCTTTCAAGCAGCACGATGATCCTTCCCCGCTTCTCAGGAGCAGACGCTTCCGACACAAGCGTTGAGGCTACCGGAAGCTCTCCGCCAAGACCCATGCCAATCAGAAAGCGCAGGATGAGAAAGGCGGTTAAGCCCGTCGCGAAGGCGGAAATGCCGCTTCCGACAGAAAACAATAATAGCGTGATCATGAACACTTTTTTCCGCCCGATCCTGTCCGCCAGCATTCCGAATAAAAAGGCGCCCGCCGCCATCCCGATGGAATTGACACTGCCGATCCATTTCATTTGTTCAGGCGATAAGTTCCAATCGGCGTGAAGCGCCGCGATAATAAACGATAAAATTCCGACATCCATAGCGTCAAACAGCCATCCCATTCCGGCAATCGCGAGAAGCTTGCGCGGAGAAACAGGGGGTTGTTTTTTCATATTCAACACCTCAAATCGAAAATGATTACCGCCTAAGTTTACACTTGTCTTTACACATTGTCATTATATTTTTTTACGCAAAAAAACCCGCCTGCGCAAGGCGAGCGGGGTGCCGTTTAATTCTTTAAAACGGCGTTTTTAATATTATCCTGAAGCTGGAGAATCCGTTTCGCGCCGTCTTCTCTGAGGCGTTTGTTTTCTTCCTCGATTTGTTTGGTTTCCTGCATGCCGCTGACAATTGTATTCCATGAAGATTCAATCGTTTCAATATCAATGCTCGGGCGGCCGGCCATCCGGGCAATCTCAACGCTTTGTCTGGATATATTTTCCGCATTGCGTTTCAGCATTTCATTCGTGCGGCGGTCCAGCTCGCTCATTGAATCAGCCACAAGCTTTTGGCGTTTTACGGTGACGGCTTGAATAATGCCGTTTTTAAAGATCGGAATCGTGATGACGAAAGCGGAGTTAATTTTTCCGATCAGCTTCGTATTCCCGCGCTGGAGCAGACGGATTTGCGGGGCGGTTTGCAGCGCCACCATCCGCGCCATGTCTAGATCATATACGCGTTCTTCAAGCGCCTGAAGTCCGTTGCGCAGCGTATCAAGCTGCATTTGCGCAAGCTGGTTGCCTCCCGCCGCTTTTTCTTCATAGGAAGGGATAAGCGCCTGCATTTCCTCAAGCTTCATTTGGCCGGCAACAACATACTTTTCAAGCGCCATGTAGTAGTTAATGTTGTTTTCATACATCTCATCAAGCGTCTGATTCGTTTTCGCCATTTCATCTTTGTATTTCGAAATTTCAACGTGGATCTTTTCAATTTCTCCGCCAAGGGTGCGGTATTTTTGAAAGATTTTTTCAATCATGCTGTTTCCGCGTTTGAACATTTTAGCCAAAAATCCTTTCGGCTCGTCGAAATCATTTTTGTCAAAACGGTCCATGATTTTTCCAAGCTGCGTCAGCATTGTGCCTGAATCCGTGACGCTTGTGGTTTTCATCATATTTAAGATGCGGTCGGAAAACTTCGAGATTTCAACAGCGGGCTCTTTCCCGTACTCGAGCAGCTCCATTTGGTTTTTCACGTCAATTTGCTGCGCTATGTGCTGCACCTCAGGATCTTGGCGCAGCTGCAGTCTGATATCGTCAGCTTGTTGTTCAGAAATCTCTTCATTTTTATCAAGAACAAGCGGATTTTGATTTTCTGTGGTCATGTTTATTTACTCTCCCTGCTTTTGCGTAATGGTTCTAAACAGCTTCCTTACAAGTGACGGCTCCTTATATTCCTGCTGAAACACCATGTCCTCCAGCCAGTGGACGTCATATTGGTCTTCTTTTATATAATGCTCAATGTCCTGATGCCCCGGCGGATTGTACAAGATGATGTCGACGCCGATTTCATTCAAAAACAAAAGAGCGGCCGCGTCCGAACGCGTCAATTCTCCGCTGTGTTCCGTGTGATACAGAAGCAGCTTCGGAACGGTCTGCACGTAATCAAATGTTTGGATCAATTGCAGCAGTGAAGCGGGAAGGTTTGCCGCTTGGCGGAACAAATAAATACTGACATCCTTTTTCTGCTCCTGAGGCAAAGCCTTCAGCCCGGGATTTCTGCACATGTCAGACATCACATTGGCGATAGCGGTCTGCACGCCAGACGGCAGATGTTTATACTGCCAGATGTTGCTTTTTTTGAGCCTGTCCGCGTCAATGGCTCCGTCTTCATTTAAAACCTGGCTGTAATGGTATTGATAATTGGATTTGACCTCTTCTGTAAACGGAAACCGGCGGATCATGTGAGTTTCCTGATAATCTGCGACCGTATGCAGCCTGCTCCAATATTCTTTTGTATCTTTTGAGACACCCATCACCTTAGCAAAAAGGTTCGGAATCACAACCTTATCTCTGCCCGCCTTAAATTGCGGACGGATGAACGCCCGCTCCTTCGCGATGAGAAACAATTCATCATACGTTGTTTTTAATGTCACGGACTGCGGGGTGTGTTCTCTGAACTGCCACGGCTTATACATCATGGATTCTTCATGGTTCAGCACGTGCTCAAATTCTTTCGTCGACCGATAAGCAACCGTGGACGTCCTGTCCGGCTTTTCTTTCGGAAAAGGCTGGAGGCTGTTTACAGCGGGAAGCCTGATCGTGAAGCTGAGCTTCTGATCAGGGTCAATCATGCTGAACTGGTCCTCTGCCGCCGGGTGAAACAAAAGCACATCACAGCCGATCAGCATTACATAATAGAGAAAATAGAGCTGGCTTTTCGTCGCGTCTCCGTACCACACCACCTTCGGCATCTCACGCTCTATATCGGCCTGTTCGAGCCAAGGATTCAGGTGGTTCAGCGAAAACTTCGACACATCCAAAAGCACCCGGCGGAAATCGGGATCGTTCAGTCCCTTTTCATGCCGGTTTGCAAAGGTTTCCAAAAGCGTCATAAATGCAGTTCTCAGGCGGCGGTGCATCAGGGGATTCGTATGTTTTGCAAGCAGCCGGCCTCCGTCTAGAAACGCGACAAATCGGGATACGGAAAGCCCTTTTTCTTTTTGATTGATCATATGAATGTTTTGAAGCGCCTGAAACGTTTCCGGCGCGATCGTTTTATCAAGCGTTTCGCTTAAGACATGGATGTTTTGATGAGATGACAGCTCGTAAAGCTTATTGTAATACTCCGTTTCATCAAAAGGGGTGCCCAAAATCCGGCCGGCGAGCCGTGTAAAGGCCAGTCCGTTTTCCCGTTCATACGCGGGGCGTTCCGGCAGCGTCTGAAACAGGATGCTTTCCCAGTCATCGTTTTCCGGCTCAGCCTTATGGATCGCCAATTCTTCTTGCTTCATCATCTTCCTCCTTTCCTCTCTGTCATTCCGGTACAAAAAAGGAAGGAAATGAACTCTCCCTCCTTTTTTGTTTTATTCTTCTTTAGATGCAGCAGTTTGTTCCTGAACCTGCTTTTGTTTGTTGAAATAGTGAATGATAAACGTCACCACAAACGCAGCGATAATAATCAGGAAGAACAAAGCGTGCGGCATTTCATAACCAAAGGCGCTCCCCGCCATTTTTACGGCAATAATCCCGATTAACACAAAAGCCGTGTTCTCAAGCTCAGGAATCTTATCAATTAAAACGAGGAATACTTTTGCGACTGTACGCATCATGAGTATGCCGAGCATACCGCCGATCAAGAGCACCCATACTTTTTCCGATACCGCAAATGCGGCCAAAATGCTGTCTACAGAGAAGGCGAGATCCATTAATTCCACTGAAATAACAGTGGCCCAAAAAATCCCGAACGTACGGACCATCCAAGAATTTTTCTTCATGCCTTCCGTATCGTCGTCCCCTTCTCCGATCCAGAAATGCTTAATGACGAGCCAAGCCAGGTACAGTGCGCCAAGCACTTTAATCCACCAGAACTTAATGAGCAGCATTCCGATCCCGATAAAAATGAAACGGAAAAGGTATGCCCCGAACAAACCGTACGTTAATGCTTTTTTCCGCTGTTTTTCAGGCAGATGCCTTACCATAACCGCAAGCACTAATGCGTTGTCGGCCGACAGCAGGCCTTCTAAAAGAACCAAGGAACCGATCAGGCCCCACGATACAGGGTCAGTCAGCACCTCTCCCCACATTTTCCAATCAAAAAAGGAAGCGTAGGTCGACATAATATGATGTAAAAAATCCAAGTTTTTTCCTCCTATTTAGTAAAAACGGTAATTTCTCTATTACACTTGCAAGCCGTAATTCCGGCAAAGTGATGCCAAACCGCCGGAAAATCCGCTGCCGATAGCGTTAAATTTCCACTCGGCGCCGTGGCGGTACAGCTCACAAACAACAACAGCCGTTTCGATGGAAAAGTCCTCGCCTAAATCAAAACGGAGCAGTTCATTTTGATTGGCCTCATCAACGACGCGTACGAACGCGTTAGAGACTTGTCCAAAGTTTTGGCTGCGCGCTTCCGCATCATGAATCGTAACGGTGATGCCGATTTTTTCAATGTTTGCGGGTATATTAGAGAAGTCAACGATAATCTGCTCGTCGTCTCCTTCCCCCTCCCCCGTCCGGTTATCACCCGTATGGATGACGCCGCCGCTCGGGTGCTCCAGGTTATTGTAGAAAACAAAATCAAGATCATTTACACAGTTGTCATTGGCATCGACCAAAAAGGCCGACGCGTCAAGGTCAAAATCATGCCCTCCGGAGTACTTATTCGTATCCCAGCCTAAGCCGATCACCGCTTTTGTAAGCCCCGGATTCGTTTTTGTCAGATCAACACGCTGTCCTTTCGCCAATTGAATAGCCATGCTGCATCTCTCCCTTCTGTGTTTTGTATCTTTTAACCGATTTGCAGACCGTAGTCTGTCGCAATACGGGCCAGCCCGCCTTGGTAGCCTGAGCCGATCGCTGAAAATTTCCACTCGCCGTTATGTCTGTAAAGCTCACCCGCGATAATGGCTGTTTCAAT
The DNA here is from genome assembly GCF_018613535.1 of Bacillus sp. ISL-51. Classification (GTDB taxonomy): domain Bacteria; phylum Bacillota; class Bacilli; order Bacillales; family Bacillaceae; genus Bacillus. Next base: position 20,499 of record NZ_JAGGQB010000007.1, read on the forward strand.
TGAAAAATCTTCAGCCAGATCGTAGCGGATCAGCTCCTCATTTGTTTCTTCATTTACAATGCGCACAAACGCGTTAGACACTTGTCCGAAGTTTTGGCCGCGCGCTTCCGCTTCATGAATCGTGATGACGAATGAGATTCTGTCAATGCCGGCCGGCACCGCGCTCAAGTTGACTTTTACGCTTTCATCATCGCCCTCGCCCTGTCCTGTCAGGTTGTCGCCTGAATGTGCGACAGAGCCGTTTCCGCCTTCAAGCTGATTATAGAAAATAAAATCGTCAGGTGACGCGCATTTTCCTTCCGCATTTAAAAGAAAGACGCTTGAATCTAAATCAAAATCGTGTCCGCCGTCGTATTTATTCGTATCCCAGCCAAGACCGACAACGACTTTAGACAGGCCCGGGTTTGTTTTTGTCAAATCTACTTTTTGTCCTTTTGCCAATGAAATTGCCATGTTCACACTCTCCTTTTTCGGTTTATGCGTATCGGTTGACGATATCGCCTATTTTTGTATCATTTGTGCCTTCGCCCACAGCTGCGAATTTCCATTCGCCGTCCTGGCGGTAAATTTCAGCCGCGATCAGGCTTGTTCTGCCTGAATAGTTATCTCTTAAATTATAAGTGACTAGCTCTTCGCGGTTGGCCTGGTCAACGACGCGGATAAACGCGTTTTGAATCATCCCGAAGTCCTGTTTTCTTCTGACACAGTCGTAAATGTTGACGACAAAGACAAGCTTATTAATATGCGCAGGCACTTTCGCCAAATCTACGAGAATTTGTTCATCATCGCCGTCACCGTCGCCCGTCAGGTTATCACCCGTATGTACGACACCGCCGCAGCGGCTTTTCAGACTGCCGAAATAGATGACGTTTTTACTGTCTGTCATTTTATCATTTTCAAGCATCAGTACTGAAGCGTCACAGTCGATATCAGCACCGCCTCCGCCGAACAGCTTTCCAAAGAAACCGCCGCCTGATGACACCGGATCCCAGCCAAGACCTACTAACAGTTTTGACAGGCCGGCTTTTCCTTTTGTTAAATCAATCCGCTGTCCTTTTTCTAAAGAGATCGCCATATGATTCACTCCTATTCTTAAAGGTGCCTATAAGCACGTTACGTGTACGCAATTTTACGATTTTCCGGGACAAGAATCCCGGAGTTTAATTATATATACGTCTTTTATTATAGCAAAGTTTCATAAAACATCAGAAATTTTGACGAAAAACCGCGAAAAAAACCGGCCTAAACGGCAGACAAAGAAATTGACGGCGGCGAATGATTTTTCCTATCCTTGTATCAATACGATTTGAGAAAGGGGCAGTCGATTGATTGAATTAAGCATACTTGATCAGGCGCCTATATCCAAAGGAAACGGGCCTGCCGATACGCTCCGGCATTCGGCGGAGCTCGCCCGCCTTAGTGAAGGCTGGGGCTATAAGCGGTACTGGTTTGCTGAGCATCACAGTACAAGAGGGCTTGCGAGTGTTGCCCCGGAAATTATGATAGCCCATATTGCGGCTTGCACGAAATCGATCCGCGTCGGCTCAGGAGGTGTTCTTCTGCCGCAGTACAGCCCATATAAAGTTGCGGAAACGTTCCGGCAGCTTGAGGCGCTGTATCCGAACAGGATTGATCTCGGAGTCGGCCGCTCCCCCGGCGGCACGACAAAAACCCGGCTCGCCCTGACTGACGGGGTCAAGAAAAGCATGACCGAGTTCAGCAGGCAGCTTCAGGATTTGTCTTACTTTCTGACAGATTCGATCCCGTCAGATCACGCTTACTCAGGAATCAAAACAGCGCCGCTTATCGAAACGGCGCCTGAACTATGGGTGCTCGGCCTCGGAGAAAACAGCGCCAGACGCGCGGCTCAGCAGGGGGCGGGCTATGTATTCGGCCATTTCATCAACCCGGAACGCGGGGAGAAATTCTGCCAGGTCTATCGGGACAGCTTTCGGGCCTCCGCCCATTTCGCCGCTCCCGCACTGCTGTTTGCCGTCTTTGTCATCTGCGCAGCCACGGATGAGGAAGCCGAGGAGCTTGCATTAAGTCAGGATTTGTGGCTGCTCCGGGTCGGGAAAGGGACGGACAGCCGCGTGCCGGACATCGCAGAAGCCAAAGCATATCCGTATTCGGAGGCTGACCGTAAGCAAATAGAAGAAAACAGGAAGCGGATGGTAATCGGTTCGCCGGCGACAGTAAAACGCCGCCTGCTTGAGCTTGCAACACGATATGGCACAGAAGAAATCATGGTGCTTTGCAACGTTTTTGATGTCGAAGCGAAAAAAGAAACGTATGAGCGGCTTGCAAAGTTGTTTCTATAAAAAAGGCCGTTAAAAACGGAGCAGCAGTTTCCAGAGAAAGATAAACTGCTGCTCCGCATTAACGGCGGTTTTTTCGTTCTTTTCCTTTTTTAAACGCATTCCAAATCCCCTGCAGCGTAAAGCCGAGCAGAAGCAGAATGATTAACAGCAATGTGATCGACGGCCCCGGAGGCGTTCCGAGCTGGTAGGAAGAAGTCAGCCCCGTGAACACGCTGAACAGAGAAATGATAATCGCTGCCGCAAACACCCATTTAAAGCCTTTGGCGATACGGATGGCAAAGGCTGCGGGCAATACGAGCAGCGCGGAAACGAGCAGCACGCCGATAATCGGGATAATAACCGAAATCGCAAGTCCCGTCACGATGCTGAAAGACATCGAAAGCAGATTCGTATTAATGCCGGACGTCTTAGCGGTCGCTTCGTCAAAGGTGAGCAGATACAGCGGCCTGTTCAGAATAATGAAATAGAGCAAAATCAACAGGGTAATGCCGCCGATAATATACACTTGCTGCTGGCTGACCGTCACAAGCGAGCCGAATAAGTATTGGTCTATGCTCATCGCCGACCCGCCTTTTGACAGGCTGATCAGAAACATCGCAAATGACAGGCCGGCCGCCATTAAGATTGCGATAGACACCTCTGAATATGTACGGTATGCCCGCCGCATGTATTCAATGCCGATCGCCCCGATGGTGACGACGACGATACTGGCTGCCGTAATATTCGTACTGAGAAAAAAACCGATGGCAACACCCGACAATGAAATGTGTGACAGCGTATCCGCCATCAGCGCCTGTCTTCTCAGCACGAGATATACACCTAATATCGGCGCGATAATGCCGATCATACTTCCCGCTAGAAAAGCTCGTCGCATGAATTCCAAGTCAAACATTTCCATCCGCCTTTTTCCCCCCTCTCAAGTCTTATCACTTTATCTAAGTATTTCTGTACTTCGTTTTGTTCGTGTGTCACCATCACGACGGTGCGGTTGTGGTTTTTCACCTGATGATGCATAAATTCGTAGAAGCCCTGTCTGCTTTCGTAATCAACTGCTGTTGTCGGTTCATCAAGCATCAGCAGATCAGGATTGCTCGCAAGCATTCTCGCAATGCAGATCTTTTGCTTCTGCCCGCCTGAGAGATCTCCGATTTTCCGGTGGCGAAGCTCCCACATTTCCACCATTTTCAGCGCATTTTCCACTTCATGATGATCCGTTTCATTCAAGCGCTTAAACCATTTTCCTTTCGTATAGCGGCCTGACTGCACAAGCTCGAGGACCGTACTCGGGAATCCGGCGTTAAATGAAGAAATCTGCTGCGGAACATAGCCGATCGTCAGGCGTTTGCCAGCTTCATTTTTTTTGCTGATCTCGGCCGTGCCTTCCCAAGGTCTGAGCATGCCGAGCATCACTTTCATCAGCGTCGATTTTGACGCGCCGTTCGGGCCTGTAATACCGACGAATTCGCCGCTTTCAATTTCCAGCGACACGCCGTCAAGCACAGGTGTATGTGAATAACCAAAAACGATATCCTTTAATGTAACGAGATTCATGCTGACCTTCCTTTCCCGCATAGAAATAGTGTGCACCCTGCGGCGCACACTATGTTTATTTAACCAATAGCGAATCTTTCAATGCATCAAGGTTTTTCTCCATAATGTCGATGTAACCTATGCCTTTATCCCGTTCTTTTTGGCTTAAACCTTCCAGTGTATTGAGCACTTCCGTTTTCGCGCCAATTTCACCGGCAAGTGTATTTGCAACTTTAGGCGAGGCGACTTCTTCAAAATAAATGATCTTCACATCATGCTGTTTCGCAAACGTTTTAAGCTCGGCTAATTTGGCTGCGCTCGGTTCCTCTTCAGGAGAGAGGCCTGCAATCGCAACCTGTTTTAAACCGTATTCCTTAGCAAGGTAGCCGAATGCCGCGTGCTGTGTAATCAATTCTTTTTTCGCCGCTTTATTTAGTGTTGTACGGTATAGTTTATCAAGATCTTTCAGTTTTGCAATATATTCTTCACTATTTTTCTCATAGTATGCCCTGTTCTTCGGATCTTGTTTGACGATTTGCGCCGTAATGTTTTTGACTTCTTTTTGCGCAAGCACCGGGCTGAGCCATACGTGAGAGTCCATGCTGCGGCTGTGGTCGTGCCCCTCTTCCTCTTCATCCGATCCTTCTATTAAATCAATGCCTTTTGACGCCTTTACAAATGCCGCATGGTCGGCGCCCATGCTTTTTTCCGCTGACGGAACCCACGTTTCCATATACGTGCTGTTATAAACAAAGAGATCGGCGTTTTGAATGCTCGCGATATCCTTCGGGGTCGGCTCCCAATCATGAGGTTCAACCGAAGACGGAATAAGCATATCTACATCGCCTTTGTCCTTTACGATTTGTTTCGTGAATTCGTACATTGGATAAAATGTCGTCACGACGTGCAATTTGCCGCTTTTTTTATCTGAGGACCCTGATGAACCTTTTGACGATGAGCTGCCGCAAGCTGCAACAACTAAAAAGCATGCCGCAATGATCATAAAGCCGCTCCATTTTTTAAACATGATGTATCCCCCTATTCCACAAATCAGAATGATGACGATTTTCGAACTGTACTTACGCATTCATTTCTTACCTATACCATAATAAAACGAAGTAATTACGTTTTGCAAGATATTTTTTTCAAAAGGGGAGAATTTCCGGGCGGATTCAATCTATTTATATTGGGCCCCGCAAAGCAAAAGGAAGCGCCCCCCGTTACAAAAAATCGGGGACGGCGTCCTTCCACCGTCATTTGCCGTTACGTGTTCCCCCCTGTTTTTTAAAGGCCTATTTCCTTTGTCACCCTTATCCAAACAAAAAAGAGAAGGTTTCCCTTCTCTTTTATCGTTCAAGCTGAGACGGATAAAGCGTCATGCCGCCATCTACAAAAAGCGTCGTTCCGGTGACATAACTCGCTTCTTCCGATGCCATCCAAGCGGCGGCGGCCGCGACTTCCTCCGGTTTTCCGAAGGCGTTCATCGGAATTTTTTTCAGCTGGGCTTGTTTATGTTTTTCTTCTTGAAGATCCGTATTTGACTCCGTGGCGATTGTGCCGGGGGCAATGGCATTCACCCGGATGCCTTTGTCGGCGTAATTGAGCGCCATTGTTTCTGTCATCATTTTCAATCCGCCTTTTGACGTTGCGTACTGCACGTTTTCAGGCCGCGGGATTTGCTGATGGACGCTCGATATGTTTAAGACCGTTCCTTTTTTCTTGCGGTCCATCATATGTTTGAGGGCGGCTTTTGCCCCAAGAAAGGTGCCGGTCACGTTGACGTCGATGACCTTTTGCCAATCCTCTATGCTCATTTCATGAGGCATCGCTTCAGCTCCGTTAAAGCCTGAGTTATTCACCATGACGTCTACATCGCCGAAATGCTCTGATGCCGCATCAAAAAGCGCCTGAATTCCTTCCTCAGAGGATACATCGGCTTTCACTGTGACCGCCCGGCCTCCCGCTTTCTTAATCGCGTCTGCGGCTTCCTCCGCACCGGCTGGATCGCTGCGGTAATTCACCACAACATTCATCTTTTCTTTGCCGAAGCGTTCGGCGATGGCTTTTCCGATGCCTTTTGAAGAACCCGTTACAATTGCTGTTTTTCCTTGTAAATCCTGATACATCGTCTTTCCTCCCTGCCGTTTATACAGACCATGTACCCGGTTTTTTTTGCATGAAAACAAATGAGATCATAAAAAGAACGCTGAAAGCCTGAGCTCCCTGCGTTCTTCCCTGCCATTACGCATAAGTGTTCATTTGCAGCCTCTTTTGCACATCCACAAGCCTGCTGAAGAAATAAGATGCCGCTTTGTAGTTTTCCCGTTTATGAAAGAAATGGGCCGCGTCCTGAAGAAGCTCCTCTGTATCAGCCAATAGCTGCTTTGACTCCAATTTATCAAACAGCTCTTTCAGCAAATCCTGTCCGCCGTCTCCGCCATACAGTTCCTTAATCAGACAGAATTTCGTCAAGTAAATGTCATCGCCCCAATCGGCTGCGCTTTTTATACCCCGTTCATAGCTGGCAGCAGCTTCACTGTACTTTTCCGCTTTAAAATAAATATGTGTGAGTGAAAAAACAGCTTGGATGACCTGCTGGAAGCTGTGCGCTTCAAAAACGGCGGCCGCTTTTTCAAAGTAATCCGCCGCCTTGCAAAAGTCACCCAAACTGTACATACAGTGCCCGATGTTATAATGGGCCGCAGCGATCATATAATCATCATCAAGCCGCTCCGCGTGCTCTAAGGCGCATTCGAGGTACTCCAGCGCTTTTTCATGCTGCTGGGCGTCCATCAAATTTCCGGCAATGATAAATTTACACTGCACCCTTCTCATTCCGTATAATTCATACTTCTTATAAATATCAAGCGCCTGCCCCGCATAATTCATAGAAAAAAAAGTCTGCTTGATATGGTAGTACACCTCAGAAATTTTATACAGAAACTCGGCCTTCTCTATGTCATCTTCCACATATTCAAGTTTTTCCTCAGCATGCTTATAATGAGAAATCGCTGAGATGAAGTTTTTTTGCTTAAATTCATACATTCCCCTGAAATAGTAAAAATAATATTCCAATAAGCCGGTGAGCTTTTGCTGGTTCATCTCAATCTCAGTCAGCATATCAGAGAACGGAGGCTGGCTGTCGTTTTCTTTCATCGGTTTTAATTTATCCAGCATGATACGGTGCCGGAATTCCATTAATGAAAAATACAATAGTAAATCCTGATTCTCTTCCATGTCTTCCAGTTCATATTCGATCTCCCGCTTTAATGTTTCGGCTTTATCAGCTTCAAACGCGCGGATCAGTTTATACCATTCATTCATCTTTACTGCTACTTCTTCAGATGGAATCTTGGATTTCATACATCTGCCCCCTTCCTCTGGCTACTAATTATGTTATATTTTATCATAGCAAATTTAATACAGAGAGCAAACACAGATTTTAACCGCTTAAGAAAGAGAGTTTTCATCATGACATTACCAGTTAAAATAGCAGTACTCCTGATGGCCTTCTTTTCAGCAGACCTTTGTTATTCTTATGTGCAGAAGGAAATGAGGCCTCAAACTGCATTAAAAGAAAGAGACGTTCCGGCCGCTCTTCATCCGCTCGTTAAGCAGAATGCGGAGATATTGCAGACCGCCGCTGCGAAAAAAGGCATAACCGTGGTCATCACAGAGGGTTTCAGATCAGTTGAGGAACAAAACGAATTGTACCGCCAAGGACGCTCAAAAAAAGGGAAAATCGTCACCTGCGCAAAAGGCGGGGAATCATATCACAATTACGGCCTTGCCATTGACTTCGCCCTGCAAAAAAAGGATGGAAGCCTTTTATGGGATATGACGTACGACGGCAACCATAACGGCACGCCGGATTGGCTTGAGGTCGTGTCGATTGCCAAAAAGCTCGGTTTTCAATGGGGAGGCGATTGGAGAAACTTTAAAGACTATCCTCATTTACAAATGATCCCTGGCTAATAAAACCTTTTCTTTTTCCGCTTTTGTGCGTCAATATACGGAGGATACACGGGCCTGTAGACAAGCTTATACCCTTGTCCGCCGGCCGGCGTGAACTCGCGCTGCCATTCCAGCTGCAGGTGAAAGTCAGATAAGAACGCGGCTTTTGCTTCTTCTGGTGAAACGGCCGGTATCGGATTAATAGATTCTAGTTGCTCCGGGTCAATATCCGGCGCCATATAAGCTTCCACAAGCCCCGTCACGGGACTGACGAGAATTCGCGCAGCGCCGAATCGGAGCGGAATGCCTTGATGCCATACAGAAAAATGGAAGCGGAACCTGCCCCTTCCGTCAATCCGAAGCGGATTCAGTTTAAAAAACTCGACTGCCCTCGGATAGAGCGCATATAAAAATTGAAGCGCGACGGCCTCACACTCTTCTTCGGAATAAAAAGCCGGGCCCTGAGGCTCAATAAAAGATTTAAAGGCTGTCATCTTCCCGGTTTTTTTGTCCGTTTTCATCTTCATTGTGTTTTTGTTGCTGCTTTCGAAATAACTTTCAATGCTCAAATCTTTTCGTTCCGGAACTGATCCTTTCCGCCATGTTGTACCGATCTCATCTCCGAGATCCCGCTCGCGCGTTTGGATCATATCAGCGGTAAAACCCATCATTTCATACAGGCTCATTTCCCGCTTTTTTTTCAGCTCCGGCAGCGGTTTCGCCTTTTCGACCCTTTCATCGCACAGATGCTGATCCGGAACGATATCGTCCTCTCCGGCAGGATAACTGTATGCAGGCAATATCGGTTCATAGACAAGACGGGGCGTTTTTTCAAAGTTAACAACGTCATACACGAGCTTAAACGTAAGCTCGCTCATATAGTGGGAAACGGCTTTCTCCTGATCAACAAACTGCTCAGGAATAAGGGCCTCTCCCTTCTCTCCGTAATACAGAAATTGAACGACGAAGCCGCTGTTCGTCAAATCAACGAAAAAACCCGAATCGGGAAGCGGCCGATCAAGCACTTTTTTTGAATAAATAAAACGAATGCGCCCATTTCGTTCTTCCCTCGTCTGAAAGGTGAATTTCATAAAGGTAAGCGGATGGTGCCCGGCCGCAAACCGAAGAGCCGTCAGCTTTAATTCCGCGTCTGACAGCTGGATGTCTGAACTCGGACAGTCCGTGCGTGAATACGTAAGCAAAGATCCGTCCTCTCCCAGTTCAATCGTTACCGTTTTGTCTGAATAATAAGGGTCTTTCCATATAAAATAGGCTTTCGTCTTTTGTTTTTCGTCATAATCTTCTATTTCAAGCTCATAGTACGGCGGTATATTCCCGATCTCCAGCGCTTTTTTTCTCAGATGTTCTTTCAGCAATGAAGTCATCCTTTCAAAAGAGTGTACAAAAAGAACTGTGTTTTATTATATAAAAATGCCCTTCTTCTTTTAAAGGGAAGAAAGGTCCTTTTATGTGTCTATTTTTAGCAGAGCGGGAAAAGTTTCGAGCTCAGGACGGCAGTTTCTGATTCGAATTTCACGCACAGCATGATGCCACAGGATCAAAGATGCGACTTTCAGCCTATCGAACTCGTAATGGCTCTGCCTGTATGAGCCTCTATAAAGTGAGGGTAAATCGGCTTGTATACGAGACGGTATGTATTCTGACCGCTGCCGTCATTATACCTGTCCCAAGCCAGTTCCACCCTGATCGCTTCCAGAATGGCCGCCTTTGCCCCTTCCTTCGTCAATGAAGGGACCGGGTCAATGTGCTCAAGCTTTGCCGGGTCTATTTCCGGCGGCATATAACATCTGATGCGTCCCGTCTTTTTACTGACACAGATTCTCGACTCTCCGAAGCGGAAAGAAACCCCGCCCGTCTCTGCTTTGAATGTAAACCCAGCATTCTCCTGCTCATCGTCCCATTCATCATATTGAATTCGGAAATACTGATCCGCTTCCGGAAACATCGCAAACAGAAACCGAAGTGCAGCGTTCTCACAATCCGCTTCTGAAAGCACCGGTTCGCCTTCTTCACGGATAAAGGACATCACTCCGGCAAGCCTGCCGGATTCTTTACCATATATTGTTTTTAATACATGTTCAGTCCGGTGCTTAAACAGACTCTCTAAGCTTTTACCGTCCCGGGCTTCTTCTGTTTTATCAGGACGCCAGACGATGCCGATTCGGCCGTCCCCAAGATCTGTTTCTCTATCTTTATAAAACCCGGCATGCAGCCCGATCATGTCATTCACACTGATATTTTCGGTTACATGTTCAGGGCGTGAAAGCGGAACATAAGGTCGCGTTTCGGGTTCTATTTCATCACACTCTTCTTTTTCTTCATCCAAGTCGGCCGAAATCGGACGGAGCGGAATTATTGGTTCATAAACGAGATGCGGCTTGTCATCCCCCTGCTCATAAACGGTATGATTCAGAACGGTGAAGAGCAGCTCAACATCAATATCTTTCACAAAATGAGCCAATGCCTTCTGTTTGTCCGCAATATGCCCGGGTCTCATCAATTGATCCGCCTTCCCCTGATAACAAAAATCGGTTACCTCCCCCGTCAAAGACAGATTGACGTAAAACCCGGTCAGCGGGAGCGGCAGACCGTCAGCCATCTGAACATATGAATATCTCACTTTATCATCACATGCAGGGCTGTTCTCTTCCCGTTCAAATTCAGCTGCCGCCCCCGGATAATGTGTCTCTGTAAATTCAAGCATCCGTTTTTCAATTTCCCGATCGGGGAGGGGAGGCTGATCGGTTTGGGGAGCTGGACGGGACAAGTATTTCAGCTTTCCGTCCGGGTCTAACTCCACCATGATACCGCTGTCTTCATCCCCCTTATTACTCCACCAAAACAGCGCACGTTCCTCATCATAATCCTCCGCGTCCATCTGATAATGAGCCGGAACGTTTCCAATCCGGGCTGCCATCTGTTGTAATTTCTCTCTCTTCATATGAACACTTCCTTATCTGCGAAAAAAGAATAGTTAAAAGGAAATAGCCCGTGCTATTTCCTCTTTTTGTTTTACTGGAAAATGTCACTGATATACTGCGTCTCATCCTCGGTTAATTGAACGTCGAGGGCGTTCAGGTTGTTTTTCAGCTGGTCAGAGCGTTTGGCGCCGGGAATGATCGCGTCAACCGCCGGCCTTGATAACAGCCAGGCAAGGGCGATATGCGCCGTTTGCGTTCCTTTTTCTTCGGCGACGGCTTTCAGCTTGTCGACTTTCTCCAGATTTTGAAGAAACGTCTCTCCCTGGAATTGCGGATTATCCTTTCGGATGTCGTCAAATGCCGCGTCTTTTGTGAACTTTCCTGTCAGCAGGCCGGACGCGAGCGGGAAATACGGGATAAAGGAGATGCCGTTCTTTTCACAGTAAGGCAGCAGTTCCTTTTCCGCGTCGCGGTGGATCAGCGAGTATTCGGATTGAAAGACCTCTAAATAGCCGTCGGCGTTAAACTCCTGCAATTGCTGAAAATCAAGGTTGGAGGCGCCGATCGCTTTAATTTTCCCTTCATCCTTCAGTTCTTTTAATGTGCCTGCCACCTCGGACATCGGCGTTTTGCCGTCAGGGAAATGGACATAATACAAATCAATCACATCCGTCTTCAGCCGCTTGAGGCTTTTTTCCACTTCTCCCCGAAGAAATTCGCGGCTGTTGTCCAGTTCGATTTGTCCGTTAACCTCTTTATGCGCACCCTTTGAGGCAATAACCAGCCTGTCCCTGGCGCCGCGTTCCTGCACGACCTCTCCGATTAACTCCTCAGAACGCCCTAAGCCGTATATAAAGGCTGTATCAATAAAATTCACACCGCCATCCAAAGCGGTGCGGACGAGATCTTTCCCCGTCTCATCATTCAGATTCGGAAACAGATTATGTCCCCCGACCGCATTCGCGCCAAACCCGATTCGCTTCACCTGTAAATTTGTCCTGCCCAACGCACGTGTCTGCTCCATTGTTCATTCCCCTTCCTGAAAGCATCTCCTTTTATTATTAGATAGATGGAATTTATTATCCTGCCTGCGGAAGAAATCAGCATGTCAAACCAACAGAAAAAAACCTTGAAGAGTTTTCGCCCTTCAAGGTTTTTGTTTCGCTCTATTAAGATGTCAGCGCTGCCGCGAAGTGATCGGCTTCGTCTTGCAAAGCACTTTCGATTTCTTTATAGCGGCTGGAGATGGTTGAGGCGCTTACGCCGTATTTCTTCGCCAGCTTAGCTTGTGAAACAGAAGCCCCGCTTAGAGAAATGCTGTTCACATAATACTCGACCGCCGCCGCAAAGGCTTCCGGCTTTCTGATGGTCGGCGTTTTTTTGTCACAGAAGGACTTCCACAGGCCGATGACAGCCGGAATAAGGTCTGCCGGATATTCATCGCCGATCATGCCTTTTTCAATGGCATCCGCTGTCTCCTTCTCCATGTCATTCGCCCACTCTGTACGGTTTTCTTCAGTGCTTGGCTTCGGCTCTTTTGCATTTCCTAAAAGAGCAGCCAGAACAGTGTCGAAGTCTTCCTCCATAAAGCGCTCAGGCGATTTTCCTTGTACCGCCGCCTTTTTCACTTTGCTGATCAGGTCGTCCGTCCGCTTCACAGGGAAGATCGTGAACTGCATAAAGAATTCCGCTTTTTCCGCTTCGTGAATCGGGTAGCCGAGAATCAGGCTCCCCACAGGCGGAAGATCCTGCTGGTTTGCATCCATTTCCACCTTGAACTGTTTTTTCGTCATTACATCTTCAAAGTGGATCATACCTTCTTTGATGTCCTCAAGCAGCATGAGCGCCGGTGTCATGCTTTTCCATGACTCCACGATTTCACGCGTTTTCGGGCGGTTGATATTGCCGCCTTTTTTCTGAAGGTAATCTTCGAAAATCGTCTTGCCGTCTGCAAGCTGACGGAAGAAAATTCCCCAGATGCCGAGATTGAATACGCTGATGTCCTTTGTCTGCCTGTCCATAGAAGACATGAATTCATGTTTGTTAATAAACGATGATATGCTTTCTCTATGTACGGTAAAGGCATACTCCATCAAGTTTTCCTGAATCTGCTTCGCTTCTTTTGCTGCGATGTCTGCCGGAATATCAACTGCTTTACTTCCGCAGCATTTTTTATATTTCTTCCCGCTGCCGCATGGACAAGGGGCATTTCTTTTCACTTTTCCCACAATAAACCCTCCGAATTCTGATATAACTATATTATTTTAACAAAAATAACTTCTGAGGGCTTGGTTTACGGTGAAAAAAGAATATGGAAACCACCTGCCGGCTGCCGGAGAAGACAAAAAAGAGCCTTGAAGACTTGTATTCTCTCAGGCTCTGACTCTATCAATTCAAGTTTTCTCCGCCGCCGCTGAGACCTTCTTTAATCAGCCTGTTTACTTTGCCGCTCATCAAAAGGCCGATATGGCCGACACCGCGGACTTTCACATTTTTCGCGCCGTGTAATTTGGATAGTCCGTTGATGACAATCAAGTCAAGTGAACCGTAAATGGATGTGTACAAAATCTTTTGATTCGGGTCTGTGCCCGGCAGCACTTTGTTTGTGACCAGGCGGTTCGCTCCGCCCAGCGTCACGACGTTTTCAACCTTGTCGCCGCCGTCTAAGTTTTTAATATAATAAAGCGTGTTTGCGCCGCCCATGCTGTGCGCGACAATATCGACTTTGCCCGCTCCCGTTTCACTGAGCACTTTTTTCACATATGCTGATAGTCTTGGCGCATTTCTTTTGTTATGCCCCGTTTTATCCCAAAAGTCAATCGCATACAGGTCTGCGGAGGACCATCCTTGGGAGATTAGATAGGTTTTAATGCCGGTGAAGTTAAAAGATGCCCCGCCTATTCCGTGCACCATGACCACCGGGTTGTGTCCCGAGACGGCTTTGGTGACGGCTGGCTGCGGCGCAAATACGGATACGATACTCAGCATGCAGATCATCAATACCGCCAGACATTTATTTTTCACTGTTTTCATCATGTTCCTCCTCTTCTGTAATTAATGATCAATCTTTATCATAGGGTAGAAAATAATGTATAAACAGTGTTTTTATTCCTCTTTTCATCAATAAATGTTGTCGGTGAAAAAGGGGCATTCAGACCTTCCCCCTTAGGCTTTACGGGGTAAAGCCCCATTCCTATCTACTTAAAAATAGAAACTAACTAAACTTTCGTGTGCTTTTCGCTGAATACATAATCCTCTTTTTACTTTCCGTATACACCTGCTTTTTTTCTGCGCTTATGAAATTCGATACCGGCACTTACTTAAAGAACCTTAAATTACGCAACATATGTCATCGGAACCCATTTTCAAGATCTATTCGTGACGCCCGCGTTTAATCTATCTGCCGGAGAAGACAAAAAAGAACCTCGAAGATATTGATTCTCCGAGGTTCTGACTCTATTAATTCGTATTTTCTCCGCCGCCGTTAAGCCCTTCTTTAATCAGCCTGTTTACTTGGCTGTTCATCAAAAGTCCGATGTGGCCGACACCATGAATTTGCACGTTTTTGGCTCCGATTAATCTGGACAGCGGATTCATGACAATCAAGTCAGCTGAGCTGTAAATGGAAGTGTATAAAATCTTTTGGTTCGGATCGGTGCCCGGCAGCGCTCTGTTTGTAACCAGGCCGTTCGCTCCGCCAAGCGTCACGACGTTAGCGATTTTGTCTCCGCCGTCCAGGTTTTTAATATAATAAAGCGTATTTGCGCCGCCCATGCTGTGCGCGACAATATCGACTTTGCCCGCTCCCGTTTCACTGAGCACTTTTTTTACGTATGCTGACAGCCTTGGCGCATTATTTTTATTGTTCCCTGTCTTGTCCAGGAAATCAATGGCGTACAGCTGTTTGCTTGACCAGCCCTGAGATACTAAATACGTTTTTATTCCCGCGAAGTTAAAGGACGCACCGCCGATTCCATGGACCATTACCACAGGGTTGTGTTCAGAGGAGGCTTTCGAGACGGTTGGCTGCACGGCAAATACGGAGACGACAGACAGCATACAAATTGTGATGAAAGCGAGAAGTTTACTTTTTACATGTTTCATGATTTTCCCTCCTGAATTGTAATAAATTCACAATATTCATTCTATTGGAGGGAAAAAGGAGAAAATAGTGCGTTTTTTACTGTTTTCGATAAAAATTAAGAGACTGAAAAATAAGGAAAATGCATCTTTCATTATCACGCACTGATGCTTTAATACGGCAAATGGAAAAAATGAGGGCATTCGGCCCTCTTCTTTTAATACTCATTAAAATAGGTTTGAATGCGTTCGGGATTTTCTGTTTTTGTCAGTGCGAGCATCAGCAGAATACGTGCTTTTTGAGGGTTAAGAGAATTTGAAGCGAGCAAATGGTCTTTTTCAAACTCACGGTTGGGTGTAACGGCGCCAGTCCCCGTCCTTGTTGACCGGACGACCGCCAGTCCGTTTTTGACTGCCTTTACAGCTCCTTTTTTGGCCGTGTCAGACATAGACCCGTTCCCCGCCCCCGCAAACACAATGCCTTTCGCCCCCGCTTTTGCGGCGGCATCGAAGAGATAGCCTCCGTCATTTTGATAGCCGTAAATAATATCAACCTGAGGCAGTTTTTCCAATTTATCTATATTAAAATCGGTATTCTTCGTATGCTTTCGGGTGATGATATTGTTAAAATACACGTCATCGGCGATCGTTCCGACATCCCCCTCGTTTTTTCATTATTCTCTCTCCTTTTATCATGGGGTTAGTATTTATTAATGAATGATTTTTCATACTTCGTCAAAAGGCGCGGCAGGCAATCTTCCGTACAAATTATCCGGATAAAAATCCTTGACACCTCGCCCTCAAGTCAAGATAATAGACCAGTCACTATATTTTTCAGCTTGTCATTTATCAGTAAGGTGGGAACGTTATGAGTTATGGAGATTCTCGAGAAAAAATACTTGCCGCAGCAACTAGGCTGTTTCAGCTGCAAGGGTATTACGGGACGGGACTGAATCAGATTATTAAAGAAAGCGGCGCGCCGAAAGGTTCTCTTTATTATCATTTTCCGGGCGGAAAAGAGCAGCTTGCGATTGAGGCCGTGAATGAAATGAGCGGTTATATCCGCTCGAAAATAAAAGAAAGCCTTGATGCCCATCCTGATCCGGTAAAAAGCATTCAATTATTTTTAAAGGATTTGTCAAGCCAATTTACATGTCCGGAAAACTTTGAAGGGTTTCCTGTCGGTTTACTTGCGGCCGAGACTTCGTTAACAAGTGAAAATCTGCAAAAAGCCTGCCAGAATGCTTATCAGGAATGGGAAACCTTGTTTGCCGGCAAATTAAGATCAGCCGGTTTCTCCGAAGAGAAGGCCGCGGAAATCAGCACCGTCCTTAATGCCATGATCGAAGGCGGCATCATTTTGTCATTGGCTAAAAAAGACAGCATGCCGATCATCCATATTTCAAAACAAATCCCTAAACTGCTGAAGACATAAAAAATACGAGAGACATCTTTCCGTAACTAGAGAGGAGAATGATATTGGAAACCGCTCAAACTTCCAAACAATACAAAGTGATGCCGATCATGATTTCTTTGCTGACAGCAGGATTTATCGGTATGTTCAGTGAAACGGCGCTGAATATCGCGTTAACTGATCTCATGAAGGAATTACATATTACTCCTTCTACCGTCCAATGGTTAACGACGGGCTATTTGCTCGTTCTGGGCATTCTTGTCCCTGTTTCGGGGCTGCTGCTGCAATGGTTTACGACAAGACAGCTTTTCATCGTCTCACTCGCTTTTTCCATTATCGGCACTTTCATTGCCGCGCTTGCACCGAGCTTTCCGTTTCTTTTAGCGGCGAGAATCGTTCAGGCTTTAGGAACGGGGCTGTTATTGCCTCTTATGTTTAATACCATCCTGGTCATCTTCCCGCCGCATAAACGCGGAGCGGCAATGGGAACGATCGGGCTTGTGATCATGTTCGCCCCTGCCATCGGGCCGACTTTCTCAGGACTTGTTTTAGAGCATTTGAACTGGCATTGGATTTTCTGGATTTCTCTGCCGTTTCTCGTATTGGCTCTTTTATTCGGCATCGCCTACATGCAAAACGTGTCAGACATTACAAAACCGAAAATCGACGTGCTTTCTATTATTCTGTCTACGATCGGCTTCGGCGGTATTGTCTTCGGATTCAGCAACGCGGGAGAAGGATCAGGCGGATGGTCGAGCCCGACGGTTGTCGGATCACTCACTGTCGGTGTTGTGGCGCTGATCTTGTTTTCTATCCGCCAGCTGAAAATGAAGCAGCCGATGATGAACCTTCGCGCATTCCGTTACCCGATGTTTATTCTCGGCGTCGTGATTGTTTTTATCTGCATGATGGTCATCTTATCAACGATGCTTCTATTGCCTATGTATTTACAAAGCGGCTTGATGCTGACGGCCTTTACGTCAGGACTTATTCTTCTGCCGGGCGGAATTTTAAACGGCTTTATGTCCCCGGTTACCGGGCGGCTGTTTGATAAATACGGTCCGAAATGGCTTGTCATTCCGGGGTTTATCATTGTTGCGGCTGTGCTTTGGTTTTTCTCAAACATCTCCGTTGCTTCAACGGCTGTTTTGATCATCGTGCTTCATACTTTTCTGATGATCGGGATTTCCATGATTATGATGCCGGCGCAAACGAATGGCTTAAACCAGCTTCCGCCGGAATTTTATCCGGACGGCACAGCCATTATGAATACGCTCCAGCAGATGGCAGGAGCGATCGGCACTGCGGTGGCTGTGAGCATCATGGCAGCCGGACAAAAGAATTATATGAGCACCGTCAAAAATCCCGCTGACCCCGCCGTCTTTCCGCACGCGCTGACTGCGGGCGTCCAGCACGCCTTTATCTTCGCAATGATTGTGGCCATTATCGGTCTGATCTGCGCCTTCTTTATGAAACGCGTCAAAGTTGATCATTCATAAAAAACAGCAGGCTCCCTTTGAGTCTGCTGTTTTTTTATATACGGTGTTTTGCAATAGCCAGTTGATCTATCGCATATGCCAATTCATCCTTTGTATTATAAAAATGAGGCGCGAGACGAATGACATGATGCCGGGGTGAGCATATAATGCTTTGCTGTTTCAGGAGCGCCGCAGTTTCGGACGCTCTTTCGTCATAAATCGAAATCATGCCCGGCCTGTCTTCGCATGATGGCGGGCACGGGAGGTTCAGCCCCTTTTCCGACGCGTATTCATATGCAAACGCGCTCAGTTCTTTTACTTCTTTATGGATACGGGCTGTGCCAATGCCGTTAAGAAGAGACAAAGCCGCCTGCGCCGCATACACGCTGATAAACGCCGGGGTACCGGTCTCAAAGCGTTTCGCTCCGTCTGCATAAGAAAAACGGGTCAGATCAAACGCTGCGTCCTTTTGCTGTCCGAACCATCCCGATGCTTTCGGCTTCAGCTGCTCTGCCAGCTCCTTTCTGGCGTAAAGAAATGCCGTTCCCGGTATACCGAGCATATACTTTCTCGCGCCTGCGGCTAACATATCAATGCCCCATTCCTTCACATCAATCGGGACATGCCCAGCCGATTGATAAGCATCCACAAAAAGGAGCGACCCCTTCTTTGCGGCTATCGCGGCAATTTGTTTCACATCCTGAATAAAACCGTTCGTATAGGAAACATGAGGCACACAAGTGACCAGCGTCTGATCAGTGATAAACGTTTCGTATCGCTCTAATGGGATCATCCCTTCACGGGACGGGATAACTGAAAGCGTAACATCAGCTTGCGCCTTCCAGACGTG
Organism: Bacillus sp. ISL-51; assembly: GCF_018613535.1. Lineage (GTDB taxonomy): Bacteria > Bacillota > Bacilli > Bacillales > Bacillaceae > Bacillus. The sequence continues at coordinate 39,068 of NZ_JAGGQB010000007.1, forward strand.
GGCAATCGCCGGGAAGTCCAAGTCTGTATACACAACTTCTTTCTTTTTACAATCGGATAAAGCAGAGGCGACGGAGACCGCGGCATCCGTTACTGAAGGCAAAACGGCAATTTCCTCAGGGTCAGCGCCGATCAGCCTTGCAAACCCATTTCTGGCTTTCTCCGTCCTTTCGATGGCTTCCTCCCAGTTCCCGCCTTGCTGTAAAAGGCTTTCTTGATAGTCAGCGATCGCTTTCGAAACCGGTGCAGCCACAGCGCTTTGAGAACAGCTCGCGAGCATCGTATGTGTTCGAAGCGCCGGGAATAAATTGCGGTATTGCTTTAGTAAAGAGTCCAAGGGATGTTCCTCCTCCGGCAGGAATATATGTCAATTATAGAGTATGTAAAAGAGAAAGGAGGGTTTGTTATGGAAAAAAGAGTATTGTTCACAGGCTTTGACCCATTTGGCGGAGAATCGGTGAACCCTTCCTGGGAAGCGGTCAAACAGCTTAACGGCTGCACTGAAGGCTCTGTCACCATGGTATCCGAGCAGGTGCCGACCGTTTTTGGCAAGTCACTCACAGTTCTGCGCCAAGCCATCAAAAAGCATCAGCCTGACATCGTCATTTGCGTCGGACAGGCAGGCGGCAGAATGCAGATCACGCCGGAACGGGCAGCAATTAATTTGAATGAGGCACGCATACCGGACAACGAAGGAAATCAGCCCATTGATGAACCGATTTCACCTGACGGCCCCGCAGCTTATTGGACCGGACTTCCGATTAAACGGATCGTTGAGGAAATAAAGAAAGAAGGCATTCCCGCAGCAGTTTCCTACACGGCGGGAACTTTTGTATGCAATCACCTCTTCTACGGACTGATGGATGAGCTCAGCCGTCTGACGGCGCACATTCGGGGCGGGTTTATTCACATCCCGTACATCCCCGAGCAAACACTGGAGAAAGCAGCACCGAGCCTCAGCCTGAACCTCATGGTGAAAGCGCTCAAAATCGCTGCGGTGACGGCCGCAGCGCATGAGGATGACATTCATACTGGCGGAGGCGAGCTTCACTAAGCCGCTGACGGCGCCTCCGCCCATTTCTTTCTATATACGATCCGTGAAAGCGTTACACTGATTTCATACAGCACCAACAACGGAATCATGACGAGAAAGTCAGACATAAAATCAGGCGGCGTGATCAGCACCGACACGACAATCAGCAGAAAATACGAAAGCTTCCTCGCCTTTGCCAGACGGACGGGATTCACGATGCCGAGCCGCGTCAAAAACATGACAGCCAAGGGCATTTCAAATAAAAGTCCAAACGGCAATGTAAGGTTAAGCATAAAGGTAAAATACTTGTCCGCCGTAAACACCATGTCAAAATGGCCGGCCGATAATTGTGTCAAAAAGCCGAGCACGATCGGAAATAACACAAAATATCCGAAGGAGATTCCGATGATAAACAAAACGGATAAGCCCGGAATGTACAATAAAGCGGCACGGCGTTCAAATGCGGTCAAGGCCGGCGCCGTAAATCGCCAGAGCTGAAAAGCCGCAACCGGAATCGTCGCCGTAATGGCGCATATTCCGGCAATCATCATGTACACCCATAGGATTTCACTAGGGCCTAATACAGCCAGTTTTCCGTTCAAATCCTTAATCAGCCAGTCATAAATATCCTGCACAAACCAAAACGCGCCGATTAAAAACACGAGAAAGGCGAGCAGCGTTTTTATGAGGCGCTGCCGGATTTCCTCTAAATGCCCGATCAAGTGGGTTTCTTTTTTATCCAATCCGTACATCCTCCTTGTATATGAAGAAAGGGGCAGAAGCGGATCCGTCTGCCCCATCAGGATTCACCCTGCCGTTTTGTCTTTTTCAGCCGCCTGCTTGTCCGGCTCTTCATTTGAAACCAGTGTCTTTGCGGCGCTTTTGAATTCAAGCAGTGTGCGGCCGGCGGCACGGCCGATTTCCGGAAGCTTCGACGGCCCGAAAATGATTAGGGCGATGACAAAAATTAAGATTAACCCGGGAATTCCTATGTTTGAAAACATGAGTGTCCCTCCTTATTGTGAGATTTTGGCCCGTTTCTTCCTCATTTGCTTTTCATGGGCATTGTTATGGGCAAAGAAGCGATCCTCCTCTACCTCATCCGATTGCTTCAAGCCGCCTGCAACCGCTGCTGCCGAAACCTTCCGAATCCCGGTCTGGTCTTTTTGATAAATGAACGATGCCCGCGTCGACACCTCGGCCCCCGGCTCAGTCACGTACGGCACCACTCTGTAGTCCGCCTTCCATTGTGCAGGCGTCACCGTACAGCGGACATAACCGCGATAGTCATTGAAAAATTTAATATGAGGATTTTGTTTTAAAATTTGATCCGTATCGGCTCTTTTATCCGCACCGTTTCCCCCCGATGTGATGGAAGTGCCGACGAATTCCGCTCCGAAAATCTTCGAATTGGTCTGATTAAAATCCGTGTGCAGATTTGACGCCCAGCTCGCATGGACATCACCCGTCAGCACGATGACATTGTTTAGGTTTTTACTTTTTATAAAATTGATGACCCGCTCCCTTTGAGCTGGATAGCCGTCCCAAGAATCCATGCTGAAAATCGGGCTCGCGGTCGTCCCGAAATTCCATTGCGCGAAAAAGATTTGCTGCGCCAGCACATTCCACTTCGCCTTGGAGGCCGCCAAATTTCCGAAGAGCCATTGCTCCTGCTCTGTCCCCATCAATGTGCGTTTCGGATCTCTCCATTCATCAGAAGGCGGCTTATTTCCGTCGCCATTCGCCTGATCGTCTCTGTATTGTCTTGTATCAAGCACATTGAACGAGGCTAAATCGCCGTATGAAAATTGGCGGTACAGCCTCATATCAGGGCCATTCGGCAGTGACATGCGCCTGAGCGGCATATGCTCATAATAAGCCTGATAGGCAGCCGCGCGCCTGAGCACAAACGCTTCAACCGATTGGCCTTTCTCGGGGATGACATTGGCGTAATTGTTCTCCACCTCGTGGTCGTCCCACGTAACGACCCACGGAAACGCGGCATGTGCCGATTTTAAATTGGCGTCTGAACGGTATTGGGCGTGGCGGTTGCGATAATCATCAAGCGTATACACCTCAGCGCTGCTGTGTGTCCTGACATTTCCCGTTTTTGACACATATTCATTAGGACCGTATTCATAAATGTAATCGCCAAGATGGAATACGAGATCAAGCTTTTCCTTCGCCATGTGCTTATACGCCGTATAATAGCCGTGTTCATACTGCTGGCATGAGGCAAACGCAAACGTCATGCTCGATACTTTATCACCGGGCGCCGGCAATGTTTTTGTCCGGCCGACAGGACTGAGCTCGTGTCCGCTTTTAAAGCGGTAATAGTACACTTTATTAGGCTTCAGCCCATCCGCCTCGACATGGACGGAATGTCCGAGGTTTGGCTTGGCCATTTCTGTCCCGCGATTGACGATGTGCCGGAAGTGTTCGTCGCTTGCAATCTCCCATTTTACAGGCATGGCCTGTTTCGGCATGCCGCCTCCGTTTAGCGGGTCAGGAGCGAGCCGCGTCCAGAGCACAACGCTGTCAGACAGCGGATCGCCGGACGCCACGCCGAGTGTAAACGGATAACTTGAAAACTTTGGAGCGGCATTTACTTCAAATGCGCTGAACGATTGTGCGATCGCTAATCCGAGAGAGAGACCGGCGATTTTCCCGGCTCCTTGAATAAATTTACGGCGGTCAAACGTATTGTTCTGAAAGCTTTTCTCCTCTAACTCCTTGATCCATTCATCTAAACGGCCGTCATGTGTCATGTCAGTTCCCCTTTCTTCTCATTGATCGCCCTCATTATAGAAAAGAAATGTTAAACCGCTATGAAGAACTGTGAAGGGTTTGTAAGCATGAAATCAAACGAAGGGAGACATTTTTCACATTGTTTCGACAAACGATGGCGGCGGCGTAAAAAAACCCGTCTGTTTCTTTACGGCGCTGCATCCGTCAAGCGCACTTTGTTCCTATTTTTCTTCACATGATTTTAAAAAAACACCGTTCAATAGATGAACGGTGTGTCCGGCCTCAAAATGTGTTGTACACGTTTTCGCACGTTTCGCCTGTCGGCTGATAGAAACAATGGGACTTGTATCTGGCCACAAACGGCTGATTATACCAAGTCGGCGGGCAGTTTCCCGGCGGTTTAAAATACCACAGGCTGAATTTTGCCGGCCAAAACCGTTCTCCGTTAATATTCCGCCGTGCGAGCCTCCGTTCGGATTCACGCGGCCTTTGGTAAAAGTATCCGTGAGTCACCGCTTCAAACGCGTGCGGCTGATACACCATCTGTCTGATGGTGCGGAGGCCTTTAAAATCAGAGCAATTCGCCCTCAGCCGATTGACTCCCACATTGCCGACCAGAAGCATTCCCTGCTGTCCTTCGCCTTCTGCTTCCGCCCTGAGCAGCCTTGCCATCAAATCCACATCGGCGCTCGACGCTTTTACGACTGCCATCATGACACCTCCCGTCTTTTCTCCCTTCATCATATTCAGCGGCGGCCCAGTGATGACAGCCGGCAGGCAGAAAACTTATTTAAACGTTTGTTTTAATAAAAAGGTTTATATTTCTCAATATGAGGAAACATACTAACATGATTTCCAAAAGGAGGAATACGTATGGCGCATATTAAAGCACTTGCCATTAAAGGCATTATGACCATCATTATTCTGTATCTGGTACTCGGCTTAGGCTTTAACTTTACATTCGGCGACGCGCTGCTGATGACCATTGTGTTAGGGGCCGTTTCTTACTTGACGGGGGATCTTTACGTATTGCCGAGATGGAACAACATTACGGCGTCGTTAGCTGATTTCGGACTCGCGTTTCTCGTCGTGTGGCTGGTGGGAATGCCTCTGTCAATGGGCATCTCCGGAGGAAAGCTTGCATTTGCGGCTCTTATTTCTGCCATTATTATTGCTGTTGCGGAATATTTTTTCCATTTCTATATCATGAGAAAAGACTTGGGCAGCTCCCGTTTTTTAGAGCCCCGGTCTGAATAGCGCAAAAAGGCCGGATGACGGCCTTTTTTATACGGCATCCTGCCGGTCAGCTTTACGAACCGCCCAAAAAGCGGAGGCAATGCCGATTATCGCAAGTTTTTTCTGCATCATCTCACCAGCCTAAAAAACACACGTTTTTGTTACATTACTCGTAATCAAAAACATGTGTTTTTATCTCATATATTTTTTCAGTTCAAATGCTTTCTTATAAAATGAAGCAGTGTGTTGCCTTGCGCCGTCAAGATAACGCCCTTTGCGCTGCATTTCGGGCAGGGTGTTCCTTCCTCTTCCGCACCCGTCCCTTCACAATGCGGACATGTTACTTCGAGATCGTCTGTAGCGATCACCATGAGAATCCCTCCTTTTTTGTTTATTTGTCCTGCTCCAATCAGATTCCATGGCCATCACCTCCTTTACGCCATACAAAAAAACCCCGTCCATCAAAGGACGAGGTTCTCGCGGTGCCACCTTTATTAACGGCTGAAAAGCCATTCTCTCAAAAAGTACAGAAACATCCGTTTCGATACTCCTTTCTTGATAACGGGGAAAGAATCCCGGCACCGCCTACTGTCTTTCAGCGCAGCAATTCAGAAGCCCATTCCGTACCGGCCGGGGATCGGTTTACAGCAGCCACCGACTCTCTGAACCCCGTACGCGATACGTACTTACTCTTCCTCAGCATTGTTCATCCGTTCTTTTATTTTAAAATGTATCATACGCTGCCATCCGGCGGAAGTCAATAGCTTTTCGGGTCGGACAGACCGAGCATTTCCCGCGCCATTTTCATATGTTCTTCTTGCCCCGTCTGAAGCGCAAACGCGGCTGTTTCCACAGGATAAGCCGCCTGCAGCTCTGTCACATGCTCCTGCAAGCGGAGGAGAAAGAGATGTGTGAAGACGCCAAAAAGAGGGGCGGCGTAATTGCCGCCCCCCTTTTCATTACACTGTCAGGGTTCTGTATTAGGCAGATCAATCCCGGTTTCCTCCGCGCTCAAGGCAGAGACATTGACACTATTTCATTAGTGCGAAAACCGGATTTGATTTTCCATCAGGACCCCTCCGTTCTTTATTAGGTTAACATTATTTCACACATGAACCCTATATAAGTAAACCGTATTTATCAGCCTATCGGCTGCCGCCGTTTACATATTTCGTCCCCTCATGTAAATCCTTTGCTTCTAAAAAGAAAACGTGAATAAACTTTTTCATATTGACCTTAACCGGTGAAAGCGGCACGGTTTCCTTAGACTGCATTTCCTTCATTCTCTTGCTGACGGCCGGGAAATCAAAGAATTTTGAGGCGTAGTGTTCAAATTTAGGATTTGAAAAATCAGTTGTGCCTAATGAAGCGAAATGGTTTAACGAATGAATGATAGCTCTTCTGATCCGCTGTTCCGAGGCTTTGATTTCTCTGTTGACCTCTGCTTGTGACGCCGCAGGTCCAAGCTTCCGTATTGCGACGTTTGTAAACATCTGTTTTAAAGACGGCATGTTTTTTTCCGCCTGTTCATCCTCAAATAAATAGTGAAGGACGGCCATGAGGTCATGCGCGCCGCTTTCTCCCACGATGCCCAATTCCGCTAAAAGAAATTTTCCGGTTTCTTTGATTGATTTCTCGTGCGCATCCCGCGCCCGGTTTTGTTTCGGCTCATTCCGCTGAACAAGCCGGCTTAAAGAGTTTTGAATGTCGCCGATCGAGGTTTCCAGCTCGATCCGCTCTTTTACTTTTCGCAAAACGGTGACGATCTCGATTTTGTTGATAGGTTTGTGGATAAAGTATTCAATGCCGAGGGAATACGCTTCTCCCACCATTTCCTTCGCCTCCACTTGCGAAATCATCACCGCTTTTCCATGGTAAGAATCCTGAAGACGGCGTATCGTCTCGATCCCGTCCCGTCCCGGCATCAATAGGTCAATTAATAAAATATCCACCTGTTTCAAATGCAGGTGATGCCCTTCGATTTGGCTTCCGTCCTCTGCCTCTCCGGCCACTTCCCCCAAGTCTTCATCTTCTATGATCTGTCTTAAAATGGAACGGATCGCCCGGTCATCATCAGCTATAAAAAAACGCATATTATGAGCTCATCCTTTCTGCAATCAAATGCCTCATCGGCAGCTTGATCGTAAATATCACGCCTTTGGGTTTATTGTGAAAAGAGATGTCTCCGTCAAGCTCAGTTACGATTTCCTTCACATAAGAAAGCCCGATTCCCGTTGAGGGGGTGCCGAATTCGTCATACTTGGACGTAAATCCCGGGTCATAGACGATCTCTCCGATTTTCTCCGGGATGCCGGGACCGTTGTCTTCTGCTTGGAATTCTGCCATATCTCCTTCTGCCTTACGCAGTCCGAGACGGATCTCTCCTTTATCACCCATGGCTTCGACGGCATTTGCCGCGACATTATTCATGATCGACAGTACGGTAAACACGTGGTAATCAGGATGATCTCCCTCGATCGTGCACTGAAAGGCGATATCCTTTCCTAATGATTCCGCGTATTTTTCATTGATTCGGATCACAAGTCCGATTAAAGCCGCGGCATTCATGTAATCTCGAAATCTTTCATTTGAGATCAGCTTGGACAGCCCGGCAAAAATGCGTTGATTGTCTTTTTTCACCTCGTGAATCTCCCCGGCCAGACGCAGCATTCTCTTTCCCAGTTCTTGATTGTCCCCGCTTACTTCCCGGTAAAGCTGATAGGATTCGTTTGTCACATGCTCCGTCGTTTTCAGCGTCTTTTTCAAATGAATCGTTTCTTCATATAAATTAGATACGATCATCAGCATATGCTCATGCTGTTTCCTCGTTTGTTTTTCCCTGACTTGAGTTTCGTACAGCTTCATCACATTGAAAAAGCTCAGCACGATAAATGTGTGAGACACGGAGATGACCGCGATATCCGTCAGCTTTTCCGGCGTAATCATCGTTTTGTCATCAGAAAACTGAACGGCCAGTTCAATGACATCCGAGGCAATTTCAATGAGGAAGCCGAGGAAGCCGATCATAAACGGCCGATCGCGAAAATTCCCGACTTTCAGCACATGAAACAAACAAGCATATGTAAAGTAAAAAAAGAAGCTTGAATATTGGCTGTAAAAAGCATCCATAAACCCGGCATGCCCTCCGCCTAAGCACTCCAAGCCGATACGAAATAACACAACGGCTGCGCCTGTCAGCAGCCCCGACAACACCGCCGGCACATGCCTTAACAGCAGCAGAAAAAAGAAAAAAGCCGGGGCGCCGAAGCTGATTCTGAACGCTTCATTTAAGGGATAAAATTTCAGTTCGCCGGCAAGCGGCACGGTGATCAGCATAAGGGCGAAAAGATAACCGTCTTTTTTCAAAAAATAATCGAACCTGATCACAATCACTTCCTTCTCTTTTCTATTTTGAATAAGACCGGGGCAGCCCGCAAATTTCTTTAGACCCGGTATGGCCATTCGCTCTGCCATTTTTATAAATCTATCGGCTTATTTTAAGATAGATTTTGTCGTATTTTGTATGATTCTGTAGATGTCATTATACATTAAATCTACGCACGCTATATATGAAAACGTTTTCTAAGTCCCGATTCCGTTTATGAACAGAAATGAAATAGAGGAGGAATGTTATGAAAGATATGATCAGGGAGCGCCTTGAAAAAGAGGAATTGGCTTCGCTATTACAAGAATGGGTAAATCATTACCGCCCATTTTCCGCAAATGGAAAAAGCGCGAATTATATCCCCGCCCTCGGAGAAATCAATGACTCGCAGCTGGGCATTTGCATATTAGAGCCGGACGGCGCAATGATTCATGCCGGTGAATGGGATGTTCCGTTCACATTGCAGAGCATTTCAAAAGTCATCAGCTTTATAGCAGCCTGTATGAGCAGGGGCATTTCTTACGTGCTGGAGCGTGTTGATGTGGAACCGACCGGCGATGCGTTTAACTCCATCATCCGGCTTGAAATCCATAAACCCGGAAAACCTTTCAACCCTATGATTAATGCCGGGGCCATCACTATCGCTTCCCTTCTTCCCGGTGACACAGCGCATGATAAATTAGAATACCTTTATTCCGTTTTTGAAAAATTGATAGGAAAACGGCCTCAGATCCATGAGGAGGTATTCCGCTCCGAATGGCAAACCGCTCACCGGAACAGAGCGCTTGCCTACTATTTAAAAGAAACAAATTTCCTGGAAGCAGATGTGGAAGAAACGTTAGAGGTTTACTTAAAGCATTGCGCCATGGAAGGCACGACCGAGGACATCGCTTTAATCGGGATGATTCTGGCACATGACGGCTATCACCCGATCCGCCAGGAACAGGTCATTCCTAAAGATGTCGCAAAACTGGCCAAGGCTCTGATGCTGACGTGCGGCATGTACAATGCATCAGGCAAATATGCGGCCTTCGTCGGCGTACCGGCCAAAAGCGGAGTATCCGGCGGCATTATGGCATTGGTTCCTCCGAGCGCCAGAAGAGAACAGCCCTTTCATAACGGCTGCGGCATCGGTATTTACGGTCCGGCCATTGATGAATACGGCAACAGCCTGACCGGCGGCATGCTGCTGAAACATATCGCACAGGAGTGGGAGCTCAGTATTTTTTAATCAAACGAACCAAGAGGTGATAGGATGCAGGAATTCCTTCAACATATAATCGGCTCAGTAAATGATTTTTTATGGTCAAAGCTTTTAATTGTAATGCTTCTTTCTCTGGGACTGTATTTTACGTTCCGGTCAAGAGGCCTGCAAGTCCGCATGCTGAAAGAAATGGTTCGGGTTTTAAAGGAAGGCGCCGCCAACCGGTCAAAAAACCATATTTCCCCCTTCCAGGCGTTTTGCATCAGCATGGCCGCCCGTGTCGGAACCGGGAATATTACCGGGATTGCCATTGCGATTGCCCTCGGCGGACCGGGCGCGATTTTCTGGATGTGGATCATCGCGGTTATCGGATCTGCTTCAAGCTTTGTTGAAAGCACACTCGCTCAAATTTATAAAGTAAAAGATCAGAACGGCTTCCGCGGCGGACCGGCCTACTATATGGAAAAAGGCCTGAAGAAACGCTGGATGGGCGCGCTGTTTGCCGTTTTAATCACGCTGTCATTCGGAATCGTATTCAATTCCGTTCAATCCAATACGATCAGCCTCGCATTTGAAAACGCGTTCGGAACCAATCGTCTTACATTAGGCATCATTTTAATTACTGTGTTTGGCGCGGTTATTTTCGGCGGCGTTAAACGAATTGCGAAACTGGCGGAATACATCGTGGTTGTCTTGGCTGTTTTATATATCGGCATTGCATTCTTTGTCATTCTCACAAACATTACCCAGCTGCCGGGCGTTTTGGCGCTTATCGTCAAAAATGCATTCGGAATCGATCAGGCGGCGGGCGGCGCTTTGGGCGCCGCATTAATGCAGGGTGTCAGACGCGGCATTTTCTCGAATGAAGCAGGGATGGGGAGCGCGCCGAATGCGGCTGCGACCGCCACAACAAGCCACCCCGTGAAACAGGGTCTGATTCAGGCATTCGGTGTACTGACGGATACCCTGGTCATTTGTACAAGCACCGCGCTTATCATTTTGTTTTCAGACGCTTATCAGCAGCCGGGCCTCAGCGGCATCGCGCTTTCCCAAGCCGCACTGAGCACGCACCTCGGCTCGTGGGCGTCAGGATTTCTTGCTGTCTTGATGCTTTTGTTCGGCTTCAGCGCATTAATCGGCAACTATTATTACGGAGAAACCAATATCGGCTTTTTGAGCCAAAATAAGAAATGGCTTTTCATCTACCGGATTTGCGTGCTGGCGATGGTCATTTTCGGATGCATTTCAAAGGTTCAGCTTGTCTGGGATATGGCCGATTTATTCATGGGTTTAATGGTTGTCGTGAACTTAATTGCGATCTTCCTGCTGTCTAAAAAGGCATTTGCCGCCCTTAATGACTATGTGCGGCAGAAGAAGGCAGGAAAGGACCCCGTCTTTTATAAAGATGTGCTGCCTGATGACGACCAGATAGAATGCTGGGAGTACTCAGACATCGCCAAAAATAAAAACAAACATATCTCTTAAGAAAAAAAGGTGTTCAGGCAGCTCGTCCTGAGCACCTTTTTTATATTAACGTTCATTGACAAATATAAAGCTGTCCATTACCATTTTCATATATTTTTAAAAAGTCAGAAAGGAATGGCTATGAATCTCATTACACGAATCTTAGACGAGTTTCCCGTTATCATTTTAGATGGCGCGATGGCCACTGAGCTTGAACGCATGGGCTGTGATTTGAATGACAGCCTCTGGTCGGCCAAAATCCTGATGGAACAGCCTGATCTGATCAAACAGGTGCACAGCGATTATTTTACCGCCGGCGCTGATTGCGCGATCACCGCCAGCTATCAATCAACGATTGAAGGATTTGCGGCGCGCGGCGTGACCGAAACTGAAGCGATACAGCTCATTCAGGCATCTGTAGAGCTCGCTGTACAGGCACGTGATGAATTGTGGGCGCACGAAGAGAACAGTTCAAGCCGCCCAAAACCGATTATTGCGGCTTCAGTCGGCCCATACGGCGCAAGCCTTGCCGACGGTTCCGAATATCGCGGACATTACGGGCTGACGGAGGATGAGCTGATCGACTTTCATCGGCCGCGGATGAAAGCCCTCATTGAAGCAGGCGCAGACATATTAGCGTGTGAAACCATTCCCTGCCTGTCAGAGGCAAAAGCGATCACAAGGCTGCTGGAGGAATTTCCCGGTATATATGCGTGGATCAGTTTCAGCGCCAAAGACGGACGGCATATCAGCGAAGGAACTCCTGTTTCCGAGTGTGCGGCCTGGCTTGATCAGCACAGCCAAATCGCGGCTGTCGGCATAAACTGCACACCGATGCAGCATATTCCGTCTTTAATAGCAGAAATAAAACAGGAAACAGACAAGCCGATTATCGTCTACCCGAATTCCGGCGAGCAATATGATCCTGTGACAAAAACCTGGAAAGGCTCAGCGTGCTCCATGTCTTTCGGAAAAAGCGCGCAAAGCTGGTACGAAAACGGTGCAAGACTGATCGGCGGCTGCTGCCGAACGAAGCCCGAGGACATTCAGGCGATTGCCGATTGGGCCAGAAGCCTAAAAACCACTTGACTTATCGGAATAGTTTGTATATTCTATTCAAAAAGCCGGTTCGCCGGAATCTCGTGCCGCCCGCCGGCATGAGATTTTTTATTAGAACGGCCCTGCAGAAAGTTGGAAAACAATGAAACCCTCGCACGACAAGAATGAGAAAAATTTTCAGAGAAGTATGAAAAGCAGGCACCTCTTTATGCTGTCATTAGGAGGCGTCATTGGAACCGGGCTGTTCTTAAGCTCAGGCTACACCATTCAGCAGGCGGGACCTGCGGGAACCATCCTCGCTTACCTATTGGGCGCTGGCATTGTGTACCTTGTGATGCTTTGCCTCGGCGAGCTGTCCGTGGCTATGCCGGTGACGGGCGCTTTCCATACCTATGCAGCGAAATATATTGGGCCTGCGACTGGCTTTACGGTGGCATGGCTGTACTGGCTGACATGGACCGTGGCGCTGGGCTCTGAGTTTACGGCGGCTGGGCTCTTAATGCAGCGCTGGTTTCCCTCAACCTCGGTATGGATGTGGAGCGCTGTATTCGCCCTGCTCATCTTTTTATTAAACGCCTTCTCCGTCAAATTTTTCGCTGAATCGGAGTTTTGGTTCTCAAGCATTAAAGTATTGGCCATTGTACTGTTTATCATATTGGGAGGAGCTGCGATGTTCGGCATCATCCCGATCGAAAGCGGTGAGGCTGCGCCCATGCTGTCGAACTTCACGGATGAAAAAGGCGGCATTTTCCCGAATGGCTTTTTTCCTATAGTAATGACGATGCTGTCGGTGAACTTCGCTTTTTCAGGCACGGAATTGATCGGCATTGCCGCCGGAGAAAGCGTGAACCCGGAAAAAACCGTCCCGCGCGCCATTAAAACCACGGTATGGCGGCTGGCGCTTTTCTTTATCGGAACGATTTTTGTGCTGTCTGGCATGATCCCTATAAAAGAAGCAGGTGTCATTGAAAGCCCGTTCGTTGCGGTGTTTGACAGAGTCGGTGTTCCGTATGCGGCCGATCTGATGAACTTTGTCATTTTGACGGCGCTTCTCTCAGCGGCCAATTCCGGGCTGTATGCGTCGTCCCGTATGCTCTGGTCTTTGTCAAAGGAGGGGGAGCTTCATCCGTCCTTTGCGAAGCTGACATCTAAAGGCATTCCTTTTAATGCCTTGATTTTCAGTATGATCGGGGGCATATTGTCCTTGTTGTCGAGTGTTTTCGCGCCTGATACCGTTTATCTCGTTCTCGTCTCCATCTCCGGTTTTGCGGTAGTGGCGGTTTGGATGAGTATTGCCGCAGCACAGTTCATGTTCAGAAGGCGGTTACTTGCAGAAGGGCGTCAGCTTTCGGATTTGAAATATCGGACGCCGGGGTACCCGGCTGTGCCGATTGCCGCCTTCCTTTTGTGTCTCGCCTCTTGTATCGGCATTGCGTTTGATCCGAATCAGAGCATCGCCCTTTATTGCGGAATTGCATTTATGGTCGTCTGTTACGCCGCTTTTCACCTGAAAAACCGGAAAAGCCGCGCGTCCGGCCAAACGGCTAAATCCCATTAACCAAAAAAGAACCCTGCCTCACGCAAGGGTTCTTTTTTATTTAAATTTCAGTCACCCATCTGAAGGAATCCTGCTCCTTCCCGCGCTGGATGTTGGTAATCGTTTCGTAAAGCCTTTCGGACACTTCACCGATCAAGCCGTTATGAAACTCAATCGTTTCTCCGTGAATATGAAGCGCACCGACCGGCGAGATCACAGCTGCCGTCCCCGTTCCGAATACTTCTGACACTTCGCCTCTCATTGCGGCCTGATAAATGTCATCAATTGAAACCCGTTCCTCCCTGACGCGCATGCCCCAGCTTTTTAACAGTTCAATGACCGATGCGCGTGTAATGCCTCCGAGAATGCTTCCGTTTAACGCCGGCGTCACGGCTTCCCCGTTTATAATAAAAAAGATATTCATACTGCCTACTTCTTCGGCATATTTCTTTTCCACCCCGTCAAGCCACAGCACCTGGTCGTATCCCAGTTCCTCCGCTTTCTGCTGGGCCTGTAAGCTGGCCGCGTAATTCCCGGAGGTTTTGACATCGCCCACTCCCCCGCTGACGGCCCGCACGTACTCATCTTCTACATAAATACGGATCGGTTTCAGCTGATTGCCGTAATAGGAACCGACCGGCGTCAGCACGATCATAAACTTGTATTTCTTTGAGGGCCTGACGCCTAAGGACGGCTCTGTCGCAATCACAAACGGACGGATATATAAAGATGTTCCGTCTTCTCTCGGAATCCAGTCCTGCTCTAATTCAACCAATTGGATCAAAGCTTCCAGCGCCAGCTCTTCGTCAAGCGGCGGCATGCTCATCCGGCGGCATGATTTGTTCAGCCTTTTTACATTTTGGTCCGGTCTGAACATTAATACCCGTCCGTCTTCCGCCCTGTAAGCCTTTAATCCTTCAAACACCGCCTGCCCATAATGAAAAACGGACGCGGACGGGTCGATGGTAAACGGTTCATACGGCGTAATTCTCGGATCATGCCAGCCTCTGCCCTCTTCGTAATCCATCACAAACATATAGTCTGTGAAGTATTGGCCGAACCCCAGTGAAGCGGAATCCGGTTTTTCTTTTCTCGCTGCGACCTTGATTCTTTCGATCAGTTTGTTCAACAAAAGCACACCTTTCTTTGAATTGTTTAAATTTTCAGTCTTTTATGAGCTGCATGTTTCCTCTGTCCGAATCGTTTATGCACAGATAAATGAGAATGCAGTTGAAAGTATCATAACAAATATACCACTGTTAATAGCATTATCGGCAAAATTATTAATATTTTTTACCAAAATTCTTTTCTTTTCATATAACCTTCCTTTTTTTTACACAAGGACTTTCTGTCATATTCAATGTTTGCGCTTACATAATCTAAACCATCCTCTCTTTTCATTTTGGCAATCTTTGTGACAATTTTGTGGCAGAGAGGAAGGTGGTTTCCGCTTGCTTAACGAATTACGTAAGAAATGCGTAAGTAAAAGGGGGATTCGCTTGAAAAAATTTATCGCGTTCCAAATTTTAATCGCCTTAGTCATCGGGGCAGTCATCGGCCATTTTTTCCCGGATTTCGGGATGGCGCTGCGGCCCGTCGGAGATGGATTTATCCGCCTGATTAAAATGATTGTTGTGCCGATCGTGTTCTCAACCATCGTAATCGGAGCGGCCGGCAGCGGAAGTATGAAAAAAATGGGCAGCCTCGGCATCAAAACGATTATTTGGTTTGAAGTGATTACGACGCTTGTGCTGGGCCTCGGCTTATTGTTAGCCAACGTGCTGAAGCCGGGAGTCGGACTTAACCTCTCGCATTTGGCCAAGAAAGATATCCATGAGCTTTCAGGCTATACGGAAAAAGTAGTTGATCTGAAACAAATGCTTCTTGATATTATCCCCGTTAACATCATTGATGTCATGGCAAAAAATGATCTTCTTGCCGTCATCTTTTTCGCGATCTTATTCGGTGTCGCCGCCGCCGGCATCGGCAAAGCCTCCGCCCCAGTCATGAATTTCTTTGAATCTGTCGCCAACATTATGTTCAAGCTGACGCAAATGGTGATGGTCACTGCTCCGATCGGCGTGCTCGCTCTTATGGCTGCCTCAGTCGGCCAATTCGGGATCGCACTTTTGCTTCCGATGCTGAAGCTGATCGGCACCGTGTTCCTCGGACTGTTTCTGATCTTGTTTGTCCTATTTCCGATTGTAGGCCTTCTCTTTAAAATCAAATACTTTGAAGTGCTGAAAATGATTTGGGATCTGTTCCTGATCGCTTTTTCCACAACGAGCACTGAAACCATTCTGCCTCAGCTGATGGACCGCATGGAGAAATACGGATGTCCGAAACGGGTCGTCTCCTTTGTGGTTCCCTCAGGTTTGTCGCTGAATTGCGACGGCTCCAGCCTGTATTTATCCGTTTCATGCATCTTTTTAGCCCAGGCGTTCCATGTGGAAATGCCGCTTTCCCAGCAGCTGCTCATGATGCTTGTGCTTGTGATGACAAGCAAGGGCATTGCCGCCGTTCCGTCAGGCTCACTTGTCGTGCTTCTGGCAACCGCAAACGCCATCGGGCTTCCGGCAGAGGGCGTGGCCATTATTGCCGGTGTGGACCGTGTAATGGATATGGCGAGAACGGGCGTGAACGTACCGGGCCATGCGGTCGCCTGTATCGTCGTGTCAAAATGGGAAAAAGCTTTCCAATATAAAGGCCCTGTCACACGAGAGCAGCTGGCCCGAACAGAAAGTATGTAAACAAAAAAGACCGCCTGTGAGTCAGGCGGTCTTCGTTCTATTAATCAATCGCCGCATGGTCTTCCTTCTCAATGAGAGCGAGTCTTTCATTGATTTCTTCCGGCGTCATGCCGTGCTCTTTCACATACATGTTGCGTTCGTTCGTACGGCATTCGTGACTGCAGCTGCGCATGTATTTGTATTCGTTTTCCGGTGTGCAGATCATCTTTTTATTACATGCCGGATTTGCGCAGTTCACATAACGCTCGCACGGTTCGCCCGTGAAGTAGTCTTTTCCGATAATCACATGTTCTACACGGTTGACGGGCACGCTGATTCTTTCATCAAAAACGTAACACTGTCCGTCCCATAGCTTTCCTTGCACTTCAGGGTCTTTACCGTAAGTGACGATACCGCCGTCAAGCTGGGATACGTCTTCAAAGCCCTGCTTCAAAAGCCAGCCTGAGAATTTCTCACAACGGACACCGCCTGTGCAGTACGTCAGGATTTTTTTGCCTTCGAGCATGTCTTTATGCTCTTCAATCCATTCCGGCAGTTCGCGGAAAGCCTCAATATCAGGTCTGACCGCTCCGCGGAAGTGGCCAAGATCGTACTCGTAATCATTTCTGGCATCAATGACGACCGTATCAGGATCCTGCATCCGCTCATAAAATTCTTTCGGCTTCAAATGTTTTCCCGTTGTTTCATTCGGATCAACGTCATCCTCCAAACGAAGTGTGACAAGCTCCTTTTTATGGCGGACAAACATTTTTCGGAACGCGTGGCCGTCAGCCTCGTCAATTTTGATCGGCATATCGGCAAATCGCGGATCAGCTTTCAGCGCCTGCATGTACTTATCTGTTTGTTCAATCGTGCCGGACACCGTACCGTTAATGCCTTCCTCAGAAATCAAAATACGCCCTAACAAACCGAGCTCCTTACAAAACGCCAAATGCTGAGCCGTGAATTCTTCAGGCTCTTCAATCGTTACATATTTATAATAAAGTAAAACTCTATATTGTTTTTCCATGATTTATACACCCTGTTCAATTATATTAATGATGATGCACACTCTACTATATCATACAGGAAAATGTGTGAAAGATGAACATTTCCGTCTGTACTCTTTCTTCCAGTCACACTTTGTCTTCTTTTAGCACCTTTTGAAAATAAAACCGATACGTATTGCGTAAAAAAGTCTCTATCGGAAGCCGGACAGCGGTTTGATACTTGCTGATGATAAACGGAAAACGGGCACGGCCTTTTTCCCGCAGCAAATCGGCGCTGTCTCCATCCAATTCTAAAATAAGCGCCTCGACCGCAGGCCAGCAGGCGTTGCGCACTTCTTCAAGCAGTTGTTTATCACCCGTGCGCTGATACTCTTCGATCTGCTTTGCCACATCCTTTTCTTCCACAACGTCACCTTCCTTACAGCATATAAAAAAGAGGAGCAGCTTTATAAAGCGGGCGCCTCCTCATGTGACTCCGCATAACCTATGCTCTGGCCGACCTGAATCTCGCGGCCTTCTGTCAGGTTATCCGAAGGGGTAAACATATCCTTCTCGAAAACTAAAATAACGGTCGATCCAAACGAAAAATATCCCAGCTCCTCGCCCATTTCCAGCCGGTTTCCGGTGCTGGTCTGAACGATAGAGTTAATATTCATCGCGCCTACCGGAATCATGAGCATCTGTTTATATTCCCGGGTCAGCTCATACACACAGCGGTAGTTTTTTGAGAGAACATCTTTTCCGTACTTTAATCCCATTTGATTGACGGGATAGGAACGTTTTCCAAGCTCGGCCAGCTTCTGATATGTACAGCTGATCGGCGAATGAAAACGGTGGTAATGCCTCGGGCTCAAGTAAAGAACGGCGAAATAGCCGCCGTTATATTTATGATCGGCGCTTTTAAACCCCGTCAGTTCGGCGAACGAATAATCTTTTCCCTTCACCATGAAGGTTTGGTTCGGGTTAATTTTCCCCACTGTCTGAACGACGCCGTCCACCGGGCTGACAATGGCGTTTGACTCCTTTGCCACGGGGCGGAGATGCAGATCAATATCGCGGATGAAAAATGCCGCCAGCGAATCAAATTCAGAGGCTGTGCGCTCCGTTTCATTCCAGTTGATACGATAATGTTTAGAAAACAGCGGAATCATCGGCTTGCTCAGTTTCGATTCACAGAAGCCCTTAATGAGATAAGACGTAAAACGATTATTTGTCAGTTCAATCAGTGAACGGTAAAGAACTTTTACAGCAGTATTAAACATTGATTACTCCTATGAATTTTCCTATAGTAATAAAGATAAAACACCATAAAAACGCTCCGATGGCAGCGAAGCAAAAATAAGTTTTGAAATCCATTTTGCCGATACCTGAAAAGTAACAGGTCACATGTCTGACTCCGGGGATAAAATAGCCTAAAATAATCGTGTACGGCCCGTATTTCTTCATCCACCTGTCTACTTTCTCCATCCTCTTTTCCTTCAGCCCGACCCACTTCCCGAACTTATTAATAAATGGGCGGCCCGCTTTTCTGCCGATGAGGTAGCTGATGACCATCCCCAACAGCGCCCCGATAAAGCTGATGAGAATGGAAAGCTCATAATTCAGCACCTTTAAATGCGTGAAATAGCCAACGAGCGTCATCATCACTTCATCAGGAATAGGCAATCCGATAATTCCAAGCGTCAGCATTAAAAAAATCGCGATGTATCCGTAATCAGAAATTAATTGCTCAACTAGTTCCATCTTCTGCTCTCCAGGTTTTCAGGCGCCTGTTTTTTAAAATGGGGGAATTTAATGTTGCTGACCATTAAATAACCGAGCGCAACCGTTCCAACACCCAACAGGATGGCATTATTGACAAAGCTTAAAATCACCAGGCACATGCCTGCAAACGGAATCGGCATGCCGATAAATGTCGGCAGCCTGCTTTGTTCAATATTAAATCTCGAGAGGCGGATCATCCCGCAGATGCTGTAGGAAAGCGCGATAAAAATACCGATAAACGGAATCGTATATAATGAGACACTATATGCAAGCATGGACGGCGCCACGCCGAATGTGACGAGATCAGCAAATGAGTCAAGCTCCCTCCCCATCTCCGAAACGGCGTTCAGCTTACGAGCAACTAAACCGTCGAAGAAATCAAGAAACATTCCGGTGAAAATAAAGATCACCGCAGAATGAATATTATGATACAAAAGGGAATGAATCGAGAGAACCCCGCAAATAAAATTTCCAATTGTAATCATACTAGGTATATAATTCACAGTTTACACAAACCTCCAATTAAAACCATATCAAATCGGACTGCGTATGCATAATGAAATCATTTTATGGAAACATAAAATGAAATTCTTTCAATGCTATCATTCAAATTCTTTCATTATACAGCATTTGGTGTTATTTGAACAATTAATTCTGGTGATTTCTGTTTTTTGCAGCTGTTCGTTTTAAGTTAGACATTCGGGTTCATCTCTATTCTTTAATCTTCTGCTTAAAAATTCCATGACCCGCACTCGGAAATCATTGCTGCCAAACAGACAGTCTGTCCGCATCTGCATAAACAAAAACATTCCAGCCCTATAATTTTATTTTTATTTTCTTCTTGGCCAAAAGAGAACAATACATATAACGATTGCGGGCTTGAAAAGTTTCATAAAATAAAAACACGCCTTTTCTTAAGTAAAATTAACCAGTACATTACATTATCTCATAAGCCCGTTTTCCAGTATATAGTCTGCCCAAATAAAAAAGGTGTCTCTACCTCTTACGGTAAAGACACCTTTTGAACAGAAACCTATTTAACGGACAAATGGCTGAGCGCTTCGGCCGCTCTTTCTCTCGCTTTTTCAACTGTTTCAGCGGCAGAAAGCGCAACCGCCATACGGCGCCCGATTTTCGTGACAGGTTTTCCGAAAACCCGAACTTGAGTATTCGATACGGCCAAAGCCTTTTCCAAGCCTTCGATCGTATAATCAGCCAGCTCTTCCGGAGCTTTCAGCGGACGGCTTGCCCCCGGCAGTGGCTGGATAATGTCCGGAATCGGGAATCCTAAAATTGCGCGGACGTGCAGCGCAAACTCTGACAAATTCTGCGTCACAAGCGTCACGAGTCCGGTGTCATGCGGACGCGGAGACACTTCGCTGAAATATACTTTATCTTTTGCAAGAAAAAGCTCAACCCCGAACAAGCCGTATCCGCCAAGCTCGTCCGTTATGCTTTTCGCGATATGTTTTGCCTCTTCTATCTGCTGATCCGTCATGTGATGAGGCTGCCACGATTCAATATAGTCCCCGTCCTTTTGTTCATGGCCGATCGGCGCGCAAAAGGACGTTCCGTTCACGGCGCGAACTGTCAAAAGGGTGATTTCTGATTCAAACGGAATGAATTCCTCCACGATCAGCCGGCCGTTTTTCACCCGGCCGCCTTCCATCGCCATGTCCCAGCAGCTTTTCAGCTCGGAAGCTGAACGGCACACGCTCTGTCCTTTCCCGGAAGAACTCATCAGCGGCTTCACCACACATGGAAAGCCGATTTTTTCTGCCGCTTTTGTAAATTCTTCATATGTATTCGCAAATTCATAGCCCGCCGTCGGAAGGTGAAGCGTCTCAGCTGCAAGGCGTCTGATGCCTTCCCGGTCCATCGTCAGCTTCGCCGCACGCGCATTCGGAATGACGTGAAAGTCTTCTTCTTCAAGCTTCAATAGCTCATCTGTGGCAATGGCTTCCACTTCCGGCACGATCAAATCAGGTTTTTCTTTCTCAATAACTTCCCTGATCTGCGCCTGATCGAGCATGTCGACAACATAGCTTTTATGCGCGGTCTGCATTGCAGGAGCATGCTCATAGCTGTCAACGGCTACAGTGACAACCCCGAGCCTCTGGGCTTCAATGATGACTTCTTTTCCCAGCTCGCCCGATCCTAACAATAACATTTTCTTCGCTTGATACATGTCCTTTTGCCCCTTCCTCTCTTTACCTCACTCATTATAACGGAAATATTCAAAAAATAAAGACAGGATAAGAACCGGCTCTTATCCTGTCTTTTCCCTATCATTCAAGTGATTCAATCGCAGCCGCCACGTCC
The DNA here is from genome assembly GCF_018613535.1 of Bacillus sp. ISL-51. Lineage (GTDB taxonomy): Bacteria > Bacillota > Bacilli > Bacillales > Bacillaceae > Bacillus. The sequence continues at coordinate 60,558 of NZ_JAGGQB010000007.1, forward strand.
TGTTCGCCATAGTCCCCCATTAAGCATAGCGATTCCTCCGCCCGGCAGGCATGAGAAGCGATCTGCCGCTTGGCCTCTTCTTGCTTTTCATGAATGCCAAGACCGCTCAGGCTGACAGGAAACCCGAGCCGGCGGTAGAACGGGATCAGCTCTTGAATTTCATTTCTCCGCTCCTCTAACGCAAGCTGCACCAGTATGCCGTAAGCAACCTTCCGGCCGTGAAGCACCTGATGCGTCTCTTCAATAAAGCTGAGTCCGTTGTGAACCGCATGCGCCCCCGCCATTCTGCACAAACGGCCGCCATAACCGCCAACCGTGCCTGCAAGAGTGATGATCGTTTCTGCCGTATGGATGAACGGCACGGACAGCTCACCTTTCTCCATGCTTTCGACGGCTTCCCCGCTGTATTGCAGTAACATATCGCGGATATATACCGCTTGCCGCAGCCCTGTTTGCGCCATTAAAGACACCGTATTCTCCGTATTTCTGATGACGGCCTCCGCTTCATACCATTTCGCAAGCGTATCACCGATTCCGCTTTTAAAATATTCGATGGGAGACGAAAGCAATAATAGCGGGTCAACAAGCGTTACATAGCTTGAACGCTTATGATAATCCACTCTGATAAAATTGCCTCTGTCATCATATATGACACTTAACGGCGTACTTGCGGCACATGTTCCCGCAATGGAAGGAATCATTACAACCTCAATATCCAGCCGGTCTGCCGCCGCTTTCGCCGCATCTAACACCGTACCGCCGCCGATACCGATGATCACATCGGCATCCCCCGCCTGATCACAGACCTTTCGCACCGCCTCAGGTGAGCAGTATCCTTTATGCTGAATCACATCCCAAGAAGAGTGACCGCTGTAATCGGCAAACGCCTGATAGGATTTGATTCCAGTCACAATCACAGGTTTCCTGAATCCCTCCAACAGCCCGGAAAGCTCTTTTGCGATTCCTTCCTTGCATATGTATTGATTCGGTCCGCTTCGCACGATGTCTTCAGGCATCATATGAATCTCTCCTTTAATTGGGTTCTTATAAAATGTATTTTCTCATTTGTCAGAAAATACATCAACCTGAGATGCGGAAAGCGTCAGGTCAGCGTTTCACCTCTTCAGCCTCCAGAAACAGTTCATCCAGCCGCTCCAATGACTCCTGCTTTTCAAAACTGCTGAACCACAAGTCATCATACGCATCCAAAATGCGGTAATGGTGCGAAATCAAATGCTGCTGTAAGCGGAACTCTCCTTTTTTCTCGATTGCTTTCCACCATACCTTGCCGCCCATCGTCTTTCCTTTAGGCCTGTCAATCGTGCGGTGGGCAACCGTTTCTATTACCTCCAGCGGATCATCTCCCAATACAGATTGCAGCGCCTCACTTGTTCTGAACAGCGCGCACACCGCCACAACATGCGCCCATCCCGCAAGCGAGCGGCCTTTCTCAATCTGCACCAGCGACTTTTTTGAAAGCCCGAGCACATCTGCCATTTTCTCTTGGGTATACCCCCTCTCCGACCGGATACGCTTTAACTGGACTGAGACAAGCTCAGTGATATAATCTTGATCCATCTTAACCTCCACACTTATGAATAATGCCATTTTACACCGCCGGGCTCCTTTTTTATCGGAACAATTTTAAATGAATCAAAAGAATCAGTAAAAAAGTACCTTTTTTCCTCTTTTTCTCAAATCGTGATCAGAAATTGGAATCATCATGGTAAAATACGGGCAGAGAAAATCAGGCGAAAGGACACTGGATATGAAACTACTCGAAACCAGCACTCTCATTCACTCAGCCGACAGCCGTCTGAAAGCTTATCAAAAAACGAGAGATGAAATGGCCGCTCTGAAACAACAGTTTCACGGCATTGCAAATATGGACGCCATGACAGGGAGAGGCGCGGACGCCATAAGAGCCTTTTACAATGAACAAGCCTCCGGAGCAGGGCTGTGGCTTGATCTCTTCGACATGAAAATTACTTTTTTCAAAAGCATTCCGAGAGAAATAGAACAGGCGGGCTTCGGCCAAAATGATTTGCTGGAAGAATCATTTCTTGAAAGCGAACTGAACCATGCCGGGCAGAAAGCACACCATATCATCGACGGCCAGCACGACGAGATCAGCCGAATTTTAAGATCAATTGACGATATTCTGTCCTTATCACCGTTTGACAAATCCGCGGTCACCGGCAAACTTGACGCTGCCGATCACCAAAAACGGCAGAACACTTACATAAACTCGACGCAAAACTGATGCACGAATACGCTCAATCTGAAGCGCTTGAGCACGAAGCTGAAGCCTTTTTCCGGACGCTTGCCGACTTAACAAGTAAAGCCGGGGGCCCGCTGTCTTTTAACGCTAAAGCATTTCACGACACTGACGTATATAAAAGAAAAGCCGGCATACAAAAACGAGCCCATCAATACATTAAAATCAAACAGCAGGAAGAAACGGCCTTTTTACAGAAAAAACTGGACCGCACTTCTGACCCGGGGGAATATGTAAACATTGCGGAAGAACTCGGGGCTGACAACATGAACGCCGAACAATTACAATATTACTCAAGCCTCCTCCAGCTAAAAGCCATGCGCCAAGCCGGACAAATGCTCATCGACGGAGCCAAAGGCATCATGCTGGGGATATGGGACGCAGGAAAAGACGCCGTCATCGGCGCTTACGATATCGCCGTCTGGCTGCAAAGAGCACAAGGACGCGCGGGAGCGATAGAACAAGCCAAAGCCGGACAAGAACTCATCAGCGCCATTTACAGCGCACCGGAAACATTCGATTACATGGTTCAATCCTTCAAAGCCTCATGGAACGAAAACATCATCCACGGCGACACCTACAGCCGCACCCACTACATCGCCTACGCCGTCGCCTCCCTCATAGGAGCAAAAGGCGCAGGAAAAGTCACCGGGGTGACAAGAGCCGGGAGATTCGTGACGAAGGAAGCGAAGACTTTTATTGCGGATCAGAAAAATGCGGCAGCGCGAATTTACGCAAAAGGAAAATCATCAGTTTCTCAGCCATGGCAGCCTGCATTTTCAGGAATCGGAGAACCGTTTTCTCAGGCGGGGAAAGCGGTTGATGTGAAACAGGAGAGTGTTGTTTATAATAAAAAACAGAGCATCGGCCGGACAACTGGCAATCACAAAAAATCTTTTCTTATAAAAGGAGATTTACATGTTCATGAATCAAAAGGCGGTCATTTGATTGAACGCCATGTCGGAAAATCGGATGAAGAACTTATAAAAAGATTAGAAGAGAATCCAAAAATTAAGGGTGCATCAACATTTACTGATCAGAATACAGCTCAACAAATCGTTGATGAAGTGTTACATCAAAAGAAGAAAGAAATAGAAGATTGGCTTAATCATTCAGTAAAGCCAACTCAAGATTTTTCTTATAACGGACAAGAAATAATCGGAAGAGGAGTAAAAAAAGGATCAACTCGTATAATAGAAATGAAAAACGCAAAAATTGTATTAAAAAGAAACAAAGATGGCAGTTTTATATTAACTGGCTATCCGGTTAAATAGAGGTGGGGCAAATGGAGAAGTTAAAAAATGAGAGTGTAGAGGAAGTAAGAAGTTTTTTGTCTTGTTACTTTCATCAGGATTACGATTCAATGGAATCCGTATACGAAGAATTACTTAATGAAGAATCAGTAGAATACTTAATCTTCCTGGTCCCTCTTTTAAGGAACTTCATCAATAGTGATTGGTCAATTGAAGATAAAAGTACACTCATAGATGAATGTGCCGATGGAGTTTACTTTCCTTACTACGAAATGTCTCCTTTAGATTGGTTGAAACAAGTAACAAAAAAAATTGAATTGTACTTAAATATATAGGCAGGAGAAATTGAGAATTATTAAACTGATGTTTAATACAGATGAAAGAAAAATCATCATCTTTATTACAACATAATCCGCGAATGAACAGGCAGTCATTCTTTGTTATTCTTATATCATCTAAAGCGATTGATTAGCTCCAACAAGCATGTAATGAAATAAATAACTCTATAAAAAGTAATGATAAAAAAGCAGGCAATTCAAAAAACCTGCTTTTTTATATTTTTTCTGAAACCTTTCGAGCAAAAGAAGTCGGAAACAGTCACCAACTCACTATAGCCAGGAAATTTGTGAAAATGAGTAGCAGCTTTAATGAACCATTAAAAAATTAAAAGGGACTTTTAAAAGGGGCTAAAACTAGGTGTACTGTTATCGAAGTGACACAGCGGGTGTTTTTATACGGACTGGTGTTTATGATTCCCTTTTTGTATATCTTTGATTTCAGACAGGGGCTTCATGCCTTCGCATCACTTTCTAATGTATTCAATATGTTACACCTCGGCATCGGAGCCTCTGCTGTCTGCTTTGTGATCTGGAATTATTCCGTTTCGGTACTGGGTGCTGTCAAAACGAGCGCTTATATTTATATCGTTCCCGTAGTGACAATCACAGCATCTGTGGTGTTCCTTCAGGAAAAAATGACGTGGATCGCACTTGCAGGGGGAGCACTCATTTTATGCGGTCTTTATATGTCAGAAATGAAACCGAAGCCAAAGCAGAATACAGAAAACGTGTAAATAAAGCAAGCGATTCCGATTGATGCGTGATCGCTTGCTGTCTTTTTTGATAAGAAGGCACCCCGCATGCCCGCCCTGACGTTCCGGACTCTCTCCGAAGTTTCATAGGCGCAGACAAGCTGTCATACGTTTGCCAGCTATGAATGAACGCACATTAAAAGTAATGGAGGGATTACGATGGACGAAATGGTCCTGGAAACACAACAATGGCTGAATGATACGTACGGAGGCAGACACGGGTACAACAAAGTGCCGGAAAATGGAAAAACGGGCTGGGATACCATTTACGGTCTGACACGGGCGCTTCAAATTGAGCTTGGCATTTCAGAACCTGCCGATAACTTCGGCCCGACGACACAAAGACTGTTCAAACCTTTGAAAAAGCAATCACCAAATTCAGCATCGACAAACATGAATTACATTTTACAAGGGGCGCTGTGGTGTAAAGGATTTAACCCCGGCGGGTTTTCCGGCGTTTTCTATGAGAATACCGAAAGCGCTGTAAAAGAGTTTCAAAAAGCAGCCGGTCTTACCAACCAGGACGGTATCGTCACAGCACTGATTATGAAAGCCTTGCTGGATATGAGCGCTTTTCGATTAGTAGCGGGAGGCGACCAACGAATCCGGCAAATCCAGCAGAACCTGAACCGGGATTACAATGATTACATCGGCTTGATGCCTTGTGACGGATTATATGCCCGCGATACAAACAAGGCTCTCATTTATGCCCTGCAAAAAGAAGAAGGCATGAGTACAAGTGTCGCTAACGGATTTTTCGGAAACGGAACGACCAGCTTATGCCCTACCTTGACTCCCGGCGATTCAAGAACAGGCTTTGTTTTGATTGTTCAATACGCGCTTTACTGTAATGGGAAATCGTTTGATCCCGGTGAATTCGACGGAAAATATGGAGTCGGAGTTGTATCAGCAGTTAAAGCTTTCCAAGAGTTTATGTGCCTGCCGCAAACAGGTTATGCGGACATGCCTACGATTAAAGCTTTATTATCAAGCTCAGGCGATACAACAAGGGCTGCTTCAGCTTGTGATACTGCTGCAATTTTGACGGCAGAGAAGGCTCAGACCCTGCGCAGCAACGGTTATAAAGTGGTAGGAAGATATTTGACAGGAAATGTTCGGACCAGCAGCGGACTTACGTCAAAGGCTTTGACGTCAAAAGAGCTTTCTGTCATTTTTGATGCCGGATTGCGTATCTTTCCGATTTACCAAGATGGCGGCTATGAATCATCCTATTTTGTGAAAGGCCAAGGGACAAGAGATGCATACAATGCTGCATCAGCGGCTCGAAGATTAGGTTTCCCATCGGGCACGACCATTTATTTTGCCGTTGATTTCGATGCGTACGATTATGAAGTCACAGACAAAATCATCCCTTATTTCCAAGAAATCAAGTCGGCCTTTATGAAAATGCAGACATTTTCAACTGCTCCTAAATATGAAATCGGGGTATACGGACCAAGAAACATTTGCATCCGGACATTGGAAGCGGGACTGACCAAATATAGCTTTGCGGCAAATATGTCAACCGGCTTCAGCGGTAATCTCGGCTATCCAATGCCAAAGAACTGGGCCTTCGATCAATTTTACGAAGGAACGATCGGAAGCGGCGCAGGAAGCATTGGCATTGATAAGGACGGATTTTCAGGAAAAGACTCTGGGGTGAGCAAGGTAACCCCCCCTTCTGATCCTGTTTATGATGCAAGATTAAACACATTGACAAATATTCTGTCAACCATCCCTGCTTTAGAAAATGCACCCGGCCTAGCAAATATGATGATGGAATTCGGTACAACCGAGACCATTTTAACTTCTCCGAGTTTAGATATTTTATTGTCCACTTCACTTCTTTATACAATTCCGAGTGAAGGCTCAGCTAATACGATGACAATAACAAACGGCAAACCCGGAGCCTATGTTACTGGTTTATTAGGGGACACACAAACCATTCTTACAGCCTCAGAAATCAGTTCTTATCAAAATTTATTAAACAATCTGAGCCTATCTGTAAGAAATGGTTATTTGGAAATGGCAGTAACACCAACTGCTCAATCAATAGATGTTTCAATAAAAATTTATACACCCGACATTCCGGTAGCGGATGGAACCACAACTGGACTTACGACTATGTTTACGTTTAAAATTAAAACGTATAAAGGTGTGCCGGCTGTATCTTCTGAAAGTGAATTAGCAAAGAGTTGGGATCTTCTCCCTTCTTCTCTTACAATTGTAGCTGGTATTTCTGCATTCTATTTTACAAGTAAGGTTCTTACATCTGAAAAACCGGTTGAAAATAAAACAGTAGAAGCAGTAACTGAATTTGCTGCAATATTATTAGCTCTTTACGCTTATATGACTGATCGCTTCTAACAAGTTAAAAACTGCATGAATGTTCAATTCATGCAGTTTTATTCCTATAATATTTTTGGGGGTTTCAATCATTGAATGAAAATCAATCCGCATTTAACACAGCAAAACAAACTGCACAAAAAGTGGTAAAATGTCAGAATGATCAAGAAGTAATGGACTTTTTATCTTCGCAAGATTTACATACGCTCAACCTATTAAAGTATTATTATTCTGCCCCATCATTATCTTTTCAGTTACTTATGAAGATCGCTTTTTCCTGTATAGTAATGGCTTTGATCTTCACTTCTTTCTTGTTTATTCAAGTCAAATCACTGATACCTGTCCCAATCTTATCTGATCTTTTACCGGCAGCATTTTCCCTGTTTACAATAGGATGCATTGTGATGTTTTATATGTATATTGCACGTGAAAAGAACAGCCATTTGCCCGAAAAGCACATAACCCGAAAAGCTTATTTCGTCCGAATTGTTAATATGATTGATATGAATTTACGGAAGAAATATGATTCGCTGGCGGCTCATGTGAATGGTATACAAAGCAATCATACAATTGAAGAAACAGTTCAGCAGATCACTGCTTGCAGAAATGATGAAGAACTGATGAGATGCCTTGAGAAACAAGATACGAACAGGCTATGCCAATTAAAAGCTATTTTCTCTAAGCCTGTATTTTCTTTATATGAATTTATGAAGTGGATTTTTATTGGAAGTATTATTGCTGTTTTTCTGACAGCGCTATTCTCAGGTCAAGTCAGCTATATTCATATCCCCAGTCTTTTTCCTTATCTTCTTCTCTTTTTGTTTGTTAGAGGTCTTATCTATCTGATTAAACTGCTGCAGCTGTATCAAAAAGGACCTTTGCACTCAATATCACAATTCGCCAGAAACGCCGAACATGTCCGGGTGACGGATATGATTGATTTTGTGCTTGAACAAAAATATAAGGAAACAATGAAATAAACAAGCCATTTCCCCCTTCATCAAAAGGGGGATTTTTCATGATTCCAGAATAAATTCTCCAAGTTTCCCGTCATCATACCGTTTTCCCTCCCGCTTTTAATCAAAAATCAAACAATTCCTTCAAAAAAGGCTTTTCCCAACCGGAATTCCCTGAACAGGTATATTTATTCCCCAATATAATGGAAATAGGCAAACTCGTAAATGAAGAAGGAGCGACATTATGGGAATCATTAATGGCAAAACGTTTATTGATCGGCTTAACGGGCTTGAGAATGAAATTTGGTTTGATGGGCAGAGGGTGGGGGGAAACATTTCTGAGCATCACGCCTTTAAAGGCCTTTTGGAAACGAAGAGCTCTCTTTACAATTTACAAACGGATGAGAATATACAAGACGAGATGACGTTCTGTCTGCCCGGGAAAGAAGAACGGGCCGGGCTTTCATACCTTCAGCCGAAAACGAAAGATGACTTAAGAAGAAGAAGAAAGATGATTGAACACTGGGCCCGGCATACGCATGGGATGATGGGCAGAAGCCCTGATTACATGAATACCGTGGTGATGAGCTTCGCTTCCTCTGCGGCGCTTTTAAATGGACGGGAAAATTGTTTTCCTGAAAATATTCAAGCGCTGTACGAACGGGCTGTGAAACAGGATCTTTCGTTTACACATACATTTATTACTCCTCAGGTGAACCGCTCTCAGATGAACTTTCATCTTTCTAAAGAGCCGATTTCCGCACAAGTAGTTGATAAAAATGAAGAAGGCATCGTGATTAAAGGGGCCAGGCTTCTTGCTACACAAGGCGGCTTAACGGATGAAGTGCTCGTTATTTCTTCTCCGAGACTCTATTTTGAAACAGATGAAGCCTTTGCCTTTTCCATTTCTTCGAATACAAAAGGCGTTAAATTTATTTGCAGGGAATCGTTCGTTTTAGGGGAATCCTCATTTGATTATCCCCTCAGCTCAAAATATGAAGAAATGGATTCGATCGTTGTGTTTGATGATGTGTTAGTACCGTGGGAGCGTGTATTTTTTTACGACAATTATGAAGCGGCTAACGATTTAATCATGAAAAGCTCTTTTAATGCCTTTGCATTTCATCAAGTCGTCACCAGGCAAATTGTCAAAACGGAATTTTTGCTGGGCCTTGCTCAGACTCTGGCAGAAACGATTAATGTAAGTGAATATCAGCATATCCAGGATAAATTATCCGAAGTGATTATCGGCCTTGAAACAATGAAAGCACTTTTAGAAAAATCCGAGAACGACGCAGAGACAGATGAATGGGGATATATGAGGCCCAGCGTGATCCCTCTGCGGGTGATCAGCTCCGTCTTCCCAAAAATCTATCCCCGCTTCACGGAGATTATTCAATTGATCGGAGCAAGCGGAATGGTTACACTGCCGACTGAAAATGCCTTCGCTTCCGATATCAGGGGTGATCTTGACCAATATTTGCGGGCAGCCGAAACGAATGCCGAAGATCGGGTGAAAATTTTCCGCCTGGCATGGGATTTAACCATGAGCCCTTTCGGTACAAGACAAACTCAATATGAAAGGTACTTCTTTGGGGACCCTGTCCGCTTAACCAGCCATTTATACAAAAATTATCCGAAAGAAAAATATGTCGGTGCCATAAGCGAATTTTTAAACATCCATAAATAAAAAAGCAGAGAAAACAATCTCTGCTTATTACCGTATGTTTTTGGGAAACGGCACCCCTATTCTTTATTTTTCCTGACTACCACCATCGTAATATGCGATAACGCAAAAGACACAAGCGTATACAGCAAGGCCCATCCTATAAACGTTTTATTCAATACGGTAAACGTACATATGAGGCAAACCGCCAAAGAGGCAAGCGGCATGACATACGCGTTTTTAAACAGATACGTCCCGGCGACTGACAATATGATGATACAAAGCGGAAGCACGCCGAACGCAAAATCCAATTCATCTATCAACCTATGCACTCCTTTCGCATTCTTACATGGCCTAACACATCATATGCCCGTGTTCAAAAACGATTACAGAAAGCTTTTCCTTTGTTACAAAACACCTTCGCTTTCAGATGGATATCCCCTCTTACAATTTATTTAAAAATGAAATTTGTCACAAACCGTTTACATTCCTTCCAGACTATGATAATTTAAGAAAGCGCTATCATATACAAGTTAATCATTTTTGGATGGAGATGAGGAGAGCCAGAATAAACCGCCCTTTTAACAGGGTGATTTCTGGTTCTTTTTGTCATTTTCGCTGAGAGGAGTGTCATACATACATCATGATAGACGTTGAACAAAGGGGAGGATTTTATGTTTCAAATTTTTAAGCCGGCTCCGCACATTGAGAGACTGGATGAGTCAAAGACGGATGCGGCCTATAAACGGCTGAGGCTGCAAGTGTTTCTAGGAATTTTCATCGGATATGCAGGCTACTATTTGCTGAGGAAAAACTTTGCCTTCGCCATTCCTTATCTTCAGGAACAAGGGTTTTCTAAAACCGAGCTGGGGCTGGTGCTCGCGGCTGTGTCTATCGCTTACGGCTTCAGTAAATTTATTATGGGCATGGTGTCCGACCGATGCAATCCGAGGTACTTCCTCGCGACAGGTTTATTTCTGTCCGGTGTCGTAAATATCTTGTTTGTTTCCATGCCGTGGGTTACTTCAAGCGTGACCATCATGTTCATTTTTATGTTTATCAACGGCTGGTTCCAAGGGATGGGCTGGCCGCCATGCGGGCGGACAATGGCCCATTGGTTTTCTATCAGTGAACGCGGCACGAAGATGTCGATTTGGAATGTCGCCCACAATATTGGCGGCGGGATTCTGGCGCCTTTAGTTACTCTTGGAATCGCTATGTTCGTCACTTGGAAAAGCGTGTTTTTCTTTCCTGCCATTATTGCTATTGTTATTTCATTTGTGATTGTTCTGCTGGTTCGTGATACTCCTCAATCTTGCGGACTTCCGCCAATTGAGGAATATCGGAATGACTATCCGAAACATGCGTTTAAAGATCAGGAAAAAGAAATGACCACCAAAGAAATCCTGTTTACATATGTCCTGAACAATAAATTTCTTTGGTACATCGCGTTTGCCAATGTGTTTGTTTATTTTGTCCGGTACGGTGTCGTTGATTGGGCGCCGACTTATTTAACAGAAGCAAAGGGATTCTCACCGGAAGACTCGCGCTGGTCTTATTTCCTTTATGAATATGCAGGAATTCCGGGAACGATTCTATGCGGATGGATCAGCGACCGGTTCTTCAAAAGCCGCCGCGCACCGGCAGGCGTCCTGTTTATGGCCGGTGTGTTTATCGCCGTATTGGTGTACTGGCTGAATCCGGCCGGCCACCCGCTTGTCGATAATATCGCGCTCATCAGCATCGGCTTCCTGATTTACGGACCGGTTATGCTGATAGGCTTGCAGGCCATTGATCTTGCGCCGAAAAAAGCGGCCGGAACAGCTGCGGGATTAACGGGATTTTTCGGTTATATCGGCGGGTCCGCTTTCGCCAACGCGATTATGGGCATTGTCGTTGACCGCTTTAACTGGACCGGGGGCTTTATGATGCTGGTCGGTTCTTGTGTATTGTCTATTGTGTTCTTAGCGCTTACTTGGAATACGGGAAAAAGAGCGGAGCATGTGTAAGAAAACAACATAAAAGATTAATATTTCAGCTGCACGCTATTTACAACCGCTTTCTAATATAAAACATATATTGATAGTTTTTAAGGGGGAGAAAAAATGCGGAAAAATAGAATACTTGCTTTGGTTTTGCTTTCTTTCGGTCTGCTGTCCTTTATCGTCACACCTGTGTCGGCAAAGGGAAAGGGAAACCTGCTGTCTCCTGACAGAGTGTTAACGATTGCCCATCGGGGTGCTTCGGGATATGTACCGGAGCACACGATGCTTTCCTACGAAACCGCCCGGAAAATGAAAGCAGATTATATTGAAATGGATTTACAAATGACAAAAGACGGAAAGCTAATTGTGATGCATGATGAAAAACTGGATCGCACCACAAACGGACACGGCTGGGTGAAAGACCATACATTAGCTGAGATTAAAAAGCTTGATGCCGGTTCCTGGTTTAATAAAGCCTACCCGGAAAAAGCAAAGCCTCAATACGCCGACCTGAAGGTTCCTGCACTCGATGAAGTGTTAAAACGTTACGGCAGACACGCAAACTATTATATTGAAACAAAAGCGCCTGAGATTTACCCGGGAATGGAAGAAAAACTGATTGCCTCACTGAAGAAATATAAATTGACAGGAAAGCATGCAAAAACGGGACAAGTTATCATTCAATCTTTCAGCAAAGACAGCCTGCTGAAGATCAAAACATTAGACCCGAAACTGCCGACCGTTCAATTGTTAGAGGCCGAACAGCTATCCTCAATGACTGATGCTGACTTAACGGAAATCAAAACATACGCAGTCGGCATCGGACCGGACTACAAAGCGCTGAATGCTGAAAACGTCCGCACAATTCGCAATCACGGCCTGCTTTTACACCCTTATACGGTAAACACAGAAGCGGACATGCGCCGCCTTCTGAACTGGGGCGTGACCGGAGTGTTTACAAACTATGCGGATGTGTTCCAACAGGTAAAGAAAGATTATAAAAAATGAGATAAAAATGAGTTCGGTATGATACCGAACTCATTTTTCATTACGGTATGTCACTTGCCTTTTTCTTAAGGACAAGCATCGTGATATAGGATAAAACAAGTGACATCACGCAACCCAAAAGGACGAGTTAAAAACAGTAACCATTAATAGTAATGAAACAGCCAAACTCACAAGAGGCATGATATATATTCTTTTCCATACCCAAGTGCCAGCAATCGAAAACACGATGATGGCAAGCGGCAAAATGCCAAAAGCAATATCCAGTTCATCCATAAGAACACCTCATTTTCAGATTTAGCATTCAAAATGATTTTCATCGCACAATCTATCACATTAAAAAATCCATTTCCTGTTCATATCATGGATGATTAAGACTAAAAAACCTTGCGGGTCTTACCGCAAGGTTTTGCACATATCATTATTCTTTCCCGGCAGCCGCTTCCGCCTGCGCGCCTATTAATTGATCATTAATTTCTTTCGCATCTTTCAGATACTCAGTCTGGAATCCGCTCTTAAGCGCCCACGTATAGAAGCCAAGCGCTACAACCGTAATCAGACCCATATCCCAGCCATAAGGAATGATGTTTAAACCGCCGAACTTCTCACTGCCGAGCCATGAAATAACCATCATGCCGAGCAGATAAAAAACCATCCACACACCGCCTTTAAAGTTTCGGCGGAATCCTTTCCACTTTGCTTTTGCCTGATAGTAGAAATAAATCGGAAGTCCGATCAAGATAATAAACAGCACCTGCCCCGTTAACGGCCAGCGCGCCCAATACAGCACGAGAGACGCAAACACAAATCCGAGCGGAGCAATCACGCTGAGGCCTTTTAAACGAAGAGGCCTGTATAAATCTTTTGCCGTCCGCCGCAGCGTCATCACCGTCACTGGACCCGTGATGTAAGAAATCAGCGTGGCAACGGAAATAATTTCTGCAAGCACGCCCCATCCTCTGAATAAAAACAAAAAGATAAAGGATACGATAAGATTAAAAATCATAGCCTGGCGCGGTACGCCGTAAAGCGGATGAAGCTTTCCGAAAATGCTCGGCATGTATTTATTTTTTTCCATACCGTAGATCATGCGTGATGTCGTCGCTGTATAGGTGATGCCTGTTCCTGACGGAGATACGAACGCATCCGCATAAAGAATGATGACAAGCCAGTTGATATTTAATGCAATCGCCAAGTCAGCAAACGGAGAGTTAAAGTTCAGGTGGCTCCAGCCATGTGTGACCATGGAAGGATCAACCGCTCCGATAAACGTGATCTGCAAAAGCACATAAATGACGGTAGCGACCAAAAGTGACCCGACAACCGCAATCGGAATGGATCTGCCGGGGTTTTTCGCTTCTCCCGCCATGTTGATCGGGCTTTGAAACCCGTTAAACGCAAATACGATACCGGACGTGGCCACCGCCGTCAGCACACTCGCCCATCCGTTCGGCGCGATGCTTGACCCGGATGTAAAGTTCCCGCCGTGAAAACCGGCAAACAATAGAGCCCCGATCGTAAGCCCCGGTATAATGATTTTAAAAATCGTAATAAGAGAATTCGCTTTAGAAAATAAATTAACTGTCCAATAATTCAGTAAAAAGTAAATAATCAGCAATACGGATGCGAAGCCAAGCCCCTCTCCCGTAAGCGTGCCGTTGTGCACAAGATTGCTTGTCCACTTTGCCCATTCCCAAGGCCATGAGCTCATATATTGAATCGATGCAACCGCTTCCACAGGAATAACAGAGACAATCGCAATCCAGTTTGCCCATCCGGCAATAAAACCGATAAATGATCCATGAGAATATTGAGTGTATTTAACCATTCCCCCGGCTTCCGGGAACATAGAACCCAACTCACTGTAAGAAAGTGCGATAAAAAGAATGACGATCATACCGATAATCCAGGAAATAATCGCGGCAGGCCCCGCAATTTGGGCCGCCCGCCATGCTCCGAATAACCAGCCAGAGCCAATCATCGACCCAAGTCCGACCATCATGAGTGCAAACGTTCCCATTCTTCGATGCAATTGATTCATATAGTTAACACCTTTCAATTAATTTGTGACTCTAGCTGTCATATTTATATTATTATTCTGATTAATCGGTTTTGTCAATCTTTATCGCATTAAAGCAAACCACCAACTTCATCCGCCCATGTTTAATCACCCGTCAAGCGGGAATAACAACTGAAACGCCAGAAATAGAAAGGAGTTCTTATAATGAAACAAAAACTGCTCATTTCAGGACTTGCTGTTTCTACTGTCGGAGTGACTTCCTACCTGCTGAAAGATAAATCCAACCGCCAAAAGGTAAAGAACTTTATTCACAGCATCAAAACATCGTTTTCCAGCAAACCAAATATAGACTCATTTCCCGTCAGTAAAGCAGGCAACCCGCATCCCGAGGATATTGAAGATAACAAAATGGTATCCGAAGGCTCTATGTACCCGGTTCAATACTATGATAAAAAGAAAAAATAATTTGTTCCTCGGCTGCCTCGTCGGCAGCCTTTTTACTGCATTAAGGCAACGGTTTAAACATCCGCCAATACTAATGCGGATGATACCGGGATCACCGCTAAACAAATCACAACGGAAATCCTCAAAAAGTACGGCCTGATCACAAACTAAAAAAAGCCCGGCAGCTTGCGGGGCTTTTTTAAAACAGCAGCTCATACACCTCATTCAATTCCCTGGTACGCTTATCATCCTGCTCGTCCCGGGCGTATTTGATTTCCTTTTCAAGCACCTGATTCAAAAAATCCATCTCAAGATCATCTAGATCCTTCACAAGTTCCTCCTCATTTGCGTAATGCTTTACCCGCAATTTTTCATAAATCCTTTGGCATACCTCTTGCTCCAAATGATTCGAAAGCGATTCACGCAAATATCCGAGTGTCATATCCATCGTTTCAGTCTCCTTTCCTTTCTGAATAGCTTGCGGAAAGAGAGAAAAACTATACATAAAAGCCCGGCATCTGCATACCGGGCAAATCATTTTATTTTTGAACTTGGATTGAGAAAAATCCGCTGCTTAACGGCGTATACGGCCCATTCAGCCCTGTTGCGGAAAAAGAAAACGTACCGGAGCTGACATTTTGAAGAGGGACGCTGTAATATTTAATATATCCGGTAATGATATTACCGTTTTTCATATAATCATCCTCCAGTGCTTTTGACGTGAAGCTCGTAATGTTCGTGCCGTTGTTAAAAGCCTGAATCGTATTATTATTCGGATAGCCCTGGAAATAAACGGCCAGATAACCTGTTGTGCCTTTCATTGGAATAGAAGCACTGATTTGATTGGCACCGATATTTTCCCACTGATAATTCTGTCCGTCAGACGTGACACCGACAATGCGGATTTGCGTTAAAGCAGGAGCGGGTGCTGCAGAAGCGGATTGTGTCAGTATCCCGCTTACAAGCAACAAAACAGCGGCCGCGACGGCAAACATCATAACAATTCTTTTCTTCATGTTTCTTCCTCCCTGCAATCAGTTTTTTCCAATAGATCCTTCCATTTGTATTTTACATGAATTTCAAAGAAAAAGAATACAAGACTGCAAATGTTTGTGAACTATATATGAAAAGCTCTGGACACACCATTAATGATAAGAAAAATTCCGCAAATCCTTAAGATTACTCTCGAACTTCTGTCATCTTTTCCGAAAAAGGTTTTTCCAAACCAGCCGATCCATATATTCATCGCAATTCCTGCGAGCAATTCTATGATTCCTATGATTTCCGCCATATACAAAGCAGTCACCCTCCTACCCGTGCTTTTTTACATTAAGATTGATAAAGTAAAGTGCTGCCGCCAAAGCCGCGGTTCCAATTCCCAGAAATAAGCTTAACGGCGCGATTTGTGAGCCAATCGCAGTGCTGCCGTTCATCATGTCTTTTAATGAGCCGATCGCCCACTTTTCAGGGGTGAACGCAGACAGCACCCGCATGTACTTCGGAGCCAGCTCTAAAGAGAAGAAAGAACCGCCCAAAATGCCGCTGACCGCTATCAGAATTGAAGCGAGCGAGGTAAATTGTTTTTGGCTTTTCATAAACGGAATCAGCACCATTGTTACAGCCGTCAGTGCAAATAAATAGGCCGCAAGCACCGCTCCTGCTTCCAGAACGTTATCCGCGATGCTGATATGGAGCAAATATTTTCCGGCAGCGATGATTACAATAATATGAAGGAGGCCGAAAAGGTAAGCCGCACAGAACTTGGATACTGCGTACTTCTGATAGGAAACGGGCGTGCTCAGCAATCTGGTAAATGTGTCATTTTCCTTTTCATCAATAAATGATCTTAAGCCCTGTACCGCGACGAACCAAATGAACATCGCCAAAAACCCGATAAGCCTGTCAGCCGCTTGCCCGCCTGCTTGATTGGTATGATGCGTAACCGTTACCGCAGAACGGCCCTGCATGTTTTTTAGCAGATCAGCCGCCGTCTGCTTCCCATCGATATGCAACGTCTGGGACATGTGTTTCGCGTCGCGGACTATTTTTTTCAGCGTGCCTGCCTGTTGAGAGATAAACTGTTCTGTCAAAGCGGCATCACCTTTTTCTTCATTTTGGATAAATGATAAGCTTACTCGGTCTTTTGAAAATAACCGTTCTTCGAAATGGGGACCGATCAACAGTCCGAACGAAATATCGTGACGGTTCACTTTTTTCTTCAGTACGTCTTCAGTCACCTTCGTAAGCTTCAAATGTCCGTCCATCTGAATCATGTTCATGAATTGCTCCGAATAGACGCTTTGATCCGCATCAGCTACAAACACTTCCTTCTGCTGACTGCCATGCAGTGCAAACGAAAATAAATATGTCAGAAGGAGCGGGACGGAAATCGTCGCAAAGATGGCTATTCGATTTTGGAACATCAGCTTCAGCTGATGTTTGATCATCAAAAACATCTGCCTCATGAAACCGGCTCCTTCCGTTTAAACACCCATATTGTCATACACAAAAAGACGGCGCCGATAACGGCCAGCTCTGCCAAATCCATCGACATTCCGCTCAAACCGGCGTGCTGCGTGACACTTACATAGCTATTGATTGCTTTGCCGTTCGGTATCAATTCCTGAATGATCCGCAAGCTGGCAGGCAGGTTGTCCTTCGCGATAAAGCTTCCCCCTAAAAAACTGAACAAATACAGAATCGGAGCCGCCATGCTTGAAACAGCTGCATGATTTTTCGCCGTAAAGCCCCAAAGCAGCACCATACTGCCGATCGCAAACGAATAAACAGCCGTAACCAGAAACATCTCAAACAAATTGCCCCACTTTACTTGATACACAATGCTGCTGATCAGAATGACGGCAGCCATTTGCATAAGAATGGCAAATATAATCCCGAGAAGCTTGCCTGCCACGTACTGGATATGTAAAACGGGCATTGATTTAATTCTGAATAAGGTGCGCTGCTGTCTCTCCTCCACAATGCCGTGAACAAGCACAAATGCCGTCATAATGGAGAACATTACGACCATTGCGATAGAATAATATTGCATCGCATTCATGGAGGCTTGTTCGCCGGCCGTCTGTTTCGGAATGTTGACGGCTTTTTCACTATGGCTGTTTAGACCGCTGACCACCTTTTCAATCTCAGCCTTTGACATATGCCCGGAATGCTTCAGCACTTCTTTCTCTTCGCTGTATACGGTCTTGATTCTCGTGACAAACGAATCGGCCATCGTCTCGACAATGTCTCCGTTTACGGACGCTTTGTTGTCTGCGATGACACTGATACTTGTTTTTTTATTGTTTTCCGCCGCTTCCGTAAATCCCTTCGGCACATATACAAACACAGAGGCTTTTCCGCTTGCGACAAGCTTTTTTCCTTCTTGATAGCTGTCCGCTTCTTTGACATGGATGATATCACTTTGCTTCAGCACGCCGTCCTTTAACACATCTCCCAGCGGCTGCTCCGCGTGATCCGCATTAAAAAATGCGACATCAAATGGCCGTACTTTCGAATCTGAATCATGGAAAACCGTTCCTAATATGAGAATCATAAGCGACGGAAACAGTATCAGCTTGATGTAAAATGACTTTTGCGCTGCCAATAATCGAAAGTCCAATAATAAAAGCTGGAATATTGTTCTCATGACGCTCCCCCTATGAATCCCGCAGTGATTTTCCGGTGAGCTGGAGAAAGATGCTTTCTAAATTAGCTTCTTCGAAATGAAGGCCTGTGATGGTGAGCCCGGTTTTCCTGATACCGTCCGCGATATCAATCATATTTCGATCCACCAGCATAGAAATTTTCTGGCGGCTGAGGGCAACTTTAGAGACACCGGGAATATGATGGATTTTCTTTACGGCGTCGTCGTTCAGCTCCGCCACATTTACAATCAGGGTATCGCAGGCATTTGCCATCTGTTTCAATTCGTCTTTCGTTCCGGCTGCAATAAGAGAACCGTGATCCATAATCGCCGCTTTCTCACATAAGTACTCGACCTCTTCCATGTAATGGCTCGTGTAGATGACCGTCATTCCTTTTTCTTCATTTAATGTTTTGACGGTTTCAAGGATATGATGTCTGGATTGCGGATCAATTCCCACAGTCGGCTCATCCAAAATGAATAGCTTCGGATCATTCATTAAAGCGGCGCCGATATTCACCCGTCGTTTCATTCCGCCGGAAAATTCAGCCACTCTTTGATTCTGCTGCTCCTTTAATTCAATCATCTCCAATACCTCATCGATGCGCTTATAGAGCGCCGTACCGGAAAGGCCGTATAAGCTCCCGAAAAAAGCCAAATTATCCTTCGCGCTTAACGACTGGTATAATGCTAACTCTTGAGGGACAACGCCCATTATTTTTTTAATCGCGACAGGCTGTTCTTTCAGTGATTTGCCGTCTATATGTATCGTTCCGCCCGTCGGCGCGAGCACTGTGCTGATCATTGACACAATTGTTGACTTCCCGGCTCCGTTCGGCCCTAAAAGGCCGAATATCTCTCCGCTTTCAATTCGCAGCGACACATCATTCACAGCGATAAAATCACCGTACTTTTTTGTCAGATTTTTTAATTCGAGCATTCGTTCAGCACTCCTTGTGTCAGTCTGCTCTCATTCTACTCCTGACAATACCTGCTTACTATTCACTTTAGTACTCAATACCTATATTACTTTCGTCATATGTTTGGCAATAAAAAGAGGAAGGGAAAAGCGGGAATTACATCAGTTTTTGTAAATATAATGTGAGCTCGGTTCTGTTTGTCACTTCCAGTTTTTCAAGGATGCGGGATACATAATTTTTTACCGTGCCTTCTGTCAGAAATAAAGCCGCGCCGATGCTTTTATTACTTTTGCCTTCCATAATGTGCTTTGCCACTTCAAGCTCTCTCGGCGTAAGAATCGCCGTCAGCTCTTCACGGGGCTGTTCTTTCTCGGTTTCCGTGTTCATCTCATTGAAAGCTTTCACTACCTTTAGCGTAATCTTGGGATTCAGCATCATATTCCCTTCACAAGCAGCTTGAAGAGAGGCGATAATTTCGTCAGAATCAGCATCCTTCAGGATATAACCGTCCGCCCCGTTTTTCAGCCCGGTAAAAATATATTCTTTATCATGAAATGTCGTCAAAATGATTACTTTTACAGACGGATGCTGCATTTTTACCGCTTTTGTCGCCTCTATTCCATCCATTCCCGGCATTCTGATGTCCATCAAAACAGCATCGGGCTCGGTTTGCGAAAGCAGCTGCAAAACCTCTTCGCCATGAGAGGCCTCCCCCACGACATTGATCTCTTCATGAAGACTTAATATCATTTTCAGCCCCTCTCTGACAATAGGCTGATCATCTGCGATAATGACATTCACTTTATCGTTCCTCCTTACATGGTATATACATTTTCACATCAAATCCCGTCTCTTTTCCCGAATAAAAAACAGCCTCTCCGCCCAATGCGGCGGCTCTTTTTTCAATTCCGTTCAGGCCATTTGATTTTGTGATATTTCCACAGCCAGAGCCGTTATTATGAATATGCGACAAAATCATATCCCGCTCTTTTTGAATACGAATAGAAAAATAGGAAGCACGTCCGTGTTTCAGCCCATTTGTGATCGTTTCCTGCACAATTTGATAGATGCAGTGTTTTATATCAGGGTTCACCTCTTCTATTTCTTCATCAATATCCAGCTCAAAGCGTATATCATCCGTTTCTTGAAAATGGCTGAATATGTCACGGAGTGCTTGCTCAAACTCACGCCCGGACAAAGGATCGTGAAGAAGCATAACCGCCTGGCGCAGTTTGAGAATGGATTCCTTCGAAAGCTCATACGCCTTTTGAATGACCTGTTTCACTTTTTCCGGCTTATGGTCTGCCGCTTTGCCCGCAAATTCTAAATTCAGCCTCAGCGCCACAAGATAATGTCCGAGAGAATCATGCAATTCCTGTGCAATTCTCGTTCTTTCTTTGGAAATCGTCAGCTCCTCTATCCGGTCTGAATATTCCTTCAGTGTGGCATTAGCGGTTTGCAGCTCTTTGTTTAACTTCTCGATTTTCGATTTTTCCTGCAAATTTCTCCGATATAAATAAATAATCGCAAACATGATCACATAAGGCAGCACAATATCACTGACACCCGTACCGGCGGCATATAGACCGACAGCAAAGGCAGCGGCATTCATACTTAACAAAACAATCGATATCTTTTCCTTCGTGATGAGAATTTCCACCAATAATAGAACCATGATGACCTGTGTCCCCGCACAATAAACGCGGTACAGCAAGAAGCCCGCCATCACATTGCTCAGGAGAAAAGACCCGAAATAAAAGACGGATTGTCTTTTACCATATATCGGCTGCAAACAGTCATTGGCCGTTAACAAAATAGCAAGCACAGCTAAAAAAACCCCCAGCTTCCGTTGGGCCGGCGGAATCTGAAGAATAGTATGAAAGATTGATAGTAAGGCAAAAACTCTAATGACTAATTTCGTATGTGCTATGTTCATCGGATGCTCCTCGGCCTGCAAGATTTATGTGAGAGCGCCGGATTGTCTTTTCACATGCAACAGATCATACAGATCATACAGCTCATCAAGCGAATGAATTTCATACGTCGGAACGATACCAGACTCATTTGCTTTCTGCCCGGGATTGAACCAGCACGTATCAAGCCCGGCCATCTGTCCGCCCTTCATATCCGCGCTCAGGGAATCGCCGATAATGAGCGCTTGCTCGGCGGAAAAGTCAGGAATTCTGGCAAACACATAATCAAAATATTCCTTCATCGGCTTTTGAAAACCCGTATCCTCAGACACAAAAATGTCTTTAAAAAACGGATACAGCCCCGAGTCGTGCAAACGCTTATATTGTGATCTGGATACACCGTTTGTCACGATATACAAATCATATACAGGGTGCAGGCTTTTGATCAGCTCATAAGCGCCGTCAATGAGCTGATGCCCTTCTTCTAAGTATTGGCGGTATTTCTGATTCAGCAAAACACCGTCCGCCTCATAACCATATTCCTTAAATAACAGGGTGAATCGGGTATTTACGACTTCGTCACGAGTCATTTCTCCCTCTTCAAACGCTTTCCATAACCCTTGATTCATTGCTTTATACCGGGCCTCCACATCAGCTGTCAGCTCTATCTCCGTGTCTTGAAACAATATTTGAAGAGCATCGTTTTCTGAAGCAGTGAAGTCCAGCAGTGTATTGTCTATATCAAATAATAATGTTTGGTAATTTTTCATAGATGGTTCCCCCGGTTCTGCTTTTTTTATCCAGTATACCACTGGGGAACACGCCGATAAAGATAACCGCCGGAAACTGTTTTAAAATGAAATTGTTTCTCCATCCTCCGCGATAAAATGAAGGAATTAGGCAGGCGGGTGTGTTTGAAGATACACGATCCGCCTTGTGCAGCAAAAAGCAGATATACCGTCTGTCCATTATTTGCATGAAAAGAATTGGGCATAGTCTGACGGAGAGCCGGATCGATTTTCTTACCGAACTGTACCATTTTACTAATTATAAATTGTCGATTATCATTAACTAAAAAAGACACCTCCATTTTAGGAAGTGTCTTTCTGACTCACACAGCGTCTTCTATTTTCGTATCATCATCGGCAGCCCGCTTGCCAATGCCAAAAGCAAAGTAGCTGGCAGCCACAATCGCTAAGAAAATAACCCCGACGATCAGCGATACCCGCGTGTCATCGTTAAACCACATACCGACTAACACCATCAGTAAGAAAGCAATCGTCACATAGTTTGTCACAGGCGCGAAAGGCATTTTAAACGGATGCTTATCAAGTTCAGCACCCTTTGCCCTTCTGAATCCGAGATGGCTGATCAAAATGACGAACCACGGAATCATACCCGGAAGCACACTCGCACTGTACACATACACAAATACATTTGGCGGCGCAATATAGTTCAATACAACGCCGGCCGCTAACCCGATCAATACAGCGATTGTACCGTATAAGGGCACACCGTTGCGGGAGACTTTCTTAAAGAATTTCGGCGCTTGACCGTTCACGCCCAATGTATAAAGCATACGTCCTGCGCTGAAAATCCCGCTGTTACAGCCGGACATCGCTGCCGTAATCACAACAAAGTTAATAATACCGGCCGCCGCCGTAATCCCGATTTTCGCAAATGTAGAAACGAACGGGCTTCCGAGTGAATGAAGTTCATCCCACGGATACACAGTGACAATGACAAAAATCGCCCCGATATAGAAAATTAGAATCCGCCAGATAATGCTCTGGATTGCGCTTTTTAACGTTTTTTGCGGATCTTTCGCTTCCCCGGCGGTAATCCCGATCAGCTCGACCCCTTGATAGGCCGCAATGACAAGAGATAAAGCAAAGAAAAATCCTGAAAAACCATTTGCAAAGAAACCGCCGTGCGACCAAAGATTAGATAATCCGATCGCATGTCCCCCGTTACCGAAACCGAAGAAAATAATGCCGATTCCCGCGATAATCATTAAGATGATCGTCACGATTTTAATCATCGCAAACCAAAATTCAAACTCACCGAATGATTTCACTGAAATTAAATTCGCCGCGCCGAGAATGGCCATGGCAATGATGCCCGGTATCCATGCAGGCAGATCCGGAAACCAATATTTCATATATGAACCGACGGCAATGATTTCAGACATCCCGACGATTACCCATTGAAACCAGTTGCTCCACGCCGTCATATAGCCGGCTAACGGATGTATATACTTATGGCCGAATGTCGCAAACGAACCCGTACTCGGCTCCACATAAAGCATCTCGCCCATCGCGCGCATGATAAAAAAGATAAAAATACCGGCAATTGCATATGCAAGCAGGACAGACGGACCGGTCCACTGAATCGTGCTGGATGAACCCATGAATAAACCGACACCGATCGTACCGCCCAAAGCAATCATCTGTATATGACGCGCGCCCAAGCCTCTCTTCAACTCTTTGTTTGCCACTTCGCTTCCTCCTCTAACAGCTCTATATATTTGAAATAATGAAGCAGAAGGTGCACCTTTTTTGTACCTAACTCACTCTTCATTTCTCGCAATATTAGAAATTTTCTATTTTTCCATTGTTATAAAATCTCCAATTTCCTTATCTCATCATAATAAATTTCCGTGGAAAACACAATTGTTTTTTTCAGGTAAACACCTTTCAGTCTAAGCTGAGCAAACTCAAATAAAGCGCTTTCATTTTATTAAATTATGAATATTAAGATAATGAAATGCTGTAAACAGCCGAGAAAAAATTTCCCCGGCTTTAGGCCGTCCGCCCCCCATTCTATATAAATTTGCCTTACATCACACAAGCCCGTTTGCGCCAAAGTAAAAAGCTGAAAACCCTTCTTTCTTCCATTCTCCCTCGGATATACGATAATCCTGCTTATATGGAAAAAATTGCGGATTCATTTTCGCTAATCGATAAATGCCTCATTCAGCCGGATCAGCAGCTTGCCGAACAGTTCTTTTTCATCACCTGACCAATCGTCAAGCATACGATGATACCGTTTAAGACGCATCTGCTTATCGGCTTTTAAACGCTGCTTGCCGAGCTTTGTAATCGTAAACAGGCTGACCCGCCCGTCAGATGGATCGGAAAAACGATGGATCAGCTTTTTCGCCTCCAAGGCAGCAGCCTGCCTCGAAAGCGTGGAAATATCCAGTTTAAAGGATTCGGCCAATTCCTTGACACGCGCAGGCCCAAACTCATCTAACTGCCTTAATAACAGATAAGCCGGCCTCTCCAGATTCCCGATTTTACGGTCAGAGTTATCCAGATAAACAGCCCGCCTGATAAAGGTAGTGAGCTCATATTCAATCAATTCAATCGGATCTTGTTTCGGCAAATGGAATCGCTCCTTACAATTGACAACAGCATCATTAGTTGTATAATACAAACATATGCATTTGTATCCTGCAAACATATAAACAAGTTTTGCATACATATAGTTGTATAGTACAAATATATGTACCAAAAGTAAAGAATTTACCGTAATATCGGCAACAAGAAAGGGGGAAGCTGCTCTTCTCCAAAGAACAGCACCGTTGTGAAAGCCATACGCATTATCTTACAAATTATCATTTTATACGCATTTTCCATGATCGGAGAAGCCGCCCAACAGCTGTTTCATCTGCCCATTCCGGGAAGCATCATCGGCTTAGTCCTCATGCTCATTTGTTTGACGGCTAAGATCGTTCCTGTGAAGATCATTGAAGACGGATCGGGGTTTTTGCTTTCTTTTCTTCCATTATTATTTATACCGGCCATGGCGGGCGTGATGAATTACCCATCCCTTTTTTCCGCAAGCGGAGCCGCTCTGTTTTTGATTGTCATACTGAGCACCATCGTCACGATGATCGCTGCGGGATACGCCAGCCAGCTGTTAGAACATAAAGCCAATCAGCGAAAGGAGAAAAAAAAGTGCAGCAAGCATGCATCGCAATCATTATAATTTTATTAACGGCTGCCGCTTATCTGGCCATGGTGAAATTATATGTGCGCTATCCATACCCATTTCTCATACCCGTACTGACAACGACGATTCTGATTATCGTGCTGCTGCTCGCCTTTCACATTCCTTATAAAGACTATATGATCGGCGGAAAGTGGATTAATTCATTGCTTGGCCCCGCTGTCGTGGCATTAGCTTATCCGCTTTATAAGCAGCGCCGCATCTTGATTCAATACAGCTTCCCGATCATCGGAGGCGTGCTGGCGGGCTTATTTTCAGGAATGGTCAGCGGCCTGTTATTTGCAGAACTGTTTGGCATCGACCGGAATTTGATTCTGTCTATCATTCCAAAATCAATCACAACCCCTGTCGCCATTCAGATCGCCACCGGACTGGGCGGCGTTCCATCAATGACAGTGGTATTTGTCATGGTCGCAGGATTTTCAGGCGTCATTCTCGGACCGCTGCTTCTCAAATGGATTCGCATTCGCAGCTCACTCGGAAAAGGAATTGCATTCGGAAGCGCCTCTCATGCGCTCGGCACCTCAAAAGCAATGGAATACGGGGAATTAACGGTCTCCATGAGTTCCGTTTCCATGACGCTCTGTGCTGTGCTCGGCTCTGTATTCGGCCCCGTTGTAGCGTGGATGTTTCAGATTTAAAACAAAAAAGCTGACGGCGTATCGTCAGCTTTTTTATATGCCATTACTTTCATTTCCATTATCATGTTTCAATTGTAAGAATAATGGTAAAGTAGAATGAAAGGGAGGGATTCATAATGGATAAAGCAATTCCGCAAATGACGCTTAATGACGGTACAAGCATTCCTGCTATCGGCTTTGGTACATACGCTCTTAACGGAAATGAAGGCGTTCATGCCATTAACAGCGCTATTGATATTGGCTATCGTTTGATTGACACCGCTTATAACTACGAGAATGAAGGAACTGTCGGAGAAGCCATTCGCCGCAGCTCGGTTCCCAGGGAACAGTTGTACATTACATCCAAACTTCCCGGGCGCTATCATGAATACGACAAAGCAGTAAAAACGATCCAAGAATCTTTATACCGGGCGAACTTAGATTACTATGACTTGTATCTTGTTCATTGGCCGAACCCGAAACAAGGCCGCTACACAGAAGCATGGCAAGCCCTGATTGACGCTAAACAATGGGGTTTGATTCGTTCCATCGGCGTTTGCAACTTCCTGCCTGAACACATTGAACAGCTTGAACGTGAAACCGGCGTGAAGCCAAGTATCAACCAGATTGAATTGCATCCCGCTTTTAATCAGGAACACCAGCATAAATGGCATGAAGAACAAGGCATCCTGACAGAATCATGGAGTCCTTTAGCCCGCGCCAGTGAAATATTGAATGATAAGCAGCTTGAGCAAATTGCAGAGAAGCATCATAAAACAATTTCTCAAGTGATCTTACGCTGGCATGTCCAGCTCGGCGCTGTTCCGATTCCGAAATCATCATCCCCGGAACGCCAGCTTGAAAACATTTCTGTTTTTGATTTCTCACTTGATGAAAGCGATATGAAGGTAATCGCTTCGCTTTCCCGCCCGGACGGAAGGATTAACGGTCAAGACCCGGCGGAGTATGAGGAGTTTTAAGAGAACGAATACTCAATAAATTAAAATAAAAGGACATGGTGCAGCTTCCTTTTCAGCGAATTGATTATCTCGTAATCACAGCTGACCTGCTGATTTTAGGTCTTTCACTTGCCGTTACATTAAACGGAGGGACACGGTTTCACAATCCGTTCTTATAGAGTCAGACTGATTTAAAAAAGACCCCCTCGGGTCTTTTTTTGCGTTTTTTTCAAATCATTTACTTTACAGGATTGACGTTACATCTTTAAATACATATAATCTTATCAAAATAGTAAGAATTAGATCTGTGAAGGAAGGTGGCCATTCTGATGAAGCGAAAAAGGGTCTGCACCCTCATAATCATAGCTGCTTTTTTAAGCCTCACTGCATGTACAGCCAATGAAACAAATGGAAAGCAGCCCATTCGAATCGGATTCCAAAAAGGAAATACACTGCACCTTTTAAAAGAAAGCCGCTATTTAGAAAAACGATTAACACACGAGAAAATTGAATGGATTGAATTCGAAGGCGGCGGGGCTTTATTGGAGGCGCTGGCTGCCGGAAAGATTGATTACGGAAATGCCGCTGACGGATCAGGTATTTTTGCGCAAAGCTCCGGCAAACACATTGTTTACGTGGGTGCGAGCCCGCCAAATTTATCAGGTGTCGGTGTCGTCGTAAAAGAGAATAGCCCCATTCAATCCTTTGCTGATTTAAAAGGGAAAATTATAGCCGCGAATAAAGGGGGAAATCACCATTACCTCGCTCTCTTGGCTTTGAAAGACGCCGAGTTAACCCAGCACGATGTCAAATGGGCTTTCGTATCGGATGCCGCTCAAGGCAGGGCTGCTCTGGAATCGGGTGAAGTCGATGCTTTTGCAACGTACGATCCATTCCTGGCCGGAGTCGAAGAAAATGGACATGTAAGAACTCTTCCCCATCATGTTACGGCTTATCCGAATCGCACGTTTTACTATGCTGCACCGCAATTCGTACGCGAACATCCCGATCTGGTTAAATCCATATTAGAGGAGACTGACCGCTCAGACCGATATGCCAGCACGCATCAAAACGAAATCGCCAGCCGAATCGCGACTCTGACCGGTATTCAGTCTAATATATTGAAACGGGCGACAAAGCGAAAGAACTACGGCGTGAATACGCTGACGAAAGATATCATATCCGCCCAGCAGCAGCAGGCAGATGACTACTATCAGCTCGGATTAATAAAAGACCCGATCCGCGTTTCTGACATCATGCCTCTCGATCCTTTGTGGAAGCCTGTTTTAAAAGAAAGTAAAGGAGACGAATGATCATGAGAAAAAGTGTACTCCCCTGGCTGGTGCCGATTTTTATACTAATCGTTTGGCAATTATTTTCTTCCTCACATGTATTATCAGAGAGTCTTTTTCCTTCTCCGCTATCTGTTTTAAAAGCATTGTGGGAGCTCGTCGCAAATGGAGCGCTTGCTCTGCATTTACAAATCAGTTTAGCGCGTGCACTGAGCGGACTATTGATTGGCGGACTGATCGGCTTTATCCTCGGCATTATCAACGGCTGGTCAGCGCTTTCCTTCCGTCTCCTGGATACAACCATCCAAATGATCCGGAACATTCCGCACTTTGCCCTTTTGCCGCTTGTCATTGTCTGGCTTGGAATCGGCGAAGCTCCGAAAGTATTTCTCGTCGCGCTCGGCGTCATGTTTCCCGTCTATATTAATACGCTCCATGGCATTCGGAATGTGAACCGCGAACATATTGAAATGGGGAAAATGTACGGCTTACGCGGTTTTCAATTATTCAAACAGATTTATTTCCCTTCCGCTCTCCCTTCTATATTCGTCGGCTTTCGTTATGCGCTCGGCGTTATGTGGCTGACCTTAATCGTTTCTGAAACAATCGCCACAAGCAACGGAATTGGCTACCTTGCCATGAATGCACGTCAATTTATGCAGACGGATGTCATTATCGTCAGCATTTTAGTCTACGCCTTATTAGGCAAAGCAGCCGACATCATTGCTCATATCGGTGAGCGCTATGCGCTGAAATGGCATCCTAATTATCAAAAGCAAGGATAGGAGTGAAAAAAATGGCACAGCCCTCTCAGAAAATAGAGTTGTATAGCCAAGCAAATGAGCAAGCGGCCCAAATTAAATTGGATCATGTCAGCAAACAATTCGGCGGCACACAAGTCTTAAAAGACATTTCTTTGACAATTGAACAAGGCCAATTCAC
Organism: Bacillus sp. ISL-51; assembly: GCF_018613535.1. Classification (GTDB taxonomy): domain Bacteria; phylum Bacillota; class Bacilli; order Bacillales; family Bacillaceae; genus Bacillus. The sequence goes on from NZ_JAGGQB010000007.1 coordinate 89,907, forward strand.
GGCCATCGTCGGAAGAAGCGGGAGCGGAAAAAGCACATTTCTCCGCATTCTGGCCCAGTTAGAGCAAACGAGCTCAGGCCAACTGACATTCAGCGGCACAGATGAGAACAGCACCACAATGATGTATCAGGATTCACGGCTGCTGCCATGGAAAAAGGTCATCGATAATGTATTAATCGGGCTGCCGAAAGAACGGACAGAAAAAGCAGAGGAAGTGCTGAAAGCAGTCGGATTGTGGAACTACCGCCACGCATGGCCGTATAAGCTGTCAGGCGGACAGCAGCAAAGGGTTGCCCTTGCCCGTGCTCTCATCAGAAAGCCATCCCTTCTGCTGCTGGATGAACCGCTCAGCGCATTGGATGCCCTCACCCGTCTCGACATGCAACAATTGATAGAAAAACTATGGAAACAAAATGGATTTACAGCTGTGCTCGTCACACACGATGTGCAGGAAGCGGTCCGCCTTTCTGACCGTGTCATCATGATCGAAGACGGAGAAATCAGCTTCGACATCTCGATCCGCGCTAAACGCCCCCGCTCCTTGTCTGACAGCACACTCATCCAGATTGAACATGAGATCTTGCATCGAATTCTTCAGCGGACATGACAAAGGGATGATGCGGCCGGACGTCCAACAAGAAAAGCTGACGGAATCACTCGTCAGCTTTTTCACCTTTTTCTCTAGGATAGCCAAGTAACGTGTGAAACTTTACAGTAAAGGCTGTCAAGTTTACATTCAATACTGAATGCTAATAGGAAACACTTATCCTGTTATAACAGCATACAATCAATAAACACCCTGTTAAAATTCTTTTTTATGATATATAGCTGTAGCGATAAAAAAAGAAATTATATATAATATAATGCCGAAGAAGATATATATAATCGGGACAGATAAAGATGGATTTATGTGTAAAAATGACAGCGGTAATTGTTCTGATACATAACCAACTACGCTTTGCAATCCAAAGGTAGCAAAAAGCCCTCCCATTGCACCTCCAATTACAATAGCATCAGACTTTTCAGGGCCTATAATGTAGAGAAGAGGGTATACTATTGCACCGGCAAAGAGAACGATGAAAGTTCCAAAAGAAACAATATGAAATATGCCGTCAATAGGTTCATCAGAAACCAGGCTGTTTATAAAGAAAATACAATAAGATAATATAGCTCCGATAACAACAACCAAAATATAGAAGAAATAGTGACTTTGAACAATATTTGTTCTGCTGACCGGTAAAGTCAGCACATACTTGTCATAACCAGACTTGCTTTCATACTTTATAACCTCAAGTGCGGGCATAACCACAAACAAAATAATTAGCATAGCAACGAAACGATGCATTGAAGCATCCCCAAAATAAAAAATGACTGCTGATATCAATATTGCTAACCCCGTGTATGCAAAGAAGCTTCGATAAACCAAGTAATAGTTAGTCAGTAACAGACCTCTCATTTTTTTCACTCCTAGTTAAAAAGACGCTGATTTCTTCTATTGAAATGGTTTTTGCCGTTATGCCATTCGGCAATTTCTGTTTATCCGATACAAGCACACTCCAATAAGAACCATTATTCCTTTTTGCAAGAACTATATTTTCGTTGAGCGCAGCCAATTGAGCTTCATCAACATCTGCAACAGTATATCTTTCAAGGACCCTATCTTTCTCTTCATTTAATAAAATTTCACCATCTTTAATAATAATGATATGGCTGGCTATCTTCTCGACATCAGACATAATATGCGATGAAAGTAAAATACCGCCGTTGCTTTTACTCACAAAGCTTTTTAATTCATTTAACAGATCATCTCTTGAAGAGGGATCAAGCCCTCCTGTTGCTTCATCCAGGATTAATAATTTTGCATTATGCGACAAAGCAACAGCTACGGATAACTTCATTGACATTCCACGCGAGAACTTTTTTACTTTTTTGTCCATAGGCAAGGAAAAAGAATGAACTAACCGATAAAAATCGTCTTGGTCCCAAGTGTCGAATAGTTTTTTAAATACATTATTCAGCTGCTTTATCGTAAGATGCGCAGGCAGATTCATCGCATCAAATACTACCCCAATATCTTCTTTGAACCTTATGTGTTTATCCAGATTCTCTTTACCAAAGATTTTAACTTTGCCTCTATCTTGAGAGATTAGCCCTAATATTGTTTTAAATGTAGTTGATTTGCCTGCGCCGTTATCACCGATGAAACCCACAATTGATCCAGCCGGCACATTGAATGTGATATCTTTTAAAACAGCTTTATCACCAAAAGATTTGCTAACGTTTCTTATTTCTAAAAGATTTGGCATCATTCCACTCCTATAATTGTTGTCAGGACTTTTTTATGAATGAACCGAATTCTTTTAAGCGATTGCAAGTTTTTTCACATTTGCCTATTTTAAGTTATTCATAATGGATCAGGAGTTCATTTCTAAACCGCCTTCGATCTAGCATACAATTACTCATATCTCTTAAACTTTTCATGCCAGTAAAAACAGAAAAGCTTTTATAAGAATGCTTTTTATTGCTTTTAAAGCATTGGTCCGTTTATTGCCTTTCTTAATAAAAATTGGGATATACAACTGAATGATTACGACTATATAATGGGGTACTCATGATGAAAAGTGCTGGAGGTGACTTACTTGCCGGTAAAGAAAATGTATGTTTTATCATCTATATATGCATCCTCATGAGGTAACAGATTTATACACGACTGACTAAATGAGGAGTCAGTTCAAGAATGAGGTATGCACTATAAAGTGATGCAGACATGGGAATAAAACACCAAAACAAATACTAATTGAGAAACTTTTATTTGAACGCTGCCATTATTTACTAATTGTTACATTTATGGGTTTAAATCGGAGTATACCTATATTATAAAATAGATGTTACTTCTTTTCAAATATATATACGGAAATTTCTTTATAAATATAAAATCTTTAGTTAATCAAAAAAGAGTTCATTTCTAATTTCCATACTAAAAACCCCTCTGGTTTATCTCAACCAAAGGGGTCAAACTTTAAGACTATATTTTACATCTGTAGTTTATCGGTAATTTACTAAACCTACTCCACAGTAACACTCTTCGCAAGGTTGCGCGGTTTATCCACATCACACCCGCGATGCAGCGCAGCATAATAAGCAATCAGCTGCAATGGCACAACAGAAACCAACGGAGCAAGCGCAGGATTGACTTCCGGCAGAACGAATCTGTCATCCGCGTCGTCCAGGCCTTTCAGCGAGATGATGCATGTGTTCGCTCCGCGTGCCGCAACCTCTTTCACGTTTCCGCGAATGCTTAGGTTGACGTGCTCTTGTGTCGCCAGAGCAAAGACCGGTGTTCCTTCTTCGATCAGGGCGATCGTTCCGTGCTTCAGCTCGCCGCCTGCGAAGCCTTCCGCTTGGATGTAAGAAATCTCTTTCAGCTTCAGGGCGCCTTCTACACATACGAAGTAGTCAAGGCCGCGGCCGATGAAGAAAGCGTTTCTTGAGACAGTCAGGTATTCGCGTGCGATCATTTCCATTTCGTCCTTCTGGTCGCAGAGAGCTTCCATGGCGTTTGCAGCGATACCTAATTCTTTAACTAAGTCAAAGCCGATGTCAACGCCGTTACGTTCTGCTGCTACGGACGCAAGGATCGCTAAGACGGCGATTTGGGCCGTATAGGCTTTTGTTGAAGCAACGGCGATCTCAGGGCCTGCGTGCAGAAGCAATGTGTAGTCCGCTTCACGGGAAAGTGTTGATCCCGGCACGTTTGTGATCGTCAGCGCTTTGTGCCCTAACGCTTTTACTTGAACAAGCACGGCGCGGCTGTCCGCTGTTTCTCCGCTTTGAGAAAGGAAGATAAAGAGCGGCTTCTTAGACAGAAGCGGCATGTTGTAAGAGAATTCACTCGCTACATGCACTTCAACCGGTACGTTTGCCCACATTTCAATATATTGTTTCCCGACAAGGCCTGCATGGTAGCTTGTTCCGCATGCCACGATATAGATGCGGTCCGCTTCCGCTACGGCGTCAGCGACATCGCCCGCCACGGCAAGCTTGCCGTTTTCGTCTTGATACGTTTGGATGATTTTGCGCATCACAAGCGGCTGCTCATCCGTTTCTTTTAACATGTAGTGAGGGTACGTGCCTTTTTCAATATCACTGGCGTCAAGCTCAGCGATATAAGACGCACGTGTCATGATGTCACCGTCTAGGTTTTTAATCACGACTTCGTCTTTAGTCACAATGACCATTTCTTTGTCTAAAAGCTCCACATATTCATTCGTTACTTGAAGCATAGCCATCGCGTCAGATGCCACGACGTTAAATGTATCTCCAAGACCGACTAATAGAGGACTTTTGTTTTTTGCGACATAAATGGTGTCTGTGTTTTCACCGTCAAATAACGCAATTGCGTAAGAGCCTTTTAACAGGGTAAGTGTTTTGCGGAACGCTTCTTCTGTCTCGAGTCCTCCAGTCACAAATTGCTCGATCATTTGAACGACTACCTCAGTGTCTGTATCACTTTTCAGTTCAACGTTTTCAAGGTATTCGCGCTTCAGCTGAACATAGTTCTCGATCACACCGTTGTGAACAAGTGTAAAGCGGCCGAGTGCGCTTTGATGCGGGTGAGCGTTCAGGAAGCTTGGTTCGCCGTGAGTCGCCCAGCGTGTATGGCCGATTCCTGCTTGAGATTCAACAGTTGAATCCACCACTTCACGAAGGTCGGCGATGCGGCCTTTTTCTTTGTACACATGCACGCCCTGCTCGTTCGCCACAGCGATACCGGCAGAGTCATAACCGCGATACTCAAGCTTCTCCAATCCTTTTAACAAAATCTCTTTCGCATCAAGCTGACCGATATAACCTACAATTCCACACATATTTTCTTCCTCCTAAAGGTGTAAAAGGAGACGAAGAAAGTCAGATAACAAGGGGACTTTCCATCGTCCCCTCCCACATGTTTTTTTGGAAGATCATGTGATTTCTCTTTGTTCGGAGAGTCGCCTCACCGGTTTGAAGAAATCCTTACGGCTGTGACCTAACATAAATCAGCCGGGAGGCATCCGCCGAAAATTCGATAACCTCCATCCTCGTCAACTAAGCCGTTTTTCGGGCGCTTAGTTCGGGCGCTATAATTATAAAGATGCAAACAATGCCGCCTTTCCTGAGAATGAAAAACAAAGGCTGAACAAGCTTGATTTTACAACATGTGCCAAGGACGGTCAATTGTTTTTTGCTGCCCTTGGCATCATGTATTACTATCATTTTATGCCAATCCCGCTTGTCTTGTTCGCTCTCTGTTTATAAACTTCGCTACTCCGCTCCCATTTCTGTCCGCACGACATCCACAATTCTTGTGACATATTTGTCACAAAGTTCTTTTGTTCTCGCTTCTGCCATCACGCGGACGAGCGGCTCGGTGCCTGAAGGGCGCACTAAAATCCGGCCGTCGCCGTTCATTTCTTTTTCCACTTCAGAAATAACAGCCTTTACCTTAGTGTTTTCTTCAACCTTGTATTTATCCGTCACTCTCACATTCACTAACAGCTGCGGGAATTTTTTCATTTCATCCGCAAGTTCTGAAAGGGTTTTTCCTGATGCCTTCAATGTATTGACCAGCATAATCGCTGACAAAAGGCCGTCGCCGGTTGTGTTGTAATCAAGAAAAATAAGATGCCCTGACTGCTCGCCGCCGACATTATACCCGTCTTTTTTCATTGCTTCCACGACGTAGCGGTCGCCGACTGCCGTTTGAACGCTCTTGATGTCATCTTTCTCAAGCGCTTTGTAGAAACCGAGGTTGCTCATCACAGTTGATACGACTGTATCATCCTTCAGGCGTCCTTCTGATTTCAAATACTTTGCGCATATGTACATAATTTGGTCGCCGTCGACAATGTTTCCTTTTTCATCAACGGCAATCAGACGGTCGCCGTCCCCGTCAAACGCAAGGCCGATATCGGCGTTTTTTTCTTTGACGAAGGCACTTAACGCTTCCGGATGCGTAGAGCCGACGCCGTCATTAATATTTAAACCGTTCGGTGACGTTCCCATTGTGGACACGTCCGCGTCCAGATCAGCAAACAGGTGTGTCGCGATGGACGACGTAGCCCCGTGGGCGCAATCAAGCGCTACATGAATGCCGGTGAAATCTTCGTCGGCAGTCTGCTTTAAAAATTGCAGATATTTTTGAACGCCTTCAAAGTAATCGTTCACAAGCCCGAGCTCCGCGCCAGTCGGTCTCGGCAGCTTATCCTCCGGTTCGTCCATCAAGCGTTCGATCTCTGCCTCCTGCTCATCAGAAAGCTTAAAACCGTCACCCCCGAAGAACTTAATTCCGTTATCCTGCACAGGATTATGAGAGGCGGAGATCATGACGCCCGCCTCTGCATCCATTGCCTTCGTTAAATAGGATACGCCCGGCGTGGAAATGACGCCGAGACGCATGACTTCAGCTCCGATTGATAAAAGTCCGGCGACAAGGGCTCCCTCCAGCATATGGCCGGAGATACGTGTATCGCGGCCGATCAGTACTTTCGGGCGCTGTTTGTCTTTTGTCAGGACATACCCGCCAAAACGCCCCACTTTAAAGGCCAGCTCTGGCGTAAGCTCGCTGTTGGCAACACCTCTTACACCATCTGTTCCAAAATACTTGCCCATTTTGTATCGCTCCTTTTTCATTCTGTTGAAGAAGAATCAGCATTTGATCCGTCTTCATTTTGGTCTTGATTTTGATCCTGGTTTTGACTTTTATTGTTATCGCTGTCAGTGTCGTCTTCCTGGTTTTTGTCTTTGTCATTTGTGTCTCCGCTGCTGCCGTTTTGATGATCGGAATTGGCGGAGCTGCCGTCATTTTTATTTGAATTTATGCTTTTCTTTGATGTCAGCTTTATTTTGGCGGTCTTTTTTGACAGGGACCATGTGATGTTTTGCGGTCCGTTCACTTCAAGCTTTACTGAATGCTCTCCGTCATTTAAGTCCGAGACATTGGCGTACAGCTCAATATCTGATTTCTTCAATGCCTTAATATTGTCCGGAGAGCCTTTGGCTGTGACGTTGACCGTTTGCGATTTTGGATCGAGAAACTCAATTTGCTGCGAGCTGTTCAGCCCGACTGTCTTAATCGCGACATCATCAAAATCCTGCTTGTCTTCACTGTCCACCTTAACATGAAGCGAAATTTTTTCAGGCGAAACCTTTGTGACACCCTTCGGCAGCGGAATGTCCGCATCTATGTCCGTACCCTTATCAATTTTGCTCAAATCAAGCGAAACGCCGTCAATGAATTCAAGTGAATCCAAGACATCCTGCGGACCGTAAACCGTCACTTCGCTCGGGCTTGAGTCGATACTGGCGACACTCACTCCGTCCGGAAGGCTTCCCTTCCTTTCAATTTTAAAAGGAAGCTTTTTGCTGGGGCTTGCCACCGGAACGGTAACTTTAATCACTGACGGTTCAACATCAACAGGAAGTGCGTTTCCGTCTTTGTCATAGACAGTCACCTTCACTTCCTTTTCTATCGTCTCATCTGCATTTTCAAGGTTCACGGATGCTTTGACAAGCGAAATGTTATCAATCACATTTTTGGAACCGGTAATCTGCACGTTTTTCGGGCTGATGATCGGCTGCTGCGGGGTATAACCCGTCTTCATCTTGCTTTTATTGTAGTATTCGACGTCAACGGGAAAACTCTCAGCCGTTTTTTCCTGAATCGTGACTGTCGTGACTGACGGATTTATGGATATCGTCAGGCCGTCCGATACGTTTTTAGCCTTCAGCTCGACTTTATGCGTGCCCGTTTTCAGGTTATTCATATCAGCGTAAATCTCAAAATTCTTTGTCTGTCTCGCCTTTTTCACCGCGCTTGTAGAACCTTTGATAGTGACATTAACCGTCTGAGGAACACCCGTGACGACGTAATTCGCTTCATCATAATACGCTTTTACGGGAATATCAGTCAGCGTAGCCTCGTCTGTTGTTGATGTCGGAAAGAAAGATTCCCCCGGTTTTTTCGGAGTCGGCGCCTGGTTGTTGTTAACCGCAACATAAAGCAGCAGCGCAAAGAGCAATGCAATGATCTTTACAGCCCAGCGGTTGTTTAAGAATTTATCCATTTTTCTTGCCCCTCCAGTACCAGCGGTTAGAAGAAGTATCTCTGGCGTTTTTCTTAAACTCGGCTTCGAGCATTTCTTTCAGTGCGTCTTCCGTCAATTCTCTGTGAAGGTCTCCGTTTCTGGCCACACTGATGTTGCCGGTCTCTTCAGACACAATAATGGTTAAGCTGTCCGTCACTTCACTGATGCCGACGGCCGCTCTGTGCCGCGTCCCAAGCTCCTTTGAAATAAACGGGCTTTCAGACAGCGGCAGATAACACGCCGCGGCAGCAATCTCGTTATTCTTCATAATGACCGCTCCATCGTGCAGCGGCGTATTCGGGATGAAAATATTAATCAAAAGCTCCGAGCTGACCTTCGCATTAAGCGGAATGCCTGTCTCGATATAATCTCCCATTCCCGTATCACGCTCAATCGCGATGAGAGCGCCGATACGGCGTTTCGCCATGTAGCTGATGGATTTTGTAATCGCTTCAATTGTTTTCTGCTGCGCTTCCTCCACGGGCGTGCCGCTTCTTGAAAAAAACCGCCCCCGGCCAAGCTGTTCAAGCGCCCTTCTCAGCTCAGGCTGGAATATAATAATAATCGCTAAAAATCCCCATGTTATCGCTTGGTCCATCAGCCACTGCAGTGTGCTGAGTCCCAAATATGAACTGGCCATCCGGACTAACACGATGACGACGATTCCTTTTAAAAGCTGAACCGCCTTCGTTCCGCGTATGACCATGATTAATTTATATATCACATACCAAACAAGGAGAATATCAACGGCATTGCCGAGGTATTGCAAAAATGGGATGTCCTCAAAAGCCATTTCCTCGTCCTCCAAGAATTCAGTCATTTCGTTTTCGTTATGGATTGTGCTGTATGAGCATATGTACTTCACATAGCGTGCTCATTATACCACATTTTGATTTCCCAAGTGAAATGAGCCTCCGCCCGATGCTTATTTTACATAGAAAAAAAGAGTAAAGCGAAAACTCGCTTTACTCATCTCCATTTGGGTCCAATGCGCTAATGGCACCTTGGCCCGCCGATTTCAGTTCATACCAAACCCAGTCAAACAATTGGTTAATTTCTTCAATTTGCCCGGTGACTTGTCCGGCTGAGGCCATGTATTTTTCTCCATTTACCACGGTCACATCGCCGTCTACTTTTCCTTTAATGATCAGCTTGCCGTTTTTCACAGTGACATCGCCCTTTACGGTCTCGCCTTCAGGAACGGTAACCGTGTGATTCTGGACGACAAGATTCGGCTGTTTGGATACGCTGAAATTGTGGTCATTATGCCAGCTGTTGAAAAAACCGCCGCCCATTAAAATAACAAAAACCGCTGCGGCTGCAATCATCGGATGTGTTCTGAACCATCGTTTTACAGAAGCGCGTTTCTTCTCTTTTGGGAGATTCGCCATGACGTTGGCAGTAAAATCAGCAGGGGCTGTGACATGCGATGTGCTCCTGACGAGCGCAATGGATTTCTCCATTTCGTGAAAATGCCTTTTGCAATTCTCGCATGACTGCAAATGTTGTTTTAATACGTTCTCATCTTCAGGAAGGATATCTCCATCAAGATGCTTATGCATAAGCTGCACAATCTGTTCAGGACAGCTCATTTCATCACCCCACTTAAAGATCCCTTAATTGTTTTCTAAGAGCCTCTCTGCCTCTGTGTATCCTTGTCTTTACCGTGCCGACAGGGATATTCAGAATCTCGCCGATTTCAATTAATGAGAGTTCGTCAATATACTTTAATACAATAACCGTTCTGTACTTGTCAGGCAGCTTTAATATTTTTTTCTGGATCGTGTCTGACAGCTCCAATGACAGCACTGCGTCTTCAGGGAGCACACCGTCCGCGGCAATTTGCGAATACATCGTCAGACCCTCTGCTCCCGCTACCTCTGCATCCAGATAATAATCAGGCTTTTTTTTACGAATGCGGTCAATAGTCAAATTGGTCGCAATTCTGTAAAGCCATGTTGAAAATTTCCGGTTTATATCAAAGCTGTCGATATTGACATACGCTCTGATAAAAGCTTCCTGCGCAATATCCTCCGCTTCGTGAACATTGCCGAGCATGCGGTAGCAAAGCTGATATATCTTGTCTTTGTACAGATCAACGATGTCTGCAAACGCATTTTGATCGCCTTTTTTGACTTGCTTGATTCTTTTTCTAATCATGTTTTCCATGTTTTATCTAACCTCTGCCCTTCACCGGTCTGTATGTATACGTCGTTTGTTTTAAAAGGTTTCATTTTTTTGATAAATTTATTTTACCAAATTTCAGGCAGGGTGTAGATGGAAAATACAGAATATACTGCCTTAACAGCAGCTTAAAAATAGTATATCCGATGAATAATCAGAAATCGAAGTAATTCTGCAATAAAAAAAAGACACCTTTTTCAGCAAAAGGTGTCCGTGACTGGGCTAGCTGGATTCGAACCAACGCATGACGGAGTCAAAGTCCGTTGCCTTACCGCTTGGCTATAGCCCAATAATGGTGGAGGGGGGCAGATTCGAACTGCCGAACCCTGAGGGAGCGGATTTACAGTCCGCCGCGTTTAGCCACTTCGCTACCCCTCCGTATTCTATTTGAAAAACAGTGCCGGCCAGAGGACTTGAACCCCCAACCTACTGATTACAAGTCAGTTGCTCTACCAATTGAGCTAGGCCGGCAAATATGGTGGAGGATGACGGGCTCGAACCGCCGACCCTCTGCTTGTAAGGCAGATGCTCTCCCAGCTGAGCTAATCCTCCATATGACCCGTACGGGATTCGAACCCGTGTTACCGCCGTGAAAGGGCGGTGTCTTAACCGCTTGACCAACGGGCCGTTGTGTCTGCTTCGAGCTGACAAAAGTTATTATATACAGGTTGTACCCCTTTTGTAAAGAGGAATTTTATTTTTTTTATTTTCAAACTTTTTTACCCGTTTTTTAACTGAAAAACTCTTCTCTCTCCTCCCATTTATTTTATGATAGATCTATCACAGCATATTGGAGGGACCTATTCAGATGATCTTAGTCAGCTCTTGTCTCGGCGGAATTGAATGCAGATATAACGGCTCTCACGCCGCATCCGAAAAAATCCGCAGGCTTGTGGAAGAAAAGAAAGCTGTTATGGTTTGTCCCGAACTTCTGGGCGGCTTCACCACTCCCCGCGAACCGGCGGAAATTATCGGCGGCACAGGCGAAGACGTAACGGCTTTATATATGGACGGCGCGGCCAAAACATTAGCGTACGCAAAAGAAATAGGGGCCGACACCGTCATTCTAAAAGAAAACAGCCCGTCCTGCGGCAGCAGCTTCATCTATGACGGTACATTCTCAGGCCAAAAAATATTCGGCGACGGCATCACTTCCGCCCTTTTAAAACAGGCAGGCTGCCGCGTTATATCAGAAAATGAGCTTGATCAATTGTAATAAAGGAGAGATCTGCCTTGGACGTAACTCTGTCCTTCTATAAACCGGAACACTTAGACGACCTGAACGGTTTCGTCCTGAATGAAGAAGATAAGAAATTTTCCGCTCTCCCGCGGGAAGTCCTGACACAAGCCATCGTTATCCGGGACCGTTATCCGGCAGTCATTTTAAACGGTGACCGTCCCGTCGGCTTTTTTATTTTACATACATCCAAAGAGACCCTATCCCCGTATACTAACAATGCTTTTGCCATTTTGCTGAGCGCTCTGTCCTTACACGCGCCGCATCAAGGAAAAGGCTATGCCAAACAAGCTATGATGAAGCTTCCCGCTTTTGTCAAAAGCTATTTCCCGTGGTGTGATGAAATCGTGCTCGCTGTTAATCAACTTAATCTTCGTGCAAAACACCTTTACCAGACAACCGGTTTTATTGATAAAGGGCGCCGCAAAATCGGCCCGATTGGAGAACAATACATTTTGCATCATTTTTTATGAAAGCGTTTGAAATTTTATTTCACAAAAAACCGATTTTTATTGAAACATTATGTCAAAAGCCCATATACTTCAAGTAATAAATACTTGGGAGGTAAACATATGACAGACCGGCTGAACATTCACAAACTGACGACAGAAACAAGAAATCCGCAAACCGCTTCTATCCATCAAGCAGACACAATGGAAATCCTTCAATTCATCAATCAAGAGGATTTCAAAGTCGCAGAAGCCGTGCAGCAGGTTCTTCCGGATATCCAAGCCGCAGTCGAATTCGCGCATGAATCATTGCAGAAAAAGGGCAGGCTGATTTATGCGGGCGCAGGGACAAGCGGCAGACTCGGCGTATTAGATGCGGTTGAATGTCCGCCTACCTATAGCGTGAGCCCTGAGACAGTCATCGGTCTGATGGCCGGAGGAGCAGACGCCTTTTTGCGTGCTTCAGAAGGAATAGAAGACAGCGAAGAAGCCGGAGCTGACGATATAAAATCCATAGGTCTTACCGAAAACGACACGGTAATTGCCATTGCAGCAAGCGGGCGGACGCCGTATGCGGCAGGCGTGCTGAAATACGCCAATACAATCGGCGCCAAAACCGTTGCACTGACATGCAACAAACATTCACTCATTGGCAATTATGCTGATCACAGCATCGAGGTCATCGTCGGCCCTGAAGTGATTACAGGCTCAACACGAATGAAAGCGGCAACAGCACATAAAATGATTTTGAACATGATTTCCACAGCCGTCATGGTGAAAAGCGGCAAAGTATACGAGAACTTAATGGTGGACGTTCATGTCAGCAATGAAAAACTGAAAGAACGGGCGATCGGCATCATCCAAACGATAACGGGTGCCCCGTACGACACGGCAAAAGAAACACTCGAAACCGCCGATCTCCACGTCAAAACAGCGATTGTTATGCTGAAAACCAATTCGGATGAAAAACATGCCGCAGCATTGCTCAAAGAAGCAGGAGGCTTCATTGACAAAGCCATTGAGCACCATCATTCCATGTAAGGAGAGACGCAATTGGCCAACGGCGGATTATCAATTATTCAGGCAATGAAGCACAAGCTCCCCCCGTCAGAACGCAAGCTTGCCGACTATATTTTACAGCATCCCCATGAGACGGCCGATAGCACTGTCCATGACATCAGCGCCTCTGCCGGCACAAGCGGAGCAGCCGTTATCAGGTTATGCAAATCACTCGGCTTAAAAGGATTTCAAGAGTTGAAAATGCGAATCGCAGGAGACTTGGCAAAGCCTTCAGCCCAAGGCTACAGAGACATTCAGCCGAATGAGCCGCTCAGTTCCATTTCTGAGAAATCGGCAGGCAATGCCATCCAAGCCATCCAGGATACTGCCGGCATCACAGACTATAAAACACTCAAACAAGCGGTATCAGCACTATCACAAGCCCGCGCCGTCCACTTCATCGGCGCAGGCGCTTCAGGACTTGTCGCCCGGGATGCCCAGCAGAAATGGCTCCGCGTCAATAAACAAGCGACTCTTTTTCCGACACGCATCTCGTCGCGTCATTAATCGCAAACGCCGGCAAACGGGATATTGTATTTGCCATATCATTTTCAGGAGAAACTCAGGAAATAATTGAACTCGTTTTATTGGCAAAACAAAAAGGCATACAAACCATAAGCCTGACAGCATTCAGCCAAAACGCAATCTCATCTCTGGCGGACATTTCTTTATATACCGCACACTCAAATGAAGCTCCTTTTCGCAGCGCCGCCACTTCTTCCCGGTTAGCCCAGCTTTTTATGATTGATATATTGTTTTTAGGCATGGCCTCGGAGGAATACGAGGAAACCATCGGATATATTGATAACACAAGAGAAGCCATCCGATTGATGAGACACACATAAAGAGGAGGGGTTTTGATGCGCAAAGACGAAGTTTACAATACGTTAGCCAGAGACATCTTAAAGCACTGCGGCGGGCCGTCTAATATTTCAAGCTTCACCCACTGTATGACACGTCTGAGGATTACGCCTTTTGACAAGGACCAAACAGACATTGAAGCTTTGAAACAGCTCGAAGGCGTCATCGGCGTAGTGGAAGCCGAAACGCTTCAGATCATTCTCGGCGCAGGAGTCGTCAACCATGTCGCCGCCGCTTTCTCAAAACTTACGGCGGCAGAACAAAACTTCGATTTAAAAGAAGCCGCCTCACAAAAAAAAGCAGATATCAACAGAAAAAACGCGACACCGATTAAATTATTTCTAAGAAAAATATCCAGCATCTTCATCCCTCTCATTCCCGCACTCATTGCATCAGGCTTAATTACCGGCATCACAAAAGCCGTCATTCAGGCCGGCTGGCTCTCAAAAGAATCCCAAATCGCACTTATATTAACGGTTATCGGCTCAGGCTTATTCGCTTACCTCGGCGTCTTAGTCGGTATAAATGCCGCCAAAGAATTCGGGGGAACACCCGCGATGGGCGGATTGGCAGGCATTTTGATCCTTAATCCCGAGATCGCCAATATCAGTTTATTCGGAGAAAATCTCCTTCCTGGCAGGGGCGGGCTGATCGGCGTCCTTTTCGCAGCCATTTTTATCGCTTATACCGAACGATTCATCAGGCGGTATATTCATCAATCGATCGACATCATCGTTACGCCTACCATATCTTTACTCATTACCGGATTGGTTACGTATGTCGTCTTTATTCCTGCAGGCGGTGTTATTTCCGATCTCATCACCTCAGGTTTATTGTCGCTGCTGCAATTGGGCGGTGTTATTTCCGGATTCGTATTAGGCGCCGCTTTCCTGCCCCTTGTCGTCACAGGCCTTCACCAAGGTTTGACCCCCGTGCATCTGGAATTAATCCGTTCCATCGGGGATGATCCGCTTCTCCCTATTCTCGCGATGGGAGGCGCAGGCCAAGTCGGCGCGGCCTTCGCCGTCTTCATGAAAACAAAAAAAGCCTCACTGAAAAGAGCGATAGGAGGCGGACTGCCATCCGGCCTTCTGGGGATCGGAGAACCGCTTATTTTCGGCGTCACTCTCCCGCTCGGCCGGCCGTTTTTGACAGCATGTCTGGGTGCGGGGATTGGCGGGGCCTTCCAAGCCCATTTTCAAGTGGCGACATTCTCCATCGGCGTTTCCGGGCTCCCGCTCTCTTTTCTCGTTCACCCGTCACAAATCTTCATATATATCATCGGTCTGCTTATTTCCTACGCAGCAGGCTTCTTATTCACCTATGCTTTCGGATTTACAGACGACATGGCTGCTGAATTCGATTAAGCCGGGAGGGATCAATCTATGAAAACGATGGTAATCGCATTACTCACGGTCACGTTAAGCCTTTCTTTACTGCTGCCGCATAAAGCCTTCGCTCAATCCAAAACATACGATACAGCAAAGCTGAGAAAGGTTGATCAAATGATTGAAAAAGACATTGCCGCAGGATTCCCGGGAGCCGTTCTCGTTGTCGTAAAGGACGGACGGGTGATCAAAAAGAAAGCGTACGGCTACAGCAAGAAATATGACGGAGATACACTTTTACACCGGCCGGAAAAGATGAAAACAACAACCATGTTCGATTTAGCCTCCAATACGAAAATGTACGCCGTCAATTTCGCCTTACAGCGCCTGGTCAGCCAAGGAAAGCTTGATATCTGTGAAAAGGTATCCGCTTATTTACCCGATTTCAAGGACAGAAAAGACGATCCGCTGAAAGGAAAAGACAGCATCCGCGTCATTGACGTCCTCCAGCATCAATCCGGGCTGCCATCGAGCTTTTATTTCTATCAGCCGGACACAGCGGGCCAATATTATTCTCAAGATCGAAAAAAAACGATCCGCTATCTCACACGCATACCTTTGGATTACAAACCGGGGACGAAACACGTGTACAGCGATATCGGCTACATGCTTCTCGGCTGCATCATTGAAAACATAACCGGAAAAACCCTTGATGTGTATGCAGAACAAGAGCTGTACAAACCGCTGAAACTGACGCACACGCTGTTCAATCCGCTGCAAAAAGGCTTTAAGGCCAAATCGTTTGCGGCAACTGAACGTTTAGGCAACACAAGAGACGGGGTCATCCATTTTCCCAACATAAGGACTTATACGCTGCAAGGCGAGGTTCACGATGAAAAGGCATTTTACTCCATGGGGGGAGTTTCCGGGCATGCCGGGCTGTTCTCCCGAGCCGATGACATGGCCGTCCTGCTTCAAGTCATGCTGAACAGCGGCAGTTATAAGCACGCTTCACTCTTCACCAAACAAACCGCTGAACTGTTCACAACGGCCGCTTCCTCCGATCCGACATACGCTCTTGGCTGGCGGAAAAACGGCAGCAAAGACATGGAGTGGATGTTCGGCCCTTATGCCAGCAAGCAGGCTTACGGACACACGGGATGGACCGGTACAGTAACCATTATTGACCCGTCTTACAAACTGGGCATTGCACTGTTAACGAATAAAAAGCATTCACCCGTCGCCAATCCCGCTGAAAACCCGAATGTATTCGAAGAAGACCTTTTTCCAACCGGGAGTTACGGAAGTGTCATAAAAGCGATTTACGAAGCAATTGAATGACAACCTATGTCTTTTGTCCAAACTATGACGGCAGGAGGATACCATTATGAAACTTGTCATCTCAGCAGTATTACTGTTGTTTATTGTTTTCGGAACACATCAGGCCGCCACAAAGCAAGATATTCCATCTCAGGCGAAGCAAGCGGTAGCACGCATGACATTAGATGAGAAATTAGGGCAGATGCTCATGCCTGATTTTCGCAATTGGCAAAAAGATGGGCAGTCATCACCACAGGCATTTACCCAAATGAATAACGAAGTCGCAGGGCTTATTAAAAAATATCAATTCGGCGGGGTTATTTTATTTGCAGAAAATGTAAGAAACACAGAGCAAACTGTCCGCCTTACAGATGCTTTTCAAAAGGCAAGCCCGAAAATTCCGCTTTTATTAAGCATTGATCAAGAAGGCGGAATCGTGACAAGACTTGGTGAGGGGACTCATTTCCCAGGCAATATGGCCCTTGGCGCTGCAAGAAAACCAGCTTACGCGTCCCAGACAGGCGCCATCATCGGAAAAGAGCTTAAGGCCTTAGGCATCAATACAAATTTCGCACCCGTTCTGGACATTAATAACAATCCCGGCAATCCGGTCATCGGCGTCAGATCATTCAGTGCAAAGCGGAATCTGACGGCGTCACTCGGCCTTGCCTCCATGAAAGCTCAGCAAAAACAGAATGTTGCCACAGCCGTCAAACATTTCCCGGGACATGGCGACACGGATGTCGACAGCCATTACGGCCTGCCGCTTGTTACCCACAGCCAAGAAAGGCTTCGTGAAATCGAGCTTTATCCTTTCCAGCAGGCAATCAAAGCCGGAGCCGACATGGTCATGACAGCGCACGTGCAATTTCCGGCGTTTGATGATACCACCTATAAAAGCAAACTGGACGGTTCAAATATCCTCGTACCCGCTACACTCTCAAAAAAAGTCATGACTCACCTTCTCCGTGAAGAAATGGGCTTTGACGGCGTCATCGTCACGGATGCATTAAATATGAAAGCAATCGCCGATCATTTCGGACAGGAAGAGGCGGTCGTCATGGCAATAAAAGCAGGGGTCGATATCGCCCTGATGCCTGCTCAGGTCACGTCACTGCAAACAGAAAAACGTTTTGAAGGCGTCCTTTCTGCCTTAAAAAAAGCGGTTCAAAAAGGGGATATCCCCCTTCAGCAAATTAACGAATCCGTTGAGCGTATCATTTCCCTGAAATTAAAGCGCGGCATTTATCCCGCACCGAAAGAAACAATCCTGAAAAAGAAAATCTCAAAAGCAGAGCAGACCGTCGGCAGCAAGAGCCATTTGAAGACAGAAAAAAAGATTGCTGAAAAAGCAGTGACCGTCTTAAAAAACGAGGACCGGACACTTCCGTTCAAGCCGAAAAAAAACAGCCGCGTCCTCATTGCCGCACCTTATGAAGACCAAACAGCATCAATGGAAGAAACCGTACGGCAGCTCATCAAGAAAAAAAAGATCAAGCCGGTAACCGTCAGCAAAATAAACTTTGCGGAGCGCACCTTTAATGACGAAGATAAAAAGAAAGCGGCCAATGCGGATTATATGATTACAGGCTCATATGTCGTAAAAAATGACCCTGTCGTTAACGACGGCGTCATCGATGATTCCGTGACAGATCCCGGCAAATGGACGACGGCTTTCCCTCGGGCACTGATGAAAGCAGCACAATCTTATCAAAAACCCTTTGTGCTGGTGAGCCTGCGAAATCCGTACGACGCCGCCAATTTTGAAGAAGCAAAAGCTCTCGTCGCCGTCTACGGTTTCAAGGGATATGCGGACGGACAATACCTCCAGCCAAACATACCGGCCGGCATCGAAGCGATATTCGGGCAGACAAAACCGAAAGGCTTGCTGCCGGCGGATATCCCTTCCGTCACCCATCCCGGAAAGACGCTGTACCCATTTGGATACGGTCTCAACATCAAAACAGGAAAACCGCTTTAAACAGGAGGGCTTATGATGAAAAAACAAACGGCTGCGCTTCTCGCCGGATTACTCGTCATCGGCGCCATGACGGCAGTCTCGGCTTCTTCCGATACAGACATTCGAATCGCCAAGAAAGCGAAAGTACAAACAGGCATCGACCGCTTGCTGAAAGACTATAAAAAACAGCTGAAAGGGAAAAGAATCGGACTGATTACCAATCCGACCGGTGTAAACTCATCAATGAAAAGCAGTGTTGATGTGCTTTACGAGGCACCGGACATTCACCTGACAGCATTATTCAGTCCGGAACACGGCGTTCGCGGCGACGCCCAAGCCGGAGACAAGGTCACATCATATATTGACGAAAAAACAGGCCTTCCCGTCTACAGTCTATACGGAGACACGAAAAAACCGACGCACGAGATGCTGAAAGATACAGATGTTCTGATCTTTGATATTCAAGACGTCGGCACACGGTACTACACCTACATTTATACAATGGCTTATGCGATGGAAGCTGCCAAGGAAAAAGGCATTCCTTTCTTCGTCTTAGACCGGCCCAATCCCCAAGGCCGACGAAGCCCTGACGGCCCGGTTCTGGAGCCCGATTACGCTTCCTTTGTCGGACTGTACCCGATTGCAATGAAGCACGGGATGACCATCGGTGAGCTTGCTCTATTATTCAATCGGGAATTTCAAATTGGGGCCGACCTCACCGTAGTGAAAATGAAGCATTGGAAACGGACGATGACAATTGAAGACACCGGTCTGCCTTTTGTCCTGCCGTCGCCTAACATTCCGACTCCGGACAGCATATTCGCATACTCCGCAACAGGCTTAATTGAAGGCACAAATGTATCAGAAGGAAGAGGCACAACGAAGCCGTTTGAATTCCTCGGCGCACCTTACATGAAAAGCACCGAGCTTGAGGAACGCCTTAACGGCCTCAAGCTCCCTGGCGTCACATTCAGAGCCGCTTCATTTATCCCGAGCTTCTCAAAGCATCAAGGCAAGCTATGCCACGGAGTACAATTATATGTGACGAACAGAAACACATTCGAAGCAGCCAAAACAGGCCTCTCAATTATTAAAACGATCCACAGCCTATATCCGAATGACTTTTCATTCTTGGCGACAGGATCTTTCGACAAATTAATCGGCAACGGCTGGGTGCGCAAAAAAATAGAAAACGGCGCTTCTATTGAAGAAATAATGAACACGTATCAACGCCGCCTCGACCAATTCAAGCTCGTGAGAAAGCAATACCTCATTTACTGACAATATTCTTGTTACACGTGAAACGTTTTTCGACGCTTTTCTCCTTTCCACTTTTCATAGGAAAACATTCATTTATTTGGTACAATTTAATTGATAATTATTATCATTTGAATGAATGTTTCCTAAAAAGGTGGTCTCTTATGCAAAACGCATTGTTCTTTCAGCCAATTGACTTTGTCTCCATTAAAAAAACCGCAGAACTCCTGTCAGAACATCAGCTTACCGATTCTCCGGTACTGATCTTTCATCTAAAAGGCAAAGGGCGTATTGATATTGGAACAGACAGCTTCCCTCTGCAGAAAGAAACGCTCTACATCTGTCCTTCTGAAGAGACATTCAGTATCGAACCGGCGCCGTCAAGCTCTATCCATCTGTACATTGTCAGGCTCCGCGCCTTCTCTTATTCAAAAGACGACAGAGCCATGCTTCCCCGGATTGGCGAAGACATCTTTCACGGTCTGCAGCAAATGAATATACAAACGGTTGAAAATCTGACAAGCCGGCTTCAGTCACTGGCTGAAAATGCCCAATCGTCTGACACGCTTATGAAAATGAAATATACAGCTGATTTTCAGCAGCTTATGTACGACCTCTATTCGGCAAATGTATGCCATCAATACAATACAAAAACAGCGATCGAACAGACAAAGCAATTTATAAAGGCACAATCCGACACGAAAATAACACTCACTCAGCTTGCCCAAATGGCCGGAATCAGTGCTAAACATTACAGTGAAACCTTTAAAAAGCTATATGGGAAAAGCGTGACAGAATACATAACAGACATCCGCATAACAAATGCAAAAAAACTGATGGCCAAAGCAAACTGCAAATTAAGAGAAATCGCTCATCAAACCGGCTACCAGGACGAATTTTATTTCAGCCGCATCTTCAAAAAGCACACCGGCAGCTCACCTACAAGCTATATGAAAAAAAGGCGCACAAAGATGGCGGCATACGGGAAAGAAATGATAGGGCATCTGATTCCGCTCCATCATATTCCTTACGCGGCGGCGCTTCACCCGAAATGGACAGCCTATTATTACAAACAATTTGCTCCCGATATTCCAATTCATCTCAGCGCTTACCGTTCAAATGCGAACTGGGAAGAGAATCTGCAAATGCTGTCTCAAGCGGCCCCCGACGTCATTTTAAGTATGGATTCGGTCAGTAAGGAAGAAAAAAATCGTTTACATAAAATAACCGACGTTTTTTATCTTCCGTCACAAGAAAATTGGAGAACGCAATTTCTGCTTACAGCTGCATACTTAAACGAGGAGAAGGAAGCACAGCATTGGCTGGAGATGTATCAAAACCTGGTACATTCTGCGAAGGAATCTCTGGTGAACCTGCAAAAGCATTGTTTCTTATTTATCCGCCTTTATAAGGAAGATTTTTATCTTGTGCATAACAAAAGCATTCAAGATGTCTTTTTCGGAGATCTGGCCTTCCATTCTGCAAAACCGGAATTTGCCGCAGACCAAAAGATTTCATTCAACATGCTGACAGATTGCCAAGCTGACTGTCTCATGCTCTTTATCTGTAAAGAACCGGAGACGCTTGACTATTTTCAGCGCATTCAGCAGACCGCGGAATGGCAGAACCTTAGAGCCGTCCGCGATAAACGGGTGTTTCCCGTTTCATCAGATCCATGGGGTGAATATTCTCCAAGCGGCCATCAGCGGATCATTCAGCAAACCATTTCCATTTTTTCCGAAGATCGTCCATGGTAATACCGGAAATTGTCCATGGTCTTCTGCCTGTTCATTCTCTATAATTCCAATTGATAATAGTTATCAATTGAACAGGAGGAACAATAGATGAAAAAATTCGCATTTGCTTTCATGATTCTGCTTTTAGCTTTCACGGCCGGGGCTTGCGGCAGCTCAGAGACATCTGATACAGCAAGTAAAGGAAAGAGCGCTTCTTCAGATAGAAAGAAAATTGAGTACCTCGGAAAAACATATGAGGTGAAAGCGCCAACCGATAAACTCGCCATTACAGGCAGTGTGGAATCAATGGAAGACGCCAAATTGCTTGACGTCCATCCGGCAGGAGCCATTTCATTCTCAGGCAAATTCCCTGATTTATTTAAAGACATCACAGACAAATCCGTATCCACAGGAGAAAAGATGCAGCCGAATATGGAGAAAATTCTCGAGCTCCAGCCTGATGTCATTCTGGCATCAACAAAGTTCCCGGAAAAAACGTTAAAAAAATTGAGCAGCACTGCTGAGACCATCCCTGTCTCTCATATCTCATCAAACTGGAAAGACAATATGATGCTGCTCGCCCAGCTCACGGGTAAAGAGAAAAAAGCGAAACAGATCATTGCAGATTATGAGCAGGATCTGAAACAGACAAAAACAAAAATCAATAACAAAGCGAAAAAATCAAACGCGCTTGTCATCAGAATCAGACAAGGCAATATCTATATTTATCCGGAACAAGTATATTTCAACTCTACGCTATACGGTGATTTAGGCCTGAAGGCGCCTGCCGAAGTAAAAGCGGCAAAAGCGCAGGAACTCATTTCTCTGGAAAAATTAAGCGAAATGAATCCCGACCATATCTTTGTACAATTTTCAGATGATGAGAACGCAGATAAGCCGGATGCTTTAAAAGACTTAGAGAAAAACCCGATCTGGAAAAGCCTGAAGGCGGTCAAAGAAGACCATGTATACGTCAATACGATTGATCCTTTAGCCCAAGGCGGAACGGCTTGGAGTAAAATCCGCTTCTTAAAAGTCGCGGCTGATAAATTGACTCAAGACTAATAAAAGAGTAGGTTTTTCACATGTATTCAAAACGGCGGACACACATGATTTTAATCGCTGCTCCGTTTGCCATTGTTCTGTCATTGCTGCTTTCCGTTTTATATGGCGCAAAGCAGCTTGACGCTCATACTGTATTTTCCGCATTGCTTCATTTTAATCCGGAAAATACCGATCATCAGATCATATGGCATTCAAGAACCCCAAGGGCGGCCGGCGCTATGTTTATCGGCGCGGCCCTTGCTGTTTCCGGAGCGCTCATGCAGGGAATCACACGGAACTATTTAGCGTCGCCTTCGATTATGGGTGTATCGGACGGTTCCGCTTTCATCATTACGCTTTGCATGGTTTTGCTCCCTCAATCAACATCCATTGAATTGATCATATACTCGTTCATCGGCTCTGCATTTGGCGCCGCCCTGGTTTTCGGGCTGGCCTCCATTCTTCCCGGCGGCTTTACCCCGGTGCAGCTTGCAATCATCGGCACGGTGACAAGTATGCTTCTCAGCAGTCTATCGGCTGCGCTTTCTATCTATTTTCAAATCTCGCAGGATCTCAGTTTCTGGTACAGCGCAAGACTCCATCAAATGAACCCTGATTTTTTGAAACTGGCCATCCCGTTTTTTGCAATAGGAATCATCGTTGCAATGATTCTAAGCAAAAAAGTCACCGCTGTATCATTAGGAGACGACATTTCAAAAAGTCTGGGACAGCAGAAAAGGACCATCAAACTCATCGCTATGGCAGCCGTTGTGATATTAACCGGAAGCTCTGTGGCGCTTGCCGGAAAAATAGCCTTTGTCGGATTGGTCGTCCCGCACATCACACGATTTCTTGTCGGGTCGGATTACAGCCGGCTGATTCCTTGTTCCTGCATCATCGGCGGGGTTTTCCTGACACTTTGCGATCTTGCCAGCCGATTTATTAATTATCCGTTTGAGACACCGATCGAAGTCGTCACATCCATCGTCGGCGTTCCTTTCTTTCTTTATCTGATTAAAAGAAAAGGAGGGGATCAGCGTGGTTCGTAAAATGGCCGGAATCTATATGATCCTGATCGCTTTGATTCTGCTTGTAAGCTATGTCAGCATGACAAGCGGTTCCTTTTCCGCAAAGCCGGGAGAACTGCTCAGTACGCTCTTTCATATACATCCTAATCCGCAATATGAAATTTTGCTGTTTCAGCTGAGGCTGCCCCGCATCGTTATGGCCGCCGCCGTCGGACTCGGATTGGGAATAGCCGGAGCCGTCATCCAAGCCGTCACCAAAAACGGACTTGCAGATCCGGGCATACTGGGTATTAACGCAGGAGCCGGAGCGGGCATTGTTGCATTTATGCTGCTGTTTCAGGGACAATCCGAAGCGACAGCACTGGCATCCGCGATGGGTATGCCTTTTTTCGGTCTCATCGGCGGACTGATGGCGGCAGTTTTCATTTATATTTTCGCTTGGCACAGAGGCCATCTGGAATCCGGGAGAATCATTCTCGTCGGGATCGCCATGAATTCCGGATTCAGCGCGCTGTCTTTATTTTTATCGTTAAAAATGGACCCGCAAGATTATGAGATGGCGATGGTCTGGAAAAACGGCAGCATCTGGTCGGCAAACTGGATGACAATTACGGCGATTCTGCCGTGGCTGATTGTATTCATTCCTTTACTGATCACAAAATCTTCATTGCTGGATACCATCCGTTTTGACGAAGACACAGTAAAAAGCCTCGGTGTTTCAACGAATAGAGAAAAAACGATTCTACTGGTTGCCTGCATCGCCCTTATCAGCGCGTGCGTTTCCGCAGCAGGCAGCATGGGATTTGTCGGACTGATCGCGCCTCATATTTCCCGCAGGCTTGCCGGTATTGAGCACCGATATTCATTACCCGTCAGCGGCTTGATCGGCATGCTTCTCGTCATATCCGCCGACTTTGCGGGTAAACTGTTCTTCCAGCCGTCAGAGGTTCCCGCAGGTATTATTCTCGCCATCCTGGGCGTTCCTTATTTCTTCTATCTGCTGTTTAAGCAAAAGAAGGGGATGAACGCATGAGAGGCACGCTCACGGAACAGCATATAAATGGAAGTAATAAATGCACAGTGTATCTCCCGCCTTCCTATTCGGCTCATACGGAGGCTTTCCCTTGTGTATACGTACTGGATGGGGGTTCTTTGTTTTTAGAGCAGATTGATTTTCTCGAAACACAATTTGCACAAGGAAAACTGCCCGAACTCATCTTTGCAGGGATTGAGCCGGATAATAGACTAGATGAGTACACACCATGGCCTGCGCCATCCCTCAGCCCCGATTACCAAGGCTTCGGCGGCAAAGGGGAGCTTTATCTATATGATTTGATACATCATCTCATCCCAAAGGTTGAAGAGAACTGGAACATATCCAAAAACCCCAGTACAAGAGGTTTAATCGGCGCTTCGTTAGGCGGACTGTTTTCCATGTACGCCTTTTTACAAAAACCTGACGTATTCGGCAGAATCGGCTGTATTTCCGGTTCCTTCTGGTATGAAAAATCGGCAGGCTACGTCCGCTCCGCATCTTTGCAGCCAAAACAGCAGCGTATTTATATGTCTGTCGGCACCCGCGAAGCAGAACATAAAAACAACATCCAAAACAAGATGGTCAAGCGGAACATAGATGTTCATGAAAGCCTTAAAAACAAAGGCTTTTCCTCATCTCAGCTCTCGTTCACTATCGAAAAAGATGCCGTGCACCATCAAGAAGCTTTTATCAAGCAATTCGATTCAGCCTTAAACTGGCTATACGGAAAAAACCGCTCACGTGGCTGAGCGGTTTTTTTCATACTTAATGACGACCGGCTTCAATTCAAATCGTTTCAGCAAAAAGCCGAATAAAGCGGCAAGAATTTGCTGAAAAAGCATCCCGATGACGACCGGAACCGCCACTTGTGATGGAAAAAAAGAAACGGCAAGAACGGCTCCCGCGCTGATATTACGCATACCTCCCGTATAAATCAGCGATACGATTTCATCCTGGCTCCGCTTCATCAGCCTTCCGATCAGCCAAGCAACCGCATAGCCCGTCATCGCGATAAAAAATACCATTGCCGCGATGCCAGCGAATCTTGCATCCACATGCTTTACATACGGCGCGATTTCTGAACTGTTAATCGCAATGACAATCATCAGACAGATTTTAGAAAAGGGAGACAGCGTCCGGCTTACCGCTTGCGTCCTGGCCGGCGAAGAAAACTGGTTGACAAGCATACCCAAAATAGAAGGGATTACCACCATCTCCACCAGCCCTTTCATCATTCCCCACACATCCATTTGGACATTTGCCCCGGCCAATACAGAAAGGCTTAACGGAACGATAAAAGGAGAAAGCACGGTATCAACAAGAATAATGGAAAGCGTTAATCCGACATTCCCCTTATACATCGCAGCCCAAATCAAACTCGTAATTCCGGTTGGAATCACCACGCCCATAATAAGCCCCGTCGTGGTTAAAGGATCGCCGCTGAATATCAGATGGCCGCTTCCCCATGCAAAAACCGGCATGAAGATATGCAAAACAAATAAAGCCATAATCATAGGGAGCGGCTGCTCAATACTGCGTTTCAGCGATTGGAAATTGGCGCTCAAGCTGCCCGTAAACGTAATAAACGCGAAAATCCACGGCACAGCCCCGCCCATCCAGCTGATGTGCTGCGATAACAGCACACCTGCCGCTACACTTGAGGGAGTTAAAAGCGGCATAATCCTCCCCAACACTTGATTCATCTTCTGAAGCAACATCATATGCAAGTCTCCTATATACGGTTTTCAAGTCTCATCCATTATAACAATGCAATCCGGCAAATTTAACCGAAAAAAAGCCCGGATATATTCATCCGGACTTCACAAATTCTATGCCATTTGTTTCATTATATCTTGGCTTTTCTGATTTAAACCCTTTAATTCTGCTTCAATTCCTTGTTCTTTACATTTGGCGACAATTTTTTCAAGAGCGGCTGCTCCGGAATCGTCCCAGACATGGGCATCGGTTAAATCAATGACAATCCGCTCGACATCGTCATGATACACGATCGCATTTGTCAGCTCAGTCACAGAAGCAAAAAAGATTTGCCCCGTTACCTTATATGTTCTGACGCTTTTATGCTCGGATTGTGACACAATCGTCAGCTTTGATATTTTAGCCGTAAAAAAGACTGCGCTTAATAACACGCCGGCAAAAACGCCTTTTGATAAATCATTTGTAAGGACGACTGTAACGACGGTAATCACCATAACAATCGAATCAGTCAGCGGGGCTTTCCGCAAACCTTTAATAGATGACCAATCAAACGTGCCGATTGACACCATAACCATCACAGCCACCAGTGCCGCCATCGGAATTTTCACGACGATACCGCTTAAGACGGCAATTAAAAACATCAAAAACGCTCCAGCGACAAAAGCTGATAACCGCCCGCGGCCGCCGGCTTTCGTATTGATGACAGACTGTCCGATCATCGCACACCCGGCCATTCCGCCGAAAAATCCGGTCACGATATTGGCGATCCCTTGTCCGCGGCTTTCTTTGTTTTTGTCACTGTCTGTATCAGTCATTTCATCAATAATTTGAGCCGTCAGCAATGACTCAAGCAAGCCGACTAATGCAAGCGCAAAGGAATACGGGAAAATAATCCGCAATGTCTCAAACGTCCACGGAACATCCGGAATCAAGAAATGCGGAAGTGAACTCGTAATGCCGCCCATATCGCCGACAGTCCGAACATCCGCATGAAAGAAAACCGCAATAACCGTCATGACAATAATAGCCACCAGCGGAGACGGAACAGCTGTCGTAAGCTTCGGCAAAAGATAGATGATGGCAAGTGATCCGGCAAGCATGACGTACATCATCCATGAAGCTCCGGTAAACTGCGGAAGCTGCGCAGAAAAAATTAAAATCGCCAATGCATTCACAAATCCGATCATGACGGAACGCGGAATAAACTTCATTAACCTTGCAATCTTACTGACACCTAAAATAAATTGAATAACACCTGTCAAAATCGTTGCGGCAAATAAATACTGCAGCCCGTGATCTGCCGCCAATGTCACCATCACAACCGCCATAGATCCTGTTGCGGCTGAAATCATTCCCGGTCTGCCGCCGAA
The DNA here is from genome assembly GCF_018613535.1 of Bacillus sp. ISL-51. Taxonomy (GTDB): domain Bacteria; phylum Bacillota; class Bacilli; order Bacillales; family Bacillaceae; genus Bacillus. The sequence continues at coordinate 117,615 of NZ_JAGGQB010000007.1, forward strand.
GATAGAAATAATAATAGCGATACAAAATGATGCATAGAGGCCAATCATAGGATCGACTCCCGCAATAATCGAAAAACCGATCGCTTCGGGAATTAAAGCCAAAGCAACCAAAATACCGGCCAGAATATCTTTACGGACATTCCCAAACCACTGCTGTTTTAACGTAAAACCATTCAAATTATAACGACTCCTTTTACATATAAAAAATCCGCACCATATCAGTTGGAAGCATTGATTTTCATCGGACGGAACAAAGAAGAATACTTACGGGGAATCGGAAGAAACGCTCAGAGTATAATGTGTTTGAGGAAAGGAATAGTTATACAAAGAGTATCATATTAAATCTTAAAGAAATGTGCAAGGTCAAAAGAAAAACGGCACAAATCGAGGGGTGAAATGAGCCGTTTTGATGATCTGCTTTTATAATAGCTCCGGATCAGACACAAGAATGGTCTTAATTGCGCTGATATCGGTTCTTTCTTTTGTAACCGGATCAATGCCCATCAAGTTCTCTATGGCTTGTTCAAAATTTTCCAACTCTACCTTTTCAGTGATCAAATCATAGAGCTGAGGAAGATCGGAGGCACATGATAACGCAGCCTCCATAATCTGCCGCGCTTCACCCGTTCCGACAATCGTCACACCGTTGGAGAGCAGCTGATACGGCCTGACCTTCATCTCATACGTATCATCAAAGCCCATAGGGACAAGTCTTCCGCCTTTTTCTATTAAAGGATAAGCCCAATCAAGCTGATTCCCGATTGCGTCAAAAATGACATCAAATTTTCTTCCTTGGTTAATCCGCTTTACTTCCTCGACAGTCAAGGCTTCAGGGTGATAGACATAATCGGATATACGGCTGGCCGCCTCACTCCGAAAGCTGCCGATTTCCGTAGCAACCGTCAGCCTTGCCAGTTTTTTCACCATCATCTGTACGAGCAGGCCGATTGGGCCTGATCCCAATACCAATACGGAATCCTCCGGCTGGATTGAGGCCTTGTCCACCACATTCAGCACGCAAGAAAGAGGTTCAACCAATGTGGCCCGCTCCCATTCCATTGAATCCGGAATTTTATACATGAATCGGTCTTCCCCCACATAATATTCCGCAAACGTTCCATGCGCGCCTAGCCCCAGCTGCCAATCCTCAAAGGTTTCACAATAACAGGTCAGCCCTTTTCGGCAATAATAACATTTACCGCAAAATTGCGTAGGATCAATCACAACGCGGTCTCCGACTTGTACATTTGTGACATCTTGACCGACTTCCACGACTGATCCGACTGATTCATGCCCCATAATCATATGATGGGCCGCATTCATTTTTCCTTTTAAAACATTCAAATCAGTACCGCAGATGCCAGTGCCGAAAATTTTCACTTTGACATCATTGGATTTCCGAATCTGAGGCTCGTCCACCTCTTGATATTCGAGTTTATCGTTAGGAGTCCAGACCAACGCCTTCATATCTCTCTTCCTTTCTGCCCCAGCGGATTTGGTCTAACAGCTTTTGATGAAGCTCCTTCGTAGATGCCGCAATACATGATTGCTGATTTTGATAACTTAAATCGGTGAGAAGCGTATTGTCCAAAGACTGGCCATAAGCATCAGTAATGACCACGCCCGCCTTTTTCGCCAAAAATACGCTGGCAGCGATATCATAAGGGAATAAGTGCAAAACCTGTCCGTTCCCGACCTGCTGAAAATCAGACAGCAGTTTCGGGTCATCTTTGAGCAGGCGGTTGCCGATATCAACATAAGCATCCATCTGCCCTGTGATAATTCTGGAGATCGAATAAGAAGCGCTATTGAAAACAAAGACGCCTCCATTATTGGCAGATTGGTCAATCAAGTGTCCGTATGCATCAGTCATGAGATGCGCCGGATGTCCGTTAAATTCAAGGCTCCAGAACATATTTTTTATGTCTTGCACCCCGCTCAAATTCGGTAATTCTCCTTGATAACCTTCAAATTGGATAGCGTCACTATAAATATCACCGTACATATAAGCGCCGGATTTAAGCTCAAGCAAAAAAGCAAATTCAATATCCTTTATTTTTGCGTCCTGCTTATACGAAGCCAATGCAATTGAAATACATGACATTTCAAGCCCCGCAGCAGCCGGCCGCGTTCCGTCTATAGGATCTACAATCAAAATATACTGCGGATTTTCTCCAAACAGCTTCAGCCCGCCATCCTCTGTGTAAAAAGCGATCGGGTATTCCTGCTTCTGAATATAGTCGAGAACCGCATCCTCGGCGGCGGCATCAATGTTAAACTGTGCGTCGCCTCCCGGAGAGTACCCGTTAACCAACCGATTTTTCAGCGTGCCTTTTTGATTTTTCACCTTTTGATAAACGAATTTCCCAAGTTCAATAATATAGTCCCTCACTTGATTTCCTCCAATAGCTTGCGGAGTCTGTAGCAGAGCACCTCAGCCTCACTAAGTGTAATGGTTAAAGGCGGACGGATTTTAAATACATTTCCGAACCCGTATCGGGACGTCCGGAGAATTAACCCGTGATCCATCCCCCGTTTCGCGATATAATTGGTCAGCTCTACATCCGGCTCATTGTTTTCTTTTACAATCTCAACGCCAATCATCAGGCCGACGCCTCTTACATCAGAAATAAAAGCAAAATCCTCTTTCATCGTTTCTAAGCGATCCATAATATAGTTTCCGACAGTCGTCACATTCTCTAAAAAGCCGGGGCGCTGCATAATGTCAATGGTTTTACATGCAGCAGCTGATGCCATCACATTCGAACCGTAAGTAAAGGAATGAGTGTAACCAGGCAGTCCTGTATACTTTTCTTCCGTCAAAGTGGCGGCGACTTGGAAGCCCGTTCCTCCCAGCCCTTTTGCCACAGTCATCATATTAGGTTTTACATCAAAGTGATCGGCAGCAAACATCTTTCCAGTCCGGCCGAAACCAGTTTGAATTTCATCAAAGATCAGAGCGATATCATGCTCATCGCAAAGCTTTCTCAGCTGTTTAAAATATTCCTTAGGCGGAACGACATTTCCTCCGTTTCCGGAGATCGGTTCAACAATCATAGCGGCAATTTTTCCATTGCTCGCATACTCAATAAAATCATTAATTCTTTCTACGCACAGCATGCCGCATGTGTCTGGCTTTTGATTATAAAAACAGCGATTGCAATACGGGTCGGGAACTTGCAGACCAAAAGAAATTTGAGGCGGGAACGGTTCTTTTCGAAATGAATTACCGGATAAAGCAGACGTCATGTAAGTTTGTCCGAGGTGGCTTCTAAATAGGGAGATAACATCAGTTTTTCCGGAATAGTACTGAGCCATTTTAATAGCTCCTTCATTCGCGCCGGAACCGCTGCTGACTTTAGGGTGTACTTTTGTGAGATTATCAGGGGTGATTTCTACAAGTTTTTCAGCCAGTTTGTTAACTGCGTCTGTTTGAAAGGAAGATGTGACATGAATCAGCTTATCTACCTGATCTTTAACAGTATCAATGACTTCTTTGTTTCCATAACCTAAATTCAAGTTAAATGTAGCGGAAGCACAATCAATATATTCATTTCCCTCTTGATCGTACAGGTAAATCCCTTCTCCTCGCTCCATTACTACATCATCAACACTGTAATACAAGCTGTCTGGATTCGTGATTTCCTTCGTTCCCACACTACCACCCCTATTAAATTATTAGAAATTCGCTTTTTATCGTATAAATTATTGAAATTAATGTCAACGTGCTTTTTGTAAAATATGTTAACAATTTGTTAACGTTATCATTAGGGGTATGCGGGGAAAAGTTATGTGATATAGTAACAATAATTGGGTTTAATGTAAAAAAATCTATCGTCACTTCTATCATATTCGCTAAAAATACTATTCACATCATGTCATAACTAGTAGAGGGAAATATTATTTTACCAATAAGGAGATAAAATGATGAAAACTCGTCTGCTGTGGATTGGCTGTTTTTCTTATGGATCAATTGCTTTTACACTCGTTATTCTTGGAGCTGTACTGCCTGAGTTACTCACACATTATTCACAGAGTTACAGTAATGGCGGAGTATTAGTGTTCTCTCAGTTCATGGGTTTCCTAATCGGTGTCCTCGGAATGCCTTACATGGTGAAAAAGCTGGGGCGTAAAAACGTCGTTATCTTTGGCTTGGCGCTGATCAGCTGTGAAATATTTATATCCTTTCTCCCCCCTTGGCCTTTACTCTTTCTTCTTGTGAGCATAGCAGGGCTGGGCGCAGGCTTAGTAGAATCCTGTGTAGGCACCATCATTCTCACCGCTATTAAAGAAAGACAAGCCGTGGCCATGAGCAAGATGGAGGTTGCCTACGGACTGGGCGCGCTGTTTATGCCGCTGCTGTCAGGCTTTCTTATCAACAGCCACATGTGGACATTAGCATTTTCGATATTAGGATTAAGCAGTTTGGCGCTTTTGGTTGCTTGGAAACAAATGAGCTTCGGCAGTATTGATCAATTGCTCATACGTAAAGAAGACTCTCCCGGCACCGATAAAAAAGAAAGCCCAGGCTACCGGGCTCATGGATTGCTGTTTATTTCGATGGCGGCCGCTTACTTCTTCTTCTACGGAGGCAGCGAAGTATCGATCGTGCATTTTATCCCCTCAATCTTCGCTGAGAAATGGGATATCCCCAACTCTTTGGCAACGATAACGGTAACAATTTATTGGACCGGCATGATCATCGGACGGTTACTAACAGGTCCGGTATCAGAAAAATTAACCTATCACAGGTTTCTCCGTCTCATAAGCATTGGCGGTCTGGCCGCACTTGCCGTATTGTCGTTAAGTAAAACCGTTTGGCTCGGTTTTGCTCTTTGTTTCTTCTTAGGTCTGTTCATGGCTGGTATGTTCGCAATCGCATTAATCATCACCAATCACTTTTACCCCGGAAAAACAGAACAAACCACCAGCATCCTGCTTGCTTCCAATGGACTGGGAGGATCAATTCTTCCGATTGCTGTCGGCTGGAGCTTAGATGAATATCCGGCACAAACAGCTTTCTGGCTGTTCACAGCATTGATGCTGATCATGCTCCTGATTGTGTTCGGTTTAAGAATGCTCGAGACAATGAAATCAAACAGCCTAAGAAATCATAGCAGCAAAGCAAAGTCTATATGAACATAAAAAGCTAATGCTCTCTTCAAGAGGCATTAGCTTTTACACGTTAGGAATCTTTTCTAAAAGAAAAAACCCAGCTCATTCTGAG
>NZ_JAGGQB010000008.1 GCF_018613535.1 Bacillus sp. ISL-51
TTCATTTTCATATTCAGGCCCTTTTCCGAAGGAATACTGCTTGCCCACCGGCTGTTCAAAACGGTGGAGTTCGCCTGCTTTGTACCATTTCATCCATGTTTTAAGCTGCGTTTTGTTTCGGATGTTTAATTCTTTTAAGACTTCCTTCACCGGCACCCCGGCCAGCCGCATTTTGATGGCTTTCATTTTTACATCAGTTGGATAGCTTACTCTTTTGCCCATAGAAAAACACCTCCAAGTTGTTTACAGGTATTCCATACCCGCTTTTTAACTTAAAGGTGTTTTTTATTTGTCTCATTCTAGGGGGTCAGTCCCGGAAACGGAGGGATTTTTTTATTGTTTGTAAAACCGAAGCAAGTCGCCGTTCAATACTTTATCTGAAAGCATGAGCTCCTGTTCCGCTTTCTCTTTATCATGCCTGCACGCACGGTCTTCAGGGAGGGGTTCGCCTGTTTTGCGGCGGTAACACGTGTTTTTCGTATAAACATGATCCTTCGTGATAAAGCTGCCGTTTCTCAAAACGGCGAACGGCGCTCTTTCTTTAGAAAACAGATCATTGCCGAACTGAATGCTGCCTTTCGTTTCAATACCGAGAAGGTGCAATAAGGTCGGCTTCACATCAACCTGACCTCCCGCCGAAGAAATCGTTTCGGGCGCGCGGTCAGTCACTCCCGGTATATGAATGATAAACGGCACGCGCTGAAGCTGAACCGTGTCGTACGGAGTGATCTCCTCTTTTCCTAAAAACTCGGCGAGCCCTTTATTATGCGCTTCCGAGATGCCGTAATGATCTCCCATCAGGACGATCATCGCGTTGTCATACAGTCCTTCTTCTTTCAGCTTTTTGAAAAAATGCTTCAGGGCTTCATCCTCGTAGCGGACGGTCGTCACATAGCGGTTTAATAAGCTGCTGCTTGAGTCTGATTCATCAATGAGTTTATCGCGTTCCCCGATTTCAAACGGGAAGTGGTTGGTCAAAGTAAGTAAATTGCTGTAAAAGGGCTGAGGCAGTTTTTTTAATTTTGCCGCGGACTGCTCCAAAAACTCTTTGTCCTTTAACCCCCAGCCTGTGGACGTTTCCGGTGTTACCTTAAATTCATTCACGTCAAAAAAACGGTCAATTCCAAATGTCTGATACATCTCATCCCGGTTCCAAAAGGCCTTATTGTTGGCGTGAAACACGGCGGAATAGTAATCATGGTCTTTTAACGTATGGTACGTCGTATTGAACTGATGGCCGCTTTTTGTAAAAAAAACGGCGCCGCTTGAAGACGGATATAACGAATTGGCGGTGATAAATTCTGAGTCAGATGTTTTTCCTTGCTCGGTCTGCTGATAAAAATGGGTGAAATCAAAACTTTTTTTTCGCAGTTTATTCATAAACGGGGTAATCTCCTGTCCGTTTACCCGCTTATTCATGACGAAACTCTGCGTTGATTCGAGAGTGACAAAGATCACATTGCGCCCTTTTGCCAGCCCGAACTTCGTTTCAGACGGTTTGCTGTAATCCGCTTGGGTGTAATTCGCAACTGCTGCCAGACTGTCTTCGTCAGCAAACGCTTTTGCGCCGGCATAAAGGGTTTGCGAAACGGTATCATACAAATGAAAGTGGAACAGTCCGATTCCTTTCACAAGCGCTTCGCGGTCAAAGGGATGTGTGAACAGCTTCGGCTGCTCGGCTTCCGAGAGCGCAAGATTGCACAGAATCAGACCGGCCGAAACCCAGGCGTACGTCTTGACGGTGCGGATGCCCGCTTTTTCTCTGACGGACGCGTTCCTTTTCCCAAGATAAAAAAGAAGTGCAATATCTATAAACAAAGCGATATAAAGCGGGTGAAACAGCTCTTGGACACTGCTCCCCATATCGCCCATATTGCTGGCCTGAAACAAAACCGGAATGGTAATGAAATCAATGTAAAACCCGTAAAAAACCGTGTTTGCGATTAAAATCCCCGTCAAAATGACATTGGCGGCGAGCAAAAACATCCGCTGTTTGTTTTCTGTCAGCAAAAGCCCGATCCCAAACAGCGGCAGAATAAAGCTCAGCGGATTGATGAGAAGCAGGCATTCCTCCAGCAAGGAATTAATCTGCAATTCAAAGCCGAGTTTATAGACGAGATAGGTTTTTATCCACATAAACAGAATCGACAGGCATAAAAACCATTGTTTTCTTATGAAGGTTTCTTTCATATGTATGACTCCTCACCCTCGCAGCGCCGGTCATGATCCCGAACGCTTTCGTTTATGAGATGCGGCCGTGAAACAGTTCGTAAAAATAATAGCAGGATACAATCGTTAAGCCGGCCAGCACAAGCTGTTCCGAAAAACTTCCCGTCCTCATGTATAAAGGAAGCCGGAAGCGGATCGCTGACGGAAACAGCAGTTTAATTCCGTTAACCGTCCATGCGTCCAGCACCAGGTGGCTCGCCATCCCGATCATCAGCCCTGCCGAGACGCTTTCATTCGGAATGTATGCTGCCGTGATCAAAAACATAAGGAGCATAAACAGCAGGCTGTGTGTAAAGGTTCTGTGGCCGAATACCGTGCTCACGACTTTGGACAGTAAAGGCAGCGTTCTGCCGATTTTGCTTTTCGTGTGGCATATATCGGGAATTAACGCCCCTATGGCTCCTGATGCCGTCATAAGGACCGGATCAAATCCGTAATAATAAGCGATTGCCGAACAAGAAGCGATGCCTCCCATGATGTGTGTTTTTCCTGTCATTTTCGCTTCTCCTTTTTATTTTTGCCAAAATCCCCTGAATTACAAATATATCAAGAGAATGCATGTTTGAGCAACAAACTTTACCTGTTCCGCCAAAAGGAAGGAGCCGCGAATTTTCGCATATTATGCTGCGGAAAAAGCCACATTATAGGTGTACCCATTTTTCATAAAGAGGTGATACTGATGGCTTTCTTTAACAAAGAAAAAGGAAAAAACAACGATAAAGACAAAAACATCATGCAAGGCGCGCTTGACGACGCCGGTGCCGCTCTTAAAGACGATCCGCTTCAAGAAGCTGTTCAAAAGAAAAAAAACAACCGCTGACACATCAATCGGATAGGGCAAACGCTCTATCCGTTTTCCATCTAATTCCCTTTGACAGATCTTTTTATCTCTGATAACCTCTGATTAGAATTGAATGATAAAAATCCTCACTCTTTCTCGGTGAGGTAGAGGTTGCGCTTGATGATGAGTCGCACATGCCAGGCCGACAGGGGCCGCAAAACATGTGTTAAAGGCATCAGCGCCGAAGTGTAAAGAAAGCCGATCCTTCTTTATGCTGGGACTGTATCTGAATAAGTGCAGGACTGCCGCGTGCTTTTTCGCGGAGGGCTATCCGGAGATCAAGGGTGTGTGTTTCTTTAAGCATGGACTTTTGTTCAGGCTTTTTTTGTGCGTAAATGTGGTCTCAGGGTCTGGTCCTTACGAATGAATAATCTGGAGGTACTGGAATGGAACAGACGAAAAAATGGGGTTTTTGGTTATTAACGGCATTTGTCGTAGGAAATATGGTGGGTTCGGGCATTTTTTCGCTGCCGAGCTCGCTTGCAGCCATCGCGAGTCCGCTCGGCGCTGCATCCGCATGGCTCTTAACGGGAGCCGGCGTTTTAATGATTGCGCTTGTGTTCGGGCACTTATCGATACGCAAGCCTGAGCTGACGGCGGGTCCGCAAAGCTATGCAAGGTCGCTGTTTAATGATCCGAAAAAAGGCAACGCCGCCGGATTTACAATGGTCTGGGGGTACTGGGTAGCGAGCTGGATCAGCAACGTGGCAATCATCACAAGCCTTGCCGGGTATTTAACATCGTTTTTCCCAATCTTAACGGATAAGCGCGTTATGTTTTCGCTCGGCAGCCAAACAGTCACGCTCGGACAGCTTTTGACGTTTGCCGTATGTACGGTTTTATTGTGGGGTACTCATACGATTCTCGTTTCCAGCATTAACGGCGCGAGTAAGTTGAATTTCATAACGACGTTTTCAAAAGTGTTAGGATTTATCTTTTTTATCATTGCAGGTTTGTTTGTGTTTCAAACCTCGTTTTTTGATCATTTTTATTTTCCCGTTCAAAGCGCTTCTCATACAGTGGACGGAATCGGCGGCCAAATTCACAATGCGGCGATTTCAACATTATGGGCATTCGTGGGAATTGAATCGGCCGTTATTTTATCAGGCCGCGCGAGCTCACAGCGTGACGTCAAACGCGCGACCATTACCGGCTTGTTAATCGCGCTGAGCATCTATATCATCGTCACATTGATTACGATGGGCGTGCTTCCGCATGATAAGCTTGTCGGCTCTGAAAAACCGTTTGTTGACGTGCTGTACGCGATTGTCGGCAGCGCGGGGAGCATCATTATGGCGATTTTGGCCATCCTTTGTTTGTTCGGCACGATGCTCGGATGGATTCTGCTTGGCTCCGAGGTTCCGTATCAAGCGGCGAAATCAGGCGACTTTCCCGCTGTTTTTGCAAAAACAAATAAACAGGGCAGTCCGGTTGTTGCGCTTATCGTGACGAACGTGATGTCTCAAATCTTTATCTTTTCGGTCATTTCCCGGACGATTAGTGACGCGTTTACATTTTTGACGACGGCGGCGACGCTCGCGTATTTGATTCCATATCTTGTATCGGCCATCTACAGCCTGAAGCTCATATGGAAAGGTGAGACGTATGATCAGCTGAAGGGCTCAAGAGTGAGGGACGGCATTATCGCTATCCTCGCCTGCGTATACTCTATATACGTGATTGTGACCGGAACTGCCGATTTAACGACTTTTATTCTCGGCATCGGACTGTTTTTCGTCGGATTGATCATATATCCGTTTGTGTCAAAGAAATTTATCAAGGGCAAACAGACGGTATGAAAAAAAAGACACTTCACAGATGTGAGGTGTCTTTTTTGTGTAAGCTTATTTTTTTACAGCGTGAATATAATGAATCGTTTCAAATGCGGACAAATAATCCGTGCGATTGCGAAAGAAAAGGTCATGGATCGCAGCTGGTGATAAATGTTCATAAATGAGTAAACCTGCTGCTTCTAACATTTTCTCGATTTCATCATACGTAACACGACTTCATTGGCTCTCCGCCCGCTGCCGCCATTTGTACCATATGCTCAACTCTGTCAGACATCCCTTTTTCTTCAAAGAGTTTTTCATCCGCATAATCAAAAACGATAGAACTTCCTGAGGGGACTTGGGCAAATAAGTGTTTGAATAAGCGGGCAATGTCCTCTTTCGTAACATAATAAGAAACGCCCAAAAGGCTGAAAAAGGTTTTTTTGCAGCCAAAGCCATGATCGTTTAGCTGTTGAAAAGAAAACGGACTGGTGAAGTCCATCGGGATAGTCCCAAAATTTTTGACGACTTTATCGCACAGGATCTAATTTCCCAAAAAGAGTTTTCAGACATCAAAGCCATATGATGCAAGGTATACCATTTTTCAGCAAAGATTTTGCTCAACGGTTTCTGGATGATCCGGAAGAAATGCTGAAATGGATTACCCAAGTCCAGCTTTCTCCAACACCCTTAGCACGTGCCTCGTATTGCGAAAAAGTATTGCTTAACGAAGTGATGCTGGGAGCAGAGCAGTATGTCATACTCGGAGCCGGGTTAGATACGTTTTGTTTCCGGCATCCGGAATTGGAAAACAGCTTAGGCATTTTTGAAATTGATTACCCGGCTTCACAGGAAAGTAAAATAAAAAGGCTGGAAGGTGCTAATCTTCAAATTCCGAGCCATCTTCACTTTGTTCCCACAGTCAATACGGATAGGCCCGCCCGAAAGCTGATAGTAAGGATGTTACACTCGACTCATTTTGCTTCCCCCATATAAAAAATAAGATTCCCCCGCCCGGGAGAATCTTATTATACACGTTGAACCAAAAATGCAAATTTTGGCATAAATTTTTTTTTTGTTAAGATATTGCAGAAAAGAGCCGCTGTTTTAGCGGCTCCCCGGTTACTTTGTTAAACTTTTCGTCATGTAGTCAAGCTGGCCTTCAAGCGAGATCGGATCAGAGAAATAGAAGCCGATCGGGTCAATATGGTACACATGCTTTTGTTTTACGGCATCGAGGTTTGTCCAAATCGGACTGTCGAGCACGCCTGTGTCGCCGCCTGCCTGCCACGGTCCCATAAAGATGTAGTCTCCGGCGAAGTCAGGCAGTTTTTCAAGTGAAATGCTGGCATAGCCAGGTCCCTGATTAATGGCTTTTTCTTTCGTCAGCTTTGTAGCCTTGAGTCCCAGTTTGTCGTAAATGATGCTTCCGCCCCGGCCGAAGTCTTTGCCGAATACGTAAATATCTTTACCGTTTGTCTGCATAATGGAGATGGTTTTCGAGCCGACCGCTTTTTGAACCTTTGTTTTAGCGGCTGCGGTTTTTTTATCCCACTCGGCTAGCCATTTGCCGGCTTTATCTTCTGTGCCTGTCATTTTCGCAAACTCTTTGAACTGGTCAATATTGTTCAGTTTGTCATATTTGATGGCGACCGTCGGGGCGATTTTTTCAAGCTTTTCTATATCTGCGCCCTGTGTCGTCCAGACGACGATTAAATCCGGCTTTAAGTCAATGATTTTTTCAACGGAGGTGCCGTCGCCGATATTTGTAACACCTTTTGTTTTTCCTTTGTAGTAAGGGTTTTTAAATACGTTTTCCGGTGCGCCGACAACGTTGATGCCGAGCTGTTTAAAGTCGCCGTAGTAGCCGTCAGCCATGACGACAACCCGTTTCGGGTGCTTCGGTATTTTGATATTGCCGTTTTCGGCTTTATATGTGACGGTTTCTTCTTTTTTAGAAGAACCTTTCGTGTCTGATGAATTACCGCAAGCGGCCAAAGCGGTGATGAGCAGCACGGCAATGAGGGCGGTGCCGATCTTCTTGTATGTATGGAACATCTGACATTCCTTCTTTCATAGATTATGGGTGATAAAGAGAATCATTATCAGTGTGATTATATCATTGCCGTTTCAGAGAAGCACGCTATTTTTTATGAAATCTTTCTTTTTTATATGATTTTAGTCTATTACAAGGGAAGATAAAGATGCTATACTGAGAAAAGTTATTGATAATCATTATCACTATAGTCGTTGAGAAAGGAAGAACGAGTGTTGGGTCTATTGAAAAAGAAACAGACAATGACGGCTCAAGGAGCTTCAGGGACCGAAATTCAGTGGACGGCGCGTTCCTTCAGAGCGGTCATTTTGCTTTGCTCAGGTATCGCCGTCTTACTGATCGGCGGAGCTCTTTCCGTTTCTGTCGGTGCTGCTGATATTCATCTTCGAACGGTGTGGGATGCTCTTTTTCACTTTCAGCCGCAAAATACATCCCACCAGATCATACGTGATCTCAGGCTGCCGAGAACCGCTGCCGCCGCGCTCGTCGGGGCTTTTTTAGCTGTGTCCGGGGCTATTATGCAGGGACTGACGCGGAACCCGCTGGCGGAGCCTTCCATTATGGGAGTGACATCAGGGTCAGGGTTTGCGATCGCTTTGGCGTTTGCTTTTGTTCCGGCATTGTCCGCTGCCGGGCTTGTATTATGGTCCTTCGCCGGAGCGGGGATCGGGGCTCTTGCGGTTTTTGGCATCGGTATGTTTTCCAAAGGCGGGCTGACACCGGTGAAGCTAGCGCTGGCCGGTACGGCCGTCAGTTACTTTTTAACGGGGCTGTCAAGTGCGATTGCGATCCGTTTCGATGTTGCCCAAGATGTGAAGTTTTGGTATGCAGGCGGAGTCGCATCCGTGAAATGGCAGGGCGTTCAGCTGCTTTTGGTTGTCGGGGCCATCGGATTGGTGCTCGCATTTCTTATTGCGCGCTCAGTGACGGTGCTTAGTTTAGGGGAAGAGCTGGCTAAGGGGCTTGGGCAATATACAGCGCTTGTGAAAGTGATCGGAATGCTTGTCGTTGTCCTGTTAACGGGCGTTTCTGTCTCAGTCGCCGGAGCCATTTCCTTTATCGGCCTGGTCATTCCGCATATCACCCGTTTTTTGGTCGGGGTTGATTACAGGTGGATTATCCCTTGTTCAGCGGTTTTCGGCGCTGTACTGCTTGTATTCAGTGATATTGCCGCAAGACTCGTGAATGCGCCGTTTGAAACACCGGTCGGCGCTTTGACCGCCCTTATCGGCGTTCCCTTTTTCTTTTATTTGGCGCGCAGGGAAAGGAGAGGGCTGTAATGAAGACGAAAAAACCGCTGGCCGTCATGGCCGTTACGTTTCTTCTTATATTAATGGTCTTTTTTATCAGCTTAAACATGGGCGTCATCCGCATTGCTCCTTTAGAAACGCTTCGTGTCTTTTTCGGACAGGGAGACGCTCGTGACCAGCTTGTTTTATTTGAATTCAGATTGCCGCGCATGGTGCTGTCCTTATTGGTCGGCGCCGGAATTGCGGTATCAGGCGCGATTTTGCAAAGCGTTTCCCAAAATGATTTGGCAGAGCCGGGCATTCTCGGCATTAATGCCGGGGCTTCTCTGTCCGTTGTCCTTTTTATTTTCTTTTTCAAGGGGACTGCTGCTGATTTGAGCATGTTCAGCACGTGGCTGCTGCCGGTAAGTGCGTTGGCAGGAGCCTTTATCGCTGCGCTTCTTATATATGTGCTGGCCTGGAAAAAAGGAGTCTCGCCTGTTCGGCTCATTTTGGTCGGGATTGGCGTAAATGCGGGGTTTAACGCTCTATTGCTGATTTTTCAGCTGAAAATGGAGCCGCGAGACTTCATGCAGGCGCTGGTGTGGATTTCCGGCTCGATTTGGAACGCCAATTGGAAGATGGTGCTGTCCATTTTGCCGTGGCTTTTGTTTCTCCTGCCGTTCAGCCTGTATAAAGCCCGGTATTTAAATGTGCTCCAGCTTGGGGATCAACTGGCAACGGGGCTTGGAACAGCGGTTGAAAAGGAACGGCGCATTTTGCTGATTGCTGCCGTTGCGCTGGCTGCCTCATGTGTCGCTGCTGCTGGCGGGATCGCGTTTCTAGGCTTGATTGCGCCGCATTTGGCAAGAAGGCTGACAGGCCCGCGCCATCAAACGCTTATCCCCGTTTCGGCTTTAATCGGCGCGTTTTTATTTCTGCTGGCTGATACGCTGGCGAGAAATGTCCTCGCTCCGTCGGAGGTTCCGGTCGGCTTGGTGATTTCCGTGCTCGGGGCGCCGTATTTTATTTACTTGCTGATGAAAACGAAATAAAGGAGGGAGACTGCCGCGATGAATTCATTATTGGCAGAACAGCTCACTGTCGGCTATGGCGACCGTTTGATTGCGAAAGATTTGCAAATCGCCATACCAAAAGGAAAAATCACAACATTAATCGGTCCTAACGGCTGCGGAAAATCGACGGTTCTCAAAACGATGTCCAGAATCATGCGTCCGAAATCCGGCGCCGTCTATCTTAACGGACAGGCGATCATGCAAATGTCTGCGAAGGATATAGCGAAGGAAATGGCGATCCTTCCGCAGACGCCTGAAGCGCCGAGCGGGCTGACCGTATACGAACTTGTCTCCTACGGCAGGTTTCCGCATCAGTCCGGAATGGGGCGTCTGAGTGAAAAAGACCGCGATATGATCAAGTGGGCCCTTGAGGAGACGGGAATGGCCGCTTTTCACGACCGTCCGATCGAGGCGCTATCAGGAGGGCAGCGGCAGCGTGTGTGGATCGCCATGGCGCTTGCTCAAGAAACAGAGCTGCTTCTTCTCGATGAACCGACCACATATCTAGATCTTGCCCATCAGCTTGAAATTTTGCAGCTGCTGGATCAATTAAATAAAGAGCAGGGCCGCACCATTTTGATGGTCATTCATGATTTGAACCATGCCGCACGTTTTTCCCATTACATGATCGCGCTTAAAAAAGGGAGGGTCATTAAGGAAGGGACAGCGGAGGAAGTCATGACACCCGGTATTTTGGAAGAGGTCTTTCATATTGACGCGCAAATCGTCAAAGACCCGCGCACGAACAAACCCGTTTGCTTAACCTACGATTTAATCCAGCAAGAAAGCGTAACGATGTAACGCAAAAAAACGCAGCCATCCGGCCTGCGTTTTTTAGTGTGCCCGTGTGTTTTTATGGCCGGAAAAACATTTATCCAGACCGAAAAATACGGCGGCTACAATCAGCTCTTCCGTCGTGGACAGCCAAACATTCCCAATCAGCTCATCTGTCGTATAGGCGGTCATCCAGAGAAATAACAGCTGAACGGTGCTGGCTGAAAGGACAAAAGACAGCCTGCCCGTTTTAAAAAAAGTGAAGCTATGTATCATCAGCCGTTCAAACGGTTCAAAGCATAATCCGAGAATAATAAAAAGCACGGCAAAAAGCAGGACGTACGCAATTGACCCATAGCTCGTCCCCGCTAAAGAAAACACTGTCATCATTACGATAAAATAACCGAATAATACGGCTGCCGCTGCCGCCGCATATTGAAGCACCTGAAGAAAAAACTCTTTCGGGTTGTGTTGAGTGATCATCTGTTCAGCTCCTTTTCACACAGAGGAAACTTGCAGAGACGAACCTCTGCAAGTCAATTTGTGTCTTTATTTTTTCTTTTTCACAACAGGATGTTTTTCTTTTGAAAGGATATCCGTAAAGTCTTTGCCTAAATCAAGGTGCTGCTGAACGAATGTCTCAGGAAGCATGGCAAGCCATTGGTTCAGTGACACATCGGCATAGTGATCATCCTTAAAGATTTCTAAGAAAACAAGCGGCTCATCTCCAAGGTTCTCAACATAGTGGCCCATCGCGAATGGAACGTAACCGACATCGCCCGCCTGATAGTTAAAGGTCCTCGCATGCCCGTCAGAAGCAAACACCGTCATACGCGCTTTGCCGGAAATATAATATTGCCATTCGTGCGTATTCGGATGCCAGTGCAATTCTCTCATTGCGCCGGGTTCTACCACAACAAGCGCTGAAGCAATTGTTTTTGACACTTTGAAGTTTGTAGAATCGGCGATATATACTTTTCCGCCGTCTGTTTCCGCAGTCGGCCCTTCATCGAGGAGACGGTAGGTGAATGGGTAAGGCGGTTCGCCGTTCGGCCCTTCTGTAATGTCATCCTTCAGGCAGCCCGGAACCGGTTCTTCAAAGATATATTTCTCTTTCGCCGGAAGATTGGCAAGCTCCTTCTCCGTTACCCCGAAGTTATTCGCGATAACATCCAAAGGCGTATGGGCAAGCCAGTCTGTTAGTTGGAACGTACTGTTTTCAGAGAATGACCCGTCATCAAAGACAAGCAGGAATTCACAGCCTTCTTTAAGCCCCTGAATGGAGTGGGGAAGACCTGACGGGAAGTACCATAAATCCCCTTCCTTCACATCATCAATGAAGCTGCGGCCCAGTTCATCAACAATGGTAATCCGAGCTTTGCCTGTAATCATATAAGCCCATTCCGCTTCCTTATGCCAGTGCAGCTCGCGAATCGCGCCGGGTTTTAACCGCATGTTGACAGAAGCCAGGTTTTTTGAGATCGGCAGCTCGCGAACGGTTACCTCACGGGCGTAACCGCCTTTTTCTAACCGGTTGTGAACATCTGAGAAAGAGAATTTCATGTTGTCGACTGTACCGTGATCTGTTTCCGGCGGCACCAGCATATCAGGGTTTTGGCGGTCCCTTTCAAGGTTGCGGGGAATGGTGACTGTAGCCCCTTTGTCTCCTCTGATCGGCTGCGGGATATTGCAGTTGTTTTCTTTTGACATGTAAATCGTCTCCTCTCAAACTATGTTTTTTGCCAGAAAGAGAATGTGAAAGGCCTTTCGTTTTCCCTTCTGTTTAGTTAAGTGATGCGTTCCGATGAAAAGTCAACTTCGTTCGAAAATTAATTTTTCATCTTCTGGTCTTTCAGTTCCGTCATCAGCTCGATCAGGTGGTCAAACTTTTTCTCAAACCGGGTGAGAAGGTACATGGCAATAAGTGCAGGGAAACCGAGATTGCCGATTTGTCTCACAACTTCTTCTATAAAAACCTGATCCATTTCCAACCACCTCCTGACTTGATCAGCAGTCGTATATATAAGTGAAAGAAAGAACGGATATCGTAAACCTGAAAGCCGGGAGCGGTTCTTTTTTTGCTCCGAAAAAAAAACTGGGCCATAAGGGATAAGATACCTTAGTCGGAAAGGAGTAGTTTACTTTTTTTTGTTTTCTTTCATTTAATGTAATTAGGAGGCGGTTTTATGGACTATCAAGTTCTTTTACGGTCAAAATGCAAGGAAATTATGAAACACCCTATTGTCAAACATTTTTTGAGCGACCCGCAGCATTACGAGCAGTTCAAAAATGTGATGGAACACTCAAATGAGAAGGATGCAAAATCACTGGACGAAAACTTTAAGCAGTTTTATAAGGAAATCCGGATCATTAAATATATGAACTCTATGATCCGGATTTTCTCCATCGACTTTGACAAGCGCATCCGGAAAAACCAAAAGCGGTATCCGCTGACGGTTGATCAGCCGGAAGGGGGTGAGCCGCTTCCTTATGAAATGGGGAAAGATGCGTATGAAGAGTTTTTGCGGCAGCAGGGAGATTTGAGCCAGCATGTCCAAAACCGGGATTTGTACGAAGCGCTTCAAACATTAACAGATAAACAAAAAAGTGTATTAACGAACATTTACCTTCACGGGGCGACAATGAAGGAGATTGCCGAGTCGTTAGGCGAATCGCGGCAAAACATTTCCAATATTCACAAAAAGGGGCTGGACAATCTCAGAAAACAGCTGGACAAGCAAAAAAAGGGGGAAAAGAAGCAGTGAACGGGCCATTTGATTGCAACAAAGAGAAAACAGATATTGACGAAATGGAATACCTCATTTCACGTTTTTCACCAATGATAAAAAAAAAACTGAGCAATACTTCTTACCAGGAAAGAGAGGATTTGGAACAGGAACTGAAGATCAAGATATTTGAGAAAGCGGACATGCTGTTATGCCAGGAAGTACCGGGATTTTGGGAATTTATTCTTCATTTTATTAACGAAAACTCCTGAGGCGAACGGCGGCTTCAACTATATTCCGCCATCACATACGAGAAAAACGAGAGCAGCTGTCCGGTCTCGTTTTTCTTTTCTGTGCCCCGCATTACCTCCGCACTAAAAAAGTACCAAATTTCATCCATATAATGATATGATGAAAAAAAACAGAGAGAAAGGAACGTCAAAGTGGAAAATGCGTCAATTTTAATTGTAGACGATGAGAAGGCGATTGTTGATATGGTCAAACGCGTTCTCGTCAAAGAAGGCTACCATAACGTAAAGTCGTCCGGAAGCGCTGAGGAAGCCATCGAGCATGTCAAGCATGAAAACGTCGATCTGATCGTGCTGGATGTCATGATGGAAGGGATGACCGGTTTTGAAGCGTGCACGGAAATACGAGACTATACCGACGCTCCGATCTTTTTTCTGACTGCCCGGTCGTCTGACGCGGACAAGCTGTCAGGATTTGCATTGGGAGCAGATGATTATATAACGAAACCGTTTAACCCGCTCGAATTGGCGGCGCGCATCAGAGCGCACTTAAAGAGAACATATAAGCGGGAAGATGAAGAAGCGGGGAAGACGTATTCATACGATTATTTCTCATATTCGCCGCAAAACGCCGAGCTGATTGTCGGCGGCCAGCCCGTCAGCTGCTCCGCTCAGCTTCTGCAATTGCTGCAGTTTTTCTGCGAGCATCCCAATGTGGTGCTCTCAAAGGATCAAATCTATGAAAAAGTATGGGGTTACCCGTCCTACGGTGACAACAATACGGTCATGGTGCACATCCGCAAGCTCAGAGAAAAGATTGAGAAGGACCCAAGCAATCCAGATTATATCGTGACCGTGCGCGGCCTCGGATACCGGTTCATTCCTGATCAAGGAGAAAAAGGAACCCAATCATGAGGATGCGCGGAAAATTTCTGCTCCATTTTTTCGGGCAGCTCCTGCTTGTCATCCTGCTGATTACCGCCATGGCCATCGCTTCGTTTTTCTATTTGGATTGGCGCTTCAGTGAAGCCGAAGCCAACGCCGGTCTTACAAAAGCGACGGCTGACTCTTTTGAAGCATGGCTTGATAAAAATGAGGACGGGTCATGGGACGTCGATGAATTTTTAAAAATGTCGGTCAGAAAACAGCAAGGCTGGCTGCAAATTATTAATGACCAGGAGAAAACAGATTATGCTTACCGTGTGCCGAGAGATGTGCCGAGCCATTACAGCAGAAAAGAGCTCTTATCCATTTACCAGAACAAAAATTTTGACAACTATAAGCTGAACTATTGGACCGTCACGATTAATGATGAGACTTATTTAATTTTGTTCGGCTGGAAATCTGCCAGCGAACAGCTCCTCACATACATCGAGTCGCATGAACCGTCCCTTTCTTCGCTTTCTCAATACAAAAAAAGCACAAAAGATTTTATTAAACGGGAGAAAGGCGCGGTGTATCTTCTTGAGGTCAACGGCAGACTGCTCGGAGATATCAACAGCACGAAAAAAGAGCGGGAAAATATAAATGAGCTCGAACTTTTGAAATACAGTTCAAAGCCGTGGAATTATAAGCGGGAATTTTCCTTTAAAAGAATTAATAAAACAAAATGGATGGTCGCGACGGTTCCGAATCCCGTTTATATTCCCGATCATGAATTTAATAAATCATTTTTGAAAAATGTGCTGAAAACCCTGTTTCTGCTGATCGGAGTATTGGTTTTCATGATTTGCATGCTGACGATTTGGTATTCCTTCCGTTTCGGATGGCCGCTTTTTCACACGATCAGATGGCTCGTCAACTTATCGAAAGGCCGGCTTGAGGAGCCGCGCAACCGAAAAGGCCGCCCGGTCAGCAAAAACAAAAAAGGCAAAACAAAGCAGCCGTTCCGCTTTTTCTCCGAGATTTTCGAATCAATGGATCAGCTGACCGACACGCTGAAACGGGATAAGGAAAACAGGGAAAAAATTCAGACGACAAGGGAAGAATGGATCGCCGGTCTGTCCCATGATTTAAAAACGCCGCTCAGCACGATTTACGGCTACAGCATGATGCTGGAGTCAAAACAATACGACTGGACGCCGGAAGAAGTCAAAGAAATGGGGCAGATCGTCAGAGAAAAATCAGAATACATGTCTAAGCTGATTGAGGATTTAAACTTGACGTACCGGCTGAAGAACGCCGCTCTGCCGATCGAAAGAAGAATGATCAGCGTCGTTCCCTTTATCAGAAACGTTACGAATGATTTTACGAAGAATACATTTTCAGAAGGCTATGACATTACGTTTTCAACGAAAAATGAAGACATTCTTTTCGCGATTGACGAAGCGTGGTTCCGCCGCATCCTGGAGAATCTGCTGGCGAATGCGGTGAAGCATAATAAAAAAGGAACGGCCATTCAGGTCGTGCTTGAGGAATCAGCCGAACAGCTCATTCTGAAGGTCAAGGATAACGGCAGAGGGATGGACGAAGAAACCATCCATCAGCTGTTTAACCGCTATTACCGCGGAACGAATACGAAGGGTCCGTCAGAAGGCACGGGACTCGGGCTTGCGATTGCCAAGGAGCTCGTTCATCTCCATAACGGAACCATCCATGTCAACAGCAGAATCAACGCGGGAACGGTAATTACGATTCTTTTTAAAAAAGATTAAGTTTGGACGCCGCTTTGTCGGGAATAACAATAAGAGAACGACGAGCAAATGAGGTGTTTAAACGTGGAAGCAGCATTACAAGCAGATACGAGAGCAGTTATCGGAGAAGGCCCTTTATGGGACAAGGAGAAAGAATGCCTGTACTGGGTGGATATTTTGGGCAGCCAGCTCCATATGTTCACCCCGGCTGACGGTATAAACCGTTCCGTTAAATTTAAATCGTTTGTGACGGCGCTTGCTTTGTATTCAAAGGAAGAATTGGTCATGACGATGAAGGACGGGTTTTATCTTTATCATCTTCAGGAAGATACATTGACAAAAATGAAGCGGCCGAAGGACATGCGGGACGGCATCCGCTTCAATGACGCGAAATGTGACCCGTCCGGAAGGCTTTGGGCGGGAACGACGAGTATGGAAGGAAAGGAGGAGGAGGCTTCGCTGTATCGGTTTAACACGGATGGCAGCCTTGTGAAAATCAAGGATCAAGTCTCCACCTCCAACGGATTGGACTGGGATCGGAATCGAAACCTGATGTACTATATCGATACTCCGACACAGGAAATCGTCTGCTACACATACGATCCTGAAACCGGGGACGTATCAAATCCCAAAACCGTCTATCGATTTCCGGAATCGGACGGGTCTCCTGACGGGATGACCATTGACCAAAACGGGATGCTGTGGGTGGCTTTATTCGGAGGCGGACGGGCCGTTCAGATTGATCCATTTCAGCATAAAGAAATCGCGTCAATTGACGTTCCCGCAAAGTACGTCACCTGCTGTGCATTCGGAGGCAAAGAGCTGAAAACGTTGTATATTACGACCGCGACGGAAAAAATGACGGAAGCCGAGAGACTCGAACAGCCGCACGCGGGCGGCCTGTTTTCCATCGAGCTTGAGACGGGGGGCTGGGAGCCGGTCCCTTTTGCAGGCGTTGTATAAAAAAAGCCCGGGCACATCTGAGGGGACTGCCCCCCCTTGTGCCGGGCTTTTTTGTGCGGTTAAATGGAGCGGATAATGCCGCCTTCGACCCTTTGTGCGGTGCCGTTAATGGCAGAAGCCGCCTCAGACGCGAGAAATACAATCGTATTGGCTACTTCCTCAGGAGTCGCGTAACGCTGAATGAGCGATGTCGGCTCGTTCACTTTGAAATAATCTTTGACAAAGGTATCCGTATCTTCACCGGCAGCTTTTGCGGCCCCTTCCATGTATGAAGCGACGCCCTCGGTCCAAGTGGGTCCGGCAGCACGGAGTTGACGGTGACTTTTGTGCCTTTTGTCATTTCCGCCATTCCTCGGGATAAACTGATCAAGGCTGTTTTAGTCATTGAATATGGAATCATTTGCGCAAGCGGTTTGACACCCGCTTCACTGGAAATGTTCAAAATCCGCCCGCTGTTTCTCTCAAGCATTTGCGGCAGATAGCGGCGGCACAGGCGGACGGCGCTCATAACATTCACCTCGAAATACCGGCTCCATTCTCCATCTGTTACCTCGGCAAAGTCCTTCACTTCGAAAAAGCCGAGGTTATTCACGAGAATATCCGTTTCTCCGATACGGCTGACCTGTTCTATCAGCTCGTCGGCCTCCTCTTGGCGTGATAAATCGGCGGCAATGCCGTGAACCGTACCGTATGGGGAAAGCTCTTCAACCGTCCGCTCAACGGTGTCTTTTTTTCTCCCGTTCACAATCACTGAGGCTCCTTCGGCTAAAAAGCTTTTCGCGGCGGCTTTTCCGATGCCTGAAGTTGACCCTGTAATGAGAACGAGCTTCTGTTCAAGCTGTAATTGCATGATGATCCTCCCTTTTGCACGATAATGTAACAGTATACTCGATGAATTTTAGTGTTTACGAACAATCTGCTTTCATGCAAAAAGGACTGATATACAAGCTTGACAGACATATAGTATAATTACTGCGAAAAAAGGATACGAATGTCAAAGGGACAAATCGTTTATCACAAGCAGGGGGAGTATAAAGAATGAAAAAAATCACCGCAATCTGGACGGCGCTGCTTGTCACCGCGATCCTGATAGCCGGCTGTTCCGGCGGCCGCGAAGAAGGGAGCCGGACAAAACAAAAGGCCGTCTCAACCGAGGCATTCCCGGTTACCATCAAGGATGCCGCAAATGAAAAAGTAACCATTCACAAGGAACCGAAAAAAATCGTTTCGCTGATGCCGAGCAATACCGAAATTACATACGCTCTGGGGCTTGGAGATAAGGTCGTCGGCGTCACGACAAATGATACATATCCAAAGGAAACAAAAAAAATCGCGAAAGTCGGAGATATGAATATTAACGCCGAGAAGGTGATCGCGCTGAAACCTGATCTCGTTCTGGCACACGCGTCATCCATGTCGGCTTCGGCTGATGCGATGAAGCAATTAAAAGATGCGGGAATCACCGTCCTGACGGTCAATGACGCGCAATCATTCCAAGAAGTGTACAAGTCTATCAATATGATCGGAAAAGCGGCCGGCAAAGAGAAGCAAGCAGACCGCTTAGTCGGAAAAATGAAATCGGACCTTTCTGCCATAGAAAAAAAGGCGGATTCCATTTCTGAAAAAGATGAAAAGAAAGTATTTGTCGAGGTGTCTCCTGACGGCTACACGACGGGCAAAGGCACGTTTATGAACGAAATGCTTGAGGATATACACGCGAAAAACGCCGCCGGCGGACAAAGCGGATGGGTGCAGCTGACGGATGAAGCGATTGTGAAACTGAATCCTGATGTGATCATTACGACGGACGGCGTAAAAGCCGCTGAAGTGGAAAAACGCGCCGGCTGGGGTGCCGTCAATGCGGTGAAAGACCATCATGTATATTCTATTGATCCTGACCTTGTCACACGCTCAGGCCCGCGCCTTGCAGAAGGGGTCGAGAAACTTGCAGAAAGCGTTTATCCTGACACGTTTAAAAAATAACCGCGCACTGGCTTATACGATAAGCCTTTTGTTTTTAGCCATCTGTATGATGCTCGGCATCTCTATCGGGAGCCTGCGTATTCCCGTATCCGATGTCGTTATGATTGCAATCGGCCGGACGTCTTCTGTTGATCCTATGTATACTAATATTATGATGAATATCCGTTTGCCGAGAGTCGTTCTGGCGGCTCTTGTCGGAGCAGCGCTTTCGATCGCGGGGGCGGCTTTTCAGGGGCTTCTGAAAAATCCGCTCGCCGATCCGTATACGCTCGGTGTTTCCTCAGGCGCCTCCGCGGGAGCTGTCATGACCTTGTTTTTCGGTATTCAGATTCCCTTCTTCGGACGCTTTACACTGCCGGTTATCAGTGTCGCCGCAGCCCTTGCGGCCATGGCGGCGGTGCTGTTTTTCAGCCGGCTCGTCCATGCGTCCATGTCTGTTTCAACGCTCATTTTGACCGGTATTATCATGAATTCATTTTTAGGCGCCCTCATTTCTCTTGTGATCGCCTTAACGGGAAATGATCTGCTGCCGATCGTCCGCTGGCTGTTAGGCAGCGTGTCGATGAGGGGCTGGGGCTATATCGCGCTGTTTCTGCCTTTTTTTCTGGCCGGGACGGCGCTTTTGCTCATCAACGGGAGAGAATTAAACGTCATGACCTATGGGGATGAAAAGGCGAAGCTCTTGGGCGTCAGTGTCCAGAGAAGAAAATTGCTCATGATCATTGCAGGTTCTCTGCTGACGGGAGGAGCCGTGGCCGTATCGGGAACCATCGGATTTGTCGGTCTTGTCATTCCTCATGTGACACGGCTTCTATGGGGAACGGACCACCGCCATTTGCTGCCGCTGTCTGCATTGACGGGCGGCGGTTTTCTCATCCTGGCAGACTTGTTTTCCCGGACCGTGATTGAACCGGTCGAATTGCCGATCGGCATTATGACGGCCTTGGCGGGAGCGCCCGTATTCGCACTGATTCTGCTTCGTCAGCATCATGGAGGGAAACGCTTATGATAGAGGTTAACAGCCTGACCGGAGGATACGGGGAGCGGCTGATCGTGAAGGATGTCAATTTTACGGCTGAAAAGGGTGAATTCCTGGGCATCCTCGGCCCGAACGGCTCCGGAAAAACAACGCTCATGAAATTGCTGACAGGAATGATGGCTCCGGCAAAAGGGAATGTGCTTCTCTGCGGCAGGCCCGTCGGCGCATATAAGCCGAGGGAGCTTGCGAAAATCATGGCCGTTTTGCCGCAGCATACAGAACAAGCCTTTACATTTACCGTGAAAGAAACGGTGTCCTTCGGCAGATATCCCTTTCAAAAAGGGCTATTCAGACAGACGAATCTAAAAGATGAAGAAATCGTTCAGGAAGCGATGGAAATGGCGGGCATCGCTCAATATGCGCATCACCCCGTCCAGCATCTGAGCGGCGGAGAACGGCAGCGTGTCTATTTGGCTCAAGCCTTGGCCCAGCAGCCGGATATTTTATGCCTTGACGAGCCGACGACATTTCTCGACCTCAAATATCAAAAAGACCTGCTCGATATCGTAAAGCGGCTGACGAGAGAAAAAGGGCTTACGGCAGTCAGTATTTTTCACGATCTTAATGCCGCAAGCCAATACTGTGATTATCTGCTAATGATGAAAGAAGGCTGCGCTTATCCGAAACAACCGCCGGAGCAAGCCTTGGCGAAACAGAAAATCGAAGACATATACGGCACAAACGTCAGCGCTTTTCATCAGGAAACGTCGCCTAAACCGCTTATCGCGATTGTGCCGGAGGATGGGGATGAAAAAGGGCCGGTTTCCGTTCCCTTTTCATCTCTTATAAACAAAAGAGGCAATACTGTGACGCTCCATACAGACCGGCCGCTGAGATTATTGTCAACGGCGGCTGACGGCACAGGTTTCTCATGGAGCCGCCGGCTTGTCAGCGCATGCGGCGACAAAGAGAACGATTATGTTTGCCGCACGTTTGACTCGGTATGCATTGCCGTGACAGCGCATCACAGCCTTTGGGTGCTGGTCAGCGGCTCTTTATCTGATCAAGCGTTTGCAAGGCTTTTAATGGCGGCGAGTGAAGCGAGAACGCAAGCCCTTTTCGGCAAACAAGCAAAAGGCGATATCATCATTGCCGCTTCGCAAACCGGACATGAACCGGATGTCAGCCATGCGGAGCAGATCATCCGCCGCGGCGTGAAACATTGCGTAAAAGCAGCGGAAGAAGGAGGGATATAGTCCATGAGACTGTATACGAAAACAGGCGATAAAGGACAAACGAGCCTAATCGGCAAAAGAGCGGACAAAGACTGTCTCCGGGTCGAAAGCTACGGGACGATTGATGAGCTGAACAGCTTTGTCGGGCTCGCGCTCGCGGAGCTTTCCGGCTGCACGGACTGCGGCGATCTGGAAGCCGAGCTGCAAAACATTCAGCATGAGCTGTTTGACTGCGGCGGCGACTTGGCGACGGTTACCGAACATAAGGAATATAAACTGAAAGATGAATCAGTTTCCTTTTTAGAAACCTGCATTGACCGTTACACGGCTGAGGCGCCGCCGCTTGAGAAATTTATTCTGCCTGGCGGGCACAAGGCGGCTGCGCAGCTGCATATCGCGCGGACCATCACGAGGCGGGCGGAACGGATCGTGGTAAAACTGAGAAAAACTGAAAACATAAATGAAGCGGTGCTGCGTTACTTGAACCGCCTGTCAGATTATTTCTTTGCTGCCGCGAGAGCGGTAAACGCAAGACAAGAAGTTAATGATATCGAGTATGAAAGAAGCGCCGCCGTATTCCGAGACGATAAATAAGTTTTTCACAGCCGGTAAATTCGCCCTGCCGGCTGTTTTTTTATTTATCGCTCAATTGATCCCCTATTGCCCATAGGAAAATGTATCTTATGAATTATTGACTGAAAAATGAAACAATGAGATATTATAAGAAACATTGTAAAAAAATGGGGGATTTGATAGATGGATACATATAATAAGAGCGAGAGCATCTGGCATAAAAATTTCACCTTTCTATTTATCTCCAGGCTTATCAAATTGTCCGGAGACGGCTTTGCCTTTAATTCAATTCTTTGGTTTCTGATTTTTGACGGGGAAGGCGCGATCGGCACAGCGCTTTTAATTGCCGTTACATTTCTTCCGGAGGCGATGCTGGCGCCGATTACCGGGCCATTTATGAAGCAGCATACGCTGAAATTCTGGATGTACTTCTCTGATATCACACGCGCTGCGGTCGTCTTAATCATTCCGATCTGTTATTTCAACGGATTCTCGCCCTTATGGTTTGTCATGCTTCTGATGATTGTCCATTCGGCGACTGGAGCTGCCTATAATCCCGCCTCTATTTCCTTAATCCCCAATATTGTCGGAGAAAACAGCCTGCAGAAAGCGAATGCGGTTATTCAGTCATCCGGCCAGATTGTGAGGCTTGCCGCGATTACGTTAAGCGGGGTGTTTTTAACCTTCATCAGTCCCGTCTATTCCATGTTTATTGCACTTATATTCTATCTTCTATCAGGTTTTCTCGTTCTTTTTATTACATATCAAGTGAAGCAGGCAAAAACAGAGGCTGTCGCCGTTAAACAGCGGGGGACCTATTTTGGCAGGCTCAAACGGGGATTCACCCTTGTCAGAAAGCACCAGATTTTGTTTCCGCTTGCGATTTACTGTATTTTCATGAATTTTGCGGCCGCTCCGTGGGAAGCGCTCTCGGCTGTATATGTCTCAGAAGAATTAAACATGCCGCCGCTTGTTTTCTCTCTTCTGAAGGCAACGGGCACCGGAGGAGCGTTTTTAATGGGATTTATTTTGGCTAAGGTGAAGGTGAACAAATACGGGCTCTTATTTGTATCGGCGGGGATCATTGAAGGCGCCGCGTTTTTCATCACCGGCATAAACACGTTTTTGCCGCTTGTATTCTTCGCCGCCTTTGCGTTCGGTTCTGCGGTCAGCGCCATCAACGTGCCGGAATATACCATTATCCAGACCTCTGTCGATCACGATGATCAGCCGCAAGTCTACGCGGTCATTCATATGATCTCTAATATCTCCATCCCGCTCGGCGCCGTCCTCTGCGGATATGCCGCAAATGCTTTCGGTTCCGGTAAAGTCATCGCGGCGGGCGGTTTGGTTGAAGTGCTTTCGGGAATCGGCATCTTGCTCTTTACGAAGCTGGCGAAAGCGGAACGCTCTGATTTAATCAGAGAAAAAGAAGAGAGCATCCGAATATAACATAATAAAAAAAACGCCGTCTAAAGCGGCGTTTTTTTATTTGGGGTCCGGGGTCTTATACGACTCCGGTCTGACATGAAAATCAATCTCTGACTCGTTTTGCCGGCGATCCGTTTTGTTTATAGTAAAGACAAGGAAAACGAAAGGAGGATATACATGAATATAAATGTAAAAACTGCAGGCGGTTTTCTGCTTATCGTGTTTGGACTTTCCGTCTTTTTCGGAGGAGGCCATTTCGCTTTTATCATCCCGCTTGTTATCGGCGGCCTCTTACTGTATTGGGGAATCAAACGCTTTTCAAAAGGCAGCGCCGTAACAGGTATAATCGCCGGAGTATTCGGAGCGATGATTCTCGTCT
Organism: Bacillus sp. ISL-51; assembly: GCF_018613535.1. Lineage (GTDB taxonomy): Bacteria > Bacillota > Bacilli > Bacillales > Bacillaceae > Bacillus. The sequence goes on from NZ_JAGGQB010000008.1 coordinate 23,128, forward strand.
CTTCTCTTCCGTTTATCGTTGCGATCGGTCTGGCGGGAGCCATGGTGTACTTTGGCTGGAAAATGATGAAGCAGGGCAGCTCATCCGCTGACGTCCGCTCATACGAGCCGGAAACGGCATCTCCCGGCTATCAATCTAATTTTGATTCGGAATGGGAAGAATTTTTGAAGAAAAAATAAGGAGGAATAAAAAAATGGTCTTAAAAAGAATAAGAGATATGTTCGTCGCATCTGTTAACGAAGGGTTGGATAAATTAGAAAATCCGAAGGTTATGCTGAATCAATATGTGCGTGATATGGAGAGTGACATCGCAAAGGCAAAACAAACGATTGTCAAACAGCACACGATCGTCCATCAGTTTAAGAAAAAGCAAGAAGATGCTCACGAAACGGCGGCTAAGCGGAAAAACCAAGCCCAGCTCGCTTTTGATGCCGGTGAGGAAGAGCTTGCGAAAAAAGCTCTGACCGAAATGAAATACCTGGAGGGGAAAGCGGCTGAACATGCAGAGGCCTATGAACAGGCGAAAACACAGCTGGCCGAGCTGAAGGAACAGCTTGATACGCTTGAAACGCGCCTTCGTGATGTTAAGGATAAAAAACAGGCGCTCATCGCCCGCGCCAATGCGGCAAAAGCGAAAGAGCATATGAACGCATCTTTCGATAAGATTGATAATGAGAGCGCCTACAGGGAGTTTCTAAGGGTTGAAAACCGCATTGAAGAAATGGAAGTCCGCGTAAAATACGGAAATTCAGCAGAGGCAAATACAGAATACAGCCGCTCGCAATATTCGGACGAGGTAGAGGCAGAGCTTGAAAAGATGCGCTCGCTGTCCTTGAAAAAAACAGATCAGCCGACAGCTGTCAGTGAATAATGTGCAAAAGGGAAGATCGGCGTGTAAAGCCTCTTCCCTATATGCACGTATCAATTAACCGGCTTTTCCTTTATAATAAATTGAATAAAAAAGGATGGAACGTAATGAAGCCCATGTTTGGCAAATTGCTGATTACGGCAGGCGTCCTCATTTGCTGCTTGTTTTTGGTGAAAGATGTTTTTGCAGAGCGGCTTTTTCCGCTGAATGGGACTGAAGCAGAATCGGCAAGCGTTTCGCCGCGGGACATCAGCAGCCTGGCGGTTTCTTCGGAACAAATGGATGTGAAAATCATTGCCGAGACGCGCAACGACATTGCGGCACACGTAACAGGCCCATCCGGAAAACTGTTTGCCCGCAGTCAGGGCAAAACGTTAAACCTCACGGCAAAGGAAAAAGGCTTTCAATTTTTGAACGTCTTTCACCGCTCCCTTTTAATCGTCCGCATTCCATATGAATATAAACGGGACATTACCGTCCGTTCTTCAAGCGGAAATATAGAAGTTGACGGAAACAGGGGATTAGGCCTTGCTCACCTTGGCGTCCGTTCCTCAAGCGGCAGCATGACATTAAAGCAGGTGCGCGCTGAAACGTTTGAAGCGAAGGGATTATCAGGCCATCTGACGGCATCCGATCTCTCCGCAAGAACCGCAAATGTCCGCTCATCCTCTGGAAATGTCAATTTGCATCATGTGGCGGGTGCTCTTAACGTGCGGGTTACTTCAGGAAATGTAAATGCTTCGCTGCAAGAAGCAAATGCTCCCGCGTCCGTCAGGCTTACGAGCGGCAGCGCAGCAATCAGCCTGCCGAAAGACGGGAATTTTACGGTCAACGCCGAATCGGCAAGCGGAAATATCAAACCGTCTTATTCATTTGACGAGACACATCAAGAAGGCGAAAGGCTCACCGGTGTCAAAGGGAACGGGGCTCAGGCGATCGAAATAAAAGTCATAAGCGGAAATGTTGCGTTACAATAGACAAGATCGGCACTGGAAAGGAGGCGTAAGCAGCTGAAATGGCAAAAAAACAGATTCTCGGACTTATCATCGCCTTATTAGGCATCAGCATGTTCTTACGTATTATCGGCATCGGCGATTTCCTGTTTTGGCCGCTCTTTTTTCTGATTGCAGGCTATATTTTCAAAAAATATTCGCGCAGCTGGTTCGGCTCCGTCCTGTATATCTTCGCCGCCTTTTTGTTTTTAAGAAACCTGTTCAGCGTCACGTTTAACCTGTTCGGCTATGCTTTCGCCGCTTTTCTCATTTACGCGGGCTACAGGCTTCTCAAAGGAAAACGTGTGTTTGAGCACAAAGAGAAGAAAATCAATCTGGAAAAAGAAGAAGACCCGGAGCCTTCTTCCCAGCCGGACAGCAGACACCCGGATCTCCGCAGCTTTTTTATCGGCGAGCTCAGGATGATGAAGGACCCGTTTGATTTGAATGATTTAAATGTATCCGGTTTTATCGGCGATGTGAAAATCGACTTGTCAAAAGCCATCATTCCGGAAGGAGAAAGCACAATTACAATCAGCGGCGTCATCGGCAATGTAGATGTGTACGTCCCGCCTGATATTGAAGTCGCCGTCAGCTCTTCCGCTTTTATCGGCGATATGAGTCTGCTCGGTTCTAAAAAAAGCGGCATGAGCACGAAGCTGTATACGGTATCCCCTGATTACGGCGATTCGCCGCGGCGGATTAAAATATCAATTTCTTTATTTATCGGCGATGTGGATGTGAACTATCTATGAGGAAAAAAATACTCGCCAATATCCAGTGGCGCGCCATGCGGATGACAACGGGCATCAGCCTGCTCCTTTGCGCTGCGTTTATCACGCTGATGCTTTTATACTACCAGCTTGACCCGGTGCTGCTGCTTTCCTCCGGATGGTTCGGCATTCCGTTTGTTCTCATCCTGCTTTTAACGAGCCTTGCAGCCGGTCTGATCTCCGGATATATGTACGGAAACCGCCTTAAAACGAGAATGGATAAGCTGATTGAAGCGATTTTAAAATTTGAAAACGGCAATTTTGCTTATCGGGTGCCGCCTCTCGGTGATGACGAAATCGGTTTGGCGGCAGACCAGCTCAACGAAATGGCCAAGCGGGTTGAGCTTCAAGTCACATCACTGCAAAAGCTTTCGAACGAGCGGGCGGAATGGCAGGATCAAATGAAGAAATCGGTCATCTCTGAAGAACGCCAGCGGCTGGCGCGTGACCTTCACGATGCCGTCAGCCAGCAGCTCTTTGCCATCTCCATGATGACGTCCGCCGTCTTGGAACAGGTGAAAGACGCTGATGACAAAATCGTCAAGCGGATAAAAATGGTCGAGCATATGGCGGGGGAGGCGCAAAACGAAATGAGGGCGCTGCTTCTTCACCTGAGGCCTGTCACGTTAGAAGGAAAGGGTCTGAAGGAAGGGCTGATTGAGCTGTTAAACGAGTTCAAAGCAAAGCAGCCGCTTGATATGGAGTGGGATATCCGCGACACGGGTGTGTCAAAAGGCGTGGAAGATCATCTGTTCAGAATCGTGCAGGAGGCGCTTTCCAACGTATTCAGACATTCCAAAGCAACAAAGGTCATAGTAAGGCTCGGCGCGAAGCATCAGCAGCTGCAGCTTAAGGTGATTGATAACGGGGCGGGTTTTACGATGGATCAAGTAAAGGCTTCCTCTTACGGCTTACACTCTATTAAAGAAAGAGCCAGTGAAATCGGCGGTATAGCGGAAATTATTTCTGTGAAGGGAAAAGGAACGCATGTCGACGTGAAAGTCCCGATTTATCGGAAACCAGAAGGAGAGAACGACAGTGATTCGAGTGTTACTAATTGACGATCATGAAATGGTCAGAATGGGACTGGCCGCGTTTTTAGAAGCGCAGCCTGATATAGAAGTCATCGGCGAAGCTTCAGACGGGCAGCAGGGAGTCGATCTTGCCGCAGAGCTTTCACCCGATGTGATCTTAATGGATCTTGTCATGGAAGGCATGGACGGCATTGAAGCGACGAAGCTTATCTGCGCCAGACTGGCCGATCCGAAAATCATTGTGCTGACAAGCTTTATTGATGACGACAAAGTATATCCTGTCATTGAGGCGGGAGCCCTCAGCTACTTGCTGAAAACATCCAAGGCGGCAGAAATAGCCGAAGCGATCAGAGCTGCTGCGAAGGGAGAGCCGAAGCTTGAATCGAAGGTAGCCGGAAAGGTGTTATCAAGGCTGCGCCATTCAGAAAACACGCTTCCGCATGAAACGCTGACAAAAAGAGAGCTGGAAATCCTTTGTCTTGTCGCGGAAGGAAAGACGAATAAAGAAATTGGCGAAGAGCTTTTTATTACGATTAAAACGGTGAAAACCCACATTACGAATATATTATCAAAGCTTGACGTCAGTGACCGGACGCAGGCCGCGGTTTACGCCCACCGCAATAATCTCGTGACATAAACGAAGGAGAGCGCGCTGATGCACACTCTCCTTCGCGGCGTATTATTGGGACATTCCCTTCGTTCCGAAATCTCTGATGGCCACTTTGACATGGTATTCAATATCGGATTCACTGAAATGGTGATCCCAGTCAGAAGAAATCTTTCTCCACTTATCCGGGTAATGAATCCGGACTTCATCGCCTAAGCCTGTAATGTCCACCTTCAAGTCATGCTGCAAATAATCAATAAACTTTGTGACATCTGAATGAATACTGCGTGTCACCTCCTTTTTGATTTCATCAATATAGGACTGTTTAAAGGAATCTTCCTTTGGGTTCCAGTCCTCGGACAGGCGGCCCTCCACAAATCGGGTTACGATAAATTTGAATTTCCCGTTTTTATACTTGGTTTTTACTTTATATTTGCTGGAAAATATCTCGAACGATAGAAAATAGCCGTTATGCTTTGAAAATGTAACCCCTCCCTTTACCGTACCTGTAAACAGATTCATATCTTGAACCTGCATCGGTGTTAAATTTGCCAGCCAAAATTTATTTTTTATAATAGAGGCCCCGGATATTTCCAGGCCGTCGCCCTTTACCTTGCGGACCTGCGGAATGGCGAATGTCTCACCTGCTGCAATTTTTTCCGATATATCTCCTAATGTTACGGGCTGCATCATGCGTATGGTGAACGAATTATTTTCCGTTAAGTCATAAATAGTGTTGGATGCAGGCTCCCCTTGGTCAGTTACGGTAAATATGTCTTTCGTTTGATCGGGCACTGTCATCACGTTGCAGCTTCTCCGCGTTCCGTTGTCCTTGATAAATTGATTCATGAGTGCATCAAGCGGGATATCGTCTTTTAACAGGTTTTGTGAAAATAACATGACGCGCAAATGCTGTGAAAAAGAACGGCGATTTTTTAACGCTGCCGTCCTCAAGGCTTGGTGAACCGTTTCACCGGGTGTCGACGTGATCTTTGTCGTCTCTCCCGAAGAGGACTGCTCAGAGCTGGCTTTTGTCGGAATGAGAATTTGCTGGGTCACCTGCACGTTTTCTTCCTTAGGTTTATCCAGACCGACGCCTATGACGAGGCTCAAGTCCTCAATGTTCCGGCTGTCCCAGCATCCGGTTAAGAGCAATGTGCAGAGGATGATCACGATGTATGTTTTCATTGCGCTTTCACCTTCCTTTTTACAGCGACAACGATAAATAGTAGTAAAGGCAGTAAAAACAAACCGAAGAAGATATAGCCCAGAATATCGCTGAAGGTCATCAGCACGTTGGCGTCCTTTGGCATTAATGAGCCGAAGTACGTGGCGATTGCCACAAAAATAATTCCTTTTTTCATCGGCAATCCGAAAATTTTCTTCAGCCCCGAGGTGGCGAAATATCCGTAAGATACATAGGTAGTGAAAAATTGCACGATCCATACAGCGAGTAAAAAGGACTCGAACCTTTCAATAAACAGCCCTTTCAGCTCAAATGATTGAAAGAGCGCAATGGTCGGCCAAATCATAGTTTGTACATCCTGGGTGGTTAACGCGCCGACAACGATGACGTATGAAATCATGTATAAAATAATGGGAATGCTAAAGCCCGTTGCAGACAAACGAAACGCGTCCTTTTTATTCTTGAGATATTCGGGCAAAAACAGCATAACCTCAATTCCCAAAAAGGACACAGAGACAACGGTGAGAGAGCTTGTGATGGAAGAAAATCCCTGACCCAGCACCGGCCGCAGGTTGTCTAAATTAAAAATCTTAAAGCTGAAAGCAAACACAATCAGCAAAATAATAATGGTAATGGTCAAATAGAAAGGAAACAGCCTGCCGATATCGCTCATGCCGCCTATGATTAAATAAACGGAACAGGCGATAAAAATAAAGAGAGTGACCGGCACGGGCGTTCTTTCCAAAAGGAAAAATTTCACCATCTCCGCCATGGCACGCGCTTCAAAACTGGCGACTCCGATTAAATATAAACAGATCATGAGATTCACTATATTTCCGGCCCATTTGCCGAGCCCTTCATTCATATACTCAAAAAACGAAGGGTATTGATGCTTTTTCATAATGAGCGTGTTGAGATAGATCAAAAAGATAAAGATGATCCCTTCCAGGCCTAATGCGATCCAGCCGTCCGGCGAGTTTGACTTTAATGTCAGCGCCCGCGGCATGGTCAAGAGGCCCGCGCCCAGCATTGTGTTAGAAATCAACGCCGCTCCTTGGTAGCTGCTAATCTTACTTTGCGTTTTTTTGTGGCTCATTTGGTTTTTTCGCCTCTTTTGGTTGATTTTTAATTGGGAGACGGAGTATAGAATCATCGGCATTTTTAAAGCTGAAAAACCCATTCGGCGAGAAATACGGAGATCCGAAGCTTCTTTGTCTTGATAAATGGGTGTAAATCGCCAGCATAAATAAAATCATGCCGTACAGTCCGAACGCTGCCGCAGTAAACATCGATATGAATCGGAGCACACGGAATGACAGACCCATCCCGTACTGAGGCACCGTAAATGAAGCGAGCGCGATAATGCTGACAACGATGACCATGATAGAGCTGACCAGATTGGCCTCAACGGCAGCCTGTCCGATAACGACCCCGCCAACCAATCCGATTGTCTGGCCAAGCGGATTAGGCAGCCGCAGCCCCGCCTCTCTCAGCAATTCAATCGTAATTTCCATCACCATCGCTTCAATGATAGGCGGAAAGGGAACATTTTCTCTGTTCGCCGAGATGGTGACCGCAAGCGCAGTCGGTAAAAGCCCTTGATGGAATGAAACGAGCGCGATATAAATAGACGAAAAAAACATCGTGATAAAAATGGAAGTGAATCGCAGCGCGCGGATGAGCGAGGCTGAAATCCACCGTTCATAATAATCGTCGGGAGACTGCATCAAAATGCCGAGAGAAGCCGGCACAACCAGAACAAAGGGAGAGTTGTCCACAAGTATGGCGACGCGGCCGTTAAACAGGGCGGAGGACACTTTATCAGGCCGTTCGGTGTTTTGGATTTGCGGGAACGGCGAATACTTATTATCCTCAATGAGCTCCTCAAGCGTCCCGGAATCCTGGATGTCGTCCAGCTGCACTTCGCTGAGGCGTTTTTCAACATCGCTGATGACAGACGAATCCGCCTTATCTTCTATGTACATGACAGTAGCGTATTTTAACTTGCTTTCTCCGATCAGAATTTTTTTCGTTTTCAGCTTCGGGTGGTTTGTTCTTTGTCTGATCAGGGCGACGTTCGTATCAGTGTCCTCCGTGAAGGCGACTTTAGGCCCTCTTACAAGCTTTTCAGATGTCGGCTCCGTTATGCTTCTCTTTTCCTTTTTCCCCGTTGTCAAAATGTATACGTTGTCAAGCCCGTTAATAAAAACGGCGCAATTTCCTCTTAGAATGGAGGTGATCGCTTCTTTTGCCGTAGTGACGGGGCGGGCGTCAATCATATCGAGACGTTTTGTCACGGTTTCAAGCGTCAGGGTCTCTTCTTCCTTAACCAGCGTTTTGACCGCTTCTTTTATTTTGTCTTCATCGTTTAGTTCGCTGAGATACATATAATAAAAAACAAGACCGTTCGACAGCATTTTTTTATTTTGAATAAGATCATCGTTTTGTTCAACGTGAGGAAGAACCATAGCCAGATTAATGTGAATATATTCCTTAAATTCCGATTGTGCCACCGCAATCACCCCGCCTTCTAATCCTTGTTAGAGGTTATCTTTTCCTGTTAAAAAAATGATATACTATGTTAAAGTATTTCATGGTACAAGTTTTTTATGAAAGCGGAGGAGAAATGTGGCACAAGTCAGACTGGCAGGCAATGCTGAAGAAATTGAACAGCTGATCAAATCATTTGAAGCGCATTATGAGGTAGCCTATACGTCAAAGGAGTACCGAAAAACAAATCCGAAGTATAAATATTCTAAGGATTCGCGCGTCTATCTTGAGCTGAAATTAAAGTCGGCAAAGGTCGAAAAATAAAAAAGGGTTTCATCTGTTACTGGCGAATAATACTCAGGGTGAAGCAACTGTTATGGAGGGATACATAAAATGGAATACAGAATTGAAAAAGACACCATGGGAGAAATAAAAGTTCCGGCAGATAAGTTTTGGGGCGCTCAGACACAGCGCAGCAAAGAGAACTTCAAAATCGGTTTTGAAAAAATGCCTCAGCGTGTTGTGAAGGCGTTTGCAATATTAAAAAGAAGCACGGCGATCGCTAACGAGCGCCTCGGCAATTTAGATTCTGAAAAAGCACAGGCGATTGCTGCTGTTTGTGATGACGTGTTAAAAGGCAAATATGACGATAACTTTCCGCTTGTCGTTTGGCAGACGGGAAGCGGCACACAAAGCAACATGAATATGAATGAAGTGGTGGCCAACCGCGCAACCGCTTTATTGAAAGAAAAAAATTCTGACCTTACGATCCATCCGAATGATGACGTCAACCGCAGCCAAAGCTCCAACGACACTTTCCCGACGGCAATGCACGTCGCGGCGGTTCTTGCCGTATATGAACAGCTCGTTCCGGCACTTGATCAGCTCCGCGCAACGCTTGATGAAAAAGCGAAAGCTTATCAAGATATTGTCAAAATCGGACGCACGCATTTGCAGGACGCGACTCCGCTGACGCTTGGCCAAGAAATCAGCGGCTGGGTCTATATGCTTGACCGTTCGAAAGAAATGATCCTGGAAGCCACTGAAAAAATCCGCGCTCTTGCCATCGGCGGCACGGCGGTCGGAACGGGAATCAACGCCCATCCGCAATTCGGTGAACTCGTGGCTGAGGAAATCACAAAAGTAACGGGGCAGACGTTCAAAAGCTCGCCGAACAAATTCCATGCGCTGACAAGCCATGATGAAATCACTCACGTTCATGGCGCGTTAAAAGCACTTTCTGCCGACCTGATGAAGATCGCAAATGACGTCAGATGGCTGGCGAGCGGCCCGCGCTGCGGCATCGGCGAAATTGTCATCCCTGAAAATGAGCCTGGAAGCTCTATCATGCCTGGTAAAGTCAACCCGACTCAAAGCGAGGCGCTGACGATGATCGCCGCCCAAGTCATGGGGAATGACGCAACAATCGGTTTTGCGGCAAGCCAAGGAAACTTCGAGCTGAACGTTTTCAAACCGGTTATTATCTATAACTTCCTGCAAACGGTGCAGCTTCTCAGCGACGGAATGAATTCTTTCCATGACAAATGTGCCGTCGGTATTGAGCCGAATAAAGAGACGATTCAAGAAAATCTGTCTAACTCATTAATGCTCGTTACGGCGCTCAACCCGCACATCGGCTATGAAAACGCCGCAAAAATCGCTAAGCTTGCCCACAAAGAAGGCTTGACGCTGAAAGAAGCGGCATTACAGCTGAACCTGCTGACAGAAGAGCAATTTAATGAAATGGTGAAACCTGAAGATATGGTGCACCCGAAAGCATAAAAAAGAAAGAACGGCTGCAAATACTGCGGCCGTTCTTCTAAATAAACTGCTGTTTTAATAAATAGCTGAGCTGCTCTGCGTTTTCAGCCAGCAGTTCTGATTCCTTCAAATTCAGAATCATCCCTTTTATAATTGCCAATTTCGGCGACTTTTTCTTCATTTCCGCTTCCAGAATCTCTAAGCTCTCGGTGAATTCAGATGCTTGCGATTTGTCCATCGTGCTGATAGAGGCACGGAGGGTCTGCAAAATCGATTTACTTAAAGGATCGGGCTGTCCGTTATGAAGAGGCCCGAACAGTGAGCTTGCCTCATCAAGAGAAATAAAAGGTTCATCCCGTCTGTCCGCCATCCCGTTCACAATGTCATCAACCCTATGAATCACAGTATCCGCCAATGCGGCAGGCTGTACGGTCCGGCCCGTCAAGAGGATATATTCAAGATATATCTGATTGATTCCTTCTATTAAAAAACAAAGCTCGGCTGTATACGGCTCAACCTTTTCTCCGTAAATATTGAGGAGACTGTCAATATGAAATTGCAGTATCGACCGCCGGATTCTTTTTCCGCACTGCGCCACTTCCTCTGTATAAGGAAGAGAGCCGTCTTTCATCTGAACCGCAATAAAATCCTGATGTGCGAGAATTGATTCATAAAACACAGCAAGCTGTTTTTGATAAGCTGCCCTCGGGCTGTCACCTTCTGTTTGAATCGTAGTGATTCGGGTAAACGTTTTATCATAGTAGTAATTCAGCATTGATAGAAGCAAAGCTTCTTTGGAAGGAAAATAAATGTAAAAAGCGCCTTTGGAGATTTTGCATTCATCAGCAATTTCTTGAACTGATGTTGATTTATACCCTTTACGGGCAAACAATTTTATTGCTGTTTCAATAATCAGCTTTTCTTTTTCCTTCAATGGTTCCACCCTTTCGGAGCCAGGAGACTGGCGTTTGCTGCTCATGTATGACTATATGGTCATATGGATTTTCCATAAATTTAACCTGATTGTAACTTGTTTTTTTGTCTTATTTTATTTATATTATAAAGTGAGATGACCGAATGGTCAAAGTTCTGGCGAAAGGGTGAATCTCAAAAATGAGAGAATTAGACGAAATGATCAGCCGCTTGCGAAACAGAGGGATTAAAGTCGAAAAGGTAAAATATCCAAAGCAGACGATATCTGAAAAGAAATGGGTTCATCAATGCCAAAAACCGCTGAAAACGAACTACAGAGATTTTAACGGCTATTCCTTCACATAAAAAAAGACTGCAATAAAAAATCACAGTCTACTTTGGAACGATAATTCGGTAGGTAACACCCGATTGATCATTTTCAATTGTAATAGATGCTTTGTGCAGGGTTAAAATCCGTTTTACGATGCTGAGTCCAATGCCAAACTCGCCTTTCTTCCCTTTATTAAAAGGCTCGTATAAGCTGGATAGCATCTCATCCTCAATAGGAGGACCGTCATTTTTAACCGTCATCACAATCTGCTGCTGATTTTGGCTGATCTGAACGTGAATCGCCGTTTCGGCGTAGCGAATTTGATTTTCCAGAATGTTTTCAAGGAGCTTGCTCCATTGCTCCGGATCACCGGACATCATCATCACATCCCCCGTGTCAACGGTCCACGACAATTCTTTCCGCGCCCATTTGAGCCGCTCAATCACTTCTTCCGTCACCTTCACAATGTCGAATGTTTCATGATGAATCGGCTGCTTCAGTAAATAATCAAGCTTCGTCAAATATAATAAATCCTTGATTTTTTTCTCAAGCTTTTCAGCTTCGCCTTCAATCACGTCAATTGTGTTTTCAAGATCTCCTTTAGGAAAAATCCCGTCTTTAATCGATTGGGTATAGCCTCTTATGACCATAACAGGCGTTTTTAAATCATGAGAAATATTTTGTAAAAGGGTTCTTTCTGTCTCATCCTTTTGAACCAGTTTGCTCCGCATATCCTCAATGGTATGGCCTAATTTTCCGATTTCGTCTTTTCGATCGACAATGACCGGATCATCCCAATCCTGTTCAGATATCCGCTTTACATGCTTTTCCAAGGAAACGAGCGGCCGCGATAAATATTTGGCGAGCCAAATCGCCGGAATCCAGCTTAATAAAATAACGCCTGCAATAATAAACAGAAGCTGCCTGAACAGTGTATATGCCAGATCATCCCGATAGGAATCAAGTGCGTAAGACAGCATCATGGCATTTTGTCCGTTAATGGTGAGGCCTTTTTTAATGACAAAAAACACTTTCTCCCCGCTGACTTCTGCGCTGTATCGTTTCGTGATGCTGTGCTGGCGCCCGGCGAGCTTGTACACCTTATGGATAAACGAGTTAGATAGGTAGCTCAAATCTCTGTCACTGGCCGATTCTTCCCGTTCCGGCAAAAGGACGTGCTGCACCGAACGGAATGTAGTCGGGGCTGTCGCTTCCTCGCTGTAATATCCCCGCTCAATAGATCCGGGCAGACGGTACTCCGTCAGGACATGCTGTTCATTTTCAATTGTCGTGTACGTTTCATCAGTGAAAAAATCACGCAGCGTATTTGAAAACAGCACGAGCAATAGGATAGAGATGGCTAAGAGAATGCCCGAAATCACAACCCATATTTGAAAAGCGAGCGGTTTATTTTTCATGACGTCATCATCCTGTAGCCGAATCCGTAAATGGTTTCAACCTTTAGCTCGGGCATTTTTTTCCGCAGCCTGCGGACAAGATCATCGACCACGCGGTCAGTACCGAAATAGTCATGGCCCCATATTTTTAACAAAATGTCCTCTCTGGAAAAGGGATGTCCTTTATGATGAATGAATAAAAGCAGAAGATCAAATTCCTTAGACGTGAGATTGATCAGGTTCCCGTTTTCGTCATATACCTCTCTGGCTTCTTCAGCTACATTGTAGGAGGATACGGCGGTCCCGGTTTTTTTTGCGGCCGGCTGTTCTTTATAGACAAGCTCCAGCAGCTTCTGAACCCGTATAATCAGTTCTCTGGGCAGAAACGGCTTTGCGATATAATCATTGCTTCCAAGCTCTAATCCAAGAACTCTGTCAATATCCGCGTCCCGTGCGGAAATAAAAATGACGGGCACATCGGGGTCTTTTTCTTTTATTTCTTTTATGAGGGTATAGCCGTCTGTATCCGGAAGCATGATGTCAAGAATCCACAGGTGGGGAGACGGCTGCATCAGCTTTCTGGCATCCTCGCCTTTTGTAAAAGATGTAATGTTCCAGCCTTCATTCTCTAAATATTTTGTAAGCAATTCATTCAGATTATCCTCATCTTCAACTAGATAAATGGTGTATGACAAGGCAACTCACATCCTTTCAACGTCATTATACTAGTTTTAACACATTCAAGGCGCATTTTCATAATTTCACATATTCTTTTCATTTTTATCCCACAATGTTTGTTTATGATGTATATAAGGGAAGAAAGGAAGAAAAAAAGCGAGGAAGATAACATGTTCAAACACATATTGTTTTGGTGCTTTGCTTTTCTCCTTATTATTGGGACAATAGAACTTGTACATGCGATGAATATGTAATTGATAGAATGAAAACATGCTAAAGGAGTGTGCGTGAATATGAACGATCAGCGAGATGACGGTATCAGCAGGGATCAGTCAGATCTTTCACATACGGAACAAAATAAACAAGAACCGAAGCAGATAGGCCATCAGGAGCAGCAGCTGCTAAAAGCGCCTGACTCCGGGGAAGCAAGAAATGAGACAGCCGCAACAGCGGAAATCGAAAAGACGGCTGCTGTGAAAAAAGAAAAGAACCGGAGAGCTGCATGGCTGAGCCCGATCTTAGGCGGAATTATCGGGGGAGGTTTGGTGCTTGGCATTGTGCCGAATCTGCCGAGTGAGCAGCATAAGACGGAAGCCGTTTCAGATACAAAGCAGGTTCAGTCCTCAAACTTTACGTCAACGCCTTTAAAAAACACCTCAAGCGTGGCAGATATGGTAGAGGATTTGGAGCCTGCCATCGTCGGAGTGTCCAACTATCAAGCAAATCAAAGCAGCCAGTTCGGGTTTGACAGCAGCTCAAGCTCTGAAACGGAGAGCGGTACGGGGTCCGGCGTCATCTTTAAAAAGGATGGCCAAAAAGCGTATATCATTACAAACAACCATGTCGTAGAAGGAGCCAACAAATTGGCAGTGACGCTGTATAACGGTAAAACCGAAACGGCGAAGCTCGTCGGAAAGGATGCCATCAGTGATTTAGCCGTGTTGGAAATCAGCTCATCAAATGTCAAAAAGGCGGCCAGCTTCGGGGATTCCTCTAAGCTCCGCACAGCTGATAAAGTCATTGCCATCGGCAATCCGCTCGGCCAGCAGTTCTCCGGCACCGTCACTCAAGGCGTCATCAGCGGGCTTAACAGAACGGTTGACGCCGATACGTCACAAGGAACGGTGGAAATGAACGTCATTCAGACAGACGCGGCAATCAATCCGGGGAACAGCGGCGGTCCGTTAATCAACTCCAGCGGCCAAGTCATCGGAATCAACAGCATGAAAGTCAGTGAAAACGGTGTGGAATCACTCGGATTCGCCATCCCGAGCAACGATGTAGAACCGATTGTTGACCAGCTCCTGGCAAAAGGAAAAGTCGAACGCCCGTTTTTAGGGGTGCAGATGATTGATATGTCGCAAGTGCCGGAAACGTATCAGCAAAATACGCTCGGACTGTTTGGGGACCAACTGGGCAAAGGCGTTTATGTAAAAGAAGTGCAATCCGGTTCACCGGCGGCCAAAGCCGGCGTCAAGTCAAATGATGTCATCGTAAAATTAAATGGAAAAGATATTGAAAGCAGCGCAGATATCAGACAGATCCTTTATAACGAATTGAAAATCGGTGACAAGACGTCTATCCAAGTTCTCAGAGGCGGAAGCAAAAAGACGCTGGATGTCACGTTAACAAAACAAACTGAAAGCGCAAGCTGAGCGCATAAAAAAAGCTGAACCCTCAAATAAGGGGTTCAGCTTTTTTCGTTCATTCGCCTAAGTATGCTGACAGCATCCACACGTGTTTGTCCGCTTCTTCCGCTAAACCGACAAAAAGATCGGCTGTTGAAGGGTCGTTTTGTTCCTCGGCGATACCGATGACAAATTTCGATTCGCTGCTGATTTGTTTGTAATCGTTAATCAGCGTTTGCACCATTTCAGAAGCTGTTTTTTCACTGCCTTCATCAGAGATGGAGGCTAGTGTAAGATAGCTGTTTAATGTCGCGGCCGGCTGTCCGCCGATGGCCAGCAGCCGTTCGGCAATCGTATCGGCTGTTTCCGCCGCTTGATCATACAGCTCTTCAAATTTTTCATGAAGTGTAAAGAAGTGAGGCCCTTTTACATACCAATGGAAGCGGTGCAGCTTAGAGTACAGAATAAACCAGTTTGATAATTGGGTGTTCATTGAGTTCTCAACTAAAGATTCATTTTTTTTCGCATGTTGTGTGTTCATATTTATCGTCCTCCCTGTGATCTGTTAATTTAATTATATCACATATCAAATAAAAATCAATACTAAATTATAATTATTATAAATAAAGATCAATGGAGCAGCTTTTTCTTAATAACGGATTCCCATGCGGACCAAGAAAAGAGTGAGCGGAAGGCCAGAGTCAGTTTGACGCCTTTGCCGATCGGATAACGTAATTTTTTCAGCCGTTTTAGCTGTGCTAATTGAGAAATCAGCTCCGCCACCTCACTCGGATCCCCGCTTTTTGAAGCGCTGTTTTCGACGTAAGCCTTAATGGGCTCATAATAACGGTCATATGGCGATTCTTTGCCGGGAGGCGTAATTTGCCGTGCGAGAGACGTCTCCCAAATAGAAGTCTTATATGATCCCGGTTCAACTAAGGCGGCATCAATTCCGAAAGGCAAAAGTTCCAGGCGCAGGCACTCTGTAAACCCTTCGACCGCAAATTTGGAAGACGAGTACGGAGAGAGGGAAGGAAATCCTGTCAAGCCGCTGATACTGCTGATATTAATGATTTTCGCTCCGCCATGTTTTCTCATATACGGCAGAACGGTTTTCGTGACGTTGATCAGGCCGAATACATTCGTCTCAAACTGCCGTCTGTAATGTTCCATCGGCACGTTTTCAATAAATCCTCCGTACGCCGTACCGGCATTGTTTACAAGCAGATCGACAGCTCCGAAACCGCTGATCGTTTTCCCGAAATCAGAAACGGATTGTTCGTCCGTCACATCTAACGGAACAATGGTAAGATCCCCGCCGACATCCGATTGGGCGGCCGTTTGCTTCAGCGCCTCAGCCTTTTCCGGCTGTCTTGCTGTTGCGATGACGTGATAAGGCCCGGCAAGCTTAATGGCCGTCAGCAGCCCAAATCCGCTCGTTGCGCCCGTTACAATGGCAATTTTTTTGGTCATATCGTGATCCTCCCGTTTTTTCATATACATAGTGTATAACATCTTCCAGAAAGAAGGGGAAATCGTTCGGAAATCTGTCAGAATTGTTCTATAATAAAATAAACTCGGATGAAAGGGGTTTTACAAGATGGCTTTAGAGAGTTTGAACGAAACGTGGGATTTAAACTCAATTTTTAAAGGCGGTAGCCAGTCGGAAGCATTTCAAGCGTACATCAGCAGGCTGAAACATCATCTCAGCGCTTTTCAACAAGCGGCAGAGGCGTTTAAAGCGCCGCAGCATGAAGACGATGCAAAGGAGCTGACTCCCCTGATTGATATGTTTGAACGGTCAGCCATCATGATCAGGCAGGCCGGAGCATTCGTCAGCTGTCTTCAGGCCCAAAATATTAAAGATCAAAAGGCGAACGAATGGAAGGCGCAAATCAATCAGCTGAGCAGCGATTTTAAATCCTCTCTTGTCACGCTGGACCATACACTTGCTCAAATTGATCAATCCGTATGGGAAGGACTTCTGCAACAGCCCGGCCTGCAGGATCTCACATACATATTAAATGAAAGAAGAGACCGGGTCGCAGAGAAACTCAGTGCAGCAGAAGAGAAGCTGATTGAAGGCCTGGCCGTCGACGGCTATCACGCCTGGAGCGACTTGTACAATGCGTCTGTCGGCAGAATGAAGATTCCTTTTCAAGATGGGGAGCTATCTGTCGGACAAGCGGAAAACATGATGGCGAACCCGGATCGTTCCGTCAGACAAAAAGTGTTTGAGGGATTAAATGAAGCATGGGAGCGGGAAGAGGGATTGTTCAGCAGCACATTGAACCATCTGGCCGGCTTCCGTACCGAAACATATAGAACGCGGGGCTGGGAAAGCGCCTTAAAAGAACCGCTTGCCATCAACCGAATGAAACAAGAGACATTGGATACGATGTGGCAGGTCATCACTGATCATAAACAGCCGTTTGTTGAGTACTTAAATCGAAAAGCGTCTCTTTTGGGGCTGGAGCGGCTGAATTGGTATGACGTGGGCGCTCCGGTCGGTGAGGCGCCTAAGGAATATACGTATGATGAAGCGGCCAATCTGATCGTCAGCCAATTCTCGACGTTCGGCAAAAAGCTTTCCTCATTTACGGAAAAAGCGTTTCGCGATCGCTGGATCGAGGCGGAAAACCGCAGCGGCAAACGGGTCGGAGGCTTTTGCACGAGCTTTCCTGACAGCGGGGAATCACGCATTTTTATGACGTTTTCCGGCAGCGCTTCAAATGTGTCGACGCTTGCGCATGAACTCGGACACGCGTTTCACCAGGAGGCGATGCTTCAAGTGCGGCAGTTAAACAGAGCCTATGCGATGAACGTAGCCGAAACAGCTTCAACCTTTGCAGAAATGATCGTAGCCGATGCCGCTTTGAAACAAGCTGAGACGAAGGATGAGAAGCTGTTTTTACTGGAGGATAAAATACAACGAAGTGTAGCCATGTTTATGAATATTCATGCGAGGTTTTTATTTGAAACACGTTTTTATGAAGAGCGGAAGCAGGGAGTCGTCCCGGCAGACAGATTAAATGAGCTGATGGAAGCGGCGCAGAAAGAAGCATTCTGCGATTCATTAGGAGAATACCATCCTCATTTTTGGGCGTCAAAGCTTCATTTTCATATTTCCGGAGTTCCGTTCTACAATTTTCCGTATACTTTCGGTTATTTATTCTCGCTTGGCATATATGCAAGAGCGCTGCGGGAAAAAACCGATTTTGAAGAAAAATATATCGCGCTGTTGTGCGATACCGCTTCAATGACGGTGGAAGATTTGGCAATGAAGCATTTGGGCGCGGATTTAACGAAGCGCGCGTTTTGGGAAGATGCGGTCGGCCTTGCCGTACAAGACGCGAAAGATTTTTTGAAGCTGGCTGAATCTTAATCTTCATACGAAGCAGCCGGAGTGTTCACCGCTCCGGCTGTTTTTATGTTGAGTGAATGACAAAACCCGCCCTTGGACATACCTAAAAATGATCGGAAATGAATGGGAGTGAATCGCATGAAATGGATCAGGACGGCGGGCGCCATATGTATCACGCTGATGCTGATTGCCGGATGCCGATTGAATGAACAAGAGCGGGAAGCAATAGAAGACATCGCACCCGTTTCATCCGCAAAGCCGGTTCCTTACGACAGCTTTTCCCTTCGGGTGAACTACGGGGACGGCGAGCATAACCGCTATGAAGGCATGTATGAAAAAAAGGGCCGGGACGAAAAGGCGGACATATTGGATAAGCTGTCAGGCGTCCATCGGGAAGGTGAAGAAGCGCTTGATGAAATGAAGATGATTCTCGGAGAATTGGCTTTAAACAGCCGGATGCCGGAGAGGGAAGTCGTTCGGCAGGTGCTCTCTGCGTTCAATTTAGACAGCCATTATGACCATTTTTATTTGAAACTGAAGAAAAGCGACGGGGAAATAACAGAAATCAAGAAATAACCGCAGCAATGCCTTTTTTGCCTAAAACTAATTGATAATGATACTCAAAGTCATTAATTTCTGTTACAATATAATCATTATATGGTTGTTGAATATTTAGGCAGTTTGTTTATATACATAGTGTTGGGAAACACGAAAAGGAGCGGTTAGCGGAATGAGTGCAATTTCTACAGAAACGTTGAGCTTAGGGTACGGGGAAACCGTTATTATTGATGAGTTGGATGTGACAATTCCAAAAGGCGAAATTACCGTATTAATTGGCAGCAACGGCTGCGGAAAGTCGACACTTTTACGTTCATTGGCACGGCTGATGAAACCGAGGGGCGGCTCTGTTCTTTTAGAAGGAAGAGCAATTGCCAAACTTCCGACAAAGGAAGTGGCAAGAGAGCTTGCTATTTTGCCGCAGAGCCCGTCGGCTCCCGAAGGCCTTACGGTGCATCAGCTCGTAAAGCAGGGAAGATATCCTTATCAAAGCTGGCTGAAGCAATGGTCGGCAGAGGACGAAGACGCAGTGGCGAAAGCGCTCAAAGCGACGAAGCTTGAGGAAATGGCCGACCGCCCGGTAGATTCCTTGTCAGGCGGCCAGCGCCAGCGCGCGTGGATTGCGATGACGCTCGCTCAGGATACAGATATCATTTTGCTTGACGAGCCGACAACCTATCTCGACATGACACACCAAATTGAAATTCTTGATTTGCTGTTTGAATTAAATGAGAAAGAAAAGCGGACCATCGTCATGGTGCTGCACGACTTGAATTTGGCGTGCCGCTACGCCCATTATCTTGTGGCGATTAAGGATAAACAGATTTATGCGGAAGGCCGCCCTGAGGAAGTCATCACTTGCGACCTTGTGCAGCAGGTATTTGCAATGAACTGCCAGGTCACGCAGGACCCGCTGTTCGGCACGCCGCTTTGCATCCCGCACGGACGGGGCAGATGTATCGTTCAGGAAGCGGCCCTTTCCGCCCGTACGTCATAATCATTGAAAAGAGAAGGGAACGGTATGGAAGAGAAGCTTCAGCAGCAGCTCGACGGTTTGCTTGAGAAATATACGGAGCTATTGCTTGGCGAAACCGATCATGAATTAAAGGAAGAAGTCAAGCAGTGGATTTTGTACACACATATCGCAAAAAGCATGCCTCCGCTCGTAAAACATTGGAATGAATCCTATCCGGACGCTAAGCAGGGTATGAAAGACACGATACAGCATATTAAACAGCTGAATGAAAAGCACAGAAATAAACAATAAAAAAAGCTTCCGGCATCAGATAGAGGTGCCGGAAGCTTTTTTTGCTGAAAAAGAATCAATAAAGGCGCGCAATGCGCTGCTCATATACGAATCCTTCCGCGTGACAAATTCTGTTTTCATCAGGCTGAATGATTTCGGAATGGCCCAGATATGGACGGAGCCCTGTGCAGCATGCTTTTCAATGACGCTTTTAGGAAGCAGTGTGATGCCGAGTCCCGCCGTCACTCCGTCGATGATCGCTTCAAGCGTGCCGAGTTCCATAATAGCCGGGTGCGCCGTTCCGGCGGAATGAAGCCATCGCTCCAGTGTGTCACGATACGTGCAGCCCGTGCTGTACACAAGGATCGGCTTTTTCACTGCATTTTCTATATCTGTGACAGCGGCCCGCTCGGCTTGCTTGAATGAGGCAAGCGCCTTTTTGGCTTCTTCTAAAAGACCGACAACCTGATCTGCAAATTACACGGCTTTCGCCTTTTCTTCTTGTTTTCCAGATTTTTTGTTTGTCAGTTTAATGGATTTCACGAACAGGGTCAAAACAAGTCCGGCTGCGATGAAGGCCAGGCCAGTATAAAACACACTGTGAAGCGAATCCATTAATGATGTTTTCAGAACCGGCACGATATGAGAAGAGAAAGCGGCCGGAATTTGTTTAATCGATTCCTGGCTGAACAGGGATTGAAGCAGTCCTTCAGGATTGCTCGCAATCATGTCTTTAAACTGAGCGGCAAAGGAACTTGCCTGTTTCGGGAGAGAGTCTAAGTACGGCACGAGCCGGTCGGTTAAAAGGGTGCCGGATCTTGCATTCATGACCGCACCGAGCACCGTAATTCCGAATGTTCCCCCGATCATTCGGAAAAATTGACTTGAGGATGTAACGACACCGAGCTCTTCTTTTGAAAACGTTTCTTGCAGCGCAAGTGTGAGAAGCGGCATGACAAGTCCCATGCCCAGTCCGATCACGGCCATATAGCACGTTGCCGCAAGTTTGCTTGTATCCAGCTGCAATGTGGTTAATAAATAGAATCCGGCGGCCATAATCAGCATACCGATCATGATTTGCGGTTTAATGCCAATCTTGTAGACGAGCTGGCCACCGATAATACTTGTGATAATCATAGAAACCATCATCGGCGTCATAATGGTGCCGGAAGCAGTGGCGCTGACTCCGATAATGCCCTGCATGAAGAAAGGAACAAACGTTACGGCGCCAAACATACCGATACTCATGAAAAAGCCGATCAAATTCAGCATGGTGAATGTTCTATTTTTAAATAAATACATCGGAAGAATCGGCTCTTTTGCTTTACATTCAGCAATGACAAACCCGACAATGCCGATAAGGGCAAGCACAAAAAGACTGATAATCTGCCAAGAGCCCCATGCGTAATCCTTGCCGCCGAAGCTTAGCGCAAGAAGGAGACTGACAATCCCGACAATCATTGTGAAAATGCCGGCAATATCAAAATTGATCGGTCCTGTCTGTTTCTTGCCTTGAAGCCCTCTTGCAATAAAGATCACGGCTAAGATTCCGACTGGAAGGTTAATATAAAAGACCCATTTCCAATTTAAAGAGTCGACAATCCAGCCGCCGATTTGCGGGCCGATAACGGATGCAAGGCCGTAAATCGCTCCGAACAGACCTTGGAACTTGGCGCGCTGTTTACCTGTGAACAAATCCCCGATGACAATCATAGCCATCGGCATCATGACTCCGCCGCCAATTCCCTGCAAACCGCGGAAAATAATCAATTCAGTCATATTGTTGGCCATTCCGCACAGTGCAGAAGCGCCCATAAAAATAATCAAACCCGAGACATATACAACACGTCGTCCCAATAAGTCTGCAAGTTTTCCCGCAATCGGAACGACCGTCGTAGAAGTCAGCAGATATGCCGTGGTAAGCCACGTCATCATGCTTAATCCCCCAAGATCGCCCACGATTTTAGGAATCGCTGTTCCCACGATTGTACCGTCAAGGGCTGAGAAAAACATGGCAATGATTAAGCCTGTTATTAATAGAGTGCGTTTTGAATTCGAATGTTCAGTGCTCATTTTCGGCAACTCCTCTTTTCATGGATGTTTCCCGACGTCAGGTGATTGTCGGCGGCATCCGCAACTTTTTGAATGATCTTCGACGCCTGTATCAGCTCTTCTTCAGAAAGAACGGAAAGGCTGCGCGCTAATATTGCTTTTCTTCCCGCGACAACGTCTTCGAATTTTTTTTCGCCTTTTTTTGTGAGGCTGACATCAATCACACGTCTGTCCTGCTTATTATGCGTGCGGACAATAAGGTTTTTTTGCTCAAGGCGGTCGGCCATTAAGGTCACCGCGCTCGGCTTTACCTCCATGCGCTCCGCAATCTCAGAAACCTTACAGCTGCCGTGTTTTTTTAAACTGGCTAAAACAAATAGTTGGGCGGGTGTCACCTCTTGTTTTGCCATGCTCTCCACCATTTCCGGCTGTATTTTTTGCAGCAGGGTCTGAAGGGATGCTTGAATATCAGACACATATTGATCCGCGTTTTTCATAAATCCTCCTAATCTGTTCCTCGGGGAAATAATTAACATTAGTTAAATATAAATAAGGATTAACGATAAGTCAATCCTTTTGTAAAAAAATAAAAAAAAGGATTTGATGCTTGGCGAAAACATCAATCCTTTACACTTCTTATTGCTGATAAGGAGATTGCTGCTGAATGGTCTGCTGAAATTTTTGGTACGATTGCTGCAGCTTTTGGGTATCCGCTGCTTCGACGGAATACCAGCCGTTTTGAAACATCACATCGTATAATCTTCTTTGCGCTTTTTGTGACTCATCGAAAACAGATTGAATATCTTGATAAAGAGACTCGTCGCTGAATTCATGTAAGGCTGTGCAATATGATGACGTCATATATTTTTCTGTCGTCAGCAGCTCATTCACCAAGTCTCTGTCGTTCATTTGCGCCGTATTCGGCACCGGGGTTTGCGGATTGCTGATTTTTTGATTTTGCTGATTCATGTTTTTTCCTCCTATTGCATATAGCCTGTTGTCTGTCCGCCTTGAGCAGGATTCAAATGGCCCAATATTCTTTGATAATGTTTTTCATGCATCTGGCCGATCTGTTCAAGCTCTTGTTTTAATGCCTGATCCTGGCATTGGCCTGCCATAAAGTGTGCTTTTTTCATAGCAAGCAGATTCCAGTTCAGCATGTCCTCCAGATACAAATGATCCTTTGTTGAGATAACGGCAGGCGGCATGTTTGCGTGCTGCTCTTGATTATTCATATAAACGCCTCCTTTGATGTCTGTTCTTTTTATGTTTCTCTATGCCTGTGATTTCATACGGATAAATTAAAAGGGGGTGCTCACCCTTGCTGCGGAGCATAAGTTTGTTTTTGTCCAAAAATAAAATGCTTACCAAACTTGCGCAGGCTTACGGTATTCGCTTCGGCGCGGGAAGATTCGTCGCAGGCGAGACGATCGGCGAAGCGGTGAAAACGGTGAAGCGGCTGAATCAATCGGGATTGTCAGCCTCCATTGATTACTTAGGTGAATATGCCGGTTCAAAGAAGGATGCTGGCCGGACGGCGGAAGAATGTAAAAACGCAATCAGAGCTATTGCCGACAATCAATTAGATTGTGAGCTGTCTGTGAAATTAACTTCCATCGGATTGGATATTTCAGAAAAACTCGCTGAGAATCATATAAGGGAGATCCTGGCGGAAGCGAAAGAGCGGAACGTTCCCGTAACGATTGACATGGAGGATTACGCCAGATGCGGACCCACGCTTGAGCTGTATAAACGGTGCAAACCGGATTATCCGATGCTCGGAACCGTGATCCAGGCGTATTTGTACCGCGCCGCTGAGGATATCGGAAGCCTTCAGCCATATAAGCCGCGGCTAAGGCTTGTAAAAGGCGCTTATAAAGAATCGGCGGCTGTTGCATTTCCTGATAAAAAAGGGACCGACCTCCATTATCAGCAATTGATCAAGCTCCAGCTGCTGAGCGGCCATGAAACAGCGGTGGCGACCCATGACGATAACATCATTTCTTATACGAAAAAACTCATATCCGAACACGGCATCCCCCGTGAACAATTTGAATTTCAAATGCTGTACGGAATCAGGACGGAGCGGCAGAAGGAGCTTGCTGCGGAAGGATACCGGATGCGGGTGTACGTCCCGTACGGAACAGATTGGTACAGCTACTTTATGAGAAGGATTGCTGAGCGTCCGGCCAACGCAGCGTTTGTGTTGAAAGGAATCTTCAAAAAATAACGGCTGCCCCAAAAAGCAGCCGCTTCCTGTTATTCCATGTTTTCTTTTTTATATTGCTGGTTTTGGCTCGTACGCTTGCCGCCGCCGTGCTTTTGTGTCGGTCCCGCATTTCCTTTAACGCTGGCCGCGCTCACTGCCGCAGAAGACGGATCTTTTTTTACCCGCACCATTCCCTTCACCTCCGGCTTTAAGTTTCCCGTCTTCGGTGCGGATCATGCGAAAGCCAAAAAATTTTAAAAAATTCCATATTTGCTATTGAAGTCATCCCCGAAATCTTTTAAGATGAAAGAAGAAAAGGGTTTCATTTTTTTTGCCGAAAAAATGAATGACTATTCATTCAAAGTTCAAGGGGGATGACTCATGCACAAGTTTATAAAGAAAGCAGCCGTTCTTGGATCAGGAGTAATGGGGTCCGGAATTGCCGCGCACTTGGCTAACATCGGAATTCCCGTCCTGCTGCTTGATATTGTGCCAAACGAGCTGACAAAGGACGAGGTGAAAAAAGGGCTGACATTAGAAAGCCCGGAGGTCCGAAGCAGACTGAGCCGAACGGCCATGAAAAAGCTGCTGAAGCAAAAGCCTGCACCGCTGACTTCTGCTGCCAATCTTGACTATATTACGCCGGGCAACTTAGAAGATAACGCGGCTGATTTAAAGGATGCCGATTGGATTATTGAAGTAGTCGTTGAAAATCTCGACGTGAAAAAACAGATTTTCTCACTTGTCGATGAATATCGCAAACCGGGCAGCATCGTTTCGAGCAATACGTCCGGTATTTCTGTCACGAAAATGGCAGAAGGAAGATCAGCCGATTTCAAAGCTCATTTCTTAGGAACCCATTTCTTCAATCCCGCCCGCTATCTCAAGCTTTTGGAAATCATACCGATTCAGGAAACCGATCCAAACGTTCTGAAATTCATGACATCCTTTGCTGAAAACACGCTCGGTAAAGGCGTCGTTACAGCGAAAGACACGCCTAACTTTATCGCCAACCGCATCGGAACTTACGGCCTGTTAGTTACCGTAAGAGAAATGCTTTCCGGCGGCTATCACATTGGCGAAGTGGATACCGTGACAGGGCCGCTGATCGGCAGACCGAAAAGCGCAACCTTCAGAACCCTCGATGTCGTGGGGCTTGATACATTCGCCCATGTCGCAAAAAATGTGTACGATAAAGCTGACGGCGCTGAAAAAGACATGTTTAAGCTGCCTGAATTTATGAATGAAATGCTGAACAACAACTGGCTGGGCAGCAAATCGGGCCAAGGCTTTTATAAAAAAGAAGGTAAGACAATATATGAGCTCGATCCGCTTACCATGACATATGGTGAACGCACGAAAATGAAAACACCCGCTTTAGAAGCAGCCAAACAGGCAAAGGGTGCTAAAGGCAAAATGAAAGCGCTTATATACTCTGATGACCGCGCCGGACACCTGCTTTGGAACATCACCTCGAAAACGCTTTTGTATTCGGCTCAGCTGCTTGGCGAAATCGCTGATGATATAAAAGCAATTGATGAAGCCATGAAATGGGGCTTCGGATGGGAGCTCGGGCCGTTTGAAATGTGGGATGCCATCGGCGTCAAAGAATCCGTCAAACGGCTTGAACAAGAAGGCGCAGCGCTTCCCGGCTGGGTGAAAGAAATGCTTGATAAGGGCAATGACACTTTCTATATGAAGGAAAACGGAACTCAATTTTATTATGCAAACGGCCAATACAGGGCGATCAAAGAAAATCCGAAACGAATCAGTCTGCAAACAATAAAAGAAACAAACGGAGTCATCAGCAAAAACGGCGGCGCGAGCCTGATTGATCTCGGCGATGATGTCGCGCTTTTAGAATTCCACACGAAAAGCAACGCGATCGGGTTAGACATTATCCAAATGATTGACAAAGCGCTTGAGGAGACGGAGCGGAATTATAAAGGGCTCGTCATCGGAAACCAAGGCAGACATTTCTGCGCGGGCGCGAACCTGGCGATGATCTTAATGGAAGCCCAGGATGATAACTTCATGGAAGTCGATTTTGTCATCCGCCGTTTTCAGCAAACGATGATGAAAATAAAATACAGCGCCAAACCGGTCGTGGCGGCACCGTTCGGAATGACGCTCGGCGGCGGAACCGAAGTCTGTCTTCCGGCGGCGCGCATTCAAGCCGCAAGTGAATCATACATGGGCCTTGTCGAAACAGGCGTCGGCCTGATTCCGGGCGGCGGCGGAAACAAAGGTTTGTACATGAATTACGTGAATAACGGAGCGGAATTGATGGATGCGGCTATTAAAACGTTCGAGACAATTGCTTTAGCCAAGGTATCAGGTTCTGCGCACGAAGCCCGTGATATGCAGATTCTGTCTCCGGCTGACCAGGTCAGCATGAACCAAGATCATCTGTTACATGACGCGAAGCAGCTTGCGGCGTCCTTATATGACAGCGGCTATCGTCCGCCTGCACGGAAAAAAGTGAAAGTCACCGGGGAAACAGGTTGTGCGGCCCTGCTGCTTGGAGCTGATCAGATGAGGCGTTCAGGGTATTTATCAGATCACGATATGAAGATTGCGAAAAAGCTTGCCCATGTCATTGCCGGCGGAAGAGTTCCGTTCGGTACAGAGGTTTCTGAAGAATACTTACTCGAAATTGAAAGAGAAGCCTTTTTAAGTCTCGCAGGCGAGGCGAAATCTCAAGCCAGAATGCAGCATATGCTGGTCAAAGGCAAACCTTTACGGAACTAGGAGGGTGTTTATGAGAGAAGCAGTCATTGTGGCCGGTGCGAGAACCCCGGTCGGTAAAGCGAAAAAAGGGTCGCTGGCAAACGTTCGTCCTGATGATTTAGGAGCGCTTTGTGTCAAAGAAACATTGAAACGGGCAGGCGGCTATGAAGGAAATATCGATGACTTAATTATCGGATGTGCAACACCTGAAGCCGAGCAGGGCTTAAATATGGCGCGGAATATCGGCGCGCTGGCGGGGCTTCCCCATACGGTGCCGGCCATTACGGTAAACCGCTACTGCTCTTCCGGACTTCAATCCATCGCGTACGGAGCGGAAAAAATCATGATCGGCGCAGGTGACACTGTCATCGCGGGCGGAGCGGAATCTATGTCGCAAGTTCCGATGATGGGGCATGTGACGCGCCCGAATATCGCTTTGGCTGAACATGCACCTGAATATTATATGAGCATGGGCCATACAGCGGAGCAGGTTGCCGAAACATACGGCGTTTCCCGCGAGGATCAGGACGCATTTGCCGTCCGCAGCCACCAAAATGCGGCGAAAGCGCTGGAAGAAGGGAAATTCAAAGATGAAATTGTGCCCGTCGATGTGTCGCTGACAGAAATCGGCGCTGATCATAAACCGAGGGAAAAGCACTTCGTTTTCTCTCAAGATGAAGGGGTGCGTCCGGGGACGTCAGCTGATATTTTAGCGAAGCTCCGTCCGGCTTTTTCAAAAACCGGAACCGTGACAGCCGGAAACTCATCACAAACGAGTGACGGAGCGGCGGCTGTCATGCTCATGGATCGTGAGAAAGCCTCATCGCTCGGATTGGCGCCGCTTGTGAAATTCCGTTCCTTTGCCGTTGGCGGCGTTCCGCCTGAGGTAATGGGAATTGGGCCGATTGAAGCCATCCCGCGTGCGCTCAAACTTGCCGGGCTGGAATTACAGGATATCGGGCTCTTTGAATTGAATGAAGCCTTTGCTTCACAAGCCATTCAAGTGATCAGGTCACTCGGAATTGACGAAGAAAAAGTCAACGTCAACGGCGGAGCGATCGCGCTCGGTCATCCGCTCGGCTGCACGGGAACGAAGCTGACCCTTTCACTCATACATGAAATGAAACGGAGAAACGAGCAATTCGGCGTGGTCACGATGTGTATCGGAGGCGGCATGGGAGCTGCCGGCGTATTTGAGCTACTTTAAAAGGGGGAAACAAACATGAAACAGGAAACGGTCAAAGTCAAAAAAGGCGGCAGCTTTCTTATTGAAGATACGGCATATGATCAGGTGTTCACACCGGAGGATTTTACAGACGAACATAAAATGATCGGAAAAACGACAGAAGACTATGTCGTAAACGATGTTCTTCCGCACATTGATGAAATCGAAAACCACCAGTTTGAGCACTCTGTCAGACTCTTGAAAAAAGCCGGCGATCTAGGCCTTCTCGGCGCAGATGTACCTGAAGAATACGGCGGCATCGGCCTTGATAAAATCAGTTCTGCCTTCATTACAGAAAAATTTTCCCGTGCGGGCAGCTTCTCGCTTTCTTACGGCGCCCATGTCGGCATCGGTTCATTGCCGATCGTGTTTTTCGGAACAGAAGAGCAGAAAAAAACATATTTGCCGGATTTAGCTTCAGGCCAAAGAATCGCGGCATACGCTTTGACTGAGCCGGGATCCGGATCAGATGCGCTCGGCGCAAAAACAACCGCCGTATTAAATGAAGCGGGCACGCATTACATTTTAAACGGAGAAAAACAATGGATTACAAACTCAGCGTTTGCCGATGTATTTGTCGTCTATGCAAAGGTGGACGGGGACAAATTTTCCGCGTTTATTGTAGAAAAAAATTATCCGGGTGTGTCAACCGGCCCGGAAGAGAAAAAGATGGGAATTAAAGGCTCATCCACAAGAACGCTTATTTTAGATCAAGCAGAAGTGCCGAAAGAAAACCTGCTTGGCGAAATCGGAAAGGGCCATGTGATTGCGTTTAATATCCTGAATATTGGGCGTTACAAGCTCGCAGTCGGTACGATTGGCGCTTCAAAACGGGTCATTGAGCTGTCCGCGGCTTATGCAAACCAGCGCCGCCAATTTAAAACGCCGATCTCAAGCTTCACCCTTACCCAGGAAAAACTTGCGACAATGTCAGCAAAGCTATACGCGATGGAAAGCTCTGTATACAGAACGGTCGGCCTTTTTGAAGATAATATGAGCAGGCTGACCGAAGAAGCGCAAAAAGACGGCCGTGAAGTCGCAAAATCAATTGCCGAGTATGCGATCGAATGCTCACTGAACAAAATGTGCGGATCAGAAACGCTTGATTACATTGCCGACGAAGGCGTCCAAATCCACGGCGGTTACGGTTTCATGCAGGAATATGAAGTGGAGCGCGCCTACCGCGATTCGAGAATCAACAGAATCTTTGAAGGAACAAATGAAATCAACCGTTTGATCGTGACGAGCACTTTCCTGAAAAAAGCCGTAAAAGGGGATCTTCCGCTCTTTGATAAAGCGAAGGCGCTTCAAGAGGAATTAATGATGCTGATGCCTGAAGAACCGGGTTCAGAGCCTCTAGAGCAGGAAAAATACATCGTCAGACAGGCGAAGAAAATCGCCCTTTTAACAGCAGGCCTTGCGGCGCAGAAATACGGAAAGGAAATTGAACGCGAGCAGGAAATCATGGTGAACATCGCTGACATCGTCAGCGCGCTGTACGCGTTGGAATCTGCCGTCCTCAGAACGGAAAAAGCGATTGCGGCAGACGGCGCTGAAAAAGCCGCGCAAAAGCTATTATATACGGAAATCTTTGCGCAGGAAGCCCTTCAGGACATTGAAGCGCACGCAAAAGAGTCGTTAATCGCCATGGAAGAAGGGGACTCTCTCCGAATGATGCTTTCCGTGCTGCGCAAACTGACGCGCCTGACACCGAAAAATCTCATTCAGAAAAAACGTGACGCGGCTGCCGTGATTTTCAGAGAAGAAAAATATACAGTATAATGCAGCTCCTGTAAGCGCTCCGAATTCGGAGCGCTTTTTCATGAAGCAACGTTTTAGGTTTTTACCAGTGATTGTGTTAAAATAACGACGATCATTTACAAGGGGTGAAGAAGATGTCGATAAATTTTTACTGGTACCCTAAATGCGGAACGTGCCGTAATGCGAAAAAATGGCTGGAAGACCACGGCAAGGAAATCAACGAAATACATATTACGGAACAAACGCCGGCGAAAGAAGAAATCAAAGACCTTTATGAAAAAAGCGGCCTTGAGCTGAAAAAGTTTTTCAACACGAGCGGAATGAAATACCGTGAGCTGAACTTAAAGGAAAAGCTGTACCACATGTCAGAGGATGAACAGCTTGAACTTCTGGCTTCCGACGGAATGCTGCTTAAGCGTCCGATTACGTCAGACGGCACAAAAGTCACAGTCGGCTTTAAAGAAGACCAATTCGAAAAATATTGGATTTAATGTCAGTATCGAAGAATTATGGTATCTTCTTATTATAAGCTTAAAAAATGGAGGGATTTAGATGAGCACACCGAAAGATTTACGTTATTCAGAAGAACACGAATGGGTAAAAGTTGAAGGCGAAAAAGTCCGCATCGGAATTACGCATTTCGCGCAATCTGAACTTGGCGATATCGTATTTGTCGAGCTTCCTGAAGTCGGCGCTGAAATTAAAGCGGACGAGCCGTTCGGCAGCGTTGAATCCGTAAAAACGGTATCTGAGCTGTATGCACCGATCAACGGAACGGTGACGGAAGTGAACGAAGGCCTTGATGACAGCCCGGAATTCGTGAACGAATCTCCATACGAAAAAGCGTGGATGATCGTCGTTGAACCGGCTGATGCAAAAGAAATCGAAAACCTCATGACTGCCGAACAATACGAAGAAATGACGCAGGAAGACTAATCGGATAGCAAAAGAACCATTTGGACACTCTATCTGTAACGGGAGGTGTCCAAAATGGCTTTTGATAAACAAAAGGTTGATGTAACAGAGCACGTAACGGGCCGCTTACAAAACGGCCAGTTTTCTTTGTTTCATGAAAATGAAGCCATCGGCCAAATGACAGGCATGAACCAATATGAGCTCAAACCGGGCTTTTCATTTGAAAATCAAAAATTTTATAAAACAGCCGATGTTGTATCCGAGAAGGATCCGAAATACGTAGATTGCGACTATGAAAGCGGCTGGTGTTAACAGTTGGCGGTGAATTTCACTGCCTTCTTTTTCAATCCGAGGCTAAAAAAACCGGCAGGTGATGCGCAATGAATATCGGCGATGAAGAGAAAGTCTTAATCGTAGAAGGAAAATCAGATAAAGTCAAAGTCAGGGAAGTGCTCAGTGAACCCCTGGACATTGTCTGTACAAACGGAACGATCGGCCAAACGGAATTGGAGGATTTAGCGGACCGTTTGTTTGACAAAGATGTTTATATCTTAGTTGACGCAGACGATTCGGGAGAAAAATTAAGAAAGCAGCTGAAACGGGAGCTTCCCGAAGCCCGCCATATCTACATTGACAGAACGTACAAGGAGGTTGAAGCGTCTCCAAACCGCCATCTTGCAGCGGTGCTCCTCCGCGCCGGCCTGAATGTGGACCCCGTATTTTTGAAAAGAAAGACCTGAGGTGGTAATCAAATGAAAGAACTCCAAGAAAATGAACTTGAATCAATTAAAGATGATGTGTATCTCCTGTACTTATACACCCCATTTTGCGGCACGTGCCAGCTGGCTTCCAAAATGCTTTCTGTCGCGGAGGAAATGCTGCCCGGCGTCGCCTTCTATAAAAACAACGTGAATTATTCCCCCGTCTTCGCCAAAGCCTATCAGATTGAGAGTGTCCCGTGCTTTTTGCTGTTAAAAGACGGAAAGCTTGTTGAGAAAGGATATGCATTCCGCTCCGTTTCCTATTTATACGAGCTGATTAAACAAAAAACATCTCAAACGTCTCCTATGTGACATTTTTTATAGGAAAATGTCGTCCGTTTTATAAAGGGTTCTCCCCGTTAAAAGAGAACTTTGTATGTATGGCCAATAAACGGGAGGTTATACGAGTGGAGAAAATAGAAGTTTTAGAGAATGACGGACAGCATCTGTTTTTGAAACCCCTATTACATACCTCAACGCTGCTGATTACGTTCCAAGGTGAAACAGAAGCTTTAACGGTCTCAATTAACGGGCAGGGAGAAATGAGAAAAACCGCTGCTTCAGCAGAAGAGTCTCACTTGACCTTTTACGGAAACCAAACAGAAATCATTCATTTGCTGCACGGCGACATTTCCCTGCAAAAGCTCATTCAAAGCGGAAGGTTGAAAGTAAAAGGATCATTCAGAGCCCTGTTGAAACTGGAAGCCATTCTGTGGCTGACAAACGGATTTTTTCAAACAATCAGCAAAAGGCCTTAAAACCTGCCAATCTACTATGTGAAAATAACTACCATTATATTTATTTTATTGACTTTTTATCATTCGCCATGCTATCCTACATTAAGAATTTCCGGACGAAAAGACGATATGTTTTCTCTTATCAAGAGAGGTGGAGGGAAGTGCCCTATGAAGCCCGGCAACCATCAACTATGTTGAAATGGTGCCAATTCACTCGAAGCAATCTGCTTTGGAAGATGAGAGAAAGGCCTTTTTCAATAAGCCTTTCTGCTCAATTGTGCAGAAAGGCTTTTCTTTTGCGGAGAATTCCGGAAGATTTCTTAGAATAGTGTAAGGCAGGTGATTGCTTTGATCCATCTTCAAAATGTTTCAAAAATTTACAAAGCGAAACATGGGGATGTCAATGCTGTCCAAGATGTCGACCTCGACATCAAAAAGGGCGAAATTTTTGGAATTATAGGATATAGCGGAGCTGGTAAAAGTTCCTTAATCCGTCTTCTGAACGGTCTTGAAAAACCGACTTCAGGAACCGTGGAAGTCGCGGGGACGGAATTAAATAAAGTAAACAGCCGCGGTTTAAGAAAAGCGCGCCAGGAAATCAGCATGATTTTCCAGCACTTTAATCTGCTTTGGTCGCGCACCGTTCGGGATAATATTATGTTTCCGCTGGAAATTGCCGGCGTGAAAAAAAGAGAACGGATCCGCCGTGCTGATGAACTGATTAAACTGGTCGGATTAGAAGGAAAGGAGAAATCGTATCCTTCCCAGCTGAGCGGCGGTCAAAAGCAGCGTGTCGGAATCGCGAGAGCGCTCGCCAATAATCCGAAGGTCCTTCTTTGTGACGAAGCGACGTCAGCGCTTGACCCGCAGACGACAGATTCAATTTTAGATCTTTTATCCGATATAAATGAAAGACTCGGTTTGACGATTGTGCTTATTACCCATGAAATGCACGTCATCCGCAAAATCTGCAACAGAGTCGCCGTCATGGAAAACGGAAAAGTCGTCGAAGAAGGCGAAGTGCTTCAAGTCTTCAGAAATCCGCGCGAACAGATGACAAAGCGTTTCGTTCAGCAGGTAACCGAGCCTGAGGAAACGAAAGAAACCATTCAGCATCTGCTTCAGGAAACGGCGACAGGAAAAACGATTCAGCTTTCGTTTGTCGGGCAGGCTGCAGAACAGCCTCTCATCACTGAAATGATCCGAAACTTCGATGTGGATGTCAACATTCTGCAAGGTAAGATTTCACAGACGAAGGACGGGGCGTACGGTTCTTTATTCATCCACATTGACGGACAGGAAAAAGAAGTAGAAAATGTGATCCGGTTCATTAAAGACAAACAGGTAGAAGCAGAGGTGATCACAAATGTTTGAAAAATGGTTTCCGAACGTTGATGTAAGTGAACTGTGGACCGCCACTTATGAAACCCTCTATATGACGATTATCGCTTTACTCTTTTCGTTTGTCATCGGGGCTATCCTCGGCCTTCTGCTCTTTTTAACAGGAAAGGGAAGCTTATGGCAGAATAAAGCGATTAACAGTGTGATAGCGGCAGTGGTTAACGTATTCCGATCTATTCCGTTTCTTATTTTAATTATTCTGCTCCTCGGTTTTACTAAGTTTTTGGTCGGATCGATTTTAGGTCCGAATGCGGCTTTGCCCGCTTTGATTATCGGCTCTGCGCCGTTTTATGCCCGCCTTGCGGAAATCGCTCTCCGGGAAGTTGATAAAGGTGTCATCGAAGCCGCCAGATCAATGGGAGCGAAGACATCGACGATCATTTTTAAAGTATTGATTCCTGAATCAATGCCTGCGTTAATCTCAGGCATCACCGTTACAGCGATCGCCCTGATCGGTTCGACCGCTATCGCCGGAGCGATCGGTTCAGGCGGACTCGGTAACCTTGCATATGTCGAGGGGTACCAGTCAAATAATACGGATGTAACGTTTGTGGCAACGGTATTTATTCTCATCATCGTCTTTATCATTCAGATTATCGGTGATGTAATCACAAATATAATAGACAAAAGATAAGGGAGGATTCACATTGAAAAAGATTGTGTTAAGTGCGCTGCTGCTTGTTTTTGCGGGAGTTTTGGCTGCCTGCGGATCGAGTGCGGGCTCAAATAAAAAGGAAATTGTTGTTGCCGCGACAAAGACACCGCATGCTGAAATTTTAAAAGAAGCGGAGCCGCTACTGAAGAAAAAAGGCTATACATTAAAAGTCAAAGTGCTAAACGATTACAAAATGTACAACAAAGCATTAGCTGATAAAGAAGTGGATGCAAACTACTTCCAGCATGTTCCTTACCTTGAGCAGGAAATGAAAGAAAATAAAGATTACAAACTCGTTAACGCCGGCGCCGTTCATCTTGAGCCGTTCGGTATTTACACGAAAAAATATAAATCATTGAAAGACCTGC
Source organism: Bacillus sp. ISL-51 (assembly GCF_018613535.1). Lineage (GTDB taxonomy): Bacteria > Bacillota > Bacilli > Bacillales > Bacillaceae > Bacillus. The sequence goes on from NZ_JAGGQB010000008.1 coordinate 57,767, forward strand.
CAAACGGCGCGACAATCATCCTGACAAATAACGTCGCTGAACAAGGCCGTATGCTGGCGATGCTTCAAAAAGCCGGACTGATCACATTAGATTCAAAAGTAAAAACAGTTGACGCAACAACGAAAAACATCACAAAAAATCCGAAGAACCTGACGTTCAAAAAAATCGCGCCGGAATTAACGGCAAAAGCATATAACGAAGAAGAAGGCGACGCGGTCTTCATCAACGTCAACTATGCGATCCAAAACAAATTAAACCCGTTAAAAGACGCGATTGAAGTAGAATCAACGAAAAACAACCCTTACGCAAACATTATCGCCGTTCGCAAAGGTGAAGAAGATTCAGCAAAAATCAAAGCGCTAATGGAAGTTCTTCACTCTAAAAAAATTAAAGACTTCATTGAGAAAAAATACGACGGAGCCGTGCTTCCCGTATCTGAATAAGACGAAAACCCCGGATGAACAATCCGGGGTTTTTTTTGGGTATTAATCGCGGAACTGTTCATAATAAAGAAGAATGTTACCGAATGGAGGGATTATGAGTTGAATCAATATCATAACAACGGCGGAAGTGTGCATGACGCATTAAAACAATACAAAGAGGGGTTAGGCGTATTTGAACAAAAAATGCCGATGATGGGCCGGAAGTTTAATGAATTTACTGAGCAGTGCTTCTCAGCGGATTCTTTGACAGAAAAAGAAAAGCAATTAATCGCTCTCGGCATCAGTATTAACGCCCAAGATGAATTTTGTATGATTTATCATACGAAAGGATGCATGGATCAAGGCGCGACAGAAGAAAATATCCTTGAAGTTGTAAGCGTCGCTGCAGCCTTCGGCGGAGGGGCCGCTCTCAGCCAGGGCGTAACCCTCGTGCAGCAGTGCATTCAGGAATTCGGAAATACCGCGCATTAGAAGGAGCAAATGTTTGAATGCTTTCCACAGACGCAGCTCGCAGGCCGCATCCGGCATATCCGAGAGTATTCAGGGGCACACTCTCTTTGGCTGCCGCAATGAATCATTGTTACAATGGAAACAAATATATGAAGGGATTGATTCATTATCTGCACCAGCCAGGACAGACTGGACCTTGACTATACGTCGGAAATGGAAAAAGCGATGCAGCGGTCATACGGCATCGGCTATGAAGAATACGGACGGCGTCTTTCAAAAAGGATGGAAGTCGAACGGCAGAGGGAACGGGAATATCAAAAAAGCAAGCTCCTCGCAGCGCAGTTTAATGAGAAAATCGGTCTGTAAAAAAGGGTGGGATTCCGCCCTTTTTCTGTTTCAAACAGCTTTAATTACGTTAAGATCTTTGATAAACTTTAGGAATGTTCCGGGTAATATAAAAAGTTGTATTTACATTTCATTTGTTATAAAATTAGAATGAGAATAAATTGAGAATAATGATTATATATTTTGGAGGTATAGATATGGTTGCTTCAACATTAACGATCAAGGATCTTCACGTTGAAATCGAAGGGAAAGAGATTTTAAAAGGTGTAAACCTTGAAATAAAAGGCGGCGAGTTCCACGCTGTCATGGGACCGAACGGTACCGGTAAATCTACGCTTTCAGCTGCGATTATGGGGCACCCTAAATACGAAGTCACAAAAGGAAGCATCACGCTTGACGGCAAAGACGTATTGGAAATGGAAGTGGACGAGCGCGCGCAGGCCGGCTTGTTCCTTGCAATGCAATATCCGAGCGAAATCAGCGGTGTGACAAATGCCGACTTCCTTCGTTCAGCGGTTAACGCACGCCGTGAAGAAGGCGATGAAATTTCTCTTATGAAATTCATCCGCAAAATGGACGAAAACATGGAATTTTTAGAAATGGATCCTGAAATGGCGCAGCGCTATTTGAACGAAGGTTTCTCAGGCGGGGAGAAAAAACGCAACGAAATCCTTCAGCTTATGATGATTGAGCCGAAAATCGCCATTCTTGATGAAATCGATTCAGGTCTTGACATTGACGCTTTGAAAGTCGTTTCTAAAGGAATCAACAAAATGCGCAGCGAAAACTTCGGCTGCTTAATGATCACTCACTACCAGCGCCTTCTGAACTACATCACGCCTGATGTCGTTCACGTTATGATGCAGGGCCGCGTAGTTAAATCCGGCGGTGCGGAGCTCGCACAGCGCCTTGAAGCGGAAGGTTATGACTGGATTAAACAAGAACTTGGCATTGAAGACGAAACTGTAGGCCAAGAAGCGTAAGCGTTAGGGGGATTAACATGACATTGGAAACTAAACTATCCGTAGATCAGGACTATGTCAAAGGCTTTTCCGAAAAGCATCAAGAACCTGCCTGGCTGAAAAACCTGCGCTTACAGGCTCTTGAAAAAGCTGAGGATCTGCCGCTGCCTAAGCCTGACAAAACAAAAATTACAAACTGGAACTTTACAAAGTTCAACAAGCATACAGTAGAAAACGCGCCGCTTTCTTCTTTAGAAGATTTAGCTGACGAAGCAAAAGCGCTGATCGATATCGAAAACGAAGACAAAACGTTATATGTACAGCGTGACCAAACGCCGGCCTTCCTTTCTCTGTCTAAAGAGCTGAAAGACAAAGGCGTTATCTTTACGGACATCTTAACGGCTGCGCGTGAGCACAGCGATCTCGTTGAAAAATATTTCATGAAAGACGGCGTAAAAGTCGACGAACACAAACTGACTGCTCTTCACGCGGCGTTAGTGAACGGAGGGGCATTCCTTTACGTTCCTAAAAATGTTCAGGTGGAAACGCCTGTACAGGCTGTTTACGTCCATGAAAGCAATGACACGACGCTGTTTAACCACGTGCTCATCGTTGCTGAAGACCACAGCTCCGTCACTTATGTGGAGAACTACGTCAGCACGGTGAATCCGAAAGAAGCCGTATTCAACATTATCAGTGAAGTCATCACAGGTGATAATGCCAGCGTGACGTACGGAGCGGTTGACAACTTATCTGCGGGTGTCACAACATATGTAAACCGCCGCGGATCTGCGCGCGGACGCGACAGCAAAATCGAGTGGGCGCTCGGACTGATGAACGACGGCGACACGATTTCTGAAAACACGACAAACCTCTATGGCGACGGCACTTACGGCGATACGAAAACCGTTGTTGTCGGAAGAGGAGAGCAGACGGAAAACTTTACGACGCAAATCATCCACTTCGGTAAGGCTTCAGAAGGCTATATCCTGAAGCACGGAGTTATGAAAGATGCCGCTTCTTCCATTTTCAACGGAATCGGCAAAATTGAGCACGGCGCGTCTAAAGCAAACGCTGAACAAGAATCACGCGTTCTGATGCTCAGTGAAAAAGCACGCGGAGATGCAAACCCGATCCTATTAATCGATGAAGACGATGTAACTGCAGGGCATGCGGCATCTGTCGGCCGTGTGGACCCGATCCAGCTTTACTACTTAATGAGCCGCGGAATTTCGAAAGAAGAAGCAGAACGCTTAGTCATTTACGGATTCCTTGCGCCGGTGGTAAAAGAGCTTCCGATTGAAGGAGTTAAAAAACAGCTCGTTTCCGTTATCGAAAGGAAAGTTAAATAATGAATATCACTGATATTCGTGAACAGTTCCCGATCCTTCATCAGCAAGTGAACGGACATGACCTCGTGTATCTTGACAGTGCGGCGACTTCCCAGAAGCCGCGCGCTGTTATTGAAGCAGTGGATCAGTATTATAGTCATTATAATTCTAATGTCCACAGAGGCGTCCATACTCTTGGAACAAGAGCGACAGACGGCTATGAAGGAGCGCGTGAAAAAGTCCGGAAGTTTATCAATGCGAAGTCAATGGCTGAGATTATTTTCACAAAAGGCACGACAACTTCACTGAATATGGTGGCGCTGAGCTACGCCCGCGCCAACTTAAAACCCGGTGACGAAGTGGTCATCACCCAAATGGAGCATCATGCGAATATCATTCCGTGGCAGCAGGCTGTTAAAGCAACTGGCGCGACTTTAAAATATATCCCGATGCAGGAAGACGGCACGCTTTCGTTAGAGGACGTCCGGCAGACTGTCACCAGCCATACGAAAATTGTGGCGGTCGCTCATGTGTCAAACGTGCTTGGCACGATTAACCCGATTAAAGAGATCGCGAAAATCGCCCATGACAATGGCGCGGTTATCGTAGTTGACGGGGCGCAAAGCACACCGCACTTGAAAATCGACGTACAGGATTTAGATTGCGACTTCTTCGCGCTTTCCTCCCATAAAATGTGCGGCCCGACGGGAATCGGCGTGCTGTACGGCAAGAAAGAACTGCTTGAGATTATGGAGCCGGCCGAATTTGGCGGCGAAATGATTGACTTTGTAGGTCTTTACGAATCAACTTGGAAAGAGCTTCCGTGGAAATTTGAAGCAGGCACGCCGATTATCGCGGGTGCGATCGGATTAGGCGCCGCGATTGACTTTCTTGAAGAGATCGGGCTCGACGAGATTTCCCGGCATGAGCACAAGCTTGCAGCCTATGCGCTTGATCGCTTCGCACAGCTTGACGGCGTGACGGTGTACGGGCCGAAAGAGCGTGCGGGACTCGTAACATTTAATCTTGATGATGTCCATCCTCATGATGTCGCGACGGTCCTCGATGCTGAGGGCATTGCGGTCAGAGCGGGCCATCATTGCGCCCAGCCGCTGATGAAATGGCTGGATGTATCTGCTACTGCGAGAGCGAGCTTTTACCTGTATAATACAGAGGAAGAAATTGATAAGCTTGCGGAAGCACTCCAAAAGACAAAGGAGTACTTTACAAATGTCTTTTAATGCAAACTTAGATACATTGTACAGACAAGTGATCATGGATCATTATAAAAATCCGCGCAACAAAGGTGTGTTAGACGACAGTATCGTTGTCGATATGAACAACCCGACTTGCGGCGACCGGATCAGACTGACAATGAAGCTTGACGGCGATATCGTTCAAGAAGCGAAGTTCGAAGGAGAAGGCTGTTCCATCTCCATGGCTTCCGCTTCGATGATGACGCAGGCTATAAAAGGAAAAGATATAGAAACCGCCCTCTCCATGTCTAAGATTTTCTCAGACATGATGCAAGGGAAAGAGTATGACGACTCGATAGATCTCGGGGATATTGAAGCCCTTCAAGGCGTCTCAAAATTCCCGGCTCGGATTAAATGTGCCACCCTTTCATGGAAAGCACTTGAAAAAGGAGTCGCTGGAGAAAAAGGCGGCAATTAAAAGATTGGAGTGAAAATGGATGGCTAAAAAAATGCCTGAAATTGGTGAATACAAGTATGGTTTTCACGACAAGGACGTTTCCATTTTCCGTTCAGAGCGCGGATTGACAAAAGAAATTGTTGAAGAAATTTCTCGCATGAAAGAAGAGCCTCAATGGATGCTTGATTTCCGTCTGAAATCTCTTGAGCATTTCTACAACATGCCGATGCCGCAATGGGGCGGGGATTTAAACTCGTTGAACTTTGACGAAATTACGTATTACGTAAAGCCGTCTGAGCGTTCAGAGCGTTCTTGGGATGAAGTGCCTGAGGAAATTAAACAGACATTCGACAAACTCGGAATTCCTGAAGCTGAGCAAAAATACCTTGCCGGTGTTTCTGCACAGTATGAATCAGAGGTTGTTTACCACAACATGAAAGAAGATCTTGAAGCACAAGGCATCGTCTTTAAAGACACGGACAGCGCGCTCAAAGAAAATGAAGATATTTTCCGTGAGCACTGGTCGAAGGTCATCCCGCCGACTGACAATAAGTTTGCGGCGCTGAACTCAGCAGTATGGTCCGGCGGTTCTTTCATCTATGTACCGAAAGGCGTAAAAGTGGAAACGCCGCTTCAAGCATACTTCCGCATCAACTCTGAAAACATGGGCCAATTCGAACGCACATTGATCATCGTTGACGAGGAAGCAAGCGTTCATTACGTAGAGGGCTGTACGGCTCCTGTGTACACAACAAACTCGCTTCACAGCGCGGTTGTTGAAATCATCGTCAAAAAAGGCGGCTACTGCCGTTATACGACGATCCAAAACTGGGCGAACAACGTATACAATCTTGTAACGAAACGTACGGTTTGTGAAGAAAACGCAACGATGGAATGGGTGGATGGAAACATCGGCTCTAAGCTGACAATGAAATACCCGGCTGTCATCCTGAAGGGTGAAGGCGCGCGCGGTATGACGCTTTCTATCGCTCTTGCGGGTAAAGGACAGCATCAGGACGCGGGTGCGAAAATGATTCACCTTGCTCCGAATACGTCATCCACGATCGTATCAAAATCGATTTCAAAACAAGGCGGAAAAGTAACGTACCGCGGTATCGTCCACTTCGGACGGAAAGCGGAAGGCGCCCGTTCTAACATCGAGTGCGATACGCTCATTATGGATAACAAATCAACATCAGATACCATTCCTTATAATGAAATCTTAAACGACAACATTTCATTGGAGCACGAAGCAAAAGTATCAAAAGTATCTGAAGAACAGCTTTTCTACTTGATGAGCCGCGGTATTTCTGAAGAAGAAGCGACAGAAATGATCGTAATGGGCTTCATCGAGCCATTCACAAAAGAGCTGCCGATGGAATACGCAGTTGAAATGAACCGTTTGATTAAGTTCGAAATGGAAGGTTCTATCGGTTAAACAACAGTGCGTGGTGCTAATGATTAAACGGATTATCGATTGGTTTCAATACCGAATTGATACCGTTTAATCACCAAGCGCATTACATCCAAGTGTCCGCAGTTTCTTTTATATTCATGGGGCATTAATTCTTTAACGAAGTAACTGTCTAGAAATTATTTATGAGATAACGTAGTCTGAGAACACTTGATTATATTTATATGTCAATTATGATATGGGCTAGCCTACCAAATACGAATAGTTCAGCATTGAATCCGTATATCATTTATGCGGATTCTTTTTGTTTATGATTAAGCCTGCTAGTAATAAACCGTTGTCACTTCTTTGTAATAGTGAATATTTAATCCGTATACCCTTTAAATTATATATAGGCCTTGTAACCATAGCACCAAAAGTAAAGCGCAAAATAAAATGCCTCTCACCTAATGAAAGGCCCTTATTTCCTTATACTTTAATTTTGACACATCTCCGACAGTCGGATCATACTTCATATCAATAGCTGATCATAAAATGTATCCACTGGCCGATCACATTTTAATTTCATTTTAAACGCCACTCTGTTTAGCTCGGGAATTCCTTATCCCTCATTTAAATAAATTCCTCAATAAGATATTCGTTGTTTTTCCGGAAGCGATTCAGCCGTTTCAAGGCATTTACATCCTCTAGAATCCTGGTCAACTGAATCTTATCTTATTGTTGTTCATATAGGTTATCCTTTATTGATCATTGATCACTTTTATTATTTCGTATTCTCTCATTTCGGGCTTCTCTTTCTTTTCTCTTTTCTTCTTCAAGAAAATCTTCAAAAAGGTTAAACATTTTTTGAAGTTTAAATGATTCTTCTTTTGCCTTTTCAACATTTTCTTTTAAGTTTTCTATATCTGACTTAAGGACAATTGACATGTAAATTCCAACTCTAAGAGCTGACAATAACATGTAGAGCAAAGATATAAATAGAATAAAATAGAAACAAATTTTACATGGCTCCTTTAAAGAAGGGAAATTCAAAAGAGTTAAAAAGATGTATACAAAACTCCCTATAAAGCTTTGTCGTAAATATTTAACCAATATCAGAATATCTTCATCATTAAGATCTGCCATTAAAGAATCAGGTTTAATTCCAATAAAAAAGCTGAAAATAGCAAAATAAATCCCAATAAGTATTCCTGCTATAGTTAGAAATGCTCCTTCTTTCTCTTCCGAAAAATATTTAAATATGCCTAGAGTGAGATCTCTATTGAAATACAGTAAACAAATTAAAGCCACAGTTGCAATAGATAAAAAAAACATCATTCCTCGTTTTTCAATAAATTTAAATAAACGATCTAAAAAGTGCATAGAAAAGAGACCTCCTCTTAATAAGAACATTTGTTCTTATTTATTTTATCACATCAGAGACTCTTTTGGGAACAAAAGGATGGTACTTAGTAAAGATTGAGTTGTCAGTATTAGAATATTCTTGTGAAATTTCATTACATATAAACTCCCAATTGCTATTGATATCTACATTATTTAGATATAATCCCTTTACACCTACGTTTTTTAAATCAACAGTTTCTGTTTTCCCCGTTTTAGGACTTAAATATTTAATCTTAACAGTTTCAAAAAGTTCGCTATCTAATTCCAGTAATTCTAACAAGGACAATAAGTTGTTTTTATCAAAACCATTTCCCTTTCTTCCCTTACTAAAAGTAAGGGTAGCCTTATTGGCTCCAAACTCACTATGGGTTGTTACTGTATTTCTAATTATCTTGAAAAATAAGCTTTCGGGCTCGTTAGACTTTGAAATGAAATGTCTCGTTTTCCCCGCAATATCTAACTTTATCTCAAGATTTTTAATATCCTTAGAAGCTGATATATCTTCCCAGCCAAGTTTACTTTCAATCGGTACAAATTCTACTTCCCAAATGTTAGCGTCATCTTTATACAAAAAACTTGTTAAATAATCTGATATAGCATTTATTCTTGGTCCATAATGATTGTACTCTATAATTGCTAATCTAGATTCAGGAATAAAGATCGCTGAGCTCATTTCTAATACATCTCTTTTTATCAGTTCAACAATGTCAGTACCCTTGTCTGTTTCATAAGGTTTTTTATTTCTATATTTACCGAAACCAATTTTTCTTATTCTTGATTTGGCTTCTGGTATCATGCCGAGACTGGTATAATCATCTCTATTAATCCGTTTTAACTTTTTTTCCGGTTTTAAGGTTACGATTTTATCTAAAAGGTCGTCAAAGACTATATCTGTTTTCTTTCCATTAAATGATACGAAACAGTTGTATAAATATGCTTGTTTTTCCACATGATCACCTCGTTAAATTTTCTTAATCCTTGTTTTCATAGGCATTTTCTTTCAGAATTATACATCATTTTCGGAATTTATAGAAATATATAGAAAACTGTCGTGATTAATTATTCAAATTGAATTGTTTTAGATCGAAAACAAGATGTTGTTTCCTCTTTATTTATTGCGTCACTTATGGACCAGACAGCATTAATTAAGAAATAGCTTTTTAGTATGATTCACCCCTTGTTTAAAACGAATTTTTAATGTTAATACAAATAAGGGGGTGTGGTGTGCAGAAATGTCTGTAATTCCAAGTTTGATACTAAAACATCATTTAATTTTAAAAACTTTTTGATCTCTTATGTATTATAGTTTTGTATTCTATTAATATACGGATAGTTCTGTTCTCATACCATTCTCATCAGTGATATACGCCACGTCCGTAAACCCGCACTGTTTCGCATGTTCATAAAGCAATTCCAGCATGTGTTTATCCTTGCAATACAAAGTGGCGTAAGAGCAGTCAGCAATTAAAAGCACAAGCTCGCAGGGACTCTTTATAAAATCCTCGTATGTATGAATTTCTGAAAATCGCCCTTTTGGAAAAGCCTTCAAATCAGCAAAAATCATATAATAATGATGAGCCTCCAGCTTTTTTTTCAATTCAATTCCTTCAATGACCTGTTGATTTTCAGGGAAGAGGTCTTCATCTAATTGGCCGCTGTCAGTGATATAAGCCTCACCGTTACCAATGAACCAGGTAAAAGCGGAAGCAGGAAACGGTTTTAATATGTGTGCCGCAAAATTGCCATATTCATTAGGGATTTCAAACGTAATGCCTCGTTTCAAATGACCGCCTCTCTTTTCTTTATGATTGTAATGATATGGTATAATAGCTGGATAAAAAATGAAAGGGCTAAACATGATGACAACACGATATGGCGTCGACGCACCGTATGCGGCATTTGGTTTTGTGTTTCTGCGCTTATGTATGCTGCCGGCACTTGGGGCGGCTTCATTCCTCCTTTTTGGGGCTGGCTGACGGGTGTTTTATTTTTGCTGCTCAGCCTGTGGATGCTGTTTTATTCAACGGTCATTAAAATATCGCATCGTCATCGGCTTCTTAAGCTTTCCGTATTACAGCCGGGACAGAAGGTGCTTGATGTCGGGACAGGGCGGGGGCTTTTGGCGATTGCCGCGGCTCAGAAAGGGGCGGCTGTCTCAGCGATCGACAAGTGGTCGGGCTGGGATCTTGGCGGGAACGGGAGATAAGCGTTTGAAACAAACAGGCGAGCTGAAGGTGCTCCGGAGATTGATCTATGTGACGGATTGGCATAAGACATGCCGTTTCCCGATAACACGTTTGACCTTGTCATTTCTCATTTCGTCGTTCATAACATTTCAGGCAAAAAAGAGCAGGAGCGCTGAAGCCCGAAAGCACACTTGCTGTCTCAGATATCAAATACACCTCCAATACAGAGAGCTTCTTTCAGAAAAAAAGCTTTCAGACACGAACTTATTCTTTTTATTATACATTTCCGTTTTCTATAATAATCATTGCGAATCGGCCTGATTAGGAACGGGGCGCTTGATTTGTTAAAATAAATAAGATAAAACAGATAGAAAAGGTGTTATACATGAACTCTTACATCATCATCGGGGCCGGTATTCTCGGCGCGTCGACGGCTTACCATCTCGCAAAGGCCGGAGCTGAGGTAACGGTTATTGACCGGAAGCAGCCCGGGCAGGCTACTGACGCGGCGGCGGGAATCGTGTGTCCGTGGCTGTCACAGCGCCGCAATAAGGCGTGGTATGCGCTTGCAAAGGGCGGCGCCCGATATTATGAACAATTAATCAAACAGCTTGAGGCTGACGGAGAAACCGATACCGGATACAAAAAAGTCGGAGCCGTCAGTCTGCATACTGATGAAAAAAAGCTTGATCAGATGGAGGAAAGAGCCTATAAGAGAAGAGAGGATGCCCCTGAAATCGGGGACATTACAAGATTATCTCCTGCAGAAACGAAGGCCTTGTTTCCTCCGCTGTCGGGTGAGTACGGGGCGGTCCATATCAGCGGCGCTGCCCGGGTAAACGGGAGGGCGCTTCGTGAGGCGCTGATGAACGCCGCGGTCAAACACGGCGCGTCTGTTCATAATGAAGAGGCCGCATTGCTGTCAGATCATCATACCGTGATCGGCGTGAAAACCGCGGAACGCACGCTGTACGCCGATCAGATTATTGTCACGGCCGGCGCATGGGCGAAGGAGCTGCTTGAGCCGCTCGGCATCCGTTTTTCAGTATCCTATCAAAAAGCGCAAATCGTTCATTTGGAGCTTCCGGGAGAGGAAACAGGCAGCTGGCCCGTCGTCATGCCGCCGAACGACCAGTACATTCTCGCGTTTGAAAACGGCCGGGTTGTGGCCGGCGCCACGCATGAAAATGATGCCGGCATGGATTTGCGGGTAACGGCAGGCGGTCTCCGCGAGATTTTTGAGAAAGCTTTGACCGTGGCACCTGGACTTTCAGACAGCACAATGCTTGAAGCAAGAGTCGGGTTCAGGCCGTTTACGCCCGGATTTCTCCCTGTCATCGGCACGCTGCCGAGTGTCAGCGGCCTTTTGATTGCCAATGGGCTCGGTGCATCAGGATTGACCAGCGGACCGTATCTCGGGGCCGAATTGGCGAAACTCGCACTCGGGCAGCAGACAGAAATTGACCTGGGCCTCTACGATCCTGCGGGCGCGCTTGAATGAAAGATAGCTTTTCGTGTCTTTTTATGTTAGGATGGAGCTTTAATGAATAAGAGGACGTGACCCATTTTGATAAAAATAAACCTACCTGCTCCTGACGTAACCATTACAGAACGGCAGCAGTCACCGTCGGAAAATGAACCGGCGATTAAAGCGATTTACGGCTTCATTGATTTTCACCAAATTCCGAGAGACAAAGGCGGCATATTTATGTTTTATAACATTCATGATGAGCTGCTGTTTGTCGGGAAAGCCAGGAAATTAAGACAAAGAATCAAAAAGCATTTTGAAGACAATGTGTCGCCTGTTAAAAATCACAGAGACGAAGTGTATAAAATTGAAGTATGTGTCGTAAATGATCCGATGGAAAGGGATATTTACGAAACGTACGCAATCAATACCCTTCAGTCGAAATACAACATTGAGAAAGTATTTTATAAATAAGCAAAACCGGAGCCTTTTAAGCTCCGGTTTTATTTATGCCTGCAGCGCCAGCCACATCACCGCAATGTGGACGATCAGGAGGCAATAGACGACTAGGAAAAACTGGACATATCGTTTCTGATAAACATACAAACGATCATCAGCACAGGAAAAACAAGTACGCCGATCGTCTTATTAATCGCAATGTTGGGGCGATTTGTCACGTCGTAATGAATGGCCATATCTGCAGGAAGAAACGGATAGAAAACAATCGACAGAATAAATGCCAGAATCACCGTTCCCCACAGCACTTTATCATTCATCAAAAACATATGAACACTCCTTTATTTTTACATATAAAAGTATATTAGTCCGAAAAAATTTCTTAATATTTCACCTGATCGTTTTAGCCGCAGCGGCCATCATTTTGACAGTGGCCAGCGTAGATGAGGACTCTGATTTAGGAAAAGAGCAGCTCATCGCCAATGTCGTTGACAGAATTAACGCGCAGCATTAAAGCTCATGGGAGAAACGCTAAGGAAACGCGCCTTAGCGTTTTTTTAATTGCAACGCCTGTTTTAAATACGCTTCTGAATCAAATCCGAGTGCCTCGTCCGCTTCTTTTTTGATTTCAAGCTGATATTGCACATACTTGTCATATTTTGGGCTCAATTTCTGGAGGAGATTGCTGAAAGGCGACCCTTCCTTCATCGCCGGTAAATCAGAAGCTGTTTCCCCGAGCTTGATTAGGTTTTCTCTGTATTCGTCATCTGTCTGCACTCTCTTAACAAGCTGGATAAGGGTGTTTTTATGGGTTTCCCAAGTTGCGGGATCTTTCTGCAATATCAGCTTAATAAATTGGTCGTGCTGGGCTTTGTATTGCTGAAGCTGTGCCGGATCCTCCTGTCCGAGCTGCTGCATCATCGGATGTGCCGCCGGGACTTCTTCCATATCATCCAATACTTTGATCAGTTCTGCCCAATTCTCTTTTTTCTCATCTAAATCAATGGCAAAGTCAAAGAATGGTTCAAACAGCGCCGCGATAAATTCTCCGAACTCTCCCGGGAACAGCTTTTTCAGCTGAAGGCCCATATACTTCGGTTCATCGATTTTCACTTCTCCGATATCATGTAAAATCGAATCGACATTTTCTGAATCCTTCACCCGTTTGATCAGCATCTCCGTTAATTTCCGTTCCTGCTCCAGCTCTTCAATTTGCAGGCTGAGCTTTTGATGCTGCTGCTGTAAAATATCATGTAAGCTGCTGCCCTCTAATAAGAATGCTTTAATGTCGCTGACAGACAGCGCCAGCATTCTGAGGGCGGCAATCATTTTCAGTGTATTGACATCCTGATCCGAGTATTCCCGGTAGCCGTTGTCAGGATTTTTGCTGACCGTAATCAGCCCTTCCTGTTCATAATATTTGATGGCTTTTTTCGTGAGGCCCGTCTGACGGGCTGCTTCTTTTATATTCATTTTGCATCACTCCTTGCTTCCCATTCTAAACGTGTCTCTAAGGGTCAGGTCAAGAGAGTGCGGGAAAGTAAACTGAGTCTGTTTTCTCTATCATATTTTAGAAATTTCAGAAAATAATATTGACAACACTCCCGTTATGAGATTAATATAACGTTATATAATGTTATATAACGTTATATAATAAAATACTGAGGAGTGAAGGATTTGAGTCAAACTGCCGCAAAAGTGAATCAAGAGGTTCAGGCTTTCTTGCAAGATTTGAAAGGAAAAACGATTGATCATGTCTTTTTTGTCGCATGCGGAGGTTCTTCAGCCATTATGCACCCGAGCAAGTACGTGTTTGACAGAGAGGCGAAAGCAATCAGTTCCGATCTCTACAGCTCGAATGAATTTATTCAGCGCAATCCCGTGCAGCTCGGAGAAAACTCTCTCGTTATTTTGTGCTCGCATTCAGGCAACACGCCGGAAACGGTAAAAGCCGCCGGGTTTGCGAGAAAAAAAGGCGCGCTGACAATAGCGATGACCTTTGAGCCTGGCTCCCCGTTAGCGAAAGAAGCTCAATATGTCGCCGTATACGATTGGGGCGAAGAAGCATTGGCGATAAACACAAACTACGGCGTCCTTTACCAAATTGTCTTCGGCGCTTTAAACGTACTGGAAAACCATGCGGCGTTTGAGCAGGCGATCGACGGGCTTGATAAGCTGCAGGCCGTTTATGATAAAGCGCTTGAACAGGAAGCGGAAAACGCGAAAGCATTTGCGAAAGCCCACGAAAAAGAAGACATCATTTATACAATGGCAAGCGGTGCAAACTACGGCGTCGCTTACTCCTACAGCATCTGCATTCTTATGGAAATGCAATGGATTCACTCCCACGCCATTCATGCCGGAGAATATTTTCACGGGCCGTTCGAAATCATTGATGAATCCGTTCCGTTTATTATTCTGCTCGGCTTAGATGAAACAAGGCCGCTTGAAGAGCGGGCGCTTTCCTTCTCTAAAAAATACGGCAAAAAACTGACTGTGCTTGATGCTGAAACGTATAATTTTTCCGGAATTGGTGAATCGGTAAAAGGTTATCTTGCTCCCCTCGTGTTAAACAGGGTGCTGAGAAGCTATGCGGATGCTTTGGCCGATGCAAGAAATCATCCGTTAAGCCAGAGACGATATATGTGGAAAGTCGAATATTAAAATCGCGGATTATACTTCATCAGACTATAATGATATATAACATTATAGTCTGATGACAAAGGAGGAAAAGCATCTGAAAAAGCTCATTTGTCTGTTTATTCTGATATCCGTATTTCTGCTTTCCGTCACCGGCTGTTCAAGCCAAAGCAGTTCCTCAGACGGGAAAGTGACCCTGAAGTTTTTCCACAGGTGGCCGAAAGAGCCGGAAAAAAGCTATTTTGAAGAGGCGGTTAAGGAATTTGAAGCCGCTCATCCGGACATTCACATCCAAACTGAAGCGGTATTAAATGATTCCTATAAAGATAAAGTCAAAGTCATGCTAGGGACAACGAGCCCTCCTGATATTTTCTTTTCATGGAGCGACCGATTTGCAGATAAATTCATCAAAGGAAATAAAGCCCTCGATCTTTCTTCCTTTTATCAACAAGATAAGGATTGGTCTTCACAGCTTGTCCAGTCACAAATCAAACCCTTTACGTATAACGGCAAAGAGTACGGCGTTCCTTGGCAAATGGACGCAAAATCATTTTTTTATAATAAAGACATTTTTAAGAAACTGAACCTGAAGCCGCCGGCGACGTGGAATGAGCTTATCACGGTGTCTGCAAAGCTGAAGGAAAACGGGTATATCCCGATCAGCTTCGGCACAAAAGCGCCGTGGACCATTTCCCATTATATCGGGACACTGAACCAGCGCATGGTGGATGAAAAAACGAGAGAAAAAGATTATAACCCGAAAACGGGATCATTTACAGATGAAGGCTACGTCAAAGCGCTTGAAAAGCTTGAGGAGCTTATGCCTTACTTTACAAAGCATGTGAACTCCGTGGATCACGAATATGTGCGGCAGCAATTTACGAGCGGAAAAGCGGCGATGATTTATGCAGAGACGGCAGAGATTAAGCTCGTTGACCCGGTGAACCTGGGACTGTTTCCGTTTCCGAAAATCAGCGGGGAAAAGGGATCACCTCGCGCATTAACCGGATCGCCAGAAGGGTTTATGATTTCTTCGAAAACGAAGCACCCGAAGGAAGCGATGGAATTTCTCCAGTTTTTAACCTCGAAAAAAATGGGTGAGAAGCTGATCAAGGATGTCGGCAAATACAGTGCGGTTCAGGGAACGGCGACAGAAAAGAATTCGGCCCCGATCCAGCGTGAAGCCGTACAGGACATCACAAGCGCCGAATCAATGGTGCCGTGGTTTGATATGGATGTTGATGTTGAAATCGCGGATGTGTATGCCGCAAGCGTCCAGCAGATGCTTGGGGGAACGATGACGCCGCAGCAGGTGATGAAGGCGGTGCAAAAAGCAGCGCAGCAAGTCAAAGCGTCCGCTGAATAGAAAAGGCTCTTTTGTTAAAGGAGATGAATGTTCTTGGTCAACCAAAATCGATTCATTCCGTATTTGTTTCTTGCGCCGGCTCTGATTTTTTTACTTTTCGTTTACGTTCCGATTATTGAAAATGTGTTTTTCAGTTTGTTTGAATGGAGCTCATTTAATCCTGAAAAAACGTTTATCGGATTTAAAAACTATATCGAGCTGTTTCATGATCCTGTGTTTTTCAAAGCGCTCGGCAACAATGTGCTGTATGCGGTGATTTCGCTTATCTGCCAAGTGTGCGGAGGGTTAATCCTGGCGGCTGTGCTGGAAGACAGATTGGTGAGAAAGTGGTCGCCGTTTTTCCGCACGGTATTTTTTCTCCCTGTCGTCATTTCCATGACCGTCATTGCTTTGCTGTTTGATTTTATTTATAACCCGGAGATCGGGCTATTGAATCAGCTGTTGGAGGCCGTCGGGCTTGATGAGCTGACGCGGGCCTGGCTCGGCGATGAAAGCACCGCCATGCTGTCTGTCATTTTTGTTTCTCAATGGCAGTCCGTCGGTTATATCGCCATGTTGTATATTGTATCCATTCAAAAGATACCGGATGAATTGTACGAATCGGCACAGCTGGACGGCGCAGGCAAGGTGCAGCAGTTTTTTCACATTACAGTGCCGCAGACGAAAGAAATGTCGTTTGTTGCGGTGGTAATGACGCTGACCGGGGCATTTACCGTATTTAACGAGCCGTACATTTTGACAGGCGGCGGGCCGGGTAACGCTTCTGAAGTGCTGAGCACGTTTTTATATAAGAGCGCCTTTACAAAAGATATGATGGGATACGCTTCTGCGATCGCGACCGTGGTGCTTTTGCTTACGCTTGCCTTGTCGCTCATGCAAATGAAGTTTTTTAAAACCGGAAAGGAGGAGTAGCCGATGCTTCCCGAAAAGACGGATTCATACAGAATGGAACCGGATCTGAATCACACGCCGGCCGTGAAAACAGCTGGAAAGCGGAGAAAATGGTTTATCGGTGAAACGTCTGTATGGCTGTTTCTCTTTATCTATTTGATTGCCGTCGCTTATCCCCTTTTGTGGATGGTCATCAGCGCCTTTAAAAGCTCGGATGAAATTTTTGAGCGCAGCTGGTCGCTTCCTTCTGTTTGGCATTTTGAAAACTTCGTGTCCGCTTGGAATCAGGGGATTTCCGCTTATTTTATGAACAGTGTCATTGTGACCGTGCTGACGTGCCTGATTACCGTATTTGTCAGCGCTTGGGCGGCATACGGGCTGTCACGTTTTCAATTTAAAGGAAAAGGATTTCTGCTTATCATCTGCCTTGGCGGATTGATGCTGACGCCGCAAGTCAGCCTTGTGCCGCTTTATTCCATTATTCAATCGCTGGGGCTGTACAATACGTACTGGGCTTTGATTCTCCCGTACGCCGCTTATCGGATTCCGTTTACGATCATATTGATCCGCTCGTATTTTCTGTCAATTTCTAAGGAGCTGGAAGAGGCGGCGTATCTTGATGGCTGTACTAGTTTCGGTGTATTTTTCAGAATATTCTTACCTATGAGCGTACCGATTTTGATTACGTCCGGTATTTTGACGGCTTACCATACGTGGAACGAGTTTATGTTTGCGATCATCTTTATAGATGACGAAAATCTGCGGACGATACCGGCGGGGCTGATGCAGTTCAGAGATGCATTGCAGACTGACTGGGGCGTGCTGCTTGCAGGGTTAACCATTTCGGCTGCTCCGATTATCGTGCTGTTTTTATTTATGCAGAAATATTTTATTCGCGGCATCGCCGCCGGAAGCGTAAAAGGATAAGGAGGATGAAAATGAAACTGATTGCGGTGGGAGACAATGTAGTAGATTATTATCAGGATCAAGAGACGTTTTATCCGGGCGGGAATGCTTTAAATGTGGCGGTGCTTGCAAGACGTTTGGGCCATGACGCTTCTTACATCGGCATCCTCGGCAGTGATGAAGCGGCAGCTCATCTATTAAACGTGCTGAAGCTTGAGAAGGTGAACACCGATTATATCCGCCAGGCATACGGTGAAAACGGAATGGCGGTCGTAACACTTGATGAGCGGGGCGACAGAATATTTGTCGGGTCGAATAAAGGCGGCGTGCAATCGCGTCTGACACTCGCTTTTCAGGAGCACGATGTAACATTTATCAGAGAGCATGATGTGTTGCATACGAGCGTATACAGCAGGATTGAACGCGATCTTCCGAATTTATGCGGCATTGTGCCGATTTCCTTTGATTTTTCAACAAAACGAGAGGATTCGTATTTACAAACGGTTTGTCCGTACGTGACGTATGCGTTTTTTTCCGGCAGTGATCTGAGTGAGTCCGAATGCGTGAAGCTTGCCGAAAAAGCACATGGCTTCGGTGTGAAAATCGTGTGTTTGACAAGAGGTGAACATGGGGCTGTGTTATCGGATGGGGCCCGCATCTATCATCAGCCGATTGTAAGGGCTGATATAATAGATACATTGGGGGCGGGAGATTCTTTTATCGCCGGATTCCTTACCGCCTTTTTTGAGCATCAGGATATTCGGCATGCGCTTTTAGGGGCCGCACAGACGGCTGCGAAAACGTGCGGGGTATTCGGGGCGTTCGGATACGGTCATCCATACAAGCCTGACGGCGGCAAAAGCAGTGAAAAAACGAGAATACTATAAGCAGTGTCTCGTTTTTTATGCCTTTACGTGTAAGGGCTGTTAATGGTAAATGTGACGCGGTCAGTATGCATTAAAAACAGCGAGCTGTAAATTGGCTGGTCTTTTGACATAAAAGCGGTCTTGTCAATTTCAAAAAGCGCATCTCCGATATCACAAGCCAAATACCGGCTTTCTTCCTGTTTGGCATACACGACATTTAACAGCTTCGTGTTATGGGTGGGAACGACTTGATAGTGCTGTTTCAAAATATCATGCATGGATACGCCGTCACTGATGAACGTGCCGATATCGGGAAACAAATGAAGCGGGTAGTGGGCGATTTCGAATGAGAGCGGCTGGTCGTCGTGAAATAAAATGCGTTTTAATTCAAGGACGGGGCTCTCAGGAGCGACGTTGAGCTTTTGAGCGATCGGTTTGGGCGCTTCGATGATTTCGTGGGAAAGGACCTGATGTTTCGGTTTTTTTCCTGTCGATTCCATAAATTCGGAGTAGCCGTTAACCGCGATCAGCTCCCGTTTCAGTTTAGGGCTTTTCACGAACGTTCCTTTTCCCTGCTGCCGAATGAGCCAGCCTTCTTCAACCAGGTCGAGGATGGCCTTTCTGACGGTTATCCGGCTGACATTGTACGTTTCGCAAAGCTCGTTTTCAGAAGGCAGTTTGACGGACGGGGAATAAATGCCCTTTTTAATGTCATCCGCAATAATTTGTTTCAGCTGAATATATAAAGGTTTTGAACTCCCGTTATTTAACAATAGGGCGGGCCTCCTTATCTCATGTATTATGTATATTATATGTATTATGACGTTATAATACAAATTTGCTTTTATATTATGAATCTGGCAGAACCCCGATCATTTTAAAAATAACAGAAAGCTGAGGAGGTTTCCAGTATTGGAGGAGGTTTCTAATGGCAACATTAACATTTGATCATGTCAAAAAAACATATGGCTCTCAGTCACTGACAGTCAAAGATTTTCATTTAGATGTAAAGGATCAGGAGCTTTTGGTTCTTGTCGGTCCGTCAGGCTGCGGCAAATCTACGACACTCAGAATGATCGCCGGGCTTGAGAGTATTTCAGAGGGCCATCTTTATATCGGCGGTGATTTGGTGAATCATCTGCCGCCGAAGGATCGCGACATAGCCATGGTTTTTCAGAATTACGCGCTGTACCCGCATATGACGGTATTTGATAATATGGCGTTCGGGCTCAAGCTTAAAAAAATGCCGAAAAAAGAGATCACAGAGCGTGTCCGGGCTGCCGCCGATATTTTGGAAATCGGGCATTTGCTGAAGCGGAAGCCGAAGGCCCTATCAGGCGGGCAGCGGCAGAGGGCCGCGCTCGGACGGTCGATCGTCCGTGAGCCGAGGGTTTTTTTAATGGACGAGCCGCTTTCCAATCTAGACGCGAAGTTGCGCGTGACGATGCGCGCCGAAATCAGCAAGCTCCATCAGCGGCTGAAGGCGACCATCATTTATGTGACGCATGATCAAACAGAAGCGATGACGATGGGGGACAGAATTGTCGTGATGAATGAAGGGGACATTCAGCAGGCGGCAAGCCCTCACGATATTTATCACTATCCGGCGAATATGTTTGTGGCAGGGTTTATCGGCTCACCGGCGATGAATTTTATGAAGGGCGTGATTGAGGAAAAGCAGGGAGAGCTGTTTTTTGCCAACCCGTCTGTTCGTTTGCTTATTCCGAAAGAAAAAGCTGTCATGCTGAAGCAAAAAGGATATAGCGGCAAGCAGATGATGCTTGGGCTGCGCCCGGAGCATATGGCGCTCGCGAATTCTAACAAGCCGCTTGGCTCAGTGTGCCGGGCCGTTGCGGAGGTATGTGAAAACTTAGGCGCGGAAATGCATGTTCACGCAGCTGCGGGAGAGGAACGGCTGACCGTCCGCCTTGACGGAGGCACGCAAGTCAGGATTGGCGACGCCATTCAGCTTGACCTCAATATGGAACGGGCCATCTTTTTTGATGCTGATACTGAGGAAGCCGTCTATTAATAAAGGGAGCCTGACTGCCGGGGCTCCCTTTACACTTTTCATATGTTCGGCCAGAAAATGAGCCGGCTCTCTTCTGTCTTTACTGCCAAATCTCATCTGCCCATTCCGGGTGGTCAATAAATGGGTTGCGGTTGTGCTGATAGTCTTCATAAATGATGTCGTTTCGCCGTTTTTCGGTGCTGTCGACGGGGTCTTGTTTATTCCATTTGAGCAAAACGGACAGTTTCCCCATATACGGAGCGGAGCCGTTTCCCGTTTTCTCATTCAGTTCAAGGTCTGGATATCCGTCGTCTCCTTCATAGCGCACCGCCATGTAAAAAAGCATGCGTGCGACGTCTCCCTTAACCTCATTTCGCGGCTCCCACGAATCGCCGTCATAGTAATTGCCCGGCGCTTTAGGGTATTCCGTGCCGCCGTTATCAAAATCCATGTTGCCCCTGGCGCTGTTCACCTGGACATCCGCCGGACGCAAATGATGAATATCAGTGCCGGGACCTGCCGCGGTTCCGAAGTTTCCGTGTGACTTTGCCCATACGTGCTCGCGGTTCCAGTCGCCGACACTGCCTCCGTTTTTACTTTTTGCCCGTGATTCCTGTGTATAGAGCAAGATGACATTGTTCGGGTTTGCCGGGTCTTCGTCAGTTTCTTTTAACGCATCCCACACTTGGCTGTAAGACAGCTTCGTTTGACCGCTGATGATGCGGTGCAGGGCGCTTTTTAAGGCTGTCCCGTTTTTTCCCGAAGCTTCCTTGTAATACGTATCCGTATCCGCCGAAGGAGCGATGGGAGCCGGGGCGGATTGCGGTAAAACATGTGTGCCTCCGGCAGTTGAAACCGCCAATCGGCCGTACAGGTTCATTTCGGTTGGCGAGCCTGCAGAGGCAGACGGCGCAACCCATCCGGAAATCAATAACAAACAGACGAGCGGCAGCAGCCATTGTTTTTTTGTCATTACTTGCCCTCCTTTCCCTCTATTATCCAAAAAATAAAGCTCAAATTCTATCTTTTTCGAAAAATGGTACCTTTGGATCGGTGTCCATCAGACTTTCGGCTTATGAAGCCGCAGGGCTGCGATTGGATAGGATATCTAAAAAACAAAAGATTTTTTAGATGAAATGATAATGAACTCTGTATGCGCTCCTTCTATAATGAAGGTCACCGTGACAGTTCTGCCAGAATGAAAGGGAGGGAGCATATGGAACATCAGCAGCTTTCGGCCAATAACGGAATTACCGATTACATACAATGGCTGTCTCAATTCGGAGCATCCGCTGAAGGCGGCGTGACGAGGCTTTTATACACAAAGGAATGGATGGACGCCCAGCTTGCCGTGAAAAAGAAAATGGCGTCATTAGGGCTTGAAACGAGATTTGATGATGTCGGAAATGTGTTTGGCCGGCTGAGCGGTACAGAGTCACCCGGCGAGCTGATTTTGACAGGGTCGCATATTGATACTGTTATTAACGGCGGGAAATATGACGGAGCATACGGCGTGCTTGCCGCCATGCTTGCGATCACCCATCTTCGAAAGACATACGGACGCCCGAAAAAAACGCTGGAAGCTGTTTCGCTTTGTGAGGAGGAAGGGAGCCGTTTTCCCATGACCTATTGGGGATCAGGAAATATAACCGGTGCTTTCTCACTTTCAGATGCGGAAGAGCCAAGTGATGGATCAGGTGTTTCCTTAAAAGAAGCAATGCTTCAATACGGTTTCGGGGCAGGCCGCTACACCTCACCTTTCCGGACGGATATAAAAGCCTTTCTTGAAATTCATATTGAACAGGGACCAACGCTCGAAAGATCGGGAAAGGACATCGGCGTTGTCACTGGAATCGCCGGGCAGAGGCGCTATAATGTAACGCTTTACGGAGAATGCAACCATGCGGGCACCACCTCGATGAAGTGGCGGAAGGACCCGCTTGCAGCGGGAAGCAGAATCATCCACGAGCTCGTCCTATTGGCGGAAAAACAGCCGAAAGAACTTCGTCTGACTTGCGGAAAAATGACGGTTGAGCCGAATGTGCCGAACGTCATCCCGGGCCGGATTCAATTTTCCATTGATATCCGCCACCAGGCAGAGGCCGTGCTGAGCGACTTTCATCAAAAACTGGCATCTCTTATTGAAAGAATCAGTCACGAAAAAGGCGTCCGGCCCGTCATTGACGAATATATGAGAATAGAGCCGGTACCGATGGATCAAACGCTGACACGAGCGGCTGTCGAAGCGGCAGCTGAACTGGGCGCAAGCTGTGAGGAAATCATAAGCGGGGCGGGGCATGATGCTCAGATGATCGGCAGGACATTTCCGGCCTGCATGCTGTTTGTGCCGAGCCGGGGCGGAGTCAGCCATTCGCCGCTTGAATTTACCTCCGCACATCAGCTGGATATCGGCGTCCGTACGTTAGCGAATTTATTATATAAGCTTGCTTATTAATATAAAGGAGGAATCAGCGTGACAGTCAGAAAAGAATTGTGCCTTCCGCAAAGAACGATTATGACACCGGGGCCGGTGGAGGCGGATCCGAGAGTGCTGAGGGCAATGGGAATCCCTATCATCGGCCAGTTTGACCCGGCTTTTACCGGTATCATGAATGAGACGATGCAAATGCTCCGTGAATTGTTTCAAACGGAAAACCGCTGGGCCTATCCGATTGACGGCACATCAAGGGCGGGAATTGAGGCCGTCCTGGCGAGTGTAATAGAACCGGGCGACAGCGTGCTCGTTCCGATATACGGCCGTTTCGGCTATCTGCTGACCGAAATCGCAGAGCGGTACGGGGCAGACGTTCACACGATGGAATGTGAGTGGGGAACGGTATTTCGGCCTAAAGACATTATCAGCGAGATGAAAAAGGTTCATCCGAAAATTGTTGCTATGGTGCACGGAGAAACGTCAACGGGACGCATCCATCCTTTAAAAGAAATCGGGGAAGCGTGCCGCGCTCAAAATGCCCTCTTTATCGTTGATGCCGTAGCTACGATCGGAGGCTGTGCCGTCAAAACTGATGAGTGGAAAATCGATGCGGTTATCGGCGGAACGCAAAAATGTTTATCAGTCCCTTCAGGGATGGCGCCGATTACATATAACGACCGAACGGCGAAGGTGATTGCGGCTCGTAAAAAGGTGGAGCGCGGCATCGCGACGGCGGCTGACAGCATGCGATTTTCCGGTCATCGTCCGATTACGAGCAATTATTTTGATTTAAGCCAGCTGGAAGACTATTGGAGTGAAAGAAGGCTGAATCACCATACAGAAGCGACCACTATGCTGTATGCGCTGCGAGAAGGTGTGCGCGTTGTTCTCGAAGAAGGGCTTGATAACCGTTTCCGCAGGCATCGCCGTCATGAAGAAGCGCTTGCGGCGGGGCTGGAAGCGATGGGGCTCGTTTTATTCGGTGATCCGGGGTGCAAACTTCCGGTTGTCACATGTGTACAGGTCCCGAAAGAAGCCGATGGAGAATCTGTCAGACGTATGCTGCTGTCGCAATTCGGAATTGAAATCGCCAGCTCGTTCGGACCGCTCGAGGGAAAAATATGGCGGATCGGAACGATGGGCTACAGCTGCAGAAAGGAAAATGTGCTGTTTGTGCTGGCCGGACTCGAAGCTGTTCTCATCAGGCATGATGTTCCCGTCAGAGCGGGCAAAGCGCTGCAGGCGGCGCTTGATGCATATGACATGTCAACTGAAACAGCGGGAGCTGAATAGCTTGCACCATTTAGCTGTCATGATGACAGGGTCTTAGCAGGAAATCATCTGGACTTTATTCCCTTTTCCCCGTTATACTGTAAGAGATAAAAAATGACAATTCTGGAATGATCGCCTGTTTTGTCTGGGGAGAAGGTAGTGAATCATGATGACGTACATAGGCAGATTATCAATTTTAATGCTTAATATGTTTATAGCAATGCTTGGAATCGGGCTGATTATTCCGATAATGCCCGCATATATAACGGAATTCGGAGCAACAGGGAGTACGATGGGCCTTCTTGTCGCGGCGGCGGGGGTTACACAGCTCTTATTTGCGCCTATTGCCGGGGAAATAACCGACAAATACGGACGGCGAAAACTGATTATATTCGGCATTGCAGCGTTTGCGGTGTCGCAATTGATATTTGCATTTGCCGGCAGTCTGTGGCAATTATTCGCGTCCCGGCTCTTGGGCGGGATAGGCGCCGCATTTTTAATGCCGTCCATGTTTGCGTACATCGCGGATATTACGACGGAAGAAGAGCGGGGCAAAGGAATGGGGCTGTTCAGCGCGGCGATGACACTCGGAGTCGTGATCGGGCCCGGCGTCGGCGGCTACTTAATTCATTACGGCATGTCCGTTCCGTTCATTGTGTCCGCAATTCTTGCTTGTTTTTCAACGGTGCTCTCATTTTTCTTCCTGCCTGAGACGCTGGACCGGGAAAAGCAGCTGGAAGCCCGCGCGAAAAGGGAAAAGCGTGAACATCTGCTGAAACAAATGTCACGCGCGCTCAAATCGCCATTTGCATTTATGCTGATTTTGGTTTTTGTGCTTAACTTCGGCATTATGAACTTTGAATCGATTTTCGGCCTTTATGTTGATCATAAGCATGGGTTTAAAGCGTCTGACATTGCTTTCATTATTACGGTTGCCGGCCTTATCGGCGTTTTTGTGCAGGCTGTCGGCGTCAGTTTTCTCGTCCGCAAGTTCGGTGAGAAACGTGTCATTAACGCCACCCTTATCGGCGCAGCTGCCGGACTCGTATGGTGCCGGTTTGCCGGTTCATATTGGACGGTGTTTGCGGCCGCTATCTTTTTTCTTATGCTGACGTCTCTGCTCCGGCCGGCAGTCAATACGATGCTGTCAAAGCTTGCTGGTGATCAGCAGGGCTTTGCCGGCGGGATGAATACTTCATTTATCAGCTTGGCAAATATCGCCGGACCGTCAGCAGCCGGTTTTCTCTTTGACGTTAATATGGAGATTCCGTATATGCTTGGTGCGGCCATTCTTGTCATCAGCTTTCTGGCTGCATTGAGCTGGAGCAGAAAAGAACAGGCCCGGCCATTTACACAAGAAGGATAATCGAAAGCCTCCGGAGAGCCGGGGGCTTTTTCGTTTTTTTTCTAATTTCAGTCGTTTTTGATTGAATGAATCCGAGGATTTTACCGGAGGTACTATTGAAGTAACAAAAAAGCCCCTTACAGTGTAAAGGGTTAGGGCTGACCCCATAGAATGAGACAAATAAAAACACCTTTAAGTTGAAAAGCGGGTATGAAATACTTGTTTTGTCTATCAGCATGCAGTCAAAGAAAAAGGCATTATCATGAGCATGTCCCGTAAAGGGACACCCACTGATAATGCCTCCATCGAATCGTTTCATTCCTCGCTAAAGTCTGAAACGTTCTATCTCGACAAGTTGGAAAGCACTGTGACGGCCATCATAGAGCAAATAACTGACGAAACTTATATTCACTATTATAACCATATCCGTATTCAAGCGAGACTAAACAACCAGCCGCCGGTCATATACCGGCAGCTGGCTGTTTAAAGGTGTTTTGAGCCCTGTCAAAAACGGGGGTCAGTCCCCGCTTCCGTCAGGTGTTTTTTTAATTACAAGCCCATTAACAAAGGGAGCGGCCGAAAAACAGATTCACTAGCACTTCTTTCTTACTAACAGGACAAAGGAAACAGTCAACAACGGAGTTGATAGTGCATACGGTCCAAAAACAACGAAAGCGGTCAAACGGTTCAATCTACACACTGCCTTACTGCTAACAGGATATAAGATAAGACCCAAAAACGAAATAAGACTTGTCACTTTTGAAATAAATGAAACAGCCCTTTTGCCCTTTAGTAGGGCTGTTTCAAACTAATATAAGGATAATGAATCGGTAATGGAATTACATATATTAGGGAAAATAAAGAAATCTCTGGAATAGCGGTTCTGAAAAATGGTAGAATGTTTTTGTATTCAAATATTTTACATACTTGTAAAATTAAATTAAATTCGAGAGGGTGAAAGAAACATGAAAAAATGTTTAAGTGCTGTAGTAATTGGTTGTGTAGTTTTGTTCAGTTCTTTTATGGTACATCAAGAATCTGCTTCGGCAGCTCCACAAGTGGAGACAATTCTCCAAAAAACGCAAACTTCAAGCTCTACGAAGAGAATTAAAGTTAAATCCGGTCAAAATTTGCAGGTCCGTGCCTTCCCCTACAACAATAAAACTATTAAGTTGACCGTATTCAAAAATGGTAAAGCGTGGACAAGTGACCTAACAAATTCTCCATTCATCTATGATTATACTTTTAAAAAACCTGGGGCGGGAGAATATTCACTAAGATTATATTGCGGAAAAAATGGCGGTCAAAAAGGTTGTTATGGTCAAGGTCTACTCACTGTGAGATAATGTAAAACAAAAGACGCCAATTGCTTGGCGTCTTAATATTAACTCTGAAATAAGGTCGTAAGGTTTGAGAACCATATGTTTATCCATATCATTTTATTAGTGTATAAGAGTATGCCAATGATAACCAGTAAACCGCCGCCTATTTTTAACAGCAGGTTTGAATATTTAAGGAACACTCTTGCTTTGCCGATGAAAAATGCCATCAGAAAAAACGGAATGGCAAAACCCAATGAATATCCGGTTACGTTGATAAAAGTATCTATCGTGTTTGGATTGTTAAAGTTTGCGTACATGATCGTTCCGAAGATTGGACCAATACACGGGGTCCATCCTGCAGCAAAAATGATACCGACTAATATTGAATTGAATACACTGATTTTCCCTCTTCTAAAAGAAAATCTTTTTTCTTGCATCATGAATTTTGGTTGGAATATGCCTAATAAAAAAAACCCCATAGCACATACAAAAATTCCGCCAAGCATTCTGATCAGATCTTTATATTCAGTGAAAAATTTCCCGGCTGAACTGGCAGAGAACCCTAATATGTAAAAAATGAATGAAAACCCTAATAAAAATGATGCAGCATGAATAGCAATATTTTTATTCAGTGTTTTAGAATTTGTGTGTTTTAACTCATTAACGGAAACTCCAGTGATATAAGAGATAAATGAGGGGTACAGAGGTAAGCAGCAGGGTGAGACAAATGACAAAAATCCACCGGCAAAAGCCAGCCATAACGTTACGTTTTCCATCGGAGCAGCTCCTTTTTTAAATAATATTTTGGGGTGAGAAGATGAAACGAAAAAGATTATTGCTCAGGATGTGCATTTTGCTTTTACTTTTTACGGCAATAGGATTTGCGCTATATCAACATTTATTTGCAGCAAACAGCAAGGAAGTCGTACAAGTCAACAAGCCCGCGGCAAATTTTAAACTTGCACAACTTAATGGAGAACCTATTGAATTAAAACAGCTTAAAGGAAAGGCTGTACTGATTAATTTTTGGGGTTCATGGTGTGAACCGTGCAAAAATGAAATGCCGTCCATACAAGAAGCATATAATCATTATAAGAAAGATAAGTTCGAAATAGTTGCAGTTAATGTTCAAGAATCTGACATTGCTGTGAAAAGTTTTATGAAAAGTTACGGTCTATCATTCCCAATTGCTTTAGACAAGGAAGGGGAAGTGTATCGATCATGGGAGATCTTTAATCTTCCAACATCCGTCTTTATAAACCCTGATGGAATCATAGAAAGGACCTTTGAGGGTGAAATGTCAATGAAACAATTAGACCAGTGGATAAGAGATATATTACCTAATAAATCTAAGTAACTCAAAAAACCCCGTTTTTGGGGTTTTATATTAATTAATTTTAGCAGTTAGAACTCTATATGACCCACTGCCATAAAGGCCAATAACTACTCTTGTAGTGTATTCAAATGGGGTATATTTCAAAGCTTTAAATTTTCCTGAACTCCGAATCTCCCAAACACTAGGGTCTAATTTAGAAACAGATGTTGAATGAGATTTTGAATAAAGCGGTCCGGTTAAATAGACATCGTAACTGTTGCCTTTAATTTTGCCTTTTTCATAAGTGAATTTACCGCTAACGGTGTGTTTAAATCCTGCGCCCGGAAAAGTATTTGCGATGTAGCCGGAATAGGATTTCTGTTGTACTGCTTGGATGGAGCTATCACCAGATGTCTTTATAATAACTCCTAGTTCAATTCCATCTCCTTGTACATTTAGTGGCTTTTTGACTACAACATTTGTTTTGCCAGCTGCAAGTTGCTTGTTTACTTCTTTTTGAGCATTATCAAGAGCTTGATTTGCCTTATCAATAGTGAATGTACTTTCTGTGTGAGTGGATTCTTTCGGTGTCTGTGCATTAACGTTAATAGGGCTAAAGGCTAGTGACAATGCAATAACCGGGAGCAAAAGGGACGAGAACAAAACTTTTTTACTTAATGATTCTAAACGCATATTGCTCAACTCCTCTTCACATGGTAAAGTACAATACAATGGTACCATTACATATAATGGTTTGTCTACTATAAAATGGTACTTTTGTTTAAAAGGAGGAATGAAGTTGTTAAGTACTGTTTTTGGTGTAGTGACTCTGTTTATAGTCTTTTATTTAATCAACTATATTGGCCAAAAGCTTGTGAAGTCATCCATTAACCAAACGTTCCTGCTCTCTCTGTCTATCATCGAAGCAGTTATCGTTTTAATTTTGTTCTATTACAGACCATTTTTTCTTTGAGTTACATCGGGCTGTACCCAGCCGGTTGCTTTCTTTATGCAAAAAACGAAATGAACATTGCTGTAAGCTTCCAGAGAAAACAGTGTTTTTTCTGGAAGCTTTTTTGGGTTTACAAGTATTGTGGCACAGAGAAAGAGCTGGGTGCCTATCTCCTTTCATTTTGCAGAAGAAACTGGCCGAGACTGCTCCAATGCGGGGACTGACTGCGGCAGCCTTCGGGAAATTGCAGTGGTTTAGGGGAGCTTCTTAAATAAATCTGCCTTCTGGTGTTCTCCATTATATTTTCATTTTTGCAAATCGTCCTCAATGATCCTTTCGATTGTAAAGAAGCACGGTATGGTAAAGAGAACATAACATCTGGTGTATAACTTCAGGCTGTTAAACATAGTCTAACGTATACATAATTTTGAAGATTAGGAGGAATGTTGATGAAAGATTTATCAAACAGTGTTTGGGTTTGCCGCAGTTTTTATAATAGGACTGAACATCTGGAGGATGTGAATCAGCTCCTGTTTGGTGAGGGGAAATTTGTATTTGAATCTTCTAATGCTCCGGAAATCGTTAGAGGGTCCTTGACTTTATCTCCTAAAAACAATTATCGTCTTACCTTAAAAGGATATTTAGAGGGAAGTCATGTCAGATGTCAAGGGAAGGGAATAAAAGGAACTCCGACAAGCGGCTGGGTTTATGACTTTATTGGTTACTTCATGCCTGAATGGTCAGGCGGTATAGAGCAGAAACCTGTTCTTGTTGGTTCGTTAATCAGAACAGCGCCTCATGATGGAAAATCTGCAGGAGAGACGGCTTCCTTTATTGCAGTCCAAAGAGACTTTTTGGAAGTTCGCGAAGTCATTCCGCTTCCGGATAAAGTGTTACATATGCTTGCATCTAGAAAGCATCGGCTGCATCATTTTATTTGGCATTCCATTAGGGATAATTGGTGTATACTGAGCGAGAAAAAAAGAAAGCAAATTAGAGAAAAAGGCTGGCAGCCGGGAGAAAAATCTGATGAAAGGCCTTCAATAAACAGTACGGGCGCCCCTTTTATTCGTAACGGGTCTGGAGAAGATTTTTTGTACATGCACCGCAAAATGATTCAGGAGGTCAATTCAATGATGGACAAGCCTATTTTGGGGTGGCCTGAAATTCCGGCTCCGGGATCTTTAGATATTGACGTCATACCAGCCAAACCCATTTCAGAAGAGGATTTCCCATTAGGAAACCCAGATGGCTTTGCTGTTCCGCCGGCTTGGGACAGCAGTAAAGAACCATTAAATAAACGGATCAAGCATCTTAAGACTGATGGTTTTTATTGGTCGCGGATGAAGTGGTGGGACCGGGAATTTAAGAATCCGCAATACCTCAGCACCCTTACACTTGGGGAATTAGGATCTTTACTTGAATGGACCGTCCACAATGACATGCATATGCGCTGGAGTTCGGTTCCCAGAGATCCTATTTCGGGTGAGGCGCTGCCGGATGGAAGAAAAAACCCTGATGATTTAGATAGTAAATGGGATGAGCCTCATTATGACTTTTTGGGAGATCCTTATTCAGCACACGTCAACGCTGTTTTTTGGAGATTGCATGGCTGGATTGACGATCGTATCGAAGATTGGTTTCAAGCTCACGCAGCAGCTCATCCTGAAGAGATAGAACGATCAGAGATCAACGGCGTGAAATGGTTCAAAAAGGGGAAATGGGTCCAAATTGCTCATCCTTGGTCAGAACCATTACATGGGTGCCTTGATGAAGAAGAAATGGAGAAGATCGTTCATATTTTATTTCGGGATCCAAGCTTATGCTCAAAAGAAAATGCTTTCACTCATTGGTTTTAAAATAAATCAAAGCATTTTAATGAAACACCAAATGTTTCAAGTTGCTTCCGCTCGTCTTCAACAAGCGCTGAAACCCGAATGGCTGCTCGGCTCAGTGTATCCTTTTCCTTCCGAACCCGGAATCTCATCGGCGACAGGATCGCACGTATGATTTTGAGATTGGAAGGTGACGTGAAGAAGCTATGGCAGCCCATTAACATTCTGCATCCGATCAGGCAGATGAAGTGATGAATCGAAGGCGTTTCACGCTCGTGGAATGCAGAGCCGGCAATACCGCGCACCTTTTCTTCGCCAACATACCTCTTCGTATGCTTCGTCCTTGTTTACATAAGTCCAGCCGATATGTCAATAGACAAATAAGGGGTTACTGTCCTCGGGCAAGGACGGGATGTCATTGGACACTATTTCTGAAACAATCGTATTTTATGAACGGATCTCTACTTAAAGTTTCTTTTGTGTCAGAAAATAGGACGAGTATTAACTGATGAGCCGCTGCATCCTCAGCGCGAGCCGCAGGCGCATTGTTGTCTCCGGATCTTTTAAACTTTTTCTGAGCAATTCTTCGCATTTTTCTAAACGGTAGATCACTGTATTTCTGTGTACATACAGACGCTTGGCGGTCTCTGATATTTGGCAGTGGGTCTCCAAATAGACTGACAGCGTATGAAGCAGGCTTTGGTCTTCCCGCTGCCGGTCGACCAGGCTCTGGAGGGTGGCGTGATAAAACTTTTTCAAATCCTCCGCCGGGAGCAGGCGAAGAAGCTCAGGCACGTCTTTGGCGTGATAGATTTGAATAAACTCTGCGCTTCTGGACAGGTGGCCTGACGAGAGCGCGTCAGAAGCTTCAGTAAAGGCATCGGGCACATCGATCAGCCTCTGGCAGATGTTGCTGACGCCAAAGGAAATCGTCCGTTTAAACTGCGCTCTGGCCTGTGCTTGAAACTGCTCTAAAAAACTAATGACCGATGCGTGCATTTCATTCCAGCTGTCTGTCGCTTCAATTAAAAGAATACCGACGTTTCCTTTAATGAAGAGGTGAGGCGGAAATGGAAAAGCTGACAGTTCACCTTCGAGCAAATCAAACACATTGTCAGAAGCAAGCTGATTTTCGGTAAAGCTGATCGTTTTATCGTTTCGGTCAAGCTTGCCTGCAATGCACATGTATTTTTGATCCCAGCGGAGCCGGAATTCTTTGGCGCGGCTTTTGATTTCATCATGGCCTGTGAACGAGCGCTCAATGAAATTACTGAAAAATTCATTGCGGGCCCGTCTGCTGAATTGCTTCAAGGCATTTTCTTTCAGCAGTTCAAAGGAAATCACATTGGCCGCCTGTTCAATCGTTAAAATCATGCCCTTATCGGCTGCCTGCACCAGCTCCGGCACGACCAAGAAGCCGGAGTTTTTTTCATAATGGAGAATCGGCAGGACAGAATATGCCTTCCGGTCGGACAGCATGGAAAAGCAGGTGAAGAAAGGGCCGGAAAGGGAATAAAGGGTATTTTTCAGTGAAGCTGTGTCAATGGATGTGTGGTGGGACGATGACATGAGTTTTGTATGCTGGTCCAAGAGCAGCACAGGAAGCCGGAGAATGGCTGAGAGCTTTTTCAGCAATGATTGCAGGCCTTTGCCGCTCATAATATGGTTTGTAAATTTTTTATGGGCGTAAATCGCCTGCTGCAGTTCGTTTGAGCGCATATCAAGAATATGGCTCAGCGTGGCGTTGACGATATCTCCGAGTCTGACGTCCTCCGGAAGCTCAATAATCGGAAACTCATATTGATCTGCAAGCTCCGCAATATCTTTCGGAATCACATCGAGATAACGCTTCGTTTTAATCCCGAGCCCCGCGCAGCCCCGTTTTGTCATATGGCTAATTAAATCTCTCAAAAGCTCCGGGCGGTCCTTCAAGTGATATGCCGTGGTGACGAGCAATTCGTTTTTATGTAAAAAATCAGCGATGTCAGGAGCGTCCATCATATTGACGTGCTGCACCTCCCTCCAGCCGCCGGACTTGCCTGCAATTAATGATGCGCGGTCATAAGCGGGAATCTTCATCACATCATAAATATTCATTAATCATTCTCCTTTCCGGTTCTAAAGACAACCATTGGTTAATATGAATAAAAATCATGAAAATTTATAGCGGTTTTGCTGATGTCATACGAACATAGTAGCAGTAAACTGAAAATAATAGACGCATTTCGGTACAAAAACTGACACGAAAAATCGTCATCCTTACAGGGAGGAATATGAAATGGCCTATGATGTAATTGTAAAGGGTGCGAAGGCTGTAAAAAAAGACGGGGTCCAGCAAGCCGACATCGCCGTAAAGGACGGAGAGATTGCCATGATCGGCCCCCTCATTAATGAAAAAGCGGACAAAGTGGTGCAGGCACACGGCATGTATGTGTTTCCGGGATCGGTTGACTGCCATGTGCATTTCAACGAACCCGGACGTGACGATTGGGAAGGCATCGAGACCGGATCGAATATGATGGCCGCGGGCGGCTGTACCACATATTTTGATATGCCGCTGAATTGCATTCCGTCTACGGTGACCGCTGAAAACCTGCTGCAAAAGGCGGAAATCGCAAGCCGGAAATCAGCGGTCGATTTTGCGCTCTGGGGCGGATTGGTTCCGGGGCACACGAAAGATATCCGGCGGATGGCAGAGGCCGGGGCCATCGGCTTTAAAGCATTTTTATCAAAATCAGGCACCGAGGAATTCCATTCAGCCGATGATCGGACTCTTTTAAAGGGAATGAAAGAAATCGCGGCGTGCGGGAAAATTTTGGCCCTCCATGCGGAAAGTGATGCCCTGACCCGTTTCTTGGAGGCAGAGTATGCTTTGCAAGGAAAAATTGATGCGGACGCCTATGCTTCCTCCCGGCCCGAAGAAGCCGAATGCGAGGCCGTGCAGCGCGCCATAGAATATGCAAAAGCAACCGGATGCCCGCTCCATTTTGTACATATCAGCACGAGAAGAGCCGTGCTTTTGATTCAGCAGGCGAAAGAAGACGGCGCGGATATCACCGTTGAAACGTGCCCGCACTATTTATTGTTCAGCCATGAAGACTTCCGCCGAAAAGGAGCGGCCGCTAAATGCGCTCCGCCGCTCCGTTCAGAAGCTGATAAAGAAGAATTGATCGATATGCTGGCCGCGGGGCTGATTGATATGGTGTCTTCTGATCATTCGCCCTGCCATCCGTCCCTCAAACGCGAGGATAACATGTTTCTGTCGTGGGGAGGAATCAGCGGAGGCCAATTTACGATGCTCAGCATGATTCAATTGGCGCTTGAACGGGGGATTCCTTTTGAAACGGTTGCCGAATGGACGGCGGCCGGTCCTGCAAAGCGCTTCGGGTTGACGAAAAAGGGCCGGCTTGAAGCAGGATGCGATGCTGATTTTACCATCATGCAGCCGGAGCCCTGCACCGTAACAAAAGAGACGATGTTTGCCAAACATAAACAAAGCGTGTACGAAGGCCATACCTTTCCTTACCGCATCGCTGCGACGTACAGCAGGGGGCGATGTGTGTATCAGGATGGCCAAATTAAAGACAGCGGCGCTTCCGGAACATTTCTGATTCCATCTGAAAAAATTAAGCCGATCCTCTGACGGGGAGCGGCTTTTTTTATCGTTTTGAAAGCGGATATCGTGGTATCTTTTTATAAAAAGGAGCAAAACACATTGTATGATCAAATCATGAACATATTAACGGCATCCTGGTCGCGAAAGACAAGCTCAAAATGGACGGAAGAATGCCCGGCCAAAGGCCAGTGCGGCGTGACGGCTTTAGTCATCCAAGATGTTTACGGCGGGGCCATTCTCAAAACCAAAACAGGAGACAGCTGGCATTTTTACAACCGGATAAACGGGGAGGTTTATGATTTTACGGACAGCCAGTTTCAAGAGCCGATCGTGTACCGGCATACCCCTTCTTCCAGAAGTGAAGCATTTTCGGACACCAATGAGAAACAATACCGGCATCTCAAAAAAGCATTCAGAAAAAACATGGAAAAGGAAAGAGAAAAACACCTGTGATAAACTAGGATGAGAGGTGAATGAATGTGATTTATATCGGATTGACGGGATGGGGGGATCATGACAGCATCTATCCGCCTAAAACAGCAAGCCAGCAAAAACTGCAGGCTTATTCATCCCACTTTCCTATCGTCGAACTGGACGCGAGTTTTTATGCCATTCAGCCAGCGCGCAATAATGAAAAATGGGTCAAGGAAACGCCTGAATCTTTTCAGTTTGTGATTAAGGCATATCAAGGAATGACGGGCCATCAGCGCGGCGATATTCCGTATGAAACGAAGGAAGACATGTTTGCGGCGTTTAAGCTGTCATTGACGCCGTATTTACAGCATAACAAGCTTGCCATGGTGCTGTTCCAGTTCCCTCCGTGGTTTGACTGTAAGAAAGAAAACGTCGCTTATTTGCGGTGGTGCAAACATCAGATGGGTGATATCCCATGCGCGCTTGAATTCCGCAATCGGTCATGGTTTTCGCCCCAATTTTATGAACAGACGCTTTCCTTTATGAAAGCGGAAGGCTGGATACACAGCATATGCGACGAGCCGCAAATCGGCGAGGGCAGCATTCCGACCGTGCTGAAAGCAACTGATGAAGAGAAAACGCTAGTCCGGTTTCACGGCCGGAATAAGCAGGGCTGGATCAAACCTGACGGCGGCCAAAACTGGCGTGAGGTCAGATATTTATACCGCTACAACAAACAGGAGCTTGAAGATTGGACAAACAATCTTCAAAAGCTGGAAAAACAGTCGCGCAATTTATATGTGCTGTTTAATAATAATTCGGGCGGTGACGCTGCAGATAACGGCATGCAGATGCTTGAAATGTTAAATATTCAATATACCGGGCTTTCGCCGAAGCAGCTCGATTTATTCAGCTAGAAAAGAGGTTTCACGATACATGTCTTATCTTATTTTAATTTTACTGGGTTTTATCGCAGGAACGGTCGGAAGTCTGATCGGGCTTGGCGGAGGAATCATCATCGTGCCTGCGATGCTCTATTTAAGCACGATGACTTCGTTTTTTCATGATGTGACGCCGCAGATTGCAATCGGGACATCGCTTTTGGTGATTATTTTCACAGGGCTTTCATCAACGCTTGCCTATATGAAATATAAAACCGTTGATTACAAAAGCGGGCTGATTTTTTTCATCGGCTCAGGCCCGGGGAGTATCATCGGGGCGTATTTGTCTAAACTTTTTAATGCTCATACGTTTTCTGTCTGGTTCGGACTTTTTATGATTATCATTTCAATCACATTAATGCTGAAGGTGAAAGCAAAACCGGTCAATAAAGAGCATAAAGGCATGGTCCGCACGTATCAGGACGAATCAGGAGAGGTTTATACATATTCGTACCGTGTTTTTACCGGTATAGCGATTGCTTTTTTTGTCGGCTTATTGGGAGGTCTTTTCGGCATTGGCGGCGGCTCTCTAATGGTTCCGGCCATGATGCTGCTGTTTTTATTCCCGCCGAAGGTCGCAGTGGCGACGTCGATGCTGATTATTTTCTTATCCTCTGTGACAGGCTCCGTGTCACATATTGCAGAAGGTCATGTCAATTGGCTGTATGCGTTATGCCTCGTGCCGGGCGCTTGGTTCGGCGGAAAAATGGGCGCGTGGGTCAATAAGCGGGTCCAAACGAAAACGATCGTGCTCCTCATGCGGATCGTATTAATTTTGATCGGCTGTGAATTAATGTATCAAGGAATATTCAGCTAAAAGAATGAGGGAGAGATTGTATGTTGGAGAAGCTCCGTTTATATCATACGAATGATTTGCACAGCCATTTTGAAAATTGGCCGAAAATCGTACATTACATCGAACAAAAGAAAAAAATGCATGCAAGGGATGGGGAGGAAACACTCGTATTTGATATCGGGGATCACATGGACCGCTTCCAATTCATAACGGAAGCGACTTACGGAAAGGCGAATGTCGATCTGTTAAACCGCCTTGAGATTGATGCTGCCGCCATCGGCAATAATGAAGGAATTACGCTGCCGCACGACGAGCTGGCCAGCTTATATGATCACGCCGCGTTTCCCGTGATTGTTTCCAATCTGTTTGATGCGGACGGAAACCGGCCCCGGTGGGCTGTGCCTCATCTCGTCAAAACGCTGAAAAACGGAATGACCATCGCCGTTCTCGGCGTCACTGTGCCGTATTATCCCGTGTATGAAAAACTCGGCTGGACGGTGACTGATGCTTCAGAAAGCATTCAAGAATCACTTGACGCGGTCAGCGGAAAAGCGGATATCATCATTCTTCTGTCGCATTTAGGCTTGATAGATGACAGGGAAGCCGCCGAGGAATTTCCCGGTATTGATGTCATTCTCGAATCACATACACACCATCTGTTAGAGGATGGGCAAACGGTCAACGGCGTCCTGCTGGCATGTGCGGAAAAGTACGGGAACTATGTCGGCTGCGTCGAGCTGACAATAGACGGTGAAAAACGGCGCATCGTCCATAAACAAGCGTCGGTCGAAAAGATGTCGGAATGGTCCGGGGAATCTGAGGATACGAAGGCCTTTTTGAAAGAAAAGGAGCAGGAAGCTGAAAACATCCTTTCCGTGCAGATTGCGGATCTGAAAGAAGAGGCGGGCGTGAACTGGTTTGAGGAATCACCGCTCCCGCTGCTTTTGGCTGATGCGCTGAAAAGCTGGTGCGGCTGTGAAGTCAGCATGGTGAACTCAGGCGTCATTTTGGGACCGTTAAAGGCGGGACCTGTAACAAAGCTTGACTTGCACCGCATCTGCCCCCATCCGATTAATCCGGTCGCCGTGCGCCTTTCTGGCAAGGAACTAAAAGAAACGATCGGACAGGCTTCAGCAGAAAAAATCGAGCAGCTGCGGATTAAAGGACTCGGCTTTCGCGGGGAAGTCATGGGAAAGATGGTGTACGCCGGAGCAGAGGTGCAGACAGATGTGCTTGATGACGGTGTGACTCATCTTATCAATGTGAAAGTGAACGGAGAAGAAATCGTTGAAGACCGGATGTACTCAGTCGCGGTTCTTGATATGTTTACACTGGGAAAACTGTTTCCTTATATACGCGATGCAAAAGAAAAACAATATTTTATGCCGGAATTTTTAAGAGATCTCCTCGCCTGGAAGCTTGCTCAATAGTCGGAAAACCTGCAACAAGCCGTCCTTCTCATCATAAAGTAAGGAGAAGGGAGTGGCTGATTTGGTCAATATGACACCGATTTTCATAGATGGAACGCCGTTTACCGCCGTCACAATCCAGCTTCCCAAAACAAACTTTATGGCCGTCACGTGTGAACATGGCTACATTATGTGCGGAGCGCTTGATATTGCCCTTTTAAACGACAAATTAAAGGAACGCGGCATTATTGCCGGCCGCGCCGTCGGTGTCCGCACCATTGAACAGCTTTTGGACGCCCCTTTAGAGTCCGTCACCTTTGCGGCAAAAGATCTCGGCATTCATGCGGGCATGAAGGGGAGAGAAGCGCTGCTGAAAATGGCAAAATAAATTAGCCCTGCTATTACTATGTCCCTCCTTACAAGCATACATTGTGATATGTAAGGGGGGATTTTTCTTGCCTAGATACCGGGGCCCTCTTCGCAAGAGAGGACCTTTGCCTTTTCGATATGTGATGCTTTTGTCGTTTGTCTTTTTCATCATATCGACTGCAATCAGCCTTTGGATGATCAACGCCTCGATAAAACCGGTGCTTATGCACATCGGAGAAATGGAAACAAAGCGTGTGGCGACAGAGGTCATTCAGGAATCGATAGAAGAATATATGTCTCATAGCGATAATGTGAAAGATATGGTGGATATGAAAACGGACGAAAACGGAAAAGTCACCACAATGGACTTTAATACACAAGTGGTCAACAGTATGAAGACAAAGGTGACAAAGCAGCTCCAAGCCCATTTGAAGGAAGCGGAATCGCACAATAAGCAGCATGAAACAAAAAAAGGCAGCAAAACCGCTGATAATATTATGATCAATATCCCTTTAGGGCAAGCCACGGGAAACAGCATTCTCGGAAATCTGGGGCCGAAAATTCCCGTCCGTTTTAATCTGATCGGTGACGCATTAACGGATGTGAAAACAAAAATTAAGCCGTACGGCATTAACAATGCCCTTATTGATATCAGTATTTTTGTGGAAATTAAAGTGAAAGTCATCATACCGTTTGCCAGCGAAACCTCAGTTGTCACAAATAACATTCCCGTCTCCATCAAAGCGATCCAAGGAGAGGTGCCGCAATTTTATAACGGAAGCGGCGGATCTGGCGTGACGCCTTCCGTGCAGCTGCCGAGTGAAAAACAGGAGAAATCCGGAACCGATAAAGGCAAATAAAAACACACAGCCGCTTTTTTCTTCCCGGCGGCTGTGTGTTCATTTTTTCTTGCGTATTTCGTTTCGCTCCCATGCCCTTAAATGCGGATACGGATCAAAGGACCACTCCGTCCGGCCGTTATCCTTATACATGCCGTAATGAAGATGCGGCGGAAATTTCCCCGCGGTGCCCGGCGGGCCGTAGCCGGAGCTTCCGACAGAACCGATCACCTCTCCCGGCTTGACGATCTGGCCTTTCTGAACCCCTTTTGCAAAGCCGTTCAGATGGGCAAAGTAGTGATACGTATTATGAATGTCCCTGATGCCGATTCTCCAGCCTCCGAAGCGATTCCAGCCTTTCATTTCAACGATTCCGTAGCAGGTGGATCTGACGGGAAGCCCGTAATGGGCGAAAAGGTCCGTCCCTTCGTGAATCCGCCTCCCGCCAAAGCCCCGCGCGGCTCCCCATGTGCTCCGGTAGCTGTAATCCGTTTTGACGGGCAGCGGAAAGGCGTGCTCTCCGAGATCGATGCGCCCGAATGTTTTGAACAATTTCATAAATTCGCTGATAATGCCGACCGTCTGATCCCGGCGGTAATAATTCCAGAGGCCGATGCGGATATGGTCAAGATCCGTCCCGAACGTCATTAAATAGTGCGCGAATGTATAAAGGATATCCTCGTCATTGCTTACCTCGGCTTTTCCGTCACCGTCGCCGTCCAAGCCGATTCCGTCAAATACTTTAATGCTGAGCGGCGCGTCATCCTTTGGATTTGGATTTTCCGGCCCGCTCCATATGTGATCTGGAATATAAATGCTGATGATTCCGGCTTTTTCAGGCAAGTCTTTTCGATTATCCCGAACGTTTTCTTCATATTGATCAACAGCTGCAAGCACGTACCAAGGAATCTGAGTGACCGCTTCGGCTTTGCGGTACAATTCCATCCGCTTGGCATAAACGGAGTCAGATTGCTCTTTGCCGGCAGCAGCCGGGCAGAAAAAGGACAAAAGGAGAAGAACAGATAACAGAACTTTCACAACATGATCTCCTTTCATATTGAATACAAATAGTTTGCGGCAACAATTCGATAAAATGTGAGTAATTCTCTTCCCTTGTCGAGAAATTTTTCCTATGTTAAAGTGACTATTGAATAGAAAACCGCAAGTTTTGCATCCATCGTGAAACAGAAATTTTTCGCACAAGAAAACGAATACAGGGATAATGGAGATGATGGGGAAATGGCGAAGAAAGACGAGCATCTGAGAAAGCCTGAATGGCTCAAAATAAAGCTGAACACGAATGAAAACTATACGGGCCTGAAAAAATTAATGCGTGAAAATAACCTGCATACCGTATGTGAAGAAGCAAAATGCCCGAACATTCATGAATGCTGGGCTGTCAGACGTACGGCGACATTTATGATTCTCGGGTCTGTTTGTACGAGAGCCTGCCGCTTCTGCGCGGTGAAAACAGGCCTTCCGACAGAGCTTGATTTGCAGGAGCCGGAACGCGTGGCTGATTCAGTCGCCCTGATGAACTTAAAACACGCCGTCATCACAGCTGTAGCGCGTGATGATCAGAAAGACGGCGGAGCAGGCATCTTCGCGGAAACGGTTCGCGCCATCCGCAGAAAAAGCCCGTTCACTACGATCGAAGTCCTTCCATCTGATATGGGCGGAAACTACGACAACCTGAAAACATTAATGGACACCCGTCCCGATATTTTAAACCACAACATTGAAACAGTTCGCCGCCTGACGCCGAGAGTCCGTGCCCGCGCAACGTATGACCGTTCATTAGAATTTTTACGCCGGGCGAAAGAAATGCAGCCTGACATCCCGACAAAATCAAGCATCATGATCGGTCTCGGGGAAACGAAGGAAGAGATTATTGAAGTGATGGACGACCTGTTGGCGAACAACGTAGATATCATGGCGATCGGCCAATATCTGCAGCCGACGAAAAAACATTTAAAAGTCCAAAAATATTACCATCCGGACGAATTTGCAGAATTAAAAGAAATCGCTATGCAGAAAGGCTTCAGCCACTGTGAAGCCGGCCCGCTAGTCCGCTCGTCTTACCATGCGGATGAACAAGTAAACGAAGCGTCTAAAAAACGCCAGGCCCAGGCATAATATAAGCCCCAAAAACCCAAAACGCCGCAGGTTTTGGGTTTTTGTGATGGTTTATTTTTTTCTTCATACACGGCATCTTGAATAAGGATCGGCTGAACCGTTAAACTGGATAGAAAAGGAATGAAAATTTCCTGCCCGCTCGATTCGCCTGATTTTGCAATTGATGGACAGAAGTCAATGAATTATGATAGTAAAGAGTGATAAAAGAGGTGAAGACATGATTCTTATTCAAAATGCCGAGTTTGAACTCGTTCATGATTTTAAAAACGGCTTTAATGAAGAAGCGTTCAAAGCCCGCTATTCAGACATATTAAATAAATATGACTACATTGTGGGAGACTGGGGATACAGTCAGCTGCGGCTCAAAGGCTTCTTTGATGACCAGAATCAAAAGGCAACCTTTGAAACGAAAATCAGCACATTAGACGAGTACATTTACGAATACTGCAATTTCG
This sequence comes from Bacillus sp. ISL-51, assembly GCF_018613535.1. Lineage (GTDB taxonomy): Bacteria > Bacillota > Bacilli > Bacillales > Bacillaceae > Bacillus. Next base: position 99,988 of record NZ_JAGGQB010000008.1, read on the forward strand.
GGTGCGCGTATTTTGTCTTGAAACGAATCAGAAAATAATACATGCAAAGGGGATGCTGTCACGTGTATTTTGTTGACAGAAATAAGATCGAACAAACACTCCGATTTTTCGAAAGCCAGCTGGCACTGTTTAACAGCCAGACGGATTGGCAAACCGAAATTGAAAAAAGGGCGCTTGAGCGCATCGGCCATATCATGATCGAGTGCATTCTCGATGTCGGCAATGATATGATTGACGGCTTTATTATGCGTGACCCGGGCAGCTACGATGATATCATGGATATTCTTACTGATGAAAAAGTCGTAACGGAAGAAGACGGAAGCCGGCTGAAGCGATTGATTTCCTGCCGGAAGCAGCTGGTACAGGAATATCAAAAAGCTGATCACAAGAAGCTGTTTGCGCTCGTCACGGCAAACCTGGACGTGCTCCAAGCCTTTCCGGCACGCGTGAGAACTTACCTTGAAACGGAGCTCGGCCCTGTTTCCGCTTTTAAATAACAACGAGAAAGAAAATCCACAGGAGTGTTGAGCATGAAAGCATATAAAGGATATTTAATTGACTTGGACGGTACAATGTACAACGGAACCGAAAAAATCGAAGAAGCGTGTGAATTTGTGAGAACACTCAAAGCGCGCGGCATTCCGTATTTATTTGTGACAAACAATTCATCACGGACGCCGAAGCAGGTGGCCGACAAATTAATGAGCTTCGACATTCCGGCATCCGAAGAGCAGGTTTTCACGACAAGCATGGCGACTGCGCAGCATATTGCCCAGCAGAAAAAAGACGCTTCTGTATATGTCATCGGCGAAGAAGGCATCCGCCGGGCGATTGAAGAAAACGGCCTTAGCTTCGGAGAAGAAAACGCTGACTTTGTCGTCGTGGGAATAGACCGCGGCATTACATACGAAAAATTGGCGGCCGGATGCCTTGCCATCAGAAACGGCGCCCGGTTTATATCAACAAACGGTGATGTCGCCATCCCGACAGAAAGAGGGCTTTTGCCGGGAAACGGCTCGCTTACATCCGTATTGACGGTATCAACAGGCGTGCAGCCCGTGTTTATCGGGAAACCTGAATCCATCATTATGGAACAGGCGATGCGTGTGCTCGGAACGGATATTTCTGAAACGCTGATGGTCGGTGATAATTACGCGACCGATATTATGGCCGGCATCAATGCGGGAATGGACACGCTGCTCGTTCATACCGGCGTGACGAAGCGGGAGCATATGTCTGATTATGACACGAAGCCGACGCATGCGGTCGATTCTTTAACGGAATGGCTTGAATATATGTAAGAAAAAAGGGGCGGCCGTTCGGCCGCCCTTATTCTGTATTTCTTGCGCGATGTGCCAGCCTGCTTGATGCCGCGGCGGCGATCGCTCCGACAATATCATCGAGAAAAGTATGACATTCGCCCGTTGACTTATCATTTAACCGTGCGAGGATGCCCGGTTTTTCCTTATCAATGTAGCCGTAGTTTGTAAAGCCGATGGAACCGTATATATTTACGATAGAGAAGGCGAGCACCTCGTCAACCCCATACAGGCTTTCATCAATCGCCAAAATGGTCTGAAGCGGCTCAGACAGCTTTTTTTGCTCGGCGAGTATATCTAATTCAATCCCTGTTAAAATGGCATTTTGCACCTCGCGTTTTGCGATGACCCGATTTACATTCAGCTTACATTCCTCCATAGTCAAATCGGGATGATATTGTTTCTGGAGAAAAAACACAAGCTCGGCAATATCGGCCACCTCTACCCCCCGTTCTTTTAAACGCGTTCTGGCGACGGCTTCCACCTGATTCAGCTCTTTTTCTGACATTTGCTTCACCCAATCTTTTTTTACTAGTTTATACAACATCCGATCCGATGTTTCTCCTCACACCTTGAAGGATTACAATATGTATTCATAATTTCGCCGGTGTATGACTACGATGTGAATAGCCCCAATCTTACAGGCAGGTGATTATGATGAAAGACATCATTAAAGAAAAGTACGGCATTCAAATCAGGCATCTTTCCGTTTATCAGCGGTACCAGTGCTTTCAAACGCCGAATTCCTTTTTCCTCATCATTCCCGTCTCTCATTTTTCCCAATCAGAGCTGACGGAGCTTTATTATATGAGTCAGTATTTACAAGAACAAAGTGACCCATACGTTTGTGTGTTTATCTTTACGAAGGAAGGGGAGCTGACCTTTGAACATGAGGGCAAAACGTTTGCGCTTTTAAAGGCGGCGCTCCCGGTCTTAAACCGGTCGTTTTCTGTCGGTGCGGAGCTTGCCGAATTCCACAGAAAGGGCAGAGGCTTCCCGTACGAAGTGAAAGAAGCGGGCCGAATCGGCCAGTGGAAGGATTTATGGGGAAAGCGCGTGGATCAGCTTGAATCATTCTGGATGCAGAAAATCCGTATGTCCCCGCTTGAGCCGTTTGAAAAGAAAATGATTGAATCGTTTCCTTATTATTCGGGTTTAGCGGAAAACGCCATTCAATATTTAGTGGATACGGAGCTGGACGACAATCCCCAAGCCGAGGATTCGGGAACGATCTGCCACCAGCGGATGGAGCGCAGCACATGGTCGGAGGAATCATTAATCCGCATCCCGGGTGATTGGGTATTTGACCATGCGTCCCGCGACATTTCGGAGTATATGCGCAGCACATATTTATATCATCGCGACGATCTACTCAATAACGGATTTCAGTTTCTGCAGGAATATGAACAAATCACGCCCCTATCCTCCTTTTCCAAACGCCTGTTTTACAGCCGCCTCCTCTTTCCGCTTCATTACTTCGAGACGGTGGAGAGCTATTACATCTCACCGGATTCCGAAAAGCACTTTTATGAAGAGCAGCTCGACTACATCCTTGCCGATTGCGGGCGGTATGAGCAGTTTTTACAAACGTGCCATGACATGATGAATGTAAGGTCAGCCCAGGTTTTTGTCCCGCCTGTAGCCTGGCTCGGAAAAGGAATCAGTTCGTAAGAAAATATGACACAAAAATATTTAGAAAATATAGAATCTTGTCATATCAAGGTGTTAAGCGTTTACAATTCTATAAAACCAAGGTACAGCCGCTTGTCAAAACAAATAGGGGCTTATATAATATTTGTAACTTAAATGTCTGTGAAGGGTTAACAATTGTCCTTTATGAGTGGACAGATGGAAGAAAGGTGGAGTTTTTTTGAAAGCGATTCGTATTGGACTGTTAGGATTGGGAACCGTGGGAAGCGGTGTCGTAAAAATCATTCAAGACCATCAGGATAAGCTCATACATCAAGTCGGCTGTCCGATTACGATTAAAAAAGTGCTGGTGAAAGATATAAATAAAAAAAGAGAAGCCGAACTGCCGAAAGAAGTGCTGACGACAGAGGTGTACGACGTCATTGATGATCCTGATGTCGACGTCATCATCGAAGTCATCGGAGGCGTGGAACAGACGAAAGAATACTTGCTTGACGCTTTAAAAGCGAAAAAACACGTTGTAACCGCTAATAAAGATTTGATCGCTGTTTACGGCTCAGAGCTTTTGGCGGCCGCTAAAGAAAATGGCTGTGACTTGTATTATGAAGCGAGCGTCGCCGGCGGAATCCCGATTTTGCGCACATTGGAGGAAGGGCTTTCCTCTGACCGGGTCACAAAAATGATGGGAATTGTCAACGGAACGACAAACTTCATCTTAACGAAAATGATCAAAGAAAAAAGCCCGTACGAAGAAGTGCTGAAGGAAGCGCAGGACCTCGGTTTCGCAGAAGCGGACCCGACCGCCGATGTAGAAGGCTTGGACGCTGCGCGAAAGATGGCTATTTTAGCCCGCCTCGGGTTTTCCATGAATGTCGATCTGGAGGATGTCAAAGTGAAAGGCATCTCCCAAATCACAGACGAAGACATCAGCTTCAGCAAACGCCTCGGCTACACGATGAAGCTGATCGGCATCGCCCAGCGTGATAACAGTAAAATCGAGGTCAGCGTTCAGCCGACGCTTCTCCCTGATCATCACCCGCTCGCTTCCGTTCACAATGAATACAACGCCGTATACGTGTACGGAGAAGCCGTCGGGGAAACGATGTTTTACGGACCGGGAGCGGGAAGTATGCCGACTGCGACATCAGTCGTGTCAGACCTTGTCGCGGTGATGAAAAACATGCGTCTCGGCGTGAACGGCAGCAGCTTTGTGGCGCCTCAGTTTGAGAGAAATCTGAAGCAGCCGTCCGATATCTATGCCCAGCAATTTCTAAGAATTCACGTGAAAGACCAAGTCGGATCATTCTCGAAAATCACTTCCGTCTTCTCAGAACGGGGAGTGAGCTTTGAAAAGATTCTGCAGCTGCCGATTAAAGGGCATGACGATCTCGCTGAAATCGTGATTGTCACGCATCATACGTCAGAAGCGGACTTCAGCGACATCCTGCAAAACTTACATGATCTCGAAGTCGTACAAGAAGTAAAGAGCACATATCGAGTAGAAGGGAACGGTTGGAGCTAATGTGGAAAGGGCTTATCCATCAGTATAAAGAATTTTTGCCTGTGACAGATCAGACACCGGCGCTGACATTACATGAAGGCAATACACCGCTGATCCATCTCCCGAAGCTTTCTGAAAAGCTCGGAATTGAACTGCATGTCAAAACAGAAGGCGTCAATCCGACGGGATCGTTTAAGGACCGCGGGATGGTGATGGCTGTCGCCAAAGCGAAAGAAGAAGGAAACGATACGATCATGTGTGCGTCAACCGGAAACACATCCGCCGCTGCTGCGGCATATGCGGCGAGAGCCAATATGAAGTGTATCGTCATTATTCCGAACGGAAAAATCGCGTTCGGAAAGCTTGCGCAAGCCGTCATGTACGGAGCGGAAATTATCGCGATAGACGGAAACTTTGACGACGCGCTTGCCATCGTCCGTTCCATTTGTGAAAAATCTCCGATTGCATTGGTGAACTCGGTAAATCCTTATCGGATTGAAGGGCAGAAAACAGCTGCCTTCGAAGTATGCGACCAGCTTGGCGGAGCTCCGGATATCCTGGCGATCCCGGTAGGAAACGCGGGCAATATCACGGCTTACTGGAAGGGGTTCAAGGAATACCACGAGAAAAACGGCACCGGCCTGCCGAAAATGCGCGGTTTTGAGGCGGAAGGATCTGCGGCTATCGTCCGCGGAAAGATCATTAAAAATCCTGAAACAGTGGCAACAGCCATTCGGATCGGAAACCCGGCCAGCTGGGACAAAGCCGTGCTTGCGGCAGAAGAATCAGCCGGAAAAATCGATGAAGTGACAGATGAAGAAATTCTTCATGCGTATCAGCTGATTGCCCGTGAAGAAGGCGTGTTTGCCGAACCAGGCTCTTGCGCTTCCATTGCCGGCGTTTTAAAACAGGTGAAATCGGGTGAAATTCCAAAAGGAAGCAAGGTTGTCGCAGTCTTAACCGGAAACGGCTTAAAAGATCCGAACACGGCAGTAGATATTTCTGACATTCAGCCGATGACTTTGCCGACAGATGAAGACAGCATTCTTGAATATCTGAACGGAGCGGCTCATGTATGAACGAGGCGGATATGCTGTTTTCCATTACCGTTCCGGGAAGCACAGCTAACTTAGGGCCGGGTTTTGATTCAGTCGGGATGGCGCTCAGCAGATATTTGAAGCTCTCGGTTTATCGAAGCGGAGAATGGAAGTTTTCGCCCGAAACGGAAACTGTCGCGGGCATTCCTGCAGGTACGGACAATTTGATTTATCAAGTCGCCAAACGGACGGCTGACCGCTATAATGAAGAGCTGCCGCCTGTCCACGTAAAAGTATGGAGCGATATTCCGCTCGCGCGCGGACTCGGCAGCAGCGCGGCCGCTATCGTCGCAGCGATAGAGCTTGCTGATGAATTATGCAGTCTGGAGCTGTCAGAAAGAGACAAGCTGCATTTGGCCAGCCTGGAGGAGGGCCACCCCGATAATGCCGCTGCGTCCCTCACAGGAGGGCTTGTGATCGGTCTTCACGAAGAAGATGAGACACATATCGTGCGTGTGCCGGATGCCGACATTGACGTTGTCGCAGTCATCCCGTTTTATGAAGTGCTGACGAGAGACGCAAGAGACGTGCTTCCGACACAGCTTCCTTACCGTAACGCCGTAAAAGCGAGCGCCGTCAGCAATCTTCTCATTGCTGCCATCATGTCAAAAGACTGGGCGCTGGCGGGGAAAATGATGAGTAAAGATATGCTGCATCAGCCGTACCGCGCCATGCTTGTCCCCGAATTGTCGAAGGTGGAGCATGCGGCTGAGATGAAGGGAGCATACGGGACGGCACTGAGCGGAGCGGGGCCGACAATTCTTGTGCTGACTGAAAAAGGAAAGGGGGAGGAGCTGAAACAACAGCTGTCCCTGACCTTCCCGCACTGTGAAATTGCGGCGCTGACCGTTCCGAGAGAAGGAAGTGTCATTGATCGGAATCCTTTGCAGCAGGTGAAAAGCATATAATGTTAAAAAGCGTTCTTCACGTCAGAGAAGAACGCTTTTTTTCAAGAGCAGGATTTTTATTTAGGGAAGCGAAATAAAAAGAAAAGGAGGAGAATGAATTGAAAAAACTCATGACCGAAGAAGACATTGCGGCACTTGTATCTGTGACAGACCCCCAGTATGCCCCTGACGGCAAACGGGCGGCCTACGTACAGACAAAAGTAAATCAAGAGCAGGATTCATATTCCTCAGCGATTATGATGTATGACTTAGAGACCGGGACGTCAAGCCGATGGACATATGGGGACAAGAAAAACACCAGTCCGAGATGGTCTCCGGACGGATCGCGTCTCGCTTTTGTTTCTGACAGGGACGGCGGTGTTCCCCAGCTCTTTATCATGAACGCCGGCGGAGGAGAGGCCGAGAAAGTGACCGATATCCCATGGGGCGTATCTGACCCCATATGGTCTCCCGACGGCAAATCAGTGCTTCTATCCGTCAGTCTGACTTCATCTGAACGCGCGGATGATCAAGAAAAAAGGAAGGGTGACGAATTTGAGCCTGTTGACGTTCAAACAATAACGTACAAACGTGATGGAAGAGGTTTACTGAAAGGAAGCTGGGCACAGCTTGTGCTTGTCAATCTGGAAACGGGAAATATTCAGCAGCTTACGGATCATGAAGCTGATCATTATGACGCGGCGTTTTCTCCAACTGGCGAATGGCTTGTGTTTACCGCCAATTTAACCGATCAGGGCGATGCCAGTAAGCCGAGCGATGTCTATGTAATGGAGCAAAAAAGCGGCCGCCTGACACAAATTACGCCGTACAGCGGCTCCTTCGGTTCGTGCGCGTTTTCACCGGACGGTTCTTATATCGCCATACTCGGCCATGAAAATGAATATCGCAATGCGACATTAGAAAAGGCATGGCTCTACGACATGAAAAACGAACGGCTGTCTTGCCTGACTGACATGCTGGATGTCCATTTAAGTGACGCGCTTATTGCGGATTCACTTATAGGAGGCGTTACCCCGCGTCCGGTATGGACAAACGACGGCCAGGGATTTTACGTCCTCGGAACCGAGCAGGGAAGCACCGGCATTTATTATATTTCAATTGACGGACTCGCTTACCCGATCCGGTTAGAAGATGAATACGTAAACGGTTTTACTTTTCATCCCGATCAAAAAAGCTATATCGCCGTCATTGCCAAGCCGTCACGGCCCTCTGAGCTTTACAGCATTCCGCTTGGACAAGGGGAAGAGAAACAATTGACGGCGGCCAATGACTGTTTTGTCGAGGAGCATATCATATCCGTTCCGGAAAACCTGCAATATGAAACAAAGGATGGGCTGACGGTGAACGGCTGGTTTTTAAAGCCCGCGCGATTTGAAGAAAATAAGACATATCCGCTCATCCTTTACGTACACGGCGGGCCTCACATGATGTACGGACATACATATTTTCACGAATTTCAAGTGCTGGCTGCAGAAGGGTATGCTGTCGTGTATGTGAATCCGAGAGGCAGCCACGGCTATGGACAGGACTTTGTCAATCGTGTCAGGGGGGATTACGGCGGAGGAGATTACCGCGATGTCATGCAGGCTGTGGATGAGGCTGCAGATGCCTATCCGTTTATTGACCGGGATCGTCTCGGTGTGACGGGGGGAAGCTACGGAGGATTTATGACCAATTGGATCGTCGGCCAGACAGACCGTTTTAAAGCGGCTGTCACGCAGCGCTCTATTTCAAACTGGTTCAGCTTTCACGGTGTCAGTGATATCGGTTACTTTTTCACAGACTGGCAGCTTGGGCACGACTTATTTGAGGAAACGGACAAGCTATGGGAGCGTTCGCCGATAAAATATGCATTACAAGTCACGACCCCGCTTTTAATTCTTCATGGAGAGCGAGATGACCGCTGCCCGATAGAACAAGCGGAGCAGCTTTTTACCGCTCTGAAAAAATTAAACAAAACAACCGCGTTTGTCAGATTTCCGGGGGCCACGCATGAATTGTCACGCAGCGGCCGCCCTAAGCAGCGGATGAAGCGGCTGAACTATATCTGTTCGTGGTTTGATCAATATTTGTAAAAATAAAAAACCAGGCTGTGAGATCAGCCCGGTTTCTTCTTGATTAAAATACTTGTTCTACTTCAACGACACCCGGCACTTCTTCAAGAAGGGCGCGTTCGATTCCCGCTTTCAGCGTAATCGTTGAACTTGGGCAGCTTCCGCATGCGCCAAGGAGGCGAAGTTTTACAATCCCTTCGTCCACGTCGACAAGCTCACAGTCACCGCCGTCACGAAGCAAAAACGGGCGTAATTTATCTAATACTTCCTGTACTTGTTCTTTCATTTCAACCTCAGTCATGACATTCGCTCCTTTCATATGCATAAGACCATTATATTCACAGTAACGGTAAAAATCTAATGTTTGGTTTGCAAAGTTGCTTTCATTATTATAGCACATCTATACTTGAACATAAAAACCGTTTTTTATACAAAAGCTGCCTCGTCCTTTGTATACTGGTGTAAAGGGGATGATAAACATGACAGAGCCGATTATGCTCAGCGTTTACGGCGCGGAAACGGTCTGCGCAAGCTGCGTGAATATGCCCGGCGCCAAGGATACCTTTGAATGGCTGGAGGCGGCGCTGAAGCGGAAATATCCTGATCAGCCTTTTAGGATGCAATATATTGATATTAATGAACCGCCTCAACGAGAAGACATTCAAGAGCTCTCAGAACGAATCAGAAACGACGAATTCTTTTATCCGCTCGTTTTAGTGGAGGACGTCATTGTAGGGGAAGGAAATCCGAATTTAAAAGATATATATGAAGAAATGGAAAAGCGCGGCTACGCAGCCGGTTCATAGAAGAAAGCCGCTGATGGCTAATCAGCGGCTTTGCTTTTATTATCCGTTATGATGCTTGTACATCCATAAAAGCCCGGATTTTAACAGGCGGGGCACACGCCCGATCAGCGGACGGTCGGCGACAAGACCGAAGCCCGCTTTTTTTCCGAGTGAGCCGAGCACGCCTTTCAGCTTAAACTGCGGCATCGTTTCCGGCAGCTCTTCCTGATTCCAGCGTTTTTGGAGAATTTGTACGATTTGTTCGGCCTGGGCTTCGGCCAGCTGGGCGCTGGGGGCATGCGGAAGGCTCGCGCAATCGCCGACGACATATACATGCTCATCTCCCGGAATATTATGGTGCGGTGTTAACACGACGCGGCCTTGTGCGTCTTTTTCTGCATCTAAGTCTCTTACGGCTTGATTCGGCTGAATTCCGGCCGTCCAAACGATGGCATCGGCGTGAATGGCTTCGCCGTGATTATACACGATGCCGTCTTCCACTTGTGTAATATTCGCTTTATTGATAATGGTGACTCCGTGTTCCTCAAACCAATTCTGCACATATTTGCTCAGCCGTTTCGGAAAGCTTGATAAAATCAGTTCACCGCGGTCAAATAATATAATGTTTAAATCGTCACGGCTCTCTCTTAATTCACTGGCAAGCTCAACGCCGCTTAATCCCGCTCCGACAATAGCGACAGCTGCATTGGCGCCGAGGTTGTTCAGTCTTTGATAGGTTGCGCGTGATTGGTCAATCGTCTGAATGCTGTATGTGTGTTCCGGGGCGCCGGGCACGTTATGATACTTATCCTCGCAGCCCAGCCCGATAACCGCATCATCGTAAGAAATCGGTTCGCGGTCATGGAACAGCACTTGTTTATTTTTCGTGTCGATCGAAGATACCTCTCCGTATTGAACATCCAAATTCGGGTGTTCAGGAAAAGACACTCTGATATGATGATCAGAAATAGTGCCGGCGGCAAGCGCATAATATTCTGTTTTTAAGCAGTGATACGGATTTCTGTCAATCAGCGTAATTGAAATATCTGACGGAAGCTGGTTCGGCAATAAACGGTGAAGCACCCGCATGTTCCCGTACCCTCCGCCGATCAAGACCAATTTTTTCATTATGATTCCCCTTTTGCCTGAAAAATATGGTAGTCAATGTTGTTACAAAATAACGAACTATGTAAAATAACATCTAGAATTATATCGAATTTGATCTAAAACCACAATAATAGTTTTAAAATAACCTACAAATTGACCAGAAAACGCATAATAGTAAAACCTTTACCCTGAATTAATATGTTACGATAATGCTTACGCCAAACCATCTCTTTGACGAAAAGCGGAAATTCCGTTAGGATAAGGTACATATGTGAGGTGAAACCGCATGAATCCGATGATTGAATTCTGTGTCAGCAATTTAGCGCGCGGTTCCCAGGAAGCACGAGAGATATTGGAGAAGGACCCGAATCTGGACGTGCTTGAATACGGCTGTTTAAGCTATTGCGGAAAATGCATGGAGTCCATGTTCGCCCTTGTCAACGGCGAAGTGGTCACAGGGAACACGCCGGCTGAACTTGTTGAAAACATATATACATTCATAGAAGAAAATCCGATGTTTTAATCAGGGGCTCCGAGCGGGCCTCTTTTTTTATTGCTCCGAGTTTTGGCAAAATAAAAAATTTGTAGACAGCAAAAATAAATATTGTTATCTTAATAAAGACTTTTTTTAAATAAAATTTTAGAGGTGGATTCATTGAATATAGTTTGGGGGCTTCTCGGGGCAGCGGCTGTATTAGCCATTGCTTTTTTGTTATCAGAAAAGAAAAGCAAAATTAACGTAAGAACCGTCATCATCGGTTTATGTTTACAAATTGCCTTTGGATACATCGTGTTAAAGTGGGATGCGGGGCGGGCCGTATTTTTATGGTTTTCCAGCCGCGTTCAGCTTCTCATTGATTATGCGAACGAAGGGATCACCTTTATTTTTGGCCCTCTTTTGAAAGTGGGCAGCAGCCCGGCATTTGCACTGAGCGTTCTGCCGGTCATTATTTTCTTCTCAGCGCTCATTGCCGTTTTGTATCACTTGAAAATCATGCAGCTCATTTTCCGCGTGATCGGAGGCGGGCTGTCAAAACTTCTTGGGACAAGCAAAACAGAATCGCTTGCAGCGGCAGCGAATATTTTTGTCGGTCAATCCGAATCACCGCTTGTCATTAAACCGCTGATTGCCGGATTGACACGTTCAGAGCTGTTTACGATTATGACGAGCGGTCTATCTGCTGTAGCGGGCTCCACTCTTTTCGGTTACGCGCTGCTCGGCATTCCGATCGAATATTTGCTGGCGGCAAGCTTTATGGCGGCTCCGGCCGGTCTTGTATTCGGTAAAATACTGATTCCGGAAACGGAAAAAACGCAGACGGTAAAAGGCGATTTTAATATGGACGAAGGTGAAGGCGCCGCGAATGTGATCGACGCCGCTGCAAAGGGCGCGTCCACAGGTCTTCAGATTGCTTTGAACGTCGGGGCCATGCTGCTTGCGTTTGTCGCATTAATCGCCGTTGTGAACGGAATTCTCGGCGGAATCGGCGGCTGGTTCGGTTTCAAACATATTACATTAGAATCCATTCTCGGGTATGTGTTTTCTCCAATTGCATTTGTGATCGGTGTTCCTTGGCATGAAGCCTTAGAGGCGGGAAGCTATATCGGTCAAAAACTTGTATTGAACGAGTTTGTCGCTTACTCAAACTTCGGCCCCCATATTGCAGATTTTTCGAAAAAAACGTCTACCATTATCAGCTTTGCCTTGTGCGGATTTGCCAACTTCTCATCCATTGCGATTATGCTCGGCACACTGGGCGGTTTGGCGCCAAGCCGCCGTTCAGACATCGCGCGCCTCGGATTGAGAGCGGTCATTGCGGGAACGCTCGCAAATCTTCTCAGCGCCGCGATTGCCGGTATGTTTATTTAAACGTAAAAAAAGCCGCGATTTGTGGCTTTTTTTATCTTCAGCGATGTGCCGCCTGCCGGGTATCACGGCACTGCCCGTGAGCTGCCCTATTCGGCCCGTTTATTCATCAACGATTTTGGTTTTAAATGATAAAAGCTCCCTGCATATAACATGCAGGGAGCTTTTATGTATGAAAAACGGGGGATAATTGTATTGTGTCCGCACGGAAGAGCTTTTATACTAAGAAAAAGAAAAAAAGTTGGAGGCCGATATGAATTCATTTCGTTTTACCAAGATGCACGGTCTTGGAAACAGTTATATATATGTGAATCAATTTGAAGAACAGCTGCCGGAAGAACGGCTGGCAGACATCGCTGTCAAGGTGTCGAGCATTCATACGGGAATCGGCTCTGACGGATTGATTCTCATTTGTCCGTCAGAGAAAGCGCCCGTGAAAATGCGGATCTTTAATAATGACGGTTCAGAAGGAAAAAACTGTGGCAACGGTCTTCGCTGTGTGGCAAAGTACGCATACGAACATAAGCTGACAGAAGAAACGTCCTTTTTCATCGAAACGCTGTCAGGCCTTGTGAAAGCAGACATTAAAGAGGAAAACGGAATAGTGTGTGAAGTCGCAGTTGATATGGGCGAACCGCGCCTTACAAAAAAAGAACTGCCGATGGAGGGCAATGGTGATGAACAGACGATAAATGAAACCTTCACATTCGGAGAAGCGGAGCTCGCGGGAACAGCCGTTTCAATGGGAAACCCCCACATCGTATTTCCGATTGAAGACATTAATCAAGCGCCTTTGACAACGCTCGGACCCGTCATTGAAAAAGATCCGAGATTCCCGGAAGGCGTCAATGTCGAATTTGTGGAAACGGTAAACGCCAAAGAGCTTCATTTTCGCGTTTGGGAACGGGGCTCCGGCATTACACAGGCATGCGGAACCGGTGCCTGCGCAGCGGCTGTCGCATCTGTATTAAACGGTGTATCCGAACGGAATCAAGACATTACCGTTCATTTAGCCGGGGGCGACCTTGTGATTAACTGGCAGGACAACGGGCATGTCCTCATGACAGGCCCAGCTGAAACCGTATGTGACGGCGTCTGTTTTCTGTAAACAGCTCGTTTGAGAATTGGGCCCTTCATGTTTATAATAGATAACAGCATCCGTTTTTTAAAAAGGAGGTCATACCATGAGTGTTCCCGTAACAATTACTGAAGCAGCGGCTTTGCATATAAAAGATATGATGAAAGAGCATGAAGAAGAAAACGCGTTTCTCCGTGTAGGCGTAAAAGGCGGCGGCTGCAGCGGCCTGTCTTACGGAATGGGGTTTGAGCATGAAAAAGGCGAAAAAGACAGCTTGTTCGAGCAGCACGGCATCAACGTTTTGGTCGACAAGGAAAGCCTTGATATTATGAACGGCACCATCATCGACTTCAAGCAGTCTATGATGGGCGGCGGTTTCACGATCGACAATCCGAACGCCATCGCATCATGCGGCTGCGGTTCTTCTTTCCGTACGGCTAAAAATGCCGGCACGCCGGAAGAGTGCTAGGGGTTTAGCACGGTATATCAACGTTTTGCAACACGCTAATGTTCGCGGGATATGATTCGATCATCTAATCGAAAACTGTCTCGGGAGATTGCAGATTGCAGCAGAAAATACGCGATTAACCGTTATTGTTTTGAACAAAAACGACCCTATTTTACGGTTGTTACGGTTGTTAATGACGCCTTTCCTTGCGATGTAATTTCTAATCATCGTTAAGGGAGGCGTTTTTATTATGGCGTTAAACAAAAAGCGCAAAAGAGTGACGGGCGTTTCCGCCTCGAAAAAAGGATACCCTCGATTGCAACTTAATGAGGCGTTAGAGCTTGCAATAGCCGGAAAACGTACGGAAGGTCTTCGCGATAGAACGTTGTTCGATTATAAAAAGATGTGGCGCTATTTAACGGATTGGTTAAACGATAACTATGAAATTACATATACAGACGAGCTTACGACTGAGATTTTCCGCGACTATATCAATTACATGAAGTACGATAAGCCTCGGTATCTTGGCCATAAATTTATTAAGACGGATAATGCTCGGTTAGGTCTTTCCGATACCACAATCAATATTAACCTGCGCTGCCTAAAGGCGATCTTTAATTATCTTGAACGCGAAGAACTAATCGAAGTCAATCCGGTAGCTCGTTTAAAACAGATTCGGCAGGATGTGGATCTTACGAACTGTTTCACAGACAAAGAGATTAAAGAAATTCTTAGACAGCCTAATATGCGCGATTATGTAGGGTTTCGGGATTATTGCGCAATGAGTTGCTTGTTAGACTCAGGGTTGCGGATAGAGGAGTTATTAAGTCTTCGCGAAAGAGATGTTGACTTCGGAAGCCGATTCATTACCGTAAATGCGGATGTAAGTAAAAACAGAAAGCCCCGCCTCGTGCCAATCTCTGCGCACTGTGTAAAGCTATTGCTTCAGCTTATAACGGAGAACAAGTCGCATTTTTCTACCGATCGAATTTTCCTATCCAGCTACGGCGAGCCACTAGGCGCCAATCATTTTAATAAGCGTTTGAAATATTACGCGGAGAAAGCCGGGGTTAAAGACAAGAAGGTGACAGCGCACGTTTATCGTCATACTTGGGCTAAAACGATGATATTAAATGGTTGTGATCCGTTTACATTACAGAAAATCGGAGGCTGGGCGGACATTAGAACAATGCGCCGTTATATACAAATGGATACGCGAGAGATGCGGAGAAGTCATGACGACTATTCGCCGTTAATGAATTTAAAGAAAAAGAGAGTATAAAACAAAAAAAAAGAACGTCAATCCATCGGAAATGAGTCCGATAAACTGAGCGCCCTAGACATGTGTTCATTATATCGGGAAAAAGCGTACAAGTCAACGCTTATTTAAGTATGCCTTCTTTTCCGAACGGTTGCCGTCTCTTATCGAGGAGAGAAACCGAATGTACACGAAAGAAGCCTCTAAAATGGCGTCATTCCGTTCAGTGGACGAGCTTAACGGCGCCATCCGTACGCACATATACGGCAATAAATCCGACCTAACGCCTGCCGCAATCGAGGTTCTGAAGGTGCTGTCTCGTCATGCCGTAAAAACGCCGGGCGTGGCGTATCTGAAGCTCGCAACAATCGCGGAACTAATCGGCAAGCACCGCGTAACCGTTATTCGCTCCATTAAACGACTAATCAATCTCGGCATTATTCGCAAAGAAATAAAGTATCGGCCAGTATCCGGCGGCAATGGCGCCAATATGTACGTTATCCTGCCGGCGGTTAAACGCGAAAAGACCTCTAATGTTACTCCGTCCGTGTTACCCCGCCAAGCTGACGAAAAGCCAACGGAGACAATGGCGGAATTGCCGAAACGGGAAAATGAAGCTGTTATTTCTCAAAGCGAAAATAAGTTACTACGTAATACGTATGCTGCGTTTAAATCAGCGGTCAATACGTTTGTTGGTGATCGCAGGTTAACGAACAAGCTTTACGGCATCTACCTTGCGCATACGTCGTATTTAAAAGGCGTTTATGTTGCTGATACACTTCAAGAAATCGGGCTAGAAGCCGTACGTCAAACATTTATCGCGACTAAACGGAAGGTGATACGCAATTTGGCCGGCTACTATAACGGTGTGCTGGATCGGATGCTCGACCGTTTGTTTGCTGCGCGATTCGACGAGATTTAATTCGACGGATGGACGTGCGATTTCGTACGTTAAGGATACGGGGAGGTCTTCGAGAATACTGATCTGCTGTCCATCCGAAATTCGGACGATCATTTCATATCTTTGCCAGCCTTCGCCGCCGCGCGCGCGACCCTCCAAACGCTTTACAAAACTTTACGTAAAGCCACGTAAAAGTAACGTAAACCTAAGCGTATCGCGCCTTTGTTTTTACGGATGTAAAATATTCGCGAATGTATGATTTTAGTTATTTTCGTACATTCAAAACGTTGATAAATATACGTATGTATAGTAAAGTGTAAATTACAATACATTATCGTACATTGGAGGTATTATTATGGATGAAAAGAACGTGCAGCCACTCCGCACGATAGACGAAATAAACGATATGAAATGGGCGCTTAGAAGGTTCGGAAAAGAGCGTGACAGATTCCTATTCGTATTCGGTATAAACACAGGGCTCAGAGTGAGCGATATTGTTCCGTTGAAAGTTGGGGATGTTCGCGGCAAACAGCACGTCATAACACGCGAGAAGAAGACCGGGAAGGTAAAGCGATTCTATTTAAACAAGGCGCTACAAGACGAGATAAACGAATATACTCACGGAATGGATGACGCAGAGTATCTATTCCCAAGCCGCAAGGGGAGCGCCCACATATCAACAACGCAGGCTTATCGGGTGCTTACCAAGGCTGCGGACATGCTCGGTCGTGATGATGTAGGTACACATACGATGCGTAAGACGTTCGGGTATCATCACTATAAGCGGAACAAAGACGTTGCTACATTGCAGACTCTATTCAACCACTCCGCGCCATCAATAACGCTGAAGTACATAGGCATAACGGACGACGAAGTACAAGCAACGCTAGAAGACTTCTCGTTATAGTCGGTCAAATGGCCGGCTTTTTATTTGCGTGAAAAGGGGGCGGGGGCCGAAAACGAAAAAGCCCCGGCGTCAGGCGATTTTTAAATCCGCATATCAAAAATTCATTTTGACCTTAATGATTGCGGCACATAAAAAAGACGTCAGCTTATTCGCTGGCGTCGTCTATACGTTCAAATTGGACAACATCTTCGATTGGACAGTCTAAGTATTCGCATATATAAGCGATAGTAGTCAACGAAACAAAGTCGCCGGCTGAAAACTTCGCCATGATAGTCGGGGAAATGCGTAAGTCTTCTTTTAATTGTTTCCTTGTTACGTCCTTCTTTAATAAGGTCATTTCTAACGGTTTATAGTTCGGCTTCAAGTTAAGTATTTTCTTTGTCATTCTAATACCTCCGAAAATGATTGCTGTGTTTATGCACTTATTATAACATATATGTATAAAAATAATACAAAAAAGTGTACAAAAAATACATAAATGTGTTGACTAGAAATACACAAAAGTGTATTATAGTATTAGAAGGACGGAACAACGGTCTTTCAAAAAAAACAGAAAGGAGGACAGAAGATTGATTGAACTGATAACAAAGCTTTCCGTCATCGCCGCATCTTGGCTAACCATTTTCAAACTCTTGCTAGAACTTAATAAGATGCGAAAAGAGACGAAAAGCAAAAAGCGACGCTCTCCCTCCAAGAAGAAACGTCGCAAGTAACCAAGACGGGGCGAAAGCCCCGGCTGTTCAATCAATTATACCACATATGAAAAAGATTAATACAATCGAAATTTTTCTAATCGTTGCCCTTTGCTTCTGGATCGCGAACATGAATTTCGCAGCACTTTCTGTTTTAGACTTCATCGGAATAGGCACCGCGGTCGTATATTGCGGGTTGATCGTGTGGAAGTTGCTGTCCCGATGAAAAACAAACCGGCGTTCGGCGGCAGCGCAGTCGTCGGGCGCCACAAAACGAAAGGATGATCCGTTATGACAAACGTTATTAAACAAAGCAGCCTTATTCCGGCTGAGTACGTTATATATGATTACGCAGGAAAAGGGAAGGACTTGCGGAAAGAAATGAAACTCGTTCACGTAGGCGGTAACATGGCTATTGGATACGAAGAAGACTGCGGTATTATGCTATACGAAATGGCTGGATATCCGGGCGCGTGGGAAATCGGAGACAAAGACCGAGTCTTACACGATATTTACGACGATGGTTGGCTCGCTGATGTACCGATAGAAAAGCTTGCAAGCATGTCGGTTCTTGATTTCTTGGTTACGGTTGCGGAAAGAAAAGCGCAGAAGGCGGCAGTATCGTAGCGTTTCGACATATTTGTAAACAATTACCTCTAAAATTTTTGTGACTTTCGACATAAATCGACTGAAATATTCGTAATAGTCAGGTAATATATAGAACAAGACGAGAACGTTTGTGCGCATTTGTTTCGAAGTGGCTTACATCGGCCACTCTGCGGTTGACGGGTGATGCTTAAAATCCCGTCAGCGACCGTTTAATCTTGCGGCACCCATTCGTAGAGATCATCGATTGAACACCCGATGATTACGGCGAAGGTTTTAGCGGTACTAAGTGTCATTTCCTGCTTGCCTAAAACGTATTTGGAGACATGACTCTTATCGTACCCTGATCTGTTCGCAAGCTGTGTCTGCGTAAACCCTCGCTCATGCAGCCGGTCGCGAAGTAAACACCTACCCGGCTTATACTTCACCTTTTAAGCACCTCCGCAAAAGCTTTATATCGGGCTTTACGAAGGAAATTATAAACTATTGCCGTCAGTTTTTCTATTCGTTTCTGGATGTACAATTATTTCGAGGAAGAAGGGGAAAAGGTTGAAAAGTTTATCTGATGAAATTTTGAACTTGATTGAGGACAGCGATTTAAGTTACAAAGAGGTTGCCCACATGGCCGGAGTTTCTGCGCGTAGTATTTATGAAATAAAAAATCGTGGAACTATAGGTTTTATAACTATGCTCAAAATCGCCCAAGTCTGTAATGGCGCGGATTATCATGAAAAAATGACTAAATGGTGTCACTTACTTACTACCACTGAAGGTATAAAACACGCCTTTGAATACGCGGCAATAAAAAGAGATATCGCACTTTTGGGTGACTTGTTAGACAATGCAGAAGGCGACGATTCATTAAGTGCGTACTATGGGATTTACAGCTTAATTTATAAATTTATGAGGAAGGAGATTGCTTTCTTAGACTTGTACGATTTGCTTAAACAGGTTCGAATTTCGAAGGATAAAAACCTCGCGATTATAGTGGGTATCTACAAATGTTATTTACTCTACTACCAAAAGGACTTTCTAGGCATTCTTCAGATGGCAAATGTAATCGAAAAAGAAATACAAAACATAGGCCGAGACAGAAGCGCTTTTTTTAGACAATGCTATATATACAGGTTGGCGGAAGTGTTAATGCCGGTCCACTTGCATTTTAACAATTTTGAAGCTTCACGCAAATTTGCGAAAATTCTACTTTACAGTAATATCAGCAGCAAAACTATGTCGGATGGTTATTATTGTATTGGGATGACGTACTTGGGTAGAGATAAGGATGTTTGTTTAAAGAGCTTAGAACGTAGTTACGAACTGATGAAGGAGATAGAACGTTCTGATTTGATTGAAGAATCCAGAATGCACTTAGAACTAGCGCGCCTGTACTATGAAGTAAAAGAAGGGGCGTCTATTAAAGGTGTGGCAGGTTTTGCGGAGAGAATGCAATTTAAAAGTGATTCGGATTTCATAAAGTACTTTGAATATCGGTTAGAGAACTCACTGTCAAAACTCTATGAGGGTTATAAATACTTTTTTAGTCGAAAGAATTTCTTGTTTGCTAATTTAATAGCCGATGACCTTGCGTATTTTGGAGTCGACTCAGCGCAAGTAGAGGCACTTAAGTCGATAAATCTCAATGAAAAGGTGGAGTTTAATTTTGAAGAAGAAGTTGTTAGCTGTTTTAGTCATTGGAGCCGTAATAGTATCGCTCGGGTATCTTAACAAAAATGATCAGGCATCAACACAAGAGGCGAAGTCTGAATTTAAAGTGGCCGAGATAAGCCCAGGGGCTTAGAAACAAACACTGCCCGCTGAAAAAATTGGCGGGCGCACTCATTATTAAAAAACGTTTTGGCGAACGTAGTAAAACAAAAAGGCCGCCCTGTTGGCGCAGGACGACCCGATCAAAATCAGTTAGAAGATATGCAAGTACGATATCTACACTCTTGGCGGAGTAATCGTATTTGCCGTCCGCTGTTACTCTCACATAACAGCATTTTTCAAGCAACCAAAAATAACCCGAAGGTTTAGTTACTTATTTTGTATTTTATCCGTTGGCAACGGATTTTACAAGGCGAACAGTATACGAACACCTTCGGAAAATTGAATGGAGGTCAACGATATGCCAGTCGATTTCGGATGGATATTTCAAATATCCGCAGTAATCGTAGTGTTTATCTTAGGCTGCATGACATGGGCGGTTTGGAAAGAAGAGGATTCCAACGCTCAAAACAACAACTTCGGAGGGTTCGATAATGAATAAATATAACGTTTCTCGATCAGCAGTAAAAAACGCGGTAGTTCGTCTTGGTCTTACAAATGCGCAGGCATCGAACGCATTAATTAAATATGCGCAAGGTTCTTCATTAGTTTGGTCACTCGAATCAACGAGTGGAAGCCAAGCCGTTTACGACAACTATAACGAAAGAGTGCGCCTTGTAATCGCCGAGAACGGAACCGTACTAGACGTTTTCCCCATTGATTACGCGCTACAGTCACCGCACAACTTATCGGAAGAGGTTTGCCAATCGCTTAAGGAGTCGACTAAAAAGACTCTGATCGCGAAAAGAGACGAGATCCACCGCAAATGGTGCGAAGCTGAACTTGCTTTTCACGAAAATAGTTACGAGATCGCTAAAGTGCGCTTCGAATTAATTGACGCGAGTACCGAAGAGGCTGCGGCGCTAAACGGCTGTTTAGCGGAGCTTTGCGCAGATAATAAGCGACTACACGAAGATAGATCAGCACTCAGAAAAGAACGGACTGAATTAGAGCGTGCTCTTGTACCTTATATCTAAGATTGAGGACGGAACCAAAATTCGAGGGGGAAACGAAATGGAAAAAGTACGGCTAGTTCGACACGGATCGACAGACTTCCCATATAAAGAAATTCATGACGCCTATCTCATCGCAGCGGATACGGTAGCATTATGCGACTTTGAAGCGCTAGGCGGCGGCAGGTTTGCGTTTTATGACACTGGCGGCCTGACGTGGAAGGAGGACGGTTATCACCTATATGACGATGAACACCCATCATCATTCGCATTCGAGTTTGCTAAGACGACGGCGGCCCTAAAGAAGCTCGACGGACGGGAATTAGCGAATATGAGTGTCGCGCAGTTCGTGCGCCTGTTCTTCACCGGAGGTGCTGGCAATGTATAAAGTAGGCGAGACGGTTCAGTATTGGGGCGTTAAGGCGGACGGCCTGATGTGGTTATCAGCCGAAGCCCTGACCGGCAGAATACTAAACCGCAACACTTACGAAGGGACATACGTAATAGAAGGGCGGTCCGGGGCTGCGCACGTGGTTCCGGAAAGATTAATCGGGTAGAAAATAAAAAAGGCGAACGGTTGCACGTACAACTCAATTCGTCTTTAGAATTATCAGGGAAATTTAATTAAAACGCTAAACATCCGTAGATATTGACCGTTATTAATCTAGTAGACTATAAGCATCCGGAGCCGCGAGGTTTCCGGGTGTGAAAAAAAAATAATTTTTTTAGATTCGACGGACATAGGCGTATTTCTCATTTCGAATCTATTTAAGTACGGGTGAAATTTATTTTATTCTATAGATCAACCATTTTATCATCTATTGCAATTATAATCGCAAAAAGGAGGATTGTCAAGCTTAAAATGAAAAACGGAATTGGAGTATTCGAATGTCAGGTTGTTCATAATATGCCGCGACTCTCAACACAGACAAAAAAGGTGATAAAACTGGATTCGGGATAGTGGGCGTTCGGTTCGAAGGATGGTTTCGCAGTTGATCAATGATGTCGGGTATATTTAGTGATTAAAAAAAATGAAAAGGACGTGACGAGATTGAACAAAGAGTCGAAGAGAGGCATTCTTCCGAATAATAAAGAGGAACTACTATCACGCAATAATTATGAGATGTATAATTTGGACCTTTTACGCAAAGTTTTTCCCAGAATTATAGCTGAGCATGACTCCGTTTTTGATCGAAAACAGCGAAAACCGCAAATTCGTGACGTCATCGCACTTTATTTTTATTTACTCTCGTATGTAGATGGTACGCACACTCGACAGAATGGAGAAAAAAGCGACCGTTTTGGAGCAAGCTTTCCGGCGCGTCAAAAGATATCATCTGACTTGGGGATCGCTGAAAAACGGATAAAGCAACTAGTGGACATTCTTTTAGTTAATGGATTGCTTCTCGAAGTAAGAGACGTCTGGAGCGGAACAGACCGTTATAAATGGTATTTCGTGTCATTCTGCCCGCGGATCAGTGATGACGGTTATATTGTTTCAGAAGATGGAGAGAAAATAGTGCCCGATCTATCGGTTTATAAGTGATACAGGCATTAGATGACCGTTTGGGTTCGGTTATTAGAGGTGGGCTTGCAAAGGGTTATTAGATATCCGAGTAAACATACCAAGAGAAACATACCAACGTTAAACATACCAACAAATAATAGCGCTCAATTAAAAACCTTTCGCGCAGTTACTTATTAATTAATAGAACCTTATCGCGATAAAGAATATCCGCAAGAGTGAGCGAAAGCGAGCGATTGCTACGGTTTTAAAAAAGAAAGGGGAAATAAAATGAGTGGGCAACCAACAAAGGCCGTTTTAAGCCTGAAAATCGCGAGACATCTTCTAAAGAAAGGCTACGAACTATTAGACATTGAGCCGAGCCGGAAGTACGGGGACAGGCTTGTGTTTATCTTCAAAAATACACCGCAGCTAGACGCAGAATTCAAAAAGTTCAATAGAAAATAATTTTATAAGGGGCGAATCATTTGGGGCAGCCGAAAAATACCATCCAAACTTTTAGATACCCAGGAGAAGGAGCCGTCCAATTTGCGGCAGAGCTTGTAGAGAATCACACGAGAGAAAGTGCAGTGCCTATAATAAATCGCCTGTTAAAAGGAGATTTGCACGATCAGTCTGATAAACGAATAAAGAAATGTACTTACTGCGGTTACTATTATAGGGATCGCACGAAGCCTAATAATAGCAAAACGTGTTCACAAGGATGTAAAACGGATCTCGATACACTAAGGCGCGCCAAGAAACGTGCCGATGAGGCTCTTTTAAACCCGAAAAAAAAGAAACTAGACGGTATAGAGAATGCTTATATATGGTGGCTCGAGTATCCTTTTTGGGTAAGTGAGCGGGAGATGTTAAAACGAGCTTGGAAAAACGAACACTTGGCCACCGACAAGAAAATCGAGGGCATGCTCGCCGCAAAATATCGAGATCAGCAAACGGGAGGAAAGAGGAAACCTAAGACTGTTGTACCGTATCAAGGGAATGAAGTAGGTTGATTTTAGCCACAGTAAAAAAGTATATATGAGAGGGAAAAGCACTAGGCTCAAGGTCTAGTGCTATTTTTATTCAATAAGTGAAGAAACCTTCACAAACAAGAAAGGAGTAGTGATATGTTAAGCGGGGCAACAATGTACAAAATAAGGAAAATTTATAGATTTTCTCAAAAAGACGTGGCTAAAATAACTGGAATTAGCGAGTCTATGGTTTCGATGATTGAATCAGGCACCCGTCAACTGCCGGATAAGGTTTCCGTAAAATTTATGGAGTTTCTGCAACTCACACCGGAAAAAGTCATTGCTTTACTCGAATTTTACCAAAATACGGAGGTTGACACATGAATGAGCTATGGAAATTACGGAAAGGGTGGATCGCTGGCTATACGGAAGACAGAGAGCTTATCCGCCGGGTGAAACGTTACAAAAAAGATTGGCATATTATTGCGGATTATATTAAAAACGGTCGGTTAATCGGTGTACATTTTAAAATTCCGATTGAACAGAGGCGCGCAGCAGAAAGAATGTTCAATACGAGACTATCAAATTTTTAACAAAATAAGAGGCTACAAGCCTTCATTTAGTCGGCACAACTATTCCTATTCGAAAGAAAATCAGCCGGCTATTTTCATGTCATTTTCAACGGACATCTATTCATTACACTTATTTTCGAGGAGGTATTTGCTTGTATGGAGTTGTTGTTTATGTAAAGCCTGACGAAGTGCTCACGGTAGACGCGGAAACAGGTGAAATATTGCGAAGGATTAGCGGCTGTCACCGGGACTTACTCGTGTCACAGGCGCTTTTTTACTGCCGGAATGCTGGCGAAGTGCCCAAAATCGCTTACCAAAAGGAGGAAGGCGCATGTACTGCGTATCTAAAATGACCAATCATTACGGAAGTTACGGCGAATCTGACTCATCATACATTCGCGAATCTCTAACCGGTCCTTTTTCCGACTTATTTCCGGACGGCCAGGCATTTATCGAGCTGGAGGAAGAAAGAGGCACATATAAAGTGACGGACCAAGATGGCGGAGTAATCGCGTTTTCGACTGTTACCCGCAGTAAGAAAGCAACGGATCTGGAATTTAGTCGGCAGTTATTTAATGCAGCAGCCGACGCAGCGTGTCATTACGGCGCTAAGAACGCGTATGTGGTCGATGGGGCTATTAATATACCCGTTGATGAGTACGAGGCCGAATTATTAAAAGCCGAGAAGGAGGACGATGGAGAATGAATGAATGGAAAGCAAAACGATCTGAATTAGAACAGCAGCTAATTGATGCGAAACAAACGGTGATTAAGTATGAAGGTACGTTAAGGCCTTTCCGTACTATTACCGAATCAGAGTATCGGGACGCAAAGCGAGCGGTCATAGACCTGGCTACGCAAATTTCAAATGGCGACTACGAGGCCGGACGACCTTCAGATCCGTACGAAGGAATGTCCGTACAGGAACTCCGCAGTTTGTACGAACAGAAAAAAGCAGATTACAGGGGCTTTGCTGGCTCGGGTCAGGAGGCTGCGGAATTAATGCGAATCGACACTCGTATCCAGGCGCTTGAAAGCGGGGAAGCGGAGTGAACTACACGCTGTATTTAACGCAGGCCAGCGATGACCGATCTGCAGTTTATTCGTACGCGCTCCACAATTATGAAGGGCCGCAGGCGTCCGGCGTATTTGTTGCGACCGGAAAACGGAGGCACGACATGTCATACTGCGGCCATATTGCCCTTCAGCGGGCTTTGAGGAAGGCGGCCAAAACCGAAGGCGTCATTTCGTTAAAGCTAATCGCAGACAATCCGTTAATGCAGCCGGTCCTTTTCGAAACGATGGGAATCGACGAGCAAAAATATCCGGGATTGTGTCGGACGACGAATCGGCTATTGAAACGGTTTGCATCGCACGACCTGGCTGCGAGCGAATTCGACAACGACGATGCGGCTTGGCAGGAGGTCGCGGTGCTAGACGAGGCGTTGGACGCCCTAGAGCAAAATAGAACGATCAAAGGACGATGGCGGATGATTCGCGATCGCTTTTTTAATGCTTACAAAACGATACGATAGGAGGCCAATAATATGAAATTTTCAAAGAAACTTACGGATAAGGTGACCGAATTAAAGGCGCTTCAAGAAAAATCCGTGGCTCAGACTGAAGGGATGCGTGCTCATAACGAAAAAGTGTCCGCAGAGCTCACCGCAGCAGAACAAGACCTAACATCGGCAATTGAAGCTCTAGCAGAGGACCCGTCGGAGGAGAATCGCTTAAAAGAGAAAGAAGCTCGGCGGAGGGTTGCGGAGCTACGTCTGGAAGCCAGCGGTGCGAGAGAAAGACAGGATACGGTTTTCTATCCGAAATCGGCGCAGATTAGCGCTCTGAAGTCTGAAATACTAGGTCTGGCACGAAAAGAGATAGTCGCCAATAAAACTGCAAAGGAAGACGCTGCGCTCGAACGAATTGCAGCCGCAAAGAGAGAGTATTTGGAAGCTGCGAAGGCATATCACGATCTACTGATCATCGACGGACAAAAGAAATTCTACGAATTAGCAAGTGAAATCGGCGCGAATGAGGTTGCTTCCAAGGAAAATGAGCCCGGCTTTAGTATCCATCATCCTATCTATACGGATAGAGAATCAGGTGCCAATAAATACGGAATTATTGAGCCGGAAGTATTCCGCGCGTGGAACCGCGGAGTAGTTGAATAAATAACGAGACGCCTACAAACGGGCGTCTTTTTTATTTGAAAAACAAAGGGGAGATATTATGTTTACAGCAAAAGAAATCAATGAATTACTGTTCAGTTTCACAGAGAAGTTTAACGCGGAAGTATTGCCACAGATAGAAAACGCCGACAGCCGAGGACAGCTCCGTAAAGCATCAAGGGAAGCTGTATCATTCATTAGGAAAACGGAATATACACTTCAACGAATGGACTTCGATAAAGGCATCCAAGCGCCTGTCAGCCTGGTTAAATTATACTTCAACACAGCTCGCAAAGGGTTTGAGTATATAGCCAAGGGCAACGCGTACAAAGGTGCGCAGTATGATCGCCGAGCACAAGAAATTTACGCCGAATACCTAAGAAGGTACTTCTAATGGCGGATCAGTCAATTCTCGTCCGCATTGGGGCTGATATTTCCAACCTCACGCACGGACTAACTGAGTCAGCGAGAACCCTTTCTGATTTTGGTTCACGTATGACCAACATGGGAACGACTGTCGCTGCCGGCTTCGGCGTTGTATCTGCGGGAGTAATCGGTGGTTTGACTGGAATGGCCAAATCGTCAGCCGATTTTGATACAGCAATGCGTAAGGCTGGCGCGATCGCCGGGGCGAGCGAATCACAGTTCAAAGATATGAAAGACGCAGCACTAGAGCTTGGCGCCACAACTTCGAAATCAGCTTCGGAAGTAGCCGGGGCGATGACGGAACTGGCCGCAAAGGGTATGGACGCGAATCAGGTAATTGAGGCGATGCCTGGCATTATAAAAGCGGCCGAGGCGTCCGGCGAAGATCTTGCTTTGACTTCCGATACAGTCACGAGCGCTCTCAACGCATTTCAGATGGAAGCCGGGGACGCCAGCAAGGTCGCAGATATTCTAACGGTTACAGCGAACAAGTCGGCTGCGGGCATGAATGATATGTCTTACGCACTCAAATATGCCGCGGGGCCTGCGCATCAGCTCGGCATCTCTTTAGAAGAATTGTCAGCGGCCGCGGGTATTATGGTAGACGCAGGAGCAGACGGGTCGCAGGCGGGCACCACGTTACGGGCTTCTTTGTTGCGATTAGTAGACCCGCCAAAGGCTGCCGCAACTATGCTCGAACGCCTTGGCGTTACGACAACGGACAGTAAAGGAAAGTTTAAGTCGCTTCAGGAAATTGTCGGCGATCTAAAGAAGAGCATGGAGGGCATGACGAAAGCGGAGAAAGGGGCTGCACTTGCTCGTATTTTTGGAACCGAATCCGTATCCGGTATGATGGCCGTTATCGCAGCCGGTCCGGATAAGCTAGGCAAATTCACGAAAGAGCTTGAAAGGTCCGGGGGCGCCGCAGAGAAGGCCGGTAAGAAAATGAAAGCGGGCATCGGCGGAGCACTAGAGAACCTAAGTGGCGCGTTTGAAACGATGTTTATTAAGATCGGCGATGAGCTGGCCCCATTTATACAATCAACCGCTGACCGAATTACGGATCTAATAAACTGGTTTAACGAGTTGAGTGCGGGGGCGAAAAGGTTTGTCGCGGTTAGTCTCGCCGTAGTTGGCGGACTTGCGGGAATAATTGCTCTGACTGGCGCAGCCGTAGCGATCATCGGGTCGCTTATATCAGCAACCGGTACCATAGTAACGGCATTTTCAGCCCTTGCAACTTCGATGGGAATGACAAGTGGCGCCCTGATGCTATTACTTGGAGGATACGCACTCATCGCCGGAGCAGTCATAGCGGCAGTTGCGGCTATTGTGATTCTGATTAAACACAGCGAAGCTATCCGTAATAAATTCGCCGCGCTGGCTGATACAATCGGATCGAAGCTTGCTCCGGCTATTTCAACGCTTAAAACGTTGTTTAGCGGTTTAGCAACGATCCTGACTGGAGATTTCGCAAGTGGGGCCGATAAGCTGCGTCAGATTCTTCCAGAGTCAGTCGTTCAGTTAATTATTGCCGCTGCTACATCTGTACAGAATGCGATCACGAATCTTATTGACGCGGTAAACAAAGCGTTTCAAGGCGATTTTAGTTCGATTGCGAAGTATATTCCGACGATTGTCGGCATGCTAGTCGGCGGTCTTCCCGGACTTATCATTGCAGGAATGCGTTTTCTCCCGGCTATCGAAAAAGGGATACAAACATACTTGCCGACGTTTCTAAACGGGTTTGTAAATCTCGTAGATACGGTCGTAAATCAGATATCTACGAATCTGCCTAAACTTGCGCAAGCGGGCGTTCAGATTATAACGGGCCTTTTAAACGGGTTGAATCAAGCTCTTCCGAATATTCTATCAGCCATTACGCAGGCCCTTAGCACCCTGATTCAAGGACTTACCACGCTAATACCTACGCTAGTCGGGGCGGGTGTACTTATCATAACATCGCTGGTTCAAGGGATCGTTACGGCACTTCCAGTAGTTATTACGGCAGTCACTCAGTTATTAACGATGCTGATAAACACGCTAATTTCACTGCTACCGATGATAATTAACGCTGGAATCCAAATTCTAAACGCGTTGATCCAAGGCATTATAGCAATGCTTCCGGGATTAATAAATGCGGCGATTCAGCTAATTATGGCTCTCATTAACGCATTGGTAACGAATCTACCTTTAATTGTCGAGGCTGGTATCCAAGTGTTAACAGCCTTAATTGACGGTATTATCACGATGTTGCCGCAACTTATCGAAATGGCTCTCTATTTAATCGTCAGCCTTGTTCAAGCTTTGATCGACAATCTACCACAGATTATAGACGCGGGAATTCAGTTAATTACAGCGCTGATCGAGGGTCTTATTCAAATGCTTCCGCAATTAGTGGCTGCGGCTATCCAGCTTATAACGCAACTGGTTAATACGATCATCCGTTTTATGCCGCAACTAATAGAACTCGGTATTAAACTTCTTGACGCATTAGTCCGTGGTTTGATCCAAGCTATACCGAAAATTCTCGAAATGGGCGTCAAGATTGTAACGGATTTAGCCAGCGCAATAGGCGACAATGTAAGCAAAGTATTCGACGCCGGAGTCGATTTGATCAAGGGCCTTTGGAACGGAATTAACTCCGCGAAGGACTGGATTCTCGGAAAAATCGGCGACTTTGCCGGCAGCATTACGGACAGCATTAAAGGATTCTTCGGCATTCACTCGCCTTCCCGCGTATTCCGTGACGAAGTCGGTAAATTCTTACCGTTAGGATTAGCGGTAGGTATCGAGCGTAACATTGGCGCGGTACAGTCGGCGGCCACAGCGATGGCGAATGCGGCAATGATTGACGCACAAGATTACGCGTATAACCCATCGATGTCGTTGACAGGCGGCAAGCTAGCGAAAGTTAAGCACGCATTCGAAACATCTGTAACACAGCCGGACGCGGGGCAACCGATGCACATCGAGCTCGTTACCGTAATGGACGGCGAAGAGATCGGACGGAGAACAGAGCGCGTTGTGAGTGCGGAACAAGGGCGGAAAATTTCGATTAAAAATCTAATGCAGGGGTGATGGTGTACTAGAAGACGAAGCGGGCGGCTGGGAGGCCGCCTTTGAGCTTCGTTTTAAGAAATTTTAGAAACTACTTGCGCTACCGTACGTATTACCGATATAAAGGATAAGAGGAATACTTTGGGGGCGATAAGATGGAGGAACAAACAACATATCGATGCGATACTGGTTCCATAACAGTCGAACCAACGAAAATAACGTTAAAACATGCACCAGGTACATATCACGCAGGAAAAGAAAAAGAAATTCGCATAAAGGCAATCTCCGCAGTCGAAATTAAGAAGCCTGGTAAGTTGTTCGCGGGTTATATTTCATTTATTTTCAGCGGCGGAAAAGAGGCCTCCGGAAAGTGGACCGTAGACGCGGCCAAAAACGAAAACACACTGATGGTGCGGAAAAAATACTATGCCGATTTCTTAAAGTGTAAAGCGTTAATCGACCAATACATAGAAGAAGCGCAGAACTCATCGCCAGTTAGTACGCCTAGTGATGCCGACGAGCTTACGAAATGGGCATCGCTAAAAGATTCCGGCGCAATCACGGAAGAAGAATACCAAATAAAGAAACGCGCAATACTTGACGCTAAGTAAGCGTGTATAGCCCCATCCGTTAAGGACGGGGCGTTTTTTTTGTTGATATGTGGATAACAACGCTTGCTAAGCGGGGCAAGTTTGGGTATCATAGTGTTAACGAGATCCGTCGCTGGGGAAAAGCGGCGTTAACAATCTGTACGAACAATAACAATCGCGAAATACCGTATAAACGGTGATATGATCGGGTTTTCATCTAACGTAAACTGTCCGGCGGTTTCACGATCGACAATCCGAACGCCATCGCATCATGCGGCTGCGGTTCTTCTTTCCGTACGGCTAAAAATGCCGGCACGCCGGAAGAGTGCTAGACTGATCAATCCTAAGCCTTCTTGAAAAGGATCTGTCCTTTTTCAAGAAGGCTTTTTTGTAATCGAAAAAAGAACGGGGATCCATATACTGAAAGGACTTGGCCTTACAAACGGAAAAGCGCACGTTTTTTGAATATTTCTCAACGATGAGGGAAGAGGGTTTTTATACGATTGAAGGAAGGAGAAAGCGAATTGGAGCAACACTTGAGAAGGCGGAACATGACATAGAGTACAGTTTTGGCATCTTTTTTCCTGATCAGTCCTTTCGCGTTGCCCGGGGTTCTCTCCAAAGCGAGTTTACCGGTACTTTTTAGATAAAAAATTTAATGGAGAAGGCTGTGCTGCAGAGGAGTCAGGCTGGTGACGATTTATGCGTTCAATGATCGTAAACAGCACCAGGTAAGGCCGGAGTCATGCCGCACAACACGCCATCTAAGATTATTGGAAAATGGGAGGATAATCTGGTGATCCTGATGATGACAAATAAAATATGTCCATATTTATAGACAAGCTTATCATTTCTTTTAGAACTAAAGTTTGCCGCTGCCTCCAGACCGACTATAGCAAGCTGGCTTCTTTATAGGAATATTTTGCGGCAGAATCAATGTTTTCTATTTCATTTCCGAGTTTATCGGCTTCATATCAATCTGCTTTTTCAACTAATTTTCACAGGTGTTTGATCTGCCCGTCAACTGTGATGTAAAACCTCCATTTTAAGCAAAAGCTTCTATATACCCCAAACCTTAAAGGTAATGAGCGCGGAATATCAGCTTTTTGATTTTTCATATCTAAAAAATCTTCATGAATCCATTCGAAAAGAAAGAGTATTTGGAACTAAAAAGAGAGAACATACCCTGTTCGGAAGTTGTTACTAAAGTCATGATTTGTATGAAGTGTATTGATTTTTTCATAGGAATAAACTAAATTGTAAAAGTATAGAATAGTTAATTTATTTTGTAAGAAAAGGATGATAATATGATAGGTCAATTGAGTAATAAAAAAATCTTTTTAAGTTCTTTTTTCATAATTTTGATCTGTTCATTACTCTTCCAATTTAGTATTTCAGATAAGATATTGAACACTTATTATTCTTCCATCGGAGAAAATACCTACGACGTAGGGGAAAAAAGTGTACGTACAATTGTAATGTTTTTGCAGGGTTTTATGATCTTTACGACTTTTATAGAGATTTTGATTGGCGGATTTATTTTATTTGTTGTGGCTTTTATCCTTGGTTCGAAAAAACCAAAAAAAATATATCTTCTCCTATACACGTTAACTTCTCTGATTTTGGCATTTAAAATGTTTATTCTTGCGATTGTAAACTACTTAACTGCTGATTCCTCTCTTATATATTCAGCGAGCGGCACTGCATTGGATTTGCAGCTGCTAGATCCGTTTTTTCTGATATCGATTGTGGCTTTGTATGTTGTCAGCGGGAAATTGACTGATTTGAACAAAAAAAAGAGGCTTATTTTGACAGGGAGTTTTGTTTTATTAAAGCTCATTAATATTTTCTTTAATTATTTTATGGTGGATAAGATTTAGCCCGGGGGAGAGCAAATGAGGCTGAATTTTATTATATATTAAAAAAAGAACAGGAGATGTTACGATGAACTTAGTAAAATCTAATAAAAAATCTTTCTTGTTATTTGGTGCAGCTCTTGCAGCAGCTGCATTAGTTTACGCACTTTTATTGACTGGTACAGAGTTAAATGTTGCAGCGGCTCACACATTTTCAGCAAACGCTGAATTAGCTTCAACTCTAGGTATCTCTGCAGCAGCTGCTAAAAAAGCAATTGATATTATTGATGCTGCGTCTACAATTGCGTCTATCATTTCTTTAATCGGTATTGTCACTGGCGCAGGTGCTATTTCTTATGCTATCGTAGCAACAGCAAAAACTATGATTAAGAAATACGGCAAAAAATACGCTGCCGCTTGGTAAGATAAATTCATAAATACCCGCTCTTTTTGGACAAGCTGCAAAAAGAGCCTCTCCCTCAAATCCATATGGTAAGGATGAAATTATGAAAGTAAAACAAATAGTTGCTCTTATCAAGTATAATACCCTGTCATCATTTCGTAAAAAGAAGGAAGATTGGAGTATTCCTCATCTAAGCAACAAGTTGCTGTCAGCTATCATTATTTCTTGTATAGTTTTCTATTTGGTTTTATTAGGATGCGGCATTGTATTCGGAACAAAAATGATTGGGCTTCCCGTTAATTCGTGGGGGCAATTTGTTTTAATAGCTGTTTCGTTAGAGCAGCTTTTTTGGTCGGCTGGCTTTTTTAAAGAAAACCATCATGCGTTTCTATTGGATACGCGTAAAGTCATTCACCAATTAAAAAAAGTTCGGTTTTTGCAACTGTTTTCTGTGTTTATCGGACAGTCACTCAAAAAAACAATTATTATATGGTACCTTTTTGTTTTTCCTGTATTTTTATTTTTAAGCAGTGCTGGTATGTCAAAAGTTTATCCTGTTACCGTATTCATGTTAGGAATGGTTTATTTTTGTCTTAACTTATTTTTATCTATGCTGTTTTCGTATGTTTTATATGCTCTTACAAATATTTGGAGCAAGCTGTTTTATTTTAAAGTCATGAAAAGTATTTTATTTGCATTCAGTTTGCTGGTTCCGCTTGTTATTGGGTATATTGTCTATCTTCTCGTGTTTGGCGAGCATACAATGAAGGACATCTCCGGTTTTATGGAATCGCCGGCTTTTAAAAACATATTAATGAATACGCCATATGTATTTATAGCATTCCGGGCACATTCTGTTTTGTCCTTCGTCACGGTGCTGGCTGCTGCAGGGCTTTTGGTTATAGGGCTGTTTAAAATATGGTCCGCTACCCTGAAAAAAATGGATCTCATCCCTTATATTTATTTATCAAAAACCGATTTTTCACCAAGGCTGCGATTATATAGTAAGCATAAAATCTTTCGTGCTATTTTTCAAAAGGATTTGCTGTTCTTATTAAGAATAGACGGTTTTTTTATCAGGAATTTTGGCAGTATGCTTTATTTGTTAATGTTGTTTTTAGGCTTCAGCATTCCGCTGCTTTCCCATCATTTTACTGGATATTCGACAGCTGCAGTTGTTTCCGCCTCGGTTGTCATTGCTAATTTTTCTTATCAGCTTGTAGGGGATGCGCTGAAAACAATATTGTCAGTTGACGGAGAAATAAAAAATCAGCATCTGTTTCACCGAAATATTAAAAATGCTTGGCAAATGGTGTTTCCGAAAGTATGTATTTATAATCTTTCAGCTTTAGTATACTCGTTCATAATCTCCGTTCTGATAACTGTGTTTTTTCCATCTTCTGTGGCGCTGACTATATACTTGTTTATTGTATTTGTATGTTCGGGTTTTTTATACAGTCTTGTCCAAATTTCGAGCACCGCGCTTTACCCTAAGAAAAACTGGGAACATCTTTATGAAATTGGAGAAGCGGGAAAAGCAAAGACGTATAACAATTTATACGGTTCCTTGATTTTTATTGTGTCGCTTCAAATAGCTGCAATTACGACGTATCTAATTTATAAAAAACCTGAACTTGAAACGATACTCATTCACTCGGCTTCAGGTATTTTTATCCTGTTCACACTATTAAACTATGGAGTCATGTTTCTTTTTCTTCGAAGAATCAATATGGCGGAAAGGTTTGCGAGCAATGATTAAATTGGTGAATATACAGAAAAATTATAGTGAAAAACAGGTGTTGAGAAATGTTTCTTTTGAAGTGAAAAAAGGTTCAATCTATGCTTTGCTAGGGACTAATGGAGTTGGAAAAACAACAACATTAAAAATTATTTCAGGGTTGCTTAAACCAACTTCTGGGGACGTATTGATTGATGGAAAAGAGATCGATTCAGAGCAGGGAGGGCAAATATCAGCTGATATTGGATTTGTCCCCGACCATGCGTTTTTATATGATTATTTAACTGGAGTTGAATACTTACGTTTTACAGCCGAAATGTTTCAAGTGCCTTCTCAACAGGCAAATGATTATATTGACAATATGTTAGATACATTAAAGCTTTCTCAAGACGGGAACCAGCTCATTAAAACGTATTCACACGGTATGAAGCAAAAATTGTCGATTGCGGCCGCACTCATTCATCAGCCCAGAATTTTAATTCTTGACGAGCCGTTAACGGGCATTGATTTGATAAGCGGGAAGACCATACGCACGTTATTAAGAGAGTATGTAAAAAAGGGAAATACAGTCTTGTTATCGACTCATTTGCTGGAGCTTGCTCACTCTTTGTGTGATACGATCGGTATTATTCATGAGGGAACCTTTGCGGCGGAATATCAATCATCACAGCATTCTTTAGAAGAAATTGAAGAAATGGCTGAGAGTATATATACATGATGGGCCGGATCTCGCTGTCAATTAAGAAGTCCTGCTTCCCCTTAATCGCATCATTGCTGTTTTTTACAGGCGGTGTGATCACTGCTGTGTTTTCAGATGATTTTTTTTCTGCGGCCCCTTATAACAGTTCGGCAGGCGCAGCTGAATTGTTGAAGAATAATGCAATCGCTTGTCTGTTTTTAGCGGCAGGTTTTTTTACTTTTGGTTTAACATCGATATTTTATTTGTTTTCTAACGGGTTTATTTTGAGCGGCTCGATCATAGAAAGCCTGCATAATGGGATTCCTTTTTATCAGATTATTTTACTGCTAATTCCTCATGGTATCTTTGAAGTGCCTGCGTTATTATTAAGTGGCGCTATCGGTTTCAAGAGCGTTGAACTGGTCATTAGGCTGTGTTTTTCTAAGCAAAAAAAGATTATGCTAACGATGTTTAAACATATCGGCGTCATGGTGCTGTGCATCATTTGTTTACTTATCGCTGCGGCAATTGTTGAGGCTTATATCACACCAATATTTAAGTAGAAGGGGCAGAATGAATATGAGAAGTAAATTATCATTGATCGGAGTGCCGATTGTTATGATCATAGGGTATGTCATTTCTTTATCCTTTGAGTGGTTATTTCCTGTACTTACTTTTGGGGCAGCGGGATTGTATATTTTTTTATTTGCCCCTTTTCATAAAATGATTCGATACGTTTTTTTGCTTATCTTTCTCATTAATCTTTTATCCAGTATTGTTCTATATTTTAATATTTAAAAAGACATTCATGGATTGAATGTCTTTTTTTTGTAATTGCCGTTTAAAATTTATCGCCATTAAAAATTGAGTTTTTCACAATGACGTAATCGACATTCCGAATCGCCTCAAGCTTGTTTCCTCCGGCGTAAGAAATTGATGATTGGAGATCCTGCTCCATTTCAGTCAGCGTGTCCTGTAAAGAGCCTTTATGCTCGACATGCATTTTTTTGCCCTCAACATTTTTCTTCTCGCCTTTTTGATATTCGGAAGCGGAGCCGAAATATTCCTTATAAAGCTTGCCGTCTGCTTCAATCGTTTTTCCCGGTGATTCCTCGTGTCCGGCAAACAGTGATCCGATCATGACCATTGCTGCTCCGAAGCGGATTGATTTCGCGATATCACCGTGGGTGCGTATGCCGCCGTCTGCAATAATCGGTTTGCTCGCCGCTTTTGCGCACCAGCGAAGTGCGGCTAATTGCCATCCTCCCGTTCCGAAACCTGTTTTGATTTTTGTGATGCAAACCTTCCCTGGACCGATTCCCACTTTTGTCGCATCAGCACCCGCTCGTTCTAATTCCCTTACGGCTTCCGGCGTCCCGACATTGCCCGCAATGACAAAGCTTTCCGGCACGTTTTCTTTTATAAAGTGAATCATCTCAATCACCGCGTTGGAATGGCCGTGGGCGATGTCAATTGTGATGTAATCCGGTACAAGCTGCTGTTCTTTTAATTCCCGGATGAAGGCATAATCATTTTCCTTCACGCCGACACTGATGGAAGAAATAAGCCCGCGCGCTTTCATGTCTTGGACAAAGGATAAGCGTTTTTCCGGCTCAAAACGGTGCATGATATAAAAGTAACCGTTCTCCGCAAGCCGGATTGCGATGTTCTCATCTATAATAGTTTGCATATTTGCGGGTACGACCGGCAGCTTAAATGTGTGCCCGCCCAATGTCACTGATGTATCACACTCAGAGCGGCTGTTTACAATACACTTTGCAGGAATTAACTGAATATCTTCATAATCGAATACATTTTCCATATATAACACTCCTAAAAACGAATAATAAAATTACATATAAAATAAATGTTCGTCTTTTTATAATGTACTTCGTTTTGTATCTGATGTCAAATGTTTTCATATTTCTTTATAAGGGCAAATGCCGGCGGCTTGTCATCCGTACGGAGTTTGGTTATCATAGTGATATTGGATTTTTTGATCAACTGTTTGTCTTTATAGATATGGAAGAAACAGGAGGGAGGGTTCGGTATGAATCAAGAGCAGTACGAACACAATCCAAAAGCCCAAAAAATTCAGGACCGGATTATTTTAGGAACGATCTGGATCGTGTCAGCACTTGTCATTGCACTTGTTGTCGGAACGGTGATGAATTATATCTGGATGTTTAAATAAAAAAGAGTCTGTGCCGCGATGACACAGACTCTTTTTTATTATTTTTCAAACATGCTTGTGGAATGCAGAGGCTGGACGCGCGCTTTCGGGTCCATGTAAGCCTTCGCGTTGTTTACGGCTGTCGGCGCTTCGCCGAAACCGCTGGCGATCAGTTTTACTTTTCCTTCATATGTGCAGATGTCTCCTGCAGCGAAGAATCCTTCAATATTTGTTTCCATTGTGCTTTTCACCACGATGGAGTTTTTCTCGATATCAAGCCCCCAGTTTTTAATCGGGCCAAGAGATGAAACAAAGCCGTAGTTTACGATCAGGTCGTCAATTTCGACAATTTCTTTACGGTCGCCTTTCACTTCTTCAAGCACGAGCTGCTCAATCCGGTCTTCACCGACAAGTTCAGACGGAACAAACGGCGTCAGCACTTTTACTTTAGAATTGTGCAGGTTTTCTACACTGTGCTCGTGCGCGCGGAATTTGTCACGGCGGTGAACGATGCTGACTTCTTTCGCAATCGGCTCAAGCATAAGCGCCCAGTCTACCGCGGAATCTCCGCCCCCTAAGATCGCAACGCGTCTGCCTGCGAATTGATTGAGGTCGTCAATGAAGTAATGAAGATTTTTTCCTTCATATTGCTCTGCTGATTCAAGCTCCAGCTTTCTCGGCTTAAACGCGCCGTTTCCTGCAGTGATGATTACTGTTTTTGAATAATGCGTTTCTGAATTCGTAACAAGCTTAAACACGCCGTCTGCTTGCTTTTCAACTGATTCAACGGCTTGCTCTAAGCAGATGGTTTGATCAAATTTTTCCATCTGCTCTTTCAGGTTATTTACGAGCTCTTGTGCGCGGATTTTCGGGAATCCGGCAACATCATAAATATATTTTTCAGGATACAGCGCGCTAAGCTGGCCGCCAAGCTGGGGCAGGCTTTCAATGATCTTGACGCTTGCCTGTCTCATTCCCCCGTAAAATGCAGTAAACAGGCCGACCGGGCCGCCGCCGATAACCGTAATATCGTAAACCTTTGAATCCTCTTGCATACCAAATTGCCTCCTAAATGAAAATTGTTATTAATTATAACATACAATTTGAAATGATGACGAGTGGCGAAACCCGCTCGGCCGCTTCATTCTTGAAAAATATCCTTGCCGCCGCTAGGATGGGGACAAACTCCATTCAGTTTTTTCCTGAATGTTTTCCGTTTCTCTCGGATACTATGGTGATATGCAGACATGTGCGGTTTTCTAAAAAATTTATAATTCATTTCATAAAATCCCGCCAATAAGCTGAAGCTATTACAAATGTTGATTTGATAATGCGTCTAACAGCAAAAAAAAGAAGGTGGATGTGATGGCATTGAATAAACCCAAAATCGTGGTTTTAGGTGCAGGTTATGGTGGATTAATGACAGTGACGAGGCTTCCGAAGCAGATCAGCGCAAATGATGCTGAGATTACTTTAGTCAATAAGCACAACTATCATTATGAGACGACATGGATGCATGAGGCGAGCGCAGGAACGCTGCACCATGACCGCTGCAGATATCAAATAAAAGATGTGATAAATGAATCGCGTGTCAAGTTTGTGCAGGATACGGTGAAAGCGATTGATGTTCAAAATAAAAAAGTGACCCTTTCAAATGGGGACATTCCGTACGATTATCTCGTTATCGGGCTGGGCGCCGTCCCGGAAACATTCGGTATTAAAGGTTTGAAAGAATTCGCATTTCCGATTGCTAATATCAATACGTCACGCCAGTTGAAGGAACACATTGAACTGCAATTTGCAACATACAACACTGAGGCCACAAAGCGTCCCGACCGCTTAACCATTGTTGTCGGAGGCGCTGGCTTCACAGGCATTGAATTTCTGGGCGAGCTTGCCAACCGAATGCCGGAGTTATGCAGGAATTATGACATTGATGAAAGCTTGGTCCGCATCGTCTGCGTCGAGGCCGCTCCGACTGTCCTGCCGGGCTTTGATCCGGAGCTTGTGGATTACGCCGTCCATTATCTTGAAGGCAAGGGCGTTGAGTTTAAAATCGGCACTGCTGTTCAAGAATGCAGGGCAGACGGTGTCACGGTCGGTAAAAAAGACGAAGAGCCTGAAGAAATTAAATCGCAGACCGTTGTGTGGGCGGCAGGTGTGCGCGGACATCCGATCGTGGAGGAAGCCGGTTTTGAAAACATGCGAGGCCGTGTCAAGGTGAATCCTGATCTTCGGGCGCCCGGTCATGACAACGTTTTTATTCTCGGTGACAGCTCTCTGTTTATAAATGAAGAGACGGAACGTCCTTATCCGCCGACTGCGCAGATCGCGATGCAGCAAGGAGAAACAGTCGCCAAAAACTTAGGCCGCTTGATAAAAGGAGGACAGCTTGAAGAATTCAAGCCTGATATTAAAGGAACGGTAGCCTCCCTCGGAGAACATAATGCGGTCGGAGTCGTTTACGGCAAGAAGCTGAAAGGCACGCCGGCATCCTTTATGAAAAAGGTAATCGACAACCGTTCGTTATTTATGATCGGCGGCCTCGGTCTGACACTGAAAAAAGGGAAATTTAAATTCTTCTAAAAACCCGCAGGCGCGGGTTTTTACTTCTTTTAAAAAATGGCGGAACGAAAAGGATTCAGTAGTAAAAATAAGATGTTTCCGCTTACATCAAATGATTTGTCACATCTTCTGACTTGGTGCTTGACAATGAGATATGATATATTATCAGAAAATTAAGAAAAAGGGTGATCCGCATGAAAACAACAGCGAAAAGCACTGTGGCCGCGTGCCCGTTCTGCTCTGGAAAAGGTTATTTACAATTGCTTCTTGGCGGCTCCGAAACATGTCCATCCTGTCAGGGAAGCGGCAAAGAGAGACGCTTTGTTTCCAGACGTTGACTTTTTTACCGCCTCCGAGGTACACTGAAAGTGCTTTAGGGGGTGGTTGTTTATGATTAGTTTGCCTGTCGTCATCATCTCAATTGTTTTATTTTTTGTTTTGTTTTTCGGCATTGGCTTTCTGTTAAACATGCTGCTGAGAATGTCATGGATCATGGCTGTTGTATATCCGATTGTATGCCTTTTCATTATCAGCAATAAAAAGATGATCAGTTATGTGCAAGCCCCGGGAGAATCGTTTCAAAGCCTGTTTCAGCGCATGACGTCATTAGCGATCGCCGATATCGTCATTTTAGCCGGCGGCCTGGCCGGAGCCATTATGTCAGGGATTGCCATTAAGGCGCTTAGAAAAAGAGGATATCAAATGTTTTAAGCTCGCTTTCTTATTTGAGAAAGCTTTTTTTGTGTGATGCCGTTTTTGTATAGTGTCTCCCCGAGTTGGGAACAATGACTCGGAGGAGAGGTGATTGATAATGACGATAATCAGGCGCATATTCATGATCGTGCTCTTTTTGGGCGCATGTAACGCTACATACTTTGCCATCACCGGAGTAGAAGCGAAAGACCTGTCAAACTGGATGATTGAAAATCACGGAAAATCTTTGAAAAAAATCGGCATTCCGTTTCAGTCATTGCAGGATCATCCGGAAAGGAAGGTTTCAGGCGAAGTAAAGCCGTTGGAAGAAGCTTTTGACTGGAAGCGCTATCCGTCACATAAGGTGACGGCAACCGGTTATACAGCCGGGGCGGAATCTACGGGAAAATCCCCGGGGCACCCGCAGTACGGCATTACATATTCAGGTGTGAAGGTCAAACGCGATTTATATTCTACGGTTGCCGCCGATCCGTCTGTTTTTCCGATTGGGACCATTTTGTTTATCCCGAATTACGGGTATGGGGTAGTGGCTGATACCGGTTCAAAAATAAAAGGCAGCCGTCTCGATCTCTACTTTGACACCGTGAAGGACGTTTATAACAACTGGGGCAAAAAAACACTGGATGTTTATATCGTAAAAAAAGGTAACGGAACGGTTTCCGAGGATGAACTGGTAAAGCT
Source organism: Bacillus sp. ISL-51 (assembly GCF_018613535.1). Taxonomy (GTDB): domain Bacteria; phylum Bacillota; class Bacilli; order Bacillales; family Bacillaceae; genus Bacillus. The sequence goes on from NZ_JAGGQB010000008.1 coordinate 141,049, forward strand.
GAATGAAACAAAGTCCTTACAAGTATTCAGAAACCAGTATAAAACCGTTAAAGAATAAAAACGCCTCAGCACGCGCTGAAGCGTTTTTTTACATAAAGAAATAATCTAAAATCAAGGTCAGCACAATGCCCGTCAGGCCGCCGAAAAACACTTCAATCGGCTGGTGGCCGAGCAGTTCCTTCAGCTTTTTCTGCTTTTCTTTCTCCTCCGCCTTCGGAAAATCCCTTGCCTCGCTGACAAACCGATTAAAATCAATGACCAATTTATTAATGACCGTCGCCTGCTCGCCCGCATGGCGTCTTACACCCGTGGCATCAAACATCGTAATGACGGCGAAAATCGCAGCGACTGCAAACAGAGGCGAATCCAGACCGCTTTCCAAAGCTATACCCGTAGACAGCGCCGTTACGGCAGCGGAATGGGAGCTTGGCATGCCGCCTGTGCTTGTCACAAGGGACCAGTCAAGCCTTTTGGATACGATAAATTGAATGGGCACTTTTACAACCTGGGCAAAGATAATTGCAGCAAAGCTCGCCAGTAAAGGAAAATTCATAAATATATCCATATGTGACATCCTTTCTATATAAAACAGTCAAATGGAAACGAAAAACTGCAGGAAACGCCCTTAGTTTGGTAAAATAATATTAATGGAAAAATGTTTTATCATTATACCATTTTACATAACAAATACCCACCTAAGGAGTGTGTGCTCATGTTTTATGCGGCTGATCAACTGCGGCATCCTGAAACACTGGTCGTCGGACTTTTCCAAAAAAGCAGGCTTAACGGATTCACGAAGGAATTGGATGATGAGCTGAACGGACATTTGACACAGCTGTTAAAGGACGGTGATGTGTCTGCAAAACGAAATCGTGTATCAAAAGTATACCCTCCGCTCGGAACAGGTATGAAACGTATTTATTTTATCGGGTTGGGAAGAGAAGCGAATTACTCGTTTGAAGATACAAAAGAATGCTTTGCCCGCGTATTTCAGCAAATACATCAAGACAAAAAGCAGGAAGTGTCCGTGCTGCTTGACACGTTCGTTTCAAGCGAGGTGCCGGCCGCTGACGCCGCTCACGCGCTGGCGGAAAGCTGTCTGCTTGCTGTTTACGAAGTGCAGGATTATAAACATAAATCGAATGAGCCGGATCAGGAGTTAACCTCCGTCTGTGCGGTGACGGATGAAGATTTGCAGGAAGTGCAGGCCGGCCTGAACGTCGGCGCCGCATACGGCCAAGGAACGAATTCGGCCCGTACGCTTGTGAATATGCCGGGAAATATGCTCACGGCGACCGATTTGGCGTCATATGCCGCTGAGCTTGCGGCAAAGTATGATTTTGAATGTGAAATTTTAGAGAAGGATGAAATGGAAGAGCTCGGTATGGGCGGGATTCTCGCCGTCAACAAAGGATCAACTGAACCGCCGAAAATGATTGTCCTCAAGTATCAGGGCAAAGAAAACTGGGAAGATGTCATCGGCCTTGTCGGAAAAGGCATTACGTTTGATACGGGCGGATATTCCATCAAGCCGAAAACAGGAATCGTCGGCATGAAAAGCGATATGGGAGGCGCGGCTTCCGTCTTGGGCGCAATGGAGATTATCGGGGAACTCCGTCCTGAACAAAATGTGCTTGCCGTCATTCCGTCAACGGACAATATGATCTCCGGTGATGCCATGAAGCCCGATGATGTCATCGTATCGCTCAGCGGAAAAACGATTGAAATTTTAAACACGGATGCAGAAGGGCGGCTCGTGCTGGCAGACGGCATCACATACGCCAAGCATCACGGGGCATCTGTCCTCGTAGACGTTGCAACCTTAACGGGAGGCGTTGTGGTCGCGTTAGGAACGGAGACGACCGGCGCCATGACAAACCACGCGGCCTTTTATGAGCAGGTCGCCGACTCGGCTCAAGAATGCGGAGAGCCGATCTGGCAGCTGCCGATTACAGAAAAGGATAAAAAACGGGTGAGAAACAGCCAAATGGCTGATTTGAACAATTCTCCGGGACGGGAAGGCCACGCGATTATGGCGGGAACGTTTATCGGCGAATTTGCCGAGAACACGCCGTGGGTTCATCTCGATATTGCCGGGACGGCAACGGCCAATAAAGCGACGTGCTTCGGACCGTCCGGCGCAACCGGCATCATGGCAAGGACCTTAGCCACATTGGCCGAGCGATTTACGCCCCAAGCATAACCGCAGCCCGCTGCCCTAAAGCAGCGGGTTTTTGATTTCCAAAATCTTTAGTTGACTAAAGCGCAGAATATATGTTAACTTTAATTATCTACTACATTAGCAAACTAAAGGATTTTTGGAGGGAACTATCATGAATGCTGTTATTGTCGCAGTGCTGCTTATGCTCGTGTTAAGCTTACTGCGTGTCAATATAATCATAGCCTTAATGATCGGTGCATTAGCCGGCGGGCTGACTGGAGGTTTGGGCCTTGGCGATACCGTGAAGGCTTTCACAGACGGTCTCGGCGGAAATGCCACTGTCGCCGTCAGCTACGCGCTTCTCGGTGCGTTCGCCGCGGCGTTAACAAAGACGGGGCTTCCTGATGTAATGGTCGAAGCATCTGTCAAATTAATCGGAAAAAAGGAAGACTCGCGAAAGAAAGCACTGTCTAAAGTGTTAATTGTCCTGATTATTTTAATCATCTCATGTTTTTCGCAAAATGTGGTGCCCGTTCACATCGCGTTTATTCCTGTACTGATTCCGCCGCTTTTGAAAATATTTAATGAACTTGAAATGGACCGCAGACTGATTGCGTGTGTGATGACATTCGGTCTGACGGCGCCGTATATTGTTCTGCCTGTCGGTTTCGGGCAGATTTTTCAGGGCATGCTGAGAGACAATATGGCATCATCCGGTTTAAAGGTGCCGCTCAGCGATATCCCGTATGCTCTGATTATCCCGACGGCGGGAATGGTCGTCGGCTTAATTTTGGCCATTATTTTCTTCCGTAAGCCGAAAAAATATGAAATGAAAGAAATTGCCGGATTATCGTCTTCCCCTTATACGAAAAAAAGCATCGCGATCGCCGTTTTGTCGATTGCTGTGTCACTTGGGGTTCAGCTCTATCTGTCACAGGTCTTGGGAGTGGAAGGCATGATCATGGGGGCGCTTGCCGGCCTGTTTACGCTGTTTATCAGCGGGGCCATGAAACGAAATGAAGCTGATAAGCTTATTACAGACGGTATGATTCTGATGGCTTTTATCGGTTTCGTCATGCTCGTTGCGGCAGGATTTTCAAATGTATTGAATAAAACGGGCGATGTAGCATCATTAGTAAAAGCTTCAACTGGTTTTATCGGCCACAGCCAATCAATGGGCGCATTCTTGATGCTGGTCGTCGGTTTGTTAATCACAATGGGAATCGGTTCTTCATTTGCGACTGTACCTGTCATTACCACTATTTTTGTGCCGCTGTGTATTCAGCTCGGATTCAGTCCGATGGCGACGATTGCGGTGATCGGATCCGCAGCCGCGCTTGGAGATGCCGGATCTCCGGCGAGTGACAGTACGCTTGGCCCGACCTCAGGCCTCAGTGCAGACGGACAGCATCACCACATTTGGGATACGTGCGTACCGACGTTCATCTTTTACAACATCCCGCTTATTTTATTCGGCTGGATTGCTGCGCTTGTCCTGTAGAAAAGGCTCCCTTCTCAGGGAGCCTTTTTTGCAGTTCTTACACAGATGACGTATGATTTCTTCTGAAACCTGTCGCTTTATGAATAGAACGATAAATCGCGGGTGCAATAAAAGCCAATATTATGGCTAAGATCATATCTTTTATGAAAAACCAAACCATATAAAACCAGGCTGTACCATAGCTGATAGGAGCATGAAGCCACAGTTTCAGCGCAATATACATATAAGTCGTGCCGATCACGTAAATGACGCCGGTCCCGATGAGAGAGGCCGCAGCATAAAGAAACCGGCCAGGCTCCGCTTTTCTTTCTAACAGCCAGCCTGCGGCAAATGCTGCCGGAATGTACGAGAGAATAAATCCGCCGCTTTTTCCGAGAAATGGCGCAAAGCCCGCTGAGAACTGAGCAAAAACGGGCGCCCCCGCTAATCCGGCCAGTGCATAGACCGTCATCGCAATGGCGGCGCGTCTGCTGCCGAGAAGCATCGCCGCTAACAGACAAAAGAACGGCTGAAGAGATAAAGGAATTCCCGCAACTTGCAAAAAGGGAGCCATTGATGTAATGTTGGCGCCAACACCCATCAGTGCGGCAAACATCCCGATAAGCGCCATATCACCGGCGCGAAGTTTACGTTGAATCATCTGTTTTCCCCCTTATACTTGTACCAGAATAGCGTAATGGAAGGAAAAATAATTGTCAACATAATTTTTATATAGGTTTACAAAATGGAGGGAGCCATATGTTTTTCGGGAAAACGAAACAAACAGAACAATCGGAAAGAGTGCCGCCCAACCAAAATGTCACAACGAAATTTCCAGTGCTGCACGCCGGAAATGTTCCTTACTATGAAGATTTGTCAAAATGGAATCTGCAGGTTTACGGACTTGTTGATCAGCCGATGCTGTTAAGCTTTGAAGATCTGAAGACCTTTCCGAAAACCGAATCAGAAAATGATATACATTGTGTTACGGGCTGGTCCCGGCTTGATAACGTATGGCAGGGAGTGCGTGCAAAAGATATCGCTGAAAAAGCGGGGGTCCAAAAAGAGGCTGGATACGTCATACTTCATGCCGAAGAAGGCTGGACCGCCAATCTGCCGCTCTCTGATTTTACACGGGAAACATCTTTGCTCGCATACGCTCATAATGGAGAGCCTTTAACGCCGGAGCACGGTTATCCGCTCAGAGGCGTTTTTCCCCATCTCTATTTTTGGAAAAGCGCCAAGTGGCTGCGCGGCATCCAATTTACGAAGGAAAACCACCCTGGTTTTTGGGAGAAAAACGGCTATCATATGAGAGGAGATCCGTGGAAAAATCAGCGTTTTACATGGGATTGATCACATGTCACAAATAGTGCTTAGGTACCTTATTGATATAAGGGGCCTTTTTTATATGGAAAATCCATTGACTTTGTTTGGCAGAAAAACTATTATTTGAGGTGTCTTTTGATATTGAAAATCATTATCAATGAGTGTGTATAAAGCAATTATCATATGAGGGGATGAACTGATCATGGACGGAAAGAAAACAAAGCAGGAAATCGTGCCAGGCGGGCAATTTACGATTCCGGGCACAGAAGTGAGGGAGATGCGTTCACGGAAAGGAGACCGTGCGTATCACATTTTTGTGTCTGGTCCGCAGGAAGAACCGCCTCCGTCCGGCTTCCCCGTCATTTATCTGCTTGACGGAAATTCCGTGTTCGGAACAATGGCGGAGGCTTTACGGGTGCAAAGCCGCCGGCCTGAGAAAACAGGTGTTGTTCCCGCTGTGATTGTCGGAATCGGTTATCCGACGGACCAGCCGTTTTCTGCCGCTCGCCACTGTGACTTTACACTGCCTCTGCCCGAATCAGAGCTGCCGGTGCATCCGCAAGGGATGGCGTGGCCTGAGCGCGGAGGAGCAGAAGAGTTTTTGTCATTTATTGAGGAAGAACTAAAGCCTGAAGTGGAGCGCGATTATCGCATCGACACAGGCAGACAGACGATTTTCGGCCATTCATTGGGCGGACTTTTTGTGCTGCAAGCGCTTTTAACAAGACCGGAGCTGTTTCAGACCTATATCGCAGGAAGTCCGTCCATCCATTGGAACAAACGGTTCATCCATGAAGAAGCAGAGCGCTTTGCAGCACGACTGCAGGACGACGCAGAGCTGAACGTAAGCGTTCTCTTGGCGGCCGGAGAAATCGAAAAAAGCCATAAGAGCCGGATTCCAGAGCATGCAAAAGCACTGTTTTTGATATTATCAGAGCTTGAGAGAGAAGGAGTGCGTGCCGAATACCGGGAGTTTGAGGGCGAGGGCCATATTTCCGTTCTTCCGGTATTAATCAGCCGGGCCCTGCGGTTTGCCCTAAATCCGGGCGGGCCCCACACCTCATTTTCATCCATCTGAAAAAAACAGGTACTTCGGACTAAAAACGGCTGATTCTAAAATTCTAATTGACTGAGAGATTTGATTTGGATATGATTGTCTTGAATCATAATTGATAATGATAATCATTATCAATATAAAAGGAGTATGATGATATGGACGCATTGGGAATGAAAGGGAAAACCGCTTTCGTCACCGGCGCCGCTCAAGGCATTGGAAAAGCAACGGCGCTGGCCCTTGCTGTACAAGGTGTAAATGTGGCCGCTATAGATACGAATGAAAAGAAGCTTCACGAGCTTACGGAAAGACTTCAAAGTGAAGGCGTGCGCGCTCAAGCTTTTTCCGCTGATGTATCGGACAGTGCTGCCGTAAACGGTATTACTGCGGCAATTGAACGTGAAATGGGGCCTATTGAGATACTGGTCAATGTCGCCGGAGTGCTTCGGCCGGGGCCGATCCATTCCCTCAGCGACGAAGACTGGGCAAAAACGTTCTCAGTCAATACAACCGGTGTGTTTAACGTCTCGCGCGCAGTCAGCCGGTACATGATAGAGCGGAAAAAAGGCGCCATCGTTACGGTCGGCTCAAATGCGGCCGGTGTGCCCCGGGCGTCCATGGCTGCTTATGCCGCCTCAAAAGCGGCAGCCGTCATGTTTACGAAATGCCTCGGACTGGAGCTTGCGGAATATAACATCCGCTGCAACATCGTGTCTCCCGGTTCAACCGAAACGGAAATGCAGAGGGCGCTTTGGCAGAATGAAAACGGAGCCAGGGATGTGATTGCAGGCTCTCTTGACACATATAAAACAGGAATTCCGCTGAAGAAACTGGCAAAGCCTTCTGATATTGCAAATGCCGTTCTTTTTTTAGCCTCTGAACAGGCAAACCATATTACGATGCACGATTTATGCGTAGATGGCGGCGCTGCTTTAGGCGTTTGATTCACGATAAGGAGGTACGGACATGTCAAACCAACATTTATTGACAGAGATGTCAGCAAGAGAGGTGCTTGAAGCGTATGAGCCCGGGGCATTCTTTTTAGCTTCCCCCCGCAGCACGATGCTCGCGGAAGGGATATTTGCGAAAGTGCCGGAAGCAGAGGCCGATTCCCAGCTGGATACGCTGTCTGAACGTGTAATGCGTACGCTTGATCAGGCGAAGCGCTCCGGTATAAAACATCCGATTGTGGCAGGGGCCATTCCTTTTGACGGCACAAAGGCTTCGCAGCTTTTTGTCCCAAGAGACGTTCATTTGGCCGAACCGCTTTCATTTATGACAATTTCACCTGAAAAACCGCAGACAAATACATACGACATTTTGCCTGTTCCAGATCCTGAGGGCTTTATGCGCGGTGTGGAAAAGGGCGTTTTTAACATTACGGACGGCCCGCTCAGTAAGATTGTGCTGTCAAGAACGCTCCTTCTGACCGCAGAAAAGGATATTGATATTCATCAAGCCGTTAAGCATTTGGCGCAGCACAATCCGCACGGCTATACGTTTGCCGCAGATGTGACCGGAACATCAGAAGCGCGGAAAACGCTTTTCGGCGCAAGCCCTGAGCTGCTTCTTTCTAAAACTGGAACGGCTATTATGTCCAATCCTTTGGCAGGCTCAAGACCGCGCAGCGCAGATCCGATTGAGGATCAAAGAAGAGCGGATGAATTGCTGGCTTCAGCCAAGGATCTGCATGAACATGCGGTTGTTGTCGCTGCCGTTGCCGCTGCCCTTAAACCGTTCTGCCGGAAACTCGATGTGCCGGATAAACCGTCGCTTATTCAAACGGAGGCCATGTGGCACCTTTCAACCGAGGTAAGGGGAGAGCTTTCTGATCCGTCAACGACTTCGCTTGAGCTGGCGATCGCTCTTCATCCGACTCCGGCGGTATGCGGAACGCCGACGGATGCGGCACGAGAGGCGATTTTTGACATTGAACCGTTTGACCGCGGATTTTATACGGGAATGGCGGGCTGGTGTGATGCTGAAGGTGACGGAGAATGGATTATCGCACTTCGCTGCGCAGAGGCAAAAGCTCGTTCTCTCCGTCTGTTTGCAGGTGCCGGTATTGTCGCCGGATCAAACCCTCAGGATGAATTGGACGAGACATCTGCTAAATTCCGCACGATGCTCCGCGCGATGGGACTTTATCAAGATGACATGTAATGGAGAAGGGGGAAATCGATCATGCTGACTGGATTTACGCCGTGGCCGAAAGAGTTAGAGGATCAATACCGTAAAGACGGCTGCTGGAAAGGTGAAACCTTCGGAGGAATGCTGAAAGAGCGGGCCGCTTTATATGGAGATCGCACTGCCGTCACATGCGGAGAGACAAATTGGAGCTACAAAGAATTAGATGAAAGAGCAGATCGTTTAGCGGCCGGCCTGCACGAGCTCGGGATTCAAAAGGAAGACCGGGTCGTGATACAGCTTCCGAATACAGCCGAGTTTTTTGAGGTGATTTTCGCGCTGTTCCGCTTGGGGGCGCTTCCTGTTTTTGCGCTGCCTTCTCATAGAAGCAGTGAGATTACGTATTTTTGTGAGTTTGCTGAGGCGAAAGCCTACATCATTCCTGATACACATTCAGGATTTGATTACAGAGGCCTTGCAAGACAGGTGAAAGACAAACTTCCGTCCTTGGAACATGTAATTGTGGCGGGAGAGGCTGAAGAATTCCAGCAGCTGAGCAGTCTGCATACGGAACCTGTTCATCTGGAGGAAGTAAGTCCGGCTGAGGTTGCTTTTTTGCAGCTGTCAGGAGGAAGCACGGGGCTGTCCAAGCTGATTCCCCGAACACACGATGATTACATATACAGTTTGCGCCTCAGTGCGGAAATTTGCGGCCTGGATGATCAGAGTGTCTATTTGGCCGCCCTGCCGGCTGCGCATAATTATCCGCTCAGCTCACCAGGTGTTCTGGGAACTTTATATGCGGGGGGACGAGTTGTCTTATCACCGACGCCGAGTCCTGATGATTGCTTCCCTTTGATTGAACAAGAAAATGTGACGATTACCGCGCTCGTTCCGCCGCTTGCGATGGTGTGGATGGAAGCTGCGGGTACCCGCCGAAATGATTTATCCAGCCTCCAAGTGCTGCAAGTGGGAGGCGCGAAATTCAGCGCCGAAGCGGCCCGAAGGGTGAAGACCGCGTTCGGGTGCACGCTCCAGCAGGTTTTCGGAATGGCGGAAGGTCTGGTGAATTATACGAGGCTGGATGACCCGGAGGATATTATCGTCAACACTCAAGGTAAACCGATGTCACCGTTTGACGAGGTGCGGGTGGCAGATGATGACGGACAGGATGCAGCACCTGGGGAAACCGGCCATTTGCTTACGCGCGGCCCATACACGATACGCGGTTATTATAAAGCACCTGAGCATAATGAAAGGTCGTTTACCGCTGATGGATTTTATCGGACAGGCGATATCGTCAGACTCACTCCGTCCGGCTATATCATCGTTGAGGGGCGTGCGAAAGATCAAATCAATCGGGGCGGTGAAAAAATTGCCGCAGAGGAGGTAGAAAACCACCTCCTTGCCCATCCAGCCGTTCATGATGCAGCCATGGTGTCAATGCCGGATGATTTTCTCGGCGAGCGGTCTTGCGTGTTCGTTATACCAAAAGGAGAAACGCCAAAACCGGGAGAGCTGAAAGCATTTTTACGAAAACGGGGACTTGCAGCGTATAAAATTCCCGACCGGATTGAATTTATCAGCTCATTCCCGCAAACGGGCGTCGGAAAGGTCAGTAAAAAGGATCTTCGTGAAACGATTGCCAAAAAACTGAAGCCTGCCCAAATCGAACTATAATAATAAAAGGAAGTGTTTACATGGCTATTCCGGCTATTCCTGCATATGCGATGCCAACAGCGTCAGATATGCCGAAAAATAAAGTATCATGGAATCTTAACCCTAAACGCGCGGTACTTTTAATTCATGACATGCAAAATTATTTCGTCGATGCCTTTATGAAGGGAGAGTCCCCGATCACGGATGCAGCGGCCAATATCAGCAAATTAAAAGAGCGATGCAGGGCGCTCGGTATTCCGGTCGTATATACCGCACAGCCGGGCAGCCAAGATCCGGCAGATCGTGCCCTTCTGACTGATTTTTGGGGGCCGGGTCTTAAAAGCGGCCCTTACGAGGAAAAGGTCATTAAGGAGCTTGCCCCTGACGATCAGGACATTGTCCTGACAAAATGGAGGTACAGCGCCTTTAAACGAACCGATCTTCTAAACATCATGCGTGAAAGCGGGAGAGACCAGCTGATCATTACGGGAATTTATGCCCATATCGGCTGCCTTGTAACAGCCTGTGAGGCGTTTATGGAAGATATCCAAAGCTTTTTTATCGGGGACGCCGTTGCTGATTTTTCCTTGGAAAAGCATAAGATGGCTTTAACGTATGCGGCCGAACGCTGTGCGTTCACCGCTTTGACAAGTGAGGTGCTGGAGAGTCTGGACGGCGCGTCTCAGTCCGAAACGGAAGCGGGGGCTGAGACAGCCTCAGCGGTTCTGACGAAAGACCGGGTGCGTCAGCAAATTGCGGCGCTGCTTCAAGAATCGCCGTCTGATATTGATGAGCATGAAGATTTGCTGGACAGAGGTCTTGATTCGATCAGAATCATGAGTCTCGTCGAACAATGGCGCCGTGCGGGAGCTGAAATCACATTTGTGGAACTGGCGGAGAACCCGACGCTGGAAGAATGGTGGAGACTGCTTTCTTCCCGATCTCAAAAAGTCTTGCCGAACGCAGATTATTTATAAGGGAGAGAATAGAATGCATGATACACAACAGCTGCCTCTGACAGGCGCCCAGGCCGGTATCTGGTTTGCGCAGCAGCTTGATCCTGATAATCCGATTTACAATACAGGCGAGTATATTGAGATTAACGGCACAATTGATGTTCAACTGTTTGAAACGGCGCTTGGACGCGTTTTAACGGAGGCTGCATCGTTACATGCCCGATTCGGAGAGGACATGGACGGGCCATGGCAAATCATCAATCCGTCTCCCCAAATTACACTTGACGTGATCGACGTCAGTGCGGAAGCTGATCCGAAACAGGCAGCCCTCAGCCTGATGCAGGCCGATCTGGCTGAGCCTGTTGATATTACGTGCGGCCCGCTGTTTCGTGAAATTTTATTTAAGGCAGGGCCGGAACGCTTTTTCTGGTATCAGCGCATTCACCATATTGCGATAGACGGCTACGGTTTTTCACTGCTGGCCCGGCGTACGGCACAAATGTACACCGAAATCACGAAGGGACGTCCGGATGATGGACGCTCCTTTGGTTCTTTTCCGCAATTGATTACAGAAGATCAAGATTACCGCGCCTCGGAGCGGTTCCGGGAAGATCGCGCCTTTTGGCTGAAGCGGTTTTCAGACGGGCCTGATGTCGTCAGTTTGGCGGACAGAGCGCCGAGAACGTCGAAAAGCTTTCATCGCTGCACGGCTTATATGTCTGAGACGGCTTTAACCGCCTTGAAATCATCGCCCAATTGGCATGAAGTCGTCGTGGCGGCGGCAGCTTCCTATATTCACCGTTTGACAAATGCCGGGGAAGTGGTGCTCGGCTTGCCGATGATGGGCCGTATCGGTTCGATTTCACTGAATATTCCGAGCATGGCGATGAATCTTCTTCCGTTACGCCTTTCTCTCAGACCGGATATGTGTTTTCAAGAGGTAGTCAGCCAAGTATCAAAAGAAATCCGCAACATCCGGCGCCATCAAAAATACCGTCATGAAGACCTGCGCCGCGATCTTAAATTGATAGGTGAAAACCGCAGGCTGTTCGGCCCGTTAATCAATGTGATGCCGTTTGATTACAAACTTGATTTTGCGGGAGCGAGGGGCACTGTTCATAATTTGTCAGCAGGGCCTGTTGATGATCTGTCGATTAACGTCTACGACAGATCAGACGGCAGCGGTTTGCGGGCAGACTTTGACGCGAATCCGGAAGTGTACAGTGCACAAGATGCAAAAGATCATCAAAAACGCTTCCTGCTTCTTTTGGAAACGGCCGTACAAAATCAAATGGAAAAGATCGGAAGGATCAATCTTCTGCTTGAAAACGAGCGCAATTGCGTGCTGAAAGATTGGAATGACACAGCAAAGACACAAAGGCAAAAATGTTTGTCAGAGCTGTTTAACGATCAGGCTGCCAAAACACCGGACCGCCCGGCAATTATCAGTGAAAACGAAGAACTGAGTTACGCCGAACTGAACAGGCGGGCGAATCAGCTTGCGCATTTGTTAAAGGAAAAGGGGCTTGGACCGGAGCAATTTGCAGCATTGCTGCTTCCTCGTTCAGCGGACTTGGTGATCGGCATGCTCGCCGTGTTGAAAACGGGAGCTGCTTACCTGCCGCTTGATCCGGATTTTCCTTCTGACCGGATCACATACATGCTCAAGGATGCACAGCCTGTCTGTCTGATTACCTCTTCGGAATTGTCAGACCGTTTGCCTGAAGAAAGCAAAGCGGAAAAGATCATACTGGATGATCCGGAGACAGAAAAAGCAGCAGCCAAGCATGTTGCGGACAGCTCCGTTCAAACGGGCGGCATGTCACCTCTTCACCCCGCTTACATCATTTATACTTCGGGGTCAACAGGCAGACCGAAAGGCGTTGTTGTCACTTTAAAAAGCGTGAGTAATTTCCTCTTATCGATGCAGGAAATGTTCCCGCTCGGCGCACGAGACCGCCTGCTCGCCGTGACTACTGCGGCGTTTGATATTTCCGGACTTGAGCTGTTTCTTCCGCTCATCAGCGGAGCGGGCTGTGTTATTGCCCGCAAAGAGACCATTCAGGAACCGCAGGCGCTGGCAAAAATGATTCAAGCGTATGGCATTACGATCATGCAGGCGACGCCGACATTATGGCACTCGCTTGTTACCGATGAACCGGAATCACTCCGAACGCTTAAGGTGCTTGTCGGGGGAGAAGCGCTTCCGAGCTCACTTATGCATGCGCTGCTGGAATTAGGCTGTTCGGTTACTAATTTATACGGGCCTACTGAAACAACAATCTGGTCAGCCGCCCAGCCGCTTAAAAAGGGCCAAACCGGAGCCCCTCCGATCGGAAAACCGATTTGGAACACGCAGGTATATGTGCTGGATGCCGCATTGCAGCCTGTCCCGCCGGGAATTGCGGGTGAGCTTTATATCGCGGGGGATGGGCTTGCCAGAGGCTATTATAACCGGCCTGATTTAACCTCGGAACGCTTTGTCGCTGATCCGTTCGGCCCGGCTGGTGCAAGAATGTACCGAACGGGAGATCTCGTGCGCTGGCGCGAGGATGGCTCGCTTGATTATATCAGCAGAGCGGACCATCAAATCAAAATCCGCGGGTTCCGGATTGAGTTAGGTGAGATTGAAACGGTGCTGTCGAAATATCCCGGTATTTTGCAGGCCGCTGCGGTTGTTCGCGAGGATCAGCCGGGAGATAAGCGTTTGGCGGCATACGTTGTGGCAGATCATAGCTTTGATACCGCTAAGCTGCGCGCGTATATGGGAGAAAGCCTGCCGGATTACATGGTTCCGAGCGCCTTTGTTCAGCTTGAAGAACTGCCGTTAACACCGAACAAAAAGCTGGATCGCAGCGCTTTGCCTGCGCCGGATTTCTCCGCTGTCCTGTCAGAAAGAGGTCCGCGCACACCGCAGGAGGAAATATTGTGCGAACTGTTTGCTGAGGTCCTCGGTTTGGCAAGAGTCGGCATTGATGACGGGTTCTTTGAATTAGGCGGACATTCGCTGCTGGCGGGACGCCTGATGAGCCGGATTCGTGAGACGATGGGCGCGGAGCTTGGCATCGGCCGGCTGTTTGATACGCCGACAGTTGCAGGCCTTGCTGAACAGCTTGATACTGCAAGAAGCGCACGGCCCGCATTAAAGCCGCTTGACCGTCCGGAGCATATCCCGCTGTCATTTGCGCAGCTGCGCCTGTGGTTTCTCTATTGCCTTGAAGGTCCGAGCCCGACTTACAACATCCCGGTTGTCGTCCGTATGTCAGGTAAGCTGGATCAATCAGCGCTGGAAAACGCTCTTTACGATGTCGTCAGCCGCCATGAAAGCCTCCGCACCATTTTTCCGGAGAATAAGGGTTCAGCAAGCCAGCTTATTTTACCTGCTGATGATGCGCGGCCGGTATTCAGCGTGACAAACACAAGTGAGAGCGAACTTCATGATCTGATTGCTGCTGCTGCCCGCTGCCGGTTTGACCTCGCAAAAGAGCCGGCCATCCGCGCCGAGCTGTTTGATCTTGGCGGGGATGAGTATGCGCTGTTGGTCCTGCTGCATCATATTGCCGGTGACGGCTGGTCCTTGAATCCTCTCATGCGTGATTTGTCCGCGGCCTATACCGCCCGCCGTGCGGGCAAAAAAGCCGAATGGGCGCCGCTGTCCGTTCAGTATGCGGATTATGCGCTCTGGCAGCAGCAGCTTTTAGGCAGTGAGAATGATGCTGAGAGCTTAATCGCCCGCCAGCTTGATTTCTGGAAGAAGACGCTTGCAAACGCACCGGATCAGCTGGAGCTGCCGGCCGATTTTCCGCGTCCTGCCGAATCAAGCTACAGGGGAGGCACCGTCCCGGTTAAAATAGATCAGGAGCTTCATGCCGGTCTCTTGACACTTGCCAGAGACCGGCGGGTGAGCTTGTTTATGGTGCTGCAAGCAGGGCTTTCCGCATTGCTGACCCGTCTTGGCGCAGGTACGGATATTCTGATCGGCAGCCCGATCGCCGGACGAAGTGACGATGCATTAGGTGAACTTGTGGGTATGTTCATCAATACACTGGTGCTCAGAACCGATACATCGGGTGATCCTAGTTTTTCTGAACTCCTTGAGAGAGTCAGAGAGGTCAATCTGGCGGCATATGAAAATCAGGATGTCCCGTTTGAACGTCTCGTTGAGGTGTTGAATCCGATTCGTTCCCGGTCGAGACACCCGCTCTTCCAAGTGATGCTCGCTTTCCAAAATACGCCTGATCCAGTGCTCAGCCTTCCGGAAATCGAAACAAGCCTTCAAATCAACAGCGTTGGTGCGTCTAAATTTGATTTGACGCTGGAATTGGCCGAACAGCGCCATGCCGACGGCACACCTGCAGGTATTAAGGGCCTTCTTGAATTCAGCACTGATTTATTTGAGAAAGAAACGGCGGAAGCACTTGCCGGCCGTCTGCTTCAACTGCTTGCTGAAGCTGCCGCTGACCCGAACAGGCCGATCGGAAGCTTATCTATTCTTTCTGATGAAGAGCGCCGTAAGCTATTGCCTGACTGGCGAAAAAAACATGATCTTCAGCCTCAGAAGAATCTGCCTGAATTGTTTGAAATGCAAGCCGCCCGAAAGCGTGATGAAACGGCGGCAGTATTTGAAGAGAGGGAGCTCACTTACGGAGAGCTGAATCGAAAAGCCAATCAGCTCGCACATATGCTGATTGCCCGGGGCATCGGGCCGGAGCAGTTTGTCGCACTGGCGCTTCCGCGTTCCTTGGACATGATTGTCGGACTGTTAGCCGTCCTGAAAGCAGGAGCCGCGTATTTGCCGCTTGATCCCGATTATCCGGCTGACCGTATCGCTTTTATGCTTCAAGATGCCAAACCTGTATATATGCTCACCAATCGAGAGGCCGCGTTAAAGCTTTCTGCCGGAAGCGAAGTGCCGTCATTTACACTTGATGATCCGCGCAATGCAGAGGAGCTCAATCAATATGCAGACACAAACCCTGAGGACGCCGGCCGGATTTGCCCGCTGTCGCCGCTTCATCCGGCTTACGTGATTTATACGTCAGGCTCGACGGGAGTGCCAAAAGGCGTCATCATACCGCATCATAATGTGATCCGGCTGTTTGAATCGACGCAGCACTGGTACCGCTTTGATTCTGAAGATGTGTGGACGATGTTTCATTCCTACGCTTTTGATTTCTCTGTCTGGGAAATTTGGGGGCCTTTGCTTCACGGGGGACGGCTCGTCATCGTGCCGCATGACATCAGCAGGTCGCCTGAGGCATTTTTACGTCTTCTTGCAAAAGAGCGGGTAACGGTGCTTAACCAAACTCCGTCCGCGTTTTACCAGCTGATGCAGGCGGAAAAAGAAAACAAAGAGCTGGGACAAAGGCTTGCGCTCAGGTATATTATCTTCGGCGGCGAGGCGCTTGAACTTAGCCGGGTGGAGGACTGGTATACCCGCCATCCTGACAATAAGCCGAAGCTCATTAATATGTACGGCATTACAGAAACCACGGTGCACGTCAGTTATCTTGAATTAGACAAAGACATTGCCGCCCTCAGAGCGAACAGCCTCATTGGCTGCGGCATTCCTGATCTGAGCGTATACGTGCTTGATGACAGACTGCAGCCCGTGCCTCCCGGAATAACCGGTGAGATGTATGTTGCCGGACAGGGTGTGGCGCGCGGTTATTTAGGGCGGCAAAGCCTGACTGCGGAACGCTTTGTTGCTGATCCGTACGGGCCGCCGGGAACCAGAATGTACCGGACGGGAGATTTAGCGCGTCTGCGGACGGACGGCTCGCTTGATTATATGTGCCGGGCTGACTATCAGATTAAAATCCGCGGATTTAGGATTGAACTGGGAGAAATCGAAGCGGTTCTCGCCAGACATCCGGATGTGGAGGACGCTGCCGTAGTCGTCCGTGAAGACCAGCCGGGAGATAAACGGCTTGCCGCTTATCTAGTCTGTTCTGATAACAGCGCTTTTGATACAGGGGACATGCGCCGCTTTGCCGGAGAAAGCCTGCCGGATTACATGGTTCCTTCAGCCTTTGTAAGAATGGATGAACTGCCGCTGACGCCGAATGGGAAACTCGACAGGAAAGCGCTGCCCGCTCCTGACTTCCAAATGGAAATTACCGAACGGGGGCCGAGAACGCCGCAAGAGGAAATGCTGTGTGAGCTGTTTGCCGAAGTGCTTCGTTTACCGCGGGTTGGTATTGATGACCGATTCTTTGATTTAGGCGGACATTCATTGCTTGCGGTTCATTTAATGAGCCGCATTCGGGAAGCGACGGGAGCTGAGCTCAGCATCGGGACCTTATTTGAAGCTCCTACAGTGGCGAGCCTTGCCGAACGGCTTGAAACGGGAACAGGCACAAGCGCGCTGGATGTTCTTCTGCCGCTCAGAACGGCCGGAGAAGAAACGCCGCTGTTTTGTGTCCACCCGGCCGGCGGTCTCAGCTGGTGTTATGCCGGACTGATGTCATCATTACAAGCAGATTATCCGATTTACGGATTACAGGCGAGAGGTATCGGGAAAAAGGAACAGCTTCCGCAAAGCTTAGATGAAATGGCGGCGGATTATATCGAGCAGATCCGCACTGTTCAGCCGAAAGGCCCGTACCGGCTGCTCGGCTGGTCTCTAGGAGGAAATGTGATTCAGGCTATGGCGACGCAATTACAGCGCCAGGGTGAAGAGGTTTCTCTTTTGGTCATGCTTGATGCGTACCCGAATCATTTTCTGCCGATTAAAAATGCGCCGGATGATGAAGAAGCCGTCATTGCCCTGCTTGCTTTAGGAGGATATGATCCGGACAGCCTCGGTGATCAGCCGCTTGACTTTGACAGCGCGCTGGAGCTCCTTCGCCGTGAAGGAAGCGCGTTAGCCAGCCTGGATGAATCTGTCATGATGAACCTGAAGGACACATACGTCAATTCTGTCGGTCTTTTAGGAAAATATACGCCTCAGCCGTTTCATGGAGATGTTCTGTTCTTCAGATCCACGGTCATCCCTGAATGGTTTGACCCGATTGAACCGGATACATGGAAACCTTACATTACGGGAGAAATCGAGCGGTATGATTTAGACTGCCGCCATAAAGATTTATGCCAGCCGGGCCCGCTCGCGGAAATCGGCGTGATCCTGGCAAAGAAATTAAACGGCCGGCGTACAGTCCGGTAAAGGAAGGAGAGAGCTGACATGACAAATCCCTTTGAACATGAAGACGGCATATACCATGTGCTGGTCAACGCCGAAGGCCAATACTCGCTTTGGCCGGCCTATCTTGATGTGCCGGACGGATGGGAAGCTTGCGTGAAGGACGAGAAACGCAAGGTGTGTCTGGAGTATATCGAGACGAATTGGTGTGATATGAGGCCTGAAAGCCTGAAACAGACCGAACGTGCCAAAATGTAAGAAAGAAGCCTGCCGATTCATGGGACTGACCCCCGTTTTTGA